>NZ_LELF01000063.1:0-254 GCF_001029205.1 Paenibacillus sp. VT-400 | reverse complement strand
TTAGCTACAAAACACTCACTCGTTGTTCGGTTTTGAGAGCTCAAACTCTCAAAACAGCTTGCTTTTGCATGGAGCTTGTTCTTTGAAAACTAGATATCGAAACGAAACAAACGCGAATTAGAACATTCCTTTAAGCTGAACTTGTGTAAACAAGTCAAGTGTATAAAGGTAGTTAAATTGCTTTTGTGATGGTATCGGGTGAGAGCGACTTTTGGCTTTGCGCAAGCAAAACAAGGGAAGCGAGCGACCGAAAC
>NZ_LELF01000062.1:0-287500 GCF_001029205.1 Paenibacillus sp. VT-400 | reverse complement strand
ACTATATCCTATATACACTCACCGGTCTAATCTATCTCAATAATAGGTTGTGAATAGACTCATTCAACATCATTACATTCGTTCTATAAGATAAGAAACATAATACATCTTCTCAATAACACTGCTATCTATTATGTCGGTATCAAATCTAATAATTAAACTCCATAAGCTGTGAGCTTATTTAGATTCTGCTTTTCACTTTTTATACCATTATAAGTCTCTGAACCTGCCCATCACTATCGTGTCGTAATACTGTCCATTCGCATGTCTACGATCCTTTTTCAAAATACCTTCGATCTCGAAGCCACTCTTTTGGTATAACTCGATTGCCTTTTCATTGGATGCCAGCACGTTCAACGTCATCTTCTCTACACCAGTCTGGTCTGCCCATTCTATCGACTTCTCTAACAAGTTCTTGCCAATCCCATGCCCCCAGAACTCTCTGGCTACACACACGCCGAACTCAACTTTATGGCAAAAGCGCTTCAGCTCTGTACCTTCACATCGGGAGTATCCCACAATCTCACCCGCTACTACAGCAACAAGGAACAGATTCCGTGACTTCTCAGTGTCCAAATGGATGATCCGCCTAAACCCGGCTGCGTCGATATACGCCTCGCCCTCTTCACGATCCATGTTCTCGGTTTCCCCATCGATTTGTACACGTAGTGAAGACAAGGCCTCAGCATCCTTTTCCTCTGCCGATCTAATGGAGTAAGATAAGCCTCTAATGTAATATTCCTGCTGATCGATCATCATAAGAACCATACCTCCTCTTCCACTTTATTTAATTACTGTACCTGTATCGCTCTACCCCACCTCAGACGGACTCTTGCCCGTAAGCATTTTGAACACCTGGCTAAAATACGTTGCATTACGGAACCCCGTCATCTCGCTCACCTCATATACCATGTAATGTCCCGACTGCAACAGTTCCAACGCTCTCTGAATCCGGTACCCGTTCAAATAACTGACGAAATTCTCACCGGTCACCCTTTTGAACAGTTGACTCAGATACTTCGGATGTACGAACAGCCCCTTGGCGATCGCTTCAAAACTAATCTCTTCGGCGTAATGAAGCTCTACATACTGTTTCACCTGCTCGATAAGTTTATTGCTTTTCTTCTCGCCCATCTCCTTACGTATCTGTTCCAGCCAGTCGCAGATAATACGATCCATCCAGTTTACCAGATCATGCAAAGCATATTTCGATTGAATTTCACGCAAAAAATCACTCATCGCCAGCGGCGGCGCTAACATAGGATGAAGTCGGTTCCAGCTATGCATCAACGTGTCAAACAGACTAACGGCCACAACCTGTACATCCTGTATCCCAACACATTTCCCCTCTTTCAGCAAAAGGCAAATATGATGCCATACCTCTTCGGCCAGGTCAGGTCGAATATCCGCCCAAGCCTCATTCCATTGACGAAGCAATAATGAATAATCGGTCACACTTGGTTCTGTTTCCTCTGATGTTTCATAGTGGTAGATACGACTTCCACCTTGGAACTCTGCTGTTTCCACCGCTTCCCTGCTCTCGAGATAGGAATCTATCACCTCACATGGGTGACTTTTGGATCTTCCGATTCCAGCACTCACTTCAATTTTCAGATACGTAAAGATCTGATCGATCATCCTCTCCACGAGTAGCAGGCATTCCTCCAGATGATCTTTATCTCCTAATAGAAGCAACACAAATACCTGATCCGAATAATCAACAATCTCTAACTGACCATTCATGCGCGCCGCTTGCTCCTTCACCGTCTCCTGAATAATATCGGCTGCACCATAACGGAGAAGCTGCCAATCCCGTTCTTTCATCCGTGTCAAAAATACGGGGCGATTCAGTTGCAGACTAATGGCGCGTGTCTGGGAGGACATGTGAATGCCTATATAGTCCATGCGTTCTTTGGGCAGCTCGTCTGCCCGATATCGCGTAGTCAGCAGTTCGTGAAGAAATTGTTTGCGCAAATACGGAAGTACCCGTCCGACCTCCTGCTTGTATGTCCGCTCCAGCCGCTCATGCCGCTCTCGCACATCTTGTTCCAGTAGCACCTCCCGCAGCACAGACTCAATCTCCTCGACCTCTGCCGGCTTCAGCAAAAAGTGATTCACCCCCCAGCGCATGGCTGCCCGGGCGTTCTCGAATTCGTCATATCCACTAAGAATGATGATCGGCAAGTGGGGATGATCACGTCGCAACGTCTGTGTGATCTCAAGCCCGGTCATCCCCGGTAGATATACGTCAGTCATAACGACATCTGGATGCATACGGTGAAACAGCTCTAGCGCATCCAAGCCATTGGAAGCAGTGCCTGCAATGCTGAGGCCCAGAGAAGGCCAATCGATATGATCTGTTAATGCCTTTACAATATGAGGATCGTCATCAACAAGCATAATGGTCTTCATCATTTTTCACCATCCAGCCATAGATTTAATTGCTCGTCGGTCTCAATACGCGGCAGCGTAATGGTCACTTCCACTCCACCTGACTCTCTATCGCTCAGTTGAACACCATACCTCTTCCCACAATAAAGCTGAATGCGCTGATGTACATTCCGTACGCCGATGCCACACGTCTCTTCGAGTTTCCACCCCTCCGGCAAACCCCGCCCATTATCCGTGATACGAATGACGATATCCTCATGCGGGCCAACCTCTTCGTTCATATGCACCTGAATTCGAAGTGTGCCTTCTTCAGGGTGCCCGTGCATAACGGCATTTTCGATAAAGGGCTGCAAAATGATCTTGGGAATGTAACAACCGCGAATATGCGGATCGATCCGCTCCTGATATTGAATGGAGAACGGCAGCCGCTCTGACTGGATGTTAACGTAGCAACGGGCATGTTCCAACTCATCACGAACCCGTATAAACAGTCTCCCTCCACTCAGTCCGATCCGTAACAGCTTACTGAGCTGTACAATCATGCGACTGATATCCTTGGCTTCGTAATCAAGTGCGCGCCAGTGGATCATGTCGAGGGTATTGTATAAAAAATGGGGTTTGATCTGGGCCTCAAGCAAGCCCGTCTGGGCTTCACGCTTGGCCCGGCTCTCATCCTTCACCTGTTCCATCAGCGTTGTGAGCTGTGAAGCCATGTGATTAAAGCCATAAGCCAAATGGGCATATTCCTCTGTAAACGAAAGTTGGACCCGGGTATCGAAGTCCCCTTTCTCCAGTTGTCTCATTCGTTTGATTAATTGTCGCAAAGGCCGGATGATCTGCCTTACAAACAGGTACGCCAGCACAGCCGAGCATAATAGTCCCAGCACGGCGATGCCAAGGATCTGCCAGCCTGCTTGTCTGAGCGGAGATAACAGTGTATATACCGGAATAGTCTGTACGAGGCGCCACTGAAGCATGGCTGGCCTGGAGTACAGCACCAATTGAGCACCTCCAGGTTGGCCGGAAACTACTTCGTACCCATCTGCACCATGCTGGATATGTTCCTGAATCCATGCACTATCTATAATAGAAGAAGATGAATTTACAGCTTCACCCGTTTCCTGTACTGTACTCGCTTCATTTCTTCGATCCGCTCGTTCATTCTCCCCTGTTGGATCAACTCTCCCCATCTGCATTACGACATTACCAGCCGTATCTACCAACAGGACTTTTCCATCAAGCGCCATGGGTACATCAGCAAACCTGCGTACGATGTCGGCTCTACTCAGTCGAATGAGTACATAAGCAACCGTTCCGCCACGACTGTCGAAAATCCGTTGGGCGTATCCGACCAGGGATTGGCCAGATTCGTTCTCACGCAGCGGAACCCAAGCCGCATCAGCCTTTTCCAGCGTAGCAAACCAAGAGTCGTGTGCGATGGTGTCCACCGGAAATATGCGATCAGCCATAGTCACTGTCACTTCATTGAAGACATCCGTATACAGTTCGATGGAAGTGATGCCTTCACTCACGACCATGGTATGATCCAGAATTCGAGAGACCTCTCTCCGCTGGTGAATCTGTGCAAGCCTGCCCGTATCAGCCGTTTCGAGCAGACTGGACAGTTCCCGATTGCTTGCCAAAGCATAGGAAGTTCCGGTTACCCCTGTGATGAAATCAAATCCCCGACGTGTGCTTTCGTTCAGAAGAGCCAGGCGTGCTTTGCTAATCTCCGCAAAGGTGACTGCTGAGAAAGACTGATATGCCAGCCAGACCACAACCGAGACGAGCAGGAGGTTAAACGCAATAAAGCAAGTCACCATCAATGTGGAGAGCTTGCTTTGTTGCAGCTTTTGATTAATAAATGAAGACCATCTTCCTTTCCTCATGGAAAAATCAACTCGTTTCGTCTTGGAATTACCCTTTGAGCCCAGAGGTCGCGATTCCTTCCACGAAGTACTTTTGACACACGATAAATACGATAAAACATGGCACCAGCGACAACACCGACATGGCAAACATCGGGCCCCAATCGGATTGAGAGCTGGAATCAAGGAACAGGCGCAGACCTAGCGGCACGGTGTATTTGCTAACGTCACTCAGGTAGATCAACTGACTGAAGAAGTCGTCCCATGTCCACAAGAACGTAAAGATCATCGTGGTAACCAATGCTGGGAAAGCCAGTGGAATGATGATTTTGGTGTATATTTTCACAGGACCGCATCCATCGATGGTAGCCGCCTCATCCAGCTCTTTAGGTAATCCCCGGAAGAACTGTACCATGAGGAAAATGAAGAAGGCGTCGGTCGCCAGCCATTTTGGCACCACAAGCGGCAGATACGTATTCACCCACTCCAGGTGGTTGAAGAGAATATACTGCGGGATCAGCGTCACATGATGGGGCAACATGATCGTCATGAGCATCAGGCCAAAGCAGATGGCTTTGAAACGAAAATTCAGTCGGGCGAAGGCATACGCCGCCATAGAGCAGGAAATCACATTGCCCAGCACGGCGCCAAGCGATAGAACGACAGAGTTAGTTAGAAACCGGGAGAACGGGTTGCCCTGAATTCCCGACCAGCCATTCATGTAATTTTGCCAATTCCATTCCTGTGGCCAAAACCAGGTCTCTGTAAAGATCATATGTCCCGGTTTGAATGAGCTGCCCAGCATCCAGAGGATCGGGTAGAGCATGACAAAGGCGATGCCTGAGATCAACACATGTTTGCTGACGACCCATGCTGTAGAGTTCCGTTGTCCAATCATGATTTCCCACCATCCTCATAGTGCACCCACAGCTTACTACTGCGGAATACGAGCAATGTAAATACGCCAATCAGGATGACCAGCACCCAGGCCATCGCAGAAGCATAACCCATCTGAAAGAATGAAAATCCTTTTTTGTACAGATACAGAGAGTACATTAGGGTTGAGTTCACTGGCCCACCGCTACCATTACTGATAACAAAAGCCTGCGTGAACGATTGAAAGGATGTAATCAGCTGCATGACAAGATTGAAGAAGATAACGGGTGACAGAATTGGCAACGTTATATAGAAGAATCTCCGCAGAGGACCTGCACCATCTACCGCTGAGGCTTCATCATATTCGGGTGGAATCTGCTTCAGGCCTGCCAGGAAAATAATCATCGACGATCCGAACTGCCACACGGATAACAGCACGATGGAGTACAGAGCATATTTCGGATTCGCTACCCAATCGGGCGCTTTAATGCCTACCATGGCAAGCACACTATTGAGTAGCCCGTCCCCACCCAGCATTTTACGCCACAACATCGCAATCGCCACGCTACCTCCAAGTAATGTAGGGATGTAATACACTGTCCGATAAATACCTAATCCTCGAATCCCTTTGTTGAGCAACATCGCTACAAGCAGCGCAAAGATCAATTTGACCGGTACGGATACAGCGACATACGTGAAGGTGACTTTGAGCGACTGAGTGAACAGTTTATCCGATGTAAACATCGTGGTGTAGTTATCCAGACCGACCCAGGAAGGGGCGGCCAGGATACTGTAATCGGTGAACGAGATGTATAACGATACCAACATTGGACCTAGGGTAAGGAATAACAATCCGACAAGCCATGGGGCGAGAAACAGAAGTGCGGCTCCATTATGCGCATATCTCCGTTTTACCCGCCGGGTAGTTACACGCTCGATTCGGGCTTGACTGACCTGTGATGTCGTCATCTTCGCAACCTCCCCGCAGAATTAGAAGTGTGAGACAGTTTCAATTATTATTGACTCGATCCAAGCGTAGCCTTGGCTCCTTCAATAAACTGGGCAATGACATCTGGAGTATTGCCTTGACCGAAGGCGATCTGCTCGCTTGCGCTCTTGAAACTTGTGTCCACTTCAGCAAATCCTTGCGGGTATGGCGGGTCAATCTCGCTGGAGTTCTTCGATACAGTATCGATAAATTGGAAAATGGTTTGCTCCGCTTCCGGCAGCGTAGGCTGCATCTGTTCACGAATGCTGGAATTGACCGGCACCCCACGTTCAGAACCAAGAATAGCGGTTGCTTCTGGATCATTGACCATGAAATCAATGAACATGGCAACTTCCTTTGGATGTTTGGTTTTACCATAACCGGAGAGGAACTGGCCTGGTTTCAGATATTCACCGATTTGCTTTTCACCTACACCATGCGGAAGCACTTGTATGCCAAGCTTATGATCCTGGTTTTTGTTCACCTGCTGGAATGTCAGCAATTGATTGGACCATGCAAAGTCCATGGCGGCTGTGCCCAGTGAGATCGGTCGTGTCTCCAGCGCATTGGTTGTGGATGCCGTTATCTCCGCTGTAGTCACTCCACCATTCTCGCGTAGTGCGCTCCACATATCGAACCATTGTTGAAGCTCCTCGCTGGTAGCTGTCATTGTGCCACCATCAAACAATCCTTTCCCGGATTGCCGAATAAACACTTCAAACATGTTCGTTGTACCGGAAATGTCTGCCGATCCATAGAACCCCTCACCTTTGGCTGCGGCGATCTTGGTTGCAATATCCCCAAAATCCTTCCATGTCCAGCTCTCTTGTGGTTCTTCTATACCTAATTCCTGAAATACGGTGGCGTCATAGATGACACCTGGTGCGTTAACTCCGAGGGTAATTGCATATAATTTATCGTCAATCGAACCGGCTGTAATCATGCTCTGATCATGATCCTCTGTCCGCAGCTCTTTGCTCTCTGCAAACGGAGTCAGGTCAAGCAAGGCACCACGCCGGGCAAAGTCAGTCAAAAAGGCGTAATCCATCTGGATGATATCTGGTGCATTTGAACCGGCTACCTGTGTAGTCAACTTGTCAAAGTAACCGTCCCAACCGGAATATTCAGGTTTAATGGTGATTCCCGGATGTTTCTCTTCAAACAATTGGATCACTTTGGTCGTCAGATCATGTCTGGTCTGTGATCCCCACCAGGTCATGCGCAGTTCAATCTTGCCTGATGAATCTCCTTCACTTCCACTTGCTTCTCCAGAAGAAGATGGTGTATCGGTGGCCCCTCCAGAACAGGCTGTAGCGAACAATAACAGGGACAGGCAGAACAGGGTTACCCACTTTTTTGTAATCATCATAAATGAATTTCCTCCCCTTCTTGCATTTATGGAATCGCTTACAAAACCTATTGTATCGGTCTATTACTGCACATGACATAAACAAAAGTAAGCTTTCCTTTCAAAAAAGTAAGGAGTTACAGGAATCAAAAACCACCAGGAATGATATTCCCAGCGGTGATGATCCCGTCTCAAATATGATTACGGATATACAACCGTATTACGTGGAGCAGAAGACAACTTGTTGTATAGAAACGATAGTATGAAAATCAGACCTCGGTGGTCTGTCAGGAATGTGAGACGGCAGGTGAAGACACCCTGTGCTCAGCCAGATGTTTCTTCATTTTTGCTACTTCAGTTCCTGCCAGCATCATAATGCCTATTCCGTGATTGTCATTGGTGACGGTACGCAAGTCCTGATCATAATACTCTGCCGTAAACGCATATCGTGATCCGCTGCACACGCCATGGACATTCCCTTGACGATCAATGGCTTTGCAGATGAGTCCTTTCCAAGCCCGCTCGGCAGCCGTGACGTAAACTTCAGGGTCTTTGAACCAGCCAAAGCGTACACCTCTCGCAAAACCATAGGCAAACATCGCCGTGCAGGAGGCTTCTTCATACGTCTGTGGAACATTCAACACCTGATGCCATAACCCACTCTCCCCTTGAAGCGCTGCGTACCCTTCACACAGCTCATTGAAGAATTCTATTAAAGCTGGACGCTCGGGATGCTCTGCTGGCAAAGCTTCCAATACCTCTGTCAAGGAAAACAGTGTCCAGCCATTTCCCCGTCCCCATGGAATCTGCGTTGCCTGTCCGTATTTGAAATCATACACATGGGACATGATCTTGAACTCAGGCATAAACAGATACTTCCGATACAGTGAAAATTGTCTGGCGGCTTCATCCAATGCGGCAGAGTTGCCTGTCACCCGTGCATAACGAACGAGAAACGGCGTGCTCATATAGAGGTCATCTGCCCACATGGTATTCTCGGCATACTCCCCTACACATGTGCGATAAAATGCACCATCCTCCTGCCGTTCCAGGCGGGAAAGCATGAAATCTGCAATCCGTTCAGCAATCGGAAGAAACGTTGGTTCATGACACTCTGAATACGCTTCTAGCATGGCCGAACCAAAAGAACCACAGTTATCCAGCATTTTCAGCATGACCAATTGTTGATTGACTGCCGGGAAACCATACTGCTCCCGATCCCATAAGGAGTACTCATACATCTGGGTACATGCCTGAACATGCTCAGCCGCATAACGTGTAATGTCCGGTCTTTGCAAATAACGCCCCGTCCGTAATAGACCATATACAGTGACACCCAATGGATAATCCCAGCGACCATAATTGGTCACACTGCCCACTGTCCATTTGTTGCTTAACATCGCGTTCTCATAATAAGGTCTGATCCAAGCATCCGGTCGATCTAAGCGCCAATACGTCAGTTCTAGACCCGTTTGATACACTCGGTCCGTTCGAGTCAGATCCGCCAAGTCCGGTTCAACCTCCGACTCAAAAGGTCCAACATATAACCAAGACTCTCCATTAGCTCCGTGCACACGCTGAGGAAGTTCCAGTGAGAGCGGCTTGCCCGACACGGTTGCTTTCAAATTAAAATGCCAAGGTCCAGCCGTATCGTCATATTCACTTCGGACAAGCAGGTCACTCCGCCCAAAAGAAGCTGGTACATCCACTTCGAACGGACCCGCTTCTTTCACTTGCGCCACAGGCTTGCCGCTAATCCATATACTTAGAGAACCGGAAGATTGACCTGACAATCGCACTGCATTCCCGGTTGAATCGTTATTGTTCAGATGGGTCCAAGCATAAGCATGCTTACCAGTAAGATTTCCGAATATTCGTTCGAAAGCTGGCTTGGTTTTATCTACATCAGACCAGCCTGTCTCAGGCAGCCAATTCAAGCTGACGTCTGATTCTTTTCCAAGCAGGTCTGGTTGCTTACTGGCAGCCAGGTTCGGTTGGGAGAACACCCACCCCGCTTGCCCCTGTCTCTCCTGAAATGGAGCAAATACATTCAAAATGCGCACTTTTCCTTCATCTGACCCAAATTGGCAGCCAAATCCGGCAGGGGTGTTTTTCATCTCCAGCCAAATGGTGTTCCAACCAGGCTTGATATCGATGCTGAGCTTCACCGTTGCGTCTGGACTAATCTCATCCATTACGGTTGAGCGATAGACCATCTGCTCATTGAAATAGAAACGAACAGGCCCATAACAGCGGACCAACACGTCCAGATTCCGGTCCTCGTCCCCCCAAACCAGTGCAGCTGCGTAGGATATATGGTCTTTAGGTGCATCAGGAAAGCGTTTACCTAAATTCAGATCATAAAGCCCTTTTTCATTTTGCAAAATACCAGACTTCTGGAATACCCGATATACAAAATCAGCCTGTGCATTGGCTCCAATATACCTCTCGGCTAGCACCTTCAACACCTGATCCTGATCTTCTCCAAATCGGTAATACATGCTCTGCGGTTCACTGAAATAGGTCGTCATCGATGGCACACACCCTTCTTCTGTTGAAATAAAGTCTTATATCATAGCATTCATACCGTCCACACTAGAGCACTAAACTAATATGCAGTAATAAAGTATAGCGCTTAACCTAGGTGGGTAATCCCCTTACCGGGAAATAGGTATGTCCCTTGGTTATCTTCTGAATAGCCGAATAATAATCCCAGTATAACTGACATGTTCTGTGGTGGCTACAGATTTTTGATTACGCTTTCAAAAAATCAGAAAATTCGGTTTTTACTTCGCCAATTACACCTTCATTGGGACATTAATTCAAAAAAACGGAAAATATTACCGATATAGAAACTATATATGTTGAACTAATCATTTACACAGAAACGTAGAGGACAGAAAAAACTGAAAAAGCGAAGCGTTCGCCTTTATCACCGGATTTTTCCCTTGAGAAAAGGGAATCAAAAAAATCTGGGGATAACAGCGATTGGAAGGTTATTCTGTCATCGGAGTGTACGTGTGAATATATCTTTAGTTCAACTTATATAGATTGAAAAATTCCACTTTTTGTATCGGGAAGGAAAGATGCACATTGAATACTCTTGAATCTCTGGTAAATGCTATGCCTTTTGTTAGCCAAATGTTCCGTGACGACATATCCATATCCATTAATGATCATGAGAAAGTATTGTATTTTTCCGAAGCAAAAAGTCTGGAGATTGGCGTGAAGGTTGGGGATGAGCTGCATGATGATTATAAACATTTCAAAATGCTGACTAACAGAGATTCCCGTACCGTGGCACGCATGCCTGGTGATCTGCAGGGCAGACCTTTTGATGCCATTCTAATCCCTATTAAAGAGAACGATCAGGTCGTGGGTATATTGGGTGTGAACTACGCACTGGATAGTCACATGACACTGGAAACGCTGATCCGTGAAAACGAAACAACCATTAATGCGCTCGTCGGCGGCATTCAGCAGATTGCTGCACATTCCGAAGAACTCTCTGCGACCTCGGAAGAGATTCTGCGCAATTCCAAAAAAGCTTCAGAGAACTCGGTCAGTGTAAGTAAAGTAACAAACGTCATTCGTGAAGTATCGGAACAAACCAATCTGCTTGGACTAAACGCCATGATAGAGGCAGCCCGTGTGGGCGATCAGGGGGCCGGATTCGGTGTGGTGGCCAGTGAAGTACGTAAACTGTCGGATCATACGAAACAAGCAGCAGCTGATATCGAATCGTCCCTAGGCAGCGTGCAAGATTCCATGAAACATATGGAGCAGGAGATCGGTCAGATTACAACCGCAACAGTGGATCAGGCCAAGCTTGTTACCGAGTTCATGGAAAGTATCGAACAGCTTAGTGAGACAAGCGCGAATCTGAAAAAGTTCGTACATCAGATGCTGGCGCTCGAATAACAATAGAGTTCCACAACAGAAAGAACAAACAATATGAAATGTACATAACAAATGATTTAGAATGTGAAAAGCCTCCGGCCACTTCCCTTTACAGGAAGTCAGCGGAGGCTTTGTTTCGTACTTGCGGTGATATCACCTTTACGGTTTATGCTCACACGGCTGTTATATCTCTACAGCGACGCCAAAATGGTCAGACACGACCGGTCCGTTTTTACCGTTCAAGACCACGGTAGAAGATTTAGCCTGAATCGGACGATTGGAGAAAATATAGTCGATCCGAAGATCGCGTTTGTTATCTGCCCAGCCGGCAATGGCCTTCACCACGGTTGCTCCTTCATCCTTTTGCAATGCTGTGGTGTACAGGTCATTCCAGCCCTTGCTCATCATATAATCATAGCCTTCACCACGCACTTCCGCGACATTATTGAAATCACCCATTATATATAACGACTGGTCCATGTAGGGGGCAAGCTTGCTCTCCGTCAACTCCCACTGTCCCTTGAAAGGTTCCTGCGCATCATCCCACCAGTTATAATGTCCGTTCACAAACCAGGTTGCTTCACCTTGGACGACCGTCTGAATTCCCACAATCTTGCGTGTACGATAGTTGTTATAATCCCGCATGTGAGACACGTATTCCCCAAAAGCCTGCTTAATCGGCGTCCGGCTAAGGATCGCCAGTCCTTCATCGTATTTTTGAAACCCAACATGCGCGGGAATCCACGTCCAGTAATATTGCTCTGTCAGCTGCTGAAGCAGGACGTAGGCATAGTTGTCTTTTTTAATCACTGCATCGGGTTCAGTAGCATAATACATCTTCAGTTCTTCTTCAGAAAGCGCGACTTCCTGCATCGATTGGTTGACCTCCTGCATGGAGATCACATCGAATTGATGTGTATTAATAAAATCAGCCAGCTGACTGATCTTGTTCAGTTGATCCTCTTCCGCCCAAGCGTGTGTGTTTAACGTAAGTATTTTCATATGCTCTCTCCTGTTGTGTGTAATATGGCCGTTTCCCCGGCCTGCATCGTTCCTGAAAGGAATACATACCATAAGCATACACAATATGGTGCAATCATGCATTCCGTCCGCCAGCAGAACCGACGTGTTCATCCTGATTCCAGTTGGTCTAAAATAACTTCAAATTCTTCATAACCCATGCACGGATTGGCTCATAACTGATATGATGGATACAACAAATTTACAGCATCATGTCATAGACGTGGTGATTACTGAACCTATGTTTACCCCAGGAGATGGAATGATGAACATACCAAATAACATGAGGATGGATGATGCGCAGTGGCAACAGTTGATCAGGCAGGTTGCGGAGCATTTTAATAACCTGACGATCATGCGCGGATTCCAATATTATAAACAGAAACGTGTCGGACCATTAACCTATTCCGAACAACAAGGGATCTCGGCCGTTGTACAAGGATCGGAAGAGTACGAGGTCACACTAAGCATGCAATCCCTGACTACAAGTCATTGTACCTGCCCGGTGAGTTCCGTATGCAAACATATGACGGCTGTATTAATGAGTTATGCCGAGCAACTGGAGCGACCTGTGCATGCGATTGTGAATGCGCACTCCAGTACTGCACTCAAACAAACGACCAAACCCGTCGGGGCCATGTCCGCGGGACTATCCAGCTACGCAGATACCGATGAACAACAGGATATGGATATTCCAGACAACCAATACAGCCAGATCAAGGAACGTGCAACAGAGCTTGCTGATCTCGAAATCTCGGAATGGCACGAACTATTCCACTCATGTCTGAGACGGCTGCGTACTGGCACAGCAAGCACATCCTACGTACAGGAAGCAACGGACGAGCTGTATGCCATTAAACCAAGGCTGTCCGCTGCAATGGACCAACTTTTTGAACTACATGTGCAGCTGCACCTCATCCGATTCTGCGTGCCGCCGGCTCGTAACTCAATCACTCATACCCCCGTGTACTTGAGCTACCCTGCCCAGCTCGCGGTGGATGCACTTCAGAAAGACATTGAACGGATCTTTAACCATCCACTAGACCTGTCAGGTCTAAAGGGAAACAAGCTTGAACAACTTTGGAGCAGACTGGCCGAAACCTCAGCTTATTTACGTAAACAGATGATGCCTGAGACAGCCAGCATGATGTTCTTCACTCCGATCTATCGACAACTGTGGTTGAACTGGATCGTACCTGAGCTTCAAGGGTCGCGGGACATGTTAGTGTCGGAACAGGCTATCTTAAATGATATAGAGCGCAATATAACCGCCGCTTCGACACCTTCCCAGTCAGGTGGAAGTGTCTTGAGTAGCGCTCAAAATAATGGAAGTAGTAGTGATAGACCAGGCAAAGCCGTAACACTGCCTCTGCCGCTAGTACTCGCGCAGAGCTGGATGCACTTCCATCTGGGGCAGGATGATCAGGCATGGCAGCGACTCATCCATGGAAGCTCGGCCTACGGCTTCCCGCCAGAACAACTGTTGCATTTTCTCCATGTACTCGCAGATTCGGCTGAATGGAAGCGACTTGGGGATTGGTTGGTACAACTTGGCCCCCTTCTGGCGAATCGGCGTAATACACCTTTGAATGATTACATGCATCTATGGGATACGGCCATTCAACATCTGCCCGATGCAGAGAACCGTATGTGGGACACGCTTGTCAGTATGCTTCCCCACTCCCGCCCCGCCTACGAGGATGCTATGCATTCGCGTGGACAGTGGCGCAGATGGATTGATTTTCAGCTGAGTACGGGAACGGAACCTCTGGAATTCCGCGTAGCGATGCTGCAACCAATCGAAAAAGATGCACCTGAGCTGCTGCTTCCCTTCTATCATCAGGCAGTGGAGCGTTATATCGGACACAAAAACAGGGACGGATACAAAGCAGCGGTGAAGCTGTTGAAACGTCTGTCCAAAATCTATAAAAAAATGAAGCAAGAAGCGCACTGGGAGCAATTCATCACCACACTCGCCGTTCGTAACAGTCGGCTGCGCGCCCTGCAGGAAGAGCTTCGGAAAGGTAAACTGATCTCATGAGCTTAATTCATCCTTACACTGAAACGATTGAGGTTCACGTCGCTTTAACCGGATATGGCGATGCTTTGTTTTACGGAGCACTCAACACACACCACTTTGTACCGGGACAGTCGCTTAAGCAGCGATTGTTCGCTTGGCATGCGCCTTCCTTCTACGGGACCGAACTGGAAGTTCGGCAGATTGAGGAGATTGAGCTGGTTGTTCTGCCTGCGGAAGAAGTGATTCCCTTTTTTGCCGAGATGCATACGCTGCTTCATATTGAATGGAAGTGGGACGAACAAGCGGAACATCTGATTCGACTAGCTCCAGCACTGGCATCCTCCATAGAGAAACGAAAATACGTACCTAGCTTCGAGGCATACCGTGCAGGACAGCTTCAGTGGACCTGGGACCCGGATAGCTTGAAAAAGCAGGATCGGGCATCGCTTACCAAAGCGGTTCAGCAAACGGACGAGAGTTATGCCGAAGGACTTGGGGCGGCCTATTCCGCCTTTGTATTCCAGCGCTGGTACAGTTCGGAAGAACCTGCAACGGATCTGCGGCGTGAATTCCCGCAGTTGTTCCCAGAGCGCGGCACTCTACCCAAGACAGCCGGGATGGATGCTCAGTCCTGGCTCGTATCCATTGGCTGGAAAGCAGATGCCGCACCATTCAGACCCATGCTGCAATTGCAGGAGCCGGACGAGGATGAGCCATCTTGGCGGCTGCGATTGGTGTTGCAGAACAAGCTGGATGCCGCTGTATTGGTGCCCGTCATGCTGGATTCACGGGGCAGACTTGAAGGTGAATGGCCAGAGGTATGGACACCGTTCATTCTGGATCGCTCGGCCGGATGGCTGGATCAGTTGCGTGCACATCTGCCGCGTCTTGGAAGCTCCATTAGTGGTAGGCGGAATGTGCTGAGTGATCCTTTGGGAGATCAGGAAGCCTGGCAGTTCCTGACGCAGGATAGCGGCAGGTTGCTCGCAGCGGGCTGGCAAGTTCTGCTACCTGGTTGGTGGGAAGCAGCCCGTAAGAAGAAACCAAAGCTGCGTGCTAAGGTGCAGCCGGAGGAAGGCAGTGAACGGGGACAGTCGTTCTTTGGACTGGACTCGATTATTCATTTTGACTGGCGAATTGCGATTGGTGACACCGATCTCAGCGAAGATGAGTTCGCCGACCTTGTTGCCCGTAATGAACGACTGGTTCGCTTCCGTGGAGAATGGGTTCCTCTCGACCCCGATCTGCTGGAACAGATACGTCGTGCCATGGGCGGTGTAGATCGGGAACAGGGACTCTCATTCCAGGATATTCTACACCTGCATCTGCTGCATAATGAGCAACGAGAATATCGCAACCAGAAATGGAAGGAAGGACAACAAACCGAGGAAGACCAGCAACCACAGGATGATCAGAACATTCGGCTGGAAGTAGAACTGAATGAGCACCTGAACCGGGTTATTGCACAACTCGGGGGCGGACAAGGCGGCGCACCTTCCCTGCCCATTCCGACAGGGCTTCATGCCGAGCTGCGATCGTATCAGAAGGAAGGTTTTGCATGGCTTGGTTTCCTGCGCAGATTCGGACTTGGGGCATGTCTTGCCGATGATATGGGTCTCGGGAAAACCATTCAGTTCATCACGTATCTGTTACACATCAAGGATCATGAACCACGCAAGCCGGGACAAGCCCCGGTACTTCTGATCTGCCCAACTTCCGTACTGGGCAACTGGCAAAAGGAAATTAGCCGCTTCGCACCCTCCATTAATGTCAGTCTGCATTATGGCGCACGCCGATTAAGTGGAGAAGAATTCCGGGAGCAGACCGAGCAGGTGGATATTATTATCACGTCCTTTGCTACGGCTACACTGGATCAAGAGATGTTACAAACCTACACCTGGGCATGCATCTGTCTCGATGAAGCGCAGAATATCAAAAACGCCCAGACCAAACAGTCCTTGGCGGTCCGCAGTTTCCCGGCGAAACACCGCATTGCCATGACAGGTACGCCGATCGAGAATAGGTTGTCCGAGCTGTGGTCGATCTATGACTTTATCAATCCAGGATATCTGGGCAACGCCCGGGCATTCCAGACTCGCTTCATCAGTGCCATTGAAAAAGATAAAGATGAGCAGCGCATGCAGGATCTACAGCAATTGGTGAAACCATTCATGTTGCGCCGTAAGAAAAAAGATCCCAATATCCAGCTTGATCTGCCGGACAAAAACGAGATGAAGACTTACATTCACCTTACGGGCGAACAAAGTGCATTGTATGACCAGTCCGTACAGGCCCTGATGGATAAAATGAAAGAGCTGGAAGGCATCAAGCGCAAAGGTGCCATTCTATCGGCGTTAACCCAGCTCAAGCAGCTGTGTGACCACCCTCTGCTGTTGACCAAAGAGGCTTTGCCTGAGGAACTGCCTGAAGACGGCGCATTAACATCTGCTTATGACGTGTACAGTCCGCAAGATATGGCGATGCTGATTAGTCGCTCCGCGAAGCTGGAACGACTGATGGAGCTTGTCCGCGAATTACGGGACGAGGGCGAGCGATGCCTGATTTTCACCCAATATATCGGTATGGGACAGATGCTGCAACAGGTACTGCGTCAGGAGTTGCAGGAGCCTGTGCTGTATCTGCACGGGGGCACGTCCAAAACGGCGCGAGATCGCATGATTGAGGAATTCCAATCCCGTACATTGCCTGAGGACAAGCAACCGTCCGTCTTCATTCTGTCCATCAAGGCAGGCGGTGTGGGGTTGAATCTGACCGCAGCCAATCATGTGTTCCATTTTGACCGCTGGTGGAACCCTGCTGTTGAGAATCAAGCTACCGACAGAGCTTATCGGATGGGTCAGACCAAAGATGTTCAGGTGCATAAGTTCATCTCTCTTGGCACATTGGAGGAGCGGATCGACGAGATGTTGGAGAGTAAACAGCAGCTCAGCGATAACATCATCACAAGCTCCGAGAACTGGATTACCGAATTGTCGACGGATGAGTTGCAGGATCTGTTCACTCGGCGTCGTGACTGGTCGGGCTAACTTGGATTAGATGGTATATATCATAAAAAAGAGAAACACAAAAAGAGCGAAGTTTCGGAATTTGAATTCCGACTTCGCTCTTTTTGTGTTGTTGTAGCAGTTAATCATCCATTCTTAACGCATGTTACCGATGATGGATGATCTTGAATCCTGCATTTTTTTTACAAAGTTTGTCATGACATCAAACGCTTCATTGCGCTTGTTGGACATGGACTGCAGACGAAGCATGTCCATCTGTTGCGAGTTGCTTGCAGCATCAATTTGACCTTTCAGCTTTTGAACAGCTGCTTCATCCCCGTTTTGCTGGGCTACCTGCAATTGAGAGTTCAACTCCGCGATCTGTTGATTACGGTTCTGTACTTCCTGGATTTGCGTTTGCAATTGCGCATCCAGCAATTTGGCGCGTTCGCTCTGAACCATCATCAAAGCCGTTTCGATATCCATACTGCTAATGTTGATAGGTGTTATGCCAGAGATGTTGGAGACTGAAACTGTGCTCGCTGAAGCTGAAGAGACGATGGATACTGCAGCAACAGCAGCAACTACAGTTGAAGCGAAAAATTTGCCTGAACGTTTCATGAATGTTCCTCCAAGTATATATGTAATTTGTACCAGTTTTTCGTTGGCATCTTCCGCCATTCTAAATCAAAAGAACTAGTTGTACAATCAAATTAACTTCAAATTTGAATTAATTTCAATTTCCCTTACACCCGCCTACCTCCGCTTACAATTTGAGTAAATTAAGCAGGGCATAATAAGTAAAAGTGCATTCTTACGGGCATATTTACTACGACTAGTTTGTTCTTTACTCCAACGCTTGAAAGTCACATTGGAGATTGACGATACGTTCATGATTTTACTTTAGAACATGGTTATGTTATATTCACTAATAGATTTTACACAATTTAATTTTGTGATATTTAATATAAATTGATGTTATATACTTTACGGGAGGTTTTTATATGAAAAAGATACTGGTTGTTCTCACAAATGTAGATAAGTACGCAACGAAGGACGAGCCTACGGGCTTATGGCTAAGCGAAGCAACTCACTTTATTGAAGAGTTTGACCATAATGACAATGTTCAGATCGATCTGGTCAGCCCTAAAGGTGGGAACGTACCTCTTGATCCGAAAAGTCTGGGCGACTCTCTGGATGAGAGCACCAAAGCCTATTTCGAGAACGAAACGTTCATGAACCAATTGAAAAATACGTTGAAACCTGGCGAAGTGAATGCAAGTGACTACGATGCAATCTACTTCACAGGCGGTCACGGTACAATGTGGGATTTCCCGGACAATGCCGAACTTCAAGAGCTTTCTCGTGAAATCTATGAAAAAGGTGGCGTTGTATCCGGCGTGTGCCACGGGGTTACAGCCCTGTTGAATGTGAAGCTGTCCAACGGCCTGCTTTTGATCAACGACAAAACCGTTTCCGGCTTCACGAATGAAGAAGAAACATTGGCTCAACAAACCGAGTATGTTCCTTTCCTGCTGGAAGATGCATTGAGAGAACGCGCTGCACAATATGATAAAGCTGCTGCCTTCAGCTCCTATATCACAACAGATGGCCGCGTGGTCACAGGACAGAATCCGCAATCCAGCAAAGCTGTAGCTGAAAGTGTTAAACAACTGCTGGATCTGTAAAATAAACCGATCGATCCCTCTCCTCCCCCAGGAGATCATATAGATGTACAAAGCAAAACAGCACGTGATCCGTCATGACCTGACAGAACACATGCTGTTTTTTCTAGTGATTTGTTGATGCAGAAGCTTCCGTCGCTGTTCCTCCAGCCAAACGCTTCACGATATAAGGCACGGTCACCGACGTCAGGATCACGGCAAACGCAATCTGAGCGATAGCTGTATCCACATAAGGCGCATACGCCGGATTGAATTCGGCAGCCATCGATGGCACCACCATGGACAGTCCAGCAACCGAACATGTCGCAGCCGCAGCGTAACCGGACCGTCTTAATATCGTGCGATCGATTCCAATGAGCGGCAACATGCAGATCAGCAAAAATAACACTGTGACCAGCAAACCGGACAGACTGGACTGAAATGCTATACGCAGATCAATATTGGACCCAAAGCTTGTGCCCAGGAAAGGCAGCAGAATCAGTGTCCCCGGAGCGAACATCTTCTGTATATTACTGTCCAGATTACCAAGCAGTATGCCGATGAAGAAAGGCACCAGCGTAGCAATTACACTGAGGTAATCGATACCGACGCCGCTTGCCGAATTCAATATCATGACCGGAATAACCGGTACAGCGATCAGATTCAGAATGCCAAACGCAGCACGATCCACATCATCTCCGTACGTGTTCATCAAGGCCAGATATAATCCCGGATTACAACTGGTCAGAACGGCAATGAAGGCTACCGCAGACACTCCTCCAACCCCACTTATGCCAAAAAAGTGCACAAACGCCCAGCCGAACAGACAGCTGATGAGGATGCGTGAAATACAGAGCACCCCTGCTCTCTTCAAAGTCACCAGAAGCTGTGACAAGTTAAGCTGTGTTCCTGATATCAGTAAAATCATACCGATCAGCACCATGGTACCTTTCGATGTGAATAGCGCTGTTGTTGGATCTCCGATCTGAAAAAACGATGGAAACACCGTGTTGATGACCGCGGCGACCAGCATAGGAACAATCAGCAAGCCGCCGGGTATTTTTTTGATACGACCCAAAATGTTCATGGTGCGTTACAGTTCTGCTCCGTTGGTACGGATCACATTCTGATACCAGAAGAAGGAATCCTTACGATATCTTTTCAGCGTACCATTGCCATAGTCGTCCTGATCGACATAGATAAATCCGTACCGTTTGCTCATCTCGGAGGTCCCTGAACTGATCATGTCGATAGGTCCCCACATCGTGTATCCCAACACTTCGACCCCATCGGCAATGGCGAGTCCCATCTGTTCGATATGTTTGCTCAGGAAATCAATCCGGTACGGATCGTTGATCGTTCCGTCCTCATTCAGTTTGTCGTAGAAGCCTGAGCTGTTCTCCAGAATAAAGACAGGTTTTTGATATCGATCATAGACGAGATTCAGCGTATAACGCAGGCCAATGGGATCAATCTGCCAACCCCACTCGTTAGCCGGCAGATGCGGGTTTTTATATACACTGTGTACATTGCCTGCCGTTAGTTCGAGTTGTTCGGTATCACTACTGGAAATCATGGAGTTGTAATACGACATCCCCACAAAATCAGCCGTGTGTGCGCGAATGCTATCCAGATCGCCATCCTCGATGTTCAACTGGATTTCCTTGTTTTTAAAATACGTTTTACTATAGTAAGGATACTCGCCTTTATTGAGCACATCGAGATAAAATTGATTTTTCATCTGATCATCCTGCTGCATCTGAAGTGCGTCCTCCGGCTTGCAAGTGTAAGGATACGTTGTAAAATAAGCCACCATACTTCCGATCTGGTTATTCGGATCAATCTCATGTGCCATCTTGGTTGCTCTGGACGCAGCTACAAATTGATGATGAAGCCCCTGGAACAACATTTCCTCATAATTCGGAGCATCATAATCAATGATTCCCAGCGTTTTGGCCGATGCTTTCACGCTCATGTTAATCTCATTGAATGTCACCCAATATTTCACTTTGCCCTTGTAGCGATTAAACAACAAATCACAATAGTTCACATACAGATCAATTAGCTTGCGGTTATACCATCCTCCGAACTTGTCCATCAGTACAATTGGTGTATCAAAGTGACTGATGGTGATCAAGGGCTCCATACCGTGTTTAAGACATTCATCAATAACTTGATCATAGAACTCTAATGCCTTTTCATTCGGAGCGGCATCGTCGCCACCTGGAAATACTCTAGCCCATGAAATGGAATAACGGAATACTTTGAACCCCATCTCGGCAAACAAAGCGATATCCTCACGGAAATTATGATAAAAATCGATCCCCCGGCGCTTCGGATATTTCACCGTATCCGGGTCATTCCTGGCCTCTTCAATCATCTCCCAATTAACCCTGATCTGCTTGGTCACTTTACGGTCGTTCTTCTCGTTAAATTTCATCACTTCTGGAATGGTAAGACTCTTGCCGTCCACATTATAAGCTCCCTCGGCCTGACAGGCAGACAGTGCACCGCCCCACAAAAAATCTTTTGGAAAATTGGAATTCGTCATTTTAGTTTCCTCCTGTTATTACGTGTTATTAAGGTCTTATTACAAGTTTTATGGAATCAGCTTGATCAAAGGTTCACTCTCCCGGATCGGGCCGCTGGTCGCTGTAGTCAGCACATCTCCGTACTGTTGCATGTTGGTTACCACAATCGATGTAATCGTGTTATATCCTGCTGACGTAATGCCCTCCGGATCAAACTCCACCAATAAATCTCCGGCTTTGATTGTCTGTCCCTGTTCGATATGGGCGTTAAAATATTTCCCTTTCAAACTGACGGTATCCACACCGATATGAATCAGGATCTCGACACCATTCGCGGCCTTCAATCCGATGGCGTGTTTGGTGCGATAAAGTGCTTCGACTACCCCGTCAAATGGAGCGTATACCTTGCCATCTGCCGGAACGATTGCAATGCCTTTACCCATCAATTCTTGGGCAAACGCTTGATCCTCCACTTCAGAGATCGGTTTGATCTCCCCTGTCATTGGACTAACGATAAGCATGTCAGAAGATGTGGATGTCAGTGATGATACGGACGCTGTAGTTGCCTCTGTGGCAACGGCTGTCTGATTGCTATTTACTTTATCCGTAGCTTGCTTCTTCGATTTATTTCCATCTGTATCTTCCTTGATGCCAGCCAACAGCGTGAACACAAACCCGAGTACAACGGCGGCAATACAACCAATAACGACATACATGTAACGATCAGAGGAATACGTGCCAATTGCCAATACACCTGGAAGTGAAATTGCATTCGCTGTTGTATGCACCAAGCTGTAGAATCCACCGACTAATCCACCTGCCAGGCAACCTGCGAAAAAGGGACGTTTGTATTTCAGCGTTACACCATAGATCGCCGGCTCGGTAATCCCGAACAACGCGGTGAATCCACTCGAAGCAGCCGCTGATTTCATCGTTTTACTCTTCGTTAGGACAAACACACCGAAGGCTGCTCCAGCCTGAGCCAAATTCGCCGCCAGTGCCGTTGGTAACAGAACGGTTGCACCCAGTGTAGCCACTTGTTGAACCTGAATCGGCATGATCGCATAGTGCATACCAAACATGACCATAATTGGTTTGAAAAATCCAAGAATCGCACCAGCAAGAACACCTGCGGTTGAGAACAATGAGTTAATGCCATTGGTCAACCAGTCACCGATATATGAACCTACTGGACCAAGCACGATTAGTTCCACTGGAATCATAATGAACAAAACAATCATTGGGGTAAGCAGGACCTGTAGAAACTTGGGAATCACTCGATTGACGATTGGATACACATAACTCATGATCCATACCGCTAGAATGATAGGAATGACGGAAGAGGAATATTTCATCAACAGAATCGGCATGCCGAGAAAATCAATACTATTTACACCCGTCTCGGCAATCTGAGCCGCAGCGTTCAAAATGGTTGGATGCATTAGTCCCGCAGCAAGAGCTACCGCCAAATAGGGATTAGTTTTGAAACGGTTTGCTGCACTGACAGCCAGGAAGAACGGCATGAAGTAGAAAATGCAGTCCCCGATCATGTTAATGATCGTCAGGAAACCGGAGCCTTCCAGGTAACCCATGGCAGTTATAACGGTAGCCAAACATTTGATCATCCCGCAACCAACGAGTGCTGGCAGAACAGGCGTGAATATACCTGCGATGGTTTCAAGCACTACGTTGACGGGGTTACGTCTCTTTTTCGGTCCACTGTCTGTAGACTCCGTAAGCTCGCCAATATGGTCAGAAGTTAAATTCTTCACTTCACTGTATACCGCGTCTACTTTAGCACCGATAACAACTTGAACCTGTCCACCGGAATTTTGTGCCTTGAGCACGCCTTCGAGCTGATCCAGTGCCTTGAGGTCTGCTTTGTTATCATCCTTTAATACGAATCTCAAACGGGTTGCACAGTGTGTTAGCCCGGATATATTTTGCTCGCCGCCAACGAGATCAAGTACGTTTTTAGCCAAGTCTTTATTGTTCATGACCCTTCTCCTCTACATGAATAAATTGGATATATAAAAAATGACCAAGCCGGGGAATCGTCATTCCCTACGCTTGGTCATGCCTGATCGAATCAGTAACAGTCCAATATGGATTATTTGGTTAGTTCCTTCATTAGGTTCATTCTGTTGGTTCATTCGAGATCAATCGTTGAATATGCAAGATCAAGTATAATTTTTCATCATCCGAACAGGTCCAGCCATAGTTATTTTTCAGAAAGTCCGCAATCTTCTCCACACAAGCGAGTTCTTTCGGAAACTTCTCCTTCACCATTAGAAACAGCGATTCATTCTCGTCTTTGAGCGACTTACCGCTCATCTGCCTCAGAATGAAATACCGGATATGTGTGGCAAAGCGCATGAAATGGATGGAATCCTCCTGAAAGTCAATTTTGAGCGCATATTTGATCACGGACAGGATCTCGCCCGTAACTGTAGTTACCTTGGTGGTATCCGTCATCTCTCCCGATCCAACCTGTGCATTAACAAAATGCAGAGCAATCAGTGTTGTTTCGGCTGTTGGCAGAGCGATATCCGTTTTTTCCTGAATCAGCTTCAGCGCAGCCTCCCCCACCCGGGTCTCGTCCGGATAGAGTGTCCGCACTTCCCATTCCAGCGGATTTTTGATACGGATGCCTTCTCTCGTTCGGGTTAATGCAAAACTGATATGGTCGGACAGGGTGAGAAGCAGATTCGGGTTAAATGTTTTATTCAGGATCTGACTACCCAGCTTGATGACTTCCTCCGCGAGATAAATATCCTCAATCGGAATACTGTTCAGCAGATCATACATACGGATGTTCTTTGGTGCTACAAATATTTTCTCCACCAAGTCCGTCTCCGTCAGCTCATAGGGCGTTTTAAGAAATCCTACACCCTTGCCTACGACAAAAACCTCTTCGTTATGTTCATTAATAGCGATGGCCACGTTATTGTTTACTTTCTTGATAACCTTCAATGTTCTCACCCCCCAACAAAAATAAAAAAAGACCGAAAGCGATTACAGTAAAGCAATCGAATTCGGTCATGCCTGGTTTCCCCAGTAACAGTCCGTGTTA
The DNA here is from genome assembly GCF_001029205.1 of Paenibacillus sp. VT-400. Taxonomy (NCBI): domain Bacteria; kingdom Bacillati; phylum Bacillota; class Bacilli; order Caryophanales; family Paenibacillaceae; genus Paenibacillus; species Paenibacillus sp. VT-400. The sequence continues at coordinate 262,816 of NZ_LELF01000062.1, read as the reverse complement.
TGAATATAAGTTTATTATAGTGCTGTTTTTGAAAAAGTCAATCATCCAATCTTAGGGAAAAATCAACCTCTCTTATCATTGAAGGGAACGCAGAGACCCGATACGTCATATATAACAACGCCCTTTTTTAAAACTATAAAAAGAAAATGTGACCATATGCCCTACCCGCCAGTCTAATTCATATAAAAACCAGCCAAGTGCTGGCTTCATCCCTCCAATACGAAAGGAGCTGTTATCCATGGGTTCAACCGATCTCGTTAACCAGGCCATCCAAGGAGATCGTGAAGCCTTTATCCGGCTTATTCGAGACATTGAAAACTCTTTGTACAATACGGCAAAATCCATGCTGCGAAAAGAGGAGGACGTGGCCGATGCCATTCAGGAGACAATCCTGAACGCATACAAATCGGTGCATACACTCCGGGAACCCCGGTATTTTAAAACCTGGCTGTTTCGTATCCTCATCAATGAATGTAACACGATGCTGTCCCGCCGCTCTCTCTCCACCGCTTATGCGGAAGTACCTTCAGTAAAGCGGGAGCATTCCAGTCCCTACGATGAGGTCGATATGCGAGAAGCGGTAGACCGTCTGGAGGAATCGAAACGAATTGTTGTCGTTTTGCATTATTTTGAGGACCTGTCCCTGCGTCAAGTCGCCGATGCCCTCAATATTTCCGAAAGTGCAGTGAAAATGAGACTTACTCGGGCAAGGCAGGAGTTATATCAGAAATTCAAAAATTTTCGGGAGGTAAACTTACATGTCAAACCCGTTTAATATCGATCAGGAATTAAAGAACCAAGCGAAGGAGCGTCCCCTGATGTCTGAACTCGTTCGTAACCGGATTGATGCCACACTGGAATCTCTGCCGGTGTCGCCAGACACATTGAAAACGGAACAGACTTTGCGCTCCAGTCGCCGGAACAAGCGATGGCACAAGGCTGCAGCTGCGACGATCGCAGCCGGAGTGTTGGGCGTTACCGCATTTGCATCCGGCTTTGTATCACCGGCCATGGCTGCCTCCTTGCGCAATATTCCACTCGTGGGCAGCCTCTTTAGCTCGATAGAAGCCGATATGGGTCTGCGAACGGCGGGCAACGAAGGCTTGACTACCCCTGTTAACAGCAAGGTCGCTTACCAGGATGTGAAGCTCGAAGTGCTTGAAGCGGTATATGATGGTACACGTGCTGCGTTTCTGGTTCATTTCACTGCGCCTAATCTGAATCAAGGCGAATATGACAATGGCAAGGACATCGTGAAACTGAGCAGCGGAATTGAGGATGTCTTTTTAAAAGTCGACGGGACCCGTCCGAATAGCGGACTGTTCTATAGTTCGGTAGGAGAAACGCAGCCAGATACACTGCTCTTTGAGCAGGTCATTTCCTCCGATCAGGGAACGGCACATTGGCCGGATCAGTTCGATGCTCAAGTTCAATTGACGTTGCAGGGCATCGATCATGAGTTCGAGCTTACGGTTCCATTTACCAAATCAACAGAAAACATTCATCAGGTTCTGCCTAACACAGCCATGACCAACGATCTGTATATGGCCGCTGTTAAGGAAGCTGTGGTTACCCCTGTCACCACTCGTCTAACTACTGTTATCAGTTTGAATGATAAGAATACACTTACGGCAAAGGAGCAGGAAAAGCTGAGTCACATCGGATTTGCCGTCTATGATGATCAGGGGCGGCAACTGACCTCACTTAGCGGCGAAGGCATATACGAGGGTAACCAACTGAAATCGGAACGCATATATGCCACAACAGCCAAGGATGTAAAATATCTGATAGTGAAACCTTTCGAGATCAAGGATGACTTCGCCGAAGAGGTTAAAGATACACAATTCATCAAGGGAATGGAAATGAAGATTCAGCTTCAATAGCCTAATATTATTGCCTTATCGAAGGAGCTATTCCATGTCCATCCAATATTCAATCTCATCTCTCATCGTACTTGGTCCATTATTCGTTCTGGTCCTGCTCGCCCTCATGCTCCATGCCAGGGTGAGCAAAACCAGGTACACGGTTAGGCAGTATGTGTCGATGCTCGCATTTGCCATATATATGTTGGGCGTTATGCACTTTGTATTTTTCCCTATCGACGTGAACATCGGAATTTATGCCAATCAGACCCCATGGTATCAAAGCATTCAATGGATTCCGCTTCTGACAGCGGATGCACCAAGCTTTCTCCTCAACATTGTGCTGTTTATGCCACTGGGGTTCATGCTTCCTTTCATAAAGCCTTGGATTCATTCGATGCGAACAGCAGCATTAGCGGGATTAGCTCTAAGTTTCCTCATTGAAATAACACAGCTCATGCTTCGAGTAACCCTCGGCAACGGTCGCAGTACCGATCTGAACGATATAATAGCCAATACAACAGGAAGTGTACTTGGTTTTATCATCCTGAATCTGTTCACCAAAAGTTCCATCGGCCAGCGACTAATGGCACTATGGGAGTCACCACAGGGAGTATCATCCAAAAATATGCAGTAAAATGAATATGAGCATGCATAACGCCCCTTGAAGGCAAAACATGGTCCATTCACCAAGATGAAAAAAGTCGAGTGCTATGGTACAATGAAGGAATTGTGTATTCAGAGACAGACATGTGGATAAAGGCCATGAAAGAAGGATTTCTGATGCGCTTTTATCCATTCATCATGCTGCCATTTTAGGGAGGCTTATGGAACAACCATGCTCATTATTGGTATCGCCGGAGGAACCGGCTCCGGTAAAACGACGGTAGCTCGCTCCGTCATAGACCGTCTGGGATCAGCTAAAGTTACGTTTATATCCCAAGACAATTATTACAAAGACCAGTCGCAGCTCACACCTGAGCAACGCCGACTCACCAATTACGATCACCCGTTTGCATTCGATAATGATCTGTTGATTGAGCATCTCACCCTGTTAAAAAAAGGCCAAGCGGCGTATGCCCCCGTATATGACTTCACCATAGATAACCGTGCTGCCAATGAGACCGTTGAACTGGCACCGAACCATATTGTCATTGTAGAAGGATTGCATGTGCTGATTGACGAACACCTTCGCAGTCTAATGGACATCAAAGTATTTGTTGATACTGATTCCGATGTGCGGATTTTGCGTAGAGTGCTGCGGGATATTGAGGAACGCGGACGCACGATCCAATCCGTGTACAAACAATATCTTGAAACGGTAAAACCGATGCATGATGCTTTTATCGAGCCATCCAAAAAGTATGCCGATATCATTATTCCAGAAGGCGGACATAATGAAGTAGGTATTCAGATGTTATCCATCCTCACCGAGAAATACCTCACCGGAGAGAATTGGAACGGCGCTTAATTTGTTTCAAAGCAACACAACAGAAATCCAGGTTACGATACAGCGTAATCTGGATTTTTTGTTGATTTTTCATTTATAATAGTCCCCAATAGTTGAAAGGAGATTTACCCCTATGGCTACTTTTGAAGAGTTCATGCAGCATGACATCCGGGTTGGTACCGTGGTGGAGGCCGAACCCTTCCCCAAGGCTCGCATTCCCGCTATTAAAATGACGATCGACTTCGGACCACTTGGCCTGAAACGTTCCAGTGCTCAGATCACCCAGCGCTATACCCCTGACATGATCATCGGCAAACAGGTCGTTGCTGTAGTTAATTTTCCACCCCGGCGGATTGCCGGTTTTGTCTCTGAAGTACTTGTGCTTGGCGGCGTGCCTGGTGAAGGCGATGTTGTCTTGCTCTCACCGGATAGCCCATTGCCTAATGGAACACCGATAGCCTGACTTTATTTAGAGTAAGAAGAATATGGGCTTTTCAAATGGTTGGAAATCGAGTATTCTTGATTTATTGATTATTGAATTGACTATTGATGCAACTACATATGTTGGAGACCTTAAAGCATAAGGCTGTGAATCTGCGGATTCGTGGCCTTTTTTTGTGTTTTTTGGAGGAAATATAGGTCTGGAGAAGTAGTAAGAGTTCTATGCAGAGGAGGAAATATATTGATAAATCATACCAACAGCCTAGTTTTACATGGTAGAATATTGATTATTATTACAAATTTAGTATCTAGTAGCCTGAAAAGTACATATCAAGGAGAAAAATTCACAATTGAGAGGAGTAAAATTCATGAGAAAAATGATAATTTCCGGCGTAACGGCATTGGCTTTATTAACAGGGGGTATCGTAGGTTTTGGAGGTGTTGGGAGTTCTGTAGAAGCCGCACAAGCTACAACTACATTCAAGGACGTTCCAGCTACACACTGGGCATCCGCAGCGATTAACTCAGCCGTGGAACAAGGTTATTTCAAGGGGTATGCCGACGGGACTTTTAAACCCAGCTCACCGGTCACCAAAGCTGAAATGGCAAGTATCCTGGGACGTCTATCCGACCAGCCTAATGCATCGACACAAGAACAAAACAATTTCACGGACATCCCCGAGTGGGCAAAAAGTGGTGTCTCTACTGCTATAGCAAAAGGTTTTATCAACCCTTCTAATTACAAGGGAAAATTGGATGCACAAGGCGCTCTTCAACGAGGCGAAATGGCTACTTGGCTAACGCAAGGGCTAACCGTGGTTGATCCTGAGTACAAACAAGCACTCTCTGATGTAACCAACACCGTTGTGCCTACAAAGGAATATTTCACTGGTAAACTCGCAAGCGCTCAAAAAAATGCAGTAGCCGTTGCGCTGGGAACAGGACTGATGAGTGTGGCAAACGATAAAACATTTGGCGTTGATCGTACTACAACACGAGCTGAAGTAGCTGTATTGATCGCCCGTTATGCAACAGTTGCCAAGGCAAAACCTGCCGATTTTCAGGGTCTGAATGAGCTGCGGGCGGTGGGTTTGACGGGTACGAATTTGAATATTATTGCGCCTAAGTATCAGAAAACACCAAAAAATAAATTCTTTGATTCGTATGATTACAGTAGAGTCACTGATCAATTCTCTCAAGTCAGAAATAAAGAATTAGTTACAGTTACTAGTTATGCAGATGTTAAATTAAAAAATTGGATTATCATAAATCCGTATGTTACAGGATTAAAACGTAGTATCTATTATCCAGTTTTTGTTGATGAGAAAGATACCTTACTGCGTGGATCGTATTATTCTTTTGCTGAATTTGATTTAAATATTAAAAATTCCATGACTCAACTTCAGGCTGGTAGCCTTTTACAATCTCCAAGTATCAATGCTTTAAAATCACCAAATTCTGAATCTTTCTCTAAATACTCAGTACCACATATTAATGATTTCCTTGGTAGTAAAGGGTTATTTCAGGTTAAGAATCCTACTTACTGGTCGATGGGATTGTTACACTTTGATAAAGAATTAACAACTCAAGTGAAACTTATTACCAAAGAGGGAACCGACTTCAATGTCACATCAAATTAATTTCAAAAGGGTGATTCGCATTGCGTTTCGATTCCGTACTTAAAAAATCATTCATTTCTTTACTCATAATAAGTATATTATCACCTATTCCTTCTATTCTTGCTGGAGGTGGACCGGGGGTAAAACCCCCTTTGGAGGCTCCACGTTGGGAGCCTTCCACCCCAGCAAAATCTCAAAAGAAAGTTAGTCCCGTCGAAGGTAAAGGTACAAGTAATATCGGCATTTACATATATCAACTAGATAATATGAAGTGGCAAGTAGACGGAGAATGTAATGGACAAGAATTATCAAATAATTCTACGACAAATAAACCCAATTCATCCTTGGTGTGTATCAATCTTCCTTTAGACAAACCAGTCTACAAGCCAACTGTATATACAGATAAGCTTGGTGAACCACATCATAGCTCTGAATTCAATTCTGCTTCACTAAAACCAATGTATATGGACAATAAAGATTACTATACTTCGGGTGAACCTATTTTGGTCAGCGTAGATAGTTTCACAGGTGATGCAGTGAAATTTACGATGCAAATCGGAGGTGCTATTGAACCAACAGCCCACAGACCCTATAATCCACCTAAATTCTCTGCCGACTACATATTCAATACGGATATATATTGGCGGGCCTTTGCCGAAATAACCAAAGAGATCAACCTCACAGCTGGCGGGCAACTTAGCTTGAACCAGTCCAAACAATTGAATGCAACGGTCAAGACGAAAACTGGAGATGGAAACTTTGGAGCGGAGACCAATGTAAACACTGGCAGCGGTGGTACAACTACATGGGAATCCTCCAATCCTGGTGTTGCTACCGTTAGTAATTCTGGATTAGTCCAAGCTGTCAGTAGGGGAACTACAACCATCACCGTACTGTGGAAGAAAGATGGATTTCAGTTAACTACCACTACAAACATTGGTGTTGAAGAGAACCCAGGTACTGGCGAGGGCGACGGTAACGGAGGCGGTGGAGGTTGCACACCAACGATTGGACCACCTTCTGCTGGAACCATCATGAGCATGAATGATCTCGATCCAAATGCCAACGGTGTTATTAAGTCAGATAACAGAGATAATGAGACATTCAATGTGTTAAAAGGAATACCTACTTCCGAATCACTCTACACAAATGCCTTTGCTGACAATTATCTGTTTAAACAAGCTTGGGCGAAAATGAGCGGTAAAGTTACATACAACTGTAATGTCACAATCCCGTACGACAGAGAGTGGACAGTACCTGGACCAGAGGAATGTGATGATGATGGTTGTACACCAGGGCCACCTGTACCCGCGAACGACACGGTACCCAAGCCATACAACTTCCAGATCACAAGAGACTACTCCTACTGGAAAATTAACAATCTGGAAGTATACAAGATCGCTAAAGCAACCATGAATAATTACGCTTTGCCCGGTGAGACCGTTACGATGAATCCAACAGGATACACACCACCAACACTAGAGTCTAAAAATGATGAAGCCGTAGAAAGCCATGTACGACCAGGACAAACCTCTTCAATCTCATATACTCCACCCAAATTAACAGGTGGTTTGAACCAACCTCCCAGTGTGCCAGATGATACATCACGGTTAAAAGGGATGGCTGAGTCCAACACACCTCAAAGTAAAGTGAATAATGATCTAGTGAAATTCAACAACACAACCATTATGAATGATGTGGAAGCAACCAAAGATGGCCCGACGCCATCCAATATTCCTAATCCAACAACGATTGGGCGTGATGTGCTGTACAAACCGGGTAACATGATCAGCAATTCCCTGCTGAATAAGGCAAACACCACAAGCTCTGGTGAAATCTATTATGATTTGCTACCGGGTAACGTGAATGGGGGTGCCAATAAAATATTACCGATTAACGGCATCAACACGGTCACGGTACACACCCCTGTCGTCAACTACGCCTGGGTATCGGATGATCAACCGCATAATCAGAAAACCGTACCGGACCCAACCAGCGCTGCACTCATTCTGGAACGTCCGTTCATTGTGCGAATTCCCACATCAGGACAGCACTTGGACGCAGTGAGTTATCCCGGTTATGGGAATCGGGACTATGCCAAATATTTTCGAATCAAACAGGTGCAATTCCCGTTTGATGTCTATAACGCAGATCGGAGCCAGTTTATCCCTGCTAAGACATGGATGGATATTCCGGTCAATCAACTGGACACCACATTCTATCTCCCTGTATGGGTAGACGAAGGCAAATACCATATTGTATTCCGCAATATTGCAGAGAATGCACCTGCAAACTTTACCGAGCAACAGGATGCCAATACTAATCTGGCACATCATGTTGCAGCGGACACTGTACCGGTAGATGTCATCGGAAGGTTATATGATTTTCACGTCACTGATATCTCTGATTACAACTGGGAAAATGTATTTCGCAAGCGATTGGGTAGTCCCGAACCAACGGGCCTTAGCTACTGGACCGGGATGAATAGCATTGATGGTGATCCGCGAGGTAACTTGGCTCCATTTGTATTGCCCATTCGACCGGGAAGCCACCCGGTACAGGGATTTGCTAACGCAACTGTGAAGACAGGGTACCATTTCAAGTTCGATCTGAAGACCAAGGGCAATATGTTTGGCAAACAGGATGGTATTCGAATTACACCCACTTTTGCTTTTGTGAGTAAAGACGGGACCTCCCGTCAAGAAGTGGATCTGTACTACCATCGAGGCCAGGAACGCCTAATCCGTATCGGATCGGCTCAGGATCTGGAGAAACGCTTTGTTGTGCTGAACTCACGGCTTCGAAATGTACCTGGCACAGAGTTAGGTGATACAGCGCGTTACCAGTATACTTATGAACTGACAGCGGAAGAACGCAGCCAGCGTACGTTGGCAGAACATATGGTTCGCCTGGTCGATCAGACATCTCATCAAAAAACATGGGTAGGTCGTTATGACTGGATGATCCTGTCTGCTCCAATTCGGACACTCATTGGACCCAAAACGGACATTCCTTCCGGGGTCAACGTGGACCGGGCCAATGCATCAATCCAGCGCTGGTACGGGGAGTACAGCTTGCCTGCCGATGTATATGCCGTACCAAAAGGTACAGATCTCGAACCTCTTGCTCGACAAAATCAGCTGGATGAGAAATCGAATATTTTTCTAAAGAATGGTTATATCGTAGTCAACTTCAACATGGAGAGCCTGCGGAATGGAAATACAGAGGCGCCCCATCTGCAATACATTCATGCACCACTGATGAATCAATGGCAGATGGAAGGTTTCAACAAAACGCCAACAGACAGTCAAGGCAGAAACTGGCCGCTGAAGGATGGCGACATTGTCTTTTACCATGCTGATCAGTCCAGCCGGAATGACTTCCAATCCCAAGTACCACACTAGTTTGAATCTCTCATATCAGCACGACTGGCTAAGCATATGTAGCCAACTACATGTGGACAGAAGAGTCTATATGCGGAGTACCTCTCCAAAAGAAGACTGAATATCTGTATACCGATAATCACCCAATGAAGCAATCAATAAATATATGATGAAATAGCCATGAAGTGCCCGACCGAGTACTATACAGCCTGCGCAAAACTATGGTGTGCTTAATGACATAGGTGTACTGAACCACATACGATAAAGCATTCACAAGTAATTCCAGTGTCACATCCCAACTACACACAACATGCCTGTTATACAACAAAAGGGTTATCCTGAAAGTCATCTATGGACTTCTGGGGTAACCCTTCTTGCATCATTCTCTTTTTATAACCTTACTTAGACTATAAAGAAAACCCGCACATTAGTATTATCCTGACAGACTTTCTCCAGGAGACAGGTAGGTTAGCAGGAACGTCAGGAACGTGATGCCGAACAATACGACTACGAGTTGTAATAATCGTTTAACGATATATCTGCTCAAGTGCTCTAACGTCCTTCCCCAAAACTTTATTTATGTGCCATGATGTTCTTCATCCACAGCTCCGCTGAAAACTTATAAATTCTATCAAAAAAAGCGTCCATCTCCATCTTACTGGATGAGGACGCCTTAAACAAACAGATTTCCAGAAAAAATCATGCTTTCTAAACACCTTCCTATCTCCCGTAGGGTACTACTGTGTTTGTAAAACCTGGCAGGTCTCCTGGCTCCAGAATCATCGTCACTTGCAGCTCCTTCCCGGCTTAAACCAGTGGATTATCGCTACCTGACTCCTCTGTTACAGTGGCGGGACCGCGCCGGTATCACACCGGACTTCCCTATTAAGCTTCCACCCTGACGGGCAAAGCACCAAGTTCTACATATTCAATTACACTTCTGTATCAGTATAGCGGGGGACGACGTTTAATGATCAAAACTTTTCTTTCAAATTTGAAACACTAGATGCGTCTAATCTCGATTTCTCGAACCCTTTGGAGACACACCCGTCACTCGCTTGAACATCTTGGAAAAAAGTAATGGGTCCGTATAGCCGACAGAATGGGCCACTTCACTGACCGACAGCCCTGGATTATGAAGAAGTTCGGCAGCCCGATTCATGCGGTACTCCAGAAAAAAGGACTGTAGCGACATGCCATATCGCTCTTTGAACAATCCCGACAGATACGTGCGATCCAGCCCCACAGCTTGGGCAATATCCAGAATGGAGGTTCGCTGGCTGTACCTGTTCTCCATAAACTGCACCGCCTGCCGGATATACGTATCTTTGCTCGAAAGAAGCTGCCCTATTTCTTCCTCCAAAGGCGAAGAAGAGATTAATTCTGCCATCAAGCGGTACAAGAGACTCTGATTCATCACATCGCCTCCCGGACGCGTAGAAGCCTGGACCATCTCCGTATACAACTGTTCCATCGTATTTGTATCATGGGCATCATATATCGGGCGCTCCGGGCTCAATTGGGCACGTTGCATGAATGCTTTGGCTTGTACACCCTTGAATCCAAACCACGAATACGTCCAGGGCTCCTTCGGATCTGCCTCATAATGAATGAGTGTGTCCGGGAGAATGACAAAACCCTGTCCCTCGCTAAGCTTGTATTCCTGATCTCCCATGTACACGGTGCCCCGTCCTTCATGGATGTAATGAACAATGTAAGAATCACGTACACCGGGTCCCCAATAATGCGCAGGATCACATGCCTCCCACCCGAAAAACAACAACATCAGCTCCATCTGTGTCCAGCCTGCGGGAACCACATTCATCTCAATGCGACTCATTTTTCGCCCTCCATCCTGACTTCGTTCCGCTTACCTCTTCATTTAGTCTATTTATATTATAACAGCTAAAGTGCTTCCATATTAGTTGAAAGCGGGAACAAAAATGGGATTATGCCATGTTTGAAAGGGTTTGAGCCATAGTTATATGTGCCGAATCGGCCTATAGTTGGGGTACAACATTTTTCAGGGAGGCTAAACTTAAATGAATAAAATTACGTTCCTCGGTGCAGGCAGCACTGTCTTTGTTAAAAATGTATTGGGTGATGTCATGATGACCGAAGCACTGCAGGATTTTGAGCTGGCATTGTTCGATATTGATGCTGAACGCTTGAGCGACTCAGAGCGTTTGTTGACCAGTCTGGCCCGCTCACTCGGAAGTCGTTGCGTTGTGAACGTATATCATGACCGCAAAGAAGCGCTGCGCGGGGCCAAATATGTCATCAACGCCATCCAGGTCGGTGGATATGATCCATGTACCATTACGGACTTTGAGATTCCGAAGAAATACGGACTGCGTCAAACAATTGCAGATACACTCGGCATTGGCGGAATTTTCCGTAACTTGCGGACGATTCCGGTCATGCTGGATTTCGCCCGAGATATGCAGGAAGTATGTCCAGATGCGTGGTTCCTGAACTATACCAACCCAATGGCCGTGCTTACCAACGTCATGAACGTACATGGTGGGATCAAAACCGTAGGATTGTGTCATAGTGTGCAGGTATGTGTACCACATCTGTTTGATGCACTGGGGATCGATCAGACGGGTGTCGTAGCCAAAATTGCAGGCATCAACCACATGGCATGGCTGCTCGAAGTCACAAAAGACGGGCAGGATCTGTACCCCGAGATTAAACGTCTGGCGAAAGAAAAACAGAAGGAACAGCATGACGACATGGTTCGTTATGAACTGATGCAGCGTTTTGGCTATTATGTAACGGAATCCTCCGAGCACAATGCTGAGTACCACCCTTACTTCATCAAACGGAATTACCCGGAGTTGATTGAACGCTTCAACATTCCATTGGATGAGTATCCACGCCGCTGTGTGAACCAGATTGAAGGCTGGAAAGAAATGCGTACCAAGCTGTTTGCCAGCGAAAATATTGAACATACCCGCAGCCGTGAATACGCATCGCATATTATCGAAGCGATGGAGACGAATAACCCGTACAAAATTGGCGGAAACGTTATGAACAACGGACTGATCACCAACCTGCCTCGCGAGGCTTGTGTTGAGGTACCTTGTTTGGTGGATGGATCAGGAATCAGCCCTACGTACATTGGGGATCTGCCTCCACAACTCGCGGCATTGAACCGGACAAACATCAACACGCAACTGCTAACAATTGAAGCGGCAATCACTGGAAAAAAAGAACATATCTATCACGCCGCCATGCTTGATCCACATACAGCTGCGGAGCTGTCTATCGATGACATCGTAGCGATGTGCGATGAGTTGATTGAGGCTCACGGCGACTGGTTGCCAAAATACACGTCATAATACAAAAGCACCGTTTCCTTTGCAGCTAAAGGGGACGGTGTATTGTTCGTTCTATAGCGCTCACCCGCCGAAGCGTACATCACATCATTTATAAGAAACGCCCCGCTCCATTAAACCTTATTCTGCAGGAAGCAAAAAGCGATAACCAATGCCAGGCTCCGTTTGAATATATCGCGGATTGGTTGGATCTTCATTTAATTTTTTACGCAGATGCCCCACATATACTCGAAGATAATGGCTGTCGGACTCATGATGATGCCCTCCCCATACTTGCTGCAAAAGCTGACGCTGAGTGATGATTTTCCCCGCATTCGAGGCGAGCACCTTCAGCATCTCATATTCCGTCGGGGTTAATCTGACCAAAGTCCCCTCCAGTTCGACCTGCCTTTGGGCCAGATCAACCGTTAGTGATCCGAAGCGCAGTATTGGCTCATCCGTCGTTTTGGCTACATGACGCAGCGCCACCCGAATACGGGCGACCAACTCACCCATCCCGAATGGTTTAGTTACATAATCATCTGCACCACCATCCAGAGCGGCAATTTTGTCTCCCTCCTGATCCTTCGCTGTCAGCACAATAATCGGTACCTGTGACCATTCGCGAATCCGGCGAAGTACCTCCATGCCAGACATTCCCGGCAAACCAAGATCAAGGATGATCAGATCCGGATGTACAATACTGGCCTGAATAACGCCCTCTTCGCCATCCCCACACTCGTGGAGTTCGAATTGGTGTGCCTGAAGGGTGACCTTGAGCAATTTGCGAATCTGCGGCTCATCATCTATCACCAGTATGCGAGCCCCTAGTGGTGCGTTCATGTTATTCTTCAACCTCTCCTTGTTCTGAATAGGGAAACCGTGATCCGTGAGCCTCCATGGGGATATCTATGCGCATTCTCGTTCCCCCGCCCGGATTCGGCTCTGCCACAATGGTACCTCCGTGGACTTCCACAATACCTTTGCAGATCGCCAGACCAAGCCCCGTCCCTGTGACATGCTGAGTCGACTCTGAGCGATAGAACTTATCAAATATACGTATTCTTTCTGCTTCCGGTATACCGATGCCTTGATCAGCAACCATGATCGTCAATTGATTCGGACTTCTATCACTCGCCACAATGATGACAATCTGGGTCTCGTCGGGCGAATATTTGATGGCGTTGCTGACGATATTGACCAGTACCTGCTCCAGCAATACTTCATCTCCGTAAATGAAGGCCGGATCATCAGGCAGTTCAACTTGAATGTTACGATGCGGACTGAATTCCCGAACCTGTGTCAGTACAACGCTGATCATGTCCCCCACTTCACACCATTTCCGATTCAGTTGCAACATGCCGCTCTCCAGCCGAACCATACCCAGCAGATTCGTGACGAGACGATTCATACGCAAAGCTCCATCCCGAATGTTGCCTGTTAATTCTCTCCGATCCTCGGGTGTAAAAAGTATATCATTCTCCAACAATCCCGTAGCCGAGCCGATAATGGCGGTTAGGGGAGTACGCAATTCATGGGAGACAGAATCCAGCAGTGCTGTGCGTATGCGCTCCGATTCAGCAGTGATCTGCGCCAATCGGGCCTCTTCCGCCAGCTTCACTCGGGCAATGGCACCTGCGGCCAGTCCTCCGCATGCTTCCAGCAAACGAAGCTGTTCTTGCTGTTCTTGCTGCTCATGAACCTCACCAACGTCCATGCTCACAGCGAGCACGCCATGAATCTGCTCCTCTGTGCGTAGCGGCACGTAAAGTCCGGGAGATTCCCGTAAAGCGGATGATCCCTTACCTGCGATCTGTCCGTGATTATACACCCATTTGGCAATGGCAATCTCCGACTCTCCATCTCCCCAGCCATCCTTTTCCCCTTCTGATGCGGGTGCAGAAGAGCTTGTAACCAGCAGATCCCCCTGCCCATCCGGAAGATAAACAGCTGCTGGTTTGCCCAAGGTGAGCGAAACCTGGGTTGCAATGTTAACCAGCAACGTATTCAGATCCGTAATGGCTGTCATCTGACGACTCAATGCGTATAGGGAGTTAGTCGTGGCCTCGCGTGCTTTTACCATCTCCAACTGTTGTCGCAATCGACCTGCAAGACTGGCTGTCAGGATCGCCACCGCAAGATATACAACAAAGGAGATGAGATATCTCAAATCCTCAACCGTAAAGCTCAAATATGGCGGGACAAAAAAGAAGTCAAACATAATGACGCTAAAACTCGCGGCATATACAGCTGGCCCCATTCCCCAATACACGGCACTCACCAGGACGGGAAACAGATATATAAGCGCTACATTAACCAAATCACCACTCATGCCGATGGCATGAAGCAGTAAAGTTAGCAGCGTCACCCCGAGGGTCACCCATACATATGCCGGAACCCGTTTCCCGTGGGCTGCCTGCGTTTCTTTTTTTATTTGTTCAGACAATATCCATTCACATCCCGCTCAGTTCATAATCATAATCTGCAACGATTAATACATCCAGATGCCGCGACAAGCGTACAAGTCGGTTGACCACCGACCCTGAGCCGCGATAGCCATTCAGCCACCACACCCGTCTTGCCTGCCCGACCACCAGCTGGGTTGCTCTTGCCTTCGATGCCTTTCTTGCCAAAATCTCAGGTACATCGCGCAGTCTTGGACTGTGATGAATATGAAATTGACCACCAAGCCGAATTGTCAGCTGCTCCAACGCTTCCAGATGGCACTTCACTTCGTCACTCATGGACTCACCGATGTGGATATGATGTACATTCCAGATGGCTTTTAGACGATAAGCCATGCGGAATCCGCGCCGGATCAGCCGCTCGGCATGACGATCACTGCTTACACATACAAAGACCGCTTCCTGTCTGCGCCAAGGTCCTCGAAGTGCAATTTTGGCCTGCTGTGTTTCAAGCCGTTCATCGACATCGTCCGCCAGTTCGCGCAGGGCAAGTTCTCGCAAGGCAATCAGATTACCGATTTTGAAGAAATTCGCAAGGGCTTGCTCGACCTTGGCAGTTGCATAGATTTTACCCTCCCTCATGCGCTGCCGCAAGGCCTGGGGCGCGACATCAATCAACTGCACCTCATCCGCCATCTGAATGATCCGATCGGGTACGGTCTCGCGGACACGAACACCGGTAATATGTTCAACGGCATCATTCAGACTTTCGAGATGCTGTACGTTCATTGTGGTAATCACCGAGATGCCTGCATTCAGCAGGAGCAGAACATCTTCATAACGCTTTTGCCGAACACTCCCGGGTACATTCGTATGTGCCAGTTCATCCACAAGCACCACTTCTGGGCAAAGATGCAGAATGGCTTCCGTGTCCATCTCTTCCAGACGAGTTTCCTGATAAACGCGCTTCGCGCGAGGGATCACAGACAGGTGGCCCATCTGCTCCACGGTTTCCGCCCGCCCATGTGTCTCCAGCAAGCCGATCTGCACATCGATGCCCTTGCGGAGCAAATCATTGCCTTCCCGCAGCATCATGTAGGTTTTGCCTACACCTGGTGCGGCTCCGATATATATTTTGAATGTGCCGCGCTGAATCTGGCCAATCTGTTCCTTCATTTCCTGCTCGCTTAGTCTGCGGTATGTCAGTGACTCCACATCGTTAACTTTAGCCGGAACCACACGTTCACCCTCCCGGGCCGCTCGATCAGCAACCAGAAACAGATCGACACCACGTAATCTGCGCAGCAGCGAGTTAACAACGGACCCTTGCCACAGTTCCTGCCAGCGTGTACGCCGGGAGTGTCCCATCACAATCCGGGTAATCTGGTGCTCCATGGCGTAACGCGCCAGCGTAGACGGGATGTTGCGACGGTGTAATACGGATAGTTCCTCCATATGGCCGCCAAACTTCTCCACCAACTTGATCATATTGCGCCGAAATACGGTTGCCTCCTTGGTTAATGGCTGCTTCATATTCCGAAAAACCACGGCGCACAGATCACCATTCAGCCGTTTGGCAATCTGTTGTCCACGCCGGATATAGATGGAGCCATTCCAATGATATTGCGTGGACACCAGAATCCGTTCCATGATGCCTGTTGTGACGGTAATTCCCATCTCCTCTCGATGCTCGCGCAGGGATTCATTCACCCCTTCCGCAACCAATCTCAGGGCCAGTTCGCGCAGAATACCCAGATTGCCTTGACGGAACACAGCTTCTTCCTCATGCCCCTTCAGATGACCTTCTGCCAGACGGCTCAGTATGGTTTCCGGCGTGACATCAATCAACTTCACTTCATCCGCAAGCTCCAATGTATCGGCAGGCACCGTATATTCTGCTGCGATCCCCGTAAGTTGCCGTGCCAGCTCTGTATAGCCTTCCAGCTCATACACATTCACCGTTGTCATGACACTGATGTTGTTTCGGAGCAAGAACTGAATGTCCTCCAGCCGTGTAGCATAGCGAGCACCTTCTCTGTTGCGATGTGCCAAACCATCCACTAGCACAACCTCCGGATTACGCGCCAATAGTGCATCCAGGTTCAGATCCTTCATCTCTACATCATCACTCTGGCGTAACCAGTGAATGCTTGGAATTCGTTCGAGTGCGCCAAGCTGTTCCACCGTTTCCGGTCTGCGCATTGTGGAGACAGCGCAGATGACCACATCAATGCCCTGCTCACGCAACGTATTCCCTTCTCGTAACATGTGATACGTTTTGCCCGATCCGCTGACTGGGCCGATGTAGATTTTGAGCGTACCCTGCTGCAGCTTCCTAATCATCCTCAACATCTCTTCCGGTGACTTGCGCTTGAAGCTGTCTTCCATCCGTCCCTCTCCCCCTTTCCTTTAAAAATAGGATGAAAAAAATGGAGAAAGCCCCTCCCGATATATCGTGAGCAGGCTAATATGTTCGTTAGTTCATTTCTGCTGTCAGCGCCAGATTCAGAGCCGTTACATTTACACGCGGTTCCCCGAATATACCCATCTGACGGCCTTGCGTATGCTCATTTACAAGTTGCACAAGCTGCTGTTCACTAAGCCCTGTAGCTTTGCTAATGCGTGGGATCTGCGCCTCAGCGGCTTCGGGAGAGAGATCCGGGTCAAGTCCAGAGCCTGAACCCGTCACGAGATCAGCAGGGATCTGCTTCAATCCCGGGTTTTCCTGCTGGAGCTGAGCAATCTTTTCTTTCATCTCGCCGATATACTCCTCCGAGGCTACGGCGCGATTCGAACCGGCTGAAGCCGTTGGATCATAATTGGCATTTGATGCCCGGGGCTGGAACAGCCCCGGCGATTGGATTTCCTGCGCCAGCAGGGACGAGCCGATGATTTTCTCATCTTGCGTAATCAAACTTCCATTCGCCTGCGCAGGAAAGAGAAGTTGAGCTACGCCAGTCGTTACAAGCGGGTAGATTAAGCCGCATATCAGCATAAGCACAACGGATAACCGTACGGCGGTCAAGAACATGTTCATACAGATCACTTCCTGATTTCATTAGGATAGAAGGACAATATTGATATGGGTTGTTATCTCGTTAAAAAAATCCCGACAGAACCATGTCAATCAGCTTAATGCCGATAAAAGGTACAATCACACCACCTACGCCATAGATGAACACATTGCGACCAAGCAGTCGTTCGGCTGACATCGCCCGATACTTAACCCCTTTCATCGCGATGGGAATAAGCAGCGGAATAATAATAGCGTTGAAGATGAGCGCCGACAGGATCGCGGACTGCGGCGAAGCCAGATTCATAATATTCAGCGCCTGAAGCTGCGGCATAGCGAGAATGAACATGGCTGGAATGATCGCAAAATACTTCGCGATATCATTGGATATCGAAAAGGTTGTCAGTGCGCCGCGTGTAATCAGCAACTGTTTGCCAATGGAGACGACCGACAATAGCTTGGTCGGGTCGGAATCCAAGTCAATCATGTTGGCCGCTTCTTTGGCCGCCATGGTGCCCGAATTCATCGCCAGGCCCACATCGGCCTGCGCCAGAGCAGGAGCATCATTCGTACCGTCGCCCGTCATGGCGACGAGCTTGCCCTCCTGCTGCTCTTTTTTGATCGCCGCAATCTTGTCCTCGGGCTTCGCTTCTGCAATAAAATCATCCACGCCCGCTTCCAGCGCTATGGTTGCTGCGGTCAGCGGATTATCGCCTGTACACATAATGGTCTTGATGCCCATGGCGCGCATCTCAGCGAACTTCTCCTTCAGCCCTGGCTTCACAGTGTCTTTCAGATAGATCACACCGTAGATTCGTTCATCGATGGCAACAGCAAGCGGCGTTCCTCCGGCCTTCGCAATACGATTTGCAATCTCATCCAGATCTCCCGGTATACGGCCTCCTTCGGAAGCAATATAACGTTTGATTGCATCCACCGCTCCTTTGCGGATCTTCATTCCGCTGATCAGATTCAGACCAGACATCCGGGTCTCTGCCGT
Organism: Paenibacillus sp. VT-400; assembly: GCF_001029205.1. Lineage (NCBI taxonomy): Bacteria > Bacillati > Bacillota > Bacilli > Caryophanales > Paenibacillaceae > Paenibacillus > Paenibacillus sp. VT-400. Next base: position 244,323 of record NZ_LELF01000062.1, on the reverse strand, counting down.
GAACTCCACATTTTCCGTATTGGCATACTCCGTCTCAGACCAACTTTGGCCTTGTTTGCCTGCCAATTCCACAACAGAACGCCCTTCCGGGGTCTCATCTCGCACAGAAGCCTGTAAAGCAGCCCGCGTCATCTCTGATGAAGTAATGCCCTGAACTGGAATGAATTCAGACGCCATACGGTTTCCGTATGTGATCGTCCCCGTTTTGTCCAGAATCAACGTATCGATATCCCCGGCTGCTTCCACCGCTTTACCCGACATGGCGAGCACATTAAACTGCGTAACCCGATCCATTCCGGCAATACCAATGGCGGACAGCAATCCACCAATTGTGGTTGGGATCAGGCAGACAAGCAGTGCGATCAGTGTCGCCAGATCCAGTCGAATACCCAGATAATTCGCCATCGGAACCATCGTTAGAATGACGATCAGAAAGATCAGGGTTAAAACGGCGAGCAGGGTGGTCAGCGCGATTTCATTAGGCGTTTTCTGGCGCTGTGCACCCTCAACCAGAGAGATCATCCGGTCAAGGAATGACTCACCCGGATCGGTCTGAACACGCATGACGATGTAATCGGACACGACGCGGGTACCTCCGGTAACCGAGGAGAAATCACCTCCTGCTTCCTTGATGACTGGGGCGGATTCTCCTGTAATGGCCGATTCATCAATGGAGGCCAGGCCTTCCACAATCTCACCGTCCGTCGGGATCAGTTCACCAACTTCCACACGGACCATATCGCCTTTTTTCAACTGGGTCGAAGACACTTGCCGGATGGTTCCATCCTTCTGTACCAGATTGGCCATGGTGTCCGACTTCGTCTTGCGTAACGTATCCGCCTGCGCCTTGCCTCTACCTTCTGCAAGTGCCTCCGCGAAGTTAGCGAACAGCAGTGTGAACAGCAAAATGAAAAACACGGCAATGTTGTACCCGCGCCCAGCCTCGGATGCGGTGAAGAGATCTGGATTGATGCTTAATAAAAGCGTAATGAATGTACCAATCTCAACAATAAACATGACCGGATTTTTGATCATGACCACCGGATTTAGCTTTTTCACTGCATCCAGTGAAGCCTGAACTATCATATCCTTGCTTAACGAACGTTTTGATCCGGGATCACGTTGAATATTACCGCGGTTGTTATCCGGCTCATTGCCCTTCGTTCTAAACATTTCTGTATCCATGTGTTGCATCGTCTGTTCCTTCTTTCGTTCGACTGCATTCATCGTGCACTGCCACCTCCATACGTTACGTCCTTGTGCTGACCCATCTGTCGTTTCCCTGTCATATCTCTCATTGAATCATCGCCAGATGCTCTGCAATCGGTCCAAGGGCAAGTGATGGGAAGAACGTGAGCGCGCCGACAACAACGATCATCATAACCAGAATGCCAGCAAATAGAGGCGTGTGCGTACGTAGCGTACCTGTAGTTACCGGTACAACCCGTTTCGTAGCGAGCGAACCCGCAATAGCCAGCATGGCGATCATCGAAACGTACCTTCCCAGCAGCATAACGATACCAATTGTGATGTTATAAAAGTCTGTATTGGCATTCAGTCCGGCAAAGGCCGATCCATTATTGGCTGCACCCGAGGCAAAAGCATAGAGAACCTCGGTCAGGCCATGCATGCCCCCGTTTGAGATGGACGCAATGGCTTCGGGACGCATAAGCGCGATTGCCGTTGGCGCCAGAATAATCAAAGGATGAATGAGCAAGGCGATGGATGCGAGCTTCACTTCTTTGCCCTCGATTTTTTTGCCCAGGAACTCAGGTGTGCGTCCCACCATCAATCCACAGATAAACACAGCCAGAATCACATACAACAGCCCGTTGATCAGCCCTACCCCTTTACCACCAAACACGTTATTGAGCATCATTTGAGCCAGTGAGACCAGACCTCCAAGCGGGGTAAGCGACTCGTGCATATTGTTGACCGAACCTGTTGTAGCCGCCGTCGTGACCGCTGTAAATAAAGCCGATTCGGGTATGCCGAACCTGACCTCTTTCCCCTCCATATTGCCCTGAAGACCAGCTGCATCCAACGCGGGTACTCCGCGATATTCGGAGACAAATACGGTGGTCAACATCACAAGGAAAAGAAAACTCATCGCTGCGAATAATGCCCAACCCTGCTTCCGGTTATTGACCATCAAGCCGAAGGCGTATACCAGTGCAGTGGGTAACAGCATCATACAGACGATATGCACCAGATTGCTCAGGGCCGTCGGATTCTCGAATGGATGTGCAGCATTGGTTCCAAACCAGCCGCCACCATTCGTTCCGATGTGTTTGATCGACTCCAGTGAGGCGACCAGTCCACGTGTGATCGTCTGCTGCGCGCCTTCCAGCGTGGTTGCGTTCACCGCTCCCGCGAGTGTCTGAGGCACCCCCTGGAACACGAGGAACAGAGCCACGATGAAACTCAGCGGCAAAAAAATCCTCGTAATCGACCGTACAAGGTCGACGTAAAAGTTCCCCAGTTCATCCCGACGGCCTACCAGCCCGCGAATGAACGCAATAGCCACCGCGAATCCGGTCGCTGCCGACGTAAACATCGGAAACGTCACGGCCAGCATCTGTGACAGGTACGACAAGGCGTTCTCGCCCGTATACGACTGCCAGTTCGTGTTGGTCATGAACGAAACGGCCGTATTAAATGCCTGCGCCGCTGGCATATTGCCGATTCCATCCGGATTGAGCGGTAAATATTTTTGTAGTCGCAGCACCAGAAACATCAATACCAACATTACAAAGTTGGAGAGGAGAACAGCCGTTAGGTACTTTTTCCACCCCATGGATTCGTTCTCGCGTACTCCCATTACTCGATAGAGCAGTCGCTCCGGTCCACCAAAAATCCGATCCAACCCCGTTCGCTGTCCATCAAACACGTTCACTATATATTTTCCCACCGGTTTCACCAGTAGCAGGATGATCAGTAGCGTCACCGCTACTTGCACTACACCGATACCCATATCCGCATTTCCTCCCTATTCAACGTCCCTTGTTCCCGCATTACGCACATTGTCAGCATCAGAATTTCTCCGGCTTCACCAGCACATAACCGAGATAAATTACCAGTGAGAGTACAATCATGCCGATGACAATCATTCCGCTCCCCCTCTCTACCCTCAAGCCTTTTCGCAGAATTTCAAGAATCCCCAAAACACCGCAAACAGCAGCACAACCAATCCAATCATCGTGGCATCATTCACCATGCGCCCTTCCTCCCTCTCTCTACCGTTCTCTGCACCTGCTACATATAAAATCGTAATATGAAACGCTGTAAAAAAGGGGTAAAGAAATGCCGTCACAGGTGTAAAAAAAGCGTAAAAAAGACCCGCTCTCCTCAGATATGGGCTGAGAAGAACGGGTCTATGAAGGTGTATTATTCATCCAAATGGATTCTGTGCCCACTGCAATAATCTCTTCTTCGTGATTTTGCCATGAGAGGTATGATGGACGACTTTTCCCTGATCGAGCAGAAGTACCTGTGGTGACTCATGGTGAACCTCTGTCTCTTCCGCAATATGGCGGGACAACGAACGATTTTCAATCACTTTGACGATGCGGTAGTCCATAGGTTGTTTGGGATCTGATGCATGGGTGCCTACAAACGCCATAAACTCTCTGTACGCTCTCGCACTGGTTGGACAAGTCGTGCTGTGTTTCAGGATAAGCACCGGATGATCCTGCGAGCAATGCAGCGCGTCTTCCCAGTCATCTGGTTTGTGCAATTCCCGGACATGCTCGCTGAGCATATGTTCCGAGTCTGACCCTGCACGTTTGCTAACCACCGAACCGATCACAATGCCAAGCGCCAAGCCAAAAGCAATCCCGAGTCCAAGCTGCTTTGTAGCCGTACCAATGCTGACTCCCATAGCCGTTCCTATAGCAAGCCATACGGCTTGATGATTTACCTTCTTCTCCATGCATATCTTCCCTTCCTGAAATATATATATCAAAGGCATCTTCCCACCATATATTCTGATCAAATTATAGCATAGGCCTCTGTGAGCAGGCGTTGATAATCTTCATCTCCGAGTACAGATTTCAGCGTTTCGATTTATGCAAAATGCTCATTTGTGATACACTGGTTGTAATTTGGAAACGATGAACATGAAGAATGGATTGGAAGGGCGGAAATTCCATATGACATACGCATTTATGATTGAACCGCAGGATTTTATTGCGCTGGATAACGAAGATGAACTGATTGAGAAATGTCAGGAGTGGGGCCTGCTTTCCGGTAAAGCGACCAAACTCAAAACGTTCTATTATAAAGGAAACGGTCTGAACATGCCGTGTACCATCATTGGATATGTGGATCACATGGCAGCCGTTATTCAACTGGATAATGGACAAAAGCATTGTATTCACCCGTCTTATCTGAAGGAAATGCAAGCGTCCAGTTACAGCGCCAGAAGCATAAGTAATGTCGGGTCAGATCGCAGCACAGAACCCTCAACTTCGGATACAGTCGTACCAGTTACCCCTGCTGAACTTACGCAAACTCCAGATGCCTTGGTTAATCCGGATGAAATTCCGGTGGATCTGGATGATCCGGACGACACAGACACTGATGAATTCTCCTCGGGGATGAAGGGTGATCCGGATGGGCTAGTAGAAGAGTATGTTGGACCTCAGTCTGGGGCAGCAAGTGAAACCAAACCTAAAGCCAAAACAGCGAGCAAAGCCAAGACGGTTAAGATTGATCTGCCAGAAGGTAAAGTGAAGATGAGTGCCGTTGTCAAAGAGTTCACCACCGTACCGAATCACTTCTCGGACAATGACGATGAAGTCATCATCTATGAAGCAGTTACCATTACGGAGCCAGACGTCATTGATGTTGGGGAAGCCTGGTCAAGCCACAGTGCCACCGTTAAGAAACAGGAACTGGAAGTGGGCGATGTTATCACGTTTGAAGCGAAAATTATCAAGAAGAAGCTGACACGTAACCCGGTTCCCTATAAAATCAACAATCCTTCCAAGATTCAGAAGGAAGACTAATCAAGGAAGATTAATCACGAGTCATTACAAAAATTAGCACAAAAAACCTCCACAACTGCTCAAAGCAGATCGCGGAGGTTTTTGCCATTTGAAGTTTATATTAGTGAAGAGTACACTCTTAAGCTTGTCCCGGCGTAGCACTGATCTGAAACTGTACGCCAAACTTGTCGACAACCGAGCCGTAGGCTGGACTCCAGAACGTTTCTTGTATCGGCATTTTCACTTCGCCACCGTCTTGCAACTGGTTGAAAATCGCTTTGGCTTCATCCGCCGTATCCGTGTTCACCGTAACCGTAACATGATTACCTACAGTGTACGGCATGCCTGGAAATGTATCGGACAACATTAATACCGAGCTGCCAATCTGCAAAGAAGCATGCATAATACGGTCTTTCGCTTCTGGCGGGATGGGGTGATTCGGGTCAGATGGACCGTCGCCAAATGTTTGAAGCGCGAGCACTTCGGCTCCAAATGCCTTTTGATAAAAATCTACCGCTTCACGTCCATTACCGTCTGTAACCAGATACACATTCAAGCTGATCGACATGCGTTCTTCATCTCCTTGGGCTCTTGTAATTATACGATTCACGCCACTTGCGACATGAGTATATATGAACGGGTTGTCCTTTGACAAGCGTATATTTCTGCACTCATCACTGCGGACCTTTACACGATTAGGGTTACCAACATATTCTTAATCCATCCCTCTCCCACTACTTCTTGCGCCTGCGTATGTAGTAGAGAACCGTGATCAGAACACCCGGAACCAGTGCTGCAAAACTGGCATAGATCAGACACCATTTCAACAGGGTACATATCGGAGTGAGTTCAGCAAGCACAGACGTACGTTCAGGATAACGATACATGATCAGGGATGCACCTATATTTTCAAGCATGTCCATAACCCAACCTAAGATCGGAATCAGATTCACCCAACGCCAGCGACTCTTTACCGGAAGCACACGATAGAGTATCGATAACAGAACAACTAAGAGGGACAGATAGGCCAAAGGCCATATGAGATCAAATGTGAACCGTGCCTGAATATAGGCGCTTCGCCCTGCTTCTCCATACTGCTCAGCCATCTGATAAAGATCATCCGCCGTGTACAGAAACGATGAATCCGGGGACTGTCCACCACCTGTGGCTTCCTCCGACTTTGCCGCCTGCCAGGGCAGAATGAATGCAATAAAACAGGCAAAAACAACAATCGCAGCTGCAACCCATTTCCAATTCACCCGCTGATAGAACCAACCTGACACTTTATTCAGCACGTTCTGTCCCCTTTCCGATAAAAAAAAGACCACTCTCCCGAATCCTATCGGTAAAATGGTTGTGTTCAATCCTATGAAGTTATCGAGCTTGAACGATGTTATCTATTTCACTTTTCAATAAGAGGTATCGGTGAACACTTCTCATGATCGGGACCTTCGTTAGTTTGTTCTTGTCCACGTACAGTTTCATCTGGTCTTTGGTCAAACCAAGCAAACTTCCAGCTTCCGATACCGTCAACACTACCTCTGGGTTCGTAGCATTAAACGTCCTCTTTACTTTCTGATTCCAGTCCTCGAATACCTGCATAGATCAGTGACATCTCCTATCCATAGCCAGTTATTATCAGGCTGAATATATCCAGTATACCACACTTGTGCTGCTCGTAACTTAATCCTTGCGCAGAACCATATTCTGATAGGCATATTTCCTGCTTGACCCTGACGTTAACTCGAGGGTTTATACTGGCTTCAGGAGGGGATTAGCATGAGTATGTCACCTGAACATGTAACCAAGAAACGACGCAGCAGTGGAATAGCCATTATTGGAATGAGTTGGTTGACGATGACATTGGGTCTGTTTTTTGCTACACTCGCAGGGGAGTTTGTCAGCACTATTGTTGCTGGTGAATGGATGGTTCATCTCATCCAAGCTGTTGTCATTATTAGTATCGTCTTGCCCGTACTACTCGTCATTCGAAGGCACTTCCATATGAAGTCCGTTCTTCTTCCTCTGACAGGAAAAAGCATAATTCACTTGCTCTTTGGCGCATTGTTTGCCACTTCTCTGGCCTTCATCGGGTTAGCGATAGCTAGTATGAACAACTGGATTACGATTACGGAGTGGCACTTCTCAGCCGAGTTCTTGCTTGCTGTTGCACTTAATAGTTGTATTGCTTTCTTGTACGAAGCTTTGCCAGAGGAACTATCCATGCGAGGCATGGTCTATGATGGATTACGCTTCAGACTGCGACTTCCTGTGTTTTTCGCTTATGTAACTCAAATCATACTCTTTCTGCTGGTTCCGATGAGTGTCAGCCTATTGCAAGAGCTCGTCGGTATGGATGCCGGAAACCGGATAACCTTGGATTATATGATCCTGCTCTTGACCTATGGTATTACGTTACAGCTTCTGCGCAGTTTGACCGGATCTTTATGGGCCTCCATCGGATTTCATATCGCTTACCTGGAGGTAGCCAGATTCGTTGTTATGCCAGGTGATAGACCGGCATTGTTAAACTATACCGCGCAAGATAACGGGTTAGCCGAAATATTTATTTTGTATATGATGATAATCTTCGTCGGTGGGATCATTCTGGCGGTGCTCAATGCATGGCGCTGGTGGAGAATACATAAATCATGAGGGAGGGTTCTGCCTGTTGTATACCGTTGGACAACTATCCAAACATACCGGAGTATCCATCCGAACACTGCATTATTATGAAAAGCTGGGTTTACTGCGACCGGCCCGTAATGAGAACAATCAGTATCGATTATATGGTGAAAAGGATATTTTACGGCTTCAGCAGATTACCATTTTGAAGAAAATGCATTTTAAATTGAATGAGATTGGAGAATTCCTCGATCAGGATGCTGCTCGCTCTGAACCAGAGAGTACCCTTACTTTATGGAATAATACGTTGGAACAACAACTGGCCGTCGTTAAGGAACAGCAGGAGAGATTAAGCAAGGTCGAGCATCTTCTTTTTTCAACCATATATGCCATCAGAGCATCTGGTACAATCAGTCTGGATGAAATGTTAGGTTTCATCCGTGAACTGGATCAGCCTCCGGGCAAGTTCCGACAAGATGTTTTTACACCTGAAGAAATGGAATCGTTACCTCTGAATAATCAGAACAATTCAATATCCATGGAATGGGCTGATATTCTTAAAGATGTTCATACATGCAAGATGGAACCTCCGGATTCCGAAGCCTCACGGTTACTGGCCATCCGAATCTCTGATTATGCTGAAAGGGCTTTTCAAGGGAATGCAGAATTGGCAGAAAAATATTGGGATTATATCACCCCAGAGGATGATCAGTCAGCTCGTGTATATGGTATGACAACAGATACCATGCGTTACATCGAAATGATCCTGGACCGATGGACAATCCAGAATCCTGATGATCAACAATAAGAGCCACTTCGAAAAGTGGCCCTTGATCCAATCCCTTATTATGTTTCATCATGCTTCGTTACGCCTCTTCCCAGAAGCGACGCAGGTTGTCCATGGCGATTTTGGATGCGGATTTGCATTCCTCCATGCCTTCGAACTCCACCGTAATGTTGCCATCATAGCCGGAGTCTTTGATCAGCTTTACAATTTTGCGGATCGGAATGTCCCCTTGTCCAACGATCGCTCCTCGCAGGAAGTTACCGTAGGCTGTCGTAAACCATTCACCCTCACCCGGATGCTCATCATAAGGACGGAAGTAAAAATCTTTGAAGTGGACCAGAGAAGCGTACGGCAGATTTTTCATGACACCGATGATCGGGTTCTCATCCACGCACATGAAGTTGCCAATATCGAGTGTTGTTTTGAAGTTCGGACGATCTACAGCATGCAGAACACGCTGCACCCGGTCACTCGCCTGCACGCTGAAGCCGTGATTTTCAATGGTTGTGGTGATGCCAAACTGCGCGGCATAGTCCGCAATGATCTGGCTTCCCCGCACCATCAGAGGCAGATGTTCCTCGAACCAGGTGATGGTCATCTTCTCCTTTGGCAGGGTAAACGCCGTGACGTCATGACGCAGATGTTTTACACCCATCCGGTGTACGACATCCACATGCCTTTTGACCCGAGCCATCTCTTCTTCAAACGCCTCTTCCGTCTCCTGCACGAAATTCGCTGGCATGGAGTAGTTGGACAGTTCAATACCCGCAATCGCCGCCCGCTCCCGAATCGCATCCGCCAGATCGTGATTATCCTCCACGGTATAACCGTAAGGCACCATCTCCATATGCTCGCCGCCGTTCGCCGCAATCCAGTCGATCACATCCAGCACCGTCATCTCACCCGAATTCAAATCGTTCAACAAACTATACGTGCTCAGGCCCACTTTCATCTGCTCAGCTCCCTATCGATATTGTTGGATAAATTGAACCGCCTTGCGAATGTCCTGCTCCGGCTGATGACCAACCTCGCGTTCAATCGTCAGATAACCGGTGTAACCAATCTCCTGAAGCGCTGCAAAGTATCCGTCAAAATCAACGCCACCCTCGCCCAGCGGCACCTCACGGAAGAAAGTCCCGGAAGAGACCATCTCGGCAATTTTATCGTGATCCATAGGGGCATAACCAACCGCTCCGTATACGTCTCGTGGGTCAACTTCCTTCAGCCGCACACCATCCTTCACATGAGTATGTACGATGTAATCCTTGAGCAGATGAACGCCCCGCGCCGGATCATCTCCGGTCACCATCACCATATTCGCCGGATCAAAATTCACCGATACTCCGTTGGTCGATAACGTATCCAGGAAACCTTTCAAGTCAGCAGCCGTTTCCGGTCCTGTCTCAATGGCAAAGTATGCGCCAACACTTTTCGCGTATTGGCCCAGTTCCTCACAAGCAGCATGCAGTGTGGCATAAACTTCTGATGAAGGGTCATGTGGAACAATGCCGATATGTGTAGTGACAATGTTGGTGCCTAGATCGAGGGCCAGATCCACGATCCGCTTCGACTTCTCTACTTTCCACGGATTATCTTCCTTGACCTGAAAACCATGTCCACCCAGGTCGCCAACCAGTGCTGAAATTTCAAGACCCAGAGAATCGATGTAACTCTTCAACTCTTTACGCGCCGCAGGTGACAAATTTTCAGGGTCCATCTCTCCCTTGACGGCGTAGATCTGCACACCTTCTGCACCTACGTCTTTGGCTTTGTTCAACCCTTCCCGTACACCTACGCCAAAGCTATCCACGATGACACCGATCTTATTCGTTAATTTCATGTCATACCTCCTGTGATTGAGTGAGTAACTCTACGTTCTCATGTAAATGTAAGGTTCGACTCATTACTGATATCAACAAGCTTCACGGACTTAATTTCATACGGTTTGAATGTCAGTTCGATTGTGCCGTTTGGACAAGCCAACGGATGGATCTCATCCTCCAGCAGATTAATGATGGACGCCTTAATTTCCTTTTCAGCCCACTGAACTTGCACCGTTTCCCGACCTCCTGATGATTCATAGAAACGCATCACCGTTCCAGAGCCGTCTTCCGCGGGCTTGATTGCATCCAGAATGACATGCTCACTGTGGAACTGAACCCAAGCGTGTTCAGATGGCAAATGACCGGAAGACTGAATCGCTGCCACAACTTCCACCGGATGGTTAAGCTCCATCGCCCGGCGAACGACAGTGGCTTGTCGCCAATCCCCCTGATGGGGCAGGATCGAATACGTGAATTCATGATCGCCCTGATCGGCATGTTCATCCGGCCATTTCGGAGCACGAAGCAGAGACAGGCGGATCGTCCGATCCTTGATGTCATACCCGTACTTGCAATCATTCAGCAAACTCACACCGCTGTTGCCCTCCGAGATATCCGCCCAACGATGTCCACAGACCTCGAACTGCGCCTGCTCCCAACTGGTGTTGTTATGAGTTGGACGCTCCAACGCTCCAAACGGAATTTCATAAGCCGCTTTGGCTGCCACCAGGTCCACCGGAAATGCCACCTTGAGCAGTTTATGGCTCTCATTCCAGTTCACTTTTGTACGGAAATCAACACGCCGCTGGTAACGATGCAAAATGATATTCTGACTGATCTCCGATTGATTCAACTTCCAGACAAAGCGTAGTACATCTCGCGTAGCCCCGCGCTGTACAATCTCTCTGGAGATCAACTGCACCGCACCAGCTCGCTGGGATTCAAATCGTGGATCGATATCCCATGCATCCCAGTACGTCGGTTTGTCGTGGAAAAACTGCCACTCATTCGCCCGATCACCAGGCTTCAGCCAGTCACGTCCTACCGTTTTGTCATACCATCGAGTGATCTCTCCCAAGTCATTAAACTCAAGCGTGTAAAATTCGGTTTCCCACGTGGAAGGGAAGGATTTTTCTTCCCTTACTGGAAGAATAACATCCGATGCTTCGCGCAGCCATATGGTTGTATACCCAAAAGCAGGAATCGATGGAACATACACGAGCAGCGTGTACTTGTCTTCCTTTTGCTCCAGATCAACAGCCAGACGGTTTCCTTGACGATCAAATGCAGCAAGCCCTGCGAGATGGGCATCGCCTGTAATGGTGATATTTTCTCCCCGTTCCCAGCCGAGGCTGTTGAATATAATGTAGGGGAGACCATCAACTTCATCTGTTGCAATGTTCTCCGCAAGAGTATCCAGCGTTTCCCGCAGTGCGGATGTACCCAGTGCAAATACTTTCGTGTACTCCTCGGTGGACGTTACGTAAACTTCTGGAATCGACGTTCCCGGAATAATGTCATGGAATTGGTTGAGCATAATCAACTTCCAGCCTTCATCCAGATCATTCTTCGTGTGTGTGGCGTAAGCCCCGGCAAATTGCCCCCAGATCTCCGCTTCCCGATATAATACCTCTGCCTTACGGTTGCTACGTTTGTTCCTCGCATGAGTTGTGTACGTTCCGCGATGCAGTTCCAGATACAAGTCCCCGTGCCACTTTGGCAACGTCGGGTTGTTTAACGATATATCTTCAAAAAAAGCACCAGCCGTGCTGAATTTGCTGATCGGCTGTCCGACCATCAAATGGGATCGCTCCGCAAACTCCACCATCTCATTCGTCACACCGCCACCACCATCGCCATGTCCGTAAAGCAACATTTGCTCAGGGTGCACATCCTTTTGTTTAAATGATTGCCAATGTTCATCCACATCTTTGGGACGCGTATGCTCATTCACTCCATGGTTCAGATACGCAAGCACCGAAGTACCATCAATGCCTACCCAGTCGAAGAGGTCATACGGAAACGCATTGGTATCATTCCAATTCAGCTTGGTGGTCATAAAATAAGGAATATCCGCAAGCTTCAGCATCTGCGGCAAGGAAGCACAGTAACCAAAGGTATCCGGCAGCCACTCGATGTTGGAGCGTTTGCCAAACTCCGCCTGATAGAAGTTCTGTCCATACAGAATCTGCCGAACTAACGACTCGCCACTCGGAATATTCAGATCCGGCTCGACCCACATGCCTCCGACCAGCTCCCAGCGGCCTTCAGCAATACGGGCTTTAACTCGCTCGTACAACTCCGGGTAATGATCCTTCACGAAGGCATACAACTGCGGTTGGCTCTGGGAATACACAAAATCCGGGTACGTATCCATCAAGGTGCACATGGTCGAGAACGTGCGACTGGACTTGCGAACCGTCTCACGTACAGGCCACAGCCAGGCAATATCAATGTGGGATTGTCCAACCAGGTGCATGAAGCCACTTCGATATTCCTCCGGGTCTTCCTGCTGTACCGACTGTGCTAATGCATATTCGAAGTTCTGTATCCAGGCTGCATCACTCCAGCGTTCCGGGTCATTGTACATGTTATCCATCACCTGATAAATAGCCTGAACAAGTGCCATCCGCTTGGGCTCCTTCTCGTTATATGCCCGGAGCGACTCGGCGAGTACCGTAACGCTGTACATCAGGCTCTGCAGTGGCTGATTAACATGCACCAATGCTGCCCGAATGCCCTGAATAGGCGGCTGAATGACAGCTTGTCGGTTGAGTGGATCATGCGGCTCAGGAATCGGATCGTAGAGTTCAATCTCTAACTGCGGCGTATCCCCTACCCGACTTCTCGGTAAGGGTACGAACCCGTGGTTCCGGTCCAGTCCATGATAAGGCATGCCATTCACCTTCAGCAGCCCTTCTCCTCCGGCCTCGAAGATCAGCCCAACAGCCTGATCCTGCCATTCCGCCGGAATCTCCACACGTTTGCTCAGAAAATACGTCGTTCCATGTACGCTGTTCAGCGGATTCAATCTTTGCATAGCCTTGTCTGCCTGCTCATCTTCATTTACTTCTGCCTGTTCGTACTCGTATTCCCCTGGCCGAATGTATCTGGCCCTCTGCATCTCCCACGCTGGAAGCTCGATCGTATCCAGCCATTGTCGGTGCTTCATATCTTCGATGAATCGCTGAATTCGAATCATACCTCCACCCCCACCTTCTGAATGTGCAGACTGCAGGCGGTCCAATCCATAGAATTGCGGCCAACCATGAGCCTGAATTCACCCGGTTCTACGACAGACTGGAGACGGGAGTCGATCAGTGCGAGATGTTCTTTTTGCACAGGGAATGTAACGGTCTGGGTCTGTCCTGGCTTCAGATGAATTTTACGAAAACCCTTAAGTGACATTTCAGCCCGCGTAACCGAAGCCGACACATCCGTGATGTACAACTGCACAACCTCGCTTCCCGCAACCGCTCCGGTATTCGTGACTTCAACCATCACCTGAGCTTCATCGTCCGGGCCGATGATTTCTGGCATTACTCTTACATTCTCGTATTTGAATTCGGTGTAGCTCAGTCCATATCCAAACGGATACTGCGGCGCCAGATCCATCTCCAGATACCGCTTGCCACGAGTGCGTTTGGCATGATAGTAGACCGGAAGTTGCCCAACATGCTTGGGAATGGAAACCGTAAGACGGCCAGATGGATTCACATCGCCAAACAGAATATCCGCAATCGCGTTACCACCTTCCTGTCCGGGGTACCACGCTTCCACAATGGCATGGACATGCTCATCAATCCAAGGTTCAGCAATGGGGCGGCCGTTAATATACACAACGATAACGGGTTTCCCCAGCTTATGTACCTCCTGCACCAGCTCCAATTGAACACCCATGAGATTCAGGGAAGCCCGGTCAATGCCCTCACCGCACTCCATATCGTTCCATGGATCATCGGTTACCACAGACGCACCTGTCCGCAAGTCGATCGTACCTTCACCAAAATCGCGGGCGCTGGAACCACCCATCACCATCACGATGACATCGGCCTGTTCCGCACAGGCGAGCGCTTGTGCAAAGCCCTCCCTGGAATCACCTTTAATCCGGCAGCCGGGTGCGTACAGCACCTGACCCGAATCCACACCAAGCTTGCGCGCAATGCCATCCAGTACCGTGACGATCTGTTCTCTCGGCTGTGGCGAGGTATAGTCTCCAAGCTGGTTATAGATATGGTTCGCGTTCGGACCAATGACAGCTAGCTTTGGACCTGTTTTGGCAAGCGGAAGAGTATTTCCCTCATTTTTCAGTAAAACAATCCCCTCTTGTGCAACTTCCCTCGCCAGCTGTGTATGGTCTTCACATCCGATGACCTGTTCTGCAAAGTCAGGATCTACGAAAGGTTGTTCAAACAGACCAAGTCTGAATTTCATCTCCAGCACTCGCCACACAGCCAAGTCCAGATCCTTCTCTTCGATCATTCCCTGCTCAAGCGCCTGACCAAGATGTTTGCCGTACATGTACCCGGACATTTCCATGTCTACACCTGCCTGAAGGGACTGTGCCACGGCCTGTTCCCCGTTCTCGACGGTGTTATGTCCATGGACCAGCATCTGAATGGCACCGAAATCAGTAATCACAAACCCATCAAAACCCCACTGCTCGCGCAGAAGGTCATTCAGCAGATACGTACTGGACGTGCACGGTACACCATCAATCTCGTTATAAGCGGTCATCACGGAACATGCCCCGGCTTCCACTGCTTTTTTGAACGGCAACAGATCTATTTCATGCAATTCACGTAAGCCCATATGCACAGGTGCTGCATTGCGCCCACCCTCTGAACTGCCATAAGCCGCAAAATGCTTGAGTGTCGCCACAATCGTCTGGTTGGAATCAAGGCGGTCACCCTGTAGTCCCTTCATGGCTTCTACTGCAAATTCACCGATTAGGTATGGATCTTCGGCAAAACATTCCTCCGTCCGTCCCCATCTCGGGTCACGTACGACATCAAGCACCGGGGAATACGTTGCCGTTCCCCCCTGGCTCCGGGTCTCCACAGCGATGGCTTCACACATCTTGCGGTACAGCTCCATATTCCACGTACTTCCCACCGTTAACGGTACCGGAAAAACTGTTGCCCCGATCGCCATATGCCCGTGGGAACACTCTTCCCCGAACAAAATGGGAATGCCCAGCCGGGAATGCTCCATGGCATACTGCTGAATGACATTTGTGGCAACGGCTCCCTGCCGTGGGGTAAGCCCCGTTTCCAGCGTCACTTCGGTCCATGGATCGGCCCGAAGCACACCGTACAGAGAACCGACACCCCCCTGCTCCATGTCCGCTTTGAACTCTTCCGTCACCTGTACTGTACCATCAGCTGCTTTATCATACGTCTTCCATCCCATCGGTTGAATGAGTTGTCCAATCTTCTCTGCCGTTGTCATCCGTCCTAGCAGATCCTGAACCCGTTCCTGAATGGGAAGCGAAGCATCTTTATAGTCCATATGCACATTCTCCTTATGCGTTCGGAATTAGTTAGGCGCATGCACTCACATGGCTTTGCGATAGTCACTTGGTGCCACACCCACCACGTTCTTGAAGGCCCGGTTGAAGGAATTATAGTTCGTGTAACCCACTTCCTCACTGATATCCTGAATAGCCTTATCCGTCTCCTGCATGAGCAGCTTGGCTTTTTCAATGCGATGACTAATGAGCAGATCCACAAACTTCTCCCCAATCTCATCCTTGAAAAGCTTACTCAGATACTTCGGATTAATATCGAATAGATCACTAAGGTAGTTCAGTGACAGATCAGGATTGTTGTAATGCTCTTCGATGTATTTGCGAATCTCCAAAATATTCGATCTGTGTTTTCGGGAACAATGCAGCGTCTGCATCTGCAACGCCAGTTCTCTGAACCCTTCCCAGCACAGCTCACGCAGATCGTCTAACGTCTCCCAGCCCTCCAGCCTTGGAAGAAGTGGGGTGAATATAGCGGCCCATGACTCCTGATACTCTCGTGGAAGTTCGGCGAATTCCCGATTGTAATGTTGAAATAACAATTGGATCGTATTCATAATCTCCTGACGGGACAGAACGGACTCACTGATTTGTTCAAAGAGTCTTTCAAAGTGCCTTTCCCACACATCGTCCGATAAACGCATCGCCTGTACCAGCAGTGAGATGGTCTTCAGGAACTCATACACATCATTGGTCGAATTCGGCACATCGCTACACGGAATGATGCGATTTATGCCCAGTACAGCCTTGTACTCCAAAGCGTGCACAGCTTCTTTCAATGAAGCTCTCAACCCTCGAATATCAACAGCAACCCGACCAACACCAATGGTCACGGTGAAGTTCAGATACTGATCGATTCTTTCCAGATAACCAGCAAGCAATCGATGCTCGGTCTCCTCAGCCTGTTCCATTGCCGGAATCCAGAGGATGGCGTACAGACGCTGATCGGAGATCCATTCAGACCATACTTCCGTTCCTTCATGACGCGCACTCTCCTGCAGGATACTGGATAACACAAATTTCAGGAGGGATTGGTCCTGATCATGATACTCCGTCACAAATGCATCATACCGATCCATTTCAACTACCATGACGGCCCAACGGTGCTCCAGCTCAGGCAGTTTGAACTTCTTCATTTCCGCTGTCAGCTCCGTGCTCGTAAAGTCTCGTGTGCCCTCCAGCAACTCCTGAAAGAACATTTTTTTCTGCAAAATCAGATTCTCTTCATGCTCCTCCTGATATTGTCTCGTCTGATCAATCATGCGTTCCAGCGTTGTATGGATGAATCGGAACTCATTCTCCTTGCCATAGTTTAGCCCCGATTGCTTCTGCGAAGAGACGGTCTGAATTAACGTGACAATCTGCTGAATCGGCTTGTAATTTCTACGGGTCACGTAGATCACCCACACCACCCCGATCAACACAACCACTACAGCAAAGGCAAACCAGATATTATAAAATTGCAGAGTCCATTTGACGATTTTTCCATTATTGAGACCTGTCTGCACCTTCCAACCGCTATAACTCGATGTAAATTCGGAGAAAACTTCTCCAGTCGTGGTTTTAGTAGAAGCTGCAACCCCTTCTGGCATGCTGCTATCCCACAGATTGCCGCCCGAACGGTTGAAGATGTTCACAAACGTAAATTCCGGATCATACATCTGCATAATGGATTTTCTCAGGGTAGTCAGGTCCACGTTTGTCACCACAAGTCCTTTGCCGTTCCCCACACTTCGCACAATAGTAATCACCTGCTCCGTCGCTTGTGAAGGAAAAGCTCGGAACGCTCGTGCCCCTGCCCACTTCTGTTCATCCCTTGACCGGCTATCTGCAATAAAGTCTGCATCCGGGAACTCTTCAATCGGAACAGCCTTCCCGTTACTGAAGACCGTGCCATCCCCGTATCGAACGAGATAAATTGAATCAATCAGCGGATACTCTATTTTCAATTCATCAACCACCTGGACCGCCTGAATGCCGGCATACACATCATCGCTGCCAGATACCGAGAAATAATTCTTCAAGTTAGGGTTGGTCAAAATCTCACGCAGTACCTTGAAGTCGATGGAACGCAGGGAGTTGTCCAGATATTGCGTGACCTGAGAGGCCAGAAATTCATTGGCCTTGAGCGCTTCTCTACGGTTCTGTTCATTGAATACTTGAAAGAAAATAAAGAATAAAATGGTCGTCACAATAAAGAAAACAGGCAGATACGATAACAGCAAACGTCTAAACCAATTGTTGTTCATCTCCGAGATCCCCCCACCGTTACTGTTCATGCTGAATGACGACAAACATCTGTGCTGATCGCTAATTTTCCATAAATATTCAGTACATTATATCGGATGACGTGGGGTTGTCATAGGAGAAGACCGTCCCAGTCACGGGTGACAGACGGGACAGCCTCTATATTGAATCCTTCAATTATTGATTCTTCTCAATGGCACGCTGGTAGATCTCAAGGTAATTACTTAGTCCGAGACCATCAAAGCCTTTGACATACGAATCCCATTCCTTATCAATGCTCTTGCTGCCAATAATGAACTGTGCCATATTCGTCTGCACATAATCCTTGATGGCCGTAGTCAGTTGTGCAGCTGATTCCGTATCCTCTGGACGAATAAATACGTTCGCAGGGTATACTTCTTTGGGTGCATAAGGTTCATACACATTAGTAGCTTGAGCCAGACGTGTACCATAACCCTCTGCTTCTAAAGGATTCTGTCCTTCCGCAAACAGATTACGGAATGTGTTGGACAAGTCATGTGCTCCGATCTGTGACCAACTCTCGTTCACAACAACGTTCGGATCACGCTCAGGCAGGTTGTAGTAGCTGTATTTGGCAGGCTCGCCATTGATGTTTTTCTCATCGGCATCTGCCTTCTTCCAGCCCTTGCCTTCAGTTGGTCCGTACTCCGCGTACAGCGCACCTTCTTCACTGAACATGTAGTCTACGATTTTGATGGCGGCAATCTGCTGTGCTTCTGTCGCTTTGTTCGTGATGGCAAACTCAAACTCACCTACGCTCTGTGTGGCACCTGTCGTCTGCACTCCATCTGGTCCTTTCAATGGAGGAACGATCTCCCAGTGTTGATGACGGGTGATGTCTTTGTCATAAGTATTCACGAGATAACTGACCAGCGCCGTTGTAATGGAGCCGACCACTTCATCGCCTTCCTTGTTGCCCAGCTGTCCAATCGCCTGATCGTTCTGTGTAAAGGAAGCCGGATCAATCAGGCCATCTGCATAGAGCTTGTTCATGTACTCCAGCCCTTTCTTCCAGCCTTCCTGATTGGCGGCAAAACTCACCTTGCCATCGTTCACGATTAGGTATTTGTCGTTATCATTGTATATAAAGCTATTCATCAGGTAGGCATCAATGTTGCCATTCCATACATACTTGTTCGGTGCGCCTGTAAGTGGAATCTCGTCCGCTTTCCCGTTACCGTTTGGATCTTGTGTCTTAAACGCCTTCAGAACGGTATACAGTTCATCAGTTGTGGTTGGCATTTTCAGAGCCAGATTATCGAGCCATTCCGTGTTGATCCAGTATTTCTGTGCATACGTACAGTGGTAACATTCATTGAAGATAGGCAGCGCATAGATGTTGCCGTCCGGTGCCGTAATGGCTTCTTTGAAGTATGGTTTCTCTTCCATAATCTTGGTCAGATTCGGACCATACTTCTGAATCAGATCTTGTAGCGGAAGGAACACGCCCTGTTTTCCATAGGTTTGAAGGTCTGAGGTGGTGAACTTGCCGTGAAGAAATACTTCCGGATAATCACCACTAGCCAGCAGCAATTGTCTGCGATCCTGCAAAGCGTCCGTTGGGGCCAGATCCCATTTTAGGGTAACGTCGAACTTGTCTTCGATAAATTGGGTGAATTCATTCTCTTCCATGGACGCTTTGCCTTGCGGAGCAAAGAGGGTCATGGTTACAGGACCGCCGCTCTCCCCGCTACCGTCGCTACTTCCACCCGATTCCTCGGATGAACTGCATGCGGACAACAAAGCCATCGAAGCAAAGACCAGAAACAACATCGAAATCCAAGATTTTCTCAATCTGACTCCTCCTTTTTGTTCATAACGGCAAATTATTGACTTGTACTGCACGTGTATAAAATCGACCCCGGAAGCCGGCGTGTTCCTTCCACCTCCTTTCAAGAGGCAACCGGGCTTAACTCACAAGGATTAACCTTTCAGGGAACCAACCATGACCCCTTTAACAAAATGTTTCTGTACAAATGGATACATGATCAGAATTGGAATGCTCGCGACAACAATCAGTGCATATTTCAACACCTGCTCGAACCCTTGGTCCCGCATCTGTTGGCTGGTATTGGCGAGCATCGCCGGATCAGCCGCGTTCAGGATAAGCAGATTGCGAAGCACGTATTGTAGAGGGAACAATTTCTCGGAACGCAGGTAGATCAATGCATCAAAGTACGCATTCCAGTGACCTACGGCATACATGAGTGTCATGACTGCCAGAATGGGCTTTGATAAGGGAAGAACTACGCTGATCAGATACCGGATATCCCGGCAACCATCCATTTCCGCGGCCTCCCCGAGTTCTTCCGGAATGGAAGATTGGAAGAAAGTTCTTGCCACGATTACCTGGAATACTGCGAGCGCCCCGGGCAGCCACATCGCCCAACGTGTATCGAGCAGGTGCAAATCCTTCATCAAGAGGTAGGTGGGAATCAGACCGCCATCAAAGAACATCGTGATCATCATGAAAATAATGATGGCCCCTCGTCCATAAAACGATTTTCGTGACAAAGGATACGCCAGCATGACGGTCAGCACCACGTTAATGAACGTGCCCACCACGGTGTAAATGATCGTGTTATAGAAACCGAGCATAAGCTGTTGGCTTTTGAAAATGGAGATGTACGCCTTGATGTTAAAGTCGACCGGGAACAGCCACACCTGACCGGATGTCACGGCTCGTGAAGAGCTGAATGAAGAACTGATGATATACAAAAGCGGATAAAACACTGTTAGCAGTATGGCGAACAGAAAGATATAGTTGAATGTCATGAAAATGCGGTCACCGAGTGGGTCCTTGATCCGGTTACGATTAATCAGGTTGAACATGGATAAACTCCTCCTTTACCACAAGCTGTTCTGGGATACTTTGCGCGATATGCCGTTGACGATAACCAGCAGGATCAGGTTGATAATGGAGTTGAAGAACCCTACTGCCGAGGAGAAGCTGAAATTCGCCCCGATCAGACCCACCTTGTACACATACGTGGAGATGACCTCCGAAGCGCTTGTGTTGAGGGGATTCTGCATCAGGTATATTTTCTCGAAGCCCACACCCATAATGCTGCCCAGACTCAGAATCAGCATGATAACGGTGACTGGAACGAGCGATGGGAGGTCGATGTGCCATATTTTCCGAAGCCTTGATGCGCCGTCCATCTTTGCTGCTTCATAGAGAGATGGATCAACACCAGCAAGAGCTGCGATATATATGATCGATGAATATCCCATGCCCTGCCACACACCTGACCAGACATAGATCGATTTGAAGTATTCCGGAATGCCCATGAAGTTGGTCATCGGGAAGCCGAGCAGTGTGAACAGCTTGTCTACCACGCCCACATGCGGGGAGAGCATCAGAATGATAATGGATACCATGACAACGGTGGAGATAAAATGCGGAGCGTAAGTGACCATCTGCACGGTCTTTTTGAAGTAACCCGTTCGAATCTCATTCAGCGCCAGCGCCAGCAAGATCGGAATAGGGAAACCCGCAATTAAGGAATACAAGCTAATGCCTATCGTGTTTTTGATTAACAGCCAGAAGTTTGGAGATTGGAAGAAGGCCTCAAAATGTTTGAATCCGACCCACGGGCTTCCCCAGATTCCTTTGACCACACTGAAGTCCTTGAAGGCGATCTGTACACCCACCATAGGGATGTACTTGAAGATCAACAGATACAACACCGGGGGCAGCACGAGCAGGTAGAGCTCCCAGTGTTTCTTGAGGCTTTTGATGAATGGATGCTGCCGCTTGGGCTCCACATGTTTCCTCTGTTGGAGTTCCATCTTGGCGGGTATGCTTTCCGTGGCTCGACTCATTTGCGTCACTCCTTCTACACCTCAAGTGTAATAATACATTACATTTACATCCCTTAAACATCCTTTTTTCTGTTCATAGTTCCTTGTTAAACAAGTATGATGTAAACATTCATATCAGGTAGCGCTTTCTTAATTTGATAGTACATCGCACGGTAAACTTTTATCAATTTGCAATTTTCTCCGACTTCTCTTTATTCCACAAACCCTTGTGTGACAAGCGATTGCGAGCCGTTTCTATTGGGAATTGTGTTCCTTATGTATGAATAAAAAAATCCCGGAGGTGGTTATATCTCCCCCGGAATTGACATGGCATTCTTACATGCAAGTTCAAAAAGTTAACGATTCAGCACCGAGAAGGTTGCGAGAACCTGAAGGAGGAGGAGCGGAGTGTAGGCAAACCTACATGAGCACCGGACTCCGAAGGTGAACGCAAGATTCGATGTCGAGTTCGCTTCGTGGTTTACTTCGTGATCAATTGGGGACTTTTTGAACAACCTCTATGCGCTTGTGACCAGCCTGAACGTATGTGTGATCGGCGCTTCATTGGTTGTAGCGGACTGTGGCAGTTCCACGAGAAGTCCGTCTCCCGTCTGTTGATACGAAAGTACGTCATCGCTACCGACGAGTTCGATCCGCTCTACCTTTTCCAGATAAGGAATGATTAACTGTGGTTGTACGGTCTCATTCTCGTTTCGGTATATCCGGAAGGCATATACGGTGTTGATCTCTTCTTTCTGTGTGAAAGCCCAATCTTTCGTAAAATAAGGCCCGCATATCCGGGTTCCATAGACGCCTTCTCCATGAGTACCCAACCATTCACCGAGGCCCTTGATGCCTCGAATTGCCCCTTTTGGCAGACGCCCATCCGGTTGTGGTCCTACATTCAGCGCCAGGTTACCGCCCTTGGACACAACTTCGAGTAGAATATGTGCCAGCTGTCTTCCCGTTTTATACTGATCATCGAATCCGAAGGCAAAGGAGTTCCCCACCGTAATACAGCTCTCCCATGGAATGTTCATCGGATGTTCCGGTATGGTCTGCTCGGGGGTAACGATATTCTCATACGGTCCACCGACAGTGCGATCTGCGGACAGGAGCCAAGGTTGTGTGGTCTGACGTGCCCGTTCCACGACTTCTCCAAGCCTGATATCCTGACCATGGCGACCTTCGCGCACCCAGCCGGCATCCAGCCACAGACATTCGATTCGCCCGTAATTCGTCAGCAGCTCCATGATCTGCTCATGTGTGAACTCCACAAATTTCTCCCACAGCCACGGATACTTATGGGGATCATACGAAGGGCCGCGCCACATATGACGTCCACGCTCCATGCCCGGTGCCCAGTAATAAGGGGTATGCCAGTCCGCTTTGGAGAAGTACGCTGAGATGCCGAGTCCTTTGGCCCGGAAAGCGTCAAATAGCGCTCGACAGATGTCTGCATACTTATGGGTATGAAAAGGCGTGTCCTTACCCGTAATCCGGTAATCCGTCGTCTTGGTATCCCACATGCAAAAACCGTCATGGTGTTTGGTGGTGAACAGGAAGTATTTGAACCCGTTATCTGCCGCCATCTGTGCCCATTCCTCGGGCTGGAAGCGAATCGGATTGAAGGTTTTGTTCAGATCGAAATATTCCCGTTTGAAATCTTCCATGTCATCCGTCCAGTCGATGTCATCGCGCGACCAATCGCCATCTTCGTCGCTCAGCGCCCAAGATTCCACGAGGCCAAGCTGGGAATACGGTCCCCAGTGCATCATCAACCCCAGCTTCTGATCCTTGAACCACTCCAGCCGCTCATTCAGCAGCGGATCTTCCGGTTTGATCCATTCATCCTCTTTGCTAAAATTGTGCACGCCGGCTTCGACAATCTGCTCTTCCTGCTCCAGTACGGTTTCTTTGGCTTCGCTCATCCTGTTTCATCTCCTCTGGATTGGATAAAAGATAAACCATGCATGTTACGCCTGGTCACTCCGAGTGCAGTACCATCTTTCGATCGCTGTTATCCCCTGATTTCTCTTATTTCACTTTATAATTGTTGGAAATCCGTTGATAAAGGCGAGCGCTTCGCTTCTTCAGATTGGTTCTGCACTCTCCGTTTTGGCGTAAACGCTAGTTTAACTATTAAGGGGCTTAGTAACTTTGTTATTTCGAGTGCGGTGCCATCTTCAATCACTATGGAACCCCTTATTCCCCTCGTTTCTATAGGGAATACAAGCGGCTGATCCTGGTGAATAGGTAGAGAATTTTCTAAGGAACATAGAACGTCTTATTTGGTCCTTAGGTCCACTTTTTAAATTGTAAGGAACATCAGACACGTTATTTTCCGAAATTAGGTGGTAAAAACGCTGTAAACTGCTGCTTATTCTGATATAGCGTGTGTCAGGTTCCTTAGATTTCTGCTAGCGCTTCGAATCCTTGAATAAGACGCCTCAGATTCGTTAGCGCTCGCTCCATGCTCTGCTCCAACCGCAAGCGGAGAGGACGAATCCACACCCGCCCGGAGCGGAGCTTTTCATTGAAAAGGAGCGAAGCGATGTGCTCATAACTTTTAATGCCACGGGAGTAGTAAAGTATCTACGTAGCGTAACAACGCTATGCAATGCTCCTTTTACAGCGTGATTTCGCGGCCTTGACGGGCTGATTCGTAGATGGCACAGAGCATTTTCATCACTTCGACGCCGTCCTCGACGGGGCTAAGTGTTTCTTTGCGGCCCTGTGTACTATCGATAAAATGGTTGATTTCATTGCGGAACGAACCCATAAAGTCGAATGATTTGAAATCTACCTGTGGAGTCATGTTCAAAATGGTGTTGAATTTCTCACCGATGATCGAAATTTCCGGCTCCAGCTCGGCACCGCCTTTGTCGCCATATAGTTTGACCGAAGTCTCATCCGCTTTGGCATGGAGCGTGAAACTGACATCCACGAGCAGGCTCGCGCCGTTCTCGAAACGAATCAGGGCATTTGCCATATCCTCTACGGTGTTTTGCTCCGCGTCATAGTCCGCTGCTTTGTAGAACGACAGATTGTTAATGTTCGAACGGTTCCCCAATCGGTTGGACACGTTAGCGGAGACGGATTTCACCTTCGGTCTACCCATCAGATACCAGCAAATGTCGATCACATGCACCCCGATATCAATCAGCGGGCCGCCGCCGGAGCGTTTGACATCCGAGAACCAGCCACCCGGATTGCCCAGACGACGCAGACTGGAGGCTTTGGCATAATAGATCTCGCCCAGTTCACCCTCGTCGATGAACTTCTTCAGAATTTGTGCATTGTCGCTATAGCGGCGAACAAAACCAACTTGTAGCAACTTTCCGCTGCGATGGACCGCTTTTTCTACTTCGAGGGCATCCTCCACCGTTTGGCAGAGTGGTTTCTCACACAGCACGTTTTTGCCCGCGTCCATGGCAGCAATACTAATCTCCGCATGGGAGTCGTTCCATGTGCAGATGCTGACGGAATGAATCTCGGGCAGTGCGAGTAATTCTTTGTAATCGGTAAACACATGAGGTGCATCATATTGCTTTGCCACTTCTGTGGCACGTGCTTCATTCAGGTCACAGATAGCGTATATTTCAACGTCAGGGTTACTAGCGTAGGCTTGCAAATGGCAATCGGATATGGATCCTGCACCGATGACGGCGACTTTCAATTTGGACATAGTGCTGATTCCTCCATAAATAAAATAATTGACGTCCAGCGGGTAGACGTTCCGGTTGCGAATCGTTCTTCCGATCGCTCTTATCCCCAGATTTCTTTAATCCCCTTATTGCAAAGGGGAAATCCGGTGATAAAGGCGAACACTTCGTTTCTTCAGAATCGATTTCGCCCCCTCCACTACTTTTCCTGACTGAACTAACTTTCTGTTTGAACCATACGTAACAAGTCATATTTCATTTAAAACAAGTACTCAGCCCTATGCCTCTTCCCATAGGCGGCGGACGTTATCCATCGCAATGCGTGAGGCCGTTTTGCAATCTTCCATGCCTTCAAATTCTACCGAGATATATCCGTCATACCCGGATTGTTTCAACACACGGAACACCTCAGGCATGTCGATATCGCCATGGCCCACAATGGCACCCCGCAAGTAATTGCCATGCGAGGTTTGGAACCAGCCTTCACCGGGGTTCCGGTAGGAAGGTCTCCAGTAGAAGTCTTTGGCGTGCACTATCGACGCATACGGAATGTTATTTTTTACGGCACTCACCGGATCTTCATCCACGCAGAGGAAATTGCCCACATCCAGTGTGGTCTTGAAGTTGCTCCGCGCTGTTTCGTGTAACAAACGCTGAATTCGCTCACTCGACTGCACATAGTACCCATGGTTCTCGACGCTTGTTGTGATTCCAAAACCTGCTGCATAATCGGCTATCCGCTGACAGGCTTTCACCAGTTCCGGTAGGTCGATCTCGAACTGTGCTACGGTTCCTTCTGGTGCAGGGCGAAAAGCCACGTCATGACGCATCAACTTCACGCCGAGCGCTGCAGCCACATCCACATGTCGCATCACATTCTGGATCTCTTGCTCCAACGCTTCGGCGTCCTCCTGCACAGCAAAGTTAGCGCCGATGGCATAATTGGAAATGTCGATGCCTACCTCTTTTGCCACAGCTTTAATCTCATCAATTAACTCCGGGTTATCGATCAGATTGAATCCCATCGGCACAATCTCCACATGTTCCCCGCCCTGATCGGCGATCCAACGAATGGCATCCGGTACGGTCAATTCTTTGCGATCTAGTGCTTGTTGCAGACTGTAGGTGCTGAGTCCAACTTTCATTTTCCCTCATCCTCTCCTGTAGGACGTGTCTCAAAACTCACTGAAGTGCATCTTTTACCACCTTTTCGCCCCCTACTGCGTCACTTTCCCTTGACGTGCCCCGGCACGCCTGCGGAAAATTTCCTTGCTTGGAACGAAAATTCGGCAAAATCTGCGTCCTTCGGAGTTTTCAGACACGCCCTAGTCAATGTCCATACCCAACGTATACCTTTTTCCGGCGGACACGACAATTCTCAATAATCGTTTGGCTCTACTATTTTCCTTTTTCTAGCCCAAATCCGGTGTATCCACAAACGTTACGGCCTGATCAGCCGTCTGATGAAGCTCGAATACGATGATTTCATTCTCACCTTCGTGAAGGAGCGGAGCAGGTACATACAATGTTTTTTGCGGACCTTTATTCCAGTATCGACCCAGATTGAATCCGTTTACAAATACAACTCCCTTGGTCCAGCTATCCAGTCGCAGAAAAGTATCTCTTACATCCGTGATATTAAACTCTCCTCGATAAAATGCTGGTCCCTTTACTTCATTAACTGTTTCGTTAATTGCTTCGCTAATCACATCACTAAATTGCAAACCCGACAGATCAGTTAATGGCAGACAATGAATCGTCCAATCATATAAAAATTGAAAACCATGTCGCACACCCTCCGTAATCCCCTTCGGATCTCTCAGATATGGGCCATAGTTGATTCGCCCCATATTTTCAACAAGGATCAATAGATCTGCGCCCTCTGGCGGCACTTCAAAGGAAATCGATAATTCCGTATTTCCCCGTTCGAACACACCTTGAAATTGCCCATCAACAAACACAAGCGCACGATCATGCACCTCCTGAACCACCAGTTCCTGTCGCTCCCTGGGCCCGGATATTCGGGTCTGATAACAAATAAAGCCATAATCCTGACCCAGCTTCTCCATTGGTTCCGGATTCGTACGCTGCACCGGGGCTGATATCCGGTCCATCTGCGCCAGTAATGACGCCTGTTGGGTCAACTCCACCCGCCCATAGGCGATAGTCCCCTTCGATTTTGGTAGCACAAGCTCACCCAGATCTTCGCCGCTATACTGAGCAATAAGGTCCCTCACCGCATGGAACTTCGCTGTCGGCTCCCCGGATTCACTGAGCAGTGAATCATAGTCGTAACTTGTAATTGTGGGTTCGTATTGATCCTTCTGCTGACAGTTCGCCCCGTTATAAAATCCAAAGTTCGTTCCGCCGTGGAACATATAAAAGTTGACTGAAGCTCCTGTTCGAAGCATCTCCTCAAACACACCAGCCACATCTGTGGCTTCTCGGGTGTGATGTGACTCACCCCAGTGATCGAACCAGCCGTTCCAGTACTCCATGCACATCAAAGGTTCGTCCGCCTGATATTCACGCAACTTGGCGAACGCTCCCTGCGTCCCTGATCCAAAATTGACCGTAGCCAGATGCCCCGGTACCGATCCTGCTTGCAGCATGTGGTCAGTCGGTCCGTCCGAGGTAAATAACAACACATCCATACCGCGCTCCACCATGCCATCACGTAAATATTGCAGGTAACTCGCGTCGTTCCCGAAGCTGCCGTACTCATTTTCAATCTGCATTGCAATGATCGGCCCGCCATGGGTGCTCAGAAGAGGTTTCAACTTGGGCAAAAGCACATCATAATAACGATCCACATTCTCCAGAAATTTTGCATCACTACACCGCAGACGAATTTCATCATCGGCAAGCAGCCAGGCAGGTAATCCGCCAAACTCCCACTCGGCACATATATAAGGACTTGGGCGAACAATCACATGCAGGCCCACATCTCCCGCAATGCGAATAAAACATTCCAAATCAGCCATGCCTTCAAAACAATACTGCCCCGGCTGCGGCTCATGAACATTCCATGGCACATACGTCTCCACCGTATTGAAACCGCAGGCTTTCAGCTTGAGTAACCGATCCTCCCAATAGTCGGGGACCACTCTGAAATAATGGATTGCACCCGACAAAATCCGAATGGGCTCGCCATCATACATGAACTGTGAACCTTTATACGTTAGCAAGGCCATGTTACACCCCTCCCCGCTCGCTCAGATATATGCCTAACCCGGACAACGTAGGGCACCATCTGGATTCATGAATGCTTAAACGCATCTTTCTCGATGTGACCTGTGGGAAACAGCATATTCGCTTATACCCCACCACCGTCCCCTTGTAGAACTCTTCCCAACCACCATCTGCTCTCAGTGACTCCAGTGTAAAACGCTCAATCCGTTGGCCTGTCTGGATATGTTCCATCAGCACCACCCGGTCAAACGATCGTTCTTCCTGCAAATCCAGCTCGATCCAGGCCTGTTCCGTTCCTTCGTGAGGACACCAATACGTATCCCGTCGTTCCGTCAGCACTTCCGATACGGCATGTTGTTCATCCATCGTCTCCGATGCTTTTACCAGCGCCTGCAAGGCGAAATTTTCCTGAAAAATGGTGCGCAGCGAATCTCCCAATTCCTGTAGTCGCTCGACATCCGTTTCGTGAATGAGACCACGCGTATCCGGTGGCAGATTGAGTAAAAAGGTAGCGTTGCCCCCCACTGCGCCGTAATAGACGGCGAGCAGTTCTTCCAGTGTTTTGACCTGATCATCTTCACTGGCATGATAGAACCATCCTGGGCGAATTGAGGTATTCACCTCGGCAGGGTACCAGATCAGTTGGTCACCTTGGGAACGAATGACCTCTCGGCTTCCCAAATCACTGTCCTGTGTATTGACTCTTGTTGCAAACTCACCATCATCCACCTGTTGTGATTGCTCCTGAATCTTCTCATTATCCTGCATATGCGCTGGCACAACACTCCATTCCGATTCCCGTGTATGCCCCGCCTCATTGCCACACCAGCGAACATCCGGGCCACATACCGAGATGACAGCTTCGGGCTGAAGTTCACGAATAAGCGCATAATAGGTGTCCCAGTCATAGACCTGCCTTTTGCCATTCGGACCCTCACCACATGCACCATCAAACCATACACAGAAGATGTCGCCATAATTCGTGAGCAGCTCGCGCAACTGATGGAGGAAAAACTCGTTATACCTCTCCGAATCTCCGTAAGAGGCTTCATGCCGATCCCAAGGAGACAGGTACACGCCAAACTTCAATCCACCCTGACGGCAGGCATCAGCGACTTCCCGAACCAAATCCCCCGTACCGTTCCTCCACGGACTAGCCGCGACCGTATGCGCTGTAAACTGACTTGGCCACAAACAAAATCCATCATGATGCTTACATGTCAGAATCAGCCCCTTCATCCCGGCAGCCTTGCACGCCTGCACCCATTGCGCTGCGCTCAGTTCAGAAGGATTGAAAATCGCCGGGTCTTCCTCCCCAGTGCCCCATTCCTGATCCGTAAATGTATTTACCGTAAAATGAATAAACGCGTAGAACTCCATCTCCTGCCATCTCAGCTGGCGTTCGGATGGGCTGACCTGTGCTGCGGACTTAATCCATTCGGCTGGTTGCAGTTCATAATTCATGGCGTATCACTCCTTTTATTTAGCGCATCCCTATATCATTGGACCACCCTTGCTTGGACTGCTACTCAGTACACTACTGTCCATGAATGGCTGTGATGCAAGCAATAACTGCTGCTTGGCTTCTTCAACCAAATGTGGATCAATGGGATAATTAAAGCTACCTTTGTACCTCACGCCTGATCCCATATGTATCTCTGGGATACCCGTCTGTCTCACTAGCGTTTGAATTCCCTCTATGGTGACCCCCGACCCTGCCATGACAGCGATGTTCAAGGTTTGCCCCAATTGCTGAAGCTGTTTCAGTTCCAGTATGGCTTCAGGCGCTGTCTGTTTCCCTCCCGATGTAAGCACACGCTCCACGTTGCCCAATGTGTTAATGGCCTTGAGCGCCTCAGTCAAGCTTGTGCTCACATCAATTGCACGATGAAACGTAACGCCCAAACCCTGAGCTTCGGCCATACATGATTGCAAGGATATGAGGTCGACTTCACCATTTCCGGTGAGGGCGCCGATCACAATGCCAGTGGCTCCAAGTTCCCTCGCCACGCGTACATCCCGGGTCATGGCGTGAATGTCATCTGCGCTATAGCGGAACGAGCGGCTATGGGGACGGATCATGACATACACCGGAATGGATACCTGGGACACCACATGCTCCATGACGCCATAACTGGGGGTAAGTCCTCCTTCAGACATCGCAGACACCAGCTCAATCCGATCAGCCCCTCCCTCCTCAGCTGCTTTGGCATCTGCCGCATCTACAGCGATGACTTCCAATACAGGCTGTCTTTCCATAATGTAGCTCCCTTCACTTCATCGTAGATTATTCCAGCGTATTAAGGTGATCATCAGCAGGACATTATGTCGTAAGTAGATACTTCCGAGATTGCAATCCCGTATTCTCACCCAACCCTCGCATCGTTAACCCGTATCGATAGACATCACTCGAACGGCACACAGCCTGATCCATGACATAAAGGACCGACTGAACGCTTCATCAGCGCTCCTGCGGTCCTTCTTCATCATTATCTGAAGACGGTCAGCTTCCAGATGACAATCTGCAAAGGCTGGCCGTCCTGAACAATATATGGTTTGTCGGCAATGATCTTCATGATTGGATTCTCCTTTGGGGACCGGAATGGGCTAGCAAATAGAGAGCGCAACGGATTTCATGTACTTCGTCTGATCATTTTGTTATTTTCGTTATTATTAATGTTATTATTTATTAGCAATAGTCTAAAACGTTAGGATCAGAACGTCAATACAAAAAAAGACACCCCGAGGGTGTCTTCGTGTCTTGGATAACCTTCTGGTTATCCGAGCTTTTTCTATTTTCTGCGCCGAGCCTTCGTCATTCGATTAAACATAATCAGTGCAGCAATAATCATGGCTATCATGGCAATATTACTCGCCACTTCTTGTGATAATCCGAAAAGAACTCCCAGGTTAGTCACCAGGCCTCTTACAATCAGCGCCACCACAACCAGCAGGATTGGACTCAAAAAATTATAATTTCTCATTCCTCGCAACACCCCTGACCCCATTGTTCAGAACTACGAATCTCATAACACTATCATAACAGTAGCTATTCTGTGTTACAACAAAGGACACCCGCGTACAGTGTCCTTTGTCTTATACCAATGTATTCTACTTTTGATGACAGAACAACCTTTCGATTGCTCTTATCACCTGATATTCCCGATTATCTTCTACACCTGTTTGAATTCGATCCAGTCAATCTGGAGACCTGGTTTCGTAAAGTCCAGTTTCAATTCATACAGTCCTGCTTCAAGATCTACTTTGACAAGTTTCTGTCTGATCCATTTGCCTTCTGTACCATTCGTTTGGATGGTGGTCACCAACTGATCATTCAGGAGCAGGTTACATGCACTTTGAGCCAGTTCCGGCTCAGGGGACATGATCTGTACGATAATTCGATAATGGCCTGCCTCATCCACTTTCATGTAGACAGGTTCAGCTACCGCAGGTTTCACCTGTGCGTTTTCAACCAGCGCCTGAGCTTTTGCAGCAGATAGGGATGCATTCGCTTGGAACGAAGCAACGTTCTCCACGATCTCATGTTTTCTACCGGACACCGGTGCATTCATGATGAACTTGCAGATGTTAATCGCGGAACGTTGCAGTTCTCCGCGAGTCAATGTTCCATTTTCCAAGGATTCAATCGTGTTGTCGTCCCAGCCATTAATCTCTGCGCCGTAGTTCGGTACAACCATGTAGAGATCATTCTGCGCACGAATCATCCAGTTCGTGTATTTGCGATCAGCTTCTCCACCCTCGGTCACATCGTTCATAATCGCCCACCAGTCGGTCATGACGATACCCTCGAAATTCCATTCGCCGCGCAGGATCGTCGTATTCAGGTCGTAATTGGATGCCGCCCAGTGCCCGTTAACCGGGTTGTAGGAAGTCATGATGGAGTTCGCTCCGCCTTCTTTTACAGCGATTTCGAACCCTTTCAGGTAAATTTCACGCAGTGCACGTTCGGAGACAACAGCATCTACTTTACTGCGGTGTTTCTCCTGATTGTTGCAGGCAAAGTGTTTCAGTGTGGCATTGGAACCACCCTTCATGATACCTTTCGTACATGCTGCGGCAAATACACCCGAGATCAGCGGATCTTCGGAGAAGTACTCAAAGTTCCGGCCATTGAGCGGGCTCCGGCGGATATTTAGTCCAGGTCCGAGCAGGGTATCCACCTGATTTCTCAGCAATTCCTGTCCTTCCATCACATACAACTCTTCAACAAGATCCTTGTTCCATGTCGCGGCAAGCAACGTACCAATGGATACCTGTGTTGCCTTCTCGCCACTATCCATACGAATACCGGACGGGCCATCTGCCGTACATGCTACCGGAATACCGTAGTTAAACAGGCTGTCGCTGACACCACCAAATGCAGATGCTGTTCCCGAAGTAACGAGCGGACTGCTCATGCCTTCGCCACGGACAATCGCCGCCAGATCCTGATCACTCAGTTGAGCGATGAAGGTTTCCAGACTCACTTTGCCAGCCTTAACGTCACTCAGCTTGTGGCCCTGATTACCTGTCTGCTCCAGCGTTTGCGGGAGATTCTGCTCGATCCGGTTTGCCATGGATATCTTACGTTTCGGTACTTCTGCATAAGTCAGTTCATAAGATCCATCTTCCTTGCGCGTACCTGGTTTCATCCGTGTAAAATCTTCAGTTGGGGCCATCGCTTCTTGCAGTTGCTCCACCAATTGAAGGGATTCAATCACATATCCATCCTGGCCATCAATGCTGATATGCTGCACTTGTTTCACACTGGTTCCTACGTGCAGTCGGTATGTGCCTTCTTCCAATACGTACGCGGAAGCAAGACCTGTAACACCCGCATCATCGTAAGATGCCATGGCATGGATCGGGAAGCTGATCGTCAGAAGTTCTGACTCGCCCGGCTGCAACAATCCTGTTTTGCCAAAAGCCACCAACGCCTTCACCGGTTGTCCCAGTTTGCCTTGTGGTGCTTCATAGTAGACCTGCACAACCTCTTTGCCCGCATATGTTGTGCCTGAGTTGGTCACATTGACACGAACTTCAATGTAGGTTTCACCGTCTTTGGACACTGATTGTGCTTCTTCGTGCTGGGCAAAAAACGTCGTATAAGACAGGCCGTAACCGAATTCAAACTGAACGCGCTCAGGTCGAAACGTTTCGAAATAACGATAACCTACATAGATATCTTCCTGATAGAGGTTCTTGAACTCATTACCGTAGTTGCTTGTCGAAGGGTAATCTTCAATGGAATATGCAATCGTATCTGTCAGTTTACCGCTTGGTGTAACGTCCCCCGCCAGCACATCGGCAATCGCATTACCACCCTCCATACCACCATGCCAGGAGTAAATTACACCTTGGATTGGATGTAGATACGTTTCGTTTAACCAGCTCATGTCGATGATATTTGAGACATTCAACACAACGATTGTGTGTTCAAATTGCGAAGTAACTTGCTTCAACATCGCTTTCTCATCTTCTGTCAGTTGGTAACTTCCTGGCGCATCCGCATTATCCTGGTCTTCTCCTGCTGTACGTCCAATCACGATAATGGCTTTGCTGGATTTGCTTCTAGCCTGTGCAACCAGTTCATCCGTCAAAGGCATTTCTTTCTGATTCCATGGCTCGGCCGCCCATACTTTTCCGCCATCATCAAATGGATTTTCCTCAATCCACTTCTCATAGACAGCTGCCAGCTCTTCATTAACAGTAATATTCTTCTTGCTGCGCAGACCATCCAATAGATTCGTTGTGTAGGCCACATGAACACTACCGCCTGAACCCGTGCCGCTCCGATAATAATTGACTTGAATCCGTCCAAAAACTGAAACGTTTTCGTTTTTACGAAGTGGAAGCACTTGGCCTTCATTTCTGAGTAAAACGGCTCCTTCAGCGGCAACCGTACGACTAAACTCTGCAAACCCTTCCAATGGAACTCCGATTTGATGTGTGCTCAATGATTTCCCTCCTGATTGTCATCCCCATACCTACGAATCGCTATATATAAAATGAACTATATAAATTGAACTAAAGAATATTTACACTGGACACTCCGATGACAGAATAACCTTCCGATCGCTGTTATCCCCAGATTTTATGAATCCCCCTTATATGGGGAAAATCCGGGGATAAAGGCGAACGCTTTCGCTTCTTCAGGTTTTTTCTGTCCTCTCCGTTTCGTGTAAATGTTTAGTTCAATTTATATAACAAAACGTACACTCATTTTATAAAAAGATATTCTATGATCTGGTAGATTCACTTGTACATAGTCTCATATTAACAGATTCTACCGAAGAAATTAAATTAGATTTGTGCTTTATTTATATTATTAAAAAATGTCCAGAATTAGCGGCATAATAAAAAGCCACGGACACCTATTGTCCGTGACTTTTCTTCATTTTATTTTACTTATATCAAGTCGTAAGTTTCGCATACACCAGGAAGAATAACATGTCTTCGCCCATGATCACATAAGCAGGAACCCGGTAGACCAGATCCACAAGGACAAATGCCACCAGTAACCCCACCATGACTGCCAGATGACGTGGCCGGAGTCGTAGATGTGCGTGTCTGTAACGATGGAACACAAGTGATGTCGACAAGAAATACAGTAACGCTGATCCAAATACAAACCCCAGCATGAACACATAGTTTAACTGATTCTGATATAACAGCTGAATTGAGGCAGCGATCATACTCATGGAGATGTAGATGAACAGATGGCCGTATATGATCGCTTGCCCGGCAGTCTGAATCTCTTTGCTGACCTTTTTCTCCACGTTGTCGAAGTATTGCCACCATATCGCAATGACAAAGATGGACGTAAAGGCGGCAAACAAGATGGATTTCATATCCCAATGATCGGCTTGCAGCACCGCGATAATGCTTACCACCGATTCACCCAGCAGGATAAGTGTAAAGAGCGCGAAACGTTCCAACAAGTGATGGGTCTGAACCGGTACCTTTACCAGATTTTTGCGTCCGATCAGCGGAAGCACGATGTCCACGGCAATCCCCGCATACAAAATCACGTAGCGTAACCAGGAATCGAAGAACAATGAACCTGATGAGATCAATATGCCAATAAGGAAACAGATACCCAGGTAACGAGCCGCTTGCTGCTGATGCTCGCCTTTTGACTTGTGAGCCGTCAGATACTGAATCGCCGTAAATGCCCGTGAGCCGATATATCCAATGAAGAAGGACAGATAGTATTGGTCAAAATGGGTAGAGAGGCTTGCCGTCATGACCATAACGGACAGAAGCTGAAGGATGAGGAATATTCGATGGATCAGGATATCTTGACCATAGCGGTTAATAAACAAGGTCTGACCGACCCATGCCCACCAAACAGGGATAAAAATAAGCACAAACTTCATTAAATATTCAAACGTAATTACTCCGTGTTCGGCATGTAACAAGACATGACCCGCTTTGGAGACCGCTGCTACAAAGAGCAGATCGTAAAACAGCTCCAGCCAGGTAACCTTTTTCTCCATCATCCTTCGTTGCTCCTTTAGGTTTTTCATTTACACATACACTTCGATGACCGAATAACCCTCCAATCGCTGTTATCCCCAGATTTTTCGATTCCCTTTTCCTAAGGGAAAATCCGGGGATAGCATATGCTTCCGATGTAGCTTTCTTTCAGAAAGCTTTTAGGCGAACGCTTCGCTTTTTCAGGTTTTTTCTAGAACTCTTATTAATTCGCAGCTGTAGCAGGTACGAGTGTTCTTACCACGATCGGTTGCAGATTGTCCTCAATTTGAGGGCGGTATTTCTCAAACCACTCTGGCAGCATCAATTTTTGTCCAAGCGAATCAGCAGGTTCATCTTTGGCAAAACCCGGAGGATCTGTAGCAATTTCGAACAGAATGCCGCCAGCTTCTCTGAAGTAGATTGCGTTAAAGTACTGACGATCCCGAACTGGAGTCGGTTGGTAACCGTAATCACGTACAGCTTCACTCCACTGTGCATGCTCTTCATCGTCTTTGGCGCGCCATGCAATATGGTGCACGGTACCTGCGCCACCCATACCCAGAGCCATACGGGTCACTGGAACATCTACGACATTACCGATATCCCCGCTGGACCGGAAACGAGCATACTCTTCATTTTCACTTACTCTGACAAATCCCAAAATTTTCTCAAGAGCATCCATCGTTCTTTGCGGGTTAACACTGAACAGGACAGCACCACCGAAGCCTTTGATTGCTTTATCTGTTGGAATGCCCTCGTGCGCCCAAGTGCTGGTTGCTCCCTCTTCCCGTTCAACAAGCTCAAGCCGCAGGCCTTCGCCATCTTCGAATTGAAGCAGGTTTTCATTGAAGCGACTTGTTTTGGTTACCTCAATGTTATACTGTTCCAGACGATTCTGCCAGAAGCCAATCGACCCAGGAGGAATGACATAGGAAGTGATGCCGACCTGACCTCCGCCAATTTTGCCCCGTGGTGATCCAGCGGATGGGAAGAAGGTAATGATGGTACCTGGGCTTCCGTGTTCATCGCCAAAATACAGATGATATATATCAGGTGCATCGAAGTTGATTGTTTTTTTCACGAGACGAAGTCCCAGAACTCCGGCATAAAAATCAACGTTGGCCTGTGGATCTCCTGCGAAAGCTGTAATATGGTGAATACCTGCTGTTTGAATAGTCATGATTATTTCCTCCTTGGTTTGGTAAGCATGTTTTAAATTGAGTAGGTGTTATATTATTCGAGTTAGTTAAATGAGTTAGTTAGTTGATTTATAGTAAGTTTGTATTATCTTTAAATTAAGATATATGATCTAGCGAATTGTATTCTAGTCGTTATTTTGATTGGCCTGTTTTTGTTTCAATTTATCAGGAGTAACGTCATCGCCGTTTGGATCATAGATGGTTGCATTCAGCAGAATGTCGTTGACCGAACCGCGAAAAGTTTGCAGATATTCCTGGCGAAGACGAACCTGTTCCTCTTTCTCCATCCCCGTCAATCCGCCCTCTTTGGCTTTTCTTGAAAGTTCATTTATTCTGGTCAATGTTGGGATCATCATCTTGATCTCTCCTTGTGTAATGGATTAAAGATATTTGTTTGGTTTGCTATTTATATTTAAATTAAATATCTTAAGTTAAAGATAAATGATTTATGAGCGGTTGTCAACTCTTTTATCAAAATTAAATTACTGCACCCGTTCCTCTGCTCTACTCCATGTTGCTTTAAGTATGACTCCAAACAAAAAAAGGGCTAGCTCCGCAGTAATTTCACTTACTACGAACCTAGCCCTACATGTATTTATTTAATTAGCCCAGCTTTTGACCACAATTCGGACAGAAGTTGGCTCCTTCATTTTTGGCTCCACAGTTCGGGCAGAAGTTTGGCTTCTTGTTGCCTTCTGTAGATGAAGATGTATTTGACTCACCGTTGCTATTTCCCGCTGGTTTCTGGTCGTTATTTTGATTCTGAGACGAATTGGAATTATTGTTCTGGTTTTGGCCTTGGTTCATGTTTTTCATCATTTCATTGGCCATGTTCATACCCATCATCATACCAGCCATATCTGAGGCCGCGCCGCCGCCCTGTACTTTACCGGATGAGATGCCGTCTGTCATGCTGACCTGTTGATACTTTTGCAGATTACCAATCATCTCATGCGAAGCGGTCTTTGTAATCATATCCTGAATCTCTTTCGGATAATTGAAGCTCATCACCTGAAAACCGGTAATCCCAATCCCGATGTCCATCATCTGCATATCCAGATCTTCCTGAATACCTTTGGCAATATCCGATGCATTGGCCTGCAGGTTGAACATATCCTTCCCTTCACGGCTAATCCACTTCATTAGAAGCTGATCCAGCACGGAAGTGATACGGATTTTGACATCCTCCACCAGATAACTTTGTTTGATGCCTGCAATCTTATCAATCAGGGTGACATAGTCATTTACTTTGAAATTAAATGTTCCGTTCGCCCGAATCGGCATCCCACCCGGGAGCTGTGGTGTTGGAATTAACACCGGACTTTGTGTGCCCCAGCGCACAGTGAACTCTTTTGTATTTACAAACAAGACTTCGACCCGCATGCCACTGTTGAATCCGAATTTGAACCCTTTTAAGGTAGAAAGAAACGGAATGATCTCGGAATCGATATTAAATGATCCTTCGTCCTCGAAAATTCCTTCCACTTTACCGTTATTCAGAAAAATGGCGTCCTGACCGGAACGGATGATGAGTTTACTCCCCTTCTTGATCTCTCGGTTACTCCACTTCCAAAATATCATGTCATCTCTGAACTCTTCCCATTCCACCACATTCGAAAATTGATTTCTGAAAAATCCCATATTCATTTCCATCCCTTCTATTTAACGTAATCCGATTACTCAGTTACTAAAACGACCCTCTACTTCCACTGTGTGAGTGACCACCTCGGGAGGTACCTCCACCGCCGCCTCCGCCACCGTTGTTATTGTTCTTCTCGATTTTGCGCTTGGTTACGGTTGTACGGATATAACGATCCTGACGATCAATTACACTGGAATTGCTTGAATCTTCATAAGTCGCACGATTGACCGTGACACGTCCCCCGGAACGATAGGTCATAATACCAACAACAATACCGCCAAGAATCACAGATACTCCCAACTGAAACCAACCGTTGAACAAAATATTGTTTGGATTCACACCAGGTTCATACCCCATATATTTGTAAGAGAGCTCAATATATTTCTCAAATGCGAGTTTATAATCTCCATTGGACAATTCAGAGGTAATTCGGGTACGGATAGCATCAAGCCGCTGATCGTCCAGATACTCTTTTGCCTTATAAAACCCAGCCAAATATACTTCACGATTATTCATGTCCATCGTCAATATGACAGCATTACCATGTTCTTTATCGTATCCTAGCCTCTGCTCATCATAAAAATCTTCAGTTAAGAGTATAATATCCTGATTCTCAACATTATTTGTTGTCAAAATAACAAAGTCCGTCTGCCGTTCAGCGCCATACTGATTCGCAAGTAGATTCAATTCACTTTTCTCCTGCTCACTCAGCAGGTTGGCCTCATCGTAGATGAGATTTTTGCTCTCCGCTGCGGATGCCGATGACATGGGAATCAACGGAGCAACAAGGGTTATCATAAGTAAAATGAGCGTAGCCATCACGGCCAGAGGGGTTCTTTTTCTCATAAGAATCCACCTCCCATCATCCAGGAAACCAGCTTCAGTGACAGTAACGAGACCGCAGAGACTCCTGCGAACCATCCGGCCACTTTGGCTTTGCTGATCGGTGGTTTGCCGACCACTTTACCTGTCTGACCATTCATGGCAAAGGTATACTGTGCCCGATTGTAGTCATAGTTGACCATCCACACCGGGAGCAGCACATAGTCTGCATTTTTGAGCGTGGTATCAATCTGTTTATCCGTGTAGCTCACACTGCTATAACCAGACACGGTTGAAGCAATATAAGAATCAATGTACGATCTTGTTTTATCCTTGGCCCGTGGGAAAAGTTCCTCGTCCGTATAACTGTATTTTTCCGCAATGTACCCCGCCAGATACGGGGTCTTGAACAATTTCAGCTGATTATATGGAAAAGGCTCAAGCTTATCCATCAGTTCATCTTTCATTTTCTCCGATGCATCGATGGGCAGGTTCACGTAATTCAGCCGAATCCGGCGGTATATATCAAAATGCTGTGTTTCCGTGTAATGGTAGTCGCCCTGGGTGTAGGATCTGACCTTGGTGCCACGACCATGCACTTCGATTTTGTTATGTAACTCATACAACCAAAACGGCACGTACATGCCGGTAATGCTCTGAATCCGATCGGCGGACATGAAGCCACTTGGCGTTAACAGGCCGTTTTTGCACCACTTTTTGAAAGCCTGCTTGGCTTGATCCTTGTTGATCGAAAAGGGAATCACCATCGCGGGGGCCAGATTGCCCGTCAGCCGATCACTGAGTACAACCGCTGCACCGCAGAAACTACATGTCGTCGCACTGGTCTCCGGTTCTGTCACAATGTCAGCTCCGCAGCTGTTACAGTGGTATTCTTTGACCTCGTTTTCGGTGAATACTTGTCTTTTCAAGGGATCGGGGATCTGCTCTATGTTGTCCTGGCGGCCGCAGCTGGGACAGGATAATGCACCTGACACACTGTCAAAGATCATACCACTGCCGCAGTTTGGACATTTATATTCAATAACCGGCATCTGCTCACCTCAATGTTAACGAAATGGTGTAACGTATTACTTATTATTCAGCTTTTCCTGAATCGCTGCGAGTTCTTCCTCTGCACTTGGCGACGCATTCTCATTATTACCCGCATCTGCGTTCATGTCCCTCTCCAACTGGGCAATTAATTCGTCCAAATCATCTTCCTGTGTCCCAGCACGAAGTTCTGCCAAAGCCTCTGCTTCGTTCAGCGCCTGATTCGCCTTGTCTTCCATGGCCTTCAATGCAGCATCAGCTCTGCCCGCAGATGCATTCCGTTCGTTGGTCTGTTGCTGCGCCTTTGCATCTGCCATGCGACCTTTCAGTTCTGCATGTCGCGCTTCCAGTTGCCCCAGATCTGCAACCAGTTTATCGTTCATATGCTTCATCATCTTGGCTTTGGCGGAAGCACGTTCATAGGCGGCTTGTAATTCATTCAATTTGTCAGCCAGCTTCACTTTCTTCTCCAGAAAACCACGTGCCTTGTCTTCGTCTCCCGACTCCGCTGATTTTTCCGCATACCGCTGTAATTTCTTGACCTCGGCGCTACACTCATCCAATGCTCGCTTCGCCCGGCTCTCATCCGACAGCACCGCTGTCGTTTCAGCCTTCACCTGACCCAGATCACTGCTCAGGCTGCGCATATATTCATTCACACTTTTCTCCGGGTCTTCCGCCCGAGACAACATGTGGTTCACATTGGCCTTCATCACGTCTTTAAACCTCGATAAGATTCCCATTACTTGTTCCTCCTCCGAAAAGTTCATATGTATACTATAATACATGAATACGCCCACATACGTTTCACATTTCACGATGGCAAGTGGAGTTACTACGATCCAAAGTAAGTTAATGATGGAGCAATATAAGAAAAAGACGAGCACTTATAGTGTCGCCTTATAACCTTGCATAAACACACAAAATCTCAAGTACTAATCCTTTCTCGCAATCCACAAATCCCTACCTAAATCTATGGCTCCACCGGAAGGCTCTCCACCGCTGTGAAAAACACATCCAATAGCTCAACGTTATAC
Source organism: Paenibacillus sp. VT-400 (assembly GCF_001029205.1). Classification (NCBI taxonomy): domain Bacteria; kingdom Bacillati; phylum Bacillota; class Bacilli; order Caryophanales; family Paenibacillaceae; genus Paenibacillus; species Paenibacillus sp. VT-400. Next base: position 202,415 of record NZ_LELF01000062.1, on the reverse strand, counting down.
GTTTTATGGACGTATTCGGTTATTAACGACACATCCTCTTCCCTCTGATACTCCAGACATGGACGGCCCTCACTCCACAGCACCCTGCACGGGAACTTCCCGACAACATCCTTAATGATGTGATCCGGCTCAGCCACTTTATGAATGTCTCCCATATGAAATCTCCTCGCTTCTCCACACTTATCATGTGCAACTATGCATTAATTTTGAGATAGATAACGATTCGATTCAGTGCACTTCATCACATTCCACTCGGAGAGTTATGAAGGCATAACACACAGGCATTTTGCAGACACAATAGGGCTGGTTCCCCCATAGGTGCCATTCCTTCGCAAGTTGGCTATAATAAGGGGATCAAAGTTTTCTATAAAGGCAGGAAAAATATGCGTACACGAGTTCACTTTATTGCTCCCTACGAATCGATGATTCCTATTATACAAGAGTGCATTCCTCGCTTTCCCCAGTTAACCATTCAGACGGACGTGGGCGACTTGGCAAACGGTGTGGAATTAGCAACTCAAGCTGAGAAAAATGGTGCAGAGATTATCATCAGCCGCGGCGGAACCGCCCAACTCATTAAAAAAGCAGTGACCATTCCCGTCATTGATATGCAGTTATCGGGCTATGATATGATTCGTTCACTTACACTGGCAAGCCAGTTTAACGGCCAAACAGCCATTGTTGGCTTCTCCAACATCACCTCTGGTGCACAATCGATTATTGATCTGATGGATCTGCCCCTCAAGGTCTATACCATACATAGCTCGGAAGATGTGGCACGATTACTCTTGGAGTTGAAAGCTTCCGGGTACCGACAGATTGTCGGAGATGTGATCACCGTCAACACCGCGAAGACCTACGGTCTGGAGGGGTTGTTAATCCAATCCGGACAGGAATCCATCCTTAGAGCGATGGAGGATGCACAGCTGGTCTACCGTTATTTGAGCAAAAATCATGCGATATCGATCATCTTGAATGACCTGGTTACACGGGAACACCCCAATTTACTTATTTTAAATGAACGGAATGAAGTTGTATTCGAGAACCTGACCGATTTTGGGAAAAATCCACTGACCGATAATCACATATATCTGACCAACACCAGCCTGGAGTTCCATCAATCCCAGATCCAAAATGTGTTCATGGTGGATGATTACCAGCTCACGGTTAACGCCTATGAAACGACCCTGGACAACAAGAACTACAAGGTATATATGCTGGAAAAAGGACAACCCTATGCCTTTGCACAATTCGGCATCACAACGTTCACCGACGCATCGATGGAGCCTATCGTTGCCGAATCCCCTGCCATGCAGGCGGTATTGAAGAACATGCGAGCACTTTACGAGAATCATGAACCGATCTTTCTGCGGGGTGAAGCAGATTCCGGTAAATCTTTTCTGGTCAAACATATTCATCAGATGTACTCCGGTGGTGGACTGTTATTACAGATGGATCTCTCGCAAGTTCCGCCCGGTCATTTGCACAAGATACCACTCGCCAAGGTTAGAAATGTAGAAATTAACCACATGGAAACACGTATGGAAGATCCGGAGTTGCTCGCCTTTATCCAGAGCTGCCTTCAAAATCAGATTGGGGTGTTTATACTCGGGGAACAGATAATGAACCCGCAGTGGTCACTTGATCTGGAGCTTAATACAATCATGATGCCAAATCTTGCGGATAGACCAGAAGATCTGGCTCCACTGATGCAGCATTTCCTGACGGATTACTACCACAAATACGGAACTACTGCGGTGAGAATCAAAGAAGATGCTCTACAGCTGATCCAAGATCAGATCACACATATGAATGTCAACCAGCTGAAACATCTGATCAAGCAGGCTGCACTCAACGAACAAGATTATGTAATCACCACGGCTACCTTGTCCCGCTTGCTGGATCAGCAACCTTCTTCAAGCCCAATGAAGTTGAACGGTACGCTGAAGGAGATTGAGAAAGAAGTTATTCAGTTCGTGCTTCAGGAGGAAAATAACAATCAATCAAAGGCCGCAGAGCGTCTGGGGATTAACCGGGCCACATTATGGCGTAAACTTAAAGATTAACTTTAAGTTTGCGTCTTTTTTATCGCTTTTATGTGTTGCATTTTTAAACAGTTAACAGCGTATTTAAAATTTACAATAATTTATTGTTGCTATATTAAACGATATGGGATAATATAATCCCTGCAAGCGCTTCATAAAAACGATTACTTCATAAGGAGCTACTACTATGAACATTAAAGCAACTTTAGATCGCATCCCTGGCGGTATGATGGTCGTTCCCCTGTTACTTGGTGCAACCATTAATACATTCTTCCCGAATGCCCTGCGCATTGGCGGATTCACGGAAGCACTTTTTGTTAACAGTGCCAGTACTTTGATTGCCCTGTTCCTGTTCATTGCGGGTACACAGATTACGTTTAAAACAGCAGGTTCCTCTGTCGGCAAAGGTTTGACCTTGCTTACGTTCAAATGGGTGATTGGTGCAGCCCTTGGTTTTATCGCTATTTTGTTCGCGGATTCAAACGGGTTATTTCTCGGTCTGGCCCCGCTTGCCATTATTGCTGCGATGACTAACTCTAATGGCGGTTTGTACATTGCTCTCGCCGGCCAATACGGGAAAGAAGATGACAAAGCAGCCTACCCTTTCCTCGCTCTCAGTGATGGTCCTTTCCTGACCATGGTAGCGCTCTCCATCTTTGGTGCGATGGGTTTTGCAAACGGTATGTTTTCCCCTATGGCCTTTGTTGCGGTATTGCTTCCACTCATCGTTGGTGTCATTATTGGTAATCTGGACCGTAATCTGGCGGAATGGCTGCATAAAGGCAGTGACAAACTTGTTCCGTTCTTTGCATTTGCTCTGGGTATGAACATTAGCTTCTCCTCCATCATTCAAGGTGGTCTTAGCGGAATTTTACTGGGTGTGTTAACCGTGTTATTAACGGGCGGAATCGGTTTCCTGCTCTTTAAAGCCATCGGCTGGAACCCCATCGTGGGTGCTTCCGAAGGTTCAACTGCAGGGAATGCCGTAGGTACACCTGCTGCCATCGTGGCTGCTAATGCTTCATTTGGCCCAATTGCCGAGATTGCTACGGTGCAAATTGCAGCGAGCGTTGTAACAACAGCCATCCTGTTGCCGATCTTCATCGGGTTCCTCTCCAAACGATTAGAGAAATCAGGTGGAGTAGAGAAATACAATCAACGACCAACCACATAAATGGGTATCACCTGATTTAATTTGCTTAATCTGTGCTTAATGGATGATCTGAACGGACTTTTTATTAAATTGTGCTTACAAGGAGGGATGACTGCATGAAATTAGCCATTATTGCAGATGATTTGACCGGTGCCAATGACAGCGGGGTGCAGCTTGCCCGTCACGGCTTAAAGACCAGTGTTCTTTTTAATATAGATGAAGGCCCTCTTACACGTTACGATGCCGTCGTCTTTGATACAGATAGTCGTTCCATATCCTCGCAGGAAGCGTATGACCGTGTATATCGGGCTGCTGAATTGCTGACGAACAACGGATTTGAGACGATTTTCAAAAAAATGGACTCCACCATGCGTGGTAATATCGGCATCGAGATTGATGCTGTATATGATGTCGTAAAGCCGGACTTTATGATGATTGCCCCGGGTTATCCAAAAAATAACCGGACGATATTGGAAGGAATTCATTACCTGAACGGCGTTCCGCTGGCAGATACTGAAATTGCCCATGATCCGAAGACACCTGTAACGATTTCCTACCTTCCGGACTTGTTGAAACAACAGACCAAGTACGAAGTTGGCGAGATCACCGTCGCCGATCTGGAAGCCGGGCAGAATCATATTCGCACCAAGCTAGAGCAGTTGAAAACAAAGAATATCCCGTATGTAATGGTGGACTCCACCGAAGAAAGACATCTGGAACTGATTCTGCAGATGACTCGTGAGTTGGAGTATACCTTTACTTGGGCAGGTTCGGCGGGCATTGCCAATTACCTCCCCGCACATTACGAGTTGGAATCCAGGGCTGCGTCACTTGATATCCCGGAGAATTCCGGTCCAATCCTAACGGTGGTTGGCAGCGTGAACAAAAACTCCCGCGAGCAGCTGCATCGCTTGATGCGCAAGTCCCGCGTAGCTTCAGTCTCCTTCCATTCTTTCAAAGCGGTATCCGCAACCGCAGACCGCACGGAAGAGATGGAACGTGTCTATAACGAGGTTCGAGACAAAGCGCTGGAAGGACAAGATGTTGTCCTCTACTCCACCGCTGAACAGGTGGATATCGAACTGGCACGAGCAACGGGCGAAATTCGTGGTCTCAATCACACGGAAGTCAGCAACGAGATTGTACTTGCGATGGGTGAGATCTGTGCCAGACTGCTGGAAGAGGGACTTTTCAAAGGGGTATCCATGACCGGTGGCGATACGGCAAAACAAATCTGTCTGAAATGGAATATTAGCGGCTTCGAGCTGCTGGATGAGCTTGAAATCGGCGTGCCGATCTCCAAGTTTATCGGGATTGATGATCTGCATGTGATTACCAAAGCAGGCGGATTCGGCAAACCGGATGTCTTTATCCATGCGATTCAAAAATTAAAAGGGGGTATTCTCGTATGAAACCTACAATTGGAATTACGATGGGCGACGCAGCAGGTATTGGACCGGAGATTATTATGAAAGCACTGGGTCATCAAGAGATGTACAATCAGTGCAATCCACTCGTTATCGGTGATGCGAAGATTCTGGAGCGTGTGTTGCCTGTCATCGGTTCAAGTCTGAACGTTAACGCGATTCAAGAGCCTTCTGAAGCCAAGTATGAATTCGGTACTGTGGATGTGATTGATCTGAACCTCGTTCCTGCGGATCTGGAATACGGTAAAGTATCTGCCGTGGCTGGAGATGCAGCATTCCAGTTTCTCGCCAAAGCCATTGATCTTGCCAAAAAACAGCAGATTCACTCCATCTGCACCGCGCCATTGAACAAGGAAGCTCTTCATCAGGGCGGGCACCTGTATCCGGGGCACACCGAGATTCTGGCAGACCTGACGGATACACAAGACTTCTCGATGATGCTGACCACGCCGAATCTGCGCGTTATTCACCTGACAACACACATGGGTCTGATCGATGCTATTGCAAGTATTAACCCGGAAAGAACCTACACCGTTGTGAAGCTTGCTCATGATACGTTGAAAAAAGCAGGCTTTGAGAATCCGCGCGTTGCCGTATGCGGAATCAATCCTCATGCCGGAGAGAACGGCTTGTTCGGTAATGGTGAAGAAGAAGAGAAACTGCAGCCCGGCATTGAGCGTGCGCAGCAGGAAGGCATTAACGTCGTTGGTCCACTCCCGGCGGACACACTCTTCTTCCGCGCTGGTCGCGGTGACTTCGATATCGTTGTAGCCTGCTACCACGACCAAGGTCATGCACCGATCAAGGTGATGGGCATTGAGGAAGGTGTGAACATCACCGTTGGCCTGAAAGGTGGTATCATCCGTACGTCTGTTGACCACGGTACGGCCTTTGATATCGCTGGCAAAAATATCGCAGATGATAAAAGCATGCTGGCTGCCATCCGCTCTGCTATTGAGCTGGCGCCGAAGGATCGAGGATAACATCAAGATTCATTCGGTACATGCGTGAGTCTGATCGTAAGATCAATTGTATTCGTATCGGTATATATTCGGTATTCAATAAATAGAAGGAAAAAGGCAAACCCTCTGTAAGTTCAAGGGTTTGCCTTTTTGTATATCGTCCACCCATTTATTCAGACCAATAGTCTTGGTTGGTATTATGGCCATCAAACATATGCTAAACTGATCATAATAAGCAAGTAAAGTGAAGAACTCCTGTAAACCTGCAGTACACATCGATTGCGTGAAGTTCACACTGACTTTAAATGATAAAAAGGAAGAGATTTAATGGGACGAAAACAATCTTTTACTGAAACAGAGCTACTCGACACAACTAAAAAATTAGTACTTGAGCATGGCTATGACGGTTTTCATCTCAAGCTGCTCTCACAGCATCTGTCTGGAGCCCGGAGCACGATATATCAATATTACGCGAATAAAGAAGAGATCGTTGCTGCTTGCATGAAGCGCTCCATATCAACCGTATTAGAGAATTCATTAGCCATTGATGAGACTGATCCAATGGATGCTCTTGAGCAACTGCTTCTGATCTACGCAGAAGAATCTAAGCTCCATCAACTTCTGGGAGATGCCAGTAAAATTAATACAACTAATTCTGCTGCGGCAGCGATAGATCTTGAATTTATTGAGGAAGCACATAGGACCCTAAAAATTCAATTATCACGCTTATTTGAACGTGCACAGCAGGATCAGGCCCTCCGGCAAGATATTCCTCTACCTGTACTTGTTGGTGTTTTCTTCAACTTAATTAATACGCCTAACATGATGAATATCCCTACGCCTGATTGGGGGAAGCTGTTGTTTCAAATGTGGGTTGGTGGAGCCAAGAGCTAGATTTATTCTTGGATTAAATTTGACACATGTGTCATTTATATCGTTTAATTATATAAACCACGTGGCTACACCTCTAATTTGACACTTGTGTCAACAAAAATGAAAGAAGGAGTTGAACAGATCATGTTTTTAGCGATGAAGGAGTTAATGCATAGTAAAATGAAGTTTTTGATGATTATCATTATCTTCGTACTAATGGCTTGGTTGGTATTTATTTTATCCGGTCTGGGAAATGGATTATCTACGCTAGCCGCATCAACATTCAAGACCATGAAGGCTGATTATGTCATCTTTGAAGAAGGGTCACAGTCTTCAATGAGCAAGTCGCTGCTGTCAGATCAATTGGTCGCTGAGGCAGAAAAACTGCCAAATGTGGATGCTGCTGCACCCATGGGAAGTACGATGGCAACGGCACTGAAAGAGAATAGCACCAAGAATGAAGATAAGGTAGATATAGCGATTATAGGAATTGACCCAGGAAGCTTCCTGGAACCAGCTATTGTAGAAGGTAAAAGCCTGTCTTCCGATAACCCTACGGGTGTCGTGGTGAATTCAACCCTAAAAGATGAGGGCTATAATATTGGGGACACCTTTCAACTGGATGGCACGACGGAATCATTGACGATTATCGGATTTGTGGAGAATCAGACGTATAACCACGTTGCATCCGTATTTACCCCAATGGCTGAATGGCGGAAGATTGCCTTCGCGGCTCCAGGTTCAGATAAAGGAATTGCCGGACCGGTTAATGCGATCATGTTACAAGGCGAAAATATTGATCCAGAAGCTATAAATAAAGAGTTATCCAGCACAGATACAGTTACCCGAGCAGCAGCTGTACAAGGAATGCCAGGATACAAAGAAGAGAACGGTACGATTCTAATGATGCTTGCATTTCTACTCGCGATCTCTGCATTTGTACTCGGGGTATTCTTCTATGTCATTACGATGCAAAAAACTAACCAGTTTGGCATTATGAAAGCGATAGGCGCTAGTAACCGTTTCTTGGGAAAAGCCATTATCTCGCAAGTGTTTGTACTTTCGCTGACTAGTATTGTTGTTGGAATCTTGCTGACTTATGGGACAGCAGCAATTATGCCAAAAGGAATGCCATTTAAGCTGGAAACCAGTCTTGTCTTCAATTATTCTGTTATCTTGCTGGTTATTGCTATGTTAAGTTCACTGGTATCTGTTCGCAAAATTACTAAGATTGATCCGCTTAAGGCGCTCGGGAGGGTTGAATAATGAGTAAGGGACTGCACATGCGGGAAGTCACCATGTATTATGCCGAAGGAAACAATCGGATCACCGCGCTTGATCATGTATCCATATCCGTGGAACCGGGGGAGTTTGTTGCTGTAGTTGGACCTTCTGGTTCTGGTAAAAGTACATTCTTATCTATTGCTGGGGCCATGCTGAAAGCCTCCGAAGGAGATATTCAACTAAACGGAAATCATATTTCGAAGCTTACGGAGAAAGAGTTATCTAATATAAGGTTGCAAGAAGTTGGATTTATTATGCAATCTTCAAATCTAGTTCCCTATCTAAATGTTCTGGATCAACTGCTAGTTGTAAAAAGAATGGCGGGGACGATTAAAAAAGAGGATAAGGCATTTGCCACCAAGCTGTTGGAAGAACTGGGGCTGGGTTTGAAGTTAAAAAGTTTTCCCGGAGAGTTATCCGGTGGTGAGAAACAACGGACAGCCATTGCTCGTTCTTTAATGAATAATCCCAACATCATCTTAGCCGATGAACCAACCGCCAGTTTGGATACCAAACGAGCCCATGAAGTGGTTAGTCTAATCGCGCAAGAAGTGAAATCACGCCAAAAAGCGGCCATTATGGTTACCCATGATGAGCGTATGCTTGAATATTGTGACAAAGTATATCGGATGTATGATGGCGGTTTGTCCCTAGCTGAATCGTAAATATATGGACCAAACAATATACCATTTCTCTTCTCTATTCTTTCTTTTATAAAAAGCTTCTATTCAGAAAAGAGTAACATGTTAAGTAGATTTTAGTTCTGTCCATCACTCTCCTCGTCCCTCTCACTCTAGGCTCCCAAGTGGTTCGGGTCTCTCACCCACAAGCATAACTTCACGCTCGCTCTGTGAATGTCTGCTTCGGCGATATGCACTTGGTGACATTCCGTTCTGTTTGTTGAAGATGCGGTTGAACTGGGAAAAGCTTGTGAACCCACACTGTGCAGCAATATCTGTGATTTTCTCACTCGAATTCAGCAGCAATTGCTGGGCATTCCGAATACGGGTCATCTGCACATACTCCGTGAAGGTGAAGCCGGTAACCTTATTGAATTGGCGAGACAAGTGATGGGCACTTACATAAAAGCGTTTGGATACCTCATCCAGAGATAAATCCTGCTGATAATGACTATGAATATAGGATGCAATGGCATACATACGTCGGGACATCGATGATCCTGTCTCTTCACGCACATACCCGTTCTCTGCCGAGTAACGATGAAGGTCACAGAGAAACTCCACGAACTTGCTATGAATCATAACCGATTGAAGTGCAGAAGGCTGCTGCGATATAGCAAAAATATCATTGATCGGCGCGAGGACTTCCTTGCGTCTTTCTTCTGTAAATCGGAATATCGGGACCGGTTTATTAAAAATCGAAAACAGCTCTGTGTAACCGCTCTCAAGACCAGGTGTATTACGTGGCATGGCAAAGGTGATCATCAATCGTTTCGGCGGGGCACCCTTCGGATATTGCGTTTTATGCAACAATGAAGGCCGCAACAGAACGATATCCAGAGGCTGGATCTCATATAAACTGCCCTCAATGATGTGCGCAGCCGTGCGATCGAGAAGGATACAGATTTCATAGAAATCATGGAAATGCTGAAATTCCATATTCAGTTCATGGGAGCGCTCGTCATAATCCAGATGATAAAAAAGTGAATCTCCAGGCTGGTTCACATGGATCGCATATCCTTGCTCGTATGCCAAAACCGATGGTGTCATGGACATGCCCCCTATCCTGATTCTAATGATTTTATTTTAGCATGAAATGCAATAAAAAGACGTTATTTTCAGCATACAATACATAGTTTCGCCCATTTCTCTTTTGTTATGATAGAGTTGATATGTTAGCGCTTGCAGTATTATCACTCCAACAACGACTACAGCCTGTACTTACTACAAACCAAGGTGGGAAACCAACATGAAAATGAATTCCTTGTATACTCGAATCCATACCATTGTGAAACACTTGGAACGTGCACGACTAACCTCAAAAACATATATCCCTGAGCTTTATCATAAAGAAAGTGGTTACCACTCCTGGGAACTGGTGCATGAGGACCCTTCCTCCTGGAACGTATTTCGTAAGGGTGATGGCTGGGGTGGTAAAGATGTACACAGCTGCTTCAAAACCAAGATTCGCATCCCGGATCATATGGAAGGAAAAAAGGTCGTTTGTGCCATCGTCACCGGTGCTGATGATATCTGGAATTACGATAATCCGCAATTTCTGGCATTCCTCAATGGGGAATTAATCTGCGGTCTGGATGTTAACCATACGGAGATTGACTTGACTCCATCCGCGGTGAAGGGCGAAGAGTTTGAGTTGGCATTATATGCATATTGCAGTACGTCTGCCGCAGATGTTTTTCTAAATGTATATATCGCCGAGCATCATCAGCAAGTCTCCGATTTGTATTATGATCTCAAGGCTGCGCTGGATGCAGCGGATCTGCTGCGTGAGGATGATCTGGAGCGGCTGAAGTTAGTCGAACATCTGAATAAAGCCGTGAATTTGCTGGATTTGCGCCAGGAAAACAGCGCAGAATTCCATGCGTCGGTACTGGAAGCACGCCAATATCTGCAAGATTATGTCTATGGTGATATCCGCCCTGCCGGTGATCACATCCCTACCGTGCACTGTATCGGGCACACGCATATTGATGTGGCATGGCTGTGGACGCTGGATCAGACTAGGGAGAAGGTCATTCGTAGCTTTGCGAGTGTACTCTACTTGATGGACAAGTTCCCGGAGTATACCTTCATGTCCTCTCAGCCCCAGCTGTATGCGTACTTGAAAGCAGACTACCCATCCCTATATGAGAAAATTAAGGAAAAGGTGGCCGAAGGCCGCTGGGAAGCGGAAGGTTCAATGTGGCTGGAAGCCGATTGTAACCTGATCTCGGGTGAATCCATGATTCGTCAGATTATATACGGGAAACGTTTCTTCAAGGAAGAATTCGGTGTGGAGAACCGTGTGCTCTGGTTGCCGGATGTATTTGGTTATAGTGCAGCGATGCCGCAGATTATGCGCAAGAGCGGCATTGATTATTTTATGACAACCAAAATCGCCTGGAACGATACAAACCAGATTCCAAACGACACGATGTACTGGCGAGGAATCGACGGATCAGAAGTCCTGACCCATTTCATCACAGCAACAGACTATGACAAACACCCTGATTTCAGGCAGCGTCGCTTCGAAACGACCTATAATGGTCGGTTTAATGCTTCGCAAGTAAAAGGTACGTGGCAGCGATACCAGAACAAAAACATCAATGCAGATGTCCTGCAATGTTTCGGATTCGGAGATGGCGGCGGTGGACCAACCGAAGAGATGCTGGAGCATGGCAGACGACTTGATATTGGATTGCCGGGTGTACCCACGGTGAAACGTACCTTTGTACGCGAGTTTTTCGAGAAGCTGGAGCAAAATCTGGCTGATGTTCCTTCCGTTCCTCGCTGGTCGGGTGAGCTGTATCTGGAGTATCACCGGGGTACCTATACTTCTATGGCGCGTAACAAACGGTACAACCGTCATAGCGAATTTGCGCTGGCTGATGCCGAGCTGTATGCCATGATTCATCGTCAGGCGAATGCACAGGCGGCCTATCCAACCGATGCACTGGAGCATGCATGGAAGCTGACGATGCTGAACCAGTTCCATGATATTCTCCCGGGCAGCTCCATTGAGCAGGTATATGTGGATTCCAAGGAGCAATATGAAGAAGTGCTACGTGTCACGGATGAGCTGAAAGACAGTGCGCTGAACGGCATTGCAAGCCAAATTACATCTGATGGCGAAGCCATTGTAGTATTCAACACGACCGGATTTGTACGGACGGATGTGGTTGAACTGCCTGCTTTTGCGAGAAAAGTAACCGTCTATGATGGAGATCGCCCTGTACCAAGCCAGCGGACTCCCGAGGGAGGCCTCGTGTTCCTTGCAGAGAACGTGCCTGCATCCGGGTATAAATCTTTCCGAATCACACCAGATCTGACAGACGAGCTTGTCGCGGGAGTTTCGGTTGCACAGTGGGAAGCAGATCGGCGCCATATCCAAACACCTTGGTACGATATTCACCTGAATGAAAGTGCCGAGTTCACATCCGTATGGGACAAGCTGGAGGGCCGTGAGCTGCTCCAGTCTGGCAAGCGTGGTAACGTGCTGCAAGTGTTCGAGGATCGACCTGCGGAATACGAGGCATGGAACATTGACGATTATTATGAACAGCATATGTGGGAGATTAATGACCTGCAGTCGCTGGAGTGGGTTGAAAGTGGGCCGGTACGTTCCGTGCTTCAAGTGAAGCGACAGTTCCTGGACTCGGTCATTGAGCAGACGATCATCTTCTATGCGCACACGCGCCGGATTGATTTCCGTACGTTTGTGGATTGGAAGCAGGAGCATTTGCTGCTGAAAGCCGCTTTCCCGCTGGATATCTGGAGTGAAAAGGCCGTCTACGAAATCCAGTACGGCAACGTTGAGCGTGCTTCCCACCGTAATACGAGCTGGGATCAAGCCCGATTTGAAGTATGCGGGCAGAAGTGGGCCGATCTGGCGGAGAACGGGTACGGTGCTGCTCTGCTGAACGACTGCAAATACGGATATGATATTCATAACTCGGTGATGCGACTGTCGCTGATCAAGAGCGCAACGTACCCGAATGAAAATGCCGACAAAGAGCAGCACGTATTCACCTACGCGCTCTATCCGCATCAGGGCGACTTCCGTGAAGGACGTGTCATCCAAGCTGCTTATGATCTCAACCGTCCGTTGGTTGCCCGTGAGATTACATCGCAAACCGGTACGTTGCCGGGAACATGGTCACTTGCATCGGTCGATCAGGATAATGTCGTGCTGGAGGTTATCAAAAAAGCCGAGAACAACGATGATATGATCATCCGTCTCTATGAAGCACACGGCCGTCGCAGCCGTGCTTCCCTGCAATTGCCTGAGGGAGCAGGTGCTACGGCGTACGCGTGTGATTTGCTCGAGAATAACGAAGCGGAATGCGCCGTGGAAAATGGTCAAATTTCTTTTGATATCAAACCGTATGAGATTCTGACTTTCCGTATCCCTGCTGAACAGTAAACAGAAATTACGCAACATGAAAAACTGCAACATTGCTTAATATGCTTCAACAATAAAGGGCTGCTTCCTGTCATATCTGACATGGGAGCAGCCCTTCATTTGTCGTTCTTTAAAATTCTTCGTACTCGCTTGGGTCCTGATCCCACAACCGTCCATCCGGACGATTAAATGTAGAGATGACCTGCATCTCTTCTGTGCTCAACTCAAAATCGAATATATCGATATTTTCCTGCTGATGCTGTAAGGAGCCAGCCTTCGGAATTGGAATAGAACCAAGCTGAACATGCCAGCGCAGAATGATCTGGGTTGGCGTTTTGCCATGCGTTTCCGCAATCCGAAGAATGTTCTCATCCTTCAGAATATCCTGTACGGCATCATTGCCACGTCCAATCGGACTCCAGGATTCGTTCACGATGCCATGCTTTGTATCCTGTTCCCGCTGATCGGCTTGGTCGAAGAACGGATGCAGCTCAATCTGATTCAGACTCGGCGCTATCCCCGTTTCCTTAATCAGCCGTTCATTGTGCTCAGGCAGGAAGTTGCTGACTCCAATGGATCGGATATATCCACGTTTTTTGGCTTCGATCAGTGCTTGCCATGCCTCGACATACATGTCCTTTTTCGGATTGGGCCAGTGAATCAGATACAGGTCGTAATAATCCAGATCCGCTCTGTACAGGGATTCCTGGATTGCCACGAGTGCTTTATCATGAGCGTGATAACGCCCCGGCAGCTTCGAGGAAATGAGCAGATCTTCTCTGGCGATGGAGCTTTGTTTGATTGCTCTGCCCACCGTTGCCTCATTCTCATAGTTATACGCCGTATCAATTAATCGATAACCCGCATCCATTGCGGACGCGATCGATTTAACGCCTTCTTCACCTTTTAAACTATAGGTACCAAATCCAATTGCAGGCACTTTCAAGCCATCGTTCAATGTATATTCCGGAATTTGATGATTCATCTGAAGACTCTCCTTTGCAAAAGGTATACGAACAATATGGTAAAAATAATGCCCCTCTCCGTTTATCTACCCCTCCATACGCGCTTGAATCAATTGGAAGTCACCACTCCGTTTTAGTCGGGTGACGGCTTTCTCGTCTTGCTCTCATGAAAGGTTGTCTCCCTTTTCATTCAAACGAAGAGATGGGCGTGGCCGATAACGGTTGATTGCCTATAAAGTTCTTAATAGCCATAGCAGCCTGCTTATACCCGCCAGCATCGCGTAACGTTTCCCCAATAACCTCAGCATGCTCCTTGTAGGAGGCATTACCGAGCACTTCTAATACTGCGTTTCTAAGCACATCGGGTGTAAGGTTATTTTTGTCCACGATGACTCCTGCTCCCAACTCCTGTACCCGGCCTGCTACACGCGGCTGATCCGATGTTAACGGAAGCATGATTAACGGTACATTGTAATACAAAGCTTCGCTGGTACTGTTCATGCCTGCATGTGTCAGAAAAGCATCTACACACTGCAACACTTCCAGTTGAGGGACATAGGGTCTTCTGATGAAATTGTCAGGAATGAGATCAGCAATGGGCTCCAAATCGGTATCCTTCCCAGAAGACAAGATAAACTGCACAGGCAAATCACGAAAGGCCGTAAAGCAAAGCTTATAAAACTCAAGATCTTTATTTAAAATGGTTCCCATCGAAATATAAACGACCTGCTTATAAAGAGCATGCAGAGATTCATTTGCAAAAGCTGGCGCATCCTTGCGTGGGATAATGGATGGGCCGGTGAACACAAAGCTGTCGTCCAGCTTGTCCCCCATGGGTTGAAAATAACGACTTGTATAGACAATCTTCAGTTGTCCTGAATGCCCTGAAAGTTCCGCCAGGGAAGGTACAGCCACATCGAACTGGGAAGCTATTTGCTGGGACATTTCCACGATGCTGTTATATAGCTCCTTGACCTCCTCCGTATCATCATTCAGTTGATTGTCTGATCCAAGAGGCTCCACAAAAACAAAGGTGCTGGTTGAGCATACCGTTGGTATACCTAACTTCTCACCTAGAATTTGTCCTCCCCAGCCTATAATGGAGTCAAAAATGATATAATCGTAGGTTTCATGTTCGATCAGATTCAGAACATCTGGTATAAAGCGTTGAATCACTTTATTCAATATCATATATAAAAATTGGTAAGGATGCTTGAGTTCAAATGGCTTCATACCAGGGTTGTTGAGCAGGGTTGCCTCGTTGAAGGAATAGGCCTTAAATTGTGCACCTAACGCTTCAATCTTCGTCCGGTATTTTTCAGTACAACAATAGACGACCTCATCTCCGCTCTCTATCAACTCCTTGATTAATCCAAGCGACGGATTGATATGGCCTTCTGCAGGGATCATCACAACTAATACACGTGCCACGGCACTCACCTCCATTAAATTTTCCAATGCACTCAAGTGGGGGATATGGTAACCCATTCTTCCAGACCATTGGCTTGAATAAATAAAACTCTACTACCTCATTGAGGCGGTAGAGTTCCTATTCATGAGACGGAAGCATTAAAGTCTACGATACCTAACGTTTTTTACTCTCACGAGCTGGTCACGGCACCCAGACATCCCTTTTATAAAAAGTTACGCTGTAAGCATCGGTATCGCTGTATCGTCCATCTTTGCTTATCACTTTAAAATATACATTATTGTAGTCGACAAGAACCGTATCCGCTCCTGACGTATTCGTAGAAGAAGCAACCAAATTTCCAGCGCTGTCATAGGCGTACAGATCGTAATCATAGCCGGAAGGAGAACCCAGCACGACAGATTTGCCATGCCCTCTGAATGTAAAGTAGTCTACATCTGTCGGGGATGATAGATAAGACCAAGCACTTCCACCCCAGTAAGCCGGACCGTAGGGAGTGGCCACCGTTTGCGTTGGGATTTTATACGCGCTGCTCAAAGTGTCATTCGACTCGTAATTATCCGCCAAGGCCGTACCCACAATCGATCCTGATAAAAGCGTTATCATAATAGCAGAATACAATGTTTTCTTCATTTCATTCTCCCTCCATTTCTTTTGAAAAGTTAGCACGCCAAAGAGACTTCATGCTTTTCCCTCGTTCATAGACACGCCTGATCAGAAAAAGCTCCAAATCACTCCTTTCAAAATATGGAATTAATTATAATATAATGAAAAATATATGTATTGTCTACTTGTTTTTACAGTAATTCTGTTTTGCTAACTGTATTTGATCCCTATCCCATGAACTGACCGTCAATCTCATAAATAAAACATTTGAATGTGTTCCTGTGAACTTAAAAATTAGCCAACTTGTTAAGACTCCACGTATCCTCACCCGTGGCCGAAATGGAGGTGCATCCAAACGTAAAAACGACCACCAATATGGTGGCCGTCACATCTATTTTGATAAATCCTCTTAATACTCTCGCACATATTGCTTATCCTCTTTCAGCTGCACAATGTCATGTCCAGTTGGATTCTGGAAGGCCCGTAGTCCAAATGTCGACGCCACCGCGAAGATATGGTCAAAGATATCCGCCTGAACGTTCTCATATACACCCCAGTTGATATCATTGCTGAATGCATAGATTTCCAGAGGCAGCCCGCGATCTTCCGGTGCTAATTGTCGCACAATCATCGTCATATCTTTATTGATTTTTGGATGATTCCTCAAATATTGATGGATATATTCCCGGAATACACCGACATTTGTCAGTTGTCTGCCGTTCACGTTGCTTTCGGTATTCACCTCGTGCTCCATGTTGTATGCTTGAATTTCCTTTAATTTTGCCGTGACATAATCAGTCAGGTAGTGGATTTTCTCAAATTCAGCCACCATCTCT
Source organism: Paenibacillus sp. VT-400 (assembly GCF_001029205.1). Taxonomy (NCBI): domain Bacteria; kingdom Bacillati; phylum Bacillota; class Bacilli; order Caryophanales; family Paenibacillaceae; genus Paenibacillus; species Paenibacillus sp. VT-400. The sequence goes on along the minus strand of NZ_LELF01000062.1, from coordinate 185,753 downwards.
TCCGTACAAAAACGGATACTGCTGATATCAATATAGATACTCCGCTTAATCCTTCTGCCGCCGGACACCTGCATACCTCTCCAGTTACGGAACGAGTCCGAAATGAGAGCATAGCTTGGAATCATCGTAATGGTTTTATCAAAATTCATAACCTTTACCGTATTCAATGTAATGTCGATGACATCACCGTCCGCATTATACTTTGGCATCTCGATCCAGTCACCAACACGCACCATATCGTTCGACGATAGCTGTACACCGGCCACGAGGCCTAGGATTGAGTCTTTGAATACGAGCATTAATACCGCCGATAACGCCCCAAGTCCACTAAGGATAATGAGCGGGTTCTGTCCAATCAGGCTGGAGATGACGATGATGCCCCCGATAATGAACAGGACAATCTTGGCTACCTGAATGTAACTCTTGATTGGGCGAATCTTCGACACCTCATAGGTACGATAGATATCATCGAATACATTCAGCAAAGCATTCAGAACCGTAATCATGATTACAATCATATAGGTCATTGCTGATTTTTCAATTATGGCCTGATAGGGCGAGAAAATATAAGCAGAATAATAGATTATAATGGCTGGCACAAGATGCGACAGCTTCTGAAATAAATTTTTCTGAACCACAATATGGCCCCACTTGAAACGGTTGTTACTTACGATACGATGGACCGTCTTCAGTACCACTCGCTTAGCAATCACATTCGCCAATATCGAGATCACTGCTATAAAAATAATCATAATGATGTTTGAAAGATAACCAATGGAGGGTCCACTCATGCCGAGTTCTTCTAGTTGATTTCTGATAAAGTCCATTGTTTCCTCCTGACATAATCTAGTTTAGCCTATTATTATAAAGTAGTTTGAGAGGGCAAGCAAAGTTTGTGCTCCCGCTTCATTCTTCCTATGTATTATATATATTAAAAAAAGACCCTGTCATTCAAAGAATGATGGGTCCACTTAATTATGTCGTCTTTATATCATGATCACGAGAAATGTCTAACAACTCACTCACCGTCACCAGACGGTACCCTTCCGCGACCAGCTCCTCCACCAGCACACGAACCGCCTCCACCGTCTGGGAACGATCCCCGTACCCGTCATGGAATATGAGCACGCTGCCGGGTTTCACTACAGACCGGGTATGCTCCAGAATGTGCTCAACGCCGGGATTGTCCCAATCCCTTGCATCACCGTTTACCGCACCAATCGTCCGATATCCACGCTCCGCCGCCAGAGACAGTATATCATCGTTTATGCCAAAATACGGCGGGCGGAAGCAGCGGGCAGGTTGCCCCGTAACTTCTTGAACAAGATTTTCTGCGCGTTGCAGCTCCTCCCCGGCTTCCTCCAGCGTCAACTTGGTCAGATCCGGATGCGTGTACGTATGGTTGGCGATCTCATGCCCTTCACGGTGCACCTCCGCGGCAATCTCCGGGTGAGTCTCCATCTCTTGGCCAATCATGAAAAACGTCGCCCGCCCACCGGCACGCCGGAAAATCTCAAGCACTTGAGGTGTATACACCGGATGCGGCCCATCATCAAACGTGAACGCCACAACTTTTTTTCGAACTGGCTCCTGCTCTACCATCGCGATATTGACCATAAATAATGACCCCTCTCTGCAACTGCCTGCTACATACCCCCTTATTATTCCATGACCACAGGCTCCGGTCTAGTCCAGAGATCACACCTTGCGAAATCCCAAATCAAGCCGATATCCACCAGAAAGAGAGTACAGCGAGCGAGCAGTAAGCCCTTCTACCGCCACGCCCTCCAGTCCAGCCTCCAGCTAACCTTTGATTGCACCTGCGATCATACTCTTCTGCACCTGTTTGTTCAGCAGCAGATAGATGACCACCGTTGGCACTGTCGTAATCATCAGTCCAGCACCAATGATACCCCATTGCGTAATGTACGTTCCCACCATCGACATCATACCCACCGTCAACGTCTGGTAAGCCGTGTTATTGATAAACGTAACTGCAAACATCAGCTCATTCCAGCATGACAGAAATGTGAAGATGGCTACCGTTGATATAGCCGGGGTTACCAGAGGCAGGATAATGGAGAAAAACGTCCGGTATATGCCGCAGCCGTCGATAACCGCCGACTCCTCCATCTCTCTTGGGATACCTTTGAAAAAACTGCCCAGAATGAATACCGCCATCGGAATGCCAAATGCCACATAGGGAATGATCAGAGACCAGTAACTGTTGAGCAGGCTCAGATTCTTCAAAATAATAAACAATGGCAGCAGCGCCGCATGAATCGGCACCATCATGCCCAGCAAAATAATCGTCATCGTCAACCCGCTAAGCTTCCAGTTCATTCTCGTGATTGCGTAACCCGTCATGGAGGACAGGATCAGTACCAAGACAATGGAGGCCGCAGTAACCAGCACACTATTCATAAAATAGGTCAGCACATGGCCGTCGGACATTGCTTTGGTGTAGTTGCTCCACAGAAACGCTTTGGGCAACCCGGCCACATCACCGCTGAAAATCTCACTGTTATCCTTCAGGGAAAACAGCGCCAGCCAGATGAGCGGGTAGATCTGCACAATCGCGACGAGGATCAGAAACGCTTGCAGGAACACTTTCCCGATCGGTCCGGAGATGGACCTCGGCTTGGGCTTTTTATGCAACATGACTTCTACGGTACTCATGCCTTATGCCTCCCTCTACTCCGTTTTGAAAAATGAATTAATGAGGATCGTACACACCAAACACTCCACAATAATAAAGACCGAGATCGCACTGCCATATCCATACCGGAACGTATCAAAAATGGTAGCGTACATCAGCGTGCTTGGCACTTCAGTAGTGTAAAATGGCCCGCCACCTGTCAGCACATAGATTAGGTCAAACACCTTGAATGCACCGATAACCGAAAAAACAAGGCTTACCTTCAGAATCGGCTTCATCAGCGGGATCATGATGGACCACGCCGTGCGAATACGGGAAGCACCATCCATTCGAGCCGCTTCGAGTACATCCTGAGACACGGACTTCGCACCTGCATACATCAGCAGCATGTGATACCCCACGTACTGCCACAAGGTTGGAATAAAAGATGCCGCCAGCGCGGTGTCCTTCTGCCCCAGCCAGTCCTGCGCCAGGCTGGATAAACCGATACTTTGCAGCAGCACGTTCAGCAGGCCGTAATCGGCATTGTAGATTTTTGACCACAACTGGGCAATAACCACCGTCGAGATCAACACCGGGATGAAATACACGGTCCGGTAGAAACCTTCCCCCTTGACGTTGGACGCCAGAATCAGTGCGAGCACCAGCGAGATCGGCAGTTGAATGAACACCGAAGCACCTGCGAATAACAGGGAGTTTTTGACCGAATTCAGCACCCGGGTATCCTTAAACATCTCCACATAGTTGTCCAAGCCGATAAATGTACCCCTGCCCACGCCGTTCCAGTCCAGCAGACTGTAATAACTTGAGACAAAGATGGGAATAAGCACAATTCCGCAGAAGAGAATCAGTGTGGGCAGTACAAAGACGGCGATCGTGCCTTTATTGGAAAATACAGAGTTCATTATTGTTCTCCTCTCAAAGGCGTGACCGGGATATACCGGACCACGCCTTGTTTGGGTTCATCTTCATTGTTAGCAGGCTTCAGCTTGGCAAGCTCAAAAGCATACACATGTAAGGATTGCGCGCATATTAGCCTGCGCGATCTACAGGCTCAGCTCTGTTGGTTTGAGCTGTGCCATCTGTTTGCAGAACTCCTCCGGTGTTACATCGCCGGCAAGCAGCTGGGCAATCAGGTTTTTGTGCGCTTCGGCAGACTCCGCTGGCAGAATGTTATCCCACCACGCGATGAATGAGGTCGCCGTTTTCATAATATCTGCCGCAGATAGATCAAGGGAGGACAGGCTGGACGTGTCGAGTGCATCTGTTTTCCAGCTTGGCAGGCCGGCTCCAGCCAGGAAACCTTGCGTACCAAGCTGCTCGCTCAGATACATGAGGAATTCCACGGCTTCCTTCGAATGTTTGGTATTCTGGTTGATGTAGAAACCATCGACGGCTCCGCCGAAGATTTCGGTATTTGTACCTTTCCCATCTTCAAATACCGGGAATGGAATCACTTTCACTTTGCCTTTGACTGCGGAGGACGGGTCCTCAATTCCTGCATTTACCCAGTTGGCCTGGAACATCATCGCGCCATTGCCTGCATTAAATGCCCCAAGCATCTCGTCATAGCTCATGCTGAACATGCTGCTGTTGAACGCTCCTGCTTGCGCGAGCTGCTGCATCTTAGTCGCAGCGGCTACAAAGTCGGGCGAATCCCACTTTGACGGATCTTTGAAGGCTTCCATCACGGCAGCATTGCCTGCCTGACGCATCGCAATAATGTCGTACCAGTACATGCCCGGCCAGCGGTCCTTCTCTCCAATCACAGCCGGTGTGATTCCTGCCGCTTTCAGCTTGGAGACTGCATCCAGTAGTTCGTTATAGGTGGTCGGAATCTTGGCACCCGCCTGCTCGAACAGTTCTGTATTCACGTAAAGATTGGCGATATGTGTGTACACGGGCAATGTGTAGATTTTGCCGTCCATATTAATGGCCTCAGCCATTCCCGGGCCCATTCGTTCTTTGATATCGTCCGTCAGGTAACTTGAGATTTCCAGCACATTGCCGGATTTGATGTACGGCTGCATGAAGCTGCCGCCACCCATGCCATAGAACAGGTCTGGCGCCTCACCAGCCGCAATCGATGTTTTGACTTTGGTTTTATACTGTTCTCCTGTCGTGCCCGTACGTTCAACCTGGATGTCCGGATGCTCGCTGTTCCATTTCTCAACAATCTCGGGCAGCAGCTTGGCCGAAGGATCGGTATTGCCAACCGATTGATCCCATAGCGTCAGCTTGATCTTGCCATTACTTTCCCCCTGTGTACCACCGGACGAACCGGATGAACATGCCGCCAGAATGCTTACAATTCCCAGAGTCAGAATTAGACTTGCTGATTTTTTTAATAGCGCTTTCATCTCTATGGACCTCCCTATCTGTTTTAGTTGGTTCTAGCCCATATTTTAGGCGAACCGTGCGTTGTTCTCCATTTAGAAAACAGGCATCGATTTGTAATATTCGAACATATGTGGAATTGGAAGTGGTAGTGTGAGGGGTTTACATTCTCGTTTTTCAGGTTTTTACATTCCGATATTCATTCATGGATCGGCCGATATGTTTTTTGAACAAGACGCTGAAATAGTGTGGGTCCGGGATGCCTACCTGCTGCCCGATCTCATACCCCTTTAAATCGGTCTGCTTCAACAGCGTTTCGGCCTTTCTCATACGAAGCTGTGTCATATATTCCACAAATGTTTGCCCGGTTTCTTTTTTCATCAGCCGCCCCAGATGGCCCGAACTTACGTAAAAAGCAGCCGCGGTGCTGGAAAGTCCCACTTCCGCATTGCCCATGTTCTCTTCAAGATAAGCCATCACCCGGTCGATCAGATTACCTTCCTTGGCCTGTCGTTTGGCTTGTATGACATCCGATACCGTGCGGACATGCTGCTCCAGCATGCTTTTTAGTTCAGGCAGATGACCTGCTGTAAAAATGGCCGCAACGGCCTCTTTGTTCAATGCGTACTCTCCCTCAAGCTGTTGCTCTATGGCGGCACGCTGGCACTCCGTAACCACATCCATGGCTGCCATCCGAAACTGTGAAACGTCCGAGAACGGCACAAACAGCATACGCTCCAGCAACAATACGGCTTCTTCCCCCGCACCAACACTGACGTAAAATTGCAGTTGTTGGAGCAACTGAGCATCCGAGTGGTAGGGCCTCTTACCGTTTTCGATGACCAGATCCTCGAAGCAAATAACCTGATTTTTCCCCACAAACGCCTGATAATCGAGTGCACGACAAGCTTCCCGGTATCCCACACAGGCCCTTCCCCATCCTGATTGCCATTGCCCAATCCCTACGGTCACATCAACTTCACACCCTTCGAGCTTAAGTGTATGTTGAAGTTCTTCCTGAAGCTGCTGTACCTGATTGGTAAATTCCGTATCCGCACCAAGTGAGAGCACAACTATCCGGTTATGCGGGTCCATGACGATAATGGTTTGTAAATCCTGCGGATAAAATGCCTGCACCTGCTTCATACCTACCATTCGCAGCAAAATATGTATTTCCTCAGCGGGTTGTCGATGGGCTTCTGTTTGATGCTGGCTTAATTGGGGCTGACCATGTTGTTGTTGGGGTCCTCGATGTGCTTCATGTGTTTGGTGTGTTTGGCGTGTTTGGTGATATGGTTCGGACAGATGTGGATATACCTCTGGTGCAGCTATCTTCGCTTGCGGTACAGCAACCTCCACCTCCATTACTGCGATGCGCAATCCTGGTTCGCCAGACGAGATAGGAATGCCGAAGAAACGCCCCTTCTCTTGTAGTTCATCCTCAGGTATCACATCACTTAACCATTGATTTACAAACCTCTCCCTGAGATAAGGCAAACTCTGCTTCATCTCCTCCCGCAGCTTCATCAGCTCGTACTCACGCCCCATCTCCTGCTCGATTGCCACTCGCAGCTTCGTCGTAACCTGTAATAACTCAGAAGCACGGATGGGTTTCAAAATAAAATCGGATATGCCCAGCTTCACACTCTGACGAGCATATTCAAATTCATCATGTCCCGTCACAACCACGATTTTTATGTTCGGGTAACGCTCCATGAGGATGCCACTTAGTTCAATGCCGTCCATCTTTGGCATGTATATATCCGTGAACACGATGTCTGGACGCAACAACTCAACCTGATTCAAAGCCTCTGCAGCATCGGAGGCCTCGCCAATGATGGTCATGCCTTGCTGCTCCCAATCGATACGCATGCGCAACAGATTTCGGATGAGGTACTCGTCATCCACAATCAATACCTTTAATGGTTCCACAGTTAATTCCATGATTCATCGGCTCCCTTCGGGATCGTTATGATAATGGTGGTTCCTTTTCCAACCTCGCTCTGCAGCTTAAGTCCATCTTCTCTGTCATAGAAAATGCGAAGCCGCTCCATCGTTCCCCATAAGCCAAAGCTTGGATTGTGTTTAGCGTTATAGGTAGGATTAGAAGGATTAGAAGAGTTAGAAGTGTTAGATGGGTTAGATGAGTTAGATGAGTTAGAGCGATTAGACCTGTTCATTTCTGTTCGTTGAATCTGCTTCACTTCTTCCTCGGACATGCCGAGTCCGTCGTCAGTGATCGTTAGAAGTACTCCCTCCTTGGATCGACGAGCTTGGATGCGTATCGTGCCCGGGCTGCCTTTGGGACGAATACCGTGATACAGCGAATTTTCCACCAACGGCTGGAGCACAAGCTTGGGAATCATCACTAGTTCACAGCCTGAATCGATATCGTACTGCACCTCAAATACACCGGGGTATCGCACCTGCTGGATCGTCAGATAATTGCGTACAATCTCAACCTCCTCGTGCAGTGTAATCAGTTCACGCCCTTTGCTGACACTCAGCCGATAATAACTTCCGAGCGCTTCTAACAGCTCACATACCTTTTCGTTCATACCCGACATTGCCAGGGAGGTAATGGAATCAAGTGTGTTGTATAGAAAATGCGGCTTGATCTGCGCCTGAAGTGTATTCAGCTCTGCTCGGCGGATCGTCTGCTGCTCCTGAATGATGCGTTTCAACATCTGCTCAATCTGCTCGATCATCTGGTTGTAACCTCCATATAGCTGTGCGAATTCGTAACTGTTCAGCTCAACCGTCACTTTGCGGAAGTTGCCGCTTGGTGCTTTCTGCATGGAGCGAAGCAGCTTGTGAATCGGCTTAATGACGCTGCGCGAGATGATGAATGAACTGACAAAAAAGACAGTCCCGTTTACCGCCAGTAGGATCAGCGCAAGCAGCACCATGGATTTATTGCGGGTATCGGTAGCCTGGTATGGGCTCATGCTGATGAATTTCCACTGATCATCACCAGACGAACGATAGGTAACCGCATATTCCTGACCACCCGATTGCAAGGTGATGAAGCCGGAGAATTGCTCTTGAAATGTTTGTTTTAACTTGGCCTGATTGGCCTCTAACATCTCGTACATCCCTTCCTGTCCAGAAGCCGCAGATATGGATTCGCCGGATACAGCAGGCACGGACTTCTTTCCATCGGTAGCGTTGGTTGCAATCACCCGCTGATGCTCATCCAGGATGGCCACCTGAAATGAATCCGGTGCAGACAGGTTGGCATAGGCCTGAGCGATTGATTTGCCTTTGATGTTCATGACCAGAAATCCAAGCGGAGACGTATCATCCAAATCCCGAATGAGGCGAATAAACGACACCACCTCTTGCCCATCATTCTCCCCCGTCGCCGAGACTCCGCTGTCGTTGTTGCCACCATTCAGCCTGAGCAGATATCGTCCGTTATGCATCAGTGCCTGTTCGTACCACGGCGCTTCCTTCACATTTGCTTCCATAAACGTGGGCCATTCCTGTGTACCAACCGAGAATCGGTGCCCCGAATTATCGTAAATATAGACTGAATCGATAATTGGAACCGCTTGCATAAGATTGGTCAAATACGCGCTGACCTTGGACTGTGTCTGTAAATTGGAGTACACATTGCCCTGCCGCAGCAGGTTCTGCAAGTTGGGATCAGAGAAAATCATTTTCGAATAATTGTTCACGTTCTCGATCATCAGATTAACGTTGGTCTCAATGGATGTAATTGTCTGCAGTGATGCTTCATTGATCTTTCGTTGCGCGTCATTTTCCGAGATTCGATTCAAAACCAACGCACTAAACGCCACCGTTAGCAGAATAATGACAAAGTAGGCAAACGGGATTTTAAAAGCCAGCGTCTTGGGCTTGCGTTGAATGAACTCTTTGAAACGGGGGGTCCACTTCTTCTTCATTGCACTGGAGATTGCTTTCGTGTTTGCTTTCGTATTTGCGTTTGATTCTGCATTGGTCTCAACATCTGATGCTTTTGCTTTTGCTGTCGCTTCAATCGTTGCATCTTCTTCTGCTGCTTCTTCTGTCTTTGTTTTTGCATCCTTTGCTCTGTTTTTCACAGTGACCCTCCTTTGGTTCCGAGGTGTAATGGGCTTAACAGTTGGGATCGGATGACCTGTTGTGTTATCCACCACTCTCTTGGATTGTAACAATTGTATATTATAGGACGGTGTTTGGAGGAGGAACAATTCTTTTTATCACTTGGGGATGATATGACTGAGTGAAGTAGAATGAGGCTTTGGAAAGACGATTGCTGTGAATGCAAGGGGTAGGGGCCCCTAATTGGAGCCGCAAGAAGTATTGCTTTATAAAATTTTGGAGGTATAGATAATAAGATGTGGTTTGTACCGGATGGAGAGAGAAGCGGGGAGGCGGAGGATCTGAATACACAAAAGACACTGATAAACGTCTCTTGATATACCTTGCGTATGCGTATACTTTTGAGCAGGATTACGATATGTAGTTGCATATTTCAGACTACTGGCAGCGTATTGATCGAGTAGTTAAGGTTGGGAAGTCCAATAACGGTCTTCGGTCTTCGGTCTTCTAGCATGATAAATTTAAGTGGGGAAAGTGTCGGAGGCAAACTGCCCTCGGGCAGGACAAGTACAGAGTTCGTTTTGGTAAGAAACAGCGAATCGTGATCAAAGCGAGAATTCGGTAACGCCTTTTTTGGAGGCATATTTCAGCGTGTAGCTTCCTTCTATACCGTATGGCATCGTAGCGATTTGGATACGGGTGTAATCCAGCCGACTCTCCCTCAGCACTTTTTTAATTAGCGCTATGCTCCGATCTTCGTCCGTTACCACACAGAAAATGTTCATTACATATTCCTTAGGATCAGCCATACGGCTACCCAGATCACATCCATCCACCTCTCCCAAATCGGCCTGGGTTAGAACGGTTTCCAGATATTCCATCACCTTTTCCTTCAACCAATGATCTCGTTTGCTGCCCTGCGCGCTCTTCAGTGGATATTGCACCACAAGCCAGTATTTTTCACTCATTTAGCTTCACCAACCAATCTTTATATGATAGGGCATTACGTTATGTGTATAGCAGTTGGACGATAAAAACGCATATGTCAGCCTTACATTCCTCCAGTTAACAATGGGCTAGATAATTGACCTTACTGCTCTTTGGAATTGTACTGCCCTTCCATTTGCAGGATGAGGAACATGGTGATGTTTAATGAGATGTGAGCTTAACGTGTCTGCTGACTTTCTGCCAATAGCCACGATCTGAGCATCAGGATTCAGTTGCATAAGCTGTCTGGCGAATACCACACCATCCTCCAACTCTGCCAAAGTCGGCGTTCGATTCGTCATCCTGTTTTCAGAAGATTGATAGGGATGAAAGGGATAGATGTTCCAAAATATAAAGTCCGTTGGTTTCCACCTTGAACTGGATAACACTTCACCCCATATGATGGATGCTGTCGGCTCTGCGAATCCATACAGCGCCTGACTCCGGTTAGGTTTGGCGATATTGGGCAAGCTGGTTCGGACACCCGGCTCACCTGGAAAAATCATCTCGTGATTCACCAGCGAATGATTCCCGGTAACCATTCGCTCGGACGTCAAGGGTACACCGGAGAACCTCGCCCCTTGATATCCCACAGCTTCAGCAATAAAAATGTACCGAGCCTTGGACATTCTTGGTTCCAAATACCTGACCAAATGTTCAGAACGAATCTCCACCGCTTTGGGGCCTATATCATAGCCCGTCACATAGTCTCTCCAAGGATTAATCACATTTACTGGCGAGACATATGCTTGTACCCCTGCAACAAACTCGCGGATCTGTTGCTGCGTTTGGCTCATGTTTTTTTGCCTCCTTTGGGAGATTACGGAGTAAATTGGGCTTGCTTCAGCTTATTTTACAAAGATTATATCATAAACAGAAAAACCACCAACCAGAACGCTGGTTGATGGTGGATAGAAACTGTAGAAAACTATTGTGGTATAACTTCTTCCCACTGACCATTGGTGGTTTCTTTGTAGGTAAAAATGTTTCCATCATACTTTCCCTGAATAAAGTTAGAACCCGCTTCTTTCCATTCCTTAGTAACAGATAGGACAACTTTAGAATTCTGTGAATTTATTAAAACGTATTTCCCTCTTGATAAATTAATCTCAAAGGCTACTGGATAAAAATCGTACCAGAATAGATTGTCTGATTTCTCTCCCAGTATACCCGCATCACCAACTTTAGAGAAATGAGGACTGATGACTCGAAACCTGAACTCCAACCACTTTCTGGGATCTAAAGGAAATTCGTAATGACTATTGGGCTCCACTATAATATATGACTTTTCAGGAACCGGGTGTTGAACTTGAACTTTGTGCTCGATTATTTCTTTGGATATTACTCGAAAAACTAAATATACCAATATGAATAGTATCGAAGTAACTACGGGTAATTTAGGCTTGATCCTCAAAAAAACACTCAATCCAAGACCAATAATTAATGGAAACCATATCCATGGATCTCCCAATGTAATGGCTCCCATAATATATGACTTATCGCTAAGGGGATAGAATGCTGGTAAATCATGTCCCATATAGTCTAAAAATAAGTGTCCAAACAAGACAGACAAAATAGAAGATCCCCAGATTAATTTGAAACTTGTCTTTTTATAGAACAGTTTTGTCAAATATGCTATTCCTAAAGCTAAAAGGGGTGTAAACAATATAGAATGAGACCACGGAGCTACACTTCTATCCCCAAAAATATCAGGAATTATTCCACACAGTGCACCCGAACATAGACATATTATAAGATTTTTCCATGTATCCCTTGGCAAAAAGCAGTATGCAATTACCGCCCCAAGAAGAGCATGTGATAGAAGATGAAACAACAAATATAAGTACGGATCCAAAATAACTACTCCTTTACTCATTTCAAGCAAATATGTACCTGATAAGGTTGTCTCATTCAAAAAGCGTTAACCGCTTTTAATAAGCGACTATACTTCTTCTGCTATTTCCACATATTTTGAAACAAATGATCCAGAAAATGTCGTTTCAATAGCGAAGTTTATACCACTTTTAATGAGAGATCGAATTCTTTTACAGCTTCCCTGCCAGCAGACAGGTCAGCACTGCGCGGATTCTCTGGCTTCAACTCTCTTGCAATTTGATCCGGATCAACCAGTTCACCAAGCCACTCTCTCATTTGCATACTGAGTGTACTTTTCCCTGCTCCATTGGTTCCAGCAAACACCGTCATGACTGGTCTGATTTCACTCATGATACTCAAACTCCTGGCGTTTCCCAGTAGCATCAAATATAATTTCAAATTTATTTCCTTCAGCATCCTCACGGACACGTTTGTTATTCTTTATATAATAAATAGAGGCACCTGATTCTTTAGCTTGTTTCCGTGCATGTTGATTTGCTTTTTTCAAAATTTCTTGGAGCTGTTCTCGATTTTCAAACATCTTGAGTCCCCCAATCTAAATTTCTGTTTATTATATCATAAACTAAAAAACCACCAACCAGAACACTGGTTGATGGCTTTTGACTCTAATGGAGGCGAGGGGAGTCGAACCCCTGTCCGAAGATAACGGCACATAAGCTTCTACGGGTGTAGTCACAGTTTTGATGTCACCCGAGTATCGCCCCGTAACCGGCTATACGTTGGGTCAGCCTGATTGTCTTCTTCAGCACACCCCAGGCGGAGATGTGACAGCGTATCCCACTACTAGTTAGCCCCTATCCCTGTCACATGGGCGATGCAGGGTAGAAGCACGCACACAGTTTCTTAGGCTGCGAAAGCGTAGTTTGTTTGTTGTTTGCCGTTTAATAGGCTTTAGCGTTGATAAAGCGGACGCGTCCCCACTACCCGCTACCCATGCTCGAACTATCCCCGTCGAATCCATAAACGCCCCCTCAATGAAGAAGGGCTCCAGGATTAATCCGTGAATACGGAGCAAAGGTGCTGCACATCTTTTTCCTCCAAGGTAAAAAGATGCTTCTTTCAAACTCGGCATTCCTGTCTGCTACATGAGTAATCATAACACAGGACACATCACCGAAATAGTACAGATTGCTGGAAGACATTCCAGCAGGCTGAGCATGTGTACAAGGTTATCCAATACAACAGGCTCAATCGTCTACATATTATACCGCGTCACCAATCGGAAGTAAAGTTTACCCAGATTGGATCACGAACAACTGCACCTTAGTATTTTACCCACTCCTCTGGCAAACTACGCAACAGCTGATAATTTAGATTCATCAACGCGACAAGCTCCATGCTCCTACCGAATTCCCTTCAACACATATCAAAGGAAATCACCACACAATACACTTCAGCAATTCACATCACATCCACTTTCCACTAAAAATAAAAAAGCCCCAAGCTTGCCCATTGCAGGACAAACCTTGAGACTCCTTAACTCATACATCAAAGCTTCATCACAAAAACTAACTTATACACCTAAAGTAAAGCCGCCCAGCGCTCCACTTAACGCGCAACCTTCTGCTTCTCGCGCAGTACCCGTTGGATATCACGTTGTGCATCGCGCTTCGCGGCAGTTTCACGTTTATCATACTGCTTCTTACCTTTACCCAGTCCGAGCAAAAGCTTTGCATAACCATTGCGGATATAGATTTTCAGCGGAACAATGCTGTACCCATCCTGTTTCGACAGCCCGAGCAGCTTGTGAATCTGCACTTTATGCATCAACAACTTGCGCGTACGTGTTGGATCAAGCGGATTATTTCGGTTCCCTTGTTCAAAAGGACTAATATGCATATTGTGAATATGAATCTCACCGTTCCGAATCGTGGCAAATGCATCACCAATATTCGCACGGCCGTTACGAAGAGATTTGATCTCCGTTCCGGTAAGCACCATGCCCGCTTCATACGTATCTTCAATGAAGTAGTCATGGGAAGCCTTTTTATTCTGTGCGAGCACTTTACTCTGTCCATCATTCTTACCCATGTCCTCACTCCTTCTCCGTAAAATAAGCCGGTACCATGCTCTATAGCAGCGCACCCAATGTTGCACCAAGGTACCACGTGCCAGACCCTAATTGTAGCAAGTACGGCTGTTAAAATCAAGAAAGAGGCGACCTCTGCCGCCCCTCCTCATTACACCACTTTCAGACTGTGCGAAACAACACACCGGCTGAAGTGACTATTTTCTCCAACGCTTAACCTGGAGGAACGACTTGTAATCCATTTCTCCAAGTTACGTTAGCTTTATTTTTTCTTTTTCCGTACAAAAGCTGCCGTGCCGTTACCAGCTTCACCTTTGCTCTTCTTCCGCTTGCGTCGTGGTGCTCCGCCTTCCTGAGCGCCACCAGGAGTTGCATTCTCTCCAATAAATACGCCGCTCGGCGAAGTGTTTTTGCGTCCACTTCCGCCTTTGCCACCTTTATTGCCGCCCTTGCCTGACTTAAAGCTTCCTTCACCGCGACCGCTGCCGCTGTTCAGGCCACTTCCTTGTCCACCGGTTGAACTAGTATCCGATCCACCCGATGTAGAGCTATAACCGCCTTTACCTGAGCCAAAACCAAAGCTCACTGCGCCTTTACCCCGGCCAGTTGATCCTCCAGCATCACCAGCACGACGCTCACCTTTTGGTTTGCCGCCGCCTTTACCTGCGTAGCCACCAGATGAGCCTGCGCCCGCGCCTGCACTCGCTGCTCCACCGCGACCGCCACGTCCACCTTTGCTGCTTTCTTCCGTTGATCTGCCACCACGGTTGGCTCCAGCAGCGGATGAGCCGCCTTTGCCGCCTCGCGAACCGCTGAATCCACCTGGTCCACCCTTGGCACCGCCGCGACCGCCACCACTTGCTGGGCGACCACCTTTACCGCCACGTCCGCCACCGAAGCCGCCAGGACGTTCACCGCGAGGTTTCATATCGACCATTTCAAAATCAATCGTATACTCTTCCATGCTTACACGTGCCACACGGATCTTCACTTCATCACCGATGCGGAAGACTTTCGAGGTACGTTCACCAATCAGAGCCATATGCTGATCGTCAAAATGGTAATAGTCGTCCGTGAGTGCGCTCAGGCGAATCAGACCTTCAACCGTGTTCTCCAGTTCAATGAACATACCAAAGCTGGTCACACTGCTGATCATGCCTTCGAACTCTTCGCCTACTTTGTCGAGCATGTACTCGGCTTTTTTCATTTTCTCCGTATCCCGCTCAGCTTCTACCGCCACACGTTCACGTTCAGAAGACTGCTGCGCAATATCGGACATACGTGCTGCCAAATACTCCTGACGGTTCTCCGGCAATGCACCATTATTTTCAATGACTTCGCGAATCACCCGGTGAATGACAAGATCGGGATAACGACGAATTGGAGACGTAAAGTGACTATAGAATTCTGCCGCGAGGCCAAAGTGACCTGACATTTCAGAATCATACTTCGCCTGTTTCATGGAACGGAGCATCATCGTACTAATCACGGTTTGTTCTTTCGTTTCTTTGATATCCTCAAGCAACGATTGAAGCGCCCGTGGATGAATTGCATTGCCACGTCCTTTGACCTGGTGTCCAAAATTCGCAGCAAAGGCGAGGAAATTTTGCAGTTTTTCCTGATCCGGATCTTCGTGCACACGATAAATGAACGGAACCTTCAACCAGTGGAAATGCTCTGCCACTGTTTCGTTCGCTGCCAACATGAATTCCTCAATGATTTGCTCTGCAATCGAACGCTCCCGTTTCACGATATCTACCGGTTTGCATTCTGCGTCCACAATGATTTTGGATTCTTCAAAATCAAAGTCAACCGCACCACGGCGCATACGCATAGCACGCAGCTTCAAGGCAATCTCTTTCATCAGATGGAAATCATCTACCAGATCCTTATAACGCTCGAGCAATTCCGGCTCTTCACCTTCAAGGATTTTACGGACGTTGGAATACGTCATCCGCTCTTTGGTTTTGATTACACTTGTGAAAATGTCATGTTTTACAACCTTCATCTGGTCGTTAAACTCCATCTCACAAGACAGTGTCAAGCGGTCTACCTGCGGGTTCAAACTACAGATCCCGTTGGACAGACGCTGTGGCAGCATCGGAATAACCCGATCCACCAGATACACACTGCATCCACGGTTGTAGGCTTCCTGATCCAGCTTGGAATTCTCCTGCACATAATAGCCAACGTCGGCAATATGAACACCCAGACGATAGTTCCCGTTAGGCAGTTTCTCTACGTTAACAGCATCATCCAGATCCTTGGCATCTTCGCCATCAATCGTGACAATGTTAAGTCCGCGCAGATCACGGCGACCCTGTTGTACAATCTCTTCATCCGTGATGGAGTCGGGTGCTTTTTCCGCCTCTTCTACCACTTCATCAGGGAAAGCTTCAGGCAACTGATGCTTGCGAATGACGGACAAAATATCAATACCCGGCTCATCCTTATGACCGAGAATCTCGATCACTTCACCTTCGGCAGCCGCACGGCCCTCCGGATAGCTGACGATCTTGGCTACGACCTTCTGTCCATCAACCGCCCCAGCAAAGTTGGTACGTGGGATGAAAATATCGCGATTAATCCGTTTATCATCCGGAATGACAAATCCGTACACCTCATGGCTCTGGAACACACCAACGACTTGTGTCACAGCACGAGTAACAATACGGACGATCTCACCCTCCAAACGACCACCTGAAGGTCCTTGAGATGTGACTTTAACCAATACCGTATCACCATTCATCGCACTTTTCATATCATTGGCGTGAATGTACACATCCGGGTGCTCCCGATCCTCAGGGATAAGGAAAGCGAAACCTTTAGCGTGAGCCTGTAAACGTCCACGTACCAAATCCATGCGCTCTGGCATGCCATAGCGATTGTTACGGGTCAGCAAAACTTTACCGGATTCCTCCAGCGTATTAAGCATAATCAAAAAGGCTTTGAAATCAGCTGCATCTTCAATAGCGAAGTGCTGTTCCAACTCCTGATAAGTCATAGGTTTATAAGCGGTTTCCCGCATGAAGTCGAGCAATTGTTGTTCTGTTATCATTAATATATTCACCTCGGGAAACATAAAAGTGTAAGCAAGTCTCATCTCTTTATGTATCGGAATTCTTACCTTTTTCATGCAATACAATATCATTGCTGTGAAGAGTGTAGTAGTACAACCATACTATCTCATACCCTAGTATACACGAATTCAATCCGGCCCATCCGTACCTCGCAAAAAAACCACAGTTGCCGGGCGCTCCTCTAAAATCACGCTTTCACGTATCTCTACAGCATTTTATGCGATACACGTGCTGTGCGCATCTGGAAAAGGACTACATCCGAAAATTTTCTGTACACATGACATTCATTATAGGGAGTGAGTTCGCGTAACGAATAAGCGAGGGACATACCATACATGATAGGGGTGTGTTGCATGTTAAGGAAGGAAAACCAAACAGAAGTGAGAAGAAGACCGAAAATCATGGAGTCTATAGATTAAATTGTTGGAAAAGTTTGGACGCGTAAGAATTTATTAAAAAACCCCCGTTTCTTCACGAAACGAAGGTTCATCAATTAAGCCATTAGCTTAAGCTATTCATTGAACAGCAGTTCCAATTCTTACTTGGAAAGCACCGTAACAACAATAGACAAAATCATAAATCCTGCACCCAGTACCACCGTTGCACGTTGCAGGAAGAGATCCAATCCGCGCGCTTTCGTTTTACCGAAAAGATGTTCCGCACCACCGGAGATGGCACCCGCCAAACCAGCGCTTTTCCCGTGCTGCAGCAATACTACAGTGATTAGACCGATCGAGAAAACAACGAGCAGCAATTTCAAAGCAATATCCATTCTTTCCACCTCCTACCCATGTGGGCATACATCTCACCATAAAAACAGTTACTTTAATTGTAACATAGCTATGGTTGTACTACAAGTAGTACAGTTTATACAATGCCCTAAATTTCACCATCGCGTGATGCTTACTTTATACCATTACTTCGTTGCAATAAAAAAGACAAGCCGGTTACCCGGCTTGCCCGTAAAAGCTGGATATCCAGCTTATTTTTTAAGGTTGTAGAATCCTTTAAGACCATTGTATTGAGCCAGTTCACCCAGTTGATCCTCAATGCGGAGCAATTGGTTGTACTTCGCGATACGGTCTGTACGGGAAGGAGCACCCGTTTTGATTTGACCAGCGTTAGTTGCAACAGCGATATCAGCGATTGTGCTGTCTTCGGACTCACCGGAACGGTGGGAGATTACAGCTGTGTATCCTGCGCGTTTAGCCATTTCGATTGCATCAAATGTTTCAGTCAATGTACCGATTTGGTTAACTTTGATCAGGATGGAGTTACCGATACCTTCGTTGATACCTCTGCCCAGACGCTCAGTGTTTGTTACGAACAGGTCATCACCAACGAGTTGTACTTTGTCTCCCAATTTCTCAGTGAGCAATTTCCAACCATCCCAGTCATCTTCGGACATACCGTCTTCGATTGTGATGATTGGGTATTTCTCAACCCATGAAGCCAGAAGGTCAACATACTCAGCGGAAGTGTAAGATTTACCTTCGCCAGCAAGTGTGTACTTACCATCTTTGTAGAACTCAGTGGAAGCAACGTCCATACCCAAGAATACGTCAACGCCTGGTTTGTAACCAGCTTTTTCAATTGCTTCGATGATTGTAGTGATTGCTTCTTCGTTCGAACCAAGGTTCGGTGCGAAACCACCTTCGTCACCTACAGCTGTGTTCAAGCCTTTGGAGCTCAATACGGATTTCAGGTTGTGGAAGATCTCTGCACCTACGCGAAGAGCTTCTTTGAAGCTTGGTGCTCCAACTGGAAGAACCATGAACTCTTGAACGTCGATGTTGTTGTCAGCATGCTCACCACCGTTGATGATGTTCATCATTGGTACTGGCAATGCTTTAGCGTTGAATCCGCCCAGGTAAACGTACAATGGCAGGTCCAGAGCATCAGCAGCTGCGCGAGCTACTGCCATGGATACAGCCAGGATTGCGTTAGCGCCCAGTTTACCTTTGTTTGGCGTACCATCCAAAGTGATCATCAATTTGTCGATACCCAGTTGATCCAATGCATCCATACCGATAACTTCTGGAGCGATTGTTTCGTTTACGTTTTTAACAGCTTGCAGAACGCCTTTACCGAGGTAACGGGATTTGTCACCATCGCGAAGCTCAACTGCTTCGTGGGCACCAGTGGATGCACCAGATGGAACGATTGCGCGTCCGATTGCGCCGGACTCCAGGTATACTTCAACTTCTACTGTAGGGTTACCGCGGGAGTCGAGGACTTCGCGAGCGTACACGTCAGAAATAATAGTCATTTGTGATAATCTCCTTTAAATTTGAATTTATTTTTAATACGTTCAGAATAGTTCAGTTTCACCAGGCCACTCCGCACGCAGTACCATCTTCCGATCGCTGTTATCCCCTGATTCCTTTGAACTTATTTTTATAAGTTGGAATCATGTGATAAAGGCGAACGCTAACGCTTCTTCAGATTGGTTCTGCCCGCTTTGTTCCAGGTTCCACTCTGTCTTATTCGACAACCTATTAAAACGAATTATTTACGGGTAGCGATGACAGATGTACCTGTCATTTCAGCCGGTTTAGGCAATTGCATCAGGTCAAGGATCGTTGGCGCGATATCCGCCAGGATTCCGCCTTCACGCAAGGTTACATTGGCATCCGTAACGATGAATGGAACCGGGTTCGTTGTATGAGCTGTGAACGGACGTCCTTTCTCATCGAACACCATATCCGCGTTACCATGATCCGCCGTGATCAGTACAACGCCACCTTTGGCAAGTACTGCATCCACAACACGGCCCATGCACTCATCTGTTACTTCAACCGCTTTGATGGTAGGCTCCAGCATGCCGGAGTGTCCAACCATGTCAGGGTTAGCAAAGTTCAGAATGATGGCGTCATGTTTGTCTGCTTCGATCTCGCGAACACATGCATCAGCTACTTCATACGCACTCATCTCTGGTTGCAGGTCATACGTTGCAACTTTTGGTGAGTTGATCAGTACGCGAGTTTCGCCCGGAAGCTCCACATCACGACCACCGCTGAAGAAGAAGGTAACGTGCGGGTATTTCTCAGTTTCTGCAATACGCAGTTGTTTTTTATTGTTCTGTACCAGGACTTCACCCAGGGTGTTGTCGAGGTTCTTCGGCGAATAAGCCACATAACCTTCAACCGTCTCGCTGAACAAAGTCAAGCATACAAAGTGCAAGCCCACAGGGAACTTCGGACCACGATCAAAACCGCGGAAATCCTGGTTCGTGAATACTTGCGACAACTGGATCGCACGGTCAGGACGGAAGTTGAGGAAGATAACGGAATCGCCGCTCTCAACCAAACCTACCGGCTCACCATCCGCTTTGACGATAACCGTTGGTTCAACGAATTCATCAAATACGGATTTCTCATACGATTCTTCAACCGCTTTGAGTGGGTCAGTGTATTTTGGTCCATCTCCATAAACGATGGCGCGGTATGATTTCTCAACCCGTTCCCAACGTTTGTCACGGTCCATCGCGTAATAGCGACCTTGAACCGTTGCGATTTTACCTACACCGACTTCTTCAATCTTAGCGATCAGCTTCTGCATGAAGTCTTTACCACTGTCTGGCATAACATCACGGCCATCCATGAAAGCATGAATATATACATCATTCATTTCTTCTTTTTTGGCCAGATCCAGCATAGCAAACAGGTGGTCGATGTGACTATGTACGCCGCCATCGGACAACAAACCGTAGAGATGAAGCTTTTTGCCGCTTTGTTTTGCTTCGCGAACCGCTTTGACAAGTGTTTCATTGTCGTAGAACTCGCCGTCACGAATGGATTTGGAGATACGGGTCAAATCCTGGTATACGATCCGGCCGGCACCAATGTTCAGGTGACCTACCTCGGAATTTCCCATTTGCCCTTCTGGCAAACCTACAGCTTCACCGCAAGCAGTGAGTGTTGTATGTGGGAATTGGCTCATGAAACGGTCGTAGTTCGGTTTTTTGGCTTGCGCTACCGCATTGCCTTCCACCGTGTTACGCAGACCAAAGCCATCCATGATGATCAATGCTACAGGTTTTGGAGCTGTCATCTTACTTCGCCCCCTCAACAAGCGCGATGAACGAAGCCGGCTGCAAGCTGGCACCGCCAACAAGTGCGCCGTCGATGTCGCTTTGTCCGAGGTATTCTGTTACGTTCTCCGGTTTAACACTGCCGCCGTATTGAATACGAACTGCATTCGCAACCGTCTCGTTGTACAGATCCTTCACCAGCGTACGGATGTAAGCAATAACTTCATTCGCATCTTGGGAAGTGGAGGATTTGCCTGTACCAATCGCCCAGATTGGCTCATAAGCGATAACAACTTGTGCCGCTTGCTCTGCAGACAGACCTGCAAAAGCAGCTACTGTTTGCACTTTGCATACGTCTTTTGTTTGGTTCGCTTCACGCTCTTCAAGCGTCTCACCAAGGCAGAAGATTGGAGTCAATCCGTGACGGAATGCTGCATGCAACTTTTTATTGACAGTCTCATCGGTTTCCGCAAAATATTGACGGCGCTCCGAGTGACCAATAATGACATAATCCACACCCAGGTCTTTCAGCATCACGCCGCTGATTTCACCTGTGAATGCACCGTTATCTTCAAAGTGAAGATTTTGTGCACCAATTTTGATGTTTGTACCTTTAACCGCTTCTACCAGGGATGGCAGATTTGTAAACGGTGCGCAGATTACAGTTTCCACGCCTTCAACTTCCGCTTTTCCTTTAACTTCCTGAATGAAGTCATTGGATTCGGAAACCGTTTTGAACATTTTCCAGTTACCTGCGATAATCGGTGTTCTCATGGGTTTCAACTCCTTCATGCTATAGGCTACTAAAACTTACTTGTCGTTCAATGCCACTACGCCTGGAAGAACTTTACCTTCCATGAACTCGAGCGATGCACCGCCACCTGTAGAGATGTGGTTCATCTTGTCAGCCAATTTGAACTTCTCAGCTGCTGCTGCGGAGTCACCGCCACCAATTACAGTGTAAGCTTCTGTCTCAGCGCAAGCTTCCGCTACTGCACGAGTACCGTGGGAGAATGGCTCGATTTCAAATACGCCCATTGGTCCGTTCCACACAACCAATTTGGAGTTTTTGATTACATCAGCATAGATCTCACGTGTTTTAGGACCGATGTCGATGCCTTCCCAATCTGCTGGGATGCCGTCGATGTCAACGATTTGTGTGTTTGCTTTTGCACTGAAATCGTCAGACACTACGATATCTACCGGCAGGTAGAAGTTTTTGCCCAGTTTTTTCGCTTTTTCGATGAAACCGAGAGCAACATCAAGTTTGGAATCATCCAACAAGGATTGTCCAATTTCATGTCCTTGTGCTTTCAAGAACGTGTAAGTCAGACCGCCACCGATGATCACGTTGTCTGCAATGTTCAGCAGGTTGTCGATTACATCGATTTTGTCCTTAACTTTCGATCCACCAATGATAGCTGTGAAAGGACGCTCAGGGTTGGAGATTGCTTTACCCAACACTTCAAGTTCTTTCTCCATCAACAAACCGGACACCGCTGGAAGCAAGTGAGCGATTCCTTCAGTCGAAGCGTGTGCTCTGTGAGCCGCGCCAAACGCATCATTAACGAAAACGTCAGCCAGTTCAGCAAATTGTTTTGCCAGTTCCGGATCGTTTTTCTCTTCGCCTGCGTGGAAACGAACGTTTTCAAGCAACAATACGTCGCCGTTGTTCAGTTCAGCGATTTGAGCTTTAACAGCGTCACCAACAGAATCGTCAGCTTTAACTACTGTTTTACCAAGCAATTCAGACAAACGCTCAGCTGCTGGAGTCAAACGCAAGGATTCAACCACTTCGCCGTTAGGACGACCCATGTGGCTTGCCAAAATGACTTTAGCGCCTTTTTCAATTAAGAAGTTGATTGTAGGAAGCGTTGCACGAATACGTTTGTCATCTGTAATTTTACCATCTTCGAGCGGCACATTGAAATCTACACGGACAAAAGCCCGTTTTCCTGTCAATTCGATATCGCGTACACTTTTTTTGTTCATCTGTATTTCCTCCGCACCCATGTATTTGGTGGACCAATCAAGAGCTAAAATCCCTCGTCAATCCTGGTGTTTTTGAGAAATTTGCAAAATGTAGATATATAAAGAGCGGAAACAATATAGCATCTGTTTCCGCTCTATGTTATTACAGATATTACTTAATCATTTTTGCAAAGTGCTCCAAAGTGCGAACCAATTGTGCAGTGTAGGACATTTCATTGTCATACCAAGCTACAGTTTTAACCAATTGTTGGTCGCCAACAGTCAGAACTTTAGTTTGAGTTGCATCAAACAGGGAACCGAAAGTGATTCCTTGGATATCGGAAGATACGATTTCGTCTTCTGTGTATCCGAAAGTTTCTGGATCGGAAGCTTCTTGCATTGCTGCGTTAACTTCTTCAGCTGTTACTTTTTTGTTCAGAACAGTTACGAGCTCAGTCAGGGAACCAGTAGCTACTGGTACACGTTGAGCTGCACCATCAAGGATGCCTTGCAGTTCTGGGATTACCAGACCGATTGCTTTAGCAGCACCAGTTGTGTTAGGGATGATGTTTTCAGCTGCTGCGCGAGCACGACGGAAGTCACCTTTAGGGTGTGGAGCATCCAACGTGTTTTGGTCGCCAGTGTAAGCGTGAATTGTAGTCATCAAACCTTGAACGATTCCGAATTTGTCTTGCAGTGTTTTTGCCATAGGTGCCAGGCAGTTTGTTGTGCAAGATGCGCCGGAGATTACAGTTTCAGTACCGTCGAGGATTTCATGGTTTACGTTGTAAACGATGGTTTTCATGTCGCCAGTAGCTGGTGCGGAGATAACAACTTTCTTAGCTCCACCTTTCAAGTGTTTCTCAGCTGCTTCTTTAGTTGTGAAGAAACCAGTACATTCCAGAACGATATCTACGCCCAGGTCGCCCCAAGGAAGTTCTTCCGGGTTACGGTTAGCCAATACTTTAACTTCTTTGCCGTTCACTTTAAAGAAGCCATCGTGTACTTCAACATCGCCATCGAAGCGACCTTGAGTTGTATCATATTTGAGCAAATGAGCGAGCATTTTAGCGTCAGTCAAGTCGTTGATTGCTACTACCTCGATGCCTGCTACATTTTGAATACGGCGGAATGCCAAGCGTCCAATACGTCCAAAACCGTTAATACCTACTTTAATCATGAGTAAGTTCCTCCCAAGTTTTGATTAATTTTTTATGAAACTTATATATTCAAGACAGACGGTGAAGTCCGTCAAGACAACAATAGTTGTGATGCAAAGTAAAACCTTATTCCATTTCAGCAACGATGACTTCGGCAGCAGCCTCATCAATAATCAGAATATCTTCCTGACCAAATCGTAACACGGAATGTATAGCAGCAGCTTTGCTTTTGCCACCTGCAATTCCAATCACAACATCGGTTCGTTCAATATCCTGAAGTCGCATACCCAGTGTAAGCATGGTATGTACCACCTTACCCTGATCATTAAAGTAATAACCGAAAGATTCAGATACGGCCCCTTGCTCCTGAAGTTCATCTATAATCTCCGTCGCAAGTTTGCGTCTTTTAGCCATCTCTACGGCATCACCAATTCCATGAATAACAATCCGTGATTGCCTGATCAGCTGCAGAATCTCCTGAACACTAGGGTCCTGGATTAATGATTCATAGGCATGATCACTGAGCAAATCCGGTACATGCAGGAGTTTGTATTGCGCCCCTACCCGTTTTGCCATTGTGGATGCGATCGTATTAGCCTGAATTTCAAGGCTTTCTCCAAGTCCACCGCGTGCCGGTACGAACCAGACACCTTTGAGCGATGTTGGCGGATTTAGTTGTTCTGCGACTTCGGCCGTTGTTGAACCGCCAGTAACGGCGACAACGTCGTTGTCACTCATGATATTGCCGAGAGCCTTCGCTCCGGCTCTGCCCAGTTCCCTTTTGGCAAATGGAGAAACGTCCGAATCGCCAGGAACCACAACTACCTTTTGCAGACCGTAGGCTTGCTTGATGCGCTCTTCCAGCTCGGATAATCCGAACAGCTCTTTGGCTACGGGCTCTAACTGCTGCAGCAAATCATACCCTGCCTCGCTGATCTTCATTCCTGCACTGTCAATTTCAATAAGTCCCTGAGCCTTTAACAGATCGGTCTCAGCCCTCAGAACCCGCTCGGTCATCTGCATGGAATTAGCTAACGTTCTCCGTCCGATCACATCCGATAACATGATCTGTTGCAGAATCGTATACCTCTTTTTCAAGATATCCATGAGATCAGGCAGAAGCTGCTTTTGTACTTCTAAAATCGTTCGCATGCTTTCCACTCCCGCAAGTTCTCGTTCTAAGCTCTCTTTCGTGGCCCTAAAACGTCCCGGGTTAACTTTTTAAGTCCCACGTCTATTCTACCTAAAACTGACGTGACATGCAAGTGTTTCAACGTGTTATTTCGACACGCATGCAGCGTTTGTACGCGCCTATTTTCACAATCCTAGACTTCCATGATCTAGGACTAGCACACGCATACCATATATAGAAGAAACAAATGAATTCGATCTACATATCGCTCAGAATCACATTTCATACGGCATGTCCAAAACCTCTAATAGCATTTACTTAAATGCACTCTTTATCCACTCTTCTTCATCATGATCATTTTTAGGTTAATCCAAACCAATACCACAACGAACTGCTTGCAATTAAATATTTCATGAGCTATAATCATTATTGCTGTCACATAATGTGCGCCCGTGGTCCAATGGATATGACGTAGGCCTCCGAAGCCTGAGATCCAAGTTCGATTCTTGGCGGGCGCGCCATTTTTATTTAACAGCTCATAACCCATTTAACCAATGAAACCGGAAAGGTTTCTTTTTTTTGCAAGTTAGTTTGACTTTCTTTGACTTTTTGTTTGGAATTGTTTATTATGTGGGTAATACGGTAACAGTTTAAGTATAAACACCAATAACATTTACATTCCAAGGAGGTTTTTCACGTGAGTTTTATTCCAATGGTCGTTGAACAGAGCAACCGGGGTGAGCGCGCCTACGACATCTACTCCAGATTGCTGAAGGATCGTATTATTTTCCTTGGTAGCGATGTTAATGACGTAGTGGCTAATGCCATTATGGCACAGATGTTGTTCCTGGCTGCGGAAGATCCGGAGAAAGACATTCACTTATACATCAACAGCCCAGGCGGATCGATTACAGCCGGTATGGCGATTTACGATACAATGCAATTCATCAAACCGGATGTATCTACCATCTGTGTAGGTATGGCGGCTTCCATGGGTGCATTCTTGTTGAATGCCGGTGCAAAAGGTAAACGTTTTGCATTACCAAACAGTGAAATTATGATTCACCAACCACTTGGTGGTGCACAAGGTCAGGCTTCTGACATCGAAATTCGTGCTCGCCGCATCCTGAAAATGCGTGATACCTTGAACCGCATCATCTCTGAGCGTTCAGGTCAACCGCTGGAGCGGATTGAGAAAGATACAGATCGTGACTACTTCATGAGTGCTGCTGAAGCCGCCGATTACGGTATCATTGATAAAGTTATCGAAAACGTAGGTTCCCAAGGCATCTAAGTGTGACGTAGACCAAGGTCTATGCGTTAATGTAATCAGCAACACTTCGTGTTTTGCCCATACGCAAAGAAGCCCTCATCATAATTATGATGGGGGCTTCTTTTTTCATTTTATAAGGAAGAAAACTTAAGAGTGCATAATAATGATTCTTTATTTGGTTCCATTTACATTACTGAAAGGTTCCGTGCCTTTAGGGAGAAGCTCTTTGTACGTAAATGGCATTTCAGGGAATCCCTCTGCGTACGCCGTATACTCATACAACTGGAAGAACACAACTACACCCGTTGGTGTCACATAGAAATCTTGATCTTTATTTAACCCTTTATAACCGTCGAGGTATCCACCGCGGGCTTTCAGTTGTTCACCCACTTTTTTACTCAACGTCTCGCGCATGGTTTTGTTATTTTGCAGCACATCATCTAACGTAAGCTCCTTACCTGTGTCCAGTGCAAAGGTGTGGCCCGTACGGTACGTCATACCATGAGCGCCAGCATAATCTTCGTATCGTTGTGTAATGAGTCCCAGCACGCCTTTTTCGTTGTACGTCACTACATAGGAGCTCTCAAATGCATATGGACGGTTGGCTGTTGCACCGCCGAATTCAGATGTCTGTTTCTTGAAGTCAGCTACATACGCATCCACTTCGTCTTTCAACACTTTGTTGATCGCCGCTTCAGCTTCTTTGCTGGCAAGTCCACTCACTTGCGGATATTGAACATCTACTTCAGCATTTTTTACAGTAACATTAACTGTTGCCGCTTTAATTTTAACGTTATTTTGTTTCACTTTGCTGAGTGTCAACGTTTTGGTTTTGCTATCCCAATTCCCCTGTACACCCAGATAATCTCTCATTGCCGAGAATGGGATATATAATCTGCCGTTGATCAGCTTTGCGTCCACTTGAGGATAATAGTTGTTAATTCGAACACTCGGCTCGCCATCCAATAGGCTGATCGTCATTGTGTTATTGGCTGCTGTCAAAGCGTACTCTTTGGTTTTCGCATCATATTTCAGCGTTCCACCTGCCACATCTTTAACTGCCGTAAGAGATACCCAAGTTGAACCACCTTGAAGAAGTCCTTTTTGAGTCAGTGTTTTTCCACCCGACTTCAGGGTCACCTCAGCTGTGGTTGTCACTTTCGAGGATACCGATGCCGCCTGAACCGAACTGTCCTGCCACACCGAACCGCTACCTACAATAATTCCTGCTGCGAGCAATGCACTTGTCCATTTTTTCCATGATGTCATATATAAACCTCCTCTCTGAATTCACAATTAGGGATCATTGCGTATGTAATCCTGACCTGATCGCATATCTCATACGCTCACCTCTCTATTATAATTAACCCGAATTCGGAAAGGTTTACAGCTCGAGTTACAATGTTGATGAATATCAGTAGGAAAATATATGGGGATATGACCTTTTTGTCACGAACAACTATACAAAAAAGATACCAATATACAACATTTCATGTTGCTTCGAATAAAGTTCCCTCCTATCTAACTTCATCAAAGTTTGCTTTTCCAACAAAAAAAGACTCTGTCCACAGGACAAAGTCTTTGTCATTATTTCGTTGTACCCTTCAAATGACACTTATAAAGGTTACTTGAGCTTACAATCCTTAGTTCACTCTTGTTTATTTCATTTCATACGTGATATTCAGGATTGTGCTTACTTTAACCTGGCCTGTTTCAATCTCAGTGCCACCTGCTGTATCTTGTGCTTTGGACATCAACGCCTCGCTTGCATAGAATACAGGCACATTGGCATCACCTTGGCTCACGGAAAGAACAGCACCCAGTTGACGTTTAACTGCTTTTGCAATGGCGCCCGCTTTCACATCTGCATTGGCAACAGCTTTCTCAATCACTTGGGACTCATAACTTTCCGGATTTTCTACAGTAAAGCGCACGTTTTCAATATTGTTGGCACCCGCACCCGAAGCAGCATCGAGCAACTCGCCAATCTTGTCCATCTGACGATATGTGACTGTCAGCGTATGATGCGCTGTATATCCTTTAATTTGTTGTCCGTCTTTTTCGCTATACGTATAGTTGGGTTGTACAGAGAACTGACTCGTTTGAATGTCGTCTGCACTGATCTTCCACGTATTCTTCAGCAAGTTGGATACCTTTTGAACCTTGGCAGCATTCGCTTTTTGAGCAGATGCTGCTGTCTCTGCAGTACTGTTCACACCAATGGACAGATACGCGATATCAGGCTTCACCTGAATCTCACCTTTACCCACAACATTAATCACATTCTGCTGTACTCCCTGAACCTCTGCAGCGTAAGCATAGTTACCTGGTGCAACCCATGCTGTTCCTCCAACAAGCAACGTACTTGCCACCAGCACCGCACCAAACGGTTTCATCCATTGTTTACCCATCACGATAGCCTCCTTATGTGTTAACATCTCAAACTTTAATCGATTTGATACCTTAACAGACGGGACAAATTCCATAATGTTGCACTTGACGATAGCATAAACTTGAAAAACGCAAAAAAGCCCCTTTCGGGACTTCTTCATTGGATTGATCATATCTTATTGGTTTTCGAGCTCTTCCTTGCTTACCAGACTAACTAAAGCGTTTACAGCCTGTTCGGCATCCGCGCCTTCTGCACTAATCTGGATTTCCGTACCTGTGCTAATTGCAAGGCTCATGATCCCCATGATACTTTTTGCATTAACTTTTTTGTCGTCCTTCTCGACGAACACTTCAGACGAGTACTTATTCGCTTCTTGAACGAACAGTGCCGCAGGTCTGGCATGGAGACCCGTTTTCAAACGGACAACTACCGGGTGCTTTGTCATGGAAACTTACCCCCTATTATGAAATCTGGACATTAAATACACAATTATATTTAAACAACATTATACCATTAACCCGTGCAGGACACTAGAAGAAAAAACTCAGGGTGCTTTGACGGACATTATCTTGCCCTAATTTCATCTTTTGCACAGCGCATCCAATGACCTAAGTAAGTCCCCTAGTTCCTTAACGGTTGACTTTCCCGACTTTTCTGTTCAGCAGAAACAGCCGACCTTGTTACTTTACCCTACTCCGTCTTAACCATAACGTTCTGTGCGTACTTTCTCAGCCAGCTCATCAATTTTACGAAGCCGATGGTTCACTCCCGACTTACTGACTGTACCTTTAAGGAGCTCGCCAACTTCCTTCAAGTTAATATCCGGATGAGCCAGTCGAACCTCCGCCACTTCGCGAAGCTTCTCAGGCAGCGATTCCAGACCAACTTCCTTTTGTAACAACCGGATATTATCGATTTGTCTTACCGCCGCTCCAATCGTTTTGTTCAGGTTGGCGGTCTCACAATTGACAATCCGGTTAACGGAGTTACGCATGTCGCGCATAATTCGTACATCTTCAAACTTGAACAAGGCCTGATGAGCACCAATGATGCTGAGCAGCTCAATGATTTTCTCGCCTTCCTTAATGTATAGGATGAATCCTTTTTTCCGTTCTATACACCGGGCATTCAGATGAAATTCATTGGCCAGGTCAACCAGTGCCTGACAGTGCTCTTCATACATGGACGCAATCTCCAGATGGTACGAGGAACCTTCCGGATTATTAACCGATCCACCGGCCAGAAATGCACCGCGGAGATAGGCCCGTTTACAACAGTTTTGCTGAAACAATTCCGTACTGATCCCTGGGGTAAAGAGAAAGCCCTCAGATACAATATGAAGACTATTGAGAATCTCCTGTACCATGGTTGGAATACGAACAATATATACATTGTTCTTTTTCAGCCGCATTTTTTTGCGGACCAGTAATTCCGTATGCACTTGAAAATGCTTTTTAAGCAGAGAGTATGCCCGTCTTGCAATCGCGGCATTCTCCGTCGAAATATCCAAGATCACTTTTTTATTCGATAACTGCACTGCACCAAGCATACGGATGAGGGCTGAAAGTTCCGCCTTTTCGCAGCACGGTTCGCTCTCGATCATGGTTAACTCTTTTTTGGTCTGTGCTGCAAACGACATGGGACTTCACCTCTTCCGTAACATCCAATTTTGTACCAGTTGGTAGATGTGATGACTTAACTTGTCAGCATCATGACGCAGATAGGTTTTGAACAGAACAAGGGTATCTGCAACCACCTGATAACCGGCACTTTCGAGTACATTCATATCCAGTACAACCGGTTTTGCTCCTTTTTCCGCATACTTATTTTGCACTTGCAGCGGAATATCACCATTATTTACGATAACATAGTCGAAGAGCTGATGACCTATATGCTCATGTACCGCCTTAAGGTGGTCACTTACCGTATAGTTATCTGTTTCTCCCGGCTGTGTCATCACATTACAGATAAACATCTTCACCGCATCAGCCTCTACCACAGCTTCTGCAAGCTTAGGTACGAGTAAATTGGGAAGGATGCTTGTATAGAGGCTGCCTGGCCCGATCAGAATAGCATCAGCTTGACGAATGGCCTCTACTGCCTCTGGCAACGGCTCCACGTGATCCGGTTCAAGGAAAACACGTTTGATGCGTCCACCCGCCTCAGGGATTTTGGACTCACCTGTAATAATTGTCCCATCTTCCATCTCGGCATGCAACACGACGGCCTGGCCTGCGGCTGGCAATACCTCACCTCGAACGGCAAACACGCGGCTAAGCTCCCGCACTGCGGTCACAAAGTCGCCCGAAATATCCGTCATTGCAGCCAAAATCAAATTTCCCAAGCTGTGGCCTGCAAGCCCCGCGCCTGTATTGAAACGGTACTTCAACATATCTGAAAGCAATGGTTCTACATCAGCCAGTGCCGTAAGCACGTTGCGAATGTCGCCCGGAGGCGGCATCTGTAGCTCATTGCGCAGGATGCCTGAACTTCCACCGTCATCTGCAACTGTGACGATGGCCGTGATATCCAGCGGCTTCTCTTTCAAACCGCGCAGCATCACGGATAATCCGGTTCCGCCGCCCATTACAACTATTCTCGGACGTTCTCTTCGTGGTCCGGCCTCTTTCATCCCTTCACCCTCTTCAATGACGGTCCCGGTCAGCGTCGCGATGGCTCACGGTAACAGCTTCTGTCTCGCTGCTTCCCAACATCTTGCCCAAATATTCCGATATTGCTACCGAACGATGCTTGCCTCCGGTACAGCCGATTCCAATAATAACCTGGCTTTTGCCTTCCTTCCGGTATTGCGGAATCAGGAAATGCAGCATATCCAGCAGCTTGGTCAGAAACGCCTGTGTCTCCGGCCATTTCATAACATATTCGTACACATCACTATTCTGTCCCGTATTCGGTCGCAGATGCTCAATATAATGCGGATTCGGTAAAAAACGTACATCAAACACCAGATCAGCATCAATCGGAATGCCATATTTGAATCCAAACGACGTAATATTCACCGACAGCATTTGGCTTTCCAGATGAGAAAAACGGGATATGATGCGTTCTTTCAGTTGAGCAGGCTTCATTGTACTTGTATTCAGTACCTGAGTCGCAGAGTTTTTGAGTTCCTCCAACATCTTGCGTTCCAGTCGGATGCCGTCCAGCGGCATGCCCTCAGGAGCCAAAGGATGTCTGCGCCTGCTTTCTTTGTAACGCTGAACAAGTACAGAATCTGTAGCATCCAGGAATAAAATTTCGCAATGAATGGTAAAATGATCTTTAATATAGTTCAAAGACTCGGACAGAGCCGTAAAGAATTCACGCCCGCGCAGATCGATAACCAATGCAACCTTACCAATCTTGCCGTTTGACTGTTCAATTAGTTCCGCAAATTTTGGAATCAATACCGGCGGCAGATTATCCACACAGAAGAAACCCAGATCCTCTAGGCTTTGTACTGCAATGGTTTTACCTGCTCCGGACATGCCCGTAATGATAATGAGCGTGGCGCCTGTGCCTGGTGATCCTTCACCTTCAAGCATAAATGTCCCCTCCTTATCATATTGCTGTCTTCATATATTGTTACGAGGATACTAGGAACGCAAGAGAAGACCTGCTGCACCCACAATACCTGCATTATTACCAAGTGTAGCTTCCAGAATCTGAACCCCATCTTGCAACGGTTCTGGCGTCAGCTTAGCAAACACAGTACGGATTTCATCAAACAAGAAATTGCCCGCTTTGGATACACCTCCACCAATAATGAACATCTCCGGGTTAATGACAGCTGCTACAGTAGCCATGGATTTGCCCAGGTAAAAGGCCGCACGATTCACAATGCGTTGTGCCACTTCATCGCCTGCCTTGGCAGCATCAAATACTTCCTTGGCTGCAATCTTGTCGACGAGTGCCAGTGACGTATGATCACCGCGCTCTACGGCATCCTTCGCCATACGGATAATACCCGTTGCAGACGATACTGTTTCTACACATCCCATTTTACCACAACCACACTTGATGGCCTCCAGATCAGGTACAACACTGATATGACCCAGTTCTCCCGCCATACCGGAGAAACCCTGATAGATGTTGCCATTCAAGATCAAGCCTCCGCCAACACCCGTACCGAGTGTATAACATACGCAGTTGTCTACGCCTTTGCCGGCACCTGCCCAGACTTCACCCAGTGCAGCCACGTTTGCATCGTTATCTATTTTGATTGGCTTGCCCAGACGTTCTTCCAGAATCGAACGAATGGCCACATTCCGAAATCCGATGTTAGGGGCATGAACGATAATTCCCTCGCGTACATTCGTGAAACCGGCCACTCCAGCACCTACACCCTCAAGCTGTTCCCAACTGTAAGGTGATTCGGCTACGATATGTCGGACATACTTCTCGATGTTGGCGATGACCGTGTCTACGCCCTTATCCACTTCAGTCGGTCCTTCATACGTATGCATTAGCTGACCTTGTTCATCGCATATACCGACCTTGATTGCTGTTCCGCCGAGATCGACCCCAACGTAGATTTTCTCAGACATGCTGCAAGCCACCTTTATCTATCTAAAATAGTTTAAGTCCTACGTACCAACTATAATTGAAGGATACGCCTGGGTCAAGACGAGAAGACCTCTAGTACCTCCTGCTCCGCCGGGGTTGTGAACCACATCACGCACCGTTTTTGAATACGTATACATCCTCATTACCTTCATTTATAAACACACGCTTTATTCCTTCCTCCCCATAACAGAGGAAGCCTCAACTCATGATATTGCATCTTCACTCGTTCCATTCATAAAAGATCAACATCGCCCCCTCAGAGTGGTGACTCGTCTTATGCACCCCGCCACCTGTCATTCTTACGCAGAAAGCTATCTAATGACGGTATTGCCAACAAAAAAAGAGCCTTCCATCCACAGGAAGACTCCCTTACTTTTATGAAAATCTGAAATTGTAGAAATTGGGCTGACTCAGTTGATTTTTCTACGTTATAACTTCGTTTCCACACGTACCGGCTCTTCCGTCTTCTCCATCTTGTTCACATCCAGAATATCGAGCAGGAAGACAAAGATCGGAATACCAATGATCAGTCCCCAGATCCCCAGGAAGTGTTGCGACAGAATTAGTACGATAAAGGTGTAGAACATTGGCAATTTGGTCTTGTGTGCCATCAGTTTTGGATTCAGGAAATATGTCTCCAAGGCATGAATAACAATAATCATGATGATCACAATAATGCTTAATTTCAGTCCACCCATCTGATACCCAATCAGACAGAGCGGTACAAGTGAGATGATAACCCCCGCAACGGGAACCAGACTGAGCATGAACACCAGAATGGTCAGAGCGAACAGATACGGGAAACCCAGAATCCATAAGCCCAGTATCGTCAGTACCGTATTAAACACCGCAATAAGAAGCTGTGCCTCAATGACTTTACCAAAAGAAGATACGAACTTGTCTCCCAGATAAGCAACTTCATTGTAGAACCATCCAATTTTACTTGTTTTGAACTTGGACGTGAACTTGGATATCTCCTGCTTCTGCAACAAGAAGAACAGACTCAGAATGATGACGAGCAGAATAAACTCCAGCCATTTGCTCAAAGCGAAAATATATTTCAATGCATCATTGGTGTAATTTTTAATATCGAAGGATTGAAGATAACCCGCAATTTTGGACGCAAAATTATCACCGTCTGCACTATCCAGAAATTTCATAATCTCGTTTGTCAACTGAACGACCTGATCCACGATCCGTGGTGAATATCTGGAAATGCCAAGCACAATGACTGCGATCACAATCATATAGAGTAGGATGACTACAACTTTATAATTGATTGGAAACAACCGATTCAAACCACCTGTAATGAAATGCTGTAACCTGTTCATGACATATGTCACCAGGAACAACAGCAGAATCATGTGCAGCATACTCCCCATACTGAACAAAATTAAACAGAACAAGAGCAGGATCAAAAATCGTCTCACTGTCGCATTCTGTAACCAATCTTTTATCATTTCCCCCAAAATCTTCACCTCACAGCTAATATGCCCTATATGTATACGATCTCATGCCCACTGTAGTTTCAAAAAAAGAGAAGCCTTCCGGCTTCTCTCATTTCATGAGACTTCCCGTTGTCTCTTATTCCCAGCATATGCCTAACCTCACACATGTAATGCTTATTTATCCAACGTTTCGCTCCAATCATGGACAATGCTTCCTTCAAGGAACTTCTCACAATCCATCGCAGCCATACATCCTGATCCTGCAGCCGTAATAGCTTGACGATACTTCGTATCTTGAACATCACCACAGGCAAATACACCTGGAATATTGGTCTCCGTTGTTCCGGGTTTAACGACAACATAGCCATGTTCGTCCAGTGCAATCGCATTACCCAGGAATCCGGTATTCGGTGTGTGACCAATGGCAACGAATACGCCATCTGCTTCAAGCAACTCTTCCTGCCCCGTCTCGTTGTTGCGCACTTTCAGCCCTTTGACACCCAAAGCTTCTGGTACGACCTCGAGTGGAGTACGGTTCAGCGCCCACTTCACCTTTTCATTGCTGCGAGCCCGATCCTGCATAATCTTGGATGCACGCAATTCATCCCGGCGGTGAACCAATGTCACGTCTGTTGCAAAACGAGTCAGGAAACTCGCTTCCTCCATCGCGGAGTCTCCACCGCCCACGACCACGATTTTTTTGCCTCGGAAGAAAAATCCGTCACATGTCGCGCATGTACTTACACCACGTCCCACATTTTCCTGCTCGCCCGGAATACCGAGGTAACGAGCGGAAGCACCTGTGGAGATAATGATCGATTCAGCTTCCAGTTCACCGATTCCTCCAACTTTGACCTTGAAGGGCGGTTTGCTGAAATCAACCTCTTCCACCCAACCGTTTTTGAATTCCGCTCCAAAACGTTCAGCTTGCTTACGCATGTTGTCCATCAGTTCCGGACCCATGATACCTTGCGGGAAACCGGGGAAATTCTCAACTTCCGTTGTCGTCGTCAATTGACCACCCGGCTGAAGACCTTCGATAACCAGTGGTTTCAGATTAGCACGAGCCAGATATATCGCTGCTGTCAGACCCGCAGGTCCCGTTCCGATCACAATCGTTCTGTATTTAGACATATAGATACAGCCTCCTTAATTAAGGTGAGAATGTGTTGTACTAGCGATGAACTTGCCAAGATGATATCCTACAGGCGTTTACGAAGCCCATTCGTTAAGTTTACCCGTTTTCCCGGTTGTTGTATCCTTCACCTGTTGATGTCTTTCTGAAAACGAGTTGAAGCGAACTTTCTATACTAGTGGTGGCTTGCTGTTACAAACCGAATGAATCTGTTTAGCATACTTGCTAACCGTTGATGCCGATATCCCATACCGCTCAGCAATGCTTTGATAGGTAACGGGCCGACTGTGATTCTTCGCTGCCAAATATTCAAGTCCTGCAGCCCAACCCTCAATCTGCTTCGTACCCGGAACCTCCGGATGCACCCGGGATACATAATCTGTCCAGAGCCGTTCCATCTCTTGCTGCAACTCAGCCTTTGCTTCAGACATCTGTAACGCACGATCAACAACAGCCTGCCAATGGGAGGTTGAACCAGTGTCCGATTGCTCTGATGTGGATGGAACCTTCCCAATAGACTTCAAGGCTACAGGAGAAAAGGGGCGAACCACCTGAGAATTCCGATCCTCATGTTCAGCCGATTTCAATCCGTTCAGTACAGTTTGTGCTGCCTCAAGCAGATCCTTTTCTTCTCCAGTCTCTTCAATAAAGGATTGCAGAGCCTGTTGCACCTCATAGTCACCGATCATCCCAAGCGCATGAATAACCTGTAGCTTGGTTGCCCGATCACCATGACGCAATGCCCAGAAGAAGGATGAGCGAATCAGTGGATCATTCTTCATTTCTTCAGGTATGCCACTACCGTAGTTCTCCCACTGTCTGAATTGCTCATCAAATGGCAGATGATAGTGATAGCTCAGCTTCTCTGGCTCTTGCTCGCCTTGTTTTACAGCCTCAAGACCTGACAGATAATACCGGGATACTTCGGAACCCGGATCAAGCTTGGACACATGATGCCATAAACGCTCAGCAGCATCATAACGTTCTGTATTATAAGCTGCCACTGCTGCATAGTGAGCAAGTGCCGGATCAGCAGCTGTCTCTTCGTCCTTGAGCAAACGCCGGAAGTGAACATAAGCCGTATCGTGTTGGCCCAGAATTCCCATCGTTGTCGCCAGTTTGTAGACTTGTTCGTGCTGGAAGGGCACGATGACCCGCAATTTTTTGATCAGAAGCAGCACTTGATCAGCCCGGTTCTCATTTTGATGGAAAATGGCCAAATTACAGAGTGCATGCAGATTACCTGGTTCCTGTTCAAGCACTTCGGCAATAGTCTCTTTTGCTTTGGGAAACAGACCCATATAATAGTAGGCGAGTGCCAGATTGTTACGGGCAGCCAAGTAATCAGGATAATCAGAAGACATGCCTTCGAGCAATTCAGCAGCCTGTGCAAATTTTCCTTCTTCCAGCAGTTCCCGTGCCTGATCGTGCTCCACTACACCTTTGCGTGATTTGATTCGATTCAGTTTAGTCGGACGATCCAGCTCATAATACAGAAGCTCCATCATCTCTTCGGCTTCCGTCATGAACTGACCTTGAGTGTCCTCCTCCAGATAGGTAACAAGTGCTTGCTCGGCTTCCTCAAACCGATCCATATTTGCATAATTGTTCGCCATATAAAAATAACATTCCGTCATCGACGGATCTACCACTTCCAGCACGTTAGCCAGAATGGCATTGGAGGCTTCGTAATCCCCCTTCTCCGATAATATACCCGCCATATTACAATGATTTACCGGATTTTCCGGTTCGTATTCAACAGCTTTGCGAAAATATTTTAATGCCTTGTCGACATGATTACGGTCCAGCGAGCGGACAGCTCTTTCAAAGAAGAAAGAAGCATCCAAGTGAATCGGTATAATATTGGCAAGGTGTCCCTCAGCCCGCACTAGCTTGCCCTTCATCTTCCAAGGCACCTCCTCTTTGCATTTCATTCATACTCTTCAGTATACCACATCTTAAGGCCCACTTCTCAATATGTAGTTTCATGTCGTTTATGAAAAAAATGCAAAAGAAGATGATATTCCATTTTGCGGAAACCTATCACCTTGGAGCGTTGTTTATTCAAAGGAAAACCATGTTTACCTAGAGACTCCTACACTCATTTACCATAGGCTCTCTTTGCAGTATTGCATTAGTCTATTCTTGTCGGTTACGCGGCATCTAACTGGATTCGGTCCGGTTATAATAATACGAGTGTAGTCTATGGTATTATTATCCTTATTGTCCTTTTTAGTGGTTTATCTCCATTAAAAATCAAACAACGTATATTAGCTCTGACGGTCAGCCTCTTTTTCGCGTATGTAATAAAAAATAAATATTTTAAGGGGATGTTATATTGAGGATCTCAAAGATAAAACCACTTATATTCATCTTAATCTGCTTGTTTGCTTTGAATGGATGTTCAAAAGATATAGAAAACATAGAAAATAAGTTCACATTAGATGATGTACTGAGAGCGCTCGAGTCTCAAGAACTGGATTTAGTGTCCTTTGGTATAACCGGGTATCCTTTGAAATTAAATGATGTTGTACCTGAGGTGTATTCCGTTGAAGTGCCCGTGGAAGAAGAACCATATAGCCCTGAATTTATACATTTTTATATTTTCAATTCTGAAAAGGATCGCATCAACGGGACAAAAGAATTCAATAAACACATGGAAAGCGCCCAATTCACAACATTCCCTTTTCTATATGAGAAAGGAAATGTTCTTATCGTTTACTGGAGCAAAACCAAAGATGATCCTCTGTTCACTAAACCAATCGAAACTGCATTAGAGCAACTGAAATGATACTAGTTCATACATTACTGGACTGAGCTCGACAGTGGGAATATCATTTTAGAACGTTAATTGCAGTCATTCGTCATTCGTAAAAAAAGAAGACCGAGCATTTGGACTCGGTCTTCTAACTATTATGGCTTAAACATCTAATAAATCTAGATCTTCGACGCCATCGAAGGAGAAAGTGAAATATGAACGGTTTTATCAAACGGCGTCATGAAATTGACCAGCACAACCTTACACTTGTCCGGCAGTTTTGCCTCACGTACCGTTGCCGCCAGATGACCCAGTTCGCCCCCGGTGATCTCCAGCCAGTCTTCTCCGCAGGTATAGCGTAATGTACCGCCTTTCCACAAGTAGTGACCCTCACTCATTTCAATCGCGTCCTCACAGGTCAGCTCACCTTCGCTTCCGAATACAAAGGACAACTGCATCATGATGTCCTCCGGTTCCTGTCCAGATAGATGCATGTTCCATCCATTTTCCGTTGGCTGTAACTCTGCTCCTACACGGAAGGTCTGTTCATGAGTAAGCTGACGACTCTGATGAGGTAACAAGTACCATGGACTTATATCTGATGCAGCCGATTCTGGCAGCAGGTTTGCAGGGATTGGGCCGTAGTAACCTTTTTTCTGCTCACCAGTTAGTCGATACCCTTCGGACAGCCTCGTCATTTGCTGCATAGGTACATACCCTGGATTAAAGTAAGAGGCCAGTTGCACAGCCAGCAGGCGCACCTTGCCATGACGAAGCGCGAAGAAAGAAGGAACTTCTGTCATCACAGTCACACTAGTAGCGCTATCCCGAATTCGAGCTACGGGAGCACCAAAGTCCGTATGCATCCGACTGTGCGAGATACGCCCGTGATGCCCTACTGAGTCCATCTGCTCCAGATATTCGCCCCGTACAAAATGTTCATTCAGCATGACCTCATACTGTTCCGGTAATGCATCACGTGTATCATTCGTCTGCTGAAGCTCCGGCTCAAGCATTAATCGAATGAGTGTATTCACCGAACATACTCCCGGATCGGTCAATGTATCTCCAGCCCAGGCTGACATACCTGCAAAGAGTGGATCACCGTCCAGCCGAGCCAAAATGGCATAAGGCAGATAGTAAGGTGACAGATCATGAACACTGCCCAGATCCTGTCGCCCTGAATAATCCGTAACAATTTCACCCGTTGGATGGACCAGATACACCATCATGCGGAGATTAAGCCTCACTGGTTCCAGCAGTTCAGGACGATTGAGCAGGCGCGCAGCATGAATTAACATGATGTCGCTAACTGCGCTGTATATCCCGTTGCTCCGTTCTGTCCACTCCCCATCGGGTGTAATATCCATGCCTTCATCCATCCACTGCTCTGCGCGCTGCACAGCTTCCTCCAGATCAAATATTTTATGCAGGAAACCAAGCGCCGCGCATAGCACCCAGCGATGATTGGGCGTATGACAACCTCCTGTAAGCATGGTTGGGATTGTACGTTCCAGAAACAGCCTCATATTGTTCAATACAGGTTGAAGCGGCTCCCATTCTTGCTGCTGAAGAAGCTGATACAACTGTGAATACCCTACAACGACAAATGCAGTATCCGGAGGGGAATGGTAATTGGTCCAGCCAGGCGATATTGAACCGTCTTCATGCTGGAAACGGAGTACAAATTCCGTAGCTAACAGCAGTCGATTTAACAACGATTCATCCCGGTAATAGATAGAGTCCGGATTGGAGAGCGCAGCTCCCCAGTAACACATATCCGTGGGCGTTCCAGTCGTATGGTTGACCCAGGCAACACCTGTGAAGGGATCAATTGTCCCTCCATAGTAACGGCTTTCCGGGTCAAGCATCTGCCGGGATATGCCTCTTTCTACCGCTCTGTCATTACTGTCCACCAGTTGTTTGTACATGTGCAGTCCCCTCCATACCAATGCATTCTCCCGATGTGCGGAGTATGTTGCTTCAGTGCCTTCAATTCAGACCGGAAGCCTACTCATACCGCCCGTAGGTGAGTTCATTTTTCTCGTCAGTATATATCATATTTCTACAAAAGTCGCCAGAAAATCTGTGCTTGTTTTACTAAATACTCATGTGTCTCCGTCACTGAGGAAACAGTCGTTGAACACAGGCTGTGAACATGCAAACTGTTCCCCACTTCACCGCGCCTACTCTGTCACTCCAAGCTTCTTCATTAGCAAGTCATGACTCTCATGAATCTCTTCTGCCTTACAGGCAGACTTCAACTCATACACCTTCACCTGTGCCCGACGAATCATCGGCAGATAGGCATCATAGAAGTTCATATCCTTACTGTGTACATACGGGCACCAGTGATCCGAGAGACCAAGTGTCTCATGGATATGGACCCCTACGATATCATCCATCAGGCCTTGCATTTCTCCCACACTGTCATAAAGGCCCATTCGGTCCATCATGATGGCATGACCTGTATCGTACCAGATACCAACCGGGGCCCCTTTGAGAGCTGTGATGATAGTCTTGGCTTCGGCAAGGGTAGGAATCTGTTGTGGTCGCGATCTTGTCTCGATGCCAAAACGAACATCCAGACCTTTAGCTGCCGCCCGATTGCATACCTCATCCAGACTGGCGATAATTTTCTCCACATACCCTGAACTGAGGGCTTCCCGCCGCTCCATCAATTCAGCCCATTTACTGCGATACTTCGGTGAGTCCGGACCTTCCTCGTTATAGATCTTTCCAAGGTCTTTGCTGATATCCTCAGGAAAAGGTACCTCTCCCGGGTGTACAACAACTGCTTCTCCACCATAACGTTGGGCATATTCAGCCGACTCTACCAGCAATTCGATCGCCCGTTTACGTTTCACTTCATCTTCGAAGCCGAGCAAGATGGAATCCGTACCGTAGTCTGGATCAGGGTCATGTGGAAAGGTGTTGTGGACACTAGAAATTCCGATTTCTCCACGCTCAATCATCGGCTCAATCGTCGTGAGCATCTCCTTCGTCACATTATAATTGAGCTCCACCCGACGAAAGCCGAGATCCGCAATCTCCCGAATCATATCTTCCCCTACTGGATGTTTCCTGATGTTCCAACATGTCGAGAATGAGTATTCGCCCTTGTCTATGTGCTGCATCTGTTTTCCTTCTCCTCCCTCTGGCTAAACTTTTTACATCAGCCTTAACTCAACCTTTTACCGCGCCAAGCATCGCACCACTGACAAAATACTTTTGCAGCCACGGATAGACAAGTAGAATCGGAACGGTTGCAAAAATAACGGTTGCGGCCTTGAGACTCTCGGGAGTCAATGGCGTACGGTTAGCACCCTCCATCTGGGTAAGCTCGCTGACCATATTGTTCTGTACCATTTGGAATAACTTCAGTTGAAGCGGGTACAGCTTCGGATCATTAATATACATCAGGGAATCCTGGAACCCATTCCAGCGTCCAACCGCATAGAAAAGAGCTAATGTAGCCAGTACAGGCATGGATAGTGGCAATATAATTTTGAATAGCGTGTGTACATGGGAACTGCCGTCAATCTCAGCGGATTCTTCCAGACTTTCAGGAATACCTCTGAAGAAAGAAATCAGGATAATCAGGTTAAACGGACTGACCAGTCCTGGCAGAATCAGTGCCCACACGGAATTAAGTAAGTTCAGGTCACGAATGAGCAAATACTCAGGAATGATCCCGCCACTGAAGAACATCGTAATGATGATGACATACATGAAGAGCTTGCGCCCTTTTAATTTTTTCTTGGTTAACGGGTAAGCAGCTGCCAGTGTGAACACCATGCACAGCACAGTAGTAGCAATGGTCAGAACTGTCGTGTAACCCAGTGAATAGATCATCGACTGATCAGAGAACACCTGAATATACGCATCCCAATTGAATTCTTTCGGGAATATGGTCACTTCTCCTGACGTAATCGCACGGTTAGAACTGAATGAGATCGCGATCGTGTGCAGAAATGGAGCCAGGCAGAATATAACAAACAAGGTGATAAAGGAGATATTAACGATATCAAAAATCCGGTTTGAGGTGCGTTCACTCATATGCGCACAGCTCCTTTACTGATGGTCTATACAAACAAGCCGATTGGCGTCTCTTCCGTTCATCCACAACCTACAAAATACCTTCACCGGTTGCTTTCTTCGAAATATAGTTAGATCCTAGCACGAATATGAGTCCCACCACTGCTTGGAACAGTCCGACGACAGTTGCCAGCGTGTATTGTCCTGATTCAAGACCAACTCTGTATACAAAGGTACTGAGTACATCGGAATATTCACGCACGGCCGTATTACCAATGATATAAGGCCGATCAAAACCGATGCTGACCATATGTCCAAGATTGAGAATAAGCAAGGTCACGATGGTTGGTTTAATACTTGGCAATGTAATATGCCAGATTCTCTTCAGCCGCGATGCTCCATCGATCTCAGCTGCTTCAAACAATTCCTTGTTGACGCCGGTTAATGCGGCCAGATATAGAATGGTTCCCCATCCTGCACTTTGCCAGACACCTGTGAAGAGATACGTCACAAGCCATGGATTTTTTTCTGTCAAAAATGGTATTGAATTTAAGCCCATGCTTTCCAGTACACCGTTAACCATACCGGATTGATTACCGAACAATTGGTACACAATTCCCCCGATGATTACCCATGAGATAAAGTGAGGAATGTACAATATCGTTTGTGAGATTTTTTTGAACCATTTGAATCGAACTTCATAGAGCATGATCGCCAGAATAATAGGAGCTGGAAATGAAACGACCAGATCAAGAAAATTCAGCATAAAGGTGTTGCGCAATGTCGTGTAGAAGTCCCGCATTCCAAATACTTCGCGAAAAGCATCAAAACCGATCCACTCACTGCCGCTGATTCCCTGAAACAGGTTAAAGTCCTTAAAGGCGATCTGTACACCGTACATCGGTCCATAACGAAAGATTAAAAAGTAGATAATGGGCAGTGAAATCAGAGCGTATAATTGCCAATACCTCTTCAAGTATGTGGTGGTCAAGTCGGTTTCCTCCTATCAACAAGGAAACGGCTGTGCCGCCAGTCCGGCGGCACACGTTCCTTTCTAGTTAAGCCGTAGTATGGGTATCTGTCTTGGAGATTGAAATGTGGAGCTACTTAATTTGCAGGAAGTGCCTGAACTGCTTCTTCAAGTTCTTTTTTCAGTTCAGTACCACCCAGAGACATGAAATCAGCCATTTCTTTTTCATATACCGCATCGAATTCTGCTGGCTTAGCCATCGCTGTTTTTACGATAATGACATTTAATTTGTCTTTGAGAGCTGTGCTGTACTTCATCTCTGCTTCAATCGGTTTGTCGAAAATGATTGGTCCTACCGTATCGGTGTTAGCAATATCAATGGATTGTTTCAGCATCTCCTGATTATTTTGCGGGAAGCCCATAATCCATGCCTTTTCATTCGTCGCTTGATCACCAATGTTTTTACCGTTCGAGATAATGGCTGTATCCCCTGCGTTAAACAGACGATCCTGCGCTTCCTGGGATGCATCCTCTTTCACTACCGGAATGCCGTCTACCAGATCATAGTTCTCGCCTTCCACACCACTGTAGATATCAATCAGATTGTTGTCAGATGCCATCCAGTCGAGATATTTGATCGCTTCGACAGAACGTTTGCTGCTCTTCGGAATCATAATGTACATACCATTTGTTCCGTAGCGTGACTTGATGTGTTTGTTGTCTGCATTTGGATTGGTGTATACATCAACCGGCAACACTTCACTGCCACTCACATTTTTATGCAAATTATCCAGTGTGCCATCTCCGTAGAACATGGCATCCACATCTTCAGACCAGTAACCTACGTTACCGTTTTGAATGTCTTTCCCTAACTGCGTTTTGTCTTCATCCAAACTGAAGTCTTTG
Organism: Paenibacillus sp. VT-400; assembly: GCF_001029205.1. NCBI lineage: Bacteria > Bacillati > Bacillota > Bacilli > Caryophanales > Paenibacillaceae > Paenibacillus > Paenibacillus sp. VT-400. Next base: position 140,936 of record NZ_LELF01000062.1, on the reverse strand, counting down.
CTGATCAGACCTTCGTTGTACAGTTTGTTCAGGAACTGCATCGATTCTTTGAATCCTTCATGCAGTGGCAATTCATATCTTTGACCATAAGTCAGGTCGCCACTAACTGGCTTGATGAATGAGTAGATGAGTGTTTCGAATTGAGCTGGTGCAAGAGCCATACCCATTGGGATGTTTTTGCTTCCGAGTCCACCAGGATCTTTATCCTTGAACGCTTTCAAAGTTGTATATAATTCATCCGTGGTCTTCGGCGCTGGCAATCCCAGCTTATCGAGCCAATCCTGACGAATGTAAGAACTGTATCGGCCTGTGATAGCACGTTTACCCGGAACAGCAAACTGTTGTCCTTCCACTTGCCCAAACTTCAAAGTATCTTCACCCAGGAACTTCTTCAGGTTCGGACCGTGCTGATCAATCAACTCTCCAACATCAGTCAATCCACCCTGCTGGGCATACCGATAAAACACGCTTGAGTCATAAACAAAGACAATATCAGGGACATCCGTATTGCTAGCCATCAGGACGTTCAGCTTGGTAACTTCCTCAGAACGCTGAACGGGTACAAACTGTACATCAATATTGTTGGGATCACCGAACTTCTCCTGAATCATTTTAGATAGATAGTTGTTCGTAATTGTGTACGGTGAAGGACTGTTACCACGGTCAAAAATCTCCACCTTTAAAGTAACGCGCTCGCCATTGCCTGATGTTCCGCCTTCAGCTGATTCTTTTGATGCTGATGAGCATCCCGCAAGTAAAGAAACGCCCATTACCATCGTAAGCGCCAAACCCATCCATTTCTTTAGACTCCCTTTGGTTGCTTTGCTTCTCATTTTGTCATCCCCTTTGGCTTTGCGTGAATGTTTAAAGCTTGCCCAGAGTATTTCACATTTTTCCGTCATCCTGCAATAAACCTCTTTCGGAAGCGCTTACAAAAGGATTATGGTTTATATGTTAAGCCTATTTTCGCAGACTGATTTTTTTCCCAAAGCTGCGCTGCTCTAGGCTTTGACGGCACTCTTCGCCTCAAGGATCAGAACTGCCTGTCCCAAGTCGGATAAACCATTTTCACACACTGCCTATATTCGTAAACGGGAAAAAAACAGGAATACTAGCTTGTTATCCTGCGAAAACAGTTGCATCCGATCTCAGTATAAGAGTATTGTTCAACGAAAACAGGGCGAACCTCTGCAAGCCTCTCTCTCCTAAGTGGAAAGTGACTGCATGAAATTCACCCTGTGTTGTCCTGATGTACAGATCTCAGAATATGATCACTTTTGCTTTACTCTTCGGGTTCTCGATGTTCACGTTTCAAACGACGATAATCTCCTGGTGTAATACCCGTTACCCGCTTAAATACACGTCCCAACGTAATTCCATTTGCATACCCCACCTTCAGGGCAATATCCTGCAAAGAGTAATCGGTATTGAGCAGAAGCTGCTCCGTCTCCTTCATGCGAAGCTCTGTAACAAAATCAACAAACTTCATGTTGAATTCTGTCTTGAACAAATAACTCGCATGTTTGCCCGTAATCTGGAATCGATCGCTCAGATGTTTCAATGAAAGATCAGGATTCGCAAACTGTTCTTCGATATAATTTTTCATTTCGTTAACCATGGCTTTGTAACTCTTGGTTTCCGTTACCGCTACATACGTTCTGAACAAGTCCGTCAGACCATCAAACAAAAGACTTTTCACATCCGCAAGCGTCTCTGCCTCTTCTACAGCACTCAACCATCTGTTGATGTTTTCTTCGGACAGCTCTTCCTGGAGTCCTTCCGACATCATGGCCACCTCTCGGCTGAGCATCTGTAACATGGCCTGAATCAGAGAACGAATCTCATCATCCGGCAGTTTGTTCTGTTCAAACGCTGTAAAGATCTCCTCCAACTGTTCCCGCCACTGTCCACTCGACATCCGGAACCGCTTAACAAAGTCCGCAATCATCTGCAGATAGGTATAGGTATCCAGCAAAGGATGCTGCGTTTCACCGCAGTCGGCTTGGCCGACATCTCCAGTCATCAACAGTTTACGTTGCATTACCGCTTCTGCGGCCGCATAGGAATCTCGTATTGTACCGATTCCCTGAGCGATAGGTCCAATGCCAAAGCTTAAGGAAATGCGTAGATTTTGTTCTACCCAAGATTTGCATTCCTCAGCTACAACACGAATCTGCCCAGACATATCCAAGTTGTTATCATTCTGTTCTTTGAACACAAAAAGGATTGCAATTCGATCCACACTAATCCATTCCGTCCAGCATTGAACTCCCGTATTACGTGACAGCTCTTGCAAAACGTTCATCAAGGCAAACTTCAGCGTATTTTGTTCACCTCTCGTGTACCTCTCCTGAAATCCCTTCTCATAACGGTTAATCTCTCCAACAACAACGACAAAACGCGACGAGTCATGCACGTCATTCAGGGGAGAGAGCTCTTTTAATTGCTCTGCTGCATTTTCCATGTGTTCACCATGCAACAGGGCATTGAACAACTTGCTGCGCTGCATAAGTACATTTTCCCTGCTTTTCTTGTCATAATCCATCATATGATTAATCAGATTCTCAAGCACACCGTCAATCATCTTCATCTCATCCGTGCGAGCACCTGAGTGTTCGAACGCCCGAATCTGATGAGACTCAATCCGGTTCATGATGATCTGAATGGGCTTGTAGTTACGGCGAGTAATATACACGATATATACAATCGCACAGATGACAGTCACAATAGCAATGATTACCCATACATAAGATATGACCGATACCCAGCCAAATAAGTTGCCGGCCTTAATTCCACTGGATATTGTCCAGCCCAGTCTTTCTAGCGCTAGCCTATTCAGTTCCTGACCGTCTATCGAACCCTCTTGGTCCGAATGTGCATTATACACAACCTTACCGTCCCGATCCGTAATCGTCAGGAATGAGAGCTGACCATTAACCATACTATCTACACTCTGTTCAATGCTGCTCATCTTGATATTAATGACCAATGTGCCCTGAGAGCCAAAAGGCAAAGGCATGTCCTTGTTCACGGTTAATACGCGAATAGGGGTACGTTGAACAGAGTCCGCGTCGAATTCCCGGACCGGCTGCCAGCCTGAACCGATAGACCCGTTACCCATCTGATCAATCCATGCCTTATCCGAGAAACCTTCCACTTCTCTGGAACCACTTACGGTCAGAACATGTTTATTTCGCTTGTCATATAGATAGATGGATTGAATCCATGAGGACGAATTGGATAACTCACGTAAATTCTGCGCAATTGCATACACCGTGTCCGAGCTGGTCAGGTTTGTGTTATTAAAATAGAGTTTGTATGCCTGCTGACTCTGTACCGTTTCCAGGATGGATAGTTCAATATCCCTGATTGTGCGATCCACCGTGTCTATCATATAACTGGAGGAGATTCGGTCTGCTTTTTTAGTTTCCTCTTTAGAGATGTCATTGATGAAAACAAACGCGATGAAAATGAGTATGGTCACCGTAAGAAAAAAAATCGGGAAATACGAGAACAATAACCGGTAGTACCAATTACGAGACAATAGACCCCACTCCTCACTCCACGATGCCAATGTTCTCAGCCGTGGTTCTACTGTTCAGCATCCATCTCACCTTAGGGGCTGAATACTATATGATAACGCTATCATAACTGATTTTATGTTATTATAGCACAAGCCTCTGAGCAGCAAAGCAAGAATTGAATTCAAAGAGCCAAAACAAAAAAACCGTGCTGAGCAGACAACAACTCAGACACGGAACAGTTCATCTGGCAGCACACCGTTATATCTTCGATGCTCTAAATGCCAGAATCCTTAAACAATGTGGCCATGGAGCCACCATCCACAATAATGCGTACGGCGCGGGCCAGCATTGGCGCAACAGGTAACACTTTGAAGCATTCAGGGTGGTCATCTGGCAGTGCGATCGAGTCCGTAACTACCACCTCTTCAATTGACGGGTGATTCAATTTACTTACTGCACCATCCGAGAACAATCCGTGTGTTGCACATACATATACATTTTTGGAGCCACGTTCCTTCAACCCTTCCACGACATTCAGAATGGTTGTTCCAGTGTCGATCAGATCCTCAATAATAATAGGTGTCCGTCCTTCTACATCACCAATGACATGGGTAATCACCGATTCATTATGGCTTGGACGTTTCTTGATCATAATGGCAAATGGAGAATCCAGACGGTTCGCCAGCTTCTCTGCCATCGATGCTCGTCCCGCATCCGGGGAGACGACAACAGGATTCTCGATTCCTTTGCTTAACAGATAATCACTAATCAGATCCAGTGATGTCATATGGTCAACCGGAATGTTGAAGAATCCCTGAATGGCCGCTGCGTGCAGGTCGATCGTTACCACTCGATTGGCGCCAGCCGTAGTTAATACATCTGCTACCATCTTGGCCGAGATCGGTTCCCGTGGTGCGGATTTGCGCTCTTGACGAGCATAGCCGTAATACGGAACAATGATGTTCACAGTGCGCGCTGAAGCCCTCTTTGCGGCATCAATCATCACCAACAGCTCGACAAACAGCTCATTGATCGGATGAGACAACGACTGTACCAGAAACACATCACAATTACGGATCGTTTCTTCATAATGAACGTATATTTCTCCGCTCTTGAACCTGGACAGCTTGATCTTGCCCAGTTGTACACCCAGCTTGTCACATACCTGTTCTGCCAGCTTAGGGTTCGATGAACCGGAAAAAATACGTAACGAATGCTGCATAATGCCCTCCCGAGGGTTGAAGTCCCTATATAATCCCTTAGCTAAAAGGTTATTTCCTACCCTCATTATACTCCAATGGCTTATACATTTAAAGGAATGAACGAGCGATGACGGCCTTCAAAAACAGCGACTTCCGTACAGCCCAACTCATGTAAAAGTGCTTCAGCTTCAGGCAAATAATCGCCCAGCTTCAGTGGGTCATGTGCATCAGAGCCCATGGTTAATGGAATACCCAAGCGAATGGCTTCTGTCAGCATTCTGCGACTAGGGAACATCTCGGCACAAGGCTTCGATATCCCGGAAGCATTCAGCTCCATGGCGCAACCACTTTTGGCAATAGCCTGCAGCGCTGCGTTCTCCAGTGAGATACGTTCTTCTGTCTGCTCCGTTGAAGGAACATAGCCAAACCGTTTAATGACATCCGTATGGCCCATAATATCGTACATGCCCGTGGCGGCTGCCTTGCTTACGGCATCGTAGTACTGACGATATACTTCAAGGATGTCTTTGCCCTCCCAGTGATGGGTCTGGCGGAAATCCGTAATGTCCCATTCCCCAAGAAAATGCACAGAGCCAATCACATAATCCCATGGATAACGCTCAATGATTGCACGGATCTCTGTTTCCCAGCCTTCGATATAGTCACCTTCCAGACCAACACGTACGTCAATCTGCCCACGGTAACGTTCTTTCAGGGAGAAACACTCCTCTACGTAACGCGGCAGTTCATCCATAGGCATCGCCATTTCCGGATAATATTGAGCCGGATCGACATGCAACAAGGGCATGTGATCGGACAATCCAATCTGGGATAGTCCGATCTCCACACCACGCTGCACGTACTCTTCCAGTTTGCCCACGGCATGTCCACACCGCTCATGGTGTGTATGATAGTCTATACGCACGAAACTCGCCTCCTTAATCGCGGCGAGGCCGTTCATGACGGCGGCTCAGCTCTGACATAATGTCGTCCAGCGGTAGCTTGCGCTCTTGTAACAGGACGAGCAGGTGATACATCAGGTCACTGACTTCCAGACGAAGCTCGTCATTATCTTTATTTTTGGCGGCGATGATCGTCTCGGACGCTTCTTCACCGATTTTTTTCAGTATTTTGTCTACACCTTTATCAAACAGATACGTTGTATATGCACCCTCAGGACGCTCACGTTCACGCTCTGCAATAACGGATTCCAGTTCAGCCAATACCTCAAAGCGACTTTCGGAACCGGAACTTGCAGAAGCAGATGCCGCACCCGCTTCATCCGAAGCCTTGTCTGCCGATTTCTCTGGCAAACCAATGATTTCATTATGGAAACAAGTTACCGCCCCTGTATGGCAAGCCGGACCGTTCGGTTTCACCTCAACCAACAAGGTATCGCCGTCACAATCATATTTTAGGGAAGTAATCGTCTGCACGTTGCCAGATGTTGCTCCTTTATGCCACAACTCCTGACGCGAGCGTGACCAGAACCAGGTCTCACCGGATTCCAGCGACAACTTCAGAGATTCGCGATTCATATAAGCCATCATTAAAACTTCACGGGTATCTACATCCTGCACAATGGCAGGAACCAAACCTTCACTCCAACGAATGTGTTCCACAACCTGTTCCAAGGATAACTGTTCCTTGATTTCATCGCTCACTTTAGTCACGGATCTCCACCCCTTGTTCTCTCAAATGTTGTTTTAACGCCGGTACGGCGATTTCTTTGTAATGGAAAATCGTTGCGGCCAGCCCTGCGTCCGCTTTGCCTGTGGTAAATACATCATAGAAATGAGATTCCTTGCCCGCACCGCCCGATGCGATGACTGGAATACGCACAGATTCGGATACCGCTGCCGTCAGCTTCAGATCAAAGCCGTCTTTTGTTCCGTCCGCGTCCATACTTGTGAGCAGAATCTCCCCCGCGCCCAAGCTCTCAGCCTGTTTAACCCATTCCAGCGCCTTGATCCCGGAGGGTTTCCGTCCACCATGGGTATAGACTTCCCACTCGCCCCAAGCTTCGTTATACTTGGCATCGATCGCTACCACGATACACTGCGAGCCAAAGCGACGTGCACCATCTGCAATCAACTGCGGATTAAGTACCGCGGCTGTATTCACTGCAATTTTATCCGCTCCTGCACGGAGAATCCGCTTCATGTCCTCTACCTTGGAGATGCCACCACCTACCGTAAAGGGAATAGCGATCTCGCCCGCCGTCTGCCGCACGACTTCTTCCATCGTTTCGCGACCTTCTACCGAAGCGGAGATATCGAGAAAGACCAATTCGTCCGCGCCCTCGCGGTCATATAGTGCCGCCAGCTCTACCGGATCACCCGCATCGCGGAGATTAACGAAGTTGACGCCTTTGACGACCCGGCCGTCTTTCACGTCCAGACAGGGGATGATTCTTTTTGCCAGCATGCTACCTCTTCCTCTCTATCCGAATATCCCTTACTTATTGACCGCACGTACTGCTTCAGACAGATCGATGCTTCCCGTATACAGTGCTTTACCCACAATTGCTCCACCAACACCATCATCCGCGTGGCGACTCAGACGAAGCAGATCATCCATTACACTCACACCGCCTGAAGCAATAACCGTCCGTCCGCTTGCCTTAGCTAGAGACACAATCGCTTCCACATTAGGACCCTGCATCATGCCATCACGGGAAATATCCGTAAAGATAAATGTTTCTGCTCCATATGCCGCCAGTTCCTTCGCGAGCACCTCTGCTTGCACTTCCGATGTTTCAAGCCAACCGCGAGTTGCCACGTAACCGTTACGAGCGTCGATGCCAATTGCCACTTTGTCGCCATAACGTCCCAGTACTTCCTCTGTAAATGCACGATCCTCAATCGCTGCTGTTCCAATGATCAGCCGGCTAACACCCAGACCCAGCAAACGTTCTACATCAGCTACCGTACGAAGTCCGCCACCTACCTGAACAGGTACGTTCACAGCCGAGGCAATCCGCCCGATCAGCTCATCGTTAACAGGATGACCCGCTTTCGCACCATCCAGATCGACCAGATGAACGTATGTACCGCCTTGCTTCTCCCAGGATAGAGCCACTTGAACCGGGTCATCGTTATACACGGTCTCCTGATTATAATCTCCCTGCACCAGTCTTACACATTTGCCGTCCCGGATATCAATCGCCGGATATAGGATAAAAGATGACATACAAGGCCTCCTGAATATGAATTAGATTTGTACGCTTTCTATAGTTAAGAAGAGATGATGTTTTACCTTTGTACAGGTGCTCCTGTCAGAGCCAAAAAGTTGCCGAGCAACTTCATACCGAGCTCTCCACTTTTCTCCGGGTGGAATTGCATGCCGAAGTTGGATCCTCTGCCTACAATGGCTGTCACCGGATGTCCGTAATCCGTTACCGCCAGCAGATCGTCCCTGTTTTCAGTAAGCGCATGATAGGAATGGACAAAATAGACGTGACCTGCTTCAAGCCCCGTAAATAGAGGATTTTCCGCGTGCAGGAATTCCAAACGGTTCCATCCCATATGAGGAACTTTCAGCTCTCCTGGTGCGAATCGCACCACTTTACCTGGCAAAATATCCAGTCCCTCATGCTCACCATGCTCTTCACTTGAGCTGAATAACAATTGCATGCCCAAACAGATACCGAGCAGTGGTTTAGACCCGACAGCGGCTTCCTTCACCACCTTATCCAGTCCACTCTCACGCAGATGAACCATCGCATCACCAAAAGCACCTACGCCTGGCAAAATGACACCATCTGCGCCAAGAATCTCTTCCCGGTCACCCGTGACCAGCGCTTCGTAGCCAAGACGTTCGACCGCTTTGCCGACGCTGTGCAGGTTACCCATACCGTAATCGACAATTGCAATCGCCATCGTCTACAGCACTCCCTTCGTGGAAGGCACACCCGTTACACGTGGATCAATCATCGTTGCTTCATCCAGTGCACGTCCCAGCGCCTTAAAGATCGCTTCAATCATGTGGTGGGTGTTCTGACCATAGTGCACAATGACATGTAACGTAATCCGAGCTTCCAGCGCTAATTTCCACAGGAATTCATGTACCAGCTCCGTGGAGAAACTGCCTACTTGTTGGGAAGGGTATTCTGCACGGTATTCAAAGTGAGGTCGGTTACTCACATCAATAATGACCTGAGCGAGTGCCTCGTCCATTGGTACAAAAACACTGGCGTAACGCTTAATTCCACGTTTGTCACCCAACGCTTCTCGCAACGTCTGTCCGAGACAGATTCCGATGTCTTCAACCGTGTGATGATCGTCGATATCAATATCTCCGCGGGCCTGCACGTTCAGGTCGAATTGTCCGTGCTTTGTGAACAGATCCAGCATATGATTCAGGAAAGGTACATCCGTTTCAATCGTGGATTGTCCTGTTCCATCTACATTAAAGGCCAATTGGATATTGGTCTCGTTTGTTTTGCGGTCAACCTCTGCTTGGCGCACTGCACCTTTGTTTTCAAGTTCCACACCATTATTTTGCTTATCCATTGTCCGATTCCGCCTTTCCTTCCTGTTCTAACCGTACAGCAATTGCACGGGCATGCCCTTCAAGACCCTCATGGCGGGCCAACTCTATAATAGCCGCTCCGTTCTTCAGCAGCGCTTCTTTACTATAATAGATCAGACTCGATTTCTTGATAAAATCATCCACGTCCACTGGCGAACTGAACCGCGCAGTGCCATTGGTCGGTATAATGTGATTGGGTCCTGCAAAATAATCCCCTACCGGCTCCGAGCTGTACGGGCCGAGGAAGATCGCGCCGGCATTTTCGATCCGGCCAGCGTAAGCCATCGGCTCCTGCACCATGATCTCCAGATGCTCCGGTGCGAGCCGGTTCACCACGTCAATTCCCTCATCGATGGAATCAACCACAATAATAGCGCCATACTGCTCCACGGAAGCAGCAGCGATATCACGCCGCGGCAGCACTTCAAGCTGCCGCTGCACTTCGCCCTGCACGGCTTCCGCCAGCGCGGCCGAATTCGTGACGAGAATGGCCGATGCCATCTCGTCATGTTCCGCCTGCGACAACAGGTCGGCGGCGACGTACACTGGATTCGCCGTATCATCGGCGAGCACCACAATCTCACTCGGCCCGGCGATACTATCGATATCGACCGCACCGTACACCTCGCGCTTCGCGAGCGCCACGTAAATATTGCCCGGTCCACAGATTTTATCGACCGGGGCAATACTCTCCGTGCCGTAAGCCAGGGCGGCGATAGCTTGAGCGCCGCCAACCCGGTACATCTCGCTCACGCCTGCTTCCGCAGCAGCAACGAGGATGTACGGGTTAATACCTTCGCCACCGTTCGTTGACGGCGGCGTCACAAGAACAATCTCCGGCACGCCTGCCACCTGTGCCGGAATCACATTCATCAGCACAGACGATGGATACGCTGCTTTGCCGCCAGGTACATAAACGCCGACCCGCTTCAGCGGTCGGATGACCTGGCCCAGCAGGCTGCCGTCCGGCTGCCAATCCATCCACGAGTTGCGTTTCTGTTTCTCATGAAACGCACGAATGTTTGCGGCGGCTTGCCGAATCGCCGTCACAAAGGATGGCTCCACGGCTGCATAAGCCGCCTGCAGCTCTTCCTGCGGCACGCACAATTCCGCGGCCGTCAGCTTTGTGCGGTCCAGTTGCTCCGTGTAACGCAGCAGTGCCGTATCACCCTCACGGCGAATGTCGCTGACAATACGCCGTACCGTTTCATTTTGCTCCGGCGTGCCATACTCCACTTCCCGCTTCAGATCAAACTCCCGTGCAGGTACAATTTTCATACGTACAACCTCCTCATCCTCTGTAATACCTGCCTTCATGTGGCCGATTTGCTTCTTTATTTTGTCTCTTACTCTTAATTTTGCTTCTGCTTCTGCTTCTGCTTTGTATGTTTCTCATCTATGTTTCCAACGTAGTAATTTATCCCCGAAAGCTTCCCGCCGATATCTCATTCGATGCCGGTATGACCTGCTGAAGTGCATCACACAAAGCCTGGATTCGTGCATTTTTCATCCGATAACTTACCCGATTGGCGATAAGACGGCTCGTGATGTCCAGAATGCCTGTCATCTCCACCAGTCCGTTCTCTCGCAGCGTCTGACCAGTCTCCACCAGATCGACAATCCGGTCTGCCAGACCAATCAGGGGTGCCAGCTCAATGGAACCATTCAGCTTGATCACCTCGACCTGCTGTCCCTGCTCCCGGAAATACTGCGAAGCAATCCTCGGATACTTCGTTGCAACACGTTGCTGGATGCCTGGCTTCCAGTCTGGAAGTCCGATCACAGACATACGGCACTGAGCGATTCCCAGATTCAACAGTTCGTACACATCCCGATCTTCCTCCAGTAGCACGTCTTTACCAACAATTCCGATATCGGCAACACCGTACTCCACATAAGTTGGAACATCTACTGGCTTCGCCATAATGAATTCCATTCCCGCTTCCGGTACTTCGATGACCAATCTGCGTGTATCGTCCACATCTTCTGGAATATCCAGCCCCGCTTCACGGAACAATTTGGAGGCTTTTTTATAGATTCGGCCCTTCGGCATGGCCACCTTCAGAATATCCGACATCTCAGCGTCCTCCTTCTTCAGATCCGTAAGTAATAACCTGCTCAGCGTGAACGGTTCTTGCTTCAACCGATACGGCACTTGCCCCAGCCCCATCTTCAGGAAGAAGGAGTGTCACTACATTTTGTCCCATACTGCGTAATCTTGCCGCTTCTGTTAGTGCCTCAGCCCGACGTTTCGGGGTATATTGGATAAGTATCGTTTTTTTCTCTTCAATCGTAATGCCATGAACACCGTCAATAATCCGGTTCGTTTTCAGTGCAAATCCTGTAGCTGGCAATGAACGACCAAACTGTTGTAAGAGATTATCATACCGTCCACCGCTACATACCGGAGATCCCAGTTCGGCTGCATACCCTTCAAAGGTCATGCCCGTATAATAGGAGAAATCACCGATCATCGTCAGATCAATCAGCACATGCTCGGATACACCGTACGCTTCCAACACTTCGAATACGGCACACAGATGTGCAATCGACTGTGCTGCTTCAGCACTTGAACTTAGCTCTACCGCATGTGTGCATACTTCCTTGCCACCACGCAGACGAAGGATCGCTTCAAGCTGTTCTTTCAACTTCGGCTCCAGATTCAATGCTTCAATTGACTGGCGATAGCCGACATAATCACGTCCGAGCAACCCTTCCTTCAATTGCTCCTGCTCAGCGGTCTGGCCTGGAATCACTTCCTCCAGTAATCCGTTCAGGAATCCCATATGACCCATCGCTATTTTAAAAGAAGACACTCCCGCTGCCTGCAAAGAGGCAATCGCAAGCGCAACAACTTCTGCATCCGCCTCAGGTGAGTCGTCCCCTACCAGCTCCACGCCAGTTTGGAAGAATTCCGCCTCACGCCCAGCTTCCTCTTCAATGGAACGAAATACGTTCGCATGGTAGGACAGACGTAGCGGTAACTGCTCATCTTTGAGCATGGACGAAACTACACGTGCAATTGGAGCTGTTAAATCCGATCTCAGCACCAGCGTGGTTCCACGGCTGTTCAATAATTTAAACAATTTGCGATCTGATGTAGAGCTTGCCACACCTACCGTGTCGTAATATTCAATCGTTGGTGTGATAATCTGACGGTAACCCCAGCGTTCCATACATTCCAGTACATTGCGTTCAATCGTCCGCAGCTTGGATACTACATGTGGTGTATAGTCGCGGAATCCGGTCGGTTTTTCAAAACCTTTTGGTTTGGACATTGGTAATATTCACCCCGAGTCAGTAATTTAAGAGTTGCACTCGTTCTATTTCAACAGGATTTATGTAGTGTAAATCCCCATTCTATCTTATAAACCTGAATCACAGTATTATCGCATAAGCCTTCAACTATTGGTTTATTCCAATCCTTATCATGCTTCATTTCTCCAAGAATACTTTCACATGGTAAAGTGCTAACAAACTAAAGGATATGGGATATGATAACATGAAATCCGCACTACCGTCAACAATACCAAAGCCTGATTGCCCTTGGATCGACATATCGTTTTATATGCACACCATTACGCTCGCCAATCGGTATTTATATACGAAAAAAGCTGCCATAAGCAGCTTTTTACTTCAACCCATCTTCATTCATTACTTTATTGACTCAATGCACACTACCCTGAGAAGAATCATCCGTGTTAAAGACAGTTTCTTCCGTAGAAGCTGCCGCACTGGATAAATCACGAAGTGGATTACCTCCAACAAAAGCTCCTGGTGCAACATCCTTATGTACGACTGCTCCAGCAGCTACAACGGCTCCATCCCCTATGGTTACCCCGGGCAGAATCGTTGTGTTAGCACCAATCAGTACATTTTCCCCGATAATCACCTCACCGAGTCTGTACTCCTTAATAAGATACTCATGAGCGAGAATCGTTGTGTTGTAACCGATGACCGAGTTTTCGCCGACCGTTATTTTCTCCGGAAAAAACACATCCACCATCACCATCAGGCCAAAGGCTGTGTGTTTTCCCACCTTCATACCGAGCATTCGGCGGTAAATCCAGTTCTTCACCGATAGGATTGGACAATAACGTGACAACTGGATCCAGATAAAATTACAAACGCCCTTCCACGGACTCACTGTCTTGTAGATATGCCAAAGTGCATTCTGGTCCTCTACCGGATAGCGGGTTACTTTTCTCATGAACGTCCCGTTTCAATACGGATGAGTTTCAACAAGTCTCTCATGTCATGCAACATATAGTCGGGTCCATATCCGTTCAGGATTGTTTCTCCTTTAAGAGACCATGCAACCCCCGCCGAGAGTGCGCCCGCATTCTGTGCCGATTGGATATCCACTGGACTGTCACCCACCATTAACGTTTTGGCAGGATCTGCACCCAGTTCCGTCATCGCTTTCAGTACAGGTTCAGCGTGCGGCTTCGGATTCGTTACGTCAGTTACTGTTACAATCGTCTTCATATACTTCAATAGGTCAAAACGCTCCAACACCTTTAATGTAGATGGACGAATTTTGGTTGTGACTACCCCCATCACAATGCCGGCCTGATGTAGCGCCTCCACTACTTCAATAACATGTGGAAAAGGTCTAACCATCGCTTCATGGTGGATATCATTATAGGCACGGTAACCCTTTACGTACTCGGAGACTTCCTCCTGGCCGGAGAAAGTGCGCATTTGCTGCTCCAGTGTGCCACCCATATGTGGAATGATCTGTTCCCGTGTCCATGGAGCTGAATGTTCCCATCCCCCCATGACATGCTGGAATGAGCTGATAATCAGCTCATTGGTATCAATAATCGTTCCATCCAGATCGAACAATACCTTGTCAATCATGTTGCATTACTCCTTTTTATCATCAACTTGCTTGGATTCATCTTTGGCTGGAGGTGTTACCTTGTTCTCTTTGCCAGTAACCGTTCCCGTATGCTCCATATCATCAGTAGGAACCTTGGACGATACAATCGGATCACTATAACGAACATCTGCTTTACCTGTCACTCTTCTCACCACAATGAATACAACAGCAACAATAATGATGCCAATCGCGAGCAGTTGCGAGATTCTTACGTTACCGTAAGCAGGATCAAGATATCCTTGTTCGAAGCCCATTGCAGTCATTGGAGACCACAGCCCGTTCACTAATGAAGCAACCCATTGCGGAGCTTGGAAGCCAAGACTGTCCGTACGTAGAGCTTCAATGAAGAAACGACCGATAGAGTACCAGATGAAATAAGACATGAACAGTTCACCTGAACGCAGAAACTTCTGACGACGCAGAACCAGCAGCAAGACCAGACCAACGAGACTCCACATCGATTCATACAAAAACGCAGGATGGTGGAATACGCCCTCTACGTTCATTTGATTCACAATAAAGTCCGGCAGATGAAGCTTGTCTCTCAAAAATGATTCTTCTACAGGACCGCCGTAGGCTTCCTGATTCACAAAGTTCCCCCAGCGTCCGATCAACTGTCCAACGAGCAGTCCAGGCGCACAGATATCGGCCATACGCCAGAAGTTATACCCTTTACGACGGAAGAAAATAACTGCACAGATGATTGCACCAATAAGGGCACCATAGATGGCGATACCGCCATTCCATATTTTAAAGACATCCCAGAAATTATCTTTATAATCTTCCCATTTAAATGCGACGTAGTAAATGCGGGCACCAATGATGGCAGAAGGTACGCCCAGCAAGACCATGTCCATGAACACTTCCTGTGGAATATTGTAACGTTTGCCCTCCCGGATCACGAGCAGGAGTCCTATAAGTGCCGCAGCACCAAGAATAAGCCCGTACCAGTGAACCTTTAACGCTCCAATAGAGAACGCAATCGGGTTCAACAGTAATAATGTATCCATTCATTCACACTCCTATTTATTCAATCAATCGCACGCATGACGAATGGTTGGCATACACTGCGCCTTAAGAGAAGCAGTACATGTCAACCATTTATCTTCATTTCCTTGTATAAAATGTTTCTTAATCCATGTCTTCCATATCTTCGGAGATGGTTGCTGTCAGCTTGTTCGTGAATTGCAGTGCAGCATTCAGACCCATCTGTTTCAGGCGATAGTTCATACCTGCCACTTCAATAATAACCGCCAAGTTCCGTCCCGGACGAACAGGGATTGTAACAAGAGGTACATCCGTATCAATGATACGTGTAGTCTCTTCATCCAGACCCAGACGATCATATTGTTTATCCTGCTGCCATGCTTCCAGACGTACAACCAAAGTAATCCGTTTGTTATTCCGAACCGCACCGGCTCCGAACAATGTCATGACGTTGATAATACCGACACCTCGAATTTCGAGCAAGTGGCGGATCAATTCAGGTGCAGTACCGTGCAACTGAAAATCTGACGTTTGGCGGATCTCTACCGCATCATCGGCAATCAGTCGGTGTCCACGTTTCACCAGTTCAAGCGCTGTTTCACTCTTACCAATACCGCTGCTACCTGTGATCAGCATACCTACGCCATAGACATCACAAAGTACACCGTGAATGGTTGCTGTTGGTGCCAATTTCTTTTCCAGGAATCCCGTGATCCGGCTGGATAGAATTGTTGTAGCCATGTTGCTGCGAAGTACAGCCAGATTCTGTTCTTCACTAATATCAATCAGCTCTTGTGGAACTTCCAGTCCACGCGTGACAACGATACAAGGTGTCTCTTCCGTACAAAGACGTTGCATACGATCACGCCGCTCTTGCTCAGGTAACATTGCAAAGAAAGCTAACTCCGTTCTTCCAAGCAGCTGTACCCGTTCTTGTGGATGGTATTCAAAATAACCGGCCATTTCCAAACCAGGACGGTTCAGGTCATCTACCGTAATGACTCTTTTCAATCCGTGAGATCCAGAAACAACCTCCAATTGAAATTGCTGCACCAGTTCAGATACTTTCACTTTTTTCGCCATTTGTCTCTTCCTTTCAGCATTAGCTGTCCCTCTATGTACATCAGATCGTGTATCAGTTATTTCCATTATTAGCGCATTCACAACATGGGGTACAGAATGCATACCCTTCCAACAGTCGATTCTCTCAAATAAATGAAGACAGACCTTCAAATAATCTTAAATGAATTCCGGGATGAATGCAATCGCAGCCTCCGACAACCATTAGTAAGAAAAGTCTTCTGATCGAAGCACCTTCTAGGATACTACATTCGTAGTTTAAGGGGTGTTTTTCTTACGATTATCAATCCTTCAACTCTGCCGAAACTTATAAATTCATTAATCTTAAAAAAGCCCCTTCCAGCAATAACGGAAGGGGCTCTCATTACAATGTATAATTGCGTTAACTGTCAGGTTCCATCGTCACCGAGGAATCCCAGTATTATTTGTCTTGAAGAAGTACGTTCACTTCAGTCTCTTTGTCAAAGATATGAACTTTGTTCATGTCGATGGCCATTTTAACTGTGGAACCATCACGAGTGTTAGAACGTCCGTCTACACGTGCGATCGTTGTATCATTACCAACACCGCTCAAGTAGAGGAGCATTTCGTGACCCAGGTTCTCTGTAACATCTACGTGTGTAGAGAATACAGAGTTCGGGGATGCTTCCAGGAATACTGGCTCTTCGTGAATGTCTTCTGGACGAACACCCAGAATCACTTCTTTACCAATGTATCCTCTAGATTTCAACACTTGTGCTTTACCTTGCGGGATTTCAACATCCACACCAGGAGCTATGAAATGCATGCTAGTACCTTGCTCAGCGAGTTTACCCGAGATAAAGTTCATTGTCGGGGAACCGATGAAACCAGCTACGAACAGGTTAGCCGGCAGGTTGTACAACTCTTCCGGAGAAGCTGCTTGTTGGATGATACCATCCTTCATAACAACGATCCGATCACCCATCGTCATAGCTTCGATCTGGTCATGCGTTACGTAGATAACAGTTGTTTCCAAACGTTTCGCAAGTTTAGTGATCTCAGCACGCATTTGACCACGCAGTTTGGCATCCAAGTTGGAGAGAGGCTCATCCATCAAGAACACTTGTGGATCACGGACAATCGCACGTCCCAAAGCGACACGTTGACGTTGACCACCGGACAATGCCTTAGGTTTACGCTCAAGCAAATGTTCGATATCCAGAATTTTAGCTGCTTCACGTACACGTTTGTCGATCTCATCTTTTTTAACCTTACGCAATTTCAAACCAAACGCCATGTTTTGATATACGCTCATATGCGGATACAAGGCATAGGATTGGAATACCATCGCGATATCGCGGTCTTTAGGTGCAACATCATTAACGACACGGTCACCGATATAGAGTTTACCTTCAGAAATTTCCTCAAGGCCTGCGATCATACGAAGTGTTGTTGATTTACCACAACCGGACGGGCCTACCAGTACCAGAAATTCTTTATCTTTAATGTCCAGGTTAATGTCAACTACAGTTGCTTTATCAGAACCCGGGTATTTTTTGAAAATATGCTCTAAACGTACTCCAGCCATGATTGTTGCCTCCTCAGAGATCATTTTGTAATCGAATACAATTTGTATTTTTATAATACCCTATCTACGTGAGGTTTGACTATTCGCAAACTGCACAAAAATATCAATGCTTTTTCGTCACTTTGTACATTAGTAGTAAAAACTGCACTAGAACAGCACTTTCGAAGTGCCTCACATCGTAACCAATCTCCTGTTTTATCTTGTCCAGACGATAAACCAACGTATTACGATGAATGAAAAGTCGTTTCGCTGTCTCGCTGACATTACAGTCCAGGCTAAAAAAGGTCTCCAGCGTAGCAAGTGTCTCACTGTCATTGAAGATCACCGTGTCTTTGCCAGTTTCCTTTATAAAACGTATACGTTGATCATCTGGAATGCTCGCTACCAACCGCTCCAGGTGAAGATCCCATGGGAGATGAATATGCTGCGTAACATGGAATGCTCTCCCTAAGTGAACACTTTCTCTAAGAAGAGTTGTGACCGATACAAGTTGTTGCGCAGGAATGCATGGCAGAGATGCGGACAGATGGAACACCCCAGCCCACTCACTGGCAACCAATTCATGCAACCCCAGACAAAAGGCGTTCAGCGAATCCTTTTTGGCTTCCGTTGTATCTTCCTCGGCTTCTTCTGTAACAATTTCTTTATCACCCATGAAAATCCACTCTTGCTCCCCCAAAGGAATCAAGACTATCTCCTCGCCAAAGTAACTCTCAAGCAACTTGTTGAGTTCCTTGGATCGTAAACGATGTGCATCCGGTGTATCCCCTTGCAGCAAGAAGAGAATTTTCTCAGCATTTAATCCTGCGGGCACCACAAAGCGATCAGGAACCGCTTCAGATTCCTGCTTGGTTGGTTCTTCGATCTGCTCTTTAAGCCAGAGACCCAATTCAGTCAAATACTGCTCCCTATCATTCTCATATACAACAGGTTGTACCTCATCGGGTAGAGCCGTGTTAGTACGGATCAAAAGCTCAATCAATTGTCGTGTCTCCACGGTAATAGATTTTGCAGGGCATCCCCAACACACGACAGTCTCTTCTTGCTCATTCATCCGAACCTTAAAAAATATACGCTTTCCCGTATTCAAACTGATCACATCGGATGAAATTGGAGATGCAGATTGATCAGATAACTCCTGACGCTCACCTTCATCACCAAGGGTCTCTGAATTTTCATGATTACCAACTAGATTGGCAACAGATTGCATCCATTCTTCTATTGTAATTTCATATTCGTCCAAAGTTGTGCCTATAATGACTTCAATTTGCTGTTTTAAATCAGGTATGAGCTTCATATAATGAACGTCACCACTCTGCATGTTTTCTATTAGTTTATCATATCTTGACCAGCATTAATAAATATCCATATTGAGCTAAAATTACATAACAAAAAAAGAGCAACTAATCAAATTAATGATTAATCACTCTTTTCTTAAAGATGAGTCATGAAGGGCTCGAACCTTCGACACCCTGATTAAAAGTCAGGTGCTCTACCAACTGAGCTAATGACTCATAAAACTGGTGGAGGATGATGGATTCGAACCACCGAACCCGTACGGGAGCAGATTTACAGTCTGATGCGTTTGGCCACTTCGCTAATCCTCCAGGGATTAAAGGTGGCTCGGGACGGAATCGAACCGCCGACACGAGGATTTTCAGTCCTCTGCTCTACCGACTGAGCTACCGAGCCATATTTAATTTTTAGGATTAATGGCGGAACCGACGGGATTCGAACCCGCGATCTCCTGCGTGACAGGCAGGCATGTTAGGCCAACTACACCACGGTTCCAGGCATTAATGGTGCCGGCGAGAGGACTTGAACCCCCAACCTACTGATTACAAGTCAGTTGCTCTACCAGTTGAGCTACACCGGCGTATATGGTGGAGGCTGAGGGGATCGAACCCCCGACCCTCTGCTTGTAAGGCAGATGCTCTCCCAGCTGAGCTAAGCCTCCTGGGTAATATGGTAGCGGCGGAGGGGATCGAACCCCCGACCTTACGGGTATGAACCGTACGCTCTAGCCAGCTGAGCTACACCGCCATATTAATTGTGTCTTGATTGCTTGTCCATCTTTAGGTAAAGATGGCGGAGAGAGAGGGATTCGAACCCTCGCACCGCTTACGCAGTCTAACCCCTTAGCAGAGGGTCCCCTTATAGCCACTTGGGTATCTCTCCAAATAACAATCATCAACATCATTCAAGGATTGCTCCCTGAAAACTAGATTCGAAACGAAACATGCGAATTACAACTTGCTATTGGATAAGCCCTCGACCGATTAGTACTGGTCAGCTCCATGCATTGCTGCACTTCCACCCCCAGCCTATCTACCTCGTCGTCTTCAAGGGGTCTTACATACTGGGAAATCTCATCTTGAGGGGGGCTTCACGCTTAGATGCTTTCAGCGTTTATCCCGTCCGTACATAGCTACCCAGCGGTGCTCCTGGCGGAACAACTGGTACACCAGCGGTACGTCCATCCCGGTCCTCTCGTACTAAGGACAGCTCCTCTCAAATTTCCTACGCCCACGACAGATAGGGACCGAACTGTCTCACGACGTTCTGAACCCAGCTCGCGTACCGCTTTAATGGGCGAACAGCCCAACCCTTGGGACCTACTTCAGCCCCAGGATGCGATGAGCCGACATCGAGGTGCCAAACCTCCCCGTCGATGTGGACTCTTGGGGGAGATAAGCCTGTTATCCCCAGGGTAGCTTTTATCCGTTGAGCGATGGCCCTTCCATGCGGTACCACCGGATCACTAAGCCCGACTTTCGTCCCTGCTCGACTTGTAGGTCTCGCAGTCAAGCTCCCTTATGCCTTTGCACTCTTCGAATGATTTCCAACCATTCTGAGGGAACCTTTGGGCGCCTCCGTTACTCTTTAGGAGGCGACCGCCCCAGTCAAACTGCCCACCTGACACTGTCCCCGCACCGGATTACGGTACCAGGTTAGAACCTAGATACGATCAGGGTGGTATCCCAACGTTGCCTCCATGCAAGCTGGCGCTCACGTTTCAAAGGCTCCCACCTATCCTGTACAGATCGTACCCAAATTCAATATCAAGCTGCAGTAAAGCTCCATGGGGTCTTTCCGTCTTGTCGCGGGTAACCTGCATCTTCACAGGTATTAAAATTTCACCGGATCTCTCGTTGAGACAGCGCCCAAGTCGTTACGCCATTCGTGCGGGTCAGAATTTACCTGACAAGGAATTTCGCTACCTTAGGACCGTTATAGTTACGGCCGCCGTTTACTGGGGCTTCGGTTCACAGCTTCGGATTGCTCCTAACCACTCCCCTTAACCTTCCAGCACCGGGCAGGCGTCAGCCCGTATACTTCGCCTTACGGCTTCGCACAGACCTGTGTTTTTGCTAAACAGTCGCTTGGGCCTTTTCACTGCGGCCCCCTCGTGCTATTCACACTACCGGGGCACCCCTTCTCCCGAAGTTACGGGGTCATTTTGCCGAGTTCCTTAACGAGAGTTCTTCCGCGCGCCTTAGAATACTCTTCTCGCCTACCTGTGTCGGTTTGCGGTACGGGCACCATCACCTGGCTAGAGGCTTTTCTTGGCAGTGTGAGATCATGACCTTCGCTACTATAATTTTCGCTCCCCATCACAGCTCAGCCTTACAATGTGCGGATTTGCCTACACATCAGCCTCACTGCTTAGACGGACATCCATCAGTCCGCGTCACTACCCTACTGCGTCCCCCCATTGCTCATAACGGCTTACGGTGGTACAGGAATTTCGACCTGTTGTCCTTCGACTACGCCTTTCGGCCTCGCCTTAGGTCCCGACTTACCCTGAGCGGACGAGCCTTCCTCAGGAACCCTTAGGCTTTCGGCGGATCAGATTCTCACTGATCTTTTCGTTACTCATACCGGCATTCTCACTTGTATAATGTCCAGCGCTCCTTACGGTACACCTTCAACCCTTATACAACGCTCCCCTACCCCTGATGCAAAGCATCAAGCCATAGCTTCGGTGGTGTGTTTAGCCCCGTTACATTTTCGGCGCAGAGTCACTCGACCAGTGAGCTATTACGCACTCTTTCAATGGTGGCTGCTTCTAAGCCAACATCCTGGTTGTCTGTGCAACTCCACATCCTTTCCCACTTAACACACACTTGGGGACCTTAGCTGATGGTCTGGGCTGTTTCCCTTTTGACAATGGATCTTAGCACTCACTGTCTGACTCCCGGAAGTAAGTCTATGGCATTCGGAGTTTGACTGAGCTTGGTAACCCTTGCGGGCCCCGCACCCAATCAGTGCTCTACCTCCACGACTCTGTTTTCCGAGGCTAGCCCTAAAGCTATTTCGGGGAGAACCAGCTATCTCCGAGTTCGATTGGAATTTCTCCGCTACCCCCACCTCATCCCCGCATTTTTCAACATGCGTGGGTTCGGGCCTCCAGTGCGTGTTACCGCACCTTCACCCTGGACAGGGGTAGATCACCCGGTTTCGGGTCTACGTCCACGTACTAAGTCGCCCTATTCAGACTCGCTTTCGCTGCGGCTCCGGCTCTTCACCTTAACCTTGCACGGGAACGTAACTCGCCGGTTCATTCTACAAAAGGCACGCCATCACCCCTAAAACGGGCTCTGACTTTTTGTAAGCACACGGTTTCAGGTTCTATTTCACTCCCCTTCCGGGGTGCTTTTCACCTTTCCCTCACGGTACTGCTTCACTATCGGTCGCTAGGAAGTATTTAGCCTTGGCAGATGGTCCTGCCGGATTCATACGGGGTTTCACGTGCCCCGCACTACTCGGGATCCGTCTCGGAGGGAACCAACTTTCAACTACAGGGCTTTTACCTTCTTTGGCGGGCCTTTCCAGACCTCTTCGCTTAACCGGTTCCTTTGTAACTCCATGTGAGACGTCCCACAACCCCAAAGAGCAAGCTCTCTGGTTTGGGCTTCTCCGCGTTCGCTCGCCGCTACTGACGGAATCACTATTGTTTTCTCTTCCTCAGGGTACTTAGATGTTTCAGTTCCCCTGGTATGCCTCTGCACAACCTATGTATTCAGTTATGAGTAACTGGAAATTACCCCAGCTGGGTTTCCCCATTCGGACACCCCCGGATCAAAGCTTGCTTACAGCTCCCCGAGGCAGTTTCGTTGTTCGCCACGTCCTTCATCGGCTCCTAGCGCCTAGGCATCCTCCGTGTGCTCTTAGTAGCTTAACCTTTTGTTCCGGTTTCGGTCGCTCGCTTCCCTTGTTTTGCTTGCGCAAAGCCAAAAGTCGCTCTCACCCGATACCATCACAAAAGCAATCTACCTTATAACACTTGACTTGTTTGCACAAGTTCAGCTTAAAGGAATGTTCTAATTCGCGTTTGTTTCGTTTCGATATCTAGTTTTCAAAGAACAAGCTCCATGCAAAAGCAAGCTGTTTGAGAGTTTGAGCTCTCAAAACCGAACAACGAGTGAGTGTTTTGCTCTTCATTTCATCCACACCGAAGTGAGGACCGAAATGAATGTGTGCAGGTTCTAAGAACTGCATATTTGAATGTTTCCGTTGCAGGAAACGATTCTCCATAGAAAGGAGGTGATCCAGCCGCACCTTCCGATACGGCTACCTTGTTACGACTTCACCCCAATCATCTATCCCACCTTCGGCGGCTGGCTCCTTGCGGTTACCCCACCGACTTCGGGTGTTATAAACTCTCGTGGTGTGACGGGCGGTGTGTACAAGACCCGGGAACGTATTCACCGCGGCATGCTGATCCGCGATTACTAGCAATTCCGACTTCATGCAGGCGAGTTGCAGCCTGCAATCCGAACTGAGACCGGCTTTGTTGGGATTGGCTCCATCTCGCGATTTCGCAGCCCGTTGTACCGGCCATTGTAGTACGTGTGTAGCCCAGGTCATAAGGGGCATGATGATTTGACGTCATCCCCACCTTCCTCCGGTTTGTCACCGGCAGTCTATCTAGAGTGCCCACCCGAAGTGCTGGCAACTAAATATAAGGGTTGCGCTCGTTGCGGGACTTAACCCAACATCTCACGACACGAGCTGACGACAACCATGCACCACCTGTCTCCTCTGTCCCGAAGGAAAGATACATCTCTGCATCGATCAGAGGGATGTCAAGACCTGGTAAGGTTCTTCGCGTTGCTTCGAATTAAACCACATACTCCACTGCTTGTGCGGGTCCCCGTCAATTCCTTTGAGTTTCAGTCTTGCGACCGTACTCCCCAGGCGGAGTGCTTAATGTGTTAACTTCGGCACCAAGGGTATCGAAACCCCTAACACCTAGCACTCATCGTTTACGGCGTGGACTACCAGGGTATCTAATCCTGTTTGCTCCCCACGCTTTCGCGCCTCAGCGTCAGTTACAGCCCAGAGAGTCGCCTTCGCCACTGGTGTTCCTCCACATATCTACGCATTTCACCGCTACACGTGGAATTCCACTCTCCTCTTCTGCACTCAAGTCACCCAGTTTCCAGTGCGATCCGGGGTTGAGCCCCGGGATTAAACACCAGACTTAAATGACCGCCTGCGCGCGCTTTACGCCCAATAATTCCGGACAACGCTTGCCCCCTACGTATTACCGCGGCTGCTGGCACGTAGTTAGCCGGGGCTTTCTTCTCAGGTACCGTCACCTTGAGAGCAGTTACTCTCCCAAGCGTTCTTCCCTGGCAACAGAGCTTTACGATCCGAAAACCTTCATCACTCACGCGGCATTGCTCCGTCAGGCTTTCGCCCATTGCGGAAGATTCCCTACTGCTGCCTCCCGTAGGAGTCTGGGCCGTGTCTCAGTCCCAGTGTGGCCGATCACCCTCTCAGGTCGGCTACGCATCGTCGCCTTGGTGAGCCGTTACCTCACCAACTAGCTAATGCGCCGCAGGCCCATCCCCAAGTGACAGATTGCTCCGTCTTTCCAGTTTTCTTCAGGCGAAGAAAACAATTATTCGGTATTAGCTACCGTTTCCGGTAGTTGTCCCAAACTTGAGGGCAGGTTGCCTACGTGTTACTCACCCGTCCGCCGCTAACCATCAGAGAAGCAAGCTTCTCTTCAAGTCCGCTCGACTTGCATGTATTAGGCATGCCGCCAGCGTTCGTCCTGAGCCAGGATCAAACTCTCCAATAAAGTATTGAAAAGAGCGATAAGCTCATTTTGAATCTGACGAGATTAAAAATCTCATTTGTGCTCCAGTCGATTCAAGCCAAGGCTTGTCTCAAACTTTTGCGTTCATTCTGCAAGCAGAATGTTTACTCACTCGTTGTTCAGTTTTCAAAGATCAAACTTATTTTGTTGCCTAATGTCGTTCTCTTCAGCAACTCTTATATAATATCATGTCCGAACCAACTTTGCAAGTTCTTTTTTTCAAGTTTCTTTCGAAGCTTATTTCAATCGCTTGCCGCACCGTGTATCTCGTGTTTTTTTGGCCGGAAATAGAATATACCATGTACAGTTATGGAACGCAAGTCTTTTTTCGATAAACATTAAATTCTTATGAAATGAGTACCCTGTAGACCTTTTAACAAGTATCTCCTTATAGCCGGCTAATTGATACATCTGCGCACTAACTTTAATGATCAGAGTAATTAACTTACAAACGCAATAAGTTTTTATATATGATCCTTAATCCAACTTATATAGAAACTCATGTTGTATACAGTACATACTCATCACGTTATAGAACTTATTAACCGATGATTTCATTGGATAAACAACCAACAAATCATAAATCATTATACTCATTCCTTCTATATAGAAGGAAAACATTTTTGAAATTCATTTTGCCCAAGAAAAGAATACAAAAAAAGCGAAAGCTCCGGGTTTAAATCCCGTGGCTTCCGCTTCTTTCATATATAAGGTATCAAACTTATCTCCGTATTCTTCATTAAACCTAATGTACGCTTACTCCCCGCCAATAAATACGTATCGGCAAACTACAATGAGCGCCAAGATCCACATAAGCCAATGAATTTTCACTTTACGCTCTGTAACCAAGTTACTGAACACCGCCAGAATCACATAAGATACGATACCTGCGGAGATCCCGTTTGCGATTCCACCTGTGAAAGGCATCAATACAATGGTAAGGAATGCAGGGAAAGCTTGCAGGAAATCATCCCACTCAATGCTGCGCACTTGACTCATCATAAGCACACCCACGATGATCAATGCCGGAGCCGTCGCAGCGGATGGAACAACCAGCGCAAGCGGTGCGATAAACAGGGCCAAAATGAACAATAAACCTGTCGTTACCGAAGTCAGTCCTGTACGTCCACCTGCCTCAACACCTGAAGCACTTTCAACGTATGCCGTAATGGTACTTGTACCTAGTGCAGCACCTGCGCTGACACCAACTGCATCGACGAGCATCGCTTTACCGATCGTTTTCTCGCCTTTTTTCTTATCCTTCATAATCCCCATACGTGTTGCAGTACCTACCATCGTACCAAACGTGTCGAACAATTCAACGAAGGTAAAGATGAAGATGATCTCGAACAATCCGAGACTGATTGCACCTTTCAAATCCAGCTGTCCAACCGCCAGATCACTGAAATTAGGCAACCAGCTTGCGCCTGAAAGACCACTCAGATTCGTAACTCCCATCGGAATACCAATCAGCGTTGTTGCTACGATCCCGATCAGCAGAGCGCCTTTGACGCGCATAACCATCAGAATAGCAATAAGGAGCAAACCAATCAGGGCCAGCAACGCATCGTGATGTGTTACAAAGTTGCCCAATGACAAGTTAAAACTGCTACCCGGAATCGGCTGACTCAGATCTGCGTCTGGTGCAACATTAACTGTTACAGCCACGAGATTAGCAAGTTTGAAACCAATAATGGTAATAAAGAGACCGATACCAACCGTAATGGCCATTTTGATTGACTGCGGAACTGCAACAAGCAGCATTTGACGAATCTTCGTCACAGTCAAAATAATGAACACGATACCGGAAAGGAATACCGCTCCGAGAGCTGCTTGCCAAGTAATCGCTCCATTCGAACTTAGAACGACAGTCATGAAGTACGCATTCAGCCCCATACCTGGTGCAAGTGCGATCGGAATATTCACGAACAATCCCATAATAATAGTCATTAATCCGGCGCCGACGGCTGTCGCAAAGAATACTGCATTATCCGACATCCCCGCACCGGCTTGTCCCAAGAACAACGTATTTACAAAAAGAATGTAAGCCATTGTCATAAACGTAGTGAGACCCGCAACAATCTCCGTTCTAACGTTTGTTCCGTTTTCTTTTAATTTAAAGAAACGATCCATAATTACTAACTCCCCCTTAGAGATGTTGAAGCCATATTGAAAAACGACAAATGACCCTGATGAAGATTCTTCACCCAGGGTTCAGCTGACAAGGAGTGGCATGATGCCTTTACTAAGAACAAAAAAAATTCTAATGTGCGTGATGTCCCCGCAATCATGTAGAATTCATGTGCTTAGCCTTCTCCTCTTCGTAGCCAGATCATTAGGGTGATCTCGTAGAGACTCCCGGGCCAATCCCCAGGATTATACGAATAAGTATGCGCTATTTGTTTGTTTCCCATCACTATTTTAGGAGGGCAGTATGTTTTTGTCAATGAGAAAAACGAATATTAATATCACGCTTTTAGAATATCGTTCGTATTATTTAACAGATTGAACCAGTTCAGCGATTTACAACCCAATTGAATACGCTTTTTTCGGTGTAATCTCAATGGGATATGTCCATTCTTTCAGACTGAAAGTTCCGCAGGATAACATAAAAAGCTAGCCTGATTAGAGGGCGAGAAGCGCTCTAATTAGGCTAGCTTATGTTTCTGATGCGTTTTAGCAATCAGGTGAATGATGATCTAGGAATAACGATATCTCATATTCCAAAGACTTATACTCATTAGGTATATGGAGCAATTTACGACATGTTCCGGAGCTCTTTTTTACCGGA
Organism: Paenibacillus sp. VT-400; assembly: GCF_001029205.1. NCBI lineage: Bacteria > Bacillati > Bacillota > Bacilli > Caryophanales > Paenibacillaceae > Paenibacillus > Paenibacillus sp. VT-400. The sequence continues at coordinate 113,274 of NZ_LELF01000062.1, read as the reverse complement.
TCAGTCCTATGTTAATTATATCTCTGTCTGCGGAGCATCCTGTATCTCTTGTTGTTCCTGATTTGTGTTTGTTGTTGAGTCAGAGGATAACTCCTGGTTACTGGACTGATCGGAAGAAGCATCCGCTGCCTCTAAATTCACAAATGGAAAGTCCCCCGAACCGGAAGCCAGATCTTGCATACCTGAACCGCATCCTGCCAGCATCACCATCAGAAACGCACTTCCAATGCCCATCTTCCATTTGCTCATATAGTCGGTTTTACGCATACATTCAATTCTCCTTTCAGTAGCCATATAGCTCTTAGTATGTACTTATTGTACAGGCCCGACCTGAAAGGATCATGAAGTCAACTTTAAAATGGGATTAATTTTGAAAGTTTATTACTTGTAAAAAAAGTAGCCCTACAAAAATTTGATCACAATATTCTTCTTAATAAAAAAACGCCCTTTTATTTGCGAAATACCGCAGATAAAAGAGCATTTTTTATAATCTATCGTTAAGAGTCTATACCCTATTCCCACTCAATTGTTGCAGGTGGTTTGGAAGTTACGTCATAGACGATACGGTTTACGTTATCAACTTCGTTAACGATCCGTACGGAGATTTTCTCCAGCACATCCCAAGGGATACGTGCCCAGTCCGCAGTCATACCGTCGATGGATGTTACAGCACGAATACCTACAGTGTAGGAATACGTACGCGCATCACCCATAACACCAACACTCTTCATGTTCGGCAGGGCTGTGAAGTACTGCCAGATTTCGCGGTCGAGACCGGCTTTGGCAATTTCCTCACGCAGGATGTAGTCGGAATCACGAACAATTTTAAGTTTCTCTTCAGTAACCTCACCTAGAACACGGATCGCAAGACCCGGACCAGGGAACGGCTGACGGTGTACAATTTCGTCCGGCAGGCCACACTCGGTACCGACTTTACGTACTTCATCCTTGAACAACGTGCTCAGTGGCTCGATCAGTTTGAAGTTCATGTCTTCAGGCAGACCGCCCACGTTGTGGTGGGATTTGATGGTCTGTGCAGTCGCTGTACCACTTTCTACGATGTCCGTGTACAGTGTACCTTGTGCCAGGAATGCAAAGTCATCAAACTGCTTGGACTCTTCGTCAAATACGTAAATAAACTCGTTACCGATGATTTTACGTTTTTGTTCTGGATCATCCACGCCAGCCAGTTTGGACATGAAGCGCTCTTGTGCATCAATTTTGACAACTTTCATGTCGAATTTGCCGACAAACGTCTCCATTACACTTTCTGCTTCACCTTTACGCAACAGACCGTGGTCGATAAACATACATGTCAGTTGATCACCAATGGCTTTGTGAAGCAATGCAGCTACAACGGAAGAATCTACACCGCCGCTCAGTGCACACAGTACTTTACTGTCGCCCACTTTTTCACGAATGTCTCTGATGGTGTCATCGATGAATGTCTCCATCGTCCAGTTGCCTTCGCAACCACAGATTTCGAACAGGAAGTTACGAATCATGTCGTTACCACGAACAGAGTGACGTACCTCAGGGTGGAACTGAACAGCATACAATTTACGCTCATCGTCACTCATGGCAGCGATTGGCGCACTTTCCGTACCTGCATCCAATTTGAAACCTGGAGGAAGTGTAACCACGTGGTCACCGTGACTCATCCATACGGTATGTTCGCCCTCAATACCTTTTGCCAGTGTAGATCCAGCAGCAAACTCAAGGTCTGCTTTACCGTACTCTCGCTTCTCGGAACGTTCTACTTTACCTTCGAGCTGTTGGGCCATAAGTTGCATTCCGTAGCAGATACCGAAGATTGGCAAGCCAAGGTCATAGACACCTGGGTCAACGTGTGGAGCATTCTCAGCATATACGCTGGACGGCCCACCTGAAAATACGATTCCTTTTGGTGCCATTTCTGCGATCTTTTCCGCCGGTGTGTTATACGGCAAAAGCTCGCTGTATACGCCAAGATCCCGGATTCTTCTGGCGATTAACTGGTTGTATTGGCCCCCAAAGTCAAGGACAACCACAATCTCATTCTGCTTATTCATAACCGTGCCTCCCTCAATTCAATGAAACTAATTATACGCAACGACAAAACATACCGTCAAGGAAAGGCGAAACTCCTTTTTTCGACATATCAAAACAGGATTACCAAATGCCTCTAAATATGAAATTTCGAATAGAAAAGCTTGGCAGCAAGATGCTGGTTCAAGTGTATGATCGTGGAAAGACGCCTCGTTCGCAGCGCAGCGCGAAAGGCGTCTTATGTATGGCATGCAGCGTAAACCAAATGCTGCGTTTAAAAACAGTGCGCCAGCCAATGGTGATCTTCATCTGCCCACAAGTGGCCAAGCTTTATTGGAAAGCGATAGCGATTGTATGGCAGATGCTTCGATTCTTTGGTGTAACGTTGTAACATCCTTGTGTTACAACGCCTGCAACCGCCGGGCCAAACGAAGTGCCCGGCGCAGGAAGTTCAGACTGTCCGCGCGCAGCGGACGGTCTGGCCCGTACAGCAGCCGTTCCCAGTCGGCTGCAAACCGCGCGATGTCCGCGCCGTCCGCGCCTGCGGCCAAAGCCGGTGACGCTGCATATTCACGCAGCGTCATACCCGGCGGCCGCGGGCCGTACCGGCGCGCGAGCGCGGCCCAGACCGGAGCGGCGGCGCGCAGCAGCCGCTCGCGGTCTGGAAAGCTGCTGCGTGGCCACGCCAGCAGCAGCCCTAACCGCAGCGCGGGGCGTAGCCGCCGCATGCGGACCAGAGCAGCGGCGCCCATCAGGGCCGCTGCCACAAGGGCTGCCGCGAGCCATGGCTCCGCGGCAATGGCCCGTGCGCGGGCGAGCAGCCACGCGCCCGCGTAACCCAATCCGCCGCTCATATACGGCGGATTCTCCGCAACAGGCTGCGGCCCGGCGAGCGCTGCGACACTTTCGCCCGCGCCTTGCGCCATGGTGAAGCCTGGCGTGGCCTCAAACGGCATCCAGCCTGCACCCGGAAAATATACCTCTACCCAGGAATGTGCATCTCCCTGTGAAATCACATACTGACTGGGCACATCCGGGTCAGCAACTCCGGGGCCAAAACCTTTAACCCAGCGTGCTGGGATGCCCTCTGCACGCAGCAACACAATCATGGCTGTGGAGAAATGATTGCAATACCCCTGCCGGGTGACGAATAGAAAATCATCCACAAAATCTGTTCCTCGCGGTGGCATACGGGTATCCAACGTATACTCGGCATGAGCAGCCAGATAAGTCTTGACGGCCTGCACAGCGTCATACCGGGTCTCACTGCCTTGAATGATTTCCTTGGCAAGCGTCTGCACTCGACCAGGTAGTGATGTAGGCAATTGCAGATAATCCCTCCGGATGGCTGCCGGATCTTTCCCTTTATTCGTTTCCTCAAGTAGACGTAACTGTTCAGGTGTTGCGACAGGAACCATGACATCTGCCGAATAATTTTCAACTATCTTATCGTCCCCTGAGCTCGCGAGCCACAATGTTGCCGAATCGCGATTAGACAGCAAAGAAAACATGTTTTCCTGATTATCCTTGTTTTTATCCTGGAACGATACGCTAACCGGTATCCCCCCGGTAAAGAGAGGATTTGGTCCTTTCCACTCTCGCTGCATCGTGACGGTTTGGCGAATGCGACTCCAATAGGTTGGATTCTCCCAACCATCAGCACGCAGCATTCCGGATGGACTGGCCGTTTCGAAGCTTTGACCCGGATCACTCCAAGTACTACCGTTATAATATGAACGGGTCTCCCCTCGCCAATACGTCACTTTTGGACTCTTTGCTATAAAAAAGATGGAGTTCCCCTGCACCAACGGTGCCCCCATAGGCGCGTCCGCTGTGCTATATCCCGTGACTGCCGTTGCAGCAGGGATACTACTGTGCTGTGTATAACCTGCCCAGCGAGCTATGCGTTCACCCATCTGCTCCAGAGATATGCGTTCCGGTTGAGGAATGGAAGCAAACTGGCCAGGTAACGCCGAGAGAAACACCATACCTGCGGAAACAGCGATAGTTACTGCACTCCAACGGCCGTAGGGGCTGCCGCGATAACTCGGAGTCGTGACTCCTCCATTGAGACGTAATAGCTGGAGCAGAGCCTGAATAAGAAAAATCCATAGGACAGACCGTATTAAAGAAGCATACACATCCAGCCCCGCAAAGGATTCAAGCAAAAGCAAATAAAGCAGCGTTGCACTGCCAAACAGCATAACGCTTCGACGTAACAATACGAGGGATTGCACAGAAGCCATGAGCATGCTCCAGCCGCACATCATGAACAACCCTCTCGTTTCTGTACTAATCGAGTGAAATCGCCAGTTATTTATAAAAGTGTCCATATCCGCTGAAAATATTCCCGGATAAGCGGCCGCCCAACGAACAGGATCACTTCCTCCGTACATCAGACATAAAGCAGCAAGTGCTATGAATAATCGGATCAGTACTCCGGTGATCCATCCTGTACGAATTAACCCCGCGAGCAATAACGCTCCCGTTAATCCCGCCATTACGGACAAGAACCGTTCACTGCCCTGCTGATCTGATGATGTAACAGGATATATCCACTCCAGAGACAGTATAAGTAAAATGACCGAAATAACAATTTTGTACAGGACAGGTACGCTAACATCTCCCTCATCCTTTATGTCCGTCACAGAATTCTGGTTCACAGTTTGATGTACAGAATAGGCCAATTCCATTCTCGTACGGGCCGTTGACTCTAAGTCGGCCATAGTGGAATCGGGTTGCTGGTTACCATTACGCTCCCACATCCGTTACCTCCACCTTTCCCAATGAAGATAACGCAACGTCTGTAACCGCATGGATCGGCACCCCGCTGTGACGAAGCCGCTCCAAGCTTAAGCTGTCATATCCCAATCCATTCATCAATCTATCCGTTGATCCTAATTGGTTTTGGTTCTGGTTTGCTTCAGTCAATTGCACCTCTACACGATAACCCGACCCGATTGCAGTTATGATCCATTCGGCCAGAACCTGATCCATCTTGCCTGTGAGAACCACAATTCGCGACCCGCTCGCCAGTCCATCCAGCATCTCCGTTCGAAGCGAAACAGAGCCTGATTGTGCTTTGGATATTTGTGCCCCCGCTAACTTGTCCAGTCCATGATTCTCATCATCTGCATGGAACGGCCCATGTTGCCATTGATCTTGTGCATCATAGTTCTTATCGCCGCCTTCCATCCACAGATGATAAGGAATGTCATCCCGTTCAGCGGTATGAATCCAGCGGGCAGCTGCACGAACCACTCGTTCAAAGGCAGGTGCATCCATGTTCTCCCGTTGTTTTACGTCATAACCCGACGCGCCTTCATACACAAGGATGCCGAGCGAAGCCAGATCCGTGGTATCAGGCAGAAAGGTCTGAAGTTTTCCCGTTTTGGCTGTACTTTTCCAATGAACTCGTCCCAGTGGGTCACCCTGCTGATATTCACGGAACTCAGGACTACGGTTTCCCTGGCTATTTCGTCGCTCCGACAGAGTCCCTTCGATCATCGCTGCGAATTCTACCGAATCACCCTTCCCCCAAGCTGTTGCTTGAGGAACAACAATCAAAGGGGTACCTCCCGAGGTCTCTGCGGAGAGGGTATTCCAGCCAAACATATCACCCCAGTACAATCTGCCCGTATCCCATCTGTAGACTCCTCTGCGTAACCCGGAACATTCATATTGATAGGAAAATTGTCGCCGTGTTCCCGGGAAAATCAATTTGCGATGAACACCTGCAGGTGTGTTCTCACACAGAACGATCCATAACAATGGAATACGGCAATTGAATTCCAGTTCGACCAGAACCCGTACCTGCTCGCCTGCCTCAATCCGGTTCGTGTGTATTTTCCGACGGATGTGAATATGCCGTGGTCCGAACCAATGGAGAAGCAGACCTCCTGTGAACATCAAGAAAGCTATAACGGATAGAAACAACGCCGCTTTGCCCCCATGCCACTGATACAAGGAAGCAAAAGCCACCACCAAGACAGCACTCACAATCCGTTGTCCCAGCGCAGTCATTGCCTCCGTCCCCTTCCCTGTGATGCCATCTGTACAGGTACCGGGACCGTTGACAATGCTTCTTCAATGACCTGTACTTGCCCCCAAACCTCCGCTCTGTTCTGGGCCTTCAATTGAATACGGTGGGAAAGGACAGGCACAGCTACCTCTTTCACATCATCCGGAATGACATAACTGCGCCCTTGAAGATAGGCAAATGACTGCGCCGCAGCCATCCAGGCCAGTGTTCCACGCGGACTGATGCCCAGTCTGACCGCCGGAAGGCTGCGAGAGGCTACAGCAACAGCCACCAGATACTGTTTAACGACCGGATCAACATGTACCTGTTTGACTTCACGCTGCATGGCTACGACCTCTTCAGCAAGGAGAACAGGGCGAAGTTCATCAAGCGCTTCTCTACCTTGCATGCGGGTTAACAATTCCAATTCCTGTGCCGGATCGGGATACCCCAGTCCAATTCTCATGATAAATCGATCCAGCTGCGCTTCAGGCAGACGGTACGTACCTTCGAACTGTAACGGGTTCTGTGTCGCCAGCAGAAAGAACGGGCGTGGCAAGGCATAGGTTGTGCCATCAACCGTAATACGTCGTTCCTCCATTGCCTCCAGCAGGGCAGACTGAGTGCGTGGTGAAGCGCGATTTATTTCATCAGCCAGGACAACGTTGGACATGACGGGTCCGGGCCGAAACTTGAATTCAGCTGTATGTGGATGATAGATTGAAGTGCCCGTAACATCTGCCGGCATGACATCGGACGTGAATTGAATCCGGCCCATGGAGCAGTCCAGTGCAGAAGCAACGGCACGAACCAGCATCGTTTTCCCGGTACCCGGCACATCTTCCAGAAGTACATGACCTCCACTGAGCATTGCGGTAAGGACATAACGAATCTCTGTTTTTTTGCCAATAATCACACTCTCAACACGCTTCATGACCCTGTTTAACAATTCAACAGCATGTTCATGTTCCATTCGGATATAAGACATTTCTCTGATCTCCTTCCGTTCATCAGCATTCCTGAACCATAGTAATCTATGATTCAGTGTTGCCCGGAAGTAGAGAGAATAGTCCTGCAAGAATGACTTTCTTCAGATCATTTTATACTTAAATATGTTATTCATTGCCGAAATGGATCTGGAAGTGCCCGCCTTCACCGTCCACTCTGCTTCATTACTGGTTAAGGAATTCACCCTCAACCCCATCTGCTCCAGTAACTCACGTAATGGAACCCAGATGGTTCCACCCTGACTCTGTACTGCGTCCGTTTCAATTGCCCCTGTTGTTGTCAGTGTTCCGCTCACACTGTCTGCATGAATCGTTCTTTCCTTCCATACTGCTATGGCCGTCCTTGTTTCAGAGTCCCAGCGAGTGCTGCCCCCGAATTTTTTCATGAAAGTACGCAATGGCACCATGATTCGCTGCCCCTCCATGCGGAACTCGCCCGGTTGCAAGGTAGCTGCAGCCAATCCCACCTCAACCTTCAATTTCTTGCTTGCAAGCCATAACGTCGCGTTCGCTTCTACATGTTCTGCGATCCAGGCCTTTCCCGGCGCCTTGCGGGCCTTATACTTACCATCTGGATGTACACGGAATTGAACTGGTTGATCCGTACTCTTTATGGTGTCAAAACGATATCCATGATCACGATAATATTTGATAATACCCGGAAGTGCTTTTACCGTTTCAGCATGTGCACCACCGTCATGCATCAGGACAATGACCGAACGTGCTCCCGCAGGTACTTTGGTCGAATTGCTGAGGATCTCTTTGGCCGGAACACCTTTACGTTTGGAATCCCCACTATCGACGTTCCAGTCCATGACGGTGTATCCACCCAGTTCGAGCAAATCAAAATAACTCTGGTCAAAATGTCCATAGGTACCGCCTGGTGCTCGCACCAGATTCGGACGGAAACCGGTTATACGCTCCAGTACTTCCTCTGTCTGCTTGATCTGTTTCCAGAACACTTTAAAATCACTGTACAGCTGTTCGTATTGATGATTAAACGTATGATTGCCCAAAGCATGTCCATCCTCCACAAGCCCACGGATTAACTCCGGATACCGCTCTGCCTGCTCACCCAGCACAAAAAATGTAGCCAAAACCTTCTCCTTGCGCAAAATATCCAATACTTCACGGGTATGATTACCCGGTCCATCGTCAAAACTCAGATAAACTACCTTGTCTTGAGTATTCTTATCTTCCGGGATTGGATCACCTGAGCCGGAAGCAGAAGATGCATAAGCCGTGCCTGCATATACAGCAAATGCACATAACAATATCGCAATACGCATGAGAATGACAGACCACTGTCCAGCTAAAAACATATGTATGGTTGTTGCAGAGTTTCCCCCATTTTCCTTGATTCTCAATTCCGGTCTCTGTACCATTTACGAATCGACCTCCACCGTCTCTAGTAATTTGCTGATAGACTTCAGCAGATTTGTTAGAATTATATGGAGGCTACATTGAAAAAAGACGTGATTTTGTTTAATATTTTTTCACAATTTGCTATGTAGCCTGATTGATTCTTCGCTTCAGATTAGGTAGCATAATGAACAGGCAGAACACATTAAAACACCTTGGAGAGTATTCATGCTCCCACCCCGTATTCAGGAGAGTGAAATCTATTGGAATTGCTTGAGAAGATCCAACATCTGTTTGGGTCCTACGGATACAGCGTATTGTTTTTTGGCTTGTTGCTTGAATTCATCGCACTTCCCTTTCCTGGTGAAACAACGATGGCTTACGCAGGGTTTCTCTCCTACAAGGGGCATCTCGACTTCGGAATCCTCACCATACTGGCTTTTCTGGGAACAACGATTGGCATGACAATCACTTATTTTATTGGAGCCAAAGCAGGACTGCCCTTTATATCACGATACGGAAAATGGTTTCTGCTGAAGCAGGACAAGCTCGATAAAACGCAAAAGTGGTTCGCCAAGTATGGTAATGCCTTAATCTTCATCGGTTATTTCATTCCAGGTGTAAGGCATTTCACCGGATATTTTGCGGGCATAGCCGCTGTTCCCTTTCGCAAATTCGCTCTCTACGCCTACTCAGGCGCACTGTTCTGGGTTGTACTGTTTCTGGGCATTGGCAAAATATTTGGCCCTCAGTGGAACGCCGTATTCCATCTGGCTCATCAATATGCAGCATATATCGTGGGAGGAATCGGCCTATTGCTCATCGTAGCCGTGCTCTATCGTTATCGCAAAGCATGGACAGCAAGATCCACCGTATCCAAGCCAGCCCCTGTTCGACAAAGACAAAAGTAAATTCGGACAAAAGTCCATCTATAAAAGCAGGCAAGGAGTTGCGAATAATCGCGGCTCCTTTTTTTGTGATAATCCGAATTCATCCAGGTCATACTAACTTGAAAATATAGGGTGTATAGGGAGGTGAAGGCATGAGTGAATCGTCGCTGGAACGCCAAGATCAGAGGCAAATCTCTCCGGATCTAAGCGAAAATATGGAATACTGCAAGCAAGTGATGGGGAACAGCAACGACTTGATGATGCGTCCTCTCCAGTGTTTACATAAATGGCCTGCAGTCATGTTGTACATTGATGGATTAGTGGATGTGCAGATTCTGAATCATTCCATCCTGGAATCCCTGTTAAAGACACATGAACTTCCGGAATTCTCTGCAGATGATGAGCATCTGAGCTACCTCCAGAATGACATTCTGGCTGCGAGCAATGTAACATTTGTGGATGACATGGAAGATGTGCTTAATGCTCTCCTGTCCGGTTCGGCCATCCTGCTACTCGAAGGCTGTGCACGAGGATTGAAAATTGCCGCAGCTGGGTGGGAAGACCGCGCTGTTGGTGAACCCATCTCACAGACCGTTGTTCGGGGTCCTATGGAGGGATTTAATGAAAATTTGCGTACAAATACATCCTTGATTCGCAAACGCATTCGTGACCCTCATCTCTGGATCGAAGAAAAGGAGATTGGTCGTGTCACCAAAACAAGGGTTGCGGTCTTATATCTGAAGCATACCGTTGATCCAGAAGTGGTAGAGGAACTAAGGCGCAGGCTCGATGAGATCGATATTGACGGGATTCTGGAGAGCGGGTACATCGAGGAACTTGTACAAGACGAAACCAGAACGTTATTCCCCACGGTTTACAATAGTGAACGTCCAGATACGGTTTGTGCTGCCTTACTTGAGGGCAGAGTAGCCATCATCGTGGATGGTACGCCTTTTGTGCTGCTGGTTCCCGCCTTGTTCGTGCATTTCTTCCAATCGCCGGAGGATTACTATCAACGGGCCGATATCAGCACATTGATTCGCTTGATTCGTTATCTATCCTTTTTTATCGCTTTACTAGCTCCATCCTTCTATATTGCCATTACCACCTTTCACCAGGAAATGTTGCCCACCAATATGCTCATTAGTCTGGCGGCTCAACGTGAGGGCGTTCCTTTTCCCGCATTCATTGAAGCCATACTGATGGAACTGACCTATGAAATTTTGCGAGAAGCAGGTATACGTATTCCAAAAACGGTCGGTCAGGCCGTTTCCATTGTCGGAACACTGGTGATTGGCCAAGCAGCCGTAGATGCAGGAGTTGTCTCCGCTGCAATGGTTATTATCGTTTCCATAACGGCCATATCCAGTTATGTCATTCCAGAGAATGGACTTTCTATCTCTGTCCGAATTTTGCGATTTGTATTGATGATACTCGCGGCAGCTTTTGGTTTCTACGGTATTCTAATTGTTCTGCTCATTACGGTTACACACCTGTGTAGCTTGCGTTCTTTTGGCGTACCGTATATGTCCCCCTTTGCACCTCTAATTCAGAAAGATCTGAAAGATACGCTGTTTCGTGTACCCTGGTCCCATATGAAAACACGTCCATTCTCTACGGGTACCCCGAACAAAATCCGACAAGCTAGCAAAAAAATGAAGCGTTAATTCGGTAAGGAGAAGAACGTATGAACAAGTGCTTCCGATTAATTGTATGCATTGTATTCCTGCTCCCTCTCCTTACCGGATGCTGGGATCGCCAGGAACTGAATGAACTTGGCATTATGCTGGGTCTTGGTGTAGACAAGGATGGCGATTTGATTAAAGTGAGTGCTCAGGTCGTCGTGCCGAATGAAGTATCCTCCAAATCAGGGGGAGGCAATGGTACTCCTGTCACGCTGTACGAAGCGTCCGCGCCCACGCTGTTTGAAGCAATTCAAAAGCTGACCGAGACAAGCCCACGCCGCATATTCATGGCACATATCCGTGTACTGGTGTTCGGAGAAGAATATGCACGCAAAGAGGGCATCTACGATGTCATGGAAGCGTTAATGAGGGAACCTACTGCTAGACCCGATTATTACGTCATGGTTGCACGAAATACTACAGCTTCCAAAGTACTGGACGTACTTACTCCATTGGAAAACATTCCTGCGGAGAAGTTATTTAATTCTTTGGACGTGTCTGCCAAGACCTGGTCTCCCACAACAACCGTAACCGGAGACCAATTAATTGAATATATGCTGACGCCTGGAATACAGCCTGTAATCACTGGTGTAGAGGTTGTTGGCAATTTAGCAAGAAGCGGAAGCAAAGATAATATTGCGACAATCAAATCTCCCGCCCGACTGTATTCTACGGGATTAAGCATCTTCAAAAAGGACAAACTGATCGGCTGGTTAACGGAAGATGAATCGAAAGGATACAACTACATTCGCGACAATGTGGTGTCTACCATCAGTCACATGCCTTGCCGAAAGGGAGGAAATGTGACGTTCAAAGCTCTCCGTACCAAGACCCAACGAAAAGCAAAGGTCATTGACGACCAGCCTGTGATCCACATCAAACTCAAAAATGTGTCTTCCATTGGTGCAGTAGAGTGCGGAATCAGAATTGGTTCAATGAAGACGCTCAAAGAGTTGGAAAAGGACAGTGAGGAGCGACTGATAGACCTGATGGAAAACTCCGTGAATTCAGTGCGGCGAAAGTTCCATATTGACATTTTTGGATTTGGTCAGGAAGTGTATCATGCCGATCCTAAATTTTTTAAAAAGATTGAGAAGGATTGGGATCAATATTTTGAAAATCTGGATGTTAAGTATGAAGCCAATGTACAGATCAAACGTGTAGGTACACTGGATGATTCATTCAAGGAGGATTTGAAGGAGTGAGACCGGATGTTAATTACAATTACTGTCATTGTCATAGGGGGCCTCGTAGGCATGGTTGATCTTCCAGGTCTCATCCGTCGCAAGGAATGGAGGGAAACAGTTGTGTACAGCGGAATGCTCGTCATAGCCACAGGGTTCAGTGTGATTGCAGCCAACCTGTGGGATTTCCCCAGTCCGCTCTATATCATCATGTGGATCTATGAACCTGTTAATCAATTCCTGGCACATCTGACGGGAACCTAGAAAAAGGAGAGGACCATTATGCTGGAACAGGGGCGCCTTGGAACAAGACAATTGACCACTCTCATCTTTATGATGGTGGTCGGGGATATGATGCTGATCTACCCCTCGGTCATCACGTCCTATGCCAAACAAGACTCCTGGATTTGTGCTTTTATAGGCGTTCCTCTGGGGATGGCACTGATGGCCATGTTCCTGAAGCTATGTAGCATGCACCCAGAAAAAAATCTGGTGCAGATGGCACGAAGCATTCTAGGGTTCTGGCCAGGTACTTTCTTTTCCTGCTTTTACCTGTTCTTTTTCATTATTGGTGCTTCCACGCATACGAGAGAAGTCGGCGATTTCATGACCACTCAAATCTTCCCGTACACTCCCATTCGCATCATCATTCTGATGTTTGTCATCGTGATCGCCTGGGGAGTGTCTCACGGATTAGAGACGATGGGGCGAAGCAGTGAACTACTGATGCCCGTCGTTATTGTGTTTATTGTCGTCCTTGCAGTCTGCCTGCTTCCTCAGATTGATACTAGAAATTTGAAGCCAGTAAGTGATACGGGTGTTGTCTCTATCTCGCAAGGCATTCTGGTAAGCATTATATATCCGATCGGTGAAGTCGTTCCCATCATGATGATACTACCCTATGTTGCCAAGCAGGCTCATCGAACACGGGACGTAATTATTGCAGCTGGTTTAGGCAGCTTGGTATTGGCAACGCTCGTTACCATATCTCTGCTGGTCTTGGGTGCCTTTCTTACGCAACATAACATATATGCTTCTTTTGTTTTGTCCCAGAAAATTAGTATTGGGAGCTTTTTTGAACGTATTGAAGCCATTATGGCTTCTTCCTGGCTGATCTCTACGTACTTCAAAGCGATGATATACTTATACGCCTTTATTGTTGGTTGTGCGGAACTGTTCAAGCTTAAGCAGTATCAGATGCTGGTACTCCCTGCGTCCTTACTTGTGTTCGGATTAGCCAATCTGATCTCACCAAGCATTACTTTTATCGTGATCACCATTGTTCCATATTGGGTAGACTGGGATACCACACTGGGGATCATTCTGCCGGGCTGTCTTCTGCTGATACAATTGCTCAAGTCTTACAGAAAATCATCGGTTACTCCAAACAATTCCTCACAGGAATGAGTGCTTTTTTTGAGGGAAGGAGCCTGGTGTGGATGGAAAGATGGATTTCATCCATGAATATCATCCATGCTGAATATAGAGAAGGAGAACGGTGTCTATGTTAATTAAGGAGAAAATCACCATTAGGCAATTTGCAGTCCTTACCTTTCTCGTCATGATTGGGGACATGATTCTACTCTATCCCTCCGTGGTTACTGCTTCCGGTAAACAGGATGCATGGATCTGTTCTCTTATCGGTCAACCGATCGGCATACTTATCATGTGGGTGCTATACAAACTTCATCAGACACACCCTGATCTTTCCCTTATTGAAATCTGCCAAAAAATACTTGGCCGGTGGGCAGGATCTGTTTTGGCAGCTGCATATCTATTTTATTTCGCCATAGGCGCTGTCATATGTATCCGTGAAGTCGGTGACTTCATGACCACACAGATCTACCTTCAGACCCCCATCCGGGTCATTCTAATTATCCTTATGTGCGCTCTGGTCTGGGGGCTTATGCATGGTTTGCATACAATAGGAGGAAGCAGTGAAATGCTGACTCCAATCGTTGTTGCATTTATGATTCTATTATTTCTGGGGCTGATGCCCAAAGTAAACAGTTCAAATCTACAGCCTTACTTGGACACCCCTTGGCTTCATCTGATGCAGTCTGTCATTAGAGGGGCATTCACTTCCTTTGGTGAACTAATCGTGATCACCATGGTTCTTCCTTATGTGATGGCCGGGCCTCACATCAAACGTGACATGTTACTCGCTACTTTATGTGGAGGGCTGTTACTAACCACATTGTTGGTCATTTCACTGATGATATTTGGCCCCTTTCTGACCCAACACGACATCTACATCTCCTACACCCTGTCCCAGAAAATTAATATCGGCAACTTTTTCGAGCGAATTGAGGCGTTCATGGCGACTGCTTGGTTAATTGCTACCTATTTCAAGAGTCTGCTGTATATGTTCTCCTTTGTCGTTGGAACAGCTCAGCTATTTCGGTTAAAGACATATAAACCTCTCATCCTGCCATCAGCGATGTTATTATTCGCTTTAGCTGTACTGATTTCTCCCAATGTCATTTTCTACACCAATACGATCATGCCCGCTTGGGTGGATTGGGATATCACGGTAAGCTTTATTATTCCGCTATTCCTTCTGCTCGTGCATCGGCTTCGTTCTGGCAAGAGCAAGAACAATTCAACCAATCAAAAACGATTGCCCACCTAAAAAGGCTGTGTTCACGGTAAATTCCGCGAAGCACAGCCTTTAATGATGAAACGGATAAGATGTATTTATTCACACCTGTCTAAATCATTTATTACAATGTCTTCAAAGCCTCAAGCGCAGCCTCGATATGTCCTTTGACCCGAACTTTGGACCAGTCCTTGATCAATTTCCCCTCTTCATCAATTAGAAAAGTGGAGCGAACCATACCCATGTACTCCTTGCCATACATTTTCTTCAGCTGCCATACACCGTATTGCTCGGCTACAACGTGCTCTTCATCCGATAACAAGGTGAACGGCAGTCCGTATTTGGCGATAAACTTGTCATGTTGTTTCATCGGATCGGTACTGATTCCGAAAATGACCGTGTTCAGCCCTTCAAATTCAGCATGTCGATCCCGAAAATCACAAGCTTGTTGCGTACAGGACGAGGTCATATCCTTGGGGTAAAAATAAAGCAGCACCCGCTGTCCGCGGTAATCCGAAAGCTTAACCGATTCTCCCGTACTGGACGGAAGCTCAAAATCCGGTGCCAATTCGCCTACATTTAACGTCATGTCAGTTCCTCCCTAATCTCCCCCATGAATTGTTATAGGGCGTTATTATGAACCTGCTCCGCGATACCGCTTCACGCCAAAATTCCACAACAGCAAGCCCATCGAGCCAAACACCAATCCCATCACAGGTGTAAGCAACGCCATGCGATGCATCTCGGACCTCTCCAGGAACAACGCTGCGGGATAGATCCCCACGAAGGCAAACGGAATGATCCAGGTTAACAGCACCTGAATGGCACGGTTATAGATCGTTACCGGGTAGCGTCCATATCCTTGAATGTTATACATCAACGGCAGGATACCTGTCGGCGCGTCCGAATAAAAGGATAGTGAAGTCAATGTGGTATAGATGCCCGCATAGATCATGACCGAGCTGAGTGCCAATATAATTAAGGCAGGGATATGCCACCACTCCAGCATCAGACCCATCTCTGCGCCACTGAAGATCATGATGATCAAGCCGATAAACGAGCCCACGAGTGCAGGCGGATCTACATTTTCAAGCAATATCTGGAACAGGTTATGTGCTGGACGTGTCAGGATCCGATCCATCTCACCTTTGACGATGTACCGCTCACTGAATCCCCACAGATTGATAAAACAACTGAAGATGCCATAGGGCACCATAAAATATCCATAAACAAAGAGCACTTCACTCTCACTCCAGCCGCCAAGGTTATCCGTATGGCGAAAGACCACAAAGATAAAGATCAGGTTGGTTGCCTGGAACAGCAGATCCGATAGGATCTCCACCCAGAAATCAGCACGGTACGTGAGTCGTGTTTTCATGTAATTCTTCAAATATTCCCAGATCAGACCCATATAGTACATATCTGTTATCCCCCTTGCACGAACAGACGCTTGCGCGCCTTACGCCAGATCAATACCATCGGAAGCAGCAGTACGGCAAACCAGAACACCTGAATACCGAGTACACTCCAGATGGCGGTACCTTCCACTCTTCCAGTGAACACGGAACCGGGCAGATACGTAATGGCCTGAAAAGGCAATACTTTCATCACCGCAGACATCCAGCCTGGATACAGGCTGATCGGGATGATTAGACCGGAGAACAAATCAACCACGACGCGTTTCATACGCATCATGCCTTCATTGTTTTCCACAAAGAATGCCGCCAGTCCCGTTATCACATTAATCTGGGAATTAATGAGGAAACTGAAGAACAGCATGACGAGAAAGCCAATCCACGCCGATGGCGCCGTAGGCAATTCAACCGGGAACAGCAGAATGGCAATGAGCATCCCCGGAATCATGAGCAGCAGGAAGCGGAAAATACCTTCGCCAAGACCCTGCATCATTTTGACCATAACGTAATTGATCGGTCTGATGAATTGAATCGCAATGGATCCATCCCGTATGTCTGCGGCAATCTCCCGGTCCAGGTTGTTAAAGTAAAAAGCACGTGCCATCCAGGATACAGCGATGTAAGTGGTCATCTGCGCTGCCGTGAAGCCGCCGAGTTCACCACTGCTACCGTAAATGGCTTGCCAGGTAAAGTAATACACGCCGATATTCAGCGTATATATCAAAATGCCGGAGTAATAATTCACCCGGTATGCCAGCATCGTTAGAAAACGGATGCGCATAAAATCAATAAATGCACTATTCATCTCAGGATACACCCACCGCTTCTTTCCCTGCTCCCACAATCTCGGGACGCTCGGCGGAACCGGATTGGTAAATACTGCGCACAATCTCATCCGTGTTGATCTCAATAATCTGAATATCGGTAATATCGGCTTGTCCAACGACACGTCCGAGTACATCCGAAACATTCAGTTCCAGCGGAATCCATACGGATGCGGACAATTCATTCTCAACCGTCCAACGTACAGGCAACGCAGCAGTCCATTCCTGCATCTGACTGATGTTGTGAGCTGAACCAAACTTGAAGCGGATCTCCCGCTCCTTACCCCACTGGGACTTGAGATGATCCAGACCTCCATCATAAATGATGTTGCCTGCATCAAGCATGATCACCCGGGAACACAGTGCCTCAATGTCCTGCAAATCATGGGTTGTGAGCAGAATGGTCGTTCCATGCTCCTTGTTCATGTCTTTCAAGAAATCCCGAATTTCCGACTTCACCACAATATCCAAACCAATAGTTGGCTCGTCCAGGAAAACAATACTCGGATTATGCAACAAGGCTGCCACTAACTCGCAGCGCATACGCTGACCAAGACTGAGCTTCCGTACGGGACGGCTTAACAGATCCTGAAGCTGCAACCGCTCAACCAGTTCATCCAGCCGTTTACGGAAATCGACCTCTCCGACACGATATACTTTGCGCAATAAATGGAAGGATTCGATAACACCAATATCCCACCACAATTGACTGCGCTGACCAAAAACAACACCTATATTCTGTACAAACTTCTCCCGTTCCTGATACGGAACATATCCACCAACTGATATTTGCCCTGAAGTAGGCACCAAAATGCCGGTCAACATCTTGATCGTTGTTGATTTACCGGCACCGTTCTCCCCAATATATCCGCATATTTCACCCTGCGGAATCTGAAACGAAATATCATTTACAGCCAATACCTCTTGGTATTGACGTGCAAACAGGTCCTGGAATGCGCCCTTCAGCCCACCTCGGCTTTTCTGGACGCTAAACGACTTGCGCAAATCTTTGACATCAATCGCCAGCATGATTATACCTCACTTGGATTTTGTTGAAATTGCTTGTAGCCCAAAAAGAAATTATAATGGTATCAGTCAAAATTCAGCAAGCTTTAAAATAGTCTGGAGCCGCGTCCTGCCCTTATGTTGGGAAAAGATGTGTACGGAAAGCTCCGACTAGATCTTACTTGAATACTCGAACTCGTTTTTTTATTTCATCTCAAATACAAAGGAGAGCTAGCATGACCAGAAAGACGAAGAGAACCATATGGATTTCTCTTGCCGCCTTCGTGTTAATTATTGGAGGAGCAGCGGCATATTATTTCGGTTCTATTCTCAATCAGTTGGACGGTTTGGCAAAGGACGGCGACGATTCACCATTTGCAGGCATCGAAAATGTGGAGAAAGTAAATACTCCTGATCCACCCAAATGGGAAGGCACAGAAACGGTAAATATTCTCGTTATGGGTGTCGATGCACGTGGATTGAAAAAAGGTGAAGTTCCTCGCTCCGACAGCATGATGGTTGTATCGCTCGACCCACTGACCAAAAAAATCAATCTGTTCTCCATTCTGCGCGACACTTACGTCAATATTGACGGATATGGCAAAGAGCGGATCAACACCGCTATCACCCATGGCCCTAATGCAGCGATGCAAGCTGCCGGCGACCTGCTCGGCATTCCTGTACAGTATTATGTGTATACGGATTTCCAGGGATTCATCAAATTGGTGGATGCCGTTGGCGGTGTTGATTTTGATGTGGAGAAAGACATGCACTATACAAGTAAAGCAGACAATAACGAATACGATATTGATCTCAAAAAAGGATATCAGCATCTGGATGGCGAGACAGCGCTCATGTACGTTCGTTTCCGTCATGATGCGATGTCGGATTTCGCTCGGTCCGAACGTCAGCGTGAATTGCTGAAAGCTGTAACAGCGAAAATGCAGTCAACAACTACCATTGCCAAACTGCCTGCCATTCTGGAACAGGTTAATCCTTACGTAGATACAAATCTAACACTCTCCGACATGTGGAAGCTGGGTGGACTCGGATACCAGAGCAGCATGAACGGCAGTGAGCAGATTCCGCCAATGAACCTGCTGAAAGAAGAACGTACAGCAGGCGGTGCGCAAGTATTGACGGTTACCAATGAAGAGAAATTGAAGCAGCATATTCAGGATATTATTCACCCGCCTGCTACAACGGATGATAGTACAACCAGCACCGAAGATAAAACAGCCAGTGGTGACGATCAGAAGTCAGAGCAACCGGCTCAGTAATCTAAACATGCAGAGGGCAGCCATTACGCTGCCCTCTCGTTGTGCCCGGCTATACTATTATGAGAAAATCATCATATCTTTCTGTGGCTTGTTTCTTTATCATATTTTGCATTACGAAAGGAAGTTATCTTATGAATACATCACGTTCCCGTTCCGAACTTCTATACGCAGAAGCACTTGAACATATTGTAGGAGGTGTTAACAGCCCTTCACGCTCATTCAAAGCCGTTGGTGGTGGTGCACCTGTATTTATGAAAAAAGCCCAAGGGGCACACTTCTGGGATGTCGATGACAACCGTTATATTGATTATCTGGCCGCTTACGGTCCAATTGTTACAGGACATGCCCACCCGCATATTACACAGGCCATTACGGAAGCAGCGGCAAATGGCGTGCTATACGGTACCCCGACTGAACTTGAGATCAAGCTCGCCAAAATGCTGAAGGAAGCCATTCCTTCCATGGATAAAGTGCGTTTTGTAAACTCCGGTACGGAGGCGGTCATGACTACGATTCGGGTCGCTCGTGCCTACACCAAACGCAACAAGATCGTAAAATTCGCCGGATGTTACCATGGTCACTCCGATCTGGTGCTTGTCGCTGCCGGTTCAGGCCCGTCTACGCTCGGAATTCCTGACAGTGCGGGAGTTCCAGCCAGTATTGCTCAAGAAGTCATTACTGTGCCCTACAATGATCTGGAAGCCCTGAAGGATGCTTTGGAGCGCTGGGGTGATGATGTCGCCGCGGTCATGGTTGAACCGATCGTTGGGAACTTCGGTATGGTTATGCCGGAGCCTGGCTTCCTGGAAGGCCTCTGTGCCATGACACGTGCTAACGGCTCCCTAGTTATCTATGACGAGGTCATTACGGCTTTCCGTTTCCATTACGGTTCTACTCAGACGTATGTCGGACTCGATAATCATGCAGAGATTGAACCGGATCTGACGGCTCTTGGTAAAATTATTGGTGGTGGCCTGCCAATCGGTGCTTACGGCGGACGCAAACATGTTATGGAGCAGGTTGCTCCGCTCGGCCCTGCTTATCAGGCGGGAACGATGGCCGGTAACCCTGCATCCATCTCAGCTGGTATCGCATGTCTGGAGGTCTTGCAAGGCGCGGGTGTATATGAAGAGATGGAACGTCTTGCTATCGACCTGACGACAGGTCTGCAAGCTTCTGCTGACCGTCATGGCATTGCACTGACGATCAACCGGATTCGTGGTGCGTTCTCCACCCATTTCTGTAATCATCCGGTTACGAATTATGATCATGCTCAAGACACGGATGGAGAGCTGTTCGCTTCCTTTTTCCGTCACATGCTGAACCGCGGCATTAACCTGGCTCCATCCAAATATGAGGCTTGGTTCCTGACCACGGCTCATACAGACGAGGATGTTCAGGCTACATTAGAAGCCGCAGAAGCTTCCTTCAAAGCGATGGCTCAGGAATAAATTAGATTATTTCAATTCACAATGTAGCGTACAAGCTGCATCGTTGATAGATAGCAACTCATGGAAAAGGCGTCCAACAAGTGATTAACTTGTGTGGACGCCTTTTGTTATATACGGACAACATTCCGACTCTTCAAGTTATTTCTGCCTGATCTGCAGTTTCAAAATTTCCTCCCGGATCTTCTGTATCCCTTCTTCGATTCGCTGCTTCGGCACATTGGAGATGTTTAAGCGCAGCATCTGATCCTGATGCACCTGATATGTTCCCTCCGGATAATACCGTTCAGTCGTATCAACGATGACTCCGCGCTTTTGAAGCCGGGACAGCAGAACACGAAGCGGCATATCACCCGCCAAAGGTAATACGGTATGCTCCCCTCCTGTTCGAGGAGCCTCCATAAATGGAGCAAAGTCTGGATATGTGTCCAGTTGCTCATGCACCGTATTCATCCGGGCAGCATAGCGGTTACGAATCACTTTCCTGTGATGAGCAAACATTCCGCTGTGGACATAGATCTCCAGAGCAGCTTGAGACAGAACGGAAGTGTCGATATCGAGCATTTTTTTGTAAGCCCCAAAAGATTGAATTAGGGGTGAGGGCAGAACAGCTACACCAATGCGCAGACCTGGAAACAAAATTTTGGAGTAACTCTTCAGATAGATGACCCGGCCTTCGGTATCATATGACCATAGCGGGTCCTGTTTCGTATTGTCCTCCAGATCGGCCAGATAATCGTCCTCCACCAGATAGACATCGTACCGCTGTGCAAGCCGGATCAGTCTCTTCTTGTCAGCAACAGTCAACGATGTGCCAATCGGATTGTGAAAGCGTGGCATGACATAGAAAAACTTGATATCTCCCTCAGCGAACTGACGTTCAAGCGATGCCCAGTCCAGCCCATCCAGGGCACGTCTCACACCGGCAATCGGCACATTTAATCCACTCAGTAGCGAGGGCATATTGTGATAGGTAGGTAGTTCAAGCAGTACTTTTCTCTTTCCATTGGGAAAAGGCATCAATGCAAGTACAGCCAGGGCCTGTTGCACACCTGACGTGATAAAGAACTGCTCTGTTCTCGCAAACACTTGATAATCCGCAAACTGCTTCTGCAACAGCAGAATAAGCGAAGGTAATCCCTGATCCGTGCCATACATAAATAACTCTGCCTGTTTCTTCTCCATCGCCTGATCCACACAATGACGAAAGTCTGCATAAGGGAAGACCCGTGGATCAGGAGCAGCCGAAGCGAAGTCCAACGCTCCCTGCCAGTCCATGTCCTGAGCACCTGTCCCGTTCTGTACGGCATAATAACCGGATTGAGGTATGGCATACACCAAATGCCGCTGTTCCAGCCACTCATATGCACGAATAGCCGTGCTTACACTGCATTGATATTGTTCTGCTACAACTCGAACTGCTGGCAGTCGAATGCCCTTATCTGCCCACTGGCGACGATCCTGCTGCTGCATCTGTTCCTGAATCCATTGCTTTAACGCTTCGGCAATCACTTCGTATTTTCTCAATGCACACATCCCTCTCCAACAACTGTACCGATACAGTTCAACCTTTTATCTATTGTAGCACGATGCACCTGGCAGTATATTGAATAAGGCCAGCACATGCCTCGAACCTGACATAATTCAGGATAATGAAAGATAAAGCGCTATGACTACTGTATTGGAGGAGCATTCATGAACACAACACACACTCGGGGATACGCTTATATCGCAGCTATATTGTACGCAGCTATTATCGGTCTATCTTTTTTATTTGTTAAAATGACCGTCACGGTTGCACATCCAATCGATGTGCTTGCCCACCGATTCGCCCTGTCGTTGATCGTTGTCAGCATTCCTGTCATTTTTGGCTGGATCAAAATCCGACTGAGCCTTCGTGATCTGTGGCGAATCATTCCACTGGGGCTTTTATCTCCCGTCTTATTTTTTGCCTTTCAAGCCTTTGGACTTGTCTCTTCCAACTCATCGGAAGCCGGAATTATTCAGGCCATGGCCCCTGTATTCACACTCGTTCTCGCTTCAGTTTTCCTGAAGGAACGTACATCCACGATGCAGAAGCTATTCCTGCTTCTATCTGTTGCTGGAGTGGTCTTTATTTTCATGATGCAAGGAAGCGGCGTATCTATGAGTAACCTGAAGGGTATTGCATTATTGCTACTCTCCACGGTCTGTTTTGCAGGGTATGGTGTGCTTGCGAGACCGTTAACCCAGAAATATAAACCAATAGAATTAACATGGGTTACACTGATGGTTGGCTGTATTGTATTTAACGCCGCTTCCCTGATCCGGCATGCGTCCAGCGGTTCCATGATGGACTACATCAAACCGCTTGGAGATACATCCTATCTGGGTGCACTCGCTTATCTGGCAATTCTCTCCACCATGATCTCAACCCTGCTCGCGAGCTATGCCCTGACCCATCTGGAGGCTTCGCAAATGAGTGTATTCAGCAATCTGTCCACGCTCATCTCCATCGTAGGAGGTGCATGGGTATTGCATGAACCAGTGGGTAGCTATCACTATATTGGTGCATTGTTGATTATCGCCGGTGTGCTTGGCACCAATATGAGCGGTCGCAAACATAAGCTGGTCAGTGGAATCAAAGCATGATTCCCCATATTGAGACAGCGCGGAAGTTGGTTCGACGGTTCAACGAGTTATACGCTCCCATCCTCCTCAACCCCCCCATTTTGACTGGAGAGCGGCTCGGGAAACGAGGCTAGAGGTAAGAGAAGCTATAGGTATTCGTTATTTCGACTGACGGTATGAAGCGCTCCAATCACGTTAACACTGCTGAGGACAGTCTATTGGGAAAAGGGGACCCCTCAGCATGAAACGAACACAACCTTCTTTTTTACAAGCTATGATGTTGATCATGTTGTCCGTTGGCTTGATCAGCCATGTTCTGATTATTCCTGCCCTTTTGGCTGCGGCCAAAAGGGATTCTTGGATTTCCGTCCTGCTATCAGCCGGACCATTTCTGATTTTTGCGCTAATGCTCGCCTATGTCTCTCGTTTCCTCCAGCATCAAACCCTGCATGAATGGTTAACATCCCGTCTCGGCAAGCCTATCGGCCTGTTCTTTCGAGTGGGTAACAGTCTCTTTTTTCTGAGCGCAATCTATTTCACCCTGCACGATACCACGACTTGGGCCAAAACAAATTACCTGACAGAAACGCCAATTCTGGTAACCAGTATTGCCCTCATGTCTCTCTGTGCCTACGGGGCATATAAAGGCATCCGCACACTGGCATTTACGGCAGGATTGATCCTTCCACTGGTGGTACTGCTGGGCTTCTATGTTGCCATTGTGAACACTCAATACAAGGATTACAGTCGTCTACTGCCTGTGTTAGAACATGGCTGGCATCCGGTGCTGAATGGCATGATTTACAGTCTTGCAGGCATGTTTGAACTGCTGTTCATCTGGTATATCCAGCCTCACCTCACCAAACGTATACGTGTATGGCAGTATCTGATGCTCGCACTCATTCTTGTGGGACTAACAGTTGGCCCACTCATCGGGGCTATTGTGGAATTTGATCCTTTTGAGGCTGCCAAAATGCGATATCCCGCCTTTGAAGAATGGCGAATCGCCTCCTTGGGCAAATACATCGCACAGACCGACTTCTTTTCCATCTACCAGTGGCTCGCAGGCTCGTTCACCCGGATTAGTCTCGCCATGTATATTGTAGTAGAAATATGGAATATTAAGAGCTCTACCAGAAGGCTTATCAGTTGTATCTCGTTAGGTGTCTTCTTTATTCTAACCATGTTGTATCCTCTGGATGATATGACCTTCGAAAAGCTTCTGGTCGAATACATATTTCCGTTCAATCTTGTGTATCTGAGCGGACTTGCGATTATCGCAACGACGGTTGCCTTTATCCATTCACGCCATCAGAGGAGGAAACATCATGGAGCATCAAGCGATTGACACCACGTCCCATGAGACACTGCTTGCCTCTTTGAAAGAGCAGTTCAATCCATGTGCAGATGTCGTTATTCAGACCTTTCCTGTCAAAGATGAATCTGATCAGCCCGTAATTCTGCTTTATTGCGACGGTCTGGTCGACGGTAAACAAATTAACCAATTTATTATTCCCCGTCTAGAAAAGCACTCTCTGATCATTGAGGAATCACATCCTAAAGAACTGGGATTAACCTTGAATCCGCTGGATGACCTCACAGATACTAACAAGCTTAATATGTTGATATTTAGTGGACAACTACTGATCATTTTCGGTAACGGTGTGCAGTCCTGCAGTGTGGATATTGCTGATATCCCTGGACGCAGTCCAGAAGAATCAGCCATTGAAACATCAGTTAAAGGCCCGCGCGACGGATTCACCGAAGAACTCACTACCAACGTAGCCCTTATACGCAAACGAATGAAAACATCTTCGATGTGTTATGAGAAATATGTCAAAGGCGGTCGTACCCAGACAGCCATTGGACTTCTATATGTAAAAGATATTATCAATCCAGACATTCTGAAAGAAGCTCGGCACAATCTGGATCAGATTGAGATCGACGGCATTCTGGGTACCTCAATCATGGAGCGAGCTGTCATGGGAGGGATTCGGAGTATCTTTCCACTCACAGATAATACCGAACGTCCTGATTTTGTCGTTGATTCCCTGTTAAACGGACGTTTTGCCGTTCTCATTGAAGGTTCTCCTGTAGCGGTCATCGCACCAACTACACTTTTCAATCAATTGAAGTCTCCGGAGGACGAAAGTACACCCTTTTTCATCGTTACTTTCGAACGAATTTTGCGTATATCCGGACTGCTGATTGCCTGTTTCTTCCCAGGATTTTATATCGGCCTGACCAGCTTCAATGTGGAACAGATTCCCCTGCCTCTTCTGGCAACGATTGCTGGCACTCGAATGGGCCTGCCCATGCCGGTGACGTTGGAAGCGTTCCTGATGATTTTTATGTTCGAGCTATTCAACGAAGCAGGGCGTAGGTTGCCACGTGCGTTGGGGCAAACGGTCAGCGTTGTCGGCGGGCTTATTATTGGGGATGCTGCCATTAGAGCCGGGATTACGTCCCCTACGATTATTGTCACGGTTGCGATCTCGGTCATCTCTAGTTATATTCTCGTGAATACTGTGTTAAGCGGGGCTACTGCCCATGTTCGGATCGGGATGTTACTCATCTCTTCCATTCTTGGGTTATTCGGTTTTATGATCGGACTATTGGCCCTGTTGGTGCATCTCGTATCCTTGGAGTGTTATGGCGTATCCTATCTGTCACCTGTATCTCCCTACATTCCCGGAGACTTCACTCAGGCCGTATCCATGCCACCTTCCATGAAAAGAACCAAGCGCCCAGAAGCACTTCATACACAGGATTCTACTCGCCGGAGGAAACGTCCGTGAAACGATGGGCATCCATAAGCGGCCTTCTTATAAGCTGCTTGATCCTGCTAACGGGGTGCTGGGATTCCAAAGAGGTGCAAAGTATAAACTTCATTACGGCGATAGGAATTGACTATGTAGACAACCAGTATATTGCTTATGCCCAACTGATTGACTTCTCCAGTATTGCAAAACAGGAAACGCCAACTTCCCGGGAGACAAGGGATATCTGGACTGGACGGGGCGAGGGTACAACACTGAACATGGCTATTAACGACTTGTATGAAACGTCACAGCAGCTAACGCTCTGGACTCATGTTAAAGCTATTGTTTTATCCAAAAGAGTCTTGGATGGTCGACTGGAGGATATCTTTAATACACTTCTTCATTCAGGCCAATTGAGATATACACCCTGGATCTACGCTACAGAGCATAACATTCCGGATGTACTCTCTCCCTCTGCATTGTTGAACCAATCCGCCCAGACCATTGAATTATTTGAGCCCATGAGACTATACAAACAGCATTCTGGTTACGAACCTATCCGGCTCCATCAGCTACTCGATGGACTACGGGAACCCGCTTCTGTCGTTCTTTTACCCTCGGTGTCAACGAGGAACGAGACTTGGTTCAACGGCGATAAAACGCCCCCCCTTGTTAGAATGGATGGATTTTATGTGATATCCAAAGGCACAAGTCAGGGTAGAGTTGCAGGAGCAGACGCAGATGGTACACGATACGTAAATTATGAGCGTGTACATCAGTACCCACTATATGTATATGCGAATGGTGGGAAAATTCCTGACTTAACTTTGATGCTTCATCATCCTAAGACGAGAATCACGGCGAGGAAGCAAGGTGATGGCGTAACATTTGATCTGGCGACTACGGTTAAAAGTGCCATCATTGAGGACCATGGAGCCCCGCGTACGCCTCATGCCATGGAACAAGAAGCGGAGAAACAGATCGAATCCCAAATCCGAGATACGTTTGAAAAAACCAAGGAACGCAAGATCGATTCATACGGTCTTGTGGAACACTTATATCGCCACAACCTTCCCTTATGGAAACAGGAAGTCTACAACCGGGCGGACCCACTCCAACGTTTTAAGCTTGGAAAAGTGGTGGTTCACGTGGATATCCTGAATGCGAGCACGTATAAATACAGTGAATAAATGAAGAAATAGAAGCCCCGTACCTGCATTGAATGCAAGGTTACGGGGCTTCTTACCATCTCCAGCTATGCTGTCGATTGGGGAAGTTATCTTAATGGATACGCCATGACACTCATCAAAGCCAATTCAGGCTGGGTCGTGTCCAAACGACTGTACTGGACGATAACGGGGATATTGCTCGAAACCGTAATCGCATAAGGCACGCCCGGCGGAATAGACTGCTCCCCGGATCGTAGCGATGCAGTCCGAATATGCTTCGTCCTTCTCGCTGGCACTTCGGCGACCATACCTTCGAGTGGTTCTTTGTCTTCAAAGTAAATCGTGATGTGCAGCTCCGCATCCGTGGCACTGGTGTTCAGTACACATATGCTCTCATGACTCTCCAATGTGCCCCGGCTCTCCGGGGGAATGTAACCATCCGGAATGACCCAGTAGGTGTGACCTGTAGCTGCTGAAACATTCTTACGGGCAGATGTGCCTGATTCTATCTGGTCAGGTGTCATTGAAATACCTCCTCCTTTTTTTTTGCGAGTGCAATATTAAGTTAAAAATCTGCGGGCTCGCGGGGCAGTCGCTTCGAAGGGCGGATCGGGCTACAGGCCGCTGTTGGCTCGGGATTTCTATTCATTCCCCCTCAGCAGGGGAAATCCCGCTCCAAAGGCGGACGCTTCGCTCCCTCTACCCGATTCCGCCCTCCTCCGCTGCTACGCTCGCTGTTTTTTAAAAGTTTATTGCCTTCGCTATTCGCTGGGCAACTTTTGCTAGCTCGCTATTTAATTAACTCGCTTAATTATTAAGGGCATGAACCTACCGCAGATACATCTGTAGCGGTTGCAATTGCAACTCGCGGATGGCTTTTGCCACCTGCTGGGCAAGGCGGCGGGCGCCTCGTTCCTGAAAATGCGTGTTATCCTCCACGCCTGATGGGAAGTTCACATACTCGCCTGGCAGTACCCACATAAAGTCTTCCTTAGTGCCTTCAACACCCGCTTGCTCGAACAGAAGACGGCTGCGCTCAGCCAGATCGATCAGCGGAACATCTTCCTCTTCCGCCAGCTCACGAACGGCGATGATATAATCGCCGTGCGTATCGGTCAATGTGCCATCATCCGCAAAATAGCGCCGATGCACCGGGGTTATGAGCACTGGACGAGCCTTGGCTTCGCGTGCAGCGTCGATATACTTTTTCAAATATTCCTTATATGTTGTGAATGGGTCCGTCCCACGTTCAGGGTCCGGCTTCTCATCGTTATGTCCAAATTGAATAAACAGAAAATCTTCAGGCTTGATTCGCTCCAGAATGGCGCTTAATCTGCCTTCATTAATAAAGCTGCGGGAACTGCGCCCTGACTGGGCGTGATTATCCACTGCCACATCATGTTTGAACTGTGCAGGCAACAGCTGGCCCCAACCACAATATGGATATCCACTTTCCGGCTGATCCGTTACGGTTGAATCCCCGGCAAGAAATACGGTCATGGTCTGATTCGCAAGAGTAATCTCCAAAGCATTAATTCTCGGTGCAGGACCGGAGAATGACAGACGAAGTCTGCCGCCGCGAACAACAACCGAGAACCTAACCTCTGCGTATTGTCCGGGAAGTGTGCGAATGGTTGGCAGTACAAGCCTGCCTTCACCAGCTTTCACGCGGGTCACTGTCTCAGCCAATTCATCCCCTGCAACAAGTAATACTTGGTAGGTTCCATCGGGAACATCCACGATGAACGATGCTTTGAGCGGAATACAGAAACCTGAACGCAATCGGGCAGACATGGTTGTCTGCCCCGGATTGTTATGATGTTGTTTCGTGGGATTCGACACATCGTCATCACGAATGCGTTGTTTCTCATACACCAGAGATCCTGCCTCGAATCCGTACCCTCCGCGTTCCTCATATGCGGTTGTTGCAGTTACTTTCAGATAATCCCCTGTCTCATCTGCTCTTCCCGAGTCTGGTCCAAAGTTAAACTTCCAGCTGGTCACGGACACTGCCTGGCCCTCTGCCGTTGCCTCCATGGCAACGGCCTGACTACCCTGAGCTTTATTCAAAAGCGATAACCTCCTTGGTTAACTTTCGTAAACGTTCATTCGGGCGAAGATACGAAGATACAGTAATCTGGCTTATCCTTTCAATCCGCTGGTGCTCATCCCTTGAACAATTTGTTTTTGGAAGATGAAGAACACAGCTACAACCGGAACCAGACTGACGATGGACATGGCGAACATTGCGCCCCAGTTGGAAGCAGATTCGCTATCGAGGAACATTTTCAGCGCCATCGACACGGTGTATTTATCAGGCGAGTTCAGGTACAATACCGGACCAAGCAGATCCTCCCATCTCCAGTAGAAGGAGAAGATGGCTGCAGTCGCCAGAGAAGACTTGATCAGCGGCATAATAATCTGGATATACAGTCTGAATTTGTTACATCCATCGATGGTTGCAGCCTCATCCAGCTCCTTCGGAATCGTTCGAATGAACTGTACCATCAGGAAGATGAAGAATGGCATTCCGAAGAATGTAGGTACAACGATTGGCAAGATAGTGTTCAACCAGCCGAGCTTCGTGAAAATGATGTACTGAGGAACCAATACCACGTCATGTGGCAGCATCAGCGTTAACATCATCAAGGAGAACCAGAATGTACGTCCCTTGAAGTTAAGTCTGGCAAAACCAAAAGCGATCAGCGATGATGATATTACGGCACCGATCGTGGAAATAACCACGATTACAAGTGAGTTGGTGATGTAATCCATAAACGGTCTTCCCGCTGTGCCTTTCCAGCCATCCACATAGTTGCTCCAGATCCACTCCGCAGGAAACAGGGTATCCGCTGTGACGAATATCGTACGGCTTTCCTTGAATGAACTGAAGAGCATCCATAGGACGGGATAGAGCATCAGGAGGGCAAGAGCTGCAACGAACAGGTGATAAATGGGCCATTTCACATTTCTCCAAACCATCGTTACTTCCCTCCTTCAGATTCGTAGAACACCCAGTACTTGGATGTCAGGAACACAGCTACCGTGAGTATACCGATCATGATGAGCATGATCCAGGCCATTGCCGAAGCATAACCCATGTTGTTAAACATAAACGCCTGACGGAACAGATACAGGGAGTACAACATCGTACCGTCCATTGGACCGCCTTCGCCTTTGGAGATAATATAGGCAGGTACAAACGTCATAAATGCACCAATCGTCTGCATAATCATATTGAACAGAACGATCGGGCTAAGCAGTGGCAAGGTGATGCTGAAAAATTTCCGTATAGGGTTCGCGCCATCCACACCTGCTGCCTCGTACATCTCAGTAGGGATATTTTTGAGACCAGCCAGGAAGATCAGCATGGACGAACCAAACTGCCACACAGACAGTGAGATAAGCATAACGAGAGACGCATTCGGGTCACCAAACCAGCTGATTGGCCCGATCCCTATTGCCGTTAGAGCACTGTTGATAACACCCTCATTACTGAAGAGGTTACGCCACATAATGGATACGGCCACACTACCACCGATAATGGATGGCAGGTAATACAGCGTCCGGTACGTTCCAATCATACGAGAGCCAGTGTTTAGGACCATCGCTACGAAGAGGGCAAAGATCAACCTTAACGGTACCCCAATGAATACATACAGAAACGTCACTTTGACCGAGTTCCAATATTTCGGGTCATCAAAAAACATTTTGGTGTAGTTATCAAGCCCAATCCACCGTGGAGAAGTGAACAAGTTATAACTCGTGAACGACATATATAAGGACACAAACATGGGGATGAGTGTGAAGCCCAGGAATCCAATAATAAACGGGCTTATAAACGCATATCCAGTTAAGTTTCTACGTAACGACGAATACTGCCTCAATGGAACGAACCTCCTTCATGGATCAGCTTGCTCCCTCATCCTGGCTTCGGTCATCTGGACGGGGAAAGGCCCTCGCATTTGCGAGTAGCCCCTTCCCGGCCATCCCTGAAGTGGGACGAGCAAGCCATCATTCAACTGTTATTTATTGTTCGCAAGTACAGATTCGGCGTTCTTGCGGAATGTCTCTGCTGCTTGTTCAGGTGTAATTTTGCCAAAGTTCAACTCTTCAACCACATCTGCCAGGGAAGAGATTACTTCAGGTGAACCAACCGGTGGCGGAGAACTCATTGGTGAAGCCTTAGGCTCCATGGCTGCTACGAATTCAAAGACCTGTTTTGTTGCGTCACTCAGCTCAGGTGCGATAGCTTCTTTGATTGCTCCTGAAATTGGCACACCGCGCTCACCTTTGATCAGTTTGTTGGCTTCCACATCATTCACCCAGAAATCGATGAATTTAGCCGCTTCTTCCTTCACTTTGGAGTTGGACGTCACACCCCAGTACATACTTGGCTGCATATATAGTCCTTTTTCCATATCTGGTCCTGGCATTGGAGCGATTTCGAGCGGACGGTTCGCTACCTGTTGCAAGGCTACGAACTGATTGGACCATTGCCATACGCCGATTCCTTTTTCCTTCACGAGATCCGATTCCTCAATAATACCTTTCGTTTGGTTGGCTACATCCGGCGTAGGTGCTGCGCCCTGCTCGATCATGCGGCGCATGAGTCCGAAGAACTCCACAAACAATTGGTCATCATCATAGCCAAGACCTGTTCCTTCCGCATTGTAAAGCGACAATCCTTTGGTACGCAGGAAGTAGTGGAAGAAAATATCCGGAGCTATCCCTCCATCCAAATACAGACCTTTCTCTGCGGTTTGTTTACCCAGTGCTTCGTACGATTCCCAAGTCATATTGTCAGGGATTGCATCCACGCCTGCTTTTTTAAGCAATGCCGGATCATATTGGAAGCCCAGAACGTTAACACCGGCAGGTACACCGTATTGTTTACCGTTAATTACACCTGTGCTGATAACATTCTCGGACACATCGTCCACTTTGATCTGGTTGCCCAGATAAGGCGCTAGATCCTCAAGCTGACCATTCTGTGCATATTGGCTGATGTAGGAAATATCCATCTGAACGATGTCAGGCAACTGATTTGCCGCTGCTTGTGGTGCGAGCTTTTTCCAGTAGTCATCAAATGAAGCATATTCCACGTCGATTTTGACATTCGGGTTTTTCGATTTGTACAGGTCGATGACCTTCTGTGTATATTCATGCCTTGCATCCGAGCCCCACCAAGCGATCCGCAGGGTAACTGAGTCATCTCCAGATGCTCCTTCAGTTCCTCCACCTGAGCTACATGCCGCTGTAAACACGAGCAAAGCAGCCATCATCAGGAATATTGCCTTTTTCACCATGCCAATCTCCCCTTTTATGTTGATATGGTTGTATGAAAGAGTTATCTTCTCGTTTCTGATAACGCTTTCACAAACTTGTTAATGTCATTTTCGCAAATGTACGACCATAGTTGAATACACAAAACCGTCTTGTTGGTTCAAAAAACAGAGGAGGACAACAGTCCCCCTCTCGGCGCTGTTCGTCCTCCCCAGACATGAATCACATGATTGGTAGTCCATTGTTATATGCCGATCCTGCGGAATTCCGTAGGTGTCATCCCGGTCCACTTTTTGAACACCTGACTGAAATATTGTGAATTCCCGCCGAATCCGAACAATTCAGCAAGCTCAAACACTTTCACATCTCCGCCTCTGCGAATATGGTCACATGCACGTTCAATGCGCAGACGATTCACGTAATTGGAGAAATTCTCGCCTGTGACTTTTTTGAAAATCTTGCCCAGGTAATCCGGATTCATATACAGCATCTGATGGGCAACTCCATTGAGAGAGAGATCCGCCTCTCCATAATGACGATCCACGATATCCATCATCTTCTCCACGGCAGAAGACTGGCGACTGATATGGTTTTTGTAATAACCGGAAGTTAATCGGGCTGTACTGCTTGCAACAAAAGACTTCAAACCAGATAACGTATCGATATGCGGCAGTTCTGCCATACGCTGGGTGAATTCCGTTGCCTCCTCAGGTGGACAGACATGCACCATCGCCGAGTAGAGCTGCACTACATAAGAGCGAGTCACCTCGATTTCCAGCTGCTGACGTGATAATAGATCAAACAGACGCTCCACCTCTACCGCCGTTTCCTCGGTATTGCCCGATTTGATCAACTGACACAGTTGCTCGGCATCCTGTTCTACATGCAATCCGTCGCATTCTCCGGCCAGTACCAGATCATTCTTCGTAATCAGCTTGCCTTCACCGATAAAGAAGCGATGGTTCAGATACTGCAACGCCTCACGAAACAACCGCCGGGACTGAATCATTCGATCTGCTTCACTCAGCGCAGCGGTCACTTCCAATTTATATAGTCTGGTGAATGCAGCCCTAACCTCTTCAATACTTTCTTTCAGTCCGGCCGGATCAGCTGAATCCGCGAGCAGAATGAGGAGTTTGCCTTCAATGGTTGTGCTTAACAGGACATGTGGGAGCAGGTCACTGGCAATGTTTTTGATCGCAAATAAGTGACTGTAATCATGTTCATCTACAATTCGGAACAGCAGTAACCGAACTGCGTTCTCTTCAAGCTCCAGATCAAACAGCTCCTGATAATACTCCAGATCAACCGGCCCATAGGTGCGGTTGGTCATGAACTCCAGCAGAAATTGCTCCTTCACATGTGGAAGGACACGCTGCAATCGCTGTTTCATCTCACCAGCAACATGCTCCTTCACCTGGGCATCCTGATGTTCCTGCAACAGTTCAGTTAACGCATCATGGATCTGATTCTCGTTGCAGGGCTTGAGCAAATAATGCTTCACACCATATTGCATCGCTCTGCGAGCATATTCGAACTCCTTGTAGCCGGATAACATAATGAAACGTACTCCAGGGTATGCTTCAGATGCCTTCTCTATGAGTCCAAGACCATCCAGACCTGGCATGGAAATATCCGTAATGATAATATCGGGTCTCGACTGCCCAATTTTGTCCAATGCTTCAATCCCGTTCCTCGCCGTACCCACCAATTCCGTACCTGCTGCGGCCCAATCGACCACTTGAGAAATTCCCTCCAGAATGACACGTTCATCATCTACGAGCATCACTTTGTACATCGTCATCGTCCTCTCTGATCCAAGGTATGCTGATCGATACTACAGTTCCTGATCCGGGCTTGCTGCTCATCACCATTCCACCTTCATCGCCGAAGGTCAGTCTGATTCGTTCCTGGATGTTAGATAACCCAATGCCCTGTCCTCTTGTCTGAATACGTCCTTCGTGTAGTTGTTCCAGGAATTCCGGTGTCATCCCCGGACCGTCGTCCTCGACTTCAATAATCACCTTATCTCCCTCTGCTCTCGCCCGGATCCGAATCCGGCAAGGGTCAATGCTTGGTTCGAGTGCATAATGTATGGCGTTCTCCACTAACGGCTGTAATGTTAACTTCGGTATCCGC
This sequence comes from Paenibacillus sp. VT-400, assembly GCF_001029205.1. Taxonomy (NCBI): domain Bacteria; kingdom Bacillati; phylum Bacillota; class Bacilli; order Caryophanales; family Paenibacillaceae; genus Paenibacillus; species Paenibacillus sp. VT-400. The sequence continues at coordinate 78,560 of NZ_LELF01000062.1, read as the reverse complement.
GCCGTTCCTACCTCTGGGGCAATCTCCATATCGAAGTCCAGTCTTTCCTCAAAACGCGTGCGCTGAATCGTCACGTAACTGCGGACAATGTCCAGCTCTCTTTCCAGCGTGATCCACTTCTCGGACATGTTCACAGAGCTACGCAGCAGAAATCCGAGAGCCTCAACCATTTCCGAGATCTGTCGTTGCTTCTGTACTTTAGCCAGCCAGTTAATCGATTCCAGCGTGTTGTATAAAAAATGTGGATTAATCTGCGCCTGAAGCGCTTTCAACTCCGTCTCACGAATCACCAGTTGCTTCGCATAATTCTCATCAATCAATTCACGTATCCGTTGAAGCATCATCTTGAATGTCCGATGCAGCAGCCCAACCTCATTCTGTGGAGATATCGGAACATTGCCGAGAGCAGCCTCCTCCAGCTTATCCAAATCACCTTTTTCGATATTACGCATCTTTTTGATCAACTGTGCAATCGGATGGGTAATACTGCGAGAGAATCTCGCTCCAATGATAAGCGCCGCCAGAAAGATCATGATGAAGATCACCGTGACCAACTGTTTGACAAACTGGATCTTTTTAAACATCTGGTCAAACGGGGTTGTGTACAAATAGGTCCAATCCGTATAGGAAGAATGAGCACGAGCTACAAAGTGTCTCCCCTGCTCCAACATGGCAATCCCATAGGGCTGGGTGCGCTTCAGTTCAGACTCAATCTCGGCTTCACTGACGGCTGATTCTGTTGGATAGATCACTTCTTTTCCATCCGTAATGAGTAATTGGGAGTCCTCAGCCGGTTCTTGCATCTGGTCCTGTACAATTCGGTCCAGCCGGACGCGGATGATCAGTGTGCCGAGGTCCTCCAATGTAAATGCTCCGCCAATAAAGGATTTCACCTGTCGGACCGACAAGAGTCGGGACTGTTTATCCCCACTGGTATGCCATGCATTGGAGCCCGAGTATTGCTGTCCCAGTGCAACCAGTTCCTTTTGCTTCGACTCCGAAATTCCCTCCCGATTGCCTGCGGCCATAACGTTATTATCATTATCGATAAATAACATGGAATAGACGTATTTTTCGGAACCGGCATAAGCGACTAACCTGTTGGTAATTTTTTTACGTAATCCATTTTTCTCGTAACCCGTTTCGGCCTTTTTCAGTTGGAGCAGATATTGCTGAAGCGGCTCGTCCGACATCACCTTGAAGGAGAGATTGGAAATTTCACGAAGTTGATTCTCAATACCTACCGAAGACATATTGAGGACCTGCGAGGATTTCTCATAGATCTGGCGGTCATAGATACTGAACACATATCGGAGTACGGACGCATAAAACGTAAAGCTGATCAACATCAAAAGTCCGATGAGAAGGATCGTTTTGTGATGAATCGGCAGTGTTGTGAAAGCGTTCTTAATTTTGTTCATCCTAAGCGCTCCTTTGGCTTGCGAGGGGTGCCTGTCATACTATGCATTAGTGGTTTTATTGTAAGTTATTTTCATATTTACACATCCATTGGTCATCTGACAAGATATATTTATGCAACATTTTAGGTCATTAGAGAAGGTATACATCTGTGTCAGCAACTCAAAAAGAACACAAAACAGCCAGAATACCTTGAACAGATCAAGGTATTCTGGCCGTTGAATAACATCATGTTAAAGCATGAAATACAATTTACGGATTCACAAAAACAGTTTTCAGCTTCGCTACATACTGCACATCAAAGCCAAGACCCTCAGCCACCATGGCAAGTGGTACATATGTTTTGGACTCTTTGCCTACCTTATTCAGGAATGCAGGTGTATCCACAGTAACCGATGCTCCATTTACCTTCACAGCATTGGCACCAATCTTCACAGCAACTTTCCGGTCTCCATATGTAATGGTTGCGGTTGAAGTTTTGTTATCCCACACCGTAGTAGCCCCGACAGCGTTTACGATGTCTTGAATCGCCACAAAGTTTTTGCCGTTACGGATAATCGGTTTGTACGGTGTATTTAGTGTTTTGCCACTCACGATAATATTCATTGGTTCACCTGTGGCAGGTGCAGTCAGTTTGGTGTAATCTCCCCAGATCGTTTTGGCAAATACTTCGGCAATGGCCGCATATCCAAATTGGTTCGGGTGGAAATCACGATCTTTGATCATATGTGTCATCGTGCCTTCACCACCAACAAACTCCTTGGCCACGTGTGCGACTTTGACATCGGTACCTTGAGCAGTGAATTGTGCTGCAATGCCATCAATGGTCTGTGTGAAACCTTGGGATGCCTCCATCAGTTTGGCGTAGAGTGCCTTGCCTGCTACTTCTGGCATCGGTTGATACTGGTCAGCGATGACAATTGTAGCTGTCGGATTAATTTCATGGATATCATTAATCGTTGCACTAACATTGGCTGTATATGTTGCGAGTAATTCTTTTACCTTGGCTTGCAGATCCTGATCACTCAGTTTGTCTGCTGTACCGAGAAGCTCAGATACATCATTTCCCCCAATGGTAATTGCAACCAGATTGGCCTGTGCTACACTCTCACGGATTGCAGCAGTATTGGCTCCGATCTGTCCCGCTCTTGGATCAGGAAGACTTGGTTGAATGGCTTCAGAAGTCAGCGTTTTGCCATCCTTAATTGCATTAGTGAAGTTTTTCAGGCCACTGGTTTTCAATCCGGCAATCCCGTAGTTGTCCACCTGTGTACGTCCATGCAGCAAACCTTGCTCCTGGAGACGTTCTACATAACCATAAGGCAATTCTTTTGTGTTGGGCTCATAACCTACCGTTATGGAATCTCCCAATGTGACGATGCGGAACTCCTTAGTTACGGCTACTGCATCTTTCTTCGCAGTCAGCGAAGTCTCGTTTGTACCCGCTGGCAATACACCGGTTTTGGTGTCAGCCGCGTGTGCAGGCAGTGCAGAAGATGTGAAGAGCAGCATTCCTGCCAACATGCTTACCGTTAAACCGGCAGCTGTATTTTCCCATATACGTTTACGCTTCATTCAGGTAGCACTCCTTCTCGCAAATCTATAATTACACTAAATGTACGTGTTCAAAAAGGTCGGTTTTCAGTACCGAGAAGATGGGATGAAGCTAGAAATGGAGTAGCGGAGCGTAGGAAAACTACGTGAGCAACGGACATTTCGGCTGAATTCCATATTCGATGCTGATGATGCCGTTAGGCATCCTTCGTAATCAAAAGCGGACTTTTTGAACAACCTCACTAATATATAGTACATTGGTCATTCCAATGACATAGGTTGGTGTTACTCTATTCTATCATTTTAAAGTAGGCATTGTCCTCTCTGCTGAGAGCACACATGAAATAACAGACTCCCTGAAGGGGAGTCTGTTACTGGTTAAGCTCAGCTATGACGTTCAGTGATTAGTTAAGATTGCGGCTTATTCGAGTCTTCAGCAATCGAATGACCCTTGTCACTCTCCGGTTTGTTCCCGGTAGCTCGCTCCAGATACCGATCATAACGATCATCCACTTCGCGTGCCATCTTCCGGTACTTTAACGTTTCCTCGACAATTGGATCACGTTCCGTCTGGATTCGCACTTCATACTTGGGAGGAATCAGCTGGCGTTCACGCTGATTGGTGTCGCCGGACTCTTCCATGTCCCCTTCCGTCAGCATATCACTGAGCCGTCGTTCCAGTTCTTTGGATTCATCCATTGTTTTCGCTCCTTATAATGAATTTCATTCCAAGCCGGTAGCCTTCGCTTCCTTCAACACATCCGTCAGTGCATCATGGATTTTGCCATTGCTGGCAACAACATGGTTTACAGACAGTTGGTAAGGCGTTCCGATGGTATCGGTCACCTTGCCACCTGATTCTTCAACCAGCAGCGCACCTGCGGCAATATCCCACGGTTTCAATCCAACTTCGGTGTAGGCGCTGAGACGTCCTGCGGCAACATACGCCAGATGAAGGGCGGCAGATCCGCCTGCACGCAAGTTACGAACTTGCGGAGCAAGCGCCTGCACAGCGGCCATATTCAGTGGCAACGCAAAGGTTGTGTCTGCCGGGAATCCAACCGCAATCAGGCTCTGAGCCAGTTCCTGTTCACCAGATACAAGCATCCGGTTTCCGTGAACATATGCTCCTTTCCCTTTTTCCGCAACAAACATCTCATCACGGGAAGGGTCGTAGATCACGCCGACAATGACTTCACCATTGTGAGCCAATGCGATGGACACCGAATAAAACGGAAATCCGTGTACAAAGTTCGTCGTTCCATCCACAGGATCAACAATCCACAGGAACTCTTCTTCCTCGGCCTCTTTCAGTGCTTTTGCCGAAGCCTCCGGTCCCGGTTCGACGCCTTCTTCACCCAGAATGGCATGGTGGGGAAAATGCGTAAGAATCAGGCGGCGGATCATCTGCTCCGCTCCTTTATCCACTTCGGTCACCAGGTCTTGGGGTGAATATTTGGTGCCAAGTTCAGCTACCGTCCCAAGACGGCTTTTGATCCATTCGCCAGCTTTGGAAGCTGCATTAATGGCAACGGCAGTATAGCTTTTGCTTGTCACGACATAAGGTGTCTTTTCCTTCTCATTCAAAGCGTTCACTCTACTTTCTATATCAATCTACGAAAAGTTGAAATACTTGTTAAAAGTATACGCCCCACAGGTCGTAAAGTTTCTCGTTGCCCAGGCCCCTTTTGGCACTACGGATGAATGATGACGGTAGACTCGTCCACCCACTCCACACCCTCTTCGTGATAGAATGCCAGCTTCTGCATCAGTTGCACAAGAGCCTCATCCTTGCGTTTGGCCTCAATCATCACGTCAAGTCTTGGGGTGTCTGCTGCGATATGACGCAAGAAATCGAGCACAGGCTCTACCTCCACACCATCGGCATGACCTCGCAGATCCTTCTCACTCTTTGGACTGGAGACATGGATTTTGGGTGGCAATGGCTGATCAGCCGGTGAATCTGCCTGGGCAAGCGGTGACTGCCAGGTCTTTAGAATATCAGGCCACAGATCCCATGCCTGTTCTCCTTCGTTGTTCACCCAATGGTGATGGATATCCAGTACCATGGGCAATCCCAAGCGCTGGCACACGGCAAGTGTCTCAGGCGCATTGAACGTTTTGTCATCATTTTCGAGTGTGAGCCGCTCCTGAATGTCCCGATCCAGCTTCAAAAAGTTTTCTTCAAAACGAAGCGCCGCCGAAGGCTTGTCCCCGTATGCACCACCAATATGTATATTGTTCTTGGCAGTGGCATTCAGACCCATGGCATCCAGCATCCGAACATGATGACGAAGGTCGCGAATCGAGTTGCGCAGAACTTGCTCGCGGGGGGTACTAAGTACGGTAAAATGATCCGGATGAAAGGACACACGCATATGATTTTCCTTCACAAAATCACCAATGGCCGCAAAGTCCTGCTTCAGTGCCGGGAACGGGTCCCAGTCATTCAGGTCTTCGTGTGTTGCCAGTGGAATCAATTTGGAAGAGAAGCGATATACATGAATATGGCTACCCTTGTTGTGCCTGAGCAAACGTAATGTATTGTGCAGGTTCTCGGCTGCAATCCGTTCGAGCTTGCGGATCGCCGCTTCCCTGTCATCGATTTTGTTAAAACTCGACATGGTCATGGTCCGGGAAGGCGAGGCGTTCTCTATAAGCACGGACATTGCCACGTAACCAAAGCGTACGAGCATGAATCTCTTCCTCTCTATTAGGGCGGAGAACCCGCACGGCATATTCAACCGTCAGGATGTACCGTCACTGTATATAACCAAGTTTTACCCTAAAAGAGTGACCATAATCGTATTCTGGCAAATCCGTCCTTCCGACCCGCACTTACAGTCAACAACTACTCCTGTGCTTGCTCCCCAAAGAACATCTCATCTGCAAGGGCAGTCTGAATGCGTGATTCTTCCTCAGTCAATTTGCGGATGAGTTGCATCTCCACCTCAGTTACCTCTTGCCCCTGGAAGTTGATCTCCGCAATGGAAACCACGATCTTGACGATGGCTACAGCCACGTTATCCGGTGTGTATGCAATCACTTTCTGGCCGGTAGGAAATACCCGGAAGCCCTGTTTGACCATTTTGCCGCGTCCGTATTCAAGCAGTTCGAACAGCTCCTGCTCATTCTTGAACTTGCATACGGAATTGAATTCAGTCTGAAATCCCATGCATATCCCTCCTGATCTTGTGGTCGCAGGCTACGCCTGTACGCCGTTCTCGTAATTCAGTGCCTGCTTGCGGTTGTAACGCTCCAGTGCCAGTTCAATCATGCGATCCAGCAGTTCGGCATACGATACACCTGTCTCACGCCAAAGAAGTGGATACATGCTGTATGGTGTGAAACCAGGCATGGTGTTGACTTCATTGATAAGCAAAGCGCCGTCATTTTTCCGAATGAAGAAGTCGGCACGTGAAATACCGTTACCTTCAATCGCACGGAACGCCTGCAAAGCTGCCTCGCGAATGCGATCTGCGGCCTCTGGATCCAGTGGAGCTGGAATCAGCATCTGTGATTGACCATCAATATACTTGGCTGCATAGTCATAATACTCACCGGAGGATACGATCTCACCTGGAACGGAAGCCATGGGCTCGTCATTGCCGAGGACGCTGACTTCAACCTCGCGTGCTTCAACGAACTCCTCAATGACAACCTTCGTGTCATACCGAAGTGCAAACTCGACAGCTGTCTTCAACTCATCGCGGTTACGTGCTTTGGAGATGCCTACACTGGAGCCCAGATTTGCCGGTTTGATAAAACAAGGATACCCCAGCTGATCTTCGACCTGTACGATCATTTCGTGCTCTGTCTGCTTCCATTGTGTCGCGTTAAAATACGTAAAGGCACATTGGTCAATGCCAGCCTGTGCAAACAGCTTTTTCATGACCACTTTGTCCATGCCGCCAGCAGAAGCCAGTACACCTGCACCTACATATGGCATATCCGCCATCTCAAACATGCCCTGAATGGTACCATCCTCTCCAAACGTACCATGCAGCAGAGGGAACATCACGTCCAGCGCTTCTGCTCCGCCATACAAACGGCCAAACAGGGCGTTCAGCGCATCCTGCGTTCCACCCGCCGATTGCTCCAGCTTCAAGTCTTCAATCTGCGCGAACGGCGCATGCATGACAGGTCCTTTTTTCCACGTACCCTGCTTGGAGATATAAAAAGGAACCAGTTCATACTTTTCATAATCAAATGCGTTTGTTACAGCAAACGCCGTTTGCAGCGACACCTCATGCTCGCCCGATTTTCCGCCGTACACGACGCCTACTTTTAATTTATCCATACTCATGTGTACCCTCCGATTATCTGTGCCTGATGCTGTCATGCTTGCATGCTCAGCACCCTTGTTATTCTGCTTGCATTATCTGGTCTTATTTTACACGGAACTGGATGTCTGCGTCACCGCATCCCGAAAATCTTTCGTCATCAAAACTCATCTGCAATATGGAAAAGCCGGTATACCGTCCGCTCTGTCCAAGCGTAAGAATCCCGGTAATCCCAAAAGCGGTGACGGCTGCTAACCGTATGTGCGTTAACAAGCGGCATACCGCCCGCATCAAACGCGGTCACAACGGTGCTGTGTTGAAATCGTCCATCTCCATCCCAATCGTAGAGAATAACATCGCCGAGCATCAGCTGCTCAGGACGCTCCACTTCTGTCGCGGTCAGCCCCCAGCTGCTGCCTGACAAATAACGCTCCAGACTGTTGGAAACTGCCCAACTGTAACTCCACATTTCGGAGCCATTCACATACCCTTTATACCACCAGCCAGCTTCTCTTCTACCAGTATAGTGGATGGGTGCGCCCCCTGCAAAGAGACATTGGGACACGTAATTGGTACAATCCACATCAAATTCCTCAAATGCCGGATTCCCCGCATTCCACCACCGATCTGCATAGGCAACCGCCAGATCTCTGCGATATGACTGTTGCCGTGAGCTTCTTCCTTGACCCAACACTTCCCGATTCAGCAGCGGCCGATTCATCGCCTGTACAAAATCAGCTTGTTGAAACGGACGCCCTTCCCCAGCAGGGCGACGCTCCGGCACTTCTCGCTCGACCCGCCCAATGATCCATCCACCACTCTGCCGCAGAAAGGTTAACCGCTCCCGCTCAATCCGGTCCTCCCGGTGGGTGATCCCGCTCTTCTCGTAGAACAGTCTGCTGTACAATTGTACATCCACCACCGCTTCTTCCTGGCCATCCATAAGCGTGCGCACAAGCTTGGCGCTGGTCTCGCTGCGAAGAGGCACGGCGCGCCGCTTACGATACCATTCGTCCAGTCTTGCCATACGCTCTCCCCGTTCCACCACGAAGTCAGGATCGGTAACGATCCGTTCGCTGGTCTGTGGACGGTAGTCGATCTCACAGCGATTGTACTGGTTCACGTAAGTATATAAGGCACTCTTCCATTCCCGTTCCAAGCCTGTGTCCCCCTTTGGCATGAGTTCTGTCTGGAATATTTCATTGCATATATAAACTCCTACTATTCATATGAAAGGGTCTTCGGTTGTATGTACACGGCTCAGGAGGGAGATCCGAAATTCGGCAAATACAGGTACACAAGATATCTTATTCCTGCTCGCTTCACGAAAACGCCTTCATCGGTCCAAAAGCTTGCTTGATCAGGCAAAAAGACCTTTACGTACGGAGGTGAAAACGGTATACTTAAAACTAAAGTTATGATTATGAAATTACGTTTCATCTGATGAAACTAACGAACAAGAACACGGAACGATGAAGGCCTGTTCTTCACCTAAATGAACGTTTTCTTCATCTCACCGACACATCCCAAGGAGGTACATGTATGTCAGCAAAGAATCATTTCTCCGCCGCTCGCAGTCTTGAGGTTGGAGGCAAGTCTTACCGCTACTACAGTCTCGATGCTCTTCAGGAAAACGGCCACGGCGATCTTTCCAGGCTTCCTTTCTCCATTAAAGTGTTGCTTGAAGCAGCAATTCGTCAATTCGACGGACGTGCTATCACCGAAGAACACGTAAAACAACTGACCGGCTGGGCAGATGGCCGTGACAATAACAAGGAAATTCCATTCATCCCTGCACGTATCGTTCTGCAGGATTTCACCGGTGTACCGGTTGTCGTTGACCTCGCTGCAATGCGTGATACTGTGAAAAAAGCAGGTGGCGATCCAAAACAGATCAACCCGCTCGTACCCGTCGATCTCGTTATCGACCACTCCGTTATGGTTGATGCTTTTGGTACCAACGATGCACTTGATTACAATATCAAAGTTGAGTTTGAGCGTAATGAAGAGCGTTACCGCTTCTTGCGTTGGGCGCAAACGGCATTCAACAACTTCCGTGCAGTTCCACCATCCACAGGGATCGTTCACCAGGTTAACCTGGAGTATCTGGCTTCCGTGGCAGCAACAAAAACCGTGGACGGCGAAACCGTTGTATTCCCGGATTCCCTCGTAGGTACAGACTCCCACACCACCATGATCAACGGACTTGGTGTTGTTGGTTGGGGTGTTGGTGGTATTGAGGCTGAAGCAGGTATGCTGGGCCAACCGCTTTATTTTGTAACACCGGACGTTATCGGTTTCAAACTGACAGGCAGCCTGAGTGAAGGCGCAACAGCAACGGATCTGGCACTGACCGTTACCCAATTGCTTCGTAAAAAAGGCGTTGTTGGTAAATTCGTAGAATTCTACGGACCAGGTCTTGCCAACATCGGTCTGGCTGACCGTGCAACAGTAGCCAACATGGCACCAGAATATGGCGCAACGATCGGTTTCTTCCCTGTTGATAGTGAAACGTTGAACTATCTGCGTAACACTGGCCGTCCTGACGAGCAGGTAGAATTGGTTGAAGCTTATTACAAAGCTCAAGGCATGTTCCGTACTTCAAGCACCGTTGATCCTGAATTCACAGATGTGATTGAACTGGATCTCGGCTCTGTTGTACCAAGTCTTGCAGGACCAAAACGTCCACAGGATCGCATCGAGCTGACACAAATGAAAGAAAGCTTCAACAGCATCATTCGCACACCTGTAGATAAAGGCGGCTACGGTTTGAGCGATGAGAAAATCGAACAATCCGTACCTGTGAAGCATCCGGACGGTTCCAACAGTGAACTGAAGGCAGGCGCTGTTGTGATCGCGGCGATCACAAGTTGTACGAACACTTCGAATCCAAGTGTTATGGTTGGAGCGGGACTACTGGCGAAAAAAGCAGTTGAACGCGGCCTGACCAAACCAGGATATGTGAAAAGCAGTCTGACACCAGGTTCCCTTGTGGTTACCGAGTACCTGGAAAAAGCAGGTCTGATCACGTATCTCGACAAACTCGGATTCAACGTTGCGGGCTACGGTTGTGCAACATGTATCGGTAACTCCGGCCCACTGCCGGACGAAGTGAGCGAAGCTATTGCTGAGAACGATATGACCGTAGCGGCTGTATTGTCCGGTAACCGTAACTTCGAAGGCCGTGTACACGCACAGGTTAAAGCCAACTACCTGGCATCACCACCACTCGTTGTGGCATATGCACTTGCGGGTACCGTAAATATTGACTTTGAAACCGATCCAATCGGTTATGATACGAACAATGAGCCTGTATTCCTGAAAGACCTCTGGCCTACCTCCGAGGAAATCAAGGATACCATCGCTAGTTCCCTGAACGCTCAGATGTTCCGCAACAAGTACGAGAATGTATTTACAGCCAATGAGCGTTGGAATTCAATTTCTGTACCGGAAGGTGAACTGTACGAGTGGGATCCGAACTCCACGTACATTCAGAATCCTCCGTTCTTCCAGGAGCTTGGCGACAAGTTGAACGATATCGCAGATATCCGTTCTGCACGCGTTATGGCATTGCTTGCGGATTCCGTAACAACGGATCACATCTCGCCAGCAGGTAATATTGCACCATCCAGCCCGGCTGGACTGTACCTGAAAGAACATGGCGTAGAGCGCAAAGACTTCAACTCCTACGGTTCACGCCGTGGTAACCATGAAGTCATGATGCGTGGTACGTTTGCCAACATTCGTATTCGTAACCAGGTGGCTCCGGGTACCGAGGGCGGTATCACGAAGTACCTGCCAACGGACGAAGAAATGTCCATCTACGATGCTTCCATGAAGTATCAGGATGAAGGACAGAACCTGATCGTTATTGCTGGTAAAGAGTATGGTACAGGAAGCTCCCGTGACTGGGCGGCAAAAGGAACATTCTTGCTCGGCGTCAAAGCCGTTATCGCAGAAAGCTTCGAGCGGATTCACCGTAGTAACTTGGTCGGCATGGGCGTAATGCCATTGCAATTCCAGGAAGGTCACGGCTGGTCCAGCCTTGGTCTGAACGGACGTGAAACGTATGACATTACTGGCCTCAGCAATGATGTGAAGCCAGGACAAGAGTTGAAAGTTACCGTAACTCGTGAAGACGGTACACAGTTCGAATTCCCTGTCATCGCTCGTCTGGACAGCATGGTTGACGTGGATTACTACCATAACGGCGGTATCCTGCAAACTGTATTGCGTCAAATGATGAAAAAAGCTTAATGATATAAATCATTAATGTGATGAAGTTATACAAAAGCTCCCTGCCACGTGCAATCAGCACGTAGCAGGGAGCTTTTTATTTAACTGTCGATATGCATCATCAATTTAATGATAAGTAGGTTCTTATCACTTAAAATTCAAAATTTAATCCAACTTCTGAATCATCAGGTGGTTCAGGAATACGATATACACCTCTGCAGTTTAATTTCTCCACGTTGATCCAGTCCACAAAATCATCCGCCCCGTAACTACGGATAAAGTGAGCATATTCCGTATTTCCCTCATGATCAATAGACTCGATATACAGGGTGAATGGGTGCTTATACTCTAGGCTCTGCAAAAAATCGATAAATTCTCCTCTCCACTCGCCAATTTTTCCTGCATATTGATTGGGAACGTAATAGTAGAACACATCAAAGTGATATACAACAATTTTCATTAACATTTACAAGCCTCCTAGAACTTACAGATCACAGTTTAGAGTTTTAAGATCTCCATACCTTCTCTCAGTTGTTCCGACACAGCGGTATAGTACTCAATGCTATCCGCAAGTTCGCGTTCAGTCTTATGTATAAGATAATAGGAATATTTCTTCATCAACTCATGCTCGTTTAACTCAACAGGGAGATAAATAATCTCAACATCATTCGAATTGAAATAATGACGATATCCTCTCTCCGATTGTCCCACTTTCATGACTGTTTTTATCACCAGCAACTCATCACGTGTACAAACTCTTATCAGATCAGTTCTTTTCTGTTCTAAATCACGCACTACTTCTTCATCGTAGTGATGAATCTTAGCTTCAGCAATTGCGCTTTCAATTTGCATAATGGCTTTCATGGTTCCTGCTAGTTCTTTAGCTAATGAATACAATGTATGTCCTCCTTTTTTTGTAAGAAATAGGTACTAACGCATCATCTCTACTCTACCTCATTTACGATGTTACTCGCAAAGTTCACTGATCCTCTCCTGAATTTGGGACCTTATGAAACACTAAAAAACTCCTCGTAAAGTGCACTCTGCACGTTACGGGGAGCTGTGGTTTCAGTATGTGTGTGTCCTCCGTTGCTTCAAGGCCAACTACCTTCTAATGTCCAATGTGATGTGAGGCTTGATCTAACAGTTGAATCGTGCCCATGATCAGAAACAGACACGACAGAGCAATTAACGAGCCTCCAACCCATCTAGACATGATTACTCGCTCCGTAATCTGTTTTTCCGAAGCATCCGTTACCTTGTGTGGATACACGAGAAATATTAGCCCTACGCTAATGAACAGTACAGCCATTATAATCAAGTTCTTCCCCTCCTTACACGTGACTTTCCTTAGAATTTAACTTTTTCGTCGTCACGCGGGATTCTCCTCCCACCAACACCTTTTTCAGACCCATAGCCATAGTGAAAACAATATATCCAATGAAGCCGCCGAGTGTATTAAGCATCAAATCATCCACATCAAATATGCCCATACCAGTCACTAACTGTGTCACTTCATAGCCCAGACTGAGCAGCAGAGACAGCAGAAGTACCTTTACTCCAGAGAATAACTTGTTGCCCGTCAACACAGGAATGAAGATGCCCAGTGGGATAAAGGCCAATATATTACCTACCAGATGGATTGCTGTACCCGGACGATGCAATGACAGGCTGTTCCAGTCTCGTGAGATTTCCTGGAATGGTGTCAGGTTCACGGTTCGCGTATGGATCAGATCCGGTTGTTGCAAGAACGCCATCAGTCGATCCTTCACGATGCCAAAATCGACCGGGCTTCCTTTGAACAGGATCAGCTTAGTCAGCAGATATAAATAGATAATGAAAACGGCAATCCAAAGGATGTAATGTTTGCTTTTCTTCTGGTTGTTGTGCTTCATGTTGTTTCGCCTCCTTTGTGTTGCCCTGTTATTTCTTTACGGTGACAATGACACCATCCATGTTATCACCCGATATTTCAGTTTGTCCTTGCTCAGGTATGTAAACGGTTGTGTCTCGGGTGGCCCGATAATAGCGGATATGATACTGCTCACCCTCTACTTCCACAGTAATGTTCTCTTTCTCTTTAAGCATATCGAGATACTCTTCAAGCACCAGATTATTCTTATACATGACAGCACTGTGCGGTAGCCCTACATATCGAAAGTGCCATGGTTCATACTGAATACCGGTGATGCGCACTTTATCCTTTGGGTAACGTAAAATAAATCCGTATTTCCATGCATTCTTCTCCAGCCAAGCACCCTCTGGTGCTTCATTCATGGCAGCCAAGCTCGAGCCGATATCCAGGGATAACCCAAGATTGTGCTCACTGTGTCCCGCAGGAAGCGCATAATCTGAACCCTTTTCCCGATATAACTCGTCCTGCTTTTCAAAGTCCCTGTACCCACTGCTGACGAGAAAATATCTGACTCCCTCTTCGCCTGCTGCTTCAACCATCTTCTGAAACTCCTGCGCCACCTGTCGTGATAACATGATTTTCTGATCCAGTATCCCATATCCACGAAGCAGATCATCCTCATGTGCCACATATACAATATCGGATTTAACTCCTTCCGGGTGAACGGGGTATTGCTTATCAACCAGTAACAAATTGCCCTTATGTACCTGATCCTGAATGTTTCCGGTGACGGATACGGTATAACCTGCGGGATTTTCACGCGTATTCTGAATCTCGATGGGCAACTCATCCTTCTGCTGAATCCATCCCGGTGATTGCGTAACTATATATCCGATCAAAATAATACATATCAAAAAGCCCCACTTCTTCATGCTTGTTCCTCCTTTTACCTCATACATCAAGGATAGACAACACAAGTTAAAGAAAAAGCAGGGCAATTTTAAAGTTTTTCTTAAATTTTGACGTCAACCTTATTGGAAGACGGGCAAACGAACCTCGAATAACGTCCGTACCACGTCGCTCTGAGCCGAGATCATACCGTCATGCTGCTCCACAATATTACGAGCGATAAACAGTCCAAGGCCTGTCCCACCCTCCTGAGGGGTCCTGGCACGATCTCCGGTGTAATACATATCAAAGATATGTGGCAATTCCTCTGGACGAATATGTCCACCATAGTTAATTACCTGAATGATGACCTGTTCTGCATCCCGATATCCATTAATATCTACGTACATGCCATCCTTGCCATGCCGTGCAGCGTTAATTAGCAGATTCTCGAACACACGAGCCAGTAGCTCGCCATCACCGGAGACCGTAAGGTCAGTGTCTATTTTTAGTCGGGCGACTAGTTGGTTCTTTTCAAATACAGGATAGAGCTCTTCGTTCATCTGCTTCAGCAGTTCGCTAAGATCCAGCTGTGTCTTGTTTATAGGCAGCATGCCATAATTCATACGGGTAATTTCGAACAAATCATCAATCAGCTTCTCCAGACGCTGTGATTTGGTGAATGCAATCGACGTAAAGTGCCGTACCTGCTCCTCCGTTAGCTGATCATCCTTCATGAGCAGATCCAAATATCCAAGCACAGACGTCAGCGGTGTTCGCAGGTCATGCGCCAGATTGACAACAAGCTGGTCCTTACTATTTTCAGCAAAATCCCCTCGTTCTACCGCTTCCCTTAGCTTCTCACTTGCCAAATTCACATCCTCCGCAATCGTACCTAACTCGTCCTTCGAGGAGATCTGCACACGATGCTGAAAGTCACCGTTGGCCAAATGCCTGATCCCTGTAGAAATGTCCTTGAAATACGTCGCGTAGGGCTTGGTAAACCAGAAGAAAAATAGAATGGCAAGTGGGATAAATAAGATCAGGAAGAAATAGATATCCCCGATACTTCTCATAAAATGACGATATTCAGCGAGCTGATCTTCTGCACGGACACCCGAATAATAGGCTTGCATAAGCTTGTAAATCCCATAGGTAATTGCACCAGAGGCAAGCATGCTTAACCCTAACAACATAATCATGGTTGTACGAAAACTTCTTCGTTTAGTCATTAAACGTGTACCCCACACCCCAGATGGTTTTGATAAACTTGTTCTTGTTCACATCTTCCCCCAGCTTTTTGCGCAGGGTCCGAATGTGGACCATCACGGTATTCCCACTCTCGTAATAGGCTTCTCCCCACACCTGTTCAAAAATATTTTCTGCACTGAACACCTGCTTGGGGTGGCTCGCGAGCAGATACAGAATGTCAAACTCCTTCGGTGTTAGTTCCACTGGTTTGCCGTAGAGTGTAACGCGATGTTGATCTGGCGTGATAATGAGCCCACCCTTCTCCAGAATGGACCTCTGAACAGGTGCAGACTGGCTGAATTGCAGAGAACGACGCAACTGGGAGTTAACCCGGGCAACAAGCTCCATCGGATTGAACGGTTTGGTCATATAATCGTCCGCGCCCATCACGAGTCCCGTAATTTTGTCCATATCAGACGTTTTGGCACTTAGGAAAATGATCGGTAAATGATGCTGTTCCCGAATTTTACGGGTCACCTCATACCCGTCCATGCCAGGCATCATAATGTCCAGAATCGCCAAATCTATCGCTTGGGTCTGAACAGCTTGAACCGCAGCCTTCCCGTCAAAGGCCTTGATGGTGTGATATCCTTCTTTTTGTAAATGTAAAGCAACCAGATCAGCGATCTCAACTTCATCGTCTGCGATCAGAATCGTAATTCGCTTCATTGCTTATTCCACTCCTATGTGTGATGCTCAACAATATAACATATTTGAATCCAACAGATAAACCAATGAAAGGAATCCATACATATGAAACTGGAGCGTTTATTAGCCATCGTGGTGTTGCTAATCAATCGTGGACGGGTGCAAGCCAAAGACTTGGCAGATATGTTCGAAGTATCGATCCGGACCATCTATCGGGACATCGATACATTGGGTCAAGCAGGCATCCCCGTGGTGACATATCAGGGGGCAAGCGGTGGGATTGGTCTGGCAGAGGGTTACCGTCTGGATCGAAACGTATTAACAGACAAGGACCTCGCCTCCATCGTCACTGCACTGCGCAGTGTATCCACTTCCCATGCTAATGCGGCGCGAGAGCTTCTGGTCGAAAAACTCAGCAGTATCGTACCTGAATCCAAAAATGACGATTTTCAGGCCAATACCAATCGATTCATCGTGGATTACTCAACCTGGACGCATCCCGAAGCGCTGAAAATCAAGCTTGAACTTATCGAACAGGGTATGGATCAATTACGCTCCGTAACCTTTACCTACTGCAGTGCGGAAGGTATCCATACTCACCGAACTGCCGACCCTCATACCATCGTACTCAAGAAGCATTCCTGGTATCTGTATGCTTTTTGTCACGAGCGGAATCAATTTCGCATGTTCAAGCTTGTGCGCATGCAAGATGTCACACTTGCTAATGAGCACTTCGAGCGTAAAGTCATCAACCCACAGAACAGACCCTGGCAACAGGAATGGAGCCGCCCGGACAATCAAGCTAGGATAACCTTGAAATTCCATGCTCGCGTCCGTCATATTGCGGAAGAATGGTTTGGGATCGAGAACGTCATGCCTGATGGGACTGGGTATTACATCAGCCAGGTTGCTTTTCCAGAGGATGGCTGGTTATATGGATTCATCCTGGGCTTCGGCGCGGACGTTGAAGTATTGGAACCTCAGCATATTCGGGATGAAATCTGCCGTATCGCGGAGCAAATTGTACAAAATTATATACCTCCGACTCAAACCTGACAGACAGCTGTCCAGTTCCTCCCCGTATACTTCAGATATATTCAATCTGTACATATATGAGGAGGAACTAATCATGAACGTCACTGTATGTCAAAGCTGCGGCATGCCGCTCACAACCCCTGCCCAATTCGGAACGGAAGCAGATGGAAGCACAACCCGTGAGTACTGTATCTATTGTTACAAAGAGGGCAAGTTTGAGCAGCCCGGTATGTCACTTGAAGGCATGACGGAGATGTGCACTGCCATTCTGAAGGACGAAGGCATGGATGAGGAATCCGCTCGTTCGATGCTACGTAACCAGCTTCCTTTTTTGAAACGTTGGCGCACGAATACAACGGATCAGCATGCAGAATCTCTCACTGAAACCTCTACTGCTTCTGCTAATCCTGGTCAGGTAACAACGGATCATTCGTTCTCTGCCCAGCCCGTTCGTTATGTCACGCTCCCCGGCAAACGTCTTGCCGGCGTATCCGCCCGCACAACCAACGCCATTGAAATCAGTGGCAAAGGTTGTATTCAGGGACTCTGGAACAATTATTTTGCCTCAGAGCACCTACCTGCACCTGAAGTTGTTCGCTATGGCTGTTACACGGATTACACCGATGGCATAACCGGAGAATACACCATACTGGTAGGGCATGAGGTCAGTCCGAACGAATCGTTGCCTGAGGGATTGGACGACATTTTACTCCCTCCTGCAACTTACGCCATATTCACTTCCAGAAAAGGACCGATGGCAGAGGTTGTTGGCGAAGCTTGGGGAGCCGTGTGGGCATGGGATAAACAAAGCGATCGTACGTTCACTGGGGATTTTGAATTGTATGATGAACGCAGCCTGAATCCCGAAAGTGTACAAGTGGATATATACATCGCTGTTCGCCAAAGTAGATAAAGCCAACACGATACCACCTCAGACAGAATCAAAGTTTCATCGCATCCTTCTTCATATCACGTAAGCTGCCGGGTTCGCTCGGCAGTTTTTTTATATCCGGAACTACATTACCCCCTAAACAACCCGACCATGGTACCAAGTTAGTTAGCATGCTTTGCATCATTTAACCAGATAATATGCCTCATATACGGGTACCATTGACTTCCTTAAAATTGGGACTATTCACATAACAACCGATTCGATCCTCCCATATCAAACCTTTCATATTAGGTCCTTTACTCCTGAATTTCCCTAAAAACGTTTACATCTCCTTAAAACCGGGTAAAATCACTACAATCCAATTGGAATTACGCTTTAAACTCTTTTATTTCGTCTAACAAGTCACATGTACCTATATGCGCACCTGGCATGGTAACCAGTCGAAATACATAATTCATAAAAAACGCATCAAAGGAGGAACCAAGATGATCCGCATGCCTATTCAGCAAATGATCCCGTACCATCACCAATATCCGCGCAACACGGCGACCACTGCTCCTAAAAAGGAGAATGAGAACACTCAAGGTCTATCCTTTCATGAAATTCTGCAACAAAAAATGGCGAAGAAAAATGCTTCTCCTTCCCTTAGATAAAAATGGACACCGGACCGACCCTAGTCGAGTCAGGTTATCAACCGTCTTTCCGCTGCTTGGCGGCAGGGCGGTTATTGGCGTTGAGCAATAAACGACTGTACAGTTCTCAGGCATGTTTCTATAATGGTTTAAATATCTAAAAGATCCATGACATATACGAACTGTAAAAGGGGACTTAGCACATGATCACCATTGGTTGTTTTCACGCTCATTATTCTAACATCGCCTTAATTGAAGAGACGCTTGCTCCTTATGAAGTTGAATTGGTCCATTACGTCGATCCAGGTCTGGATCGTCTTAAACATGACGCTGACTTTTCCGAGGTCATCATTCACGAGAAAGTAGCCCAGACGCTCCAATGGATCGCTGAGTGTCATGCCGATGCTATTCTGGTTACGTGTACCCTGTTTGCGACAGTACTGGAGCAGGAAGCCACACAGGTCCCTGTGCCTGTGATCGGCATAGATGATCCGTTATTGCAGGAGATGCGGCGAGTACCAGGAGATTACATAATAGCATTCACCAACCCGGCAACTATTGAAGGAACGATGGCACGGGTGAATCAGGCATTACAGCAAGAGGATGAGAATGGGCAACTACACGTTGCCAAGACATATCAGACGGAAGCGTTGTGCATCCCTGGGACATTTGAGTTGATTATGCGTGGAGATCAGCAAGGGTATCTCGAAGCGGTACGAGAAGGCTTACAGCAGATTGCTGAGCAGTATCCGGGTAAAACGGTAGTGGCAGCCCAACTATCTATGGCTCCCGCTGCTGCACAGGTTACAATAGATCGCGGTATTCCAATCCATAGCCCTCTGGCATTGCTTGCAACGTATTTGGAGAAGAATTTGGGACTGGCTCGAGAGTAGATGTATCAAACAATTAATTGATACAAATTGGATGTGCTCCTGTGATCTTGTTAAGAGTTAGTAGCGTAAATATAATTATGTTTAATTTATTATTTACATAAATACATATTAATCCTAATTTTTTAAAATAATAATTAAATATACATAATTTAGGTGTACAAACCTAGGGTTATATGATAAATTTAGATTGTTATAATTTAACAAATTACTCAGAGGGTGAGGTTTTACATTGAAATTATTGCGTTTATCGAAGTTACTGTTGGTTTGCTGTCTATGCCTATTACTTATTCCTACCAGTGCTTTCGCTTCTGCAGAGAATAAAACTGTGAAATTGGATATAACTTTATTAAAGCAGGGTATTCCTTATGAAGTAATAGAATCCTGGAGCCCTGAGTTTAAGAAAAGTCTTTCGAAAGAAGATGGATCAATTGAAGTAGTGGCTCATGAAAAAGCCTCAGCACCTGAATTCAACGGAGAGGTTGGACCACTCGGAAATATCAAGGATGATCAATTTGACTATTATATAACCGTAGTTCGAACTGATAACGTTGATAATCGTGAAAGATTTATGGTTGCATTAACGGGCAAATGGAAATCAATGCCTGTATGGCGTTTATCCGATGCCTATGGCGCTTCTTTCGATAAAAATATTTGGAGAGCCGTCCCAGGTTCTGCATATTATGAAGATAAAGTAAAGTACAGTGGGAACTCTACTTTTACAACTTTAGGAAGTGGACGTAATTTTTCATATACTGGTGAGAGTGGTGTTGGATTCAATGCTGATCTCAAAGGGGGCATTATTATAACAGAACAGGTTGCCGCTGCTGTCTTTACAATAGAACATAAAAAGCAAGGAAATCAAAGTGGTCTCTCCCAGATACAATCCAATTATTATCACATTAAAGGTTCGGGTAGTGTTGGATTATCTTTTGGAGCTTTGAGCGTTAGTTTTTCGGGCTCAGCCAATAATGATTCGAGAGGAACACTAAAAGATTTCTACTATTAATTTACTCTGAGTATTAAGAACATTATATCTTATTAGATAAATTTGAATTAATTGTTCACACTCTTAAGATATGTTAAGCACAGTTCCATTTATTGTAGAGGAGTGAATGCTAGTGCGTTACTTATACATTCTAATTTTGTTTATTATAGGCTTGGCCTGTTCTGCGTTTATCTACGGTGGAAGTCTTAAATTAGCGGACGGCATACTGTTTGTCATTGCAGGTATTCTGTTTCGAATTTGGAGTAAAATGAAGTAAACTATAGTATAGATATCTGTGAAAGACGGCCAATATTTAGTTAAATCCAATAGAGCTAATCTGAAGGATACAAACAAAAAAAACAGTTCATCACTCATTGTATGTGATGAACTGTTTTTTTTGGCTACACTATCAATCTCCACTCACCTACCGCATCCGGTACTCCTCAGCCTTCGCCTGCATCCCGGCAGCTACAGCCTCATTCTCGGACAATCCTTTATCAGCGGCAAAGGCACGAATGTCCTGCGTGATGCGCATGCTACAGAACTTTGGTCCACACATGGAGCAGAAATGAGCTTCTTTGGCTCCTTCTGCTGGCAGCGTCTCATCATGGTAGGACAGCGCACGTTCCGGGTCCAGTGACAGGTTAAACTGGTCACGCCAGCGGAATTCGAAGCGCGCTTTGGACAATGCATCATCGCGGCGCTGGGCACGTGGATGGCCTTTTGCCAGATCGGCGGCATGAGCTGCGATCTTGTAGGCGATAACCCCTTCCCGCACATCATCCTTGTTGGGCAGGCCCAAATGTTCTTTTGGCGTAACATAACAGAGCATGGACGTGCCGAACCAACCAATCATGGCCGCACCAATGGCGGAGGTGATGTGATCGTAACCCGGGGCAATGTCGGTCGTCAGCGGCCCCAACGTATAGAACGGTGCCTCTTTACAGATCTCCATCTGCAAGTCCACATTCTCCTTGATCTTATGCATCGGCACATGCCCAGGACCTTCGATCATCACCTGCACATCGTGCTTCCACGCAATCTGCGTCAGTTCCCCGAGCGTAGCCAGTTCCGCCATCTGAGCCTCGTCATTGGCATCATAGATACTACCTGGACGGAGTCCATCTCCCAGCGAAAACGCTACATCATACCTTTTCATAATCTCACAGATTTCTTCAAAATGGGTGTACAAAAAATTCTCCTGATGATGCGCCAGACACCATGCTGCCATAATGGACCCGCCCCGGGACACAATGCCTGTCATCCGCTTGGCCGTCATGGGGATATAACGCAGCAGTACACCTGCATGAATCGTAAAGTAGTCCACGCCCTGCTCTGCCTGCTCAATGAGTGTGTCACGGTACAACTCCCAGGTCAGCGCTTCCGCTTCGCCATTCACCTTCTCCAGCGCCTGATACAGCGGCACCGTACCAATCGGCACAGGTGAATTACGGATGATCCATTCCCGGGTGGTATGAATGTTTTTTCCTGTGGACAGATCCATCACCGTATCCGATCCCCAGCGTACCGCCCAAGTCATCTTCTCCACCTCTTCCTCGATGGAAGAAGATACAGCAGAGTTGCCAATGTTGGCATTGATCTTCACGTGAAAATGACGACCGATCAACATCGGCTCACTCTCCGGGTGATTGATGTTGGATGGCAGAATGGCCCGTCCACTCGCCAGCTCCTGCCGTACAAATTCCGGTTCCACGCCCTCACGAATGGCGGCAAACTCCATCTCTGCCGTAATGACTCCTTGCCTCGCGTAGTGCATCTGGGTCACACAGCGTCCTGGCTGTGCCCGCAGCGGTTTGCCTCGTAATCCGGGGTACTCTTCAGCGCCAGCTCTCTTCCCTCCGGGCTTCAGTCCGTTATCCTCCGGTTTAACCGTACGACCCTGATAAGCTTCAACATCGCCACGCTCTGTGATCCAGCGGGTGCGCAGGGCTGGCAAACCTGCGCGGATATCCGCATGAAATGCGGGATCGGTCATGGGGCCGCTCGTATCGTAGACACGCAGCGGTTCGTTATGCTCCACCCCTTGGGGAGTATTCGTGTCATGAAGGGCTATCTCACGCTCCGGTACAGCAATGTCCGGCCGTGAGCCCTGAATGTAGACTTTGCGGCTACCGGGAAAGGGCTGAACCCGTCCGGCCGCTCCTGTTTCTTTTTCCACCTGCTGATCGTTATGTCCCTGTTCCGTCGCTTGTTGTCCCGTTTGATTTCCTGTACTCATGTTCGCTTGTCTCCTCCTCAGTGTTCGTCGCTTGTTTGGTTGGTTTCGTCATTAGCTCACTTACGTACCTGTCCCAAATCATGCGCAATGCAGAGAAGAAAGAGCGATCCTACACCAGACCAGGGAAGACACTTTTCATGTACAGTTAACAACAGACGGAGGCTGCCACAGATCTTGGATGATCTATGGTGCATTCTCTATTCATCCAAGCCCACTGTTGCAGGTTATTGAAAAAGAAGCCCATAGAGTCCGCGCTATATCGCCCGTTCCCTGTATATAAAAAAGCCGGTCCCCGAAGGAACCGACTTTTATGTCCATCACCAATAATGCACCTTCATGCAACTCCTTAACGGAGCCCTACAAGGGTCACATCATGTGGTGGTTGTGGTCATATCGCCGATTACTTCCCTACGCTGGTATGATCCAGATCAGGTGCAAAGGGTCCGGAATCTCATGCGATTCCGTCTCAGTCCGGACAATTCGGACTCCCCCAGTAACGTTAACAAGTTGCGGCTTACATAAGCCGCTGTTCATATTCAATGAAGCTGGCCCCGTTGGGCCGTCCATTACAGAGTAGCGCAACCGGAACATAAAAACAACCTTTATATTCCAGAACACCAACCCAATTGGAGAAAAATCTTAACTCAACATCAGGATAACATGAGCCCCATTTGCGTAGCAGCATCCTTCAACACCGGTGCATACTCATGCAATGTCTCCTGCGAGAGTCGACTGACAGGTCCTGAGACCGAGAGCGCAGCTGCAATATTGCCTCTGCGATCCATAATCGGTACAGATACCGCGGCAGCTCCCGGCTCACGTTCCTCGTAACTTGTGGCATATCCGTTATCCCGGATATCTCCCATCTGCGCTAAATACACCGCTGGATCAATAAACACCGGCCATTCCGGCCCGTTCATCAGTTCTTCACGATCCTCGTCCGTGGCAAACGCCATCAGGACTTTGCTGGAAGCCCCCACAGACAGCGGGAGTCTAACACCAACGGGAGCAACTCGGCGGATCGCCTGATCACTTTGCACCGCCTGAATACGAATCCGTTCACTCCCATCACGCAGGTACAGACTCACGGTCTCCCCCAATCGATCTCTCAGTCGCTCCATCGCAGGCAACAGCAGAATAGCGGGATCATCACTGCGGGACATATGAGCTGACAGCTCCCAGATTCGGATGCCAAGTCGGTACTTCTCTGTTGCTGCATCGCGGATCACGAACCCTCGATCCTCCAGCGTAGCCATCAAGCGGTGCACTGTACTTTTGTGCAGGCCAATCTGGCTGGCAATTTCGGTGAGTCCCAGATCACTGCGTGTGGTAAAACATAATAATATATCCAGCGCCCGTTCCACAGCCCGGACGGTTAACTTGCGATCTTCCATGGCATAATGCCCTCCTCATGTTTCATCACATGAAACTTGGTTACATAAATTATATGAGAAACGGTCTCATCTGTAAACCAAAAAGAGCCAAATTCAAAATAGGCCAACGTGTAAATTTTTCCTTTTTATAAGACTTAATCCCCTGTAATTTACACACTAAGGTAATGTTACCCATATATCTTAAGAACTATATAACAATTGCGTAACAAATGCCCTCAATCAATTGACTTTGACTATATTGGAACATACGATAAAGATATATTACATTAAGATATCGCTCTGAAGCAGGCTCTGAAATCGACGCAATTCTCTTTTCATGTCGTTGTTATCTTCAACTGAACTTCAAAGGAGGGGCATTCATGTATCAATCATCCCAGAGCGAAGCCCCGCTGCAAACAAAAGTGTCCGATCTGCCCTCTTCCCTATCACCGAGGCTGATTCGGTTCAAACATATTATCGTAGCGTTGCTGCTCTCCGTTGTATTTTTTCTACTGTTTTGTTTTATTGCACTGCATGGTTATATCGCATGGGTATTATCCAATCCAACGGTAGCGCCTGTCTTCTCCAATCCGATGCAAGCCAAGAACATGAAGTATGAAGACATCACGTTCCCGGCAGCAGATGGCAGCCGCACGATGCAGGGATGGTATATTCCTGCTGACAATGCTGCAAGCAAAACGATTATTTTCAGTCACGGCTATGGTGCTAATCGTGAAGAAACATGGGTACCCATGTATGACCTGGCACACTATGCCCATCAACTTGGGTTCAACGTGGTGATGTTCGATTATGGCTTCGCCTCCCAGGTGAACAAAGCTGTGGCCACAGGTGGCAAAGCTGAGTCACAGCAATTGCTGGGTGCCATCCAGTTCGCCAAGCAACGCGGTGCACAGGAACTGGTTGTCTGGGGCTTCTCGATGGGTGCCGGTACAGCATTACAAACCGGACTTATTACGAAGGAAGTGGATGCAATGATTCTGGACAGTGCGTTCCTGCTGGAGCCAGATACGCTGTACCACAACATTCACAACCAGATCGATCTGCCACGTCAGCCTACACTGGAGATCATGAAACTGTTGTTCCCTGTTCTGAATGGTACCGGATTACAACAGATTCCATACCAGGAAGTGAAAAAGGAAGATTATCCGTTCCCGATTTTCTTCATCCATGGTACAGAGGACGAGAAGGCGCCTTATCCAATTGCGGAGCAACTCGCCGCCAACCAGACCAATCCGTACTCCGATGTATGGATTGTCCAGGATGCGCATCATGAGTTGATCTTCCGGGAGCATCCAAAGGAATATCTGCGCCGTGTCTCAACTTTTCTGAGTCATGTAACGAAGACAAGCAGTGACGATGTGCAGAACACGAATAATGGAGAATAACCAAATTTCAATCATCCGATTTTTTTCAGAGCCCTTAGGGGCTCTTTTTTTGCACTCATAGGACAACAAGCTCGCGGAATATACTCTTGGGACGCATGAACAGACGGTCTGCATGCAATGAATTTCATCTGAAGGAGGTTCAATATAGATGAACTGGTATGGATATGGTCACCTGCTGCCTCTGCGGACATTGGAGGAAATCCGTTTCTGGAAAGAGCAGGAGAAAGAACATACACTCGTCATTCGTGCCCTGGTTCCTGATCTGGAGCCCCCGTACGTCAAGCTACTGGAGGAATGGGAGGTTACCTTTGCAAACAGTGAGCGAGTAGCCAATCAGCTTTTAAAACAACTATTGCCCGCAACCCATCCACCTGCTCCCTACATGGTTCGTTGTATCGAGCAACTTGTGTTGGCAGCTCGGCAGCAATCGAGAGAGTTCATCAAACAGCTGTATGTTCTTCTGGAGCAAAGTGCTGCTGTGCAAGCTGTTCCGCTTGCCAAAGTACTCATTCTGCACTTTATCCGCGAGTCGGAGTATTTTCTGGGCGTATTGGATACGCTTGGCCAACCTGGCATCTTACGCGAAACGGATTCGGAGCCATCACTTTTTCTGGAAAATGCGTTGCATACGTCAGAGTCAGGAAGCATCCATCGCCAAGCTTCAGAAGCTCCAACTTCTCCAGAGGGAAATGTAAATGCACCTGCCGCTTCAGCTCAGATTCAATCCGCAACCATTCAACCGCCTTCTACGGGAACAACACAAGCCACACCCAGCTCTACAGCACCTCCCGTAAAAGAGAAGCCGGTTCCCATTGGAGGACACATACTGCCGCCTCTCCCCTATGCGTACAATGCGCTGGAGCCACATATTGATGAGCTGACGATGCGTATCCATCATGACAAACACCATCAATCTTATGTGGACGGACTAAATGTAGCAGAGAAAAAGCTGGCGGAATCGCGAAAAAAGAATAACTTTGAACTCATCAAACATTGGGAACGTGAACTTGCCTTCAACGGGGCAGGCCACTACCTGCATACGATCTTCTGGACAATTATGAATCCTGCTGGTGGCGGCAAACCTTCCGGTATGCTGGCAGAGCAGATCAAGCGGGATTTCGGAAGTTATGAAGCGTTTAAGAATCAATTCACAGAAGCCGCGAACAAGGTGGAAGGCAGTGGCTGGGCGATGCTTGTCTGGAGCCCGAGAGCACATCGTTTGGAGATTTTGCAGGCGGAGAAACACCAGAACCTGTCCCAGTCCGATATCGTACCGCTCCTGCCACTGGATGTGTGGGAACATGCCTACTATCTGAAACATCAGAATGAACGCAAAAAGTATATCGAGGATTGGTGGAACGTTGTCTACTGGCCCGCTGTTGCCGAGCGTTACGAAACGGCACGCAAGTTGTTGTGGCCGCCTTATTAAGCTTGGGGTTAGATGAATTAGAGAAAAAAGAGATATCTCCAGCCGAATGACTGAAAGATATCTCTTATGGTGTATACAAAAAAGCAAGCCTCTTGTAAAAAGAGACTTGCTTGTATTTTGAGAGACTTCCTATTTCTAAATGTTCACTTAAGAAGCACAGCCCTCGCACGCCACATAGTTGTCGCCAACCTGTTTGCTAATGGAGATCAGATCGCCCAGCTTGATATCAGACTCGTCTGTAAACTCCAGATCGGCTATACGTGCAACGATCAGTGCAGCAGCCTCTTCCTTGCTTGTTGCCATTTGGCTGAACTCGGATTTTTCGCCTGTTGATACAACCTCATATAAATACGTATATCTCAATGTGTCCATCCTAACACTCTCCTTCCGAAATCACATCATATCATCTCTATTAACCAATTCCAAGCCCTAGTAAAAAGTGTTAATCGTATCGCAGCTTCATCTGCTCAGCTGTCAGGCGTACTTCTTCAGAGCCAACGCTAAGCACCCTGCTGGTCTCCGCCTGCGGATAGCGATCGCGCAGTGTTCGAACCAAAGCCGCAGTATATGCCGCGGCTGAAGGTACACCTGCCAATTCTTTCAGACTTGCCATCGTGCCAGGCTGAACATCAGGATATCCTTCACTCGCCCCACCTGCTGCATGCTGATAGAATTGTCGCACGTCCGCTGCCAGTTGATCTCCCTGACCTTCCACGATGATAAAAGCCGTAATGATATACGACTTTGCCTGCCTGCGCTGGGCAATACCACAGAATTTTAGGCCACCTACACTGACATCATAATCTCCCGGGCAAAAAGCACCCTGAACCTCACCAGTTTGCGCCTGATTCGACCACGGCGTTAACGACTCGGCAATAATCGAAGCCATCTCCCGGAAATCATCATGAATATTGATGGCATGTGCGGGATTAGGCAGAATCAGCGACACATTAACTACCCCTGGGTTCAAGGGTACTGCCGCTCCACCGGAAGGCCGAACACAGACCGCTGTCCCTTGGCTTCTAATCTGTTCCATCGCTTCTACAGCCTGTGGCAACCTGCGGTCACGCAGACCCGCTACAAAGGCATCTGGGTGTCTCCATATATGTGCAACAGGTAGATGCCCTGCCCCAACCCGCCTGCACATAACTTCTTCCCAAGCAAAAGCTTCGAGTACACTACTCCCTTGTCGCATGAGTGGTGTCTCCCAGATTTGCAGACGCAATGTAGCCTGTTTTTCTGCCTGTAGTCCCTTTTCCGGCTGAACCGGTTGATCTGAATGGGAAGGCACACTCATCGTTCCATTACCTCCGGCTTAACGAATTCATATGTATCCAGTATATAGGAATGACAACGCATATATAAATAAGCCGGTTCCCAGGGAACACGGCTTATTTATATCACATCCAACGGCTTTAGAAACTGCTGCTTCCAAAACCAAAGGAACTTACACATCCGGCTTGTCCAACGAGTGGACATACCCGATCTTAATCTTTTACCAAAGACAAGAACTCCGCACGTTGTGCCGGATTCTCACGGAAAGAACCACGTACAGCAGACGTCACCGTCTTGCTTCCCGGTTTCTTCACGCCGCGGGAACACATGCACAAGTGCTCGCCTTCCACAACGACCATAACACCATGAGGTTCAACGGCCTCTGTCAGAATGTCAGCGATCTGTGAAGTAATACGCTCCTGAACTTGAAGGCGACGTGTTACTGCTTCGACCAGACGAGCCATTTTGCTCAAACCAACGATCTTGCCACTTGGTACATACCCAATGTGCACCTTGCCGAAGAACGGCGCCATGTGGTGCTCACACTGACTGTAGTAGACAATATCCTTGACGATAACCAGTTCTTCATGATTCTCGTCAAACGTGACACCAAGCACATCGCGCGGGTCTACTTCATATCCGCCAAAAATTTCTTCATACATTCGGGTCACACGTGCAGGCGTTTCAAGCAGCCCTTCACGTGTACTATCTTCTCCGATCAATTTCAGGATCTGCTCTACATGATACTCGATCTTTTCCCGATTGTCGGATACTTTTGAATTCAAATAATCTTTAACGCCAGCCACTGCCAAACGCCTCCTTTCGAACCACAATACTTTAAGAGGTTGTTCAAAAAGTACGACCCAACTTTTTGAACACGCACTTTAAGCAGTTATTCACTTAACTGCTATTATTTTCGGCGGCCCGAACTTTTACGCGCAGGATGCTGTTGCGGCTGAGGCATTTTCGCTCCTGGCTGCTGATTCTTCATCATCTGCTGGGCACGCTGCATTTGCTTGCCATTCAGGTTGTAGCCCATTTGCTTCGCCATTTTCTGAAGCATGTCCGGATTGCTTTGCATTTTCTCAAGTTGTTTACGCAAGTAGAACACCCCGATGAAAAATCCCCCGACCAGACCAACAATCAATGTAATAATCGGTATAACAATATCCATCTCTTAGACACCTCTGTATGCATTCTAAAAAGCCTGATAATCCGTGTCACTTCATGATGTTCGACACATAAGTTGTAAACCTGACACAGAGCGGATTTCCTGAAAGTATCATAGCATTTCCGCACGCCTTGAGCAAACGGATTTTCCAGTTGAACCGCACACAAGCTACGTCATGACAGCTTCAATGAAAACGGTTGTATGCTGAGCCAGATCGATTTCAACCACATCCAGAGAATAACGCGTACTTCCGCGCGCCACCCTGATTACAGGTCTGCCGGGCAATCCCCGATGTTGACGCACAATGACTCCAGTCTCTTTGGTAGACAGTCTTACCGCTGTACCATTGGGATACACGGATACACTCTTGTTGAACTCAATCAGAATGTCCCGATCCAGCTTTGTACCAGACAACGCCATCATCTCTTCACAGGCCTCATGTGGCATCAAACTGTCCTTGGATAAACCATTAATGAGATTATCATAGATATTAGCCACACTAACGATTCTCGCAAACAGATGAATGTCACTCCCCTTGATCCCTCTCGGCATGCCTGTACCATCTACATGCTCATGATGTTGCAAGGCCGTATGGGCGACCAACAGACTGAACTCCCGTTTGTTCTTAATCACTTCGAATCCACGCCATGTATGATGCAGCGAAGAATTTGCAGCAGAGCCACTGCCAGGAGGTTCCCCCACTTTGCCAATATCATGCAATAATGCCCCCACAGCAAGGTCCTTCAGTTGATTATAGTTGAGTCCCATATTCAGTCCGATGACCGAAGACAACAAACATACATTCATCGCATGAACATACTGTGCATTGTCTTTGGTACGAATATCGGTGAGCTGCACAAGCATTTCACGCCCGTTCAGTACATCATTCAGCAACTTCTCTATACTGAGGGCAACTTTTTTCGGACTCCAGTCTTTCCCGGATCGAATGGATTCGAGTGTGACACTCATTTCGTTAATTATTGCCCGTTTCGTGGTTTCATCCAGAATGTCTTCTGCATCCACATCTTTATACGCTTCATCCTGGATGTATAACATGGTCACGCCAATACGCTTCAGCGTATTGACCATGTATACGGTGAGCTGGACTCCGGCAGACAGCAATACCGTGCCGTTACTGGAATATACCGTCTTGCCCAGAAGCTCCCCCGCTTCCACGCTCTCCACGTTTACATACTTCATGAACGTCCCCCGCTCTTACGATAGCTGCTCCAATGCGAGCAATTGCTCCTTGGTTTGCAGACCGCCTACATAACCCACCAGGGTACCGTCTTTACCACTGATACGGTGACAGGGAATAATAATCGGAATCGGATTCTTGCTAATGGCGTCCAGAACTGCACGAACAGCCTTGGGTCTGCCGATGATTTCCGCAACCTGTTGGTGTGATGAGGCCTCTCCATAAGATATATCGGACAGAACTTGCCATACTTGTAGTTGGAATGGTGTTCCAAGCCGATCAAGCTGCAAGTTGAACGTTTTTCTCTCCCCTGCAAAATACTCCTTTAACTGCTTTGCAGCTTCGCTGAGCTTCTCTTCATTCTTCTCATATCGATACTCGCCAATCCAGATGCGGGCCCATTGTTGCAGATGAGCTTCGCGTACGTGAAAGGCGCCAAAATCAATGTGACACAGCCCTTCATCCGTCGCGCATAACGTAAGAGTACCAATCGGTGTCAGTACCTCATCGTAGTATACGGGCTTGCCATGAAGACCCGTAACGGCTGAAGGTTTCCACGCTGCGGCTTCCGGTTTGTCAGGCTGTGCAGACTGCTCACTACCCGGTTCAATCCCGGCTTCCATTTTCAAATCCTGTTGTAACGCACGTAAGGCATTGTTCTCGTTGTTCTGTTCCTCTGGCTGCTTCTCACTCACTTGTCCAGCCTGTGGCTGTTTGGGTAAGGTCTCGGACGAACTCAGTCGCTCCTCGGCCTTCTGCAGCATGCTTAGTACGTTCCCATCTTGTTCGTTAGCGGCAGCTTCCCCAATTGCTCTCATGGCGTCTTCTCCTCCAATTCTGCTTAACGCCCAGGCTGCGGTTCCCCGCAACTCGGGGCGCGGATCACGTTTTAATACTTCTGTAAGTTTGGGTACAGCACTTTTGTCTTTGAAATTGCCCAGGGCAATAACAGCGTTGCGTTGAATCGGCTTTTTGCCCCGCCAAGCGGCGGAACTCTGACCGAAACGTTCCTTGAATTCCCGGTTACCGATGTCCAGCAGCGGCAGCAGGAGTGGCTTCACAATCTCCGGATCGGGGTGAAACTCGGGATGGTGATCCCAGTTCTTGCCCCGGTTCTTCGGACAGACAATCTGACACGTGTCACAACCGTACAGACGGTTGCCTATTTTCAGCATAAATTCTTCATCCACGAACCCTTTCGTCTGGGTTACAAAAGAAATACAGCGCTGTGCATTCAACTGCCCCGGCCCCACTAATGCTCCTGTAGGACAGGCATCGATACATTTTGTACATTCACCGCAGTCTTCGGTCACAGGTGTGTCTGGTTGAAAAGGAATATTCGTTACCAGTTCTCCGAGGAAAATCCATGAACCGAATTTGGGTGATATAATGGCACAGTTTTTGGCACTAAAACCAATCCCCGCACGCTGGGACACCGCACGATCCACCAATGCTCCGGTGTCTACCATGCTTTCGATCATGGCTTCAGGTACGCGTTCCTTTATAAAATTGATCAACTTGTCCATCGCTGCACGCAGGACCTGATGATAATCCTGACCCCAAGCCGAACGGGCAAAAATGCCTCGATACGCACCAGGCTCCGATTTCGGCGGATTCACCATTTTGGATGGGTATGCCACGGCTATCGCAATAAGTGAAGCGGGCTCGCCATCTTTTAAGGCGGGGTGCACCCTTTTTTCAATATCCGGCTCTTCAAAACCTGAAGCATACCCTTTATCCCGCGACTGCTCCAGCAGCGACTTCAGGGAAACAAAGGGATCAGCCGAAGCAAAACCGATATCATCAATGCCCAGTCCGGGGCCAGCTGCCTTGATCTCCTGTTTTAACTTTTCCCATACGGAGGCATCCTGTGCTGCCCCGGTCTGTACGCTCGTCATTTCTCTTCCCTCTCTTCTTCCGACACTTATTCCGTAAATAGTGAACGCCCGCCTCACGGTAAGAGGACAGGCGTTAATTTCTATATATGCCTTGCATACTTGAATTCAAACGGAACGAGCTCTATATGGTTTAACGCAAAATGCAGTCTGAAGTTGTTGTCCTGTAAGCATTTTACAATTTCTTCAATTCAGAAAACGGCCAGAAAATAAATTCAGCCTTGCCTACAATCTGGTTGGATGTAATACTGCCAAACACTCGGCTATCCTTACTTTTGCCTTCATGACGATTATCCCCCATCACGAAGAAATGATCCGGCTCCAAGGTGATTGGGCCAAAATCTGGGTCCTGCACCTCAATATCGGTGTACGTTTCAGCTTGTTGCTCGCCGTTCACATATAGATGGTGATCCCTAACTTCAATTGTATCTCCCGGAAGTCCAACGATCCGTTTCACCAGAAAATCCTTCTTCTCCACACCTTCGCTTGGATCACGAAGTACGATCACATCTGATCGGGAAGGATTACCCAGATGGTATACGATTTTGTTGACGAAAAGGCGATCTCGCTCAACCAGTGTCGGCTGCATGGACTGTCCCTTGACCATTGACAGATTAAACACAAACAGGTTCAGCAGCATCATAATTACAAAAGCAACAACAATCGTTTTGACCCAGTCCCACAGCTCGACAACCCAGGATTTCCCCGGTTGTTCAGGCTTTGACGGTTCATTACGTTGCTCGGAAGTCACATGTTCCATTGAATGATTATTGGAATTCAAAGGGACACCTCATTTATTAAATAGTTGAATTAAACTTGTAACATGGTAACCATACTCCCTTTCAGTCTACTCCATTTGGGAGAGTGAAACAATTGGTTATGAGCACCAATACCTTGGTTATCGTGAATACAGCCGGGATAGTCAGGGTGATTTAAATAGAATTCAGGCACTCCGAAGCATGTTCAGAAAATGAGGAAACCAGAGGAATATGACGTGAAGAACACTCATATAAATAGAAAGGCACATCCCTCACGTTCTTACACGTTAAAGAGATATGCCTAATATGAAATGAAAATCTTTTTTTTATTTCTTTTTAAACATGCAAACTAAGCTTTGGACAAAATACTAAGAGTCTGGAAAGCGCTCATAATCTGATTGGCACCGTAACCCATTGCTTCATATAGAGGCATGGCTACTTTGTTGTGCTCATCACCCGCCACCCACACTTGGCTGACTTTACGCTGCTGGAACCGCTGTTCCATAGCCTCGACAAGTGTTTTGCCGACTCCACGGCGACGATAGTCTGGATGTACCGCAATACGGTAGATACAACCCTGGTTGTGATCAATCGTACCGATCAAAGCGCCTACGAGGTCTCCCTCTTCTTCCGCAACCATGATCAGGTCAGAATCCCATGACAATTGACGGGCAAACGGGCCCATCGTGTTCTCATAACACTCTTCCGATAGTGCAACCTGGAGAAGCTCCGTCATCTGGCTTGCATCACTCAACTGAAAGGAACGAACGTGCATGTCTTAAATCTCCCTTTTCGTTAGCTTAGATGAGGTTTTTTACAAAAAGGGAATCCCTTTTTACCAAAAACCCAATGTTCATATAATGACAAAAAACGAGAAAATACCGCTTCTTCGTCAATTAAACCATACTTTTCTCCATAAAACACGCATTTTCTTTTGAAAGCGCTTAATTGTAACCGTTTACATACGAATATTAAACTTTTCATCCATTTAAACGTCTGAAAACACATAAATAGTTGCATAAAGGGTAAAATATGTTTGTTATCTCTGGCCCATCATTAGATCAACGCCTCGGGGGACTTAATAAACAAAAATGTTGCTTAATTAGCTCGAATGCGGTTTAATATTAGTGGCAAGGGTATTATTACATATGTACCTGTTTTCAAAAAAAACCTAAAATCTCAGGAGGTATTTCATTATGACTTTTCAATTACCAGCACTTCCTTACGCTAACGACGCACTGGAACCACATATCGATGCAAAAACGATGGAAATCCACCACGATCGCCATCACAATACTTATGTAACTAACTTGAACGCAGCTCTGGAAAGCGCTCCTGAACTGCAAGAAAAAAGTTTGGAAGATCTGATTGCTAACCTTGACAGCGTACCTGAAGGCATCCGCACAGCGGTTCGCAACAATGGTGGTGGACATGCTAACCACAGCTTGTTCTGGGAAATCATCGGACCTAACGGCGGCGGCGCTCCTACAGGCGATATCGCAGCAGCTATCGATAGCGAACTGGGCGGCTTTGACAAATTCAAAGAAGATTTCGCTAAAGCAGCTACAACTCGTTTCGGTTCCGGCTGGGCTTGGCTCGTAGTTGGTAAAGATGGTAAGTTGTCCATCACTAGCACACCTAACCAAGACAGCCCTCTCTTCGAAGGTCTGACTCCGGTTCTGGGTCTGGATGTATGGGAGCACGCTTACTACCTGAACTACCAAAACAAACGTCCTGACTACATTGCCGCTTTCTGGAATGTAATTAACTGGGATGAAGTGAACAAACGTTACGCTTCTGCAAAATAAGACTGTTAGCATGCAACTGTTAACATAAAAGAGAGCCTGATTCGGTCATCATGACCGTGATCAGGCTCTCTTTTTGCTATCACTATAGTTATAGTTAATGGGTGTTTTGTTTCTAACGAACCTAGGACACGTTATTGCTCCATATTTCATCGTATCGCTAACCTAACGAATCTCAGAGTAGCTATTTCCCCAAATACGGGCTTTGATGCGCACTTTTGGGTTGATTGGCTATGATAACGTCACTCAGGTTCGTTAGAATTTATAATTGTGGTTTATCCACATGATAAGACCTCTGGAGTTCGTTAGCTCCCCCATTTAATCATTCACTTGATCATACGCCCCGGCAAAATAACTGCTGATCAGCTTCAGGAAGATATTCGGGAATGCCATCTTGTCCATATCTTCCGGTCCGATCCAGCGGTAGGTCAAGCCATCGCCTTTACCTGTCAGTGTCGGAGTGCTCAGCGCTAGGTCACTACCGTCAGATGATGACATCAACATCTCTCCATCGTTAAGCGATGTTGAAATGTTCTGCGCATTAGGCGTGCCTGGCTCCGATGAATGCGTCGTGTCTGACTCAGGTGACACAGTTGACGATGAGGCTGTGCCCTCCCTTGTTGCCGCCTGTGCATCGTAGGCGGCTCTGGCTTCCGCTGCGATCAGCGGAAGCTCACTGCTCTGGTCCTGCTCGGTACACTTGTACACCTGCAGGCTCCAGACAATGTGGCTGAACACATGCTCCGCATGGGTAGCCAGCCCTTCCGGGCGGGCAGCAAAGCCTTCCGCCCACAGACTGCCGGCCAGCAATGCCATGGCCGGCTCATCCGCCAGCGGCGCCGCCTTCTTGCTCGCTGTGGCGGGCGCCGCGAGCACATGCGGCAGCTCCCACATGCGGGCCAATAGGCCCGTGTCTGGGCGCTGGCGCACAAGCACTTGGCCGCGATGAGCACCGCGGCCCTCCACAATCGCGACCAGCCGCTGCTCAGGGCGCGGCGGCTTCGCCTTGGTCTTGACCGGCAGTGTAAGCTCTCTTCCGGCGATACGGCCGGAACATTGCTCCATGACCGGGCAAGTCAGGCAGTGCGGCGCTTTGGGTGTACACACCAGCGCGCCAAGCTCCATCAGCGCCTGATTGAAATCACGCGCCCGCCCTTCCGGAATGAGCTCTCCTGCGAGCTCTTCCATCAACACCCGGGTGCTGCCCTTCATAATGTCCTCATCGATGAGGAAGTATCGGGACAGTACCCGCATGACATTGCCATCTACCGCAGGTTGCGGCTGATTGAAGGCAATGCTGAGAATGGCCCCGGCAGTATACGGGCCCACTCCTTTTAATGCAAAGACAGCCGGCTTGTCCTGCGGCATCTCGCCTCCGTGCAGCTCCATGACTTGTCTCGCGGCTGCCTGAAGATTACGTGCACGGGAGTAATAACCGAGTCCCTCCCAATTTTTCAACACATCCTCTTCGGGTGCCTCCGCTAACGCTTGCACGGTCGGGAAATTCCCGATAAAACGATTGAAATACGGAATTACCGTATCGACCCGAGTCTGCTGAAGCATAATCTCCGATACCCATGTGAAATACGGATTGTTGTGGCGACGCCACGGCAAATCCCGTCGGTTGACCATATACCAGTCCAGCAAATTCACGCTGAAATGTTGTTTCTGTTCTTGTAAACCCATATTTCCGTCCTCTCCTATTGCCAAGCTAACTACTTTTCCATCTGCTCCACGATCGCAAAGGCCGCTGCCAATTCCGTCTGATGCGTAATGCTCAAATGAATGTCATATTGCTTATCGTATGGCAGCTGCAGACGTTCCCAGGCTTGACTGGACAGCGAGGCCACTGGACGTCCTGTCCCATCAGGTAGCACCTCAATGTCAGTGAAGCCCATGACACCACCAATACCGCAGCCAAATGCCTTAGACACCGCTTCTTTCGCTGCAAATCGACCGGATACAAACTCCGTCATCCGCTTCCCTCGACGAACTGCGATCTCCCGCTCTGCTGGCGTTAAAATTCGTTTTATGAAAGCTTCCGCATGGCGACCGGACAGCAGCTTCCGCATACGTCCAATCTCCAACACATCATTACCTATGCCATATATCATCAACGCTTCACCCGCTTAATCTTTTATACTGTAAGAGGTTATTCAAAAAGTCCCATCTTCTCGGTACTGAAAACCGCTCTTTTTGAACCTTCATTGTAAAAGATCTCCATTCAATCACATGATCCGTAACTCTCCGAACACGTATTCTATTGTAGCAGGAGGGGCGATCAGAAGCGAGTACCTATCCGCATTACCATATATGCTAAAATATGAATCAGGAATCGTCTGAAATTCTTAGGAGGTCTGAATAATGCCCATAACTTTTGAATTGCCCACTGACGTAGATGCGATCATTCGCGGAGACTTTTTCCCTGCACAACAACCCGCTCAAGGTGTCATCGTTCTGTCTCACGGATACAAAGGCTTCAAAGACTGGGGCATGTTCCCCTATACAGCTTCACAGCTAAGCCAGACTCATCATGTGCTGACCTTTAATTTCTCTCACAACGGTATCGGCGAATATCTGGAGCAATTCTCTGAACTTGAAAAGTTCGCAGTGAATACCTACAGCCGGGAGCTTGCCGATCTGGCCCTGGTACTGAAACATGTGGCTACACAACCTGAACTCACTGGACTTCCTGTATACCTGGTTGGTCATAGCCGCGGTGCGGGTGTAAGTCTCGTCTATGCACTGGATCATCCCGAGCAGGTGGCAGGTGTCATCTCCTGGAATGGCGTAACCAATCTGGATCTCTTCACAGCGGAGCAAAAAGAAGAGATGCGTACGCATGGTCGCAGCCATGTCGTTAACGGACGAACAGGCCAGCAGATGCCACTGGACGTGGCTATTCTGGAAGACCTGGACAAGCATAGCGAACGTTACGCTATCATTGATCGCTTGGCTTCTTCACATGTGCGAGTTGCACTCATTCAGGGAACAGAAGATCCACAGCGTCTGAGGGACGGTTCTGCCGCACTTGTGCAAGCGCGCTCTGATATCCCATGGCACCAGATTCCTGATGGGAACCATACCTTTAATACGGTACATCCATTTAAAGAAACCACTCCGCAACTGGAGCAAGCCATCACCCAAACCCTGCAACAGATCAAAGAATGGAATAGCTAACTCATCTTTAATATAGTAGTCACCTGGATTTTGCGGTTTCTTGTTCCACATAACAAAAGAGTCACTGCGTGAGCAGTGACTCTTTTGCATTCCCTAAGAGGGACGTTATTTCAATGTTGGTGTTAAAAGCTTATAACGATCATGCTCATCCACCCGTATTAGATACCAGGAATGGCATTGCGTTTGTGATGTGTGCGCGTATAGAACGCTTCAAGGCGCTCTTGTGCAGCCGGATCGATCTGTTTGCCTTCGAGATAGTCGCTGTTCGCTTCATACGAAATTCCCAGCTCATCTTCGTCCGTCTGACCTTCCCATAGCCCTGCCGATGGTGCTTTGTCCAAAATAGCCTGTGGCACATTCAGATATGCTGCCAGCTGGCGTACCTGACGTTTGTTCAGGGTGCTCAGTGGCGTGATATCCACAGCACCGTCGCCCCATTTGGTATAGAAGCCCGTGATGGCTTCGGACGCATGATCCGTACCTACAACGAGCAGGTTCTCTTCAAACGAAAGCGCATATTGCATAACCATACGAGTTCTTGCCTTCACATTACCTTTGCCTTGGTGAGTCATATGGCGTGGGCTGCCCAAGGATTTGAAACCTTGCTCCACTTCCAGCGCAATCTCGTTCACTGCATCTTCGATATTGGTTTCCACGACATGCTTCAGATCGTATGCTTTGGCTACCGCGTAGCTGTGATCGATATCGGATTGTTCACCATAAGGTTGGAACACACCAAGCGTTTTGTACTCTTGGTTGTTCTCTTGCGTGAGCTCGTCCGTCGCTTTTTTGCAAAGCGCCGTAGCCACTGCACTGTCAATACCGCCACTGATTGCAATCAGCAAACCCTTGGCACCCGCATTTTTCACATACGTCTTCAGAAAATCAACACGCTTGCGTACTTCCTCTTCTTCATTAATGCTTGGTTTAACCTTCAATTCAGCGATGATCTGTTGTTGCAAACTCATCGTTCACACACCCCGTTTCTAAATGAATGAAATTTGATGTCCAGCTTGAAAGGTCCGAATGGTTCAATAACCTTATCTATCCAAAATGAAACGCCCCGGCATCGGTGATCCGAAGGGCGGGGCGTTCTATTGGAGCGAATTAACGGCAGTAACGGTCAAATGCACTTTTGAGATCAGCCGCAATATCCTCTGCAGAACGGTCTTCCACTTGATGACGCTCGATAAAGTGAACGAGTTCTCCGTCTTTCATCAGAGCGATGGACGGTGAAGATGGAGGATACGGTGCAAAGAATTCACGTGCTTTTGCAGTTGCTTCTTTGTCCTGACCAGCAAATACAGTGTACAGGTGGTCCGGTGTAATATCGTGCTGCAGTGCTTGGGACACACCTGGGCGACATTGACCTGCGGCACATCCGCATACAGAGTTAATGACAACCAGCGCTGTTCCTTTTGCATCCGGAAGACTTGCTTCCACTTCTTCAGGAGTACGCAACTCCTGGATTCCTAGACGAGTTAAATCATCCCGCATCGGTTGAACCATATCTTTCATGTATTGATCAAATGACATCGACATTCGGTTTCACTCCTTATAAATGGTTGTTCTATGATCTCGATAAAATTAAAGGCCAATAAACTCTCCAAAACAACGTTACATTCATATCGAACATTATGGATGTAATGATGTGCTATTCCTATTATACATCCATAAGCAATGAAAGCAAGATTCAGAAACCGCCTGCGGAAAGGCTTCTTCCATAATATTATGTCTCAATGTCTGGCAAAATATGCTGAATGACTAACGTTCAAATGCCACTTTGAAGGTCGTGCCCTGGCCTTCCTCCGATTCCACAGTAATGGTTCCATTATGTCGTTCCACAATACTTAGGCACATGGACAATCCAAGTCCGGTTCCCTTGGCTTTTGTGGTATAGAAAGGTTCAAACAGCTTTTCCTTCTTCACTCTGGGTAGACCAGGCCCTGTGTCACGTACACACAGTTCCACTTTGTCATCGACTATCCGCGTCTCCAGCGTAAGCACGCCCTTCTCATTCATGGCTTCCATCCCGTTACGGGCCAGATTGAGTACCACCTGTTTGATTTCCTTTGGATTGAGGTGCAACTTCGGTACATTATGGTCCAGCATAAGTTCAATACTCTGACCACGCAGGTTCGCATCGGCCCACAACAATGGACTGAGTTCATGAATGATATCATGCAGCTGGGATTCCTCTTTTTCCGCAATCCGATCCTGGGCCAGCGATAGAAAATCATTAATGATACTATTCGCCCGATCCAATTCTTCCAGGACGATCCGGTAGTAATGATCAAGGGAATCCGGACTCTTCTCCTGCATGAGTTGAAGAAAACCACGTACAACCGCCATAGGATTACGCACCTCATGCGTAATGCTTGCAGCCATCTGCCCCACCAGACTGAGACGATCCACATTATCCAGTTCACTTCGCAACATCTCAAGCTCCGTGATATCCTGAATAATCAGCATGGCTCCTGTAACTTCTCTCGCAGACTCTGTTGAAAAGGCATAAATCGGTACGGTTCGGGATTGAAATACGTATGCACCGTAACGAACGGTCAACCCACTAATCTCACCATGAACGACGGCTCTGCGAATGCTTTTATCCATCTTGTCCGCCTGACCTTGTTCAACAAATTGACTGGCAGGCTGTCCAATGAGATCAGGCGTGGAGGTACAAGGTAGCTGCTCCCTTGCCGTTTGCTCCATCATCTCATTGACAAACATCACTGTGCCTTGTTTATCTACGGTGGCAATGGAGAGAGGCACTGCGTTCAGAATCTGATGAAGTTTCTCCGTTTCGGCTATGTATCGGTGGTGGACTTCCGAGAGATGCTGTTCCAGCCCGCGATAGTGCTTCATCCGTTCCAGCCATAGCAGACTCAGACTACCCGCAACAATGGCTCCAGCGGTATATCCAAGTGCTGTAAGTATTATGTAGGTCGCAGAGTAAGTGGATTCATTCTGGAGGGATGCGATCCATAACAGACTCGTTACAACCAGTTCCATTGTAATCAGGATGATGAGGATCGCCATTTTGCGTGAAGGTGTATTATGCTTGAATCGTTTGGCAGACAACCATACAATAGGATAGAGAAGAATGCCCGTATGAAGGAGAAATCCGTACAGATCATAGGAATGCGCAAAAAGGAAATAGAAGAGAATATGTAGTATGGACAGCGTTAAGCCTATAACGGACTTACAATATAAAATAACAAGTATTACAGGTACGATGCTTAGTGATATGGGTACAGTCACTGGACTCCCGTGAAGCGCGAACAGCAAACACAATAGCATGCTCGCGACACTCGTCACAGCAAAAACGGTCTGCATCATTCCGGCCTGTTCCAGCTTGGCCACAGCCCGCTTGGAGAGCCCCAGATGGAATAAGGGAATCAGGTATACCGCCGCCCCCGCCAGCAGTACTTGTAAAAGAATGTCCTTTAACGCAACCACAATGCCATCTCCTCCTCTACCTGCACATTCCCTCATGTATTTCTGATTAAAACATAGGCGACAGTATATTACAATATATCCCTTGAGACTCCATAATAGAACTACTCATAACTCCATTATATTTCAGAAAAAGCCAGAAGTAGACACGGTTTACGTAAAACAGACAAAATCAATGAAAAAAGAGGGTAATAACATATGTATGATGTCATTGTAATTGGTGGTGGATCTGCGGGCCTGATGGCTTGCGTTGCTGCTGCCGAGCACGGAGCCTCCGTGCTTCTGCTGGATAAAGGAGATCAACTGGGTCGTAAACTCGGCATCTCTGGCGGAGGTCGATGCAATGTAACCAACGCCAAGGAAACGGATGAACTCATCCGACATATTCCGGGTAATGGACGCTTTTTATATAGTTCGTTTCAGAATCTGGACAACCAGGGAATCATGCGTTTCTTCGAAAATCTCGGAATTGCCCTGAAAGAAGAAGACAACGGCAGAATGTTCCCTGTAACCGATAAAGCGAAAACAGTCGTGGATGCGCTGGTAGGAAAGATTGTTTCCCTCGGCGTTGAGATTCGCACCAAAGAACCGGTCAAGGAAATTATTCAGAACGGTCAGCAGGTACAGGGTGTTAAATTGATGTCCGGTAAAACCATTCTTGGGCGCTCTGTGATCATCGCTACCGGAGGCAAATCCGTACCCCAAACCGGATCAACCGGAGACGGTTATCCCTGGGCTGAGGCTGCGGGTCACACCATTACAGAGTTATATCCAACCGAAGTGCCCATTGTGTCTGGGGAGAGTTGGATTCAATCCAAAGAACTGCAAGGTTTGTCTTTGAGGGATATCGCTCTATCCGTAGTGGATGCCAAAGGAAAAACGGTCATCTCCCATCGCGGGGATATGATCTTCACGCATTTTGGAGTGTCCGGACCCGTCGCACTGCGCTGCAGCCAATTTATCCGCAAGGTTCAGATGAAGTCTGGAAACCCACAGGTCATTATGAGCATTGATCTGTTCCCGGAGCTGTCCCCAGGTGCATTGGAAGCACAGGTGCAACAAGTATTGGAACAAGAATCCCGCAAGGCTGTCAAAAACATTTTAAAAACATGGGTTCCTGAACGTATGATTCCCTTAATGATGAAACGGGCAGAGATCAGCGATGACCTCACGTTCCACCATTTTCCCAAAGGTATGTTAAGCAACTTGTGCGGGCTAATGAAAGCTTTTACCTTCCGTGCAGACGGAACGAGATCGCTCAAAGAAGCCTTCGTTACTGGGGGGGGAATCCACTTAAAGGAGATATACCCAAAAACAATGGAATCCAAGCTGCTGCCTGGACTATTCTTTTGCGGTGAAGTTTTGGATATTCACGGCTACACCGGAGGGTATAATATCACCGCTGCATTCTCCACAGGATATACGGCTGGCATGCATGCGGCTGAATATAAACACGTTACATCATAATAGAGGTTGTTCAAAAAGTCCGCTTTTGATTACGAATCATGCCTAATGGCATCATCAGCATCGAATATGAAATTCAGCCGAAATAGGTTGATGCTTACGAAGTATGTTTCCTTCAGAAACATTGTAGTTGCTCACGTAGTTTTCCCTACGCTCCGCTACTCCATTTCTAGCTTCATTCCATCTTCTCGGTACTGAAAACCGAACTTTTTGAACTCTCACTACTAGGTATTACACCTTTTAACCCGATAATGAATTAGCTCAGATGCCCAAAAACCCGATATCCACTATTGTGGAAGATCGGGGTTTTTGGGCATTGTTCCATTTTAGAAAGATTGGCTCAAACTGCTCTTAGCTTGTGATGCTCTATGCTTTCACACTGCCTGAGAATCCATCAGCCGAATCATCGTATGTCGGGTCATCGCTATAGTTATGTCTGCCTTGCTCCGTCTGGCTTCCCTGGTTTTGGCTCGCATAACCCTCATGCCAGTCTTCATTCACGAGATGAGCCGGAATTGATATATTCTGAAACTGATCCAGCTCTTCCGTTTGTGAGGCAAACACGGCACTTCCTCCATGAGATTGTACAATCTCTACGGCAGACTGAGGATCTTGGCGATCTGTAGGGATGTACAATTCCAGCGGACCGGACTGATACGGCTTATATCCCAATTCCTCCAAGGTTGCCCTGGCGGCATTCAACGCTGAATCGTCTGAAAAATGCACCTGTAGTTCGCTATTATCCATCATCGTCTCTTCCTCCTTGCTACAGCTAATCTCTCATCATCCATAGATGAGATTCTTCTTCTATAGCATGGGCAGATATAGCGCACGATATGCTCCGAATTAGAAAGGAATTCCTTTAGGCCCGGGTCAGCCGGACCCATCCGGCAATAGATAAGACGCAGAGTCCGAAGGCCACCGCACCTGCAGCTGTCAGAATACCGACGATCCAGCCGAGCCAGGCCAATCCCAGCGTGAATCCCATAAGAATACCAATCGGGACAAACAACATCCGAACCATCATTGAACCTGCAAGATGCAGCGCCTCCGAGTCATATGTTATAAGCTCAACATAGTCGGACGTGGCAAAAACATCCCAAGAACGATAAAACATCACCGTCAACATGATGATTAATAACGCACACACAATGATATTGACCGGAAAAGGTGGTAAGGCAACTGCTGCGATGGATAGTCCGCCAAGCTGCAGATACAATTTCATCGTGGCCGAGTTCCTGAAAAATGCCTTGAATGCAATCTCCGCTGTCCGATTCGCGATGGAACGATTACGTAACAGTTTACGCGGTTTACGGAAGATGATGGACCGTGTTCGTGGGGCTTTCGGCTTGCTCACCGCCCGGCTTAACAT
The DNA here is from genome assembly GCF_001029205.1 of Paenibacillus sp. VT-400. Taxonomy (NCBI): domain Bacteria; kingdom Bacillati; phylum Bacillota; class Bacilli; order Caryophanales; family Paenibacillaceae; genus Paenibacillus; species Paenibacillus sp. VT-400. The sequence goes on along the minus strand of NZ_LELF01000062.1, from coordinate 33,968 downwards.
TAGAGCTGTAAGCTGCAGCCTGCTCCGCAGATCCTCTCGCACATCCCCTTCAAACGTTCCCTTCATCAATAGCCTCATCTGCCCGACTGTAATCAGAAGAAGCATGATAATTACGATTCCAACACTGATTTTCCACGTCTGTCCATGCATCCATGATGTCGCATGAATGGTCATATAACCTATGCCAATAACGAGAGGGATCATCTGAATCCAGCGTCGCCATCCAGTATGTCGAACCTTCGTCATATGTAGTGTTATGGCTTGGAATGAAGTTACCGCACCAAGCCAGACAGCCATAAGTGCAATCTGGAGATTCGACATCTCATAGACACGGGACCACAGGGGTGCGGTCAGCGCTGTAATCAGGATCATTTTGCCCAGATGTTGCAGACAGGACCGGTAGAGCCCTTGCCTCATTAGCGTTCGCATCCACAACGGTCTTGATTTCAAAAACAATACATCCGCTTCCTCCACAAATATCAACACACCACCGGTAAGCATAACCACGTCGATCAGCCCAGTCAGTACGGGGAGCGGTAATCCTGTCGCCCATGCAGGTAGCGGTTTGGTCCACAGACTCGTGTACCATCCAATCAGATAGAACAGACCCGGAACAAGCAAATATACCCATACGGTCCAATCCACGACGAGTCTGAGATTTTTCATCTGTTCCCTGAAATGTTCTTTGCGTCTTCGTCTGTATAAACGAAGTGGGGTATAACGCTGGGAAGTTTCCATTCTCTCTCACCCTCTCTCTATCTAAGACGTCAGTACATCGAAACAGTCAAACAAAGAGGCTTCCGGCAATTCTGCCGCTTCACGGATCTCATCCAATGTTCCCTCGGCAGCAGATCTGCCCGAAGCAATCAGAATAAACCGGTCGCAGATTCGTTCAGCGGTATCCAGTACATGCGTAGACATAAGCACACCCGCGCCGCGGCGACGTTCATCATCAAGTAATTTTAGAAAATCCTTGGTTGCACGAGGGTCCAGTCCGATGAACGGCTCGTCCACAATATAGATATCCGGTGAAGACAGAAATCCGATCATCAGCATCATTTTCTGCCGCATGCCCTTTGAGAAACTGGCTGGAAGATCATTCCGAACATGGTCCATACCGAAACGAACCAACAGTTCCTCCGCTCGGGCAACAAAAGCTTCTTCCTCCATTTCATACGCCGCTGCCGCCAGATCAAGATGTTCCCATAGGGTCATATATTCATAAAAAACCGGTTGCTCCGGGATATAGGCATAACGACCATCTCCCCCAATCGTCACTTCATAGTTCGCATGTTCCAGCAGACCAAGAAGCGTTTTGATTGTGGTACTTTTGCCCGCACCATTGGGTCCGATAATACCTACCAATTCTCCTCGCGCCACATTCATCCGAATATTGCGTATGATCGATTGTCCCGGCTCGTATCCTGCCTCTGTAATATGTACGTCCAATATGGACTCCTGTACTTCCGTACTGTTATATTCCGTTCCCATATCATTCACTCCCTGTTCTGATCAGGCGTTTATTTCATTCTTTATGTTTTATTGTAATCGAGTTGCGGGCTGTGTGTTTGATCATTTTGAGCATTTCTATATAGATGGGTAGGCTTCGTTACCAAAAGCTGATGATTGTGCTCTTACAACAGCAGATTCAAGCAGACCAGAATCTTTAACTCCAATCTGCTCTCCAGGACTGTAACGCTTAATCATAGCGTCGTTGATCGCAATAACCTCTTGAATACTCAATACCGGGTCATACTCACCTATCCTTGAGACCTTTCAAGGTTGATCATAATCACCCATCACATCAGCCAATGTATCCATAAAATCACTACTAATTCCGTTAGGCAAATTAACTTTTGCAGACTTTTTAATAATAATCTCCCCATTTTTATAATAAAAAGAAGCAGGGGTTCCGGAGCCCCTGCTTCTTCATATTACAGTGAAAATCTCATATTACCGATTTGTCTCCACCACAGATGTAGTTTCACTCTCTGCATCCGCATCCGCATCCACGTTCAGATCCAGATCCAGTGCTCCGCGGCTTTCATTCGCATAGCTGCTGTTGTCGTGACGCTCGCTGTCTTTCACGTTGCTGTTGCGTTCAGATTGAGTCCATGTTGCACTCTCTCCCTCCGCTTTCGCGTTCAGACCCAGATCCAGTGTGCCACGGCTTTTTTCGCTCGCATAGCTACTGTTCACATTACGCTCACGGTCATTCACGCTGTTGCTGCGTTCGGATTGAGTCCATGTTGCACTCTCTCCTTCGGCATTCACGTCCAGACCGAGATCCAGCGCTCCACGGCTTTCGCTCGCAGTGCTACTGTTTACGTTACGCTCGCTGTCTTTCACGCTGTTGTTGCGTTCGGATTGAGTCATCGTTGCACCCTCTCCTTCTGCATTCGCGTTCAGACCGAGATCCACTGCGCCGCGGCTTTCGCTCGCATAGCTACTGTTGTCGTTACGCTCGCTGTCTTTCACGCTGTTGTTGCGTTCAGATTGAGCCATCGTTGCACTCTCTCCTTCTGCTTTCGCGTTCAGACCCAGATCCAATGCGCCGCGGCTGTCGCTCGCATAGCTACTGTTCGTGTTACGCTCACGGTCATTCACGCTGTTGTTGCGTTCAGTTTGAGCTACTGTAGCACTCTCACCTTCAGCTTTCGCGTTCAGACCCAGATCCAGTGCTCCACGGCTTTCGCTCGCATAGCTACTGTTCGTGTTACGCTCGCCGTCTTTCACGCTGTTAGTGCGTTCAGATTGAGCCGTCGTTGCACTCTCTCCTTCTGCTTTTGCGTTCAGACCCAGATCCAGTGCGCCACGGCTTTCGCTCGCATAGCTGCTGTTCGTGTTACGCTCGCCGTCTTTCACGCTGTTAGTGCGTTCAGATTGAGCCATCGTTGCACTCTCTCCTTCTGCTTTTGCGTTCAGACCTAGATCCAGTGCTCCACGGCTTTCGCTCGCATAGCTGCTGTTCACATTACGCTCGCCGTCTTTCACGCTGTTATTGCGTTCGGATTGAGTCATCGTTGCACTCTCACCTTCGGCATTCACGTTCAGACCAAGACCCAGTGCTCCACGGCTTTCACTCGCGTAGCTGGTGTTCACGTTCCGATCATCGCCGCCTCGTGAATAGTCGCTCATCGTTGTACCTTCTCCCGACACATTGGCATTCAGGCCAAGGCCCAGCGTGCCAGAACTGTTACGCTCAGCAGTGTGATTGGAAGAACGATCATTGTATCGGTTCATACTCTCGGAAGATAAGCCGGCGTTAAGGCCAAGATCCAGATTCAATGCTCCAGTTGTACTGGATGAACCTCCGTAGCTACCATTGTTCCCGTGACCTGTGTCACGGTGTCCTGACAGAAGAGATCCCAACTCCAGACGCAAACCTGCATTCAGATCCAGATTACCACTGCTGTTATTGCTATAGCTATCTGCGTAAGTTGCCTGCGAAGCTCCCAGCAATCCAGCCACCAACGTACCCGACAATACCGACAATTTTACCCAACGACTCACTTTTTTCATGATTATATACACTCCTTCTCAATTTTGGTTGAATTAACGCCATTGTTGCCTATGAGAAAGAGGTATATTGCGGCGGCCGCCCAGGCGGTGCCTGTGACCATTGACTGAACCCATCGAGCCGTTCCATTCGGAAAGCAAAATCGTAATCTGGCGTAACCAGACCCGTTGCTGCTCCCGGAAGTGCAGCGGCTGGAGCGGTTGCTCCACCTCCAGTTACACCGGACGAACCGGAGCTTGTCCCTGCGGAAACATTAGCTGCTCCGGGAGAAGTTGCTGCAACAGACCAACTGGTTGGTCGTTCTGTGCGAGGCTGCAATGGAGATGTTGCATCGACATCATCTTGTTTCAGATTGGCTTCCTGGTTACTCTGCACTTGTTCAGTGACAGCTGGTTTAGCAGCTGTCTGATCTACGAGGAATAACTCATTATCGGGAAAACCTGCATTAACATCGGAATCCTGCGTCAGATCGGTTCCTTCCATAGGCAATGCCTGCGGGACAACAGGTTGTTCTGGACGTACTACTGGTTCCGGGGTGACCTCCATCACTTTACCCGTAACCTGTATTGCGTCCTGTCCTTCCTCGTTGTTCTGAGATGAGACAGGATTTGCGAGCGCACTCGTATTGGAAGTTTCAACATTCGGTGTTTTGACGAGCGTCGGCTTTTCCGGAGTGACTACAGGCGGTTTCGGCTTCACACTTGGAATCTCCACCTTTTCCTGATCAGGATTGAGTTCAGCGGATACGTCTACAACTGGAACTTCTGCTTTCACAGAAGGCAGCTGGACATTTCCCTTACTCAGATCCACACGGGATGAAGAGATATTGACCGAAGTAACTTCAGGTACATCCACCTTCACGGAAGGTAATTCAACCTTACCCTGCCGAAGGTCTGTTTTCACAGCAGACGTCTCTGCCTTGATCACCTCGGGTACCTCTGCGGTAACGCCAGGCAAGGAAGCTGTACCATCGTTCAGGTTCACCTGACTGCTTGATACATCGGCTTTGATCACCGGTGTATCCGCCTGTACAGACGGCAGTTCGACGGTTCCCTTCTTCGCATCAATCCCAATCTCTGATGTTCCGGCCGATCCAAGCGGTGTATCTACTTTCAGCTCAGATACACTCAGCTTACCTGTCGATTCATTCGCTTTGATCGATGGAACTTCAACATCCAGCAGTGGTGTGGATACCGATACTGACGGAGTCAGGTTCAACCCGCCATCCGAATCACGTGAAAACAAACTGAGCGACAATCCGCTGGAAGGTTTTTCAGAAGATACCTGAGCCTCGTCTGCGTATACATGTGACGATCCAAACCCCAGCATCAAAGTCCCGGCAAGTATTGCCAGTGGTATGCTTCCAAGACGCACAATCGATTTTGGTAACTTTACATTCAAGTTGCTTCACCCCCTTTCCGCTAATGCGTTGGTGGGACAAGTCATATAAGTTTTCCCCTAGGAATAATTAGAATACAGGGATTTCTGCCTGTTCCTCATTAAACGTGAAGGCGTTTACTCAAACGCTTTCCGATCATAAACTTAAAAGTTGAAGTAAATTCAAATCTTCATTTTAACTGTTCTAACCTGAGCAGATCCGGCCTGTTTTCAGTCGCCTGCAATCATGGTCTTGGCTTCAATGGAGCCATTCAGCTCGGCTTTTTCCCCGCTACGTTTCATCAAATAAATCAAACCAAGCAGGGTCAGCAAAATGCCTGAACAGACAAAAGCCGGCACTACACCAAATGAGGTGACCATAAATCCGCCTACCACCGGGCCCATAATATTACTGGCTGTCATCACGCTGCCTACCGTTCCAAACACCCTGCCTGTCATCGCCTCAGGTGTCTGTTCCTGCAACAGGATCTGAAAGGGGACAATTGCAAACCCAATTCCGACACCTGCCAGGGCAAAGAGGGATACTAACAACAGATTGGCACCTAGCCCGGCGTGCGGCCAAATCCCAACAATAACTCCGGCTCCGCCGATAACCAGACCCATGAGTGTGGTACCCAGACCCATTTTCAAAACATGCCCTGCATGCTTCCACTTCCGTACACTCATCGCTGCAATTAATGTACCTGCGCCACTTGCTGCCACGCACCATCCCAGCAGATCAGTTGAAATTCCGGGAAGTTGTCTGAATAACACCACAGTCTGTGAATCGGCAAATTGCAGAAAAAGTATGGCTGAAGCAAGCAAGATCAGAGACGTTCCTACATGAGGGAGAGATGCGAGCATGCGGATACCCTCCAGTGTTTCTTTCCAAAAAGAGCCTTTTGAGCGGTTGCGAACATCCCCAGCTGGCTCTTCCTCTACTTCTGTTACGTTATGAATTGCGGTTTGGATCACCCGAGTTCCAGGAATCCACAATAAAATGATGCCGGAGATCAGAAAAGAAGCTGAATCGAGAACAAAACACCAGGTAATGCCAAAAGCGGCTACCAGCAGTCCACCAAGCGCTGGACCAATAATTTTGGACATCTGTTCGATCACCGAGCTGATGGATACAGCTTGGGCAAGCTGTTCGCGAGGTACAATTTCCTTCAGCTTTCCGTTTTTGGCCGGAGAGAAGATTACATCAAACAGGGATTTGAGGACAAGCAGTATGTAGACGTGCCAGATCTGGTCAGCAAAAATTAACGCACCCACGATGATGATCCGTGCACCATCGGCTAAAATCATCAGCCATTTTCGGTTCAGGCGATCTGCAAGCGTGCCTGCGAATGGCCCTGTCAACAGAATGGGTAGTGCTGCGGAAAGTGTGACAAATGTAATCTCCCAAGGCGTTGCATTCCAGCGGATACCCACGAGGGTCAGAATTGCGAGCAGATGCAGCCAATCACCCAGATTGGAAATGGCCTGTGCCACCATCAATGTTACAAAAGATCGGTTATTCTTCAGCGGTCGTTGTCCTTCAAACGTTAAATCACTTGTCATCCTTCTTCTCCTCCATTATCTTCCAATTCATAGTATGAACTCATTATATAGAGCAGCCCTTGACTCGACCTCCTGCCAGAGGCGGAGAAAAAGCGACATCTGAAGGATGATTTTTCAGCATGATGAATGATCAAATTTTAAATGCTAAAAATGCAAATCTTGTGACATATCGCATGTTTTTCGTAGAAATAGAAGTTTACAATTGAACCATGGCGACAACCTGAATCGTCAAACATAACTAACCAACTCATATAAGTTGAAATACTCTTTTACATGAACAGCATAACGGAGAGGACAGAAATAACCTGAAAAAGCGAAGCGTTCACCTAAAAGCTTTCTGAAAGAAAGCTCCATCGGAAGCATACGCTATCACCGGATTTTACCTTTGAAGAATATTTCAAAAAATCTGGGGATAGCAGTGATTGGAAGGTTATTCTGTCCTCGTAGTGGTAGGTTGTAACTTTATCATTTCAACTTATAAACTAATCTGAAAAGGCGGGATCAGCATGCTGGAATTACAAGAAATCGGAACCGAACGTTCACTTCATCTGTACCGCACCTTGGCCCAGACATTCAAGAGCGTGAATGAACACGCTGTATCCGGAAGCAAAGTGCATGGCTTCAACCCCACCGCATACGGGGTGCTCGAAGTGTTATATATGAAAGGAGCTCAGCCGATTCAACAGGTTGGCGCACAACTTCTGCTGCAAAGTGGTAATGTGACCTATGTGATCGATAAGCTGGAGCAAAAAGGATTGTTACACCGCAAACATTGTCCGCAGGACAGACGTATCATCTTTGTGGAACTGACCGAAGAAGGACAGCGCACCATGGATGACATCTATCCAGGCTATGCGTTGAAGATTGATCGGGCGGTAAGTGGACTAAGTGAGGAAGACAAGGAATTGCTGTCTGAACTCTTGGGAAGGCTTGCACATTCCGCAGACCGTTTATCAGCGAGCAGCTAGAGCGTATCTTTAAACCTGTCGAACGCGGGAGCGTAACTGAATGTTCTGGAGCAGATATGGAGCGGGAGCGCTAACGCTAGCGAACCTGTGACGTCTTATTCAGGGGTTTGAAGCGCTCGCAGCATATTAAGGAATCTGACACACGCTATCTTTGAATAAACAGCCGTTTACAACGTGTTTTTCAGGTTATTTCGGGAAATAACGTGTCTCATGTTCCTTACAATTTAGAAAGAGGAGCAGAAGGTCAAATAAGACGTCCTCAGTTCCTTAGAAATTCGTCTGGACAATTCACCAGGATCAGCCAGCCTGTACTTCAAAATGCTTTAGACCCGGATATCTCACTAACGTATCACTTGCCTGAGTTTGAAGATACACTCTAGTCCACTGCACATGTGCCAACAAAAATAACCGGATTTGCCTGACATCGGCGAATCCGGTTTTTCGTATACATATCTTCTTTTTACTTTGAGCCTTGTGGCTGCGGTGGAGCATCTGCATCTTCGGGTACAATTAAACGTTTGCGTAAAGCAAGCGTCGTTACCCACGAGACCAGTGCAATGACAAACATAATCACAAACAGGGAATGCAAGCTTCCTTCCAGCACGTTACGCAGCAGCGCCCATTTGTCATCTGATAGGGCAGCATCCGTATGTGGTGCGAGCAGTTCGTTCAGATCACTCTCCGAAATTCCCGCCTCCGCCAGATTCTGTTCACTGGATAACGTGGAGATCCGATAGTTCAACCAAGTGCCAAAAGCCGCTGCACCAATCGTCTGTCCCAACGTACGCATGAACGTGTGCAATGCCGTAGAGGAGCCACGCTCCTTATATCCTACAGAAGACTGCGCAATAATGGTGAAGATCGTAAAAGCAAAACCGAAACCAAGACCATAAATAAAGGTCAATATAAAGAGCACAGCCTGCGGGGATGTCCCGCCAACCAGAAAGAGTCCACCCGATCCAATCGCAATACCGGTTAACCCAATCAATGCGGTCATACGTGATCCAATTTTCATTAACAGACGGCCTGCCATCACACTACCAATGAGCCAACCCACCGACATCGGTGCGAGCAACAGCCCGGATTCCGTCGCATTACCTCCCCGAACCCCCTGCACCCAGAGCGGCAAATAACTGGTCAGGCCGATCATCAAAGTACTGGTCAGCAGTCCAGCGATATTCGCCACACGGATGTCCCGAATTCGGAACAGATGTAGTGGAACCATTGGAGCCTGAGCTCTTTTTTCCACCACGAAAAATAAAATGATAAACAGAGCGGCGACCACACTCAGCACAACAATTAACGGAGAACTCCAGGCATAATATTGCCCACCCGCCGACAGGACAAATAACAATGCGGTAATGCCCACCGTGAAGGTCAGCGCACCGACATAATCAATTTTAGCTGTACGCGGAGAGATATCTTCCTTCAGATAACGAAATACAAACCACATTGCAAGCAGACCAAACGGCACATTAAAACCAAAGATCCACTGCCAGCCGAGATTATCTACAAAATAACCACCAAGCAGCGGTCCAGCCAGAGAGGAAATACCCCACACGGAGCTAATCCAACCCTGGATTTTGCCACGTTCTTCAATGGCGTAGATGTCCCCAATAATCGTAAATGTAACAGGAACTACCGCACCCGCACCAATCCCTTGAATAGCACGGAAAATAATCAATTGCTCCATGTTCTGCGACAGACAGCACAAGAGTGAACCCAGTAAAAATAACGCACAGCCAATCAGAAATACAGGCTTTCGTCCATACAAGTCACTGATTTTACCGAAAATGGGCGTACTCACAGCCATCGTCAACAGGTATGCGGTGAAAATCCAGCTCAGCAGCTGTACACTCCCCAGTTCACTGACAATGGTCGGCCCTGCCGGACCAATTACGGTGCCTTCAATCGCTGACAAAAATGTCGCGAGCAACAGCCCCGTCAAGATGAAACTGCGCTTCAAACCTCCAGTTGCATTCACACAAACCCTTCTCTCTTCATTCTCTATATAATTGGTACGTTAATTTACACCTCTACTACGAACCAGAACAAGCTTCCAATCGCTGTTATCCCCAGATTTTTTCTTCTCCTCTCTAAAGGAGAAATCCGGTGATAGCGTATGCTTCCGATGTAGCTTTCTTTCAGAAAGCTTTAAAGGCGATCGCTTCGCTTCTCCAGCTTTGTTCTGTTTCTTCGTTTACGTGTAAATTTAAAAGCAATTATATATTGTCTCTTTTACTTACCTCGCTTGCGAAGGAACTCATCATACAACATGGAATACATCACCATATCCTTGTATCCGGTGGACGTATGTTGCACCTGTCGCAGCAACCCTTCTCGTGTGAAACCGCGGTTTGTCAGGAAATCGCCGGACGCCAGATTACGCGGATCAACCAGCGCTTCAATTCGATTAAGACCCATGGTCTCATATCCAAAGGGCAGCAATGCAGAGAATGCCTCCGTCATATAACCGTGGCGCCAATAATCACGTCCCAGCTCATAACCGATCTCACCCCGGAAGGCGCCTTCAAGCTGCCATGTGTTAAAGCCACAGCTACCGATGAGCTTGCCTGTTTCTTTGAGTTCGATCCCCCAGCGGATCGCATCCTCTTCTCCTGCCATTTGGTTGAGCAGTCCAATCATGTCCGCCGCTTCGCTTGTCCCAATCATGGGTGCAAGATTCATGTAACGGGTCACCTCGCGATCTGACCAGCATGCGAACATCTGGGCCGCATCCCGGCGACGCATTTTACGCAGACGAAGCCGCGCAGTCTCCATTTCGGGAATTCTTCCTTTGCATTTATACATATAAAGACACTCCGATCCGATCTATCTCCGCAGACCATAATATTCACTAGTCATCTAATCATAACCTGCGCCGAATGGCAACTGTTCAGTCATGCACATACGTCAAAAAACCGGGCCAATTTCGCTCCCGGTCTTGTTGTACGTATGGATCCATTCAAGTTTGAGTGAATTATGGAATCATGGCTTGTCCAAATGAATTTTAAGCTTTGGACGTTTTCTTGCCCTTCCCCAGTAATTCATCGCTAACCCGGCCAAACACAGCCGTGATTTCCTTGAATTCTTCGATGCCAGTCCCGGTCAGGCTCCATTGGTCCCCGTGGGCGGTCAGGAAGTTCTCCTGTGTCAGGTGTTCAAGCTCCTGCTTGATCTCCCGCTCTCCAACGCGATATCCCCGTTCTTCCAATAGGGGCAGTGCCTCGCTAACGTTCAAATCCTGATTTTGCGCGAAATATAGTAGATGAATCCGTACAAAAAGATTCTGTACCTCTGCATGCATAAGCCAAGCTCCTTCCCGGGTTATAGCCCTCCGTGGTTGCTAAGTAATTACCCCACGTAAGAAGCTGAGAAACAGGAGGATTCTTCAGGTATTCCCTTCCCTTTCCGAAATCCTCCGCTTGACTAACCGCATCCTCTGCACTATCTTGAAAATAAGTACCATTTTGCTCGGGAGGGTGATTTACCATGTTTCAAGCTGTTTCTTATGAAGGAACACAAAGTGAGCAGCACACCGCCGTCCTGGGACAGTTAAGTGCTCTGATCCGCGATGAACCTAGTGCGATTGCCAATCTGGCCAACGCTGCTGCGCTGCTCAATGTATTTATGACCGACACCAATTGGGTCGGCTTCTATCTGTATGATGGAAAAGAACTGGTCCTCGGGCCATTCCAAGGACTGCCTGCCTGTATCCGAATTCCATTGGGACGTGGTGTATGCGGCACATCTGCTGCGGAAAAACGTACCCTGGTCGTTGATGATGTTCATGCCTTCCCAGGCCACATTGCCTGCGATGCAGCATCGAACAGTGAGATTGTCGTACCGATTATCAAAAACGGCGAGCTGTACGGGGTGCTGGATATCGACAGCCCGATCAAAAACCGTTTTGACGACGAAGACCGCGTCTTCCTGGAGAAAGCCGTAAGCCTGCTCACAGAGCAGTTGGAGGCAACCATACCCCTTTAGGAAATGATGAATAAGGTGATCGGAATCTCATCACACACGATGATGAAGAATCCGTAATAACAAAGAGCGCAGTCCTCTCAGAGGTCTGCGCTCTTTGTTATCCATTATGATTCACACCCATGTTCTTGCTCGCCCATGTTACTTTATGCATCTAGGATAAATCATGTTCCGCTTTAATCATCATCCCATCCCGCAGGAATTCAGCCAGCCTCGGGTGGTAACCATCATACATCTGACGGAAATTTTTATGCTCTACATACAGATTGGCCAAATCCCGATAGATCTCAGCGGTGGGTGTATAATAACCTTTGATCCATTCAAGATGCCTGCCAATAATCTGTTGTACTTTTGCACTACCGGGCTCCAATCCGTCCTCAATGGCCTGTTGCAAGTCCAGATGAACTTGATCAATTTTCGCCTGGGAATCCAGATAATCTTCTTTTGACTTCAACTCCTGATTTTCAGGTAATGTGGATGAATTGGAAGATTGGATGTCGGACCTCTGAGCACCGTCTGTCTGCACATGGTTCATATCATTAGTGACTACAGGGTCAGAACCCGATTCATTCAGCAACTGGTGACGCCCCTTATTTACAAAACCGATATAAAGATCATGTTCATCAATTTCCTGTTCACCTTGCAAATGAGAGATCGTTTTGTCCAGTGTCTGAATCAATCCATGCAGACGGAGTGCCTTCTCCAGAATATCAATGCGATGTTGCTTCATGATGCGTATGACATCCTGAGGATTATCCCGGAGCATCGGGGCAATCTCATTCTCCTTCATACCTACTTCCTTACAGAAAAGGATTTGCTGGAGTCTCAACAATTCCTGCTTTTCATAATAGATGTCCTCATCTACATCCCCAAATGCCGGATTCAGAAGACCTGTCTCCGCATACTGGCTCAGTTCGTTCAGACTTACGCCTGACATTCCCGATACGTCAACCATGGAATATGCCATTTGAATACACCTCCTGCCTGTCCTGCAACTCCAGAGTTCAGGCTTAATTCATACTGCATTGTATTTGAATAATGAGAGAATATAAGACTTTCGGCAATGCTGTACCGCTTCATTCCGCTCGTGCTCTGGATGGGTACATCATGCTTCAGTGATATGAGCGGCGGTTGGTCAGTTATGTTGCGGTATGTTAACTATGTTATACCCGTCTCATCAGATGTGAACCCGCAGTCGGCGAAGAATCCGCATGTATTTTTGAAAACTTTTTCCATGATCTTCATATAAAAAAACCTGTGCCATTATTCTGGCACAGGCGTGTGTGGTTATGTTTTCATTGGCATACGGTATATTGAGTAAAATAATGGAAGATAATCACCCTTTGTTAAACATAACAAATTTCAATTCCGTCATTTCCTCTACAGCATATTTTACACCTTCACGTCCGATACCACTCTGTTTCACCCCACCATAGGGCATGTGATCCACTCGGAACGTCGGAATATCATTAATCATAACTCCGCCTGCTTCAATCTGATCGACAGCATGGAGGGCGGTATGGATATCGTTTGTAAATACGCCTGCCTGAAGCCCGTATATCGAATCGTTAACATGTTCAATACCCTCTTCAACGGAATCTACCGTATTGATCACAACGATGGGTGCAAACACTTCCTGACAGGATACCTTCGCATCACGCGGAACGTTAATCAGTACCGTTGGACGCAGAACGCCTCCTTCAGCTTGACCGCCTGCTGCCACTTCAGCCCCTGCCTGTTTGGCTTCTTCTATCCAGTCGAGTGTACGCTGTACATCCTTGGAGGTAATCAGCGCAGAAACCACCGTATCCGGGCTCAGTGGGTCTCCGACCACCACTTGTTTAGCCGCTTCAGCGAAACGCCGAATGAATTCATCCGAAATATCACGATGTACGTAAATCCGCTGTAGCGAGATACATACCTGTCCCTGATACGTGAAAGCTCCCGTCACACAGCGAGGAACCACTTTGTCCAGATCTGCGTCCTTATCCACAATCACCGCTGCATTCGACCCTAGCTCCAATGTCACGCGTTTTAGTCCTGCTTTGCTACGAATGCTCGTCCCTACCGCTGGACTGCCTGTAAACGTAATATGAGCAACACGGGGGTGCTCCACAAGCACATCACCAATCGTTTTGCCATCACCACTCACCACGTTCAGTGCACCATCCGGCAGTCCGGCTTCCTGAAGCAGATTAGCAATGTAATAGGAAGACAGAGGCGTCTGCTCCGCAGGTTTGAGAACAATCGTATTGCCCGCTGCCAGCGCTGGGCCTACCTTGTGGGCTACCAGATTCATTGGAAAATTAAACGGCGTAATCGCACCAATGACGCCTAGAGGCTGCCGCATCGTATAACCGATACGTCCTTCTCCACCTTTCGCTGCATCCATCGGAACCGTCTCTCCGGTCAGTCGCTTGGCTTCTTCAGCGGCAAAACGATACGTTTCCACCGTACGATCAACCTCAGCCAGTGCTGCCGTAATTGGCTTCGCCGCTTCAAGCGCTATGATTCGCGCTGCTTCTTCCTTGCGTTCTTCAAGCATGGAGGACAACTTGTACAGAATATCTGCACGCTGATGTGCAGGCATCTGGCGCATTGCCTTCCCAGCCTGAACGGCAGCTGCAACAGCAGCCTCCGCTTCCTCGGCTGAAGCCGAAGAGACTTCTGCCAGCGTTTCCCCGGAGTATGGTGCTTGAAGTGTTTTATAATCTACAGATTCGGTCGGTTGGCCACCGATAAACAGATGTTGTTTTTTCATATGCTGCATCCTCCATCCTTTTAGAGCCTATTGAACTTAAGAATATTACACTGCCACTTCGATGACAGAACAACCATAGTCTCATGTAAAAGTTCAGTTCAATTTATATAATCTATTTATACACTATTTCCGTGCCATCAACCCACTACGGTATTCGGCAATCATAGCTTGTAACGTACCTGATGAGCCATTGTGGCGATCTTGAGCTATTGCATTATAAAGGATTTCACAACCTATTTAACCGTCAGGACGGGGCATTCTGCATGTTTTAAAACCCCATGACTGACACTGCCCACGATCATCTCTGCGAGCATGCCTTTCCCGCCGGTACCCATCACAATCATTCCACAATCTCGTTCACGCGCCACACGGCAGATCTCATTAACGGGATCACCTGCAATCAACAGCGTTTCATACGCAACGTTCCGTCCAGACAACTGATTAGTCACCGGTTCTATAATATGTTGCCCTTCTTCGGCAATCCGAGCTTCCAGATCAACACCCAATGCAGGTTCATTGATAGAGATAGCTGGATTAACATGCACGATCAACAGACTTGGGGGTTGTTTCATATCTTCAGCCAGAATCAATGCTTGCTCCAAAGCTTTATGCGCATGATCCGAACCATCTACAGCAACCAATATACGTATCAGCATTGCAATTCCTCCTGTAAATTAGTGAGATGTAATGGCGGAATCGATATCCCGCAGATGATGACGGCGCACCAGCAATACCACGACACCAACCAGAACCATTAATGCACCAAAATAAAACGGCGTTTCCGGTAGGAACCACTCGGACAATTTACCTGCAAGCCATGGAGCAAGTGCACCACCCAGGAAACGAACAAAGCTGTATGCAGCAGAAGCAATAGAACGCTCCACAGGTGCAGCTTCCATAACAGCCGTTGTAATCAATGTGTTGTTAATTCCAAGGAAAATCCCCGCTACAATGACCGCCACAATAACGGTAGTTGGTGAACCCATCACCGTACCTACTGCCATAACAACCAGATCAATCGCGAACAATGTAAGCATGACACTCATGGACGGAACCGATCCGAATCGGCGTTGTAATCTTGGAGCTACAAATACCGACGTAATCGCCAGCATCAGTCCCCAGCCAAAGAATACATAACCCAGGCCGTGCTCATCCAGATTCATGACATATGGTGAATAAGCCATCAAGGTAAAGAAACCAAAGTTATACAGGAAGGCGGTAATCGCCAATGTTTTCAATGAAGGATAACTTAATGCTTTGAATGGATCGGACAAAGAACTGCGTGTTTTCGGTTTGGCCATCTTGGGCAACATAAATGTAATGCTTATAAAGGCAATCGCCATCAGAACAGCCACCCCATAGAACGGGCCACGCCAAGAGATGGAACCCAGCTCACCACCAAGCAGCGGTCCAACCGCAATCCCGAGACCAAGCGCTGCTTCGTACAAAATAATCGCTTTGGCTGTCCCCGACGTGGACAGTCCCACAATGGCAGATAACGCCGTTGCGATGAACAAGGCATTACCCAGTCCCCAACCGCCACGGTAACCAACCAGTGCACCTACCGTGTCTGAGGTACCGCCGAGGAACGAGAAGATAATAATCAACAATATACCGCTGAGCAGCGTCCACTTCACACCAATCCGGCTGGATACGACACCTGTAATCAGCATCGCTACCCCGGTTACAGCGTTATAACTGGTAAATAGTAGTGACACCTGGCTTTTCGAAGCATGCAGCTGATCTGCAATCGCGGGCAGGATCGGGTCAACCAGACCCAGACCCATAAAAGATATGATACATGCAAAAGCAACCGCCCATACCGCTCGCGGCTGGGATAACAGGCCCCCACGTGATGACGGCAATTCGTCCGGTAATGATGGCTCTCTTTTCATACGTAATTCCTCCTGTGAATAATTTATGTGGTGAAACTTTTCATTTGAAAATAACCGTGAAAAAAATGAAAATATTGCGTTCATTTTCATGAATAGAGGTAACAAAACGGCACAAATGACACCGAAACATCCGGTGTTTGTACAGGATCGCCACAGGTACTATGGTGCTCACTCCATGTAGCGATTATGTGTATACAGTTTTGTTTATTTGAAAATAGATACTAATTCGGTTAGCCGTCTTCATCACCCTGCGGATCATGTGCCTGTAACTTCTGAATACCGCTCCGAACGCGTTCACGCAGCTCTTCCAGTTCAGTCTGTACGGCAAGTATGCTCTGAAGTTTCTGCTCAATCAGTTGCAGCTGACCATCCAGCGTTGTTTCCATCGCGGTAAGCTTCTCGATCCGTTCTCTTACTTCGGTCGTCTGCTGGTAGTCAAAACGTTGTTCGTTCAAGGCATCTGCTGTTGCCACATAGGTATGTAACTCCTGAAGGGAGAATCCAAGTACCTCTTTGGCGCGAACCACCTTTTTCAGATAATCGATATCCTCCCGAGTGTACAACCGCGTACCGCCATCTGTCCGCTGAGGTGAAGGCATGACACCAATCTCTTCATAATACCGAATGGTTCGCTTGGTCAAACCACATTCCTTGGCTACGTCGTCGATTTTATATAAACTCATTTCACTCACCTCTTCCATATGTCTATAATGTTATGTACATAATTATATATATTATTAACGTTAACGTCAACGTTAGATTTTACACATAAAGTCTTACCGAGTTGAACATCGACTTCCATTCTCTATCTTCAACAAAAAAAGACCCGCTTCACACGCAGGTCTTCCTCTGTACACTATTCATTCAAATTACCTTAAACGTTCTGCTCATTCTGTTGCTGTTGAGCACGTTGCATTTGCTTCAACCGGCCTTCAACTCTGGTAAACAGTCTGAACGTATAGAACCCTGTAGCCACCAGACTCAGCACCAAAGCTCGTACATCTGTAAGCCAGAAACCGATAATGCCGAATATCGTGATAATCACACCAAATTGCATCATCAGATTGGCGCTATAACTTTGCGCTTCGTCCCATAACTCGGGATTACTCATTGCACGCGGGGTCCGATAACCATATATTCCGTTAATCATTTTCGGTGGTTTTTTGAACACCATGAACCCCAGAATGAAATAACACACTCCGATGATGATCCCTACTACTGCTCCTGCCAAAACGTTCTCCCCTTCACTGTTGTCTTCCATAGACCTGCTCACACTGACACTCCGATGACAGAATAACCTTCCGATGTAGCTTCGCTTCTTCAGGTTATTTCTGTCCTCTCCGTTCTCGTGTAAATGTCTAGTTAGACTTATCTACATAAAAATATAAAAACGGCTCTACGTATATACGAAGAGCCGCCTGGATCGTTTCGTAAACTTAGATATTCTTCACACGAAGTACACGCATGGCGTTCAGGACAGCTAGCACCGTGACACCGACATCCGAGAATACCGCTTCCCACATGGTAGCTATGCCAAACACACCGAGTAACAGGAAGATCGCTTTAACTCCCAGAGCAAACGCGATATTTTGCCACACAATCATTCGTGTACGCTTAGCAATGCGGATTGCACTCGCTAGTTTCGACGGTTCATCGGTCATGATGACCACATCTGCTGCTTCAATCGCGGCATCTGAACCAAGTCCACCCATGGCCACACCCACATCGGCGCGTGCCAGCACAGGTGTATCGTTGATACCGTCACCGACAAACACCATTTTCTCCTTCGGAGATTTGGCAGCTTCCAGTTGTTCCAGTCGCTCGACTTTATCCTGCGGCAACAATTCAGCGTAGACCTCATCCACACCCAGCTCACGTCCTACCGCTTCACCTACGGCTTTGGCATCACCTGTCAGCATGACCGTTTTGCGGATGCCGAGTTTCTTCAGCGCCTGAATGGCTGCGGCTGCGTCATCCTTCACTTCATCAGCAATAATTAGATGACCAACATACGTGCCAGCTTCAGCCACGTGGACTATCGTTCCGACCGTCTCTGGTGTGGTAAAGGATATACCCGCCTGCTCCATTAATTTGGCGTTGCCTGCCAGCACTTCCCGACCATCCACGCTCACCTTGATCCCATGTCCGGCAACTTCATCATAACCTTCCACACCTTGCGTAGGAATAGCTTTGGCCCAAGCTGCGAGAATGGATTCGGCAATCGGATGATTGGAATTCGCTTCAGCAATGGCTGCCAGCTTCATCAGTTCATCTTCCGAACGTCCACCTTCGGGACGAATGGCTGTTACTTTGAATACACCTTTGGTTAGTGTACCCGTTTTATCAAAAACAACAACCTTCACATCGTTCAACGCTTCAAGGTAGTTACTGCCTTTGACAAGAATCCCGTTACGTGAAGCCGCTCCGATACCACCAAAGAATCCAAGTGGAATAGAGACCACCAACGCACAAGGGCAAGAGATAACCAAGAAGACCAATGCACGATAGATCCAGTCAGCAAATGTTGCACCACTAAGTATCAACGGCGGAACAAATGCAATCACGGCTGCAAGGATAACAACAACCGGTGTGTAATAACGAGCAAATTTACTAATAAAATGTTCTGTTTTCGCTTTCCGACTGCTCGCGTTCTGCACTAGGTCCAAAATTTTGGATACCGTTGATTCACCAAACGTTTTGGTCACTTCAATCGTCAACATACCATTTTTGTTCACAAATCCACTCAGTACATCACTTCCGGGCTCCAGCTCACGAGGTACAGATTCCCCTGTCAGAGCAGAAGTGTCCACCATGGAACGCCCAATTCTTACGATACCGTCCAGCGGTACTCGCTCGCCCGCTTTCACTACAATTCGATCACCAATCCGTACGTCTTCTGGAGAAACCCGTCGGGTCTCGTCACCCGAACCCGTCAGGATATTCGCATAGTCCGGGCGAATGTCCATCAGTGACTGAATCGACTTACGTGACCGATTAACCGCCATGCCCTGAAACAGCTCCCCGAGCTGATAGAACAGCATAACCGCTACCCCTTCCGGATACTCTCCAATGGCAAAAGCACCCAAGGTAGCGACGGACATCAGGAAGTATTCATCGAACACCTGACCGCGGATGATGTTTTTGGATGCCTGGAGTACGATATCTCCCCCGGCAATCAGATAAGCAAGCGCATATAGAGTAAACTGTGCCCAGCCCTCCAGCGGCGACCAGATTGCGGCTGCGAGCAGCACAGAACCTGCAGCAAGACGAGCAAGCAACACTTTTGTCTGTCCTGCACCATGTTCATGCGAGTGGCCTGCATGGGCATCATCATGGGTATGGCTGTGATCATGCCCAGCATGACTCCCGTGCTCATGTGTATGACCATGTTGATGTTGATCATGAGTATGCGAGTGTTTCCCATGTGAATGTGAATGTCCATGATCATGTCCAGTATGGTCATGACTGTGGTTATGCGCACCACCTGCACTACCTGTATGGGTGTGCACATGTCCGTTCACGTGTTTTCCTTTTTCCGAAATGCGAATATGCGGCTCCAGCCGAAGCACTTTGCGCTTTGCTTCTTCCACTACCTGTTCATCCATATCGGAAGTGGTGTGTAACGATAATGTTTTGGTAACAAAATTGACAGAGCATTCGTTAATGCCCTTAATTTTTTTGACGCCATTCTCGATCTTTAATGCGCAGTTCGCACAATCCAGTCCATCAAGCAGCAGTTCCCTTTTCACCTGTTCCTGTCCGGTTCCCATGTGAATTCTCCCCTTTGCAGTACAAAAACGATGTTATATTTCAATTGTATTCAATATATGAGCACTCATTCATATGTTTGGTTACCCCTATTATATGCACGCCTAAACATGAGTGTCAACAATCGTTGTTGATTTTTCATACAGATTATGCTAATAGTAATCATTTCGCTTTAGGCGGGTTTTGGATATAATAGAGCTATAGTTGTTAACATAGGCGGTGATAGGAAATGGAACAACCGGTTAAAGCACCAAGCGAATGTGATGCAGCCTGCTCAGGTACTGAAGCCGACGTGCAGGCGATTCGCACTTCACTCATAGATCGGGAGACCTCTTCCGAGATGGCAGATTGGTTCAAGGCATTCAGCGACCCCACACGTCTACGTATTATTGATGCGCTGTTACAGAAGGAATTATGTGTTCATGACCTGACGGTTCTGCTCGACATGGGACAGTCGGCCATTTCACACCAGCTGCGTTCACTCCGTAACATGCGGATCGTCAAGCGGCGCAAGGAAGGCAAGACCGTGTACTACTCTCTGGATGATGCTCATATTGAGCAGATTTTCCTGCAAACGCTCCAACATATTAAACACAGCTAGGCAGCAGCCAAGCTTGTTCATGCAGAAGACCCCCCGCCTCTCGGCTGTATGCCGATGGACGGGGGTTCTTCTTGGTAAGGGTACCGTTTTATACAGGATACAAAGTGACTAAATCTTCTGATTAACTATCTCTTTGGAGCTTGCCACTTCGGTTATAAAAGATTGTTCTTGTTCGGGTCGTACAGGCCCGATCTGTCCTTAAACCAGTTGAAGATATGTGATACACATACTTTGAGCACCGCGTATCCTGGAACAGCGAGCAGAATGCCCACGACTCCAAACAGATTACCCGAAGTCAGAATGACAAAGATAATCGTGATAGGATGGATTTTCAGCGTTTTACCCATGATCTGTGGTGAGATGAATTTACCTTCAATTAACTGTACGATCGTCCATACGGCAACCATTTTCAGCAGCATCACCGGAGAAGTGACGAGTGCCACGATCAATGCTGGTGTAATCGCAATTGCAGGTCCCAGATACGGAACAACACTTGTAAACGATGCGATAATGGCAAGAATCAATGCATAATCCAGACCAATGACCATATAACCAATGTAGAGCAGAATACCGATGCAGAAGCTGACGATAATCTGTCCACGAATGAATGAACTGATCTGGTGATTGATGTCTTCCAGCACATGCATTGCGCCCGTACGGCTCTTGATCGGCAGGAAAGACAGAATTTTCGCTGGCAGCTTCTTGCCGTCTTTCAGCAGATAGAACAGAATGAATGGAACCGTTACGATAGACAGCACGGTCTCAGTGAAAGCTCCGAGGAATCCGCCCAATTTGGTCCAGGTCGAGTTCAGAATTTCAGTAGCCTTTTGGGAGATTGTTCCCCACCAGTCCTGCGAATTCAGATTCACCGTCTCCTGGAATTGACCGAACAGTTGGCTGCCCGTGAGTTCCTCAAACTGCTGTTTTACCGTCTCGCTGTAGGTTGGGAAATTTTCAATCAGCCCCATAATCTGGTTCCGTACAACCGGAATGACTGCCAGCACTACGACGGTCAGAATGCCTCCAATCGCAAGATACAGGATCAGAATGGACCAGCCCCGCTTAATTTTCCACCGCTCCATCACATCCACAATCGGATTAAGCAGATAGTAGAGTATGCCTGACAGAATAATAGGTAGCACAATGGTTTTGATGAGTACTGCGAGCGGATGAAGAACAAAGGATACTTTGGTCAGAACCATCACGTTCAGTCCCACCAACAGCAGAATCAGCAGAAATAGGACAAATTTGTTGTTAAGAAAAAATCGCTTGAATCGCTCCGGCCAAACGCGGGGTTGCTCAGGTTGCTCCATAGGCGTGTCGTCCTCTCTTATGACCCTTAATCAAAACTAAACTATAAAGCTAAATAAATGCCCACACACGAAAAAAATACCTTGTACAAGCCAACATATGTATAACACTCTGGATTTATACGTATGGTGCTGTTTAACCGTTTCAAATTAAACCGGTAAAGTCATTTTACCCCAAAATGAGTCTTCTGCCCCACACGAATCATTTGCAAATTCTCCCTATTCAAAAACGGCTCGCCTCACTGGGAGACGAACCGTAAATTTGTAGCTATACCCTACCATTAAGCCAGCTTTAACGCTGAAAATAAAGATTAAGCTTTTCCCGCCAATTGTGCGATTAACTCATAGGAATGCAGACGTGCCTTATGATCATAGATCATCGACGTAATAATCAGCTCATCTGCCTGTGTCTGCCGAATGAAAGATTCCAACTGTCCACGTACGGTTTCTGGTGAACCATTAACAGCTGCCTTCAGCGTCTGCTCCACACCAGCTTTCTCACGATCCGTCCATTTGCCTTCCATCTCTGCCGGAGGCTGTACCAATCCCGTTGTGCCACGAATAATGTTCAGGAACTGCTGTTGCATCGTTGTACCCAGCCATGCTGCTTCCTCGTCTGTATCTGCAACAACAGCGTTAACACCAACAATCACATGTGGCTCCTTCAAGCTTTCAGATGGTTGGAAGTTGTTTCGATACGTCTCTAATGCGATCCGGGTATAATCGGGCGAGAAGTGGCTGGCAAAAGCAAACGGCAATCCCAGCTGACCTGCCAGACGTGCACTGAAATCACTGGACCCCAGGAGGTAAATTGGAATATTCAATCCTTCTCCAGGAACTGCGCGAACAGGCGCATGATAAGATGTCGCCGAAGCATCAAAGTATGCTCTGAGTTCTGCCAAAAGCTCAGGGAAATCTTCCCCACTGTTCAGATCTTTACGTAGTGCAAGCGATGTACGGCGGTCACTACCTGGTGCGCGACCCAGTCCCAGGTCAATTCTGCCAGGATAAAGGGATTCCAGAGTACCAAACTGCTCAGCGATGACAAGCGGTGCATGGTTAGGCAACATGATGCCTCCTGAACCCAGACGAATCGTTTTGGTTCCACCAGCCAGATATCCAATAACAACCGAAGTTGCGGAAGAAGCAATACCCGGCATGTTGTGATGTTCAGCTACCCAGTAACGGTGATATCCCCAACGCTCTGCATGCTGTGCCAGATCGAGACTGTTGCGCAAAGCATCAGCAGGTGTTGCACCCACAACGACGGGAGCCAGATCCAGGATGGAAAGCTTAACGTCATTAATATGTTCTTTATGGGATGAAGCCGTATTTTCAGTAGTCATTATCGTTTAATCTCCTCGATGATTATATTTTTGTATATCCAGATATATAGATTAATTAAATCGCAACTGGATATGATGATGTGATGATAAACTAGCCGTTTACATCCGGACGGAATCCCTGCGTGCATATGCATCCTAGCTTCCGTTCCGGCATCCGGCTTATAACTCGTTCTGTACGTATTCGGCAAACTGACGTATCGTCTCCTCGTTGCGCCGATAATACGTCCATTGTCCTCTGCGCTCGGAGAGCAGCAACCCTGCCTTGAGCATAGTCAGCAGATAACTGGATATAACCGACTGAGCCAGTCCAGCCTTCACTTGAATCGTGCCAACACAGATTCCGTTCTTGCCACCATCCGGATGCTGAGATAGTTCCAGCGGTGGGAAGTGTTGCTCCGGGTTTTTGAGCCACAACAAGATTTGTCTACGTGTCTCGTTCGATAATGCTTTAAATATAAGTATAGGTTCCATGGGTAAATTATACCCCCTTTCATGCATTTTGCAAACACATGAACAAACAAACCGACTCATGATCGAGTCGGTCTGGTATCATATGGAATCCGTATGGATTCAACATCCATATTAGAAATTGGTTGTAATCGTCTGTTTAACCTGATCCAACATGGCTTGATATGCGGGTGCATTCAGGTATCCAATACTACCGAAGAGCAGATGATCTACGGCTTCAATACCTACAAAATCGAAGATACCTACGTCTGAAGTTAATTTCAGTCCAGCAGTCATGCCAATCTGATCATAAATTTCACTTGGTGTACCATGTGTGTTGATGATGAGTCCTTTTTTGCCTGTCAGCAATTTTTCAATTCCCGCTTCACCTGCTGCATATGCAAAACCATAGGCGAATACACGGTCAACATATCCTTTCATAATGGCAGGAAGACCTGTCCACCAGATCGGATAGATGAATGTGATAACTTCTGCATCCGTAACAAACTGTTGCTCTGTAGCGATATCCTGGGGTGTCTGTCCTGCACGCATGGAAGCTGTGTCAGCTTCAGTCAGTACGGGTTGGAATCCAAGCTTATACAAGTCACGAACGACTACTTCATGGCCTTGAGCTTTGAGAGCTTCTACAGCAGTATTGAGGATTGCGTTATTCAAGCTGTCTGTGTGCGGGTGAGCATATACGATAAGATGTTTCATGGTGTGAATCCCTCCAGGTTTGGTTTGAGTTAGGTTGCGAAAATGGGGTTACATTGATACGCTCCCATATACATAGATATCTATGTATATGGGTAAAAAATATTTGGGCTCCTCTGCCTCCACCCCAGTCAAATCTGGAAGGGTTGCAGACAGAAGAGTTAATTCATTATAACTTTCGGACAATAATGGATAGCAAGCTCTCCAATTGCTCCGACTGTTCATTGGACAAACCACTATAGATGATGTCATTAATCTGCTCTGATACCTGATGGAAGATCGGTTCGAGTCGCTTCCCCTGTTCGGTTAGGCGAATCATCGTCACTCGGCTATCTTCCGCACTCTTGTTGCGTTCAACATAGCCAAGCTTCTCCAGCTTGTTGACCAGTACCGTTACCGTTGGTTGCGTGCGTTGAACACGTTCAGCCAACATCTTGATCGACAGCGTCTCTTCCCGGTACAAGAACATCAATACATCTCCATGAGAAGGAACAATCCCTGTTACCTCATGCTGTTCCAATTCGTGTACAATCCGTTTGTTGACATGGTCTCTGATTCTTGCAATCAGTGCAATTGCGTTGTATTTAGGCATGACCTCATTATACATAGACATCTATGTATTTTCAAGTTCTTTTTTATACAAAAGAAAAACAGCCCTTTCCATCCTGCTAACATGTGGAAAATATCGGGCTGTTTCGATTCTACTTTGATCCTGATCTATAATGTTAGATCTTAGCTAATCGTTTTTGGATTCATGCTGAATTCAGTTAATCCATTGTGTGATTTTCTCAACGGATTGTCGGGACTTCTCACGCTGGGGCTCCTCTGCCCGATAACCGAAGGCTGCCATCATAGAGACGCCCCATGCGCCATTTTCCAGCAAGCCCTCTTCTTCCATAATACGGTGGACGCCCTCACGGCTGAAACCTTCGATTGGACAAGAATCAATCTCGATCTGAGCTGCCGCCGTCATCATATTGCCAAGTGCAATATAAGTTTGTTTAGATGCCCAGTCGAATAATGATCGTGGATTATCCAGAATCTTCTGGTTATTTTGAAACTTTCCATAAGCCTCACTTGTTAGCTCAAATACGTTATTTGGCATTCCCTTTGTTTCCTTCAACATGTACTCCGCATAGGGAGAATTATAACTGGCATCTGATCGGGCCAAAATAACAACAAAATGGCTTGCTGTAGCCAATTGCTTTTGAGCGCCGGAAGAGACTTCGGACAGACGCTTACGCAGGTTTGGATTTTGTACAATTAGAAACTTCCACGGTTCAAGACCAATGGAACTTGGAGATAATCTGCCTGTTTCCAATATAAATTGGAAATCCTCATCCGAGATTTTGCGGGTATCATCAAATATCTTTGTTGCATGCCGGAAATGATACGCCTTTAAAATGTCTTCCTTTGTCTTAGACTTTGCTGTAACTTCCATGGAGCTCCACGTCCTTTTTATTTATTTTTTTTTTATGTTGAACAATAATGTTAAAGTGGTTTCATCTCAAGTATTAGTTTAGGACCTATGTGTATAAATTAAAAGTACGCACATTATTGTTTCTTGGTTTATAAAAGTAAGTATTGGATGAAAGACAGCAATAATCCACTGGGCACATACATGGCCCTAGTGGATTATCCATGACTCTTTTCCTTTTAAATCTTGAAATCTTTAACCAGCTTATTCAGATTTAATGCGCTATCCTTCACTTGATCAGATTGTTTAACTACTTCCACAGATTGCGCAGCAGAAGCGACCATGTGTCCTGCGATTTCCTGACTGGATGCGGCTGATTGTTCACTGGCTGATGCAATCTCGTGAATGGAGCCCACTAGTATTTTGATATTCGCAGTCACTTGTTGTGAGGTTGCATTGAGATCTTTAACGGCATTGGCATGATCAAGGGAATCGACATAATACTGTTCAGCTGTATCCTCCAATAATTTATAATCTTTGCCAACCTGATTGAACATAAAGGATAGCAACTCTTTGGCATTCGAGGACAGATTGGTTACAGACTGCATAACTTCTTCCGTGACCTGCTGAATTTGATCGGCAGCCTGTCTGGAATCATCAGCCAACTTTCTAATCTCGCTTGCAACAACCGCAAAACCTCTACCTGCTTCTCCAGCCCTTGCAGCTTCAATGGATGCATTGAGTGCAAGCAGATTAGTCTGCGCCGTAACATCCAAAATGGATTGAGATAATATACCAATCTGATCTACAGCTGTTGCACGTTCCAGCGCTTCTGACATCTTCTTACTCGTATGATCATACATGTCTATGGCTGCTCGGCTCGATTCGCGGGCTTCCTGCTTCAACTTTTCAGCCTTCGTGCTGGTCACATAGGCGGACTCTGCTTGTTTAGATGTCTGTTCCGATATATATTCAGCTCCCTGTTGCATCTCCGCAGCCGAATGATTCATATTTTCCGTATGGGCTGAAGCCTCTTCCATTGCAGCCGAGAGCTCTTCAACTGTAGCTGATACTTCACGAATTCGTTCATTCAGACCAGCCATGTTCTGGTTGGTAAGATCGCTAACCTGGTTGATATGATGAGATTCCTGAACTACACCACGAATGACATTTGTTGTGGAATCGCTCATTGTACGAATAGCTCGTGCGATGACACTTATCTCATTATTTCCCTGTGTTAGATGCGGATCTAAGGATGCCGTTAAGTTGCCTTGCGTTATTTCTTCACAATAACGGGTGATAGCTTTCATTCGTTGACGTATACTGCGAATCACTACAAATGAAATAAGAATAAGTGCTGCAAGTGAAAACAAAAGAACCGAACCGAGCACCAATGCTCGCTGCTGAATTACTTCCTGTGTATCCGCATAGAGCTTGGCTGACTCTTCTTCGTTATGCGCACTCAAAAGGGTGATCGTCTCCACAATCGCTGTACTGCTTTTGTTAATTCTTCCTCTCTCTTCACTATCGTAGGTGCCCGACATCTTTTTGGTATCCATAATTTGCTCAATATCCTGATAATATGTATCCATCTTTGCTGCCAAATCTGCAAATATCTCTTTTTCTTTGGTATCCAATGTTCTTGCTGAAAATTCATTCAAACCATCCGTGATACTCTTCTTACCTTTCTGAACCTGATCGTACTGTTTGTCGGTATACTCTGCATTATCAAGAACCTTTGTATAATTGGCGCGCATATTATAGAAATTACTTTTCAATTCAAGAACATTGGTTTGATGCTGGAAACGGTCATTGTAGAGGATGCCTTGTCCCGTTTTTGCTTCGTTCATTCCGAAAATCCCAATCAGAAAAACAGTAAACAAGCCGATTAGACTAATCACAGTCATGATGATCATCGTTGTTGTTAATTTCATATTTTTGAGTTTATTTCCTTTCTTATTTTTTGGCTTAGACTGAATTGACATGATTATTCCCCCACTTTAAATAGTAGATAGCCTTATATATCTTATATCTATATCGTATGTATCCATATTGTTTGTTAGCATTTCAGGAAAATCGACTTTATTCATTTGATGAGAAAAGTAATGGGAGACAACAGAAAAGCCGCCAGGATATAATCCAGCGGCTTTTCTGTGAATATGAAACGATATCTGTGCGACCTATAGTTGCTCCATCCACTCATTTTCAGAAATGACGGTATATCCTTCTTGTCGCAGCAATGCTGATGTGACACCTTCACCAGTTACCTTGTGATTGGCAAAATTCCCATCATAGATCATCTGTGTACCGCAGGACGGACTAAACTCCTTCAGTACCACACACGATACATTCAATTCTCGCGCCCATTCGAGCGTCTGATAGGCTCCCTTAATATACAACTCTGTGACGTCCTTGCCACTTTTCTCGATCACTTTTGCAGTGCCTGCCAGTACGTCCTTGCCCGTGCCACCGATAATTTCAGCCGGTTCCCGTGGAGTGGAGAATCCGCCAAGCAGCTCCGGACATACCATCTTAGCCTGCTCCTGCTCCACCAGCTCCTGAATCTTCTCTTCCAGACTCGCTGTTCCGTTGTAACGGCAAGCTACCCCTGCCAGACATGAACTCACCAAATATTTCATCGTTATCTCCTTATACACATTCCATCTATGAAGTAAATTGTAACATATAAGATCAGCCCTATAACTCGCCTCTGGTGATCATCGTAATTTTTACATCTTCATTGTAGCGAACCCGTATCACATCTTTCGGCGACTCTAGTTCAAATATGGCAATCCCCGGATTATCAGCTTCCCTATGAAGACTGTATCCATCGAGGTTGACGTTGAATACTTCTTTAATCATCGGCGCTACTTCGTCCCTAAGGAGAGATTCCTTCACATCATAAATCTTCTGATGGTACGCCTCTACTTCATCCCAATTGGCAAAATCATCTCGATAAGAATTCTCCCCAATAATAGAGTAAACCTTAGTTTCTTCTCCTACAGTCATTTGAACCAAGTAATGATCATTGAAACTAAGATTAATTATATCTCTCCTAATTTCATCATCTTTGGAACGACTTACACCCCTAAGTTTTAGAGATGTTTCACCGAATACTGCATTAACGGCATCCTCCGCATCCGTCAGCGCTGCCTGGGATACTTGATCAGGTCTAAGGTCGCCTGTGATCGAGACAGCCTTGTCCTGCTGCCATACAATCTCCCCATAACCATCGCCAGTCTCATTCTCTAACGTTAATGTTGTATGTGATATCGGCTCCAATTCCCCTTGCTTCATACTCACAAAACGTTGGACTGATACAGGTTTAAGCGTTGGAGTGCTGCCTATACTTTGCAAAAGCGATGGAACTTGACGCAGATAACGGTGCTCCAACTCGCTTGGCTGCATCTCACGTCTCATTCCTAATTCACGCAGATTTCCTGTTGTCGCATCGAGCCATATCTGTGCATACTCCTTCTCACTTTCATTTCCAGCCTCTACATATATTCTGCCGGACACAGGCAAATCTTCCACTTTCGTAATCTTCAGCTGTTTACCCAGATCATCTCGCATCGTAGTGGCAACATTTCTTTTCATTTTGTCGGTTAGCAGATTTGTGTTCAAACCATCGGATAACTGTAACGCTGCTGTCGGATAGACCTGCTCGATCACGGGTTTCACCAGCTGTCCATCATCCCAGATCCATAGGAACAATCCAGCAGCAATAACCAACGCACCCGTGCCGGCAACAAGAGACCCTCTTCTAAGGCGACGCTTGTGTGACGCATTTTTTACTTGCGGTCTAAACGGCCTGGATGACCTGGAAGTCTTCTCTGGCCTATCTCCCTTGCTTCCCTCTTCCGACTTCTTCATCCACTCCACCTGTTGAAGCACCTTTCGCTTGTGATCCTCTGTAAAAGGAGACGAAGCAAACGGTCCCTTCCGGATTTCCTTCTCCCATTGCTCATCCTTGTGTGTCATTTGCTTCGCTCCTCCCATTGTTTCCGTACCTTATCCTTACCTCGGGATAGTCTGGATTTTACTGTTCCTAAGCTGATTTTCAACATCTCAGCAATCTCACTCGTCGTAAGCTCATACTTCAGATTCAGCAAAAGAATCTCCCGGAACTTCTTTGGCAACGCCAGAACAATATCCCAGATTTCATGGATATGCTCCTTACGCATCACTTCCATCTCGGCCGAAGGATGTGCAGACTGCTCTGCAATCATGACTCTTTGGTTCGAACCCCCATGCTCTGTCTCAATGGGTAACGTCTCTCCCCACAGACTGTTACGAAAAAATCTGGATTTTCGATATGTAAAAGTCGTGTTCCTAGTAATCGTCAACAGCCAGGTTTTCAGTGAGCAATCTCCACGATAATGAGCAATCCCCGAATACGCCCGAATAAATACCTCCTGTGACAATTCATCTGCCTGCTCGGCACTTTTGGTCAGAAAATAAGCGTAATTCCACACGTCATTTCCGTAGTCATCCATTATGCTGCTGAGTGTGTAATTGTCTATGGTCTGAGCCTGTGCCAGTAATTGATCATCCAACTGTTGTTCACCTCACTTAATATGACTGAGTCTAATGTGATTTGGTTCCCTGTTTTGGACATTATTTCTTATTATTGTAGCAAAATAAAAAAACAGCATGTTCAACATCGCTGAACACGCTGATTCCTTCAAGTTTGCTTAGTTAGAAATCTCTATCAGAAAGCTTTTAAGCGAACGCTCCACTTCCTCAGTTTCTTTCTGCCCTCTGGTCTATCATATCATTTTCATCGTTATACTTTCACAGCAGCAATCATCAGAAACATCGGTCTTCGATTTTCGTCTCGCATGCCTGGAACCTGTTCGATCATCTCTGGTGATGGTTTGGATTCAGCCACCTTTTGAATAGCAAACCCAGCCCTAATCAGTTCATTGAGATGTGTTGCCAGTGTGCGATGATATTTAACCACATCCTGATTCAGAAAGTTCGCCACACGCTTCCCTTCATCGTGGTAATCATCCACGGGCCAGTGTAAGATCTCACCTTCGGGTCCATAATGCCAATCCTGCGCAGCACGAGCGGTAAAAATGGGATGTTCAGATGAAAGGACAAACGTGCCCCCTTCTACGAGACAATCATTGATCTTAGCATACACCGTGTCTAACCGTTCAATATAATGAAAAGCCAGCGAACTGATCACAACGTCGAATTGTCCCGGTGCAAATTCAATATCTTCAATCGCCAGCTGCTCGTACTGGATCTGTGGGTCGTCCGTCATTTCACGAGCACGCTGAAGCATATTTTCGGACAGATCTACACCGATCACTGAACTCGCTTGTTGCTCTCGCGCATACCGGCAATGCCACCCAAAACCACATCCCAAATCCAGCACACGCTTGTCCTTCAATTCAGGCAAAAGAGTCTGTAGTTCATGCCACTCCCCCGCTGCATCCAGCCCTTGAACGGAACGAGCCATCTTACTGTAGTTGTCGAAAAATTCAGCTTCATCGTATTTATTTTGTTTCATCAAGAGATTCCTCCCGCCTTATAAATATCCACCTACTCTATCACATAAACGATATTTAATCGCAAAAGTTGCCAAGAGAATTCATGGCGTGTTATCATACAGAACGAACGTTCAGTATTATTAAATACAGAATGAACATTCAGTTTACTAACGGAGGTCATTATGAATACGAATTGGACGCATCCATTGGAAGGGCAATCTGTAGGTAAAGCTTTTATAAGTTACCTCGTGCCTTCTGTATTAGGGATGCTGGTAGTTGCTTTTAATTTTATTATCGACGGCATTATGGTTGGACACAAACTGGGTTCTACCGCAATGGCCGGGATCGGCATTGCCTCACCTGTCTACACGCTCTTTGTTGCCATGTCGCTGTGGATTGGTATGGGCGGGGCAACGTTGTACTCCAACGCTATGGGTAGAAAAGATATCACTTCAGCCAAACAAATTTTCACCAAATCCATTATGCTCATTATGTTAGTTACGGTAGCCATTGGATATGTTGCATTTACATTCAAAGACAAACTGGTATACTCCCTCGGTGCAAACGCCGAGACCTTCCCGTTTGCTTCAGACTATATGAATATCATGTTATTGTTCGGGTTTGTTTTCACCATCGAGAATGCACTCTCTATCTTTGTACGAAACGATGGGAACCCCAACACATCCATGTACGCTCAGATTACGTTTGCTGTAGCCAATATCATCATCAATTATATAACACTGTATGTACTCGAATGGGGTGTACGCGGTGTGGCCCTCGGTACAATTGTATCGGCGTCTCTTGCGCTACTTGTCCTGTTTACTCATTTTTTCAAAAAAACAAATAATCTCACGTTCACCCGGTTCAAATGGAACAACAAACTGCTGGCTTCCCTTCTACTCATTGGTTTCCCCAGCTTTCTGGCTGAACTTGGCATGTCGGTCTTCTCTGTCTCTCACAATATCTCCATGGACCGCATTGCGGGTACGGATGGTGTAGCATCCTTTACCGTGTTGAACTATATTCATGGTGTGGTACTGTTAGCGTTCCTGGGTCTGGCGTCTGCTGCCCAACCTCTGATCAGTTATTATCATGGTGCGAAACAGATTAAACGGGTACAACAAACGATACGTTTAGCTACCAAAACGGCTCTGGCTTGCGGTCTACTATTACTGATTGTTGTTCAGATCGGTGCACCTTATTTCGTGCAAATCTTTGGAAACTTCAGTAGTGGCGTAACGGATAATGCCGTTTACGGATTACGTATATTTACATTTGCCTATGTATTTATGGGTGTTAACTTTGTCATGAGCACCTATTTCCAATCTGTAGGCAATGCCAAAATGGCCATTTGGATCACAGCTGCGCGTGAAATGATCATCATGATTGCGTTGATTGCGATCCTGCCTTCATTTTTTGGTGTCACGGGTGTGTGGCTTGCCGTACCGCTGTCCGAAATGCTGGTTCTTGCAACCATAGCCATGTACTATAGAAAACGATCCCTAACGGATCGAATACACGCGTTGCGTCCTGAGTAGCCATAATGGATTAAATGAACGTATAGAGAACAGATATAGTCCTGCTCGGTCTACATAGATCGGGCAGGACTTTGTTATGCTTGAAGCAAATATAATCAGAACCAAATATCGTATCGTCCATTGCTATTAACAGTTGCTTGAGCACTATAGCTATAGAAAATGTGAATGATGTATGAATAAAGTGTATATTTAACAAAAGTGGGATATAAAACTATCTTTATATAATTGTATATATTTGTTAATTGGAGTATGGTTGTCTTGTCAAACTATATACGGCGCCAGACCTCCCCTCACTTTTATCCTAGGAAATGACTGTGAGGAAAGCTACTGCGAGTATGAGCAATCCCGACTTATATATATGAAAAGGAGATGTTCGATTGTGAAGAAATATCAAAAAACTGCAATTTCAGCTCTCTCTTCCATGGCTTTGCTCCTAGCATCTGTTCCAGCAGTATTTGCTGATGAAACGTCTATGCCTATAATTCCTTCACAAGATACTCAGATAAAACTGGAACAAGAAGCTACTATCTTTGCCCAAAACCTTATAGTAGAGTATTTCGATGGAGGTTACTCAACGGATATATATTTGAGTGGGAATGTCACGTTTTCTTTTCTTCCTCGTTCGACTGGGGAATATGTATTTAATGTTGTTGATATGAGTGGAAATTTGAAGGGAAGTGGACGAGTAATCGCATCAGACTTGAGAACGAAAAACATCACTTTAAGTAATTTGTATGGTTACCATAAAATCGTAGGGTACTCACCTAATGGTGGGGGAGGAGATTACCAAATTCACTATTAAAATATACTAAGTCGTAGGAATCATACTGTATTTGTTTACTTATGGAATGTCATACAGCGCAGGGGAGACCCCTCGGCTTTCACTCAATTCTTTATATGCAATGTATAAAATAGTAACACAAAAAGACACACTCGATATCATCAAGTGTGTCTTCCTATTGCTTGGCGGCGTCCTACTCTCCCAGGACCCTGCGGTCCAAGTACCATCGGCGCTAGAGGGCTTAACGGTCGTGTTCGGGATGGGTACGTGTGGAACCCCTCCGCCATCGCCACCAAACGCATAGCATAGCTTACATTCAGAGATCGTTCTCTGAAAACTAGATTCGAAACGAAACACGCGAATTACAACTTGCTATTGGATAAGCCCTCGACCGATTAGTACTGGTCAGCTCCATGCATTGCTGCACTTCCACCCCCAGCCTATCTACCTCGTCGTCTTCAAGGGGTCTTACAT
>NZ_LELF01000061.1:0-370 GCF_001029205.1 Paenibacillus sp. VT-400 | reverse complement strand
GGTACGGGAAGCGGAACCCGAGATTTATCACGACGTGACGCGCTGGCGTTTTCGTTCGATTGAACAAGCGATGCTCGACGCCGGGCTGAGTGCCGAAGAAGCCAGTGCAGGCGCACACGCAGCAATGATCAACTTTGCCAAATGGCGCAGCCGAATCGACGTCCCGCAGCAAACTCACGACACCTTAAAACAGCTGGCGAAGAAATGGCCGCTGGTGGCGATCACCAACGGTAACGCCCAGCCGGAGCTGTTTGGTTTGGGGGATTATTTTGAGTTTGTGCTGCGCGCTGGCCCGCACGGGCGCTCAAAACCGTTCAGCGATATGTACTTTTTGGCTGCGGAAAAACTCAACGTGCCGATCGGCGAGATC
>NZ_LELF01000060.1:0-250 GCF_001029205.1 Paenibacillus sp. VT-400 | reverse complement strand
AGCTTAAAGGAATGTTCTAATTCGCGTTTGTTTCGTTTCGATATCTAGTTTTCAAAGAACAAGCTCCATGCAAAAGCAAGCTGTTTGAGAGTTTGAGCTCTCAAAACCGAACAACGAGTGAGTGTTTTGCAGCTAAGCTGCTAGGGGTGATGGCGTGCCTTTTGTAGAATGAACCGGCGAGTTACGTTCCCGTGCAAGGTTAAGGTGAAGAGCCGGAGCCGCAGCGAAAGCGAGTCTGAATAGGGCGACT
>NZ_LELF01000006.1:0-213 GCF_001029205.1 Paenibacillus sp. VT-400 | reverse complement strand
CCCGCATTTTTCAACATGCGTGGGTTCGGGCCTCCAGTGCGTGTTACCGCACCTTCACCCTGGACAGGGGTAGATCACCCGGTTTCGGGTCTACGTCCACGTACTCAGTCGCCCTATTCAGACTCGCTTTCGCTGCGGCTCCGGCTCTTCACCTTAACCTTGCACGGGAACGTAACTCGCCGGTTCATTCTACAAAAGGCACGCCATCACCCC
>NZ_LELF01000059.1:0-349922 GCF_001029205.1 Paenibacillus sp. VT-400 | reverse complement strand
TATACTTTCCTTTGAGAAAGTGATCTGGAACCGTGGTGTAGTTGGCCTAACATGCCTGCCTGTCACGCAGGAGATCGCGGGTTCGAATCCCGTCGGTTCCGCCATTTAATCTTTACATGAGGCAAACTGTTCACTACATCTGCTGTATGGCACTGATGCCCTATATAAAGTGTAAGGAATTAAGATTAGACTTTATTATGGCTCGGTAGCTCAGTCGGTAGAGCAGAGGACTGAAAATCCTCGTGTCGGCGGTTCGATTCCGTCCCGAGCCACCATTTTTAAAATAATTTAATATGCCGGTGTAGCTCAACTGGTAGAGCAACTGACTTGTAATCAGTAGGTTGGGGGTTCAAGTCCTCTCGCCGGCACCATGTAATCTTGGAGGATTAGCGAAGTGGCCAAACGCATCAGACTGTAAATCTGCTCCCGTACGGGTTCGGTGGTTCGAATCCATCATCCTCCACCAGTTTTTAGGGGCATAGTTTAAAGGTAGAACAACGGTCTCCAAAACCGTTGGTGTGGGTTCAATTCCTGCTGCCCCTGCCAATTAACTTTTAGAAATTAACCTTTTATGGCGGTCGTGGCGAAGTGGTTAACGCACCGGTTTGTGGATCCGGCATTCGGGGGTTCAATTCCCCTCGATCGCCCCTTTGTTTTTTTATTTTTTATTGGGGATTAGCCAAGCGGTAAGGCAACGGACTTTGACTCCGTCATGCATAGGTTCAAATCCTATATCCCCAGCCATTATGCGGACGTGGCTCAGCGGTAGAGCATCGCCTTGCCAAGGCGAGGGTCGCGGGTTCGATTCCCGTCGTCCGCTCCAAAATATGGCGCCATAGCCAAGTGGTAAGGCACAGCTCTGCAAAAGCTTTATCCCCAGTTCGAATCTGGGTGGCGCCTCCAGCATATGCCGGCGTGGCGGAATGGCAGACGCGCTCGACTCAAAATCGAGTGGGAAACCGTGGAGGTTCGAGTCCTCTCGCCGGTATATTGAATAGCTCTACATGTTGCTTATGCAATGTGTAGGGCTATTTTTATTTTATATGAAACGATTTATGTGCAGTAAGAAAATCTAGAGTAAGAGAAGATGGACGTTAATAAAGATTGACGTATGATTATATTGAGTATATTATAGATAAGTAAAGTCTTTAATATGGAGGAGTGAAGTAGAGTGACTAATGGAAAAAATGTATCGGATACCGATCTGTTATTTGATCTTTCTGTATGGGAAGAGGCATGGAAGAATCGTCCGAGAAGTTCAAAATATAAGAAGAAAAGCGCCCCCTTTAATATAGAAGAAGCTTTTGAGCGATGGGCCAGGGATTATCATGCACAGTCGTTCACCGAAGAAGGAAAGCAGCGTTCTGAACGCATTATGGGCTGGATTGAAAACCAGGGTGTGGAATTCGCAGGGTTATCCATTTTGGACATTGGAGCCGCTTCAGGCATATTTACCATTCCTTTTGCAGAAAAGGGGGCAAGTGTGACGGCAGTTGAGCCTTCTGAGTTGCTTGTCTCCCTTATGAAAGAGACGATACCTCCAGCTCTGGAATCCAAAATCGAAATCGTAAACGAACGATATGAAGAAATCTCCATTAAGGATAAAGGCTGGGAGAAGAAATATGACTTTGCATTTGCATCCATGTGTCCGGCGATGTCGGATTGGGAAACGATTGAGCAGGCGATCAATTGTGCCCGGAAGTATGTGTATATAAGTACTATGGCGGGACAGAAGGAACACACACTAATGAATGAACTTAAGGATGTACTGGGTGTAACTTCTTCACACAAGGCCGGTGATATGGGGTATATCCAACAGTTGCTGTATTTGAAGGGTTATTCTTATACGATGATCATTACGAGAGAAGTTAACTCATTTGAAGTACCGGTGGAAGAGATTATCGAGAAGCTGCCAGAATGGCTTAATACGTATGAGTTACCATCGGATGAAGATTCCCTCAGATTGGCTGAGGATTACATTAGCGATACGTACAAGGATAGTACGGTGACCTTCTCACGTGGAGGAAGATTTGGTAAAATTCTAATTCAACTTGAACAGCCCAATATGAAAACAGTTCGCACTAAGGATAAGCGATAAATCGCATAAGCGTGGCACGTGTAATGATAATCAGGAATTGAGACGGACAATGTAGTCTAACCTCTAAGATGACACTAGGAAGCATCATAATGCAAAACAAGAAGATACACGTGTGAAACATATGAAGTTAAGATTGCAGAAGTAAAGTTGTAAGTGAAGGGAGCAGGTTATTTGCTCCCTCTTTTTTGAAGCCACTAATTCATCGACCGCTTTGAACCAGACCCTCGTTTATTTAGAGATGTTCGACACTTCTGCTTTCTGCTTACGTTCCCGATACTGGCCGGGGGTGACTCCTTCCCATTTACGGAATGATCGGATAAAGTTTTGCGGATTATTGTACCGAAGTCGTGCTGCGATATCTTTAACGGTTAGATCACTTTCATCCAGCCATTTTTTAGCGATATTAAATCGGTACTTGGTCAGATATTCACTAAATGCACAGCCTGTCTCTTTGCGGAAAACACTACTTAAGTAGTTGGCATTGTAGTGAAGCTTCATAGCACATTCCTCAAGCGTCAGATCCTTATCATAATCTTGATGAATCATGGCAATCATTTTCTCAGATATATGCTGATACTGGGCATATTGTCTCGCTTTAAAAACCTGAATGACGGGTAAGATGACTTGATGGTTAAACCATACCTCAACTTCAGCGGCGTACTGCAAACCATGAAGTTCATGAAACATCGAGCCACGACCTTGGGAGATCTGTCCGAGTCGTATGCCGGATTCCTGAGTCATTTGCAAAATATGCGTGAGCAGCCTCGTAAGAACCACCTCATACTCCTCGGGTGTAACCTCCATACCAAAGATTACTTCAAGGAGTTGTTGCAGAAGAGCAGAGGCCTGGACTTCGTCCGCACTTTGAATGGCTTGGATCAACGAATATTCCAATGATTCCGGGTAGGTCATGGACCAAGTGGGAGCGTAATGATCTATGTTCTCATATTGAAAAATAATGCCTGTTCCCAGCTTCATCCGATGCCTCAATGCTTCCATGGCTTCTGTATAAGCTTGAGGGATGTGATATAGAGAGCTGTGTGGCTGGCTGAATCCTATACTGACTTGAAGAGTTAGAATCTTATCCATCTGTTGTTGTAACTGGTCTGTTAATACATATAGCTGCTGTGAAAAAATAAACTGATCCTGTTCCACGGTGCCAATCACCGTGACTACTGTATGTTCCAGCACAATGGGAAGCAATTGTTGGTTATGCACAACGGTTTCCTCCAATATATTTTGAATAGCAAATAATAAGAGGTCACGATCACTAGCTCTATATTTTGTATGATTAACAAGATCGGCCTGTAGTGTAATAACAGCAATTTGTTGCCATTCCCGAACCTGATGTGTGTAGCCATATTCATTCAGGGTGTCAGGAAGAGTATGAACAGGGATCTTACCCTGGAACAGATTCATCATAAAATGATTGCGAATCTGCAATAGATGCACATTAAGTGTGTTCTCTAATTGGGAGCGAGAGGCAGATAATTGTGAGACCCCTGCTCTGATCTGTTCGAACTCATCAGAAAATGGTGGTGATTGCTGAGCTACCGTGTTTCCTTCTTTGGACAGGTGGTTGTCACCAAGTTGGGTTAAAAGTTTACGAATCGGGACATGCATTCGCTTGGAGCCGAGCCAGGCGAGTAATAATGAAAGTAAAAGTAAGCAGATACTGATATACAAGGTGTGTAATCCGATATCGATATATTCTTGTGTCAGAATATTGGTAGGTGAGATTAGCACATAACTCCATCCCTTTAAGGTAGAAGGGCTATATGTCAGGGAATAATGTGTATCGGCGATCTTAACTTCCCGTTTTTCAAAGCCTGTTGAAAATGTGATGGGTGATAGTTTGGTTATGTTGGCTTCCGTATCCCGATCCTGTAATCCAATGGCAGACAACGGTTGTCCAATGTATACAGGATCGGGATGCACCAAGATACGTTGTTCCCGATTCAAAATGATCAGTCCTGAGGCAGCATTGCCTAAGGAGGCTTCTCCTAGTGTGTTTTGCAAAGAGCATGCAGGGATTCCCGCAATCAGGGCAGCATCGGAAGACGTATTCAGATTCGGAATAGACCTTGCAAGGGCAATATGATAAATACAGCCTGTTCCGGGCGAACGCTCATCATTACTGAACACCGATGAAGGGGAGAGCTGCCATCCAGAGGTTAACGTATCCGATATCAATTCCTTCATGGGAAGAGCCAGTGGAAAATCCGTATTACGGTACAATCCGGCATGATCAATGAGCCAATTCTGAGATTGATTCACCAGGGTAATGTCCAGCAAAGGTTCCCATGATCTCATATTCTGAAATTCGCTCTGTAGTTTGTCGGCAAGTAATGGTCCATTCCCTTCTAGTGAAGAAGAAGCAGACAGGGAACGGAGGGTTACCGGAGAGCGAACGGCCTGATCAAGCATATAACTGACTGTAGCGAGTTTGTGTTCTACGTTGGATTGCATTTGTTCCAGCAACTGTCTGTTGGCCTGCGTACGATGCAGCTCTGTTTGGTTTGATGAATAGATAAATGCGGCAATTCCCGTTAACAAAATGGGCAGGGTGCTTAACAGGATTCCAAAGATGATCATTTTATGGAGATAGCTGATTGGTCGCACAGTTTCAGTTCCACCCCTGACATTAGAAATAGTAACACTTTCTATTTTAGTAAACGCTTACATATAGAACAATCTAAATTTTGTTTATTTGGATAAATAAGTAATTTCACAAGAAGG
Source organism: Paenibacillus sp. VT-400 (assembly GCF_001029205.1). NCBI lineage: Bacteria > Bacillati > Bacillota > Bacilli > Caryophanales > Paenibacillaceae > Paenibacillus > Paenibacillus sp. VT-400. Next base: position 345,085 of record NZ_LELF01000059.1, on the reverse strand, counting down.
TATAGAAGTAGAGATAAGGGATTGCTGATAGATGATCTTGCAGAAAAGGTTAGAGAAACGGCTTGGAATGACTATCCAATACGGAATCATGAGAAACGAAATTGCAGTGTGAACGTAAATAGAGACATGGACATCATTCTCTCTACAGGTCGATATCGGCTAAAGGGTAGCCTGAATACGGGTAATAGAAGGTATCTGGAGTGCTATTCAGCTTAAGTGGAACGTTGGTCTTATATAGGGACAGTCAAAGGTCCAACTAGATCCCCGACCTGAGTCTAGGATGAAAAACCGTCCACGGTCTGTTTTGAAAAGTCGCGGAATCCCCTAGAATAAGGACATAAGGTTAAACAAGAAACACGGAAACAAAAAACAAGAAACAAACGAACAAATGACTCAACACATTAAAAGGAACGAATGGAAAGGGCGGTGAACAACAATTATGAGATTGAATAAGGGAAATGGCTGGGCGATTGTATTGATTGCGCTGGGTGCACTACTCCTCTTCGGAAAGTTAACTCCACTTCTTGGACACTTAATGGGTTATCTGATTCCGGTCCTGATGATTGCACTGGGATACTACGGAGTTAAACGAGGGAATGTGATGCTTGGCTGGATTGTTCTCATCATCGGTATCATCTCACTGATGGGTAAACTGGCATGGTTGATCGGACCGATCATCGCGATCGGGTTAATCATCTTTGGTATCTCAATGCTAAGCAATAACCGCAGTCATCGTGGTCGGTACTAAGCTTTCACGATTATGAAAAGGAGGGACAGAACATAATGAGTGTATTTCGTCGAATGCGGGATATTACCGTAGCCAATCTGAACGAACATTTGGAGCAAAGTCAGGACCCAGTCAAACTGATTGATCAGTTCCTGGTCTCGACCCGCCAAGACATCGGTGAAGCCGAGAAACTTCGTCATCAATATGCAAGCCATACCAGACAAATGAAACAACAAGCCGATCAGGCAGCAGGTATGGTGAACAAACGGGAAGAACAGGCTTCCATGGCTCTGAAAGCAGGGGAAGAACATCTCGCTAAGCTGGCCTTGCAGGAGAAAATCCTCCACGAGGAAAAAATGGAACAGTACAATGAATTGTATGCACAAAGTTATGCGGCATTACAGGAGTTGGATGAACAGATCGACCAGCTGAAGGTTGAATATCAGAATGTATACAGCAAACGCCAATATTACTACGCTCGTATGCAGACGATTCAGTTACAGCAACGTATGAACCAGAGAGGTAATCACAACGGTCAGAATGTACCCCGTATGTTTAACCGACTGGATGATCAAGTCTCTGATCTCGAATATGAAGCACAAAGTCTCCGCGATATCCGGCGGATGAATCAAGATGGTTCAGGAGTGACTGGCAGCATGTCATCCTCTACGTTGGATAAGGAACTGGAACGCTTAAGACAAAAATTGAACAATGACAGAAAGGAGTAGTCACAATGAGTAAATTATACCGCTCGGCGCGTAATCGAAGGCTAACAGGTTTGATCGGCGGCATTTCTGAAAATCTCGGATTGAGTACCACGCTGCTACGTATCATTTTCTTCATCAGTATTTTCGCTACGGGAGGTACATCATTGTTGATCTACTTCATCGCTGCGTTGGTGGTACCCAAGGAATCCAATCACGTTGATCCATATGCTTATGATTCCAACGTAAGAGGATACAAGTAAACGAAAGGAGCAAGCACATGAGCAAATTATACCGCTCAACGCGTGACCGGATGTTAACCGGCTTGTGCGGCGGAATTTCCGAAACCATCGGAATGGATTCCACCCTGCTGCGTATCATCTTTGTTATCAGTATCTTCGTAACTGGCGGCACGTCGTTGTTAATATACTTTATTGCAGCACTGGTGGTACCAAAAGAACCGTATCCGCCTTATGATCCATATGGCTACGGTCCGGGCCAAGGCCCTGGTCCTGGCAGAGGATACGACAACTATGATCATCAGCCACCAAGAGGTCCTTTTCAAAATAATCACAACCAGCAAGGTCCTGGTAACTTCGGTCCCGGCCCTGGATTCAACGGCAGACCTCAATCTGGTCCCCGTTCTTATGACAACAACGCCTACGGAGCAGGAGCACCGCAAGAAAGTGAACTTGATTCCATGATGAAAGATATCGAGAAAAAAGCACTGAAAAAAGAAGTTGAAGAGCTTCGCCAAAAATTATCTCGTTACGAGAAGGGAGAAAAGTAAAATGGGAGTATTTAAACGGATTAAGGATATGACGAAAGCATCGGTAAATGATATGTTGGATAAGGTAGAAGACCCGATTGTAATGTTGAACCAGTACTTGCGTGATATGGAGGCTGAGATTCATGAGGCAGAGGTAACTGTTGCTAAACAAATGGCAAATGAGCGCCGCATGAAACAACGTTTGGATGAAGCGGAGCGTACTTCGGTACAACGTGAGTCCCAAGCAGAAGCTGCTCTGTCTAACGGTCAGGAAGAAGTGGCACGCAAATTGTTGGAAGAGAAAATCTACTTTGATCAAAAAATTACGGAGTACAGCGAACTGCATGCACAGTCCGAAGCACAAGCAAAAGATCTGTTGCAACAGTTGCATGATATGAAAGATGAGTTCTACAAAATGCGTAACAAACGTAATGAACTTGTATCCCGTGCACAAATGGCAAAAGCCAAAAAACAAATGTCTTCCATCAACAGCTTGCATTCGATCGAAAGTGGCGGCGCATCACTTGGATTCCACCGCATGGAAGAGAAAATCATGCAGCTGGAAGCTGAAGCTGACGTAGCTCGTGCACCTTATCGCAACACTTCATCCACGTACACGAATCCTGTAGATGTGGAGAAACAGTTCAAAGTGGATCAGCAATTACAAGCCCTCAAGAACAAAATGGGCAATGGTTCCAAGAATGAAGCGAACGGAACTTCAAAAGAATAACTGTTCGCTTAGTGGACAATATGATATTCTATAAATCGTGTATAATGTACGGTTGGTAGAACAAAAGTTAAGCCATACAGGACTTCATTGCCTGGTATGGCTTTTCCGTTGAATAAAGAGAGATTAACTTACAGAGGAGGTGCGGCGGGGATGAATCAAAAGAGTAAATGGCTTGCAGTTGTCATTATGATTATTGGCACAATGATGTTATTGAATGACAATATTAACTTCCTGACCGCTGCCGCACTGATTCTGTTAACGGTTGGAATGCTTCAAGTCCGCAATGGGGATACCCGCAAAGGTCATCGGTATCTTGGCATTGGTGCGGCACTGTTATTGCTGGATAATTTAATGATTGTATTTTTGATTGTACTGGCTTCTTTAGCTTACTTTTATTCAAAAAACAAAAAGATTCATCTGGACGAAGGCGTTATGAAGAAACAGAATTTCATGGCTCGGTACTACTGGGATCAATCATCCTGGACGTTACGTAGTATGAGTCTGTGGCATGCCATAGGTGAGGTTAACGCGGATCTATCTCTTTCGATTCCGGAGGAGAAACAAACAATTGTGCTGCTGCAAGGTGTTATGGGTAATGTTCGCCTTACACTACCAGAAGATTATGGTGTGGAGATTGAAGCATCGGTTCTTTTCGGCCGGATTAATCTTCTTGGAGAACAAGATAGCGGCATGATGAACAAATTAGTATGGAGAACGCCTGGATATGAATTCAGTGAACATAAAGCAAAATTTGTCATTTCTTATATTGTTGGCGACCTAAACATCAGTAATCCGTAGTAAAATAGATGAAGAGAAGGAGGAGACCCCGATGAAGACAAAACGACATACCGACATGGTAACCCGAAGTATGGGTGAAGGGATCCTCCTGGTTTTCATTGTGCTCGCTGTTATTTTGTATGTATTGTATACATATGGTTATCTTGCTCCGTTTACAGGTTGGCGTCATCTGATTCAATCGGGTCTGGCCTTATTGCTGCTTCTGATTGGAATCGGTGCGGTCTTTGGGTTCTATCAGAGTTACCGGGTTAAACGCCGGCTCGAACTGCTGCGGGAAACACTTCTACTGTGGGAGAAGGGCTCTCTATCACGCACTGTACCTGATCTGGGCGATGATGATGTGGGCCGTTTAAGTGAGCAACTCGGACGAATCGGCAAAAAGTGGGAAGATCAGATATCTACGCTCCAGCGATTGTCTACTCATAATGCACAGCTTGCTGAACAAGCCAGAATTACGGCTATTGTGGAAGAGCGGCAACGTTTGGCACGGGAACTGCATGATGCGGTATCACAGCAATTGTTCGCGATATCCATGACAGCAACGGCCGTTGGACGGAAGATGGAGAAGGATTTTGAACGTGCTCAGAGGCAGGTGGCTCTGATTGAGGAGATGGCTTCGGTAGCTCAGTCCGAGATGCGTGCGTTACTGTTACATCTGCGTCCAGTCTATCTGGAGGGTAAACATCTCGAACAAGGTCTGCGTGATCTGGTGATGGAACTGAAAACAAAAGTACCCATGGACATTGTGCTCGAAATGGACGAAGACATTGATCTGATCAAAGGCATCGAGAATCATCTGTTCCGGATCGTTCAGGAGGCTATGTCCAATACGTTACGGCATGCAAAAGCGGAAAAAATGGAGATACGGATCCAGCGCCGTACTGATGCGATCCGGGTATTGATTCGTGATGATGGGCAAGGCTTTGATCTGGATGAGAATAAACAAGCTTCTTACGGTCTGGCTAACATGCGTGAACGTGTTACGGAGATTGGCGGGGCCATACATTTTGTAACAGCGCCTGGTAAGGGAACGCGGATTGAGATTACGATACCTTTGATGAACGATGAAAGCGAGGAAGAACATGTCAATGGAACCGGAAGTCGAAACGGAGACGGAAACGTCGATCAAAGTATTGCTCGTGGATGATCATGAGATGGTACGTATTGGTCTTGCAGCGGTACTGGATACCGAAGATGGAATTGAAGTTGTTGGTGAAGCAGGTAGTGGAGAGGAAGGCATTCGGCTTGCACAGGAATATAAGCCTGATGTTGTTCTGATGGACCTGGTTATGGAAGGAATGGACGGCATTGAGGCTACTCGTCAGGTACTTAAAATGTATCCAGAGTGCAAAGTCATTGTATTGACCAGTTACTTGGATGATGAAAAAATGTATCCTGTCATTGAAGCAGGTGCATTCAGTTATCTGTTGAAAACATCAAGAGCCAATGAAGTGGCAGATGCAATTCGCGCAGCCGCTCGCGGGCAATCCGTTCTGGAGTCACAGGTGGCTTCGAAAATGATGAATCGCTTCCGGCAGCCACAGGCAGCAGCTCCTTTGCACGATGAATTGACAGACCGTGAAATGGATGTGCTCCGGTTGCTCGCCAAAGGTAAATCAAATCAGGACATCGCTGATGATCTGATCATCGGCATTAAGACAGTCAAGTTCCATGTTACAAACTTACTGGCAAAATTGGGCGTAGACGACCGTACACAGGCCGCGATCTATGCTTATAAAAACGGACTTGCAGAGTAAGCAGGATCATATGCAATAACATAATTAAGCCAAAGAACCGTACTTTTAATGTGCGGAAGTTATAGATAAGAGATGATTTATATAAATTGAACTAAAGATTTGCACATAACGGAGAGGACAGAAAGAACCAGAAGAAGCGAAGCAAAAGCTTTCTGAAAGAAAGCTACTTCGGAAGCATACACTTCGCCTTTATCCCCGGATGTACCCTTTATGAAAAGAATCAAAAAAATTGGGGGATAACAGCGATCGGAAGGTTGTTCTGTCATCGGAGTGGCGAGTGTAAATATTGTGTAGTTCAATTTATATAGAAAAGTATGAATGAAAAGCTCTGCTCTGCCATGAATATGGTGGGTGGGGCTTTTTTGTTGTGTGCAGAAGAAGTATAGCTAATGCGGGAAAGGGGCATGCTGTTGATAGATTCATAGAATGCAAGAAAGAAGCGGGGGATTCAAATGTTAAATCGTTGGATGACAGCAGGTATATTGGCAATGGCAATCATTATTCTTATCGGTGTGACACAGGTATATGCAGAGAAGAACGAATCCAAAGCAGCCCAACTGGAACAGTTAATCTATACTGCTGACAGCGTGATTGATAATGTGGATCGTCTGGTGATTAAATGGCAAGGAGAAGGCAAGGGAGATGCACAAGCGCAGGCCGTGTTACTGGCAAGTCACTTGGGGCTTGAACCACCTATGCAGGTACGTCAGACGAGCCACGATGTGTACCGCAGTGAAGAGATTGTCGATACGGCTACTGGAGGTGCAGGCATGTTGGTCAATGTCGTCGATACAGGAGACAATGGTTACTATGCCATCGTACAACTCTCAGGGGATGCACACACGGATCGGAAGGCATTAATGACATTACATGAAGAGGTCGATCAACTGCTTGTAGACTCAGGGATGAAGGCAACCTGGAATATGTCTGTACAAGGTACAGCAGTTACTGCTACTGAACATGATGCGAGTCAGCAACTGGAACTGATCGAAGAACAGCTGTCCACAAAGGTGGATATCACCTCCGTTGAACGATATACGGATGTAGCCAGCGCAAGTGTCTCTTATGAGGTGGCCGAGCTGCCCTTGTCGATCAAGAGTGGCTCGCATATGTTGAATATGCAACTCGCAGTTCACCAGGTTGGGGACGAGGTCGATAATCGAATTACAGTGGGGTTTCCGGTGATTACGATTGAATACTAAGGGATGGATTTTTCATGAATTGGGACCCAATATTGAGAATCTTTATCAGAAAAATGAGTTTGAAATAGTGCATCCGTTCAGTTGATATGCTAAAATGGCATCACATCCAAGAAGGAACTTGCTGGTAATTGACAGTTGTATGTCGTGCATATATAACACCATTACATAGCTCGGGGAGAGCGTGAAGGTTATCTTCCCGGAAGAAAGAGGAGCCCATGGTTGAAAAACAATTGCAAGATGAAGTACAGACACCAGGCGCAGTATTTTTCATTTTTGGAGCAACGGGTGATTTGGCCCGCCGGAAGCTGTTTCCGGCTATCTACAGTCTTTACCGTGAAGGCAAGCTTGCCGAAGACTTTGCGGTTATTGGCGTAGCACGTCGTCCGCGGTCCCCAGAAGAATTCCGGGAAGACATCTATGAATCCATTAAAGAGTTCTGCCGTTATCCAGCGGGGGAACCTGATGAGTGGAACGCTTTTGTTGATCATTTTGAATACAAAGCACTGGATATCAATAATGTGGAAGGATTCAAAGAGCTACGTGCGCAGACGGAGCATCTGGAATCGAAGTTTAACACGCCGGGGAACCGGCTGTTCTATCTGGCACTGGCACCTGAGCTGTTTGGCAGTGTCTCGTACAGTTTGCGGGACGGCGGTATGCTGGAAAGTCAGGGGTGGAACCGTTTGGTGATCGAAAAACCATTTGGTTATGATCTGCAATCCGCCGAACATCTGAATGAGCAGATTCGTGAAGTATTCCGTGAAGAGGAAATCTATCGGATTGATCATTATCTGGGCAAGGAAATGGTGCAAAATATTGAAGTGATCCGCTTCGGAAATGCTTTTTTTGAACCGCTCTGGAATAACAAACATATTGCCAACGTTCAGATTACGCTGGGTGAGACCGTAGGCGTGGAAGAACGTGGCGGTTATTATGATCACTCCGGTGCACTGCGTGACATGGGGCAGAATCATATGCTTCAGATGCTGACGATGATTGCGATGGAACCGCCGAGTCGCCTATTCCCGGAAGACATTCGGGATGAAAAGGTGAAGGTATTACGCTCTCTACGGGCGTTCACCTCGGATGAGGAAGTGAGCAACAACGTTGTGCGGGGGCAATATGCCGAAGGGGAGTACCGTGGCAAGCAGCTTCCGGGGTATCGCCAGGAAGACAAGGTTGATCCGCAGTCGAATACGGAAACTTATTTTGCAGCACGTGTATTCGTGGATAATTTCCGCTGGGCGGGTGTACCATTCTACATTCGGACAGGCAAGCGTCTCCCGGTGAAAACAACCGAGATCGTAGTTGAGTTCAAGTCGATGCCAAACAACGTGTACCTTGGGAAAAAGTATAAATTGGAACCGAATCTGCTAGTCATTCGGGTGAATCCGATGGAAGGCATATATATCAAAATCAATGCCAAGAAGCCAGGCTCGGATTCTGAGATTCAGCCACTCGCAATGGATTTCTGTCAGAGCTGCATGATTGGAATTAACTCGCCTGAAGCGTATGAACGTCTGCTGCACGACGCAGCAGAGGGCGATTCTACGTACTTTACCCGTTGGGATGAAGTGGCAACAGCCTGGTCCTTTGTGGATCGGATTGTAGCAGCCTGGGGGCAGAATCAAGGAGAGCTTCATACGTACCCTGCTGGAACTTGGGGACCAGAAGCGACAGATAAGCTGCTGGAGCAGGACGGATTCCACTGGTGGCCGGTGAATGGTCAGGACGAGGACAGTGTGATCTGGCAAGTGAATGGTTAGGGTAGGGTAAGGACATTAACAACAGTATTAACAACATACACAACATGACTGAGCCTGGGGAAATCGCAAATTTTGCGGTGTACCCAGGCTTTTTAGTGGGGGAAAAGGTAGGTATCCATCCTAAGGAAATAAGTAATTTAAATTAAGTTGTTGACAAAAAGTAAGTATGTAACTTATACTCAACACATGAGTTAAAGAGTTACGCAAATGACAAACTTCATTCGGGCAAACGTTTCGGATAAGTTATCATTCATGAGATAAAATGTAAACCAGTTGAAGGGGTTTGCGTCACAGAGAATCATGAAGAAAAAATGTGCATAATATCTTTAATCTAAGAATACTATTTTGTATATATCGAATGGAGGAAAAAGAAAATGATGTTGGATGTAGGATTGTTGTTGATTCGTTTGGTGATTGGATTGTCGTTCATGGCGCACGGGGCTCAAAAGCTGTTTGGTTGGTTCGGAGGTTACGGGATCAAGGGTACAGGTGGCTGGTTTGAGTCGATGGGCATGAAGCCCGGTGCATTGGTGGCGTTACTGGCTGGACTCGCGGAATTCGGGGGCGGATTGCTGCTGGCCCTGGGTCTGCTTACACCGGTAGGTGGCATTCTGATTGCATTGACGATGGTCATTGCGATTGTGAAAGTCCATGGAGCGAACGGATACTGGTCCACACAGAACGGATTCGAATATAATCTCGCGATTCTGGTGATTGGTGTAGCGCTGGCCCTGACGGGTGGCGGACAATACGCGCTGGATGCATTGATTTTCTAAACCCGATAAATAAAAATGAATGAGGAGTGCCTGGATGCCATGGAAATGGCTGAAGGGTGCTTTTTTTTTGCAAGTGAAAAGAGAAGAATCTGCGGTAGTAATCGGTTATTTTCGGTACAGATTATGGTACAATAGGAGAGTTGGGTTAAGAAGCAGTTCACGGTATACATGAAAGCACAGATTTGAGGAGGATGAACTCCATTGTAAATGTGTAAAATTAATCTAGTGTGTAAATACCTAGAACGTAAAAACTCGTGTACAATCAACCGGCCTCGCCGGATTGCATAAAGATTGAATGATGGACCGGCCATGCCGGATTAACGTGAATGAACGGACGAAAGGGATTAAACCTATGAGCAAAGCTGCAAATGAAATTCTTCAACAGGAAGTGGACAAACGCCGGACGTTTGCCATCATCTCTCACCCGGATGCGGGTAAAACTACATTAACCGAGAAACTGTTGCTGTTCGGGGGCGCGATTCGCCTTGCGGGAACGGTAAAAGCTCGGAAAGCCAGCAAACACGCAACAAGTGACTGGATGGAAATTGAGAAACAACGGGGGATCTCGGTTACCTCTTCCGTAATGCAATTTGATTATCTGGATCATCGCGTCAACATTTTGGATACACCGGGTCACCAGGATTTCAGTGAAGATACGTATCGTACACTGACGGCTGCCGATAGCGCGGTAATGTTGATTGACGTGGCGAAAGGTGTCGAGGCACAAACGATCAAGTTGTTCCAGGTATGTGCGAAGCGTGGCATTCCAATCTTTACGTTCATCAACAAACTCGACCGTGAGGGTAAAAGCCCATTTGACCTGATGGAAGAGCTTGAAAATGTACTGGGTATTCGTTCGGTTCCGATGAACTGGCCTATTGGTACAGGTCGCGAGCTGTGTGGTGTCTATGACCGGATGAAAAATCAGGTGGAATTGTTCCAAGGGGACGATCACTCGACGATTAAAGTACAAAAGGTAGATGGCTACAAAGATCCGATTATCCGTGAGATGGCAGGAGAATACCTGCATGATCAATTGTGTCAGGATCTGGAGTTGCTGGATATTGCGGGCGACCAATTCGACATGGAGAAAGTTCAACGCGGCGAATTGACACCTATTTTCTTCGGTAGTGCGATCAACAATTTCGGCGTACAGACTTTCCTGGAGAACTTCCTGGAACTGGCACCGAAGCCTGAACCACGTCGCAGTACGGCAGGAGAGATTCAGCCAACAAATGAGAAATTCAGCGGTTATGTGTTCAAGATTCAGGCAAACATGAACCCGGCACACCGGGATCGTATTGCGTTCCTGCGTATTGTGTCAGGCAAGTTCCAACGTGGAATGAGTGTGAAGCATACTCGTGTGGGCAAAGAAATCAAGCTGTCACAGCCACAGCAATTCCTGGCACAAGACCGGGATATTGTCGAAGAGGCATATGCTGGCGATATTATCGGTTTGTTCGATCCGGGTATCTTCCGGATTGGTGATTCACTGAGCCAAGGCAGCGAGATTGTCTTTGAGGAGTTGCCAACGTTCTCACCAGAGATTTTCGCCAAAGTTACTGTGAAAAATGCATTGAAACATAAACAGTACCAAAAGGGAATTGATCAGTTGACGGAGGAAGGAACCATTCAGGTGTTCCAGACGGCAAGTTTCGACGAGACAATCCTCGGCGTAATTGGTCAACTTCAGTTCGAGGTATTTGAATACCGGATGAAAGGCGAGTATGGGGTAGATGTGCAATTGCAGCGTATGCCTTATCAGTTCGCTCGCTGGATCGTGGACGAGAATCTGGACCCAAGCAAATTCCGGATTAACTCTGCGCTTGTAAAAGATAAAAAAGGAAATTATGTAGTGCTCTTCGAAAATGAGTACGCAATGAGAACGGCTATGGATAAAAATCCTACAGCTCAATTCCTGGAGACTGCGCCTTAAGTGAAGACAGAAGTATTTCGTTGGAATTGTTAAAAAATTAATTAAACGTGACAAGCTCATGTGATGAGATAGCTTGTTAAAAATAAGATCCCTCCGCCGATTGGCGGAGGGATCTATTGCTATACACCTTACCTGGAGGCGGGTATGATCCAGCCGAATAAGGGAAAGCTTTCTTTTGCAGACAGAACAAACGTAATGATGGTTACCTTACCCTCCACTGCTTCGATTAGCTAAGCGGTTGGACGGGAATGGTGTGCAGATGCTCTTGCGCGATTTGAATGAGTTCTTCCTGCTTGGCAGGTTCTGTGTTCTTCCAGATCATCTCGAAAATGGCGCCAAGTCCAGGTAATGCAGCTTCCGGTCCATCTACTGAACCTTCAATCATCTCCCGGAGCTGATCATCACTCTTGTCATGAACTTTATGAACAATCGCTTCACGCAGGCTTAATGTAATGGGCATCGCAATTCCCTCCTCGTATATTCGGCTGCTCTAATACTGTTCCCTGGGAAGCGCTAGCGCATTCAAGTTTATCAGGCTTTGTGGTATACTACGAAGGATTATTTACGTTAGCATGGGTATCCGTAATGATGCGTCATGCTGAAGTGCAGCGGGAGGTTAAGACCCTAATGGCCAAGAAACAGTATGCCGTAATTGGCATGGGACGGTTCGGATCAAGTGTTGCCAATGCACTGAGTGGCATGGGATTCGACGTGCTGGCAATTGATGCGGACGAGCAACGGACTCAGGAAATGTCCAATGTGGTGACCCATGCGGTATCGGCAGATTCAACAGATGAAGAAGCGCTGCGTGCGCTGGGCATACGGAATTTCGACGTTGTCGTTGTGGCGATTGGTGAAGATATTCAGGCGAGCATTCTGACAACCCTGATATTGAAAGATATGGGTGTACCGGTTTTGATCGTAAAAGCCCAAAATGAGCTTCATGGTAAGGTATTGCAGAAGATTGGGGCAGATAAAGTCATCTATCCTGAGCGGGATATGGGACTACGCGTAGCCCATCATCTGACCTCGCCTAATATACTGGATTACATCGAGTTATCTGAGGATTACAGCATTCTGGAGATGAGAGCCTCCGAGCAAATGATCGGTAAAAACCTGATGGAATTAAACATCCGTGCACGTTTTGGTTGTAACGTGATGGCGATTCGCAGTGGGAATTCGATGAACATCTCGCCGTACGCGGAGGACCGGATCGAAGCTGGAGATGTACTGATCATTGTGGGTCACAAGGATCATTTGACGAAAATGGAGCTTGCGTATCCGAAGTGATGGATGCAGATGGGAAGGATGGAAAGATGGATATTGTATCACCGCAAAATACACGTGTAAAAGAATGGGCACAGTTGCTGGAGAAAAAGCATCGTACCCGTCAACATAAATATATCATTGAGGGCATTCATCTGGTACAGGAAGCACTGCGTGCCAGAGCAGATCTGGAGTGCATCGTGTACGATGGAGAGCAAGGCGTACCTAGCGAACTCGCCGGGCTTGAGAATCCGCTACAGCGTGTGGAGTGGGTCAGTGTATCTCCTGCGGTTATCGCCAAATGTACGGATACAATGACTCCACAGCCTGTATTCGCGATTGTGCGTAAAGGCAGTGAGCCACTGGAAAGCCTAATTACCGGAGCGCGCGGGCTTGTTGTGGTGCTGGACGGAGTTCAAGACCCAGGTAATGTAGGGACAATCATCCGTAGTGCGGACGCAGCTGGAGCCGCGGGGGTTGTACTTGGCGCTGGCTGTGCTGATGTATATAACCCGAAGACGATTCGTTCGACGATGGGGTCATTGTTTCATTTGCCCATTGTGGAGGGCCAGTTGGAATCTTTGCTTCCCGAAGCGAAGGCTGCGGGCGTGAAGCTGGTAAGTACTTCTTTGCAGGCAGAACATTCATGTTATAGTTATGATTTTACGCAGTCGGTATGGCTTGTCATTGGTAACGAAGGCAAGGGTATCTCGGATTCTACGGCACGTTTGGTGGATGATGCGATTACGATTCCGATGCAAGGACAGGCTGAGTCACTTAATGCGGCAATGGCGGCAACGATTTTGCTGTTTGAGGCGATGAGACAGCGGATATTTAACTAACTAATAATTCCTGTCCATTTCCCAATTAACTGTCCCTAACTAAAATTAACTTTCCGCAACTCACCAAAGGCTGGAACCTGGTTGCCGCTTTTCTCGGGCCATGTTTCCAGTCTTTTTGTCTTTCTCTTTGAAGCACGACAGCAGGGATTTTCCATTCAAATCCCGAATAGGTGATATAGTTTCTATCTCTTAAGCTGATGGGCAGGTGTATAATTTGGAAATGAATAATGGAAAAGGAAACAATCACTTTAGGGAATTTATGACTTGGGCAGGGGAAAAGGGCTGGGACATAATGAGTAAATCCGGTTCGCAGTCACATTTAAACAGCAGCGTTACTTCAAGATATAAAGGACTTCCAGATGAATATTTAGAATTTCTAAATGTAGTTGAAAAATGCGTTGCACCGGATGAGCAAACTTGGTTTATTTGTGAGGCTGAGTTCAACAATAGCACAGAGACCGCATTCCAATGGAATGAATTTGAAATGCTTAGTTTGGAGGCAGCAGAGGGTGATTCTATTTGGCAGTCAGAGATAACGGCCTGGTGGGATCATCACTTGCCGATCGTAATGTCTGTGGAAGATGGATATTCCTTCTATGCCATTGACTTAACAACCGACAGTGGGGCTATTGTCCGTGGATGTGAGCCTGAATTTGAAGAGGTTGAAAAGGTATCCGATTCGTTTGGAGAATTTCTGGGATGGATGATGTCGAATTCAGATTAGCATAGCCAGGAAAGGTTGATGGTTATACTTATGGCCATTGGCCTGACATTAGATTAACCAATGAAGGAAAAGTTAGTGCTGCTTAAATTGAAGGAGTGAAACGATATAGGAATTCTTAATTTATGATATAAAATGGTTTATATAGCGTTTCTCTTCTCATTTAAGTAAGTTCCAAACATGTTTTCTACATATAAAACAATTCTTTACTGATCGTTCTATAAATGATATGCTAACAGCAAGTTAGATCTAACTAGTTTTTTTTACACATTAAAGAATGATCGTTCTTGAAACAAAAGTACACTAATCTAAAGAATATAAGGGAGAGAATATGATGAAATACACAGTGATTACAGGAGCAAGTTCAGGAATTGGATATGAAACAGCATTGGCATTTGCAACACGGGGCAAAAACTTGATTTTGGTAGCCAGAAGATTGGATAAGCTTGAAGAACTTAAATCAACTATTCAGGGTATCGACCCTAAAGTAAATGTTATCGTTCATACAAGCGACCTGTCTGTTAGCGCAGAGGCGTACACGCTATATAACGATTTGAAGGAATATGAAATTGAGACTTGGATCAATAATGCAGGGCTCGGAGAAGGCTCGTTCATTGCTGAACAGAATTTGGATAAAGTGGAGACGATGCTGCGTGTTAACATCGAATCTTTGACCATTCTATCTACACTGTATGTGCGAGATTATGCGAATGTGGAAGGCACTCAATTGATCAACGTCTCATCCGCACTTGGATATGCCATTGCTGTAGGCAGTGTTGCTTATTCTGCATCGAAATACTACGTTAGTGCCTTCACAGAAGGTCTTGCCAAAGAACTGGAACTGAAAGGTGCAAAACTAAAAGCGAAGATCCTGGCACCAGCGATCACGGAAACAGAATTTGTGCAAAAATCAATAGATGCTGAAGGATTTGATTACAAAGCGAATATGCCCAAATATCACACAGCTAAAGAAATGGCAGGCTTCATGATCGATCTGTATGATCACAATGAAGTGGTTGTAGGGATTGTAGATCAGAACTATGATTTTCAGCTGACAGGTGCAATCTACCCGGTGATTTCAGAATTGAATTAATACAGCAGAATCCAGAGGATACATTTACAAAATCTCAAATAAGAAGAGGAGTACATTCGATTGGAAAAGATATGGAGTAAAACAAAGATTGGCAACATGGAATTGCCTCATCGACTAGCTATGGCACCTATGACACGTAGTCGAGCACAAGAAGATGGTACACCTGGAGAGTTGGCGGCACTTTATTATGCTCAACGCGCAACGATGGGACTCCTGATTACGGAAGGAACACAACCTTCCGATGATGGACAGGGTTACTTATGGTCACCGGGCATCTACACCGATAAGCATATTGAAGGATGGAAAAAGGTAACGGATGCGGTGCATGAAGCTGGCGGATATGTATATATCCAATTAATGCATGCGGGTCGCATGTCACATCCGGATAATACCCCGCATCATCGTCAACCGGTTGCTCCATCAGCAATCGCACCGGGTGTAGAAATGTTTACGGCTACAGGGATGCAGGATATCCCCGTTCCCCGGGAATTGAGTCAGGAGGATATTCAAACGACCATCTCCGATTTCCGAAAAGCAGCTGCCGCAGCGATCAAAGCGGGGGCAGATGGCGTCGAAATTCATGGAGCCAATGGCTATTTGATCAATCAATTTTTAGGAGAAAATTCAAATACACGCACAGATGAGTATGGCGGATCTATTGAAAATCGTGCTCGCTTTGCGATTGAAGTAACCAAAGCCATTGTGGAGGAAATAGGGGCAGAACGAACAGGCTTCCGCATCTCACCAGGGACACCGCTGGGTGGAATTCAAGATGGAGAACAAGGTCCTGAACTCTACCGCTATCTTGTAAAAGAATTGGCTCAATTGGATTTGGCTTACCTTCATGTTATGCATCTTGGAGATGAGAACTTACTCCAAGACATTCGTTCGATCTGGCAAAATCCACTGTTGGTTAACCGGGCCGGAAGAACTTTGGATGATCTCAGTGTCGATTTAGATCGTGGTCTCGCTGATGTGGTACCTGTAGGTGTATGGTCCTTGGCTAATCCAGATTTGGTGGAACGACTTCAACAAGGTGCGCCACTGAATGAAGCAGATCCGACAACATTCTTTGGATTGGGAAGTAAGGGCTACACGGATTATCCTACGTTGGAAGAATTAAAGTCGCAAGAGGGGCTACACTAGCACAAAGTATGGAGCATGGCGTACAACTGAACATTGCACGCCATGTTCCTACATAAGTTGAACTACTTATTTACACGATAACAGCGATTGGAGGGTTGTTCTGTCATCGTAGTGTCAGTGTAAATAATCTTGAGTTCAACTTTTATAGTCTATAAGCAAAGGAAGAGGATAAATGATGAGAGCAGCTCAAATACAGAAATACTCCAAAAAAATCCAAGTGGAAATCAATGATATTGAGATACCTCAGATTCATAGCCGTGAGGTCCTCGTCAAAGTAAAAGCTGCGGGTGTAAATCCACTGGATATCTTGAATATGAATGGCAGTGTTCGGATGATTGCCGACTATACGTTACCTTTAACTTTAGGGAATGAATTATCGGGTGTCATTGAAGCTGTCGGTGATGATGTTTTGAATTTTAAAGTGGGGGATTCGGTTTATACGAGGTTGCCACTAAATAAAATTGGTGCTTTTGCTGAATATGCGGCTGTACATGAGGATGCTTTATCCATGATGCCTGAAAATCTGTCTTTTATCGAAGCTGCTGCAGTACCCCTTACTGCCTTGACCGCGTATCAAGCATTGCATGATGTGCTCCGAGCGGAACCGAATAAAAAGTTGTTTATTCCTGGCGGAACCGGGGGATTCGGTGCGATGGCTATCCCAATTGCCAAGTCCATGGGATTAACGGTTATTACAAGTGGCAGTGAGAGGGGCAGAGCACGTACTCTATCCATTGGAGCAGATCAATTCATTGATTATAAGACTGAGCAGTATGCTGACATTCTGTCCGATATCGATTATGTGATCGACACCTTGGGTGCGGATGAGATCAAAGCTGAACTGAGCATTTTGAAACCACATGGCAAATTAGTTTCTTTGAAGGCAGGACCCAATTATCGCTTTGCAGTGGACAGTCAATTCCCGTTGTGGAAAAGAGCATTGTTCGGTCTCGTAGGTGCACGCCTGGATTCTTTAGCGCGTAAGAATCAAAATGAATATCGTTTTTTATTTGTGCATTCCAGTGGGATTCAATTGCAAGAAATCACAGCTCTTGTAGAAAAAGAAGACATTAAACCTTCGATCGATTCTACGTATACGTTTGAGGACATTGAAAAGGCATTGATTAAAGTATCAACGGGTCACTCCCAGGGCAAAGTCATTGTTACCTTTTAAAGGCTCGTTAAGATCATGCTCATGCTATTTAATGTTCGTTTTCTGAACAGGAGGGAAGCCAATGGCGAGAAGCAAAGAGTTTGAAGAGTCTGTTGTACTGGATAAAGCGATGAGACTTTTTTGGGAACAAGGTTACGAGAAGACGTCTATGACGGATCTGGTTAATCATATGGGAATTCATCGTAAAAGCTTGTATGACACATTTGGTGATAAACATACCTTGTTTCTAAAGTCAGTAGATCTGTATGATCACAAAATCAGCTCCGCTCTTGCAGCAGGCGTAAAGCGTTCTAAAACGGCAACGGAAGCACTTCAGTTTATATTTCTTTCTTTAATTCATGGAGAGGAATCTCCAGCATCAGGCTGCTTCATTGTTAATTCGACGGTAGAATTGGCGGCACGAGATGAAGACATGAACAACCGATCAACGGAGATGTTTGCAAATACGGAGAAACTAATCAAGGACATTATGGTGTGGGGACAGCAAGAAGGTGAATTCACAACGGAGTACAACGCCGAGGTATTGGCGGAATATCTGCATAACGTAAGCATTGGTTTAAGGGGGATGGCCAAGACTTCGATGACCAAGGAAAAACTGCTTCGTATAGCGATGCTATCCATGGATCTCATACGGAGGTAGTCTATTTTTTTCACTATTATAGAACGTTCGTTCAAATATTGATGTTCCAGATGAAACATATTTTATAGAAAAGAGAGGCAGGCAACAACATGAGAAAGACAGTTCTAATCACAGGGGTATCGGGTGGGATCGGTAAAGAGTTAGCTGATCGGTTTGCCAAAGGTGGTCATCATATTGTGCTGGTAGCACGAAGCGAGGGTAAAATACAGGATCTAGCTCAGGAGTATCAGAAAAAGTATGGCATTCAGGCGACGGTTATTGCCAAAGATGTAGCGGCACCTGGGGTACCACAGGAGATTTATCATGAGCTGAAGGAAAAGGGCATTGTTGTTGACTATCTTGTCAACAATGCAGGTTTCGGTCTGTTCGGGACGTTTATGGAAACGGATATGGAACAAGAAGTCAATATGATTGACGTGAATATCAAGGCTTTAACCGTCATGACAAAGCTATTCTTGCCGGATATGATACAACGTGGACACGGCGGTGTGATGAATGTGGCTTCGTTGGTAGGTTTTTTCCCTGGACCGATGATGTCGGTATATTATGCAACAAAGGCATACGTGCTATCATTCACCGAGGCTTTGGAGAATGAAGTAAGCGGAACGGGCGTTACGGTAACGGCACTGTGTCCAGGCCTGACATCCACCGGGTTTGTGGATCGTTCGGGTATGGGTGTCTCGAAGATGTTGCAGGGCCCGATCATGGAAGCCGGACAGGTGGCCGAAGAAGGGTATCGAGGTTTCTTACGTGGCAAGACGTTAATTATGCCTGGTGCTCGAAACCGATTCATCGCGTTTATGCCGCGGTTGTTGCCGCGTAAGATGATGACTCGCATGATTAGATCCTCACAGGACAAGACAGGACATTAAACATATAAAGAGGATAAATCAAGTCTTCCTCAAGTCGATCGTTACACGTTGTCCTTCATCTTGTCTTTTACGACAAACATATACAAAAACAGGAGGGAAGCTGAAGGGCACAAATTGAATTTTCTCCATCTCAAATAACTCAGCTAATTGTTTCCTCATATGAAGGGAGTACTGGTATAAAACTAACGTGCCTCCAGGTCGGAGCGCTGTATGGATCTGTGACAGGATGTTTTGTCTCATTTCTCTGGAAAAATTAAAAAAGGGCAGTCCGCAAACGATGCTATCCAACTGATGCACATGTTCTTGATTGATCCTTTTTAATAGATAGGATGCATTGGAATGGAACATGAATTCAGGATATGTTTTCTTCAAATTACTTCTCATTTTGGGGTCTCTTTCAAATAAAAACACGGTTGCAGATTTCGGTAAATGTGCTCTCATGAGATGTGTGACGGCCCCTGTTCCTGGCCCCAGCTCAGCAATGGTTCTTACCTCATCCCATCGTACAGACTGGACAATTTTCTTAGCCAAATATTTGGAGCTGGGGAGGACACTGCCTACTCGTTTGGGGTTCCTCAGAAATCCTTGCAGAAAAAGAAGTGGTTCGAATGTTTTCATCGCGGTATCCTCCATTATCAAGCTATTGATGTATCACTGGATGTTAGAAGGCAAGCTTAGTTGGAATATAAATACGTTACGCGTATGTTTTAGTGTTAAAGTCCCCTGATGTAAATCCGCAATATTTCTCGCAATAGAAAGTCCTAGACCAGATCCTGATTGAATACCTTCGCTATTCCTCGAATAATCCACCTTATAAAAGCGATCAAACAGTCTGTTTTTTTGTTCTATCGTTAGTGGTATGCCTTTATTCTCTACTTCAATGGTAACGTGATTATGCTGCACACTCATTCGAACATGAATCGTGCCCGGTTTAAAGGAATACTTGAGTGCATTCATGAGGAGATTGTCGATGGCTCTAGCGATCTTATCACTATCCAGGGAAACCATGATTGGAGCATTACCGAGTGTTTTTTCAATACGAATCCCATGCTCCTGAGCTAAAGGTTCGAATTCAAACAACAATTGGTCCAATAGCTGACAGAGGTCAATATTTTTCAAATCCAATTGGGTGTTCACTTCGTTAAGACGCGTATATTCAAATAAATCATCAAGTAACTTCTTCAAATGCGTTGCTTTGTTATAGGTATTTTGGATGAAACGATCATACTCTGCTTTGTCTTGAAATGATTCTGATTTGAGAAGCTCAATATAGCCAATTATGCTGGTAAGCGGTGTACGCAGATCATGTGAGATGCCAGTGATCATGTCCATCTTGGATTGCTCCAATTCACGTTCTTTAGCAATCTGTTGCTTTAACTGTTCTGTCATATGATTGATGTTGGAAGCAACGCGTCCAAGTTCATCTTGTCGATTAACGGGCACCCTATAATTCAGATTTCCTTCAGATATGATTTGAAGCCCTTGCTCTAATGTAATGAGATCTCTCACAATTTTTCGTGTGGAAAACAAAAAAATCAACGTGAAAATTCCGATGAAGATTGGTGTTAGAACATAAGGAAAGATGTAGAGAAGCGAAGGCCAATTAAATCTTTCACTAATTTTTGCAGCACCTATGATTAACATATTATTGACACCCACAGAGCCAACAAACGAAATCAATAAACTGATCAACATTTGATATAGGATGTTAATCTGTATCTTTTTTTTAAAATGTGGTAATCGTTTAATCAATTTTATATCCCACTCCCCATACCGTTTTAATGTAATGAGGTTCCCGCGGATTTACTTCCAATTTCTCTCGCAGGTTACGAATATGAACCATCACCGTATTATCTGAATACCCGTAAGGTTCTTTCCATACGGTTTCGTAAATTTTCTCGGAGCTAAATACTTGTCCAGGATGGCTGGTAAGCAACACCAGAATGGAGAACTCCAGTGGTGTAAGCGAAATGTCATTATCTTTGAGCTTCACAGAATGTTTACTTGTATCAATGACAAGGTCCTTGATCAGGATAAGTGAATTGAATTCGGCTTTGCCAATCAGGGTTTGACGTCGTAACTGAGCTTTAACGCGAGCCAGTAACTCTAATGGATTAAACGGTTTGACCATATAATCATCAGCCCCGGTAGTCAGGCCCGTGATTTTATCAATGTCTTCTTCCTTGGCGGATAACATAATAATGGGAGTGGGTGATACTTCTCTTATTTTGAAGCAGGCTTTAATTCCATCCATAATGGGCATCATAACATCCAGAATAACGAGTTGAACCGATGTTGTTTTGATAATATTTAGCGCTTCCTCACCATTGGCTGCTTCAATGACATGATATCCTTCGTTACGTAAATAGACATGAATGACATCCCGGATATCGGGTTCATCATCAACAACGAGAACGGTATTCATAATTCAACACTCCTTTAAAAATTAGGATAACATCAGTGTAAACGATCGTCCGGAATGTTTAAATTGTTTCCTTTTTGCGACAGACATAAACGAACGCAGGTGGGATATTCAAAGGCACGAATTCTATTTTTTCGATGATAAAGTGTTCGGATAATGTTTTTTTCATTTGAAGTGAATATTGAAAGGCGATGAATAACCCTCCAGGTTTGAGTGCCTTATAGATCTGGTCTACCAACGTATTTCTTAATTCAGGCTCAAAGTTGAAGAAGGGCAGTCCGCTAAAAATGTAATCCAGTTGCTGAACGCCCTCTTGATTCATGGATTCTACCAATCGAGCAGCGTCTGGATAACAGGAGAACTCCGGGTATGCCGTCTGAAGAGTATTCCTCATCTTTTCGTTCATCTCAAACAATAGGACTTTGGTGGAATCGTGTACTTGTTGATGAATATAACGAGTGATAGGACCTGTACCCGATCCAAGCTCGGCGACAGCTTTTGCCTCTAGCCAAGAGGCTTGCTTCACCATTTTGCTGGCGAGAAACCGGGAACTGGGTATGATACTGCCGACATGTTTAGGGCTTTGCAGAAAGCTTTTCAAAAATAAAACAGGTTCATTGGAATTCATAGGGTTCCTCCATAATGTGATGGTATGTTATCCAAACCAGTTAGAAATGTAATAAATGAAGCGTAGATAGAATGGGGCCACCGAAGTAAATTCCCGCTGTAAAATACGTTATGGTCCATAACAAAGCACTGGAATAGGAGATAAGAGCAAATTTTCTATACTGCACGCCACTGAGTCCCATCACCAAAGGGAGAACATACCGCACGATTGGAATGAACAAACCGACGCACATCGCCCAATTGCCACTTTTTTTATTCAGAATCAGTTCAGCCTTAACGAAGTGTTTATGATGTTGAAATCTGTGTTTTATCTTGGTTCCAAATAACTTCCCTGCAAAATAAGCAAAGGTAATGGCTGTTAATAGTCCTGATAAAATACAGAAGTATGTGATCCATGAATTGATAACTCCTGTGTGACTCAAAATGGCACCGCTGATTATCGTGATCTCATTTGGAATTGGAATACCGAAAGGCCCTAATGAGAAGGCAAAATAAAAAATCAGATAACCATACTGATGAAGTAGCTCTAAGATCGTATTACTGATCATTGTTTTGCCTCCTCTCTTGTTGATATTGACATCATAATGAAAAAAACTAAGGAATTAATGAGCATATTTCTGAAGAAAATCTAAAGAATACATAAGCAAAGCCAAACAACTTATGTTTAAGAGAAAAAAGCCTTGCCAACGTACTGGCAAGACTTGAACAGGTAGAACTATTCAGAAGCGGTGATCAAGTGATATGAATTTCTGAATATCAAATAAAGTTTGCCTTAAAAAGGAACGTATAAGCTAGCTCGAGTTGATTACCTATATCTTTATCTGTAAGGAAGAGGATGAGCATCAAAGAAGAGCCGAGACGTCATAATGACGACTCAGCTCTTTTTTTATGTCCCAGGGGATCAGACTTCTTTGAATCAGCTTATTGTAGGAAGTAGAACCATCTGAATTTGGTACCAGCAACAATAAACAAAACAATCCATCCCCATAAAAACAACAAACGTAGAGGTCGTGGAATCAGGAGATATTCTGAGTACAATTTGCTGAAAAGTTTCATTACAGTAGTGACCACCCCTGCTAAGTTGCTCCCTTATTTCCGCTATCGAAAGAAAAAGAGACGATAAGATAACCAATATCCCAATAAGTCTGTATACCGTGGCGTAGGCCTCGAAGTAGCTTCTGGCGATTACCAATCCGATGATCGAAATAAGATAATAGCAAAAGACCAAAGGGGATCTTATAACTCAGATGCAGAACCTCCAATTATATCAAAATCAGGTATATTATATCATGATAAACACCAGAGGACCTTTTTGTATCAGATTCAGCCATACCTACTCATTCAATAAATAAATCGAACGATATGATGCTGGCATGCCAATATATAGTGTAAGGAGGAGGGGAATGGATAATGAGTGAACAAGATAAGTACATAGAACTTGTAACGTTAATACGGGCGGGGCATGAAGAAGCATATGGAGAATTATATGAGAAAACAGTGACGAGGATATATCAAACTGTGCGATTTCTCATCAAGGACAAGTCTGACGCGGAGGATGTGGTACAGGAGATTTACATTCAGGCGTATCGATCATTGGCGCGATATGATGCGGAGCGTGCTTTTCGTCCCTGGTTGATGGGGGTGACGATGCGACAGGTTCAGAGTTATCGACGCAAAAGATTGATGCAGTTTCGGTTTGGTAAGCGGATCGAGAAATCTGACGTTGGACTAGAATATGATTTTTCCACTGATCTGGTCAACAAACTGGCAAATCGTCCTCTGCTGGAAGAGGTGCACCGTTTGCCGTACAAGCTACAGCAGGTGGTTACACTTCATTATTTGAATGAATACACGCAAGAGGAGATTGCTGGCATATTGGAGATTCCGCTTGGAACCGTAAAATCGCGCATACATGCGGCGCTGGCGAAGTTAAGACAGAAAGAGAAGATGAATCCAAGATTGCGGGGAAAGGTGGAGGATCTGCATGAAACTCGATGAACAGTTGCGAAGAGCCTACCAGGAAGAGACCAATGATTGGTCCGTTCCTGCGAGAATTAAACATAAAATGATGGATAGTATTCGAAATGATTCACACATCAGAAGAAATCGAAAAAAATGGCTGATCACTGGACTATTAGCTGTTGTGCTCATTATTCCCACCGGAGCCTACGCAGGATACACCTATCTCGCAGACGGAATATATGGTTCGCAGGAGAATATCAAAGCTATGGGGGGAACAGCTGAGGATTATATGAGGTTGGAAGCAAAGCTGCAGACGGCCAAGGCCCATTTCAGCGAAGAAGAATTTGTTCAATATATGGACTTGCTGAAGCAATTAGGGCAAATGGCCGTGAAGTTTGCCGATTCTCGGGGCAATATGCATCCAGAGCAGTGGAGTACAGTGGAGCAGGAACGATATAACATTCTTGTAGCTGAGTTGGAACCGTTTTTTGAGAAGCTGGAAGCTGTGAGTGTAGGGTCCTCCAAAAAACTGATGGACGAGCAGCAATTTTGGACGGAACAGTTGGAACAGGCAGAAAAGACATTTACCAAGGAACAATATCGGGAGTTCAAGTCTGTCTATGAACAAATGAAAAAATACAAAGTTATGGTGATGGACAAGGATGGAAGTATCCATGAGGAACGCTTGTCAGCGGAGCAGAAGGATGATTTAAGGTATCTAGAGAGACTCCTAATTCCCTACTTGAAACGGTTGGAGCTCAATGTGCGTTGAGTTAGGCAATAAAGGATAATCATGAGTTTATGATTATTCTTTATTGCGATGTGCAGAAATGAAAAAAAAAGGAGGTTGATGACAAAGACACAATAAGTACTTTAAATGTTTTTAGTTAAGTGAAGATCTTTTTTTTTTGATTAAAAATAAAGTATACAAATGAATGAAAATATTGTTAGTTTTAAATTTCTGTGATACCTTTTTAAGAGGCTTATGATACTAAAGTAGTAGGTCTATAGAATTAAAACCAATGGAGGCGAAATTGAAACGTGAAAAAGTGGGGAAGTCTATTTTTATCAGGAGTATTGTTATTTAGTGGTATGGCTACATCAGTACAGGCTGAAGTAACCAAAGACGGATGGATTGGGAATGAATCATCCTTAAAAACAGCTCAACAATCTTTCAAAGATGTGGAGGGCAACTGGGCTCAGGAAGTAATTGAAAAGTGGGCTGACCGTGGAATCGTCCAAGGAAATGAACGAAATACGTTTTTGCCCAAAGGAGAAGTTACGCGTGCTGAGTGGGTCGCGATGATTAACCGAATTTTCCAGTATGAAGAGGTAAGCAATACTACTTTTTCAGATGTAACATCATCGGGTTGGTATGCTCAAGATATTGCTAAAGGAGTACAAGCCGGATATATCCGAGGATATGCAGATCACTCATTTCGGCCGACTGGTTCAGTGACAAGGCAAGAAGCAGCAGCTACGATCTCACGGATACTGCAATTGCAGGGAAGTGGGGAGTCTAATTTTGCCGATGATAAGGATATCCAAAGTTGGAGTAAAGAAGCAGTAAGTGGAGCAGCTGACAAAAAGATTATCGTTGGTTACAGTAACGGCAATTTTATGCCGAACAAGGCAATTACTAGAGCTGAAGCAGTACAGATTTTGGATCGAGCTTTTAGTACATATGGCAGTTGGTATGGGCAAGAAGGAACCTATGGATCTACAGAAAAAAGGGAAGAGATATCTGGCAGTGTAGTGATCGGTACATCAGGCGTTACACTTCAGAATATGAATATTACAGGTGATTTGATCATTAGTAAAGCGGTCGGTGATGGCGATGTGTTCCTCAAAAACGTAACTGTGCAGGGGAAAACATATGTATATGGTGGCGGTGAAAATAGCGTACATCTGGAAGATTCGGTCCTGTTGACGGTTATTGTGAATAAACAGGATGGTACTGTGCGTTTGGTTGCAACAGGAAAAACAAAGGTTCAGGAAATCACTGTTCAAACGGCGGCCAACATCGAGTCTGACATGGGGGCAAAGATCGACAAACTGACATTGTCCGAGGCACTGCCGGAAAAATCAAGAGTATACCTTAAAGGTAATTTTGAAACGGTTAATGTGGTTGCCAAAAGCATTAACATTCAAATTCCATCGGGTACGATTAATCAACTGAACGTTGACGATTCTGCGTCAGGAACTACGGTTCAGACTAATCAGGAAGCCAAAATTATATCAGCTATTCTTAATGCAGCTGTAAGAATGTTAGGGACAGGAACCATTGAGCAGGCTACAGTTAACGCTGTAGGCGTGACCATGGAGACAGCACCAAATAAGGTTAACTTGGGAGAGAGTGTACCTGCCGATACAACAGTACAAATTGGTGGGACAAGTAAACCCGTGACTTCAGTTACACCTCCAGTTACGCCTGCTCCATCAGCTAGTGGAGGATCATCCTCAGGTTCATCAGAAGGAAGTGGTGGTAGTGCAACTCCTGTAAATCCGGGTACGGGCAATGGCGGAGGAACTACACCAACTACTCCTTTACCGGGAAATGAATATGGTAGTTATGAGGGTGGTTCATTCTTCTTGCTCGGTGTAGAGTCAAACACAATAACAGTAACGGAATCAGTATATTTATACAGTCCTCGAAGTGGTTATGCATATGTGACTACTCAAAATATTGATGGAAGTAATCTTATCCTCCTTGAAGAAGCAGTTAATGCTGGCGCAGCTATGAAGCTTCCTATTGTTGCAAACGAGAGAACTGAAATCCAAACCGAAACGCTAATCACAAAATATGGACAACTTAGAATTTTCGTTCTTGATTCACAAGATAAGAGTTCTCAAACTCAATATGTGACAGTATTGGATGGCCCAAATCAACGTTTAGTTCAAAACGGATCAAGTATGAGGGGAAGCTGGAGTGATAGCATAGAAACGTACTCAATTTTTTTTAATCG
This sequence comes from Paenibacillus sp. VT-400, assembly GCF_001029205.1. NCBI lineage: Bacteria > Bacillati > Bacillota > Bacilli > Caryophanales > Paenibacillaceae > Paenibacillus > Paenibacillus sp. VT-400. The sequence goes on along the minus strand of NZ_LELF01000059.1, from coordinate 318,189 downwards.
TATGATTATGGAATCCGAACTTGGCAGTCTAAGAGATCATATTCAGGTATCTACAAACTCTCAAACACCTGTATTCGTTTCTCTGGATCCAGAAGATGTGGTTTCAATAAGATACAATGAAATCAAAATACACCCTAAACAGATGAACTTAGGGAAAAGTACTTATTTTAGAATATTAGAAGGTGCAGTTTCAACAACAGACAGCGTGTACAGAAACGAAGTATTCACGTCATCTAAATTTGTTTCATTCACTCGTCCAGTTTTTGTAGATTATCCGACTAAATCAACTATTCAAGTCCCAGTAGGAACTGTAATTAAATTCACAGTTAATTATGGTGGGGATACAGCATATTTAGTTTATAGGGATACTTATGGTTCATATGCAAATTTTGATAAGGAAGTCACTGATGGCCATGGTATGAAATTAGTTATTCCACAACGTTTTGAAGGAGAAATTTTCGAATTCGATACCAGTGATTTACAACCTGGACAATTTAAATTAAGCCTTACAAGTGGATATACAATATATGTAGATTTAAAATAGTATTTTTGTTTATAGCAGCGAGAGGAGCTCCAATTCCTCTCGCTCTTTTGTTACTTCCTCCCCTGCACCTTCAGCCGATATTGATGTGGTGTTGAGCCTGTGGTAGTACGGAATACTTTGCAAAAGTAGGAGGGGCTGGTCATACCGACACGGTGACCGATTTCGGGAACGGTTAGCGAGGAACGGGTAAGCAACACACAGGCATGACGAATGCGGGTGGCTTGAGCATAAGCAACAATCGTGGTGCCAGTCGCTTTTTTAAATACATGAGATAGATGATAGGGGGATAGATGAAGAGTATCTGCGATATGCTCCAAACGAAAAGGCTCCTGGTAATGCTGCTCAATCCATTGCATGATGGCTTCGGCATGAGGGTGAAGAACGTTTGCACTGGACGAGAGTACATCTTCGGAGCGGCGTTGCTGCCCGTCTTGCCACAGGTAGCGAAGTTGTGCGAGCAGATCCAATAAAAAGAGGCGTGTATCCTCCTCTACTTCGTGAGGAAGCAGATCTGGATACGTATCTGCATATTGTTCCATTCGTTGAACGAGTGGAGATGTGGCAGCAAGTCGGATGGGCTGAATGGGGGATTGCTCTTCCAGCAGATCCTGTATGAAGTCGTAAGTAACGATAAATTGGGGCCAATGTGCCTTCAGTAGATCAAGTTCAACCATGAGTACATTTCGAATGAAAGGCTGCTGTCTGGATACTTGAATCTGGATGTGGTGCAATTGAAAAGGTCGAAAAATCATGAGCATACCGGGTTCAAGGGAGAAAACCTGACCTTCGGTTATCAACTGCCCATATCCTTCGTGAATATAGGTTATCTCCAGCTGCGAATGAGCATGGAACACTTCGCGAGACGTAGTGTTGGATGTACGACGACAGACCAGATTAAATTGTTCTCCCAGAAAGATGGACTTCATGAATGCCTCCCTTATCATGCGCAAGATAGTTTTATTTTAGCACAAGATGAACGCATAAAAGCGCTTTATTATTGTGTATTGTGAAGGGAATAAGGGAGGTATGCAACGATGTTAAAAGTGGCGATTATCGGAGCAGGTGCTATTAGTGGAGCACATATCTCAGCATATTTGGCATTCCCTGAGCGATGTCAGATTGTTGCTGTGGTCGATATTTACGTGGAAAAAGCACAGAAGCGAATTAATGAATATGGTCTGAAAGGTGCACAAGCTGTCACGGATTACACAGAGTTATTTGCCCAAAACATTGATCTGGTATCAGTTTGTACGCCGCCATATACGCATGCTCCCATTGCTTGTGATTTCATGCAAGCAGGTGCGCATGTGTTGGTTGAAAAACCGATGGCATCTTCCCTGGAGGAAGCGGATCTGATGGTGAGAGCAGCGCAAGCAAGTGGCAAGTTGTTATCCGTAGTAGCACAGAATCGTTTTACGACACCAATGATGAAGCTAAAAGGTGTGCTGGACAGTAAACGGATGGGACCGATTGTACATGTGCAGGTTGATTCGTTCTGGTGGCGGGGCCACAATTATTATGATCTGTGGTGGCGCGGGACATGGGAAAAAGAAGGCGGAGGCTGTACCCTTAATCATGCGGTGCATCATATTGATGCCATGCTTTGGATGATGGGACCTCCAGTGGAATTACAGGCCATGATGGCAAATACGGCACATGATAATGCCGAAGTTGAGGATATATCCATGTCGATGCTTCGCTTCCAGGAAGGGGCGCTTGGCATGATTACCAGTTCCGTCGTACATCACGGAGAGGAGCAACAGTTAATTTTTCAGGGCAAAGAAGCCCGGGTATCTGCACCTTGGAAAGTGGTTGCTTCTACCGCGCGGAATAACGGATTTCCGGAACCGAATCGAGAGTTGGAACACCAGATTCAGAAGCTCGCTGACGAATTACCGGATGTTACTCATGTCGGTCACGCTGGGCAAGTTGAGAATGTGTTAAATGCTATTGAGACAGGATCTCCCCTTCTGGTGGATGGCCAAAGTGGTCGGAATACGCTTGAACTGATTGTGGGTATCTATAAGTCGGCAAGTACGGGAGAAAAGGTTGTTTTTCCACTAGGAGCGGAAGACGCGTTTTACACAAGAGAAGGAATTATGCAACATGCCGTACACTTTTATGAAAAAAAGACGACGGTGGACAACTTCGAGGATTCGAGTATTACACTCGGGCGGAAGTTGGATTCGTAGTGTTTTACGTGAAAAAGATGCCCCTCACATAAGTGAGAATGGGCATCTTTTTTTGTACTAGGTCGATTACACCTACATCACCATAAAAAATCAATACACTTGGTTTTTCCATCCATGTAACTCGTATTCACTTCAAGATCATAATCTCCATAGTCAGGGATTGGATCGATGAGAGCTACAATCAGTCTCGTAGTCGTGTGAGGGAGAATAGGAAGAATCAGTGCTGTTTAGCTTCAGCTTTTGAGCGTGTTGGTTCAACAGAAAGAGGGTGCAAATGTAACGCCTTCACAGTTAGCGGATTCACGTCATTTTAGACACTTGTAGAAGATGATGTGGTGGATTGAAAAGCATTTGGATTATGAGATCAGATTGGGCAAGATGGCGGCAGATGTTCACCTGTCCAAATCGTATGCTTCCCGCATTTTTCATCAAGAGATAGATAGCAACATTACGAACTACATCACAGTCCAGAGGTTGAAGCAGGACTAAGTACTACTTGAGACAACATCACTTTGGGTGGAAGAGGAGGGGCAGACGCGCCGGTTTCCAAATGGACCGTATTTCATCCAGTTATTTCGCAAAACTGCTGGGACGATCCCAATTCAGTATCGGCAACAATTTGAACGGAACAGTAGGCATTAATTTGGTTTGCAAAATAATAGCGTTATTACGTCTCTATATATACAATTAGTATTTACCGTTTGAAGTAAATAAATCCCGGCTGTGGATTGCACTAGCCAGTTGCTAAATGCGATACTCACCTCCGGGATTACACATCGGTAACCTTCAAGCTAAATAAACATTAAGGTTTTCCTCAAGCTGTTACAGCCACTTATCAGCCCAACGTTCCACGGCGCTTAGCGCTCTCCCAAGTTCCGTTCCTTTTCGTGACAACATATATTCAGTCCGAACTGGACGTTCCGTGACCACATGGCGAACCACAAGTCCTTCTTCCTCCAATTCCTTCATTCGCTCATTTAACACACGTTTGCTCAAGTCAGGGATATAAGCGTGAATCTCACTGAAGCGTTTGGGTTCCTCCATCAACGCATGGATAATGAGGGCTACCCATTTTCGGCCAATGATCTGATAAGATTGTTCCACTTTTGTACATATTTGCTTGGCATTCTCATCATCGCTCATGATTGTACTCCTTTGGTTTAGTATTGCTTGTAATATCATTAGTATACTTATTGTAACCTACTTGTCCACAGGCCATATGTGTAAAATGTCACATACCAATTGTTCTTAATGTTACCACATAAAGCGTTATCATCAAATAAAAACCCTATAAACACTGGAGTTCACAGGTTCGACACGATTATTGACGAATTGTGACGACAGGTGTAATATGGGTAACGTTAATTCAAATGGTTACAATTTATAACCTAAACACAGGTTGTGGAGAGAAGGAATGTTCCATGGTTGAATTCAGGTGCGTTATATAAACGGAGGCAAGGCGGGGAACACACCCACTTATTCCGTCTTTTGTCATGCTTGGATTTGAACATTTTGCAACATCATATACTATACTGCACAGATCACAGGAGGCACTCCAATGGATGCAATGACATTTGTCCTGTTCGGGGCAACAGGCGATTTAGCCAAACGCAAGATTTACCCTGCATTATATAACTTGTACATGGATCAGAAAATGCCGAAATCCTTCTCCGTTATCGGATTGGGACGACGTGAATTGTCGGATACGGACTTCCAGGCGAATGTTGAAAAGTCACTGCATGAATTCTCACGTCAGACTCCGGAAGAAGCATCTCAGGTTCGTGATTTCATTGGAGCTTTCCGTTATTGTTCTTTAAATAATACGAAGCTTGAAGATTACACCAAACTGTTGGAACTGGTTCAACAGCGTGAACAAGAGCTTAACATTCCCGAAAACCGCATGTTCTACATGTCGGTGGCACCGGAATTCTTTGAGCCAATCGCATTGAACATTCAAGAAAGTGGCCTGGGTAACACCAAAGGCTGGAAGAAACTGATTATCGAAAAACCATTCGGACACGATCTGCAATCGGCTCGTGATCTGAACGAAAAACTGAGCAATACCTTTGCGGAAGAAGAAATCTATCGCATTGACCATTTCCTCGGTAAACCGATGGTTCAAAATATTGAGACGCTCACCTATGCAAATCCGGTGATTCAGGCGTTGTGGTCTAACCGTTATATTGCCAATGTACAGATTACGGCAAGTGAGACGGTGGGTGTTGAAGAACGTGCCGCGTATTACGACCAAAGCGGTGCCCTTCGTGACATGTTCCAGAACCATATGCTTCAGTTGCTGATGATGATTGGTTTGCATTTGCCAAAACGTTGCACACCGGAAGAAATTCAATTCAAAAAGCAAAAAATTGCTGAAGCACTTCGTCCATTGACAAAAGAAAATATCGCTTCTGAAGTTGTTCGTGCGCAATATGCAGCAGGTGAGTTGCAAGGTTCCTCGGTTGTTGGATATTTGGACGAGCCTGGCATTCCAGCCGGATCTCAGAACGAGACCTATGTTGCTGCAAGACTTTGGATCGATGATCCGTTCTGGAGCGAGGTTCCATTTTATATCCGTACAGGTAAACGCCTGGCTGAGAAATCCACCCGAATCGTTGTTGAGTTCAAGGCACCACTGAAGACCGGTCATGAATCCGAAAATACAACGGAACCTAACCTGCTGACGATTGAAATTGGTCCGGGAGAAAGCATCTCGCTTCAATTAAATGCGAAGAATCCATTGAACCATGGTGAAGTGGAACCAATGCATATGACCTTCAACTCAGGTAAACGTAACATCCCTGAAGCTTACGAGAATCTGATCTATGATGCGATGCGTGGAGATTCCACCTTCTTTGCACACTGGAATGAAGTGGAGCTGGCTTGGCAATGGGTGCAACCGATTCAGGAAGCATTCGAAACAGGCAGCGTGCCACTGGATACGTACAGTGCAGGTTCGCATGGACCAGAGTCAGCAGATCGTTTGACAGCAGCAGACGGCTTCCGTTGGTGGTAAGTGAAACGAAATAGTGAGCATAAGAGAACACAAATAGTAAAAACAACTTTACAATCCGTTCTGCTCACAAATAATCATTTGCACAAATCCAAACAAACCTTTCCAAGTTAACAGGATATAGAACGAAATGTTTTATTCCCCTAGAGCTTGTACTCAGAAGCGAGTTGGATGGAAGCAAATTGCTGATATAACAAAGTAACTATTACGAATCATACCGTTCCAATTTTGCATAAGCCCTTCCGGTTATGATTGCCGGAAGGCCGTGAAAATTTTTGAATATAGATTAGCGGACGCACTGAATTTTTTGCCTAAGTAGCGATGTAGTGTAGGGTACGGAATCGATTCTGTAGAAGCAAAGCGTTCGCCTTTGTATCCAAATTTCATCAATTTAAAGGTTGATGAAAAGAAATTTGGATACAACAGCGATTGAAAGAACGAGCCGTAACCGGAACGGTTGCTGCGAAACGGCAATGTAGTCTGGCGCTCTGCAACAAAATGAAATTTAAACATTGTTCATAACAGGAGGATTTTGAAATGAAACTTGGACTTGTCGGATTAGGAAAAATGGGATTGAACCTGGGTAGAAACCTGATTGATCACAAACACGAAGTGGTTGCCTTTGACCTGAACGCTGAAGCAGTAAATGAAATGAAAGAATATGGCGCTGAAGGCGTATCTTCTTACGCAGAGATGGTGGCTTCACTCGAATCCCCACGTGTATTGTGGATCATGGTTCCCCACAACGTGGTAGACGCAGTATTGGCTGAAGTTAGCCCATTGTTGTCCAAAGGCGACATCATTATTGAAGCGGGTAACTCCCACTACAAAGAATCCATCCGTCGCTACGAAGAGATGAAACCTAAAGGCATTCACTACATGGATGCAGGTACATCTGGCGGTATGGAAGGCGCACGTAATGGAGCATGTTATATGATCGGTGGAGACCCGGAAGCTTGGGCAATTGTTGAACCGGCATTCAAAGATACTTCCGTGGAGAATGGCTACCTGTATGCTGGTAAAGCGGGCAGCGGTCACTTCCTCAAAATGGTTCACAATGGTATCGAGTACGGTATGATGGCATCCATCGGTGAAGGTTTTGACGTATTGGAGAAAAGTGGATTTGACTTCGACTTCGAACAAGTGGCTCGCGTATGGAACAACGGTTCCGTTATCCGCTCTTGGTTGATGGAGCTGACAGAACGTGCTTTCTCCAAAGATGCAAACCTCGATGAGATTAAAGGCGTAATGCACTCTTCCGGTGAAGGACGTTGGACGGTAGAAACGGCATTTGACCTTCAAACCGCAACACCGGTTATCGCTTTGTCCTTGCTGATGCGTTATCGTTCCCTTGAAACAGACACATTCACAGGTAAAGTGGTAGCAGCATTGCGTAACGAATTTGGCGGTCACGCTGTAGAGAAAAATTAATTTTATATATAACTGTTAACATATGATGAGAATCGGGTAATGACTTATATCGTGTTTACGAATTCATCAAGTGGAGGTAACATATCATGAAATTTTTCTTGGATACAGGGAATGTGGAAGAAATCAAACGGATCGAACGTCTGGGTCTGGTGGATGGAGTCACGACTAACCCGTCTTTGATTGCCAAAGAAGGTCGCGTATTTAAAGAAGTCATTCAGGAGATCTGTGGCGTTGTTAAAGGCCCGGTCAGTGCTGAAGTCATCGGTCTCAAAGCCGAGGATATGTTGAAGGAAGCTTATGAAATTGCAGAATGGGCACCGAATGTAGTCATTAAATTGCCGATGACCGAAGATGGGCTGTACGCTTGTCATGAGTTGACGCAAAAAGGGATCAAAACCAATGTAACGCTGATTTTCTCCGCAGCACAGGGCCTGATGGCGGCGAAAGCCGGTGCAACCTACATCAGTCCATTCGTTGGTCGCTTGGATGATATTGCGGTGGATGGTATGAAATTGATTCGTGATCTGCGTCTTATTCTGGACATGTATGATCTGCCTTCCGAGATTATCGCAGCAAGCATTCGCAATATCAAACATGTAGAGGATGCAGCCCTTTCCGGTGCGCATATTGCCACCATTCCGGGTTCGCTTCTGCCGACACTTTGGAAACACCCACTGACAGACAGCGGGATTGAACGTTTCCTGAAAGACTGGGAATCTGTTCCGAAATAAAAGGATAGACCTGGCCTGAATCTTTGGGTGGTCTGAACATAAAACCTTTCGCCTTGCAAAGTAATTTGCGGGCGAAAGGTTTTTTTATCTCTGTTTATGTAGTTTCCGATTCGAGGTTAGTTTAACCAATGAGGAGTACTTGTCCCTTTCATGTTATTGTTACTTTCTGTCCAGTGTCCACGTACTGTCCTTCTTTTTCGGGACAACGGTGCATAAGGTTAACATATAGCCTATAGCTCATCCCGTAGGGGAGGGACACTTCGATGATGAGAAGAAAATGGCGAAGCCGGAGACGCCGTAAGCCGCCAAGCGGCAAACGCAAAATGTGGTTGATCATTTTATTGGTCACCGCGTTTTGTTTGATGCAGGGCTTTGCTTATGTGGATAAAAAGATGAAGCCCCCCATCATGCACTTGGCCAAGATCAGAGTGAAACAGATTGCGACTGAAGCGATCAACAAGGCGATTACAGCACAGGTTGCAGATGGCAAAACCAACGAAGGACTGATTGACTGGAAGACGGATACCGCCGGGAAAGTGTCCGGTTTCATGCTGAACTACAATGAGCATATGCGAATCACCGCAAGTACGATGAATATTGTGCAATCGACGCTGCAGAATGTACACATGTTAAAAGAAAAAATCCCGCTGGGGCAGGCGCTGGGCAGTCCGGTGTTGGCTTCATTTGGCCCGAGTATACCGGTTCGTATTGAGCCCCAAGGCGCTGTCAAAGTGGATCTGAACACCCGTCAACAGAATGCGGGTATTAACATGATTTTGGTGGAAGTGTACATTCACATCATTGCTGAGGTCGCGGTCGTGGTGCCCTTCGACATGGAGCCCGAAACGGTTGATACGGAAATCCCGATTTCCTACCTTTTGGTTGTCGGGGATGTGCCAATGTATTATTACGATAATCAGGGCAAGCCAGTGGGCAGTAACGGTAGTAATGCCCCAGCTATTGCGCTGCCATCAGGTCATACGGGTGTATCAAGCGGTAATGGAGTAACTACGAATCCCCCTAGCCAGAATCAGCAACAGACGCCGTCAGACCATTTGCAAGGGAATGAACTTGAAGAAATTGAACCGGATGATCTGCCTGATGTGAATGGGGGATTACAGCTCAATAAGGACGCGCACCCATGATACACACAAATTTGAATTGTAAGCAAAGAAAGGGGCCTCTATTAAAGAGGTCCCTTTTTCGAATACTTATCGTGCATATCCTCGTCTCAATTACTTTTCTTGTTCTTTTGTTTGCGTTCATCCTGTTCCCAATGTTTCAGTTGTGGATAAGGGTCGAACGACCATTCGTGCAGTCCGCTGTCCCGGTAGATACCATAGTGCAGATGCGGAGGAAATTTGCCCTGTGTTCCAGGTTTCCCGTAACCCGAACTGCCAACCCAACCTACAACCTGACCGGGGATCACAACTTCACCGATGCGTGCACTTTTGTCAAAACCCGAAAGATGGGCGTAATAGTGATAATGGTTGTTCAAATCCCGAATTCCGATGCGCCAGCCGCCAAACGGGTTCCAGCCTTTGATCTCCACGACACCGTAACAGGTACTGCGTACAGGCAGGCCATGCGGAGCGAAAATATCTGTTCCCTCATGAATGCGATAACCGCCCCAGCTTCTTTTTGTCCCCCAGGTACTGCGATAGGAGTAGTTGGTTCCGAGCGGGACCGGAAAGGCATGTCCGAATAGATCCAGATTGTCAAAATGCTCATATAACTTCGCGAATTGCTGTATCCGTTGCACAGCACGGGAGTTGTGATAATATTCCCACAAGGCAATGTTGAAGTCCTCTTGTTTGTTCCCGTAACCTTGAATAACAGAAGCCATGCTGTACAGCACATCCTGATCATTGTTGGCATCCGCTATACCGTCTCCTGAACCATCACGTCCATATCCTTTGAAAAAAAGAATGGATTCCGGATGTTGATCCGTCTCATCGGGATTTAGCCATCCTCTCCAGGCCGGAGGGGTCACGAAGATACCCGTAAGCCGCTCCGGATGCTTGCGATCCTTTGGATGTGCGCGAGTAATCGTACGTTCATACTGATCAATGGCGGCCAGCCTATACCAGGGAATCTGGGTCATCTGACCAATGGTTTCATATAAATGGCGACGTGCAGCGAAAATTTCTGCGGGTTTTAACTCGGCAGCCTGTGGTTTGGGAGCGGCCTGGGCGGGTTCACCGTAAACTTCAACAGGCAAGAATGGGAGAAGCAGAGTACCTGCAAGTAATGTTTTGATCCAAAAGCGGTACGTGTGCCTGAAGGTCAAGCGTTGTTGCACTGGGATGCAGCCCCTTTCCATTAGAATGATACAAGGTACCCGATGAACCAAGCTAAAGATTAGCGTTCTTCAAAAGTTCTCATTTTATCCATGTAAGCTCTTGGGGGGGATCCAATTATACAAATTGTCCATATCGGGCATGAATGCACAAGATGTGACAAATGGGGGTTTTTCCAGCGCTTTCATGGTATAATATGTTCCGAGCAACAGCCTAACTTCAGTAGAAAGAAGGTTTATGCATTGGCTAAACGTGTTAAAGAACCGAAGCCGGATTGGATTCGGATCAAATTGACAACCGGCGATAACTATCAGGAAATGAAATCGATGATGCGTTCCAAAACGCTGCATACGGTATGTGAGGAAGCAAGGTGTCCGAATATTTATGAATGCTGGGCCAATCGAACGGCCACTTTTATGATTTTGGGCGACATTTGCACAAGGGCATGCCGTTTTTGCGCGGTGAATACAGGCTTGCCAACGGAGCTTGATTTGCAGGAACCAGAACGTGTGGCGGAAGCAGCAGAGCAGATGAATCTGCAACACTGCGTAATTACAAGTGTAGCCCGTGATGATCTGAAAGATGGTGGAGCTACGATTTTTGCAGAGACGGTGAAGGCCGTACGGCGACGGTTGCCATTGTGCAGCGTTGAAGTACTCATTCCAGACTTTCTGGGCGATCGGGAATCTTTGCAGATTGTAATGGATGCCAAACCGGACATTCTGAATCACAATATTGAGACGGTTGAGCGGTTGTCAGACAAAGTGCGTGCCAAGGCAAAATATAAACGTTCACTGGAATTGCTTGCTCGTGCCAAAGAAATGCAACCTAACATCCCTACGAAATCAAGCATCATGCTTGGTGTAGGTGAGGAATATAATGAAATTTTATCAACAATGGATGATCTTCGTGCGGTGAACTGTGATATTATGACGATTGGTCAATATTTACAGCCATCGGAGAAACATCTGTATGTTGAAAAGTATTATCCGCCAGAGGAGTTTGCTGCATTAAAACAGGAAGGATTAAAACGTGGATTCAGCCACGTCGAATCCGGCCCGATGGTACGCAGCTCCTACCATGCGCATGAACAGGTGAAATCGGCTACCAAACATGCTGAACAGGCGGCAACACACGCGTGATGGAGGATACCGGATTGGAAGAAGAAAAAATCACAGAACAGATTCAGGACCAACTTCAGGAGCAGATCCAGGAGCCGGTTCAGGAATCAGTTGTTGAATCAGTTGAGGAAAAGCCCAAAGAACCGGTCATTGTACAGATCGGCGGCAAAAATTATGAAATCGTCCAGAACCACAAAGAGGGCTGGAATCCAGAGGTCTTCCGTGATCGTTACAGTGAAGTGCTGGAGCGTTATGATTATATTATCGGGGACTGGGGTTATAGCCAGTTGAGGTTAAAAGGTTTTTACCGTGATAACCATCCAAAAGCGACGAAGGATTCCACAATCGCCAGTATGGTGGATTATATCAATGAATATTGTAACTTTGGCTGTGCGTACTTTGTGCTTCAGAAGAGCAAGGATCAGCCTCAAGCCAAAGCAAAAAGCGGTTCCTGAGAAGGACCGCTTTTTTGGTGTGTTATTTTAGTCAAGAAATGCCGTGCGAACCCGGTTCCAGAATGGATAAGGGCGGAAACGTGCAAAACTGACCTTGTGACTGGATACCTGACAACGGACGGAGATCAGATCCTCCACCATCACATTCACATGATCAATCGTCATCAATAACCGCTGATCCTTGCGGGAGAAAATATCACAATGATGATGCTTGGGCAAAATAACCGGTGAACCAAGTGTACGATAGACCCGGTTATTAATCGATGCAATCTCCGCAATCTGAATCGCCTCGATGGTTGGATGAACCATGGCACCGCCAAGGGCCTTGTTGTATGCCGTGCTGCCTGATGGCGTGGATACACAGATGCCATCCCCACGGAACATCTCAAATGTCACATCGTTAATATCGACCTGGGCCACGACGGTACCGTCTACACCTTTTAACGTAAATTCATTAAGGGCGATGTAAGAGGAATTCCCTGACTTTTTCCGAATCTCAAGCTCCAGTAGCGGGTATTGTACAATGCGTGGTTTGAGACGCTCCGGATCTCCTTTGCCACTCATCAGCCTGACTAACTCCCGTAATTCTTCCTTCTTCCAATCGGCGTAAAAGCCGAGATGGCCTGTATGAACCCCAACAAAAGCAATATCCGGAATGCGGTCGATGAAATTGTGAAATGCCTGTAGCATCGTACCATCGCCCCCGATGGAGATAACAATCTCCGGCGATTCTGCATCCAGCTTGAACCCTTCTTCCTTCGCCAGCGCGTGAAACTGCTGACTGAGATCAATCGATAACTGGTCTCCGCGGTCTTGAACATAGTATCTCAAGATGAAAGCTCCTTTGTGGTCATTATACTACCGATGATAATCAATTCCGCGGAAGAACACAACGTTTGGGCGCATATTCAGTTAAATACAGATGAATCGTTCACTTATTTTTTGGTATGTCGTCTAGGCTTGAGAATGGAACTTAATATCGCGAGGAATAACAACAACACGATGAGGCTTACAAAAACAATCATTCCGGATAAGAAAATAAGTCCCCAGTCCGGTGTATACGTTGATAACGATGGGATGAAACCGGGCTCCATGAGAACGGGTGAAGAGGAACGCCCCATCAGGGGTGTCCACAACAGCAGGACCAGCATAGGTGCGATTAGCGCATGGATTGCTCTGGCAAATAGAAATGGACCGTATCTCATGGGTGTGTTGCTAAGAACACTCATAATCTGTGCATGGACGGATAATCCACCCCAAGAGAGAACAAAGGCTGCTGCTGCTACTTTATAGACGAGTGGGATGGATGCCCCGGCACTCCCAGCCTCTTTGTTCCCCAGCGTTACTTCAAACAGCCCACCGACCAAGCTAGGAGATAAGGATGGAGGCAGTCCGCTATGTCGTAACAATTGCTCGGTTATCCCGTATAATCCGCCAAGCCAACCGGTCTGGACAAGTAGCTCCATCATGACCGAGAAGAATACAACCAGCCCTCCTACGATAATAATAAGGCGAAGGGATGAGGAGACTGCCTGGCGCAGCAGTTCACCGAATGCCCGTCCGTCAGCTTTTCTTGCTTCATGCATCGCATAGATGGCCCGGACCAGTCTGTTTCTAGGTATCCCCTCCGATGGAGATCCAAAAGAACTGTCTGGGTGTGAGCCTTTTGCTGTACCCCCGTGAAAACGCATGAGCATACCCACCAGAAAAGCTGCAGCGTAATGGCTCGCAACCAATACTGGAGCAATGGCGACATTATGGAAGAATCCAACCGATACCGCTCCAATCATGAAGATCGGATCGGATGATGTAGTGAAGGCAACGAGCCGTTCTCCTTCTTCCCGGGTAACTAGCTTTTGTTCCCATAACTGAGCGGTCAGTTTCGCCCCTGTAGGATAACCGGATGCACAGCTCACGGCAAATACAAAGCCACCGCTTCCGGGAACACGAAACAATGGACGCATCAGTGGATTCAGCAAGGTACCTAGAAAATGAACAATGCCAAAGCCGAGTAGGAGCTCGGACAGCACCAAAAAAGGAAAAAGGGAGGGAAACAATACGTCCCACCAGATGGACAGTCCGCGTACACCTGCATGCCAGGTTTCCGCTGGATACAAGACCATTAACACACAAAGGATCAGGAGAGCGATTGTGACCAGGACATGGGTGAGTCGTTGTGAAGCAGCCATGAATTCTTCTCCTTTATATTTGGAATGGTCGGTGTGCGGAAGTCTGTGATGTTATTGCCATCAATATATGAAAAAAAGTGGACAAACAGTACAAAATTATACGTGGAAAGCGCTTGCAAAAGTGGCTGTGTTTTTGAGTGATGTGTGCTAAAATGAGAAAAACGCCTGAACGTCACCTAATTGTCTCCAAGGTGGAATTCAATTCGGATGGAGTGATGATCATGAGTCTTGTCACCGGAATCCTGGTCTGTGCTTTTGTATATGTGATACGTGCCTCGCTGGTACGCTCTGAGGAAGAGGACTGGCGGAGTTATTAATGAAATATCTAGTGCGCCAACCCAAGCGGTTGGCGCTTTTTTTGTGTTATGTTTCGAATAAGGTCCTATATACAGATGGCAGGTTACATGTCCTGATGATTTCATGTTATATAGGACTTTTTGGTTTTTTTTGATAGAATGGAGATAAAGGCTTTTGTGGCCTGGATATTGTTACTGTTTTCACAATGTTCACGGAACGTGTAATATATGGCAAAATTCGACATCAGAAAGGGGAATCAGACGAATGAATCCCAGTTTGAGTATTTATGATAATCTTGGCGGTGAGAAAGGTGTTCGCGCATTGGTCGAGGCTTTCTATCCGATCGTTCAGCAGAATGAGCAGCTGGCTCCGCTTTTCCCGGAAGATATTCAGCCGGTCATCGACAAGCAGTATATGTTTTTGTCTCAGTTTTTTGGAGGACCAGGGCTGTTTTCCGAGGCGTTTGGACATCCGATGATGCGTGCCCGTCATATGCATTTTGAAGTGACGGTTGAACGGGCTGAGGCTTGGCTTGCATGTATGGATCAAGCCTTAACACAGATTGGTGTGGAGGAGCCCTTGCATTCGTTTATCCTGCAGCGTTTATCCGGGCCTGCACATCATTTTGTGAATACACCGTAGATCCGAATATGATTACAAGCGTACGGGAGAGGGATGGAATAGATTGGAATTAGAGCCGCTGTATAAGGTGAAAGTGACCTGCCATTATTGCGAAACCGAGTATGAAACCTCACGGGTAAGACCGAGTTTGAAAAGGCCCTACCGGACGGATTCGGATTTTTGTGCTTACTACAAACTGGAGAATCCAGATTTTTATGTGGTTCGCATCTGTCCGCAGTGCGGGTTTGCCACGACGGAGAACGCAACGGAGCATTTAAATGATGCTCAGCGCAAGGCTTTTAAGGAACAGATCGGTAACCGCTGGGTTAAACGTGATTATAGCGGAGCACGAACACTGGAACATGCGTTGGCAACGTACAAGCTTGCCTTGCTGTGCGCACAGGTTATCCAGGAGAAAGATCGTGTCGTCGCTGGTCTGTTGCATCATATAGCTTGGTTGTATCGTTATATGGAGGACCATGCACAGGAACATCGTTTTCTTGAATTTAGCCTGGAAGCCTATGTGAAGGTGTTCGAACGTGAAGGAACGGGTGGCAATGAAGCCAAACTGTTGTATTTGCTCGGGGAATTGAACCGCAGGGTAGGACGGTTTAATGAAGCAGTGCAATGGTTCAGCAAGGTCATTCATGACAAGCGGATCACAGATGCGGCCATGATTCGTGCTTCAAGGGAACAGTGGGCCGTGCTGCGTGAGCAGATGATTTCAAGTAAGTTGGAACTCCCTGAAGAGATGCTGGAAACAGACAAAGAGGCTGCAAAGCGCAGCCCCCTCTAGGTTGATCTTACATTAGTTACGGACAGGACGGCTGGATAACAAATAGTCACTGTCGTTGTCGATCACGGTCATGCTTGTATTACAGCAGGGAAAGACCAGTAATTTCTTTTTGCCTTCGCGAATGAGCACAAGCTCTTTGGGTTTGAGGGGGAGCAGCACGTTGCTTGCGTGACAGTAGGGACATTGCTGTACATAGATGTCTCCCATCACAATATCGTAAGGCCAGCTGTTCTCAAACGGAATCATTCTTGTTCGCCTTCTGGTGCGGAAGGTTTGGAGGCTTCTTGTTTGGCGAGTTCCGCAATCTTCTGCATCAGGATATGTTGGGGCATGTGCATCAGGTGCTCCAAAGGTACGCCCAGGGATTCTGCTAATTTGACGGCTGTATCAGCCGATACTTGTAAAGGTTTCATACGTTTACCTCCTGAAGGTTGCTATAAGTATTTCTCTAGTATAGAGATATGGCTGACAGAAAACCAGTTTTTAATTCAATCCTAACCATCCAATTTATAGAGAGAGGTGCCTTATTAAATGAAAACGCCATTACACCCCGTATGGGATCTGGAGTCCATTTTTAGTGGAGGTTCTTCCTCCGAGACATTTGCTGCGTATCTGATTGAACTGGAAGAGGATGTACGTAAACTGCAACATCTCTTGAACGAAACAGCTGCACCGACTTCATTAGAAGAGACGGCTGCATTTGATCCGATTTTGGAACTGCTGCAAAGCTGTTATATCCGCATATCGGAAGGATCTGCGTTTGTATCCTGCCTCTCATCGCAAAACCAGAAGGACAAAAAGGCAACGCAGCTTCAAGGCGCCATCAGTTCTATTGCAGCGATGCTGAACGGTAGCAAATCGAAGTTTGATAATACACTCAGTCAGACATCGGATTCGGTGTGGGACGCTTGGATTGCTCGGGAAGATATTCAGCCGCTGGCATTTGTACTGAACGAGAGTCGCACGCTGGCTCGTGAGAAGCTGTCGCCTGAACTGGAAGGTCTTGCTCTGGATCTGGGTGTGGATGGTTACCATGGTTGGGGCAAATTCTACAACACGATTGTCAGCAAGGTGAACATTCCATTTGAGCGAGATGGGGAAACGGTGATGCTCTCCGCAGGACAGGCTGCCAACAAGCTGAGCGATAGTGATCGGAATGTACGCGAGACGGTATTCGCAAACTGGGAGCAGGCTTGGACCGATGTTGAAGATTTCTGCGCTGACACGCTGAATCACCTCGCGGGATTCCGTCTGAAGTTATATGAGAAACGTGGCTGGGATGATATCCTCAAAGAACCTCTGGCCATCAACCGGATGTCACGTCAGACACTGGATACGATGTGGGATGTGATTAACGGTGCCAAACCTGCGCTTGTTCAATATCTGGAGCGCAAGGCAGAACTGCTGGGGGTAGACAAGCTCAGCTGGAGCGACGTAGATGCACCTGTAGGTAAATCAAGTGGCAAAATCACTTACGATGAGGCAGCCATCAATATTGTTGAACAGTTTGCCAAGTTCAGTCCTAAACTTTCCTCGTTTGCAGAGATGGCTTTTGAGAAACGCTGGATCGAAGCAGAAGACCGTCCTGGCAAGCGTCCAGGCGGATTCTGTACGTCTTTGCCACTTAGCAAAGCAACCCGAATTTTCATGACCTTCTCCGGGACACCATCTAATGTGTCGACTCTTGCGCATGAACTTGGGCATGGATATCATCAACACATTATGGAAGAGTTGCCTGCATTGAATCAACGTTATGCGATGAATGTGGCTGAGACAGCGTCCACGTTTGCTGAACTGATTGTAGCAGATGCCCTGGTGCAGGCGGCAACAGATGAGCAAGAGAAGCTGGCTTTGCTGGAAGACAAGATACAGCGAAGTGTGGCTTTCTTTATGAACATCCATGCCCGGTTCCTGTTTGAGAATCGTTTCTATGAACAACGCAAAAAAGGCTTGGTCAACGCGGATGAATTATCCAAATTAATGGTGGAGGCGCAGCAGGAAGCGTTCTGCGGTGTACTTGCATCAGATCATCCTCATTTCTGGGCATCCAAACTGCATTTCTATCTGACTGGTGTGCCATTCTATAATTTCCCATACACGTTCGGTTATATGTTCAGTGCGGGAATCTATGCGAGAGCACAGCAAGAAGGAACGGCATTTGCAGATAAATACGATGATTTGTTGCGGGATACAGGGCGTATGACGGTCGAAGAACTTGCTCAGAAACATCTGGGTACGGACCTGACACAACCGGAATTCTGGCAAAATGCTGCGGACTTGGTTATTGCCGATATTGAGCAGTTTCTGCAGATGACAGCAACCGAAAAATAGGTTGAATAGAATAGGTTGAATATATATGAAAAGGCTGCAATTCCGTGTTAACAGACACAGGATTGCAGCCTTTTTTTGTACAGAATCCTCATTTTTGATTCTCGAAGATTTTGTCGTAATTAAGTGAAAAAGCTCAGTTTAAGGGAGTGGAATGGCAATTAATTGTGCAAATCATAGTTAGAAATACCCAACTTTGCCGTTCTTTGTTGAATGAGCACATATGATGTCATATAATGAGTCGTAAGTCCTTGCTGTATAGGACTATAAGCATATAAGGAGAGTGTTAATATGAAAATTGATGAGCTTTCATTAGCGAGACAGTTGGATCTGGTATTCAAAGAGCTTGATAATGAGTTATCAGGGTTAGATTCAGGGGTAGTTTTTGTGCAAATACGAAACAACGTAATTGGGAAATTCGGTATTCGACATAATCCGATAGCTGGACGAGATGGGCAGATGGATGTGGAGGAAGGGGGGCTAAATGAAACCCAGAGAACTTCTTTCCGGTCAATGGCACTGGAGACGTTGAAATTCAAACGCAATTGGACACATGGCGAAATATCGTACGACTTCACAGTAAGACAAGGTATGATTTTGGTAGATGCAACGATGGAGTCTAATTACAATATGGCGAGCCTGATGATTCGTTACCCTAGAACCAATACATACAAGGAATCAGATATGGAGTCGACCTCCTAATTAGTTGCACAAGAGAAAGCGGCACTTCCGAAGAAGGCCGCTTTTACTTTTGGATTCTGCTTAGGCTCAAGCAATAATTACGAGCTTACGAACGACCCGATAATTGCTGCTCAGCGATTTGCACCAGACGTTTAGTGATGTATCCACCCAGAGAACCTGTCTCACGGGAAGTATAGTTACCGTAGTAACCATCTTGTGGAATAGTTACACCCAGCTCTTGAGCAGCTTCAATTTTCAATTGTTGCAATGCTGCTGTTGCTTGGGGAACGACCAGGTTGTTGGAGCGGCTACCGCTACCTTGGTTTTGACTTCCGTACATATGTGTCACCTCCTTATGGGTTGGTGATGTTAGTATGGTTAGAGAATACGGAAATATACATGATATGGCGTAAGGGAAAATATGGATAACTATCAGTGCACAGGACACATAAAAAAGCCGACCCAATGCGGGTCGGCAAGTTGTATTTGGATATCAAAATATAGGGTGATATGCGTAAAAGCAAAATAGAGCATGATCAGCTCGCTTAGTCTGTAGGAGGTATAACCTCAATACGTGTAAATAACTCAACAGGCTGTTCCGGTTCCAAGCGAATCAACCCGGTTTGTTCATCCGATAAAGCCAAATTAGGTGCATCCGGGAGCCAAGTGTACGGTTCAATGCACAAGAACTGATCGGATTCACCTTTGGTAAAGAGAACCCAATGTTTGAAAAATGCTTCATCTGCTGAATATTTCAATGTATATCCATCTTGCCTGCGTAAGTAAGCCGTAGCCGGTTCACCTTCGGTAGCTTTCAACAGGGTATCCCAGTTACGTCTCTGCAAATTGATGCCTTCGTTCAGAGCAGACCATTCACCCAGGGATTCCAGTTCACCTGTCGGTAGTTGTTCTTCATTCTGTCCGTATATTCCGGAAACAGGCAGTTGCAGTGTCCAGTCGGCAGGTTTGCCGTCTAACAAAAACCATGTATGATATCCCATCCCAAAAGGAGCAGGTGTTGAGCTCAGATTGGTGACTCGCAGACGCTGGCTAAATACAGCGTTTTGCAGACTGAACGTCATCTCAAGTTTTAGGGGAATCGGGAATTGGGCCATCCAATGCTCTTCATTTTCGGTCAGTAATTCAGTCGTAATTGCACAGCCGTCTTCATCTTCCTCAATGTCACTGACACACCAGGATTGGGTACGGTGGAGACCGTGAATATGGTTGTCATTCGCCGTGTTCTGATCAAACTGGTAACGAACGCCTTCATATTCGAATTGTCCACGATGAATGCGCCCTGGTGGAATCAGGAGAGGAACGCCAAAATGGTACGGCTTCTGCAGATAAAAGGCAAGATCGTCTTCATCCGGACGGCGGACGACATCTCTGTCCTGCACTAAATCGCGAATAGAAATAATATTATTTCCAAGACGCGGCAGCAGGGTGATTTCCAATTCACGGCTATGTAGGATATACGTGTCGTAACCATTCCATTGGCCTTTGGTCACTTGTTTCATATCGATGCTCCTTTTCCCACTTGAAATCTGTCTGCAAGCAGTTGTGATGAAGCTACTGCTGCAGGCGTGTCGTTGTGTACATGCCAGCGATTTCCTGCGCTATTTCGTGTGAAGTAGGCAACAGGATAAGCAATTCCATCATAACAGATTTTGATGTCTCGGGTAAAAAAGTTCAACTCATTTTGACATTCACGCCTGTGCGCATTAAGATGGAACTCTAAAAGCATTTATTAGAATTAAATGACATGAAATCGATGACAGGGATAAGTAGGCCAAGAGAATCCTCTCCAGAAAGCCGGTGGTTGATGTGAACCGGTGTGAGCTCTTTACCGAATGGACCCTTGAGTGTAGGTTTGAACAGGTTAAGCCAGAGATGGGCTTGCCCCACTAGAGTCTGCCGTATAATCCACGTTACGGAACAATGAAGGCATTTCTTCGGCTTGACTTGATCCAGGGTCAGGAGCAATCGAAGAAAAGCGAATAAGGGTGGCACCACGGTCTCACGTCCCTTGCGGATGTGGGGCCTTTTTGCGTTCGCAGAGAATGGCAGGAGTTTTTTATATACAATCAGGGAGGCGTTATGTGTAATGAAAACAGTACTTTCAGGTATTCAGCCAAGCGGTAAGCTCACATTGGGCAACTATATTGGTGCAATCAAAAATTTTGTAAAACTCCAGCATGACTATCAATGTCATTTCATGGTGGTTGATCTTCATGCCATCACCGTGGCTCAGGAGCCAGCAGCATTGCGTGAACAGTCGGAAGCGGTAGCTGCACTGTTTATTGCAGCAGGTATTGATCCTTCGAAATCTAACGTATTTCTGCAATCCCATGTACCGCAGCACGCGGAATTGGGCTGGTTGATGACAACGCTGACCTCCATGGGTGAGCTTGAACGCATGACTCAGTTTAAGGATAAATCATCCGGTAAAGATTCGGTTGGTGCCGGACTGTTTGTGTATCCATCATTAATGGCGGCTGATATCTTGTTATACAATGCTGACCTTGTACCAGTAGGTGAGGACCAGAAGCAGCATCTGGAACTGACACGTGATCTGGCAGGACGTTTTAACCACCGTTATGGGGAGTACTTCACCATTCCAGATCCGTATATTCCGCAGGTGGGTGCTCGGGTAATGTCACTTGATGATGCCTCTTCGAAAATGAGCAAAAGTAACCCTAACGCTGGCAGCTATATTGCCCTGCTGGATCCGCCGGATGTGATTCGCAAAAAAATCAGTCGTGCCACTACAGATTCGGGACGTGAAGTCGTGTATGATCCGGCAAACAAACCGGAAGTCAGCAATCTGATGAGTATCTATGCTGAATGTGCAGGTATGACGCTTAAGGAAGTAGCTGAGCGTTATGAAGGCAAGATGTACGGTCCATTCAAAAAGGAACTGGCTGAAGTGGTTGTATCTGTGATTGAACCGCTGCAACAACGATATAATGAGATTCGTGAGTCTGGCGAATTGGCGGATGTTCTGGATACGTCAGCCCGTCGTGCAGAAGAAGTTGCTGCTCAAACGTTGGATGCAGTGAAAGAACGTATGGGATTTGTTCCGAGACGTAAACAGTAGTCGTGAACAAAGATCTTCATTTCATGCAATGAATAGTTAACATAAATAAAGAGGAGCCCTATTGAAGGACTCCTCTTTATTCATGTGTTCATTATTGAACTATCAAATGACCTGCTCAAGAAGTGGGCTCTGAAGCAGCCGAGCGAACTTCCTGACGTTCTTTTTTGGCGCGAATCACAAATCCCCAGCCAATGTTGGCAATGGACAGGACAAACAGTAGTGCAGCAAACCAACCGGAGTAGGAGATCATAATTGCTGAAACCGTTAACAAGATAATCGAAGAGAATGCGAACCATAGGGACAAGCCTTTACTCATTGGGAAAAACCTCCATCTACAAATTTAGTAAAACTCCGTATAACCTGTAGCCTACGAGCCATAATAATCTTGCAAGCTTGCAATTACATTACAGACACAGATTGAAGGGAGATTATAAATATGGCTCAAGGATCTCGTTCTAACAACTTGGTGGTACCTCAGGCAAATTCAGCACTGCAACAATTGAAAATCGAGGCTGCACAGGAACTGGGTGTAACTATCCCACAAGACGGTTACTATGGTAACTACACTTCCCGTGAAACAGGATCTTTGGGTGGATATATCACCAAACGTCTGGTACAAATCGCTGAGCAGTCTCTGGCTGGGTCTGGCAAATAATTTATTTTAACCAACAGCAACAAAACAGGATAAACGGAAAGCCCGGAGCGGAAACGCTCCGGGCTTTCTCGCGTATCAGTTCCTATGTCTGATTGTGCCTTGCCATGCTCACTTCGTCAAGGGCGTGCAGATAAAAGTTTTTTATCCATTTTCTCATCGCTTAACCAGCCTACATACGTATCAATCGTCTCAAAATTCCGATCCATCACAATCACAGCGACAAATGGATATTGTTTCCGGTGTCGATAACGTACATCTGCCCAGCGGACCTTGTAACCAGCAGGCAGTTCTTCAACCTCTGCCACCGCATAGGAGGTGAAATAGAGGAAGGCACTGACTTCCGGCGATTTACGTGAAGCAGCAACGGCCGCGTGAGTAGAAGACGAGGCGTGCAGACTCCATACCAGATTAGAACCATCCATTTTACCGATCACATAACTGCCGTCCTCAACTCGTTTAACCACATGCCAGCGGTTCCAGGATATCGTTGGAATGACGATGTATCTTGCCTGCTCTGGGCTGTTGTCGAGACGTCTAACTTTTCTGACTGCTTGTGCACGAGCAATCGTTCGCCATATATAATATAAACCGGTCAAACTATACAACGTAACGAAGAGTGGTGCAGGGGCGATCAGATCAAAGGCCCATAACAGGATAGCTATGACATGTGTAGTGAATAGAAACGGATCAAAAATATGAATGATGTTCCAGGCGATCCAGCGTTCCGTAAAAGGCCGGGCGGCTTGGGTTCCATAGGTGTTGAACAGATCGGTGAATACGTGAAAGCCTACGGCCACAGCGGTCCAGGTGGCAACGTGTCCAATAGGGACACCAGGGAATATCAGTGCAATGACGCCGGTGATGAGCAAAACCCATAACAGGAGAAATGGCAGAGAGTGTGACAAGCCCCGATGATTCCGAATGTAAAGCGAGTTGCTTTTGAGACGTAACGCAGTATCAATGTCCGGGGCCTGGGAACCGGCGATCGTGCCAACCATTACCGCAGCTGCAAGCATGGGACTCGCCGCGACGACAGGATCGACATAAGCCAGACCGGCTAGACCAATCCCCATGACAAAATGTGTAGAGGTATCCATAAACGTCTCCTTTGTGTGGTATATCGTTCTAAGGCATATTACTTCTCTATCTAGGTGATACCCATATATAGTGTATAATATCCGTTTGTCAGGATGCAAAACATCCCTAATTTCAAATTTATGACAATTTCCTGTGCCATACCCAATAAATGTACGTAGTTTGTCAAACTATTTTGGTATTTCCTATGATAAACTTTATATCGGATACAGTGAGAAAATCGCCAGAGAACGTACGATACTATTCGAATGATATACAATGCTAAAATAATTTATGGGCATTGTTCCTTTAAACCGTTACAATAATATAGAATCTCATAAAAAGTAGGTTTCTTTGAATACATATGTCACAGTAGATGGATAAAGCGAAACAAACGTGATTTTGGATTCACATATGTATGCGTATTCATAAGAGGAGATAAAGAAGGGACGAGGAAGATGCTGAAAAAGTACAAATGGACATGGATGCTGCTCGGGCTCGCACTGATTATGGCTGTGTATCTGATGTGGGGCACCGTTTTTGCCAGTAAGGAAAAATTACCCGAGATTCGTGAAATCCAATCCTTTTCTATGGAAAATGTAGATGGCAGTACAGTATCGCTGGAGGATACCCAAGGGAAAGTCCGCTTGTTCTACTTTTATTTCACCAGTTGTCCGGATGTCTGCCCTATTACGACCTTTACGTTATCCCAGGTGCAGGATCTGTTGAAAGAGGACGACACCTTTGGTAAAGATGTCTCATTTGTATCTATTTCATTCGACCCGAAAGTCGATACAAGAGAGAAGATTAAGACGTTTGCGGACCGCTTCCACGCGGATTATTCCGGATGGTACTTCTTGCGAGGGGATATGGACAAAACCAAACAGTTTGCCAGGGAATCATTCCAGATCCTGATCGATGGGGAGAGTAAGGATGATTTTGCCCATATGAATATGATTGGTCTGGTGGATGAGAACAACAAGCTGCGCAAGGTATATAATGCATTTAATACAGAGGACGTTGTGCCTGCTGTCATAGCCGAGGATATTCGCAATCTGATTAAGGAATAATCATCTGATCATCATACTGTAAAGGCTGCCTTCTGGTTGGATATCAATCCAAAGGCAGCCTTTTGGTATTTCATTTTAATAGGAAGGATGTTCAGGGTATTGGATGTATGTCTCTAACCCGGCTTTCTCCAGCTGGGCAATGATATACTCATCAGGTGTTCCTTCCACACCCGCATATCCTCGTCGTGTATACATCTGTACTGCATCCGGGAAAGCATCCCGAAGTACACCTCTAATTTTTTTGCCGGAACTGTCATTATCCATAAATAAAAAGACTTCGTCGTAACCGACTTGCTTGCGCAGGGTCTCCAACTTGAGGGAATTAAGTGTTCCAAACGTACATAGTATGTTGATTTCGGGTCCAACCAGACGTTTCAGTTTGCTTCGGTCATTCTTACCTTCCACAATGACATGAATAGGCATGATATTCACCTCTTGTTCGAGAGCTTATGTCGACATTCCCCGGGAAATGTTGCAGCGAAAATCGACTGATTATATAAAATGGACTTCTTTCTTTACGCGTTTGCTAACTGGATAGAACAACCCATTAAGACAATTCTCTGAAATCTTATCTCATGTGCATCATTAGGTCAGTAATAGCTAGCAGTGGCCGTTCCGGTTACGGGTCGTTCTTCCGATCGCTGTTGTCTCCATATATTTCTGATTTGCTTTTATAAAGTTAATATTTGGAGACAAAGGCGAACGCTACCGCTTCTTCAAAATCGATTCCGTCCCCTTCACTACTTTTGGCTAATTGTTCAACCTTAATGATCTTCAATAAGATAAAACCTTCGGTGATTGTAAAAGATAGATTTCCCAGTTAGCTTTTATTAACGTGTAAAACGTTAGTCCATTTTATATAGTTTAGCTGTAAATGGGGGAATGATGCAAAGCTAATGAAAATACAGACCTAATTGCTGTCATAACAGTAGGGAAGAAGAGCTTGATACAGACCTAATTCAATATACTTTTCGGATCGGACAGGGGAGCTTCGCGTCTGGATGTATAGTATGGAAGCAGTAGCATACCAATCATTAACAAAAGAAACGCGATGAAATAGGGTGATAACCCGACACGGAGTTGCCCGGCAGTGATGGGGCCGATGAAAGAACCGATGGAGGTGGCAATGGATTGCAGCGAGAAAATGCGGCCCAACTTGCTTCCTCCGCTCAGACGGATAAATAGAGTAGCCATAGCTGGAAAGATGATGCCTTTGGACATCCCAAGTACAAATAATACAGTAGACAACGGAACTTGCGGAATGGCTGCCATCACAAAAAAACACAAGGACATTAACAGCACGCCCGCAACCAGACGCAGCTTGGGGGAATACCGGTTGAGAAATAACATGCTGAGGGTGAAGAGTGCCCCAATACTTATTATAGAGAACAGCAGTCCGGTAGACATGATGGACGATTGTCCTCCGCCCCGCAGGGGTAATTCGAAGAAGAGAATCCCTTGGGCACAGGCAATCACCAGAGGCAAGGCGAAGTATCGCCAGGACACCGGCAGGAATGCGCTTGTGGCATCTGCTGGTGAAGCGTCAGGTTTAGCAGGTTCAGTTACTCTCTCCTGCTGTTTGACGATACCACGGGGCATGGTCATGAAAGCAATGACACCTGTGAGAATAAGCAGATAGCCCAAACCTGAGAATGTAGCAGAGAATCCCATGGAACCCACAATGATCGCACCGGCTGCTGGTGATACGACAGATGCAAGGGTATGCACTACCCCGTGACCCGACATATACTTCCCCTGTTTCACCGGATCGCTGGATAACTGTGCAAGCAGAGCGAGACATGCAGGAGACAGGAAGGCCAGCACAAACCCGCTGATGGAACGCAGCGCCAGCAGTTGCCATGGTGTTTGGACATAGGCTTGTAAGAGCAGGATGAATCCTGCACCGAGCAGACTGAATACAATGTAGCGGCGACTGCCATGTTTATCGATTTGTGTTCCAGCAATCAGATTGCCAGGAAGATGTGTTAAGGAATAGATGCCCATCATCCAGCCAATGAAAGTAGGGGCGGCTCCCAGCGAGATGGCAAAAGGGGTCAAAATGGGATACTGGGCGTGCAAATCAAATACGGCAAGGAACAAAAACAGGTATAGCCAGATGGCCGTTTTCACATAAGCCCCTCCTTGTTAAGCGATGCATGTTCAAACTACAGGTCTTGAACGTGTTCCCCGTTCGCCCGGCAGAACCTCATGGTACTACTTGTACGCCCGGCGGGACGAACTTAGACCGTTTATTTTTAAGGGAGAGGGCTTAGCTGACAGCAGCTTCGGAAATCATGTATAATATTCGGGAGTGTTACGAATGAATTCTAATACGGAAGGTGTAGTCATGAACATAGAAGTAATCAAAGAGTTTGTGATGCAGAACTGGCTGGTGATCGTGGTTGCATTGATCATATTGTTCTTTGTTCTAAATGTGGTCAAAACCGTATTGAAATGGGCGATTGCCATCATCATTATTGCGGCTCTACTGATATACAGCGGCATCTCCATTGATCAGATCAAACAGACAGTGACAGACGTACAATCCAGCACGATGGACACATTGAAGAAGGAAGCAACCAGCATGATGCTTAAGGAGGCTTCCAAAGCGAAATACGTCAAAGGACAGGATGGAGCGTTCACCATCACAAGTCCCAATGTGGAGATTAAGGGCAGAACTCAATCGGATAAAGTTGATGTGACCTTCCGCGGAATTTCACTTGGCGAATGGAAACTCGACAATGAAACTATACGTACGTTTGTCGAACAGGCACAGGAGAACAAAACAGCACCAGCATCGTAGTAAAGGGGGAATCGGTACGTGCTGCAGAATTGGCTGGACAGCCTGAAGGAATTGAATGGCATCACGATTATGCTGTTGCTGATTGTGGCTGCTTCATTATTGCAGGGTTGGTCCAGAGGGGCTTCGCGTTCAGCAGGCAGACTCTTTGGGTTCCTGATGGATGGCATTATGGCGGTCATTGGTATTCTGTTGTCGATCGGTTTAACGTTGTGGCTTGCGCCATATGTACAGCAGTGGCTGTCTGAGTATGCTTCAGCCATGCCTAACCGTGAGTTGAACCGGTGGGAACAGATGTATTATACGTTGGTTACGGCGATTGCAGATTTTCCGCTGATGCGGTTCGCTGTATTATTTGTACTTAGCTATGGACTCATCCGACTGATTCTCGGGTTTCTCTCTTCATTTATTTTTAGTAGCAGGCAGAGGTCAGCCGAGGAAAGTGCGCCTAAAGGTATGTTTAGTCGCTTGACGGGTGCATTCATTGGCACGATCATAGGCTCCGTCCGCGGAATGATTGTCATCGCAGTTTTGTTCATGATTGTCAGTCTTTACCCTGGAAGCATGTTCAGCCGATATGTGGAAGCATCCCCGATCTATATGCAAGGGGCCAAATCAGTCATCGAACCGTTGTCCGGCACGTTCATTAAGGACAAGCTACCCGTATTTACGCAGGCTGTGCAGAAGGAACTGGGCGGCATCCTGCAACGCAAATATGAAGTCATCGACCACAATATTCCGACGGATATTGAATCTGCAGCGAGTGAGATTGTCAAAGGCCAATCGACAGATGAAGCCAAAGCAAGAGCGCTTTACGACTGGGTAGGTTCACGTATTCAGTATGACTATGGTAAAGTGGATGACTATGAGCAAAAGGGCATATGGCATGAACAAAATCCACAGAATACATTTGATACACGCAAAGGCGTATGTATTGATTATGCCCGTCTTTATGCCGTGATGGCCCGTTCACAAGGACTTGAAGTCAAAGTTGTTACAGGACTTGGTTATAACGGCCAGGGAGGGTACGGTCCGCATGCGTGGAATGAGGTGTATTTGAGTGGTTCCGAGAGCTGGGTTCCGCTTGACCCGACATGGGCGATCAGTGGAGACTGGTTTAATCCTCCGAATTTTGCCGACACCCATCTAAAGGATCAATCAGCTTAGCAATACAACGGACATGGGTCCGGAATATGACGACGTTGCCAGGTTATCATGCCGCGGAGAATCAGTTTGAGCGGTATGCATCAAGTCATGAAAGAGGTAGGATGGATGAAAAAACATTCCAATGAGAAGGATGAACTTACGGACAAACGGCGCTTCAGTTACCGAATGAACGTATTTTTCTTCGCTTCCTTTGTTATTTTTAGCGTTATTATTGTACGCTTGGCCTTTTTGCAATTCGTGGAAGGGCCTGAACTTAGCCAGGAAGAAGCAAGTAACATTACCAAGGATGTACCACTTCCTCCTGTGAGAGGCACGATCTATGATTCTACAGGTGAGGTGAAGTTGGCTTACTCCAAGCCCATTCAGTCTCTCTACCTGACACTGTATAAAAACTATGGGGATGTTGATGGGAAACCGAGTCCTAACATAGGGGAAGTGCAGGATATTGCAACCCGGTTGCATGATGTGTTTGAACAGTACAAGCTGAAGGACTCAGAGCCACTTACGGTGGAGAAAATTATTGAAGAGATGGACTTGAACTCCCGCAAAGCGAACGGTTTTATGCCACGTCTGATCAAGAGTGATCTGTCCGAGGAAGAAGTTGCTTATTTCCTACAGCACAAGGACGAGTTCAAAGGTATTCAGATCGTCGAGGAGAGTGTACGATTCTACGATCCGGATACGGTAGCGGTTCAGACCATCGGTTATCTGAAGAAGTTCAGAAGTTCGAAGTCCTTGAACAAATACAAAGAGGTGGACGAGGCCAATAAAACGCAAACGGATCCGGGCCTGGTGTATACGGAGAATGAATTTGTAGGCTTTGATGGACTGGAACTGCAATATCAGGATGCTCTCCGCGGCAAAAGCGGATATACATCCGTTGATGTTGATTTGCGTAACTTGCCTGAAGGTGTAGCAGGTTCTACCCCGCCGCAGAAAGGGTACGACCTGATTTCCAGCATTAACAAAAACGTTCAGGTGAAAACAGAACAGGCTATTCTGGATCAGTTGAGTTGGCTTCATCGGAATCAGGTTTCCGGTCGATTACATCCGAATGCCAAGACCGGATTTGCAGTTGCGATGGAAGTGGATACGGGGAAAATCGTATCTGCTGCCAGTATGCCAGATTATGATACCAACATCTGGAGAACAGGCAGTATCACAAATGATCAGTATGATGATATCAAATATGTGTATCAAAATGGTACGATTCGTTCATTTCCTCCGGATGACTCTAAAAAGCGAGCTGAATCGATCGTGCTACTCGGTTCCACCATCAAACCGCTTAGTGTCTTAATCGGTTTGAAAGAAGGTTTCTTCACTACCAATACGGTTTATTCGGATAGAGGTTCAACGACCTTTGGTGGGGACAATCGCAGAGTGCAGAACTCATCAGGGCATGTGTATGGTGCAATGTATCCTCGTGATGCGATTCGTCATTCCTCGAACGTATTCATGATTGATGAGATTGGGAAGAAGATGTACTCAAAATACGGTGCGACCGGAATTGACAAATGGGATGAATACATGAAGCAGTTCGGCCTTGGGGTATCTACAGGGGTTGATCTGCCGAATGAATTCCTGGGCATACGGGATTACATGAACGACACGGAAAGCTCGCTGACTCGTCTCGTGTATGGTTCCTTTGGACAGCAGGGAAAATACACAACCATGCAGTTAGCACAGTACACGACAATGCTGGCGAACAAAGGAAAGCGGATGGAGCCACAACTGGTTAGAGAGTTCCGGGATTCTGAAGGCAACGTGGTCGAGAAAGTAAAACCGAAGGTACTCAGCACGGTGGAGTTTAACGATGCCTACTGGAATGAAGTACAACGAGGCATGGCAACCGAGGTATCTGCATTTAGTGGATTCCCTTATGACTTTGCTAGAAAAACAGGAACATCGACACAAGTAGTAGGCGGTAAACTGGTGGATAATGGTGTATTTATCGCCTATGCACCACGTAATAATCCGAAGCTTGCTGTCGCTGTGGTTATCCCCGAAGGGGGCTTTGGATCGAGCAGTGCGGCTCCGGTTGCACGTGCGATCTTCGATGCCTATGACGAGGAGTTCGGCCTCGACGGTGTACCGAAAAAGGACAAAAATAAAGATTCAGATTCGGAATCAGGCACACAGTGATGTGAGGCATTGGTTACAGAGGACCCTTCGTGGGTCCTCTTTTTGTTTTACGTGGAGAATGGATCGTAAGAGTGAACTAATTAGTTGCATTAATATGTAACCATATGAGCTGTACCACGTTTATATAAGGGAAGGGTAAACGCGATCTGGAGAACGGGATAATGTTGATATGTCAGTGTTTACATTGGAATCGGTAGATGGGGTAGTGTAACGGTTCTGTTTACGAAAATGTAACCAAATATTGAAAGACGTGACAGCTAACCTTTGATAGACTTGTATGAGAAAGGATTAAATATCGGATTGAACACGTTCACAAGACGGATTAAATATTTTATTTTTATAGAGGAACGGGAGAGGCTTATAACATGTTTAACCGATTGAGGAAGAAACCCATGACTGAGGAAGATACACCCGTCAACAAGCCTTCCACCGCAAGGCTGAATCTGTTTTTTTTCGCGGCATTTGTCATATTCAGTATCCTTATTTTCAGATTAGCCTTTGTGCAATTTGTGGAGGGTCCTGAACTGACGTATATGGAAACGAGTCGTAATACCAAAGACATTCCACTTGCACCTGTTCGTGGTCCCATCTATGATGCGACAGGGGAAGTCGCGCTCGCTTATTCCGAACCTGTACAGTCCCTCTATGTGTTGTTGTATGAGGATTATCGGAATGATGAACGTAGACAGGAAGCAGAGGAACTGGCTCATGATCTGGCGGCTGTGTTTAAGCAGTTTAATCCAGGGGACAAAGAGCAGCCGGATGCTGAAGAGATCATCAAACGATTGGATCTGGATTACCAGAAAACGTTCGGGTATGTGCCGAGGCTTGTGAAGTCGGATCTATCGACCAAAGAAATTGCCTTTTTCATGGAGAAAAAAGCAGATTATCCAGGCGTTATGGTGCTGGAAGAAAACATAAGAAAATATGACCCGGATGGTGTAGCCGTTCAGATTGTGGGTTACACAAGAGAGTTCAAACGGGCACCAGATTCCATTGCCAAATATAAGGCCATCCGCGAGGGGGCAAGTACCCAGCGTGATCCTGGTCTTGTGTACCATGAAGAAGAGAAGGTTGGCTTCGATGGGCTGGAGCTTCAATACCAGGAAGAACTCCGTGGACGAAGCGGATATCAGTCCATTGATATTGACGCACGTAATCTCCCAGATGGGACGATGTTACAAACACCACCGGAGAAAGGCTACAGTCTGGTTTCCACCATTAACAAGGAGATTCAGATGGCCGCACAAGAAGCAATAACGGACGAATTGCGAAGACTCCCTAAGGCAATTACCGGATACGCAGTAGCCATGGAAGTGGATACGGGGAATGTGGTGGCTATGGCGAGTATGCCGGATTATGATCCGAACGATTGGGATTATGACAAAATCAAATATGTATTCCGGAACGGAACCACCGAGTCGTTCCCACCGAATGATGCCAAGCCTAGTCGGGCGGAATCCGTTATACTTCTTGGATCAGTAATCAAGCCGCTAAGTGTGCTGATTGGATTGAAAGAGGGATTATTTACAGCAGGAGAGACCTATCATGATCAGGGATATGCGGTTTTGGGAAAAGACGGACGACAAGTGAAGAACTCGCATTCTGCATATAATGGTTCTATTACGGCGAGAAGAGCGATTGAGAAATCCTCCAATGCCTTCATGATTGATATGGTGGGGAAACGTTTGTTAAGTAAATATGGCTCAGAGAAAGGTATCGATGTCTGGCATAAACACATGCAGGAATTTGGCTTGGGTGTGTCCACTGGTGTAGATCTGCCTAATGAATTTCTGGGTAGGCTAGAATATACTAATGAAGACGAATCAGCTCTAACACGTTTGGCATTTGCCTCCTTTGGACAACAAGCCAAGTACACCACGATGCAACTCGCCCAATACACGACCATGCTTGCCAATAAGGGCAAACGGATGGAACCACATCTGGTGAAGGAAATCCGTGACTCGGACGGCAATGTGGTGAAAGAGATCAAACCTACGGTGCTCAATGAAGTTGATTTTGCCGATGCTCACTGGAATGAAGTGCACAAAGGAATGGTTACCAAAGTAAGTTCATTTGACGGTTTCCCTTACGATTATGCTCGGAAAACAGGAACATCAGAGCAGGGGACCGGACCGAACAAAAAAGAGAATGGTGTATTTATTGCCTTTGCACCACGAGATAATCCGAAGCTTGCTGTCGCTGTTGTTGTACCGGAAGGTGGGTTCGGGTCAGTCAGTGCTTCACCAATAGCACGGAAAATTTTCGATGCATATGATGAAGTGTATGGTCTCGATGGAACGCCGAAAGGTAAGAAAGACGAAGGGAAAGACAAAGAGTAATGCAAAAGAACCTCGCGGAACTTGGCTCTTTTACCATCGTGACCAGAAAGTTAATGAAGTGAATTAAAAATATTTGGACAGGCAGGGGAAATAATCCCTTGCCTTTTTTTTTGGCTTCAGATAAAATTTGCACAAGGGAAACATTATTAGTCTTGATTAAAACTTAATACCTTGTACAACAAAATTAGATGTAGACAAGTATTTTAGGAGAGGGAAAGGGGACGGTTGAATTGTTAATGGTGAAAATGAGGAGTATTCAGAGGGGGTTCATCACGCTAGCGGCTCTGGTTCTGGTTGTTGTACTTACGGCATGTTCCAGTGATGCAGAGACAAGCAGTGGTGGCAAGTTACAAGTAACCGCTACAACGGGAATGATCGCTGACGTAGCACGTGAGGTAGGCGGGGCATATGTTGATGTTACCGGGCTAATGGGCCCGGGAGTTGATCCCCACTTGTACAAGGCATCCCAAGGTGATATTCGCAAGCTGGAACAAGCAAAAGTCATTTTCTATAATGGACTGCATCTTGAAGGCAAAATGACAGACATTTTGGAGAAAATGTCCTCAAGCAAGCTGGTTACTGCTGTTACAGAGACTATTCCAGTTGAGGAGTTACACTCAGGCAAAGATACAGGCGGCACCGAATATGATCCACACGTCTGGTTTAACGTCAGCCACTGGATGCATGCGGCAGAAGCCGTACGCGATACGCTCATGGAGGCGGACCCGGACCATGCTGAAGAGTACAAGGCTCAGGCAGAGGCGTATCTGGCGAAGCTCGAAGTACTGGATGCCGAGGTGCGTGAGAAGATTCTGGAGATTCCGGAAGCAAGCCGGGTATTGGTTACGGCGCATGATGCATTTGGATATTTCGGTCAGGCTTATGGCATGAAAGTGATGGGGCTTCAGGGCATCAGTACAGCAGCCGAATACGGCGCAAAAGATGTTAGCGAACTGCGGGATTATCTCGTAGATAACCATATCAAAGCAGTATTTGTTGAATCGAGTGTACCTGCAAAAGCGATGGAAGCCATCATTGCTGGAGCAGCTCAAAAAGGACATACGGTCAGCATTGGTGGAGAACTATTCTCGGATGCCATGGGGGCTGAGGGAACGGAAGAAGGCACATACATCGGTATGATTCGCCACAATGTTGAGACGATTGTAGAAGCACTGAAATAATGAAGCACATGAAGAGAGGAGTACAGGATTATGGAAGATACAACTTTATTGAAACAAACTCCTACGAAACTGAACAATAGTCACTTGCAGGGAACGCAGCCAACATCGGCTCCTCTTAGTGTGAGGGATCTGGCTGTTGCGTATCACAAAAAGCCGGTGCTTAGCAGCGTATCCTTCGATATCCCTGAAGGACAACTCATCGGAATCCTCGGACCGAATGGTGCGGGGAAATCGACCCTGATCAAAGCTGTTCTGGGACTCGTACCGAAGATGCATGGTGAGGTACGGATCTTCGGACAATCGTACAGGGAACAACGTCGCCGCATCGGTTATGTGCCCCAACGGGAATCGGTGGACTGGGATTTTCCAACGAATGCACTCGATGTGGTGATGATGGGACGGTATGGTCATCTGGGATGGTTCCGTCGTCCGGGGAAAAAGGAGCGGGACCTGGCGGCACACTGCCTGGAGCAAGTCGGCATGGGTGATTACATGTACCGCCAGATCAGTCAGCTGTCCGGTGGACAGCAGCAACGTGTCTTTCTGGCGCGGGCACTCGTACAAGACGCAGATTTGTATTTCATGGATGAGCCGTTTGCAGGTGTCGATGCCACCACGGAGAAAGCGATCATTTCGCTTTTGGAACAGTTGAAGAAACAAGGCAAAACGGTACTGGTCGTTCACCATGATCTGGCGACAGTCGAGGAATACTTCGACCATGTGCTGCTGCTCAATGGACGACTGGTGGCAGGTGGACCGACAAGTGAAGTATTTGTACCGGATACACTGCAAGAGACGTACGGAGGCCGGATTGCGATGATCGGAAGCCGGACGGAGAAAGGCCAGGTGTAGTGCATGTGGAACTGGATCGTTGCCATCTTATCTGACCCCAATACACGTTGGATATTGCTTGGCTGTCTGTTGTTAGGATTCAGTAGCGGGATTATTGGCTCCTTCACCTTTCTTCGTAAACAGAGTCTGATGGGGGACACCCTTGCTCATGCTGCTCTGCCTGGGATCTGTATTGCATTTATGTTGACGGAAACGAAGTCGGTCGGATTATTCCTGTTCGGTGCTCTGGTGGCTGGCATTGTCGCTACCTTCGGAATCTCGTGGATTACGCGCTACTCCCGAATCAAGCAGGATGCGGCGATGGGAATTGTGCTGACCGTCTTTTTCGGGGTTGGTGTAGTGATGCTGACGCGCATCCAGCATGGGGCGAGCGGAAGTCAAAGCGGACTCGATAAATATTTGTTTGGGCAGGCGGCATCCATGGTCATGACGGATGTGTATGTCATGGGTGGCGTATGTCTCGTATTACTGATTGCCTGTCTTGCCTGGTTCAAGGAATTCAAACTGGTGAGTTTTGACCCAGGCTTTGCAAGAGGTATGGGTCTGCCAGTTGCCATGTTGGAGCAGCTCATCCTGCTCTTAACGGTAATCGCGGTGGTTGCCGGAATTCAGGCCGTTGGTGTGGTGCTTGTTGCGGCGTTGCTGGTAACTCCAGCAGCAGCGGCACGTTGCTGGACCGACTCACTTGCACTGATGGTGGTATTGGCAGGCATATTTGGTGCATTGAGTGGTGCAACAGGCACGATCTTCAGTACGCTTGTACCTAATCTGCCGACAGGACCTGTAACCGTTCTTGCGGCTACGGTATTGTTTGCCGGGTCAGCCTTGCTGGCTCCGCGTCGTGGATTATTAGCTCGACGGTTGCGTAGTATTCAGGCGAAGTCCGCATATATGCGTGAAGAGCGAGCTACACTTCAGACTCTCGCCACACAGCGAAATCAACAGGAGCGGGGGGAGATGTAATGGCAACGTTTTGGATTATCTTAACGGCCGTATTGGTTTCTTCTGCCTGCGCCATTCTCGGTTGTTTTCTGATCCTGCGGCGAATGGCTCTGGTCGGTGATGCGATCAGCCATGCGGTTCTCCCCGGTATTGCGATTGCTTTCCTGTGGAGCGGTTCCAGAGATTCATTGTGGATGCTACTTGGTGCAACGGTGTTTGGACTACTGACGGTGTTCTTCATACAGAGTTTGCAGGCGGGAGGACTGTCGTCTGATGCCTCGATCGGAATTGTGTTTACTGCACTCTTCGCAGTAGGGGTCATTCTGATTAGTCTGAACGCCCAGCATATTGATCTGGATCTGGACTGTGTCTTGTTCGGTGAGATCGCTTATGTACAGTGGGATACGCTGACCCTCGGGGGTACGGATGTCGGTCCGAGGGCGGTCTGGATGCTGGGTATCACTTTGCTAGTCATCCTTGTCGTCATTGGGCTGTTCTACAAACAGTTTAAGCTATGTGCCTTTGATCCGGCGCTGGCTGCGGCCTGCGGCATTCCAGTAGTGCTGTTCCACTATCTGCTCATGGGACTCGTTTCGATGACGTCCGTAGCTTCATTTGAAAGTGTTGGTTCGATTCTCGTTGTGGGCATGCTGATTGTACCTGCGGCAACGGCTTACCTGCTCACAGATCGTCTGGGCAAAATGATTCTGTATGCCGTTCTGATCGGAGCAGCATCTTCGGTTGGAGGTTACATCATGGCATACGCCTTGGATGCTTCCATCGCGGGCTGCATGGTAGCTGTTGCTGGAATTTTGTTTGTTCTTGCACTGCTGCTGTCACCGAAACATGGCATCGTATTCCGTTACGCTCGTCGCAAATTTGCGGCAAGGTAATGGAAGTTTAAGTGAATAACAGGTGAATAAATAAAATTATAAGAAGCCGTCTGCATCGCAGGCGGTTTTTTGCGTGTCTGGTCGTATTACTTTTACGAGGGCAACCGGACATAACATATGCAATATAAATTGATAATTTGGCGTCATCCTGCCGATTACGGGTTATTTTGTTGCATACAGATGATCTGTGGTAAAATGTCGTTAGCTGTGACGTCCGGAGCGTCCGTTGTTACGGGTGCCGGGCGATCTTGTTGTGAAAGAATTTTTAAAATTAGATAAAGAGAACCTTTAAGTTGAACTGGAGAACCATTGTGGAACGGAGAGGGCAGAAAACCTAGAGAAGGGAAATTTGTTTATGAATTTCCTTCTTGATGTTAGGTGTTATGAGCTCTAAATACAAAGGTGATGTAGTGAAGGGGACGGAATCGATCTGAAGAAGCGATAGCGTTCGCCTTTGTCTCCGAATTTCTAACCTTTAAGAAGAGAGAATCTAGAAAATTCGGAGACAACAGCGATCGGAAGACGATCCGTACACGTAACGATTACCTCGTATAATCTCAATACACTAAAGAAAAAGGTAATTCTAAAACAAAGATACTACGACTCGAAAGGTTTTCTGCCCGCGTAGTGCCTGAATGGATATCCATGAGTTCAACTTGGAGAGAGACAACTTAGGAGGAACTACTGTATGAGTGAACTGAAATACAAATTGCTTGCATTGGATATGGATGGAACATTACTTAACGATAATCATGAAATTACACAGGAGACCGCCAAGTGGATTCAAATTGCCATTCGTCGGGGTGTACATGTGTGCCTTTCTACGGGAAGAGCGGTATTCCACGCCATGCCTTATGCGGTCCAGCTTGGGCTGGAGACACCGATGGTTACTGTTAATGGTAGTGAGGTCTGGAAAGCCCCGCATGACCTGCATATGCGTCATCTGATGGACCCGGCATTGATTCGCAAAATGCAGGAGATTGGTGAGAAATATAATAGCTGGTACTGGGCATACTCCGTGGAAGAACTGTTTAATCGTGACCGCTGGACCGACAATATTGAAGGTCTGGAATGGTTGAAATTCGGCTTCAATACCGAAGTGGATGAAGTGCGTCACCAGATCATGATGGAACTGCAACAAATGGGCGGTCTGCAAATGACCAACTCCTCACCCGTTAATATTGAGATCAACCCTGCCGGCGTATCCAAAGCCAGTGGTGTAGCCGAAGTCTGCAAGCTGCTGGGCATCGAGATGTCCGAAGTTGTTGCTGTCGGAGACAGTTTGAATGATCTAGCTGTCATTGAGGCTGTGGGTCTTGGTGTAGCGATGGGTAATGCGCAGGAGCAGGTGAAGGAAGCGGCTGATCTGATCGTAGCGAGTAACAATGAAGACGGCATCGTCGAAGTGATCCGTGAACATATTTTGAAGGGGGAGTAACCTTTGCTCGCAACCGTTGCCTGGATTTTAATTGTACTGCTGTTTGCAGTGGGGATGGCTGGAACGGTATATCCTATACTGCCTGGTGCTGTAGCGATTTTCTTCGCGTTTCTGGTCTACGGCTGGTTCTTCAGCTTTGATCCGTTTGGTGTGTGGTTCTGGATCATTCAGATTCTGATTGTTGTTGTGTTGTTTGTGGCTGATTATGTCGTCAGCGCATGGGGTGTGAAGAAGTTCGGTGGCTCCAAGTTATCAACCACGCTGAGTACCATTGGTGTTATCATTGGTCCATTTGTCATTCCGGCATTCGGACTGGTGCTGGGACCATTTATCGGTGCTTTTATCGGGGAACTGATCGGAGGGTCTTCACCTTCCAAAGCGTCAAAAGTTGGATTT
The DNA here is from genome assembly GCF_001029205.1 of Paenibacillus sp. VT-400. Taxonomy (NCBI): domain Bacteria; kingdom Bacillati; phylum Bacillota; class Bacilli; order Caryophanales; family Paenibacillaceae; genus Paenibacillus; species Paenibacillus sp. VT-400. Next base: position 279,441 of record NZ_LELF01000059.1, on the reverse strand, counting down.
GGTTCCGTCGTGGGGCTATTTACGAGTACTGTGATGAAAATTATTTTGCAAATCGTCATGATTGTTCTCTTTATTATCTGGGTGGTAAGATTCGCCTAAACGTTCAGGATTAGCTTCAACGGGATGCACGTCCGGTGTGGAGGAAAGAAGGGGAATTCGTTTGTCTAAGAAAGAAACATTCATTAGGGGTACGCTCATTCTGGCGGCCGCTGCGCTGATCGCAAGAGTACTCGGATTGGTTCAACGGGTGCCGCTGGAGCATATCCTCGGCGACATCGGTAACGCATCGTTTACCATCTCCAATACGGTATATTTAATGCTGTTAACTGTAGCAACGGCGGGCATACCGAGTACACTTAGTAAAATGGTATCGGAACGCTATGCGCTCGGACGCGCGGGTGAAGCTCAACAAATCTACCGTGCAGCCCTTATCTTTGCAGCTGTGGCCGGGGTAGTCATGTCTGCTTTATTGTGGATCGCGGCACCTTATTATGCCACGTATGTCTCCAAAGTACCGGAGTCAGTCAGCGCCATTCGCGCCTTGGCTCCAGCCTTGCTGCTCTTCCCGGCCATTGCAATGATGCGAGGATATTTCCAGGGACGCGGCAACATGACAGCAGGCGGTATTTCACAGATCGTGGAACAGTTCGCCCGTGTAGGTACAGCCGTTATCGTGGCTTATGTCATGCTGCAATGGAATTATGATGACCAAACGATTGCTGCGGGTGCTTCATTTGGTGGGGTATTAGGAAGTGTGGGTGCCTTCGGTGTCATGCTGTACTTCACCTTGAACCTGCGTCGTAGCGACCGTGCTGCCCAATTGAATTACGAGCGTGCAGAGCAGTTACCGATGCGAGGTATCTACAGTGATATCTTCAAGCTGTCTATTCCAATTGTGCTGTCTTCACTTGCGGTTCCAGCCATTAACTTCATCGATTCATCCCTTGTGGTACCACTGCTTAGTGGCCAGATCGGGCTCGAAGAAGCGACAGGCGTCCTTGCGATCCTGGGGGCGAAAGCCCAAAGTATTGCGGGGATTCCTCCGATTCTGGCTATCGCTTTGAGTCAATCATTGGTGCCTGTCATATCGGCAGCATTTGCCCGCAAGGATGAAGCGCATCTGAAGAGTCAGGTTACACTTGCGTTGCGCATTTCGATTCTGACAGGTATGCCGATTGTCATTGCACTTTGTGCGGCAGCGTATTCGGTCAACGGATTGCTGTTTACCAATCTGGATGGAACGCCGATCATTGCCTTGTTAACATTCGGTACCATTTTCCAGATTACGATGATGACCACCAACTCCATTTTGCTTGGGGTAGGTAAACCGCGGATTACGATGGTCAGTGTGGCAGCAGGTGTTGTGATCAAACTGATCGCAAGTCTGATTCTGGCGCCGATCTTTGGCATTTACGGCATCATTATAGCAACGGCCCTTTGTTTCCTGGTTATCACATACCTGAATCTGCGGGTCCTTCGCAAAATCGTTGATTTCTCCATCATGGGAGATCGTTGGAAAGGGTTTATCATTACGGTCTTGCTTGCAGCAGGTGTAGGATTTGCAACGAACTGGATTGGGAATACGATCTTTGGACTGTTCCTGCCAGCGCGTGTATCTTTCCTGTTTACCTGCCTTGTGGTTGGTGTGCTTGTTGTGGTGGTGTATCTGGTTCTCATGGTTGTACTGCGTGTACTGCGCAAGGACGAGCTGGGCAGTTACCCTCGTATTCTGCAAAAAATTCTTCGTCCACTTATGCGTCTTCAACGTGGAGCTGGGCAAAGAGGTTAAAAATGCAAGGAGCATCATTCAAGCTCCAATATTTTGTGAAAATAGGATACAAGCTCTGTCTGCTATTGAAGCGGACAGGGCTTTTTGTTTAGTTCAGGCAAAGCTTAGGCCGAGTGGGTTGAGCATTAAGCAAGCAAGCCTAAATTAGCTGTACTTCGGGTATTCGCATGTATGATGTGGATTAGCATGTTCCATATAATCTTCAACATTAGTGTGTGATGGCTTTAGCATCATGAGCCAGTGCCGTTTTCAGCATGCCATACCGGTGTTCGTGACTCATCTCAAACAGCCATGGCCGACGCGGTGCCGTCAGATAACCGAGACAATCCCGAGTCTGAAGCCAGTCCTGTCTGGTGATCGGTTCATAAGGCGTGTCCCCCCATACGGAGAGCAGCTCCGGACTATATAATCGTTGCCCTTCTGGAAGCCATTCCTCATCCAGTAACGCCTGAGCGTATAATGTATGATCACCCGCCTCGTCTTCACGATTGGTAAACAAGCCAGGCCAATATTCAGCGCGCGAGCCACGATGAGGAACCGAACGTGCGAACTCCAACACTTGTGTGTGTACTTGCTCCACGCCAAACAATAGGGCATATAGCCCTTTGCCAAACATGATTCGCTCATCCAGTTTGCCAAAATGTTCAATGACACGTCCTGCGAGTCCTGCTCCCCGTCCAAGAGGAAAGACGATATGATTCAGACCGGCCAGATTATGCAGATGGAATGCGGGTTTGGAGAGTACCTCTTTTTGAAAATAAGGATGCTGCACCACCCGGCTCTCGATATAGTTCTGCTCATTAATAATTAATGCCACACTTAGCAGTGAACTGCATCGTTCCAGCCAAAAGCGTTCCCAAAACGGCGTCATAAACGCCGATACGTGAAAGTGCGACAAGAGATGGAAACAGCTTCGTCCGATCCGGCGACTGTTCATATACAGCAGAAGCTGTGGATAGGCATCCTGGAAAATGAGTGCATTGCACCGCTCCAGCAGCCGATACATATGCTCGCGATCGCTTTGATTCTGTAGATTATGCATTAAGTCACTCTGAAGATCTGTCATGTGATATCCGCCGTTGCGAGAGACCATATGGGCCAGCAGTGCCCAATGCAGTTCGGGATATTGCTCATAACATTCCAGATAGGCTGCCGTGCGGGTGATATTACTCCGATTATGCTCCTGGGTCAGTGTCTTAATCTCTTCCAGAATGATGCAATCTTCTTCGCAGACGAGTGCGCTTTGAACCTGGTCCGTGCGTGCAAAAGACTTGCCGCTGGCAGGTAACAAACGCTCCACCTCAGACTGTAAGGCAGCTGCCGTATCTGTATCCCACTCGATGTCACGCAAAGGGTGACGAAGCTGTGCAGAAGCTTGCCATGCAGCCTGTTTGCCACGCCAGATTTCCCGGGCAGCACCCGGAATGGAACGGACCATCTGCAGGAGGGACCCGTGATGTTGTTCGCTGGAAGAATCGGTTCTGGTGGAAGTCATGATGTGACATCCTTTCATGATGTTCTGGGTTTAATTTCACAGACCATGTGGTTATTCTAAGTATGCGCTGATTATTTGACTTCCACTCGCCAATTTGCTTCACTTAGGGTAAGACAAGGTACAGAAAGGGAGATGACCGAATGGAACAGATTACTTCCAAACCGGCTTTTGATGTAGCCATCCAATCCCCACGTTTGACGATTGCCGTATTCAAGGCAGACTGGTGTGGTGACTGCAAATACATCGATCCGTTTATGCCTGAGGTTGAAGAGAAATATGCACGTGAACTGACCTTGATTGAGGTTGACGTGGATCAGGTTGGAACCGTTAGTGAAGAGCAGAATATTCTTGGCATTCCGAGCTTTGTGGCGTATACAGATGGCCGCGAACTCGTACGGTATGTGAACAAGCTGCGCAAGTCGAGAGAAGAGATTGAGCAGTTCCTGGATCGCGCAGTTGAGGTGTACAACACGATCCATAAATAATGTTATACAAGCTCAACTTTTACACAGGCACTCCGATGACAGAATAACCTTCCGATCGCTGTTATCCCCAGATTTCTTTGATCCCTTTTATAAAGGGGAGAAATCCGGGGATAAAGGCGAACGCTCCGCTTCTTCTGGTTATTTCTGTCCTCTCCGTTATTGTGTAAATGTTTCATGAACTTATATAAAAGTATGACAGGTTCATGTTGTAAAAGGGTATAATAAAAAGAACGCCATTTCTCTTGAAATAGGGAAATGGCGTTTGTGTGTTCGACACGTCTATGTAAGAAACGTTTCTGTACATATCCCCAATGACCTGCGGGTCATTATTTCACCAGACGTTAACATTTTGTCACAAAGCGCGACGTCAATGAACATTTTATCCGGTATAATGGATTTAGTTGTGAAATAAGTGTCAAAGTACCGAAACAAGCGGAGAATATTCTTCGCCATCTTAAACCAACAGCGGGTGAGAAAAAATTGAAACACTTAACTTTGTTTAAATGGTTAACCGTATTAACCTGTCTTGTCATGTTTCTGGCCACTTTTGGTGGAGGCATAGTAACCAAAACGGAATCTGGCCTTGGCTGCGGAACGGAATGGCCTTTATGTAACGGAAAACTCGTTCCCGCACATACTGTGGCTTCACTCATTGAATATTCCCATCGCGCTGTAAGTGCACTGGCTGGACTGTTGTCCATTGCCTCGTTTGTTGCTTTTCTGCGGTTTGGAAAATCACGCCGTGACCTGCAATTGTTTTCTTTCTTAACTCTGGTATTTGTTATCGTCCAGGGAATCATGGGGGCTTTTGCCGTTGTCTTCTCCCAATCTTCAGCAGTCATGGCACTGCATTTTGGCTTTGCATTGATTGCTTTTGCCAGTTCCCTAATGATGGCGCTGGGCATAAGGCAGGAGGCCAAAGATGGCGGATTGGAGCGCCTGAATAAATACCCTCGGGTTAGCAAAAAATTCAGAAATCTGGTCTGGTTCTCCACCATTTACACATATCTCGTGGTATACACAGGTGCATTTGTGAGTCACACGGATTCTGCCGGCGGATGTTCTGGATTTCCGCTCTGTAACGGGCAGATTATTCCTGAGCTTTCGGGTGGGGTAGCGGTTGCTTTTGCTCACCGTGCAGCAGCTGCGTCGCTCGTGATTGTTATTGCGATCCTGGGTCACTTCGCTTACCGTAATCATCCGGACAACAAGGAAATGCGTACTCTGGGTGTGGTATCCGTTGTTCTTATTCTGATGCAAGTAGTCATTGGTATTTTCATGATGGTGACAATGAACCGTCCGGAAGTATACATGTTCGTAGCTCTTGCTCATATGCTGGATATCGCCATATTGTTCGGAGTCTTAACGTATATGAGTTTCCTGGTGTACAAGCTACATCGCCCGGCTAATCGTTTCTAAGATATAGATCCATTCTTTTTCAAAGGTACTTGGGCTAAATATGAAAGTCCACCATCCAGTGATGTACATCATTGGACAGGTGGACTTTGTTTGATGTCAGAGGGATCAGGGCAACCTATGGCAAGCAGCAATTACACGGAATGAATGATGCTTCGTTTACGGTGATGAATTCTTGTTGATTTGGAAAAGAGGAGGTTAGATATGCTGCGAACGTTGTTGGGGGAAAAGCCACGTATAAACGAAGGTAAATTGAAGGCAGCGATGGACGCAATGGCGCATACGCTTGAGCTATTTCAACGACAAATGCATGTGGACCATGATCCCACGCATGACTATCGGAAACTGTATGTGTGGACTCAGGGACTCATCTCCTCACTGGATGAACTGGAGCAAAGCTGTTTCGCTGCTGCTCATTTTCGCAAAAAGGTCGTTGCAGGCTCAACGGATGATATGACGGCGACTGAAAAAGCCGAGTATGCACGTTATGTGTATTTCTACAAAGATGGCTTTATCCGCTGCTTTGCCATTCTGGATAAAGTCGGCACAGTATTAAATGAAATATTCCAGCTGAATACTTCCAATACCAAAGCACATTTTTCTTATTTTACTGTGTTAAGGCAGTTCGACTATGCAAGGGAGCATCATGATCTTGCATTGCAATTAATACAGATCAAGGACTCTTATCGTGAACCGATGAGCAAGCTGCGCAAGCGACGTAATATGGAAATTCACTACATGAACTCAGAAATGCACGATGACCTGTGGCAGTTACACCAGACCTTGCAAGGTAAAGTGAAATTGGAGGATCTGAATCAGCATGTGCAGGAAATGCGTCAGGGCGTGGATATGGTCTGTGAAACGTTAACAGCCTCTTATAGTTATATCAATAAAATATGGAAAAGAAATAATTCCCTTTGACAAATCGGAATACTTGGAATATACTGAGTTTCAATCGAATGTTACATGGATATAACTGATATTTCGGAAGTTACGTTCACATTATAAAGCATAAACTACATGAACTTATAAAATCCTACAACAACATATTTCTTATCGAGAGCGGCGGAGGGACAGGCCCGATGAAGCCCGGCAACCGATTTGTAATGACATGATACATGTATCATTCGTTATAGATGTTAGGTGCTAATTCCTACAAAATGGTGCAAGACACGATTTTGGCAGATGAGAAGGTATATTCTTTCACGTGAAGAGCCCTCTTTGTATCTGCAAAGGGCTCTTTTTTTGTACTTTAGGGGGAGTTTTCCTTTAGATCGGGTAAAGATACAAGTAGGTGGTTGGAAAGGGGCAAGTGCGATTGATTGAATTAAAAGGTTTAACGAAAACGTACGGCAAAGGAACAAAATCTACAACAGCGTTATCCGAGTTGAATTTGAGCATCCAAAAGGGCGAAATCTACGGAGTGATTGGCCATTCCGGAGCGGGCAAAAGCACATTGATTCGCTGTATTAATTTGCTGGAACGGCCTACGGAGGGTGAGGTATGGGTTGACGGAATTAACCTGACTGAACTGAGCAAAACCGAATTGCAGCAACAGAGACGCAAGATCGGAATGATTTTTCAACACTTTAATCTGTTATCTTCGGCAACGGTATATGACAATGTAGCTTTTCCACTAAAGCTTGTGAATACACCCAAGGATGCCATTGATCGAAAAGTGAAGGAAATGCTTGCACTGGTTGGTCTGGAGCACCACAGCAGCAAATATCCGGCTCAATTATCGGGTGGCCAGAAACAACGTGTAGGGATTGCGAGAGCACTTGCAAGTGATCCAAATGTACTTCTCTGTGATGAGGCTACTTCGGCACTTGATCCGCAGACAACAAATTCAATCCTGAAGTTATTACTCGACATTAATGAAAAGTACAACCTAACGATTGTGCTGATCACACATGAGATGCATGTCATTCAGAACATCTGTGACAAGGTGGCTGTCATTCATCAAGGTGGCATTGTGGAACAAGGACCTGTAACAGACGTGTTCTTGAAGCCGCAGCATGCGATTACGCGGGACTTCATGATGCGTGACCATGAAGCTGGACTTGCTCTGGAAGAGACCGCTCTGGCAAATGCAGGCGTTGAATTGCAGGCAGGTGCTGCTTCCAAACTTGTGAAGATATCCTTTCTGGGTAACAAAACGTATGAAGCGATTTTGTCTAGAACGGTACGTAAGACAGGCGTGGATTTTGCCATCCTGCAAGGTACAATCTCTACGATCAAACAGGTTCCTTATGGGCAACTGACCGTTCGGTTCGAGGGTGATTCAAATGCTATTGATCGGACGATATCAGAATTGACCGCAGAGGGACTTGATGTGGAGGTGCTTCGTTAGATGGATTTTTCAACAGTTCGCTGGGAAGAGGTTGGTAAAGCCTCCATTGAGACACTGCAAATTTTGGGTGTATCAGGCTTGTTCACCGTAATTTTTGGTTTACCGCTCGGAGTGCTGCTGTTCATGACAGCCCGATCTGCTTCGATCAAGTCACGGACGGTGTACATTATATTGTCCTTGATTGTGAATATTTTGCGCTCAGTCCCATTTATCATATTGATTGTTGCTCTTATACCGTTCACTCGTTCACTCGTCGGTACTGCTACAGGTGTGTTAGGTGTTATACCACCTTTAGTTATTTCAGCAGCTCCTTACTTTGCTCGATTGGTGGAGACGACGTTGCGAGAAGTTGATCGGGGTGTCATTGAAGCGGCACAGTCAATGGGTGCATCGACCGGACAAATTGTAAGACGGGTATTACTGCCTGAAGCGTTACCTGGTTTGGTTGCTGGTATTACCATTACCATCGTTACGCTTGTCTCTTACACGGCGATGGCGGGCATGGTTGGTGGTGGAGGTCTAGGAACGCTGGCAATCAACTATGGGTATTATCGTTATCAAAATGAAATCATGATTATATCCGTAGTATCGATGATCATTCTTGTGCAAATTCTCCAGATGGCTGGAGATCGCTTGGTTACATTTTTCACCAGGAAATAACACATAGATAACATGATGGTTATGCAATAATGCAGATGCCACATGACAAAAATGATTAGAGAAGGGGTTTTACACATGAAAAAATGGTCTTTTGCTCTACTTAGTCTTATGTTGATTGCGGTTCTCGCAGCTTGCGGAAACAACAAGGACGCCGATAGCGGCGCAGACAATTCAGCAGGTGCACCTCGTACAGTTGAATTGAAAGTTGGAGCTTCACCTACACCACATGCAGAGATTCTGGAAAGCATCAAGCCTGAACTGGAAGCACAAGGTATTCGTTTGCAAGTCGTTACGTTCAATGACTATGTACAACCCAATCAGCAACTTGCTGATAAAAAATTGGATGCGAACTTTTTCCAGCACCAGCCTTATCTGGACACAGAGAATAAAGAACGTGGATTCAACCTCGTTTCTGTAACACCTGTTCATGTTGAACCTTTTGGTGGATACTCCAAAAAGATTAAGTCTTTGGATGAATTGGCAGACGGCGCAAAAGTAGCAATTCCAAATGACCCATCCAATGGTGGACGTGCACTGTTGTTGCTCGCGAAGGAAGGTATCATTACGCTGAAAGACAACACAAATATTACATCTACGATTCAAGATATCACAGCCAATCCGAAGAACCTGGATATCATCGAGCTGGATGCAGCCATGATGCCTCGTCAATTGGATGAAGCGGATCTGGTATTTATCAACGCTAACTATGCGCTCGAAGCGAACCTGAATCCGGAGAATGATGCTTTGCTGATCGAAGATCTGCAAGGTAACCCATACGCAAACATCCTCGTTTCCCGTGAGGACAACAAGGATGCAGATGCAATCCAAAAACTGGCTGCTGCTCTGCACTCCGAAGAAGTGAAAACATTCATCAAAGAACGTTATAAAGGTGCAGTTGAACCTGCAACTGAATAATTCATGATATGTATGATATGATGTGAAGCTTTTAAGAATAAGCCGTATATCTCTTCAGAAGAGATATACGGCTTATTTTATGTTTCCTAATCTGTGCTGACGTGGCGATCAATAAGGGAAGGGTTAGGGCTTATCTTGTTTCTCCGCGTTGGAGTGATGTCCAGATTGGCGGTAATAGGATAATTCATTCTGATCAGCATACTGCTGCTCATCTGCTTCTTGCAGGTACGTTCTCTCGGAGGGAGAGAGTGTTTCTTCTTCTCCGTGTGAGCTTTTGATCTTGTATCTGATCCAACCGATTAACCCAAGGACGACAACCAGGATCAAGGCCCATCCTTTTTTGAGCAAAAGAAGAGCACTGAATTTCTGGGAAGCCGTGTACCCGATCCCGCCCATCAGAAGACTGTTGAGCCCTATGGTGGATGTTTTGTCAGTCGAAGCATTGTACTCCTCGTAGGTGTATCCTGCATTGATGCTAAGCTTATGAAGTACGGTTTCCTCAAATGCCTGACGGCTCTGTTGAAAGTTGGCCGTATCTGTAACCAGAATGGCTGTGATGTACCCTTCGCGTGTCAGGAGTTTTACATTGTAATTGACCATGGATTGCTGATCAGCATTCTTAAAACCAAGGGAGTAAACCAACTGATGTTTGGTACTGTCATATGCCGGTTCGATTTCCCACCCCGTTATGTACGTTCTATATTCAGGATCAAGTTTTCTGTTATCTTCTTCTGTGCCTCGGATATAACTGCTTAACAGCTCTTCGGCACTCAAATTTTGATCGTCATCATGGATATGACCTGTCTTCACGTACTCGAACACAACATACCACGAGCCGAATTCACTATTGCTGGTTAGGCTTCCGATTTCGTTCCCATTAGGCTTTCCATCACTGTTAAGTATCGAGCGTTGGGTATTGGGCTTATCCAGATAGGAATGGCTTTCAGGGACTTCCAGGGTGGCCTTACCGTCCAAAGAGACAGATGCTAGTCCAGTAATCCAATCGTACTCATCAGGTTCTTGCTCAGTCAAAATATATCTGGAATTAAAGGTGGATAATCCCTTGTGGATAAGCGAGTTGTAGGAGGACGACAAATCTTTTATACTGGATAGTGACTGCTCTTTGAAGAGGGGGATGAACGTGAAGGGAAAGGTTGCCCTCATAACGGGAAGTGCCAAAGGTCTTGGTAAAATGACGGCCCTCAGTCTGGCAGATCAAGGGTGCCATATTGCCCTCAACTATGTACACAGCAGAACAGAAGCTGAGGCTTTAAAGGCTCAGATTATAGCCAAGGGTGTGCGGTGCATTGCCATCCAGGCTGATATATCCAAGGTGGAAGATATCTCTTTATTGGTTGAGCAGGTGGAAGGTAACCTGGGCAGCATTGATATTTTGGTGAATAACGCAGGTCCATTTGTCCGTGAACGACGATTATTTGCGGAATATTCTGAAGCTGAGGTCCAGATGCTTGTGCAGGGAAATCTGTTGGGACCGATGTTACTGGATCAGCGTGTATTGCCAGAGATGAGACGCAAGCAATGGGGACGCATTATCCATTTTGGCTTCAGTCATGCTGGAGAAGCGAGATCTTGGCCTCATCGCGCCGTATATGCGGCTGCCAAGGTGGGTCTGGTATCTTTTACAAAGACACTCGCGGTTGAAGAAGCCCCGTATGGAATTACGGTTAACATGGTATGTCCAGGTGACATTCGTGGTGCGAACAAAGAGAAAACGATTGATGAAATGGCAGGCATCATCGACGAGGAAACACCAAGAGGGCGTCCAGGCAGCGGTGAAGATATTGCACGAGTGATTACGTATCTGTGCCTTGATCATTCCGATTTTATAACAGGCAACATTATGGATGTATCTGGAGGACTTGATCCGATTCGTCCGACCATACAGCGTGAGGATACTTAAAAGGTGAATTGAAGGATTGTACGTGGAATCTGGTAAAAGGGACAGATGAAATGGACTCTCTGCATATGCACACAAAAAAAGAGCCCTCCGCTTCATGCGAAGCGAAAGGCTCTTGAGGTTTATTTCGTGAAGGATTGATTAGAATACTTGTACGACTTCTTGTACACCCTCAACTTCTTCGAGAAGGGCACGTTCAATCCCGGCTTTTAAGGTAATGGTGGAGCTTGGGCAACTGCCGCAGGCACCGACTAGTTTCAGCTTAATAATGCCGTCTTCCACGTCGACCAGTTCCACGTCACCGCCATCGCGTTGCAGAAACGGACGAAGTTTGTCAAGCACATCAATTACTTCATCATACATGGTGCTTTGTGCGTTTTCGCTCATTTTTTTCAACTCCTTTCCCTTATATTATATTACAAATGGCCACAAATTAAAATGGTCAAACAAAGCAGGTGAACCTATATGAGACCGATTATTGAATTTTGTGCCAATAATATGCATTTTGGCACAGATGAAGTCATGGATCAACTGGAAGAAAATCCAGACTATGATGTGATTGAATACGGCTGCCTCACCAACTGCGGCCAATGTTCTATGACTCCATTTGCACTGGTGAATGGTGAAGTTGTCATCACGGACAAAGTGGAAGATCTATATAACGCCATTCTGGCCAAAATTGCCGAAGCCGATGTCTGGGACGAGCTGGATCTCGACTAACCGAGATGACGCTTGGACATCCAGAGCACACCACTTTTCAAAATACGAGGTACACGTCCCATCATGGACGTTTTGCCCATCAGCCCAAACCCAGACTTCTTGCCGAGTGCACCCAGTGTGCCACGAAGCTTGAGTGGATGTGGATTGGGCTTTTCGCCTTTCCAGAGGGCATGCTGAATATGGGCGATCTGCTCACCCTGTACTTCCGCAGCTTGACCGCTAGGTGCATAAGGGACACTGGCACAGTCACCAACGACATACACATCGGTATATTCCGGGATTTGGTAGTATTCATTCAGGACGACACGTCCTTGAGGGTCTTTGGTTACGTCCAGATCCTGTACCACTTTTACTGGTTGAATGCCTGCAGTCCACACGACAGCATCTGTTAGAATCTGTTCATCCCGGTTATAGATGGCGTTAGGTTCAACACGTGAAATGGCGATATGCCCGCGTGTCTCTACCTGATGTTCGTTGAACCATTCATGCACATACACGGATAGACGTTGCGGGAAAGCGGATAATACACGTTCACCACGATCCAAAATGCTGATGTTCAGATCCGGTCTGCTCTCACGAAGTTCGGCTGCTATCTCGACACCACTTAATCCGCCGCCTACGATATGCACATTGCCATAGGCTTTGACTTCATTGAGGCGCAGGTAGGTCTCGCGTGTTTTGCTAAAGCTCTGAATGGTACAGCTGTAGTCTTCGGCGCCTGGTGTGTTGTGGAAACGGTCTGTACAACCAAGTCCAATGACAAGTTTGTCGTACAAGAGCGGGTCTTGGCCTTCAAATTCAATCTGACGCTGTTCCAGGTCAATCGAAGTAACTTCTCCATAACGGTAAGTGACTTTATCGCTCACTGGAAATTGGATACGCAGGTCATAATCAGATACGGTTCCTGCTGCGAGTGCGTAATATTCTGTCTTTAATCCCTGAAAGGGGCTGCGGTCCACCAAAATAATTTGTGTATCGGATGGAATTTTACCCTCCAGAAGTTCCTTGATGATGGTGAGGCCGCCATAACCGCCTCCAAGAATGACGAAATTTTTCATGACTCGGCTTCCTTTCTGCATCAGTCCCACTGAAATGGGGCTGTAAACTGTGGAGCAGCTATGTAATAACATAGCTGCTCCTTTTGTTATGATTTGAATAATTGAAAAGTAGACATTGAAAATTGAAGATATTAATCAGCAGTTTGCACCACTCGAATTCAAACGTCTCCCTATAATGAAAGCTGGTTCTGGAGTGGTGCTGGTGCAATATTGGTTGTGAATGGAGTTATATCCTATTCGTACACTTGAATTTCATTGTAGAACGTATCACGTTCTACCGGAATACGTCCTGCACCTTTAATGAGCCATATGAGCTCTTTACGTGTAAGGCCTTCAGGTGTGAGTGCACCTGCCGCATGACTAATCCGTTCGCGAACGATTGTGCCGTGTGCATCCGAAGCACCGAATCCAAGGGCAACTTGAGCTAGCTGTGGACCGATGTTAATGAAGTATGCTTTGATATGATCGATGTTATCCAGCATCAGACGGCTGATCGCAATTGTTTTGAGATCCTCATAAGCCGAGTTACGACGCATAATACTCGCGTTTTTACTTTTTGGCTGCATGGAAAGTGGGATAAAGACCATGAATCCGTTGGTCTCGTCTTGCAATTCACGGATTTGCACCATGTGGTTAACGCGGTCCTCATAGGATTCAATCGATCCATACAGCATCGTTGTATGGGTACGCATGCCCAGGTTATGAGCAGTGCGGTGCACCTCAAGATAACGATCCACGTTCGCTTTGTCTACACGCATTTTTTTGCGATATTCATCCGACAGAATCTCAGCGCCGCCACCAGTCAATGTTTTCAGACCTGCTTTTTGCAGCTCCTGCAGAACTTCCTTAATACTGAGTCCGCTGATGCGAGTGAAGAAATCGATCTCGGCTGCCGTGTAGGCTTTAAGCGTAACATCCGGATATTTCTCGTTTAAAGCACGCAGGGAATCGACATAATACTGAAAAGGAACATGGTTGTTATGTCCGCCTACGATATGGAACTCACGTACGCCTGGATGAATATGCTGTTCCACATAATCGATCATTTCCTGACCGGATAATGTGTAGGAGCCTTCTTCACCCTGATCTTTGCGGAAATTACAAAAAGCGCAGTGAGCTTCACATACGTTTGTAAAATAAAGACTCATGTTTTCGATGAAATATACTTTCTTACCATTTTTCCGCAAGTTGGCCTCATTGGCCAGCTGGCCCAAAGTCAGCAGATCATCTGTTTCATACAGATATACGCCGTCTTCTACGTTCAGCCTTACGCCGTTCTGCACTTTCTCAACGATTTCAGCCATTCTTTTGTCTGTGAACGGTGTTACCAATGTAGACATACTGTTTCCTCCTGTTCTTAACCGGATTTGAGTTGTGTGTAGGATCTGCATACAGAACTACATAGCAAAGATGCGGTCAACTGCCGCCTTCTTATATGGACTAACTCTTATTTACCCGGTGCAGCGTGTGCTGCGTACGTAAAGCTAATTTTTTCATTAAAGTGAGTCTTGTGACTCTATATGCATTGGGGACTGCGGACAGTCTCGAAATGTGAAAAAAATTACAACTCTATATATGATCGTCACCTGAATCAGTCATGGCAAAATATCGACATTTCAGTGCGACCACCTATTCATTATAAACCTCGTGTCGCGGGGGTTCAATACACTGGGAAGAAAAAGGAGTAGAGGGGGAACGCGGAAAGAGGCAAACATGACTTGAGACCCTTGACGGGGTGGAGTATAATTTAAAGAAGAGTTAATGAAAGGTAGTTCAAAAAGTCCGCTTTTGATTACGAAGGATGCCTAGCGGCATCTCAGCGTCGAATATGGGATTCAGCCGAAATGTCCGTTGCTCACGTAGTTTTGCCTACGCTCCGCTACTCCATTTCTATCTTCATCCCATCTTCTTGGTACTGAAAAGCGCCCTTTTTGAACATGATTTTATATGAAAAAGGAGAGTGACCTGGCATGATTAACATCAGCGAAACGGCTGCTGACAGATTGAAAGAGATGCTTGCACAGCAAGAGACACCTGGTATGTTCCTGCGTCTTGGCGTAGCACCGGGCGGTTGCACCGGATTTTCGTACGCCATGGGCTTTGACGATAAAGAGTCCGATGAGGACCTGTATATGGATATTCAGAGTATGAAGGTTGTAGTCGAGAAGGAAAACCTGAAGTATCTGGATGGTCTCGAAATTGATTTTGAAGAGTCCGGTATGACGGGTGGGTTCACCATCCATAATCCTAACGCGGTAGCCACTTGTGGATGTGGATCTTCTTTCCGTACGAAGGAAGATGCGGGTGTGCCGGATAAGGATTGTTAAGAAACGGAGTTGTAAAGTGGTTTCCCAATCTTGTTTTAAATAAGCAGTTTGCAACCCTTTAATAGATAGCCTCTGAATTGTATCCGTTTTGCACGGGCATGATATCAGGGGCTTTTTTGCGTGTACTGATTGTGCATGGTTGACAAACTTAGTTGTAACAACTATAGTTACAATATAAAGTTCAAACATAAACAATATCGATAATTTAAAGGAGAGATCATGATGAACATTGCAATCATTGGTGCAACAGGCAAAGCAGGAAGTGTAATTTTGAAAGAAGCAGCAGACAGAGGGCATAAAGTAACGGCAATCGTTCGTAATGCATCCAAATTGGAAGATAAAAGCCTGAATACGCTGGAGAAAGATGTATTCGATCTTACAGCTGAAGATGTTAAAGCGTTTGATGTGGTTGTAAATGCATTTGGTGCCCCAGCGGGTAAAGAAAACCTGCATGTGGAAGTAGGACAAGCGTTGATCAACATCCTGAAGGATGCACCAAACACTCGTCTGATCGTGGTGGGTGGAGCAGGAAGCCTGTTCACAGACGAGTCCAAGACATTGCGTGTCTTTGAATCCCCAGGATTCCCGGATGCTTACAAAGCAACTGCAACGAACCAAGGCCAAAACTTGCAGGATCTGCAAGCATCTTCGGGTATTCAATGGACATTCCTAAGCCCAGCTGGATTCTTCAATCCGGAAGGCGTACGCACGGGCAAATACCAAGCGGGCAACGATGTTATTCTCGTGAACAGTGAAGGAAACAGCTACATCAGCTATGCAGACTATGCGATTGCTTTGGTTGATGAGATCGAGAATCCACAACACAAAAACGAGCGCTTTACCGTTGTTGGTGAAGTGAAGTAACACTTTTAAATGATAATATGGAACATACAAACGGACGCTGATCTCCACAGATCGGTGTCCGTTTTTTTATGTTATCGAAGAGGGATGTTCTGCAATAACGTTAGACAGGTTAGATGATTATCGTTCAACTTCCAACTACTCCTTTGAATCTATGTTATATTATTCTAAAGATGGGAAGGAAATGTGATTATGTGAGAACCATCATCTCTTCATTGGAATTTCTGCGATTTCAAAAGTATAAGGGAGTGAACAGTTGTGAAGATGTATTCCAAAGGAGTTATACTATTGATCTTTGCGGTTTTTATGATTAGTGTATCGAGTGGTTCAGGGTTATCCCAATATACAAACGTTAAAAATAAGATGAATCAATTTCACATCACTTCTCTTTATCCGAAAAATAAGAATGGACAGACATATGGTTCTGCCGTATATGCGACTTCTCCGGAAACGGAACCTGATTTAATCTTGGCTTTTGGTGTGGATGGTAAAGAAGGATATCTGCTGAAAAAAGACATGGAAGGTGAGCTACCAAAGACACCTGAAGAAGCTATTGCAATGCAGAACAGCAGATCACCAGAAGGTCGTGATATTCCACTGTATGACAAAGATGGTGAAACCGTAATCGGTGTGTTTCGTGTTGGAGGAGAGTGAAGGTAACTCAAATAGGATCTAATGTGACGCTACCATACATAGACGATTCTTTTCTGAATGGCTTCCTACTACAGGATATGAACAGGTCGACGGAATGGAATTTGAAATTACTGGAGTTAAAGATGGACTGAATTTTGTTGAGTTATGGTTTGCTGTAAGAAAAATATCTTAGTTTTATTTCTTTTAGATTAGTCTTGAATAATAACTTAATAAAGACAAATGGAGCAAACAATTGTGTCCGATTGGTTGCTTCTTTGTTTATTCACCTAACGGCCAGGGAAAATGCAACATTTTACCTGTTAAACAGGTCAATAAAGATGTAGAAATAACGTTATGAGAAGAAGGTGGAAAAACTGAAGCTTCGTATATTCACGTTAATATTTTTTATATCTAGCGTGTTCTTTATCTCAAATGCACAAGATGTTAACGCTTTGTCATGTGTTGAATCGGGAAGCCCCCAAGAAGAGTTAGAAATATATGATGGAGCTGTTTATGGTGAAATAAAGCAAGTAAAGGTCGACTTGAAGCAAGAGGGAATTACGGGGACCAAAGAGAAAATTAGATATATTTTAGTGGAAGTTGAGAGGAGTTGGAATACTGAAGTTGACTCTCAACTAATTATTGCAACTAACTTCACATGGGGATTTGATTTCAAGGAAGGTAACAAATACTTAATATACTTTAGCGAGGTGGATGGCGAATTAAGTAGTAGTCCGTGCAGTTTGACCATCGAAATGAATGATTTGAACCAAGGAACTGAGCTATTTGGGGAAGGATATCCACCCAAACAACAAGTGAACGTAGAACACAAAATGTGGTTTATGTTTGAGCAAGATATGGATTTGTTTATCGTAGGTGTAGTCGTATTTGCGGCGATCTTTATCTTCTTCATGAGAGTAAGAAAGAAAAAGCGCAAAGCATAATTTGGTAGCGCTAAACGTGTAGCTTTTGCTCAAACAAAAAGTCATTTGAACTAGGCATGGATTCCTGTATGACCTATTACCCCCTTTACTTAAATGAGGATCGAGGCGTATAATCCGTTGAGATATCAGAGCAATAAGAGGGGATACAGTTATGAATAGTGGATTAATCAACGCGATCATTGCGTATATCATGTGGGGAGTTCTCCCGCTGTATTGGAAGTTGTTTGAAAATGTACCGGCAGGCGAGATTTTATCGCACCGGGTTGTCTGGTCATTTGTCTTTATGGGGATTTTCGTTGCCGTCCAACGTCGTTGGAGTGACATGAAGCGCATTCTGACCAGTCGTTCGACCCTGCTGTCCCTTACCGCGAGTGGGCTGCTAATTGCTATTAACTGGCTTATCTTCATTTGGGCGGTTAATAACGGTCATGTCGTTGAGACAAGTCTGGGCTATTATTTGAACCCGTTGCTGAACGTGTTACTGGCAGTTGTCTTCCTTCATGAAAAGCCAAACCGTGGACAGTGGCTCGCGATTGCCATCGCTGGTGTCGCGGTGCTTATCATCGCTATCGACTACGGACGTTTCCCATGGGTTGCGATCTCATTGGCCGTGTCATTTGGCTTGTACGGTCTAGCGAAGAAGAAGATCAAGCAAGACGCTTCAGTGGGCTTATTTTCGGAGACAGCTGTAGTTCTGCCCGTCGCACTCGGCTACTGGATCTACTTGGCCGTTGTAGGAAAAGCAACGGCATGGACGTTGCCTGCACCGTTGTTCTTCGAACTGCTGCTTTCCGGTGTGGTGACGGCGCTGCCACTGCTGTTCTTTGCACGGGCGGCTGCTCGAATGTCGTTGTCCACACTCGGCTTTGTGCAGTATATTGGGCCAACAATTATGCTGATCCTGAGTGTGTTTGTGTTCAAGGAAACGGTCTCGCCAGTTCTGCTTGTTGGTTTCGCTCTCATTTGGACAGCGCTTATCGTATACGCTACCGCATCGATACGTGCTACGAGACTCGCTAAGGTAAGCTGAACAGAGGTATCTTAATCGTTATAAATGCCCTTTCTGCCAATGAGGTGGAGAGGGCAATTTTTTGTTTGTGGGGGAGCGATAGGTCGATAAAAACTAAAAAGGAAGGCTGATCAACGTTATGGTAAAATACAGGAGTAGTAATCAAAAATAGTAACCAAAAAGATTAATAGAAAAACGAGGAGGCAACAGATATATGATGGTTAATAACCGTTACCGCAAACGTAAACCATTCTTTGTAAAGAATGCTGTAATTCAGATACTATTTCAGTTTGCAGTTTCAGCGATAATCGGTAGTATATATGGGTTCATGATGGTCAACGAGACGATAGGCAGATATATTAATAAACTATTACCGAGCACGGATGGTCCGGATCTTCATTTATATCTGCCCGTTGTGATAACGGTGTTCATCTACTCGTGTTTAATTCAGGAAAGACAACGGATTTTACTTGAAAAAATCTCATTTAGTTGTCTCCATATTTTTGTTGCCCTGCTAGGCTGTATTTCTTCAGTTGTTGTGTTATTGGTGATCTAAACCAAATCCCTACGTATCTAAACCTTCAGCCCCATCAACTGCATCAATGACACCGACAGCGAGTGTTGTTACCGCAGCAGCAGCTAAAAGATTCTTGGCACCAAGCTTCACTCTGTCCTTATCTTCCTCTTTCATGCCCACAACAACATCTTTACCGCTGTTATATACATACTTGGCTGATATCGCTACACCTTTTGCAGTATTGGTTACAGCACCTCCAATATCGGCAAGCCCCGCGTCTATGGCGGTATCATCTTTTCGAATTGCACCACTGGCAAGATCATATGTCCCGCTAGCCAGTTGTCCAACGGTTTTGCCTGTATTAATTGTGGCTTTCTCTACGCCGTTCCCGATTTCTTTGATAAAGGGGCTTCCCGCGATTTCACCAACAACCCTCACGCTGCCGCCCAACACCTTCCCGGTAACTTCCCCAGCTAACTGACCGAACCCTTTTAAAAAACTCATCCTTATGCCTCCTCTCCAATTAGAAGTTGATCCTATGTGTTATCTCAATAAACTTATTATATTCATATGTAAGCCAAAAGAACATCAGTCTCCAGCCCGAGTGATGCAGCCCTCCTCGATTGATTGCGACACGCTTTAGGAGTGCCCGATCCGCCCCCGGAACGCCGACCACGCTTCCCCCTCAATGCACTTCATCGCCAAAAGGCGCTAATCCCCCCGGGAACAGCGCCTCAAGCTCTTGTTTTACCTTACTACTTACATTTGACTACACACGGTTTTAGAAGTGTCTCAAGGAGCAGCAACGTAGTGGAGGGGGCGGAATCGATTCTGAAGAAGCGAAGCGTTCGCCTGAAAGCTTTCTGCAAGAAAGCTACATCGGAAGCATAGGCTATCCCCGGATTTTCCCCTTAACAGGGGAATTCATAAAAATCTGGGGATAACAGCGATCATAAGAACGATCCGCCCCCGGAAAGCCCACCACGCTACCCCCAAAGCCCGCACTTCTACCCAACGTACCTAGTCAATAAATCCTTCCATGACAACAGTTGGCATCATATTCGACTGCCAAGCGCCCTTACCATATCCACTGTTATAACCTGGTGTAGCCTGAGGCTCCCAGTAGAATACACCTTTACCTTTGCCATTTGGCAGATTGCGAATTTGGTTTTTCATCGCGGCAACAAAACTTTTGCCAGCTGCAGCCTGGTTATTGTCCATGCCAATTTCGGAGATGATGATCTCTTTGCCATAACGGTTGATCATATCCTTGGCGTTGTTTACCGTATTTGTCACAGCAGTGTTCCAGCCGGAAGCTGAAGGATAGAGAGACATGGCAATCATGTCAAAGTTAGCTCCGTTATTAATCAGACCACCAATATTCCATACATAGAGGGCGTTATCATCTCCACCTGCCAGATGCACAATGGTTTTGGTGCCGCTGCTCAGGGACTTCACTGCGTTATGGCCTGTGTTCACCAGCCAAGCATAGTTTTTCATGTTGGTGGATGCTTTGCCATCTTCCCATAACATGCCGTTGCTTGTTTCATTACCGATCTGTACCCAGTCCGGGGTAACGCCTTTGCTTTGCATCGCCGTCATAACTTCACGAGTGTGGTTCCATACCGCATCCATGAGCTGTTGGAACGTATAGTTTTTCCAGGCAGCAGGTTTAGTTTGCTGACCAGGGTCTGCCCAGGAATCGCTGTAGTGCAGGGTAAGCATCACACTCATGCCAGCATTCTTGGCACGTTGTGCGAGTGCAGCCGCACGATCCTTATTCATGTAAGCGTTCCCATAATCATTCGAAGGATTAACGAATACCCGAATGCGAACGGAATTGATTTGATAGTCTTTTTTCAAAATATCAATGATGTCGCGCTGTACGCCGTTTTTATCTTTCCATTTGTAGCCTTGGGCTTCCATTCCGGGAACCCAACTGATATCGGCTCCTTTGGCGAAACTTGGTGCTGCGCTGGCATGCTGACCTGCGGGCAACATGATGGAGGTGAATAACAAAACAAAAGCCAACATGATGGATGTCTTGAAACCCCTTACATTTTTGAACATTACAAGATGCCTCCTCGGATTTAGGTTGAGTTGCATCCTAATTATAGCCATCCTGGTTTGCTCTACTAAAGGGTCCATTTCCAATATTTTGGGTGTTTTCTCAACCTCTCTACAGAAAAAGAGAAAACAAAAAGCCGTCCGAAGACGGCTTTTCTACCCGTGGCGCTTTTTGAAACATTGATCCGTATCCCGCGCCTCCACCAGACTCTTTTAATTTGAGCTAGTGGATCGGGTAAGGGACACGTTCAACATGACATTAGAAATGTTGACGCACCTCCTTTCCTTGTGGCAAGAGTATACAACACCTTGTTTAGGAAAGCTAGTCTTTTTTACGTATTTACGAAAAATTATTTTTCAGTCTGGAACATCGTGATATCTCGTGCATAATGGCTCTTGGTTCCGTCATTGTTTCGGATGCGCACACTGTCTTCACTGATCCGCTCCACAATGCCACAACCGACCTCGCAATAGACGCCAGCCGGGTCTTCCTGCCATGCGCTTACCATACATTGGGATAGTGCAGCCGTGAAAAACTCTATATTTTTTTGTAACGTTCTAGGTTTGTTGGATTTCATTATATACTCCTTTAATCAACTATATTTGGAATGAGAACAAGCAACCGGACCAAATCACACTGTACTTCACTTTACTCTGTCTATTGACCTTTGTAAAGGGATGGAAAAAGTTGCGGCCATGAGGTATCATTTACATAAATTTTACGTAGCGTTTACACTGCGCTGACGCTTGATGTTGATTACGAATAGTACAATTATATGAGAACTTCTAACCAAGAATAGATATGCAACACATTCGGAGGCCATACATGCATAGAGACGTCAAAACAGGCAACTACGTTAATCGTGATTTGAGTTGGGTTGAATTTAATCGGCGCGTACTTCAGGAGGCCCAGGATCCAACAACGCCTCTGCTGGAACGCATGAGATTTCTCGGCATTGTCGCTAGTAATCTGGACGAGTTCGTCAGTGTAAGGGTGGCGGAGACAAAAGAGAAGATCAAGGCCGGATTCACGCAAAAAGATTTTACAGGATACACGCCATCGGGATTGTACCGCAGATTGATCAAACGAACCGGGACCATGGTCGCCGAACAGTATAAAACGTATCGTGAACTCATTCGTCTACTCGCCAAGAAAGGCGTGAACATTCAGGAATATACAGATCTTAATGTGACACAGCAGCGCGCAATGGACCAGTACTTTCATGAAATTATTTTTCCGGTACTCACACCGATGGCGATTGACCAGAGTCGTCCGTTCCCACTGGTACACAACAAGTCTGTCTATCTGTCCGTGATGTTACAGAAGGAAGGGGAGCAAGAGGGAGAGCCGTTTATGGCTATTGTTCAGGTACCTTCCAATCTGCCGCGGGTAGTTCAGGCTCCCATTCGGGCGAATAGCAAAAAGAAAACATTCATACTGATTGAAGATCTTATCAAACATCATATCCATACGCTCTTCAGCGGATATATCTCGCTTGCTGCACAGGAATTCCGAGTGACCCGTAATGCGGATCTGTTCATTAATGAAGAAGAAGCGGAAGATCTGCTTGAGGCTATTGAAAAAGAATTGCGCCGCAGACGCCGCGGGGCTCCTGTACGACTGGAAGTGTGCAAGGATTTTCGTCCGGATGCCTTATTGGAATTGCAGGATGAATTTGATATTCAGGACCCGGTATATGAAATTGATGGACCACTTGATCTGAGTTTTCTGGCGGGATTCGTAGACAGTCTGGAAAGTTTCTCACATCTGAAATACAGTCCGGTGAAGCCAGTCTACCCACTTGAGTTTCTGCCAAGAGAAAGTCATTTTGAGCTACTGCGCAAACGCGATGTACTGGTGCATCATCCGTACGAATCGTTTGAACCAGTCACTGATTTTATATTGGAGGCTTCGGAAGATCCAAGAGTTCTGGCCATCAAGATGACCTTATATCGAGTCAATGGCGATTCACGCCTTATTCCGGCACTTGCACTTGCAGCTGAGAGTGGTAAGCAGGTCACGGTGGTGGTGGAACTGAAAGCCCGGTTTGATGAAGAGCGTAACATTGCTTGGGCGCGTAAGCTGGAGAAAGCCGGTTGTCACGTGGTATATGGACTGGTTGGACTGAAGACCCATGCCAAAATCATTCTTGTTGTACGCAGGGAACAGCAGGGGCTGAGACGTTATGTTCATGTAGGAACCGGTAACTATAATGAGAGTACAGCCAAAGTTTATACGGACGTGGGACTGTTCACCTCTAATCCAATTATTGGGGAAGATGCATCCGAATTGTTCAATGAGATTACCGGATACTCCGGTCCGAAGGCATTGCAGGCGTTCCGTGTAGCTCCGGATGGTATGAAGGATGAGTTGTTTGCACTGATTCGTAGAGAAACAGAGCACGCGCTGAAAGGCAAACCTTCCAGAATCATTGCCAAGATCAATTCCTTATCCCATCAGGAAATGATTGATGAATTGTACGAGGCTTCTCAAGCAGGCGTGCAGATCGATCTGATTGTGCGTGGTGTATGTTGTCTGCGTCCGGGGGTAGAGGGGCTCAGTGAGAATATTCGGGTCATTAGTATTGTGGATCGTTTTCTGGAGCATTCACGGTTGTTTTATTTTGAAAATAGCGGCAACCCCGATGTATTCATCTCCAGTGCAGACTGGATGACACGTAACCTGAATCGAAGAATTGAACTGATGTGTCCCGTATTTGATCCAGAGCTGAAAAAGATGCTGGTCGATATTCTTAATCTGTCCCTTATGGATAATGTCAAAGCGAGACAACTTATGCCTGGTGGCAATTATGTATTTGTAGAAAATGAAAAGCCCCCGCTGAGAAGTCAGACGGAGGCCATGGGTATTATCCCTTGGAAGCCTGCTGAATGGAGTGCGTTAACGTAACTCCCCAGGCTTCCTTCAGATCCTTGACGGCCTCTTCCAGGCCATCAAGTTCCAGTAACGGCTCAGCTGTACAGGTGAATTGCACCTGCAGCGAGTCGTTTTCTTTTGTTGCTTTGATCGCAGCGATGCTCTCTGATCGATTGATGGCTTCAGCTACGCGCAGCAGAGAGCCTAAACGATGAGCATGCCGCTCATCCGAGTTTTTCAGAATGTCCCGGTGCTTATTCAGCAGCTGGGGCGTTCTTTTTTTGGGATGATAATCAGCTGCACTGGCACTTAGAATGGTCTCCCGATGAGAAAGTCCATAAATGCTTGAATTCATAATCCAATAGGCCGAGTGCTGTGTATAACGGAAATAGTTAATCTGTTTACCTGCCATGTGCAACATGGAGGATGCATACAGGATTCGGGCATCTGCTTGATCAGGAGGGGTACCTTGTAATGCTGTATACAGGGTAACCATATCCTGATGAATCCGTTGCAGACGTTTCTCTGGAATAGGTGGACCAAAATGGATAAAGTTGCGGATACTGTCCTTCAGCGCGTCTGGAACGACCGGCTGCCCTCCAGCCATGTAATCACGCAACAACCCGTCTCGTAGACCCGCGCCACTAACCACATAACGATCTCCCTGTATTATCTGGAAGACAGTTCGTAGGATCAGTACGCCGGGCACAATGATGTCAGCGCGATCTTTGGCGAGCCCAGGTACCTTTTTGCGCTGTGCCGAGGTGAGATGTGGTAAGGAGCGAGCGATGTTCTCCATCGCTTCCTCACTGATCTCATAATGATGGCTGACAGGCAAAGAATACTGGGTACGCTTCTGTTCCACTTTGGCGAGTGTACGCATTGTGCCGCCAAGTCCGATGAGTGGCAGACCAGGATGCTCACGAATCCAATCCTGTCCGCGGAGAGCCTCAGTGACTTCGTTGCATAATGCATTTGCATTCTCCTCAGTCCACTGATCTTCGCCCCCGTAACGGGCATGTGAATTCACTGCACCAATAGGGAGGGAGATGCTATGTAACCTTTTCCGATCCCGAAAGACCGTGATCTCTGTGCTGCCGCCTCCAATATCCACGACGTAACCGTCTGCCAGATCAATGGATTGAGTGACACCAAGGAACCCATAATAGGCCTCCCGATCTCCCGATACACATTCAATGGTAAGCCCCGTCTCGGTCTCCAGCCATTCAATAATCTCCAGGACATTGCTTGCATTACGAATAGCTGCGGTAGCTGCTGCGCGAATCAGTTTGGTCTGATACGCTTCACAGGTCGCTTTGAATTGACTCAAGATGGTGATGGCTTTATCCAGAGAATGGCGCAGAATGGTTCCATCGGACTCAACAACGCTGCTCAGACGAGCGGCGTATTTGTCTTCATGAATGATGCGATAGGCTTCGTCCTGATCCAGTTCATATATAACTAGACGAATGGAGTTTGAGCCGATATCAATAATTCCTAAGGTTTCATTAGTACGTGTCATAAGCATCTCCTTCTACAGAGTTCAACTACCCAAAGTGAAGAAGGGCAGCCATGGCTTCCGGTGAACCCGGCGGTGTGGCAGAGAAGGGCGTAGTTAACATAACAACAATGATAAAGACGATGAAACAGGCAAATATAAGACAACTCACGGCAAAGCCGCGATTACGCTTTTGCATAAACAGTCGAATACCTGTGACAAAGAGAAGTACCGTAACAGCTACCAGAACGATCGACATTGCAAAATAGGCTACGCCATAAAGTGATTTGAAAAAAGCTTCCATTTGTTCTTAACGCTCCTTAGATCCTCATATTTAAGCCCTTCCAAGCCATTCCTTAGTAGCATACGACAGATTGACTTGTTTGAAAAGTAAACCGGGCGCGTGTTCCCGTTTCCGCCATCACCCTGGGACAGGTTACATGGAAAAGGGGCCTTTGCCGTGGACAGACATCCAAGAAAGCAAGGCTTCTGTTGAGTATGTATAAGGAAGGACTATTGTTTCAAGGAAGGAGATCAACCCATGTCGAGACAACTTGCAAGCAAATGGCGGAAGACAGCGGCTCTGATGAAATATCCGGTAGCTGCTGTCCATATCCCACAGACCAAGGCATTCAACTCGGGTAATCTGCTGCAAATGCTCAGTCGTTATGGAATGGTGTATGTCAAACCTATTGTAGGAGGCGGAGGTTACGGTGTTATCCGGGTATCGGCCAGCGGTGGGGCTTATCGATACACCCATATGAAAACGACCCGTTCTTTCGCCAGTTTCAGCCAGATGTATCGCTCTCTGGTGCGTGTAAAGGCTAGACGCAAGTACTTGATCCAGCAAGGCATTCATCTGGCAACAATTCAAGGGAGACCTGTTGATTACAGAGTCAAAGTTGTCAAAACCCAACGAGGCTGGGTATTCCGTTCCTTAGTAGGACGACTCGCTCGTCCCGGACTCTGTGTGACGAATCTGAGCAAGGGTGGCACCATGTTATCCGGAAGGCGAGCTCTTGGTTTATCCCTGCCACATATATCCGGTCGGCACAAACGCCGGGAGATGCGTTCCCTTACAATGACATGTACGTACATTATGGAAAGTCAGTTCCCTGGTGTAGGTCAGCTTGGATTTGATTATGGACTGGATTATTCAGGCAAGATCTGGATTCTGGAAGTGAATACCAGACCCCAATAGAAAATGAATGGGAAAACTCAAGAAAATTCAAGAAAAACCGATAATATATAAAAGAAAACGGTATGAAAACCGTTTGAAATTTTACATTACCGGGTAATTTACTCGCAACAAGTCTTGAAACTATGAATTTATTCCAAAAAAAATACGCTGATAAACGTTCTGACAGTAGTACAAACTCCCTGTGCATAAATATTGTCCACACTATACACGTTGACTACTCTATATTTTTTCCATTTATCAACAAACTATGCACAGGATTTCCACATATCGTTGTGGATAACAAGAACGCTTGTTCTCTATATAAATCTCTGATATGATAGTTTTGAGGAAAAAAAAGGAAAGGTTGTGGCGGGAAATGGCTATGTTATCCGATGAGATGTTGTTGGATTCCTACCATAAAGCGATTGAGTTGAATCTCGAACGAGATTTCATCGCACTGCTGTTGGCAGAAATCCATAAGCGCAAACTGGGTACCGACGTATCTGCCATTCTTCACTAGAGATCCTCATTGCAGGCAATGTTACAGGTTTCCGGACAAGTCCCATAGTGAGACTGGCCATGGCGTGCTCGTCTGACAATGGTGACAGTACATCACATGATTGCAAACGTTTTCGACTTCGTCTGCCGTGTCAGAGGAAGGTTGGAATACGTAGGGGCTGTATGGTCCGGTGTAATCATCCAATTTGCCGCATTCTAACAGTCCCTGAAGGCAGTGGGGGCAAGCCTGCTCCGGTACAACCAGACCGTTACACAGCGGGCATATATAAGACAAGGGTATCCCTCCTGATATGGATTCACTCAGGAGTAAGATACCCTTTTTTGTATCAATATATGTTATTTCAGCAAAACTAGCGTTTCATGTTACTGCTGTGTCCTGGGGACAACTTGGCATCCGGATCGAAGTACACCTTCGCATTGTTGACGGCTGTTGGAGCTTCGCCGAATCCGACAGCGATCAGCTTCAGTTTACCCGGATATGTTGTGATATCTCCGGCAGCGAAGATTCCTGGAATAGATGTTTCCATGCGGGAATCAACAACGATGGAGTTACTGTCAATTTCGATACCCCACTCGGCAATCGGTCCGAGAGAAGAGACAAATCCGAAGTTAACGATCACGTCATCTACTTCGATTTCCTGAGTTTCTTTGGTTTTCACATGAGAAAGGGTTACCTTGGTAATCGTGTCATCCCCATGAAGTTCCGTGATTTCGGTCGGTGTAACGACATTCACCTTGGAATTCATCAGGTTTTCGACACTGTGCTCATGTGCACGGAACTTGTCCCGGCGATGGATCAGCGTTACTTGCTCAGCGATAGGCTCCAGCATGAGTGCCCAGTCTACCGCGGAGTCACCGCCGCCACTGATCAGTACTTTTTTGCCAGCGAAGGCATTTAGATCACTGATGAAGTAGTGCAGGTTACTCTTCTCGAACTTGGCAGCACCTTCAAGCTCCAGGCGACGTGGTTCGAATGCACCTACACCAGCTGTAATAATGACGGCTTTGGCATGATATTCATTCTCATCCGTCTTCACAACGAAATGTTGCTCATCCTTTTTCTCCACCGATACAACCTTTTCTTCAAGCCGGATGTTCGGGTTAAAATGATTCATTTGCTCAACCAGGTTATTCACCAGTTCCTGAGCTGTTACTTTCGGGAATCCGGCTACATCATAGATGTATTTCTCCGGGTAAAGAGCGGCAAGTTGTCCCCCAAGCTGTGGCATACTTTCAACCAGTGTAACGGATGCCTGACGCATCCCACCATAAAACGCAGCGAACAGACCCGCAGGGCCTCCACCGATAATAAGTAAATCAGTCATATCATGACTGGAATTTTGTGCAGTCAAGAATCAACAACACCTTTCATATTTTAATAGGTAGTTAACAGAAAGAATGTGCAGGCTACGTATCGTAACCGGCATGGGTGCTGAACTGTCTTTCCTATTATAAACGGTGTATTCAGGGTTGCAAAGTTAGCGGCGTCACGAAACTGGGAACAATTGATGAAGATCAGATGAGAATAGGATGAAATTGGAAATGAAAGGTTATGAAAAATAACAAAAAAAACCTTGATCTTTACTAGAAATACAGATATCCTTGACCTGTACTATGTGTTTTTTTGTCTAATTTAGAGTCAATATGTAATATGAAGACAGATCCCGTGTTTTGTAGAATCTTGTGGTTAATTTCACAACTTGAAACGATAACTTGCGTGCAAACGTATCAATTTCATAAACCCTTTAGTTGCTTCAATCAAGTCTAGATATAGATCAAAACGGTTCGATACGTCGATATCTAGTTTCATAAAATCCATTTTTAGTGAGTTATGAAATTGATGCAAACGTTTAAATAAATTCGCGAAGTTAACATTTGTCGTCATAATGGGCAAGACCTCATCAATATTTGTAAGTATGTGCATTTTGCATTTCACCCAAGATCGGGCTGATGCAAGTGAAACCGGAAGGGGTATAGACATGAGCAGTATTCCCAAAATCGTCATCCTCGGCGCGGGCTATGGCGGGATTCTGACAGCCCAGCGGCTGCAGAAGGAATTGAACTATAACGAGGCCGACGTCACACTGGTGAATCGGCATGATTATCATTATATTACTACACATCTACATATGCCGGCAGCCGGCACGGATACCATTGAGCATGCAAGAGTACCCATTTCGAAGCTGATTGATGAGTTCAAGATTGATCTGGTCAAGTCTTCCGTGAAGGAGATTCGTCTGCAGGATCGGAAGATTATTCTGGAGGACGGCACGTTATCCTATGATTATCTGATTATTGGACTAGGCGGTGAGCCTGAGACTTTCGGTATTCCAGGGATGCTCGATCACGCCATGACAATCCGCAGCATTAACTCGGTCAGACTGATTCGAGAACACATCGAATATCAATTTGCGATGTACAAAAACGATAACAAACGAAATCGTATTCGGTTTGTCGTAGGTGGAGCGGGTTTCAGTGGTGTTGAATTCGTAGCTGAACTTGCAGATCGTATTCCACAGCTGTGCAAGGAGTTCGACGTGAATCCGAAACATGTGCACATCTATAATGTAGAGGCAGCGCCTTCGGCCTTGCCTGGATTTGACCCGGAATTGGTAGAACATGCAATGAATGTGCTCAAGAAAAAGGGTGTTACTTTCAAAATTGGTGTTCCAATCAAGCAATGTCTCCCGGACGGGGTTATTGTGGGTGAAGGTGAAAAGCTCGATGCAGCTACAGTCGTATGGACCGGCGGTATTCGCGGTAACTCACTGCTTGAACAGGCAGGTCTTGAAGTGATGCGAGGACGTGTGAAGGTAGATGATTATCTGCGTGCTCCTGGACATGAGCATGTCTATGTCATTGGTGATAATTCACTTGTGTTCAATGCTGAAGGACGGCCTTATCCGCCAACAGCTCAGATTGCGATGCAGCAGGGTGTGAACTGCGCTAAGAACGTCGTGGCATCCATTCGCAAGAAACAGCCACAACCTTTTGTATTTACGAGCAAAGGCACGGTTGCATCACTTGGTAAAGGTGAAGCTATTGCCGTTGTGGGCGGCAAGAAATACAAGGGCTGGAAAGCGGCTCAGTTGAAGAAGCTGGTAGATCTGCGTTATCTGTTCATCATTGGTGGTATTCCGCTGGTACTGAAGAAAGGGCGGTTTTTTGGATGAGACATTGCAGTGTTCAGGTCCGGGGACTATTAACACGTGAAGAGCTGGATCGTTACAACGCCCTGATGCAGGTCGGTGGTTATCTCGAGGAACAGGATCAGTATGATCTGGCCTACATCGTGCAGAAAGAAGTGGATATTCTCATTATGCCTGCGATTGAGCGGCTTAAAGAGAAGGGACGTGACCGTGATCGGGCCACAGCCGAATTCCTCGAATCGCTGAAAGCGGTAGATGATGAGGACGAGGATTAGAGACGATATAAGTTGAACTAAAGATGTTTACACATACACTTCAATGACAGAATAACCTTCCAATCGCTGTTATCCCCAGATTTTTTTGATTCCCTTTTGTTAAAGGGAAAATCCGGTGATAAAGGCGAACGCTTCGCTTTTTCAGGTTTTTTCTGTCCTTTCCGTTTTTGTGTAAATAAATAGTTCAAACAATATAGATCTAAATCAAGCTTGAGGTAGTAGAATATAGATAGATAATAAAGCACCGCAGACAGTATCCTTTACAGGAGATGTCGCGGTGCTTTATTGTGCTTTGTACTATTTTTACAGCTTAAGCATGTCTTCCAGTGTTCCTTCGTTCAACAGACTTCCCACATAGAACGAACCGAATTCGCCATAACGGGCGCTAACTTCATCGAAACGCATCTCATAGACGAGTTTCTTAAACTGAAGTGCGTCATCCGCAAATAGCGTAACACCCCATTCCCAATCGTCGAAACCGACAGAGCCGGTAATGATCTGTTTTACTTTACCCGCATAGCTGCGGCCAATCATGCCGTGACTGCGCATCATGGTGCGACGCTCGTCCATGGACAGCATGTACCAGTTGTCATTCAGCTCACGTTTTTTGTTCATTGGATAGAAGCAGATGTATTGTCGTTGTGGCAGAACAGGTTTCAGACGGGCGATAATATCCGGATTCTGCATCGGGTCTTCGCCTTCTTTGCCAAGATAGTTGCTCAGTTCCACTACACTGACGTATGAATACGATTTGGTTGTGTATTGGGCAAACATCGTTTTGTTAAACGCGTTCTCAACAGCCTTCAGATCCTCCAGCGTTTCACGCAGGTGCATCATGACGAGGTCTGCTTTTTGACCTACAACCGTATATACAACAGTACTTCCTTTGGATGAATCCTCGACTTCTTTCCATTCTTTCCAGAATTCCTGAAGCTCGTCCAGTGCTACAGCGCGTTCTTCATCATCTGCTGCTTTCCAGGCGGCCCAGTTAATCGAGCGAAAATCATGCAGGGCATACCAGCCCTCCAGTGTTGATGCGGCTTCGTTCATTGGTTGTGTTCCTCCTGCAAGGTATATTTCCAAATCCCTATAAGAGGGTGTTCAAAAAGTCCGCTTTTGATTACGAATCATGCCTGGTGGCATCTTCAGCGTCGAATATGGCATTCAGCCGAAATAAGTGGGAGGCTTACGAAGTATGTTTCCTTAGGAAACATTGTAGCTGCTCACGTAGCTCTATCTACGCTCCGCTGCTCCATTTCTAACTTCATTCCATCTTCTCGGTACTGAAAACCAGTCTTTTTGAACACGCACTATAAGGGACGGGTGATTGCTTTATCGTTTACATTGTATCCCAACATGAAGCAGAAGGGCAAATGAACAGAGTATAAATATAGGGAAATTTGTCCAGAAAGTTCGTTGCTTCGCCACATTTTTTGCGGTACACTAACTACTATCCAGAAGTGAAACCTGAATGTGTGAAAGAAGAGGTGAATGTCGCCCGATGCAATTTATACCTGTGTTAGTATTGATGGTATTATTTTTCGTTATGATGTTTGGTATCGGTTTCATTCTGAACATGCTGATGAAGACAACCTGGTTTCCTTCCTATCTGTTCATTATTGTAATTCTGCCTATTGTTGTGTACTCTCTATGGGATCAGTCGTCATCTCTGATGTCACATCTGGGTTCTTTCCAGCTTGTAGACTATATGACGGGCATCGCTGGACTGGCTGGTGCGATAATCAGTGGCTGGACGATCCAGAAGTTGCGTTTGGGTGGGTACAGAATGTTTTAGATTGTTGGAAAGAGGTAACACATGCCACTGTAATCGCGTGAAAGTCTTGTCTTTGTCGTAAACGCTTACGAGTACAAAGGGAAGGCTTTTTTGCTGTTCATTTATATTAGAAGGATTATTGTACACTTGTACTTCATATACATCTGGAGAACATTCTCTTCAGATCTTCACTTGTATTCTGCTGCTAGAGCTTTTATAGTATTCTAGCGGCTCTCGACATTTTATTTTAGAAATTTGCTGAATTCGGCGAAAACGTGAATGATGTCGACCTAGGACGAAACGGAACGAGAACAGGCCATCTTTTTACCTGTTTTTGAGCATTTGAGGATCAGACATTTATGATAGAATAGATAAACATACTTTTGGGGAGAAGGAGATCAGGCTATGCGCATGAAGAATCTGCACCATTATACTGAACATCATCGCTACTGCGTATACAGGGAGTTTGGACTTAGCGCCCTGGATGACCGTATGCTTACAGGAGCATATCAGCCCATGGTAGGTGCTTTTGCGGTTGGCTTGTATCGGCTGTTGTTTCAGCATCTTCCCGGTGAACAGGTCGGTTATTCGCCGCTTGAACAGCAACGGAGGCTGTTCATGACGCTTGGCTTGGAGCCAAGTGAGAAAGGGCGCAAATATTTGTTAGAGCAGACATCCAAGCTTGAGGCAGTGGGGCTACTTCAGACTTCACGGCTATATATACCGGAAAATGATGATTACATCTACGAATATGAGCTGCAACCGCCGCTCTCTCCGGCAGAGTTTTTCCGGACACAGCATTTGACACTGCTGCTTCGTGACAAGATAGGCAAATTCGCCGTCCTTTCCCTGCGTTCGGGTTTCTCGGCAGTGGAAAATGGGGACGCGCCTTATCCGGCAGCCAATAAAGAGAATATTTCCGTTCCCTTTTACGATATATTTGAATTGAATACCCATGTGATTGATTACGAGTTGGAGCAGGCTTTGTCGGAAGTATCAACTACGGCCCAGCGGACAGGCACGAATGATGCAGCGGAAGAAAATAGTTTGAACTATGCCGACATTATTTTGCGTTTTCCACGGGAGTCGGTCAATCGTCGTCATGTAGAACAGCTGCGGTTCGATCATGAACAACTGGGCATTGTAAATTATGTAGTAAACAAGTTTAACCTCAGTGTGCAGGATGTATGCCGTCTGCTGGACGAAGATGATATCTTCAGTCCACAGGGCCAGCTGATTCTGGATGATCTTCAGCATAAGGCGAGCATGCAGTTCAGACAGACGAAGAAGCGTCATGAGCAACAGACTGTACAGGCGGCCAAGGTCGTGGCACTGAGACAGCATATGGAGGAGCCAGAGCGGAAAGAAGACTCCGGTGAACCACCTGTTGAGCATGGAGTACAGATGGAATACTACGTCGAAGTACCTCCACAATTTATGACCAAGTGTGATATTCATCAATATAATATGATGTTGCGCAATGAGCCATACACACGTCTGTTGCAGACGTTCTTCCCAGGTGCAGTACCGGACAATCTCATCGATATATTTGAGAAAATTGATCTGAGTTACAAGTTGCCGGGTGAAGTCATCAATGTATTGATTCATTATTTGATGGCATTACTTGTATCTGGCGGCGAGCAACGGATTAACCGTAACTTCGTTGAGGCCATTGCCTCCAACATGCTGCTCAAGCAGGTGAACTCATATGAGAAAGCTGTGCAATATATTCGTGATCAGGCCAAGGTCAAAGGCAAACAGGCTGCTGGTGCAGCTGGAACCCGTACCCGTACATACGGCAAAGGAACCAAAGCCAAGCCCGAAATTCCGATTGTACAAGACATAAGCACCGATGGGGACGCCGTATCCGAGGAAGAGTTCGAAGAGATGATGAGATTTGCCCAGCAGATGCAGGCGAGTAAGCAAAAAGGAACTTCTTAAATATTTTTAATAAAGCCAAAAAGACGAGTCCTCCGATTAATGGAGACTCGCCTTTTTGCTATATAAGTTGAACTGAAGCAACGTATTTTACGTTTAATCATTTTTTTTATTATTTTTTAGAATATTTATCTAATCTAAACCACTGCTGAAATTCTTTTTTTGTGATTTTTTTTACAGGCTTAACTTTTTTGCTTCCTGTATCGTATCTGAAAAGAATCCATTGATCTGAAGGATACTCACTAATATAATCAATATTTTTTCCGTTCTTATGCCATAAAATTAGACCTGTGCTAATATAGTTGGTTGCCCGAGGGAGATAAACAACGCTGTCTTTCTTAGTGTCGTATATTGCTAACGTGCTTTTATCCGTACTTCCATAAGAAAATGCAATAATGTCTTCTTTTGGTGACCAATTATATGATGAAAGGGTTTCTACATTTTGTTTACCTGCTTTTTCAAGACGTTCGTTTATAATCGTGTACTTTCCTGTTTTAAGGTTCATGAGAATGAGGTTGCTGCCAGCACTTTTTTCTACTTGGATAGTAATCCATTCATTCGATGGAGATACAGCAACACTAGTGATATCCAATAATTTAACTTCAAAATCTCCCGTTTGTAGGGTGTGCTTTTCTTTACCATGAGTAACTACAATGGTGTCAATGATGTTTTGCTCGAAATCAGCAGCAGCATCTTGCTTTAAGGTGTTCGCGGTTATCGTGATGTCGTCGCCTCTCCAGACAATTTTGTTTGAGCCTTTTGTTTTTTCAAACTTAGATATACTCTGGTATGTCGAAGAGTTCACAGATGTTGAGTTAGCAACAATATGTGCTATTTTATCTGAAGTATGAAGTGAAGATGATGCAGTTGATAACGTGCCTAAGCTACCTAAAACAATGACGCTTGATAATAAAACATTAGTGTATTTCATTATTATCTCTCCTTCATTTTGGGAAGGCGGTTACATAATGTGATTCCCTCCAGATATATTCCATTCTTTTCTTATGATTACTCATTTGTAAAGATATAAAATCATAGAGAATTATGAAGTGAGATTTCAAAAAGGGTGATTAGTCCTGTAAGTAACAAACCTGAAAGATTGAATACATATTTATTTTATATTTATGTGGCCTTCTGACTCTCTCTGGTGTCTAATTCATTGTAAATCAAGAGGAGGTTCTTACCATGTCAGGAGCTCATGACACAAAACCTGTTTATCCGGATAAACAGGAAAGTATCACTAACTTTGAGAACACTTATGAGCTGTATCGTCAAAGAATTTGCAACTACTTTTCCCTGAAATTGAACCCGATGGTTGCAGATGATTTGACTCAACAGGTGTTTTTAAAAGCAGTCGAGAATCTTCACCGATTCCAAGGGAAATCAAATTTATTTACATGGATATTCAAGATTGCTCAGAATACAGTGAAAAACGAATATCGAAGATTATCGCGAAAAAAAGAAACGCCGTTTGATTTTACGGGATATGAATCACAGTCGATCTCCCTTGAATTTACGAAGTATGTTGATTTTCGAATTGATATCGGAGTTGCGCTGAAAAAGTTAAATGAAACCGACCAGGAAATCATTGCATTACGCTTTTTTGTGGACTGCACATTGCTTGAAATTTCTAAGATTGTAGGGATGCGTGAGAGTGCAGTAAAGAACAGGCTCTATAGAGCTTTGGAAAAACTTAAAAAGGAACTGAAAGAATGGGGAGGCGTTACGATCATGTCTATTCAAGATGTGATTTCAATTGTTAATAAGGGTGAAAACGAGGGATTGAACAATACGCCTAATAAAGTACACCATGATTTGTTCAATGAACTAAGTGATCATATTGAACGAATCTCGTTAAAGTACAATTATCATCCATCGCGAAAAGTAACGATTGAAGTATATCCTGATATGCCATCGTTTCACCAAGCGGTCGGAGAAGCAGATGCTCCGAATTGGTTCATGGGTACCTATGAAGGGAGTATTCTTAAAATTGTATCTCCATTAAATCCAGGACCGGAGCATACCTATCAATCGATTCTTAAAGGTACGGTTCACTTGTTCACCATGTGGCTAATAAGTGAAATCAATCCGAAGGCTCCGAAATGGATAAGGCAAGGAATTGGTGGATATGAAGCCAAGCTGATGACTCAGGACTATATTGAAGGTACAACAGAAGAGGCTATCCACAATCTAGAGATCCCAACGTTCGAACAATTAGATAATGATACCTGGGATTTCGAAACGATGAAGGGTTTTCAGTTTTCGTTCCTATTTGTGGAGTTTGTTGTTCAACAATATGGAATAGACCAGTTAAACAAATTGATCCGTAACCCCCAGGATTTTAATGGTATCTTTCAATGTTCCGAGAAAGAATTACATCAGAAGATGGTAGAATTTATAAGTAAGTAACCCATACAAAAATGTATGTTGCCCGGGGGGAAGAACCGGGCTTTTTTTAACGTGGTTAGAGTTATGGTAAAGGTACTATCAATAAATTGGGTTATTTTGTATAATGCATATAAAAAGAGGTTGTCTATGAATCCTATGGATGAATGTAAATAATACATATGGAGGTAATTAAGTTTGAAAACTCACTACTATTTCAGTTGGTTTAATCATTTTTTTCCTGAGAAGCTGGTCCATTATTTGCAGGAGGATATACAAGACAGAAAATCGCTTGTTATGATTAGTGCTAATCCGTCTGGTTATAAAGATGAGCAAGTTAACTTTGATGATATTTCTGAATGGACATGGTTGAATCAGGCTAATATTATTTTTGATGAATATCATTTCATTGATTACCGTATGCAGAAAGAAGATGCTCAGCGATTCATTCAGAACGCTTCTGTCATTTTTTTATGCGGTGGATATCCTGTTCTGCAGAACAAATTTTTGGCGGAATATGAATTATCGGATATTATTAAGAATAGCAATGCGGTTATAATGGGTGCCAGCGCCGGTGCGTTAAACATGGCTGCAAAATGGTTAAGTTTGAATAACACTGATGAAGTTGAAACAAGTACTATTTATGATGGTATTGGCTTTGATCATTTTGCCTACTAATCTCATTCTCAACGCGATTACGCAACGTTTGTTCAAGGTTACCTGTTCCCCTTGTCTGAAGAGATTGATATTTATGCAGCAGAACAGGAGAGCGCTATACGTGTAAAGGACGGCAAAATAGAAATAATGGGACCTGTATATTTAATTTCCCACTCAAAGATTCAGAAGTTGGTTGAGACGCTCTAATTAGGGTGAGTGGCTGTGACCTTACATAAGTAATTCCTTTTGATGTATAAAATCATGGCTAACAGGCGAATCATCTCAGGTCTCCCTTCTATAATTGGAA
This sequence comes from Paenibacillus sp. VT-400, assembly GCF_001029205.1. NCBI lineage: Bacteria > Bacillati > Bacillota > Bacilli > Caryophanales > Paenibacillaceae > Paenibacillus > Paenibacillus sp. VT-400. Next base: position 241,717 of record NZ_LELF01000059.1, on the reverse strand, counting down.
TACTGTTTGTAAACAGATGCAATCTTAATATTCCTATGGCCTATAGTCGGCAGGTATCAAAGTAATCAGTTGATTATTTCAACTAGTGGACTGACAACAGGGATCGTTATCCTTATTGGTATACCTTTGGGGACGGTAGAGAACACGAAAATTATACTAGGATGATGAGCTCCTCATTAAGCTAACGGGAAACGTTATACGATTGCGATTAAAAACTACCCATGACGCACATGCGTCATGGGTAGTTTTTAATCATTTCCATACGTTCAGGAGGGGGCCGTGTGAAATAGCGATGTCCTAATCACTTCGTTGGACAGGACAGACAAAGTTTTGTGTAAAAATGGCCACCGTCCGGGAACGACTATCCTTCGTATACATTTCCGAACCGACTTACTTGACCGGCCCCATCCAGGTTGAAATCGTCTTCTGCTGGTGCGGCAACGGCGGTTTCAACTTCCCGTTATCGATCAAATGCTTCAAAATATAAGCGACAAGCCGGCCTCCGCCGGTGTTGCCTCTCACCATGTAAGCAAGTTGCGGCTCCAAATGCTTCGGCTGATTTTGCAGGAACAGCTTGAGCATTTTATCGTAGAGCTTGCCGACAGCAGGCGCATACAGAGCGGACAAATCCGGCATTGCCTTGTTCAACCGATCCAACGTTTGCGGAGAGTCGATCCAAACCGCATTGAACTTGTACCCCTCCTCCGTTTTGCGGATGTACCCCTTCTCCAGCAGGAACGAATATTGCTCGCTGTTCTCTTCGTTGTCGGGCAGTTCTCCTTGTTGGAACGCATGACAAATCTCGACATTCCGGTATTCCAGGGAACGCCAATCCACCTGGCGGTCGCTCCAGTACGTATTGAATTGCCACAAGTATAAGGGGCTGTCTTCGACGTAGCGGAGCGACGGACCGAAGGTGATGTAACTGCTCAAATCAAAACCCGGATCGGCATTGCTGCTCGTGTTCAACGCCGCATAGGCAATATACTGACCTCCGTCCTTTCGCATTGGTGCGACCGCATCGAAGTTGTCGCCCGCCGGCATGCTCCGCCAAGATTGCTCCTCGACGTTCTTGGGCAGCAAGGTCCAGAGCAGGAAGTTATAGTCGCCGTCCGGAACGTACACTCCGCTATCCTCGACTTGCCGGCGAACTTCCATTAACGCGTCGAAATGAACATCGGCCACTTCGGCGGCGCAATCTTGCCAGAATTGATGACCAGCTACGGCTAACTCGAAGAGGTCCCAGACGATGGTATTGCTTTGATATTTGCCGGGAGAGGTTTGGATGAGAAAATTGTAATCGGCCAGATGCCGGACTTCGCCTTCCAGCAAAGACGGCGGCATTCCAAGCTCCTCCGCGATTTGATGTACGGTACGCGCCTTATGATAAGCCGCGTAAACGATATTTTGCGCCAAGGCGCGTCCAAGAAAATCGTTGGTTTCGCCCAGGCTGCCGGCCGAACCGGAATGGCCCATTTCCCCCATGCTGATCGGATTGACACTTAAAGTTCCTGTTGCACGCATACGTTTCATCCCTTTCCGTAACTTCTTTTTGGCCTCGCTCAAATGCCACTTCACCGTGTTGACAGGAATGTTCAGAGCAATCGCGATATCGCTGATTTTAAGCTCGTCGTAGTAATGCATGACCACGATCCGGCGATGGATGTCGGACAGAAACGCGACTTCTCGACGGAGCTCGCGGTAAGCTTCGGTTACCAGCAGCCGGTCAAGCGGCTCTCGGGAAGGGGCAGCAGACAGTTCGGACATGCCGTTGATTTCGAACGCTTGGGGAACGTGCGCACGCTTTTTCAACCAATTCACCCAAGTGTATCGGGCAACCGTCCAGACGTAAGCGTCAAGGCTTCTAATGTCCCGCACCCCAGAGAAGGATTTTAACAACTGCAGCATAATCTCCTGAGCCAGATCCTCCGCCTCGGCCCGCTGTTTGATACGATTTAAGGCAAAACCGAAAATCGGTTTGACATAGCTCCGAATTGCTTCCGCCGCTTCTTTTTCGTTTTTACCAATTGAATCCATCTTTTGCCTCCATAGTTGCATCTGTAATTCCTGACAATTATATAGTGTGCCAGGCGAAATAAAGGTTGGAATTATTTTTTAAAAAATTTGGACGTCCTACCGGATCGCTCATACATGTATAATTACAAACATCAACATCATGAGTAGGTCATTTAAATGGTTAAAGAGGCGTTATGAACTTTTTGTTAAACAAGATGAAGATTACTTTAGATGTAAAGATCTCACTTTTAGTATATAAAGATACTTTTTTCCGTTCAACTAAGGGAGGATACAAACTAGGAGCTCGAGCCGAAGTTCTTCTTCGGGTACTTGGGGTACTCCTTCGTTCCGTAATTAACCAGGAGTGGTCTCGATTAATTATTCAAATGCATAATTGAGGTTCATTAAAATAACGGGAAACGTTAGCTTAATGCACAAAGAATCAACGTTACAACTAACGGATTTAAAAAGGAGCCCAATTTGATCTGCCTAATTAAGCTAGCAAGTAGGTTAACGGCAAGGATCATATGTGGGCAGAACTGTAATATCAGGAGAATTTATGAGCTTAATAGGGGATGATGATTACTTATTATTCCAGATATATGCTACTCTCTTTTTATTCCATAGTTTTCTTAACGGAGAAATGGGAATTTAAATGTTGGGGGTAATTGCTTGCTTCTATCCGAACGATTGCCAATTGCAGCAAGTCTGTACCCTGAGGAACCTGCGTTAATGAGACATGGGCAAACGATGAGTTATGGGGAGCTTTACGGTCTGGTTGAAAGATTCAGTCATACCCTGTATGTTGAAGGACTCCGGGCCGGTGATCGTATTGCCCTTTTAGGTGATCCAGATCCCCAGCTCGTTGTTGCGTTTTATGCAGCAGTTGGGATCGGCGCTATACCACTCGTTCCTTCTCCTATGCTAACAGTACCTGAACTCGCTGCCATATTTCAGGATGCAGAACCACATATGGTTATTCATGATGACCAACATGCTAAAGTAGCTATTGCCACGGTAAAGCTTCTTGGGTATTGTCCAAAACTGTTCACGATAGACGAAGAAGGGACGAATAGCAGTTCGCTCGCTGCTCTTTTACAGCAGGAACCTGCGTTCTCTCCAAAAGACCATTCCAAACGAAGTGTAGACGATACGGCAGTCCTGATTTATACGGGTGGGACAACTGGTCGACCAAAAGGGGTCATGCATTCGCATCGTGGTATGGCTGCTTGGAATCAACTTACGCCTTCTGCAGGCTTCGGTCATGATCTCAGGCGTCGTGTGTTAGTGCTCAACCTATCCCATCTGGTGGGTCAGTTCCAGCTGTGGGCGACCATGGTTGCCGGAGGCTGCCTTGTATTTCTAGACGAATACCCAGCGGATGTACACCGCATTATGGAAGCTATTGAACGTGATCAGATTACACAACTCAGCACAGTAGGCCAACTGCTTCGTGATCTTACCCGCGAGGCATCCGTAGGAGGTAGAAACTTGAAGAGCCTATCGCTTATTGGTTGCGGAGGGTCCATCATTTCCCCGGATACACTACAGGAGGTCGTATCGCAATTTCCTGAAGTTATCATTGTGAACAACTACTACAAGCGGAATGTGGAATGTCCATAAGCCGCCTTTTTCCTGCTCAGCATATGGGCGATCCTCATCGCCTTCGATCCGTAGGTCGTCCTGCTGACTTGGCTGCCCAAGGTGAGCAGGCCTTCGAAGTTCGGATAATAGATACGGACGGAAGTGAGACAGTTACGGGCGAGGCTGGAGAAATCGTTGTTCGGGGTGCACAGACCATGCTGGGGTATTGGCTCCAGTTGGAGGCTACTGCCGAGACCATGTCCGATGGCTGGATTCGAACTGGGGATGTCGGTTGTCTGGATGTCGAAGGTTATCTTTATGTGTTTGATCGCTTGAAGGATATGGTTATTGTGGGCGGTTCCAATGTGTTTTGTGCCGAAGTGGAGCATGTTATTGTGAGCCATGAGGCGGTAAGCGAGGCGGCCGTAATCGGGCATTCTCTTCCTGACGAAGGAGAGGAACTCGTCGCTTTCATAGTGTTACGGGATGGTGACAGTTTGGATCTGACGCGGGTGCGGGCGTTTTGTGAGCCACACCTTGCTCCGTACAAATGGCCGACTCAACTGTTCATTGTGGATACTTTGCCGAGAACAGCCGTGGATAAAATAGACAAAAAGCAGTTGCGCAAGCATCTATCCTCAATTTCATCCGAAGGACTATGCTAACGGGAATGCTGTTTAATAGCTGTTGGGCAGAATATTTATTGTTAGATCAACAAAAACAGCCCTTCAACTTCCTTTTGGAAGTGAAGGGCTGTTTGTTTTCATTACTGTTATGCTGGTGTACACAAAAAATACTTTGCAGTGTTACCTCAAAATAGTAGTAGCCTGATTGCCTGCATAATCCTCAATGACCAGCTTCAAAGAGCTGTTGCTGGACACTGGCGTGAAAGTCAGTTCGCTCAGCTTTGTTCTTCCTCGAATGATATACGGGAATTTCTGCGAAACGTAAGTGACTCCGAACTCGCGTGGTACCCCATTTTCATATACATAGATCTTATACCAGTCCTCCAGATCCGGGAGGGCTAATGTGTACTTTCCATCTTTTACCGTGACCTTTTCCTTGGCGTATGGTGTAATCTGAAGATCTGCGAGCTGTCCGGTATGGGTTACCGGGTTCTGCCCGCCAATGGCGATGTTCAGCACGTAATGTTCACCATTGGTCGGAAGTCCGGTCAGGACGGCAGATTGTTTTCCTTTTTTGACCTGAAGCGACTTGGTGAAAGGCTCTTTTGTGTATTCTGTTTCTAGTGTGAGTTGAATAGACTCGTTGCCTTTTCCTTTGTCTTTATTTTTATCCTTGTCCTTATCCGTATTCTTATCTTTATCTTTGCCTGAATCTTTCGCTTTCTTCGGGTTTTTCCAGCTTACAATAGCATCGCCATTCTTTTTGAATTTCACATCAATATCCTGAACGGCTGCATTCAGATCGTAAGGCAGGACGGTTGCTTCACTTTCGGTACCATCTGCACCAACCGCACGTATAGACAGTTCACCAGATGGCTGTTTTAGCGATTTGATATAAAAAGTGGAATCATACACGCCGCCTACATAGGCGCCATTTTCATATAAATTGTATTGTTTGACCTCTGAATAGTCCTTCATGTCCCATGCAACAACCAGTTCATCGGTGTTGGTCAGTGCTTTGGCAATATGGAATCCGGTCGGTGCATCCGGTACAGCCGCTGAACCGTCGGACATACGGATCTCGCCTATATTCATCTGGTAATTCTCAATCTCCTTGCCATTCGGGTCGAAGGATAATCCCATAGCGGCAATGGTTTTGCCATGATATGCACTCAAATCCAGCGAAGTTGTCTTCCAACCTGTAGTATGCTGGCCTGACTGAGGCACTTCCACATTGACCACGTTGAATGGATCATCTTCGAAGATCAACCCAACATGCAGGGAGGAAGCGTCACTAGTCGACGGTTTGTTATACGTCAGTTCCAGTTTCGATTGTCCGTTGACGGACAGGTCGGTCTTGTACAGGCGCAGGAAGTTCTCCGCGTTCAGTGTGCCGTTCACCACGAGAGAGCTGCCGCCATTAAACGCGCCAATGGAGTCATAGTTGTGCCTTGCGCCTTTCTCATAAGAGGGACCATAGTCAAAATCAACACTGAGCTTGTCACCTTTACTATCCATCCACCATTGCCAAGTGACAGGGATATCCTGAATGTTGATATTTGACCATTCTTTATCGTTCGAGACAGCACCGTCTTCATAATATTTCAGGCCGTGGCCCGTATTGAAGTTGGTCGCAAAATTGGAGCCGTTGATGACGGATCGCTCGGTAAGATAAGCGGCAATTCCATCCCAATTTGCACCGGAAGCATACACATCCGACAGATCGGCAGACGCATTACGACGTGCATCTGTCGGGTCTTGATTTGGACCAGACCACCAGGCACGATCGCGTACAAAGGTCATCCACTGGTACTCATCCTCAGCTCGATGATTGGTGCTGCCATCGCCCATCTCTTCATCCAGGGCGTTGTGGGTGAAGTCGGCACCCAGTGTCGCAATGCTGTTCATGGGTTGACCGTTCTCATCCAGATTATGGCGCAGGTCATAAGATTGCTTCCAGCGGCCGAATTTGTCATGTCCACCTTCGACACCAGCAAATACGGTTTCCAATGGATCCAGTCCCAGACTAAGGGCATGATCACGGGAATCGCGGAGCATCTTGTGGTTCCACACATAGTTCAGGAAGATGGAATCCGAGACTCTGCCGAGAACGGAATCCTGTACAAAGGGGCTGTTAAGCCCATTAAATTGGTTCTGGTATTGAATCTTGCCTGTTGTATTGATGGTGGAATCATACCACTGAACGTACAGGCCTTTATCTCTTAGATATTTCATGAATTTCTTGTAGGATGCGATATCCTCAGGGGCTACACCCCGGGCAACTTCTTCCTGATTGAAGAAATATCCATCGTAGTTGTAGTATTCTGCCATCTCGGCCAGTTTCTCGGCCACAAGGAAATTACCGTTTTCATCCTGGATCAGCATTTGTTTATAGGTTTGTGGCCCACGATCATTGTCTGAGAAAAAGATGTTGGCAATGGACTTAACGCCATTTTTGTGGGCTGCATTGGTGTAGGCCGGATTTGGAATGTTCAAAATGCCAAACTCGAAGTATTTCTCTGTCCACTCTTTACTCGGGTCATACAGCTCCTCAGGTACTCCCGCAGAGGCCATGCCGTGCCAATAGCTGTAGTAGTCTGTATATTGCCAATAATTGAAGAGGTACTGGCTGAATTCATTGGTATAAGGTGTGCTATCGAAGAATGCATTGCCGTAATCGCCGCTCATCGTGAATAGCTGGGTGTCCGGACTAAGCTCAGGATAAGCCTGTGTAGCAGCGAACGCTTCATTACGGGGCTGCAAGGGAACATGGGCACGAAGGAGATCACCATGGATATCACTTTCCGATGTCCAGTTCAGAATCTGGGCCGAGGTGTACCCGTGTTGATAGGGCTGATTCATCCCTTTGGCGCTTTCGCCTGTGTAAGGTAGCGTGTCTCCTGCATAAACGGATGATGCAACAACTTGTCCCAGCAGAGCCGTAGTCAGGACCATGGCAGTGACCTTGGGAATGATGCCTTTTGCTTTGAGTTTGCGTGTCATGCTGTTCCTCCTTCAAGTGGAATGAATGTAAGGTATTCTTTTACACAAAGCTAAACTTATGGTTAACGATAGTGGATGAAAGCGTTTTTAAATAGGGTGAAATTAAAGAAACACAGATATAAACTAAAGAAAAGTTGCAGGTGACAAGTTAATGTCAGAAGCCTGGTGATATAATTCAATATAAGTTGAACTAATCATTTACACGATAACGGAGAGGACAGAAGAAACCTGAAAAAGCGAAGCATTCGCCTAAAAGCTTTCTGAAAGAAAGCTGCATCGGAAGCATACGCTATCACCGGATTTTCCCTTGGGAAAAGGGAATCGAAAAAATCTGGGGATAACAGCGATTGGAAGGTTATTCTGTCATCGTAGTGTCAGTGTAAGTAATCTTTAGTTCAACTTATATAGTCAGGAAAACAGCATCGGAGGGAACATGCGACTTGAAAATTGTTAGCGTTTACAATAATTTCTTCAAAAATAATATGTTTATGAAAATGCTCCTGATTTTCTCGATGATATCGATTGTCACGATCATTACATTGTCTTATATCATCTTCCTGTCGGTGTCCGACTCCACGATTCGCCGGGAACTGGCGATCCAGAAAGCGGCGATGGAACATGTGGACCGGTACATTCATCAGCAGTATGAATCGGTACAAAACATGGTGAGGGACATGCATCAGAATGAGGCGCTGTCCGCCAACATTACGTACCTGATGAATCATTCGTACGCTGAATATGTTCAGCACATGACCAATGGATATTACGCCAATCAGGATGACTATTCGGCCGATGTATTGAAACATTTTCAAAATATTATGGATCGCAATTCGCAGATTAATCAACTCATGTTGTATAGCGCCGAACAGCAGGATCTGTCTACCTTTAATCAACACAAGCAGTTCCGCAAGCTGGACGCCAATGTAGCTCATTCCTATATTCCGGACGTGATGGCGATGGAAACGCCCAATATCAGTGCACCCAATTACTGGATACGCAAAGAGATTAATCAATGGGACCCTGCGCTCTACTCCATCCGCGTACCAATTAACAATACACAGACTCTTCGGAATCTGGGCCAATTTCTTGTCTTCTTTGACTCAGAAGGAATCGGTAATGCGCTGGATAACTACGAGAGTAATCTCAAGGGAGAAATCGTGGTGTTATCGGCGAAAGGTACAGTGTTATTTGACTCCAACAATCATTATTACGGGAAGAAGTATCCCTACGTGAATGTAGCCGATTCCCTGTTTGATCAGACGGATATGGATTCAATGAAAAAGGAGCAGAACATGTACGTGAACAAGTTTGTCTCCGCGGATCAGGGTTATGTGGTCATTGGCACCGTTCCGGTAGAAGAGATGGCTGAAACCTATGCGGGGATTCGCAATACCATTATCTCGATCAGTATCGTATGTATTTTGTTTGCCGTGCTGGTTCCGGCATTTTTCATTATTAACTTTGCCAAACGAACCCGTCGAATTATTCGCTTCACCCAAAAAGTGAAATACGGCAACTTCACGGCTCGCATTGACGATCCGCGTGATGATGAACTGGGGCAGATCTCACATAGCTTCAACGATATGTTGGACGAGCTGAATCTGTACATTGAACGGGTCTACAAAGCCGAGATCAAACAGAAGGAGACCGAGCTGGTCGCATTACAGGCGCGTATCAACCCTCATTTTCTCTACAATACGCTTGAAGTGATTCGGATGAGGGCGATATCCCAAGGGGCGAGAGATGTTGGCGAGATGATCTATAGTTTATCCGTATTGTTCAAGAGCTTGGTACAGCAAAAGAAAAATTATACGCTGAAGGATGAGATGGAAGCTTGTCGTCTGTATCTGGAGTTATTCCGAATCCGCTACAAGGATATTTTCATATATACGATCCAGATCGATGCTGCATATTATCAACACCCTGTGGTCAAACTTTCGCTGCAACCCATCATTGAGAATTATGTCGTACACGGCATTCAGACAGAACGTTCGGATAACCGATTATCGATTGTTGTGGAAGAGACAGATGATGTGGTGCAAGTGGAAGTCAAAGATAATGGCAAAGGCATTGATCCGGCACGCCTGACGGAAATCCTTGAAGAACTGGAACGTCCTGAAGAGTCTGGTCAGATGTTTGGGCTGCGCAGTGTCCATAGTCGATTGCGCTTCCTGTATGGGCCAGAGTTCGGTATCACCATAGAGAGCACCCTAGGAGAAGGAACACGAATCAGGGTGCGTTATCCACATTCAGAAGGGACAGGTGTGTAATATGTACAAGGTGTTTATTGTGGACGATGAGCCATTCATCATTGAAGGTTTATACGATATTGTGGATTGGTCTTCATTTGGTATGGAAATTGTGAGCCATGCAGGTAATGGGCAAGCAGCGTTACAGGCGCTCTCTTCTCAGCCTGTGGACATTCTGATTACGGATATATCCATGCCACTCATGAATGGTCTCGATCTGATTCGGGAAGCAAGGCGAGTGCAACCTGAGCTTAAGGTCATTATCCTCAGTGGTTTCAATGAGTTCGAATATCTGAAGGAAGGCATGCAATTGGGGATCGAAAACTATCTGCTCAAACCGATTAATGTAGAGGAACTGGAATCCACGCTGAGCAACACGGCGTCCAAGCTGGATCATACGGTATCACCTCAAGCCGATGATGCGTATGGCATCCAGATTCTGAAAGATAACATTCTTCATCGATGGCTTACGGGACAGATTGCAGCTACTGAATTTGAAGAACGTGCCCAGTTCATGAACCTTTCGCTGGATGCACCGGACGTTGCTGTGGCCATTCTGCGTGACAAAGGGCAAGTACCCGGCATGTTTGAACGTGTAGAAGAGATGCTGAGAGACAGACGCCATCTGAACGTATTTCATGATATCGATGGAGACATCGTCATTATTGCTAACATTCAGGGTACGAGTGACGAGGAACAGAAGTTGATGGATGGTCTGCAGGCATTATCTGATGAGATAACCGTAACCCATCCGGCGGCACGCATTGGAGCAGGCAGATTGATGAAAGGGTTATACCATGCGCCGACCAGTTATGCCGAGGCCAAAAAAGCACTCCAGTATGTGATGATTTATCCCGACCTTAAAGTCATCGATCATGCCATGCTGGAAAGGTGCGGAAATTCAACGGCGACTTTTTTCATTGAATGGAGGGAGTATGCCAAACTCATTCTATCCCGCAATACAGAACAACTTGCCGACCGGATTCGCATGGATTTTGAACAGCATCGCGATGGGCTTACACCTGGGGAGTTACAGAATACCGCACTGGAAGTTGTGATTCGCTTCAAGATGGAACTGGAGAGCATCAAACACTCGGATGAGTCTGCCATATACCAACAAGGGCTTCAACTTGTACTGGACAGTGGTACTTTTGATGAACTCGTGCGGGCGCTTCAGCAGGTTGGGTCGCAGACGATCCAATCCCTATTGCAGGATCTGAAAAATCCAATTGTAAACCAAGTGCTTCAGCATATCGACAAACACTACGCAGAAGAGCTCTCCTTGAAGCTATTGGGTGCCCACTATCATCTGCATCCGGTGTATTTGGGACAATTGTTCCATAAGGAGACCGGGGAGACGTTTGCCGAATATATCAACAAATACCGGATTGAACGTGCGAAGGAGCAACTACGCAATTCCAATCTGAAGGTACATGAGATCGCCCGAAATGTAGGGTATTGGGAGACGGGGTATTTCTATAAACAGTTCCGCAAATATGTAGGGATTTCACCGACTGATTTCAAGGTGTTTGGTTAATTCGGTGACGGGTAGATCCAACCATGCGGACAGAGAGCCAAGAGACATATCGGGAACAGGAATGGCATGGTAGAAAATCATGGCATACGTTACCCGGCATGTCTCTTTCATGTAAGCGATTTATTTAAATAGGTACAAAATAGATGCCCAAGGACGATTTCTCTTTAATTTGTACCTCGAAAACTTAAGTTTATCTTCTTTTTGTAAATGCTTTCATTCGATAAGGTTAAAGCAGTTAGTAAGTAGAGCCTAAGGGAACACGAAAAGGGAGGATCAAAGAAATGAGTAAACAAAGAAAACGCTTCTCACTCGTTCTTGCATTGTTAATGGCCGTTACACTTGTTCTTAGTGCCTGTGGAGGAAGCAAAGATGCTTCAGAATCCGGGGGAGCTGGAGATGACGCGGTAGAGTTGATCTGGTATACCATCGGTACCCCTCAGAAAGACGTCAATAAAGTGATGGAAGAAGTGAGCAAGTATACCAAAGAGAAAATTAATGCCACGGTAACGATGAAGATGGTTGACTGGGGTGACTACCCGCAGAAGATGCAGGTTAACGTAGCATCCGGTGAGCCAATGGACATTCTGTTCACTTCTTCTGGTGGATTCGATTATGTACAAAATGCCAGAAAAGGTGCATTCCTTGAACTGGATGACCTGCTTGCTGAATACGGTCAGGATCTTACCAAGACCATTGATCCTGCGTTCCTCAGCGGTTCCAAAGTAGATGGACACAATTACGGAATTCCAGCCAACAAAGAGCTGCCACAACAAGAGGTATGGCGCTTTAACCAAATGCTGGTTGATAAATACAAGCTGGACATCTCTGGCGTTCGTACGTTAGACAGTCTGGAGCCTCTGCTCAAAACAATTAAGGAAAACGAGGCGAGTGTAACACCATTTGCCATGGATAAAAACTATGTTCCTTACGTGCCTTATGACTATGTCATTCAGAATCTGCCAATGGCAATCAAGCTGGATACAACAGACTATAAGCTTGTAAACATACTGGAAACACCTGAAATGAAAGAAGCACTTACTACGATGCACAAATACTACAAGGCTGGTTATGTATCGGCAGAAGCGGCAACAACAGGTTCCACGAACGACCTGACAACATCGGGCAACTGGTTCCTGGATCGTGCACAGACTCAGCCGCTCGCGGACAATCAATGGTCTGCAAGTTACGGTTATCAAGTCGTTTCAACACCGGCAAGTGAAGCAATTATAACAAATACATCTGTACAAGGTTCCATCATGGCCATCTCGGCCAACTCGGAATATCCGGAGAAAGCGATGGAATTCCTGAACCTGCTCAATACAGATCCTGTGCTGCGTAATATGGTGGACTCCGGTATTGAGGGCACACACTACAAAAAAGTGGATGACACACATATGGAAAATCTGCCTGAATCGAAAAACTACGATATGCCTTCATACTCCCTCGGGAACAACATGCTGCTCTATCTGAACAGCAATGACCCGGATAACAAATGGGATGAGTTCAAGAAGTTTAACGCTGAAGGTGTCAATTCCCCGATCCTCAGCTTTAACTTTGATGCAAGCAATGTATCTGCCGAACTAACGGCGGTACAGAACGTGAAAGAGCAATATTGGGCAGCACTGATGACAGGTACACTGGACCCGGCAGCCAATCTGGATCAAGTGATTGAGAAGTTCAATCAAGCCGGACTGGAGAAAGTAATGGCTGAAGCCCAAAGCCAGCTGGATGCCTGGAGAGCGGAAAACAAGTAACAGTACATCGTAAGGATCGGGCGGCTGCTTATCGCGTCCGGTCCTTTTTCATTCAAGCCTGAAGGAGGATCTCCACAATGACTACATTTTTGAAAAACCTGATTAGAAACCGAGTCATGCTGCTCATGGTGCTGCCAGGCGCCATCTGGTTCTTCTTCTTCTCCTACTTACCACTTGTGGGCACAGTGGCTGCTTTCAAAGAATATCGATTCAGCCGTGAAGGGTTCTGGGCAAGTCTGATGAAGAGTGAATGGGTTGGCTGGGACAATTTCAAATTCCTGTTCAGCACTAGTGACGCATGGCTCATTACACGCAATACCCTCTTTTATAACATCGCCATTATCTTCCTCGGACTGGTATTTGCTGTGGCATTGGCAATCCTGCTCTCGGAACTTGTGAATAAACGACTCGCCAAACTGTATCAAACCGGCATGTTTCTGCCGTATTTTCTATCCTGGGTTATCGTTGGTTACTTCGCTTTCAGCTTCTTGAGCATGGACCGCGGGATGTTGAATCAGATTATCGGCTGGTTTGGGATGGAACCAATTCAGTGGTATTCCGAGGCGAAATATTGGCCGTATATTCTGGTATTCGTAGCGTTATGGAAAACCATCGGGTATAGCAGCGTCGTCTATCTTGCTTCCATACTGGGGATTGATAAATCACTGTATGAAGCAGCCATGATTGATGGAGCAAGCAAATGGCAGCAGATTCGCAATATTACGATTCCGTTGCTGTCGCCCATCATCACGATTATGACCTTGCTGGCCGTAGGCCGCATTTTCTATGCCGACTTTGGACTCTTTTATCAGGTGCCAAGGGATTCGGGAACGCTTTATTCCGTGACAAATGTTATTGATACGTATGTATATCGAGGTTTGAAAACTAGTGGTGAGATCGGCATGAGTACAGCAGCGGGATTGTATCAATCCGTTGTGGGCTTTGTGCTTGTTATTATCTCCAACTATGTTGTTCGCAAAGTAGATAAAGACAGCAGCCTATTCTAGGACAGTGAAAGGAGTGAACCACTATGGCTCAAGCAGGGCTTGTTAAAAAACGCGACTTCCACCACGTATCCAACGGATGGAACGTGATCATGAACATCATCGCCGGTCTATTCGCTCTAATCTGTGTATTTCCTTTCATATTTGTAGTTATCATCTCGTTTACAGACGAGAAAGCACTGGCCCGTGATGGGTATCGTCTGATTCCGGCAGAATGGAGTCTCGCGGCATATCAGTTTGTCTGGCAGAGTGGGGACACGCTGCTGCGGGCGTATGGAGTTACCATTCTGGTGACGGTACTTGGTACCATCATCAGTCTGATTCTCATGTCGCTGTATGCGTATGCGGTTTCCCGCAAGAGCTTCAGATATCGGAGATTTTTCTCCATCTTTGCAATTCTTACCATGCTGTTCAACGGCGGGATGATTCCAACCTATATGGTCGTATCCCAGCTGCTCGGGTTGAAAGATACGTTATGGGCACTGATTCTGCCGCTGGCGATGAATGCCTTCTATATTATGATCCTGCGTACATTCTACTCCACCAGTGTACCGGATGCAGTCATTGAATCGGCGAAGATTGATGGCGCCGGTGAGTTCTATACCTTTATGAAAATCGTGGTTCCACTCTCCTTGCCGGGACTGGCAACCATCGGGTTGTTCAGTACACTTGGTTACTGGAATGATTGGTTCAATGCGCTGTTATACATCGATAATCCGAATCTGGTACCACTGCAATCTATGTTAATGCGGATTGAATCGAGTATCCAATTTATCCAGCAGAACTCTGCTAACAGTTCAATGAGTCTGGCAGCCATGCAGTCCATTCCGCAGGATACGTCCCGAATGGCGATGGTTGTGCTTGCTACGTTGCCGATTATATTCGCTTATCCGTTTTTCCAGCGTTATTTTGTACAGGGTCTGACGGTGGGCGCGGTCAAAGAATAACCGGATCACGTTATAGGATTGGAGAGATGCAGATTGATGACTTATAAGGACCAAAGCAAATCCGTAGAGGAACGGGTACAACACCTGCTTAGCCTGATGACTACGGAAGAAAAGGTAGGTCAACTTACGCAGCCATTTGGCTGGCAGACCTATACGAATGATCAAGGGAACATCACGTTAAACCAATCCTTTAAACAGCAAGTGGAAAATGGGGGCGTCGGCTCCCTCTATGGTGCACTTCGCGCAGATCCGTGGACGGGCGTTACGCTGGAAAATGGACTATCCGCCAGAGAAGGCGCTGAGGCGGTCAATTTGATTCAACGTTATGCAATAGAACATTCCAGACTGGGGATTCCCATTCTGATCGGGGAAGAGTGCTCGCATGGTCATATGGCTATTGACGGAACGGTCTATCCTGTCCCTCTTTTACTGGGGAGCACCTGGAATGTGGATCTGTATCGGGAGATGTGCCGGGCAGTAGCACGGGAGACACGTGCTCAAGGTGGTGCGGTCACCTATTCTCCGGTACTGGATGTTGTGCGTGATCCGCGCTGGGGACGTACGGAGGAATGTTTCGGTGAAGATCCGTTTCTCATTGGAGAGCTGGCAGTTGCTTCCGTAGAAGGGCTTCAGGGTGAAAGTCTTGACCGTGGAGATACAGTAGCGGCAACGCTGAAACATTTTGTTGGTTATGGCAGCTCAGAAGGCGGACGTAATGCAGGGCCTGTACATATGGGCTGGCGCGAGCTGCTGGAAGTGGATCTCTATCCATTCCGCAAAGCGGTGGAAGCGGGCGCTGCGTCGATCATGCCAGCATATAACGAAATTGATGGCACGCCTTGCACCGTGAATACGGAATTGCTGGAAGATGTTTTGCGTAAGGATTGGGGCTTTGACGGTCTGGTCATTACGGATTGTGGTGCGATCAACATGCTGGCAAGTGGGCATGATGTCGCGGCAGATGGAATGGAAGCCTCCGTACAGGCGATTGAGGCAGGCATCGATATGGAAATGTCCGGTGAGATGTTTGGGCAATATCTGGTGCAGGCGGTGGCAGAAGGCAAGCTTGATATGCAGGTTCTGGATCAGGCTGCCTCTCGCGTGCTGGCGTTGAAGTTCAGATTGGGCTTATTCGAACAGCCTTATGTGGCTGCGGATCGTGCAGCAGAAGTCATTGGCAGTGAAGCGCATGTTCAGCTGGCACGCCAGTTGGCTGCGGAAGGCGTTGTACTTCTCAAAAATGAGGCTGAAACGCTACCTCTATCGATAGCAAATGTGGGTCGGATTGCCGTCATTGGTCCCAATGCGGATCAGGCCTACAATCAACTGGGTGATTACACATCTCCGCAACCGAAGTCGAAAGTGACTACGGTACTGGATGGGATTCGCAGTAAGCTGGCTAACTATGTGGACAGGCAAACGGATAAGGGTTCTGTTGGTTCTTTGACTGGTGACAGCAGTACAGATCAGGTTCTTTATGCACCAGGGTGCCGGATCAAAGGTGATTCGAAAGAAGGATTCGAGCGTGCCCTTGAAGTTGCCAGCGAGGCAGATACGGTCATTATGGTGGTTGGCGGTTCCAGTGCACGTGACTTTGGAGAAGGAACGATCGATCTGAAAACGGGCGCTTCCAATGTATCAGATAACTCCTGGAATGATATGGAGTGTGGCGAAGGGATCGACCGCATGACGTTGGGGCTTGCCGGAGTACAGTTGGAACTCATTCAGGAGATTCACAAGCTCGGCAAGAAACTTGTCGTTGTTTACATTAATGGTCGTCCCATCACTGAACCTTGGGTGGATGAACATGTCGATGCAATTCTGGAGGCGTGGTATCCGGGTCAAGAGGGCGGGCATGCCATTGCAGATATTTTATTCGGTGATGTGAATCCATCGGGTAAATTGACGATCTCCATTCCGAAGCATGTCGGTCAGTTACCGATCTACTATAACGGCAAACGTTCCAGAGGCAAGCGTTACCTCGAGGAGGATTTGGAGCCACGTTATGCATTTGGATACGGACTGAGTTATACCACATATGAGTACAGCGAACCGAAGCTGAGTTCTTCGTCCATGACAGCCGGTGAATCAGTTACCGTATCGGTGACTGTGACCAACACCGGCCGTTATGCAGGTGCAGAAGTTGTACAGATGTACATCTCTGACGTGGTCAGCTCACTAACTCGTCCGGCCAAGGAACTGAAGGGGTTTGCAAAAGTGAACCTGGAGCCGGGAGAGACACAGACCGTGGAATTCCACATCGGGGCCGAGCAGCTGCAGTATATTGGTCGTGATTTGAAGCCTATCGTTGAACCGGGACAATTCCATATTCATATCGGCAGCAGCGTTAACGATACGCAAATAGCCGAACTGACCGTAAGGGAGGCGTAAGATTTTGGAACGTATCAGACGATTTATTCGCGAGTTGTCCGAACATCAGTGGCTGGAGCAATTACAGCTGCGCAGCTGGGACATTACCCGCGCTTATTATAACGTGCCAGGACAGTATGAGGATCAGGGTGAGTACCCCGAAGGGCAAGATTTTGAGCGTTTTCCGAGCAAACAGGGAACGACTTATTTCTTTAGAACACGTTTGGAGATTCCTGCTACATGGCAGCAAACACCTTATGGGCTTGTATTTGAGACAGGCGGAGAAGGCTTGCTTCGGGTAAATGGGCACTCTTATCAGGGTCTAGACCGCAATCATACCTACGTCACGCTTGATCCATCCAAAGTGGGAAACGCTCCGGAACTTGAGATTGAGATGTTTGACCCGGTACCTGAACCTGTAGACCCGTTGAATCAACAGGCGGTTATTCAGCCGCCAATTACATCAATTACGAGCATTCTGGTGAGACCCAATGAAGCGGTTCGTAGTCTGATGTATACCGTCATTATTGTGCGTGATTCGGCTGTGTTGCTACCGGAAAGTGACTTTCGGCGGCTTCGCCTGTTAGAACTGGTATATCGTGCGATGGATCAATTTGTAGGCATGTCAGCAGAAGAGATTGAGCAGGGAGAGGGTATTCGTCAGATTGAGAATAATCTGAAGCATCATGTGCGTGAGATTGGCGGAAACGCGGAAGGTCTGGAGCATATGGTGGGACAGTCACATATTGATATTGCCTGGCTGTGGCCTGTACGTGAGACGGTACGCAAAACGAGCCGTACTTTCTCCACCGTGGATGCACTCATGAATGAATATCCGGACTATGTTTATTCCCAGAGCCAACCCTTATTATATGCGTTTCTGAAGGAGCATGATCCCGAGCTGTACGCGCGGGTGAAGCAACGGATTGTAGAAGGCCGCTGGGAACTGGTTGGCGGCATGTGGGTTGAGCCCGATCTGAACATCCCAAGCGGGGAGTCCCTGATTCGTCAGATGTTATATGGTCAGCGTTTCTATATGGAGGAGTTTGGCAAGACATCACAGATTGAATGGCTGCCCGATACGTTTGGGTACTGTGCCTCCCTGCCACAGATTTTGAAGCATGGAAATGTGGAGTATTTCATGACAACAAAGCTCGGATGGAATGACACAAATGTGTTTCCATACGATCTCTTCCATTGGGTGGGTATTGACGGCACACCGATCCTGTCCTACCTCAATCATGGGGTTAACGAACACACCCTGCCGAAGGACATTCATGATCACTGGCAGTCCTACCGTGAGAAAGCAGCTCATCCGGAGCATATGCTTCTATACGGACACGGTGATGGCGGCGGTGGTGTAACACGCGAGATGCTGGAGTATGTGGATCGCGCAGACCTGATGGTTGGACAGCCTGCGAGCCGATATAGCACAGCTGGAGCTTTCTTTGCCGGAATTGAAAAGGAGCAACCTGTACTTCCGAAGTGGCATGGCGATCTGTATCTTGAGTTACATCGGGGAACCTACACGACCCATGCGCGCAATAAGCGCAACAACCGGAAAGCGGAGGTTCTGTATCGAGAAGCTGAGCTGTGGAATACACTCGCTCTGCCAGATATGGAGGCAGATGCAGAAGCTGAAGTGCGTTCAGCACTGCATGAAGGCTGGAAATTAATTTTGCTGAATCAATTCCACGATATTATACCGGGCTCGGCAATTACGGAGTCCTACGTCACTTCGAATGAGGAATATGTACAGGTATTTGAATTGGGCAGAACCGGACTGGATCAAGGCATTGCTGCATTGACAACGGGTATCAACACAGATGGACCGGAAGGTTCAGTAGCCTATGTTGTATTCAACAGCCTGGGCTGGAAACGGAGTGCAGTCGTTCAACTTCCTGTTCAGGATGGCTTGGATCGCTACGGCATCGATGCAAAAGGCCAGCGCTTGCGGATGGATCGGGAGGATGGCAGCATGTCTATTCTCGTGACAGACATTCCGGCGTTTGGATATAAAACGATTTGGCTTGTACCGGAAAATACAAGGGAAACGAATGTACGGGAAATGACCACCCTTGCCGCACAACCAACCTTTAATGATACATGGGATACCGCCTTTTACCATGTGCAATTCAATGAACGTGGGGAGATCATCCGCCTGTGGGATAAAACCGCAGAGCGTGAGATGCTGAAGCCGGGTGAACGAGGAAATCAACTTCACTTCTTCCACGATCGTCCAACGCTTTGGGATGCATGGGATATCGACAGTCGTTATGAAGAACAGATTGCTGGCGAAGTGGAACTTTTGGAGAAAAAGCTGGTGCTTGCGGGTTCAACGAAAGATGTCCTGCGCTTCCGCTGGAAGCTACATCAATCAGAAATCACACAAGATATCGTCTTTTATCATGACTCACGACGTATCGACTTCCAGACACAGGTGAACTGGAATGAAGATCACAAGCTTCTGAAAGTTGGCTTCCCAATTGATGTGGTGACCTCCAAAGCGACATTTGAGATTCCATTTGGCGCACTGGAACGCCCAACACATCGCAACACAAGCTGGGAACAAGCCCAGTATGAAGTCTGTGGACATCGCTTCGCGGATGTATCCGAATATGGATACGGCGTGAGTCTGCTCAATGATTGCAAATACGGGTATGACGTGCAGGGAAGCACTATTCGTTTGTCCCTACTGCGTGCACCCAAATGGCCTGATCGCACAGCCGATCTGGGAGAGCATGAATTCACCTATTCCCTCTACCCACACGACGGTGACTGGCGAACTGCACACACCGTACGTCAGGCAGCTGAGCTGAATCATGAGGTGACGGTACAGCAGGTGAAACAAGTACAACAAAAGGATCAGATACAACAAGAGCAGCAGATAGAGCAGGTACAGCCAAGCACAGGGACTGGAGTCGATCCAATTGCAGATGCATCTGCAAATGCGGCACCTGTACGCCCGGCAACCGGAGCATGGATTAACTTCAACAGCAACCATGTCATTCTCGATACGGTCAAAATGGCAGAGGATGGGCACGGAACAGTCCTTCGTTTCTATGAATCATCAGGCAAACGCGACAACATCACATTGCAATGGCCACATGCCTTTGAACAGGCGTATCACTCCAACGCACTGGAAGAACCGGTCCAACCACTGGCCCATACCAATGGCCAGATTACACTATCTTTTAAACCTTACGAAATACAAACCGTGCTACTGCGGTAAACCTTTTTGAAATATTTTTGAGCTATACATGTTCAACTAAAATTTTACACGATAACGGAGAGGACAGAAAGAATTCGAAGAAGCGAAGCGTTCGCCTTTATCCCCAGATTTTACCCTTTAGAAAAGGGAATCAAAAAAATCTGGGGATAACAGCGATCGGAGGATCTTTCTGACCGCGCAGTGGTCCCGTGTAAATTTTTTGTTTCATCCTGTATAGCTATACCATTCAATTTGTTTAAGGAGTTGCACTCATCCATGGAACAGTTCAGATTACCCAAAATACCCATGCCACCTGTTGCTTTGCCACAATCCATTCAGGCCGTGCTCGAAGAAGCAGAACAGAAACTGGCTCACCGACCGAAGCTGCTTCAATTATTCAAAAACTGCTTCCCCAATACCATCGAAACAACAACCAAGTTGATGGAGGATGGCACTACGTTTGTGATCACAGGAGATATTCCGGCTTCCTGGCTGCGTGATTCCGTGGAGCAGGTGGTACATTACATTCCGTTTGCAAAAGAAGATGAGGACCTGCAACGCATTATTGGTGGGCTGATTAAACGTCATATCCAGTATGTTCACATCGATCCGTATGCCAATGCTTTCAATGAGACGGCCAACGACTGGCACTGGAACACCACGGACGAAACCGAGATGTCACCTTGGGTGTGGGAGCGTAAGTTTGAGATCGACTCATTATGTTTTGTTGTACGCCTGGCGTATTTATATTGGAAGGAAACCGAGCTGACTGACATTTTCGATTCCAGCTTCAAAGCAGCGATGCGTAAAATCGTGGACCTGTTTAAAGTCGAACAGCATCACATGGAACAATCTCCATATCGCTTCACTCGCAATAACGGTATCCCAACAGATTCCCTGCGCAATCACGGAAGGGGTATGCCAGTCAACTACACGGGTATGATCTGGTCCGGTTTCCGTTCCAGTGATGATGCGTGTGATTTCCACTACAATATCCCTGGCAACATGTTCGCGGTTGTAGCTCTGCGTCAAATGCAGGAGTTTGCCGAGTGGGTGTTCCGGGATATGGAACTTTTGCAGGAATTGAAGGATCTGGAGCAGGACGTGGATCACGGCATTCAGTTGTACGGGATTTATCGTCATCCGGAATTTGGACCAATCTATGCGTACGAGACGGACGGTTATGGCAACCACTGTCTCATGGACGATGCGGGTACACCGGGGCTCATATCCATTCCATATCTGGGTTACGTCACAGCGGATGATCCGATCTACCAGAATACGCGCCGCTTCGCTCTGAGCAAAGAGAACCCATTCTATTATGAAGGCAAGGTTGCCAAAGGAATCGGTAGCCCGCACACCCCGCCGAATTATATCTGGCATATGGGCTTGTCCATGCAAGGACTGACTGCGCAGTCTTCCGAGGAGAAACTGGAGATTATTCGCATGCTTGAAGCGACAGATGCAGATACAGGTTATATGCATGAAGGCTTCCATGCCGATGATCCAACAATTTTTACACGAAAATGGTTTGCATGGTCCAACAGCCTGTTCTCCCAGTTGGTCTATAAATCCATGAAGGATGGCCTGTTATGAGTATCCAACCTAATGATAAAAAGCTGATTATCTTCGCTGATCCTACGTTTCCGATGGAAGGCGTTATGCCAACTCCACAGGCTCTGAATGCATGGAAAGCAGTAGAAGAGATCACCGTTGTAAACGCTGAAGAACTTGCAGAGGCTTTGAAGACCACAGCAGGTGAAGGATGTCTGGTGAATCTGCATGCACCCTATTTCCCTAAGTTCGCCTGGACGGAAATTGTAGCTTACCTGCATCAGGGCGGGAGCCTGATTAGTGTTGGTGGTGCGCCCTTCAAACGCCCGGTTCGATATGTGAACGGGGCATGGGTTGTAGAGTCCGAGCAGACCGCGTATCATCAGGAACTCTATATTCATGAGGCACTGAACGTATCTTCTGCCAATGTGCAATCGTACACGTCATCCGAACAGATCCCGCTTCTCACTGGGAAAGAGGGGCTGTTCGAGAAGGCAGATACATGGAATCTGGTTCCACATACAACCAAAACAAGTGATCTGCCTCACCAGATGGGTTCATCAGGACCGATGAGTACGCAGATCTATCCTTTACTTCGTGGAATGAATAAGGATGGACGCAGCATCGCCGCTCCGGTCGTTCTGTGGGAAAACTCCCGCGGGACTTTCGTTGGTTCACGCTGGATGTTTGTGCATCTGCCGCTGACCACCTCATTCTGGACGCAGGATGGCGCTAACGAGATTGTGAAGTGGGCGCAATTCTGTGCGCAAGGTGTAACTGAGTTATCCCTGAAAACGAATTATGCTTCGTATGAGCCAGATGAGCGGGCTGTACTCACACTTCAAGGCCAGATTTTACAGCGTGCAGGCAATAGACTTACCGAATCCGAGCTGTGGACGTTTGACATAACGGTCGAGCATGAAGATCGCACAAGTGGCATGACAGAGAAGGTATGGAGCCATCGACTGGAGATGGAACTTTCCGGTGAGCAGCGTTTCGAACGTATACTTCTCCCGGTTTCCATTGAAAGTGGGCTGTATCGTATCGTATGCCACGCGCAGGCTCCTGACGGTGAAGTTCGGACCTTGCGTCAAGGCTTCTGGGGACAGGATGCTGCACTGCTGGCAGAAGGGGAAGTGATTACCCGCAGCAGGGACTATTTTGTAAAAGACGGACGTCCTCTCCCAGTTGTGGGCATGACCTACATGACCTCCGATGTGGCAAGGAAATTTCTGTTTCTGCCGAATGCGGATGTTTGGGATCGAGACATGGCCCAGATGGCAAAAGCCGGAATCAACTGGATTCGGACGGGAATCTGGACCGCCTATCGCAACATGATGCAGGTGGACGGACATATGGCAGAGGATGTGCTTCGTGCCATTGATGCATTTATTTTAACGGCGAAGCGTCACGGCTTACAGGTCACATTCACCTTCTTCTCCTTTACACCGGAGACATGGGAAGGCACGAATCCGTATTTGGACCCGCAGAGTGTCGAGGCTCAGAAACGTTTCATCCGCAGCATCGTCAGTCGTCACACGCATACAACACATGTGGACTGGGATCTGATTAACGAGCCATCGATGTTTGATCCAGTACGTATCTTCTCAGCTGGCCCACGCTCGGCGAGGGATTTGTATGAACAGCAGGCTTTTGTCGAGTGGCTTCAGCAACGTCATGAGACGATTGAAGCGTTGCAGGAGGCATGGAACATGTCGCCGAAGCAGCTCCCCAACTTTGCAGCCGCGGTGATCCCGGAGGCGGAAGAGATTAACTTTGATGTACAGGACATGCACAAGGCCAAAAAGGGAACACGCTGGCTCGATTACTGTCTCTTCTCTATGGAGATGCACAATGTTTGGGCAAGAGAGCTTGTAGGTACGATCAAGGATCTGGTACCGAATCATCTGGTCACTGTGGGACAGGACGAAGCCCTTGGTGCACAGCGTCCTTCGCCGTTCTTCTATGAACGTGAAGTGGATTATACAACCGTGCATTCCTGGTGGTTAAACGATGATCTGATCTGGGATGGTATTTTCGCTAAAACGCCACATAAACCAAATCTCATTCAGGAGACGGGCATCATGTATGTGGAAACCCCGGATGGGCGAGCCAAACGTACGGAAGAAGAGCTTCGTGGCATTCTCGAACGCAAGTACGCCTATGCTTTCTCGACAGGCGGCGCAGGAGCGGTGCAATGGATCTGGAACACCAACTTTTATATGGATAACGCCAATGAGTCTCATATCGGAGCCTTGCGTGCAGATGGTACGGAGAAACCAGAGGCGGATGTGTCTTATGATTTTGGCCGATTCATGCATGGCATTCGTGATCTCTTTGAAGACCGTGAGCTGGAAGATATTGCAGTGGTGTTCCCGTATTCCAATGACTTCTCCAACCGTGCCCTCGCCTATGATGCCACAACAAAGCTTACTCGTGTGATGTCTTATGATCTGAAATTGCCATTCCGTGCGTTATCCGAGTATCATCTGGAAGCGCTGGAGCAGCAGCCACCGAAGCTGATCATCGTACCGAGTCCGCACAATATGGACAGCGATGCACTCCAACAATTGCTCACGTTTGCAGAGAAGGAAGGCACGAGCTTGCTCATTACCGGACCGCTGGGACTGGACGCATACTGGAAAACAAGTGACCGGGCAGATCATATCGTAGGCAAACGCAGTTTGGGTAACGTGCAGCGGGAGGAATTGCTGAATATTAATGGCATGAATCACCGAGTGACCTATGGACGGCGACGTATCGCCGAGGTGGCGAAGGAGACGTTGCTTCATGGGGATAATGGTATACCAGATGAAGTACACGTTCTGCCTTTGGGCAAAGGAAAATTAATCTGGACCCCACTGCCACTCGAGTTAAACGGACGGGATGAACCACTTGCTGAATTGTATCGTTACGCCACTGAGATTGCTGGCATCGAACAGGAGTTGGAATGGATATCTGGCGGGAATGTCGCAGGAATCTACGGGCGGAAGCTGAGTTTTCCAAAAGGGAATCTCTATGTATTCGTATCGGAGTTTGCCTTGAACCATGAGGTTCACGTAAGAGATCAACGTACAGGTGTATCGTACTCGTTCCAATTGGAGAAAAATCGTTCGGTGCTTTTTGCCACAGATGCTTCCGGAAAGCTGAAAGGCGTGTATCGCCCGGATGAGGTTGAGGTTGTACAACAAGACGAAAGAGGTGGGATAACACGATGACCAAGAAGAAGAGAGCACATATTATTTCGCATACCCACTGGGATCGGGAATGGTACTTGCCGTATGAGAAGCATCATATGCGTCTTATTCAGCTCGTCGATTCACTGTTGGATCAGCTTGATGAGGGATCGGACTATAAAAGCTTTTATTTGGATGGACAAACGATTATTATCGATGACTATCTTCAGGTTCGACCGGAGCAGAAGGAAAGACTGGAGAAGCATATCCGCAATGGGCGGATTGTGATTGGACCATGGTACATTTTGCAGGATGCGTTTCTGACGAGCGGAGAAGCCAATGTGCGCAACATGCAGGTTGGACATAAGGATGCCAAACGTTACGGCACCCCTTCGAAAATTGGTTACTTTCCCGATACATTTGGATTGGTCGGGCAGACTCCACAGCTGATGCAGCAATCAGGCATTGATAATGTGTTTTTTGGACGTGGTGTGAAGCCGACGGGATTTAACAATACGGTATCGGATGCCGGATATGAATCAAGCTTCTCGGAGCTGATGTGGGAAGGACCAGACGGATCAAAAGTGCTCGGCGTATTGTTTGCCAACTGGTACTCCAACGGAAATGAAGTTCCTGTAGACGAGGAATCGGCCCGCAAGTTCTGGGAAACGAAGCTTGCAGATGCCGAGAAATATGCATCGACCAATGAGCTACTCTACATGAACGGATGTGACCACCAACCGATTCAGCGAGACCTGCCAGAAGCGATTCGCATGGCTGAACAATTATATCCCGATATCGAGTTCATTCATTCCAACTTTCCGGATTATCTGGAAGCTTTGAGAGCATCGTCTGAACATGAACTGTCCACGGTCAAAGGCGAACTGCGCAGTCAGCGTACCGATGGCTGGGGAACTCTGGTGAACACCGCCTCGGCTCGTGTGTATCTGAAACAGATGAACCAGCTGGGCCAGACTATGCTGGAAAAAGTGGCTGAACCCCTGGCATCCTACGCCTATCTGCTTGGACATGCCTATCCACATGATCAACTGACGTATGCCTGGAAAACGCTGATGCAAAATCACCCGCATGACAGCATCTGTGGATGCAGTGTGGATGAGGTGCATCGCGAGATGGTGACACGGTTTGATAAGAGCCGTCATGTAGCAGAGGCTTTAATTGAAGAGAGCACCAGCCAGATTGCTACAGCTGTCGATACCTCCATATTTGAGCGTTACGGCGAGCAGGCTCGACCTGTTGTGGTATTTAATACAACGGGTTGGGAACGCAGCGGTGTAGTTCAGATGGAACTGGACGCGGCTCGGTTGTATTTCCGGGATGGACATACGTTGGAAGAGATGGCGACGCAGATGAAAGCCGTTGACCTGTCAGACCGCGTACTTGTAGATGAAAATGGTAACCACATTCCATGTACAGTGGAGGATCTGGGTCTGCAATTCGGCTATGATCTGCCGGATGATCGCTTCCGTCAGCCGTATAGCTGTCGGCGCGTTCGTATTCGTTTTGAAACAGAAAATGTAGCTGCATTTGGCCTGAAAACCTATGCATTGGTCAACTTTGTGGATCATTCAAAGAGTGGCTCTCCATCGAAAATAAATACCTTGTTGCGTGGTGAACGTGGCATGGAGAATCAATATTTGATCGTCACGATTGCAGACAACGGTTCATTCACAATCACAGACAAACGAACAGGCCGGACTTACAAGGACCTTGGCGTGTACGAAAATGTGGGCGATATCGGTAATGAATACATGTTCAAGCAACCAGAGAATGAAGTGGCGCGAACAACACACGAGCTTCAGGCCGAGATTCGGGTCCTTGAGGATACATCATACTTGGCCTCGTTTGAAGTGATTCATCATTGGGAAATACCGGAGTCTGCGGATGAGATGCTGGATCAGGAACAACGGGAGCTGATTTATTATCCATACCGTAAAGCCCAGCGTTCAACTAAAATGATTCCGCTCCAGATTCGTACAGTGATATCACTGAGTCGTAATGGAAAAGGAGTACAAATGGAAACAACCTTCAACAATCAGGCGAAGGATCATCGGGTGCGTGCTCTTTTCCCAACGGATCTTGTATCTGCTGTTCATCATGTGGATTCCATGTTCGAAATTGCAACACGTGATAACAAGCCTGCACCGGAGTGGCAAAATCCAAGCAATACACAGCATCAACAGAATTTTGTGGATGTGAGTGAAAAGAACGCCGGATTGGTCGTTGCCAATCTGGGCCTGAATGAATATGAAGTCCTTCAGGATGGTCGCAACACCATCGCGGTTACGCTGCTTCGTGCTGTAGGCGAACTCGGAGACTGGGGTTTGTTCCCGACACCTGAAGCACAATGCCTTGGTGAACATACATTTCAGATCGAGATCATTCCCCACGATGGCAATGGTGCAGCATCAGGTGCATATATCGAGGCTTATCAGTTCCAGGTTCCTTGGACGCTGGCACAAACCGAAGTACACACGGGTTATCTGACACCTAACAACACACCGTTTGCATGGCAAGGAGACGGCTTGGCTTTTTCTTCACTCAAGGTGAATGAAGATTCCGGCGATGTCATGTTACGCTGGTTCAATATGACCACCGACTCTGCCACGTTGAAGCTTGCAACATCACAAGCGAATCCGCAGCCATTCGAAACGGCATACAAAAGCAACATCCTGGAGGAAGAGGGCGAAATACTTCATCTCAACAGCATAGAAGAGGCATCAACATTATCATTTGCCACCAAGGAATGGAACATACAGACAGATTCATGTGAGATCGTTACTGTCGGCTTGCGCCGCTGATCAAAGTTGTTTAAAGAGTCGAAAAACAGACTTTTGAACACACACTAAAAGGTACAGGACTGCAAGTATGCTCTAAACTAGGCATTACGTAGGGTGGTGGAAGGGTTACGCTATTTACCAGATCTATGAGTTGAGTTATTGGTTGTTTTTCTATAGAATGAACAGTAGAATTGCAAATGATCGAAAGTTCCTATGCCATCAAGATGGTCAGGGGTACACTTCATTGTTCATTCTATATTGAAACATTAAGGGGGCTTGAAGCCATGGAATCCTTGGGAGGACTGCTTCAGCAGCTGAACCCTGCCTTTCGTGAGCAATCGCGGCGGATTGCGGCGGAATTGATGGAAAATCCGTACGTACGCGAATTCCGCGCAGGTCATCCTGAACTGCAAGATGCACAGCTCATGACCGATCTGAGCAAGCTGTTTCAGTACGCCAAAGACTCAAAGAACTGTGCGAATTGTCCGGGACTCGACAACTGTCCTAACGATTTTCAGGGCCACTTTTGCAAA
Source organism: Paenibacillus sp. VT-400 (assembly GCF_001029205.1). NCBI lineage: Bacteria > Bacillati > Bacillota > Bacilli > Caryophanales > Paenibacillaceae > Paenibacillus > Paenibacillus sp. VT-400. The sequence continues at coordinate 213,352 of NZ_LELF01000059.1, read as the reverse complement.
CTGGAAGTAGAACATTTTAACGGTAAACCCGAAATCATAGATATAAAAGCGCCTTGTTCCAAACATATCGCCCGGCAAAATGAACATATTATTAAGCAACGCATTCGCAGTTTCTATGTGGACGAGCGTGCGCTCAGTGCCGGATACAACGACGTGGAGATTATGGGCAAGGATCGGATGCGTGCTCCGGCAGTAAATCAGGTGCTTCGTTATATTAGCGAGACCAAGGAGAATGGATTATCTCCGCAAGGACTGTTTCTGGAAGGAACATTCGGGACGGGTAAGACGTTTCTGATGTGTTACCTGCTGCATGAACTGGCGGTTGCAGGCCACACGGGTGTCATTATTTATATGCCTGACTTTGTGGAGGATCTGAAATCCATGATCAGTGAAGGGCAGAAGCTGAAGGAAATGACGGATATTTTGAAAAGTTGTGATCTGCTCATCTTTGATGATATCGGGGCAGAGAATCTGAACCCTTGGGTTCGGGATCATGTGATGGGGTCCATTCTGAACTATCGAATGAATCGCAAACCTACGTTCTATACGTCCAATTACAATCTGGATGGGCTTGAAAAACACCTTAGCTTTACCAACCGGGACGGCGAGGAAATGAATAAAGGCCAGCGTCTCATGGACCGGATTCGTCCATTCGTGGATGTCATCTCCGTTCGGGGTGAGAATCAGCGCGGCAAACGTTGAACCGATCTAATTGAACAAAATGGTTCTGGACAAGGTTAATCTTCAAATTATCGGTGGAGCTTACGATTTAGAAGCTGAGCTGATTGCAATCAAAAGCTAAAGTAGTCCCAAAAAAAGCCTGGCTTTCGCATTGTTGCGAAAACCGGGCTTTTCTGGTCCTGCGTGAGCCTGGAAGCATCCTATTCGGTGAGGAATTTGAAGATAACCATACCGAAAAAGATCACTGTCATCAGGCCGGCCATGCCGGCAACACCCGCGATCAGATCAAATAGATCGTTGCGGGGTTCCTCGTTCACATGTTCACGCGGGTCGTTGATCCGCACATTTGCATCCATGTTATTGCCTCCTTATGGGGAAACAGCTTGCCCGTATGGGAGGGGCTGAAACCCGGAGTAATTTTAGTATACTTGGAAAAGAAAGCGTTTGTAAAGATTTTGCAGTTAGTATGCTACATCCTGTAATTGTGAAGATTTGATGTTGGGAAGATGAACATTGCAGCGTTCAATTCACAAGTTTGACGTACCTGTGTTATACTGGAAGTGTCGTTCACGACGTTACAGGTTAAAATAAACCGTAAGTATATATAAGGAGGACAATTTCATGGCTATTGTTAACGTATCCGATCAATCCTTCAACGCTGAAGTAGAAGGCGAAGGAACGGTTCTTGTTGATTTCTGGGCGCCTTGGTGTGGTCCTTGTAAAATGCTCGCTCCAATCCTGGAAGAGCTGTCCACAGAAGTTGGCGATGCAGTGAAAATTGCTAAAGTTAACGTGGATGAAAATCCGGAATCTGCTTCCCGCTTTGGCGTAATGAGCATTCCAACTTTGATCTTCTTCAAAGACGGTCAACCGGTAGATAAAGTGGTTGGTCTGAACTCGAAAGATGCGCTCAAAGGAATTATCGCAAAACACCAATAATTTAAAGGCTTACACATACGCCTCCGGTTTACATGCCGGGGGCGTTTTGCGTCGAATACCTTTATATAGGACAATATAAAGTAAAAATATTTTTTACACTTGAATGTAGAGTACAGAACCGATCTGGAGAAGCGAAGTGCTCGCGTTTATCCCGGATTCATCTCTGATATATAGTTGGAACTAATTATTTACACAGTAACGGAGAGGACAGAAAAAACCTGAAAAAGCGAAGCGTTCCCCTTTATCAACAGATTTTTCCCTTGAGAAAAGGGAATGAAAAAAATCTGGGGATAACAGGGATTGGAAGGTTGTTCTGTTATCGTAGTGTCAGTGTGAATTATCTTTAGTTTCTTCTTATAAAAAAGGTGACTCAGAGACAATCCGATAACGGATTGGAAGACGGTACTGTAATCAGAATGGCTTAGTGTAACCTTTTATTTATACTTTTTTCGGGAAGGAGGATTCACCGAATTATGGATCAATTCATCAATGATTTGCAGGATCAGGAGAAAGCATTGGAGCAGATTCGCCACAAGCTCGCTTTGCTGCCAGACATGTCTGGATGTTACCTGATGAAAAACAGTGAAGGCACCATTATCTACGTAGGTAAGGCCAAAGTGTTGAAGAACCGCGTACGCTCTTATTTTATCGGCAGTCATAACGGAAAGACCCAGCGTCTGGTGTCTGAAATTCGTGATTTCGAATATATCGTGACGGGCAGTAATATGGAAGCACTCATTCTGGAATGTAACCTGATCAAGAAACATATGCCGCGGTACAACGTGTTGCTCAAGGATGACAAGACATTCCCGTATCTTAAAATTACAAATGAAAAGCACCCCCGGCTGGAAGTAACCCGGCGTGTGCTGAAAGATAAAGCCAAATACTTCGGACCTTATCCGAACTCGTATGCGGCACACCAAACGAAAAAATTGCTAGACCGGATGTATCCACTGCGCAAATGTGGTGTAATGCCCAAAGAAGTGTGTCTGTACTATCACATGGGACAGTGTCTTGCCCCTTGTGTGAAGGAAGTGGAGAAGGAGCAGTACGACCAGATTTCCCAAGAGATTGGTTCATTTCTGAGTGGTGGTCACGAAGAGATCAAGAAGGATTTGCAGCGTAAGATGCAAGAGGCTGCGGAGGATCTTTATTTTGAACGTGCCAAGGAACTGCGCGACCAGGTAATCGCCATCGATGCGATGATGGAAAAACAGAAAATTACGATGGCCGATGCCAGAGACCGTGATGTATTTGGTTTTGCCATTGATAAAGGCTGGATGTGTGTCCAGATTCTATATATGCGTCAGGGTAAAATGATCGAACGCCATGTCTCCACCTTCCCGTTTTACGGTGAGGCGTACAGTGATTTCATGTCCTATGTAACACAGTATTACAGCGATAATCCGGCATTACCACAAGAAATTTTGTTACCGGAAATGCCCAAGGATCTTGCAACAGATAATGATAGTGTTGATACGGGTTCTGATACTGATGGATCGGTACCTGCCGCAGTTACGGTAGAGTTCGATCAGGCGGGACAAGTGGAGCATAGTAACGCTTCCCAGCCACTGGTTGCTGAGACTCGTGCAACTTACGGAGCTTCCGCTGAGGCAGAAGGTGAACAACCTGACAGTATGCAAGAGGATGCTCTAATAACGGATACAACTGCTTCAACTGAAAAGCTTCCATCAGGACTGGAAGACCCAACTCAGGTTGCCGCTGCTTTACAAGAGTGGTTGGAGATCAAAGTGCTCATTCCGCAACGTGGATTGAAGCGGCAGATGATCACGATGGCCGTGGACAACGCACGTGTGGCATTGGAAGAGAAGTTCCGTTTGATTGAGCGAAATGAAGAACGTACATCCAAAGCTGCCGAAGGACTGGGACGTTTTATTGGATTGGATCAGCTTCACCGTATTGAAGCGTTTGATAACTCGAATATTCAGGGTACAAACCCGGTATCTGCCATGATCGTATTTACCGATGGTAAACCGGATAAGAAGGAATATCGGAAGTACAAGGTCCGTTCGGTTGAAGGGCCGGATGATTATGAAACGATGAGAGAGGTCATCCGTCGCCGATACGAACGGGTATTAAAAGAAAACCTGACCCAGCCTGACCTGATTGTGGTCGATGGTGGTAAAGGACAGATCTCGGCTGCGGTCGATATTTTGGAAAATGAGCTGGGGCTGTTTATTCCGGTATGTGGTCTGGTGAAGGATGCGAAGCATAAGACTTCGCAGTTGATGATCGGTAATCCACCGGAAGTCATCTCCCTGCCACGGGATAGTCAGGAATTCTACCTGTTGCAGCGGATACAGGAAGAGGTCCACCGTTTTGCGATCTCGTTCCACCGGGAACAGCGGGGTAAATCGATGGTGACGTCCCGTTTGGATGCCATTCCGGGGATCGGAGAGAAGCGGCGTAAGCTGCTGTTGAAGCATTTTGGCTCTTTGCGCAAAATAAAAGAGGCCAGCGTCGAAGACTTCCGGCCTCTATCTATTGGTGACAAACTGGCAAATCAGATTATTGCAGCACTTCGGGATGAGGAGTCGTAACATACGGCTTCTCTTTTTGTTTTGGATTGAATTTGTAGACCACATATCCAACGATGGCCGGCAGTACAATCCAGAAGAGTCCAGCTGTCATATTCAGGGCATCGCCCATAAAGACCAAGCTGAGTCCCATCAGCAAGCTGTCGAAGATCACATGGGCAAATACAACGGCAATGAAGCCGTGACGCAGCATGATCAGACTGAACAGCAATCCAATCACCATCAGCTCAATGGGACGGGTGATTACTGGATAGATCGGATACAATGTGTGTCCAAGTGCCCAAATGATGGTTGGGATCAAACAGGCAATAAACGTGTTACGCACAATCTTTTGCATCATGCGAATGCCGAACAGTCGATAAACAGTTTCTTCACCAATACCGGCCATCCAGGCCATGATCGGGAAGAGCCAGGCATAGGTCATATTAAATGTAGATTGATCTGCTGACGTTGTTGACCATGTGCCAATGCTTCGCTCCAGAATGAAGAACAGGATGGATTGCACACCCAGTAGAATGAATGCCCACAGATAACCAGCATACATACTGTGAAGTACATATTTTCCATATCCGGGTTCTTTCGCACGAGGCCATGGGTTCAGACCTATTTTACGCCACATGCCGTCACCGGCAACAAGGGACAGATAGATGGTTGCACTCATGACGAGCGTAATTCCCGCCTGCATTAACATCAGGAACGCTAACATGAAGCTGGAGAGCCCTTGTGCCTGAAAGAGTGGAATCATGTTCAGCGTACCAATTACCGAAGCTGCGAAATACACCAGCGAGAGAATGATCCCGCGTTTGAAAGACGTATGTGCTCGGGTCAGAATGCTATAGATGATTGCCAGCACGCCCAGAACAAAGGTCAGGAATGCATAGCCGCCATAGGTCATCCAATTAGCTTGGCGCGTTTGATCTTTCACATAATCGGTATGGGATTCAGGGACAGAGAATCCAGGATCGAAGGATCGTACCGCACCCTCTTCAAACGTAAAATTCAATTCAAGCTTAGAGTCTCCAATGGCTTTTTCAGAATCCACATACTTCAGTCCCGCTTCACCATCGCGAGTCTCCAGTTGAAGTTCCGGCACTTCATAACCGAATTCGGTCAGAACGCCAGCCGCAAGCTGTTGTTTCTCGTCCAGAGAAATATTGCCTTCGGCAAGCACTTGCGATGTGGTCACTCGTCCACTAACCTGCTCCGCCTCAATGGCGGTATAGAGTGAAGAAGGCAGTTCCCGTTTGAAGCCGACGACTTTTCCTGTTTTCATATGTACGTCAACATTAAGATAACCGCCCTTGTCTTGATCAGGCAAACGAACGCGGAATACATCGTAAGGATAGCTTGTTTCCCATTTCTGGTTATAGGTATCAAGTTGTTTGGTTTTGGCCATATACCCGTAGATATCCGAATGTGTCTGGTAGGTGACCAGGGTTTTTGCATCATCATTTGGCAGTGTATAGTCATTCACAGAAGCTGCGAATGATCGTGCGGATTGCTTCGCCTGCTCCTTGGTTATGAAGGACGTAGACGAAATTTCTGTCGTTTGTGATGAGGTAGCAGGAAAGATCTGAAATACAAAAAATAGAATCAGGCCAATCGCCGCAAGCAACCCCAGCCGCTTGAAGTTAGCCTTGAGTTGCAAAGGCTGCCCTAAGGGATTCATGTAATGGTGTTCCTCCTTTATTGATAGAGGTAGTTCAAAAAGTTTCTATCTTCATCCCATCTTCTTGGTACTGAAAACCGCCCTTTTTGAACACGCACTAATATGGATATTAAAGTTAACATAGCACAGGCCAAGCACCGAATGCCAATGATGTAACGAAAACAGGTGTAAATCCTTGAAAATGAATGAAAAGGACCGAAAGAATCTGATCCATCCGTCGCCATATCTGAGTTCTTCCCTTTTTGGCTGAATTCGATCCGATTTACACAAAAAACGTTTTGTCTACAAACGTCGCAGCGCTTATAATTTTGAAACAAATGTGCAATGATTCGCATGTCTTTCGCCCAACAAGGGAACGAATAGGATATATTCCAACTTCATTATATATGTCGTTTTAATCTGAATCATACTTGTTTAACGTTTGGGAACAGCATTTCAAATGAAGAAGGCTCCACGGGTGTGGAGTTATTTTCATTTTAGAAGAGGTGGAAGATACTCAAGTGAAACTGAATGTGCAATGGATGCGATTATCGCCACCCCGTATTCTTGTGTTAGGGTTTGCTGGCATTATATTGGTAGGCACACTGTTGTTAATGCTTCCGGCATCCAACCGTAACGGTGACAGTCTTGCATTTATTGATGCGCTCTTTACAGCAACTTCGGCTGTTTGTGTCACTGGTTTGGTTGTGGTCGATACAGGGACTCATTTCTCGGTGCTGGGTCAGGTTGTGATCGCGATTCTGATTCAGATTGGCGGACTGGGCTTCATGACAATGTCCACATTGGTTGCCATTGCGTTCAAACGGCGGATTTCGCTTAGAGAACGGTTGATTCTACAGGAAGCGATGAATCAGAGCACGATGGAGGGCATCGTCCGGCTGATCCGTAAAGTTGTGATCTACTCACTCATTATCGAAGGCATATGTGGCACACTGTTTGCCATTCGCTGGTCGTTCGACATGCCGATTGGACAGGCGATCTATTATGGCTATTGGCATGCGATCTCCATGTTCAACAATGCGGGCTTTGATATGTTTGGGGATTTCCGCAGTCTGACCGGTTATGTGTATGACCCGTTGGTTAATTTTACAGCAATGTTCCTGATTGTCTCTGGCGGTATCGGTTTTGTGGTGTTGTCAGACCTGGTGGATTACCGCAAAACGCGGAAGCTGTCTCTGCACTCCAAAGTTGTACTGTTAATGACTGGATTGTTAATTGTGTTTGGTGCACTTGTCATTTTCGTATTTGAATTTAGCAATCCACGGACACTGGGTGGCCTGAACTGGGGTGGCAAAATTCTCGGTTCATTCTTCCAGTCCGTTACGCCGCGAACAGCAGGAGCCAATACGGTAGATATTGCCGGACTCAGGCAGGCAACACAGTTCTTTATGATCATTCTGATGTTCATTGGTGCTTCGCCAGGTTCTACCGGAGGCGGGATCAAAACAACGACATTTATGATTATGGCGGGAGCGGTCATCGCCATGATGCGTGGACGTGAAGATATCGTGTTTTTCCGCTACCGGCTCGTACAGGAACGGATTTTCAAGGCGCTTACCATTACATTGCTGGCACTCTTGTTCATCATAGCTGTAACGATGGCATTAAGTACCACAGAAGACGCCAGTTTTATGATGATCTTATTTGAAACGACATCGGCCTTTGGTACCGTTGGATTATCGCTCGGACTGACGCTGAAACTGACTACATTGGGCAAACTCCTGATCTGTTTTACGATGTTTGCAGGAAGGCTTGGACCGATCACATTAGCGTATGCACTTGGGCAGAAAAAGGGTAAAGAGTTATACAGGTATCCGGAAGGCAAAATGATTATTGGATAAATCTATTTTTAGTGAGTTTTGAAATTGATTTGGATAAGGGGTTCGTGAAGAACAATGAAAACACAGCAGTTTGCGGTGATTGGGCTTGGGCGATTTGGCTCCAGTCTGGCACAGGAATTAATGGAACTCGGCTACGAGGTGCTCGGGATCGATAAAAATGAAGAAGTCGTCGAAGACATTAGTGAATTGGTCACCCATGCCGTTGTAGCCGATGCCACAGATGAGGAAGTGCTACGCTCCCTGGGTATTCGAAATTTTGACTGCTGTATCGTTGCTATCGGGGATGATATTCAGACGAGCATTCTCACCGCGATTCTGTTAAAAGAGCTGGGCGTCAAGACGGTTGTGGCCAAGGCCATATCCGTCCTTCACGGACGCGCATTGGATAAACTGGGGATTGATCGTGTCGTTTATCCTGAGCGGGATATGGGCATTCGGGTTGCCCACCAGCTGGTTACCCCGAACTTGCTGGATTACATTGAATTATCCAATGATTACAGTATTGTCGAGATGAAGGTTCCCGCCTGTCTGCACAACAAAACCCTTTCCACCCTGAATGCACGTGTACGTTTTGGTTGCAGCATTGTGGCGTTACAGAAAGAAGCTGGGGTCATTATCGCTCCGACGGCACTGGATTCGCTTCAAATGGGGGATATCATGGTCATTATTGGTAATAATGCAGATATCGACCGATTTGAAGAAGAGGTTATCAGCCAAGAGAGCTGATAATTATCATGAGTTAAATATGGAAGCCAGGCGTTAGAGCCTGGCTGATTCAGATCAAGGCAAAGGCGTCGTAGCCCTCCGTGAGGGCAATGGCGCCTTTGCTGTAAAGAGTGCAGCCGTCTCCTTGACCCATTGTCTGGAGGTCTCGCTGAGGTCCTCTTTTTCCCCATAGATCATACAGGTTGTTCTGCGGGTCTGCTGTAATTGAGGCAAATGAACAGAAACAAGATCATTGTCCGCGAGTAATTGTGGACGAAGATATGACTTGGGCAATAGAGCAGCAGCTTTGGCGGAAGGCAGAAGTCGGATGATCGCTTCGAAGGAATCAATCTCCATGCGAATATCCGGCATCACGGCACAGCGCTGAAAGAGATCATCCGTTAATTTGCGGTACCAGGTGCCTTTGGAGAACGTGATCATCGGCAGATCCTGCAAATGCTCCATCCCGGCTTCCTTACCGGACAAGGGGTGTGTGAGCGGCACAACCAGCTCCAGGTGATCGTCGAATAGCGGCACACAGTTAAGCCCCACTTCGCTGATGGAGGAGGCGACAATGCCTACATCGGCTTTTTTGTCACGCACAAACGAGACAATCTCATGTGTTTTACCCGTCAACAGTTTCAGTTCGGCATTTGGATGTTTCTCCATAAAGGCATTGACGAGAGGTGGTAACGTAGTTTGAAGCGTCGTCAGACTGGCTCCGAGTGTAATGGTGCTCTGTTCTTCGTCTTTATACTGGGCCAGCATAGTGAGGAACTTCTGTTGTTGCTGCTTCTGTTCTACAGCATAGGTATAGGTGAACTGGCCCACACTGGTTAACTCCAGCCGTTTGCCACGGCGGTGGAACAGGGCAACCCCGAGTTCATCCTCCAATTTGGCAATTTTGCGTGAAAGTGCGGGTTGGGACAAGTTCAGTAACTTGGATGCACGGTTCAGGCTGGACTGCTCCACGACCGCTGCAAATGCATTTAACTCCTCAAACATGAACAATAACCTCTTTTCCATGAATGTGATTCTTGCCCTTGCTCAATCGTTTTCCATGTTGTATAGCCTGTAAACCCAATGTTTCACTGCTTATACCTATAGGTTATAACATTTAATAATTATATTGCAATTCCCTTATAAGAAAAAAAGGAGTAACATGAACCGTGACACAAGTTGTTCACACCTGGGGAAAACGGAACAATTTGTCGAACCTTTTCATGGAAAAGGATTCGTGTCATGATAAGTGAAATCATTTATGAAAACGTTGTATTTAGCGAAAGGGGATCGACATTTTATGAAAGGGTTTTACTCCAGAAAGCTGCACTCCTTGCTTGGCGTCATTCCGCTCAGTTTGTTTTTTGTTGAGCATTTGGTGACGAACTTCACGGCAGTTGAAGGCGGCAAAGAAGCTTTTTACGGTGCCGTTGCATTTCTGAACGGTTTGCCTCTTGTTATTGTAATTGAGGCATTACTTATCTGGCTGCCGTTGTTCTATCACGGTGTTTATGGTCTTTACATTGCCTATCAGGCCAAGCCTAACGTTGGGCGTTACGGTAATGAGCGCAACTGGCGCTACACGTTACAGAGGGTAAGCGGTATTATTACGTTTGTATTCGTCATCTGGCACGTATGGGAGACGCGAGTACAGATTGCGCTGGGTAATGTATCCCATGAAGAGATTGGCGGCGTCATACATGATGCGGTGACGAATCCGATAACCTTTGCGATATATATGATCAGTGTGGTTGCGGCGTCATATCACTTTGCCAATGGTCTGTGGTCGTTCCTTGTTAGCTGGGGAATTACGGTTGGTCCGCGTGCGCAACGTGTATCCTCTTACGTATGTATGAGCTTGTTCGCTATTGTTTCCATCATGTTTATTGCTTCACTATTTGCTTTCCGGAGCATTGATTTCCAGACAGCTACTTCGATGATTGACGCAGTAAAAACAGTTCTAATTTAAGCATTTAGCGTATAAATGCTGACTTATAAGGGAGTGAACAGCAATGGCATCAACGAATGTAATTATTGTGGGCGGCGGTCTCGCGGGATTGATGGCGGCGATCAAATCGGCTGAAGCCGGAGTCCATGTTCATTTATTTTCACTGGTTCCTGTTAAACGATCCCACTCTGTATGCGCACAAGGCGGCATTAACGGAGCGGTAAATACCAAGGGTGAGGGTGACTCCCCATGGGTACACTTTGACGATACGGTATACGGCGGTGACTTCCTTGCGAACCAACCTCCTGTTAAAGCGATGTGTGAAGCAGCACCTGGCATCATTCACTTGATGGACCGTATGGGCGTAATGTTCAACCGGACACCGGAAGGTTTGCTTGATTTCCGTCGTTTCGGGGGAACGAAGCATCACCGTACGGCGTTTGCCGGAGCGACAACAGGACAACAATTGCTCTATGCATTAGACGAGCAGGTACGTCGCTGGGAAGCAGCTGGCCTGGTTACGAAATATGAGAACTGGGAGTTCCTGCAGGCAGTTTTGGATGATGAAGGCGTATGTCGGGGGATCGTGGCTCAGGATCTGAAAACGATGAAGGTACAGACCTTCCCGGCAGAAGCGGTTATTCTGGCGAGTGGTGGTCCGGGGATTATCTTCGGTAAAACGACCAACTCTGTAATTAACACAGGTACAGCGGCAAGTGCGGTTTATCAGCAAGGTGTAAATTACGCAAACGGGGAATTCATTCAGATTCACCCAACAGCCATTCCAGGGGATGACAAGCTGCGTCTCATGTCTGAATCCGCGCGTGGTGAAGGTGGACGGATCTGGACGTACAAAGACGGAAAACCTTGGTACTTCCTTGAAGAAAAATATCCATCCTACGGTAACCTGGTTCCACGTGATATCGCGACTCGTGAAATCTTCAGCGTCTGCGTAGATATGGGTCTGGGTGTGAACGGCGAGAACATGGTTTATCTTGACCTGTCGCACAAAGATCCGAAGGAACTGGATGTTAAACTGGGCGGAATCATTGAGATCTATGAGAAGTTCATGGGTGATGACCCGCGTAAAATCCCAATGAAAATCTTCCCGGCAGTCCATTATTCCATGGGCGGCATGTGGGTAGATTACAACCAAATGACTAACATTCCGGGGCTGTTCGCAGCTGGTGAATGTGAATATCAATACCATGGTGCGAACCGTCTGGGTGCAAACTCACTGGTATCTGCGATCTATGGTGGTATGGTGGCTGGACCAAAAGCGGCTGAATATATCAAAGGACTTAAAAAATCGTCCGCAGATATCCCATCTTCCGTATTTGAGAAACACACCAAACAACAAAGCGACAAATACGAAGGCATCTTGAAAATGCAGGGCACGGAAAATGCCTATGTCATTCATAAAGAGCTTGGCGAGTGGATGACAGCCAATATGACGGTTGTGCGCTACAACGACAAGCTTGAAGCCACGATTGGCAAGATCAAGGAATTGAAAGAGCGTTATGGCAAAATCAACATGTATGACAGCTCCGGTTGGAATAACCCGAGCGCAGCATTCACTCGCCAACTGTGGAACATGATTGAACTGGCAGAAGCGATGACTCTCGGTGCTCTACTCCGTAACGAAAGCCGCGGCGCGCATTACAAACCGGAATTTACGGAACGTAATGACGAAGAGTTCCTGAAAACGACTATCGCAAGCTGGTCGAAGGAAGGCCCGAAAATCTCGTACGAGCCAGTAGACGTATCCTTGATCCCACCACGTATCCGGGATTACTCCAAGGATTAAGAAGTACCACACTATTCATGCAATGAATAGTTAAACACCTGAACGGAGAGGCAGGAGAACTTTGAAGAAGCAGAGCTTCTTCAAAGTTACTGCTATCAAAGTGATGGAGTGAAGGTTCTCAGCAAAGGTACTCTGTGTGCACAAAGCAGCAGAGGAAGGCAAAATAACTGTTCATAAGCAAGCAACGCATTGGCAAAGCTTGCTTATCTAAAATTACCGCAATCCAGCATGAATGGAGTGCAGTTTTCCAGCAAAGTGACCCAGTGCACGACGTAGCGGAGGAAGCGAAAATGCCCAGAAGAAGCGAAGCGCTCGCCTTTATCACCGGATTTTAACCCTCGAAAGGGTTGATCAAAAAAATCCGGGGATAACAGCGAACAGAGGGGCATTCCGCTGACGAAGCGCCACCCGTGCACCAAACCATTTTGCGCATCAGCAACACCAATCATCGTCACCAGAGGAGGGGACTACGATATGGCGGAACAAGCTACAGCCAACAAAACCGTCAAGTTTATCATCACCCGTCAGGATAGCCCGGAGTCATCTTCGTACAACGAAGAATTTGAGCTTCCGTACCGTCCCAACATGAATGTGATCAGCGCCCTGATGGAGATTCAGCGGAACCCCGTCAATACAGATGGCAAATCCATTGCACCCGTTTGCTGGGATTCCAACTGTCTCGAAGAAGTCTGCGGTGCCTGTTCCATGGTCATCAACGGCAAGCCACGTCAAGCATGTGCAGCCCTGATCGACAAGCTCGAACAGCCCGTTCGTATCGAACCGATGAAGACATTCCCAGTGGTTCGTGACTTGGTCATCGACCGTAGCCGAATGTTTAGCGCCCTGAAACGCGTAAAAGCATGGATTCCGATTGATGGTACCTATGACCTCGGTCCAGGTCCACGGATGCCTGAGAAGAAGCGTCAGTGGGCATATGAGCTGTCCAAATGCATGACATGTGGTGTATGTCTGGAAGCATGCCCGAACGTCAATGAGAAAACAGACTTTATCGGTCCAGCGGCACTGTCCCAAGTGCGCCTGTTTAACGCTCACCCAACAGGGGAGATGAACGCCGACGATCGTCTGGAAGCGTTGATGGAAGACGGAGGCATTGAGGGCTGTGGTAACTCACAGAACTGTGTGCAATCCTGTCCAAAAGGCATTCCACTGACAACCTCCATTGCCGAAATGAACAAACAAACGACCAAGCATATGTTCAAACGCTGGTTGGGTGTATAATCTCGTCATAACATGTGCAGAAGTGTAATCTGCAACTTAGAAGAAGTCGTGATCCCGTGCAGCAACATGCCGGAGATCCCGGCTTCTTTTTGTAATAAAGCAGAGGAACCGGGCTACCCATGCAGAATATGATATACTAAGGGGATGGATTAAGAGCGTAGAAGGAGGGGGAGATATGGCAGAGACACCGCGTCAGGGCAGCAACAACTCGCCGTCCCAGCGCTCGCACAAAGCATCAGGTGCAGAAGAGTCTGTGTTTCCTGGAGAAGAAAAGGATCATGATCCCTCTCGCCGAAGTTTCTTATTGCGTATGGTTTTGATGACAGCGGGTGCCAGTTTGCTTACAGGAGGTTATGCCTGGTTATGGGAACCGCGTCGTCTGGAGATCAAGCAAGTGGAGCTGAAACTTCCGAAGTTTCCAAAGGCATTTGACGGTTTGCGTGTAGTTCAGTTCAGCGATGCCCATCTTGGTTTTCATACCGGGGTGAAAGAGCTGAAAAAGCTGGCAGCAACGATTGAGGAGCAACAACCGGACTTGATTTGTTTTACCGGAGACATAGTTGAGAGGGAAGCAGAGCCGATGCGTGAATGTATTCCGGTACTCGCCTCCATGCAAGCGAAGTATGGCAAATTTGCAGTTTTGGGGAATCATGATTATCGGGGCGGACAGCAGAATGAAGTGACAACCATGTTCCGTGAAGCTGGATTCACTTTGTTACGGAACGAACATGTGGTGATTGAACAAGGGGGCGAACGTCTGGCCATAGCTGGACTGGATGACGCACTTACAGGCAGGCCTGATCCTGCCCAAGCTATCAAGGGATTGGATCATGATGTGTGGAAATTGTTACTTATGCATGAACCGGATTATGCCGACATTGCCACTCCCTATGGTTTCGGATTACAACTTTCCGGTCATAGCCATGGTGGACAGGTACGTTTTCCCTGGATCGGGGCACTGACAACTCCGCGAGGTTCACACAAGTATGTTCAAGGATTGTATTACACGGATGTCCAGGGGGTATATTACACCACCCAGACACAGATGCCGGTGTATGTGAATCGTGGTTTTGGCATGACTCAACTGCCCATTCGTTTTCTGTGCAGACCAGAATTAACGGTGTTTGAGCTTAAAGGATCAACCACATAAAAGAATATAAGATGAATATAAAACATAAAGGATTCAACATGAATGGAGGTTATCCAGATGGAAAGAATTGCGATTGTATCCGACATTCATGGCAACATGACTGCCTGGGAAGCAGTGTTAAAAGATATCCGAAGTCGTGGCGTGGAGCGAATCTTTTGTCTTGGTGACCTCGTGGGCAAGGGGCCAGAACCGGTACAGGTTGTGGATCAGGTGAGAGCAACGTGCGAACTTGTTATCCGTGGCAATTGGGATGAACTGGTTGCGGTTAACCAAGACAACGAGAACTTTACGTGGCAAGCAGAGCGGCTGGGTGAGGAACGATTGGCGTACTTGGCGGGCCTACCCTTCAGTCATCAATTTCAACTGAGTGGTCGCACCATCCGTCTGCTCCATGCTTCACCTCAAAGTGTATACCATCGTGTACAGCCGTGGGACGCGATGGAAAAGAGGTTGGCAATGTTTGATCCTCCGGATGATGAGCCTGAGCAAGGTATTGCAGATGTTGTAGGTTATGGGGATGTGCATAACGCATACTTGCAGTATATGAACGGCAAGTTACTGTTTAATGCAGGCAGTGTTGGTAATCCACTCGATCTTCCCCAGGCTTCTTACTGTATTCTGGAGGGTGAAGACAGCAACGATAACAACACCCCGTTCAATGTTCAATTTGTGCGGGTACCTTATGATATTGAGCGAGAAGTACAGGTTGCACAGTCGGCGAATGTTCCTGCATTGGATTTCTATATTCGTGAGATTCGTACGGGTATCTATCGCGGGCTGCAGGAGTAGTCAGCATCTGGGCCTTTTAGCGTGAGGAATTGAATGATGCAATATATTAATACTAAAATGCGAATACTAAAGTTCGTGGATCAGTTCAAATGGTATTACGCCGGATCATCATCAGAGCATGCTTGTCTTACCGGACTAGAGCCCGTTTAGGCAAAAGGAGCGATTGTCATGCTTACCCGAAAAATGCTGGTTCAAGGTCTGCCGGCTTTGTGGACAGAGCGGCTTGTCCTGCGATCATTACGTCAAAGTGATTACAGCACATTATCGGAACTCTTTTCCGATCCTCAAGTCATAAGATATGTGAATAGGGGAAGCCAGCCCACGCCAATCCGGGCGAGACGGTTATTGAACCAGATACGGAGCAGCAGCGCCAAGCTGGATTCGTTACATTATGGGATCTGCTGGAGAGGCAAGGAACAAGTGATTGGGATCACCTCATTCCAGCACTGGAATGATCAGAATGGTACCGCACAGATTGGTTATATCCTGAACAGGTCCTGTTGGGGCAGGGGTGTGGCTACCGAGGCGGTACAGCGGCTGCTGCAGTTTGGATTTGACGATCTTCATCTGGGGAGGGTGGAAGCACGTTGTTATGAGGCCAATGTATCTTCACAACGGGTGCTAAGCAAAATAGGGATGTCCTATGAGCGGAGTCTTCCCTCGTTCGGACTGAATGATGAGGATGACGAGGGATCAGAATCCCTGATGGATGTTAAAGTGTATAGCATGTATCGGGAACAATACGTCAGACCGCTTCAGGAAAAAGACCTGCAAACCCTGGTATCTGACAAGCCGCAATGACATAGAGTAAGAGTAGTCAAACGTGAATGAATCGAACTTCAATCATTTGTTACACAATTGAAATATAGCTGCAATTGAACTCTAACAGACAGGGGGTAAACTTATCTCATGACCCCCTTTTTGATAATAGATAATGCTGTTGGGACCCGCGCGAGCGGGTTCATTTTTTTTGCCCATATAAGTTAACTGTGGATTATTTACACTGGCCACTCCGATGACAGAATAACTTTCCGATCGCTGTTATACCCGGATTTTTTTGATTCCCATATTTTAGAAGGGAAAATCCGGTCATAGCGTATGCTTCCGATGCAGCTTTCTTTCAGAAAGCTTTTAGGCGAACACTTCGTTTCTTCTGGTTATTTCTGTCCTCTCCGTTATCGTGTAAATATGTAGTTTAACTTTATATAATTTTTTTTTATTTAGAATTAAACACAAAACCCCCACTGCGCTTGTTCACGCTGTGGGGGTTTCTCTGTGGTTCTATATTTTTTACAGTGGTACAACCTGCATCTGTTTCTGCTTGAAGTATACCCAGTCGGTGAATCCGATCTCGTTGAGACGTGTACGAACGTCATCCAGCTCGTCTGCAACCCGCTGTGGTTTATGAGCGTCCGATCCAAATGTCACCTTCACTCCATAATGATGGGCGCGTTCCAGAATGGCATCCGAGGGATACCAGCCACCACTGATCTTGGTTTTGCCTGAAGTGTTAATTTCGATGGCTACGTTGGATTGTGCAATAACCTGCAATGTTTCATCAATGGCCTGATCAGCGATAATTTCCGAGAAGGGTGGATAGTTTCCTTTCATCGCATCAATGTGTCCAAGAATCTGGAACATACCGCTGCGAGCCGATTCCCGGATTAATGAATAATAGCTCTCTTTCACTTCAACTTTGCGAGCATCGCTCAGTCCTTTCCACCGGGTTTTGTTGAAGATACTCACATCCTCGGTATGATGAACTGAACCAATAATATAGTCAAAAGGATACTGTCCCAGTGTGGTACGGTACAATTCTGCATGAACAGGGAAGTAGTCGGATTCAATGCCGAGCAGCACATCGATTTTACCAGCGTACTCTTCTTTCAAAGCAAGGACTTCTTCCACATAATGCTGCAATTCCGACTTACCCATTGCGATCCGGGGAAATGCCTGCTCAAGCTCACTGCCAAAGTACGGCGTATGATCCGAGATACCAATGGCCTGAAGTCCTGCCTTAATACCTGCCTCTATATAATCGCGGATGTTGCCGTCTGCGTGACCACAACGAAAATGATGTGTATGAAGATCAAATTTCATATGGAATCCTTCCTTTCTCATGGCTCATTGTCATTCTGAACTGATGAATTGGGTTTCCGGCATGCCTTTGAGGTCACTTATGAATTGTTGCATCGCTGAGTTAAGGTACCGACTGGACTTATAGATGACACCAACAGGGTGACTGACCTCCAGCTCACTTAAGGGTATCATTCGCAATGTACCTTGACGCAACTCATGCGCAACCGATTGTTTGGAGATGACAGCTGCCCCGAGATCAATCTCGACCATCCGTTTCACTTCTTCGCTGCTCGACAACTCCATTACAATATTAGGTTCAATATTATGTTTCTTGAAGATCGTTTCCGTAAACCTTCGTCCTACGGTATCAGGGGACAGCAGAATCAATGGTGTACTGCGGAGCACATCCACTGCAGCATGTTTTTTCTTTGCCAGCGGATGGGAAGGAGATACCACGAGTTCAAATGTGTCATAGTACAGCACAGATGTATTCAGGTTGGGATTACGCTCCGTGAGATAACCGATACCAATATCAACCAGACCATTTTCGACCTGGGTATAGATCTGTGATGAAGGAAGGGACTGGATACTGGTTTTGATCAGCGGGAACTGATCTTGGAAATAGGATAACACCCTTGGCAAGATCTGAATAGCAATGGAAGTTGTTGTGCCTAACACGATACGTCCCTGAGGCGTTTCATCGAGATCGGACAATTTTTGTTTCAACTCATCAACGATATCGAGCATCCGTTCAGCGTGCTCCAGGAATACCTGTCCACGGTCTGTCAGGGTAACGGGTTGGTTACGATCCACAAGAACGGTGCTGAATTCGTCCTCCAGACTTTTGATCTGGGCCGAGACGGCAGGCTGGGTCAGGTTCAGAAGTTCTCCCGCTTTGCGGAAGCTCATCGTTTTGGAAATGGTAATTAGTGTCTCCAGTTGGCTTATGTTCATAGGTGACCTCCTTGCAGGCAAAATTTCTTGATTATGTAATGTTTAGTGTGATGTAATCCCGTAACTGGTTATTGTTCCGTTATCTTAAATTATAGGTGATTCAGGACAGCAGAGCAATGAAGGTAATGATCAGGATCAAAAGTAGTTCAAGAGACTGTGAAAAAAACGCGAATACAAGAATTTGATTTTTTTTACAGTTGTGAGAAAGCAGTAATAAAGTCCTAAATGCCCTTTGCCACGCACGATGATCGAAATGCTTTCTTCAAAAGAAGTGAAAAGCGCTGTTTATTCGCTAGAATCAGCTATAAACATTTGCCCCACGGATGACGATAAATTATAGTACACATGGTTTAACGAATTCTTAATGAATTCTTGTACGTGATAAAGTATAATAAATTTAATGAATATGGGACTTTTGGTGTGTGACCAATAACCCAGTGCGAGGGGGACATAGACAGTGAAAGCGGAAGTGATTAATCCTTTCCTGGAATCGGCACGGAACGTATTCGAACAGCTCATCCAGGTTTCGCCTTCCACCGGGAGTCTTGGCGTGAAAAATGTAGAGTACATTGCAGACCATGTCTGGATCGTGATCGGAATGACCGGACAACTTAGCGGAAACATTGTATTTGGAATTAATGAACAAGTTGCATTGAAAATTGTATCTGCGATGATGGGTGGTTTTGTCATTACAGAAATGGATGAAATGAGCAAAAGTGCGATTTCCGAACTGGGGAATATGATCAGTGGTAACGCCAGCACGATCCTGTCAAACCAGGGTGTTGTGGTCGATATTACACCTCCACAAGTGATGAAGTCCGAACATCTGACTACATTTAGTGCAACGAAAGCACTGAGTATTCCTTTGCTGATGGACGGCATTGGTGAGATGGATATTCAGGTCATGATCTCGTAGAATAGAACCATACGCCTCAAAAGGCAATATGTGTTCAATACGGGAGGACATCACGGATGCTGAAAGATCAGGTAGTGTTTATCACAGGTGCATCGAGTGGTATCGGTGCGCTGTGTGCGCAGATGCTGATAGAAGAAGGAGCCATCCCAATTCTGGCTGCCCGTTCACGGGACAAGCTGGAAGAGATTGGTGCCTCGCTGAAAGGGCCGCATGAATTACTCACACTTGATGTTACGGATAGTGAGCAGGTTCAGGCAGCTGTGGATGCGATATTGCATAAATACGGACGAATCGACATTTTGCTGAACAATGCAGGTTACGGGAAATTCGCAGCGATGACAGAGATGTCTGTACAGGAATTCGATGAGATGATGGACGTTAATTACATGGGCATTGTCCGCTGCACCAAAGCAGTGCTTCCACAAATGCTGGAACGTGGCAAAGGTCAGATTGTGAACGTGGCCTCCATGGCTGGCAAAATCGGTACAGCCAAATCCGCTTCCTATACAGCTACGAAACATGCTGTACTCGGATTTAGTAATGCGCTGCGTCAGGAGCTTCGCAAGACTGGAGTCATGGTGACAACGATTAATCCAGGTCCGATTGATACACCGTTTTTCCATCGGGCTGACCCTTCTGGCAATTATGTGAATAATGTACGCTGGATGATGTTGAAACCGGAAGACGTTGCGGGTCATATGATTCGGGCGATGAAAAAGCGCAAGGAAGAAGTGAATCTGCCAAGACTTGCTTCTGCTGGCATATGGTTGTACCAGCTATTTCCTCGTCTTGCAGATCGATTGTCGCACGGTGTAATGAATCAGAAGTAAATGTGATACAAGGCATCATATACGGAATGAAAGAAAGGCTCCGCCGAGGGGCTTTTCTTTTTTTTGGCGTGTATACATACAATTCTGGAATAAGATTTGGTACACAGGCTTTTTTCGCATATAATGAAAGGTAATGTGATGACAGGCTTCGGTAATATACAAGCAACTTATATGTTCAACTAAACTTTTACACAATAACGGAGAGGACAGAAATAACCTGAAGAAGCGAAGCGTGCACCTTTATCCCCGGATTTTTCCTTTTGAAAAAAAGGAATCAAAAAAATCTGGGGATAACAGTGATCGGAAGGTTGTTCTGTCCTCGTAGTGTCAGTGTAATTACTCCTTAGTTGAACTTATATAACATCAAAATGAATAAATTAAAAGGATGGACATACATGACGAATCAAACATTTGCTTCAATTGGCGTGGAACAGGATCTGGAGGCCGTTTTGGCGAAACATGGCATTAACGAACCTTCACCTGTACAGGCTCAGACGATCCCGGTTATTTTGGAAGGCCGAGATGTCGTATCCAAATCCCAGACGGGAACAGGAAAAACGCTGGCATATCTGCTGCCACTGTTACAATCCATCAAAATGGATATCAAAGGTACGCAGAAACTCATTATTGCACCTACGCAAGAGCTGGCGATGCAAATTGTACGTGAAGCGCAGCGTTATGCGGAAGAACGTAAGATTGGCGTATTGGGTCTAATTGGAGGCGCAGCGGCTAAACGTCAGATCGAGAAGTTGCGTGAGCATCCACAATTGGTTGTGGGTACACCGGGACGACTGAAGGAATTGATTACACTCAAAAAACTGAAAATGCACAACGTCTCTACGATTGTTATCGATGAAGCAGACCAAGTGTTCCAACTTGGCGGCGTAAGTGACGTGAACTTTGTACTTAAGAGCGCATTGCGGGACCGTCAGCTGATCTTCCTGTCAGCAACCATTGATGAGCATACAGCTGGACTCGCAAAGCGTGAGATGAAAGAGCCTGTGCAGATCGGAATTGAACCGGATCGAGCTACGGCTGCGGGCCTGGAGCATTATTATTTTGTAGAAGAAAACCGTAACAAAATTGACATGCTGCGTCGTCTGGTTAGACAGTACAATCCGGATCGGGCAATCGTATTTGTGAATGCAACCGAAGATATTGGTGAAGTTGAAGCAAAAATGAATCATCTGGGCTTGTCCGCTGCTGCGCTGTATGGAGATGCTGACAAAGTGACCCGCAGTAACGTATTGTCTGCCTTCCGTAATGGCAAACTTCAGTTGCTGATTGCCAGCGAAGTGGCTGCCAGAGGACTGGATATCGAAGGCTTGCCAATGGTCATTAACTATGACCCTGCCTTTGACTCGGAGCACTATGTTCACCGTGCAGGTCGTACAGGCCGGATGGGACGCTCGGGTATCGTTTTGTCCATTGTGGATGAAACACAGATCTTTATTATGCGTAAATTTGCACGCGAACTCGGAATTGAACTGTCAGAACGTGTACTCTTTGGCGGTAAAGTACTGGAGGCTGACCCGCGTCCGGACACGCGGCCTGAGGGACATTCGTTCTCCAGAAAACCAGGACAATCCAGAGATCGCAAACCAGGTCAGGGCAATCGTAATGGGGGAACCAGAGCTACAATCTCCAATTCGCGTCCAGCAGGTAGCAAACCAACGGGTAATACAGGCCGCACGGAGCGCGACCAGGATCGTAAAAACAAAGGAGCACCCAAGTGGAGTAAAGATAAAACGCCACGCTCCGAAGAATAGAATCTGACGAAAGGGGTGCAGGGATAGATGGAAAACGTTCAATCGCCTGTTCTGCAAATCAGCGGGTTAAGCGGAGGTTATAGTGCCAAACGGCCCGTCCTTCACGGCATCGATCTGGAAGTTGGACGTGGAGAGATGGTCGGACTAATCGGCTTAAACGGTGCTGGCAAAAGCACAACCATGAAACATATCCTCGGCTTGATGACCCCTCAACAGGGCGAAGTGCGAGTGATGGGCAAGAAGCGGGACGAGGATGCGCAGATCTACCAATCGGCTATGGCATTTGTACCGGAATCACCTGAACTGTATGATGAGATGACGGTGATGGAGCACCTGGAGTTTACGGCAAGAGCGTACAATGTGTCGGAGGCTGATTTCAAACAACGTACGGAGAAACTGTTGGAACTGTTCCGTATGAATGAGAAAAGTACAAGTCTGTCGACCCACCTGTCTAAGGGGATGCGGCAAAAGGTCATGATCATGTGTGCTTTTGTGGCAGGACCACCACTGTACATCATTGATGAGCCTTTCCTGGGACTGGACCCGCTGGGTATTCGCTCTTTGCTTGATTTTATGCTGGAGATGAAAGCTTCGGGATCATCCATCCTGCTCAGTTCACACATTCTGTCCACGATTGAAAATTACTGTGACCGTTTTATCGTTCTGCACCGTGGGCAGGTTATTGCTCAAGGGACGCTGAATGAACTACGCTCCCAATTCGGGGAATCGGATGCCACGCTGGAGCACATGTTCTATTCCCTCGTACAAGGCAGGGATTGAGCATGGATCTCAAGCTGCTATGGAAGCAAAGACGCACAGGATTCTGGAACGGAATTCTTCCTTATCTGGGTTATGTGATCCAGAGCGGTGTAGCTATGGTCTTTTTATTTCTCGTCATTGCTTTCTCCGCCTGGTATACATCGTTTGTCCAGAACATTCCGGCGGAATTTCCGATTCGCTGGGTTGCATTGTTGCTGCTGGCACCGTTAGTGCTGTTTAGCAGTTATCGTACATATCTGCTTCCGGCAGATATTGTGTTCCTGCGACCACAGGAATACCGGATGCAGGAGTATTTGAAGAACAGCTTTGCCCGGGGCATCATCTATAAAACTCTGGGCTTGCTGCTTGTATTTGTTACACTGTGGCCGCTCTATGTCAGAGCAGATCTGGATGCACGGCCATTTGGCTGGTTCATTGTATTCCTGTTGCTGTGGAAAGGGTTGTCCAGTTATGGAGCATGGCAAGAGCTAAGAATGGTTCAGGTCGGTGCGGCAAGAGGATATCGTCTCTTGCGATGGGCTCTGGCAGTGCTGGCGGTTGGCGCTTGGCTGTGGCAGCCACCGCAGCGCAGCGTCTGGTTCCTGCTGTTGCTGGCTGTTGTCTACATCGTCGCCTTGCGTATACCGGTGAAACATCGTGTTGCGTGGGAACGACTGATTCAGGTAGAGCAGGGTCAGGCTGGCAGGGTTATGCGTACGCTTGGCTGGTTTGTGGATGTACCTTCATCCGGACAGAAAGTAAGTTCGCGTCGCTGGCTTAGCAAATTGGGGAGTGGTCTTCCCTGGAATGCAGGGAAAGCTTACCGTTACTTGATAACCAAAACGTTTGTTCGAACCGAAGTGTTCTCAATCGTGTTACGCCTAGTTGTACTGGGCATGTTACTATCCTGGTGGACAGCAGGCAGCTACTTTGGTGTCGGGGTGTATCTGTTCTTCCTGTTGCTTGCAGGTGTTCAGTTAGGTGCGCTGCGTCGCAGTCATAGTGAATCGTTCTGGATTATGATCTATCCAATCTCGGGTGAGAGTCGTCGTTCTCAGGTGTTGGGATTCATATTCCATCTACATGCACTGGCTGCGTTACTCATGTGGTTGCCTATGCTGGCTGCCGGAGCAAGCGGACTGACTGTCACCGGAGTAGCACTTATTTTGGGTATACTGGTGATTGTGATCATGCGGCGTTCGCAAGGTAACAAGTGGTTGAAGGAAGAAGAGGACGAGTAAACGATCGGACACCTGACCAACTCGGATTATTACATTGGGTTCATCAGTGAGAGGTACAAAAGATAACAAAAGAAGGGTATGCCGGGCTGTGTCCCGGAATACCCTTCTTTGTGCTGTAATGGAATCTTGTAGTTAGATCACTTGGTTCTCGCGTAAGTGTGTATTGGTACTAACAGAGGAACGATTTAGTGATAATCACGAGCAAGATGAACAGAACGAGAATAGCACCTGTGTTTGTAAATCCTCCGCCGTAACCGCCGCATCCATAACCGCCTCTTGTATCTTCAACTCCAGACATGGTCATTCCCCTTTCAAGTGGTTGTTTGGCACGCCCTTGCGTACATCGTATATTATGTGCCGTGGGGGTAGGCTGATTGGGCCGATGCCTGGTAAAGCCAGAAATTAAAGCTTTTGGGCAGCTGTCCGGGGTGAATGGACTAGTATCAGGCAAATGTAAAACACAAAAGAACCCTTCGTATATCCAGAGACATGAAGCGTCGCCGTTATACAAAGGGTTCTTATAACATTCAGGGTACAGGTCTGTGTTAACTAAGTCGTCCGCAGATCCTGAACTCCACGATAGATGGTTTCATACAGATCTTCCAACCCGGATTCTTCAATACAGGAGAAGGCGATTCGAAGATCCGATTCACCCAGCGCGATTGTACCCACACCATATTTGTGCAGCAAATGGCTTCGAAGTTCTTCAGCGCCAACTTCTTTTAGCTTCAGGCACATGAAGTAACCGGAGTTGAACGGATAATAGTCCCATACATCTCCATACTTGCCGCTATCGAGAATGGCTTTTACCTTATTGGCGCGGCCTTTCATAATCTCGAACTTCTCCTGTTTCTGTGCTTCAAACTCCGGTGCCTTGAGCGCATCCAGTACAAAAGTCTGGGAAGGATGCGGGCCACTGGAGATCGTTGCCCGGATAATACCGAGTGTTTTTTGCTCCAATGCATGCAGAACAGCTGCATCTTCATGGGCATACGTAATGAATCCAACGCGGAAGCCCCATACGAATTCTTCCTTGGTTGCACCATCCACTTTTATGGTCAACACACGTGGATGAATGTTGGCAAGTTTGCCAAACAGGGATTCATGAATGGAATCTTCGAAGAACAGTCCGAAGTAGGCATCATCTGTTACAGCAACCACGTTAACACCGGCTTCAGCTGCCTGAAGAATCGTGTTCACAATGGCATCTGCTTCTTCGGCTCCAGGCGTATAACCTGTAGGGTTATTCGGGAAGTTGAGCAGAACGATGGCTTTACCTTTGTCCTTTTGATCAAGCAAAGCCTGAAGCAGACCATCACTGTTGAAGTTCAACTGATCATCGAACAGGGGATAATGAACCAACTGGCCATGACGACGAATTCCGAAGGTCAGCTCGTAATTTTCCCAGTTTTTATCTGGATATATGACAGCGTCCCCTTCATCGGCGAACAGGTCGGCTACGATACTAAGTCCGTGGGTTAATGCATTGGTTACAATCGGATTGCCAAACGTTTTGCCTTCCAGAGAAGGCGTTTCCTTCAGCATCTTGTCTCTCCAAACGGTCCGCAATTCAGGTTTGCCTGCAGGTGGAGCGTAAGGATACAGATCCTTTGGTTGGAATGCAGACAGCTTCTCCTGAATAACCTGAAGATGCATCGGCACACCACCCTCCAGGGCGATACCAATCGTGGCATTATGGGTCTTGGCCAAGCTTGCTGCTTCAGCAGATTGACTCAAAATCCCCTCTTTAGGAAAATAAATTTCTTTGCCAAGCTGTGACAGCATGGAGTAGACGTGACTGCTGCCTGTCTGAATACTTTCGTTCAACTGTTCAGCCAGTGGATTCATTCTTTTCATCCTTCCAAGTCTTTGTGATTCAACTGCCTAACATTATATCACCTTGACATGCCCCCGTCACGGAAATTACGCAATATGACAGTTATATCACTTTACCGCGTTGTTGCAGAGGGTTTTCGGGTGGGTTATCGTTGTATTAGACCTTGGAGTAATCCTTAAGAAATGAAACTTATTGTTGATGAAATGGACAGTATTTCCGCATCATTTCAGCAGTTTCGGCATCTCTTCCTTCATTGCGCTGTTCCAGTTCACCACGGATATGATCCAGGCGTTCAATAGACCAATTTTGTCCAAATTTAAACTTGGCGCTGATCTTTTCTGGGATAATTCGGACTACGGCTACAGCTTTGAGGTTTCCTGTGTAACGCGAGTCAGTAGCGTCAATGGGTACATATCCGCCTTGCGGCTGGAGTTTCTCCATGAATCGTTGTAGTACCTTACCTTTGATGTCCAGATCTTTAACCGGTTCAGCCTGACCAAAGGCCATAACACTTTTGAAGAAAGAAGTTGCCGGACAAGCCAGCTCAGGATCACTGAAATAGGATGGAATCAGGGAGAACTCTTCAGCTACTGTGAAACTGACCGACGAATCCTGTTTGATCTGTTTCATCTTCTCGCCAGCCAGACTGCCGTGAAAATAAAAGCAACCGTCCATATATACAAAATTCAGCGGTGTAACCCGTGGTTGTCCGTCCGGGCTGACCGTGCCCAGAAACCCGAAGGAGCACTGATCCAGAAATGCGGTGATTTCCTGTTCTTCATCTACTGTGAATTCTTTCCGTCTCATGTGTATTCCCCCATCATTGACTGTATAATAAAACGCCATATCTTATGGATAACCATAGTTCATACATTGACAATGAAATAGATCCAATTTACATTCACTTTAGTAGGCCAATTAGTCGGGGATCACAGATGAAGACAAATGAAGAGAGGTGCAAGATGGAATTGTGGCTGCCGATGGATACCTATGAACTTCAGCATCGATACAAATATGAGGCACTGTACCATGCGTTACGTGATGCCATTCATGCAGGCACATTGGTGGGAGGCACGCGGCTTCCTTCCACCCGTGAGTTGGCAAAGCAATATGAGATGTCACGTGGTTCGGTAGCTCAGGTATACGACATGCTGCTTGCGGATGGTTATGTCCATGCACATCGGGGAAGAGGTACATTTGTCACCGAAACATTATCCACTCAGGAAAATGAAAAACAGGAAGCCGTTCTCAAGCTGTCTGCCTGGGGCGAACGAGTACAGAGGTTGAATACGCAACATGAAATCCTGCGGACTCAGATGTCTTCACCGAAGGCGTCCGTCATTAATTTTCAAATGCAGCGCATGCCTGCGGAACATTTCCCGTTAGGGGAGTGGAAGAGTGCACTCGCTGCGGTTCATCGCAGTGGTTGGCGAGAATCAAGCGGTGTAGCCGGTGATCCGGAGCTGCGTGAGGCCATCGCCTCCCATCTCAGATGGACACGTGGTATTAAGGCTGAATCATCTCAGATTGTATTGTTCAGCGGTTCAATGCAAGGCATCACCCTTCTATCCCAGTTGTTGATCACAGAGGGGGCAGCAGTTGTATTAGAGAATCCGGGGTATCCGGGCATTGCCCATGCCGTCAAGTCCTGTGGTGGGCATATCATCCCGGCAGAGTTGGATGCCGCAGGCATTATTCCTCAGCCTTGGGAGGCACAGACGTTATTTGTCACCCCTACCCGGCAGTTTCCAACAGGGGCCGTGCTGGGATTGGACAGAAGACGTACCTTGCTTGCGTGGGCCTCAAAGCGGAATGCGGTCATCATTGAAGATGATTACGACAGTGAATTCCGATGGGGTGGAAGACCAATTGAACCCCTCAAAGTGCTTGATCGTGAACAGCGCGTCATCTACGTTGGTTCATTCTCACAAACGATGGTTGCTTCGTTTCGACTTGGCTACGCCGTCCTGCCACCTGGTCTGGTAGAACCTCTGCTTGCCGCCAAGGCGTTGTATGAACCGGTACCTCCGGCACTGCTGGAGCAGCGCGCACTGGCAAAATTTATGACCAGAGGAGGTTACCTGAGGCACTTACGACGGTTAACCCGGTTATATGGGGAACGGCATGATTTTTTTGTCCGAGAGATGGAACTACAGTTGCCGGAGGCATTCACGATGCAGCTTGGTGATGCAGGACTGCATATCTACGCTACCTGGAATGGCGATGTGGACAGTTATCAGCGATTTAAAAAGCTTGCTCAGGAGGATGGCATATTGTTCCGTGATGCAGAGCGATATCGGTTGACTTCAGGTCATCCGGCGGCCTGTTTTGCTTTTGCACATCTGGAGAAAGAAGAGATGACAGAGGGAATCCGGCGAATGCGGCTAGCCTGGGAGAAGTGCACATTTTCGTTTCGGTGAATTCCGCTGTATAATGGGATAAGACATTTCGCTCCTATAGGAGCAGAGATTATATATGAGCAAGTTGTATTTAATCATGCAAGATACTGAAATACATATGGCCTGGATTGAAGAAGTGAGATTCAGATCAGAATGATGCCATATGCAGAGAGATTAACTATCAAGGGGGAGTGGCGACATGCTGCAGGCATCGCCGTCATCATTTGTTATTTTGCCCGCTGTCGCCAAAATTGTCTGTGAACCGGGCTGGAAGTGGCAGAAACGGGAAAAACCGATGCAAAACTATGATTTATTTTATGTATGGAGTGGTGAAGGAACGCTTGTACTGAATGACCAGTCGTATGAAGTTGGCAAGGGTAGTTGTTTTTTGTTCAGGCCAGGAGATCATCCTACTGCAACGCATAATAAGCAAAAACCGTTGGTACTTACGTATATTCATTTTGATGTGGACGTGCCTGTTGCTGACGTTCCCCAGTCCTATCGCGAGGTACAGGAAACGGTGGAGTTTGAGCACTTGCTGGCACGGTATGTAAGACTATTCTTATCGGATGTGTACGGACGTGATGAAGAGAGTCGATTGATTCTGAAGCAATTGATGATTCATTTGCTGCGCGCCGATACGGAAGAACCTGTGGAGAAAAAGGTAAGCAACCAGTTGTCCGATGTCATCCAGGAGGTCGCCAATTATGTGCGTCAGCATCCCGGGATTACACATCGGGTGGAAGATCTGGCTGCGCGGGCTGGCTTATCGCCCCGATACTTCTCGATCAAGTTCAAGGAACTGGTGGGATCTTCGGTGCAATCTTATATTATCCGCATGCGTATTGAACGGGCGGAACATCTGCTGGTGCATACCGGCATGAATGTGACCGAAGTGGCGGATGCTCTGGGCTACCGGGATATTTTCTTCTTCAGTCGTCAGTTCAAGCAGTATACCGGCAAAAGCCCGTCCGAGATTCGTTGAGATTCTGATGAGAAAAACATGACACCGTTTCAAGTCTGGAACGCAAGGGTAATTATCTAGCATTCCAGATGACCAAAAGGGGGAACTTGTGATGAACGGAAAACGTCGGGTCCGCAACCGGGGATGCTCTACGAAGGGATGCAATATTTTCCGGAACCGTCTGCGTCGCTTCAAACCGGCAGAGGACTTGCAAGATGTGTGGTTTTGAGGAGAACTCAGCAGACCAATAACGACGGAGCGAAGCTTCGTATTGCATGTATATATGGATGAATATGAATTCATAAAGAGGATGGCGCAATACCTGGTTACAGGTGCTGCGCCATCCTCTTTATTTGCGTATGGACTCATTAGTTCTTCGGTTTCAAACGACCAAGCAATGCTCCCATTTTGACCGAATCGCCTGGCTGTAAGCCCGGGTTTGGTTCGAATGTGCCACTCTGCGTCAGCAGAACAACGGTGGAACCGAATTCAAAATAGGCCAGATCATCGCCTTGTGCCCAGGTACTTGTGTCCGTATCAGCATATTGTATGCTACTCACGTTCATCGCACCTACTTTGACAACCGCCACTTCACCGTAATCATGTGCGATATACGTAATGAGTCGTTCGTTTCGACTAAGCACGGATCTCATATGGGTCAGGCCAAAGTCATTCACGGGATAAACTTTGCCCTTGATGTGTTCGCTCTCTATTTTGCGGCCGCTGACAGGTGCATGAATGCGGTGATAATCGCGAGGGCTGAGATAGAGGACGAACCCGTACCCGTGCTTGTACTTCTCCAGATGGGGAGAATGGTTTAATAATTCAGCAAGTGTATAATTTTGTCCCTTAACATTCAGGAGTGTCCCTGCAGATATTGGACCGGCTGCCGTAATCTTGGCATCTACCGGGCTGATCAGTGCATGCTCTGAAAGTTCCAACGGGCGCATGCCCGGCTTTAATTTGCGGGTAAAGAAATCGTTCAGTGAACGGTATTCCTTCCAGTCTTTCTCGGCCTCCTGAACAGGGATGTCGTAGGTCCGGACAAAATAAGGGATAAATGCCTTACTTCCCCGGCTTTTGGAGAAGGCTCCCACGGTCCGGGAGATCCATTTGCGCGAAGAAAGCTCGGTCATTAATCGCAACAGCGTTTTTGCCATGAATATCCCCCTTAGGGTTAATGCGAACTTCAAGGCCGGCAAGACCGGCCGTTCTGCATAATATTGACACAGAATGCACACGAAATCAATATAGTCTCCTATCGTATGTCTGCGGTTGTCTCGGAATTCTTGAATTCTGTTCCAGCAGCAGACGCCCATAAGCCATCGGTTTGCTGTACGTTGCCTTCCAGTGTTCCGACATTCCCGCCTTGCGAAAACCGTAACGCTGATCCCGTCCATTGCATTCAATAAAATAGATCTGGCCGCTGCGCGTTATCCCGAGATCAAGACCCAGATCAGCCAGATGTGGAAGACTGGCCGCCAGGTTTTGGGCAATTCGAAGGGCAACGAGTCCGATTCTGTATTCCAGTCGAGCCAGGTCGAAGCCAGATTCCCCTAATCCAAGGGCCTCTGCGAGCTTCATGACTTTACCGCCCTGGGCGATATTGCTGACAAACGTATGGGCAGGAGCCGCTTTGGCAAACATGCCTGTTATTCCCCAGAGACCATCGCTGCCACGTTGTACAGATACCCGCAAATCTACCGGCCTGCCCTCATAACGTACCAGTGGGATACGCTCTTCAATGAGGTAGGCATGGCGAAAGATCCGCCTTAGGGTGGCGGAAGGAAGCTGTCCTTTGCTCAATCGGAAGGTAGCCCACCCTTTGCGTGCCGCCTTCGTCTCACAGGTTAGTTTCCACTGTCCATCTCGCTCAAAGACTCGCAGAATCCCATGACCGATGCTACCGCTGCATGGTTTGATGACGAGGTCATCATATTGTTCCATCATATAGGCCAGAGACTCTGGCGTAGCTTTGACTGCACGGGGCAGGTGTTCTCGCAAGGCGAGGTCCTGATGAAGCATGTCATGAATGTGATCTTTACGGTACCGGTTGCGAACGTTGAATACCTGGATACCCTGCAACATCAGCTTGGTGATCTGATGCTGTTCCGTCCGGCGAAGCTGGAGTGAGCGGTTATGAATGACGGAGGGCAGTGGCATGCGCTCGCGAACATATCTGCCTTCTTTTTTTACATAGGCAAGACATGTTTTTTGATCCGAATCGATATCTTCCAGCCTCAAAAAGCAGGGAGTTAATCCATAACTGGCCGCTGCCTGTTCATAATTCGCGAGTGATTCCTGACCGGTCCTTCCGGCCGGTATCCCCCGGTACATGCGTGAATCGAACATAATGCCGATCGTTTCTTGGAGCATGACCGTTCCTCCTTCGATGTTATCGCGACCATGGATCGTCCATTCATGGAATGCCGGCCTGTCACCGCATGGCTCAGACATCGCGATAACGCAGACCGGTGTGTAAGATGCATCGCCAAGCACTAGTGCTTGCTCAGGGCGTGTCTAAAACTCTGAAGGAAGCAGGTTTTGCCGAATCTTCGTTCCAAGCAAGGAAGTTTTCCGCAGGCGTGCCGGGGCACGGCTAGGGAAAGTGACACAGCAGGGGGCGAAAAGACGGTGAAAGATGCACTTCAGCGAGTTTTCAGACACGACCTAGATATAATATCCTATGACATGACTGGGACGGGGGCGTGGACAGCCGCCTTTCCTCTGCAGCCCTGACACGCCTATTTCCACGAAGATCATCGAACCTTCCTGTCTTGACGCCTGTACATCCGTACTCTGGAATCCGCAAAAGTCATAAATGAAGTGGCAGATGCCCATATGGAAGCATATGATGCCGGAGACGAACGTTAGAGGAAGGAGCAAGCTGCATGAGTAAAAATGGCAAAAAGAAGGTTCCAACGCCGAAACTGCGGCATGTGAGCCCGAAATACAAAGAATTGGAACTGACTGATCGCCGGGCAGACAAGATGAACTCAGGTTTCACTGTGAATAGGGAAGAACGTTTGAATACGAATAAAAGGGAATCAAGGGCTGTTCAGGAGTCGGAAGAATTCCTATTCGACTCAATGGAGCTACCTGCTTCAACAAACGAGCTGGAAGAGGTGGAGATCGAAGCCGAAATCAAGCCGGAACCCGTAGAGTCTGATAGCAAGGAAATCGAGACAGAAGATAGCTCGGATAAGCAAATTCAGGTTAGCAGCGTGGCTCCGCCTGTTCTGGAAGAAGAGGTGGATATCATCAAGCAAGAAACAACAAGCAAGGACCGGCTGCAGATCCTGAACCAGAACCAGATGCCGGGTCATACCGGACATTACATCTACACGGACGACTTGAGTGAATTTGCTGTTACGGAGAGCAAGTTGGCTCCTTTCTCTGTAGATGCCTCCAAGCTGAAACCGGATGCGGTCGGCAGTGAAGCATTGCAGGATTATGCGGTGACCAGCATACACATTGCAGACGGGGCCATTGTTTCAGCGAAACTTGCGGAAGCGTCTGTATCTGAGGAGCACCTGATTGACGGTTCTGTGTCTGGTCACAAAATACGAAATGCTTCTATTGCCGGTGAGAAAATCAGAGATGGCAGTATTACTTCTCAGAAGCTTGGCAACCAGGCCATCGATTCGGCCAAAATTGCCGACGGCTCCATCAGCACAAGACATCTCAGCCGCATGCTGGTAACGGAAGAATTAATCAAGAATCATGCCGTAACTGGAGACAAGATCGCG
This sequence comes from Paenibacillus sp. VT-400, assembly GCF_001029205.1. NCBI lineage: Bacteria > Bacillati > Bacillota > Bacilli > Caryophanales > Paenibacillaceae > Paenibacillus > Paenibacillus sp. VT-400. The sequence continues at coordinate 180,529 of NZ_LELF01000059.1, read as the reverse complement.
ATTAGCGGGGTGGATACAAGACATCTCACGGGGGGAGCTGTGAATACCTCCAAACTGGCTGACGATGCAGTGACTACATCCAAAATTCGGGAAGCTGCTGTCACAGGCAGCAAAATCGAAGAACACTCCATCGAGTCTCACCATATTCAGGCAAGTGCTGTTAAACAGACACATCTGGCAGAAGGGTCTGTCGGTCGTTCACAACTATTAAATGGCAGTATTGGAAGTGACCAGATAGAGGATGGATCCATACAAACAAGACATTTAGCTGAGGGTTCACTAACTGGAAGACATCTACTGGACGGTTCAATCGGTTCAAGCCAGATTCGAGCTCATTCCGTTGGCAAGGAGCAGATTGGCAATGGAGAAGTGGGCAGTGAGCATTTGACAGAAGGTGCAGTAACCAGTAGCAAACTGGCAGACCAGTCTGTTGGAACAGCAAAATTGCTGGAGCAGTCCATTACGGCATCCAAGATCTCTGATCAGAGCGTCATATCTTCCAAAATTGCGGATGAAGCCGTACAGGGTAAACATCTTGCCAAAGGGTCCATTCGTGCGGAACACATTGCGAATCGGGGAATTACGCCAGTACATGTGGACAATTCAGCAATTCACTCTATTCACATTGCAAGTGGAAGCATCGAGGCAGCTCATCTATCTGCCGGAAGTGTGTCCGGAGACGCTCTTGCAGACGACGTGGTGTGTGAGCGGCATCTTGCAGAGTCGGCCGTGGGTACGTATGAATTGCAGGATGCTGCCGTTACAGACGTTAAACTCGCGGATGGAAGTGTGACAACAGAAAAGCTTGGAACGGCATCGGTGAGTAGCAGAGCGCTTGCCCCGGGAAGTGTTATATCCTCGCATCTTGCGAGTGGTGGAGTCACAGGGACACATCTGGCTCCAGGCAGCGTGGGTTCCGAGGCCCTGAGACCTTATGCAGTGAAATCGGAACACTTGACAGAACATGCCGTAGGTGTACCTCATCTTCAGCCGGGCAGTGTTGAAACGGATGCGATTGCACGGGCCGCGGTCACCACAGACAAATTGGCTATTGATAGTGTAACTTCAGCCCAGCTGGCTGGCGGGTCCATTTTTCCGCCTCATCTAACAGATCATGCGGTTACCTCCCCCAAGCTCTCACCAGAAAGTGTTGCCACAGATAAACTGGCGGATTTTGCTGTCACGTCAGCTAAACTGGCAGACGGCAGCGTGACTTCTTCCAAGATTATGGCAGAGAGTATTAACGCCAAACATATTCCAGCAGGAACCATTCGCGGATATCACCTGAAGCAGCATGCCGTTTCACTGGAACATTTGTCGGAAGAAATACGCTCGCCGGAATTATTTGCTGATGGCAGTATTACCGGCAACAAACTTCAACATGGCTCCATAAGTGCGGACCATTTGACAGCAGACTCGGTATCCGGGACAGAACTGCAACAGGCTGCTGTAGGTAGCGAGCACTTGCAGCCATCCGTTGTACAATCCGTCCATCTGGCTGAAGGCAGCGTGAAATCTGACCATTTGGGGACTCAAGTAGTGAGCTCACAGCATCTGAAGCCAGACATCATTCATGAGGAGCATATTGCTGAACAGGTGGTCACATCGCATCACTTGGCACCTGGATCTGTCGAGACAGACCATCTGGCACCTTTATCCATTACAGCGGCTCACCTTCAGCCAGGTTTGATCAGTGGTTTGCATCTTCAGGCAGAGTCGACAAGTGCTGTTCATCTGCAGCAAGGAGCTGTGCATTCCCGTCATATTCAAGATGGTGAAATTCTTCCTCATCATATTCATGAACGCAGCATCGGAACGTCTCATCTGGAAGAAGAAGCGGTAAGTACGATTATTTTGCAGGATGAATCTGTGACACGCTCCAAACTAGCGACTGGTAGTGTGGATGGCAGCAAATTAGCTGCAGGAAGCGTATCGGATACTCACCTTGCCAATGAAAGTGTGCAAACCCGTCATATCCAAGAAGGCGCAATCCTTGCTGATCATATTCAAGAGTGCAGTATTGGCTCAGTTCATCTGGATGAGGAGTCTGTAAGTGCGGTTCATTTGCAAAATGGATCTGTAACAAGTGCCAAACTGGCGGATGGCAGTATCAACGGCAGCAAATTGCTTGAAGGAACCGTATCGGGGGTTCATATTGCGTCCGAAAGTGTGCAAACCGGGCATATTCAGGCTGGGGCCATTCATGCTGACCATATTCAGGAGCGGAGCATCGGCACAACCCATCTGGAGGAGGAAGCCGTAAGTGCGATTCACCTGCAAAATGGGTCTGTCATCAGTGCCAAACTGGCCGACGGCAGTGTAACCGGCAGCAAGTTGATCGAAGATGCGGTGTCGGGAATCCATATCGCATCGGAAAGTGTGCAATCCCGCCATATTCAGGAAGGAGCAATCTTTGCTGACCATATTCAGGAGCACAGCATTGGCATGCTTCACTTGGAACAGGAAGCAGTAAGTGCCATTCATCTGCAAAATGGATCTGTAACAAGTACCAAGTTGGCCGACGGCAGTGTAACCGGCAGCAAGTTGCTTGAAGGAGCAGTATCGGATATCCACATTGCAGACGATAGTGTGCAATCCAGTAAGATTCAGGCAGGAGCCATTCATGCTGATCATATTCAAGAGCGGAGCATCGGCACAGCACATTTGGAAGAGGAGTCTGTAAGTGCCATTCATTTGCAAAATGGATCTGTAACGAGTGCCAAACTGGCGGATGGCAGTATAACTGGCAGCAAGTTACTCGAAGGTACGGTATCCGGGATTCATATCGCATCGGAAAGTGTGCAATCCGGGCATATTCAGGCAGGAGCTATTCATGCTGGTCATATTCAGGAGCGAAGCATAGGCACAGCCCATCTGGAAGAGGAAGCCGTAAGTGCGGTTCATCTGCAAAATGGGTCCGTCACAAGTGCCAAATTGGCTGACAGTAGCATTAGCGGCAGCAAATTGCTCGAAGATACTGTATTGGGGAGCCATATCGCGTCGGAAAGTGTGCAAACTCGCCATATCCAGGCAGGAGCGATCCTTGCTGATCATATTCAGGAGCATAGCATTGGTACGTCCCATCTGGAAGAGGAAGTCATAAGTGCGGTTCATCTGCAAAATGGGTCTGTAACGAGTGCCAAACTGGCGGATGGCAGTGTGAGCAGTGACAAACTGCTAGAAGATGCGGTGTCGGATGTCCATATTGCCAATGGAAGTGTGCAATCCCGTCATATCCAAGAGAAAGCCATACATGCTGACCATATTCAAGAGCGAAGCATTGGAATCTCCCACCTCAAAGCCGAATCGGTAAGTTCGATTCATCTGCACAATGGTTCCATAACAAGTGCCAAAATGGCTGACGGCAGTGTAAACGGTAATAAATTGCTTGAAGGTGCGGTATCGGCTATCCACATAGCAGACAAAAGTGTGCAAACTCGTCATATCCAGGATGGAACCATTCTTGCTGATCATATTCAAGAACGCAGTATTCGCACAACTCATCTGGAAGAGGAAGCAGTAAGCGGGGTTCATCTGCAAAATGGGTCCGTCACAAGTGCCAAATTGGCCGATGGCAGCGTGAACGGCAGCAAACTGAGTGAGCAGAGTATTACCTCTAATCATTTGAATGCGGGGATTGTAGGTCCAGCGCATCTGAGCGAAGAGATATGGAATGCGATTCGTCAGTTCAGTGGAGAAACGCTGGAGCAGCTGGCAGCTATCAAAAGACAAGAGGGATTGCTTCAACCAGAAAATGAGGTTGTACAGCAATCACAGCAGGTAATCGTCGAGGCATTACCGAGTGCTGGTCTGGAGCAACAACAAGAGCTGGTATCCCAAACAGATCAGCTTGGCGAACTACCGGCAGCTTTGTTCACAACAGAGCCGGCAGATCAGGCTCAGCAACCACAGCTTGAACAGTCACAGGAGATCGCTGGAACTACGGAGTTTATGTTAAGTGAACAATCAATTACACAAGAGCATCTGTGTGATGATGCCGTGGGCAGCAGCCAGTTGCAATCGGGGGCAGTTCAAGCCAAACATCTGGCCTTCCAGCCCGTTCGCAGCGTAAGCAAACAACCGGTTGTACAACAATTCGGGATGGAAGCTTTTGTATTGCCAGAGAGTGAAGTATGCACAGAGGTAACTGTTGTTTTTGAAGAATCATTTGCTTCAGAACATTATGTGATTGTGGGCATGAGTAATGATCGGGGATTCCAGATTTCCCTGCTCTCGCAGAGTGAGGATGAAGCGGTTCTTGAAGTGTCACGTACGGCAGATTGCAAGCATACGTACGGATTGTTGTCATGGATTGCTGCGGGACCTTCGCAAGGATAGTGCAGGATTGTATCCGTAATAAACAAATGACAAAAGCGGTGTCCAGAGTTGTCCGGGACACCGCTTTTGATTGATATCAGCTTAATCCGTTCGGACGGTGAGGGGTGTCTGAACGTTTTGTTACCATTATTAAGAGTACATTATAAGTTCAATTACAATAAAATAAGATTTTACAGGCCTACAGCTTGATATGCTTTGGTAATAGCAGTAGCTTCAGCGGAAGTTGCTCCGTACAGATCTTTGGCTGCTTGAATGGTAGCTGTTTTGGCAGCGGCAAATTTGGACGTTGGTGTCAGGTAGTTCACCAGTGTGCTGTAGAAAATCTGGATCGCTTTATCCCGACCGATTCCGGTAACAGTCACACCATTATGTGTTCCGCCTTGAGCAGCAAGGAAATAGGCTTTATTGATGATACCACTGTTGATATGGACACCGCCATTGTCCTGTGAGCCTGTGTAGCGATCGCTGTATTTGTCAGGTTGACCATACAATGTAGGGTTGGAGAGGGAGCGCAGCGCATCTCCTGGAGTGTTAGGTGTGTAGATATCATCACCGAGCAGCCAGTTTTTGCTTTGGATCGTATTACCGAAAATATCGGCAAAGGCTTCATTGAGTGCACCTGGTTCATTGCGATATTCCAGATTGGCTGTATATTCAATAACACCATGCGTCAATTCATGACCCACAACATCCAGATCACCAGACAGGGATCGGAACATCGTTCCATCTCCGTCACCAAAGACAATCTGTGCCCCGTTCCAGAAGGCGTTATTGTAATTGGAGCCGTAGTGCACGGTTGATCTGATCAACAATCCGTTACCATTAATACCGTTACGGTTGAATTTGTTTTTGTAGAAATCATACGTAGCAGCAGCATGAGCATGAGCATCTACACCTGCACGATCGGTCCAAACATTATCCGAATCCGTGAGCAAGCTACCAGGCAGTGAGGAGCCATTGTTCGCCGTGTACGTTTGGATGCCATTGCCTCGAGTGGTGTCTTTCAGTTGGAAGGTGCTGCCGGATTGGGTGGTTGTCAGGGTTTTGGTATCTCCAAGCACACCTGTACCTGTTCCAGTGGCAAAGTTAATGAGGTCAAACTGGGATACGATACTGCCATCCACTGCGTTAATGAAATATTTGGTCCGTAGAGGGGCAGGTTCCAGTACGTTTACTTCCGTAATGTAAACCAGATACGTCTGTCCATCTTCTTCATGATGATAGATGTTCAATTCAGCTTGAGGTGTGATTTCCGCGGCACCAAGCTCTCCAATCCGGGAGGTTGCTTCTTCGGTTGCAATACGGATCGCGTCTTCTCCGCTGATCTCGGCTACACCATCATTCGGAATGGCCTGCTCTTCAATCGGTGGAAGATCGCCAAGTGCGGAGCTCACGGCTCCGGTTTTGTCCAGGTGGACCGTCTGTTCTGCACCATAAACCGGGATACCTTTAATATACTGTTTCAGGCGGAAGTGTCTTACGCCAGATGTATCTGTGTTTCTTTTGACAATTTTGAGCTGGGATTTCACATCGGAATTCAGAAATTGTTCCTGCTGTCCAAGATAATTAAAGATAGTGTCATCTGTTCCACTGTTCAATGGAATACCCTCCTCAGAAGCATAAGGGGCCTGAAGTGGAATGGATTGATCAGACACTGGAGCTGCAGTAGCAGAGGACACGGAAGCGAGCAAAAGAGCTCCTCCAAGAATTGTTGGCATAACTTTGGCAAATTTCATAGTAAACTCTCCCATTCTTAAACTTATTTTTGGTTGGAAAATGTTCATGCCAGTCTCGGTTGGAATTCCGTCTGCAACTTGGGCAGCGCGGAGCGTGGGGCTAGACCTGAAGCGTGGAATGAGACAAGAAACGATTGGAACAAAATCGGCTTGGCCTTAGCTCGGGAAGTGTTAAGCACGACACCAAACAAAAAGGATAACCGTTTATTCAGTTCAACCCGAAGGTTTAATCGTCTATTGTGTTCCTCTTTCAGAAAGCCGGGGGTTGTCCAATTGCGCAGGTAGAAGATACGTTCACGGAAAACTGGGGTGTTCAATCCGGGTTTGCGTAAATGACAAAGGCAGTGTGTTCTGAACGGCATCACTCCTCTCAAGAGTAGAATGTATCTGCTTAACAAGTTCTGTGAATGAGGTCATAATCTAATCAACCTAAGGTCAATAAATTGATTTAAAAAATATATGGGAACTTATGTTCACCACAAGGTTATTTTTGTAAATAAAACTGCTTGGAACGTATATTATCACAATGTAAAACTTTGGAAAAGATACAATTTTAGATTTTTGTTAAATTTGTGTCTGAAGTAGGGGAGAGGTAGCGTTTTTCACATATTTTGACGTATTTTGTCTAAAAGCAAGGCCTGTACCCTCGTGTTCACAGGGAGAACCTGCTTAGTGCAAGGACAAACGCCGTTTCCACTGCTCCACGAATACATAGAATAACGTGTACTCCCTTGGCATGCCGATGATCGAATGCGGGAGGTGAAACTGTTGCGCAAAACCCGTACCACAGCACGTTATGCAACCCGAACCAATGTGACACGAAGAAAAACAGTGCTGAAGAAACGAAGATGGAAGTCTGGACACAAAAAGGGTACAAAGGCCTATACGTTCGTTATTCCATCCAAACAGCTGATGTCACAGGCTAAGGATGGAGTAGAGAATGGAGCGGAAAATGGCATGAGTGATGCTCCTTCACACAGGGGGGGTTCTCAGCGACCGATGCTCTCGGTTATTATCCCTGCTATGAATGAGGAGAAAAGGATTGGTGCAGTTGTCCGTGAAGCGCTGCGGATATGCCGCGATGCTGAAGTGCTTGTCATTGTGAATGGTTCTACAGACGGTACGGCTAACGCAGCCAAACGGGCTGGAGCACGAGTGCTCACGTATCCCGAAGCACTGGGGCATGATGGAGGACGAAAAGTAGGCGCAGCGGAGGCGCGTGGTCAGGTATTGTTATTTACTGATGCAGATATCGCAATTCCCGCAGAGCATCTTGCACCTTACGTGAAGGCTGTGCTGAAGGGAACGGATGTGGCGCTTAACGACTACCATGGGCCGGTCACTCATCATCCCGTTCATCCCGTAGTGGAGGCCAAGCACATGTTGAACAGCATACTCGCAAGATCCGATCTCCGGGGGGCATCCATGACAGCTATTCCACATGCAATAAGCCGAAAAGGACTTGAGGTCATGGGGATATCCTCACTGGAAGTTCCGCCACTCGCACAAGCGAAGGCAGTGATCGGCGGACTTCGGGTACGCGCTGTTCATCACGTACCTGTGGGTAGAATGAATGCAGTACGAATCAAGAAGCGAAGCGGACCTGATCCGCTAAGTCAAGTGGTACTGAATGATCATATGGCAGCAATCAAGTGGATTACGGATACGCTCGGTCCCCGCGGAGGTTATACCGATCTGCAACGTGTTCGCAACCTGGCGAGGTAAGCATGTCGCATCGGATGATGCAGCATGCTGGAGGTGAGGAAATGAAGGGACGTTCAGGGGTTGTCCGCCGCAGGCGGACAACAAGTAGACCAACGACAGCAGGAAGAACAGTAATGAACAAGCGTCATAGGAACAAGAAACATGTAGATATTCAAAAAAAAAGAAGAAGCCGAGCAAAGTCTGGCCCAGTAAATCTGCACTTGATGTGGAAAGTGGGGCAAGTTGCAGGAAGCGAGGCAAAGGCAAACAACACAGTATCAGAAGAACATGCACGTCTCGTATGGAATGCACACGCGGCAAACGTTGCGGAGCTAAGCAACTTCGAGCTAGCTCTGAAGGCAGGTAAGGCATTTATGCAGGGTTATGCTCAGGCCTCGGGGCATTCATTCCAGATCGTGCCGCTACCTCTTCGTCATTCGGCTGCTGCTGTTGTCTGTGCCTGTAATGAGGAACACACACTGGGGCAGGTGTTATTGCAACTAAAGCGGTTGCCTCTGACGGATATTATTGTGGTACTGAATGGAACGACAGATGACAGTTTGAAGCAGGTACTAAGGCAGCCGGGACTTACAGTAATCTATGAACCGGATCGGGCAGGACATGATGTGGGCCGGGCACTTGGAGCCAAGATGACGGATGCGGAGACGGTACTTTTTGTGGATGGAGATATGGTCGTCTCGGCTGAACAGCTTGCACCCTTTCTGTTCGAGGTTGATCGGGGACAGGATGTGGCGTTGAATAATCTGACGTCTTTGCTGCCTGCGTTTGCAGGCCAGGATGAGGTAAGCCGGATCAAAGCATATCTGAACCGGACATTAGGCAGGGCAGATCTTGGTTCCAATTCCATGACAGCCGTGCCTCATGCATTGTCTCGTCGTATGATTCAGACCGTGAAGCCAGCATCACTGGCCGTTCCACCTAAGGCACAAAGTCTAGCTATTCAGCATGGAATGAACGTCTCGGCACCAAGTCAGGTGGATGTTATTCGTTCCAATCGGTTGCGTCCTGGTAACACGGGAAGTGGGAATGATGTCGCCAAATTGATCATCGGAGATCATCTGGAGGCACTGGCTACATTGCTGGGTACAGGTTGGAATCCAGCCCAGGCACATACACTCTCCCGTGTAGAAGTCGCTTACAGGAGGAACGCCTAATGACACTGACGAGTATGATTATCCCAACTTACAATGGGCTGGATCTGATCAGGCCCTGCATCGATGCCATACGTCAATACTCGGGCGATCCTGCGTCATATGAAATTATCGTGGTAGATAACGGTTCGACGGATGGAACGGCTGAATATTGTGCGCTGGAGCGAATTCGATTTGTAAGGTTCCCGGACAATCGGGGGTTTCCGGCAGCGTGTAACGCTGGACTTCGTGCAGCTTGCGGGGATGAGTTGTTGCTGTTGAACAATGATGTTACGGTCACGCCCCGTTGGCTGGAGAACCTGCGAACGGCTCTGTACAGTGACGCAAGTATTGGGATCACGGGTCCTGTTACGAATTATGCAAGCGGCATCCAGCAGATTAAACTGCAGTTTCGGGACATGGAACATTTTCAGGAGTTGGCCAATTCCAATAATGTTGCGGATTCTTCAAGGTGGAGGGAAGTACGCCGGATCGTCGGTCTGTGCATGCTGATGAAACGAGATGTGGTGGAATCGGTTGGACTGCTTGACGAGGCATATTCTCCGGGACACTATGAGGATGACGATTATTGTTATAGAGCAAGATTGCAGGGATACCGCCTGCTGGTATGTGGAGATGTTCTCGTGCATCATCAGGGAAGTGCCAGCTTCCAGAAGACAGATCCGGTAGCGTGGAAACAGCTGCTTGAGCGTAATCGTTCGATTTTTATGAACAAATGGCATGTCGATCCGCTTGAATATATGGACATATCCGATGAAGGAGGGAACGTGGAATGAAAGGTGTAATTCTTGCCGGCGGAACAGGAACTAGACTGTATCCGCTGACCCGGCTCATTAACAAACATCTGCTTCCAGTCGGTAAACATCCGATGATTATGTATGGCATCGACAGGCTCCGCCAGGCAGGCATTGATGAACTATTGATAGTGATCAACAAACATTCCGCCGGGTTATATACAGAGTATCTTGGTGGCGGAGCAGATCATGGGGTCAAGTTGACTTATCGCATTCAGGAAAAGGCAGGCGGGATTGCGGAAGCATTGGATCTGGCAACTTCTTTTATTCTTCCTGGCGAAAAATTCGTTGTGCTTCTCGGAGATAATCTCTTCAGCGATGATCTGAAGCCTTATGTGGACCGTTACATGCAGCAACCTGCTGGTACAGCGCGAGTTCTGCTCAAAGAGGTGGATGATGCACGACGTTACGGGGTGCCTGTTTTTGATCCAAAGCATCCTGAGCGAATCTCGTACATTGAGGAGAAGCCAAGCCAGCCGAAAACCTCTTATTGTGTGACGGGCATATACATGTATGACGATCATGTATTTAACCTGATTCGCAATATTGCGCCGTCTGCGCGCGGAGAACTTGAAATTACGGATGTGAATAATCACTACGCGTCTGCTGGCGGACTGGAATACGACATTTTGCAGAAATACTGGAGTGATGCAGGTACATTTGAATCGCTCCAGGAAGCAGCTGTCCGTATGAAAGGACAATTGCCCTAAAATATATGCGACTGATGCTGCCGCTGTGCGGTGCCCCATGGGAGCAGAACACTCTGCGCCGGAGCCGGAAGGATGCTCCGGCGCTTTGCGCAGCGACAATCCTCGTGCATGCCAAAGGAGGGAATGGCGTGAGAGTAGTGATACGCACCGGGGCCGCTAGGGCCTCCGTGTCGGGTAAGCCCCGGGGCATCCACCCGGCCGTATTTATGGGCAGTGGCACTCCGGCAGCAGCAGGTACAGGGTCTGCTGGAGTCAAAGGTGTGAAGTCAGGGAAACGGAGTACCCCGACCAAAGCGGGTACATCTGCCGGCGCATCGCATAAGGCTGCTGCAAGGAAAGCCAGCAGCACAGGCAGTGTTGTTGGCAGAGCAGGCAAAGCTGGCTCTGCGGGCGCGAGCAGAGCGGCAAGAGCCAGCCGCACCGGCAAAGGCAAAGCCGGCCTGCGCCAGGCCACTGCTGGGCGCAGGCCGGCATCAGCGCGGGGCCGGCGTGCCGCTGCCCGCGCCAAGCAGCGCACGGCGATGCGCCGTGCGCCCATGCCAGCACCGCAAGCCAGCACGCCACAGGCGATGCCTGCCAGCGGTGCTGGCCCCGCCCCGCGCCAGGCGACACACCCGAAGGGTGTCGCCCCCGCGGGGCGGGGAGGCGCTGCCGGCGCGAAGGGCTTGCCGCCTCCGCCCGCGGAGCACGCAGTGCAGGCGGAGGCCGTGCCCGGCGGCTACGCCGAGGGCTACCGCGACGGCGTATTCGCCGGCGGGGAGGCGCTGGTGGCGCAGCACATCCCGCCGGATCACATTCTGCCTGCCGTGGCGGCGGCAGATCTGATCGCGGCGGGATTCCGCCAATACGCGCCCAGCCTGGCCCGGCTGTCCAGCCCGCATGAGATGGCTGGACACATCACGGCGGCGCTGGATGCGCAGCGCCCCTTGTCTGTCGTTCGCCTCGGAGATGGCGAACTGCTCACGCTGGCAGCCGATACGGTGCTGCCAGGCCACGAAGTGCAGGAGCTGGCACCGTTTCTGCCCTATGCAGGGGTGCCCTGCTCAACCCCCGACATCCGCGCGATGCTTGCGGAAGCCATACAGGCCGCCGACTGGGTTGGCGTGCCGATCTCGCGGGCGCCGACATTCCAGGGGCTGTTATTCCCGGTATTGCGCCACTTCGGGATTGACTGGTCTCGGCTGAAATTGACCAGTTCCACGATCAATTACAGTCTGCATCAGTCCGGCTTGGTGTTGCCCTTGCTGCAAGGACGGCGGGTTCTGCTCATAGGCAGCCAGGCACCAGAGCTTGCGGCACTGCTGCATAACCGGGGGATTCATGTCACAGGCATCATTGGTTCTGTGGCGGGAGTCATGGACATTCCGAGGGTGATGCAGCAAACCGCAGAACATGCTTTTGATATCGCGTTGGTGGCGGCGGGAATTCCGGCGGTCATTCTGTGTCGGCGAATTGCAGGTGAACTCGGCAAGGTCGCTCTGGATTTTGGACATTTGGCTGACAAACTGGTAACAGGAGAGCTTCAACTCTAGTGGACCGTCCGGGGGCTGGTCATGTGCGTGTTAGCCTCACGGACAAGTGGAAATGGAGGGAGCAACATGAGCACACCCGATCAACAGCGCGGGGAAAAACGTCATAGCCGCAGCAACAAGGTTAAGGCTCGAAACGTCGTCCGTCGAAAGGGTCACAGTCATCACAACATCATTCCAAATATCAGCACTCACAGTGACAACAGCCGCAGTGAAAACAACCGGAATGGCAGCAGAAGCAGCGAAAAAAAAGCGGCCCGCCGTGCCACACAGCACGATGTCTCGCGATCTGACATGGCAGTCCTGCATGCAACAGGTCGCCGCTCAATGCAGAAATCCAGACGTAAAGGCAAAAGCAGGCGCACACCCAAAGGTGCCAGGCTCTACAAACAGGGGTATACCAGAGGATACAACGAAGGTGTCCGCCAGGGACAGAGCTCGTTTGGTCTTGTATTTGAAGGAGTTAGCATCATTATCCCCACGTACAATCAGCGGGAGTATGTGCTGAAATGTGTGTCCAGTATCGAGAAACATACCCCTGCCCCCTTCGAAATCATTGTCGTGGATAATGCCTCCAAGGATGGAACTGCCGAGGCCATGCTCCGCAAAGGCGGTATGGTGAGGGTGGCTGCCCTGGATAAGAACCGGGGGTTTGCCGGAGGTGTCAATCATGGGCTGATGATGGCGAGAGGACGACATATCATCGTGCTGAACAACGATACGCTCGTTACTCCGGGCTGGCTGGATAACATGATGACTTGTCTTGCCAGTGATCCGAAGATTGGTGTGGTGGGTCCGGTGACCAACTATATTGGCGGGGATCAGCAGATTGAGGTTCCGTACCGTGAGGTAGAAGAGATGTGGTCTTTTGCCGCCACACATAATTGTCCGGATGCAGACAAACATCGAATAACCGATCGCTTGGTCGGATTCTGCTGGCTGTTCTCACGGGAGCTGCTGGAACGGGTAGGTTATCTGGACGAAGGGTACGCGGTGGGTAATTTTGAAGATGACGATTGGATCATCCGGGTGAAGCTGGCAGGATACCAGCTTGCGGTAGCCGGGGATGCTTTTATCCACCACTTCGGAAGTGTCAGTATGAAAGCCTTGGGTGAGCAAGACTTTGCTGTAGTGAATAAGGATAACGAGCAGTTTTATAGCCAAAAGTGGGGAGATCCCCATGCGCTGGTTGCCGAAACTTCCCGCTTGGCTAGACAACAAACCTCTGGTACCCCATCCGGTCAACAAGAGGAGGGTGATACAAACCCAATGGATCCGCGTCAGCGAATCTCAACGCAGGGCAGCCAAGATCCAGCATTACAGTTCAGACACAGTTATGACTTCTACCCGGAAGGTTCGTTCCTATCCGATGCCAAAGGAGATGTCTATACTTTAACTGGCGGTCGGCGGCGGAAGCTGAATATCCCTGTACCGCGTGGAATATCACCTGTTCAGGTTGCCAAACCGGACCTGCTCGCCATTCCTGCCGGAGAAGCACTGATATCAGCGGGGGACGTGCAAGGATGGCCGAGGGAATCACAACAGGTGCATACGACAGCGGTTCATGGTTCTCACCATGGATGGGCAGAAGGAAGTATTGTTGCCGCAGTGGATGCACCCGAGATTCGATATCAGATCAGCGGAGACAAGCGGAGACGATTTGTATCGGTCTATGCGGCAGAACGTTGGGGTGTACATTCTGGGCATATTATCAGCGTGTCTGCGGACCAACTGAATGCGATGGAAGAAGGCTGGCCCATTATCGCCCCACCTCAGCTCTTGAACCCCGATCTGTAATGTCAGGCGATCTGTTTATGCGAATCAGTAGCATGATGCGGAATGGAAAATGTAGCGGTACCCTGTGTAATCGCTCTGATTCATTCCGCATCCGAATATTACATATGAGTTGGTAGCTATATAAGTTGAACTAAAGATTATTTATACTGACACTACGATGACAGAATAACCTTCCAATCGCTGTTATCCCCAGATTTTTTCGATTCCCCTTTCTCAAGGGAAAATCCGGGGATAAAGGCGAACGCTTCGCTTTTTCAGGTTTTTTCTGTCCTCTCCGTTATCGTATAAATGATTAGTTCAACTTATATAGACCACTTAAAGTATAGCAATTGAGGGAGGATGCACGGTGAAGAATTCTATAGTTAACCAAGCCGAACAGATTGCCAGTGATTTTTTGCTGGAAAAGGTAACCTGCTCACATCATATCGTGGGTAAAGGTTTTGTTAATCAGGTCTGCCTGGTGGAAACGGCAAGTCATAAAGTGATTGTACGGATGAATAATCCAGATACATATCCCACCTTTTTGAAAGAAAAATGGTGCATCGAACGAGCAACAAGTGCCGGTATTCCTGGGCCACAGACATTATCCATTGGGGTCAATGCTGAACATGCCTATATGATTCAAACGGTTGTGGAAGGGGATAACGGATTGGATACGACAGTGCCCACGTTTGTGATCTGGAGGAAACTTGGTGAGTATACTCAACGTTTGCAATCCATCCCCGTTACAGGTTTCGGAAGGGATCTGCACAATTCTGTACAGGATCGCTTCTACTCTCCCCCTCATGCAGGATCAGATGGCAGCTGGCAAGGATATGTGCAATACAATATCAATAGTCTCACGGAGCAAGATCCATTGATCGAGCTTGGTGTCATTACGATGAAGGAATCACAGCTCGTAAGGCAATGGTTCGAACAATTGAAATTGCAAAAGTTCCGCTTTGGTTTATGTCATGGCGATCTCTCCTTGAAGAATACAATCGTAAGTTCAACGGGTGAGATTACCCTTCTGGACTGGGGGAGTGCGGAGGTCACCGTGGTGCCGTATGGCGATATCATTCAACTCATGCAATGCCAGCTACGGGGTGAGGGTCCTGACAAGGAAGAATTGAAAGCGTTTTTAGAAGGATATGGGACAGGCACACAAGAACAAGAGCGCGAACTGAATCAAGCGAGCCATGTGTTGTTATTGAAAGCTTTTGATACCCTGAGGTGGGCTATAGATCGAAGTCCGGATCAGATCGAGTTCTACACTGATCTAGCAAAACAAGCTTTTAACCAGGTTAGGAGAGGCCAATAGCGATTCATTCCTGTAAAATAAGCCATCTTTCAAATTTATAATTTAATCTTTCTATTTGGTTATAGGTTTATTCTATTAGCAGATCCATTGACGCCTGAAGGGTGCAGGAGTACATTTATAGCCATAATTCTTATTTAACAGATGGGAATTGAGGGTCTAGGGCGTTCATATTCAACCGCCCAGATCTTGATCTTAAAACTAATCAGGAGGTATGTCGATGTCATCATCAACCAAAAAAGTCGTGCTGTGGAGCAAAACAGGCTGTCATTTCTGCGGGGAAGTGAAAGCATTTCTGACAGAGCGAAACCAGCCTTTTGAGAACATTGAAGTGCAGGGCAATGACGTGCTGCGTGATGTGCTTGAAGCAAAATATGGCATTCGGCATGTACCCGTTATTGAAGTGGGAGGGGACGGCAAGTTTGAAGCCTTGCTGGAACCTGATCTGGAGAAGCTGGCGGAACTTCTGGCACGAGCGGACGAAGCGGCAGCAGTCTAACGGGAGTGGATATATACCTTTGGAGCAAGCCGTTCCGGTTGCTGCATGATGCAAGATCGCATTTGTACAGCAGCCGGAACGTTCAATAAGTTATAGCTCTCTTGGGATGTAAATGGTCTTATTTACATCTTCAATGTTCATATAGAAAAAATCTATTAGTCACGCTGTTGACCCTTTTACGGGGCAGTGATAAGATTTGTGAAATTAAAACAAACCAAACTCATAGGAATAGTTAACTTTTAAGTTATTTCGCATACGTAATCAGTTCAGTTGGCCCTTGATCATTCTTTTGAAGATTCTAATCCAAGGAAGGCGGAGTGCATATGACAGCGAAACGCAGTTTGAAATTTGGAGCCATTATTCATGGGGTTGGAGGAAGCAACACCACATGGAGACACCCGGAGGTTCTGTCGGATGCCAGCGTTAACTTTGGATTCTACAAACGTCAGGCACTGAAAGCGGAGGAAGGCAAGTTCGATCTGGTCTTTATCGCAGACGGTCTGTATATTACCGAGAAATCCATTCCGCATTTCCTCAATCGCTTCGAACCAATCAGTATCCTCTCCGCTTTGGCTGCCGTTACTTCACATATTGGACTGGTAGGCACCCTCTCGACATCCTATAGTGATCCGTTCACCGTAGCCAGACAGTTCGGTTCCCTCGATCAGATCAGTGATGGCCGTGCAGGCTGGAACGTCGTGACTTCTCCGCTGGAAGGTACAGCGAAGAACTATAGCAAGAGCAGTCACCCTTCGCATCCAGAACGTTATCGCATTGCCGCGGAATATTTACAGGTAACCAAAGGGTTGTGGGACTCTTGGGAAGATGATGCCTTTGTGAGAGACAAAGAGAGCGGTGTCTTCTTCGATCCATCCAAGCTGCACACGCTTAATCATGAAGGAGAGTTTTTCTCCGTACAAGGTCCGCTCAATATTGCCCGTTCACGGCAAGGACAGCCGGTGATTTTCCAGGCAGGTTCATCGGAAGATGGCAAAACGCTGGCGGCGCAAGAAGCGGATGCTGTCTTTACCGGACACGATACGATTGAAGATGCACAGGCATTTTATAAGGATGTGAAAACACGGGCGGCTTCCTATGGACGTTCTTCACAGGATATTGTTATTCTGCCAGGCATCAATCCTATTGTTGGACGGACGGAAGAGGAAGCTGAACAGAAATATCAGGAGATCGCAAGTCTGGTTACCATTGATAAAGCGCTGGATTACCTTGGACGTTTCTTCGAACACCATGATTTCTCCCAATATCCGCTGGATGAACCGTTCCCGGAGCTGAATGGCATTGGAAGCAACAGTTTCCGCAGTGGAACCGACAAGATCAAGAAGGATGCCAAAGAGCAGGGATTGACCTTGCGTGAAGTGGCTCTGCGGGCAGCAACACCGCGTAGCAAATTCCTGGGCACACCGGAGCAGGTTGCTGACAAGATTCAGGAATGGTTCGAGACGGAAGCAGCGGATGGCTTCATTATTGCTTCGGAACTGCCGAGTGGATTGTCTGATTTTGTGGAACTGGTTGTTCCGATTCTGCAAGAACGCGGTCTGTATCGTACGGACTATGAACACGATACATTGCGAGGTAACCTTGGGGTACAGATTCCGGTTAACCGTTATACGGCTGCGAAGAAGCAAGTTGTATCTGATTTGGCATAACGGATAGGGAGCGAACGAGCATTTGATTTTGTCTGTTGTGTTCTCCAAACGGTATTAAAGTAATCACTACGTTTCGTACTATCTTAAAACCGACTTAACTCATAGGATATATAGAGTATTGGTATAAACATCAATTTAATGACACCTGTATACACAGAGGGGGAAGCGATATGAACAGGTCTATCTCATGGATGAAATATATGGCATTGGCAGCAGTATTGGTGATGGTATTATCCGGTTGCGGAGCGGCGGGAGGCAGCACGAACAGTACGGCACAGGCATCAGGCGGGGGGCAGGCCGGGCAAGCCGAAGGAGGCAACATGACTTTTGCACTTGCAACTTCACCCGATACGCTGGACCCTCATCGCAGTGGGCTTGCCGTAACGGTGCGTGCCATCCGGACGATCTACGACAATCTGGTTGTGCAGCTGCCTGATGGTTCCATCAAACCGTGGCTTGCCACGGAATGGAGCGTATCCGAGGACGGCAAGAGTTATACGTTCAAGCTGCGTGAAGGTGTGAAGTTCCATGATGGTACACCGTTTAATGCGGAAGCCGTGAAATACAATCTGGACCGGGTGATTGATCCGGCCACCAAAGCTGCCAATTCTCTGGCCCTGATTAGACCGTATAGCTCCTCCGAAGTCATTGATGAATCTACCATCAAGGTAAATCTGGAAGCACCATCACAAGCCTTTCTTGGCAACTTGAGCCAGGCACTTCTGGGGATCGTATCCCCTACAGCTGCCCAAAAATATGGTGACCAGCTAGGTAAAAATCCGGTGGGCACAGGTCCGTATACCTTTGTGAAATGGGATGAAAATGCGGATATCGTCGTTGCCAAAAACAAGGATTACAACTGGGGACCTGAGACGGTTGAAAATAAAGCCGCGCCCCATGTGGATACGATCACATTCAAGATTGTACCGGAAGAAGCAACGCGTATCGGAAGTGTACAGAGTAGTCAGGTACTCGCTGCCGAGACGGTTCCACCGCAGAATATCGCTGCATTAAAAAACGATCCGAACCAGCAATTGTTGCAGGCCAATACGGTTGGGTTGCCATACACACTCTTTTTCAATCTGCGCAAAGCGCCTTGGGATGATGTGAAAGTAAGGCAGGCGGTACAATCCGCTGTAGATGTGGAATCGATTGTCAAAACATTGTATCTGGGCAACTACGAACGTGCATGGTCCGCACTGTCTCCTGGAATCCTGGGTTATGATGCATCGCTGGAAGGTAGCATTAACCCGGACATCAACAAAGCCAATCAACTGCTCGATGAACAAGGCTGGGTGAAAGGCGCTGACGGTATTCGTGCCAAAGACGGCCAGAAACTGATCCTGCGTTATGTCGATGGTTCGCCCAATCGGGAGAAACGCAATGACATTGCCGCCATTATCCAGCAACAGTTGAAACAGGTTGGCATTGCTGTTGAAGTCGAGATTACAAAAGACGTAGCAACGGTCATCTATCAGAACTGGGATTATGATCTCTATGGCAACAGTCAGGTCAATTCTGATCCTAATGCCTTGTACGCTTTCTATCATACGAGTGCAGAGGGCGAGCGCCCGACATTGTCCGGTTTGTCTGATCCAAAGATCGATGAATTGCTGGAGCAGGGAGCGGTCGAGACGGATCCTGATAAACGTGTTCAGATCTACAATCAAATCCAGCAATACCTGATTGAGCAAGCGGTAATTCTGCCGATCTATGTATTCCCGTATACCGTCGCTGCATCCAAAAAGGTCGAAGGCATCAAGTTTGATTCACTGGGGTATCCACTCTTTAACGACGTCCGCATTCAGCCCTAACAGAGGTTGTTCAAAAAGTCCACTTTTGATTACGAGTCATGCCTAATGGCATGATCAGCATCGAATATGAAATTCAGCCGAAATAAGCGGGGGGCTTACGAAGGATGTTTCCTTCGGAAACATTTCAGTTGCTCACGTAGTTTCCTACGCTCCGCTACTCCATTTCTAGCTTCATTCCATCTTCTCGGTACTGAAAACTGATCTTTTTGAACACGTACTATAGGAACGACCAATCCAGATTCAGGAAGGAGATATCCCGGTATGGTTCAAACGATACTGTCACGACTCGCAACATCGCTTCTGGTTATTTTCGGAGCTTCGGTGCTGGTGTACTGCATCATGTATCTTCTGCCGGGTGATCCGGTTCTGCTCATGCTGGACCCGTCCTCGGCTACCCCGGAGATGATCGAGAATCTGCGGGTTCAGCTTGGACTGGATCAGCCGTTTTACATCCAGTTTGCGAACTATTTCGGTGATATGCTGCGTGGGGATTTCGGTAAATCAATGATCAATTCCGATCCAGTTCTGCCAAAAATACTGGAACATTTTCCAGCCACACTGGCTTTGACCGCACTCAGCTCAATCATTGCCATCACGATTGGAATTACACTCGGTGTATTGTCTGCAATTCATCGCAATGGCGTGATTGATTTCGTTGCCCGGCTCGTTGGACTGTTTGGTATCTCCATGCCAACCTTTTGGACGGGGATTCTTCTCATCCTGTTATTTTCGGTACAGCTTGGCTGGTTCCCGGCGATGGGTTCCGACGGATTCAGCTCACTGGTTCTTCCGGCAGCTACGCTGGGGCTCGTGGGTGCAGGATTTATCGTACGGATGGTGAGGAACAGCATGCTGGAAGTCATCAATGAACCGTTTATCGTGGCATTACGGGCTAAAGGACTTTCGGAGCGTGCCATCATGTATGGCCATGCGCTGCGTAATGCCCTGATCCCTGCCGTAACGGTAATCGGCATGCTGATCGGTGATCTGCTTGCGGGAACCGTTGTGGTGGAGACCGTCTTCTCCAGACAGGGGATCGGCCGAATTATTGCGGATGCGCTAATGGCCAAGGATCTGCCAGTGGTGCAAGGGGGTATTTTCTTTACATCCATTATCTATGTGGTCTTGAATTTGCTGGTGGACATCTCGTATTCGTACATTGATCCCCGGGTTCGGCGTGCAGTCCGAACATGATGACAGCCGGAACAGTCAGAAGTGTCCTGACGCGGAGTATGGAAGGAGGAGTTGTTGCTCATGAGCATGAAACCTTTGGTTGGTGACAAAAAAGCATGGGCGGGCAGTGTAGGACGTATCCGTCTGTGGAATCGCCGCCCTTGGCGTTATCGCGTCTCATTCGCGGTATCCCGATTATTCTTTTATGCAGCATTGCTGGTGGTGGTGTTTACCGTGGCATGTGCGATTGTACCGGGCTGGATTGCGCCCTATGATCCAACTCAGATGATGACGGATGCCATTCTGCAGGCTCCTTCTGCTGCGCATCTGTTCGGGACGGACTATTTTGGCAGGGATATCTTCAGTGTAGTTGTGCATGGAAGCAGGGATTCGCTGCTCATTGGTTTTGCTTCCGTTCTTGTGGGCGGTATTGTCGGTAGTGCTCTTGGTATTATCTCAGGTTATGCCGGAGGAATTGTTGATACCATCACGATGCGGGCAGTCGATATTCTGATGGCTGTACCCGGCGTGCTCCTTGCATTGTCTGTTGCAGCTGCTCTCGGGCCAGGACTGATGAACATTGCACTAGCTGTTGCGGTTTCCTCCATTCCGGGCTACGCACGGGTGATGCGTGGGCAGGTCATATCAGTTAAAGGTCTGCCTTTCATTACAGCGACACGTTCACTGGGCGGTTCCAATGCACGTATTTTCTGGAAACATGTACTGCCACATTCGTTGTCACCCTTGCTGGTCATGGCTACGCTTGGTGTAGGGACATCAATTCTTACGGGTTCCGGACTCAGTTTTCTGGGACTTGGGGTGTTGAAGGAAATACCGGATTGGGGCGCATTGCTCTCACAAGGTAGAGGTTATCTGACGGTTGCCTGGTGGATATGTACGTTCCCGGGTCTGGCGATCACGTTGTTTGTACTGGCGGTTAATCTGATTGGAGACGATATTCGCGATCGGCTGGACCCCAAAGTAAAAGGAGCGGCTTGACCGCTATTCCAAAATATAAGAATTTATAAGTTTCACCCTATCCATTTTTATATTTCACTGCGAAACGGTAGCTGTGCCACCAGAGGACGGCGACAGCCGTTTACGCTTGAGGAGGAGATATTCATGTCACATGTTGTCATTATTGCAGGATCACCTTCCAAACGTTCGCGTTTGACAGGTCTGACGGATTACAGCAGCCAAAAATTAACGGAGGCAGGCATCACTGTTGAAGTCATTCATGTTGTGGACCTGCCCGCTGAGGATCTGGTGCAAGCCCGGTTTGACAGCTCATTCATTCGTGATGCACTTGCTGTCGTGGAAGCGGCGGATGCAGTTATTGTGGCTACACCGGTATACAAGGCATCGTACTCGGGAGTGCTCAAGCTGTTCCTGGATCTGATTCCGCAAGAAGGGTTGCGGGGCAAGTTGACACTTCCGCTCGTTATCGGTGGCTCTATAGCTCATCTGCTCGCCATTGATTATGCATTGAAGCCTGTTCTGGCAGCCCTTGGTGGAAGACATATCTTGGGTGGCGTGTATGCTGTGGATCAGGGAATTGAGCGATTGGATGATGGAAAATTTGTACTCTCGGCAGATGTGACTACACGTTTGGATCGCTCGCTGGATGAATTGATATTGACACTGGAAAAGGATGGGATTACGATATCATAAAACCAAGTAAGTGTATTGGATAAATCAATATAAGATCAAACGTCTGCGGACGTGGATACGGAGGCGCTCATGAATATCGAGAATATTGAAGCATTTGTATATATCAATCATTATGGAAGCTTCAATAAGGCTGCCGAAGTACTCTTCTTGTCCCAACCTTCGGTCACAGCTCGCATTCAGTCACTGGAAAGGGAGCTGGGCTGCAAGTTGTTTGATCGGCTTGGCAAACAAATTGTGCTGACAGATGAAGGTCGGAAATTCCTGCCATATGCGCAGCAAGTGCTGCAAGTGATTCAGAAGGGCAAGCAGAAGATTCAGCAACGGCGATCAACACCGGATGCTCTTCGACTTGGTAGTACAGTATCGGTATCCAACTATGTCATTCCCGATTTTTTACCCAAGATCAAGGAAGCTTACCCCGAAATTAATATCAAATTGACGACCGCAACGACGGATCAGCTGATTGCCAAACTGCTTGGTCAGGAGATCGATCTTGCTTTTGTGCGCAAGGTCATGCATCCTGCGATCCGTACGGTTGCTTTTTATGAAGATCCGATTCAGCTCTATGTGTACAAAGGGCATCCATTCATTGAGAGCGGGCATGTCAGCATGGAAGCTATCCGGAATGAGCAACTGGTCTTTTTTGAATGTGGTTCACTGGACTGGCTTCGCATTCACCGGGCTTTCGACTCGCTGGAACATCCGCCGAATATTACATATCATGTCGATAATTCGGAGACGGCGAAGAAACTGGTTATGCAAGGGGCAGGCATTGCCTTTCTCCCAGGACTTACGGTGAAGAAGGAAGTGCAGAATCAGGAGCTGTTCCCCATTCAGGTACATGAGGTAGCAGGTGTATCGTTGCAGATCAGCGTCGTTACTTTAAAGGAAGAATATTCGCCATTGGCAGAGCCCTTCGGGGAACTGCTGCGGCAACTATAGATTGTTTGTAAGATTCAAGAACAGCGGTTCAGCACAATCAAGGAGGAGAAGGATATGAGTATTCGTGTTGGCATTTTGGATCAGACTCCCATCTATGAAGGGGAAACGGCGGTGGATGCTTTTCGCCATACGATTGAGCTGGCACAGCGGGCAGAGCAGCTTGGATTCCATCGATTCTGGGTGTCGGAGCATCATGATTCAGGGCATGTTGCAGGTTCCTCCCCGGAAGTACTCATCTCCCACTTGCTTGCGTATACAAAGCGGATTCGGCTGGGGTCTGGCGGAGTAATGCTCCAGCATTACAGCCCATATAAAGTCGCCGAGAATTTCAATATCCTCGCAGCGCTTGGACCAGGAAGAGTTGACCTGGGAATCGGTCGTGCACCAGGCGGGTTACCACGTTCGACACAGGCGTTGCAGGAAGGTATTCAGGAAGCCTCATCTCTGAAAGAGAAAATTGTTCAAGTGAAACGATACATCCACAATGAGCCGCTTGAAGATCCATCACATCCACTTGCAGGTCTCAGCGCTTCGCCCTTGTCCGACATTCCAGCGGAGCTGTACGTGCTCGGAGCCAGTGTTGATAGTGCAGGCATGGCTGCGGAACTGGGACTTCCATATGTCTTTTCACTGTTCATTAACAGTAATATAGAGGTAGCACTTCAAGCGATCCGTGTATATCGTGAACAATTTGATCGTTCCCAGGGACGGGAGCCCTACGCTGCACTAGCCATATCGTTAATTGTGGCCGAGAGTGAGGAGGAAGCGGAAGGACTTGCGAGCGAGCATATGCTGGTGAAGATCCATCTGGAGAGTGGGAAAGTACTCACTGTCGGTTCTGTGGAACAGGCGGAAGAATTCGGACGTCAATCAAACGAAACCTATCGGATCGAGATTTTGGAGCCAAGTGTGACCCGGGGTACGAAGGAAAGCGTAGGTCAGGCGCTGCTGAAGTTCCAGCAGGAGTTTGCTGTGGAAGAGTTCATTGTGACTACAGCTACACGGGACTTTACCAAGCGAATTCGTTCATTCGAATTGTTGCGTGAGATTCTGGCAGAGCAGGGACTGAGTGAATTTGCACTGGAATCCAAGGAACAGGAAGCTGCAATCGGATAGAATTAGGCAGTTAATATAGCAGTGAATATATACGAATGGGAGGCCATGTGATGAAAAGTGATCTGGAACAGCCCAAGCAGCATTCTGAGCAACAAGTACAGGGCCCCGAGCATGAACTTCATGGTGAACGGGCGGAAGAATTCGCGGAACGTTTAATCACCATTCGGCGACATCTGCATCGTAACCCGGAATTGTCCGGCGAGGAAAAGGAGACGACAGCTGCCATTCGCAGTTGGCTGGAAGAGGAAGGTGTCCGTATTGCAGACGAATATGCGCTGCGGACAGGGCTTGTCGCTGAAGTGGGTCAAGGGGACGGTCCTGTTGTTGCCTTAAGAGCGGACATTGATGCGCTGCCCATTCAGGAAGAGACAAAGCTGGAATTTGCCTCCCAAGTAGATGGAAAGATGCACGCTTGCGGACATGACGCGCACACGGCAATTCTGATTGGTGCTGCACGATTACTGAAACAGCGCGAGTCCATTCTACCGGGAAAAGTACGGTTGATATTCCAGCCATCGGAGGAAAAAGCAACGGGTGCTCGGCAAGTGATCCAGAGCGGCGCATTATCCTATGTTCGGGCCTTATTTGGTTTGCATAACAAGCCTGATCTCCAGGTAGGTACGGTGGGCATTCGAGAAGGCGCATTGATGGCAGCAGCAGACGGTTTTGTTGTCAAAGTGGAAGGTGTAGGCACCCATGCAGCCGTGCCTGAAGCAGGCATTGATCCAATTGTGGTTGCCGCACATATTGTTACGGCATTACAGGCCATCGTAAGCCGCAATGTGGGAGCACAGGAGAGTGCTGTAATCAGTGTCACCAAGCTCCACAGTGGCACAGCCTGGAACGTTATTCCGGATGAAGCGATCCTTGATGGCACAGTGCGTACCTTTGATGAGAAAGTGCGTGCACGGATTCGCGAGCGTTTCAATCAGGTAGTCGCCGGTGTGGCCGCAGCCTATGGCACACGGGCTACGGTTCGCTGGATTCAGGGACCACCTGCCGTGGTCAACGACGAAGCTCTGGCATCTGCGGCGGAGCAAGTTTCAAGTGAGATTGGATTGAACAGTGTTAGACCGCTACCTTCTCCAGCAGGTGAGGACTTTTCCTTTTATCAAAAAGAAGTTCCCGGCCTGTTCCTCTTCCTGGGCACCTCTGGCCCGCATGAGTGGCATCACCCTGGCTTTGATGTGGATGAACGGGCTCTGTCGCTGGGAGCACATCTTCTGGCTGCACTGGCTGAGAAAGCACTGCACAATGTGCAAGCACATCAAGCGTGATGAGTACAGTGAATCACTGGATCATATCCAGATCGAAACGGTTCCGTTCGACGGCAACCGTTTTTCGTATTCCCTTTTTTAAGTAAGAGCGGGGTAGGAACGACGATTTGTTGAATCTTATCAGATGGTGTAATTATGGCTGGGGCTGGCGCAGAAGCGTCAGCTCTGTTTGCGTTTTCTTACAGGAGGTGCAGCTAAAGGTATTATGAAATTTTATTTTTTTAAATGGAAATATTTGTTGACGCTCCCCAAAAAGATGTGCTATATTTTTCTCGACCTTTAATCGTAATAATTACTATTAGATAAAAAGAAGAACAGGAGTAGTCGCTGCGATGAAACAGGAGATCGATTTTATCAAGTTCAGTCCCACTCAAAACATGACGATTCTGGTTAAAACGGATCATGCAGCCGAGAAATACAATCATATTGCAACTCGTCTAATGTCGTATGATAACGTTTACGCTGAACAAGTGGGATTCATTGAACCAACGAGGAGACCGGAAGCTGCTGCCCGTCTGGAAATGGCCGGAGGAGAGTTCTGTGGCAATGCCTGTATGGCACTTGCAGCACACCACGCATCTGAAGCAGGACTGGCACATCAGGAGTCTATGGACATCATGCTGGAGGTTTCCGGAACCGATCAATTGATCATGTGCCATGTGAAGAAGCAGCAGAACGAATATGACTGCCAGGTAACTATGCCGATACCAAAGCAGATCGAACAACGAACAATCCGATACGAAGGCATCGAACTCGATATGGTGATCATCCGGTACGCTGAGTTCATCCATATCGTGATCGAAGTCGATGACTTCAACGATACGATGAAGAAGAGGGCACAGACCCTTGCAAGGTTACTGGGACTAACCCTGGGAGATAAGCTGATCGGTATCTTGTTATATCAATCACACTTGGAAGAAATGGCCCCACTCATCTATGTTCCGGAGCTGGATAGCCTGATCTGGGAGAGAGGGTGTGGTTCGGGTACAGCCTCCGTGGGAGCCTATCTCGCATGGAGCCAGCAGAGAGGGATTACTCAGTACATCAAGCAGCCTGGTGGGGCGATCAAAGTGGCAGCCCAGTGGAATGGCGCAGAACTTGGGAGTATTACGATTGAGGGATCGGTTGGCATTGTGGCACAAGGCAAAGCCTTCATAGATGCTCCAGCAGAATGGAGCGCTGTAAACGCATGAGGTACATGATACATGATCGAGACAACGTGTAGGGGGAAAAGAAATGATCACATTGGTTCATTTTCAGACATGTTTGAGTGAATTTGCAGAGAAATTCGATAAGCTCGCGAGCAAGTATGATCATACGATTCAGCATAGTGCAGAGCTGGAGGCTGTGATCAATGACTATTCCCGCTTTGTGACTGATCAGGACAATAAGGCAGCCTGGGAACAGTTGGAGCATTCGGAGCTGGAAGAACTGGATTCGCTTGTGTGGGCGTTAAGAAATAAATCCGCCCAGTGTGTGGCGATCATGGAGAAATATCGTGCATTAAAGTTAGAGAACGGGGATGTGCAGATTGCCGATTATTTCAAAAACATAGAAGAGTGTATCGATAAAGAATTCGGCAGCTTCCATGTCACCTCCGATTCCAACGTATTGTTGGTAGGCTCCGGTTCATTCCCAATGACACCATTACTCATCGCCAAGCGAACAGGTGCACAGGTTGTCGGGATCGATATTGATGAAGAGTCCATTACACTCGGGCGAAAAGTGGTGGAGACACTGGGCACGGGTTTGAAGATTCGTTTGGAGTCAACATTGCTGGAAAATCTGGAGTATACCAAGGAAGCAACCCATATCATTTTCAGCTCTACGGTGGCCCCTAAATATGAGCTGCTTGATCAACTGCATGCCCTGACGAATGCACAGGTGGTTGTAGCCATGAGATACGGTGATCAGTTGAAGTCCTTGTTCAATTATCCCATGAGAGAGACGGACAGCAGCAAGTGGAAGCTGGTGGATACGATCCTGCGCCCGGATGATGTGTTTGATATTGCGTTGTACCAGAAAGCATAGGTATGCAAGTGCATCCAAGTGCGTCCAAATGGATTACAGATTGAACATTGAATTAAGGAGGCTTATATGAGCAATCTTCAGCGAATTCTGATACTCGGAACCGGACCTGCATCCATTCAGCTTGCGGTAACGCTCAAAGATCATCTCAACTGCTGTATAGGCATTACGGGGAGACAATCGGTTCGTTCAGCGTCCGTATTCTCAGCCCTCGAACAGAGCAATGGGCGTATTCAGGTCAACATTCAAAATGAGAAACATCAATCGCTCGCAGGTGAGTGTTACGTTGATCATGTGTTCAAGGGATATGACACCATTGATGGTAAATGGGATACACTCATTTTGGCGGTTACCACCGATGCGTATATCGATGTACTGGAACAAATGAATGATGAATTCATCAAACAACTGAAATGTATCATTTTGATTTCTCCAACGTTCGGGTCCAATCGACTGGTAACCCATTATATGAGAGAGCGGAATGCGGCGCCGGAAGTGATCAGTTTCTCTACCTACCTCGGAGATACTCGTTGGATGCACGAGCATCCGTCGAATCATGTGATTACTACAGGGGTCAAGAAAAAGGTTTATATCGGTTCCACACGTTCCCCGTCTGAACAGGTCAGTAAGCTATGCCAAGTGTATGAGCGTTTGGGTGTTGCGCTGGAAGTGATGCGATCCCCACTGGAGGCGGAAACGAGAAATATTTCGTTGTACGTGCATCCACCTTTGTTCATGAACGACTTCTCATTAGAAGCCATCTTTGGAGCATCGAATATTCAGAAATACATATACAAGATGTATCCTGAAGGTCCGATTACACAAGTTTTGATACGGGAAATGCGGGCACAGTGGCAGGAGATTATGAATATTACGGACCGACTCCATATCCAGGGAGTGAACCTGCTTCAATTCATGACGGATGACAACTATCCGGTTCGATTAGAGAGTATATCACGCCAGGATATCGAGAATTTCAATCAGCTGCAGGTCATTCATCAAGAGTATTTATTATACATACGGTACACCTCATTATTGATTGATCCATTCTCGGAACCCGATTCGGAAGGGAAATATTTTGACTTTTCAGCAGTCCCATTCCGCAAAACGTTCATGAACCGCGAAGGAGAACTGGACATCCCCCGTATGCCCAAGGAAGATTACTACCGCATCAAAATCATTCAGGGCATAGCCAGACACCTCGATGTGAGCTGTCCAACGATTGATCAATTTATCGCCAGATATGAAGCGAAGCTTCAGGAAGTGGCTGAGGCAAACCCAAATCAACGCTTGTCCGACGCCTTTGTGATCCAATCCTTTGACGAGGATATCCGTATGATCTGCACCGGACTTTGAGTAATAGGGTCTGATTACATTTAAATAATGCAAATTAAATTTTGTTTTACACAGTAACGGAGGGGGCAGAAAGAACCTGAAGAAGCGAAGCGTTCGCCTTTATCACCGGATTTTCTCTTTGGAAAAGAGATCAAAAAAATCTGGGGATAACAGCGATCGGAAGGTTGTTCTGACCACGTAGTGGTCTTGTGTAAAGTTTGAATTTTAATTTGCTCATCAGGAGGAAATGTTGTGAAAAAGGGTCTTACTTTTACATCCATACTATTGCTGGTGTCTGCCATTGCGCTGCTCGCCGGATGCGCTCAGAGCACAAAAGAGAAAGAGAGCGCCCAAACGGAGCCTGCCAATAGCCAGGTACAAACTGAACTTATCTATGCTTCTGCCAAAGATATTAATGATATGAACCCCCATCTGTACACGGGTTCCATGCCTGCACAAGGGATGGTATACGAGTCACTGGTGGAAAACACGCCTGACGGGATCAAGCCATTGCTGGCTGAATCATGGGATATCTCCGAGGATGGCAAGACGTATACTTTTCATCTGCGACAAGATGTGAAATTCCATGACGGAGAGTCGTTCAACGCAGAGGCAGTTAAACAAAATATCGATGCAGTACAGGCGAATGCCGAAAAACATGCCTGGATCAAGCTGTCTACCAAAATCACGAGTGTAAAAGTTATCGATGAGCATACGGTGGAGCTGACGCTGTCGGAAGCCTATTATCCGGCACTGGTGGAATTGTCCATGACAAGACCTTACGTCTTCATATCACCCAAGGATTTCAAAGATGGCGGAACCAAAGACGGAGTGAGTGGTTTCCACGGTACAGGACCTTACAAGCTTACTGCTCATAAAGTTGAAGAGAATGCCACGTTTGAAGCCAATGAAGACTATTGGGGTGGTGCACCTGCAATCAAGAAAATCACATCCAAGGTTCTTCCGGCAGGTGAAACGACATTCCTGGCATTGCAAAAGGGAGAGATCAACTTTGTGTTCACCGATGACCGGGGAGCAGATAGTATCGATGTGGAGGCCATGGACCAATTGGCTGAATCCGGTGATTATCAAGTGGTTCGAAGTGAAGCGATGAATACCAATATGATCGTAGCCAATAGCAGTCGCGAGAATAGTCCGGTTCAGGAAACGGCAGTGCGGGAAGCGTTATGGGTGGGCATTGATCGGGAAACGATCAGTAAAGATATTTTCAACGGAACGCAGACTGTAGCGGACACGCTATTTTCAGCCAATGTCAATTACGCCAAGGTAGACCTTAAGAAACGGGAGTATGATCCGGAAATGGCTAAAAATCTTCTGGACCAAGCTGGCTGGACATTGGCAGATGGTGAAATGGTGAGAACGAAGAACGGTCAGCCTTTAGCCGTGAAACTATACTATGACAGCAACTCGTCTTCACAGAAAATACAGGCCGAATTGATTCAGTATTCCACGAAAGAATTGGGGATTCAGCTTGAAATATTGGGCGAAGAGTCCACTTCCATTGCGAATCGGAGAGCTACCGGGGAATATGATCTGCTCTTTAATCAAACCTGGGGACTGGCCTATGATCCACAGAGTACCATTGCAGCATTTACGTCAGATTCGGCATACAAGCATACGACAAGCGGAATTGCCGAAGCAGATGAACTGTACCAGAAAATTGATGCGGTCATGGTTTCCACGGATGAGACATCACGCCAATCCATTTATGCCGACATTATGAAGATCGTCCATGATGAAGCGTTGTTCATTCCGATTACCAACGGGCGTGTTACCATAGTCGCTCCTGAGAATCTCGATGGAATCTCATTCAAGCAGACCCAATATGAACTACCTTTTGAAAAAATGAATTTTAAATAGAGCGGAGATGGATATGGGAAGTTATATCATCAAAAGGATTCTGTTAACCATCCCTTTACTGATTATCATTTCATTTATAACGTTTGTCCTGATTAATCTATCTCCCTTGGACCCGGCGGTTGTTGTGTTACAGGCACAGGAAGTTCCGCAGATCACAGAGGAATTAATTGCCCAGACCAACAAGGCATTGGGGTTCGATCAGCCGTTCATGATCCAGTATGTGAACTGGATTATGGCTGTTGTGCAGCTGGACTTTGGCAATTCTTATGTATCTGGTGAACCCGTGTGGTCTCTGATGGGGCCGGCTTTTATGAACACATTGAAGTTAACGCTTGTCTCATCGGTATTTATTATTGCGCTGTCCATCCTGCTGGGTGTGATCTGTGCCATGAGAGAAGGCAAGCTGCTGGATCGATCGGTCAGAGGTATTTCCTTTTTCCTTACCGCCATGCCGTCCTACTGGCTTGCAGCCATGATGATCTGGTATTTTTCCGTCAAGCTGGACCTGTTACCTACCAGTGGCATGGATTCGTATCGAAGCTACATTCTACCGGTGATTGTGATCACAGTGAGTTATACGGGCATTTATTTCCGAACGGTTCGAAGTTCCATGCTGAGCAATATGAATGAGGACTATGTGTTATATGTACGGGCAAGTGGTCTGAGCGAGAAGAAAGTCACCCTGCATATTCTGAGAAATTCATTACAGGTGGCCGTGTCCATCTTTTGCATGGCGATCCCGATCGTGTTGGGCAGTACGGTGGTTATCGAAAATGTATTTGCCTGGCCGGGGCTCGGGAGGCTCAGCGTGAAATCCATTTTAAGCAGGGATTTTCCGATTATTCAGGCGTATGTTCTGATGTTGGCTGTCACCTTTGTCTTGTTTAACACGTTATCCGACATCATTAATGCGGCGATGAATCCCCGTTTGAGAAAGGAATTCTGATGCGAATATTGAAAAATCTGTGCAAAGACAAGCTTGCGTTGACCTCTTTGATGGTAATTATCGTCATGATTATAGCGGGCATTTTCGCCCCTCTTATTGCGCCGCATGATCCTGGACAAGTGAATATGAAGCTTCGTTATGCCTCCTCATCCTGGGATTATCTATTAGGCAATGATCATCTGGGTAGATGTGTATTATCCCGGCTTATCTATGGAATCCGTCCAAGTGTGTTATGGGTTCTGGTTGCGCTGAGCCTTTCTGTTCTGATTGGAGCTATTGTCGGATTCGTCGCGGGTTACTTCAAGGGAAAAGTGGATGCGTGGATCATGAGAGTCTGTGACATTATGCTGTCTTTCCCTGGGTACGTGATGACACTGGCGGTGGTTGGCATTCTGGGTGCAGGACTGGAGAATATTTTGATTGCCTTTGTGTGGATGAAATGGGCCTGGTTTGCCCGCGTTATTCGAACATCTGTGATGCAATTCTCCGATATGGATTATGTGAAATTTGCCAAAGCCTCCGGCACACCCAATCTGAGAATTATAACCAAACATATTGTTCCGGTTACTTTTGCCGATATTGCTGTCATTGCCAGTGGTTCCATGTGTTCGATGATGTTGCAGATCTCCGGCCTTTCCTTTCTGGGGCTTGGAATCCAGGCTCCGCATGCGGAGTGGGGCATGATGCTCAATGAGGCGAGGGAAGTCATGTTCTCCAGACCTGAATTGATGTTGGCACCGGGCCTGGCCATTGTGGTGGTCGTGTCTGCTTTTAATTTTCTATCGGATGCCCTTCAAGTGGCTCTGGACCCCAAATTGATGACCTCTCAAGGTAAGTCTGACAAGTCTTACGAAAGTGAGGTGAGAAAGACTACTTATGAATATAGTCGAGGTTGAACATTTGAAAGTCTGGGACACCAATACAGGTAAAGTGATCATTCATGACAGTTCATTTGAAGTTAAGCCGGGAAGCTGTATGGCCATCGTGGGGGAAAGTGGTAGCGGCAAGTCCGTTACGTGTAGGGCTATTATGCGACTGAACAAGCCAGGGATTCGCCAATCGGGCACAATGTTATTTCAGGGCGAAGACCTGAACCAGCTTTCGGAACCGGAGATGCGGCGTAAGCGGGGCAAGCATCTGTGTATGATTTTGCAGAATGGCATGAGTGCATTTGATCCCTCCTGTGTCATTGGTGTCCATATTCGGGAGACGCTTCAGCAGCATTTTGGCTGGAATACCCGCGAGATTGAACGGAAAATCATGAATGCCATGGAAAGCGTCATGCTCAGACATCCGCGCGAGATTCTGAATCAATATCCACATCAGCTGTCCGGTGGGATGCTGCAACGAATCATGATCGCACTGGCATTGGTGCTTGAGCCCGATCTCATTATTGCGGATGAGCCAACAACGGCGCTGGATACGATCTCTCAATATGAAGTGGTGGAGCAATTGATTCAATTACGCGAACGCATGGGCTGTTCCATGATGTTCATCTCCCATGATCTCGGCGTCGTTCAGAAGATTGCAGATGACGTGATGGTCATGAAGGATGGAAGCATCGTAGAGCGTGGCAGCATGCATTCTGTTTTGACAGAGCCGAAGCATGCCTATACGCAGTATCTGGTCTCTACCCGGTTGGAGCTAAGCAATCATTTTAAGGCGTTGATGCAGGAGGACTTATAGATGCTAAAGGTGGAAGGTATTGAAAAATCATATAACCAAGGTGGACTGTTCTCCAAGCACAGACAACAGGTGTTGAATCAGGTTACCTTTGAATGCCGGCATGGCGAATGTCTGGGCATCATCGGTGAAAGCGGAAGCGGCAAATCCACGTTGGGCCGTCTGATTCTGGGCATTGAACGCCCTGATCGTGGAACGATCTCGCTGCATGGTAAAAACGTACAGGATCGACGTGTACGGATAGGTAACATCAGCGCTGTTTTTCAAAATTATACGTCCTCCATCAATCCATTTCTTACCGTGGAAGCTGCCATTATGGAACCGATGCAAGCGCAGCAAAAGCTGCGAAAAGATCAGGGTAACTCAGAGAAGGTGGATCTGTTGCTGCACCAAGTTGGACTGGACCCTTCCTATAGATCCAAATATCCGCATGAACTATCCGGCGGGGAGGCTCAGAGAGTGTGCATAGCCAGGGCCATCTCCACCGCTCCCAAATGCATCGTGTTTGATGAAGCGATCAGCTCACTGGACGTGTCTGTTCAGATTCAGGTACTGCAATTGTTAAAAGAGCTTAAGGAAATCTACAAGCTGAGTTATGTCTTTATCACGCATGATATACAGGCGGCAGCTTATATCTGTGACAGGGTTATCATTTTCAGAGAGGGTCAGATTGAAGAGATCGTTCCTATTGAGCAGCTAAAGGATGTTCAGTCAGACTATGCGAAGAAATTATTGAAGCATTTAATTACATTTTAGGGGGAACACCCATTGTGAGTGGAGTGATGTCTTGGCCTTTTCTGCGCTTGTACATACTGGTTCTTCTATATTTCAGTGCCAATGCCATTCTTAACGTGATCATCCCATTACAAGGGGAGTCCTTGGGCGCGAGCGGTACAACGATTGGACTGATCATGGGCGCTTATATGTTCACAACGATGTTTTTCAGACCCTGGGCAGGTCGGATTATTCAAAAGCACGGTCCGATCAAAATATTGCGTTTGATTCTGATCATCAATGGATTTGCCCTGATTTTATATACCTTTACGGGACTCGAGGGTTATTTGGTTGCTCGTATTTTGCAGGGGGTATCGACAGCGTTTTTCTCCATGGCCTTGCAGATTGGCATTATTGATGCACTTCCGGAGAAAGATCGGTCACAGGGAATTTCGTATTATTCGTTGTTCAGTTACATACCGGGGATCGTGGGGCCTGTTATCGCGTTAGGAATCTGGCAGACGGGTGGTATGGATTATTTTACAGTGGTTCTGATCGGCATTGCCGTCTGTACGGGTGTCTTCGGATATACCGCCAAAATGGAACCAAACAAGGAGCAACCTGCTGAGAATCTTTCGGAGCAGAACGTGAGTATGTGGGAATCCTTTGCTCAGTTGGTGAAGAATCCGTTGCTGTTTCGATGCAGTGTATTGATGCTTGCTGCTTCCGTTGTATTTGGTGCAATTACGACCTTTATTCCGCTGTATGCGAGCCAAGTACCAAATGGGAATGCGGGTGTGTATCTGATGCTTCAGGCCGGGACAGTTGTGCTGGCTCGAATCATGCTCCGGAAAAGGATTCCTTCTGATGGGAGATGGCATTCTCCTTTTATCATGGGTACCCTGTTTCTTTTGGCCGTTGCTGCCCAATGTGTGAGTTTTTCGGTGACAGGAGGCGTAGTCTTTTTCTATGTCGGGGCTATATTCATGGGCATTGCTCAAGCCATTCTGTATCCGACGCTCACGACCTATTTGTCTTTTGTGTTGCCTAAGCTGAACCGGAATGTCCTGATCGGGTTATTTATCGCGATGGCTGATCTGGGTATTTCTCTGGGTGGTGTGATTATGGGACCCGTCGCTGACTTCTCTTCCTATTCATTTATGTACATGATCTGTGCTATCCTAGGAGCGGTAATGATCGTTTTTGCCTATGAACGGCGAAGACCCGTGACAGGTACATCTGTGAGTTGACTGCCAGGAGAGAAAGTGGTGAAGAACGTTTGAAGTCTTCGATGAATGCAACATCCAATGGAAAATTAAATCCGGTATCCTTTTCGTTTATCCGGTTTTATATGCTGGCCTTTTTATTTTTTGCGGCAAATTCAGCTTTGACGATTATTCTGCCTTTGAGAAGCGAAGCCGCTGGATTAAATCAGGCTGAGATTGGTCTGATGATGGGGGCATATATGTTCACCTGTATGCTCTTGAGACCTTTTGCAGCGCAGTTGCTGGGTAAGCATGGGCCACTTCGAGTGATGCAATGGCTATTGCTTTTGCATGCGGGAACGCTGCTGTTATTTGTTGTTTTTGGTGTGGAGACGTATCTGTGGTTGCGGGCCCTGCAAGGGGTAGCTACGGCCTTTTTCTCCATGACGATGCAGGCAGGCATTGTGGAAAAGCTGGAGGACAAAGACCGGGCACAAGGGCTGTCCATGTACACCCTGTTTACGATGGTTCCTTCTCTGGTCATTCCGATCCTCGCCATACAAATCTGGGAAAATGCCAGTGATCTGGCGTTTACGCTGCTGATGATCGGACTGGCGGCGCTGCCACTTCTGATTGGATATAATGTGGATTTGCCGCGGAGTACCGTGCAGAACAAATCGTACACCTTGGGCGACATGTTTCGTTCATTCGGCGGCATCTGGCGCAGTACGCCACTGCTGATTAGCAGTGTGGTGATGTTGTTTGCGTCCTGCGTCTTTGGGGCGACAGCGACCTTTCTTCCCCTGTATATGGTATCCACCGGAATGGAGAGTGCAGGGGTATTTCTGACGATACAGGGATTGGTTGTGATCCTGTGCAGGTTTATTTTGCGTAAAAAAATTCCGTCCGACGGTAGCTGGAATACCTGGCTGATGGCAGGGTTAATGCTGTGTGCAGCACTGGGAACCCAGTTACTCAGCTTAATGGAGATCATCGGGCCATTGGTGTATCTCTCCGCGGTGTTCAGCGGTTTTGCCCTGGCACTGTTGTACCCGACATTAACCACATATCTGTCCTTTGTGCTGCCTGCGGATTCCAGATATGTACTCATGGGGATTTTCATGTCCTCGTATGACCTTGGATTCTCTATGGGCGGATTGGCGATGGGGCTTATTGTGCAAGCGAGTTCGTATTCGACCATGTTTATGATCTGCACGTTGCTCTTTGTTGCAGCGATGGTACTGGTGTTGGTGTTCAGGCAACGGATGGAAGCGGGCAATAAGGTTGCATCTGTGGTGGCAAGCTAAACGGTATTGTAGTGGAATGATCCTGGGCAGTGATAGGCAGTCGGATATTACTGCCAGGTATCAGTTATTGTGGTGCGATTGGAGCGCCGATGTGAATAGTAAAGTAAAGGCTTATGGACTGAATTTTCCGGAACGTATTGTCAGGATACGAAGCTGAAGGAGACAGATCATGAGTCTTTTTTATATCTAGAATTTATAAGTTTTCAGCGGAGCAGGACAATTCGATTATCGCAAGAAAAACTACAACTTAACGCGGTGTTCCTTCTGTGAAAGTACGTCGATAGATGTTTTTTCTTATCCATTTTTCTGGACTATTTCGTAAAAATAGTTTGACAATGACCGTCTAACAGGATTATAGTCATTGTTGTTAATCGTAATAATTACTATTAAAGTCCGAATTACACAGACTGCACATATAAGGAGTAGATTTCTATGACACAAAAGCAAGTTCCGGTAACCGTACTAAGTGGTTACCTCGGTTCAGGGAAAACGACGGTTTTGAATCACGTGTTGAACAACAGACAAGGGCTTAAGGTTGCCGTAATCGTTAACGACATGAGTGAGGTCAATATTGATGCAGCGCTGGTCAAGGGGGAGGCAACCTTGTCTCGAACCGAAGAGAAGCTGGTGGAGTTGTCGAACGGCTGTATCTGCTGCACCTTGCGGGATGATCTGATGCAGGAGATTGAGAAGCTGGTGAACGAAGGCAAGTATGACTATATTTTGATCGAATCCACCGGCATCAGTGAACCTGTTCCAGTTGCACAGACCTTTACATATGCCGATGAAGAGTCGGGTATTGACCTGACTAGTCTGGCCCGATTGGATTGTTTGGTAACGGTAGTAGATGCCAATCGATTCTGGCATGATTTTGGATCAGGACAGAGTCTTCTGGATCGTAATCAGGCGACCGGAGATGAAGACACCCGTGACGTTGTAGACTTGTTGATTGATCAGATCGAAACCTGTGATGTGCTGCTGCTGAACAAATGTGATCTGGTCGATGACACCGAGCTGAACAAGCTCGAAGGTATCATCCGGAAGCTACAGCCTAACGCCAAGATCATTCGGACTGAGAATGGACAGGTGAATCCGTCTGAGATTCTGAATACAGGCCGCTTTGATTTTGAGAAAGTGAGCATGTCCGCTGGGTGGATTCAGGAGCTGGAGAAGGAGTCGCATACACCGGAAACCGAGGAATATGGTATTGGTTCCTTTGTCTATCGCCGGAGAAAGCCATTCCATCCTTCCCGTCTGGCTGAATTCATGAGTTACTGGCCGGAAGAAGTGGTACGTGCCAAAGGTTTGGTATGGCTCGCGGCCGAGGGGGATGTTGCGGCAAGCCTCAGTCAGGCAGGGTCATCCATTCAGTTCGGTCCTGCGGGACTTTGGGTCGCGGCGTTGCCCGAAGCGGACAAAGAAGAGATTTTGCGTAACGAGCCGGATGTTCTGGAGAAATGGGATGCCCAGTGGGGAGATCGTCAGACGGAGCTTGTCATGATTGGGATCGAAATGGAACGTGCAAGCATTGAAGATGAGCTGGACCAGTGCCTGCTCAGTGATGAAGAAATGCTGGGAGACTGGGGCCATTTCGACAATCCACTGCCATGGCCTGTGGAAGCCGTGTAAACTCGGAAGATGATGTTCTAAACATAAATTTAATGGATAAAGGAGCTGTATTTCATGGCTAAAAAATCAAAAGTGGTACGTGAGAAGCAACGTCAGGCGATCGTGGCAAAATATGCGGACCTGCGCCGGGAACTGAAGGAGAAAGGGGATTACGAGGCATTGCAGAAATTGCCGCGTAATGCATCTCCGACCAGACTAAAGAATCGTTGTGAAGTGACAGGTCGCCCGCGGGGTTATCTACGCAAGTTCAAGGTATCTCGGATTAAGTTCAGAGAACTGGCTCATCAAGGACAGATTCCTGGTGTAACAAAATCCAGCTGGTAAAATGATCAAGGGATGTAGCTGACCACCATTGCATGAAGGCAGGTTGTTGTGTGCTTGGAGCTGCATGTGGTGCGTAGAACAGAGGTGGTATTTTGCTGAAAGGATGTACATACTTCATGCTGGACTTGTTTACGTTACGAAGAATTCAGTCCGTAATGAACGGATATATTCACGAGAAGGTACCCGCGCCACTACTTACGATGGTGAAGTTGACATATGAGATGAATGATAATGAATTGATCTTGACCGAAGAAAGACCCGCCGAGGAACGGTATCAATGGGATAAGCTGCATATTGCCCGATTTTACTGGGAAGAAAATCAGTGGAAAGTGTATGCCAGAGATGAACAGAGCAGCTGGAATCCGGTAGATGTTATTACACCTTGTTCTGATTTTGAGAATGTGCTCGAGCAGGTGGAACGGGATGAGGCTGGACTGTTCTGGCGTACGTGAGCGAGATCGGTTAAGAGTATATTTCATTCGTGAAAATTAATGTTAACTCAGACAAATATGGCGTATATGCAACCGAGTTCGAAGCTAGCGAAACAGTGGCTAGCATCGGGCTTTTTTTGTGTCCAAAAATCATTGAAGCAAAGAGGGGGGGCGATCTTTTGGTCTGCCTTCCTTAATGGGCAAAAGAATAAATAAAATCTGTTTTACAATAAAAATTTATTGTAAAACGATAAATATTATGATAAATTCATATCACTTAAAACAAGTGAGGTGCTTTTTGTGAAGCGAGGTACAACCATCTTTTTAAAATTGGCTGTGTTGCTTATTGGTGTTCCCATTCTTGCCTTATGTATATTCGGCATACCCTGGTTAGCAAACAATCCGGTGAATCCGAATTATGCAGGTGCACTATACCCCATAGTGATTATTATGTATGTGTCCGTTATTCCGTTTATCGTTGCACTGTACCAGGCATTCCGTCTGCTGAGCTACATCGACAAAAATGAAGCGTTCTCTCTAATGTCAGTGAAATCTTTAAAAACAATAAAATATTGTGCTATTGTAATCAGTAGTCTCTATTTTGTGATGTTGCCATTTGTTTATGTTGTAGCAGAGAAAGATGATGCCCCAGGCCTCATTCTTATGGGAATGGTTCCTATTTTTGCTTCATTGGTCATTGCAGTGTTTTCAGCGGTGCTCCAAAGATTGTTACAGGAAGCGATTGATATCAAATCAGAAAATGACCTGGTGGTCTGAGGTGAATATATGGCCATTATAATCAATATTGATGTGATGTTGGCAAAGCGGAAAATGACGGTTACCGAGC
This sequence comes from Paenibacillus sp. VT-400, assembly GCF_001029205.1. Lineage (NCBI taxonomy): Bacteria > Bacillati > Bacillota > Bacilli > Caryophanales > Paenibacillaceae > Paenibacillus > Paenibacillus sp. VT-400. The sequence continues at coordinate 140,963 of NZ_LELF01000059.1, read as the reverse complement.
TTGCAGAGAGAGTTGAGATCACAATCGCCAATATTTCCATATTAAAAACAGGAAAAGCAAAAGCGATCCGTTTATCCACTCTGGATGCGATCTGTAAAGCACTGGATTGTCAGCCTGGAGATATATTGGAATATAAGGCTGATGAGGACGAAGATACAAATGAACTTATATAAAAAATGAACGAAAAAGACTCTGCATGTTATATGCAGAGTCTTTTTTTACATCAGCTTGTTCAAGGAATACGTCCCGTGCCCTATAACGAATGATTGTGCATCATACGGAATTGCATAGGTGTTACGTTTTCCTGGGTTTTAAAACAGCGGATGAAGTAGCTTGACTGTGAAAATCCCGTTTCCAGTGTAATTTGTTTAATGGAAAGGTTGGTTGTTGCGAGCAGCTGTTTCGCATGTAGTAGCCTGGATTCCAAGAGGAATTCCGGGAAGGAGATGCCAAACGTCTGACTGAACTTGCGGCTAAAGTATGTTGTACTGTATCCGGCAATTCCGGCAGCGTGATCAAGTGTGATGTGCTCATTACTATGAGAGCGAATATAATTCCCTGCTTCACGAATTCGCTCTGAAGTGTGATTTAAAGAAACATTGATTTGACTCGCTGCGGATTGCAATCGGGTCAGAAGTTCATATAATGTTGCTGCCACACTGTGCTCGTCCTCCACCTGATAGCCTCTGCCTAGCTCCAGCAATCGATCCATGAGCGCGGTAACCACCGGAAAGTTGGAACATTGAAACAGCCAGGGCTCGTCAACGCCTTTTCCATTTAACAGTTCTTCGAGACGAATACCGTAGAAGTGAATCCAACGAATACTCCAAGGGTCATCCAAATCTGAATAGTAGGTTTGTCTGAGACCGGGACCGTAGAGGAATCCCTGCCCTCGTGTTAGCTCATAACGAGTGGTTCCCGTGTCCAGAAATCCTTTACCTTCAAGTACAAGGTGCAGATTATAGCATTGATCCAAATTGATTTCGGTTGTGCCATATTCTCGATGTACACGATGTTTCGGAAAGTCACTGTACCCTCCAATAAAATCGGGAAAGCATACATGTCTGGGGAAAACCGGCTTGGGGAGAAAGATGTGTTCTTTCACGTGCATCCTCCATTTAAACGCAATATTTTTATGTAGTGAACTGAAATGGATTCATCCCACTGTTATTTGAATATTCAGCAATGACAATATTTTATTATAAGTCGCATAATCTTGTCATTTATTATATGTGAAGGTTCCAATAGAATGGAGGCAATATGGCAGGTTAAGGGGGCAATCAAAGGTGGCAAAATCAATCCAATTGGATGAATTAAAAATGGGGGTCTGTTATTACCCTGAGCACTGGTCGGAAGCGTTGTGGGAGGACGATTTCCGTAGAATGAAAGAGATGAATATCACAGTTATTCGGATGGCTGAATTTGCATGGTCCATCTTTGAGCCGGAAGAAGACCAGTTCGATTTTAGTTTTTTCCAGAAGGCACTGGATCTGGCGCATCAATATGGTTTGAGCGTTATTTTGGGAACACCTACTGCAACTCCACCAGCGTGGTTAACATCCAAATATCCAGAAGTATTAAACGCAAATAAAGACGGGGTGTTGTATCAACACGGCATGCGGCGTCATACCAACTACAGCAGCCCAATCTTCAGACAGCAATGTGAAAAAATCGTGCGCAATATGGTGATTGCCTATAAAGATCATCCGGCTCTTATTGGATGGCAGATCGATAACGAATTCAATTGTCATATGGATGTTTTCTATGCTGAGGCTGACCATGTCGCCTTCCGTGAATGGTTAAAGGATCGTTATGAATCGTTAGAGAATCTGAACCAAGCATGGGGAACCGTTTTCTGGAGTCAGACCTATACTGACTGGGAGCAAGTTCACCTTACCCGAAATATGGTCAGCCAATCGCCCAACCCTCATTTGGCACTAGATGAAAAGAGATTCATCTCCGCCAATAACATTTCATTTGCCAAGCTTCAGGTGGACATCATTCGGGAACTGGACCCGGAACATTGGATCACAACAAACGGTACGTTTGGACACTTGGATAATCATGAAATGACAGAGGAGCTATTGGATTTCTTCTCCTATGATTCGTATCCGCAGTTTGCCACGATCTTCCCAGGGACAGACGATAACTCATTACAAGATCGGGCCTGGAGCATGAAACTGTCGAACGTACGTAACATGTCACCGAACTTCTGCGTCATGGAACAACAGTCTGGGCCAGGAGGCTGGGTCGACAGTATAGGCATGGGTACGCCAAGACCGGGACAGATCCGATTATGGTCGTATCAATCTGTTCTTCACGGAACAGATCTACTCGTCTACTTCCGCTGGCGGACGGCAACATTTGGCACGGAGATGTACTGGCATGGCATCAATGATTACCATAATCAACCCAACAGAAGAGTACGCGAGGTTGCACAAGTAGGGGAAGAGTTTGCCAAGATCGGGCGTGTTATTGCGGGCACTACATATCAAGCCGATGTTGCGATCCTACAGGATTACGATAACATCTGGGATGGAGAGTTGGATGAGTGGCACGGCCCGCTTCAGCAACAGAGTGTACGCTCCTGGTATAAACAGCTCCAGTATCGTCATATTCCGACGGACATGGTTACACTGCAACCAACGACAACACTGGAGGAGTTATCCGAGTATAAGGTGATCATCTATGCTCACCCGGCCATCATGACAGACGAGACAGCAGAACTTCTGCAAGCCTATGTCAGTCAAGGGGGAACCCTGTTTTTCGGTGCTCGCACCGGATATAAGGATCTCAAGGGGCATTGTTATATGAGACCGTTCCCTGGGGCTGTCGCTGAGTTGTGTGGTGTAACCGTAGAGGACTTTACCTTAATCAAAGGAACCATTCCAGCAGCCAAACTGCAATGGAATGGGGCGAGTGAGCGACTTCAGGAGGGAACGTCAACGGCCGGATTTAACGAAGTTCTTTATGTGGAGCATGCTGACGTGCAGGTCATGGCTGAGTATACATCTGAATATTATGCAGGTAGTCCTGCATTGACCAAACGTACGGTAGGTCAGGGGCAGGTATGGTATTATGGGGCAGCTTACAACGAGCCGGTGGTAGATGCTCTACTAGATGAAATAGGGCTATCTTCACCTGTGAATGACCTGATAGAGGTACCGTCTGAAGTTGAACTTGGTATCCGTTCCGGTAAGGATAAAGCTTATGTATTTTTACTCAACTACTCGGATCAACAAGTCCCCATTAACCTTAAGAAGCAAGCAAAAGAGTTAATGTCAGGTACAACACTTCAGAATGAGATCAACATGCCGGCGTATGGTGTATTCATCCTGGAGATCGATTTGCCACATTAAAAAATTCAATCATCCATATCATGCATTATTTATAGAATGAAACACCAAAAGCGCCTTGCAGCCATTGCAAGGTGCTTTGTATATACATGATGTAATTGTGATGCGCAACATCCATTAAGCATGGGTGTTTTTGGCTATATCTCGTATAACTATGCTTCGTACAAAATTTCACCTGTTCGCGATACATCATATCCCTCGAATGATTGCAGTTCCTGCCTGAACTCCGGCGATTGGAGAATCCGCAGGACCAATTCGGTCCAGGCTTCATTACCTTGCTTCCTCAGCATGACCAGATCATAGCGCTCCTGAGTGAGCGGGACAAAATCAACCTGACCCACAAGTCGTGCAGCTTTTTCAATGCCAACTCCGACATCAGCTTCACCTGAACTGACTTTGGCAGCCACGCCCATATGACTGGTTTCCTCGGTTTCATATCCGATCAGACCTGCGGCAGGAATTCCATGCAGCCGAAGTTGCTCATCCAGCAATACTCTCGCGCCAGAACCTTTCTCCCGATTAGCTAGTCTCAGTTCAGGCTTGCTCAGATCGGTCCAATTCTGTAAGTTCTGCGGATTACCACGCTGTACATATAGTCCGGCAGGACGTGACAGCAGGTTTACCACAACATAGGACCGCCCCGTCAGAATTTTGCGAATATACGGCAGATTATACTCACCGGTATCTCCGTCGAGCAGATGGGTGCTGACCAGATCGGACTCACCGCGATACATCGAGATAAGCCCATCCAAACTACCCATGAACGAACGTAGCGGACGAATGTCCCGAGTTTGTTTTTCCATATGGCGCATTAGAATATCCAGACTGACATCCTGACCTGTTATGACCAGATGCCGTGGTACAGCAGTCATTGCATGAGCAGAACTCGCTGGAGTAATCGCATGCGTAGACCCAACGGGTGTAGTCGATTGTAAGGAAGTTCCCTGAAAATCACCCTGACCTGGCTGGGTCCCTGATGCCGAGGTCTGATGAGGAGTCGGGATACGCTGCGCTGAGGACTGAAGTTGTTTGGAGCGACGTTTATATGCCTCCAGATCGGTTGCATCAATTCGCATTTGTTTACCCACACGGTATGCGACGAGGTCTCCTTTTTTGATCAGGTCATAGACCGTCAGTTTCGATATTTTGAGTAGCTTGGATATTTCTTCGGTTGTGTAGGATTGCTCCTCCGTCATAAGTGAAGATCCTCCTTCAAAGGTATAGAGCAATTATGGTTTTATTATGAATGTTTCTTGTACTATATCATTAATTGAGGGATGCCATAAACCTGAGAGCACGCAATACACGCATAGGACAGATAACAAAAATCAAATGTGATCTTAATCACCTTCCCATTTTTTTTGTCTTGTGTATAATTAGATATAATCAATTATAACTAGTTATATCTAAAGATAACGTTGGGGGAGAAATGAATGAGAAAGAGAATCGGATATGTGTTGGGAAGTATGTCACTGGGACTGGCTCTTGTATTGGCTGGTTGCGGCGCAAACACGGGCACTACGGATACATCCACAGGTGCAGAACAAACGACCTCAACGCCAGCGGCATCAGGTGAAAGTTCATCAGCAGGAAATAACGATCCTCAGGAAACGGTAGATCTGACGATCTCTGCGGCGGCCAGTCTGACCGATGCAATGAAAGAGATTGAAACCAATTATGAGCTAGCTAATCCTTATATAGAACTTAATTTTAACTTTGGAGCCTCGGGTGCCTTGCAACAGCAGATTGAACAGGGTGCCCCGGCTGATGTCTTTGTATCGGCGGCAACGAAAAATATGAATGCGCTAGTGGATGAAAACCTGATTGCATCGGGCGATCAGAAGAATCTGCTACAGAATTCACTGGTGGCCATAGTGCCAGCAGATGGGACCCACACAGTAACCAGTGAAACGGATCTCACCAGCGACTCCATCAAGACGGTAGCCATTGGGATTCCGGAAAGTGTTCCTGCGGGAACCTATGCCAAGGAAGCTCTGACCAATGCCAAGCTGTGGGATGAACTGGAAAGTAAGCTTGTGCAGGGGAAAGACGTTAGACAGGTTCTTCAATATGTAGAGACGGGTAATGCAGATGCAGGATTTGTATATAAAACGGATGCTCTTACTTCGGATCAGGTGAAAATTGCGTTTGAGGTGGACAAGAACAGCTACACACCAGCCAACTATCCAATAGGCATTATTGAAGGAACCAAACACCGTACAGAGGCCGAACAATTTTATGCGTATTTACAAACCCCTGAAGTGCTCGATATCTTCGCGAAATACGGATTCACAATTCCGGAATGAATGTGAACGCCATAGACTGGTCCGTATTCTGGTCACCGGTGCGCCTATCGCTTCAGGTAGCGTTATTATCCAGCGTAGTGGCCACTGTGCTCGGAATTGCGATAGCCTGGAAGATGTCACGTTCTTCATTTCGGGGAAAGATTCTGCTGGAAACGGCATTTATGCTGCCGCTAGTCCTTCCTCCGACGGTGGTTGGATTTCTGTTACTTGTCATATTGGGGCGTAAAAGTCTGTTTGGACAATGGATTGAAGCCATATTCTCCGCACCGGTTATTTTCACCTGGTGGGCTGCGGTGATTGCTTCGGTGGTGGTTGCTTTTCCACTGGTGTATCAGACGATGAAATCGGGATTCAGTGGTGTGGATCGTGATCTGGAGGATGCGGGTCGTTCGATTGGGGCGAATGAGTGGCAGGTCTTTCGTTACATTTCCTTGCCGCTCGCAGGCAGAGCATTGATGACCGCCTTCATCCTGGGCTTTGCCCGGGCACTCGGCGAATTCGGTGCGACACTGATGATTGCAGGCAATATTACGGGCAAAACACAAACGGTACCCACGGCAATCTATGTCGCTGTGGATTCGGGCAATCAGACCATGGCCTGGGCATGGACTGTTTCCATTATTATCATCTCGTTTCTCATGTTACTGATGACCAGACAGCAGCGAGATGGAAAAAATGACTAATTTGATATGTGTTAATATTATATATAAAATGATGAAAAATCCGTTTTGAGGAAAGAACTTTTTTCCTTAACGCGGATTTTTATTACCAATTTCATATGTACCAATATCAATATCCTGCCAAATTGGTCTTAATGGAAATGTAAAGCTGTTTTAACATAAAAAAATAAAAATTTTCCCGAAATTTAATCGTTCAGTACTCGCTTTCAGTGGGCTTGTTCCTGTAAGATAGAAGTAATGGATTCCAGCCAAGTACTGAAATAAGGAGAGACGACGATGAACACTAAATCTGATTGCGGCGTTTCGTTGCAAATTGATGACTATCTGGATCTTTTGCATTTTGCCATCCAAATTCAGGATCAGGAATGGCAACAATCCCTTATCCGCCAACTCAAAATATTTCAGACGGCGACGGAGCAGCAACGCACACCTGAAGAGGAACTATGGACACGGTTTGATTACATCAACAGCAAACTGACAGGTCTGTGCCACCAGATTCATGCCGCTCATTCCATGGACGAACGCAAGAAGTTCGAGGAACGGATCGGTCTCTTACAATTACAGCGAGTGGAAGTTGCACGTAAAATTAAATGGGCGAGTCGCAGATAGATGAGTAGTGTACACACCAAGTGATGCACCGCCAAAATGGTATAATCAATGAGAGTCATACAAGAAGAAGCCATCCGCCAATCGATATGGGGGATGGCTTTTTCTTGTACTATAGAGAAGTCCTATAACCATATCAGGATGTCCTATTAGTTTAGTTATTGCCCTAAGATGACTTGTAATGATATTCTTTGTTCAACCTAATTCCGACTATACAAGTAAGAATGGTTTGTTAATAGGAAGAGGAATGGGAGTACACATCATATTTGCTGTGATAACAGCCTGTGGAGGAGATTGGGAATGGTTAAAAAACGGGGGATTCAAAAATTCCGGACAGCACTGCTGTTCATTACAATGCTGGCGGTACTGGCTGGATGCAGCACAGGAACTGCAAGTAATGATTCAGAATCTGCTTTGGCAGCAGGCGACACCAAAGTGAAAAAGATCATTGTAGGAACAGGTACACAGTTTCCGAATGTCTGCTTCATTGATGAGAATGGCAAGTTAACAGGTTATGATGTGGAACTGATCCGGGAGATCGACAAACGTTTGCCTGAATATGAATTCGAATTCAGCACGATGGATTTTAAAAATCTGTTGCTGAGTCTGGAAACAAAAAAAATTGACCTGATCGCTCACCAGATGGAAGTGAATGATGAGAGACAGGCCAAGTTCCTGTTTAATGATGAAGCCTATAATATTTTTCCAAATAAAATTGTCGTAAGTCAGAAAAATGAGGAAGTAAAATCGATTGAGGATCTCAAAGGGAAAAAACTGATTGTTGGTGCTACAAGTAATGCGGCTGTACTTGCTGAGAAATGGAATGCAGCGAACGGCAACGGGATTGATATCGTTTATTCCGGAGCGGGTGAGGATACCATTACCCAGATCAAAACAGGCCGGGTGGATGCCACCATCAGCACGCAGTTTGCCATTGATTATCAGAATAAGGCGGTTGATGCTCAGCTGAAAACGGTAGGAGATGCCCTCTCCAACTCCAAAGTATACTTCATTCTGAACAAAGATGAGCAGGAGCTCAAAACCAAAGTGGACGAAGCGCTCAAAGCGATCAAAGAAGATGGAACGTTAGGCAAACTGAGCACAGAGTGGCTTGGAGCTGACTATACGGTTGAAGAGTAGTCTGAGAAAGGTGTGCAGCGGTAATGGGAAAATCATTTGATCTGTCATTGGTTCTGGATTTCATCCCGGAACTGCTACGATATTTGCATATAACACTGATTGTACTGGGTGGTTCCATCGTGCTCGGACTGGTGGGCGGCGTGCTTCTGGCCGTCCCCCGGCTGTATCGGATTCCGGTACTAAGCCAATTGGCTACCCTGTACGTCTCATTCATGCGGGGCACACCGATCCTGATCAAATTGTTCCTGGTGTATTACGGACTTCCCGAGTTGCTCAAACCCATTGGCATCGACCTGTCGAGAACCGACCCGTTGTTATTTGTCATTGTGACCTATGCGCTTAGTGACGCGGCATCCTTTGCCGAGATCTTTCGCGGAGCGGTGCGCAGTGTGGATAAAGGTCAGACGGAAGCAGCCTATGCTGCGGGTATGACCACATTCCAGTCTTTTCGGCGGATTGTTGTTCCGCAGGCACTGATTGTTGCTTTTCCGAACATGGCCAATACGTTAATCGGTTCATTAAAGGATACGTCTCTGGCCTTCTCCATTGGTGTCATGGATATGGTGGGCAGAGGGCAGACGTTAATTTCGGCTACATCGCATGCACTTGAAGTGTATATCAGTCTGTCTGTGGTCTATTATGTCATTGTTATTGTGCTTGAAAAAGGATTTGCCTTTGCAGAACGCAGACTCCAGCGTCATGAACGTAAAAGAGTCGTACACAAACCGGCAATTCGAGCCAAACGCCTGAAAGAGGTTGTTCAAAAAGTCCGCTTTTGATTACGAATCATGCCTGGCGCATCGGTACTGAAAACCAGACTTTTTGAACTCTCACTGAAACGAATAGCGGGGTGAGCATATGTCGATTGATCTCCAGTTTATCTATACATCTTTTTTTCAAATCCTGAAGGCATTGCCACTGACACTCGTCATTACGATTGTTCCGTTGATTGCAGGCTTCGGAATCGGTCTGGCTACGGCTCTGATCCGTATCTATCGCGTGCGGTGGATTCACCGCATTGCTGACTTCTACGTTTCATTCCTGCGTGGAACACCGATGTTGATGCATCTATTCCTCATCTATTACGGTATTCCGATGATTATCGATAAGCTGGCGGAACGTTACGGTTGGGCTTTCCAATCCTCGTCGATTCCAATTCTCGTATTTGTACTGATTGCTTTCTCACTCACTGCGGGCGCCTATATGTCCGAGATTATCCGTTCAGGCATTCTTGCTGTGGATATCGGCCAGATGGAGGCGGCTCACGCTGTAGGCATGAGCACATTCCAGGCTTTAAGGCGTATCATCATCCCTCAAGCGATCGGGGCTGTATTGCCTAACCTGTGCAGTATGTTTGTTGGGTTCCTACATGGATCAACACTCGCTTTTACCGTGTCTCAGATGGACATCCTCGGTAAAGCGGATGTGGTGGCATCCGTCAGTCTGAAGTTTCTGGAGGCCTTTATCGCCGCAGCGTTCATCTATTGGGGGCTGACCATCATTGCCGAGCGGATCACTGCTCTGCTTGAGCGTCGGGTTGCCGTGTATAGCAAAGGAGGCGTGTCATGATTACACTAACCAACATACACAAAACTTTTGGCAAGCAGGAAGTATTGAAGGGAATTGATCTGACCGTGGAACAGGGCGATGTCGTAGCGATCCTTGGACCGAGCGGATCAGGTAAAACAACGCTGCTGCGCTGCGTCAATTTTCTGGAACGTGCCGATGAGGGCGAGGTTCAGATCAGTGGATTAACCGTTGATTGCAAGCATGCACGCAAACATGACATTGTGCAGCTGAGACGAAAAACGGCGATGGTGTTCCAGCATTATAATCTGTTCAAACACAAGACGGTGCTGGATAACGTCACGGAAGGTTTAATTATTGCCCAGAAAATGTCCAAAGCCGATGCCCACACGCGTGCCTTGCGCGTGCTTGAACAAGTCGGACTGTCTGCCAAAATCAATGAGTATCCAAGTATGTTGTCAGGTGGACAACAGCAACGGGTGGGCATCGCCAGAGCATTGGCACTGAATCCCGAAGTGATTTTGTTTGATGAACCGACCTCGGCGCTGGACCCCGAGCTTGTGGGAGAAGTGTTGTCTGTCATCCGCTCCATTGCTCAAGAGGGGATTACCATGATTGTAGTCACCCATGAAATGGGGTTTGCCCGTGAGGTGGCAAATCGGGTTGTTTTCATGGATGGAGGTTCCGTTGTGGAGGAAGGAACCCCGGAGGAGGTGTTTGTACGTCCCAAGCAGGAACGTACTCGCCAATTCCTCAGTCGATATTCTTCCGACTGGAGTTATGTCATCTGACGATATAGGCGCAAGCTGTAGTAACTGACGATCCCGGCCCGGCATATGCTGTAACAGGCAAATGCTGATAGGCCGGGTTTTTCTATGGGTGAAGCAGGCCGTGACGGTAAGGAGGAGGACCATGCAGAGCAAAATCGATGAAATCATCACACATATTGCACACTCTCACCAGCAGATCGCACGTGTGCTGGATGCCAAACGCCAAGTCGCTGTACGCATGTCTGAAATCATCAATCATTTGCCAGATATCGAACCGGAGTTGGATGGCGTTGACGGTCTGCTGGATAGCTCTGGGCAAATCAACAAAAGCATTATCTCTTACTTGGGGGGCCTTGCAGATCTGGAAGAGGCTGTAGCCGAAACGCTGACCCAAGTCATGCGGGAGATCGCGGTTCAAGAAGAAGAATAAGCCCGGAAGGCGGGTGAAGGAACATGAGTAGAGAACAGAGCCTCATTCTGATGCTGGACGCAGCAGCCAAAATGCAGTGGAATATTGCCCTGATCTTGGAGGCAAAAGCGATTGAGGCCGAGAAGGTACGGAACTGGACGCTGAATCATTTGAATGGGGATACCTTTCTGACGCATGGGGATCAGGTAGGCGAGCCGCTCAAGATGCATGATCAGCTGGTGGAATTGCTGGAAGGATTAACCCGGATGGAGACCGGACTGTGCAACAATCTCAAAGCGGTGATGGTACAGAACGACAGCGAAGATGGCGGCGGTATGGACGGTGGCATGTTTGGCGGCATGGATCTGGGAGACATGGGAAAATGAGTCTGATGCGGCGTGAGCAGGAAGCCAAACTGGCGCTCATTGAATCCATTGCACACAGTCAGCAGGCGCTGGCACGCATTCTGGACAGTGTAGCCAGTGTAACCGCTCATTCGGAAGTATCCGCCCGCAGTCTGGCCGAAAACATTCGTTTGCTGAGTCGCTATCAGGCAGAAATGTCTCGTATGGTTACGGGAATCAGGCTGGCCCGAATCCAGCATGGGGAGCCTGGCTTGCCGTGGCTCAAAGACCCCGGGTGTGCAATTCGTATCGTTCGGGACATACAGGAGGAATGTTGACATGTTAAAGAAGAAGAAAATACGACTGAGAACCAAAAGAGCTTTGTTAATCCGTGGAGCCCGTCTGCGCAAAATTCGCAAACTGCGTGCGCTCAGAGCCAAACGTGTTCTTCACAAACGCCCACTTAAAGGACGCAGTGCGTGGCTCAAAAAAAAGAAACGTGCGGTACGGCGGCACCGGAGTCCAAAGCCCGTACAACCAGTCGTCCCGGCTACCCCTACCGATCCGAACCCGGACGGTGCGTACAGTCAGGGATACAACGAGGCGTACAACGAGGGATTCAACGCGGGTTTCGCCAAGGGATTCGAGGACGGACATCAGCTGGCTTACAAAGCACAGTAACCGAGTAGACAGGATTATTCCTGCATGGAATGATACCTGTATAACAGTTAGCCCGGGGGGACAGATCCCTCCGGGCTATTTGCATCGCCGCAAAAGCGGACATGCCCGTACAGGCGGATGTGGAGGGCATGCGCCAATTTTGCGCCTTGCAGGACACCCGTCCATGATGCATCTGACCCCGAGGCATATCCTTTAGAGGGAAGACCAATCTCGGGGAGAGTCTGGAAGTGAGATCTCCTAAAGGAAGACAGGGTGAAGAATGTGGCAAAACGAAGGCACCGTCCGCTGACCGAAGCGGAAACAGCTTACCGCGGCGGATATGCAGAAGGCCGCAGATTTGGCGGCTGTCAAGCCATGATGGAGCGGGTGCAGATGTTTGAACCGACCCTGCGGGACATGAAGGTGTTATATATCCCGCAAGGATTCGATGCCATCGATGAAGGTGTTACCTTGGCTCTGCAGCAATCTGTACGTGAATGCGTTGTTGGATCGCCAGCAGCGATGTTGCAGGAAGCCAGTCAGCATCGGCCCGATGTTGTGCTCGTCATGAATGGTCTGCATGTATTTCCCGCAGATCATGTAGAGCAGGTGAATGGCATACGTGCACTCGGTATCCGAACTGCCGTGTGGTTTGTGGATGATCCGTATTTCACCGAAGATACAACGTCCCTTTGCCAGCACTATGATATCGTGTTCACGCATGAAGAGGCCGCGGTGCCCTTCTATCTGGGACATGGAGCGAACCAGGTTATCTATATGCCACTCGCGGTGAATCCAGGCATGTTTCAACCGCGGCGCGCGGCACCGCAGCATCAGCACGACATTTGTTTTATCGGTACCGGATTCTGGAACCGGATTGCCTTGTTTGATGAGCTGGCCCCTTTTCTTGCGGACAAAAAGGTATTCATTGCGGGTAGCCAGTGGAATCGGTTGGCACGCTTTGATGTACTAGGCCGTTTCATCCACGAAGGATGGATTGCTCCTGGAGAGACAGTAGATTATTACAATGGCGCCAAGATTGTCATTAACATTCACCGGACTTGCGAGAATGGGGAAGACAATCGCAATACACATCATCTTGAAGGTCACTCGATTAATCCACGCACGTATGAGATCAGCGCATGCGGCACAATGCAGATTACGGATGCACGTGCAGATTTACCCCGTTATTATAAGCCGGGATATGACATCGAGACGTTCACCAACGCAGCAGAACTTCAGCGCAAAATCCACTATTATCTGAAGCATGAAGAAGAACGACAGGCGATGGCGTGGCGTGGACTTCTCACCACGATGAACCAGCATACATTCACTCGTCGGATCGGTCAGTTGCTGGAACATTTGTAATTCCATCTGAAGTGCAGCACCAACGAGAACCCTATCCCAAAAAATAAAGGAGTGGCGGTATGTCTCTCAAACACCGTAAAACCAAAAAGGTTCATGCACCCGTACTGAGCCTGGCTGATCAAGCACGCAAAAATGGGCAACATGCCGGATATGACGCAGGTAAGGAAGAAGGATATCTGCGCGGTCGCGCCAACTATATTGTGAATTGTGCACAGGAACCGTTGCCTTTCCGACAGCTTCACGTGCTGTATGTATCCTCGGGTAAAGGCTTCCCTTACTCCCCGTTGGATGAGGCCATTATGGCCACGCTACAGGGTATGGTAGCTCAAGTAACCCTCTCTGATCCGCGTCAACCGGTTTCTGAGATTGCGCTGCAGACGCGTCCTGATCTTGTGCTTGTGCTGGATGGAATGGATATCCCCATCGAGCATATCGATGCGATTCGCCAAGCGGGTATTCAGACGGCGATCTGGCTCACGGATGACCCGTACTATACAGATATGACGCTGGATATTGTGACACATTTTGACCATGTCTTCACGTTGGAACTGAACTGTATCGATCTATATCGACAAATTGGCTGCGCGTCAGTTCACTACCTCCCTTTTGCCGCATTCACTAATCATTACTTTCCGATTACAACTCCTTCCCCATTAAAACGGGATGTCAGCTTTATCGGCTCGGCCTACTGGAACCGGGTATACTTCTTCAATCCAATCATGCCTCAGTTGATGTCACACAATACGGTATTTAACGGAATCTGGTGGGACCGTCTGCCTGACTATACTGCCTATGGCGAGAAGATTGAGCTCGGGCGCTGGATGAGTCCGCCGGAGACCAATGATGTGTACAATGGCACCAAAATTGTCATCAACCTGCATCGATCCCACGAAGATGATTCCGTCAATAATAATCACCTCAAAATCGCGCCAGCTTCACCTAACCCGAGAACGTTTGAAATTGCCGCGTCCACGACGCTACAGCTGACCGACGCCCGGGATGACATTGCGCGTTTCTACAAACCCGGTGTGGAGATTGAGACATATTCCTCGCCGCAGGAGTTACTCGACAAAGTGGAATATTATCTTACTCATGAAAAGGAACGCCGTGAGATTGCACTTCGTGGACTTGAACGTACACTGAAAGACCACACGTATGGCAAAAGAATTAATGAAATGTTAACCATCATATTCCCTTAATTCTGGCCGGGAGGAGGTGTGCACAGTACCCTGTATCGGATAATCGTGTACAGGGTCCGTGCGGCCATGGCAACGAAACCAAAGATGATGTTATTTTCACATGTGTGCAATACTCGCAGCATTACAGGTGCCGAGAAGCTACTGCTTCATTTTATGAGAGAGATCGGCACGATATTTGAATGTGTGCTCGTAGCCCCTCAGGAGGGGAAGCTTGCGGGGCTTGCGCGGAGATTCGGCATTCAGGTCAAAATATGCACTCTGCCGATGCTTCACGGTGTGTACACACCTTACCTGGGCATTGCAGATGATGCGGAGCAGCTTCGTCATACACCAGCGTATCAGGAAGCAGTCTCCCTAATACGGGAGACTGCTCCCGATATGGTGTTAACGAACACCTGCGTTAATGTGATGCCGGCTATAGCAGCAAAGTCCCTTCAGATTCCGGTCATCTGGAAGATTACCGAGATCATTCATACGAATGAACATACAACCGAGGCGGTCCAGATGATTGGCCGTTACGCGGATTGGATTATCGGTATATCCGAGACAGCTGTAGCCCCATTCCAGGAAGCCGGCATAGGTGACAAAGTGACCATCATATCCCCAACTTGGGAACCCGCGCTACCAGCACCGGACCGCTGGGTTCATCTGCGCGAACGTAAGCGTAAGGAGCTCGGTTTCAAATCATCGCAGACCTGTATCGGTTATATTTCTTCATTTATATATGATGCCAAAGGGTTGAAACCTTTTGTGGATATGGCCTTGAGGATCTGTGAAACACATTCGCGCTGTCGCTTCTGGATCATCGGGGCAGCATCGGATAAAAAGTATTACGACGAGTGTGTATCACGGGTGAAAAAATCTGGGTATTCACGTCGGTTTACCTTCACCACATTTGAAGAGAACGTATCTCTGGCGTATACCGCGATGGATATCCTGGTCATCCCAAGCATGGTCAAAGAAGGATTTGGCATGACCGCACTGGAGGGTCTCTATTTTGCCAAACCGGTCATCGCTTTTGCTCAGGGTGGACTGAAGGAATTAATGGAATCTGTAGGAAGTGATGCATTTCTGGCCCCGCCGGGTGATACCGAAGCGCTTGTCACCTTGGCAACAACCTTGCTGAATGATGCAGAGCTGGCCTCAAATACGGGGTGGCGTAATCGGACAGAAGCGGAAAGGCTCTACGGCGTTGAAACCTACCGAACGAAACTGCATACGATGGTGACACAGTGGTTATTGCGTTTTCCCGGATGGTTTGCTTATATCCAACCTCCGAATGGACCTGTGTATACCCATGGGGAGGGAGGACTACGCACTGTACTGGTTCTGGAGCCGACTACGGTTCGGGCACTATTATTCCCACTGACCGTCATACAGGCGTTGCCACATTCCTCATTACCTCCAATCGCATTGGGTCACGATACTCCTGCTGCCTCAGGTACTGTCCCGGCTGCAAAGCCGATTCAACAGAGGGGCAAAACGCGGAAACGTCGTCGCAAGCCACTTGCACCTCATTCTCGCCGAGACCGTGAGGGGCTGAAACGTACTTCCGGAACTGGCAGACGTAAGGGGAGAACCCGTACAACGAAGGGACCGCGTCCACATATGGGGAAATCGGCTAGTCGCAGACGCAAATCTGCCAAAGCGGGACGTAGCCGAGCAGGGCGCAAGGGTTCCAATACAAGATGAAGGCAGGGATTACGATGAAGATCATGACGGTGCTGGGTACGAGACCTGAGATCATACGGCTCAGCCTGATCATCTCCAAGCTGGACCAGTACGCGTCCAAACATATTCTGGTGCATACGGGACAGAACTTCACGGAAAGTCTCAGCGGTCTCTTTTTCAAGGAAATGGGCCTGCGCGCACCGGATTACGTTCTTCAGGATGAAGCGGCCACTCTGGGACGACAGCTATCCTCGATGTTTATGCAGATGGAAGATCTGATATTGCAGGAAAAGCCTGATAAATTGCTGCTGCTTGGCGATACCAATAGCGCATTATGTGCAATATTGGCTGAGCGCATGGGTGTTCCTGTTATTCATATGGAAGCAGGCAATCGTTGCTTTGACCTGGATGTGCCTGAGGAGAAAAATCGTAAGGTTATTGATGCCATCTCCACCGTTAATATGCCTTACACGGAACAGAGCAAGAAACATTTGGTCAGTGAAGGGGTACCAAGCAGGCGCATCGTGCTAACGGGCAATCCCATCTATGAAGTCATGCAGCACTACGACGCGCAAGTAAGTTCCAGCAAAATACTCAAAAAGCTCAAGCTGAAGTCCGGGCAATACTTCCTGGTTACTGCCCATCGAGCCGAGAATGTGGATCATGCCCCTCATTTGCTGGAGATTATGAAAGGACTGAACCAGGTCGCAGAGGAACACGGGTTGCGTGTGATCTGCAGTATTCATCCGCGTACAGCGATCCGGATTGCGGAGCATCTGCATCTGGAGATGAACCCGCTGGTGGAGTTTCACGAGCCGTTTGGATTCTTCGACTTTGTAATGCTTGAACGTCATGCACGCTGTGCGCTTACGGATAGCGGTACCGTGCAGGAGGAGTGTTGCATTATGGGCGTGCCGACCGTAACGATGCGTCGAACTACCGAGCGGCCGGAAACGGTCGATTGCGGCAGCAATGTAGTCTCCGGTCTGGATGCCGCGCGCATCGCTGATTGCGTGAAAGTCATGACAAAGATGTCTAGCGACTGGGATTGCCCGCAAGGTTACAAAGCCACAGATGTATCCAGTAAAGTGGTTAAATTTCTGCTTGGAGGGAAAATGCATGTTTGAAAATAAGCGTATACTCGTGACTGGCGGTACGGGATCATGGGGTTATGAACTTGTGGCTCAACTACTGCCCCAGCAGCCCAAAGAAATTATTGTATATTCCCGGAACGAGTCTAGCCAAGTAGCTATGAGTCGTGAATTTGAAGACCCGCGTCTTCATTTCCGGATTGGAGATATTCGTGACAAGGACGCTTTGACGGCGGCTTGCCAGCATGTGGACTATGTATTTCATCTGGCAGCGCTCAAGCATGTTCCGGTGTGTGAAGACCAGCCGTACGAAGCACTCAAAACCAATGTGATTGGTACACAGAACGTAATTGAGGCCGCTATTGAGAACAAGGTGGAAAAAGTAATCTATATCTCGACTGACAAGGCTGCCAATCCGTCCAACTTTTATGGCATGACAAAAGCGATCGGCGAGAAATTAATTGTATATGCAAACTTGTTACACAGTGATACCAAGTTTGTTACGGTACGGGGTGGGAATGTACTAGGAACAAATGGAAGTGTGGTACATCTGTTCAAGAATCAAATCCGCCAGAAAGGGCAGGTCTCCATCACGGATATGAGTATGACTCGATTCTTTCTTACGCTGAAGGATGCAATTACCTTGCTGTTCAAAGCTTCGGTGGAAAGTGTCGGCGGAGAGATCTTTGTCATGACGATGCCTACCTGCAAAATCGTTGATCTCGCGGAAGTACTGATTGAGGATTCCGGTGTGGAGAATGTGAGCATTGTGGAACGTGGCATTCGTCCAGGGGAGAAAATCCATGAAATATTGATGAGTGAATTCGAGAGCATGACCACCGTTGTTTACGATGAGCAGTACCTGGTAATTCTTCCTACCCTGGGCATACCGGGTCTGCGTGAACATTATACCAATTGTCCCCCGGTCTCCTTTAACAGTTTCAGTTCTGAACACCAACTCATGACCAAAGAGGAGATTCGTGAAATTCTGAAACGCGGAGGATTCTTGTCATGAAACTGCTGATACTTGGTGGAAACGGAATGGCCGGCCATATTTTGGTCGACTATTTCCGCCGTCAAGGTGTACACAGCGTCTTCTACACATCTCGGGATGTAACAGACCCCAATGGTCTGCTCCTGGATGTGAACGACAGCTTCATGGTTGATCGATTGGTAGAAGCTGTGCACCCGGATGTGATTATTAATGCTGTAGGTGTGTTGAACAACTTCGCAGATGAGGACAAAATTACTGCATATCATATTAATGGTTTCCTGCCACATCGTCTGCGGCGGGTTGCAGATACGATTGGTGCACGCCTGATTCATATCAGCACGGACTGTGTGTTCAGCGGAGAACGGGGAGCATATCGGGAAGATGATGTTACGGATGGGACTTCAGCTTACGCCATCACCAAAGCGCTTGGCGAAGTTCAGGATGAAGGTCATCTGACGATCCGTACGTCCATCATTGGACCCGAGATTCGCCAGGGCGGCATTGGTCTGATGCAATGGTTTATGTCCAGCACAGGTGAAGTCGGGGGGTATACCCGCGTATTCTGGAACGGTGTGACCACACTTGAGCTGGCCAAATGGGTAAACCATTACCTGGCCTCATCGGTTAGTGGTCTGATCCACTTAGCTCATCCGGCACCTGTCAGCAAGCATGACCTGCTTGTATTGTTCAAGCAGACCTGGGATAAGCAGGATGTGACGATTGTGCGTGATGACAGTGTAGTGCAGGACCGTACGCTGGTGTCCACTCGCGAGGATGTGAAGACAGACCTGCCGGATTATTCTACAATGCTGAAGGAGTTGGCATTATGGATGGAGCAGAGCTGAGAGGCAAAAAAGTGCTGATTACAGGCGCCTCCGGTTTTACCGGGCGACATGCCGTATCTTATTTTCGGGAAGTTGGTGCAGTGGTTGCGGCGGTAGTCCGGAGGCCGGATGTGTATTCATTTGGTAAAGGTGCACAAGTCCATGTCTGTGATCTGAACGATAAACAGCAAGTGCGTCATCTGATCGGCGAGGTGCAGCCCGACTATGTGCTGCATCTCGCTGGCAAAAATTCAGTGCCTGATTCGTGGTCTGATCCGCTACTGGTCTTGGAGACCAATGTGATGGCCGTGCTGTATTTGTTGGATGCGCTTCGCAGTTGTCCGACAGCACGAACCGTTATTGTAGGATCGCGGTTAAAATATACGCCGGAACCTGGCCGGATTCCCCAGCCTCCGCATCCATACAGCCTCAGCAAAGCGCTGGAAGAGATGGTGTCCTTGTCGTGGATGTCGCTCTTCGGACAACAGATCATGCTGGCGGAGCCAGGCAATCTGATTGGTGCGGGTCCTTCCACAGGCATCTGTTCACTGCTTGCACGCCATGTTGTTGCCTGTGAGCAGGCGGGTAAAACCGAGGCATTCCGTCTGTCCGGACGGGACAATACCCGTGACTTTCTGGATGTGCGGGATGCAGTCAGAGCGTATGCAACCCTCTTGATACAAGGGTCCAGTGGTACAGTATACCCGGTGGTGTCTGGAGTCGAGCGCAGTCTTGGTGAAATTGCAGATCTGCTGTTGTCCATGACAGAAGCGGAAGTGCCTGTTCGCTGGGATGGGGCATCTTCTGGTCCGGATGGTTCGGGGAAACAGGAGGAATTATCACTGCTGCGCAAGCTTGGCTGGCAGCCGATGATTCCATTTGCCACATCGCTTCAGGATATCCTGAGTGATGTTCGTGTCCAGCAAGGGAGGACGACAAGTTGAATCCGAGAGTATCCATTGTCATTCCATTCTACAACTGCCCTTATGTGCCTCAGGCGATTCAGAGTGCGCTGAACCAGACGTATCCCGATGTGGAGATCGTTGTTGTGAATGACGGTTCAACCCGGCATGCAGAGTTGCTTCAACCCTATCTTCCTTATATTCATGTGCTTGGCAAAAGCAATGGCGGGACGGCTTCGGCACTTAATCATGGCATCCGCCATGCCTCTGGTGATTATGTAGCCTGGCTCAGTTCGGATGATTATCTGTACCCGGATAAAATTCGTTATCAGCTGGAGTTTATGCAACGCGAGAATGTGCTCGTCTCACATACAAACTTTCACTATATCAACGAGCATTCGGCAGTTACCAAAATGCATGGTGGGCCTGAACCGATGTCGGATATGGATTTACTACGACGGTTTGTTAACGGCAATCCAGTGAATGGCTGCACGGTCATGATTCGCAAGGATCTCTTTAGCGGAGTGGGGCTGTTCGATGAACTTCTTCCCTACACCCATGATCTGGATCTCTGGATGCGTATTGTACTGAACGGTCATCGGTTCCCATACCTGAATGAACCGCTTACTGCCTATCGGTGGCATGGGGGTATGGGATCGGTACGTCATGCGGATGTCATCGGCAGAGAGGCATCCATGGTATGGTCCAGATATCGGGAACCGCTGTTGCAGCGAATAGCGACGCTTGGCGGGTAGCGTAGGGAGGGCAGTTAAGAAAGCCAAAAGATGGCTGATTAACGCCCTCTTTGCGCAGCATTTTACCTAAGACAGTAAGAGGAGGGGAAGGCCCGAATGGAGCCAAAAGTATCGATCGTCATTCCTTTTTACAATTGTGCTTATATCGAGCAGGCTGTTCACAGTGCCATTCACCAGACGTATCCGCATATCGAAGTCATCGTGGTGGATGATGGGTCAACCGAGCACGTGGAGCGGCTACAGCCATTCATGGATTCCATCCGCTATATTCGCAAGGAAAACGGTGGAACCGCGACAGCATTAAATGAGGGCATCAAACATGCAACAGGGGATTACTTTGTCTGGCTCAGCTCAGATGATGTGATGCTGCTGGATCGGGTGGAGAAACAACTGACGTTTATGCGCGAGGTCAAGGCTTCATTCTGCCATGGTGCCTACCATTATGTGAATGAGAAGAGTGAATGGTTGGATACGGTGCATCCGGAAGTGGGCAGTCGTCTGGAGATGTTGCAGGTACTGCTGGAAGGTTGTCCAATCAACGGCTGTACTGTCATGTTAGAGATGGCAGCATTTGAGCGGTTTGGACTGTTCGACACTGATTTTCGCTACACCCATGACTATGAGATGTGGATGAGGCTGTTTCCAATGTATGAGCTGTTCTACTACAATGAACCTCTGATGTGTTACCGATTGCATGAGTCGATGGGAACCAAACGTCACTTCAAGGCACTGGTTGCCGAGATGGAAAAAGTTCAAGAGAAGCATCGGCCTATTCTGTTTAACCTACTTCAGGTTGGCGGGTACTGGAAGTAGATGGATTTGGCAACGATGGCTGAATGAAATAGGTGTTAAATGGACAGGAGAGCACCCTTATGAAACACTTTTTAAGTGTTATAAGTGGAAGCTCTTTTTTTACTTTATGGACAGATACGTGGACACAAAGGGTGATCGATTGCTGAAGTCTCTGTATAATGAAATGATTCATACACGGAAGGGACTGGACTATGCGCAGATATCAATATCTTAAACCCAACTATTAATAAACTAATGGAGGTAAGAGTATTGATTACAGAGTTATACACAGAACGGTTATATTTGCGAAAAATGAACGTATCGGATGCGGCCAGCTTGTTTAAAATTTGGTCTGATCCGGATGTGACTAGATTTATGAATATCACTCATTTTACGGATGAAAATCAAGCTATAGCCATGATTAATCTTCTGAATGATCTTGCTCAGGAAAACAAGGCCATTCGGTTCTCTATCCTTGTGCAAGAGTCCAACGAAATCATAGGTTCATGTGGTTATAATGCACTGGATTTTGACAATCTCAAAGCAGAAATTGGGTATGACATTGCCAGATCACACTGGGGGAAAGGATATGCTACGGAAGCGATCTCTTCTTTGTTAGTTCATGCATTCTCGACCATGAAGCTGAATCGAATGGAAGCAAAGGTTGACCCCGATAATGTGAATTCTATCAAGCTATTACAAAAGCTCAATTTCACATACGAAGGCACCCTCAGAGCATACGAGAGGGCAGGCGAAACGTTCAGTGATCTGAATATGTATTCCAAGTTGGCGACAGATTAGAGAGATCTGGAATAGCGTGTTCTCGGTCCGTTAGAAAACATTTGAAACGAGAAGGGGGTGTCCTCAGTCATTCATATGACAGATGGGACACCCCTTGTTTGATATTTCGGCATGTTATATAAAGACGGCATATCATTGGACAACTCAATCTTTTGAATTCATGATCACCATGGATGCAGGATCGGGAAATACATATCCTTTAGGCAGCTTCTTCATCAATTCATTCATTACAGCGTAATCCACGTTGATGTGAGGTGTGGAAACTGGAGTCGAAAACCAGCGATTGTATAGATCACTTGGTACAAGTAACGTCATATCGAATGTC
The DNA here is from genome assembly GCF_001029205.1 of Paenibacillus sp. VT-400. Taxonomy (NCBI): domain Bacteria; kingdom Bacillati; phylum Bacillota; class Bacilli; order Caryophanales; family Paenibacillaceae; genus Paenibacillus; species Paenibacillus sp. VT-400. The sequence continues at coordinate 118,443 of NZ_LELF01000059.1, read as the reverse complement.
CTCCTCTGTAGATGGCTTCTTGGTAGACTTGAAATGTACGCAATCCCATCACTTCCAGTGAACGATGTTGTTCAGCCCAGGCTTTCGCCGCCGCACCCACTGTTCTCCGGGTAACATCATCCTCAAGTAGTGCATCCAACAGTTCACGGAGCGAGTCGACATCCTGCGGAGGAACAACCCATCCTGTGCGTCCAGGGTCAACCATCTCAGGCATGCCGGCTGTACCACTGACGATAACAGGTACACCCGCCAGTTGCGCTTCGGTAACGGAGAACGGCTGGGTGTCCTGCAGACTGGGCTGGACATAGATATCTGCATGGCGCAGGAAGGAAGGAATATTGTCCAGCTTGCCCCAGAACACAACATCGGCTCCAATACCCGTTGACGCGGCCTGTGACCGCAATTCATCAGTTAGATTGCCTTCTCCTGCGATCCAGCAGACCCAATCGGAACGTTTATTTTTCAGACTGGCTAAGGCCTTGATTAACACATGAACGCCCTTGATGTATTCAAGTCGTCCGGTAAAGGCAATGACTTTCTTGCCCGCAGGTGGTCGCTGGCGGAACTTCACAGCTGCTGAGGCACGGTAGGCTGGGAGATCTACAGCATAGGGAATCTGTCTGAACTTTGATTCAGGAACGGCAAGCTCTGTAAGCGTACTCTTGATCCAGTGGCTTGACACGAGAATGAGCTCGGACTGTGCTGCACTTCGCTCTTCCAATGAGAGAAAATAACGTCCACGCTTGGATTGCAAATATGAAGGGAGAGTAAGCTGTGGGTTGGAATTTTGAGCATCGTAAAAGGCTTCGCGTGCAAGAGCGCCATGATAGCTTGTAACCAGTGGGATATTGCGGTTCAAGATGCGTTTTATGGCTACGGCAGCTACCGGATCTTGCGCATGAATAACATCATAGTGGTCCACTCCCAGATAAGCGGCTGCCATCTCGAAGGCATATCTATTCAGTTCATAATAAGCGAGAAGAGGATCGGCAGTGAATTGTGGCAGATCAGTCGGATTGAGTTTGGCTTGCAACATGGGCCACACCTTATCCTTGGAGAAAGCTCGGTTCAGATTACGAACATATACTTCGTTATTGGCACCATTTGTGCCCATGATATCAACCTCTACACCAAGTGCGATTAACCTGTCGGCCAGTTGTTTAACATATGTCCATATGCCTCCCATATGTGTAAGCTCCCAATACGTAACGAGCAGAACTTTCATAGCGACCTCCTTGTCACGGCCTGCACCGGCCGAGCTTCTATCCTTTTATTCTATGAAAAAAGAGGACCGGAAGGTCGGGCATTTCCGTGTAATTGGTCGAAAATGGGTGAATGCAAATGGCAATGGACGAGAGGAAGCATATCCTATGTACAGGAAGGTTCATGTGCTCCGAAGGAGGGATCTACAGTGGCGGTATATTTACTTGAGATTCATGAGAATCTGTTACAGACATTTGTTCCCGTCAAGTACATGGATGTGGAGTTGGCCTATGTGGGCGGCGAGGAAGGGACGGATGTATTTGTTGGTGGAGCCAGTATTCACGGAGAACTGTACCGACACCTTTTTCACCTAACGTCAAATACGGGGGGAGCGGGCGGTAATCAGGTCATTCATAATCTGGATGTGTCATCCGAGCCTTATGAACTGAGGATCATCAGCAACAGTTCTTCACCGAAGCATCTGGTTATTCGAATATATTGCAGAAGTATTCACGGTCAGACATTGGGCATACTGTCAGAATATCAGATGATGAAGCTTGCAGATTGATATGGACATCATTGCATAATCATGATTAACCAACGTGTGGAGCAGGGAAGGTGCCTGTTCCATTTTTTTGTGGTGCATCCATAGTAGAATTGTCTGAAAAAATAGCTTGACAGCAAAGGTATTTTCATTAGAATTAGATCAGTATTAAACGAAAGTTTAAAACGACGATTTAAAACGATAGTTTGAAATTAGTCGTCAATATAGGCTGAGTGAGACGCATGGATAAGCCTGCGATCTCCTGGCTGGAAAAGAGTGTGGAGAACGTGAAAGAACAAACAGCAGTACCCCAGGAGCCGGCAGAGTTTTCGCTTAAAGCCATTATACTGCCACTCCTGGCAATTATCGTCGGAATGATTATGGTTATTCTGGACAGCACGGTGGTGAACGTGGCCATTCCGAATCTCGTTCAATATTTCGAGACCGACCTGAAGACCATTCAATGGACGGTTACGGGTTACACCTTGGCTTTGTCTGCAGTTATTCCACTGGCAGGCTGGTTAACGGACCGTTTTGGTGCCAAAAGAGTATTTCTGTTCACGATTGCCATGTTTACCTTGGGTTCTGTATTATGCTCGATCGCTCAATCACCTGAGCAATTAATCATTTACCGTATCATTCAAGGCCTTGGTGGAGGCATGGTTGCTCCTATTGGTATGGCGATGGTCTTTCGTCTGGCTCCGCCTGAGCGAAGAGGTTCCATCATGGGGATGCTGGGAATTCCGATGTTGCTTGCCCCCGCATTGGGTCCGGTGTTGTCCGGGTGGTTTATTGAATCACTGAGCTGGCACTGGATCTTCCTGATTAACTTGCCAATTGGTATTGCAGCTTTCATTCTATGTGTCAAGTTTTTGCCGGATACAGATCGTGGACGCACACCTGCACTGGATCTGCTCGGCATGATTCTGGCGCCAATTGCGTTCTCGATGCTGGCTTACGGTGTGAGTGAGGGCGGAACGAGCTGGACGTCTGCAACAACTTTGACGGGTGTCATTGTGGGTGGTGTAGCGCTCATTTTGTTCATTATTGTGGAGCTTCGTCATCAAAATCCATTGCTCGAACTCCGGGTATTCAAATCATCTGATTTCTCACGGGGAATTATTCTCGCATGGGTGTCACAAGTGGCGCTGTTCGGTGCGATGATCCTGATCCCGCTTTATTTGCAGCAGATCAAAGGGTACACTGCACTGGAAACAGGATTGATTCTACTGCCACAGGCATTGGCTTCCGGAGTGGGTATGCCGCTTGGTGGTCGATTGTTTGATAAAATCGGTGCTAGACCTCTGGCCTTCGTGGGTCTGGGTATTATCTCAGGAGCATTGTTTATTCTGTCCTCCATTACGGCAGAGACAGGTCTTGGCCTGATTATAACGGCTCTGGTCATGATGGGTCTGGGTATGGGCTTGTCCATGATGCCACTCAATACGCATGTATTAAATGCTGCTCCGCGCAAGTTGGTTGGACGGGTGACACCGCTCACGGCCGCTGCACAGCAAGTGGTCGTGTCCTTTGCGGTTGCAGGGCTTACAGGCTTCCTTACTTCAAGAATCGCAGACAATACAACGAGTACAGAGCCGACCGCTATCGTTCATGGTTTGGTGGCTGGTTTCAATGATACGTTTTTCCTGGCCGCTTGTATTGCATTGTTCGGATGTTTGCTCAGTCTGATTCTGCGCAAACCTAAGCCGATGCCGGAAGAAGAACTTCAAAATGGCGACAAGCCTGATCCCGCGATGATGATGGGACACTAAGATTTTATAAAAACCATAAAAATCATAAAAACCATACTAAGGCAGTTCAGAGAAATTTTGCTGAACTGCCTTTTTTGCTATGCTCAATGGAAAATTCGCAGTGCTGTCATCATTTCACGGAAGGAAATGGCATATCGATCTGGTGAAAAAGACAAGCTCATATGCTGTCTGCCCTGAATGCGAATATACTCACGCAATTTCTTGTTATTCATGAGGTCCCTTGCTTCGGCTACAGCGGCCTCTACATTTCCAATTGGATAAAACTTACCAGTCTTATTATGTGTGATAAATGAACGCACACCATCCGAATCCGTGCTGAGCACCGGGCAGCCACAACTGATGGCTTCAGCGACGGCATAACCGAATCCTTCAAGCAGGGAAGTGGATAACATGATGCCCCCTGAAGCGGCAATCATGGAATAATATGCAGGCATCTGAGAGTGAGGAACATTGATGAAGATCCCAATCCGATCCTCAAGCCCGTATTCTGCCAGCATGTGCCGGAACATGACTTCATCTTCTGGATTAGCCAAAGTTGGATCGTGGAACAACCATAGTCTGGCTTCCGGATTTTTTTTGACGATTTCACTCGATATGATTAGATATTCACGCCAGTTTTTGTTGTGTTCAAGTCGTCCTACCCAAGCCAGCACCGGATAGGGTGGGGTATCCACCAAGATTGGTGCGAAGGTGTCTGTATCCAGCATATTGGGAATAACAAACCGATGAAGCCAGGGACAGATATGAATGAACATATCCAGCAGGTGGTCTGTGGGAGGTATAACGGCAGCATCACAATGAGCTTGGAGGTATGGGACACCCATCTGTATCGTTTCCAGAGCTTGATCGCGTGCTCCGAGTCCCTGCGCTTCAAAAATAATTCGTCCGGTATAACCAAGTCCTCTCAAGCGGCCGGGCATAGCGATGTCTGAAGTGGCAATGATGGCATCATAATGATGAGTATGGATGATATGATGGATATCCTCGTCACTGGACGCGGTGAAAATAGGTGTATCACTGTTGTTCTGCAATCCCGAGCCTGTGCTGAGATACAATAGGTGCGCTTCAATGCCATGGCGTTTCAGAACAGCGGTGCGCAGTCGATTTAACGTATCCACGCCACCGCTCGGAACATAAAACGTGAATAATACTTTCACACGATTCACCCTCTGACTTTTGGTCAGGAGCACATTCTCCTGTACTCTATGTTACGTTGGCTTTAAGCGCAGGGTGTGGGTGTTGGTCAGAATGTTCACATTTTGGACATATATTTTTAAGCTGTCTTTTAAGTGTCATTAAGCTGAGGCTAGGATAGCTCCCGTAATATACAAGGAACTTCCCGTGCCCATCATCTATTACATAAGTTCAACGTAACATTTACACGATAACGGAGAGGGCAGAAATAACTTGAAGAAGCGAAGCGGTCACCTTTATCAGCGGATTTTTCCTTCTGAATGAAGGAATCAAAAAAATCTGGGGATAACAGTGATCGGAAGGTTATTCTGCCATCGGAGTGCAAGTGTAAATATTTTCAGTTGAATTTATATAACGAACGATGCTGCACGGGTATTTTAACGGGAAAGGATGAATGATGTGCTCGAAGTGAAACAGGTCAGCAAAGTTTACGAAGGGCAACGCGGCGTACATCAACTGGATTTCACCATGGAACGTGGTGAGATTGTTGGCTTTCTCGGACCCAATGGTGCCGGAAAAACAACAACGATGCGTATGATTACGGGTTATGTGCATCCAACCGCGGGTTCCATTATGGTGGATGGGATATCGGTGCATGAGCAGGGTCAGCGTGTTCGTTCCAAGATTGGGTATCTGCCTGAAACTCCGCCACTCTATCCGGATATGACCGTGCAGTCCTATCTTAAATTCATAGCCAATTTGCGAGATGTCCCGGCACGTGAGGTTAAGCTGCGGGTCAGTGAGATGGTTAGCAGACTGGGACTTCAGGGTCGGGAAAGACAAATGGTACGTGGGTTATCCAAAGGATACAAACAACGCCTTGGGCTGGCAGGAGCCATTATTCACAAGCCGGATCTGCTGGTCCTGGATGAGCCAACATCGGGCCTTGATCCAAATCAGATTATCGAGATTAGGGATCTGATTCGGGAACTCGGGGAGAATCATACGGTGCTGCTCAGTACGCATATTTTGCCTGAAGTGAGCACGCTCTGTAATCGAATGTTGATCATCAATCAGGGACAGCTCGTGCTGGATGGTTCACCTCAGCATTTCGGATCAGCAATGGGGGATCAGTTCAAGGTGTCGATTGAAGTGAAGGCCACTGCGGAGCAATTACATAATGTGCTGACACCATGGGAGAAGGTGCGGAGTGAAGTCATTCAAGCGTCGGATGTGAGTACCAGCAAAGATACTTCACTTACTTCAAATTCAGCGGATACGGTTAAAATGCTGCTTACTGGAGAAAACTCGGAAGATTTCCGGGAGGAGCTGTTCTACCTTTTGTCAGGTGCAGGATTACCGATACTGGAGATGAAAAAGGAGAACCTGAGTTTGGAGCAAATCTTCCTGAAGCTGACCACAACCGAGGCAACAGACACAGACGCAAATTCGGCAGATGTGGATAAGGTTGTTGGGGCAGAGATGGATCAGGACGTAACTTCGGACATCGACTCTTCGAGTATATCGGGAACATCAGTTAGTACAGCAGCCGATGCTTCGCCCCAAGCTCGCAAAGGGGAGGACTCCAAATGAGACGAATGATGGCGGTATGTAATAAAGAGCTGCAAGCTTATTTTCTGTCACCAACGTCCTATTTTGCTTTTGCCGTATATGTACTGATGACCAGTCTGCTGTTCTATTCAAGCTTTGTATATTACCAGCCGAGTATTGTTGATTATCGTCTCGTGTTGGGCGATACGTTGTCCATGCTGCTATTTGTCGTGCCATTGTTAACGATGCGACTGGTTGCAGAGGAATTTAGACAAGGAACGGATGAATTGTTGCTGACTTCTCCGGCACGAGTAACAGAAATTATTTTTGGCAAATATCTTGCTTCTCTGGCCATTCTGGTCGTGCTCATCCTGTGCAGTCTCGTGTACCCTTTCATCATGTCGTTCTATGGGACATTGGATATGACGACGGTATGGATGTCTGCGCTGGGGTTATTTTTCCTGGGCGGAAGCATGATGGCGATTGGACTGTTCGCTTCTACATTATCCCAGCATCAGATGGTGTCTGCAGTGGCGGGTTTTATTATTTTGCTCGTTTTGTGGATGCTTGATTCATTCGCAGGCAATACAGGTTCTGTTTTACAGCAGTGGCTGGACCCGTTTGCTCTGACCAACCGGTTCGACAGCTTCATGAAAGGTGTGCTTAGTGGGCCGGATATCTTGTATTATGTCACCCTTTCGGGTGTGTTTCTGCTGTTAAGCATTCAAATTGTGGAACGGAAGCGGTGGAGGTGAGAAGATGAAAAAATGGTTAAGTCATACCAACAGTACCGTGCTGTCCGTAGCGGTGATTGGCATCTTTATTTTGCTAACACTGTTCCTGAATTCACTTGGCGGCTTCCAGCTGGATCTGACCTCGAACAAACAATACACGTTATCTGACCAGTCTCTTACTGCGATCAAAAATGTGAAGGATGACGTCAACATTCTGGTGTTAACGGTCGAAAATGCCAACAACACCGTCTTGAACCGTGAGGTCACGGATATGGTTGAGGAATACACGAAACGCAATAGCAAGTTGAAGCTAAAACAGTATAATCTGACGCAGGAACCTGCGCTTGCATCCAAATACGGCATAACAGGCAGCTCCATTGTGCTGGAGCAGGGAGATCAACACAAAGTGATTGATATCGCCAGTCTGTTCACCGCGACAGGGGACGGAAGTGACGGATCATATCAATTCACAGGTGAGGAAAAACTTACGCAGGCGCTCATGAATATGTCATCCACGGAGATGAACAAAATGGTCTTTTTGACTGGGCATGAAGAGCTGAGTCTCGCTCAGATGACTACGCTGCAGTCCTCCTTGGAACAAAATAATATGCAGACGGAAGAGTTGCAGCTGAATCAAGCTGGTAAGGTTCCAGAAGATGCAGATGTGCTCGCCATTATTGGTCCACAACGTGATCTCAGTGATACGGAAATGAAAGCCATTCGCACATATCTGAGTAATGGAGGCAAGCTGTTATTATCCCTCGGATTTGTAGAAGATATGAAATCCAGTTGGAAAAACATCGATGCCCTCATGGCTGACTATGGTGTCGTTGATGAGCATGCGGTCATGGTGGATAATCAGCAAGCCAGTACGATGGGGCCACTCTGGGTGGTGCCGGAGTATGGTACACATGCAATTACGGACAAACTCGCTGCGAGCCAATTGTATCCGATGTTGTCGCTGTCGATTGCGTTGACCAGCAAAGAACAGGATAAATATACTCTTTCACCGTTAATTCATTCTTCGAATGACAGTTATGGGGAGACGAATATCGGCGGCTTATTGCAGAATGAAACAACCAATGATGCCGAAGAGGACATTCAGGGACCCGTTGAATTAGGATATGCAGCCGATACGACGGATGGTAAACCGAAGGCAGTTATTCTGGGTTCGTCCATTTTCATGCAGGATTCGGAAATTGCGAATGGTGGCAATCGGGACTTTATTTTGAATACGGTAAACTATTTGAGTGAGAAAGAAAATGGATTGACGATTCGTCCACGGGTGCAAGCCGGGTATGAGATGGCATACCTGAATGGCGAACAAGCCAGAACGATTTTCTTCGTGGCTATTGTAGCATTCCCACTCATCTTTGTTATCATTGGTGTACTCTTATGGTGGAGGCGCAGACGAGTATGAGAAAATGGGTCCCAACGATTCTGGTGGTCATCGTACTAATTGTGGGCTGGGTGTACGCGGCCAGTCAATATTATTTTCGGGAAGAAGAAGCGGTTCAAGCCAAGTTGCTTGGTATTCAATCCGGGGATATCCAATCCATTACAATACATGACACAACGGAGGAGACATCCGGTACAACAGCATCTTCGACCCTGACGCTTGATAATGGCGTATGGCACATGGTTGAGCCAAAAGCCTATCCTCTGAACGGTTACAGTGTAAGCAGCTGGCTGGATGCTCTGAGTGGTGCAAATCAGGAACTGGTGGTGGAAGAAGCGCCGACGGATCTGGATAAGTACGGATTAGGAACAGATGCTACACGTATGGATATCAAACTCAAAGATAATCGGGAGATCAAACTGGCTATTGGCGGCCAGCTTCCAGCAGATGATGCACGTTATGTGCGTGTTGATTCGGGCCCTGTGGTTGCTGTGCAGACAGAGGCGATTAGCAGCATAGCCTTGTCTCGTCGTGATTTGCTGGACACGACACCTTTTAACATGGATGAGACAAATGTTGGGTCTCTGGAGTGGGAAGGTGAAGCAGCTACCTGGATGTTAACATCGACATCAGAGAACGATGCAGCAGAGCAGAGCTGGACACTTAATGGAAAAACGATTGAAGCCACAGATGCCGTATCTCTTATCGGCAAAATCAAAAATCTGTCGACAGCAGATGATGTGCGTAAAGCGTCCGAGCTGAAGAATTCGGTTCCACGATTCACCCTGTCTGTTGAACAGACGGTCAATGGGCAACAAGTTCGAGATGTGTATCGGGGACTTACGGTGCCATCCGAACCTGATCAGATCTGGGTTATTACGCCTGATGGTCAATGGGCATATGGCATGGATACGACAAGTCTAACGGAAGCCGAGAAATTTCCGGATACAATTAAAGCATCTACAACTTCTTCGGAAGAATCATCGAGTTCTGCAAATGACGAAACGACTTCCTCATCAACAGACGGGAAATGAGCGGGGCGGAAGATAAGTGATATTATTGCGTTGAGATGCAAATATGATTTCCAGGCAGTGCTGCGAACTAGCAGCACTGTTTTTTTATTTTATATAGCGAAGAATCTCACGGTCCACAGATCAAAACTAAAGATCAATAAACAAAGACCAAAACCAGAATACCTAAATCTACAGGGTAAGGTACCATATCCTTTCAGCATATCGGTACGTACAGAAGCGCATCCTATCTTTGTGACCAAAACCAACAAACATTGGAGGATGAGTACATGCCAGCAGTCAAAAAGGCAACAGCTATTACGTTATCATTATCTACTGCAATCTTTGTAATGGCCGGTTTGACAGGATGTGGCACGAATCGGGACACCAACAATATGCATACGCAAAGTGTTCGTCAGCAAGCCAACGGCATTAACCGTTATGGTGTGGAAACAAATGGCATGGATGGCATCCGTGCGAAAAGTTATCGCATGCACAATGTTACTGACCTGAAATCCAGTGAAGAGCTGGCAAAACGTATCACGGAGATGAAGGAAGTAAAATCCGCCCGTGTCATGTTAACGGATCGTAATGCTTATGTCGCGGTTCGTTTGGCAGATGGTCATGCAGGCAAGTTGGAAAGCAAGTCCAATGGTCGTACGAGCATGCTGAATGGAACGATGCGTAATCATGCCAGTGATACCATGCGTGGAGGCAACATGAATCACGATATGGGTGGTATGCGTGTGAATGGTGGTACGGGCACAATGTCTCCGTACAGCACTAGCGGAATTGCTCCAGGACTGAACACAAATTCGGCAACGGATCGCAGCCATATGGGGAATGACCGCAGCATCTATGGAACCATGGGCACAGGCCCCGTTGGTATGATGCGTGGTCTGACAAACAGCGGCAAAGCACGTGGGACGGACGATGGGCATTATGGTATGAAAAGTGAGGGACAACGTGTAGATAGCTCGGACGATAACACATCAGCTGAGATTAAGGGTAAGATTTCAGCCAAAATCAAACAGTTTGCACCAAATATCGAGAATGTATATGTATCAGCCAATCCAGACTTTGTGGAGCATGTCGAAAACTATGCCACAGATATTCGTAACGGTAAGCCCGTTAGTGGCATGATCGATACGTTCCAATCGATGGTGGAGCGCATCTTCCCAACGAACGGAACAGATACGAATAACCGTGATGGTATCCTTGACGATGGCCTGATGAACCGTAATCACAACGGTGGTGTCATGAATCGAATGAATCGGTAGTTCTGAAGACAGATGAACAAGTGTGCCTTTGCGCAGATGGTAACATCTGCTGCAGGGGCATGTTTGTTTTACATGATCCAATACATATACAATTGCATACGTTATCTTTGGACAATGAATCACATGTTTACTGCCCATTTTTCTTATAAAACTGAACCAACGCCCTTGACCTGACATAAGATGAGTTGACTGTATCCCCTTAACCTTGTTACACCAACACAACCCGAGCAAGGAGGGGTGAACATTGAAGGGTATCGATCATAAAAGCAAATTTTTGTTGACCCACCGTGAACGCGAAGTATTCGAATTACTGGTTCAAGACAAAACAACGCGTGACATCGCAGGGCAGTTATTCATCAGCGAGAAAACGGTGCGTAACCATATTTCGAATGTGATGCAGAAACTCAATGTTAAGGGTCGTTCGCAGGCAGTTGTCGAGCTGATTAAGCTTGGAGAACTGAAGATTTAGTTGCGAATTACAGTTAGGATGAAGTAGCAGCATGAAAGCCTTTCTCCTCTATTCTTTGTCATGAAGAATGGGGCAAGGCTTTTTTGCTGTTTCTAGTGGTTCTTAAAAAATTAACTTCCGTGACAAGCACAGATAGTGCGCTAAAATGATGCAAGGAAACAATAAAGTTTTTGTCAAGGGGTTAAAATATACTTTTGTAATATTATTTCGATTTATTCACTTCACCTTTTTTAGGTTGCATCAACAAAACTTAGAACGAAAAATAATAATGTGTATTGTAACTAACTATATAGTACTATTACTTGCATAGATGATGAAGTGAACATATATGAAATCTCTAATGCTAAAAAAATGGAGTTAATAATTTTAAAAGCTATAAGAAAGGAGGAAAGTTGATTAAGGAATTAACCGGAATATTTTTTGAAGTAATATACATAATTTTTTATGTTTTTTAGTATTGTAAGCTAATAAAAATAAAATTGTTTGAGGTGTTTAATGAAAAAGAAAATATATAAATGGGTGGGTTCAGAGAAAATTAACCTGAAAATAGTTGCACCTATATTATTGATTAATGTATTCTCATCATTGATTTGTCGGTATTTTCTAATAGAGAATTATTGGATAATGGCAAATTTCGTTAATACTCCTATTTATGTTACAAGCATTATTCTTTTGTTAATTGGTTTGTACAAAAATTACCGAGTGGTAAATAAATTTTCTTTAATTTATCTATTCGGAATAAATGCTGTATCGTTGATAAATATTCTAGAAGGTAACATTCTTTTAAGGGACATACTTCAGTTATGGTTTAAAGCAATCTCATTTATTGCTATTGTTATTCTGGGTTTAATTCTTCTGTGGAAAGCTAAAACTAAATTACTCGAAAATTTCAATTTGTATTTAATTATCAGTTTAATAACGGTTATTTTGAATTTTGGAGGATTCTATCTATCTTTATACTCGATGTATTACCCATATGAACTTCAAGGGTTCAAGATTGAACAAAATATGAGTTATTCACAAGCTGTAATGCCAATAGATTTTCTCTATTATAGTGCAGATGCTTTTTTTGGCACCGATGTAAGTGATGTTAGCCTAAGATATAATGATTACATGAACCTAACAGGTGATACTCTTGCTTCAAAATACAAAGATAAGTATGAAGATGCGAATTTTACTATTAGTATTGCAAAATTCGCTTCAATAGTTGAATCTATCCTATTTCTAGTATATATATCTATAATCGTATTAAATGCTGAAGGAATTAAAAGTAAGACAGAGTTAAAAGAATCGAGTTAACTTAAGACTTGTAAGTATTTTAATAACTCATATTCCGCGTACTTCAAACCACATCTCCAATGTGATGCAGAAACTCAATGTTAAGGGTCGTTCGCAGGCAGTTGTCGAGCCTGATTAAGCTTGGAGAACTGAAGATTTAGTTGCGAATTACAGTTAGGATGAAGTAGCAGCATGAAGCCTTTCTCTATTCTTTGTCATGAAGAATGGGGCAAGGCTTTTTTGCTGCTGATCTACAGTTTATTAATATCAGATAATTCGTTGTTATGGCATTGAAGTCACCCAATCATCATGTACAAAAATAAGCCACGTAATGAACCATCCGAAAGGTTATCATTACATAGCTTATGTTGAAAATTGAACATTCATTAATTCAAAGTCGACTTTGCAAGAAGCTCTCATCATAAAATCAATGCCAATAATTCCGTCAAAGCCATAAGGCTCCTGAATTGAACCAAGTTGAATTGGAAAATCAGTCAAAGCAATATGCTCAATATGAAGATTGGGAATATGTTGTTCATAGCAAATTTCGTTCGTTCCACCTACCCCATACATTCGCTTAGCTCGTCCATTAATAAAATCAAGCTGTATACCTACTGCAGCTAATGCTTTGGTATCAAATACAGTTGCTGCACAGCCAGTATCAAATAAAATATTATGCAAAATGATAGATTGTTCATTATGTCTTATGGTCAAGGACACGATAGGTAAGCCTTGCTGTAGTTGTAGTTTCATGTTCGTTGCCGCACTCCTGAGAAAAATTCCTCTACTACCTCAACATCGTTTCTGCTCGTATGAAATACGTATAACTCGCGTGTCGGATGGAGCTTGTGCAGTTCTTTATAACCGCTCCAGGCTTCTTGAGGATTATCATAGTTTTGAATAACAGCGATATCCTCTAGTTGACGTACATGGTTGCTGGAGCTTGCCTTGATTGCTTCCACAAGTACAAAACGATCTGGGTGTAATTCAGTAATCTCTTCCCATTTCATCGGCATCACCTCGCTTGGATAGTCGTATTTGTATTATAGCATAGTTGTTTAAGGATGCAGGAAGTAAGCACGGAGGTTTCAATTTCATGGTACAATTGTAAAGTAAATGAAATCTAAACACATTAATTTATTTCTTTATAAGACTGCTATAAATAGAGGTGATAATCAATGACATTTAAAAAGAATTTAGATATAGAAGCGATATTGGAAGCAATGAGCAGAGATCATCTTGTATTGTTTGTAGGGGCTGGTATTTCAGCAAATTCTAATTTACCAAGTTGGATGGGGCTCATAAAAGAATTTGCTGTAGGTTTAGGTATTAATAGAGAGGTAAACTCAGATGATTTTCTAAAAATCCCTCAATATTTCTACAACCAGAGAGGTAAGAATGAATATTTCAAAAAGATAATGGAAATTTTTGACACATCAGTGTCTCCAAATTTATTACATGATTATATTTTAAGGTTTAAACCCAGACATATAATAACAACAAACTATGATAATTTAATTGAGCAAGCAATTGAGAAACATTTTATGTTCTATGATACTGTTAAAGAGGATATTGATCTTCCCTATTCATCAAACGGAAGAATGCTTATTAAAATGCACGGGGACTTAAAGAGAAAAAATATTGTACTAAAAGAAGATGATTATTTAAATTATTCTACAAATTTCAAGTTGATAGAATCTTATATTAAATCAATTTTTATCAACAACACTGTACTTTTTGTAGGTTACTCACTTCAAGATTATGATCTGAAGTTAATAATGAAAAATGTGCAGGGTATCTTAGGTGAGCATTTTCAGAAGGCATATTTAGTTGATTCTTCAGATAATTCTAGATTATCGGTGGAAAAAGAGTATTTTAGGAATCTCGGTGTAAATGTAATTGATAAATTTGACATTCCAAACAAATATTTAGATAAAGAATTTCCTGAGCTTAAATCCTCCCAAGGGAAGAATGTTGTTAAAATTTTAGACTACATTTTTCAATATAAAGAGTCAGATCAAAATCCTCTAGATTCTTGTTATGAAAAGCTTCAAGCTTTTAATAGCTTGAACACAATAAGAGTCAAAGATCTGGTAAATCTATTTGATATAGATAATTACTTTATAGAAAAAGGTGGGAAGTTAAAATTATTTCCCTCTAAAGATGAAACCTATCATAGTGATCTTTTAGAACACTTAAACACTATAAAACAGTCTTATGAACAACAAGATTGGGAAATAAAACGGAAATATGACTTTATAAAATTTACGTTCGCAAAAACAAGACTGTCAGAGATGAGTGTTGGAAAGCAAAGTTTTACTTTTGATTTTTCATACAATAATGAACCCCGCATTATTAAAGATATTCTATTGAATGATTATTTTTCAGTTAATCTTGTAGCTAAACAAGATTATAAAATGATTAATGACTTCGAGAATAAAATTATTAATGAACTAATGAGAGCATATGCTAAGTATTTGGTCAATCAATTTGTTTCTGCATTTGAAATCCTTGAGAAAATTTCATTAGAATCGTATCGAAATAAAGATTTTATCTTACTCTATATTATTGAATTCAACAAGAGATATCTAATTAGAAAACTTAAACGTAACACTGGTGTTCAAACTGTAATTTCATTGAATGACTTAGGAGAAAGTGTTTTTATTGAACAAATTACTAAGATTATTGAGACATATGAACATTCGAACCTTAAAATAAATGATGTATATGAGATGCTAGCTCAAAAAGATAAAGATAAAGTTAAATTTATTCACGATTTATTGCAAGAACAAGGGTACGTTTCACAACAACTACTTCGTATTAAAGAGTTAACTGAGAAAGTAACAAAAGACTTAAATACCAGATTTGATAGTCCCAATTCTACATCAGTTAATAATATGGTAAGTAATGTACATGAGTTTTTTGATTACACACACAATAATTTTATTATGGTGGATCAATATTCAGAAGTGAAGGAATACTACTATTCTTATATAAAATCGCTCCTCAGTACTTATTCAGTCAAAGTAAAATCGGAGGTCCAAACAACTCAAGACTCTCTTTTTTCTGGATTTTTCCTTCATAGATTACCGAATCATAGTTTTTCGCGCAAAGATGTCATTATAATCATGAAATATTTAGATTGTAAAAAACTAAATGAAATATTTGAAGAATATGATATAAATGAAATTGAGATATCATTTCCAAGTATCCATTTAAAGGGGTTATTCTCGAATTTAATAACAAGCTATTTAGAAATTTATTATACTATTGGTTTGAGAGAGATTCTTAAAAATATGTTATGTTTATTTGGTAAGATTAAGATTGATCCACAAGATTTAAATGAGTTAATCGATGATATGCTAAGGTTGTTAAGTTCGGGATATGTTGAGCATGATATTTATTTCACATTATTAAAATTCTTATATGATCAGAAGCAAAATGATAAATTAGAATCACCGTTAATCGCAAAGTTAACTATAGCTTTTATCAACAAGTTATTAGATTATAAGCATAACGGTCATCAAGGAGGATTCGAACTTGATGCGCTCAATAATAACAATTACATTCAAGGACTAATCAATCTTATTAACCAGAGTGAGTATGAGAATTTTAGTATTGAATTAGATATTGAAAAGTTAATCATCTCAATTGAACATGGCAATCTATCAAATAATAAGCGCAGTATATTACTTCAAGTTCTAATTCCACTATATAGATTTATGGGACCAGTAGATCAGAAGTCAGTAAAACTCATTTTAGAAGAGTTCTTATTACAGAACTTTGAAGTTAAAATATATGGTGCAGCTTGTGAGGCTGGTGTTTTACAATCAACTGAGTATTTTGAAGGAAAACTGTTTTTAAAAATACAACAAACGAAAAATAAAGTTGAAAACAGTTCGATGAAGAGTTATCCTGATCCGTTAATAAGCGAATTGGGGGTCCTGGTTCTACTTTTACGGCATAACAAAATAAATAATAAAGATCCTTTCACTAAGTTTATTGGGACTGATGATTTTTATGATCTAGTGATACAAGAGAATAATTTCGATTTTCAGAAATTCAATTTAGATTGGTTTCCATACCTTAGTGAAGATGAAATTAAAAAGATACTTAGTAGCTCGAGTAATAAGGAGATTCTAAGAAAAAAATTTGTGAAATCACTTGTCGAAGATGAACTGGGATATCAGATTAAAAAGTTTTATTTAGACTATTTTGAGATTTGATACATTTAAGTGATATATCTCAGCGTACTTCAAATCCTATCACGAATGTGATGCAGAAACTCAACGAGAGCTGAAGATTTAGTTGCGAATTGCAGTTAGGATGAAGTAGCAGTATGAAAGCCTTTCTCTATTCTTTGTCATGAAGAATGGGGCAAGGCTTTTTTGCTGCTATGGACCATGAAATGAAGGAGTTAATACTAAACTGAGGGAAGATCCGAAGTGCAGCATCGCTTGTTTTCATTATTTTGGTAGACCATAATGATTACATATATGAAGCAGATGAGATTGTAGGTAAGGCTTTAAAGTGAAACAATGACTTGAACAAATGGTTGGGATTTTTTTGTACTACATCTATGTAAGTTAAACTACATATTACACTAGAACGTAGAGGACAGAAATGACCTGAAGAAGCGGAGCGTTCGCCTTTATCCCTAGATTTTCACCTTATAAAAGGATTCGAAAAATCTAGGGGTAACCGTGATCAGAAGGTTATTCTGTCAGCGAAGTGGCAAGTGTAACGATTCGGTATTTCAACTTTATAATAAAAAATGAAAGGACGAGCTGAATGGACCGTTTCTTAAATGAATTCGAAGAACAATTTCGAGCGGGTTTTCTCCCCGATCTGGAACAAACGCTGGCTAAAGTGCAACATGAAAAAGTATATGCTTGTGCATTTGGCACAGACAGTGATTGGGTAACGCTGTTCATGGCGGTAAATACAGAGGAATCCCTGGCTAGGCATATTTCGAGTATGAAGGAACAGGGTTTGTGCGACAGCGAGCAGGACGAGATCTATTACAGATGGGGCTGCTCCGAATATCAATATGGCGAGGATACGCACTTTAACCACATCAGCCGATTGTTGTATGCAACAGAAGATGTCCAGAGGTATAAGAATGAGATCATTCGAATCATTGCCAAAGTTGTGAATGAGACAGCAGATGAAGTTTTTGCCCGATATGGACAAACCAAAGCAGACATTACGTTCTTTGTTTCTCTCACAGATGACGATCTGGCGGAGGAGATTGAAAATCAATCGGTTCATCACATGACTGTCCGCAGCTTAGCCAGCAACTTCTTAAAACGATATGATGGCATGAATTAGAACGAGTTGACTTGAGTTAAATTGAATCAAAAGAATTGAATCGTAGTACCACGAAAGTCTTTCCTATTCTTTAATCCAAAGAAGGGAAGAGGCTTTTTTTGTTTTAGCGTGAAAAAATGAAATAACCGAATTCATATCACTTATAGATTCCTATTCGTTTGAATGAACATCCTCCATCTTTTCTTCGAAAATGGCTGATAAAAGAGCTGCTCCAATTGCTCAAACTGTGCATCATTCAGATGAAGATGGAGCGCTCTTTTCGCTATTTTGGCGGCAGGCTGGGAAGAAAATTTTCGGCCTCCGGCTTTTCGTTTGATCGGAATATGAAATTGCAGCAGATCTTCGAGCTGATTCCAGCCTTCCCAACTCAGCCGACCTCCGCGTTTCCAGTCGATGGCATAGAGGGCATAATAGGCATGTCCTTCTGTTTGTTTGGTAGCAATAATCCAGGCGGAAGGAATGAACTTTTTCCGTTGTCTTTGATTCATTGAATTGCTCCTTCTTTTAATACGATCATATCTAGATTCTCAATATTAAGGACATCCACTATGCGTATCAAGCAGGTGAGGGTCTATACACGCTCAGCATAATTGCAAAAGTCATGTTAAATCCCTCTTGATTTGCAGGATCGTCTTGATTAAAATGGAGTTATAAAAATGATTTTCTTAATTTATTAAAAATAAATAAAAATAATTTTCATAAAGCGAGGTCCTCATGGCAGCCATATTACGTGCGTTGCAGCAAGAACTGAATAACCTTCCGGCTCAGGAGCGACGTATTGCCGAAGTCATTATGCAATCTCCATCGAACATTCCCGGCTGGACGATTAGTCATCTGGCAGAGCAGAGTGGCACAAGTGCGGCGACGGTGACCCGCTTTTGCAAGTCGTTTCATTTCAAAGGTTTTCCCGATTTCAAAATGAAACTCGCCGCAGAATTGTCCCACGCATCTGATGAAACGGCGTATCAGGATATTGTAGCGGGCAATTCCCTATCCAAAATTGTTGAAGCTATCGAAGCCAACCACCTCGCGTCTATTGCAGATACCACTCGTTTGCTGGATTTGGGCAGATTGGAGCAAGCAGTGCAATTATTGTGCCAGGCTCGCCGCATCGATCTGTACGGTGTGGCTACCTCTTCGATTGTTACACAGGATTTCTATCAGAAACTTGTGCGGATTGGCAAAAGCTGTACGGCTTTCTCCGACTCACACATGCAGATTACATCCGCATCTTCGCTCGCCGAGGGAGATGTGGCGATGGCCGTATCCTATTCGGGCGAAACACCAGAAACCATCGATGCCCTGCATTGTGCCAAACAGGCCGGAGCTTCTACGATTTCACTGACTTCCTATGGCAGCAACACGCTTGCAACGGTATCGGATATCCCACTATTCACCTCTTCTCTGGAAGAAGGCATGAGGCGTGGAGATATGGCTTCACGTATTGCACTGCTGCATGTGGTCGATATTTTGTTCACAGGCATGGTAAGTGCCGACTTTGACCGTTTTATCCCCAGACTGGAACAATCCTATCACAATGTGCAATCTTATCGAGTCCAACACAACGGAGGTGCCTGACAGATGAAGATGAATATACGCATTTTTGAAAATGAAGAAGATTTGAACGCTACAGGTGCTGGCCTCATTTCCAGCTTGTTGCAGACCAAACCACGGGCTGTATTGGGGCTTGCGACAGGAAGTTCTCCTGTAGGCATATATAAACAGCTTATCACGCTATATCAGAAGGGGCTTGTCAGCTTCTCACAGGCTTCTTCTTTTAATCTCGATGAGTATGTCGGACTTCCAACAGAACATCGTGAAAGTTACCGCAGTTTTATGAACGAACAATTATTCAATCATATCGATATAGATATTACTAGAACGCAAGTGCCTGATGGTCAGGCTGCCGATCTGGAACAGGAATGTAATTCCTATGAACAAAGGCTGGACGATCGTGGCCCGGTAGACCTTCAACTGCTGGGCATCGGACATAATGGTCATATTGGCTTCAATGAACCGGGAACTGAACTTACAGGACGAACACATGTCGTGGATCTGAAAGACGAGACGAGAAAGGCAAACGCACGCTTCTTTGACAGCATTGATGAAGTTCCGGCTCAGGCGATTACAATGGGTGTCGGTACCATTTTGAAAGCCAAACAGATTCTGCTCATTGCCCGTGGCGAGGAAAAAGCCGAGATTATTCGCGAAGCTTTTATGGGCCCAATCACAACGGCCTGTCCTGCATCGCTTTTGCAATGTCATCCAAATGTGGTGGTACTGCTGGACCGTGCGGCAGGGAGGCTGGTGAGATGACCGAGGAGAATAGCCATGTTAGCTGGGGCCAGCGTGATGAAAATATTTCTCTTCTTCGGGGCAAGCTGCTCCTTGCAGATGAAATACTGGAAGACGGTGTAATAGCCTGGAGGGATGGGGAAATCCTTTATGCCGGGATACCGGAAGGTCTTCCTGAACGGATTCGAAGCGAGGCTTTGCCGCTGTCAGTACCGGAATGTGGTCTCATTGTGCCTGGATTCATTGATATCCATGTGCATGGTGGGAACGGAGAAGACTTTATGGACGCAAGCCCGGAGGTGTTGGACAAGATCACTTCTTTTCATAGTACACAGGGCACAACAGCGATGCTTGCGACTTCCATGACGGCTCCGAAAGAGCGCCTGGACAGCGTACTTGCCGAAGTCGACCGCTATCGTTCGAGTGAAATGCCCTATGCACAGCTTGAGGGTGTGCACCTGGAAGGTCCGTTTTTTAGTCCGAAATGGCCTGGAGCGCAAAATCCGGAACACATCATTCTGCCTGATGTATCTTGGCTCGAAGCATGGGAGAAGCAATATCCTGGCCTGATCCGTCAAGTTACGTTGGCACCGGAACGTGAAGGCGCGTTGGAAGTCATTTCATGGCTGCGAGAACAACGGATTACAGCGGCACTCGGCCATACAGATGCGACCTATGAAGAGGTGGAGCGGGCAGTGGAAGCCGGACTGCATCATGCGGTACATACATTCAATGCCATGACACCGTTGCATCATCGGCTACCCGGGGCTGCCGGAGCCGTGCTGAGTGATCCGCGCATCAGTGCTGAGGTGATTGCCGATGGTATTCACGTACACCCTGCGGCGATATCGATCCTCGCTCAGCTGAAGCAACATACCGATCAACTCGTGTTGATCACGGATGCCATGTCTGCTGCGGGATTGGATGATGGGGAATACAAGATCGGTGACCTGCCCGTAATCGTGAAGCATGGCGAGGCCAGACTGAAGGACGGCGGCGCATTGGCGGGAAGCACACTGACGATGATTCGCGGTTTCCGTTACCTGGTACAGGAAGTGGGCCTGAGTCTGAACGCTGCATCACGTGCAGCAAGTCTGACACCGGCACGCCTGCTGGGCATTGATCATCGGACAGGTTCCCTGGCTCAAGGAAAACAGGCAGATATCGTTTTGCTGAATGCGGAGCTGGATATTGAGGGTGTGTGGGTGAAGGGCAGACGGATCGGCGAGTCATATTAGATTTAGAAAATTAGTATCGAGCTAATAACTCTCATTTGTGATGCATCAGCCTTCGGAGTTAAAACTTGGCTTTTATCTGTGGAGAGGCAACACCTTGCACAATATGTTAAAATAGATCTCAAAAAGACGGGATCTGCGGATCACGCATAACGGAGGCGTGAAACATGGAACGTAACGCTATGCTCGAACATGATCCGTTCATCACAGTGTTGGCGGAGAAGTTGCACATACACGGATATTATGCCTTTTATGGCGAGCATTACAATGAGACCGATATGGAGCTGTACCGCAGGCATCTGTTCACATCATTCAGCAACATCGTATGGGTAGAGCTGGATGCACGCAAAAAGTATATGATTGTTGATCATCGTGGACGCAACACGGTCATGAAACTGATCGAAGGTATGCTGAACACGCGCAGAACGCTCCGAGCAAACCAGGCAATGGCAGGTACGGACACCGCTGGAGTCCAGCAGGAGATCACACATTTATCCAAGCTTGTGCACATGCTGAAGTTCACAACATTCCGCACATAAAGGGGATGAGGGGAGTAGAATCTGGAGGATGTACCGAAAGAGGGTTTCTCCTTCTAGTTACAGGGCTAATGAACGTCAGCCACGTTATTCCGGTAGAAAATTGATGCATGACATGCAAAACGAGGAAATAAAGCGTCTACGATTCGTTATATCGTCAAAACTGCGGATTTTCGTCGAATAGCAAGTGCGCAGTTCGTTAAAAAGTAAATACCGAACCATTGAAACGAAATAGATCTAGATCACCAATTATAAAAGGGGTGTACCGTCATGAAGTTGGACGGCACGCCCCTTTTATATACTTATATACCTACCTATTACCCTTCATTTGTAAAGTAGGCTCAATCCTAAAATCAGTCTGAGACAAGCTGTAACGTAGTGAAGGGGACGAATTCGATTCAAACAAAAACGATGACCTGTAGGCCACCGTTTTTGTAATATCTATCTGCCCTACTCTATGAAGTTGAGTAAATAATTTACACGTTAACAGCGATCGGAAGCTTATTCTCCCCGCGTAGTGACCTCCGTGTAAGAGTGTTTACAAACTCTTCAAAAACTGAACAATCGTCAACAACCCTTTATCAAAGTTCTCCAGGTTGAAGTGCTCGTTCGGTGCATGCAGGTTCTCATCCGGTAAACCAAAGCCCATCATAACAGCAGGGATTTCGAGTACACGTGAGAGCTTCTCAACAATCGGAATGGAGCCGCCATCTTTGGTAAAGAGGGCACGAACGCCATACACGTGCTCATACGCGTCTGCTGCTTTTTGCAGAATTGGATTGGAAGGATCGGTGTTGAAAGCAAAAGCTTTTTCGATCTGTTTCACATGCAGCGTTGCACCTGGTTGAACGTGAGCGCGCAGATGTGCTTCAATACGATCCAATACATGTTGTGGATCTTGATCCGCCACGAGGCGGCAGGTGATTTTGGCATGAGCTTCCTTCGGAATAACCGTTTTGCTGCCTTCGCCTTGGAAACCACCCCATACGCCATTCAGTTCCAATGTTGGACGAGCGCCAACACGTTCCACGAACGAGTAACCTTCTTCACCGTACAATTGCTCCAGCCCGAGGTCTTGACGAAGCTGTTCTTCATTGAAGCCTTGTTTCACAAATTCTTCTCTCATCTCAGGAGACAGTGGCAGTACGCCGTCGTAGAAACCATCTACACTCACACGGCCTTGCTCATCATGCAACGAAGCGAGCAGGGATACGAGTGCGTGCAGTGCGTTAGGTACACCACCACCAAATGAACCGGAGTGCAAGTCGGTATTGGCTGTGTTCAGATCTACGTGAAGCGAGCAGAGGCCGCGCAGGCCAGTGGAGATCGCCGGTTTACCTTTTTCAAGCAGGGACGTATCCGAGATCAGTACCATGTCTGCACGCAGCTTGTCTGTATGTTCATTCAGGTAGATGGGCAAGTTCGGGCTGGAGATTTCCTCTTCGCCTTCGATGCAGAACTTGATGTTAACCGGAAGTTCTTTGTTTTCGGCCAGAATGGCTTCAACTGCCTTGATATGTAGGAAAATCTGTCCTTTGTCATCCGTTGCCCCACGGGCATACAGCTTGCCATCACGAATTGTAGGTTCAAAAGGAGGTGTCTCCCACAGGTTAAGCGGATCAACAGGTTGTACATCATAGTGTCCATAGATCAGCGCCGTCGGTTTGCCCGGTGCATGCAGGTGATCTGCATAGACAATCGGATGTCCAGCCGTTTGAATGACCTCTACGTTTTCCATGCCTGCACGTGTGAGCGCATCTGCTGCCCATTGTGCTGCACGGTTAATATCCTCTTTATGCTCTGAAATGGCAGAGATACTTGGAATGGACAACCATTCATTCAGTTCTGCCAGGTGTTTTTCTCTATTTTGTTCAAAATAAGTCTGTTCTTTCATTAAAAAGGCCTCCTTCATGTTTGCTATATCTCATTGTAATCCATTTTGTCATGTTAATAAAACATTGGTTAAAAAAATGATCGGTTACAGATCGTTTCATTCACCTGAGGATTGTGCGTATAATACAAGAAAAGGATTTCATCCATATATTCTCAGGGGAGTTGAGGAAGTTTCCATGAAAGTCAGACCCGATGCAAGCAGGCAGGTGAGCAGCGATGGAACCGACTAGGAGCGATCGAATATTTGGCAGAATCAAGCGCTTATCCGATTTGAAGGCTGGAAGGCATAAAGGGCGATTTTATCGAAACAGCCTCATGCTGATTTTACTCATTGCCAGCATTCCCGGGCTAATCACAGGTATCGTCATGTATCAACAGGTTGTTGGCCGGATGGAAACCGAGTTCAATCAGATGCATCAGAACCAGATCGAGAACCGGGCACGCAATGTGGATGACCAGCTGGCTTATCTGGAGATGAACTTATCCCATTGGGCTTTTGAACCGAGGTTTGGCAATGCTTTGCGAACGCTGGATTTTGTGTATTATTTTAATGAAACGCAGGAGATTGTGACTACCTTATATGTATTACAAGGTTCCCATCCACTGATCAAGTCAGCACAGCTGTATTTACAAGAGCCTAAGCCAATCTTGTTTAATCGGGATTATACCGAATTGAACGATGAAGCCAAAGTACAAGCATATGATCGATACCTTTCCATGGGGAACCACGTGTACTGGACAGACTGGGTTTCCAGCATCAACAGAGATACCGAACCTTCGACCAACGATAGTCCACTGCATACGGATGCAGGCAATGCACTTGTTCTAGTACATAAGATACCGGGGGAGAGCATTAATCCGTTTGGTGCACTGATCATCACGCTGGATAACGAGAAAGTCGCCAGTTTATTGAAAACGCTTACTCCGTATGACGAAGGTTTAACGTTCCTTATGGATCAGGAAGGAAACACACTGGTTACCGGGAATCCGGGAACGGCGGGAGAGACTTCTGCTTTTGAGCAGCAGCTAAAAGAAGAAGTAGCCCTGCATGCGGGCAGCCGCTCATTCCTGTTCCGATATGAGGATCAGACCTATTCTGTTTCATACGGTTCATTGAGTCGGATCGATTCAGACTGGACTTACGTCTCCGCAGCCCCTTTGACCTCAGTCACTTCGCCAGTCAAGCTGGTATCCAAAATCATCGTCATTGCGAGTGCAGGCAGTCTCATCCTGGGATTGTTGTTATCCTGGTTTGCTTCCCGCCGCATCTATTCGCCTGTAGCGCGGATGCTGCATCTGCTTACGCCTGGCAGAAACGAAACAACACCAACGGATGCCAAGCTGGACGAGTTTGAGCTGCTGGAGCAACAATGGAACGAACTGACCTCCCGCAATGTCACGGCACATCGCCAATTGCAGGAGCAGCTTCCCCATCTGCGCGACAGTTTTGTTTTACAACTTGTACAGGGGCATCTATATGCCTATAGCGAGCAGGATCTCCAGCAGCGCATGCGTCATCTCGGGTTTGAGTTGGAGGGCCAGCAGTATTTGTTGGTGCAGATGTATTTTACGGGGTACGAGCAGCTGCAAGGCAGATTTGGAAGCCAGGACACGGGATTAGTCACCTTTGCAGCAGTGAATATTACACAGGAAGTTGCGAAAAATTATTTCAGGCAGATCAGTGTCATGAACTTCCATGACCTGTCTTCCGCCATGCTTGTGATTGCTCCCCAGGACGAACCTGTGAAGTCACAAGCGCTGTTATGGGGACAGGAACTGGTGGAGGTCATTGGACGTACGCTCAAAATGAAGGTGACCTTGATGGTCAGTCGTCCGGCAGCTTCACTTCAGGAACTGCCCGGACGATTTGTCGAGATGGAACAGGCCGTGGCTTATCGCAGTGTGGAGGAAGGAAGTCAGATTCTCGATCTGGAGGATGAGGCGTGTTTCCGCAGAAATGAAGCAGCTTCCTATCCACTTGGGCTGGAACGGGAGTTGTTACAGGCGGTCAGGCTGGGCAAACAAACCGAAGCGGAACGTGTGCTGGAACAATTCATGAGTGAAATTACGCGGACGGGCAGTACCGAATTTCAGGTGCAACAGATGATGCTTCAATTGCTCGGTAGCATTCAGCACATGATGCTGCAAACGGGAGTCACACCTTATAAGCTGTTTGGTGGTAGCAACATGTATGAGCGCTTATCCGGTATTCGTGAACCTATACAGATGAGACAATGGATGATGAATGAGGTATTCATACCTTATATACAAGAGGTTGAGGTACGATCGCAGGAACCGCTGAAACTAGTGGTGGAACGAACGATGTTGTACATCGATACACATTACCGCAGCGACATTTCGCTGGAAAACTGTGCTGACGAGGAGCAGATGACACCCTATGCACTGAGCAAGGCATTCAAACAGGTATCGGGCATCAACTTTATTGATTATCTGACATGTGTGAGAATGGATGCGGCGAAGCAATTGTTACGGGAGACAACGATGAAAATTAATGATGTTGCGGCGGCTGTGGGATATCAGCATAGTTATTTTAATCGGATTTTCAAGAAACAGGAGGGAGTTACCCCGAGTCAGTATCGCGATCAATGGTTCGGACAATAACCGTTTATATATTTGTCATTTCAAACCGGCATTCAGCTTTAGTGAATGTCGGTTTTTTCTTTTTTTTACCGTGATACAAAGAAGGATAAACCCGCAAAAATGTGCAATTCTACCTGCTACGTTATGTGCAATTTCTTGTGAAAATAGCGTTATAGCGGGCTTTTCGGCCATCATGTCGCAGCAATGCAAAAAATGAAGGTTGCCGGAAACTAGGCGTCTGTATAGTCTGAATAACAGATAAATTGATAACGCTTACATCGTTGAGGGAGGGGAGACATGATGAACGGGAAGACGGACTGGAATACCAACGGCACTGCAACTGCTCAAGCGGATATGGCAACAAGACCATTAAAACAGGAGTCCAATTGGAAAAGGCAGATCAAACGAAACAAATGGTTATATGTGCTTGTACTTCCCGGCTTTTTGTACTTTGTCATCTTTAAATACTTGCCCATGTGGGGGGTCATCATTGCCTTCCAGGACTACCAGCCTTTCCTGGGCATCCGGGAGAGTAACTGGGTGGGGTTAGAGAACTTTACGAACTTTTTCTCCAATCCGGACTTCTTCCGACTATTACGTAATACGCTGGTCCTTGCCCTGTATGATCTCATCTTCTTTTTCCCGGCACCAATCATTATCGCTTTGTTATTAAATGAAATTCGGGTCGCTTTCTTCAAAAGAACGATTCAAACGCTGGTCTATGTACCCCATTTTGTATCGATGGTGATTATCGCCAGTATCACGTACGTGTTCCTGACCCCGCAGGGCGGAGTGTTATACGACCTGATCGCCTGGATTACAGGCAAGCCCATTGATGTACTCTCCAGTCCGGGTTCGTTCCGTCCGCTCATTATTGTTCAGATGATGTGGAAGGAGATGGGTTGGGGCACGATTATCTTCCTGGCGGCCCTCGCAGGTGTCGATACGGAACAATATGAAGCCTCCATTGTAGATGGCGCCGGACGATTACGTCGGATGTGGCATATTACGCTTCCAGCGATTCGTACGACCATAGTCATTTTGCTTATTCTCCGATTGGGGAACTTCCTCGATACCGGATTTGAGCAGATCTATCTGATGACCAACTCCCTCAACCGGGATGTCGCAGATGTGTTTGATACGTATGTGTACACGGTGGGGATTACGCAAGGTGCATTCAGTTACAGTACCGCTGTTGGACTATTCAAGTCTGTGGTGGGGATTATCCTGGTGCTTGGCAGTAATAAACTTGCGAAAAAATTCGGTCACCCCGGAATTTATTAAGGAGGAGCGCCCATGAACAGCCGTCTATACAACAGCCCTGCCGGCAAGGTATTTGATATCTTCAATTACGTCATGCTGGGGATTCTGGGCATATTAACCGTCCTTCCTTTCCTGTATATTATAGGGAATTCTTTCGCAACTGAAGCCGAGATCACCGAACGCAGTTTTTTCCTCATTCCGAAGGTGTTTTCCTTCAGTGCATATGAGTATATTTTCTCCTCGTCCACGATCTTTCGCAGCATTGGTGTTTCCATTTTCATCACGGTGGCAGGTACACTGGTCAATCTGTTCTTCACCCTAACGATGGCCTATCCACTATCCAGAAGTGACTTCTGGGGCCGTAACGTCATGATGAACATGGTGATCTTCTCGATGTTATTCGGCGGTGGCATGATCCCGACGTATCTCGTCATTCGTGGACTGGGACTGCTTGATTCCTACTGGGCCCTTATGCTTCCTGGCGCGATCAGCGCTTTTAACTTAATTGTTGTCAAAAACTTTTTTCAGCAAATGCCGCCCGGGCTGGAGGAAGCGGCCCGCATCGACGGCTGTTCGGATCTCGGGGTGCTGTGGCGAATCGTTCTGCCTTTATCGAAGCCGGTCATCGCCACGTTCGCCTTGTTTTACGCCGTAGGACACTGGAACAACTTTTTCTCGGCACTGCTGTACATTTCCGACAGTGACAAATGGCCGCTGCAAGTCATGTTGAGGCAGATCGTATTACTCTCGCAGGCCAGTGTCGGAGATATGGCGAACATGGACCCCAATTTTGTACAGCCACCAGAGCAGTCGATCAAAATGGCGGTGATCGTTGTGGGTACCATTCCGATTTTGCTGGTGTATCCGTTTTTGCAGAAGCATTTTGCCAAAGGTGTCATGTTAGGTTCAATCAAAGGCTAAAGCCAAGGGGGAGAACGTATGGGACAAAAAACGGGATTCAAAAAAGGTGCACTGCTACTCTCTGCTTCACTGGTACTAAGTACAATTCTGGGCGCATGCTCCACCGACAAAGAAGGTTCAGGAACCGCTACGGGTGGCACCGATCAGATTACAATCATGCTGCCGAACTTTGAAGCGGAGAATCCGCCGGAGAATAGCCCAGTCATCCAGAAGCTTGAAGAATTGACCAAGGTAGATGTGAACCTGCAATGGGTGCCGAGCAGCTCGTACGAAGACAAATTCAACATTACACTGGCCTCGGGAAAACTGCCTCAGATTATGGTGGTGTTAGGGAAGTCCCCAAGTTTCATTAATGCGGCACGAACCGGAGCATTCTGGGAGCTTGGTCCATATCTGAAAGACTATCCGAATCTGAGCCAGATGAATGAAATCATCACCAACAATGCGTCAATCGATGGCAAAACCTATGGGATCTACCGGGCACGCGCCCTGGGACGTAATGGGGTCACAATCCGCAAAGATTGGCTGGAGAAGTTGGGGCTGGAAGAGCCGAAGACGATTGACGAATTTTACAATGTATTGAAAGCGTTCACGAAGGATGATCCGGACGGTAACGGCAAGGATGATACGTACGGTCTGGTTGCCAGCAAATTCACGGGCCCATGGGATAACATGCAGGTATGGTTCGGTGCACCGAACAAATGGGGAGATGATGGCAGCGGAGGCCTGATCCCGGCGCATGAGACACCAGAATACATGGAAGCCCTGAAATTTTTCCGTCAAATCTATAGTGAAGGTCTGGTCAATAAAGACTTTGCCGTGATGGATGCGACCAAACTGCCTGATCCATTTGTAAATGGTCAAGCAGGTGTCATGGTGGATGTAGCAGATAATGCGCAGCGCATGGATCAGAAAATACTGGATAAAGACCCAAATGCGACAGGACGTGTGGACGTGCTGCAAGCGATGGAAGGTCCAAAGGGATTGCGTGATATGCCAACGTCCGGTTACTCGGGCCTGATTGCCATTTCCAAAAGCAGTGTCAAAACGGAAGAAGACTTGAAGAAGGTACTGAGCTTCCTGGATCAGTTGAACGAACCGGAATTGCAGGCATTGTTGTACAACGGACTGGAAGGTAAGCAATACGAGAAAAAAGAAGACTACATCGTACCGAGCACTGACAAGCTTGCGCTCCGCGACCTGCAGGGCTTAAATCAGATTTTGATGTTTGTGCCGGAAGACAGAACGCTTCGTGTACAACAGACACCTGTCCGTGAAAAGGTTGCACAGGTGCAGAAAGCCAACGAAGAGATTGTCATCGCCAATCCTGGCGAACCGCTGATCTCTGATGTTTACGCTCAGAAAGGACCGCAGCTGGACAACATCATTAATGATGCACGGATCAAATATATCGTAGGTCAGATTGATGAGAAAGGATTCGAAGATGCTGTTGCCCTGTGGAAGAACAACGGCGGAGACGATTATGTGAAAGAAGTCAATGAACTGTACGCAGCACTGAAGTAGTCTTATAAGCCAAAGCCCGGCAGCCGTGCTTTCAGCGTGACGGGGACAGCCGGGCTTTTTCTTATCGCTGTAATGGCTTGATCCGTGAACAAAAATTTCATCCAACTTTCTGGAAATTATGACTTCCTGAATATGGTTTTTGATGTATAATCAAAGCGAAACAAACCTATTTGAACTCAAATGAACGTTATTGGTAAAGTTTAACGACCACTCTTGAACATGCAGGGAGGAAGGCAACATGTGGAATGGGGATGCATTTGAAAATCCCGAGGCGCAGTACAGGGTCCATCCCTTTTGGTTCTGGAACGGGGATATGGAAGAAGAGCAGATTAAGCGGCAGGTGGCCGAGATGGCCGCGCAAGGTGTAGGCGGATTCTTCATCTGTCCGCGTCAGGGACTACAGATTCCCTATCTCTCTGAAGCATGGTTCGATAAGGTGCGGGTTGCAGTGCAGGCAGCTGCCGACCATGGCATGCAGGTATGGTTATATGACGAATATCCATATCCAAGCGGGATGGCTGGCGGAGAAGTGACCCTTGATTTCCCTGAAGCGAAGCAGCGACAGCTCATACATCACCAGCTGGTGGTTCAGGGTGGAGAAGCTGTGGATCTGGAGTTGCCATGGGGACGAGTGTTGGTTGCCAAGGCGATTCCCAAGGATGTACAGGGCAAACGGTTGTGGCAGGAATCCATTGACTTGCGCAGTAAAATCGGCAATATCCAGACCGATCAAGTCTATCAGGAGACCGGACTCACCTCGTATAATCGTAAGCGGTTTTTCACCTACCGAACAGCTTTCCGTCTATTGTGGGATGTTCCCGTGGGTGATTGGGAGTTGGTTATATTTCAGGAAAAAGAGATCGATGATTTCAAATATTACGGCAACTTCGTTGATCCATGCCACAAGGAAGCGATGAGTCGTTTTATTGAACTGACTCATGAGCGTTATAAGTCAGCGGTTGGAGATCGATTTGAAAGCGTAATCAAAGGCATGTTCTCAGATGAGATCGCACCACTGGGTCGTATCCCCTGGTCGCCACAACTTCCCCGTTATTTCAGTGAGCGTTGTGGTTATAGTCTGATCGATTCGCTACCGGCCCTGATATATGGTGATGTTCCGGACGCGCATCGAATTCGGTATGACTATTACCAGTCGCTGCACCTGCTTCTCCGGGAGTCCTATCACAAACAGGTGCATGATTGGTGTGAGGAAGCAGGAATCCAGTATGCGGCTGAAGTGCCTGGCGTACGGATGACCACCCAGTTGTTC
Source organism: Paenibacillus sp. VT-400 (assembly GCF_001029205.1). NCBI lineage: Bacteria > Bacillati > Bacillota > Bacilli > Caryophanales > Paenibacillaceae > Paenibacillus > Paenibacillus sp. VT-400. The sequence goes on along the minus strand of NZ_LELF01000059.1, from coordinate 87,200 downwards.
AGCCATATGCCAGGTGGTGATTCGGCACATGAGAAAATCGGACGATCCTTATCGTGGATTCTGGAACGATATGGCCAAAAGATGCGTGACAATCCCAAGATGGTCAGTTCGCTTGCCCGGCAATTGGGCCGAAGCCGCAATCTGATTGAATGTTTTCACAGTGTAGGCTGGTCCATGACGCTACAGGATGCCAAGTGGATGATTGATCGAATGGCCGCCATGGGCACCAATTTTTATAACTTTCACGCCTTTTTCTATACGATTGGTGGACTTGCGAAGCATGACGCACCACCGTCTCAATTTTTGCAGAATCCCTACTGGAAGCATTTCCGGCAGTTAGGGGATTACACCGGACGGTTGAGCTATCTCATGAGCACCGGAACAGCAGACATTCGTATTGCCGTGCTTGACCCAACGACGACATTCTGGAGTCTGATGGGTAATCCGCTCCATGGATTTGAGTATAGCGGCGAGGACGAAACCGAGCGAGTACAACTGGATCGTCTAACGAAGGACTGGATGCGGATCACGACACATCTGCTCGAAAACAGACGGGACTATGATCACCTTGACCCCGAATTGTTGGCTGAAGCTGACTTAACGGATGGCATCATTCAGATCGGCGTTGCCCGTTATGACGTACTGATTCTGCCACCGATGCTGAATCTGGAGGCCGTGGCCTGGGAACAGGTGAAGCGATTTGTTCGGCAGGGAGGAACTGTCATCTCTGTTGGGATGCCTCCGTATATTGCGATTCAGCCGGGAAGTCCGGAGGGAGAGGAAGCTGCCCAGTTCTTTGGTGCGGGCGAGCAGCCGCAAGAGGTGTACTGGGGCCGTAGCGTGACAACAGATCACGATAACCGTGAAACCATGTGGCATCGGGGTGAGGGGAATGCTTATTTTCTACCCGCAGGAACAGGGCAAGGAGATGACTTTTCGCTGGAGCTAATCTCTCTCCTGCTCGATCAGGTATTGCCGGAACCCATCTGCTGGATCATGGAGGAGGAAAGTGCCTCCCTGCTGATGCACACCCGTCAATTGTCGGCTGGAGAGCACATGGTTTTTTTGACCAATCAGGAGGGTCAGGACCTGAAGGGTCAATTGAAGCTGGTCGCCAGACAGCTGTGGGATGGAGCGGATCTGACAGAGGGCGCTTGTCTGGTGGCAGAACGACTTGATCTGGAGACAGGGCAGCTTCAGACATTGCCGTATACGAGTAGTGGTGGGGAATGGTGCATTTCACTAACACTGGCGCCTTATGAAGCGCATGCTGTACGCCTTACTTTACAAGCTGCGGGGACAGAGGTAGTACCAACGAAGGTGGATGTAACAGACAAAACGGGTTCGACGTTCGGAGCGGATGTTTTGGCAGGGGCCAATCAAGCAAGTAAGATCATGGTCCCTTCGGAAGAGCCATGGCGACTGGAAACGGTGCAGCCTAACATTTTGCGAATGGGACAATTCCATCTTCAGGCTTCCAATGTTAATGGTGTGATTCTGGAAAGCCAGCATGTAGCTGTAAAACCGTTTATTGATCAGGCGGCAGAATTATCGGAGCAGCAGCATCTGCCAGTCCAGTTTAATCAGGTATTTGGCACACCGAAAAAGGCATCCGTTGCTTACCCGATCGAGTGCCGTTATACGACCACATTTGAACTGAGAACGGCATTGCCTGCATGCCTTTTATTCATGGACAGAGCGGCGATCTCGGGCACTTGGTCCATGGAGATTAATGGGCAACCACTTGGAAAAGAACAATTCGATCCAATCGAAATAACCGACCACAATAACATCGCTTGTGAGATTACGGAGTTGCTGCACAGCGGTCTCAACGAAATGACGGTCATCGTACAGGTAACGAAAGATGAGGATGGCATTGTGGATCCCTTGTATCTACAGGGAAGATTCGGCGTGGAGTTCCATCATGAAGGCATGGCTTCGCTCGTGCGGGAGTCGGACACGGCCCTTTGTATCGGACCAGAACCGCAGCCGCTGTATCCCCATTTTGCCGGGGAAATGAGTTATAAACGCACGTTCTGGCTGGATGAGCCAGGGGAAGATATTACCTCGTTTGAATTAGAATTTAGCGATTGGCGGGTGCAGGATGTGACGGAAGTGCGGGTGAACGGACATAGTCTGGGTGTGAGATGCTGGTCTCCGTATCGTTGGAAAGGAGAGGCCTCCTGGTTGCGTCCGGGAGACAACGACATTGAAGTACGGATCACGAACACATTAATTGGCCTGCTGGAAGGTACATATTTTGATTCAGAACATCATCGATTACAGGATGCAGGTCATGTACCTGTTGAAGAATTGGGATAAAGGAGTGGAAGTAAGGAATGGGACATCGTATTCAGTTTGACCGCTATCCAGGTGGTGTGATGAAAGCGTTAACGCTCAGTTATGACGATGGAGTGGTGCATGATCGCAGACTGGTGGAAATCTGTAATCGGTATGGTCTGCGGGGAACCTTTAATCTGAACTCCGGTACCCTGGGTAATCCAGGCCGCATTGAGGCTGGGGAAGTCGCTGAACTTTATACGGGGCATGAAGTAGCCGTTCACACGGTTACTCACCCTACGCTGCCTTATGTTCCGAATGAACTATTGACCGAAGAGATTATCGAAGACCGAAAAGCATTGGAGCAGCTCGTCGGTTATCCGGTACGAGGCATGGCTTATCCCAACGGAGGGTACGACCGTGCGTTAAGTACAAAGCTGGAGTGGCTTGGCATTGATTATGCCCGTACCGTTGAATCACATGGCAGATACACGTTGCCAGATCGGTCGCTTGAATGGCATCCGACGTGTCATCATAACCATGATCTGGCGGGGCATGCCAAACGTTTTATCCAACATTCCAAAACAGGTACGCCACTATTACTCTACGTCTGGGGTCACAGTTATGAGTTCAATGACAACGACAACTGGGAGATCATCGAACAGTTCGGTGAGCAGATTGGCGGCAGGGACGATATCTGGTATGCCACGAACATCGAAGTGATTGCTTATTGGAAAGCGGTGCAACGATTGGAGTGTTCAGCAGATCGCTCCATCATCCATAATCCGTCTGCCATCCCGGTTTGGTTCACCGCAGATCAACAGGTTGTTGAAGTGCAGGGCGGAGAGACATTGCGGCTAAGCGAACGAATCAAGGTATAAGGAAGGGAGCTGACGATCATTCGTTATTTTCATGAGAACGAGGCAATTGCAGGCAAGGTGTACGATTCAATTCCGGATATATTGACAACGGTGGCTCAGCGTTATATTGGCGATCATCCGAAACATTCATTTTTGTTCAGAGCCTATCATCAGGGAGGTTTTCGTAGACGTGGGGACTACTGCTACGACCTGAATCTGAATGAGAAATGCGTAGAGGCGCATGCAGGGCAATACGTGTATGTATGGGGCAAGTTATGGAGCGAGCAGAATGCAACGTTAAATACGGGCCTGAACTGTTATAGTCCGGTGACGATTTACGTGAACGGTGAAGAGGTATTCAAGTCTGAGTTGTTACAGGAGTTATTTCCCGAGCGAAGAACCCAGATTCCGATTTCCGTGAACTATGGCTGGAATGATGTATTGCTGTGTTTTGTCAAAACAGAAGTGGGATTCGGCGGTATCTACGGAACAGCCTCGTTCAAAAATTTCCCGCTGCACTTCCTCACTCCTGGGGCAGATCGTCAGGGTCAGGAGGGCTGGTTATATTCGGAACCCGTCGATGAACCTGTAGTATCTCTTCCTCGTGACGGCATGACGGAAGAAGAAACGGGTCTTACCTGGTATCCGCGCAGGGGCTGGACAGATGAGGAGCAGAGCATGGGTTCTTTTGCCCGCATCTTTGGAACGGAACAACCGGCTGTTGCCTATGCGTGGTCCAAACTGGATGTAACCTTGCCCGGATCAACGCCAGTTATTTTACAAGGATGTCATGATGGAGCTTTGACCCTGTATGTGGATGGCACGGAAGTATACTCTGCTGGAAGCAGCGGTAATTTCCGCGTTGAACTTCCTCGCCGTTACGGTACATCCGATCTGGTAGCGAAAGGTGAAATTCAGGCAGTCGGCGGCTCATGGGGATTCACGTTGGAATATGCCGAGCGTTCGGATTCCAAAGGCTGGAGACTGAAATCGCCTCATCCGGTTGCGGGATGTTCTAACCCCTGGCTGTACACGGGTGTGTTTGCTCCCGGTGCTGAACCATCGCATGCCGACATCGTGCGAACAGATACCGTATTTGATGATGGTGCACAAGGTGTGTATTGGCGGGTAGATCTTCCTGATACGCATGTTCGTCCCTATCTGGAGAACACACATTACGGAAAGTGGAATTATCCGCTTGGCGTTACCCTGCTTGGACTACTCCAGACGGGACAGGAATTGGGACGGGATGATTACATTCAGTATGTACGGCAACATATTGAATTGAGTACTTCATTTGACCGCTATGGTCTGTGGGATCGAGAAGGGTACGGTGCGGCAGGGATTAATAATCAGCTGTCTGCCATCGACAGTTTGGATGATTGCGGTTCGTTTGGGTCTACGCTGCTTGCTGCGATGGAGTTGGGTGATATTCGTGGGGGAAGAGATACTGCGGATCGGATTGCGGGCTACATTACGGATGAGCAGGAACGTCTGGAGGATGGTGCCTTTTACCGGGTTCGCGGCAGTGGAGAGATGCGTCAGGAAACGATGTGGTGTGATGACTTGTACATGAGTACACCTTTTCTGATGCGTTATGGTCAGTTGACAGGAGATGCGACGTATTGGGATGATGCGGTCAATCAGTTCCTGATGTTCCGTAAATACCTCTACCTTCCCGATCAACAGATCATGTCCCATGTGTATGATTTTGTACGTGGTCGGGCGACAGGTATTCCATGGGGACGAGGGAACGGCTGGGTGCTCTTTTCCTTAACCGAATTGTTATCCATCCTGCCACATGATCATGTGAAACGGTCGGAACTATTACAGTTCTATCGTGATTTAAGTGAAGGTTATTTAGCGTTGCAAGGGGAAAATGGGCTTTGGCATCAGGTGCTGAACCGCCCGGATTCATATGAAGAAACCTCTTGCACGTCCATGTTCATCTACGCTTATGCCCGTGGTATTCGGGAAGGCTGGCTGGAACAGCCAGAGCCCTATCTGGAGGCAGTACGCAAAGGATGGTACGGCATGACACGTTTGTCGATTGACTATAAAGGCAATATATACGGGGTATGCCGGGGTTCCGGGTACTCGTTTACCGCCTTGTATTATCGCGATGATCTGGGATGGAATCTAAACGATACCCATGGGATCGGCATTGTGCTCTTGGCAGGCATTGAAGCGCATAAAATGAACCAGCAGCTCCGTGAGGCGCATATCGATTCTTCGGTTACAGCCGCGCAGCGCTGATGTTTGACGCAACTGAACGGATATTTGTGGATAGCCTTCTATAGGTAGATTACCAGCTAAAGAAAGCGGCAAAGCCCCCGGGCTTGCCGCTTTTAGTTTGTTTCCAATTTCGAATCCGATCTGCATAATAGCAATGATAAATACACTTACCTTCACCCAATAATATGAATAACTCCGTTTATAGCACGTATTAAAATAGCTCCAGCTGCTCCGGTCCTTCTTCCTTCTCCGGTTCAGAACGGTCAGGGAAAGGCTTCACCGGCTGATCCAGCAGGTCCATCATCATCTGGGCATTCGTCGCTGCATCGCCACCGGAGTTGTTATTAAAAATAACATAGACATCCTTGCTCTGCTCCTGCAATTGCTCCAGATATCCTTTCCACTCCAACAATTCTTCCTTGTTGTAACGGTACAGGTAACGGGTCTCGCGCCAATTAGGCGCACCATTCTGATGCCACCCGGACACATTGCGTCCGTGCATGCGCACCAGCGTCATCTCGGAATCTGTCGCCTGTGGCACGATGGGGATAGAACCTAGACCTGCCTGAGGTTCGTCACAGACGCTGTGAATCCAGCCTTGCTCTTTCAGGAACGAAAGCGTCCGCTCGCGCATGTCACCTTCATACCAGCTACGATGACGGAATTCCAGGGCACACGGAATGCCCTCCATTCGAAGTTTTACTTCACGAAGCTCTTTCACGTTGTCTTTATTGCACTCAAACCAAGGTGGATATTGAAACAAGGCTGCCTGCATTTTACCAGCTTCAATGACGGGTTCCAGTGATTCCCGAAAAGCCTTATACATCTCCGACGTGCTGGTGAAGTATGGTTTGCCTCGCAGATGTCCGGTCATTCCCTGATAGGCTTTGATGATAAAAGCAAAGGATTCGGGTGTCTCGGCAGCCCATCGTGCCATTCGATCCCGCGGCTGAACGGCGTAGAAGGAACTATCCACCTCCACGGTGGAGAAGTATTGTCCGTATAGACTAAGCTTGTCTTTGGCTTTGGTACGGTTTGGATAGAGATCTTCCTGATCCCCCCATCCGGTAAGTCCGATGCGAATCATAAGAACACCTCCTGTTGCTTTTTGAACAACCTCTTATAATTAACCGATTTGCAGGCATATGCTTAACATTATATCGTGTGCATTTTGGCTCTTCAATGTTGGAAAATTACTGGAATTTTTTGAGTTTGCAGAATAAAGACGTTACAATACATTAAAGCTAGGGGAAATGATCAGGCCTGTACATAGCGTACTACAGATAGAGAGCCAGTGACCAAGTGGAGGGCGAGAATGGATGACGGAATGGTATGAAAAGAGTTTTGGAGAAGATTATCTTCTCGTATACAAGCACCGGGATGTGCAGGGTGCCCATCAGGAAGTACATAAAATGATTAATTGGTTGAAGCTTGAGCCCAATTCTGAAGTATTGGATCTATGCTGCGGTATGGGACGGCACTCCATGGCACTTGCTGACGCAGGATTGCGAGTGACCGGAGTTGATCTGTCCGATGTGCTTCTACGTGAAGCGCGCCTAATGGACACTGAACACCGAGTATCTTGGTGTCACGCAGACATGCGTGAACTGCCGCTGAAAGGTGGCTTTGACGCTGTAGTTAATCTGTTCACATCGTTTGGTTATTTCCTGGAGGACGGAGAACAATTGAAAGTATTACGTGCCATTCATCGCATGCTTCGCCCAGGTGGCAGCTATATTATTGATTTTATGAATACGGCTTATGTAACGCGTCATCTGGTGCAGCACTCCGTTCGAGAGGATGAAGGACAGCGTATTGAGGAGTATCGCAAGATTGAGAAAGGGTTTGTGCAAAAGGAAATTCGCATTACGGATACCACATCCGGACATGAACCGCGGGTATATCAGGAACGTGTGAAGTTGTACACACGGGAACAACTGAGTCAGATGTTAAGTGCCGCCGGACTCCGGGTAGATCAGGTACATGGCGGCTATGATGAAGAGAAATATGACGAGAAGACTTCTCCGCGCATGATTTTTGTTGGTCGTCGTCCTGTGGAGTGAACAGAGACAGTCTGGAAGGGGGATAACATGAAGCGCACAGAAGAGATGCCCATGACAGAGGGCATACACCGGGTCAAGATCAGCATGTCGTTTCCCTTACGATGGGTGAACAGTTATGTGTTATCAGAACCGGATGGGAAGATAACTATTATAGATCCGGGACCGCGTAATTCGGAAACAGAACAGGAGTGGAGTGAAGCACTGGCAGATCTCGGCCTGACCTTTAGCGATATTCGTCAAATTGTACTGACCCACCATCACCCCGATCATCTTGGGTTGTCGGGTTGGATGCAACAGATGACGGGGGCACCCGTTCGAATGTCCACACGCTCCCGCCAAGAGGCCGACTATATGTGGGGACCTGATTCACGCATCAATACAATATTACCTGATTATTATGGTCGTCATGGTATGCCGGAAGACAAGACTGAGCAGATACATGAACATATGAAGGCATTTACTTCGCAGATCACACCACTTCCGAAGGTGACACCCATTGAAGATGGCGAGTGGCTTGATATGGGCGGGAAACGTTGGGTTGCTGTGGAGACGGGTGGACATGCCCCAGGCCATTTATCCTTTTATGCGCCGGAGTCCATGGAGATTCTGTGCGGAGATGCAGTTTTGCCACAGATTTCACCGAATATCAGTCTGCAACCCGGCAGTGACCCTCAGCCATTATTGTCTTATATGGAAGGATTGCAACGTCTTGGGGAGCTGAATGTCAAGCAGGCGTATCCGGGGCATCGGAATCCTTTTGCCCAGTTCAACGAACGGACAGTTCAATTGCTGGCTCATCACGAGGAACGTCTTCAGAAGATGACGGAGCGAATTCAGGAGTCACCGGCGAATGCTTATGACATCTGTGTGCACATGTTTGGCAATCGGCTGGGTACCCATCAACTGCGGTTTGCCATGAGTGAGACGTTAGCCCATTTGCAGGAGTTAATTCGACGCGAACTAGTGAAGCAAGAGCAGCAACCGGATGGCACGTTCTATTTTCAAATCTAAACGGAATGATGATATCGATATGAAATGATAATACGATCTTATATAGAGGCTCGGGACAGGAAATTCACCTGTTCTGGGCCTTTTTAGCCTCTCTTAACGGTTCATTCATCTATTTTTAAGCCAGCGCGCCTATGATACATCTATGAACTTCGCTAGGGCATGTCTTGAGACACACCCTAAAGAAAGCAGGGAAGAGCGATGACCAGAAGAAAACGGAATCAATGGAGAAAATGGCAAGCTTCAGCGGCAGCAACGTTGACTGTGGCTGCACTTTTTCAATATGTAAGAACTTCGGATGCCTTTGATGTGGCCTATGCAGCAGCAAATGGCACAGATACAAGCGTTACTGCTTCAAGCCAAGTGGATACGCATGATGATGTGATGGATGAATGGATCAACAGTACAACGGACAGCAACAACTGGAACACGCAGGACAATGACAATAATGATAGTCAATATAATGGAACATCCGATAGCACACAAGCAGCTCGGCCAGATCAGAGCTCGAGTAACGAGGGGAATTATTCAGATTCTCAGCGTATCGGGCAAAATAACCAGGGTACAGACTCCGGATACAGCAGTGGCAACTATCAGTCACGTACAGGTGCATCATGAGCCGCACGGAGCAAGTTGCTCGTCCGCTCCGATTTCAATTCCGTGCGATGAACACGGATGTTGAAGTGCAACTGTCAGCTGGGCGGGAAGAAGCTGAACATGCAGCAACCGTGGTGAAGAATTGGTTTGAGACGCAGGAGCAGCGCTTCAGCCGATTTGTTGCAGACAGTGAACTGAATCGTTTGAATGCTTCAACCGGATGGATGCCCATCTCCGCTGCGATGGATGAAGTTTTGAGTTTGGCCTATGGATATATTGGCCTGACCGAAGGGATTTTTCAACCGGGTATCTCGCAGGCTCTTCAGGCTTCGGGATATGATCTAAGCTTCGAGAAGGTGCAGCAACGACAATTGAAACGTCCATTAATTGAACGTGTATTGCGAACGAGAACACCTGAATCATCAGGATGGATGGAAGATCGATATGACCACAGCCGTCCGAGCTGGATTCAGCGGGAAGGTAGCCGGATGGTTCATCTGGACCCCGGAGCTGAGTTGGACCTAGGAGGCATTGTTAAGGGCTGGGCAGTAGAGCGTATCGCAGACTGGTTGCAGCGAACATTGCGTATTCCAGCGGGGTTGATTAACGCGGGTGGAGATATTCAAGTATGGGGTTCACCAGACCATTCCCAGTGGACCTTGCAAGTAGCAGATCCTTTGCAGAATCAGGGTGCTATGTCGGGAGCGATCCGTTTACAGCGAGGAGCTGTTGCCACTTCGGGTATTTCCCGCAGACAATGGCAGAATACGGATGGAAGCTTTGCACACCACCTCATTGACCCACGGACGATGGAGCCTGCAGATACGGACGTATTGCAGTGTACCGTTATGGGACAGCATGCTTCGCAATGCGAGATCATTGCCAAGACGGTATGCATTCTGGGGAGTGCCGAAGCCGTGGGCTGGTTAAACCGACATTACGATCGGCATGACGTCCTGTGGATGACACGGGATGGGAGTATTTATTTTAGAGGGAATACGGATACGCTTGCTGAGCATTGGCCCGGTTTTGATCCGGATCATCGCTTCAGTCTGATCTAGGACAAGTCTAACAGATATGGGGGAGCCGGTTATGGCACAATGGATTGTAGATTACCTGCCAACGTGGAATATCATTCGAATTAGTGGAATTGCTGCTTATGTGTTGCTCTTTGCCGGTGTGTTTCTGGGTATTGCGCAAGGGATGCCTATGGCCAAAGGCAAACCAAAAGCAGCCATGTTCAAATGGCATACCCGAACGACCTGGCTCGCCTTCGGACTTGGACTCGTGCACGCATTAACGTTATATATTGATCATTACAGCCCATTTACCTGGGGAGAACTTCTGATTCCTTTTACCGCCTCCGTGCATCCGATTGGCAGTGGTCTGGGAACGTTAGCCTTCTACGGATTAGTGATTGTCCTGTTATCCAGTGATCTGCGGAACAAGCTGGGCCGTAAATGGTGGTTCATGTTCCACATGTTGTCCTATCCGGTGTTCATTGGTCTGCTGGTTCACGGCATGGTTACCGGAACGGATTCTGGCAACATCATCATGCGGATGATATATGTATTTACCGGACTCAGCATTCTCGGTATCACGGTGTTGCGTGGCATGTTGAGAGAACGCAAAGGTCCGGAAATCACGATTGGACCGAAACGGGCAACATCTGGTTCACCTTCCGAGCAGAATTGGGTTGAAGGTTTTGGTTTGGTGGGAACGGTACGACCTAAACATCTGAAATAATAACATGTGGATTATCCAATATGTATCGTTACACATGCAAAAGAAGCGGCCATCAGGCCGCTTTTTCCATGAACAGTTATTTTATTGAACAGTTATTTCACGAAGCATCCATACACATGTCCAATGTTCCACATGGCTTCAGATATGAAACAAGTTACGCATTATACAGCGTCATCACTGACAGGTTTTTCTCCCAGTGCTTCTTCAAGCTCGGATTGTTTGCGATGGGCGATCCGACTGCTCGCTGCTGATGCAATCGCACCGACAATATCATCGAAGAACGTGTGGACAGGGCCCAGGCTCTTGTCATTCAGTCGTTCAAGCACCCCTGGTTTCAGCTTGTCCACATAACCATAATTCGTAAATCCAATGCTGCCATATACATTGACGATGGAGAATGCCAAAATCTCATCCACGCCATACAATCCTTCATCGTTCTCAATCATCTCCTGCAAAGGAGATATGAGCTGCCCCTGTTCTGCCAGAATATCAAGCTGAATCCCGGTCAGAACAGCATTCTGTACCTCACGTTTACGGAGAACCATCTCCACATTTTCGATACATTCTTCCATCGTAAGACCTGGATAATATTTTTGCTGCAATAACATGACCAGTTCTGCGATCTCAGGGATCGTGACGCCCCGCTTATGCAGCCATTCCCTTGTGGCCTCCGCCACCTTGCGGCTATTCAGGCTGTAAGGGATTTTTTCTTGCTCAGGATGTTCCATGGGCGATTCCTCCTCTGAAGTTAGCAATGTCCCTACTCTTGCTTCCTAATACGTTATTAACCTGGTTTACGTTTCTTTAAGATAATAAAATTATAAGTTTCAGTGAAGTGGAACAATTTGATTACCACATGGAAAATTTCAGCTAAACACGGTCTGTCTTCCGTGAAAGTGCGTTGATAGACATTTTTCTTATTATCTTTTAGTTATTTTTTGGACAAAGGCTCGTATACATGGTAGTACAAACTGTAAAAATGATGAGGGGGAACGTGATCATGAGAAAGATCCATTCTTTGCGTACGGTATCGGCAGCAGCGCTGCTGAGTATTCCTATGGTATTGTCAGGCTGCGGCATGTTTGGAGCACAGTCTTCCGAAGCTGTTGATCCACCACCGCCCATCCAGGAAGCAGCTATGATTCAAGCGGCCGAAGGGAATGGAGCACTCGCAATGCTCCCGTTAACGACGGTATATCTGCAAGACCAGCAGGGGCTGCTCGCTCCGGTATCCCTGACACTTCCTTCTGGAACAGACGCAAGCAGTCCAAAGACAGCTCTGGATACACTTGTCACAGGTGGGGCCTACGCGGGTATGCTGCCTGAAGGATTCCAGGGCGTTCTCCCGCAGGGAACGGTTGTGCAGAATGTAACGATTCACGCGGATGACAAGCTGGCGGTCGTTGAGTTCTCGGGTAATTTTGCCAAGTATGATGCGAAGGAAGAACGGAAAATGCTAGAAGCTGTCACGTGGACATTGACGGGAACACCTGATGTGGAGAATGTGCAGATCTGGGTGGATGGCAAAAAGTTAACACAAATGCCGGTGAACAGCACGCCGTTGCCTGAACCGCTGAATCGGGCTGTGGGAATCAATCTGGATCTGGGTGATACGTTTGTGACGAATAGCAGCCCGGTCACGGTCTATTTCTCCGCTGCTTCACCAGCAGGCATCCAATATTATGTTCCGGTGACACGTCTGGTTACACCTGGTGAAGATCGGGTGCAGGCAGCATTGAACGAACTGATCAAAGGACCTGACAAAGGTGGAGAACTGGAAGAGGTTATGACAGGCGGAACCGAGCTGCAATCGGTCAAAACGGCAGAGGATGGCACGGTCACGGTTGCCTTGAAAGATGATATGTTTGCCGAAGGGGATATCGTGCCAAGCGAGCTGTTACAGTCTGTCGTATTAACCACTGCGGAGAACACAGCCAGCAAGGATGCCAAAGTACAGATCGAGTGGAACGGCCAAAAAACGGTCATGGGTGACGACAACAGGGATTACAGTGCGCCGGTTTCCAAGCCTGAATATATCAACGAAATTCCGATTTAATGACCAAGGAATGCTTAAGGATGCTTTTAACCGAACTCTTTGGTAAAATATAAGGGATTCGTAAAAATACGTGTTCAAAAAGATCGGTTTTCAGTACCGAGAAGATGGGATGAAGCTAGAAATGGAGTAGCGGAGCGTAGGCAAACTACGTGAGCAACTACAATGTTTCCGAAGGAAACAACCTTCGTAAGCTTATGCTTATTCGGCTGAATTCCATATTCGATGCTGATGATGCCTTAAGGCATTTTTCGTAATCAAAAGCGAGCTTTTTGAACAATCTCTAAAAGTGTGAATAAGTTCAACATTACAGGATGCTTAAGTCGTAGGAGGCAGAAAATATGAGATCAAACGGACGAACCAGCGAACAGCTGCGCCCGCTGAATTTAACAGTGAACACGAATAAATACGCCGAGGGCTCTGTACTGATTGAAGTTGGAGATACAAAGGTGATCTGTACAGCTACAGTAGAGGAACGTGTTCCTCCCTTTATGAAAGGGCAGGGTAAAGGCTGGGTAACAGCGGAATATTCCATGTTGCCACGTGCAACACATACTCGGAATCAACGTGAAGCCAATCGCGGCAAATTAACTGGACGCACCATGGAAATCCAGCGTCTGATTGGTCGGGCACTGCGCTCGGTAGTTAATCTGCAGGCTCTTGGTGAGCGTACGATTACCTTGGACTGTGATGTTATTCAAGCTGACGGAGGCACACGCACAACGTCCATTACCGGTGCGTTTGTAGCGCTGGCGCTTGCCGTGAACAAGATCTCCCAACAGCACAAACTGCAAGTGTTCCCGATTACGGATTTCATTGCCGCAGTAAGTGTGGGTGTTGTGGGTGAACAGCCTGTACTGGATCTGAACTATGATGAAGATTCCAAAGCCAAGGTAGACATGAATCTGGTGATGACAGGTGGCGGTAAATACGTCGAGCTTCAGGGAACAGGTGAGGAAGCACCATTTGATCGCCGTGAGCTGAACGACATGTTGGAACTGGGCGAACAGGGAATTCTGGAAATGATCGAGCGTCAAAAAGAAGTGCTTGGACCGATTGCGCTCAAGATCGGCGCGCGTGGATTAGGGGAAGCCTAAGATGAGTTTGGACAGCCCAATCCTCATTGTTGCTACCCGCAATGCGGGTAAAGTCCGTGAATTCGCTCATGCTTTCGCACCGCTTGGCAAAGAGGTTAAGAGCATGTTTGACTATCCGGAGCTGCCGGATGTGGTAGAAGATGGCGTAACGTTTGCGGAGAATGCCTGGAAGAAAGCCAAGGCGGTTGGTGATGCGCTTGGTTTGCCCGTTCTGGCAGACGATTCAGGTTTATGTGTAGACCTGTTGGATGGTGAGCCAGGGGTATATTCAGCGAGATATGCAGGCGAAGGAGCAACGGATGCACAGAATAATGCGAAGTTGCTGGAGACGCTGGAATCGTTGAAATCCGGTGAGGACACCGAGCAGCCGCTACTAAGTCCGGCTCGTTTCGTCTGTGCGCTGGTCCTGTACGATCCGACAACAGGTGATAAGTATGAATCAGAAGGCACTGCGGAAGGCTGGATTACGGCTCAAGCTGCAGGTGCTGGCGGTTTTGGATATGACCCACTCTTCTATGTACCTGAATACGAGATGACGATGGCAGAGCTGACGCTTGAGCAAAAGCAGGCGATTAGCCACCGTGGTCACGCGCTGAGAGCGCTTGTATCCAGACTTGAAGGCTGAGACTAAACGAAACATTTTGATTTAACTTCATGATATGTGAACATCAAAGCGTTAATGGAAGGACAGAAGCATTCCGAAGGGATGGTTCATCCGCCATTAACGCTTTTTGTATGAAATGAAGTATTTGATCGGGTTAGGTGAGGTCCATCCATATACCTAATGGTGAGGGTTATTTCTGCGACCACATACAAGAACGTATGTTCTTGTACCTACATGAGAAATGGTTTACATTGCACGATTGGGAATCTCATTGGGACTGGAGTTGGAAGAAGTTGCAAGCCTTGTGTGGTATGGGTTAACATTCAAACTAACGAATCACATATGAACCTTAAACGGAGGGATCTACTCATGCAAGAAGTGAAGCTTGTTGTATCTTACGATGATTATGAGGACGGCATTCGTATGGAAAAATTAATTAAGGAACTGGCAGCTAAACCGGAGGCTAGCTCATTGGAAAGTCTGGTCATCGGAGATTGGGGACAGGCTTATGAAAATTCGCCTGATGAGTTCATAGGAACGCTTGTCGAGTCGGCTCCAAGTTTTCCGTCATTGAAGAAACTGTTTATTGGAGATATGGGATTCGAAGAATGTGAAGTATCGTGGATTATCCAGACAAATCTCACACCACTGTTAGGTGCCTTTCCAGAATTAAAATCATTCTCTGTAATGGGCAGTAGCGGCCTCAGTCTGGAACCACTCCAGCATGCCAAGCTTGAAGAATTGATTATTATATGTGGTGGTCTCCCGAAAGAAGTGTTATCTTCAATCACCCATGCCAAGTTGCCTGAATTGCGTAAACTGGAACTGTACCTGGGTGTGGATAATTATGGTTTCAATGGATCACTTGAAGATGTACTCCCTTTGTTAGAAAAAGGATTGTTTCCAAGGCTGGTTTACTTGGGTCTGAAAGACAGTGAAATTCAGGATGAGATTGCCAAAGCAGCAGCTGAAGCATCTATTCTGGATCAACTTGAAGTACTGGATCTATCGCAAGGAACGTTGTCCGATGAAGGGGCTGAGGCGTTGCTTGCCAGTGACAAGATCAAGAAACTGAAACATCTTGATCTAAGTTACCATTACATGACCAATGAAATGATCAGTCGCTGGAACCAATCGGGTATATCTGTAGATGTTAGCGACCAGCAACAGAGTGATGAGGATGACTGGCGCTATCCATCGTTAACGGAATAGTTGATGTCAGGTGTAAAGGAAATGAATGAAAGCCTGCATCAACCAATAGATGTACCTGATCTAACGCAAGATCAGCCCTTTTTATTGATCGGAAACCCTGATAACCGACGAACACAAGGGCTGCAAGAGGCTAGGCATAGATTGGGTCTGAAACCTGCGGTTGTACTGCCATATGCTCAATTGCTCCAGAATTGGAGACACGGACGAACCATCGCTGATACAGTAGATTTCAATCTGCCTGTACCCCTGATTCGGATTGATGCTCCTGGTGAGGATTGGGACGTGGAGCGTGAACTACTGTTCCTTGGAGCTATGAATGATTCGTCAACATTAACGGCTGGGATGGGTACAGAAGCATTTTCCGCAGAACAGGCACTTGCGCTGGAACAGGAGTGGGGAAGAATCTATGCTCCCGCCCAGTGGTTTCGTGGCTGGAAAGCATGCTTGGATCGAATCGGCCGTGAGTCTCGGGAGATATGGTCTGAAGTCCGATTCATGAATGATCCCGCCGATATCCAATTGATGTTTGACAAGAGAACTTGTCAGCAACATCTATCTTCACATGGAGTTGATGTACCTCCGGCGCTGCAATTTTCGCGGCCAATCCGTAATTATATGGACCTGCGTAGCTCAATGAAGTCTGCCGAGATGCATCGTGTGTTTGTGAAGCTTGCGTGCGGCTCCGGGGCTTCAGGAGTTGTTGCCTATCAAGTCAATCCTCGAACGGGTGATGAAATCGCTGTAACAACGATGGGGATGGAACAGAGACAGGGCAAGACGATTTTCTTCAATGAAGGACGTCTACGCAAGTATACCCGCAGTGAAGAGATTGCTACGCTGATGAACTGGTTATGTGCAGAAGGTGCACAGATTGAACGATGGATGCCAAAAGCCACGCTTGATCAGCGGGCCTATGATATCCGCCAACTGGTTGCGGGTGGACAGGCAGGTCATGCGATTATGCGGCTGAGCCGTACCCCGATTACCAATCTGCATCTGCGCAATGAGCGTATGCTGCCTGCTGAAGCAGGCCTGGATGAACAGCGGATGTCGCTGGTACGGTTGGCAGCGCAAGCAGCCATGTCTGCATTTCCCAACTCGTGGTCAGCCGGGATTGATGTGATGCTTACTAGTGGTTCGAATCCGCGTGCCTATGTGCTGGATGTGAATCCATTTGGAGATCTGTTATACAGGGTTGAGCATCATGGCCTCGGAACCTATGAGTGGGAAATGGAACTTTTACGAAAGGAGCCTATTCAACATGCCTGATATGAACACCATTGTGGGCTCCCATGATCTGTTAATGATTACGCTGGATACGCTACGCTATGACGTAGCCAAGCTGGAAGAGGAGAATTGTCCTAATCTGTGTGGTTCGGGTCCGTGGGAGAAGCGTCATACCCCAGGCAGTTTTACATATGCGGCACACCATGCTTTTTTTGGTGGTTTTA
The DNA here is from genome assembly GCF_001029205.1 of Paenibacillus sp. VT-400. Taxonomy (NCBI): domain Bacteria; kingdom Bacillati; phylum Bacillota; class Bacilli; order Caryophanales; family Paenibacillaceae; genus Paenibacillus; species Paenibacillus sp. VT-400. The sequence goes on along the minus strand of NZ_LELF01000059.1, from coordinate 69,994 downwards.
TGCCGACTCCTGCCAATACAGATAAGGCATCTCATGTAAGGCTATTTCATTCCCGAAATACTGGGCTCAAAACACATCCGCACACCTGGCTGTTTGATACACCGGATATCGTATCCGGGTTCGCGGCTGAAGGTTACCGTACCATCTGTATTGGCGGCGTCATCTTTTTTACGAAAAAAAACCCGCTTGCGAAAGTATTGCCTGGCTATTTCCAACACAGCTACTGGAGAATGAACTTTGGGGTAACCAACCCCAAATCGACAGAGCATCAGGTACAGCATGCATTAAAGCTACTTGAACAGACAGCGCCGGATGAAAAGATATTTATGTTTTTGAACGTGTCTGCCATTCATGGACCCAATCGTTACTTTGTAGAAGGAGCGAAGGAGGACTCGGTGGAGACTCAACGTGCTGCACTTCGATATGTAGATGAGGCTCTTGGACCATTGTTCGAGGCGATGAGGAAACGCGCCCGGCCTGCGTATTGCCTGGCTTTTTCCGATCATGGTACAGCTTACGGTGAAGACGGGTATCAAGGACACCGGCTTGCGCATGATGTCGTCTGGACGGTGCCTTACCGTGAATTTTTAGTATAGAATGTATTGATCTTATGAGGACAACAACCGGAGACAGGAGGAAACCGATGGAGAAACATATACAACATACAACAACAGGCCATTCCACACAGTCCGGATCCGATAAAGCTACAAGTCTCAGTGAAGTACTGGCATTCCCTTATCGTTCTTACTTATACTCGTACCCACACAAGACCGCCTATCGGGAGCTTGACCCACCACTGCCGTTAGGGCCACTGTGGGAACGAGAGAATACCGATACGTATTTTTTATATATGCATATTCCCTTTTGTGCTGCTCGTTGCGGATTCTGTAATCTGTTTACACTGCCGGATCGACGGGAAGATACGCATGAACGCTATGTAGATGCGCTGGAACGTCAGGCGAAGCAGTGGGCACCTATTACATCTCGAAGACCGTATTCGCGGTTCGCGATTGGTGGGGGAACGCCTACATTATTAAATGAGGTTCAGTTGAATCGTCTGTTTGATATTGCTGAACATGTGATGGGGCTGGACCCTGCGCAAGCATCGATTTCAGTGGAAACGTCGCCGGATACCGTTACGGAAGCCAAGCTGGCCATCATGAAGGAACGAAGTGTGGATCGTGTCAGTATGGGTATCCAGAGTTTTATTGAAGCTGAAGCATCTGCCATCTATCGTCCACAAAAACCGCAGGAAGTTGAACGAGCGCTTGAGAAGCTTACTCGGTATGATTTCCCATTGTTAAATCTGGATCTGATCTATGGTTTGCCGGGTCAAACGGTGGAATCGTGGATCTATTCATTGGAAAGAGTTCTGGCTTACGAACCGGGCGAAATCTTTATCTATCCCTTGTATACACGGGAAAATACAATCGTGAAGCCTGATGACATTCGCCGTCAGGGACCTGATATTCGGATGGAACTGTATAAAGCTGCACGTGAGACTTTAAAAAGTAAAGGTTATGTGCAATATTCGATGCGCAGATTTGCCAAGGAACAGTCGTCGTCCAAAGTGCTTCTGCCTTATAGTTGTCAGGAGGAGGGCATGGTTGGTCTGGGATGTGGCGCACGCTCTTATACGAGTGAGGTACATTATGCTTCCAAGTACGGCGTAAGTTACAAGGCCACACAAAGCATCATTGCCGATTATGTAGCGACCGAGCGCTACGATGTGGCGGATTATGGTATCGTGTTAAGCCGTGAGGAACAGAGACGTCGCTTTATTCTGAAAGCCTTGCTGCATCGGGAGGGATTGACGTTGTCTGACTACCAACAGCGCTTTGGTACCGATGTGATGTCCGACTATGTCTGGTTGGCTGAACTGTTGACAGAGGGCATGGCGGAGTTGGAGAGTGATGAGGGCAATCAGGTGCTGCGTCTGACAGAAGAAGGACTAGGTTACTCCGATGCGATTGGAGATTGGCTTATATCTGCCGAAATTCGCGAACAGATGGAAGGGTTTGTTTTCTCATGAGAGCGACTTTGTATTATCGGGGGAAGTTGTCTTCCTGTAATTACGACTGTCCCTACTGCCCTTTTAGCAAAACCGTGGATTCCAAAGAGACGTTGGAAGTGGATGAACAACAATTGCGTCAATTTGTGAATTGGGTCAGGGAGCAAGAGAGTGCCGGGCATCAATTTTCGATTTTCTTTAATCCCTATGGTGAAGCTTTGGTGCGTCGTTGGTACCGGGAAGCGATGGTTGAGCTGTCACATATGCCACATGTGGATAAAGTTGCAATTCAAACCAACCTGTCCGTCAAACTGGATTGGGCGAGGGAGTTGGATGCGAATAAAGCGGCCTTTTGGGCGACGTACCATCCTCGTGAGACAAAAGAGGCTTCTTTTGTGAAACAATGTCTGACCTTGCGTCAGATGGGACTTGCTTTTAGTGTCGGTACTGTCGGACTCCGTAGTGCTTTCCCCGCAATCGAGTCCATGAGACAGGCTTTGCCGGATGATGTGTATATGTGGGTTAATGCCTTCAAAGATCGGCCCAAGTATTACACGCCGGAAGAGATTCAGTTTTTACGTGGGCTTGATCCGCTTTTTGAAGGTAATCTGCAGGATTATGAGAGCTTGGGCAAACGATGTGCTGCCGGTTCGGAAGTATTTTATGTACAGGGGTCCGGGCATGTGAAGAGATGTTACAAGGATCGACGAATCATTGGACATCTATATCGCGATGGTTTGCAGGCTTTGTCTGAGGATCGGCCTTGCCGCATGAAAAAATGTGGCTGTTACATCGGTTATATCCATATGGAGGATTCCCCGTTCAGAGAAACGTTTGGCAGCGGGCTGCTTGAACGAAATCCGGTATTGATTCGTTGACCGGCATTTCATATTTAGCTATTCCACTGGGGAGCTGGAATATGTTTATTCGTTTCTAAACCACATATCAGCGTAACTTCAAACGCATCTTTTAGTATAGGCAGGATCAGACCTTTGGTTTGGACTTGCCTTCTGGAAGGTGTTTTTTTGTTTTACCGGACTAGAGTTAGTGTTTGTGTTCTTTATTAAAAGGGCCTTGACAATTTTGAAAAATAATATTTTTAAGTTTATGATTCAAATTTTATATTTTATGGGTTAGTATGAATAGGAAAAAAGACCCTGTTACGAATAGTATTTGTACATATAATCGCGAATTATATTTTTAATTGGGTCTAAAGTCTCAATTTAATTGAAAGGAGGGTGGAGGTAGGAAGTATCATGCACGTTATCTGAACTTTCGGGGGAGTACACATGAAAAAAATCTCAATTAGCCGTAAATTACTTATGGGTTTCTCATCTGTGCTTTTATTATTGGTGGCTATAACGGTTATAACATATACGCAGTTTATAGCCGTTGAGAAAACGTATACAGAATTAATTAATGATAGAACAAGCAAACTATTACTCATTAAAAATATGTCGATTGATCTTAAATCACAGCAGATTGCTTTGAGAAATTATATTCTGGAAGACAGTGCGGAGAACGAACAGGCATTTAATAAAGCTTATGAAGATTACATAGCATTAAATGAAGAATTAAAATCATCAGTTTCAAGTTCAAAGATGAAAGATTACCTTTCACGATCGGATGAAGCGATGAGCCAATATTATGAACTTGCGCAGCAGATTATGACATTGACAAGACAGGGGAATAACAGTGAAATCTCAAGATTACTGAAGGATACAGCCCCAAGTCTGATCTCTGAATTTGAAGGCATTGTGGAAGGTATGGAAACGCATCAACAAGATGCCATGAACTCAGGCGTTGTGGAGGCTAATCTTCAGATTGTGCAGGTCCTTAGGTGGATTGCAATTATTGGAGTGGCTTCTCTTCTAATCGGGGCACTTGTGGCGTATGTCATTGGCAGAATGATATCCTTGCCTGTTGCTGCTATTGCCCAATCCGCGAGCCGGATTGCAGACGGAGATCTGACTGGTGAGCCTATTGTGGTCCGTAACAAGGATGAGATTGGTGATCTCGCCCAAGCCTTTAATATCATGTCTGCCAATTTGCGTGCACTCATTCATCAGGTAGGAGACAGTGCAGAACGGGTAGCTGCCTCTTCAGAGGAGTTGACGGCAAGCACCGAACAGACAGCAACCGCCACAGAGCAAGTTGCCATCACAATGGGTGAGATTGCAACAGGTATGGATACACAGGTTCGAATGGCGAGTGATGGATTCCAGACGATGAATGAGTTAACGACAGGCTTTCAACAAGTTACGGAGAACACACTCCATATGTCTGAAGAAGCTACCAAAGTCTCCGTAAAAACAATATCGGGTAGCGAGTCAGTTCAGTCTGCGATAGGTCAAATGAATTCTATACAAGGGACGGTGTCGAATCTGTCGGTCGTGATCCAGGAACTGAGCAGACACTCTCAGGATATTGTGAAAATGGTGGACAGCATCTCGGAAATATCAGCACAGACGAATCTCCTATCCCTTAATGCTGCTATTGAGGCTGCACGAGCTGGCGAACAGGGAAGAGGGTTTCAGGTTGTTGCTACAGAGGTTCGGAAGCTGTCTGAGCAGTCTGCGCTTTCTGCTAATCAAATTGTTCCATTGGTGGCATCGATTGAGAAGGGAATGCGAAATGTTGCTGAATCTATGGTGGTTGTATCCGCAGAGGTTCAAGAGGGGATTACACTTGTTCACCAGGCGGGAGCCACATTTGATGAAATTCGTAAAGCGGTTGGGGGCGTAGCGGGGCAAACACAGGAAGTCTCTGCTTCAATTGAGCAAATGTCAACAGGGGTAGAACAGATTAATAGGTCTATGAAAACAATCATGGAAGTGACCGAAACGGGGGCCGCTGGAACAGAAGAAGTGAGTGCATCTTCAGAGGAGCAGTTGTCTGCGATGCAGGAGATTGCTTCCGCAGCCAATGATCTCTCCTTGATGGCAGAACAGTTGCAACAGACCGTCAGTCGTTTCAAAGTGCAATAAATCGAACTGAGTGGAATGTGGATGAAGAACGAGCGCATACGTACAGAGATTCTTATAAAAAGTAATAAAAGGGTGTCCAAACACAGTAGTTACTGTTTGGGCACCCTTAAATAATTCATCATGCTGAATCAATGCATAACTTGATCTTAACGAATAGCGACTTTATATGTCCGCAACCAGGTATTGATCTGAGTCAGATAAGCAAATAACTGGGGACCCGACATTAACTGTCCAAACCAGGGGAGATTGGAAGCTGCATCTGGTGAAGACGCAAGATTCCTGATCTGAGTTTTGTCGATCAAAGGCAAAATCGGCGAAGTGGGATCATCCAGGATATCAAGTACCTGCTGTTTGACCGCGGCCAGATATTGCGGATTATGTGTTTTCGGATACGGACTCTTTTTGCGATATAACACATCGTCAGGCAGGACACCTTCGAGTGCTTTACGCAGAATACCTTTTTCCCGTCCGCCCGTTATTTTCATTTCCCAAGGGATGTTAAACACATACTGGATCAGACGATGGTCACAGTAAGGTACCCGCACTTCCAGTCCTGCCCCCATGCTCATCCGGTCTTTGCGATCCAGAAGTGTAGGCATGAAACGTGTAATATTCAGGTAGGACATCACCCGCATTTGTGCAGCTTTACCTGTTTCCCCATCCAACAGAGGCACTTCAGCCACTGCATCCGAATAGCGGTCTGCCAAATAATCGAGTGGCCGAATCCATTCCCGAATATCCGGGGATAACAACGCTGCTCGCATATCAGGTGCTACAGACCACGGAAACGTACCGGAGTTCAGCATATCTTCTCGATGGAACCAGGGGTAACCGCCAAACACTTCATCCGCTGCTTCGCCTGAAATGGCAACGGTGGCCCCTTTTTTGATTTCTTTACAGAACAAATAGAGCGAGGAGTCTACATCTGCCATACCTGGCAGATCCCTGACTAACATGGCCTGTGTCAGTGCATGAATCAGTTCTCCGTTCTCAATCTCAATCCAGTGATGGTCGGTCTTGAGTTCATCCACCATTCGCTTAATCCAGGGTCCATCTGCACCCGGCTGAAAGGAATGCGCCTGGAAATGCTTGGCGTTATCCACATAATCGACAGAATACGTACTGATTTGGCCTTGCCCGGTTCGCTTGTAATAATCAACGGCTAATGCAGACAAGGCGCTGGAGTCCAGTCCTCCTGATAAAAGAGAGCATACTGGAACATCCGAAGCCAACTGGCGCTCCAGTGTATCTTGCAAGAGAGAGCGTACCTCTGCTGCCGTCTCTTCCAGGTTATGTTCGTGGTTCTGGCTTTCCAGTTTCCAGTAGGCATAGGTTCGGATACCGTTTCGGTTATAGATCAGCGCGTGCGCAGGCTTGAGTTCGCTTAGTGAAGAGTATACGCCGTGTCCTGGTGTCCGTGCAGGCCCTACGATAAACACTTCGGCCAATCCTTCCGGGCCCACAGCGGCTTCCACATCCGGGTGAATAAGCAGAGCTTTGGGCTCTGAACCAAATACGAGAGTGTCTTTGTTATTACTGTAGAACAGAGGTTTCACGCCAAGGCGATCTCGTGCGATAAAAACCTGTTCGTGTCCCCCATCCCATATGGCAAAAGCAAAAATACCGTTAAACCGGTCAACACATGCCGGTCCCCACTCAATATAAGAGGCGAGCAACACTTCCGTATCACATTGCGTGCGGAACTGATGCCCCCGCTGGAGCAATTCCTTTTTCAACTCGGGTGCATTGTATAGTTCTCCGTTATACACGACGGTATAGGAGGTATCTCCCTGTAACGCATGCATGGGCTGTGCGCCGTTCTCGGGGTCCATTACACTAAGACGCCGATGTCCAAAGGCACAAGGATTGGAGATCCATGTACCTGAAGCGTCGGGCCCCCGGTTCGACAAGCTATCCGTCATACGGACCAGCAGCTCTGATTCCTGGGTCAAATCCCGATTCCACTGTATGAAGCCGGTAATACCGCACATGGTTTGTTCATCCTTTCTTGGTCGAGTCATTCATCCGTATGGCTGCTTAGTTACTGGCAACCAGCAAATGTTGTCTTTTCGTCAGAGGTCGTAACAAATATATGCCGAAAGCAGGCATAAAATGTCTGTCCTCTTCGGAAACTAGTTCTAGGGACAACGGCCTCAACATGCCTGTGAAGGAGAGAACATGCAATGGACAGTATGAAGTATTATGTGTCTGTCATGGGCCGCTCCGTTATTCCGGATCCGTCGGTAACATCATATGAATGGATCATTCAGGCAACGCCGCAGGAAGCGGAGCAATTACTGGGACTGCTGAGCCTCATGCAGGAAAAGGAGGAAGAGGCCTTTCCTGGCATGGTATTCCCATGGCCAGATACACCGGAGGAGTCCGTAAACCAAGCTTATGAAACGGTATTACAACAGGTGTATCGAGAGATTTACCGATTGGGCACACCAGAGACACGATACCAGATTGAACAAAGTACATGATAAGCACAAAGGAAAAGGAGCGCGATGACGAATGTATGCCATTCAAGATGCCAAAATACGCAGATTAACCGAGGTGGATGGATTGTCTTGTGCAGAGGTTGAAGTGCAGCCTGGAAATGCCGGAGATCCATCGTTACTTGTATACGTGGCTTCAACACAGCCCGGAAATTCGCTGGAAGTGGTTCGGATTGTACGCAATCACTCCGATTCGGCGATCGACTGGTATAACAATAATATGCATACTGCGTTTGAAGAGGCGACAGATACCGCATTTGAGAACAGCGAAGGTATGACAGTAGAAGAAGATAAAGCTCGGTTTCAAAGTGAGTTGTTTTCCTTTGGTTTGCTTGGTCCAACACTTCAGCGTTATCTGATCGGGCAGGCTTAACAGGTAACGCTCCAGCAACACATGTGGCGATAGTGGGATAGAGTTCGATGTTGAGCTATATGTAGATGTGACCTGTTGCTGGTTGCTCTGACTGTATTTGTAACTGGAAAAACCCGCCGTTGTTGAACGGCGGGTTTTGTTATGCGATGGTCAGATCAGGTGGAGATGTGATCAAGCATACTCGCGCAGCACTTGAATCCCTTTAACCACATTGTACACAAAGCTTAATCCGTAAATCACAAAGAATAGAATGACAAACCCAACGGCGGAACCCAGACTATGCGCAGTCACGAAGAAATAAAATAACGGAATGGCAGCGAGAAAGGGGAATACATGTGAGAATAAGGCGCGTTTTGCATGTCCCTCAATGTAATCATCCTTGGCAACAATCCATATAATGATCGGAAACAGGAACGGGGCAAAGAAAATACTGAAATAGGATAGGGCTGATAAAAGCTGTCTCATGACGATTCTCTCCTTCAATGGATCATTGAAATGTATGTATGCAAAAGATTACCCAGCAATTCTGACATTGAAAATGTCTGATGTTAATCTTACTCTAAATGTCCCAATCTCCTCAATATAACCTGGTTCAAGCTATCATATTCTCAAAGGGGCTGAAGTATGAGAATAACACCGAAAAGTACATTTATCGCCTTTGATTACGAATGATGCCTAGTGGCATCATCAACATCGAATATGGAATTCAGCCGAAATGTCCGTTGCTCACGTAGTTTGCCTACGCTCCGCTACTCCATTTCTAGCTTCATTCCATCTTCTCGGTACTGAAAACCGGACTTTTTGAACCTGTATTTAAGTATAATTATTAATTTTTTTATAAAACTATTGAAAAATATAGAAATCAGAGTATAATAAGAACCGCGCCGAAAATTTATTATACATATTTGTCTCAGTAGCTCAGCTGGATAGAGCAACGCCCTTCTAAGGCGTCGGTCGGGGGTTCGAATCCCTCCTGGGACGTAAAAAAAGAAGAAGCTTCCTTCGGGAAGCTTCTTCTTTTTCGTTCAGGGGAAGAGAACCCCCAATGGTTCGTCGGAGCATCCGCTTCGTTAGCACTACATCGCAGTCTCGACTGGAAGGAGAGTATCCCTCCTGGGACGTATTAAAAAGAAACTTCCTTTGGGAAGTTTTTTGCGTTCAGAGGAAGTCTTCTATTGGTTATACCTATAAATAATATAGAATTTATATATTTAAAGAATAAACAATTCTATGCCACAATGAGGACATCAATAACGAAAGCGACGGTGGTATCTATGAAATCATTAAATCAATGGCAAGCAGATGAGTATGACAACAAACTGGCTTTTGTGTCCGGATACGGCAAAAACTTGATTTCGTGGCTTCAACCCCAAAAAGGGGAATACATCCTTGATCTGGGTTGCGGGACGGGGGATTTGACGCATGAAATTTCTCTGGCCGAAGCTGAAGTTATTGGCATGGATGCATCGACGGACATGATTCGCCGTGCGAGGAAGAAATTCCCTGAACTTGAGTTCGTGGAAGGAGACGGTCATCAGTTTGAGACGAATAGACTGTATGATGCAGTCTTCTCCAATGCAGCCCTGCACTGGATGCGAAGCCCGCGATTAGTGGTGGATAGTATATGGAAATCTTTGAAGCCCGGAGGGCGTTTTGTCGCAGAGTTCGGTGGTAAAGGGAACGTGCAGACCATTGTGAATGCATTAGAGCAGGTTATGGAGCGAAACACGGGCATTCGTGCATCGGAACGCAACCCTTGGTACTTTCCTTCGATCGGAGAATATAGCCATATTTTAGAGCAACGTGGATTTGTGGTGCGACAGGCCTATCACTACGACCGTCCTACGAGACTAGCAGATGGTGAGCAGGGTATAGTAGGCTGGTTGGCTCATTTTGGAGGGGACTATTTTGAGAGTCTCAGTCATGAAGAGATACAACAAATATGCCATGAAACCAGTCAGATCGTGATGTCTCACCTTTGGAAAGATGATGCGATGTATGCCGATTACAAGCGCCTGCGTATTGAAGCCGTGAAGCCAGAATAAAGTAAAATTTCGTGATATGTAGCAATTTTATCGATGTTAAACGAATTCCGGTATTCTTTGTATACTAACCACGCTTCCCCTATACACCAAGAGCCTCTTTCGGATAAAGAGGCTCTTGGTCTTTTTTGATGCATTATTTCAAAAATGAAATATTCAAACGACAAATAATTACAAATGGATATTTTTATCATACTCAAGACCCATATAAGTAATTTCTATATCATATTTGTAAGTATTTAGAAGGAAAATGTGGTATTTTGATAGAATAATTTACCAAGGGTCAATCTTCTTGCAGATAGGCGGTGAAATTGGAGTGTGTATTGCAGTACGCACAAACAGCAGGAACCCATCATTTGGTGACGTATTCACATTTAAAAGGAGGGGCAAAGCCTTGAGTAAACGATTGTTATCCACGTTATTAAGTGTTCTGATGGTCTTTTCCATTATTCTCCCCGCGGCTGGAGCCGCTCCCGCAGATTCAGTTATTCAGCTTGACAACTTACCCAGTACAGCCGAAGCCAAACAATGGAGAGAGATTCTTGCAGGACGGGAAGCAAAACTTGCCGCAGATCCATTTTTGGATAAAAGCTTGGAAGGTCTGGGTGGCGAGAACACCCGAGTGATCGTTGAGCTTTCCAATAAACCTGTTGCAGTAGCGCAAGGTGAATCAACCCTCTCCGGAAAATCTTTTACCTCCTCTATGGAAACAAAGGCTGTGACTCAAGTTGAGCAACAACAACAGTCATTTGTACATAGCCTCACTCAGAAGAAAATCAAACATGAAGTATTGGAAGAATATGCATATGCCCTGAATGGTGTAGCGATTGAGCTTAAAGGAAACCAGGTGGGACAATTGCTTCAAATACCTGGCGTGGTCAGCGTATATCCAGACCTTGAAGTTACAATAGCGCCCGAGACAGATGAAGTGAACCCGTACATGAAAGACACAGCTCCTTTTATTGGTGCACCTGAAGTATGGGATCTGGGTTACAAAGGAAATGGCATTAAAGTCGGCGTCATTGATACTGGGATTGACTATGAACATCCTAATTTGCAGGAAGCTTACAAAGGCGGATGGGACTTTGTTGGAAACGACAATGATCCGTATGAAACAACATATCAAGAATGGAAAGGATCGGGCGAGCCTGAGCTTAACGAGCTTGGAAGCCCCTATTACACATCTCACGGTACGCACGTAGCGGGTACCGTTGCTGCTCGCGAGGCGGGGGACTACGGTATTGTTGGTGTTGCTCCTGAAGCAGATATCTATGCTTACCGTGTACTTGGACCGTATGGTAGTGGTCAAACCTCATGGGTACTCGGCGGAATTGATCGTTCTGTTCAAGATGGCATGGACGTAATCAATCTCTCGTTGGGTAACGCCGCCAACGACCCAAGTTATATTACTTCAGTTGCCCTGAACAATGCGATGTTGTCTGGTGTGACAGCGGTTGTAGCAAGTGGTAACAGTGGACCTAACCGTTATACACTCGGTTCTCCGGGTGCGTCTGCAATGGCCATTACGGTAGGTAACTCTACAGGACCTAGCCAGCTGATTACAGCCGATACTCACTTCTGGATTGGTGAGGAAGGCGAAGAGGCACAACCTGAACAACAACCGGTGCCAGAGGTTGAACAATCTCCTGAACTGGGGACGGCACCTGGAACAGAAGCACCAGAAGTTTCAGAGCAAGGTGTACCTGCAACTGCTGATGAGGAAAGTGCAGCGGCTGTGGAGGACACAGTTTCTAACGAAGCTGAAGTTCCGAATGTAGAAGAGGTTACAACAGAAGAAAATACTCCATCTGTATCACCTTCTGCACCTGTTGAAGCTTCTCCTGAAGTTGCCCCTGTGGAAGAAGAGTCTGTAATTGCTCCGACTGAAGCTCCACTGGCTATTACAGAGTCGGTTTACCGTCTGGATCTGATGGGATGGAGCCTTTCAGCGGACCCTGAAACTGTTTTGACAGGAAAATATGAGCTTGAATATGCAGCACTGGGTAAGCCAACTGATTTTGAAGGCAAGGATTTTACAGGTAAAGTGGCATTAATACAGCGTGGTGAACTCGCATTTGTAGAGAAAATCGCCAATGCTAAAGCAGCCGGAGCCTTGGCTGTTATTGTATATAACAACATTCCCGGTCCAATCGGTGTAAGTCTGGGAGATAACTTTGAACTCATTCCAACACTGAGCATGTCCAAGGAAGATGGAGATGTGATCAAGGCTGAGCTGGACGCAGGCCAAGCCGTTGAAGTGAGCTTTAGTGATTTTGAACGTTCCCAAACTCCGGGCGATGAAATGAGTTCATCCAGTTCACGTGGACCTGCAAAGGTAACGCTGGACATCAAACCGGATATTGTTGCACCAGGTACAAGCATTTTGTCTACCATTCCTGCGTACGGCAAGGATGAGCCAGACGCAGATTACGCACAAGCTTATGATCGTAAATCAGGTACAAGTATGGCTACACCTCATGTAGCAGGTTTGATTGCGTTGCTGATCGAGAAGCATCCGGAATGGACACCATTTGATATCAAAGTTGCACTGATGAACAATAGTAAAGTGCTGGATACAACCAAGTTTGATGTATTTGATCAAGGTGCTGGCCGTATTCAGGCTGTCAACACCATTGATCCTGCTGCTTTTGTCAAAGTGCTTGATGTGACTCAATACACAGAAAGTGGCTCTGTTGTTGAAAAGGAGAATATCACCGGAAGTATCAACTACGGTAATTTCTTAAGTACAGATGAAAAGACGATTACCAAAACGATTAAAGTTGAAGCGCTGAATGGTAGTGGCGGGGATTACACCGTAAATGTGAATCCAACTCGTAACGTCGCTGGTGTATCCGTTGCGGTAGACAAGAGTTCCTTCACACTGAATGGTGAGGAAGAACTTGCAGTAACAATCACCGTTCCAAGAGGGGTTACTGCGACTACAGAAGCACAAGGATACATTGAATTCTCAAACGGAACCAATACTTTTACTGTGCCATATGTTGCTCATTTCAACGTTACGTTGAGTGGGGTTAAATATATTGAAACCGTAAAAGGCACTGAAAAAAATCCATTCCACTATCCATTGAAGGCTGATGGTACGTTGGATACCCTTAATGTAGCGATGGAATTCTATAATCCAATGACTTTTGCCCTGATTGAGATCTATGATGGTCTTAATCCGGAAGGTGGATATTATCAAGATGGTTATATCGGCTCCATCTTTGGTAACTATTTTAACTTCAATGCCAATGCAAGATACAACCTTGCTTGGGACGGCTCATATGCAGATTACACAACCGATGAAGTGACTGAGATTCCGGATGGTTTATATACCGTAGACATCACTACTATTGGTACGGACGGCAAAACCTATAAGGAAGACACTTCGCCATTTTTGGTGAAAAAGACAGCTCCGGCTGTAACTGCACCAGAAGCGTTGGAGTTCAAAGAGGATGAGTCTGCTGTCCTTAACGGTAGCGTGGAAGACTTGTACTTCCGTGTAGCTCCTGCGCTTGCCAGCGGATGGGACATCACGTTTGATCCGGCCGCTTCTCTGGAAGCAACGTATGTTGTGAAAAAAGAGGGTGGATCGGTTTATAAAGAAGGAGTCTTTGAAGTACAAGCTGATGGTACCTTCAACCTTCCTTTGGAGGGAATTGAAGCAGGCGAGTATGTTGTTGAACTTACGGTAAAAGACCAACAGGGGCTTTCGGGTACAGCCCATACGGCACTGAAATTGGAAGCCGTGGAGACTGAACCTGAAACTCCGGCAACTAAGGCCCCAGGTACGCCTGTATTGTCTCACAATAACTGGGTAGGCAACGGCTTACCAGAGGGCGCGTATATCGTTACAATGAACCTGTGGTGGGGCGAGAACGCAACTAGTTACAAGTTATATGAGGACGGGGTTTTGGTTGATACGCAGAAGCTGACTTACAACGCACCTTGGGCGCAGTTTGCTCAGACGAAGATCACGGGCAAAGCCAACGGCACGTATACGTACGTGGCTGAGCTGACTAACGACAAGGGAACAACGCGTAGTCAGACGTTGACTGTTCGGGTTACCAACGCAACGCCAGGCAAAGCGGTTCTTTCTCACGATAACTGGGATGGCGATGGCAATTATAAGGTGACCATGAACCTGTGGTGGGGGACCAACGCTACAGAGTATCGTCTCTATGAAAATGATAAGTTGATCGATACGCAAGAACTCCGTTCGGCTACACCTAATGCGCAAATTGCTGTGACTACACTGTCCGGGAAAACATCGGGCACGTATACGTATCGGGCAGAGTTAATTAACGCAGCCGGAGTTACCAGCACAGACACGATTAAGGTAAAAGTGAAGTAAGTTCATTCCTCATTGAAATTGATTAAAATGGATTCAATTAATGAAGGAATTGTTCTATGCATAAACGGCCTCCATCCTGATTTGCAGGATGGAGGCCGTTTTGTTTTTTTATAAATGAATTGTATGGCTAACCGATCATTCTATTTTTGCTGGCCTGAATCCCTGCGATTAACAAAGCGATGGCCAGAATGACCTGTATTAGCAACGGCAGAGTCCATCCTTTTGTCCAGTCATGAAGCATACCGAACAGTAAAGGTCCAATTGCCGCTAGCATATATCCGAAGGACTGGGCCATACCGGACAGGCTGGCAGCTTGTCTGGCATCTTTTGTGCGAAGGACGAAGAACATCGTTACCATTCCAAATGAAGCTCCAGCGCCTATTCCTGCCAACGTGACACCGATGGTAACGAGCGAAGCGATACCACTTAACAATAAAGCATACCCGACAATTAAAGAAGAGCACGTTATCGCGGTTAGAACACGCTGATCTCGCGTTCGGCCGGCGAGGATTGGAACGATAAAGGTAGCCGGTACACTAACCATCTGCATTAGGGATAGCATCCACCCTGCTGAGGTGGGGCTGAATCCTTGCTCAGCAAGAATTTCGGGAAGCCAGGTAATCGTTGTATAGAATATTAGAGATTGCAGACCCATAAATAAAGTAATGAACCAGGCCAGGGAAGAGGTCCGTAGACGTACAGGTGTCCCTTCACTCTGTGTGGCTATGAATAACATTCGCTGACGGCCTGCGGCGATCTGGGGGAGCCACAAGAGAAGCGCCAATATGGACAACAAGGCCCACATGCCTAACGAAGCACGCCAACCCATAGATGTGGCTCCTGCTACGGGCACACTCACACCTGAGGCGATGGCGCCAAATATGTTCATGGATACAGAGTATAATCCGGTGACGATACCTACCCGTAATGGAAAATCACGTTTGATCAAACTTGGCAAAAGCACGTTGCTTAATGCAATGCCGCACCCCAAAATTGCGGTTCCTGCATATAAAGAAAGAACGGAAGGCAACAAGCGTAAGGCCACCCCAATGGTTACGATCATAACAGCCAATAGCAGAGCAGATTCGAGTCCTAAACGTTTGGCAAGACGTGGTGCAAAAGGAGAGACTGCTGCAAAGGCGAGCAAAGGAAGTGAGGTCAGAAGCCCGACCATCGTATGGCCGATACCTGTATCTGAGCGGATCATCTCCACTACAGGTCCGGTTGCTGTAATCGGTGACCTCATGGTAGCGGCGATGACGATAATGCCTGCTAATAACAGGCCGAATCTTTTGGATGTCGAAGAATGTTCTTCCTCGGTATGGATTGATGAGTGTTGCTGTATTGAAGATGACATTGATAAAATCTCCTGTTTCCTAAGAAGTTAATATGTATGGATTGTTACATAATCCACTCCGTAAGCATAACATTCTATGTCAATATTGAGCAATGAAATGAAAAAACACCCAGTGGACAATGGGGGCCTTGACTAGCCTGTGAACTCTAACGAATCCACGAGGTCTTATAATGGGTAAAATCGCTATTTTCAGATTCTAACGAACCTCAGCGACGTTAATCAGGCTATGAAGCGCAAATAAGTGAGTTAATACCCCGGAATGGTGAAATAAGCTCTCTCAGATTCGTTAGAATTCCACAATGCTGAATTTGGAGCAAATAAAGTGTCCTATGTTCGTTAGAACATCGATACTTCAACGTGTTGCTTATAGAGTGATCAAATGCGGGCGCTCCAATACAGCGACATAGAGCATGTAACGAAGCGAATGCTCCAACGAACCGTTGGGGTTCTCATCCCTAGAACGCAAAAAAAGCTTCCCGAAGGAAGCTTCTTTTTATACGTCCCAGGAGGGATACTCTCCTTGCAGTCGAGACTGCGAAGTAGTGCTAACGAAGAGGATGCTCCGACGAACTGTTGGGGTTCTCATCCCCTGAACGCAAAAAAAGCTTCCCGAAGGAAGCTTCTTTTAATACGTCCCAGGAGGGATACTCTCCTTGCAGTCGAGACTGCGAAGTGGTGCTAACGAAGCGGATGCTCCGACGAACCGTTGGGATTCTCATCCCCAGAACGCAAAAAAACTTCCCGAAGGAAGTTTTCTTTTAATACGTCCCAGGAGGGATACTCTCCTTGCAGTCGAGACTGCGAAGTGGTGCTAACGAAGCGAATGCTCCGACGAACCATTGGGGTTCTCATCCCCTGAACGCAAAAAAAGCTTCCCGAAGGAAGCTTCTTTTTAATACGTCCCAGGAGGGATTCGAACCCCCGACCGACGCCTTAGAAGGGCGTTGCTCTATCCAGCTGAGCTACTGAGACATGAATTTTTTCAAGCAAAATTGATTTTATCATATGCATACAGGAATATCAAGCATTTTATTTTAAACTATTTTTCGTATATGATATTTGGCGGCAGTAACGTTTTTTTCATTATATTTAAGGTTATGTTAGAATATCAGGAGAACTCAGAAAATAGATCAACAATCGTTTTAATATATACATCTATTTATGTTGATTCCGACTGGAGATTCAGGATATAGAGGAGGTGCTCCCATTAAGGAATCCACGACCCCGGAAACCGAGCATAACAACAATATTGTGCTGTTTCCTAAGACGCTGGACTATTACCAGATTCAATTGACAGTTATGCTTGAAAATGAACGGTATGGTGAAGCGATGAAATTGCTTCACTTTTTGCTGCAATGTCAGGGCCAGGAAGAGCGCCACTATGATGAATGGCGGGCTCTGCTCGAATGGCTTCAGGCTGCGTTTCCTCAATATGAAGAAACCTCGCCTGCCATTCTTGAAGAACGAGAAGAGGAAGAAGAGATTAGTGAGGAAGACATGGCACGGCAGCATGCCCGAATGAAGCTTGAACAGGATGATGGTTATGCAGATAAGATGCTTCGCACAGTAATGGAGGAGCCGCTGTCTGAACAGACGATGCTGGCTTTGGAGCAGCTGGCCTATCTTGATCTACCGAAGATTGACGAGGCACTTACCAGTTGGTTAAAAGATAAGTCGCTTCACCCTCTGCTTCAATTTCGGGTGTTGCAAACCTTGCGTCGACGAGGTGTTCAAGGTATGATCCTGTTTACGAGAGGCGAAGAGCAGGTTGAAGTCGAGATCGACACCGTGCCTCTTAGACCAGAGGAATTCCCGCTCCAAATCGTTCAGATTCTGGAACGAGTGGCAGATCAGACGGAGGTTCATGAACCTACGCTCTTTTATTTTGCCCAGGAACTGTGGATACAATATGTCATGGCGGTGTATGGAACCCGTGATTATGTATCGATGCTGGAAGAAAATGATTCCATGACAGATATATGGGCAGCAGCTCTACATATGACCGTTGCAGACAGTCTGGGTGGTTCGCATGATGAGGAAAATACCCGCTCAATGTATGCTGTGACAGGCGCGATGCGCTTTCGACTGGAACAGGCTTATCGTTCTATGAAACAGTTTGTATCTGCCGGTTTGGATGGTTAATCGAGGCCGGAAACGTTTTCCTTAAACTGTATCAAGGGATTCCCCTTGAAAAAGAATCTAATCTTGTTTATACTAAAATGGTTATTTTGTACGTGATTGCCTACGTGAACATGTGAATTTTGGAGGGGAAAGTATACAATGAAAGCAACTTGGGAAAAGATAGAGAAGAACCTTGGGGTTCTTGAGGTTGAAGTGGATGCAGATCGTGTAACTGCAGCACTCGACAAAGCTTTTAATAAAGTGGTTAAACAAGCAAACGTACCTGGATTCCGTAAAGGTAAAGTACCACGTTCCATCTTCGAAGCACGTTTTGGTGTAGAGAGCCTTTATCAAGAAGCAATCGACATTTTGCTTCCTGAAGCTTATACAGAAGCAATCGACCAAACGGATATCTTCCCGGTTGATCGTCCTGACGTAGATGTTGAACAATTTGCTAAAGGACAAACATTCAAGTTCAAAGCAAAAGTAACTGTGAAACCAGAAGTTACTCTTGGTGAGTACAAAGGAATCGAAGTTGCTGTAGCAAAAGGTGAAGTAACTGAAGCAGAAGTGACTGAAGAACTTGAGCGTCTTCAACAACGTCACGCTGAACTCGTTGTAATCGACGAAGGTTCCGCTGCTAACGGCGACGTTGCAGTAATCGACTTCGACGGTTCCGTTGATGGTGTACCTTTCGAAGGTGGACAAGCTGAGCGTTATTCCCTGGAACTGGGTTCCAACACATTCATTCCTGGATTTGAAGAACAAGTTGTGGGTCTGTCCACAGGTGACTTCAAAGACGTAGAAGTGACTTTCCCAGAGAGCTACCATGCAGCAGAACTTGCTGGCAAACAAGCGGTATTCAAAGTGAAAATTCACGAAATCAAACGCAAACAACTTCCTGCATTGGATGATGAGTTTGCTAAAGATGTTAGTGAATTCGACACACTTGAAGAGTACAAAGCTGATCTGAAAACACAATTGGAATCCCGTAAAGCTGACGAAGCCAAAGCTGCTCAAGAAAATGCAGTTGTAGAAAAAGTGGCTGAGAACGCTGAAGTGGACATTCCTTCTGCAATGGTAGAGAGCGAAGTACAAAACATGATGCGTGATTTCGACAACCGTCTGCGCAACCAAGGTATGAACCTTGAAATGTTCCTGAGCTTCTCTGGCCAGACTCAAGCTGACCTGAGAGGGCAAATGCAAGAAGATGCTTCCAAACGTGTTCGCAACAACCTGGTGCTTGAAGCTGTAGGTAAAGCGGAAAACATTGAAGTATCTGACGAAGAAGTGAATCAAGAACTCGAGAAAATGGCTGAATCTTACAAGCGTCCTGCTGATGAGATCCGTGGCATCCTCGAAGGTAATGGTTCCCTGGACAGCCTTCGCGATGAAGTTAAACTGCGTAAAACGATTGACGTTCTTGTTGAGAACAGCACAGTTGTTGAACCAGTTGAAGCTCCAGCTGAAGAAGTTGTTGCAGAAGCTGACGAAAAATAAGACAAGCTGTTATCAACTTGTCAGTTGAATAAACGATAAGGCACGTGAATTATTGCGTGCCTTATTTTTAAATTATGACATCCATTTTATAGAAAATGAAGTAATTATATGGATGAACACTAATTTTATTGATCCGCGTACACTTTTTACATACCTATGTACTTCATGCAAATAAAAAACGGCAAGACGGCATAGGATGGCTTCAATTTGCACATACATAGAAAACATGGTTAAATATGATCAGGCTAAAAAAGTAAACAAATTGATGTCTCACCCCTCTTGTGAAAAATGACATTGTCACAGGAAAGTGTTAGAATGAATTTGGGTTTGCTTTACAGGTGGCCTATGTCTAATTACATGTAGAAAAGAGGTTGGTCTCATGAGTCTGGTGCCAATGGTTATAGAACAAACCAATCGAGGCGAGCGGTCTTACGATATATATTCACGTTTGCTGAAAGATCGCATTATCTTTCTAACCAGTGCGATTGATGACGATGTAGCCAATCTTGTCATAGCACAGCTTTTGTTTTTGGCAGCCGACGATCCTGAGAAGGATATCAGCTTGTACATTAACTCACCTGGTGGTTCTGTCACCGCAGGGATGGGTATATACGATACGATGCAATTTATCAAGCCGGATGTATCTACCATTTGCGTAGGGATGGCAGCAAGCATGGGCTCGTTATTGCTGACAGCCGGTGCACCTGGCAAGAGATATGCGCTGACAAACAGCGAAGTAATGATTCATCAGCCGCTTGGCGGCATTCAAGGACAGGCTGCGGATATTAAGATACACGCAGAATGGATTATTAAAACACGTCAGAAACTGAATCAAATATACGTCGATCGTACGGGTCAGCCTCTTGAGAAAATTGAGCGGGATACCGACCGTGACTTCTTCATGAGCGCTGAAGAAGCTAAGACGTACGGCATTATTGACCAGGTGCTCAGTAGACCGATCAATTCCTAAAGGGGTGGTTTCATGTTTAAATTTAACGATGAGAAAGGGCAATTGAAATGCTCTTTTTGCGGTAAATCTCAGGAGCAGGTACGCAAGTTGGTCGCTGGACCAGGCGTGTACATCTGTGATGAATGTATCGAACTTTGCACCGAAATCGTTGAGGAAGAACTTGGTCATGATGAAGAAGTAGACCTGAAAGATATTCCGAAACCAAAAGAAATTCGTAATATTCTGGATCAATATGTTATTGGGCAGGAACAAGCGAAAAAATCATTGTCTGTTGCGGTGTATAATCACTACAAACGGATCAACACACAAAGCAAAATTGAAGACGTTGAATTGTCAAAGAGTAACATTTTGCTGTTAGGACCAACAGGTTCTGGTAAAACGTTGCTTGCGCAAACGATGGCAAAAATTTTGAACGTTCCTTTTGCTATTGCGGATGCTACGTCATTAACAGAAGCGGGTTATGTAGGTGAGGATGTAGAGAACATCCTGCTCAAGCTGATTCAAGCTGCTGATTATGATGTGGAAAAAGCAGAGCGTGGCATTATTTATATCGATGAGATTGATAAAGTAGCGCGTAAATCCGAAAACCCATCCATTACTCGTGATGTATCGGGCGAAGGTGTGCAACAGGCTCTCTTGAAAATTCTTGAAGGAACTGTGGCTTCTGTACCACCACAAGGTGGTCGTAAACACCCTCATCAAGAATTCATTCAGATCGATACAACAAACATCCTGTTCATTTGCGGCGGTGCCTTTGATGGTCTAGAGCAAATGATCAAACGCCGGATCGGTAAAAAAGTCATTGGCTTTAATACCGTTTCTGAGCAAAAAGATCTGAAACCAGGTGAATACCTGGGTATGGTATTGCCGGAAGATTTGCTGAAATTTGGTCTGATTCCGGAATTTGTAGGCCGTCTGCCAGTCATCTCCACTTTGGAGCCGTTGGATGAAGATACGCTGGTACGGATTCTTTCCGAACCAAAAAACGCGCTTACCAAACAGTACCAAAAACTGCTTGAACTGGATAATGTGAATCTGGTCTTTGAACCAGCTGCATTGCTTGCGATTGCAAAAGAAGCAATTAAACGTAACACAGGTGCACGTGGATTACGTGCCATCATTGAAGGTATCATGCTGGAAATCATGTATGAAGTGCCTTCACGTGAAGATGTTACGAACTGTGTCATTACCGAGGAAGTTGTTGAGAAAAGAGTCGTGCCTGAACTAAGCCAATCGAAGGACGATAAGCAGGAAGAGAGCGCCTGATATAGGCCTCAATCCCGTTGAACTCTGAAATATAGACTTGTCAGTTCTCCACTTTGGCAGAAGGCGAATTCATGTCTCTGTCAGGGTGGAGCTTTGACGTTGTGGGGAGAGAAATCACTCATGTATTTAAGACAGGATACACGTCCCGTGAAAGTGGGAAACGTAACGATCGGTGGCAGTAACGAAGTCATTATCCAAAGTATGTGTACAACCAAAACAGCAGACGTTGAAGCAACGGTTGCAGAGATTCTGCGGCTGGAAGAAGCGGGTTGTCAAGTGGTACGTGTAACGGTGAATAATGAGGAAGCTGCCGCAGCCATCAAGGAAATCAAAAAACGCATTAATATACCGCTCGTAGCGGACATTCATTTCAACTATAAGCTGGCTTTACTTGCGATTGAGAACGGCATTGATAAAGTTCGGATTAATCCAGGTAACATCGGTAAACGTGCTAAAGTGGAAGAAGTGGTTAAGGCTTGTAAAGACCGCGGTATTCCGATTCGGATTGGAGTAAATGCGGGGTCTTTGGAAAACCATCTCCTTGAGAAGTATGGGTATCCTACGGCAGATGCTATGGTAGAAAGTGCATTGTATCACATTGGTATTTTGGAAGAGCTTGATTTCCATGATATCATCGTGTCTCTCAAAGCATCGGATGTGCCGATGGCAATTGAGGCGTATACCAAAGCAGCTCAAATCATTCCGTATCCGTTGCATCTCGGGATTACCGAAGCGGGTACATTGTTCTCCGGTACGATCAAAAGCTCCGCAGGTATGGGAGCCTTATTGTCCATGGGTATTGGTTCTACGATGCGGATCTCACTGAGTGCGGACCCGGTAGAAGAAATCAAGGTTGCTCGTGATCTGCTCAAAACATTTGGACTGATTACAAATGCAGCTACATTGATCTCCTGCCCAACGTGTGGACGTTTGGATATCGACCTGTTCTCCATTGCCAACGAAGTGGAAGAGTATATCTCCAAACTGAAGGTGCCGATTAAAGTATCGGTGTTGGGTTGTGCGGTTAATGGTCCAGGTGAGGCCAAAGAAGCGGATATCGGCATAGCCGGTGCTCGTGGAGAAGGTCTCTTGTTCCGTCATGGTAAGATGATTCGTAAAGTGCCTGAAGAAATCATGGTTGAGGAATTAAAAAAAGAGATCGACAAAATCGTCGAAGCCTACGAAGAGACAGGTGTTATTCCTGGTCGTTCGCACTGATTGATTCATATCTTGTTATAACAAAAGCTCGCCAGCGATGGCGGGCTTTTTATTTTCTCGCATACAAATTCCGTATCGCCCGTTTACGTCGCGTTGAAAAGGCTATACTACCAAGTATTAGCATGATCTCATATGAGAATAGCGACAAAATAGGAGGATGTGAAGACATGGAATTTGGTATGGTCATCATGTTGATTCAGTTATTTTTTGGAGTGGTGATTGGTTTGTATTTCTGGAACCTGCTGCGTGGCCAGAAAACAAACCGCAGTGCCGTTGAGCGTGAATCTCGCAAGGAACTGGAGAAGCTGCGCAAGCTGCGTTCGATCTCACTCACCAAGCCGCTGTCGGAGAAGACGCGTCCAGCTACCATTAACGATATTGTTGGGCAAAAAGACGGGCTGCGTGCCCTTAAAGCTGCTTTGTGCAGTGCTAATCCGCAACATGTTATCATTTATGGCCCTCCCGGAGTTGGGAAGACAGCTGCGGCAAGGGTCGTTTTGGAAGAGGCTAAGAAGAATCCAACATCGCCTTTTAAGCCAGACGCGAAATTCACGGAGTTGGATGCAACAACAGCTCGTTTTGATGAGCGTGGTATTGCGGACCCCTTAATTGGTTCGGTCCACGATCCGATATATCAGGGAGCAGGAGCCATGGGTGTTGCAGGTATTCCCCAACCGAAACCGGGCGCTGTCACGAAAGCGCATGGGGGAATGCTTTTTATTGATGAGATTGGTGAATTACATTCGATTCAGATGAATAAGCTGTTGAAAGTGTTGGAGGATCGCAAGGTGTTTTTGGAGAGTGCGTACTATAACTCGGAAGACACGCATACTCCTGCTTATATCCACGATATTTTTCAAAATGGCCTGCCGGCCGATTTCCGCCTTGTTGGAGCCACGACACGTTCGCCTCATGAACTGCCACCAGCTCTGCGTTCCCGCTGCATGGAAGTTTATTTCCGTCCTTTGTTGCCTGAGGAGATTGGGCGAATTGCAGAGGATGCTGTTCAGAAAATAGGGTTCAGTCCATGTCCGGATGCCGTTGATGTGGTCAAGCGATATGCAACCAATGGACGTGAAGCGGTCAATATCATCCAGCTGGCTGCTGGACTTGCGCTGACAGAGAAGCGTGAGACGCTTCAGGCGTCTGATGTGGAGTGGGTGGCGGGTAGCAGTCAGATTCAGCCACGGCCTGATCGGAAGGTCCCTACACAGCCGCAGGTGGGTTTTGTTAACGGCTTGGCGGTATACGGACCGAATATGGGAACCATTTTGGAGATCGAAGTGTCTGCTGTTCCGGCTCTTAAAGATCAAGGCCGAATCAACATAACAGGCGTTGTGGATGAAGAAGAGATTGGAGGCGGTTCGCGTACACTCCGGCGAAAAAGTATGGCCAAAGGCTCGGTTGAAAATGTGTTAACCGTATTAAAAGCCATGGGTATTCGTCCGAATGATTACGATTTACACGTGAATTTCCCAGGTGGGACGCCTATTGATGGTCCATCCGCCGGGATCGCCATGGCGACTGCCATTACATCAGCCATTCAGAGGCGTCCTGTGGATCATGAGACAGCGATGACTGGCGAGATCAGTATTCATGGTCGGGTTAAGCCTATCGGTGGCGTGCTGGCCAAGGTGGAGGCTGCCTTTCAGGCAGGAGCGAAGACCGTTATTATTCCCGCGGAGAACTGGCAGTCCATTTTTGAGAATCTGGATGGCTTGCGCGTTATCCCGGTAGATACGGTACAGGACGTATTCCGTGAAGTGTTCGCCTGGGTTCCGGAATCACAACAGATGGAACAAACGAAGCTTGCAGAGGAGACAGTTGCACCTGCACCGGAGATTTTTCCGCCGGCATCCGCTTCCTATTTGCGTGCGGACGTGCCTCGTCCAGGACAGGTTACAGATTCGGGAAGCTGCTAAGCGCTTCCCTTCATTGGTTTTTTATGTGAACATTTGATAGAATAATGAATGACTACAACCTGAGAGCCATTGGAGGTGCGAAAGCGATGGGACCGAGCAAAGCGAAAGGTCGTCGTTTTCCTTTACTGCCTTTAAGAGGACTTCTCGTCTACCCGAGTATGGTACTGCATCTCGATGTGGGCCGGGAGAAATCGGTCAAGGCTTTAGAAAAAGCGATGGTAGAAGAACATCTGATTCTCCTATGTTCCCAAGCCGAAGTAAATATTGAAGAACCAACACAAGAGGACATTTTCAGAATCGGAACCGTGGCCAAGGTCAGACAGATGCTGAAGCTTCCGAACGGTACGATTCGTGTACTCGTTGAAGGCTTGGAACGGGCTGAAATTATTGAATATACGGACAACGAGGAATATTATGAAGTACTGGCTAAAGAGCTGCCTGAAGAGGAGAATACCCATCCGGAGACGGATGCCTTGATGCGTACCGTTCTGAACCAGTTCGAGAACTATATTAATCTGTCCAAAAAAGTGACACCAGAGACACTCGCAGCGGTGTCTGACATCGAAGAACCAGGGCGTCTGGCCGATGTCATCACGAGTCACCTGTCCTTGAAGATCAAGGATAAACAGGAAATTCTGGAGACCATCGACGTTCGGGAACGTCTGGAGAAATTGCTGGATATCCTGAACAATGAGCGCGAAGTGCTGGAGCTTGAACGCAAGATCAGCCAACGTGTGAAGAAACAGATGGAGAAAACGCAGAAGGAATATTATTTGCGCGAGCAGATGAAAGCGATCCAGAAAGAACTGGGTGAAAAAGAAGGCCGTGCGGGTGAGGTCGAGGAACTTCGCACTCAGATGGAAGAACTCGGCTTGCCGGAGAAGGTGAAAGAAAAGGTCGAGAAAGAAATTGATCGACTGGAGAAAATGCCTGCAAGTTCAGCCGAGGGCGGAGTCATTCGCAACTACGTGGATTGGCTGCTTGGCCTTCCTTGGAGTCAGATGACAGCGGATGATCTGGATATCCAAAAAGCCGAGGATGTGCTCAATGCAGATCATTACGGACTGGAAAAGCCCAAAGAACGTGTGCTGGAGTATCTGGCTGTCCAGAAGCTCGTCAAGAAGCTCAAAGGGCCAATTCTCTGTCTGGTTGGACCTCCAGGGGTCGGTAAAACATCACTTGCTCGTTCGATCGCCAGATCGCTGGGTCGGGAGTTTGTAAGAATATCTCTTGGCGGCGTGCGGGATGAGGCTGAGATTCGTGGTCACCGACGTACCTATGTCGGCGCCATGCCTGGACGTATCATCCAGGGGATGAAAACGGCAGGGTCACTTAATCCGGTATTCCTGCTGGACGAGATTGATAAGATGGCTTCAGACTTCCGCGGAGATCCTTCCGCAGCGTTACTTGAGGTACTTGATCCGGAACAAAATAATACGTTTAGTGATCATTTTGTAGAATTGCCGTTTGACTTATCCAACGTTATGTTTATAACAACTGCCAACACGGTACACAATATTCCGCGTCCATTGCTGGATCGGATGGAAATGCTCAACATCCCTGGTTATACGGAACTGGAGAAGCAACAAATCGCGAAAAACTATTTGTTGCCCAAACAGAAGCAGGACCATGGTTTGGAAGAAGAGCAATTGGAAATCCCGGATGACGCGTTGTTGCGTGTAATTCGTGAATATACACGGGAGTCAGGTGTGCGTAATCTGGAACAGCAGATGGCTTCGTTGTGCCGGAAAGCTGCCAAGAACATCGTATCGGGTGTGGAAGGTCAGATTAACATCTCATCCGATGAGATCAAAGACTACCTTGGACCTGGCAAGTTCCGTTATGGTATGGCCGAACTGGAAGATCAGATTGGTACCGTAACGGGTCTGGCGTGGACTGAAGTGGGTGGAGATACCCTTATCATTGAAGTGACTGTTGTGCCTGGAACAGGTAAATTGACTCTCACAGGTAAACTGGGAGATGTCATGAAGGAATCGGCACAAGCCGCATTCAGTTACACTCGTTCCAAAGCTACACAGCTTGGAATTTCGCCTGACTTCCATGAGAAGAACGATATCCATATCCACGTTCCGGAAGGAGCGATTCCGAAGGATGGTCCATCTGCCGGGATTACGATGGCAACAGCGTTAATCTCAGCCTTGACGAACAAACATGTGTCCAAGGATATCGCGATGACTGGTGAAATAACACTGCGTGGACGTGTGCTGCCGATTGGTGGTCTGAAAGAGAAATCACTGGCAGCTCATCGTGCCGGCTATAAAAAAATATTATTGCCTAAGGATAACGAACGGGACCTGCGTGACATTCCAGACAGCATCAAGGAAGATGTGGAGTTTGTCCCTGTAGCCCATATGGATCAGGTATTGCAGCATGCACTTGTTGAGCAGACAGGAATTCACCTGTAATCCGCGTATCCGAAAGGTTCGTATGAAGAGTAGACCGTTCTGCGGAGGCTTCGGCGTCCGCTGGAACGGTTTTTTTGGTATGATAGAACAATCCATGGCATAATACCTTCAACAGGTGATGCATAGCACAGGCGTTCAAGAGAGGAAAGATACAATATGAAAGTAAATCAATCTGAATTTATTATCAGTGCCGTTCGGCCTGAACAATACCCCGAGGACGGTCTGCCAGAGATTGCTTTGGCGGGACGCTCCAATGTGGGGAAATCTTCCTTGATCAACCGTTTGATCAATCGTAAAAATTTGGCTCGGACTAGCTCAACACCGGGTAAGACACAGCAACTCAACTATTATAAAATTAATCAGGATCTCTACTTCGTCGATTTCCCGGGATATGGTTACGCCAAAGTTTCCAAAGAGCAGCGTTTTGCCTGGGGCAAAATGATGGAGAAATATTTGTTGGGACGCGAGGAATTGAAATTGGTCATGCAGATGGTTGATATGAGACATGAACCGTCCAAGGAGGACAAGATGATGAACGAATGGCTTCGTCATAATGGACTGCCTTTGGTTGTTGTAGCAACCAAGATGGACAAGATTCCAAAAACCCGCAGAGCCAAATATATCAAAGTCATTAAAGAATCACTGGGTCTTCGTTCAGGGGATTTGTTTGTGCCGTTTTCATCCGAAGAGGGATTGGGGAAAGAAGAGTTATGGGACATCATTACCCGCCATGCCCGCATAGATAAGTATGCACCAGTGCTGGATGCAGAGGGTGCTTCTGATGAGGAAGAAACCAACGGATTAACGGATAACCGAGATAGTATACCGTTTTAGTGCAGGAAAGTGAGCATGCTAAATGAATCTTTGATGAGATCCAGATTAATCCGGTTTTTTAAGGAATTTCGTGAGAATTCATCATCTGGGTCTGGAGAAAAATAACGTTAGGGTAGTGTATAATGAGCATAGGTGCATATTGCCAACAGTACCAAAATTACCGGCCATGCCGGCCTGAAGAATTTTGAGATGACTGCTACATGTGCAGGAAGGCAAAACAATCGGGAAAGAATTGAGGGATTTGTATGGCTCAGCGGTTAGCCACAGAGTACGTTAAGGCCACTATGAAATTGTCAGAACCCCAGATGCATCAGTTTTTGCGCATGACAGAAGACGGCAGGCTTCATCACCGGGTTAAGGTGTTGGACAATGGTTGTCAGGAGGTTGTGCTGGGGGATGTAAGTGGAGAAGAAGTGCATTTCCCTTTTGACCGCATAGAAGGGTTTTATATCTGTGAATTATCTTGCCGCCTGGTGAATCTGCATCTGACCAACGTTGTCCGGAAGCTCTTTGTGACTTTTAAGGGTGACGGGGTCGTTCATCGGATCTATAAAGGGTTCACCATGACGTATGTTTATGCTCAAGGCACTGTCCGCAAAATTGTGGAGAAGACCGGGGAGAACACCCGAGTGATCTATGAATACAAAAATACGTTGCTTGAATTGCAACATCTGTTCCAGGCTAGAGATGTAGAACGCGAAATCAACCGTGTGTATGCCGAGATCGATTCACTACTGGACACTAGAAAAGATGCGACTGCTGATCAGCTCCATCAGATTGATGAGACCCTTGCTCGTCATCAAAAACGGTTGTTTGAGCTTGAAGCTTATTAACTTAAAATTGTATGTTTATAAACGTATATGTATATAATGAATTCCCTTGTATCTTCCGGGCAGTGGCACTCGCCAATGTGGAGGTTGCAGGGGGATTTTTTGATGTGAGATGGAATATTCCGAATTGGAAATATTTATTTTACAATCTTCTGGAAAAGGGTTGATTTCACTCTGATTCAATGTTATTTTTAATCTCGTTGAAAACAATATAGGAACCAGGATTCACTCAGGACATTATATGTTGCGAGAGATTTTTCCCTCGGGAAGTGAATGACGTAGGTCCTAGCGGATGAAATTTTTCAAACATTTTATTCCTAGGAAGGGGGAACCGAAGGATGGAATATTCAACTTTCGGAAGACACGTTGCTGTTGATACTTGGGGTGTCGACTTTAATCTACTGAACAATGCAGAGTATCTGGAAGCCCAAATGGTTGAAGCAGCGGAGGCATGTGGCGCGACAGTGATGTCCGTACAGTCCAAGCAGTTTGATCCACAGGGAGCGACCGTACTTGTACTATTGTCTGAGAGCCATCTCTCCATTCATACGTATCCTGAGAGAGGTTTTGCAGCGATTGATTGTTACACTTGTGGGGAGACTGTAGATCCACAGCTTGCTATTGACTACCTGGTATCCGTATTAAAGCCTGAAAAAACGTATGCAAAGAAGTTGGTACGTGGTTTGGGCGAATTGCAAGTTGAAACACCAGACATGAACAACCAGATTGAACGGGTTTAAATAAAAAGTATATTGCATACACAATGTTCACATATCGGGATGGACACATAACCTCCCAAACTCTAATAGTCATGGAATAATTCCATGGCTATTTGTTTTAATATGCGTATCGTTATGAATATTCATAATCGACACTTTTTAACGCATAACGGTGAACTTTGGTGAGACACTACAATAAATGACAGTGCATATGATGATGAACATGGTGATTTCATAAACATTTCATAAAAATGACCCGGTCATGGCTATGATGTGTGATATAATTAACCTTGTCAATCATAAATGGATAGACATATGCAGTAAGCACTTTGATTGGAAATTTATTAGGCAGGTGAACTTGCAATGCACATCGTTGTCGTTGGTTTGAATTATCGCACGGCGCCTGTAGAGGTTAGGGAACGATTCACATTTGCAGAAAAGGATTTGTCTGAAGCGCTGCAGCAGCTCAAGCTGACCAAGAGTGTATTGGAAGGTGTAATCGTAGCCACATGTAACCGTACCGAGTTGTATGTTGTGGTGGACCGTCTTCACATGTGTGGTTATTTTATTCGAACATTCATGGAACAATGGTTTAACGTACCACGGGAAGAATTTACGCAACACTTATATATATATGAAGATGATCAAGCCATGCGCCATTTGTTCCGCGTCATCTGCGGACTAGATTCCATGGTCATTGGTGAGACTCAGATTCTTGGACAGGTGAAACAGGCTTTTCTTAAAGCGCAGGAAGAGAAATCAACAGGTACCTGGTTTAATATGCTGTTCAAACAGGCAGTTACGCTGGGCAAACGGGCACATTCGGAGACTTCCATCGGGGAGAGCGCCGTATCTGTTAGTTATGCTGCTGTTGAACTCGGTAAGAGGATTTTTGGCATGTTCACAGACAAGAAGGTGCTCATTTTGGGTGCCGGCAAGATGAGTGAACTAACCGTGAAACATCTCTATGCCAACGGGGCATCAGAGGTCATCGTGGCGAATCGTACGCTCGCAAGAGCTGAAGAATTGGCAGCCAAGTTCCGGGGTACACCTTGTACGATGGAACAGGCATTAGATCGACTGAATGAAGTTGATATTGTGATTAGTTCGACTGGAGCTGAACGTTATGTGATGGATGCAGCAGTGGTACGGGAGAGCATGAAGCGTCGTCAATCTCGTCCATTGTTCCTGATTGATATTGCGGTTCCACGCGATATTGATCCGGCGATTGGTGAATTATCCAACGTATTTCTCTATGATATTGATGATCTGGAAGGAATCGTGGAGAGCAACCTGGAGATGCGTAAGGTGGAAGCTGCCAAGATTGAGAGAATGATTGAGCTTGAGATGGAGGATTATTACCATTGGCTCAAAACGTTGGGTGTTCGTCCCGTTATTCGCGCTTTGCAGGAAAAAGGTGTCTCCATTCATGAAGAAACGATGGATAGCCTGTTTAATAAACTGCCTGAGCTCGATGAACATCAACGTAAAGTCATTCGTCGTTTGACCAAGAGTATTGTGAACCAAATGACGACAGATCCGATTAATCGGATTAAGGAAATGGCAGGCACGAAGCAAGGTGATGAAGCTCTGCGCATGTTCACTCAGATTTTCGCTCTGGAAGATGCAGTAGAGATGGCCGCTGAAAAAGTGAGTCAGAGTGATGCTACAGCTCTGGCGAAACCAGCCGCTCACCTTAACGAAAACCGGCAAGACCCCGTGCCGGCTTATGCTCCGGCAGGCGTATAAGGCGGGTGGGCAGCTTGACCCTTGCTGAACAAGTTTATGAAGCTCTAATCTATATGTATGCCCTGAGCCTACTGTTCTATTTCTCGGACTGCATTCGACGCAATGCGGGGGCGAAGCGGACAGGCACAGGGTTTCTTGTCGTTGTTTGGGGATTGCAGGTAACGCATGTCATATTGCGCATGTGGACTGAAGGCCATTTCCCCATCTATACCACCTTTGATTTTTTGTTTATATTTTCATTCAGTATTGTGCTGATGTCTCTTGTCATGACTCGCATCCAGCGTTCCGAATTTGTGATTTTGTTGCTGAATGTTGTAGGTTTTTCCGTTACGGTATTAAACCGACTGTGGTTTACGGCCGGAGAGATATCACTGCATAACTGGCAAACGGTACATGGATTACTCATTATGCATATTACCTTGGCGAATCTTGGTTTTGCGGCGTTAACCGTTGCTACGGTATTTGCCATGTTATATCTGTTCCTGCACCGTAAGTTGAAGAAAAAAAAGTGGAATGATACGATGCGACGGATGCCAAGCCTGGAAGTGATCGGCAAATACATGGATGGTGCTAATTTCATAGGTACACCGCTCCTTGGTGTTTCTGTGATGCTTGCCGTATTATCCATTGTGGCGGAAAGACGCTGGATTCTACTCTTGGATCTCAAAGTTATTGCGACAGGTCTTGCTATAGCCATCTATGTGGGGTACTTCGTATCCAAGAGAAGGAAACAGTTCTCTACAATTATCATGGCAAGATGGACACTGATTGGGTACGGATTTGTCATTATAAGTTTTTTATCCAATGCGTATTCAGCGTTTCATCGTTGGACGGGAGAGTGAAGGGGATGGACCGTTACACGCCGATATTTGTGAATACTTCAGGCAAGAAATGCTGCGTGGTTGGTGGTGGACGTGTTGCCGAACGTAAAATTAAGGGATTACTACATGCTGAGGCACAGATTACGGTCATTAGTCCGGAGCTTACTCCCATATTAAAACAACTGCATCATGAATCCCGAATTCAATGGATAGACCGGTCCTACCGCAATGGAGATTTGCGGGGGGCCTTTCTCGTATATGCAGCGACTGACCATTCAGAGGTCAATTCAACTGTGGTTCGGGATGCGGGGGCTGCGGGCATATTGGTGAATAACGCAATGTCTTCGGAGCACAGCAGCTTTATTACGCCAAGCGTGGTAAGGCGTGGGAGATTAAGCATAGCGATATCCACAGCAGGAGCGGGACCGGCAGCAGCAGCGGAGATACGTGCCACACTCGAACGACAGTTCGGTGATGAGTATGAGACGTACCTTGAGTTTTTGCACCAGATGAGGACTGAGGTGAAGTCACGCGTATCTTCTTCAAGTCTCAGAAGTACGTTGCTTCGGCAATTAACTGAAATGCACATATTAGAAGATATTCGTACAGGCCATTTTCGGTGGTGGACCGAAGAAGAAATCGGGGACTGGATATCCCGTAATCAGGAGGAAGTGTAGATATGCGTACAATTAAAGTTGGAAGTAGACAGAGCGCGCTTGCGCTAACCCAGACAGGTCATGTCATTCAGGATTTACGCGATATTTGTGAGCGGGAAGGATTAGCTTTTGACTTTGAAGTACATAAGATTGTTACCAAGGGAGATCTCATTCTGGATGTAACGTTGTCAAAAGTGGGCGGCAAAGGTTTGTTTGTCAAAGAGATTGAACAAGCGATGCTTGATCGTACCATTGATATGGCTGTGCATAGTATGAAGGATATGCCCTCCGAGTTACCCGAAGGATTAATCAATGGTGCTATTCCCCGTCGTGCAGATCCACGGGATGCGCTGATATCTAATGGTGGACTAACTCTGGATCAACTGCCAGAAGGAGCTAGAGTCGGAACAAGCAGTCTGCGCCGATCGAGTCAATTAAAGGCCTATCGTCCAGATTTGCAATTGGAATCGATTCGCGGCAATATTGATTCCCGTCTGCGGAAGCTGGAGACCGAAGGATTCGATGCGATTATTCTGGCAGCTGCAGGATTGTACCGTATGGGCTGGGAAGACCGGATCACAGAGTACCTGACGCAAACAGCTTGCCTTCCGGCAGTGGGTCAAGGCGCGCTTGGTATCGAATGTCGTGAAGACGATGAGGAACTGTTGCACTTGCTGCAGCTGTATAACGACCCCGAGACAGCATTTCCTGTACAGGCGGAACGCCGTTTTCTCAGTGTATTGAATGGGGGCTGCCAGGTTCCGATCGGTGCTCATGCGGTGTGGGTGCCTCAGCAAGATGCAGATTCCCTGAATGGTGAAAACACGTTACAATTAACAGGTATGGTCGGCACGCCGGATGGTGGGCTGATTCTTAAGGAAGCCATGATCGGCAAGGACCCGGTTCGTCTGGGAGAAGAAGTGGCTTGGAGATTGATCGAACGGGGAGCAGAGCAGATACTGGCAGAAGTTAGGGGATGAAGACATGGTGGGAAAGGTCTTTTTGGTAGGGGCAGGTCCTGGGGATGCAAAGCTGATTACGGTAAAAGGGTGGGAATCCATCGGGAAAGCCGATGCGGTAGTCTATGATCGTTTAGCAAGTCCGAGATTGTTGAAACAAATGAAACCCGGCGCAGTCAAGATTTACGTGGGCAAGCGCCCGGATCGGCATACGATGAAACAGGAAGAGATCAATCAACTGTTGGTTGATCTGGCTCTTGAAGGCAAGGTTGTGGTTCGGCTTAAGGGCGGCGATCCAACTATCTTTGGACGCGTGGGCGAAGAGGCGGGTTTGCTGCACAAAAACGGAATTCCGTTTGAGATTGTACCTGGGGTTACCGCTGCAATAAGTGTACCTGCGTATGCTGGAATTCCTGTGACTCACCGTGACTATGCATCTTCCATCTCTATTATTACGGGGCACGAGAGTCCGGACAAGCTTGATCGCAGTATCCATTGGGATAAAGTGACGAATGCAACGGGCACACTTGTATTTATGATGGGGGTTGCCAAAATTGGATATATCAGCGAACAATTGATTCGTCATGGTCGTCCAGCGCAAACACCGGTAGCTCTAATTCGTTGGGGAACACGAGCGGAACAGGATACCCTTACAGGTACCCTTGAGGATATAGAAGCGAAAGTGATCGCAGCCAATTTCCAACCACCAGCTGTTATTGTGGTGGGAGATGTTGTCAATCAGCGGGAACAATTGAAATGGGCAGAAGCGCTGCCGCTGTTTGGCAAACGAATTCTGGTAACCCGTGCTCGCAGTCAGGCGAGTGAACTGGTGAATCGCATTGAGGAACTCGGT
Source organism: Paenibacillus sp. VT-400 (assembly GCF_001029205.1). NCBI lineage: Bacteria > Bacillati > Bacillota > Bacilli > Caryophanales > Paenibacillaceae > Paenibacillus > Paenibacillus sp. VT-400. The sequence goes on along the minus strand of NZ_LELF01000059.1, from coordinate 35,528 downwards.
GGCGAACCGTATGAGTTTCCGGTTATTGAGACGGTCATGCCATCCAGTGAATCTGCCAAGCAAAGTGTCAAAGACGCCTTCAGTGCTTTAAATACCTATGACTGGGTGTTTTTCACAAGTGTGAACGGCGTGGAGTTTTTCTTCCGCCATCTGGAACAGGAAGGCAAGGATATTCGCTCGATTCATCAAGCGAGAATTACTGCCGTAGGACCTTCCACAGCGGACGCTTTGCGCAAACATGGCATCGTAGCTGAAGTTGTCAAAGGTCCTTTCCAGGCCGAAGGCATGCTTGAGGCTTTTGAAAGCGAATTGAAGGAAGGTCAGAGAGTATTGCTTCCGCACGGTGATCTGGCACGTACGTGGTTACGTGATCAGTTGAGAGAACGAGGACTTCAGGTCACCGAAGCCATCACCTACGATACGATCCTTGCTGGTGAGGATGATGACGAACTGCTCAAGCTACTTGAAGAAGGTGGAATTCATGCGGTGACCTTTACAAGTTCATCGACGGTTACCAACTTCATGAGTATGTTGAAACGTATGGGGTTGCAAGATCCACTGCCTTTATTGAAAGATGTGGAGGTTGCGTGTATCGGGCCTGTTACAGCGAAGACGGCAGAAGCCGCTGGACTGAAGGTTACACTGATGGCAGAGGAAGCAACCATGGATAGCTTGATCACAGTGCTATGCGACTGGAAACGGACAGGCACCAAAGAAGGCGCTCTTCGAAATTAATACACATGTAACCATGTCAACATATGAAGCGTGCTGAATTCGATAGGATACCAGCGCGCTTCCCTTTTTGCTCTATTTAACTTTCAAGGAGGTTTTACTCGTATGAGTTTTCCAATTGTACGGCATCGCCGTTTACGTCAATCCACAGGTATTCGCAATATGGTCAGAGAGACCCATCTAACTGTGGACGACTTTATTCAACCGATCTATGTGACGTATGGAGAAAATGTAAAATCTGAAATCAAATCCATGCCTGGCGTATTCCGCTTCTCGCTGGATCGTCTTCAGGAGGAAGTAACGGAAATTGCCGAGCTGGGAATTCCAGCCGTGTTATTGTTTGGTATTCCCGAGACGAAGGACAGTGTGGGTTCATCTGGCTTCGCTGAAGATGGCATTGTGCAGGAAGCAACGAGATTGATCAAATCCTGGTATCCAGAACTGCTGGTTGTTGCGGATACTTGTCTGTGTGAATTCACGGATCACGGTCACTGCGGTATGGTACACACCGTGGAGATTGACGGTCACATCTGCGGAGATGTGTTAAATGACGAATCACTTGATCTGCTCGTGCAAACGGCAGTGTCTCAAGCCAAAGCAGGAGCGGACATTATTGCACCATCCAACATGATGGATGGATTTGTACAAGCGATCCGCGCGGGGCTGGATGAGAATGGATTCAGTCACATTCCGATTATGTCTTACTCTGTTAAATATGCATCCGCATTCTATGGTCCATTCCGTGAAGCTGCGGATTCCACACCACAATTCGGAGACCGCAAGTCATATCAGATGGACCCGGCGAACGCGCGTGAAGCCTTGCGTGAAGCAGAGACGGATGTGCTCGAAGGAGCGGATATGCTAATGGTTAAACCTTCGCTGTCCTATCTTGATGTCATGCGTACGATTAAGGATCAATTTGATCTTCCGCTTGTTGCCTATAATGTAAGTGGCGAGTATGCCATGGTGAAGGCGGCGGCGATTCAAGGCTGGATCGATGAGAAAAAAGTTGCCATGGAAATCCTGCTCAGCATGAAACGCGCAGGTGCAGATATGATCATTACCTACTACGGAAAAGACGCTTCACGCTGGTTGGCTGAGAAATAAAATACATTACATTAAGGAGGATATTCATGACTGCACAACAAGGTAATCGTCGCAATGATGAGCGCTCACGCAGCGCGTTTGAGGAAGCTAAGCAGTACATACCCGGGGGTGTGAACAGCCCTGTACGCGCATTCAAATCGGTGGGACTTACTCCGATCTATGCAGAACGCGGTGAAGGGTCCAAAATCTACGATATTGATGGCAATGTTTTTATTGACTATGTAGGATCGTGGGGCCCACTCATTATGGGACATGCACACCCTGACGTTGTAGAAGCTTTGCGTGAGACAGCCCTCAAAGGAACAAGCTTTGGTGCGCCTACCTTGCTGGAGACCGAGATGGCAAAACTGGTCTGTGAGCGTGTACCTTCTATCGATATCGTGCGGATGGTTAATTCCGGCACGGAAGCAACCATGAGTGCCATTCGACTGGCACGTGGGGTAACCGGACGCAGTAAAATTCTGAAGTTTGAAGGATCATATCATGGACATGCGGACAGCTTGCTGATCAAGGCGGGTTCAGGTGTTGCAACACTGGGTCTACCGGATAGTCCAGGTGTACCTGAAGGTGTAGCTGTGAATACAATTACGGTACCTTATAACGATCTGGAGTCCGTGAAGCTTGCTTTTGAACGTTATGGTGAAGAGCTGGCCGCTGTTATTGTGGAGCCTGTGGCAGGTAACATGGGGGTTGTTCCTCCGGCTTCCGGTTTCCTTGAAGGCCTGCGGAGTTTGACGACCCAATATGGCAGCCTGCTTATTTTTGACGAAGTCATGACCGGTTTCCGCGTAGGGTTGAACTGTGCTCAGGGACGATATGGGGTTACACCTGACCTGACTTGTCTGGGTAAAGTTATCGGTGGCGGACTCCCGGTTGGTGCTTATGGTGGCCGTCGGGATCTGATGGAACAGATTGCTCCAACAGGACCGATCTATCAGGCAGGTACACTTAGTGGGAACCCGTTGGCTATGGCAGCAGGATATACAACGCTCAAATTGTTAACACCAGAGGTCTATGACCGTCTGGAGACATTGTCTGCACGTTTGCAAGCCGGATTTGAGAAAAATGCAGCTGAGACGGGTATTGCGATAACCATTAACCGTGTGGGTTCCATGGTTTGTCCATTCTTCAGTGCCGTTCCAGTAACGAATTATGATATTGCCAAAGAAAGCAATCTGGATCAATTCCGTCGTTATTTTGCGGCCATGATTGATCAAGGTGTGAGTGTTGCACCTTCGCAATACGAAGGCATGTTTGTCTCTGGTGTGCACACAGAGCAGGATATTGACGATACGATTGAGGCGAATCGTAAAGCTCTTCAATCGCTATGACCATCAAAAGTTGGAAACGCCGCGGGGAATGGCTTGAGCTGATGCCAGGGAAAGCCGTAACAGGCAGTTCGGACAAACCGATGGCTGCAGAGCAATGGCTATTGTCTGAACTTCAGTTTCCGGAGAAACTGCTTCGTCAGCTGAAAGCAAACCAAGGAATACAACTTGCAGGGGACCGGCTTCGGCTGGCCCTTTTTGCGTCCCAGCCAATCGATGTTGAGCCACGCTGGGCTGATGTGGATGTATTGTATGAGGATGATTTCTGTCTGGTTATGCACAAACCGGCAGGTATGAAACTGCATCCAGATGGAAGCCGTACCGATCAGGCCATCACGCTTGATCATGTGGTTGCCTCTTATTACGAAATGAACGGAATCCAGGCGAGCGTTCGCCATGTTCATCGACTGGATGAGGATACAACCGGACCTGTCCTGTATGCCAAAAATGCTTTTGCCCTCGCCAAACTGGATGAAGCGATGCGTCGCAAAGAGATTGGTCGTCATTATGTGGCCATTGCAGGTGGACAAATCCCCCTTGAACTCCACAAAATTGATGCTCCGATTGGCAAGGATAGACATCACAAACAGCGCAGACGTGTCTCCGAAAGTGGACAGGAAGCTGTTACTCATGTGAAGATCGTCGAAGTGTGGGAACGAGCAACCCTTGTACGATTGAAGCTGGATACAGGACGAACACACCAAATTCGTGTACACCTGAGTTACGCGGGATACCCGCTTATTGGCGATGCGTTGTATGGAGGTAGAGCGGATGCCATTGGTAGGCAGGCTCTTCACGGAGAGATGCTTAAGTTTAGTCATCCGTTAACCGGAGCGATGATTGAAGTGAACGACCCTTGGCCATCCGACTTCACACAATTGGCAGAGCGAGAGGGGTCTTACTAATACACTATATAAGTTAGACTAACTATTTACACGAAAATGGAAAGGACAGAAACAATCAGAAGAAGCAAAGCGTTCGCCTAAAAGCTTTCTGAAAGAAAGCTACTTCGGAAGCATAAGCTATCCCCGGATTTTCCCTTTATAAAAAGGAATGAAAAAATCTGGGGATAACAGTGATCAGAAGGTTGTTCTGTCATTGGAGTGACAGTGTAAATAACCATGAGTTGAACATATATAGCAAGGTTTTTCAAAAGGTGGCATGCTCCTCTCATTCAAGGCATATAGATGGGGTAACGAAGGATTTGGACCATGGATCAGTCCCATGAGAAGGATCATGGTGAACATATGCCGAAAGGAGGACGCCACCTTTGTTGAATCAACCTTATGGTTTGCGGTTCGATATTTATGAGCGCGTTCATTTGTCTGAGGGAGTCCCTGCAATTGAGGAATTGGAGGAAATTGAACTATACCCGCGCATTCAAGTCATAGGGCAGGATGATCATGCCACGTTAAGAGGACATCTTTTACTTACAGGTGCGTACAGAGGAGAAAATGAGGCTTCAGAGGAGCTCAAACATTTCATTCCCGTGGAGATCACAGTGCCGCTGAACCGGGTCAGATCGATTGAGGATATTTCCATCGAGATCGAAAATTTTGACGTGGATCTGTTATCCAATCGCAGTCTGAACATTACAGGTGTATTGTCGCTGCGAGGTATCGAAGGTTTTCCTGTTGAAGAGCCACAAGTATGGTCAGCAGATGAGTTTACAGTTGTTCATTCACCTGATGCTCAGCAATCCAACCGTTCCGATGAAGCAGCACAGGCAGGCAGCGATCCCAACACATTTGCACAAGAGTACCTGCTCCAGCGGAGTGAGGAAGAGAGACTTGCGAATGCAGCAGAACTTGCCTATGGTGCTCCGGAATTCGCTGACCTGTCTACAAGAGAAGAGACATTAAGGAATAGCGAAGAATGGCAACAAGAATATGCGGATTCGTCATCGGCCGAGCCAATTCAATCTGAGGAGCAAAGCGCGGAGTACGCTAACGAAAACAGACAACCTGATGCAAACGAAGATCCCGTATCTCTGACAGCGAATGGGGATGAATTGGCATCTCATGAGCAATACAGCGAACCTTCTCCGATCTCGTCATTTATGGCTGAGACCGCAGATCGGTTAGCTTCTTACCCTGAGTCGGAACCACTGCTGCCTCTGGAAGATGAGTCTTCGGGTTGGTCCGAGTCTTCCGTGGATGCATTGCCTGCCAACCCGAGAAGTGCAGATCAAGCAGTCACAGAGCCTACTGCTCAATCATCTAATGAGTTGGCAGCACCGGATGTACCGGACGCACCAGAGGTATGGCACTTCGAATCAGCGAGATCTGTACCTCAGCAGGAGAATCAGGCAGTTGCCGATGTCCCGGTTGAATCACAGGCGGAGAACTGGCAAGGTGTATTTGCTTCGTCCGAACCAGGCAACGCTGAGGAAGATCGGCCGTCTTTTGAAGCGACTGGGGTAGACGAGTTTGTACAGAACGAAGCATTTGTTCCTGAACCTGTGGCTGAGACGGAAGACAAGCCGGAGCTGAAGGTTGCTTTTGGCAGCAAAAAAGAATCCGCACCACGGCAAGAAGAGGGCGTAGGTATCTCTTCCTTGTTATCCTCCGGCAGAGCGGCACGCGATGCTGAAGTGGAGCGAGGCGATGAGGTTCCTGCGGGTGTGGTACAGGAAGAAACGTATCCAGCGGATGATGTGGAATGGAAGAACCTGTTCCTTGGAACGATCGTGGACCAGACCCCATTCCGCAAGGTGAAACTGTGCATCGTTCAGCGAGAAGACACACTGGATGCCATTGCAGATCGATATCAATTGAGCACGAGGGAACTTCAGTTGTATAACCGATTATCTGAGCAGGTTGTGGAAGAAGGTCAGATATTGTACATCCCTTAATCCGTAGTTAAAGCCTTCGTTACGACCCGTGATCCCCTTGAGGATTGCGGTTTTTTGCATGATTCGCCCTAAACCTGCATTCCAGCGCTCTTTATCCGCTGTTGTCAGGTTGACTATCGCGCACGAGCAAGGTATGATGTGTGTAGGTTTTTTGAAGAACAACGTGGAACGGGAGTAGTAGACAGTATGACCTTTCAGAGAGTGGAATTGCAACGCTGTGAGATTCCGCAGGAACCAACTGATCGAAGTCGCCCGGGAGTTGCCTGTTTGAATACAAGGGATGAATGAGATTTATCGTCATTTATTACTGAGGTAGGATGGGCCGGTAGCAGCCGTTATCTGCTTGAAGTGTCACGTCATGTACAAAGGGTGAAGTCTATCTTGTTGTAGGCGTGAAACAAAGGTGGTACCGCGAAAGCTAACCTTTCGTCCTTTGATGGATGAAAGGTTTTTTTGTTTTTTTTGGCGAAGATGATGAAGTAACGGAGGAATGACACATGTCTGAGGAAAAAAAATCAGCTGCAACAGAAATGCCGACCACTTACGATCCTAAGGCGGCAGAGGATAAATGGTACTCCACCTGGATGGAGCGTGGATATTTCAAAGCCGGTCAACGTAAAGATGCCGAGCCGTATACAATTGTAATTCCACCCCCAAATGTGACCGGGATGCTGCACATTGGGCATGCGCTCGATTTTACACTGCAGGATATTCTGATCCGCACCAAACGGATGCAAGGCTATGATGCGCTGTGGCTTCCGGGTTCCGACCATGCAGGTATTGCTACTCAAACCAAAGTGGAGCAGAAGCTGCGTGAAGAAGGTCTGACTCGTTATGATCTGGGACGTGAGAAGTTTCTGGAGAAAGTATGGGACTGGAAAGATCAATATGCCACTACCATTCGTCAGCAATGGGGCAAAATGGGATTGTCGCTTGATTACTCACGTGAACGTTTTACGCTGGATGAAGGTCTGTCCCAAGCGGTTCGCAAAGTATTTGTTCAACTGTATGAAAAAGGCCTTATTTACCGAGGCAAACGCATCATTAACTGGGACCCGGTGAACCGGACAGCTCTGTCCGACATTGAGGTTGAATATAAAGAGGTTCAGGGTCACTTGTACCATCTGCGTTACCCGCTCAAAGACGGAAGTGGCTACGTTACAGTGGCAACAACGCGTCCTGAAACGATGCTGGGTGATACAGCGGTTGCTGTTCATCCGAAGGATGAGCGTTATGCAGATATGATTGGTAAAGTACTTGTACTGCCTATCATTGGACGCGAAATTCCAATTATCGCTGATGATTATGTGGATAAAGAGTTTGGAAGTGGTGCAGTTAAAATCACGCCTGCGCATGATCCAAATGACTTTGAAGTAGGTCTTCGTCATGATCTTCCTCAGATTACGGTAATGGATGAGAGCGGCACAATGAATGCTGAGGCAGGCAAGTATCAGGGACTGGATCGCAGTGACTGCCGCAAGCAGATTGTTGCTGACTTGAAAGAGCAGGGCGTATTGATCAACATTGAGGATCACACGCATCAGGTTGGACACAGTGAACGTACCGGAGCTGTTGTTGAGCCATATCTGTCTACACAGTGGTTCGTTGAGATGAAGCCACTTGCAGAGAGAGCGATTAAAAAACAACAGAGCGGCGAAGGGGTTAATTTTGTTCCAGATCGTTTTGAGAAAACCTATCTGAACTGGATCGAGAACGTTCGTGACTGGTGTATTTCCCGTCAACTGTGGTGGGGACATCGTATACCTGCTTGGTATGATGAAGAAACAGGTGAAATCATCGTATCTGCTGAAGATCCAACAACGCTGCCAGAGTATGCTGGACGCAAGCTCAGACAGGACGAAGACGTACTCGATACTTGGTTTAGCTCCGGCTTATGGCCATTCTCCACACTAGGCTGGCCAGAAGATACGGAAGATCTGAAACGTTATTATCCGACAAGTGTACTTGTGACAGGGTATGACATCATATATTTCTGGGTTGCACGTATGATTTTTACTGCATTGGAATTCACCGATGAGATTCCGTTCAAGGATGTGCTGATGCATGGTCTTGTTCGTGATGCAGATGGACGTAAAATGTCCAAATCACTGGGCAACGGTGTAGATCCGCTGGATGTGATTGAGAAATACGGCGCAGATGCAATGCGTTACATGATCTCAACCAGCAGCACGCCAGGTCAGGATCTCCGTTTCCGTTGGGAACGGGTGGAGCAGGCTCGTAATTTTGCCAACAAGATCTGGAATGCTTCGCGCTTTGCATTGATGAATCTGGAAGGATTCACCTATGAGGAACGTGACATTAGCGGAGAGCTTGGTACAGCGGATTATTGGATTTTGCACCGTCTGAACGAAACTTCCCGCGATATTACGCGTCTAATCGAAGCGTATGAATTTGGGGAAACGGGTCGTGTGTTGTATAACTTTATCTGGGATGACCTGTGTGACTGGTACATAGAGTTTGCTAAGCTGTCCTTCTATGGGGAAGATCCGGTTGCCAAGAAGAAAACACAATCCGTGCTTGCATATGTGCTGGATCAGACCATGCGCCTGATTCATCCGTTTATGCCATACATCTCCGAAGAGATCTGGCAGCATCTGCCGCATGAAGGTGAGACCATTACGCTGGCATCATGGCCGGTATATGATCCTGCTCTTGAGAACCCAGAGGCTGTTGCCGAGATGAACCTGCTCATGGATACCATTCGTGCAGTGCGAAACATTCGTGCAGAAGTGAACGTGCCGATGAGCAAAAAGATCGAGCTGATGGTCAAAGCAAATAGTGCTGAGACGTCCAGCATCATTGCGCGTAACAGTCACTACATCAAACGTTTCTGTAATACGTCCGAGTTCGATAGTGGGCTGGATTTAAACTCACCGGATAAGGCAATGACTGCGATCATTACGGGGGCAGAACTATACTTGCCGCTCGCAGGTCTTATTGATATCGAGCAGGAAGTGGCACGTTTGGAGAAAGAGTTGGAGAACCTTGAGGGCGAAGTTCTCCGTGTAGAGAAAAAGCTGGCGAACGAAGGCTTTGTAGCCAAAGCTCCTGCCAAAGTTATTGAGGAAGAGCGCGCCAAGCAAGCAGATTATTCCGATAAACGGGATAAAGTGATTGCACGAATCAAGGAACTTAAAGGTTAATATATTTGGGTCGGATGGAGAGCCATTATGCCATCCGGCCGCTTTTTTCACTCAAACTCGGGACCGAAGGTGAATCAGATGACGGAATTAGACGGGACAGATGCAGCAGCTCCTTTACTTACGTATAACGAGGCCGTGGACTGGATCAATGGCCTTATTCCTTTTGGCATCCGACCTGGATTGGAACGAATCGAGAGTCTGATGTCCATGTTAGGCAATCCACACCAACGTCTCAAATTTATTCATGTCGCGGGAACGAACGGCAAAGGTTCGACTTGCGCTTTTTTGACGTCAGTGCTTCTTCAGGCTGGATATGATGTGGGTACCTTTACGTCGCCTTATATCACCAAGTTTACAAACCGTTTTCAATACAACGGTGAGGATATTCCTGAAGAAATCCTGCTTAAGCTCTCGAACCGATTACGTCCACTGGTCATGGAAATGGCCTCCACTTCGCTTGGATCACCCACGATGTTTGAGGTGTCCACGGCTCTGGCGCTTCTGTACTATGCAGAGGAGTGTTACCCTGACGTTGTGGTATGGGAGACGGGGCTAGGGGGAAGGATGGACGTAACGAATATTGTCGCACCTGTTGTGTCCGTCATCACGAACATTGGTATGGATCATACGGATGTGCTTGGAGATACGATTGAGCAGATTGCTGGAGAAAAGGCAGGTATTATCAAGCCGGGAGTACCCGTTGTGACTTGCGCGACTCAACCCGAAGCTGTGAAGGTGATTCAGGAGAAAGCACAGCAGCTTCAATCAAGCGTGTATTTGGCTGGAGATCAATTCTCTTATCATAGACTGGACAGCAATGAGAACGGACAATCTTTTCATTTTACAGGCCCGTTCCGTGATCTGGACGTTCGCATACGCATGCAGGGCTCACATCAATGTGACAATGCAGCGGCCGCACTTATGGTGCTTGAATTGCTTAGACAATACATGGCATTTATGCTGGATGACAACGATATTGCACTTGGACTGGAGAATGCTTTCTGGGCAGGAAGATTCGAAAAAGTCGTCGATGAACCCCGAATTGTGCTAGATGGAGCACATAATCCGGAAGGGGCAGAGTCACTGGCCAAGAGCATTATGGATGTCTATCCGCACAACAAGTTAATTTTGATGATGGGTATGTTGGCAAATAAGCATCACGAAGCGTATTTGCAGCATATACTGCCACTAGTGGATACGCTGATCCTGACCGAGCCAGATTTCCGACGCAAAATGGATGCAGCCGAATTGCTGCAGATTGTCGAACGGGTACGTCCCGCCATTGCGAAGCAGGAACTGGAAATCATCGTCGAGCCCGAATGGGCAAAGGCACTTGATCTATTGAAGTCACGGACGGAAGCGGAAGATCTGGGGGTGGTCTCCGGCACACTGTACCTGATTGCGGATGTGCGGGCAGCCCTTTTGCATCAAACCGATTCTGAAAAAGGTTGGTGAAAGTTTTGTTAAATACATCGGAACACGTTCATTTTATAGGGATTGGCGGATATGGCATGAGTGCCATCGCAAGAGTTATGTTGGAAATGGGATACACCGTTACCGGATCGGATGTCGCTTCACAGGAGTTGACCGAGAAGTTGGCAGCCAAGGGAGCGAAAATATATATCGGACATACGGCAGAGCACGTCACTGGAGCAGATCTGGTTGTCTACTCTACGGCAGCGCCTGCTGATAATGTGGAACGGGTAGCAGCTGCAGAGCTGAACATTCCGATTCTGCATCGTTCCCAGATGCTTGCACGTTTGTTGAACGAACGTAAAGGTGTGGCTGTAGCTGGGGCTCATGGTAAAACAACCACTTCATCCATGATTGCACTTGTTATGGATAAATGTGATACAGATCCGACATACATTATTGGCGGAGAAATCATGAATGTGGGTACCAACGCGAAGGCCGGTCAAGGCGACTGGGTAGTCGCTGAAGCGGACGAGAGCGATGGTTCGTTTTTGCAGTACCATCCATGGCTCGGTATTGTAACCAATATTGAGGCAGATCATCTGGAGAATTACAACAGTGATTTTGAGGAGCTCAAAAGGGCTTATGTGCAGTTCCTGAGCCAGATTCGTCCGGAAGGAACAGCGATTGTGTGTTCTGACGACGAGAATGTTCAAGCGATTTTGCCAGAACTCAAGTCACGGATTACAACCTATGGTATTGATCGTGCCGCAGATTATACGGCAACGGATATTGTATTGGGCGATCGCCGTATCTCCTTTACGATGAATCATCAGGGTGCTGCTATGGGCACGGTGGAATTATCAGTGCCGGGTAAGCATAACGTTTATAATGCAATGGCTACTGTGATTACCTGTTTGGAAGCGGGCATTCCATTTGAGAAGATTGTAGCAGCCATCATCCAATTCCACGGAGCCAAACGCAGATTCCAGGTATTGGGCGAGGCGCGCGATATGCTGATCATCGATGATTATGCTCATCACCCGACTGAGATTGAAGCTACCATTAGTGCGGCCAAAGCAACGGGCAAACGCATTATTGCGGTATTCCAGCCACAGCGTTATACGCGGACGTTCTTCCTGCTGGATGCGTTCAGTCGTGCTTTCGCGGAAGCGGATGAGGTGCTTATTACGGACATCTATTCTCCTGCGGGCGAAAAACAGATCGAAGGGGTAACCTCAGCCCGACTGGTTGAACTGATCGTTCAAAACAGTAATGCTTCTGCACGTTACCTTCCTACAAAAGAAGAAGTGGTAGCTGATCTGCAACATCGTCTGCAGCCAGGAGATCTTGTGATTACGATGGGCGCAGGTGATATTTGGAAAGTCGGCGATACACTTGCCAAAGGTTTGAAATAGATCAATTGAGAAATCGCCTGTCTTCGATACGAAGCAGGCGTTTTTTGCGTTATATGGAATGTATTCTCCAGTCTCTGCATATAGCTTATATAAATGGGACAAAGGAGAGGGTACGGGTGAGCAATGCTAGAATGACGTTTCGCTTCGGGGATCATGAGTCGGACAAGCCTGAAAACAAGAGGATATCTGCGTCCAGTCCATTGGTGACGTTAAGTGAAGAATTACCGCATAATCAACCGCTAACGCCTAAGCAGATGGATACAACCCCATCATGGACGCCTGAGGATATCCCCGGAGACTGGGGAGAGACGGTGCTGACAAGCTCTACTGTACCTGAACCTGACGAGCGGGTGAGCCATGATTCGAACTTGAACTTGGATGAGGCCCATTATTTTGGGAACCGTTCCGGTTACGGTTATGTTAATCATACCGATAATCCGGAGGAAGAGCGTCGTGATCTGTCCAATACCCATGATGATCAAGGCCACGACTGGCTTGCAGATTCGGAGAACTATTCCTATAAACGCAATCGACCTCCAAGGGGATGGAAAATGATTGGTTCTGTCACTGGGGCACTTGTTACCGGAGCGCTTTTTGGTATGGTTATTCTTTCATTTTTTAATAAAGAAGGAGCCGCGAAGCCAGGCGATCTTCTGCCCGTCAATCAGGCAGTTTCCACTGTGACAGGTCAGGAGGGGGCTGCAGGTACAGAACAGCAACTTCAGACAGCTACGACTGGCAGCACGTATTATGCACTTCAATACGGTGTATTCAGTTCTCCTGAACGTGCTGAGCAGGCCAAGCTTGAGCTCGCTCAGGCAGGGATAGCCGCAGGTTCTGATCCTGAAGATGGCAATCGAGTATATGCAGGCATTTCGGCTGATCGTGAAGAGGCCAAGCTACTTAGCTCCAGGCTAAAAGCGCAGGGAGTCGAACTGTATGTCAAGGAGATCGTGAACCCTGAGATCAATCCGGCTATATTCGGTGGCAAGCAAGAGGATGTGCAGCTTTTCTTCACGAACAGTTCTGCACTGGTGGAACAATTATCTACTTTGTCCATTCAGCAGCTGGGACAGTCTGCTCCGGCAGCAGTTTCTACAGAAACGATGACCGCGATTCAAAATAAGCACCAGTCATGGCTGACCGGATTGAGTAGTCTTACACCTGGCCTGACCGCAGATGTACAACCTATTATTGGTGGAATGGAGAAATCAATGAACAGTGCAATTACGGCTATCGCAGAGTACAACAAAAACCCGGATGATGTACACATGTGGTCCGTGCAGTCCGATCTGATGGAATATGTACTGCAGCAGAAAAAATGGCTCGAAGCGATAAAGCAGTAACATGCTCTTTCCCATAACAACGCTTGGAAATACCCATCCGGCAAGGAACTGGAAATAGTTCCCCTTGCCGGATTTGTGTTTGTATTGACGTACAAAACCCCGTATAATAATGTGGGTGTCAAAAAATGGCGAGGGAAGATTACCGATGAAAAAAAACTTCGGCATGTTATTGCTGTTTCTGCTGCTCGGCTGGATGGCCGGAGCGTGGATCGCCAAGGCACTGCAGCCTGTAAAGGCAGTAGCCTTTCTTACGAAAGCCACGACCATACGTTGGTCGCCACAGGCTGATCTGGATATTATCAGTTATGATATTTCACTTCAATTTCAAATGAGCCTTCTGAGTCTGATCGGTATGATTGCCGCTGTGTGGCTGTATCGCAGACTGTAGGAGAATGACGAGTTATGACGAAAAAAATTAAACCAGTGACATCTATTATCGTGATCCGGACAGGATGTTGCCGTGGCATAAGGAGCCGTTCATTTTGGATAACACACAACAGCGCCCTATTATTCTGGCCTCCACATCGCCTCGGCGTAAAGAACTGATCGCATCACTCCACCTAGCGTTTGATGTAATACCAAGTCATGCCAATGAAGATACACCACCAGAGTGGACACCTGAACAGACGGTACAGGAACTTGCTTTGCGCAAGGCGCTTGCCGTGTATCGCGGGCTTGAAGGCCGCGAGCAGGAAGCCATTATTGTTGGTAGTGACACCGTTGTTGTTCTGGATGGTGAGATTCTAGGCAAACCCTTAGACGAAGCGGATGCTGAACGTATGTTATCAAGGCTGCAGGGCCGCGTACATCGGGTGTTTACGGGCGTCGCTTGTATTGATGCGGGCAATGGACAGTCGTTAGTTCATTACCGCCAGACCGATGTAACGATGAAAGAGCTGTCGGATGCGACCATCCGTGCTTATGTGCAGACAGGTGAGCCTTCGGATAAGGCAGGATCATATGCCATTCAGGGCATTGGTGCTTCACTGATCGACCGCATTGAAGGATGTTATTTTAATGTGGTTGGCTTGCCGCTATCTTTGTTAAGTGATATGTTGGACGGGTTCGGCGTACATGTGTTGCCACGAACATGAATGAAGCCAAATGTTGTGAAATGAAAAGAGGGAACATATGGAGTCGCCTCAATACATGATGCGCGACATCCCCCAGGAAGAACGCCCGAGAGAACGCATGATGGAATACGGGGCGGGCGCCTTAAGCCATGCTGAATTGCTGGCAATTTTACTTCGAACAGGCACAAGACAGGAATCCGCGGTGCATATGGCACAGCGGATTCTGGCCGAAGCGGGTGGCATTCGCTCGTTGATGGATTTGAGTCTGGAAGAACTGACCGCGATGAAAGGGATCGGCAATGCCAAGGCTGTGCAATTGAAAGCTGGCATTGAGCTGGGTCATCGGATTGCCAAAAGCAGACTCACACAGTCGACTTCAATTCGTACACCGCGTGATGCAGCTGATATCCTGATGGAACAATTGCGTTATTTGCAAAAAGAACATTTTGTATGTCTCTTTCTGAATAGCAAAAATCATATTATTGCCCAGGAAACACTCTCCATGGGCAGCCTTAACGCTTCGATTGTACATCCGCGTGAAGTGTTCCGGGCTGCCATCAAATGCAGCAGCGCATCGATTGTGTGCGCACACAACCATCCGAGTGGTGATCCTACGCCCAGTCCGGAGGATATCCAAATAACCAAGAGACTGATTGAAGCAGGCGCTATTGTTGGCATTGACGTGCTTGATCATATTATTATCGGAGATGGAACGTACGTAAGTTTGAAGGAGAAGGGCTTAGTATAATATAATGGTTGGCGTTGATGTTTTCCTATGAATGTTAACGGCGTTGTCCGTAAAAGATAGGTTCACTTTACAAATGCAAAAAAACAAATGCGAATATTAGCTCCACGTATTGCGTGGGAATAAAATTATTACGCTCTGGATCAGAATGGAGCGGCTATATGAGGCAGAAAAGGAGATTATGTTATGTTTGGTGGTTTTACGAAAGATTTGGGTATTGACTTGGGGACAGCAAATACGTTGGTTTATGTACGAGGAAAAGGAATTGTGGTGCGAGAACCTTCGGTTGTCGCTATACGGACAGATACAAATAGCATCGAGGCAGTAGGTGAAGCCGCCAAAAAAATGATTGGACGTACACCAGGTAACATTCGTGCCATTCGTCCAATGAAAGATGGCGTTATTGCCGATTTCGATACAACGGCAACGATGATCAAATATTTCATCCGTGAGGCGCAAAAACAACGCTCCATGTTCCAGCGTCATCCAAACGTGATGGTATGTGTACCATCCGGGATCACGGCAGTAGAACAACGTGCGGTTGAAGATGCAACCAAACAGGCTGGAGCACGTGAAGCCTATACGATTGAAGAGCCTTTTGCTGCTGCAATCGGTGCAGATCTGCCTGTATGGGAACCAACGGGTAGTATGGTTGTCGATATTGGTGGCGGTACAACGGAAGTGGCTGTTATCTCTCTTGGTGGTATTGTAACGAGCCGTTCGGTTCGTGTAGCAGGTGACGAGATGGATGAATCCGTTATCCAGTACATCAAACGCCAATACAATCTCATGATCGGTGAGCGTACATCGGAGCAATTGAAGATGGACATCGGATCAGCAATGCCATTGGAGCAAGTAGAAACGATGGAAATTCGTGGACGTGACCTTGTAACAGGTCTGCCGAAGACAATTACGATTACTTCGGACGAGATCAGTGAAGCGCTGGCTGATACCGTGAATGCAATTGTTGAAGCGGTAAAAGTAACACTGGAAAAATGCCCGCCTGAACTTGCTGCCGATATCATGGATCGGGGTATTGTTCTTACAGGTGGTGGGGCGTTGCTTCGCAACCTGGACAAGCTTCTCGCTGGTGAGACAGGAATGCCTGTCATTGTGGCTGAGAACCCGCTGGATTGTGTAGCCATCGGAACAGGTAAAGCGCTAGAGAATATTCATTTGTTCAAAAGCAGAAGCAGTTCGGCAGTTCGTTCCAAACGTTAATTGGTATTTGCCTAACTTGGCATAGCGACCAAGTGGCAAGATATCTTTATAGAGGACCCGGTTAACCCCGGGGATGAGCTATTACCCGCTTAACAGGGGAGGATCGGCTGATATTCTCGCAGGGACTACAGGTCTGACAGTCTCCCCGCCGGGCATGGCTCGGAAGAGAATATGGATGTTAGAGGGTGTTCGAACTGTTTAAACTGCTAGGCAACAAAAGACTTTTTGTTTTGCTGGTGGGCCTTGTTACATTTATCGCGTTAATGGGCTTTACGCTCAGTCCGCGAACCACTCTATCCTGGCCGGAGAAATTCCTGAAGGATTCAGTTGGATTTGTACAATACGTATTTTACAAGCCCGCTTCCTATGTAGCGGGCTTTTTCAAAGATGTAGCGAACATGCGTACGGTATATGAAGAGAATGAAGAGCTCCGCATCGCGATGGGTCACTACACTCGAGATCGGCTGAAATACAATGATATGGAGCAAGTGAATGAGCAGCTTCAGAAAGCGCTCAATTTCACAGAAGAACAGAAGAATCGCTATAATTACGGTTCACGAATTGCTCAGGTTATCAGTGCCAATTCGGATCCAAATAGCAGAACCATTAACATTGATATCGGTGAAAATGCGGGAATCAAGCCGGGGATGGCCGTTACCTCCCAGGAAGGGCTGGTCGGCGTGATCAGTCATGTCAGCTCATATACATCAACGGTTAATCTGTTAACGTCCATGGACGCCAATGATCCGACATCCAATGCCATTGCAGCAACGGCGGTAGGTAAAGAGAAAGTGTTTGGTATGATTGAGAGCTACGATCCGAAGACGGGCATGCTCAAGATGACCAAAATCTCGGAGGATTCAAACATCAAAAAGGGTGATGAGATCATCTCTTCGGGGATCATCAATAACTTTCCGAAGTACATGCGGATTGGTGAAGTGGAAAAGGTTGAAGTTGGGGAGTACGGTTTAACGCGAACTGCGATTATCAAACCATACGCAAGCTTCCTTGATTGGAAAGAGTTGATTGTCATTATCCCGCCTGAGGTAAAAGAATAATGGTAACACGTAAGCAAGTTTTGTTCCTGTTACTATTCCTTTTGTTCATTGCAGAAGGCACAATTTTGCCACTGCTCATCCCTTCTGGCTGGCAGATGCGTATTTCTGCCAATCTGGTCTATATCGTAATTTTGTTTATCGCTGTATATCATCATCGTCACACGGCACTAGTACTCGGTATATTTTTTGGACTATTGCATGACGTTGTATTCTACGGCGAGATGATTGGACCTTATGGATTCTCGATGGGATTATCGGCATATATGATGGGACTCATTTTTCAAGCACCTCGTGCACCCTTGCCGGTTATGGTATCGGTTGTCATTTTGGGAAGTCTGCTTAATGACACCATGCTATTTTTCCTGTACAAGCTCTTCCAACTTAACCACGTGACCTTTGACTGGGCGTTGATTGAATACATGATTCCTAATTTGTTCATTCATTTTGTGTTTGCCTTGATCATTTATGTCCCCCTTCGGAAACAACTGGAGCGGATCGGCAAGAGACGGAGCAAGACAGAAGAAGCTTCCTAAATACATTTATGGAGCGCAAAGCAGGAACTTGGGGCCCCGGGCACGAAATGTAATGAGATGGGAGGGACAGGCTTATGACGGTAAAATCGAATCACGTAACGATTAAAGGCATCCGAGACGGCCTGGTTTTCCTGTTGGACGATCAATGTGAATTCGAGGAATTGCTCTATGAGCTCCGCTATAAGCTGGAACACAGCCATCAAAATATTTTGACCGGACCGATTGTTCATGTGGATATCAAGTTGGGTGCCCGCGAAGTGACAGAGGACCAGAAAGAAGCAATCCTCGATATATTGAAGCAAAAAGGGAATTTGCTTATTCGATCCATCGACTCACCTGCACTCCAACCGGAGGTTAAAGGACCACCGCCGATTGTAACCATGTGTGGTATGGTGCGTTCAGGTCAGGTGCTTCATCATGAAGGAAATCTCCTGTTTCTTGGGGATATCAATCCGGGGGGCACAGTGACGTGTACCGGAGATATATATGTGTTGGGTTCACTCAGAGGTATGGCTCATGCCGGAATTGGCGGGGACGAGGAAGCGATTATTGCCGCTTCGGTATTTGCACCGACGCAGCTACGGATTGCGGATATCATCAGTCGTCCTCCCGATGAATGGGAGAGCCGAGAGACCGGAATGGAATTTGCTTACTTACAGGACAATCAGATGCAGATAGACAAAATGAGCAATATCGTTCGGTTACGCCGAGATTTTAATGTGTTTAAAGGAGTGTAGCTCATGGGAGAGGCGATCGTGATCACTTCGGGTAAAGGCGGCGTGGGTAAAACAACCACCTCGGCAAACATCGGGACAGCGCTGGCGCTGCTCGGCAAAAAGGTTTGTCTGGTAGATACCGATATCGGCCTTCGTAATTTGGATGTCGTGATGGGACTCGAAAACCGTATTATTTACGATCTGTGCGACGTTGCGGACGGCCGCTGCCGTCTGAATCAGGCTTTGGTCAAAGACAAGCGTTTCGAAGAATTATATATGTTGCCTGCGGCGCAGACGAGAGATAAAAACTCAGTGTCGCCAGAACAGGTCAGGGATATTATCCTTGAATTGAAAAAAGATTTTGAATACGTCATTATTGATTGCCCAGCCGGCATAGAGCAGGGTTTCAAAAATGCGGTAGCAGGAGCAGATCAGGCCATCGTGGTCACTACACCGGAAAATGCTGCAGTACGTGATGCGGATCGTGTCATCGGCCTGCTGGAGAGTTCGCACATTCAATCACCAAAGCTGGTGGTGAATCGAATTCGCAATAATATGGTTAAATCGGGTGACATGTTAGATATCGATGGTATTTTACAAGTACTTAATATTGACCTGATTGGCATCGTGCCTGATGATGAACTGGTCATCAAAGCGGCCAATTCAGGAGAACCTACGGTCATGAATCCGGATTCACTTGCGGCGATTGCGTATCGCAACATTGCACGACGCATTCTGGGAGATACGGTCCCATTGATGCAGCTGGAGCAGAAAAAGGGAGCTTTTACTCGTTTCAAAAAGTTCTTGGGAATGGGTTAACTCATTTAAATGGACTTATTGATTATCTGATTACATGACAGCCGTGGCTTATAGCCCGGCTTTTT
This sequence comes from Paenibacillus sp. VT-400, assembly GCF_001029205.1. Taxonomy (NCBI): domain Bacteria; kingdom Bacillati; phylum Bacillota; class Bacilli; order Caryophanales; family Paenibacillaceae; genus Paenibacillus; species Paenibacillus sp. VT-400. The sequence goes on along the minus strand of NZ_LELF01000059.1, from coordinate 15,936 downwards.
TTGTTACCTGCGGGCAGGCTTGTTCATATTATCAACCACCTCTTCATAGGATGTAGTAAACAAGCCTCGGCGGGAGGACATTCCATGAACACGAAACTCAGAATCAAGCAGAGACGAGAAGAACGCATTCGGCGACTGATGGATGGTGCCACTGTGGAGGTCTTACAGGAGCAGAAATTAGGTTCACTGTTGGACAAGAATGAGATCATACACCCAAAACCATTTACGCCTAGTGAGGGGACACAGGAAAGAGATCCGGAATGGTTGTGGAAAAAAGAGAATGGTCATTTCGTTCCAGGGGGGCATTCGAGATTCAACCTGTTCAAGTCACTTCTCAAACGGACGGTTATTAGCGCTTTGATATTTGGCGGAGTATGGGGTCTATTTCAGTTGGATACATCGTGGACGACATCACCCAAAACAGTAATTGCGGATGCACTCCATCGGGATATGGATTTTGCCTCAGCAGCGGCTTGGTATGAACGGCATTTTGGAGGAACGCCTTCGTTTCTTCCGGTCCTCGGACATACGACGGATGCTGTGAACGGATTGAAAGTAAGGCAGTTACTGGGCAAACCGATCTCAGGCACAGTGGTTCAGCCATTCGCGCTGAGCATGAAGGGAATTGAGATCGTTCCGGATGCCGCAGGTGCAGAACTTATACAGGTCGCAAGTTCTGATGCTGGGCGTGTCATGGAAGTTATCGGAGATGCAGCAAGTGGATTCACAGTTGTCATCCAACATACAGGCAATGTCACGGCAATATACGGTCGGCTGAACGAAAGTGAAGTGAACGTGAATGATTGGGTGGAAGCGGGGAATCCGGTGGGTAGTCTCAAGGCTAGGGGTGGTGAACAACCGGCCACGCTCTATTTTGCAGTCAAAGAGGGGGAGGAGTACGTAGACCCGGCGGAAGTTGTTGCCCTTGATTAGGGTGTGGGGAGTCCATATTACGTTTCATCCGTTTTTTGTAATTATCATGATGGCCTCCCTTCTGACTGGACATTTTATTGAGCTTATTACGTTGTTTGCCATCGTATTCATTCATGAATGTGGACATGCTGCGGCGGCAGCACTTCTGGGCTATCGTGTCTTGTCGATCCAGATGCTTCCTTTTGGAGGAGTTGCGGTTATCGAAGATGGAGGTACGATCACGGCCTACCGGGAAATCATGATTGCTCTGGCTGGTCCATTACAAAACATCCTGATGGTTGGCGTGGTTATGCTGTTGCAGTATGGCAATCTGGGCGATCCGGTATTTCTCAACTATATCATTCAGGGGAACCTGCTCATTGCCCTATTTAATCTGCTGCCTGTACTTCCTCTGGACGGAGGTAAAGTTGTTCAGGCACTTGTCAGTCTGTGGGCACCTTACTATACAACATTAATGTGGACTTACAGAATTAGCATTCTGTGTAGCGTAGGGGTTATTTTATATGCTATCAGCCGATGGTTTACTGGAGACTACGGCCTACCGCTCAACATTCTGTTAATCGGCCTTTTTTTGTTCTATTCCAACGTAACGGATTACCGAAATGTGCCCTATCGCTTTATTCGTTTTCTGATGAATCGAGAGGGTGCGTTTGCTCGTCACGCGGCTACTGGCAGTTTGGCGCAGCCAATAATCTCATTCCCGGCGAAACCTTTGGACACTATTTTGCGTCTATTAAAGAGAGAAAGATACCATATGGTATACGTGATGAACAGACAGGGTCGAATTATGGCCGTATTGCCTGAGCAACGGATTATCGGTTCCTATTTTCAACAAAATGGTAATAAATTGTAGTGTTCTGGTGGACCTGTTCTGAAATGGGTTAATATATGTACAATGAGAATTGAAAAGATACTGAAATGGATGTGGATGATTTGAATTGTCTTCTAGAGGTGAAGCCATGAAACAAATGATAGTACATAATGAACATAACCTCATGCAAATGGCGCTTCTGGAAGAAGGCAAAGCTGTGGAATTTACGGCAGAGCGTACACGTGATCGTGGACTGCTGGGTTCCTTTTTCAAGGGACGGGTCGTGAATGTGTTACCAGGTATGCAAGCTGCTTTTGTGGATATTGGTCAGAAAAAGAATGCGTTTCTCTATGTGGACGATGTGTTGCATCCCCATCTGGAGAAACAGCCCAAGGTGAAGCCTTCCATCTCGGAGTTGCTTCGTCCGGGTCAGGAAGTCATTGTTCAGGTTCTGAAAGAACCGGTAGGAGGCAAGGGAGCCCGGGTGACGACTCATTATTCACTCCCGGGCCGTTGGCTTGTCTACATGCCTGTTGCTGACTATGTAGCGGTATCCAAGAAAATTGCCCGTGAAGGGGATCGTTCCCGTCTTAAGGCACTTGGGGAGCAACTGAGGCGGGATGAAGAAGGACTTATTATTCGGACCGTATCTGGAGAAGAGCAGCATGAAGCCATTAAGTCGGACTTGGAAACATTACGCGCGCAGTGGTATCTGATTCGTGAAAAAGCGGACAGTTTGCCTTCACCAAGCCTCTTGCATCGGGATCATAGCATGGTACAGCGAATCATCAGAGATGTGTATACGCCAGGGAGTGACGAAGTCATCACTGATAGTGAAGGACAAGCCCGTGAGGTAAAAGCATTGCTCGAAGAGATTAGTCCTGGTCATCAACCCAAAGTACAGGTGTATCGAGGAACAGAATCCATCTTTGCTGCCTATGGTGTGCAGGAACAGTTGAATAAGGATTTTGCTCGGAAAGTGTGGTTGCCCGGAGGCGGATACATTGTTATTGATCATACCGAAGCTCTGACTGTAGTGGATGTGAACACAGGCAAATATACGGGAGCTGGCGGTGACAGTCTGGAAGAGACCGTGACAGAGACCAACATACAAGCAGCAGTGGAGATTGCTCGTCTGATGCGCCTGCGAGATATCGGTGGCATGATTATTGTCGACTTCATTGATATGGAGGAAGCATCGAATCGGCATGAAGTCGCAGCAACCTTGGAGGGTGAGCTCAAGAAGGATCGGACCAAAGCGTTTGTAATGGGTTGGACCAAGCTGGGTTTGCTCGAACTTACCCGTAAGAAAGTGCGGGAAGAGAGTACGTTGCCCTATGTGGAGCCGTGTTCTTCCTGTCATGGTACGGGAAAAAGATATATTTCACCATTACATTGATTTTTGATATATTGCGTGATATAATCTTCAAGTATGTGTTTAGCCTAATGGTCTTGCACATGCTGTAACCGCACTGGCCGGGTATAAGAACAGTTCCGCAAGGACACTGTCACCTGAGAACGGGCGAGTCTGAGACATGAGGAGGTGCAAGGCAAATGTACGCAATTATTGAAACAGGCGGCAAACAGTACAAAGTCCAAGAGGGCGATGTTCTGTTCATCGAGAAATTGACTGCGAACGATGGCGAAAGCGTAACGTTCGACCGTGTCCTGGCTGTATCTAACGATCAAGGTTTGACAGCAGGTACACCATTGATTTCTGGAGCTACTGTAACGGCTAAAGTGGAGAAACATGGCAAAGGACAAAAGGTTATCGTATACAAATACAAACCTAAAAAGAACTACCATGTGAAGCAAGGTCACCGTCAACCGTACACTAAAGTAACTATCGAAACAATCAAAGCGTAAAGAAGGTGCGATAAGTGATTATCGTTCAAATCTTTCGTGATGAGGACGGGAACATCGAACGTTTTTCCATTGAAGGGCATGCTAATTTTGCCAAGCGGGGAGAAGACATCGTATGTGCCGGGGTATCCGCTGTTACAGTGGGTACGGTGAACTCGATTGAAACATTGACCGGTGTCGAAATGGATGCCAAGATGAAGAATGGCTTTTTAAGTGGTTCTTTACCTTTGTTAGGGAGAGGGGAAACTTGGTCCCAGGTACAATTGTTACTCGAATCCATGGTGGTTATGCTCTCTAATATTGCAGAGTCATACGGGAAGTATATTAAAATACAGCAATTCAAATAATCAAAGAAGGAGGACAACCAATCATGTTGAAATTAAATCTTCAGTTATTCGCATCGAAAAAAGGTGTAGGTTCCACGAAGAACGGACGTGACAGTAATGCTCAACGTCTGGGTGTTAAACGTGCTGATGGTCAAACTGTAACTGGTGGTAGCATTCTCGTTCGCCAACGCGGAACGAAAATTCACCCAGGAACTAACGTTGGCATCGGTAAAGATGACACTTTGTTCGCGAAAATCGACGGCGTTGTAAAATTCGAACGTTGGGGACGCGACCGCAAAAAAGTAAGCATCTATCCTGTTAATGTTGCTCCTGTAGCAGCAGCAGTAGAAGCGTAATATCGGCATTCCGCCTAAGGAGCCTTCGGCATTTTTGCCGAAGGTTTTTTGTATTCAACGGTTATTCGATAATGAACTGGCAGAAAAGACATGTTATACTTGGTTACGGTGGGTGTAGACCAACCGAGTTTTGTAGAACGGGGAGAAGCCATGAAATCTTGGAAAAGAGTGCCGTGGATTGCGGCATGTTCACTTCTGATTCCTTTGGTTTTCGTTATGTTGTATCCGGCGATGATCTCAAGCGTCGTGTGCGCATTGTGGTCCGTCGCAGTATTGCTCATTTCTGTGAATGCGATGAAGAAACAGGCGGAGGCGGAACGCAGAGCCATCATACAATCCATGGAAAAAACAGCAATTGCTTCATTAAATCATCATCGACACGACTGGATGAACGACCTTCAGGTGTTATATGGATATCTTCGGCTGGGCAAACTTGATAAATCCTTGCAATGTGTGGAAAGAATAAAAGAGCGGGTTACAGAAGAAAGCCGAATCTCCAGATTAGGTATTCCTTCCCTCGTATTTTATCTTCAGTCTTTTCGTGCCAGTGGAATTGCGCTGGACTTGCATGTGGAAATAGAAGATGAGTTGCAGCTTAGTGCTCTGGTCTCTCCCGAGGATGGCGAGTCACTTACCGGGGCGATTGCTGATGCAATCAGGGCCTATCAATATGGCGGCGGCCGGTCTTCTTGGGGAGAGGTTCGCAAACTGACCTTAAACTTCGGACAGGATCATGGAGATGTGGTTGTCCGACTGGACGGGGATCAAACACCCGATCCGGAAACACTGCGGCAGCTTACTGCCGTACTCAAAGGAAAAAAAGTCAGAACGGAGCAGTTTCCGTCTGAGGATACGTTTATACAATTCAGAATGCCGTGTGGAATATAGGAAGAAGGGGTTAACCAATGTTTGTAGATAAAGCGAAGATTTATGTAAAAGCCGGAGATGGAGGGGACGGAATTATTTCGTTCCGTCGTGAGAAGTATGTACCAAACGGCGGACCTGCCGGGGGCGATGGAGGCAGAGGAGCTGACATCATTTTCCGCGTGGATGAAGGTTTGCGTACGTTGATGGATTTTCGTTACCAGCGTCACTTTAAGGCCCCACGTGGTGAGAAGGGACGTAACAAAAGTCAGCATGGTGCAAACGCGGAGAACATGATTGTGCGCATTCCACCAGGAACTATCATCTTGGATGAAGACAGTGGAGAAGTACTGGCGGATATGACACGTCACGGTCAACAGGTTGTTATTGCTCGTGGTGGTCGGGGCGGACGAGGGAACATCCGATTTGCTACACCGAACAATCCTGCACCTGAACTTGCTGAGAACGGTGAAGAAGGACAAGAGCGTTACATCGTACTCGAACTGAAAGTTATGGCAGATGTTGGTCTGGTTGGTTTCCCGAGTGTCGGGAAATCCACATTGCTTTCTGTCGTTTCGTCAGCCAAGCCAAAGATCGGTGCATACCATTTCACAACCATTACACCGAATCTGGGTGTAGTCGGTGTAGGAGAAGGCCGAAGCTTTGTCATGGCTGATCTGCCTGGACTGATTGAAGGTGCGCATGAAGGAGTCGGACTGGGACATGAGTTCCTGCGTCATGTCGAGCGTACTCGTATTATTGTTCATGTCGTAGATATGTCGGGTTCGGAAGGACGCGATCCTTTTGAAGACTGGCAGAAAATCAATGACGAATTGAAGTTGTACAATCCGCTTCTCGCCGAGAGAACGCAAGTTGTAGCAGCTAACAAGATGGATATGCCAGACTCTGAAGCGAACCTGGAGCAATTTTTACAGCAAGTTCGTGAAGTGCAACCTGATATTGAAGTGATGCCAATTTCATCCTTGACTCGTAAAGGGATTCAAGAACTTCTGTATCGTGCAGCTGATCTGCTGGATCAGGCTCCAGACGAGCGAGTGGTTGAAGAGGTAGCAGATGTATCTGAACGTAAAGTATACAGTCTGGACAAAAAAGAAGACGATGGTTTCAAAATTGTGCGTGAGAATGAAATGTTCGTTGTCGAAAGTGCCAAGATTGACCGCATGATGAAACGGATGCAACTGAACTCGCACGAGGCTATACTGAAACTCGCACGTACACTGCGTTATATGGGTGTGGATGCTGAGTTGCGTAAGCGCGGAGCTGTAGAAGGCACCATCGTTCGTATTGGAGACTTTGAATTCGAATTCGTGGAAGGTAGCAGTTACTACTAAGTAGCCGTCTTCCGTGGAGAGACAGATTGATATAGGAACGCAGAGAAGTGGGAAGTTGACCCGCAACTCTGCGTTTTTTTTGTTTTTTCCTGACATGGGAGAGGGATAAACTTGTATACTGTGAGGAACGTATTTCAAAAAATAGGCGTGTCATGTATTGCCCTTTTGTCATAGATCCTATATAATGTCCACTATATGAATACATGAGTCTTTGAGGAGAGGACGTTCTGTGAACGAACGCTATTACTTAGTACGGGAAGATATTTTACCAGAGGCAGTGGTGAAGACCATGCAGGTAAAAGAACTACTGGCTTCTGGTGATGTTAAAACAGTGCATGAGGCGGTTGAACAGGTCGGATTAAGCCGGAGTGCCTTTTACAAGTACAAGGATGGGATTCATCTGATCAACCAGCTTGAGCGCGAGAGAATTGTAACGATCTCCATTGATCTGGAGCATCAGTCAGGGATCTTGTCTCGTGTGCTTGGACATGTAGCTGGTTATGGAGCTAATGTACTCACGATTAATCAGAGTATCCCGCTTCAGGGAAGAGCCAATGTTGTCATTTCGGTGGAAACAACACATCTTCATGGCGAAATTGGTGAAATGCTGGATCGAATGCAAGATATGCCTGGCGTAAGACGTACACGTATTGTAGGCCAAGGGTAATTAGGCTTTAACATACAGGACTGACGGACAAGAATAGACATTAGGGGGTAGATCGTTAGTGAAACCGGTAAAAGTCGGATTGTTGGGTCTGGGAACTGTCGGAACGGGAGTCGTTCGCATTGTGGAAGGGAATCAGGAGGATCTGAGCAGTCAGGTTGGATCGCCGATTGTCATCGAGAAGATCGCAGTGAAAAATACTGAGAAAGAACGTGTTATTGCTGTAGACCGTGCCAAGCTTACGGAAGATCCTTGGGAAGTCATTCGTCATCCGGATATTGATGTCATCGTTGAAGTCATGGGCGGCATTGATCAGACGAAGGAGTATATTCTTGAAGCGTTGGAACGTGGGAAACATATCGTAACAGCAAACAAAGATCTCATGGCACTGCATGGTACAGAGATTTTGGCGAAGGCACAGGAAAAACAATGTGACGTGTTCTATGAGGCGAGTGTTGCTGGAGGGATTCCAATCATTCGTACGCTGATTGAAGGTTTCTCTTCTGATCGGATTACCCGCATTATGGGGATTGTGAACGGAACAACGAACTTTATTCTGACCAAAATGAGTCAGGAAGGTGCATCCTATGAAGAAGTACTGGCTGAAGCACAGGCTCTGGGATACGCCGAATCCGATCCAACTTCCGATGTGGAGGGACTTGACGCAGCTCGCAAAATGGCGATATTGAGTACACTCGGTTTCCGCACCAATGTGGAGTTGAAGGATGTAACCGTTAAAGGAATATCCTCCGTAACTCGAGAAGACATTATGTATGCCAAAAGATTGGGCTATGAGATGAAGTTACTTGGTATTGCGGACCGTATTGGCGATGAGATCACGATCAGCGTTCAGCCGACAATGGTTAGACAGAATCACCCGATTGCTTCAGTCAACGGTGTGTTCAACGCAGTATATGTACACGGTGAAGCTGTAGGGGAGACGATGTTCTACGGTGCGGGTGCGGGAGAACTCCCAACGGCAACTTCGGTTGTAGCTGACATTGTGGCGGTTACCAAAAACCTTAAACTTGGCGTGAACGGTCTCAAAGCAATTGTGCCTTATAAGATTAAGCGACTACAAAGCGACGAGCAGATCGTGTCGAAAAACTTTATTTTACTACACGTAGACGACAAAGCCGGTGTATTGGCACAAATCACACAAATTTTCGCAGAATATGATGTCAGTCTGGCGTCGGTTGTTCAACAGCCGAATGAGCACAACCCGGATGCCGAGATCATTATCGTTACACATAATGCAAGTAAGGCAAGCATGGATAAAGTGTTAAAACATTTTGAATCACTCAGCGTCATTCGCCGCATTAAGAGTGTCTACCGGGTCGAAGGATAATTGTCCTTATCCCATACGACATCTCAATTATTTCAGTTATAACGTACAAGTTAATCATATCCGGTTCAACAGGTCATCATTTCAGATTATTAAAACATAAAGGAGTTTACCCACAATGAGATATCAAGGACTTTTGCAAACGTACAGAGAGCACCTTCCAGTTAATGAAAATACACCCCTGCTTACACTTCAGGAAGGAAATACACCGTTGATTCATGCAGAGAATCTGTCTGAGGAGCTCGGTTTGAATGTTTACTTCAAATACGAAGGTTTGAACCCTACGGGATCTTTCAAAGACCGCGGTATGGTTATGGCAGTTGCCAAAGCTATGGAAGAGGGCAGCCGTACGATCATGTGTGCATCCACAGGTAATACATCAGCAGCTGCAGCGGCCTACGCCGCACGTGGTGGCCTCAATTGTATCGTACTGATCCCGAATAACAACATTGCACTGGGTAAACTGGCCCAAGCCATGATCTATGGAGCTAAGGTGATTGCGATCAATGGTAACTTTGACCGTGCACTGGAGATTGTGCGTGAGATCACAGCCAAACATCCGATCACACTTGTAAACTCTGTGAATCCGTTCCGGATTGAAGGACAGAAGACAGCAGCGTTTGAAGTAATTGAACAACTGGGCGAAGCGCCTGACGTTCTGGCTATCCCAGTCGGTAATGCGGGTAATATCTCGGCTTATTGGAAAGGTTTCAAAGAATATAAAGAGGCAGGCAAGTCCAGCACGCTTCCACGTATGGTTGGTTTTGAAGCTGAAGGTGCAATGGCCATTGTCAAAGATGAGCCGATCCTTGAACCTGAAACAGTAGCAACAGCGATTCGAATCGGTAATCCGGCGAGCTGGAAAACGGCAGTAGCTGCAGCTGAGGAATCTGGTGGACAGATCAACTATGTAACGGATGAACAAATCCTGACAGCGTATCGTACACTTGCTTCTCGGGAAGGAATTTTTGCTGAACCTGCTTCTGCGGCTTCCCTTGCCGGTGTATACAAACTGAAGAGTGAAGGGTACTTTAAAGGCGGAGAGACTGTAGTTTGTGTACTGACAGGTAATGGCCTGAAAGATCCTAATATTGCGATCAAAACGGTAGCGACTGAGCCGCTTGTTGTTGAAGATACGGAAGAAGCAGTAATGGCGGCTATTGCACAACTGGAGCAGCAATCTGTATGAGTTTGCGTGAAAAGGTAACCGTAAAAATACCTGCAAGCACAGCCAATCTAGGTCCAGGGTTTGATACCCTGGGCATGGCATTGTCTTTGTATGCCTGGTTGGAAATGAAACCTGCCGAGCAGACGTCATTTCATCTTCACGGCAATCATTTGACAGGCCTGCCAACAGACAAATCGAATTTGATTTACGAAGTGGCACAGATGGTATTCAACGAAGCTGGGGTGTCCATCCCTGAATTGGAGATTTCCATGTATTCCGATATTCCGCTTACGCGGGGACTCGGGAGCAGTGCATCGGCCATCGTTGGTGCATTGGCAGCAGCGAATGCATTAATTGGTGCACCTTTATCCGATGCCAAGCTTCTGGATATGGCCACATCCCTCGAGAAGCATCCTGATAATGTGGGAGCATCTCTGTATGGCGGTATTATTACGGCTGCATGGAATGGTCAACAGGTAGATCATATACGTATTGAACCACACCAGGATCTGCAGGCTTTGGTTATTGTACCTGAATTCCAGCTGTCTACTTCAAAAGCAAGGAATGTGATTCCAGAGCAATTTGGCATGTCTGATGTGGTGCATAACATTAGCAGATCTTCACTGCTCGTTGCCGCTTTGGCGAGTGGACGACTGGATATGATTCAGAAGGCGATGTCAGATCGAATTCACCAACCATATCGGGCATCATTGGTGCCAGGCATGGCTGAGATATTGGAACATGCTGTTGATCATGGAGCGTTGGGAGCTGCCCTGAGCGGAGCTGGCCCGACCGTATTGACTTTGGTAGATCGTCATGACACCCGCAAAGCGGGATTGGAACAATATTTGCTGGACACCATGGAGCGGGAGGGCATATCAGCTTCTGCACTGTGGCTCAATCCGGATTTGGACGGTGTAACCGTGCTGCCTGATCAAGACGAACGTCCTTTTCTGGACAGAATCAAAGGGGAAGTTAATGCATGAAACGAATTGCAGTATTACCTGAAGGCTCAGTCTCTCATGAGGCAATTGATTTCCTTTTCAACGGGGAACCATTAGATTTGCTTCACTCCAAGCTCATTTCGGATGTTTTTCGAGCAACGGATAGCGGGATTGCACAATACAGTGTCATTCCGATTGAAAATACCATTGAAGGTTCTGTTAGTCTTCATATGGACTGGCTTGTGAATGAAGTAGACATTCCGATGCAAGCAGAGTGGGTATACCCATCCATCCAGAATGTGATTGGACATGGCTCGGAATTTAAGACAGAGAGTGGCGAGTATGATTTTGGTAGAATCACCAAGATTATGTCTCACCCTGTGGCTATTCCGCAGTGTCAGAATTTTATTCGGCTGCATTCGCCTGGGGCCGACCTTGAAGGTGTGAACAGTACAGCCGAAGCTGTAGAAATTGTGAAAAAAAATCCGGGTAAGGGCTGGGTGGCGATCGGTACAAAGCTTGCTGCTCAGAAGCATGGTCTGGACATTATGGCTGAGCGGGTTACAGATCATGACAACAACTACACTCGTTTTGTGCTCATCGGCCATGAACCTGTAAACATTCCACGTGAACCGGATCATGTAAAAACCAGCTTGCTGGTGACGTTGCCAGAAGATGCACCGGGTGCGTTGCATCAGGTATTGTCAGCTTTTGCATGGCGGAAGCTGAACTTGACCCGTCTCGAATCTCGTCCAACGAAGAAACGATTGGGCAGTTACTATTTTTACATTGATGTTGTGGAAACGGTCGATTCGGTATTGCTTACCGCAGCCATGGCAGAGATTGAAGCATTGAATTGTCAGGTGCGTGTTCTGGGTAGCTATCCTTGTTATACATATCCTTCGAGATAATTGACCTGATGGTGTTTGGGAATGTTAGAAGGTTGTCATAAGTCGGGGTAGAATGAGCGAGTAATGGCTTGTCATTTGGTGTACAATGGACGGGTTAATAACGTTTCGGAGTACAGGGAATGGATATTTTATGGAGGTGCAGTCATCAGTGGCAGAACAATGGATCTATTTGGATGGTCAGTATGTGACCAAGGAGAACGCAACCGTTTCGGTGTATGATCATGGATTTTTGTATGGAGACGGGATTTTCGAAGGTATTCGGATCTATAACGGAAATATTTTCAGATGTAAGGCCCACTTGGATCGTTTGTATGATTCGGCAAAATCCATTAGTTTGAACATTCCGCTGTCCATTGATGAGATGCTGGAAGTCATGGCTGAAACGGTACGCCGCAATGATATGCGTAATGGTTATATTCGTCTTATTGTATCGCGTGGCCCTGGTAATCTGGGGTTGGACCCGTTACGTTGCCCTAAGGCATCCGTAATCATCATCGTGGAGCAATTGGCGATCTATCCGGAGGAAGCTTATCTTACTGGATTGAAAGCAGTTTCTGTATCCCAACGCCGGAACATTCCGGACGCATTGAATCCAAAAATTAAATCGTTAAACTATCTGAATAACATCCTGGTTAAAATCCAGTCTAACTATTCAGGTGCCGGTGAAGCGATTATGCTGAACTCCCAAGGTTACGTAACTGAGGGTTCAAGTGATAACATCTTCATCATCAAAAATGGTGTAGTGTACACGCCGCCTTGTTATCTCGGAGCACTTGAAGGGATTACACGTCAAGCGATTATCGATCTATGTGGCGAACTGGAGCTTGAATTAAAAGAAGTGCCATTCACCCTGCATGATGTGTATATCGCAGACGAAGTCTTTTTCACCGGGACAGCTGCAGAAGTTATCGCTGCATATGAAGTCGATGGAAGAACAATTGGCACGGGAGTAGCAGGTCCGGTAACGCTGAGACTGCTGGAAGCATTCCGTCAGATTGTTGACAAAGATGGATATAAAGTGTGGGAATCTTAAGTTAGAATTGCATAACATAGGGAACAGGAATCCTCCTTGTCCGATAAAATTCTGCATACCTGGCGTATGGGGATTTTAGAGACAGGAGGATTTTTTTTGTTTAGTTGATGTCATTAGCCCGGTTTCTGCATAGGATGTAGTAACGGTATGGGCGAATGTACTGCCCAAGTATGACGTCTAGGAGGTTAGTTCCCTGTGAAAATACACATGGTGAAAAAAGGCGACACATTATATCTGCTGTCCCAAAAATACAATGTAGCGCTGGACAAATTGATCGCGGCTAATCCGCAAATCACAAATCCCGACAAGCTGGATATTGGCATGAAGGTCAAAATCCCTGCAGAGCCAGTAACACCGAAACCGGAGGGTGTGCTCCACAGTCACAAGGTGCAACAAGGAGATTCGTTATGGAAGTTGGCACAAGCCTGGGGAGTTCCTTTAAAAGACATGGTCAATGCCAATCCACAGTTGAAAAATCCGAACGCTCTGCTGGTGGGGGAGACAGTTTATATTCCATCTATGCACGCACAAGGAAACAGCACATCTAATTCGGGTGCCAGCAATATTGCTGCTCATGAAAAGTTGTCACCTGAAGGTAAGGAATACACGGGAGTCAAAGAACCGGAACCACCGGCTCCAGTAGCGCCAACTCCCCCTGCTCCGGTAGCAGAGGTTCCTGTTCCGGTGCCTGCTCCACCACCAGCCAATATGGAGAAGCCGAATGTGAAGCCTGAACTGGAGGTACTGCCCCAGTTACCGGAGCTTCCTGAAGTGAAACCCGAAAAGGAAACGCATAAAAAAGAAGAGGTTAAACCCGAAGTTTATGTAAAACCGGTAGCAGAATCCAAGAAATACACAATGCCTAATCTTTCGCCTGAAATTATGCCTTTGCCTGTAATGCCTAACACAAAGTCTCCAACTGAGGTTGCACCAGCAACGAAAAAGCCTTGTGGTTGTGGTAATAAGTTGCATCATGCGCCAGCCGAGCACCCTTATGTTCAAATCCCGGTTCCTGTACAAGAGGTGTATGGTGCTCAGCAAGACATGTACACGGCTGGAGCGAGTAACAATGCATCGTTTCCAGGGATTCTGGAAGTTAGTCCTTATAGTGGCAGCGATCTGCCTAACAGTCCGTGGACTGGCGCGGAGCAGGGTTATAACCACAATAACGTTATGCCGAATCTGTCCGCAGACATGCAAAACAACTCATTTCCGATTGCGCCAGCTGGCGAAGTGAATAGTCCATTCCCAACGTATGTAGCACCTAGTCATATGAATCATCAGCCGCCTTTCATATCTCCATACTCAATGCTTCCGTACCCTCCATGCGGATGTGGCTCACATACACATATGCCTCAGTATACTTATCCTTCTCATGGTTATCAGGATCCGGCATGGAATATGTACGGTCCTTCGTACGGTATGCCGCCTGAAATGTCCACATCAACGATGCCAAACCAGCCTATTGAGTATGCTTATCAGAATCCGTACCCTACTCAGAACATGGTTCCCCCATCCCCGCTTGGAGCATTTGGTGAAATGTATCCTCCTCAGGGGCAAGGGAAGGGTGGCAAAAAAGGGGGGCGTGAAGACGCTAACTTAAGTCAGGTAATTGAAGAGGTTGGATCAGATTCGGAAGGGAAGTCTAAGCAAGCAGGGAATAAGCCGGCCGCTGCAAAACGCAGAACAAGCAAGGCTCCTCTGAAGAATAAATCCAAGGTATCCGTGTCCGGGAAAATATCCAGAGAGGGTGCAGCTACTTCCAACCAACGGAAATCCGATAAAAAGCGTCGTAATCCATGGATACAAAACTAACCTGAGGATTTGATTGATGAATAAGTGAGGGACCTGTTATATAAGCGGGAAGCCAGCTCTGTAATAGAGAGCTGGCTTCCCGCTTACTTGAGTGAACATTGAGTTGCACATAACGGAGATAGTTGCTCAGGAAATAATAGAAAGCATTTTATTAAGAAGCTATTGTAAACCCTTTCATAAATGTGTTAAAATATTTGTACCCTATGAGCATGACCTAATATGATAGGACAAGATAGGGAACGGATATGATAGCTTTAGCTAATGTAAAACTACTAAAGAAAAGAAATGAAAAAAAACTGTTGCATTACATTCAGCCGTATGATATATTATTTAAGTCGCCGCTGAAATACACGGCTGACACGGGAAACACAAGAGATATTGAAATAAGTTTGATCTTTGAAAACTGAACAACGAGTGAGTAAGCATTCTGCTTGCAGAATGAACGCGAAAGTTTGAAACAAGCCTTGGCTTGAATCGACTGGAGCACAAATGAGATTTTAATCTCGTCAGATTCAAAATGAGCTTATCGCTCTTTTCAATACTTTATTGGAGAGTTTGATCCTGGCTCAGGACGAACGCTGGCGGCATGCCTAATACATGCAAGTCGAGCGGAGTTGATAGGAAGCTTGCTTCCTTGATACTTAGCGGCGGACGGGTGAGTAACACGTAGGCAACCTGCCCTCAAGCTTGGGACAACTACCGGAAACGGTAGCTAATACCGAATAGTTGTTTTCTTCGCCTGAAGGAAACTGGAAAGACGGAGCAATCTGTCACTTGGGGATGGGCCTGCGGCGCATTAGCTAGTTGGTGAGGTAACGGCTCACCAAGGCGACGATGCGTAGCCGACCTGAGAGGGTGATCGGCCACACTGGGACTGAGACACGGCCCAGACTCCTACGGGAGGCAGCAGTAGGGAATCTTCCGCAATGGGCGAAAGCCTGACGGAGCAATGCCGCGTGAGTGATGAAGGTTTTCGGATCGTAAAGCTCTGTTGCCAGGGAAGAACGCTTGGGAGAGTAACTGCTCTCAAGGTGACGGTACCTGAGAAGAAAGCCCCGGCTAACTACGTGCCAGCAGCCGCGGTAATACGTAGGGGGCAAGCGTTGTCCGGAATTATTGGGCGTAAAGCGCGCGCAGGCGGTCATTTAAGTCTGGTGTTTAATCCCGGGGCTCAACCCCGGATCGCACTGGAAACTGGGTGACTTGAGTGCAGAAGAGGAGAGTGGAATTCCACGTGTAGCGGTGAAATGCGTAGATATGTGGAGGAACACCAGTGGCGAAGGCGACTCTCTGGGCTGTAACTGACGCTGAGGCGCGAAAGCGTGGGGAGCAAACAGGATTAGATACCCTGGTAGTCCACGCCGTAAACGATGAGTGCTAGGTGTTAGGGGTTTCGATACCCTTGGTGCCGAAGTTAACACATTAAGCACTCCGCCTGGGGAGTACGGTCGCAAGACTGAAACTCAAAGGAATTGACGGGGACCCGCACAAGCAGTGGAGTATGTGGTTTAATTCGAAGCAACGCGAAGAACCTTACCAGGTCTTGACATC
>NZ_LELF01000057.1:0-32057 GCF_001029205.1 Paenibacillus sp. VT-400 | reverse complement strand
GCGTTTGGTGGCGATGGCGGAGGGGTTCCACACGTACCCATCCCGAACACGACCGTTAAGCCCTCTAGCGCCGATGGTACTTGGACCGCAGGGTCCTGGGAGAGTAGGACGCCGCCAAGCGAAACCCCATTGGGGTATTTTTTTTCGAAAATTGATAAGGGCCCTTAGCTCAGTTGGTTAGAGCGCACCTCTGATAAGGGTGAGGCCGGTGGTTCGAGTCCACCAGGGCCCATAGCAAGACCACAACAAGAAATACACCAGAGTATGGGGCCATAGCTCAGCTGGGAGAGCGCCTGCCTTGCAAGCAGGAGGTCAGCGGTTCGATCCCGCTTGGCTCCACCATTCCCTGATAGCTCAGTTGGTAGAGCACTCGACTGTTAATCGAGTTGTCACAGGTTCGAGCCCTGTTCGGGGAGCCAGTAAGGCCCGTTGGTCAAGGGGTTAAGACACCTCCCTTTCACGGAGGTAACAGGGGTTCGAATCCCCTACGGGTCATAATATGGAGGCTTAGCTCAGCTGGGAGAGCATCTGCCTTACAAGCAGAGGGTCGGGGGTTCGATCCCCTCAGCCTCCACCATATAACTTTATAACGACGCGGGGTGGAGCAGCCCGGTAGCTCGTCGGGCTCATAACCCGAAGGCCGCAGGTTCAAATCCTGCCCCCGCAATTATACTTTCCTTTGAGAAAGTGATCTGGAACCGTGGTGTAGTTGGCCTAACATGCCTGCCTGTCACGCAGGAGATCGCGGGTTCGAATCCCGTCGGTTCCGCCATTTTTTTTTAATGTAGTAAGGCTCGGTAGCTCAGTCGGTAGAGCAGAGGACTGAAAATCCTCGTGTCGGCGGTTCGATTCCGTCCCGAGCCACCATTTATAACACCATGTAATACGCCGGTGTAGCTCAACTGGTAGAGCAACTGACTTGTAATCAGTAGGTTGGGGGTTCAAGTCCTCTCGCCGGCACCATGTAATCCTGGAGGATTAGCGAAGCGGCCAAACGCATCAGACTGTAAATCTGCTCCCGTACGGGTTCGGTGGTTCGAATCCATCATCCTCCACCAGTTTTTCTATGAGTCATTAGCTCAGTTGGTAGAGCACCTGACTTTTAATCAGGGTGTCGAAGGTTCGAGCCCTTCATGACTCACCATTATATGCGCGTGTGGCGGAATTGGCAGACGCACTAGACTTAGGATCTAGCGTCTTTGACGTGGGGGTTCAAGTCCCTCCACGCGCATCCCTTATTTGCGGAAGTGGCTCAGCGGTAGAGCATCGCCTTGCCAAGGCGAGGGTCGCGGGTTCGATTCCCGTCTTCCGCTCCAATTTTTTGCGCCCTTAGCTCAGCTGGATAGAGCGTTTGACTACGAATCAAAAGGCCGGGAGTTCGAATCTCTCAGGGCGCGCCATTATAACTTCATATTTTGCCGGCGTGGCGGAATGGCAGACGCGCTCGACTCAAAATCGAGTGGGAAACCGTGGAGGTTCGAGTCCTCTCGCCGGTATAGATAACGGGATGTAGCTCAGCTTGGTAGAGCACCTGGTTTGGGACCAGGGGGTCGCATGTTCAAATCGTGTCATCCCGATTGTTGTTATGCGGGTGTAGTTCAATGGTAGAACTTTAGCCTTCCAAGCTAATAGCGTGGGTTCGATTCCCATCACCCGCTTATATATTGAAAAAGAAAGAGACGGTGAATACCATCTCTTTCTTTTTTTTGCATTCACAGGCATATTGATTATGAATGTATATGAAGATCAACGGATTATATGGCTGATTAGTATGTACCAACATGTATTCCATCCTCACGATATATTCCCCCTTTTTTAAGTCTGTTCTTAGTCATTGTGGAAGTGTTCAAATAGAGAAGGTCTAACACATGTTCGAACACAAGAATATCTTTTCTTTATCACAATTTATAAAAACGCTTACAAAAATAGCTTGCGTAAATCATTAACCTGTAATACCATATCAATTAAGCGCTTAACCTTTAGGGGTAAGGCGCTTAAACTTAACTTAGATTAAGCGCTTAACCCGTAAAGGAAAGGACGGCGATCAATTCATGAATACAATTCGACTAACGATGGCTCAGGCACTGCTTCGATACCTGGATCAGCAATATATCTCGGTTGACGGGGTGGAAACCAAGTTTGTGAAGGGAATCATCGGTATTTTTGGACATGGCAATGTAACAGGCATTGGAGAAGCGCTGGAGCGCAGTCCGGGAAGCCTGACGTATATGCAAGGCAAGAACGAACAAGGCATGGTGCATACGGCAGCGGCTTATGCCAAGCAGAAGAACCGTAGACAGATCTATGCATGTACTACATCCATTGGACCTGGTGCTTTGAATATGATTACGGCGGCAGCTACTGCAACGGTGAACCGAATTCCGGTTTTATTGCTTCCTGGAGACAACTTTGCTACACGGGAACCGGACCCGGTACTTCAGCAGTTGGAAGTGAGCAGTGATTATACAATCTCAGCCACTGATCCATTCAAAGCCGTCAGTAAATACTGGGATCGCATCGTTCGTCCCGAACAGTTGATGATTGCTGTTACACAGGCCATGCGTGTGCTAACCGATCCAGCAGAGACGGGAGCAGTAACGCTCGCACTGCCGCAGGATGTGCAGGCAGAGGCGTACGATTACCCAGAATCGTTCTTTGCCCGCAAAGTACATTATCTGGATCGTCGCCCCCCAGTACAGGCAGCCATTGAACGGGCAACGGAGCAGATTGCCCGAGGCAGAAAGCCGCTGCTCGTTGCAGGCGGCGGTGTGTTGTACTCTGAGGCGTCCGTTCAACTCGTGGAGTTCGCCGAGGCATTTGGTATTCCGATCGCCGAGACGCAGGCGGGCAAGAGCGCAGTTTCTTGGGACCACCCACTGAATGTGGGGGCAATCGGGGTTACCGGCTCTCTGGCAGCCAATAGGCTGGCGAGAGAAGCGGATGTGGTGATCGGCGTCGGTACTCGGTTCTCTGATTTCACGACGGCGTCCCGCTCTGCTTTTCAACATCCGGAAGCTTCATTCATCAACATTAACCTGAACGGCATGGATGCCGCCAAGTTAGGCGGGGAAGCCATTTTGGCAGATGCACGCGAAGGGTTGCAGGCTTTGCAAAAGGAATTGCAGGAAAGACAATACCGCAGTGCATATGGTGCATCCGAAATCGCTGATCTCCGCGCTGAGTGGAATGCAGAAGTGGATCGTCTGTATGCAGCTCAACATGAAGCAGGGCTGGCACAGACTACAGCAGTTGGCATCGTTAACCGAACCATTGATCCATCCTCCGTCATAGTGTGTGCGGCGGGCAGTCTGCCAGGCGATCTGCATCGTCTGTGGCGTGCGGCTGAACCAAAGACGTATCACATGGAGTATGGGTTCTCCTGTATGGGGTACGAGGTAAGTGGAGCGTTCGGAGCAGCACTTGCCGAGCCGGATCGTGAAGTGTACGCCATGGTAGGGGATGGTAGTTATCTGATGCTGCATTCGGAGTTTGTGACCAGTTTGCAGGAACAGAAGAAGATGACTGTCCTCTTATTCAACAACAATGGATTCCAATGTATTCATAATTTGCAGCGGGAACATGGTAGTGACGGGTTCGGCAATGAGTTCCGTTATCGGGAATCCGAGAGTGGACGACTGACCGGGGATTACATGCCAATGGACTTTGCAGCTCACGCCCGAAGCATGGGAGCCAAATCCTATAGAGCGGAAACGGCAGAACAGCTGGAACAAGCACTCCGAGATGCGAAGAACGAAACAGTAAGTACGTTGATTGAGATTCCGGTCGTGCCTGGAACCAACGCAGGTGGATACGAGTCATGGTGGAATGTGGGTGTACCTGAGGTATCTGCCGAAGAAAAGGTAGTTCATGCTCATCACACCATGCAAGCCAACCGTGCCAAAGCAAGACCGATTTAATCCGGTTTAATATAGTGAATCACAATGTTGAACGACAAAGGAGACGTGGGGCAATGAGCAAGCTGCCATTCCAGCTTGGGATTCATCCGATCAATTGGGTCGGTGAAGATGTGAAGGAGCATGGTGATGCGACAACGTGTGCACAGATTCTGGATGACATTCAGCGTCTTGGGCTGACAGGCACAGAGATGGGACGTAAGTATCCAACCGATCCCGCTATATTGCGTGAGGAATTGAGTAAAAGGAATATCAAGCTGGTCTCCCAGTGGAAATCCGTACTTTTCTCCGACCCGGCATATCGTCAGTCGGAGCTGGACAGTTATCGCAAACATGCGGAATTTCTCCAATCCATGGGCAGTAAGGTAATCAGTACGGCAGAGGTAGGCGGGTCACTTCATTTTGATCCAAGACGGACACCGAATGAAAAAGAAGTGCTCAGACTGAGCGAATCTGAATGGCATATCCTCGCTGAAGGATTGAACGAAGCAGGAGCTATTGCCCGCGAACATGGGTTGAAGCTTACGTACCATCATCATGGAGGCACAGTGGTAGAGCAACCGGATGAGATTGATCGACTGATGGAGCTGACAGACCCTTCTCTCGTGTACCTGCTCTATGATACTGGTCATGCCTATTATGGCGGAGCCGATCCACTTGAACTGCTACGCAAACATTATGATCGGATCGCCTATATCCATCTGAAAGATATCCGCCCGCATGTGCTGGATGAAGCACGCGCGGAGCAGTCTGACTTTGTCGGTTGTATTCGTAGAGGAGTGTTCACCGTACCAGGAGATGGATGCATTGATTTTGCACCAATTCTGCAAGAACTGATCACACGAGGGTACGATGGCTGGGCGATGCTTGAAGGAGAGCAGGACCCTGCGATTCATAACCCGTATGAGTATGCCAAACGCTCCCTGAACTATATGGAGTCGTTATACCAACACAGCTGATTCGTTCAGCATTGCAGCGGTCAGATGCTGCACCTATGAAGTGAAAAAGGAAGAAGGCCAGCAAGAGTATAAAGTTACGATTGGAAAATAAAACTGACTTACTCTAGCCGTTTACGAGTTCTTACGATGGAATGAGTAACTAGTCTAGATATCGATATACAACATGGAAAATCCCACTACAGAAAGGGGCTCACATGCAATGACTTACGTATCCTTTCCGGTATCCAGGAAGAAGGATTTCACCGCGATTGGCCGCTTGTGCATCGACTTGAACGCCAATGAGATCAATCGCCCGATGGAAGAGACGATGACGTTTACGAAGTATGTAGGTGGCTCTCCGGCCAATATTACGATTGGCATGTCCAGACTGGGTATGGAGACGGCTTTTATCGGTAAGATCGCGGGTGACCAGATGGGCAGATTCATCCAGAGTTATTTGGAGAAGAACGGCATCGACACATCAAATGTAGTTACAGATGACACTGGAGCGGTGACAGGGCTTGCTTTTACCGAAATCAAAAGCCCAACGGATTGCAGTATCCTGATGTACCGGGACAATGTAGCGGATTTGTTATTACAGGCGCAAGAGGTACAAGAGCAGTTGATTGCTGACTCCAAAGTGCTGTTAATCTCAGGCACAGCCCTCGCGCAGAGCCCATCCCGTGAAGCCGTATTACAGGCACTAACGTATGCAAAAAAACATGGCACAGTTATTGTGTTTGATCTGGACTATCGCCCATACACATGGACATCGGACGAAGAGACAGCGGTCTATTACAACCTTGCAGCCGAGAAATGCGATATCATCCTCGGCACACGTGAAGAGTTCGACATGATGGAGACATTCGACCACAATCCGGATCATAGCGATCAGGTGACTGCACAGAAATGGTTTGATTTCTCAGCGAATATTGTAGTAATCAAACACGGCAAGGAAGGGTCCATTGCTTATACGCGTGAAGGGCTTTCCCATCGTGCGGACAGCTATCCGGCAAAAGTGGTCAAAACGTTCGGCGCAGGCGACTCTTACGCGGCTGGGTTCCTGTATGGATTGATGCAGGGCTGGACAATTGAGCGCAGTATGGCGTATGGCAGTGGCGCAGCAAGTATCGTTATTTCAAGCCACAGCTGTTCGGATGCAATGCCAACGGTGGAACAGGTGAATGACTACATTGAACGTTGCAATCGGGGCGAGATTACCGTGTCTTGAAGCACGTTGCAATACTTTGAACAACGTACTCATACAGATCTATAACAATGAACATGTTGAACATAAGGGATCACACATAAGCGAAGGGAGACAGGGCTATGGGAAAAGGAATTTCTGAAGCGTCTGCAACAGCGACAATGGTACAAAACTGGATCGGAGGTGCCTGGGTAACCCCAGCGTCAACTCGCACGGACCCAGTGGTGAATCCGGCTACAGAAGAGGTTATTGCACATGTGCCACTGTCCGAACAAGCGGACGTGGATCTGGCGGTTCAGACAGCACGAGAAGCGTTCAAATCCTGGAGCAGCACACCGGTTCCGCGCCGTGCACGTATTCTGTTCCGCTACCAGCAGCTGCTGGTTGAACATTGGGAAGAGCTCGCTCGCCTGGTGACACTGGAGAACGGTAAAAGTTATGCCGAAGCGTACGGCGAGGTATTACGTGGCATTGAATGCGTCGAGTTCGCGGCAGGTGCCCCGAATCTGATGATGGGCAAACAACTGCCTGACATCGCGACAGGACTGGAGTCGGGCATGTACCGCTACCCAATCGGCGTAATTGGGGGGATTACCCCATTCAACTTCCCGATGATGGTGCCGTGCTGGATGTTCCCGCTGGCTATTGCGTGTGGTAACACCTTTGTCCTGAAGCCGTCCGAGCGCACACCGCTGCTGGCAGGCCGCCTGGCAGAGCTGTTCAAGGAAGCGGGGCTTCCGGACGGTGTGCTCAACATCGTTCACGGTGCACATGATGTCGTGAACGGGTTGCTGGAACATAAGGATGTTCAAGCGATCTCCTTTGTCGGATCACAACCTGTAGCTGAATACGTCTACACCACTGCATCCAAGCATGGCAAACGGGTACAGGCACTCGCGGGTGCCAAAAACCACTCCATCGTTATGCCGGACGCCGATCTGGATCTAACCGTGAAAGAGATTACCAGTGCAGCTTTTGGTTCAGCAGGGGAACGTTGCATGGCATGTGCGGTTGTTGTGGCTGTGGGTGATGTGGCTGACGAACTGGTACAAAAGCTGGTGGAAGCGGCAGACCGCATTACCATTGGTAACGGCATGGATGAGGGCGTGTTCCTCGGTCCTGTCATCCGTGGACCACATAAAGAGCGTACACTCAGTTACATTGAAGCCGGAGAGCAGGAAGGCGCGGCATTGATTCGGGATGGACGTAAGGATCAGGCGACAGGTGAATCCGGTTATTTTGTAGGGCCTACGGTATTCGACCAAGTTGATAGCAATATGAAAATCTGGCAGGATGAGATCTTTGCTCCGGTACTCTCGGTGGCAAGAGTGTCTACGCTGGAGGAAGCCGTTGAGCTGGCGAACCGTTCCGACTTTGCCAACGGGGCGTGTCTGTTCACCCGCAGCGGAGCGAGTATGCGTCAATTCCGTGAAACGATTGATGCGGGCATGTTGGGTATTAACCTGGGCGTACCTGCACCAATGGCATTTTTCCCGTTTTCCGGTTGGAAAAAGTCCTTCTATGGTGATCTACATGCCAATGGTACGGATGGTGTTGAATTCTACACTCGCAAGAAGATGGTAACGGCGCGCTGGTAACAACCAGAGCATCACTCGGGCTAAGGGGAACGCCCAGCCCATATGGACGCACATAGGGAGGATAACGGAATGGGCAAGGACAAAGTGAGAATTGGCATCATCGGTGCTGGACGGATCGGCAAAATTCATGCAGACAATCTCCTGCGTAACCCGCATGCCGAGATTGTGGGAATCAGTGACTTATTTGCAGGTCCTGAATTGGAGGCTTGGGCCTCCAGTCGTGGCATCCCTGTTGTAACAACGAACAGCAGCGAGTTGATCTCGATGCCTAATGTAGACGCGGTGCTGATCTGTTCTTCAACAGATACACATGTGCCGCTGATCGAACAGGCCGCCCAGGCGGGCAAACATATCTTCTGCGAGAAGCCGGTCAGCATGGATCTGGCACAGACCCAAGCGGCTGTAGCGGCAGTTCAGAAGGCTGGCGTGAAGCTACAAATTGGATTTAACCGCCGCTTTGATCACAACTTCAGACGGATACGTACGCATGTGCAGGATGGTACGATTGGTGATCCACATATTATCAAAATTACGTCTCGCGACCCGAGTCCACCGCCTGCGGAGTATATCCGGGTGTCTGGCGGGATCTTCATGGACATGATGATCCACGATTTTGACATGGCCCGTTATCTGTCCGGGAGTGAAGTGGAAGAAGTGTACGCTCAGGGCAACGTGCTGATCAATCCGGTTTTTGCGGAACATGGTGACGTGGATACAGCGATTGTAACGATGACTTTTGCCAATGGAGCGATTGGTGTTATTGATAACAGCCGTCAGGCAGTATACGGATACGATCAGCGTGTTGAAGTATTTGGCTCGAAGGGCAGCGCCGTAGCGGCGAATGATCATCCAAATACGGCTGAGATCAGTACAGCGGCCGGGCTTATGCGCGACAAACCGTTACACTTTTTCCTGGAACGCTACAATGAAGCATATGTACAGGAGACAGCCCTCTTTATCGATGCAATCATTCATGATACACCGGTTATCGTTGATGGCCACGATGCAGTACAGGCAGAACGAATTGCACTGGCAGCAAAAATGTCCATGGAGCGGGGAAGACCTGTGAAGCTGAGTGAAGTTCCTGGGATGTCACTGGAATCGCAAACGGCAACGCCATAGTGGATGATTAAAGTCACTTTTTTCTAATAGAGCGTAAGAATGGTCCAAGTTTTTGTTTTTTATAAGTATCAGGTTGTTGTGGACGATTACAGAAAGGAGTGGATGACAAGATGTCAGAACGTATTGTGAAACCCGTGGTCAACCCGGAGGGAGACGGTACACTTATAAACGTAACACCGGAGTCGGCGGGGTGGGAATATGTTGGCTTTCAGGTAGCGAAGCTGGCGGAGGGGGAGACGCTAACCCGTGAGAGCGGTGATCAAGAACTCTGTGTGGTGCTTCTCAGTGGTTTCGCCAATGTAAGTACCCGGGAGCACACATGGGATAATATCGGAAAAAGAATGAGTGTTTTCGAGAAAATACCTCCGTACTCGGTCTACGTCTCAACTTCCGATCAAGTACAGATCACAGCACGTACCGAACTGGAAATCGCTATATGTGTTGCACCCGGTAAAGGAACGCACCCGGCTCGTCTCATTGCACCCGAAGATGTAGGGGTAGAGGCGCGAGGGTATGGTAATCTGGAACGCCAGATTCACAACATTTTGCCGGAACAGAAGGAAGCGGACAGTCTGCTCGTTGTTGAGGTATTCACACCAGATGGGCATTGGTCCAGTTACCCGCCACATAAGCATGATCGGGACGCACTCCCGGATGAATCTTTGCTGGAAGAAACGTATTATTTCCGCGTGCAGCCTGAGCAGGGGTTTGCCATTCAGCGTATATACACGGATGATCGTTCTGTGGACGAGACGCTAGCAGTGAAGAACGGAGAAGTGGTGTTTGTTCCGGACGGATATCATCCGGTAGGCGCTCCTCCGGGGTATGAAGTCTACTATCTGAACGTGATGGCTGGACCAACCCGGACCTGGAAATTCCATAACGACCCTGACCATGAGTGGTTGATGAAAAAGTAAAGCAGTTTATGCTACGCACATTGTGCTGGCTTCAAGTTGCGTATGCAGACTTCCCCCTGCATAATGAGAAGAAGAGAACAATTATCTATGTATAACGAAATTTATATATAGCACAAATGGGGAAAAACAATGAAAGCAACCATATACGATATAGCACGCGAGGCGGGTGTATCCATTGCAACCGTCTCGCAGGTTATTAATGGCAAAGGCAAGATCAGTGAAAAGCGGCGTGCCGAGATTATGGAGATCATGGAACGCCTTCACTATCAACCCAGTGCGATCGCAGCTGCACTTACAGGGAAGCAGACGTATACATTGGGGCTGCTCGTACCGGACATCTCAAACCCGTATTTCGCAGAACTCGCAAGAGCCGTGGAGGATCGAAGCCGTCAATTGGGTTACAGCGTGGTCATCTGCAGTACGGATAATAAGGACGAGCGGGTAGAGCGTTACCTGAATCTGCTTCAGCAAAAAAGGGTCGATGGCATGATGATCGGAACCGGGATCGATAATGCAGAAATTTTGTCACCCCTCTTGCAGCAGTCTATCCCTGTCGCTTTGATTGCCCGTCATATGCCATCCCTGTCGGTTCATACAGTCACCATTGACGACATACTTGGCGGAGCACTCGCAGCGGAGCATCTGCTTGAACTTGGGCACACCCGTGTAGCGGTTCTGTCGGAACCGTCCAAAGTCAGCAGCAGTCAGGAACGTGTACGTGGATTCCGTGAAACCCTGATTAAGGCAGGTCATACGCTGGAACCGAATCAGATCCGAGAATCGGCAGCTGACCTGAGCTCGGCCAAAAAAGAGGCGCTATTGCTGCTCGGTGAGAAGGATCACCCGACAGGTTTGTTCTGTTGTAATGACATTCAGGCCATCGGTGCACTTCAGGCAGCCAAAGAGCTGGGCCTACGCGTGCCAGAGGATGTGTCGATTATCGGGTTTGATAATACCATTCTGGCTTCGGTAACCAGTCCACCGCTTACGACCGTTGCCCAGCCAATTGAAGAACTGGGACATCGCGCTGTAGATCTGTTGATTGAAGAGTTAAAGGATGAACAAAAAGAGCCACAGAAGATTGTGCTGAAGCCTGAGCTGGTTATCCGAGAATCAGCAGGTCGTGTATTGAGCTGAAAACAAATAGTTTTCGGTGTACGCTGAACAGACGTGAGGCCAAGTCTACGTGTGTATATTCATGCTCGGGATAAGGGTTATTGTCTTACCACGTTCTGAATAGCTAATAAAACAATATAACAAAGTAAACAAACAAGCCGCGCTCACCCTATGGGAGAACGCGGCTTGTTTGTTTAAATCTTCAATTTTAGTGTAGCCCAAAAACGTCATCGTAATTGAGGGACCAGAGATAAGAAATGACATTGGAACAGAAGGAGTGAGATGTTATACTGGGATATATCAATAATTACCAATTTATATGTTTTATGTAGATCTAGAGAGGGGATTGGGATGAGTAGACAAATCAAGATGATTATGGGTATCGTCATGATTATTGTTTTTTTAGCTATTGCAGTGCGTATGTATACCTCTGGTCAATATACTAAGTATATCCCCAGCAAACACACGACGTTTCGAGCAGAGGTCACAGATCATATGACGATGCTGGATACATTGGATCGACTGACGATTAGGAAAATCTCCGACAATGAACCGTATAATGAAGATGATGAAGTGACGATTACAGATCCCAATAAGATTAGAGATATGCTGAAGCTATTAAAGGATGTTGATCTTAAAAGAGTAGGGGAACTCGACATTTCCGAAAGGAATCCGCATTACTATGAGTGGCGACTTACCATTAATAAAGAAGGTCGCTTTACCGATGGATTTGGACTGACGTTTTATAATGAAAAGTCCATCTCAATCTACAGCGAGGCAAAAACAAGAGACAAATTTCAGGACTACGAGATTACCAATGAGTTTAATCTGAATGAGATGGACCGCCTTTTTGAAAAGCTGAAGGAGGAGCAAACATGACCATCATAACCAACTATTATGTACGCCCTATTGAAGAACAGGATATCCCCTTTCTGTGGGAGATGTTATACGCATCCCTGCATAGAAGAGAAGGTGATGAACCTTTTCCAATCGAAAGTATTCATACTCCCGGACTGTCCAAATACGTTGAAGACTGGGGAAGAGAAGGGGATTTCGGGTATGTTGCAGTTGACCAGCAGGGCAAGAGACTAGGTTCAATAACATTAAGATTCTATACGGATCAGAATGCGGGATACGGTTATGTGAATGCAGCTACGCCAGAGATGGGGATGGCTGTAACGGAAGATGCACGTGGAAAAGGAGTAGGTACCTTACTGCTTCAGACCGCATTAGATGAGGTTGAACGGCGGGGAATTGCAGCAGTCTCGCTCAGTGTTGACCCGGATAACCAAGCGATTCGCTTATATAAGCGGTTAGGATTTGTGGAGGAGTCCCTAAATGGTACATCAGTAACGATGGTACGTGTAAGTAAACTTGAATCTTAAATGATGAGCGTTCGGATCACTGGCAAAACTGAGTAAACCACGTGGAACTGCAAAAGAAGAGGCGTTTCCTCATGGGAACGCCTCTTTCTGTGTGCCATGTACAGCATCGGTATCTCTCTTATTATACTAAGTCCGTAGCACTTCAATATTATTTCAACAAAAATGCCAAAGCCTCGTCATACGTTTCCCATTGGAATTCAGTCTGGTGCGCGGACTCTTTGGAGATCCGATTCAATTGCATTTTGGCGATCGCACCACCTACGGCTACACTAGCTCGCTTCATCCCCCACTGTGTCAGTAGTTTCTGGTGTTCCACAATTTTTTCTTTGGTGTCCTGAGGGAAAGCCTTCATGTTCCGCATATCTACTAGCACATCAAACGAATTCCCCAATTGTTCCGCTATTCTCTGGATTTCTGTATTCGTTTGTTCGACATGTTCAGGAGAAACAATACCTTCCCAGATAATTTCAATAATAGGTTTAGTTGAATCCAAACGTCTAACAGACATGTAGGCAACTCCTCGATAATAAAATAATATGTAATATATGAGACTATAAGCCTATTAATTATACCTTTTTATAACGAGAATGAAAACTGAATTCACAATATAGTGGTTCTTATGGACTACTTATTCCTAGGGAAGTTAAATTCAGGGATTGTTATCTTATCGTCATTGGGAGGAAGGTTGAATAGCTAAAAGCCGCCCAGAGGTTGAACTCCAGACGGCTTCTACAACTGTGACACGATAAAGTTAAGATAACTACTTAAATTAGAAGCCAATCTTCAAACTGTTACCTTCCGTTGCTACACCTTTGGAAAGGGAAATGCTAAGCTTTTGTTCTGCCGAGAAACCAAGTGTTTCCCCATCATGCAGTGTGACGTCGTTCTCAACCACATACGTTGTGGTCATGAACATCATCTCAAATACATCGCTTAAGGATTCAGACGATTGCATAATCTCCATCTCTTCTTTACCAAAGTTACGTAGTCCGTAAGTGTAAGCTGAAGCGCCTTCGGCATTTTGGAATAATCCGATGAAAATCCAGAGCGAGACGGGCAACTCATCATGTTTGATCCCACGGCTGGTTTCAACATACTGACTGGCTTCAACAACAAGTGGGGCCATGTATATGGCAAGCGCGTGATCCAACTGTAACAAAGCACTCGCTGTTTGAGTGAACAGAACATGTCCTTCAATTGCATCTGTTGCGTTCAGAACAGAGACAATAATCTGAGACTGGTGCCGTGAGGTAACTTGTTCCGCTTCTCGCCAAAGGATGTTTAGCTTAGCATTCTCCTCAACTTCACGGTCGGGTACAGGCGCAGCAATGTGAGCACATACCACCTGCATCCCATTCACTTCGAAAAAGAGATTGCCCTCCTCTGGGCGTTCTTCAATCTCGATATCCCATTCGTTCTTCATGTTCCTGATGAAGAGGTCAAAATCACAATCGTCACGCTCCAGCAGGACAAAACCCACGATGGTTTCACTGTAATTCGTCGATTCGACAGCACCACCTGCAGGTACCTTCTCCTTTTTGCGCCGCCGAAGCTTGTCAAACAATCCCATGACATGTTCTCCTTCCAATTCCAGAACGATTCTGGTCATTGTACACTGCTATCTATTCACTACCTTACCATAAAGGAGTTAACATGAATCGAAGCAATGCACCATTCGACAGAAATTACAGGAACAGAACGAGCAACAATGCAATGATCGCAGGCAAACCTTGTTTGATAATGATCGACCGTGAAGAAGTTGCTCCTCCATAAAGAGCCGCGATAATCACACACGCCAGGAAGAAAATCTGAATATGCTGTCCAACGGCAGCATCCGGATATACGAGTCCCCAGATCAGACCTGCCGCAAGAAATCCATTGTAAAGACCTTGATTGGCCGCGAGAGATTTGGTGGATTTGGCGAATTCCGGCGTGAGATTAAAGGTTTTCATTGTGCGTGGACGAGTCCACATAAACATCTCCATCACCATGATATAGAAGTGTTCGACAGCTACAAGAGCTACAAAAATGATACTAATCAAAGGAAACACCTTGCTTTCTGATATGTAATTTATTTACTTGTCCATCCTAGTATAAATGTTTGCAACAAGAACGGAAAGAGTAAATTTAATTTGTAACAATTTAATTGCGTATTATTTAAATTATTTATCGTTTTCCAGTTGAGTTATGATGTTGAAATTAAAAAATGGTTACAAAGCTAAGCATACGCCGATTGTCGACAATCCATTCATTGGGTAATAATGAACAATAAAGAAGTGATATTGCTCAGGAAAGGGAGGAGATTACTATGGGAACAGTTCAATTCGTCATGTTGGCTGATGATCCATCCACATTTGTGACCCGAGTTGTACCTTTTATCGATATTGAGCTTGCAGGAATTCCGGGTGACCGTCATTATGGTCTGCTTCGTCCGGCGGACTCACGTCAGAAAATCTACAAGCGCGGTACACCGATTGCGAATCGCCGCCAGATCAGTATTGTTTCCGAGGAAGAATGTGCTCTTATTGCTGAGAAAATGAACATTCCTGAAGTGCGTCCAGAGTGGCTTGGTGCCAATATACTGGTCCGTGGCATTGATCGATTGACGGAACTACCTGCTGGAACGCGGCTCCTATTTCCAAACGGGACAGGGTTAATATGTGAAGGGGAGAACCTTCCCTGTGTACATCCGGGAAAAATGATTGAACAATTCTATGAACAGGACGGTTTGCGCAAAAAATTCGTGCCTGCGGCTCGCAAAAAACGTGGGATTGTATGCTCGGTTGAACGGGAAGGTGTAATTCACACGGGGGATACCATAGAAGTCATTCGCCTGTCCTGATTTTCAGGACAGGTTTCTAATTGATCAGCCCTCGGCGCTCACCATGCGGATGTCTAGAGTGTAAGTACTCCTCTGGTGTACTGCCAATAATGGACTTGAAATCTCGGATGAAATGGGATTGATCATGATATCCAAGATCCTGAGATAGCTTAATCAGGTCACAGTGAAGACCGCGGTCCATCCATTCTGCAGCATTTTGCAGACGATACAACTTGATTACGGTTTTGGGTCCGATGCCCACATACTGATTGAACAGGCGTTGAAGCTTTCGGGTATGCATATTCCAATAAGAAGACAGATCATCCACTCTCAGCATCTCTCGGTTCTGTTCGATCTGTTGCACAATATCATGAACCATTTTCGCTTGAGCATCTTCAGCAGGAAGGTGTGCACACAATAGCTGGTCGATGTAGCTGGTTTTATCCGCATCATCCCCCGCCCCAAGAAGCCGGTCTTCCAAGGACTCCGCTGTGACGTCAAGAATATTGGATACATTCATCGGTTGTCCGTACAATGAAGAAACAGGAACCCGAAGGAAGGGATAAAACCCTCCTGGGTTGAACTTCACACCAAATACACGACCTTTCCCGCTCACAAGATAGGAGAATTTACGTCCCGATGGTCCGAAGAAAAACGTATTGTTCCGTTCCACAATCAGATTGACACAAGGATTAGGCACGACATGTTGGGGATACGGTTCAAGTCCAGTCAGATCCCACGATACGATCCAGTAATGTTTAACAAAAGGCCGAAGTGCTTCGGAAGGAGCATGGCGTGTCAGTTGATATTTATGGTCACCTTCATTCAGATTCAACAGGCCCATACTTGGTCTGTCTCCTTGTTCTACCTGTTTCATCCGAATCATTCCTCCTGCTCATCTCACATTATTTAGGTTCTCTGAACAACAATGCCCGCACAGCAAAACGGGGTAAAATGAGTTGCCTTCGCCATCTCGAAGGTTGACTGAGGAGGCGATAGAGCCATTCCAGGTTAAGCTTCTGCCATATCGCAGGGGCACGTTTGGTTTTGCCAGCCACGATATCGAGACTGCCTCCAACACCTATGGCTACACGAGCGTTCAACTGGTGGCGATACTTGTTAATCCAGTGTTCCGCATGGGGGGCGCCAAGAGCCACGATAAGAAAGTCTGGTTGAGCAGTACAAATCTCTTCCACAATCTGTTGTTCCTCATCTGCCTGGAAGTAACCATGGTGTCTACCTTTTACAACAACTCCCGGATAACGTTGCGCAATAACTTTCACGGCCTCTTCACTGACACTTTCTTCTGCTCCCAGCATGTAGAATGACCAGTGTTTTTGATTGCCTTCCTCCAATAAACGAAACAGCAGATCACAACCGGTTACCCGTTCAGTCAATTGACCGCCCCGAAAACGGGATACCATCACAATGCCAGCACCGTCAGCTGTGACCAACCCGGCTTGATCGACGACTTTCCGAAGAGAGGCATTCTTTTGACAGGACATAACAATCTCGGGATTACCTGTGATGACATGGAACAGTTCATTGCTCTCCTGATCTACGACTTTATCAA
Source organism: Paenibacillus sp. VT-400 (assembly GCF_001029205.1). Lineage (NCBI taxonomy): Bacteria > Bacillati > Bacillota > Bacilli > Caryophanales > Paenibacillaceae > Paenibacillus > Paenibacillus sp. VT-400. The sequence goes on along the minus strand of NZ_LELF01000057.1, from coordinate 15,466 downwards.
GGATTGCAACGGTTTGGCCCATCGTGACATTGGGAAAAGGGATGCCCATAATATTCGTTGATTGGCTCATATCTCATTTCCTTTCTGATTCTGTCTCATCACCTTGAACAACTCCTGTTATTTCATTCCAGTTTAGTATATCTGATCTTCTGGGAAAGCACTATATGGGCGCAACCTTTTGGATCGTGGTATAAACATTCCGGGAGAATTAAAGAGCTTATATTTTACCTGTTGTCGCGTTTTTACAATACGGCCTTTGGGGTATAACGATAGGATAGGAGTGCGAGGTTGGCAGATCGCTTATCCAATACATAAAGGGAGTGAGTCTATGGAACTGAAATATGAATTCTATATCAACGCAGGACTGGAAGAGGTGTGGAATGCTCTAATATCACCAGACGGCACACGGAACAGCTTTTTCGGCAGCGAACTTCGCACCAATTTCCAACCAGGCCAGCCGTTTGCTTATGTAGGGCCGGGCAATGATGGTGCGGAGACTGTCCATGTGTATGGAGATATATTGGAATTTGAACCGTTGTCCAGACTTAGTTATCAGGAGCATCCCGGACCGTCGTACCATGCGAATCATGCCGAGCTTCAATCCAGAGTGGTCTTCCAGTTGGAAACTGTAGGTGAGTGTACGAAGCTGACACTGATCAATGATCAATTTACAGATAACCATCCTTCCATTGCGAATGCACAGAGCAGCTGGTGGATGATTCTAAGCAGCATCAAAACTTGGGTGGAGACGGGGAAAACATTGAATTTTGGCTGGTAGCTGGTAAGAGGCAGTCATTTAAGATTTATTATCAAAAAAAATAAAGGCATTTAAAATAAGAACCAGTGCTGATTCAGCGCTGGTTCTTATTTTTATGCAAAATTAAGACTATTGCTCTACATTTAATGTCTGATAATGTCGAAATATATATCATATGAGCTAAGAGGAGAAATGAGCATGTTTCGTAAACGTACTGAATCGACCAAACACCTTCGTACAGATACTCATCAGAAATTATTGGAGTATAGTCGTAAACTGGTAGCAAATGCAGAAAAAGGCGACTATGACGCATGGATCGAAGATGGCATTGAGTTTCAGGATACTGATGAAATAGCTAGTAATATCAAAAAAGCAGTACATATAATGAAATCACAAAACGAAGCCGTGGAAATGCGGCTTAGAATGCTGAATCAGGCGATGAATGTGGGATTATGGGAATCTGAAATTGTTGCTGGTGATCCACTGGATAACAATAATATCGTATCATTTTCGAATGAATTCCGCCAAATGTTAGGGTTCCATAATGCCAAGGATTATCCCGATTCATTTGCAAGCTGGGCCAAATCGATATATCCGGATGACAGACCCCAACTGGTGCAGGAGATTATGAAACATGTGAATGACACAAGAGCAACAACTGCCTATAACGTCATCAGCCGTATGATTACAAAAAGTGGAGAAATTCGCTGGTTCCGATGCCTTGGACAAGTCATCCGAAATCAGGCTGGCGTTCCAGTCAAACTCCTGGGCATCATGTTTGATATTCATGAGGAGAAGAGCAAGTCCGATGAGCTGGAAGCACTCGTCACCCGATATGATCTTGTTAACCGTGCCTTGGTCGAGGCCCCATGGGATATGACCGTTGTAGCCGGAGATGTGGTTAACCCGAATAATGAATTTTGGTGGTCACCCCAGTTCCGTAAAGAGTTAGGGTTTAAAGACGAGCAGGATTTCCCGAATGTGTTCAGCAGCTGGAGCAGCCGGCTTCATCCGGAAGACCATGATCGGACGATCAACGAATTTGCCAGACATATGAACGATTACAGTGGTCGTACACCGTACGATCTGGATTATCGTCTGCAGCGCAAAGATGGGGAGTACCGTTGGTATCACGCGGGTGGGGAGACCATTAGGGATCAGGATGGAGTACCGCTCCGTGTAGCTGGAACTATTCGAGATGTTACCCATGAGAAGAATAAGGAACAGATCGTGGAAGCCATGAATCTGAAAACAAAACAATTGTCGGAGTCCATTGGCGAGATGGTACGTGGAATCAACTCGATTACCGATCAGGCACAGGATCTGGTGACTGCGCAGGAATTATCTGCCGATGCAGCCATTCAAGTGAAAAGCAGTGCAGATGATACGAAGAATATCACCGTGTTTATTCGAGAGATTGCCAGTCAGACCAATCTGCTGGGGTTGAATGCAGCCATTGAAGCTGCACGAGCGGGAGAGCTGGGACTGGGGTTTGGCGTCGTTGCAGGTGAAGTTCGGAAATTGGCTGATCACAGTTCAGAGGCCACAGTAAATATCGAAGATAGTATGCAGACGATGAAAACATTGATTGATCAGATTCTTGAACATATCGGTAATATGTCCACGTTAACGCAAAATCAGGCTGCCCTGACACAGCAGGTAAATGCTTCAATGGATGAGATTAACACCATGTCACAGGATCTGGTTGATTACTCACGGAATCTATAATCTCGAAGCCGTTTGTTGTAACATCACGATCATTCGCACACATCATCAACAAAAAATCCACCGGAATGCATTTCTGCTCTCGGTGGATTTTTTGTATTTCTATATATATCTAAGATGTATAGCTTCAGTTTCAGCTATTGAATTAAACTTGTTGAACTTTGATCAGGTTTGTATTACCGGATTGACCGATTGGAACACCAGCGGACAATACGATGATATCACCTTTTTCGATATAACCAGTTTTGATTGCGTTACGTGTAGCAGACTCGAACATTTCATCCGTTGTCGTTACTTTGTCGCCCATAACCGGAATGACACCGGAGAGCAGGCAGATTTTCGCCAATACTTCTTCATGTTGTGTAACTGCGATGATTGGCGCTTTTGGACGATACTTGGAGATCATGCGCGCTGTGAATCCACTCTCAGTTGAAGTGATGATTGCTTTTGCATTCAGTACGAGGGAAGAACTTACAGCGCCCTGACTGATAACTTCAGTAATATCAGCGATCTGTTGAGCCGATTTTTGTGCGAATTGCTCTTTGTAATCAATCATCGTTTCAGCACGGCGAGCAACAGCAGCCATTGTGCGCACGGATTGTACCGGATATTTACCAGCAGCTGATTCACCGGACAACATCACAACGTCAGCACCTTGAAGTACAGCGTTTGCCACGTCACTAACTTCGGAACGAGTAGGGCGTGGGTTCACTTGCATGGACTCCAGCATGTGTGTAGCTACGATAACTGGTTTACCAGCGCGGTTACATTTATCGATCATTTCTTTTTGCATCATTGGTACGTCTTCGATCGGAACTTCAACCCCGAGATCTCCACGAGCTACCATGATACCGTCAGATGCTTCAATAATATCGTCCAGGTTCGTCATACCTTCCTGGTTTTCGATTTTGGAGATGATCTGTACGTGGTCTACACCGCGTTCTTTCAGAATGCTGCGGATTTCACGGATGTCATCGCCTTTACGAACAAAGGATGCTGCGATAATTTCGATATCGTTTTCGATCCCAAATCCGATGTGCATAACGTCACGCTCGGTTACACCTGGCAATGTCGTTTTGATTCCTGGCAAGTTAACCCCTTTGCGTGGTTTCAGAATGCCGCCACTGATGATTTTACAATGGATATCGGATCCTTCCACAGACAGTACAGTCAGATCTACAAGGCCATCATCGATGAGGATACGATCGCCAGGTTTCACAACGAGGTTCAGTTCTGGATAGTTTACCGAGATACGCTCAGCGTCACCAAGAATTTCTTCGGTAGTCAGGATCAGCTCTTTACCCGCTTGCAGATGGCAGGATGCTTCTTTCAGTTTACCAATACGTACTTCCGGCCCTTTGATGTCCATCATGATCGGTATATAGGTGTTCAGTTCGGAAGCTGCTTTGCGGATATTGTTAATCCGTGTAACGTGATCTTCCAGTTCGCCATGAGCCATGTTCAGACGGGCAACGGTCATACCTTCCTGAATCATTACTTTTAACAATTCGATTGAGTCACAAGCAGGTCCCATGGTACAAATAATTTTTGTTTTTAACATGCTAAATTTCCTCCTCATATTTAAGCTTATATGTGTATTGTAGCGTTTTCTGTCGAATCAGGGTATGAACTATAGTACAATGATTAGAGTATAGTCCGATAATGAGGTGTGTTATGGTCACTCCACTTGAAGTACGACATATTAATGGTGTCGGTTGGTACGAAGAAGCTGTGCAATCTCAAGAAACTTGGCGGCTTAGCTTGGTTACTTATGGAAAATGTGTATATTGGGTGAACGGTGATAAACAGATCATGGAAAAGGGTGAATTGCTCCTCATTCCAGGTGGTACCCCATATTACGGCAAGAGTATTCCTACAGTAACGCACACACAGATTGTAATTCAACTGCAACGCGACCATATGGAAACTTTGCCTGCACTGGAACGGTATGAGGCTCTACGGCATAAACCTGGATGTTACGAACTGATCCATCAACGCATGAGCGCTATTTATCAACAATGGCAGGAGCGTCCGTCTTATTATGTCATGATGAGCCAAGCCTTATTGATGGAAGTGTTGATTTATATGAACAGGGAGCTTGATCGTGGAGTTATCCCGCCGGAGAGGCATAATCATGTTGAACGGATGAAGCGATATATTGAGCGGCATTATCGGGAGAAAGTGACGAAGGAAGAACTCGGGGACGAGATCAATAAAACTCCCAATTATGCTGCCGCATTATTCAAAAGCATGACAAATCAGACCATCAGTCAATATGTCCATGATCAACGGATGAAACGAGCCATATATCTGCTCACCGAGTCACAACTCTCCATCCAGGAAATTGCCGAATTTCTCGGCTACCGGGATCTGTCTTATTTTTACCGCATATTCAAACGTATAACCGGAAGTCCACCGTCTGACCTTCTTCATGAACGGCCACCTATAGCATGAAACGCGTAGTCCAACCCAAATAAAGTTCTTCTATATAAGTAGGTTTAATTAAATGAGTATAAAAAAAGAGGGCCTATGCCCTCTTTTGCTGTATAGCAGGATCATCATCCCACCTGTTACATCAATAAATGTCGTTATACATGACTGGTTGGGTTAGAAGCTGTGAGTGGCTGCTTGCCTTTTTTTCGTGCCTGCCCAAGACGAAGAGCAAAGACATGTACAGTCCAATACGCGGCCTCAGCAAACAAAATGCCTCCAGCGATGTCCAGCAAGGAATGCTGTTTTACAAACACCGTTGAAGCAATAATCAACCACAGCCATACCGACCAAGAAATCCGAGCCAAAGGCTTAAAGTTCAAGTGTCTGTTAATCACAATAAACAGCAAATAGCTGGTCAGAACGTGAACACTTGGGAAACAGTTGAAGGGCGCATCATTTGTATAGATGAACTGTACTAACACGCTGCTCAAGTCAGTTCCGCCGATCTCCGGGCGCGGGACATGGGTAGGGAACACCGCAAAACAGACATTGGCAGCCATGACACCAACATTATAGGTAATCAACGTACGCCAGAATAGCGACTTGTTCGTCAGACCCAAATAGAGAAATCCAAGATAAAGAATGGGCATCCAGCTAATGTACGGATAAATAAATTCTTTGAGAAAAGGAATCTGTGTGTCAATCCAAGCATAATTGTAGAAGACATCACTTCCGGTGTTGCTGCCTAGAAATACGTAAATGGAGCCTTGGAGCGGTATGCACAGAATAGCCAGTAAATGCCCCCAGCGCTGAAAGAATGCTTTCATAGTATCCCCCTGATTTCATTATGCATTGTGAGTCTATCGTTATGGGTACTTCATAGATATAAGACGCTGAAGAGTCGCCACACCCCTGCAACTTTGAACTCTTGTAATACTATAATGGACAGATAAAGGTATAAGCCATACCTGATTTTAGGGGAAAAGAAGTCAGGATAAGTCTCTTTTTTGTTACTTTTATAGTTTTATCCATAATAGGAATATTCAATATACGGATAATGTGATACAACTATATTGGCATATAAGTTCTTATGACAACGGAAAACATAAATGAAACGAGGTAGGCAAATGTATGATTAATCCGCAAGCCAAGCCAAAACATTCCTTTTCCGAGCGGAAACCTGTACTCACCGTTGTGATTATTGAGCTGCTTCTCCTGTTAGCCGTATTTGCAGCAGGGGCCATTGCAACGATAAAACAACTCGACTACACTTCCCCTGTACTCATTTCCTTTACACCCATCGCCATTGTTCTGATGATCTATCTGACGTTAAGGCGCAAGTGGAGAGAGACTGGCTTCCGATCTTTGCGAAGTATCCCAGCTGGCCATGCAAAGTATTATATTCCACTACTCCTTGTACTGGGTACACTTGCCCTGAAAGGATTTGGGGAGCTGAGCTTGTCACGAGTAGCCTTTTTCATCTTTTTTACCTTGCTCGTAGCTTTTGTTGAGGAAACGATCTATCGGGGGCTTATTTTCAAAACATTGCTTCAAAAAAGTGCAGTGGCCGCAGTTGTGACCTCCAGCATCTTGTTTTCGATTACACATCTGTTGAACGCATTGTCTGGTCAGGATATGACGGATACGATCATACAATTGATCTATGCGCTGCTCTTGGGAGCTGTACTTGCGTTATTGATGCTGAAGAACGGAAATATTGTACCGCTTATATTGTTTCATTTCATACATAATCTGATTCAATTTCTAGGGAATGATCTGGAGGACACAGGTACACTTCCTTACGATCTGTTTATACTGGCAATACTGATTGCTTACTGTGCATGGTTAGTGTGGAGCATTCGAACAAATTCGTCTATTCCATCCAAAGGGAGTGATCAAGTGAATACGGTTGTCCATTAAGGGTATTGCTTGAAAGTAGTTATCATACAGTTTCCCGTCAGCAGTTGGATCATGGTATACTTCAGTCTGGCGGGAAGACAGATATGTTCATGATACGAGGTCTGCCTATCCGTACATTAGGTTTAGACAGTAGGTGATATAGTGGAGAAGACAGCACAAGGTGTAGCAGAATGGATGGTACAGGAGATTAAATTCACAGGAACACTTCATCAGGAAGCTGCCATAGAATATGTGAAGACCCATTTTGGTGAAGAGTTTGTTTTTGTGAACGAGAACGGCAATACATCATTGTCCAAGGAAGTGAAGAAGGCTTTCCGAAAGCTTCATCGTGGGCAGATCGCCTGGGATCGGGATGCATTTATGTGGGCATGGACATAGTGTGTTATACTGGAGTAAGATGATTCATTGGTTGTGTTGGATATGCATGTCAGAATATTATATAAAAAATGTATAAGATGGATTAGATCTGCATATCCTTTCATAAGACCGTACGCAAGCGACCAGGCACATAAGCGTGATAAACCCTGGCCCCACGCGTGTTAATAACATGTATTTCCAAAGCTGTTTGAAAAGAAAATACAAAGATTTGCTTTTTGGCTGAAATGGAGTTATAATAAAAACAAGTTGTAGAGAGTGGAAAACCTAATTCATATATTGTAAAGGGCGATCACTTATAGGTTTATGACTGGTACCTTTTTCAATGTGTGAATTTTTATTTGCTTGCTGCAAAGAACAAAGGAACATGTTAATCTTTATTTGGAGGTGTAATTCACATGCAAAACGGAACAGTAAAATGGTTCAACGCTGATAAAGGCTTCGGTTTCATCGAAGTTGAAGGCGGAGAAGATGTATTCGTACACTTCAGCGCTATTACAGGCGAAGGCTTCAAAACGCTGGACGAAGGTCAACGCGTGCAATTTAAAATTGTACAAGGAAACCGTGGTCCTCAAGCAGAAGAAGTTGTAAAACTGTAATTAAAGCATAGCTGCCTTTAACATGTTATAATGGTAAAGGCAGCTTCTTTTTTTTGATCAGTTATATAAAGTCGGCCCATTAGTTGTCGAGGCAGGAGTCCGGTGGGACGTGAAACTTCCGCTAAGTGTAGGCTTCTGTGAAATAACGTCGGTTAGATGTTTTTCCATAACAAAGGGGGTAGAAGTCATGTATAATCGCAAAAAACCGTTGGAAGAGATTCCACAAGCTGATGCGGCAATCTGGGAATGTACGAGTGATACGTGCAAAGGATGGATGCGGGACAATTTTGCGTTTGATAACGTACCTACTTGTCCGATATGTGCTTCTGAGATGGTCAGCACGACTAGGATGCTACCATTGCTTGAGAATTCGAATAGTAATCTGAAAACGATGCCTAAAGGAAATCGGATTTAACATAGCTTACCCGCCTCTAACGAGGTGTTTTTTTTTAAGATCAAATAGACACCCTGTGCGAAGGTAAGGGTATTAAATATGAAGTTCCCGGCATTCGTTTTGGCGAATGCCTTTTTTTGTATCATTTTTTAACAGAAAAATATAGTGTAATTGATGTGAATCATATGAAAAAGATAAAGACCCTTTTCGCTATAAGCAAAAGGGTCTTTGTTATGACTACAATTTTTACAACGATCAGATTGGAATTTAGATGAACAGGAACGGCAGCAGAAACAATGTTGCTACCAGAGCCAGATCGATTCCTGCTCCATAGCCGTAACCCCCACCGTATCCTCCGTAACCATATCGACCGTAGGCCGAAGATTTAACTTTTTTTGTTGCAACAGTGTTTTTCTTGCTGCTTTTTACCAGCTGTTGTTTGGATTTGACTGAACACAGCCGTGGTCCCTCGAAACACCCGTTCAAATAAATTTTGCCATCACGACATTGACTAAGCGTACCATACATATGCTTACCGTCGTTCATAACGAGACAAACGGAACGTCCAACGTGCGGAGAAACCGTTTCTTCACATACCCGATTAATTCTGTACATGCAAATCCTCCTCATTAGATGCGGTTGCCGCTTGAATTCAACGGTTTGTATATCATAGTAAAAAGAAGAGCAATTGGTATGGACGAGTACCCGGAAAATCGAATAGGGAGGAGCCGTTTTTGAGTTAATTCCATACACTGGGAGGAGTGAGGAGGGGATGTCGCGTGGATTATCATGACATGCTGGCTCGTTTAGGGGAGGGGGGTGCCCATCCCGGAGGGTTTTTGGCAACGCTGAAGTTGCTGGAGAGTTTATCTCTGCCTGTGGATAGTCATATCCTTGAGATAGGATGTGGCACTGGGAGGACTGCGTGTTACCTGGCTAAAAGGGGTTATCAAGTAACGGCCATTGATCTTAATCGCCAGATGCTGGATAAGGCCGTTCGGCGAGCAAGACGAGAACGGGTGGATGTTCGATTTGTTCAGGCTGATGTAGCATCGTTGCCTTTCCCGGAAAATCATTTTGATATGGTATTCGTGGAGTCGGTTACGATCTTCACCCCATGGCGGAGTGCACTTGCTGAGTATAGAAGAGTGTTGAAACCTGGTGGACTTTTAGTGGATCGGGAGATGGTTCTATCAGGCCAGAAGACCGAATTGATGTGTCGCAGGTTAAAGCAATTTTATGGTATACGAACTCTGGTAACGGCCACAGCATGGAGAAAACGCCTCAAGCAGTGTGGTTTCACCAAGGTGGAGGTTAAAGAACATTCACGATCCATGGGAAAATGGGGCGTTGATCATGATCCACATCGCGAGATCGATATGAATTGGTTTGAGGATGAACGTATGCAGCGAATGAGTCAAACCAATGATCGTTTGCTCGCGAAATACGGCAAAAAGTTGGGATATGCTGTTTTTGCGGCTAGGGCACCGTTGGAGGTCAAAAACGAAAAATAGGAAAAAGACAACTCACACAATCGTGTGGGTTGCCCTTGGTTTGTTCTGACAGCACGTACTACAGCATATCGTTGTCGATAATCCGCCAGTGGTGTTTGAGCAGGGCTTCCAGTTGGTTCTTATCTTTGGCTCGAAAAGCACTTAAAATTTGCCGGTGCTCTTCATTAACTTCGAGCAGTACCTCAGATAGCTTTGGTTTATTATCACTAACATAAGATTGCCGGATGAAACTGTTCTTCAATGTGTTTAACATCTCAATGACTGTTGCATTACCACATCGCTGGATGTATAGATTATGGAACTGATATTGGTTTTTGTTGTAGGCAGCAAGATCAAGCTGGCTGATATCTTCGTCCATTCGAACAACCAGGGTTTCCATCTCCAAAAGTTCAGATGGTCTGAGATGGTCTGCTGCAAGTGTGGCAGCGAGCGCCTCCAGCACACCGATCGCTTGGGAGAACTCTAGTTTTTTGCCTGCATCAAAAGGAGTGACAATAAATCCCCTGCGTGGGATGTATTGCAGCAGATTGTCTGAAGCCAGCTGGAAAAGCGCCTCCCGAGTAGGCGTGCGACTGATGTCCAGCTTTTTGCATATTTCGGCCTCGTTGATCTTCTGGTTGGGAAGTAACGTCCCGTCTTGAATCTTCTGGGCAATGTAATCGTATACGTGATCTTTCAAGGACCGGTATTTGGGTACCTCCATACCGAATCCTCCTTTCTATGTATAGTGAATAAATAGATGGGTGTGAGGCCGTACTGTACGCGCCGTTCAGGAGTTTCAAGTTTTTATCATCTTAACACCGAGGGGGAAGTTGGGCAAGCAAACTTCATGTTTCAGCCGATGTAAATGCCATGTTATATATAGCACATTTTATGGAATTAAAGCGTATAAATGTTTAAATAATGATTGTGATAAACCAAATTATTTGTTAGTATTACTTACATATAAGTCCATATATTGTCTTATGTATATTGTATACAAATAATTCTGTTACTCATTCAAAAAAAGAATAGGGGTATGATGTGTGAAAAAAGTGCTTTTGCCAATGATGCTGTTGTTAGTGGTTGTATTCATGTCCGCATGTGGGCAGGGAAAAACGACAGGATCCGGATCAGACGCTACTTCGTCTTCGGGCAGTAGCTCTGCGGAAAAGGAAGTCATTGTACTTGGAACCAGTGCGGACTATGCACCCTATGAATTTCATAAGAAAATTGATGGTAAAGATACCATTGTAGGTTTTGACATCGAGATTGCCAAAGCAATTGCGGCTGATCTGGGAGCCGAGCTGAAGATTGAGGACATGGACTTTGATGGCCTTCTTATGGCCCTTGGTACAGATAAGGTTGATTTTGTGATATCAGGCTTAACCCCTACCGAAGAACGAAAGAAGAATGTTGATTTTACGGATATCTACTATTATGCAGAGCAGGCTGTACTTGTTAGAGATGGGGAAGGTGCGGCATTAAAGTCCATGGATGATCTATCAGGTAAACAGGTTGGTGTACAAAAGAGTTCCATTCAGGAAGGGATTGCTCGGGAAATAGAGGGAGCAAAGCTCACTTCTCTGGCCAAAATACCTGAACTGATTCTGGAGTTGCAGACGGGGCGTGTAGACGCACTCATCCTGGAGAAGCCGGTGGCTGAACAGTATGTGAAGAACCAAGAGGGGCTTGTTGTTGCAGGTGTGAAGATTGAACAGGCTGAAGACGAGGGTGGTTCGGCCATCGCGGTGAAGAAAGGTAATCAGAAGCTGCTGGATCAGATCAACACTACATTGGAAAAGCTCAAAACGAACGGAGATATTGAACGGTTCGTCGTTGAAGCAAATGAGATGCTCGGCGAATAAACCGGACGAGTGAGGGATATGCCGTGAATTTAGATTTTTCCTTTCTATTAGAACATTGGCAGGATTATGCACGAAGTGCGTGGGTCACGCTTGAACTTTCCTTCTTCGGTGTATTGTTTGGTACGTTGCTGGGTGTAATCATGGCGCTAATGCGAATATCCCGAATATGGCCAATTAAATTTGTGGCATCGGCGTATATTGAACTCATTCGAGGAACGCCAATGCTCGTACAGATTCTTATTATTCATTATGGTCTGACGGTTGTAGGTGTGAACTTACCGGCATTTATGTCGGGGGTGGTAGCTCTGACGATGAATAGCTCGGCCTATATGGCAGAGGTGTTCAGGGCCGGGATTCAAGCGATTGATAAAGGACAGACCGAAGCTTCGCGCTCCCTTGGTATGACAAGTGGTATGACACTTCGTTATATTATACTGCCGCAGGCTTTTCGTAACATGCTTCCAGCCATCGGTAATGAATTCATTATTATCATTAAAGATTCTTCGCTTGTCTCCATGATCGGCATAGCCGAGATTATATACACGGCCAGAACGATTCAGGGTGTTACGTTCCAGCCGCTTGCTCCGTTGCTTGTTGCCGCCGGCCTCTATTTTATAATCACATTTACACTGGCTAATTTACTCTCTTGGTTGGAACGTAGACTTTCTACTTCTCGCTAACTATGGATAAAGGATTGGATTCGAGAAAGGCTTGGATTAGGCTGGAGTGGAAAAAGAGAGATGTAGTCGTAAATGGCGATGGTATCGCATACATTGTTATTGTATTTTGTATACAATATTTTGGAAAGGTGTTGGGTGTGTATGTCAGATTCCAAAATGTTAATTGATTGGTCGGAGCGTTATGCTGCACCTAATTATCATCCGCTCCCTATTGTTATTGAACAGGCGGAAGGGGTATGGGTGGAAGACCCTGAAGGCCGCCGTTATATGGATATGCTAAGTGCATACTCTGCATTGAATCATGGTCATAGACATCCTGTGATCATACAGGCGCTCAAGGATCAGGCAGATCAGGTTACGCTGACATCACGGGCATTCCACAGCAGCTCCGCTTCTCTTTTTTATCAGAAACTCTCACAATTCACGGGGAAATCGAAGATTCTCGCCATGAATACAGGAGCGGAAGCGGTGGAGACTGCGGTGAAGGCGGTACGTAGATGGGCTTATCGTTGCAAAGGTGTACCGGAAAATCAAGCCGAGATTATCGTATGCTCTGGTAACTTTCATGGAAGAACTCTGACGGTTACGTCCTTTTCTTCTTCAGCGGAGTATAAAAAAGATTTTGGGCCGTTCACACCAGGATTCCGGATTATTCCCTATGGAGATATTGAAGCGCTGAAGCAGGCCATTACACCAAATACGGCTGGTTTTCTTGTAGAGCCTATTCAGGGCGAAGCAGGAATCGTTATCCCGCCTGATGGATATTTGGCAGAAGCTTTTGCTCTGTGTGAGAGCCAGCAGGTGTTGACTGTATCTGATGAGATCCAGACCGGATTTGGAAGAACAGGTCGCCGTTTTGCCTCCGACTGGGAAGGGGTTGAACCGGACATTTGGATTATGGGCAAAGCGCTGGGGGGAGGAGTCATGCCGATCTCGGCTATTGCTGCTGATGCGGAGATACTTGACTTGTTTGAGCCGGGGTCTCATGGTTCTACGTTTGGGGGTAACCCACTCGCCTGCGCCGTAGCTATAGCAGCTCTGAAAGTTCTTGAAGATGAGAAGCTTGCCGAGCGATCGGAGCGTCTAGGGAACTATTTTATGAAAAGACTTCGAGATATTCGCAGTTCAGCCATACGGGATATTCGGGGGAAAGGTTTATTTATTGGTGTTGAACTGCATGAACCAGCCCGCCCTTATTGTGAGCGTTTGATGTCTACTGGACTGCTGTGTAAAGAAACACATGAGAAAACCATTCGATTTGCTCCACCACTGACGATTAAAGAGTCCGAGATTGACTGGGCACTGGAGAGAATTGAGCAGGTATTGATCACCAATGAGGGAGCTGACCTACATGAAAAATGATGATGATGTACATGGTGGAATAAAAGATACTTCTATTGATACAAGTCAAACATCTGTGCAACGTAATATTGCTATCATTAAGGTTCCTTTTGGACTCGGTGGAGCAAGAGGTGGAGCAGAGTTGGGGCCTGATGAATTGATTACAGCTGGACTGAAGCGGGAGATTGCGAGTCTTGGGCTAGTGCTTTCCAAAGAAGTGCGGGTAGATTGTCCTTCTGAACCGGCTGCCCCTATTGAACGAAATCGTGTAAAACACTTAAATGAGGTACGTCAGGTCAGTGAGAAGGTGTGTAGTGAAGTATCAGGTGCAGTAGAGGAGGGGGCTTTCCCACTTGTGCTTGGGGGAGATCATAGTGTAGCGATTGGTACTTTTGCCGGTCTAACAGCGCACTATTCGAATTTGGGTGTGATCTGGTTTGATGCGCATGCAGACTTGAATACGGAAGAACGTAGCTTGTCCGGTAATATGCATGGGATGAGTGTGGCTGCATCCTTGGGGCATACTGCATTCAATCTGTCGCACATTACTGGAGCAGGCGCGTTTATTGATCCGTCCAACTTGGTCTATATTGGTCTGCGTGATCTGGATGAGTATGAGAAAGAGCAGATTAAGGGGCTGGGAATCCGAGCATTTACGATGCATGATATTGACCGGATGGGAATAAAGCAAGTTATTGAGGAAGCAATAGCTACAGCGGGAAAAGGGACAGATGGTATTCATGTCAGCTTCGACATGGATTGTCTGGATCCGCGGGAAGCTCCGGGTGTGGGCACCCCAGTACCTGGTGGTCTGAATTACCGAGAGGCACATTATGCATTGGAGATACTTGCTTCCACAAATCAAGTTACGTCGATGGAACTGGTTGAGGTGAATCCGTTGTTTGATCATAATAGACATACGGCAAGGCTTGGTGTGGAACTGATCGCTTCCTTACTTGGTAAGCGCATATTGTAAGCACTGAGAAGTGAAACGGAATGTGTAAGCTGTACCCAAGGAATATACTTTCTTATCTATTATAGAAGGAAAGAAAACTGAGATCTCCGAAAACTAGGGCTAGTCACAATCAATTGTTCACTGCAATCGCAGTGGAAGTGGCTTCCCTGGTTATGTTTAATGGACATGTATATTAGAAGCACCGTAATAAGGATGCTGCGAGTTATTTGTCTGTACAGGAGCGTCAGATTACATATTGTGCTGATGATGTGAGTTGATTATCATTATTGAAAAAAAACTTGCAATTGAAATCTGTACATGATATATTCTAATTCCGGCCAAGAAAACACGAGATACACGGTGCGGCAAGCGAATGAAATAAGCTTCGAAAGAAACTTGAAAAAAGAGCTTGCAAAGTTGGTTCGGACATGATATTATATAAGAGTTGCTGAAGAGAACAACATTTAGTAACGAAACAAGTTTGATCTTTGAAAACTGAACAACGAGTGAGTAAACATTCTGCTTGCAGAATGAACGCGAAAGTTTGAAACAAGCCTTGGCTTGAATCGACTGGAGCACAAATGAGATTTTTAATCTCGTCAGATTCAAAATGAGCTTATCGCTCTTTTCAATACTTTATTGGAGAGTTTGATCCTGGCTCAGGACGAACGCTGGCGGCATGCCTAATACATGCAAGTCGAGCGGACTATCAGAAAAGCTTGCTTCTCTGATAGTTAGCGGCGGACGGGTGAGTAACACGTAGGCAACCTGCCCTCAAGTTTGGGACAACTACCGGAAACGGTAGCTAATACCGAATAATTGTTTTCTTCGCCTGAAGGAAACTGGAAAGACGGAGCAATCTGTCACTTGGGGATGGGCCTGCGGCGCATTAGCTAGTTGGTGAGGTAACGGCTCACCAAGGCGAC
>NZ_LELF01000056.1:0-602 GCF_001029205.1 Paenibacillus sp. VT-400 | reverse complement strand
TTTTATACTTTTGTTTAGAGAAATATTTATTTGGTTTAAGTAAATTCTGGAATCACTATTGTTTTCTCTTCCTTGAGTTTTTGGAGTGCGGGATTAGGCAAGGATGCGATTTCATTTTTTTCAGTTTGTTTATTTTTATACTCAATTGCTAAAATGAAAAAGTTAATATTCTTGATGCCTATAGCTTTTATTTGTATGTTAGTAGTAAGACCGCATATCGCTTTTATGCTATTAGTTTCTTTCGTAATTTATTTTATTTTTAAATCTAAAGTACCTGTATTAATTAAGTTTTTAACTTTCCCTCTTATATTATCTATTATGATTTTATCATCAAGTTTTATTCAGCGGTATGTGGGATTAGATGATGCATCTATTAGTAGTATTGGTGGTTATGTAGATGAACGTCAAAATACCAATCAAGGGGGTGGCTCCTCTATAGATTTGCAAGCTATGAGTTATCCAATGCATTTGAGAGTTTGAGCTCTCAAAACCGAACAACGAGTGAGTGTTTTGCAGCTAAGCTGCATATTTGAATGTTTCCGTTGCAGGAAACGATTCTCCATAGAAAGGAGGTGATCCAGCCGCACCTTCCGATACGGCTA
>NZ_LELF01000055.1:0-366 GCF_001029205.1 Paenibacillus sp. VT-400 | reverse complement strand
CGGTGGCAGGCAAATGGTCTTGAGCGCTCCTTAGGTATTGCAATGAAATTGGAGTAGGTGCAATCGGTTTAGGCCCGGTATCCTCTTCGGGCTTCATTGACCGCTAAGACTGTCGTTTCGAAACCGCGGTGAATTAGGGTGGGTCCACGACAACTCTCGTCCCTTATTGCGCAAGCAGTATGTGGATTGAGAGTTTTTTGATTTATTTTAAAGGATATCTGTGGGATCACTCTCTTTGCTTCACCTTCCCCCTCTGTTGCGACACCGCGTTGTTGGGCGGAAGAATCAACCTGGATTTAAGGAATACCTCTTCGCTGAGGGCAGACCTTGACGATATAGATACACATACCTAAGGAGGAAGAAACC
>NZ_LELF01000054.1:0-411 GCF_001029205.1 Paenibacillus sp. VT-400 | reverse complement strand
TGCTTCTGGGGTATTTTTTTTGATGGGATCGGATACTGCAAGCAGACCGGCCAATTCACCATTGATGGCTAGATGCATCACACTTGCACCTTCCGAACGCAGCTCTTCGGCTTGCGGAATCAGAGATTGTACCGAGCTACCCAATTGCTCCATCAGTGCTGTGTTGCCCAAAGCTAACTGACGATCGCCCACTTGACCTCGAACACCAATCCCTGAGCCCGATTCAAAATTATCTGGTGTTTCAAGAGACAGGCCACGTTCGTGTGCTGCGTTTACAATCGCTTCGGCTAGCGGGTGTTCACTGCCTTGATCAAGACTGGCGGCTAAACGTAATACTTCAGATTCGTCAAAATCTGATGCGGCAACTACACGATCGAATACAGGGCGTCCTTCAGTTAACGTACCTGTTTT
>NZ_LELF01000053.1:0-552 GCF_001029205.1 Paenibacillus sp. VT-400 | reverse complement strand
GTGGCTACTTGCATCTTATATTAAGCCTTTAGAGAATATTCCAAAGATCGAGAGTTTAAGGCAGCAAGGTATTCAGTTTGATATTCAAAGTTGTGCCGTTGGAGAAGAGTCCAAGCCCTGCGTCCGAGTGATGAAAGAGCAGTGTGGCTATGGGAAGCATGGGGATTTATGCGTTATTGACCCCAAATAGCTGAATCTGAAAATGAAGGCTCTAAGCACTCATTTATAATTTTTATTATGTTTAAAATTAGTGGAAGTTAAGGAAATTATTATGTTAAAGCAATCAAGTTTAGAAAGAACAGAGTTTAAGGAAGAAGAACTTGCGCCCATTAAAAAGCTTGATTTGAATGATTTGAAAGTTCCTATGCCTAAAAACCTTGATCAGTTACTGATTTGGACATCCGAACTTGCTCAATATAATTATGCTCAATTCCTTGACCAATCCGAACAGCTAAAACTTGTTGATGAAGACAACCTGGAAGAACAGGCGGAAATCAGTCAGAAGCTTAGGTTCTATAGAGGTAATGCGCTTATAGAAAACCAAATCAAAGA
>NZ_LELF01000052.1:0-860 GCF_001029205.1 Paenibacillus sp. VT-400 | reverse complement strand
ACATATTCAGCAATGGTGGATTTTACTGGCCGCATTGGCATTATTCAGCAGCATCGTCATTTTTAGCTTAACCCGTCCGATTACTGCCAGTACTTTTGAAGCAAATTATTTACGTGAAGTTGATCCGCAAATCTATAGCTTACTGGATGGTCAGGTGTTAGCACCTCCTCCGGAAGTAGATGAACATCTGATTGAAACAGCCTTGCAGGAAGAAGCAAATTACTATGCCAACGTCGTTTCTGCGCAAGTGATTACTCCTTCACCCAATCCTGCTGGAAATGTACATCTGCCAAACAGTCATCATCATAACGATCTCAATACAGCCAACCGGAAATGGGACAAAATTAATCCACGTTATAAACAGCGTTTGTTGATGGTATTTAAAATTATGCGTGAACAGCATGGCTATGAACTGGTTTTATTAGAAGGTTATCGTAGTCCAGAACGCCAAAATTCACTTTCTGCAAATCCAAATACCACACGCGCCAAAGGCTATCAAAGTTATCATCAGTTTGGTCTGGCCGCGGATATTGCCTTTAAACGGAATGGCAAAGTCGTGATCAGCGAGCGAGATCCATGGGCGATGCGTGGTTATGAACTCTATGGCCAAGTGGCCGAATCCGTCGGACTCACTTGGGGCGGTCGCTGGAAATCAATCAAAGATTATGGTCATACTGAATCTCGTATGCCGTCTTCTGCGCTCCTGTCACTCCAGTAGCCCCGGTGCTTCCCGTTGCTCCCGTAACACCAGTGGCTCCTGTCACTCCAGTAGCCCCGGTGCTTCCCGTTGCTCCCGTAACACCAGTGGCTCCTGTCACTCCAGTAGCCCCGGTGCTTCCCGTTGCTCCCGTAACACCAGT
>NZ_LELF01000051.1:0-332 GCF_001029205.1 Paenibacillus sp. VT-400 | reverse complement strand
ATGTAAGACCCCTTGAAGACGACGAGGTAGATAGGCTGGGGGTGGAAGTGCAGCAATGCATGGAGCTGACCAGTACTAATCGGTCGAGGGCTTATCCAATAGCAAGTGATAATTCGCAACGAAACTGCCTCGGGGAGCTGTAAGCAAGCTTTGATCCGGGGGTGTCCGAATGGGGAAACCCAGCTGGGGTAATTTCCAGTTACTCATAACTGAATACATAGGTTATGCAGAGGCATACCAGGGGAACTGAAACATCTAAGTACCCTGAGGAAGAGAAAACAATAGTGATTCCGTCAGTAGCGGCGAGCGAACGCGGAGAAGCCCAAACCAGA
>NZ_LELF01000050.1:0-49684 GCF_001029205.1 Paenibacillus sp. VT-400 | reverse complement strand
ATGGCGGAGGGGTTCCACACGTACCCATCCCGAACACGACCGTTAAGCCCTCTAGCGCCGATGGTACTTGGACCGCAGGGTCCTGGGAGAGTAGGACGCCGCCAAGCAAAGAACCACTGCCGATGTTATTCGGTGGTGGTTTTTATTATATATTTTTATTATGCAGTATGGGATTAAAATACAGATTGAATTTGTTAATTTATCAGCACAATAGGATGTATACATGTAACGTTATTCGATACGAATTGACGTTTTTTTGCGTAATAACTAGACTTGTCCGCTCTGGAAAAACAGTTGTGTTCATCAGGCAATACACCTGATATAACCAAGTACTTTTCCTTGACAGTCTAAATATCGCTTTGCTAAGATGGCAATAATAAATTTTTCAGAAAACGTATTTTCGGCGTAAAATACAGCCTGGAATCTTCGGGTTTTGGACCGTAAAGCTGAGCAAACATAAGGAGGAACACTTGCGTGTGGGAAGATAAATTTGGTAAGGAAGGCCTCACCTTTGATGATGTATTGCTAGTGCCACGGAAATCCGAGACACTGCCTAAAGAAGTAGATGTATCTATACGTTTGAGTGATACTGTAAAGCTAAATATTCCTTTGATCAGTGCGGGTATGGATACGGTAACTGAAGCGACATTGGCTATTGCCATTGCACGTGAAGGCGGTATCGGTATTATTCATAAAAATATGTCGGTTGAACAACAGGCAGAAGAAGTAGATCGTGTTAAACGTTCGGAGAGTGGTGTTATTACGAATCCATTCTCACTGACGGCAGATCATCTGGTATCTGATGCGGAAGCAGTAATGGCGAAATATCGGATCTCCGGTGTACCTATTATTGAAGGAGATCAGAAGCTGGTTGGTATTTTGACTAACCGCGATCTGCGTTTTATCCATGATTACGGCATCAAAATTAGCGAAGTCATGACTCATGAGAATCTGGTTACCGCTCCTGTAGGTACTACACTACAAGAAGCTGAAGGTATCCTTCAGAAGCACAAGATTGAGAAACTTCCATTAGTTGATGAGACAAACACGTTAAAAGGTCTTATCACGATTAAAGATATTGAGAAAGCCATTCAATTCCCTCATGCAGCCAAAGATGCTCAAGGCCGTTTGTTGGTTGGTGCAGCGATTGGTATTTCCAAAGATACATTTGAACGTGCTGATGCTTTGGTACAAGCTGGTGTCGACCTGATTACGGTAGACTCGGCTCACGGACACCACATCAATATCATTGAAGCTGTACGTCAGCTTCGTGAACGTTTCCCTAGCCTGACCATCGTTGCAGGTAACGTCGCTACTGGCGCTGCCACTCGTGACCTGATCGAAGCAGGGGCTTCGGTAGTCAAAGTGGGTATTGGTCCAGGTTCGATTTGTACAACACGTGTTATCGCTGGTATTGGTGTACCTCAAGTAACTGCAGTGTACGATTGTGCAACAGTGGCACGCGAATATGGAGTTCCGATTATCGCGGATGGCGGAATTAAATATTCTGGTGAAATTACAAAGGCACTGGCTGCAGGCGCACACGCGGTGATGCTGGGAAGTTTGTTTGCCGGCACAGCAGAAAGCCCGGGAGAAACTGAAATCTTCCAAGGACGTAGCTACAAAGTATACCGCGGTATGGGTTCAATGGCTGCAATGAAACAAGGTAGTAAAGATCGTTACTTCCAAGATGATGACAAAAAACTGGTTCCGGAAGGAATCGAAGGTCGTGTCGCTTACAAAGGACCATTGTCTGATACGATCCACCAACTGATTGGTGGTCTGCGTTCGGGTATGGGATACTGTGGTACAAGTAACTTGGAGCAACTTCGTAACGATACAGGCTTTATCCGAATTACAGGTGCGGGACTGCGCGAAAGTCATCCCCATGATGTACAGATTACCAAAGAAGCACCTAACTACTCGTTGTAATCTGAAGAGAGTTAATCATTTCCAGGACAGGCTCGGTGATTTTCACCGGGTCTGTCTTTTTTTGCAGATACCCCTGTGATAGAATAGAACAAGCGGTGACGATCCATGGATGGATTAAGGCGTTGCGGCGGCTTTTTGACGTGAATCTATGAATATGGTTTTGAAAAGCAAATGCAGTGCCAGAAAAGGCTGCCAGGTAAACAGAAGCGCGGACGTCCTTTTACATAAGCATTTGCAAAATGCGGACTAAGTGACAATCGATAACGAACTTTAGGAGCAATAATATTGCTCGTTCGATACAGCGCATATAGCACACATCTCATACATCAAACACGCAGGTTAGGGAACAAGAAAATCGCAGCATAAGCTGCACTGAAGCAATTAATAATGCTTTGGATCGAAGGGAGTATTCATCATTGAAAGCCAAACACATGAATAAAAAGAAACGCCAAATGCTCAAAAAGAGCGTAGCCTCGGTAATGCTAATTAACATGCTTTGCATGTCTGCAGTAATGCCGGTCATGGCTGCTGCGGACAACTCCAGTCAGGTTCTGACTGCTACGGCAACAACAACGAAGACGGAGAAAGCCGTAAAGGTGCCTGGGGTAGACTCACTTGGGCTTGAGGTTAGATCAGCGGTGCTAATGGAAGCCTCAACGGGACAGATTCTACTAAATGTTGATGCGGATAAAGCGATGCCACCTGCAAGTATGACCAAGATGATGACAGAGTACATTGTCGCCGAACAAGTCAAACAAGGTAAATTCGGTTGGGACGATATTGTAACTGTTAAAAAGAATGCTGCACAAAGTATCGGGTCGCGAATTTTCCTCGCGGAAGGTGACCAGCACACAGTTAAGGATCTCTATATTGCTATGGCTGTTGGCTCTGCCAATGATGCTACGGTTGCTTTGGCTGAACATGTTGCCGGTTCGGAAGAAGCTTTCGTGAAAATGATGAATGATGAAGCGAAGCGTATGGGCATGAAGGATACGTTCTTCATCAACTCTTCCGGTCTCGACCGAGCAGATATGCCTGCTGATTTCCGCCCAGCTGAAGACAAGGAAACTGTGATGTCCGCTCTGGATGCTGCGATTCTATGCCGATACATCATTATGGATCACCCGGACTACACAGAATTTACAACGATTCAATCCTACAAGTTCCGTCCCAATGATAAAGCCCCAATTATCAATTACAACTGGATGCTGGAAGCGAATAAAAATATAACCAATTTCAAAAGCTATGCCTATGAAGGTCTGGATGGAATGAAAACAGGCCATACCACGAACGCAGGTAATAACTTTACAGGTACAGCAGAACGTAACGGTATGCGTCTAATTAGTGTTGTTATGGGCACAGATTCGGAATCCGCACGTTTCAGAGAAACTAAAAAGGTATTGGACTATGGATTTAACAACTTTGAAGTGAAACAGGCTGTTGCAGGCAAGACCAAAGTGACGGGCTGGGAAGCGGTACCTTTGAAAAAAGGGAAAGAAACAACCGTTCCTGTTGTAACAGATAATGCGGTAAGTTTTGTTGTACCCAAAGGTACTCAGAACCTGGATGTGACGTTCAAAGCCAACGTAACTGAGGCTGACAAGTTGGTAGCACCACTCAAGGCAGGTACGAAGGTTGGTACGGTAACGTACACGTATAAAGCAGATGGAATTGAGCCACAGGAAAAAACAGTGAACTTGATCACTGCTGAAGAGGCTGAAAAAGGCGGATGGTTCCGTTTGTTCTTCCGTGCTGTGAAGGATTTCTTTGTGGATCTTTTTGACGGGATTAAAAACCTGTTTTAGTCCATAACAAACTTCATGGAGAGAGTATGATCATGATTTTAATGTTTACATGGTCATATCATTGACAAAATACAAGTTATTCCGACCGGATGGATTGTATATTTACAATTTTTCCGGTAAAATATCAAGTTAGAATTCACGTATGATGAAGTAAAAAAGTACAATGTTCGTTTACCGTATGCAAGATCGTGGCTGGTAAGAGAAGGGGAATGAGCGTATGAAGATCGGCGTTTTAGCACTTCAAGGAGCTGTCACAGAGCATATTCGAAGTATTGAACGTGCTGGAGCAGAAGGTATAGCTATCAAACAGGTTCAGCAATTGGAGGACTTGGATGGTCTTATCCTTCCTGGCGGGGAAAGCACGACGATCGGTAAACTGATGCGCAAGTATGGGTTTATGGATGCCATTCGGGCGTTTGCTGCTGAGGGCAAACCGGTATTTGGTACCTGTGCTGGCTTGATCGTTATGGCTAAACACATTGCAGGGCAAGAAGAAGCTCATTTGGAGCTAATGGATATGACAGTATCCCGAAATGCATTTGGACGGCAGAGAGAGAGTTTTGAGACGGATTTGCCAGTCAAAGGCATTGAGGAGACGGTAAGGGCTGTATTTATACGGGCGCCCTTGATCGAGAGTGTCGGAGACCAGGTGGAGGTACTCTCCACATACAAGGATGAGATTGTTACGGCTCGTCAGGGACATTTGTTGGCTTGCTCCTACCATCCGGAATTGACGGATGACTATCGTCTGCATACTTATTTTGTAGACATGGCCAGATCCTACAAACACACGGTAGACTCTAAATAATGCATGATGTACAACCTATGATCTCCCGGTCATCGGATCACTTCCCCAGAAGCCGTGTAAGGCCGCTGGATGGCAGTTGCATCTGAACGGATGCCTGATGTTGCCTGTATCTGCTTCATAGCGGGAATCGCAGCGGAGGGTAACACCGGGGATATAGGTTTTTTTTTGGGTTACAGGTTCCGATAAGTATATAGTAAGGTATATACAGTAGAGTTTTGAGAATGGATTTTAACATAAGGCTTCACGTTGTGAGGTTATTTAGGAGGGGTATATCGTGCTTGATGTGAAAATATTGCGGAATGAGTATGCGCGTGTAGAAGAAGCATTGAATAAACGTGGCAAATCGCTGGATCTTATCGCTGGATTTACCGAGATGGATGCCAAGCGTCGGGAATTGCTTCAAGAGAGTGAAACACTGAAGAGCCGTCGGAATACGGTCTCTGCGGAAGTTGCTAGACTGAAGAAGAATCGTGAGAATGCTGATGATCTGATTGTGGAGATGCGCGAAGTCTCTGATCGAATCAAGGCCATGGACGAAGAAGTTCGGGAACTGGAAGTGAAGATCAATGATCTCACAATGGCGATTCCGAATATTCCTAACGAAAGTGTACCGATTGGAGCTTCTGAAGACGACAATGTTGAGATTCGTCGTTGGGAAGAGCCGAAGTCATTTACTTTTGCACCAAAAGCACACTGGGAAATTGCGCAGGATCTCGATATTCTTGATTTTGAAGCGGCTGCCAAAGTAACAGGTTCCCGTTTTACCTTTTATAAAGGTCTGGGTGCGCGTCTGGAACGTGCATTGATCAACTTCATGATGGATCTGCACAGCGATCAACATGGATATGAAGAGATTCTGCCTCCATACATCGTGAATCGGGACAGCTTGTTTGGAACAGGTCAACTGCCTAAGTTCGAAGAAGATCTGTTTAAGTTGAAAGATACTGAATATTATCTAATCCCTACTGCTGAAGTTCCGGTAACGAACTACCATCGCGAAGAGATTCTGAATGTAGATCAATTGCCTAAACACTTTGTGGCATACAGCTCTTGTTTCCGCTCTGAAGCCGGTTCGGCTGGACGGGATACACGCGGCTTGATTCGTCAGCATCAATTCAACAAAGTAGAGCTGCTCAAGCTCTCTACTCCAGAGACTTCGTATGAAGAGCTGGAGCAAATGACTCAAAATGCGGAGCGTGTGCTTCAATTGTTGGGCTTGCCGTATCGCGTCCTGACTTTGTGCACGGCAGATATGGGTTTCACTTCAGCTAAAACGTATGATATTGAAGTATGGTTGCCTGAGAGCAATACCTATCGTGAGATTTCTTCATGCTCCAACTGTGAGGATTTCCAGGCACGTCGTGCCAATATCCGTTTCCGCAGAGAGCCAAAAGCCAAACCGGAATTTGTTCATACATTGAACGGGTCAGGATTGGCTGTTGGACGGACGGTAGCCGCTATCCTGGAGAACTATCAACAGGAAGATGGTACGGTTGTCATTCCTGAAGCATTGCGTCCTTATATGGGCGGTGCAAGTGTGATTGCACGTCGCTCTTAAGTAAGAGTTAGCTAGCCATCCTCATCAAGGGGAATACAAATTCAATCCGTCATTTCGGAATGGCGGATTGGAGTGTTTTGTATAACTGAGGAAGTTGTCTGATACGAGATTATCAATTTTAATATAAAAGGTTGCATTATAATGTCGAGATGTGGTATGATACTTTTCGTGGCAAGTTTATAAAATTTAATTTCCCTGGAGAGGTACCGAAGCGGTCATAACGGGGCGGTCTTGAAAACCGTTAGGGGGCAACTCCACGTGGGTTCGAATCCCACCCTCTCCGCCATACTACACTTATAACAAGGATTCGAGCGATATCGCTCGGGTCCTTTTTTGCGTTGTGAGTTTGTCCAGCGTAGTGAGCATACAGGTTGGTGACCGATGTATACGTTGCTCAGTACAACGTTATATTTTGAATAAGGCTAATATGTATAAAAACATCTTCATCGCCGCACTTTATAGGAGTGGAGGTGGTAAGATGAACCGCGAGTTAAACATCGATCAGACAGAGCTTGTAGGGGCTTGGCAAGAACGTTTGCCTCAAGTCCTGAATGTTGGAGACCAGGCTCAGGTAATGGCCGACGAAGCCGATCAGCAGGCGATTCGGATACACATTGCTACAGCAGGGCACGAGATGTACTCTTTTGATTTCAAATGTGCATATGTCGATTCCCGTGAAGTCAGCGTACAGCTGATTGATGTGGAACGGGATGGACGAACGACGGATGAGCGTACAGAACCGATTCAGGAACTGGCTCACGATTATACACGGCACATTCATGAATGCGCCCAGTCGTTACAATCCCAGACGAGATAATAGCCTGAAATCTGAAGGAGTGAACTCAATTGACTAAAGCCAAAGCGGGAGTAGACAAAAACCTGCAAAATGTAGTCGATGATCTGGAGCAACCTGCCGTAAACAGTCATCATGCCCAGCAAATTCAGCAAGATATTAATGATCGCCGTCATCAGGATGCACTGAATCATGACAAAACGGAAGATAGGGACCCATCCCATTCCTAACAATGATGAGGGGGCAATAATATGAGCAAACCAAAAACAATTCCCGTACCGGAAGCGCAAGCATCCGAACAGCATCGTCATTCATCCAAACGCTCTTCCATGCAGGAACCATTATCCGGTTCCAAAAAAGTAAAAAATCAAAATCATGTGGATCATTTGAATCCCCAAGGTTAATAGAAGAAACAGATTCACGCAAAAGTCCCTTGTTACCTAACAGGGGGCTTTTGCGTATTCATACATATATAAAGACAGGCACATGGTTATTCACAAGCTGATATAGGTCTTTGTAGCCATTTTAAAGAGGAAAGATCACATTTTTCCCAAATTAGGTTTCGGTATCTGGTGATATGGTATATCATTGATATTGAATTACTTTTTTTTGGGGTTATCACGAGAGGAGAGAAACAAATGACTAAACGTATGGGGGCGCTTCTTCTCACGTTGCTGTTGACCGTATCTATGGCATTGACAGCATGTAGCAGCAAGCAGGAACCAAAAGAGGCATTGAAGACGGCTGCGGCCAATGCTTCCAAATTGACTTCGTATGAAATGAGTTCTAATTTCACCATTAATGAATTGAGCTATAAACCTGGGGATGCTTCACAAACTGATCCTACCATGACTCAGTTTATGAGCATGCTGAAGGATGCTCAGTTGAATGTAACAGGTGTATACCAAAGTGAGCCAATGCAGACAGAGATGACTCTTGGCATCGAGCTTAAAGGCGACATGGGTATGACCTTTAACATCCCAATGGTGATGACGGCAGAGAAACTCTATGTGAAAGTGCCGAATATTCCGTTCTTCCCGATTCCGGAGAACGTTGTAGGCAAATTCCTGGAACTTGACCTGAAAGAACTGGCTGAGCAAGAGGGTACAGAATGGAACCCTGATGCTATGGACGCAGCCAAAACGCAAAAGCTGAGTAACGAAGTTATGGACGCAGTGCTGAGCGAGTACGATCAAGCTAAATTCTTCAAAAATCTAGACACCAAAGATGCAAAACTTCCTGAAGGTGTAGATGCGAAGCAAGTTGTACAATTCTCGGTGAATAATGACAATGTTAAGGAAGCAGTTACTGTACTGGTAACAAAAGCTATGCCTAAAGTATTGGATATTCTGTCCAAAGAGGAATATCGTGAAATGCTGCAAATGGATCAGGCTGATATCGACAAAGCTAAAGAAGATCTGAAGATCACTGAAGCAGATCAGGCTGAAATGGCTAAAGACTTGGATAAATTGAAAGATGTTCTGACAATCAACCAATTCAACATCGATTTCGCATTGGACAAAAACGACTTCCCTGTATATCAAAAGATGGTCGCTGATGTGCTGATCAAGCCAGAAGGTACAAAAGACGAAGTGAAATTGGCATTTACCGGTTCCAATACGTACACCAAGATTAACGAAAAAGCAGCATTCAAAATCAACATCCCTACTGGCGATGACGTAATTACTATGCAAGAGTTCGAAGAACTGATGAACGCTTCATACGGATACTAATCTCGCTGAGTTCAACCGTCTGTGATTCAAGTGAAGGATAATCTCCTTCCGCTTGGGTACAGGCGGTTTTTTTTGTTAGACAGCGTAAGAGGGGATATCCGCAAAATAATGATCTTTGATTTTGAATCGTGGCTGGTGATCTATACTAATAAAACCGCACTCTCTCCTACATAGCTAGGGTAGTGCGGTTTTGTACATTAAATTTGTAT
Source organism: Paenibacillus sp. VT-400 (assembly GCF_001029205.1). Classification (NCBI taxonomy): domain Bacteria; kingdom Bacillati; phylum Bacillota; class Bacilli; order Caryophanales; family Paenibacillaceae; genus Paenibacillus; species Paenibacillus sp. VT-400. Next base: position 40,846 of record NZ_LELF01000050.1, on the reverse strand, counting down.
ATTTTGAATTGGAATGCAGACGGTTGAGAGGATACGTTTCTTCTTAATTAGTTTGCAAGTTCGTCCAAGTCTTCAGCAAGTACAGCATAGATCTGATGATCCTGATATTTGCCGTTGATCTTGAGGTATTTGCGAGCAGTACCTTCAAACTGGAATCCGTTCTTCTCCAGAACGCGCTGTGAACCTTTGTTGGAGGGCAATACTGCAGCCTGAATCCGATTTAACTTCAGCGCACGGAAGCCATAAGCTACGGCCAGTTTAACCGCTGCTGTCATTCGTCCGCCACCCTGATAATCTGGATGGATAAAGTAACCCATATCCGCATAATTGGCAACGCCCAATACGACATTGTTGATACTTACTTGTCCAATTAGCAGGCTGTCTTTAATAGTATAGATTCCAAATTGATATCCTGTACCATCTTCTGCTGCCTTGACCCGATCTTCAATCCGCCGGGTCTGAGCATCCAGTGTATAGAATTCATCGTCTCGCACGGGTTCTACAGACTGGTATGGGACGCGTGTGACCTGAATCAGGTCCAGATAGGACTGTGTATCCTGGGGGGTGAGCAACCGAAGGCTTATGCCATTGGCTGTATCATAGAGTGTTAGTGCCATTACAGCACACTTCCTTTCTAATTGGGATGTTTGTAGTCGGTGACTACTTTAACTTTTGGCGCAGACTTCTGAAAAATTGAGTTAGCATCGTAGAGCATTCGGGCTGAAGGATATCCGGGATCACCTCGGTGCGATGGTTAAAACGAGGCTCCTGTAGCAGGTTCATCAGTGTACCTGCACAGCCTGCCTTGGGATCAGCCGTACCATAGATTACGCGGGGGACCCTGGATTGTACAATTGCACCTGCACACATTGGACAAGGTTCCAATGTGACGTACAGAGAACAATCCAACAAACGCCAAGCTCCGATGGTCTCGCTGGCCTGACGAATAGCCACCATCTCTGCATGGGCGGTGGAATCCAGTGTAGTTTCACGCAGATTGTATCCCCGACCAATAATTTGGTTATTTTGTACGATTACAGCTCCAATCGGCACTTCCCCAAGAGCTTCAGCCTTGTAGGCCTCGGCAATGGCCTCTCGCATCCAGTGCTCATGTTGAGCCTCTTCAGATAAATTCCCAAGATCGGGCTGGGGAGAATGGTCATTCATTACTATATAACTCCTTCCAAAATCGTTTATTCAGCGAACAAATATTCGGGTTGTTAACATGTTGTGTATAGAATTGTGGATAACCGCGTAGTTGCTCACATAGTTATAAACAAACTATCCACAAGCCTGTGGGTATGTGGATAAATATAGTGATTAATTTCATTGTAGAGTTCGAAAATGCAAAAAACAACGAATTTCGAGCTTTTTAGTCATTCGGTAACTTTTGGACACAGGTCAATTATCCTTTTCAAAAAGACATACAAGCGTTATGATGGAGATAGGTTTTGCCATATATCGCCAGAGGGTACAAGCCGAGAGGTGAACAAAAAAACTTGTCTATTAAAACGAAATTATCCATGATTATGTCGTGCTCAGTGCTCGTTATTTTAGTGTTGAATATCGCACTGAGTTATTATACTACAGAAGAGAATCTGAGGCAGGACAGTGAAACCAAGATGGTGCTCACTGCAAAGCAGATTGCAATTGCTGTCGAACAGAATCAATACAGTTCGGATTATGTAAAACGGCAGATTGGAAACAATCTGTGGCTTGCTGCTGTCATGGCAGCGGAAGAATTGGACCCGGATATTAATAATATCACAAATGAAGAACTTGTACGCTTGAGCCAAAAGGTCGGCGTCTCACATATTTCGTTAATGGAGCAGACGGATGATGACATCGTTGTTAACCGCTCCTCAGATCCGAGAGAAATCGGGCTGTCCACCAAATCCATGACTTATTGGTATCAGGCCTTTAAGCAATTATTTGAAAAACAACAGGTGACGATTCCCCAAGGGCAGAAGTTGGAGCATTTCTGGTCAGATGGATTCGAATATTCGACATCCAGTCCTTCGGATATTGATATCTGGGGTTACTACCATGATGGAAAGAGAAACTACATAATCAATCCCTTCTATAATAATACGGAAGTTGATGACTATGTGAAAATCTCTAGTCCGGATGAGATTTTAAATAAAATTCGTGAGGTCAATCCCTCCATTCTGGAGATTACAGGCATCAATCCGTTGACTTTTGGCAGCCCGAACATGGGTGATGACGGAAGAGATTCGAACTTTAGCAAGTTGAATAACAGACCGATTCGTTTTGGTACATACCAGTATGGTTCTACGGATGAGGATCATCGTGCTGTGGTGCGCGCCATTCGAACAGGGCAAAATGTATCTTTTGTCAGTGAAACGCACGAACAGAAGGTACTGAAGAGTTTTATTCCCATTTTCACACCCAATCAGTCTTCCTATGTGATCAGTATTGTCATGGACTATAAGCAAATATCCTCCATGGTATCTGAGCAGTTGGTGAGCCATGCCTCCATATCGTTGGTTTTGCTGGAGATTGTGATTTTTGGCAGCTATTTGCTCGCAGGGTATATTACACGTCCGATCCAATCCATACTGGGCAAAGTGAATGATGTAGCGGATGGGCACTTTGATTTCCGTCTGAAAGTAAAGAGGAAGGATGAACTTGGCCAGCTGGCCAATCGTATTAATGCCATGATTCGTAATCTGGGCCATTATACGAGCCGTCTGAAACAGATGTATGAAGAGAATCGGGCGGTGAAAGAACATCTGGAATCCATTATCAATCAGACAGCGGATGCCATTCACATTACGGATCTTGAAGGAAAAGTGCTGCGGGTTAACCGCGCATTTGAACAATTATATGGCTTTCGAAGTCGTGAGGTGGAAGGTCGTAATCTCAAGATCATCCCGCCAGAGGCAGAAGAAGAAATGAAACGTCAGCATGCCCAACTCGTTGAGGGGATGTCCATTACGTCCAACGAAACTACCTGGATGAAGAAAGACGGGACCCGAGTAGAGGTCAGTGTCAGTACAGCTCCGGTACGAGACGAGGCTGGAGAGATTACCGCACTCATTAGCGTCTCCAGGGACATTACAAGTCGTAATCGGATGGAAGAGCTGCTCAGACGTTCTGAGAAGCTAACAACCGTGGGTCAGCTTGCAGCAGGTGTGGCACATGAGATTCGTAATCCACTGACCACGCTGCGCGGGTTCCTACAGTTACAGCAAGAGAGCAATAAGCTGAATCATCGTCATCTGGATCTGATGTTATCGGAGCTGGATCGCATCAACCTTATCGTTGGTGAATTTCTGATTCTGGCGAAACCGCAGGCGGTTCATTTTCAGAATCGGGATATTCGTTTTATTCTTGGCGATGTCATCTCGTTACTGGATAGTCAGGCGCATCTGCATGGTGTAGAATTTGTACTGCGTGCCTCATCCGATTCGGCTATGGTACACTGTGAAGAGAACCAATTGAAGCAGGTATTCATCAATTTGCTGAAAAATGGTATGGAGGCCATGCCAAATGGAGGAAACATCCATATCAAGCTCAAGCATGACGAGCAATCGAAACGCGTCAGAATTGAGATCAGGGATGAAGGGATCGGTATCCCGGAAGAGATGATGCCCAAGCTTGGGGAGCCTTTCTTTACGAATAAAGAGTCTGGAACAGGGCTTGGCCTGATGGTCAGTCAGCGCATTATTCAATCACATAAGGGCATGATGGATATTAAAAGCGTCATGAACAAGGGAACAACGGTTATTATTGAACTGCCTGCATCCGAGCAACAACCGGAAGTTATTGAGGTAGATCAGGTAACAGATGACACGCTTACAGATGAAGAGAAATAGATGAGGTGAGATTACCTTTTGCGTATTAATAAATTTATTAGTGAAACAGGTTATTGCTCCCGGCGTGAAGCCGACAAGTTGGTGGATAGTGGTCAGGTAACCATTAATGGAGTTAAGGCTGAACTGGGCAGTCAGGCAGAAGAAGGCGACGATGTACGAATCAATGGCAAGCCAATCAAGGAAAAGAGAAAACACGTATATATCGCGCTGAATAAACCGATCGGGATCACAAGTACAACCGAGCAGCATATTCAGGGCAATATCGTTGATTTTGTCGGGCACGATGAACGTATCTTTCCTATTGGACGTCTGGATAAGGACTCGGAAGGTTTGATCCTGATGACCAATGATGGTGATATCGTTAACCGGATTCTTAGATCAGAAGGGCGCCATGAGAAAGAGTATATCGTTACTGTTGATCGATCTGTAACCCCGAGTTTCCTTAGAGGTATGAGCACTGGGGTGAAGATCCTGGGTGAAATGACCCTGCCTTGTACAGTGACCCGGATGACGGATCGAGTATTCCGTATCATCCTGACTGAAGGAAAGAACCGTCAGATTCGGCGGATGTGTAGTGCCTTTGGTTACGAGGTTCGTAAGTTGAAGCGTATTCGGATCATGAACATCCATCTTGGAGAAATGGCGACAGGTTCATGGAGAGAGCTTACCCCTGCTGAAAAAGCGGAGCTGGGCGGTCTGTTGGACTATTCACTGGAATAGTTGATCGACTTTGACTAATTTAACTGATTAAAGCTCTGCTTTCCGTAAGGGAGTGCAGGGCTTTTTGGTGTGCAGAGTTAATGAAGACTGGTCAATAATACCGAATAGTAAGGAAATATGTAGATGAACCAGGCATAAGCCTTATATAAACCCAAAAGACCGTTCTCCTTGTACCTGGAGAACGGTCTTTGGTTAATGAATCGCTGCAGGCCTCTAGTTTCCTCCGCCAACGGCTTTTACATTTGTATTGTTACTTTGATACTTCCGAATGATAGATACCTCTACACGGCGATTCTGTGCCCGTCCCGTATTGGTGTCATTGCTGGCAATTGGGTGATACTCTCCATAACCACTTGGTGTGAATTTGGAAGGGTCCAATTGCGAGTTCAGCAACAGGATTTTCAGGAAGTTGAGCGCACGATCTGCGCTTAGATCCCAGTTATCCTTATATTGGTTGTTCGAAATGGGAATATTATCGGTATGACCGGATACAACCACTTCATATTCAGGGAACTCCTGCAGCATGCTTGAGATTGCTTTGGCCAGGGATCGTGATTCAGGCTTCACATCTGCTCGGCCTGAGGAGAACAGGGCGTTATCACTGATGGTGATCTTCAATTCAGACTGATTCAGCTTGGTGTTCAGCTGGTCTGAAAGTCCGTTCTTCGAGATATATTTGTCGAGTCGCTCTTTGAGTTTCTCCAGGTCTTCTTGTTCTTTCTTAGCCATCTGTGCATCTGTAATCTGAGCTGGTGTTTTCTTGGTGATTTCTGTAGGTTCCTGTTTGTTCTTACCCAAATCAGCACCTGGCGTATCCGGATTCATGGACGAATGGTCCAGAATTCCGGAACCTCCATTTAATGCACTGTTTAGTGCGGAAGCCATCTGCTCGAACTTAGCTGCATCGATTGAACTCATACCGAACAATACAATAAACAGAGCGAGCAACAAGGTCATCAAGTCGGAATAGGGAAGCAACCAGCTCTCGTCTATATGCTCTTCATGTGGTTCGTGCTTCTTAGCCTTTTTCACCTGGTGATCCCTCCTTCTCTTCCAGTTGTTTACGTTCGGAAGGTGTCAGGAATACGGATAACTTTTGGTTGATGGCGATGGTGGAGACACCGGATTGTATGGATAACAGTCCTTCAACCATCATCAGCTTGATCTCCATTTCTTGCTTGGACATCCGTTTCAGCTTGTTAGACATCGGGTGCCATAACACGTAACCACTAAATATACCAAGGAGTGTTGCGATAAATGCTGCCGCAATCGCATGGGAGAGTTTCTCCATGTCACTGAGATCGGCAAGTGCTGCGATGAGACCTACAACGGCCCCGAGAACCCCGAGCGTTGGTGCGTACATCCCCGCCTGAGCGAAGATCAAGGCACTGCCACGGTGGCGCTCCTCTGTAGCATGAATATCTTCCATGAGCACATCACTTACAAATTCCTGATCGTTGCCGTCTATAATCATACGCATACCGCCACGAAGGAACTGATCGTCAATCTCTTCTACTTTTGATTCCAGTGCAAGCAAACCTTCACGACGGGTAGTGGAAGCCCAATCCATAAATGTGCCGATCAGGGATACGCGATCAATAAGTACTTGATTTTTGAAAACAATCCCGAAAAGCTTAGGGATTTTCTTAACTTCAGACATCGGAAATGCGATAAAGATGGTTCCTGCCGTACCAACAAAGATAATAATGTAGGCTGCGGGATTGTTAACCAGGTTGATTAAGGGCGCACCCTTCAAGAACATACCAAATACAAGGGAGACCAGCCCCAAAATTAGTCCAATAATCGTTGAAATGTTCATCATACACCTCATCCATGAGATAAAATTGAATCCTTTCAAGCGGCTGTGTTCGGGCTTCCGGACGAATTTTTGGCCGCAATCCGTTCAATGTTAGGCATTCCTTACGGTTGCTAAAACAGTTAAAACGGTCATATATGTATTTATCGACCAGAAGGCCTTTTTTTTTAAGGGCTATTTTCAGGTATAATAAGATCAAATCCGCTCCTTAGGGGCCGAATAGGAGTGAAAAGCCAATGGGCGTAAAGCATGGACGGGATTATGAAGGAATTTTGACAGATCTGACAACGGCAATCGGACGCATACCGGATCGGTATGTTTTCTTTGAAATGGACGCGGAAGAGTGGGGGAGACTGGCTGCATCTGACCAACTTGAAGTGGATGAGGCATTGGCGGAGGATTTGTTCTATGCGCTGGGCGAGGAGTCCGTTATTCCGGTTGGAAGTGGCGTGGTCATCCATGATAAGGAACAGCACCGCATTCATATTTTGATCGGGGAAGAAGAGTTGACATTTGTACCTTTAATTTAGTGTGTTTACATGCATTTTCAGGGGTGTAAATGGAATTGGAATTCCCCTCAAAGCCTTATGGTTATTGGTTCTATGCCATGTAGTTGATTGGATTTTGAAGCTTGTCCGTGGTAAGATGTTAGTCGTGAAATGGGCCAACCGCATGGCGGTGAGCCTGGCCTTTGAGGTTGCTGTTGATAGCGCCGAAGGTGTCGGTGGTTATACGGACGCATGTCTGTAATGTACCACCCTATGGGGAGGAAGATAACGCATGGTTTTTTCGCAAGAGGAAGTCGAAGCTCATCTGGGAAGGCTGGAAGGCTGGGAACTGGAAGAGGGACGGTGGATTGTACGTAAATTCGTGTTCTCCAACTACATGAAAGGGATTGCATTTGTGGATGAGGTCGCTGCGATCTCGGAAGCATTCAATCATCATCCTTTTATTACGATTGATTATACAACGGTTACGCTGCGTCTCACATCATGGGATGCGGGTGGTATTACATCTGTAGATATCAAGGAAGCAGGGCAATATAACGAAGCTTATGACAAAATGAGGTCGCAATAACGAGGTTGGTTATTATCACGCGGCCAGAAGTGAGTGAACCATACATGTCAGACTATAATCAGAAACAACCTCTTATTGCTGTCGTAGGCAGTCTCAATATGGATCTTGTAGTGAAGACAGACACGATTCCGGAAGAGGGAGAGACGGTGAGCGGTGAGGAGCTGCATTATCTCGCTGGTGGCAAAGGGGCGAACCAGGCTGTTGCTGCTGCGCGTCTGGGTGGACAGACTACGATGATTGGTGCGGTGGGATCGGACGGTTTTGGCGAACGTCTGCTGCACAGTCTGACGGAAAGTGGTGCAGATGCCTCGCGGGTTCGCATATTGGAAGACACGGTTACAGGGACGGCTTCCATCTGGCTTTCTCGGGGAGACAACCGGATTATTGTTATTCCTGGTGCGAATGGGCAAGTGGCGCCTGAAATGCTGGAAGAGGCGGATACGGTTAAAAGCCTGACTGCAGCCGCAGCGGTGCTGCTACAGCTGGAGATCCCGCTGCCAGCGGTTACCCGCGCCGCCCAACTGGCGGCTGAAGGCAGCGCACTGGTGGTGCTCAACCCGGCTCCCGCGGTGCCGGGTCTGCCCCAGGAGCTCCTGCGGTGCGTCGACGTTGTCACGCCAAACCGCAGTGAGCTTGCCGTGCTTACCGGCCGGGATCATCTCCGGCCGGAAGACCTGGATGCGGCGGTCGCAGAGCTCGCCGCATCCCTCGGGGCCGCTGTCGTCACGACGCTCGGCCCCGAGGGGGCTGTGTACGCGGCGGCGCCTGGTTGCCGCGTACAAGCAGGGCGTGCCGGCGCGTGCCGTGCGCCCGGCTACGCCGTAAGCGCCGTCGATACGACCGGCGCTGGCGATTGCTTCAACGGCGCGCTGGCGGTAGCCCTCGCGCGCGGTGAGACTTTGGACGCGGCCGTAGGCTTCGCCATGGGTGCGTCCGCGTTATCCGTGACGAAACTCGGCGCCCAGTCCGGGATGCCGTCCGCACGTGAAGTTGAGGCCTTTCTGGCTGAGCATGCCGCAGAGGCTTAATAATTGATATAACAAATAGGCGCTTATTCTCCCAAAAGGGGATTAAGCGCCTATTTGTTATGCGTATGCAGAGATTATTTCTTCTCTGACAGCCACATGGCGATATTTGCAATCTCTTCGTCCTGCAGTTTGCCCTTGAAGGAAGGCATGCCACCTTTACCTTTGACAATCGTAGAATAGATCTTCTCCAGATCATCCTGGCTGCCGATGTTGGCCAGAGCAGGTCCTACGCCACCTTGAAGCTGATCCCCGTGACAGGAGATACAATTGGCTTTGACCAGTGCTTCAGCTTGTCCGGCATCCAATGTTACTTCCGGCATGGTTGGCTTGGCTTCTTCAGCCACTTCTTCTTTCCCTGGAAGCGTAAACATTAAAACAATAGCTAAAGCGCATGCTGCAAAAAATACTCCGCTCATGATCCATTTGTGCATCCCTTATGTCCCCTCCAGAATGAAAGATCATCTAACCTGAAACTATCCATATCATTATAACGGAACCTGTACTGACATCATAGCATTTTGTGGGAATTTTTTGAACTAATCACATAACAAGGGGCAAATTTGGTTGTTTTGCAATGGATTCTAACCGCGAGGCCCTTCATAAACCATACAGTGAAAGGGCTTCAAGCCGCTTGGGGTCTGTCGTTCGTATGTATCCTGGGTGACAAATCCACTCTTTAGATAAACTTGAATGGCACGAGCATTCCAAGTGAGTACTTCCAGATCAATCTCATTCGTGGGATTTCGGCGAATAGCTTCCTGTACAATGGCAGTGACAAAAGCTGTCCCTTGACCCTGACCACACAGCTCTGGATGCATGCCAAGGCCAATCCGGGTTACCCCTTGAAGTGGGAAGTATTGAGCAAACCCACATATACGATCGTTCTGATCCAGGACGATCGCATATTGCTCCTGCCGCAGCTGTGCATCTCCGAATTCCACTTCCAGAGCCTTCATCTGCTCCCAGGGGAGCCAGCTGTAGATATTGTAAGGCGGATCATACTGCCAGCTGCAGATAAGCTCCGCATGTTCTTCTCGCATGGGTACAACGTGAAACGTCACAGGGGTTTCCTTCATACACCTGCATGCTCCTTTCCTTGAAACAGAACTCTTTGTCCACTCTACAAAAGTGATGTTCATTTAGCAAGTCTTCCTTCCCAAGAAAAAAAAATGAAACAAAAGTTCCGGTAATTTCGTTTATATTATAACGGGATGGGTAAAAACATCATAAGGGCACGGACGAACGAACGCAAAATGAACCTGTTGATGTCGCAGGATATAACCCGAGTATAACTTGCAACATGAATAAGGATTGAAGCACAAAAAAACCGCCGGATACATTCCTGCGGAGAATGTACCGGGCGGTTCTGTTATGCTTCTTGCTTCGTTCCAGTATGTTTAATGGTTACAGCATCATGTTGCTCAGCTTGTCCCTAGTCAAGGGCCAGTGATTCATATGCGTCCGTGCTCATAATCCGTTTTGCGCCAACATAACGATTGGCCCAATAGTTTTCACTCAATGCACTGATCGTAACGCCTTTGGAAGAAGAGGAGTGTGCGAACTTTCCATCCCCTACAAAGATTCCTACATGGGATACGCCTTTACCTGTTGTATTAAAGAACACCAGATCGCCAGCTCTCATCTCCATGCGGGATACGGAATCGCCCATGTCGAATTGGGAACTGGATTGGCGTGCCAAATCAATACCCAACTTGTCGAATACATACCGTGTAAATCCGGAGCAGTCAAAGCCGTTAAGCGTTGTTCCCCCACTTTTGTATGTAGTTCCCATTGCTGAATCAATTACTGTGTCCATCTTTGAATCTGCGAATGCGCTACCTGCACCAAGCGATAAAGCGAATGTGATGCTAAGTACAGCTGCGGTTAATTTCTTCTTGAACAAGAGATATTCCCCTTCCAATGCCTGCGAGGTTAGCTTAAGGATTCGGTTGAAGGTCCCCTATGATCCCTCTGTAGCAAGATCAATTCACCCATAACTGGTTCCCCCGCTTCCCAGGTGCCAGGAATTTGGCTATGCTAGTTATGCACCTGCGAAATCAAGAAATGACGATTTAATTTTAAGTAGTTACAAATATGAATGTAAAGATTACAAAGTTGTTACTAAAAACTCACTGCGATTATTGTAACAGAGGAGTACGGCTTTGGCAACGTTTAGCAACAAATTTAGCAAAAAAAACCTCGACCTTTGACGGGGAAAGGTTGAGGTTTGCCTATTTATAAGTACATATTAGGCCATGAGTTTAACATGTGATGGTAACAATTTTTAAACTATCTGCTCTCACCTTTGGATATTTTGGACTGCCATAATCGGAAATGGCTGCATATTTTCCACAGACTCAATAGACATCTGGCAAGTGGATACGTCTGTTGTAGTATAAGTCCGGTCAGTCCCGTTAATAACCATGAGGCTGTAGTGAATGCCCCAAAGACGAGCAGGTGTACTCCACCCAGTAGAAGTGCAATGCCGATTACAGCGATGAGATGACGCAGTGCAATCCAGAGTGCTTTGAGGGTACCGTGAGCCCCGCCTTCTCCTTCTGGTGCCGAAACACCGAACTGCATATAGAGTATGACATGGTGGATGATCCAACCATATACAATCCAGGCAGCAACATAAGGTATACCAGGCAAAAGTAATTGAAGGGAATGAAATCCGTCCATGAGAATCGAGTAGAGCTTCGGTATGAGCCAGTAGGCGGGCAGAAGCATCAATAATGTACGTATGGTGTGGAGCAGCAGCATCGGTTTCCACAGATTTTTGATTCCGCGGACAAAGGGGATGCGCTCTTCTGTAGAATTAAAGTGCTGAAGTGAGTAGAGCAGTCCTGCCTGAATGAGGGGGCTGATCAACATGCGAACCAGCAGCATGCCCCCGAGAATCCATAGATAACGAAGAACCTCCGGATGGGTAGACAGGTTAAGTTGACTTTCCATTTTGAACAAAAGTGTACTCAGCTCACCGGCATCAGCATCTGGATAGCGAAGGAGTAGTGGGATGACCGCCGATTGTACCATTCGATAGAAGAAATATCCCCAAATGAGTTGATAAAGAAATAAGAGTGCGGCAATGAACATATGCTGACGGACGAGAAACCAGCCTTCACGTATTTTCGCTTTCACCGTTTCCACCTCACCATGACAGACCTCCGAATATGGCTTCTAATAGTTTGGTTACACTCATGCTCCAGCGGGACTTCGTCTGCTCATCCAGTCCGGATTTCAGGAAATTGTTCATATGGCGGTTCTCCAGCACGATCGAGTACAGGGGATCGGTCATGGCCCAGGATACGGGGGATGTGTGAGTTAATTTATACGTGATGCGATCTTCTTTGCCATTCCATTGCTTGGTGAGGATATGCCCGTCTTCAAAGGCAATGCGAACAGGAACGGCGTTGTAATCACTCCCTTTTTTTGCGATCGTCACGGATGACTCGTACAATGTTTGACCGTCTTTCTGTACGGGCGTAACACGAATCTTCTCTACAGCAAAGTCAGCCATCCCGTTACTATAGACGTATTGATCAAAATAATCAGACCAGGAAGTGCGGGTCACTTGTTCCACAACGTTTTGAAAATCAGCCGAAGTGGGATGTTTGAAGCGGTATTTCTTCACATAGGTAGAGAGAATGCGTTCCATCTTTTTGGCACCGACTTGATGTTCGATACCAAGTAATACAAGCTTGCCACGTGTATAGACATTGGCCGCATACTCATTCTGTGAATCGAACTTCCAGGATTCTTGTGTTAAGGATGAAGGAGACGTAATCAGTCCCGATTGTACCGGCAGATTCGGAATCAATCCGTATTCCTGCTCCATCAGTTTGTCTTCTGCATAAGAGGTGAACCCTTCATCCAGCCAGGCTTCCTCGAATTCGTTGCTGGCAACCATGCCGTAGAAGTACTGGTGTCCGATCTCGTGGACTACGGTACGTTCCAGGTCATAACCTGGCGTGGTGTCATCGGCTCCAAAGGCTGTAACTAGCGTAGGGTATTCCATACCTCCAGCGCCATTCCCCGCTTTGGGTGGAACTACGATGGATAAGGTAGCATAAGGATATGGGCCAAACCATTTGCTATAATTGGCTAGAGCGGCCTTCGCGGCGTAGAAATAACGTTCTTTCAGATCCTGATGAGCTGGGTCCAGATATAACTTGATTCGTACACCAGGCACATTGGGTGCAGAGAAGGGTTCCTCGGCGTACACAAAATCGGGTGAGGCTGCCCAGGCGAAATCATGCACATCATCGGCATAGAATTGATAGACCTTTTCTCCATTCTTCACCACGGCTTGCTGCGTCGGAAATCCGGTAGCAGCCACTTTGTATGTTTCAGGCACCCGAATACGCACACTATATATACCGAAGTCAGCGTAAAACTCTGAATTGCCATGGTACTGGTGCAGATTCCAGCCTTCCGTTGTTCGTCCACGTCTGCCCACAGGTTCATAGGCACTTAATTTGGGAAACCATTGACCTGCCATGACAAAATGATCAGCAGTTCCCATCCGGGCAAAAATCTTCGGCAGATTCACTTCAAATCGGGTGTGGAGCGTGATGCTTTCCCCGCCTTTGACGGGTTTGGGCAAGCGTACTTTAATGAGGGTGGTGTCCTTGATATTTCCGTCATCTGGTTGCACATACTGCATCCGGTGCAGCAGAGAGAGCCCGTCCTCCGTTTTCATTTCGGTAATGTTCATGGAGCCATAACCATTGGTAGGCATGACATCACCACGAAGCTTTCCACCGGATTCCTTCATAAAGGTGGTGTCAGCAGAAGAGAAGGCGTTGGGATACATATGAAAGTAAAGCTCGCTGACGGTTTTTTTACCTGGATGTGTCCAGGTAATCGTCTGAGTCCCTTCCAGTACATTCCCTTCGACCAGTTTTACATCCATGTGATATTCCACAACACGGTTGCTGTACACTTCGGCAGTAGGGGTCTGTACACTTTCTGGAGGTGCTGGCGTTGGGGCTATTGCCTTAGGCTTGCCCGATTCGGGGGCGAGTACTGGCAATTCGGAATGAGTTGAGCGATTATAACCCAGAGTGATCCATATCCCTCCGGCAAGTACACACAGGGCCAGGGATGCAGTGAGCCAGCTCTTGGCGCGTCGTGGAATCATCGTTAAATACCTCCCGTTGACAAGCATCTACAGCATGTATATGTTTGCAATGGGGCAATTATTAGTTAAAATATTTGTATCAACCCTTGGAGGTTATAAACATGGACCAAAACGAGCAAAACGGCAAAAAACAGATTGCCTTGAATATCGTTAGTGCAAAAAGCAAGCATAAAGGCTTCGGTGCAGGCTCCATTGAGCTGAATAACCTTTCCCCGGTCATTATTGATAATGGCGAAGCCAAAATCGATATCGGTGCGATGCATGCGAAGAGCAAAGTGGAACGCAATATCAAGTTCTCAACCAATCGTGAAGATGTACCCAACGGACGCCAGGTATGGCTGGTATGGGTAGCTGTCGATCGCACGGAGGAAGGCCAACTGTATGGTGGAGCAACGGCATGTGAGATGTGGATTGATACGGAAGCAAGACGTGGATGGAAACTGCTGGCGGAACATGTGAATCGCATGGATTATGCCTTGAAGCGTCGCTTCATGTTGGATGAGCTTGGACCTGAAGCTCGAGCTGCACTTAAGACACTGCTGATCTCACACAACCAAGACTGGTGGAATGCTTCTCCAGATGTATTGAAGGAAGCACTCGCCTAAGGCAGATCTTTTAACACAGTCTAAAAGAAAAAAGCAAAAGGCCCCTTGACCGGAAAGTTCGGTTGGGGGTCTTTTGCTCGTGCTTTAATCCTATTCATCGATCTGAATAATTATGAGTTTTCATCCGAAGTGAATTTCCAATTGTTCAATATAACCAGGGGTTATAGGTGACGCAACTAAGTCATTGCGCATTTACGTCATTCTACCCACCAACGTTTGAAATCTCCCCACCAAGAATGTTTCTCTTCCTGTATGCCTTGTTGATTCTGTACCTGACGGGTCTTCTCATCTTCTCCAGAATCCGAATCATCCGTTGTGCCATGGCATACCTCTGTCGGTTCAGTACCATCAATAAAAACTTCCAGCCGTTTCTCTTCACAACCGTTGCCTGCCAGCTTGCCGGATTCCGGATCAATATAGACACTTACGACATGATCAGGAACGGTGAAAATTTTGGGTGGTACGCTCGCAAGTGCCTGCTCTGTGAACTGGGCAAAGATCGGTGCTGCCCGGCGGCCATCCGAAGTCGAGATGGATTTGCCTTGATCGTAACCAACCCATACAGCGGTGGAAAGCTCCGGTGTGAATCCAACGAGCCAGGCATCCGTGTTGGTTGTTCCTGTTTTTCCCGCTACCGGACGTTTGATCGCCTTAGACACCCGGTTGCCCGTTCCTCCATTTTCGAAGACACTTTCCATTAAACGAGTTAGGACATAAGCTGCCGCAGGTTCCACAACCGTCTCAGCCTTCGTCTGAGGCGATTCATAGAGTACACGTCCTGCGGCATCTGTTACTTGCAGAATGGCGACAGGCGGCGTCCGTTGTCCACCAGCAGCAATGACGGAAAAGGCCGACGCCATCTCCAACGGGCTGACAGGTGACGTTCCCAGTGCAAGAGAAGGTACGGCGCTCAGATTGCTTGTAATGCCGAGGTTTTTTGCCATACTCACAACCTGCTCAGGACCGATCTGCATAATGGTGTTCACCGCATAGATATTGTCTGAAGCGGCGATCGCCTGTCTTAGATCAATCTCACCCAGATACTTGTCTCCAAAGTTGCCGGGTTTATAGGTTTTGCGGTCGTTGTCATAGTGAAAAAGGGTAGGTTCACTGTTAAATATGGATGCACTGGTGAGCTGCTTGGATTCCAGGGCTGCCAGATACATAATGGGTTTAAACGCCGAACCTGGCTGGCGCGTTGTCGCCAGTACATGGTTAATCTGATTGGTGCGGTAATTCTTGCCGCCTACCATGGCTTTGATGTAACCCGTACGAGGGTCGATGGACACGAGAGCCGTCTCAAGCTCACTTTTGGCATCCATACCCTTCGCTATGGCATCTTCAGCTGCTTTTTGTACACGCAGATCCAGGGTGGTGTAGATATTCAATCCCCCATGATCCAGCATCGCTTCACTGATTCCCAGCTCTCTGATGGCCAGATTCCGGATATAGTCACGGAAATACGGAGCACTTTCCACCGTTTTACGCTCACTTTCCGGTTTGAACGAAAGCATTTTCTCATACGCCTTATCCGCTTCGGCCTGGGTGATCTTGCCGATATCAGCCATGGCATTCAGCACAATCTTCTGTCGGTCTTTGGCATTCTTCATATGGTTATAGGGTGAATAGTAGGTAGGTCCTTTCGGGATTCCTGCCAGCATGGCACTCTCTGCAAGATCCAGCTGTTTGGCTGATTTGCCAAAATACATTCGTGAAGCCGCTTCGATTCCGTACGCACCATGCCCATAATAGATTTCGTTCAGATACATCTGCAAAATTTCATCCTTGCTGTATTTCATCTCCAATTGCGCCGTGTACATGGCTTCCTTGGCTTTGCGAGTCCATGTTTTCTCATGAGATAGATATAGGTTACGCGCCAGCTGTTGAGTCAATGTACTCGCACCCTGCGACATCTGCATATGTTCGAGGTTAACGAGCACAGCCCGTCCCATCCCTTGCACGTCGAACCCGTAGTGATTATAGAATTTGCGGTCCTCTACAGCCAGAGTGGCATTGACCAGATCTGGAGCGATATCCTCCAGTTGAACGGGTACAGAGTCTTTGCCACCTGCGGAGAAGGTAGCGATGACTTCACCCTGACTGTCCAGTAATCTGGAATTCCGGTCAGAGTCTGCCAGGGGCAGGCTGGTTGCGTATAGATAGACCAATCCTGCAGCGGTAGCAAGTATGGCGAGCACGGCGAGCAGAGACAGGTTTTTAATGAATTTACGTACACGGAACCCGCGTTTGCGGGTCTTTTGATTTGGCTTGGTCATGGAACGGGCTCCTCTCTTTTCTTCCAGTATGGGACTTGATTGGCAGGGATATTCAATCGGGTGCATAAGCGAACAAAATGTAGCATTTTCGCCGGAAAAACCGTTTTGCAGTATAAACGTCAATCGCGTATAATGCAAAAGGGTAATGAAAAGGTAAGATTCGGCACAAGATACTAAAGCGCGTAAGGACGAACAGACGAATGGTCATTGATTCATTGATTAGTCAGACGCTCTGCACGCTCTGGTCAATTTAATCTATATAATGAAGTGAACCGCGGACCTTTCCCGCAGGCCAGCAATGATAACGCGATATGGCGCCGAACGCTGGACGTGCTTGGGCGAACCGATTATAGTGCACAGCGCTTGATCGGGTATGGCTGATCATTAACTTTACGGAAAGAAGGTAGAGATTATGGAATTGTGGTTTACGGAGAAACAGACCCCGGTATTCGGGATCACCGCGAAGATTAAGCAGACCTATGTTACAGAGAAAACGGATTTTCAAGATTTGGCCATGGTAGAGACCGAAGAATTCGGTAACATGTTGCTTCTTGATGGCATGGTGATGACGACTGTAAAAGACGAATTCGTATATCACGAAATGGCGGCACACCCTGCGCTGAACACTCACCCGAATCCGAAAAAAGTTCTGGTTGTCGGTGGCGGCGATGGCGGAGTCATTCGTGAAGTCATTAAACATGCTGCTGTAGAAAAAGCTGTTCTCGTCGAAATTGACGGTAAAGTTATTGAATACTCTAAAAAATATTTGCCTGAAATCGCCGGCAAGTTGGACGAGCCTAATGTTGAAGTGCTCGTGAACGACGGCTACATGCATATTATTGAACATAAAAATGAATACGATGTGATCATCGTAGACTCCACTGAGCCTGTAGGCCCGGCTGCGCCATTGTTTGAGCGTGGGTTCTACCAAGGCATCTACGAAGCATTGAAAGAAGACGGAATCTTCGTTGCCCAAACGGACAACCCTTGGTTCAAGGCGGATCTGATCCAGAAGGTGAACAAAGACGTCAAAGAAATCTTCCCGATCGTACATGTGTACGGCTGTAATATTCCAACCTATCCAAGTGGTTTGTGGACATTCACCATGGGTAGCAAGAAACATGACCCGCTTGAAGTGGATGAGACTCAAATCCCGGAGATGGATACCAAGTATTACTCTCCGCGTCTGCACAAAGCAGCATTTGTACTTCCTAAATTCGTGGAAGATTTAACGAAATAAAAGGGGAAATCATTAATGAAACTGGATCAAGCTTATTCAGGAAACGTATTTATTTGCAGCTCTGAGGATTATGAGAACTCCAAAGCAGTTATCTATGGCATGCCGATGGATTACACCGTCAGCTTCCGCCCGGGTTCCCGTTTCGGCCCATCTCATATCCGTCAGGCATCGGTTGGACTTGAAGAGTACAGCCCATATCTCGACAAAAGCATTGTAGACATGACATACTTTGACGCTGGAGACCTGCTCTTGCCTTTCGGTAACGCGGGACGCAGCCTTGAGGTAATTCATGAATACATCGGCAGTCTGCTCGCTGACAACAAATTCCCAGTTGGTCTCGGTGGCGAGCATCTGGTTACTTGGCCAGTCATCCAACAGATGTACAAGAAATACCCGGATCTTATTCTGATTCATATTGATGCACACGCAGACCTTCGTGAAAACTATGAAGGCGAGCCATTGTCCCACTCCACGCCAGTACGTAAAGCAGCTGAGTTGATGGGTGGCAAAAACATCTATCAGTTCGGTATCCGTTCCGGTTCCCGTGAGGAGTTCCAGTATGGTCGCGAGAACATCAACTTCTATCCATTTGAAGTGGCAGCTCCGATGAAGGAAGCTCTTCCGAAGATGGGTAACCGTCCGGTGTATGTAACCATCGACATCGATGTACTTGATCCGTCAGCAGCACCAGGAACAGGTACAGCAGAAGCGGGCGGCATTACGTCCAAGGAACTGCTGGAAGCCATTCATATGATCGCTGGATCTGATGTAAATGTAGTTGGCTGTGACTTGGTTGAAGTTGCACCAATCTATGATCCAACACAACAGACACAGATTGTAGCTGCAAAGCTGATTCGTGAAATGCTGCTTGGATTCGTGAAATAATTACTGAATAATCGATAAGTATAACGCTCTCTGTCTGCGCGGGTTCAACTTTGCGCAGGGGAGGGCGTTTTGTATTGTTAACTTTTGTACAGAGCTGTGCTATACTGACTACATAAGTATTCAGTAGTATATTAATTGATATATTACATTCGTGAAGTATATGGTGATCGGGTTCGGTCATATACTAAAAAGAGCCTTTACCGCTGCCAACGGTAAAGACTCTTAGGACCCGAAAGGCTGTGGATTGCCACGGCGTGCATGAACTAAATAATGCTATTCAAGCGAAACCCACCGTCAGGCTTCCGACCTTATGAGGTGGGTTTTCGCTTGCTACGAAACTTTTTGCGCAACCAACGGTAAAGCTTTCGCCCACTCAGTACAATACTGAGGATCGCAGCAATCCATCGGATTACATCAAGCAACGCTACAAGTTTGACCAACGACGTCACCCCCTTTCGGGAAGCTGCGCCGTGGTCTGGAAAACATCCACCGATATTCAAAAGTCCATAACATTAATTATAGCACGTATGTTCCCTTGCCTCTACCATTTATTTCATGTGTTAGTATGGACTCTCCTCTTACGCAGATATCGTGCCTTGGTATGACTCCATCTTAATTTTTATGCCTTTTATTAAGTATCAGTTTTGTTATCCTTGCTGTGGTGACGTATCCCATTTAACTTAGAGTACACAATGTTTGGTGATGAACCACCCTTGCCTACATGATCCAATCATGGGTAAAGGTGGTTTTTATCTTGCAAAATTGTCATCAGGGTTAATCAGATTGTTACGTTAGAACTATCATATTTGGGTAAAACCATAGAAGGAGGTGTTACGATGACAACCAAGAGTACAATGACATGGAAACGGATTAGTGCACTCGCATTATCGTTAACGCTGGCTTGGGGGATGGGTCCGGTACATACGCTATCAGGTGCTAACGCTGCATCTTCACAGGCATGTGGAAAGGGAGATCATGGACTATCTGCTACATTAAAAAAGGGCAGCGGTGTGGAAGAGCAACACCTGCAATTTACTGACATTGATTTTCTTAATGATACGACTGGACGAGCTGGGGGTGAAGGCTTCCTGATCGGTACCTCGAATGCAGGATGTACGTGGCAGTCCATATATACCGGGCAGTGGCAATTCACTCAGCTTGATTTTCCGAATAATGTGAACGGATATGCGCTGGCGCGAGTGAAGGATTCACCTGCAACCTATCTGATCCGTACCCATGATGGGGGATCGCACTGGACGCGGCTCGATACGCCGGGCATTCAATTCAAACGAATTGATTTTCGCAATAAAGATGTAGGTTATGGTTACACCTATAATGGTGCATATCAGACGAAGGATGGCGGGGTAACCTGGAGTAAAATGAATACACCTGCCAACACGCGTGCAGCTGCCTTTGCAACAGAGAAACAAGGGTATGCTGTCGTGGTTGTACCTGGATCGGGATATCATCTGAAGCAAACGAGTGATGGCGGCAAGAACTGGACAACCTCTCTTCGAGTTGTCTCAGACACATGGAGCGGAGCGGATCTGTATGCACATGGCCAGCAAGTATGGGCCCTTCTGTATGGTGATGCAGGCATGTCCCAACAATCGTACTCCCTCTATGCGAGCGGTAATCAAGGCAAGAACTGGACCCAAGTATTTGCACAATCCACAGCAGGGGGAGGTCCTGCACCGGGTACAAACAGTACGGGCAAAGGAAACGGACCAGCCAACCCGGGTGGTCATCCCGGCAACATGGCGTTGATTGGTAATCAGACGGCGTATCTGTCTGCAGGTTCACCCGCAGCTGGCAAAGTGGGTATTGGACGTTCTTATGATACAGGTTCCACGTGGAAAAATATTGACCTGAAAGATCCGGGATACAGTTCCCGTATCTCGTTCCCATCGGCCAAGACGGGTTGGCTCGTAGTCACAAGTGATAACTCTCCTGCGATCTATCAGACTACAGATGGTGGAACGACGTGGACACAAAAAATGTTGTTGCCTTCAGAGCAGGATTAAGTAGTCTCTTATTCTGAAATAATAAACGGGCAAATCCAAATTAGAAATGTATAAAAATCAATTTGGTAAGTCTCTGTATGAATTTCTATAACAAACAAGCCTCTTCCTAATCAATTACACAGGAAGAGGCTTGTTTGTGTAGAAATAAAAACGGTTGAAACCTACTCTAAAACGAGTTATTGTAAGCGATAACAATACATTATATGGAGGTTGAAATCATGGTTGGTGTTATTTTAAAGGCGGATTCTGATAAAGGATTAATAAATCGCAATATATATGGTCACTTTTCCGAACACTTGGGACGTTGTATTTATGAGGGGCTGTGGGTAGGAGAAGATTCACCTATTCCGAATACGGATGGGATTCGAAATGATGTATTAACGGCCTTGCAGAAGCTTAATATTCCAGTGCTTCGCTGGCCAGGCGGTTGTTTTGCCGATGAATATCACTGGAAAGATGGTGTAGGTCCGAAGAGTGAGCGTGCTCGTATGATCAATACACACTGGGGCGGTGTGGAAGAGAACAATCACTTTGGTACACATGAATTCTTGAGATTATGTGAGTTGCTCGGCACGGAGCCATATATTAGTGGCAATCTGGGTAGCGGTACAGTGCAGGAGATGCAGGAATGGGTGGAGTACATCACATTTGACGGCGAATCCCCGATGGCGAACTGGCGTAAGAGTAATGGTAGGGAAGAACCGTGGAAAATGAAGTATTTTGGCGTGGGAAATGAGAACTGGGGATGCGGCGGCAATATGCGCCCTGAATATTATGCGGATGAATATCGTCGGTATGCTACATATGTACGTAACTATTCCGGGAACGAGATTTATAAAATCGCTTGTGGACCCAACGAAGGCAACTATGAATGGATGGAAGTCCTGATGCGGGAGGCTGCTCGCTTTATGGATGGAATCAGTCTTCATTATTACACCATCCCTACAGGAGAGTGGAATGATAAAGGCGCAGCTACAGGATTTGGCGAGGCTGAATGGTTCACTACCTTGAAAAAGACGCTCCATATGGATGAATTACTGGTGAAGCACTCCGAGATTATGGACAAATATGATCCAGAGGGCAGAGTCGGCATTATTGTGGATGAATGGGGCACGTGGTATAACGTTGAGCCGGGAACCAATCCAGGGTTCCTGTATCAACAGAATACGATGCGGGACGCTGTGCTTGCAGGTGTTAACCTGAATATTTTCAACCAACATAATAAACGGGTACACATGGCAAATCTTGCGCAGATCGTCAATGTGCTTCAATCGCTTGTGCTCACGGAAGGGGACAAAATGCTCCTGACCCCTACGTACCATGTATTTGATATGTATCAGGTTCATATGGATGCACAGCGATTGGACTTGAATTATGAAAGCCCAGGATACACATTCGGGGAAGAGACCATTCCACAGCTCAGTTTATCAGCATCCCGCAACAAGGATGGGGTCATTCATGTGACAGCTTGTAATCTGAGTCACACGGATGAGTTGGAAGTTGTGTGTCAGCTGGACGCAGCTCAAGCGGCTAAAGTAACCGGGCAGATTCTGCACCATACTGATTTTGGTGCATTTAATACCTTTGAACAGCCGAATCATGTTCAGCCTGTGGCGTGGGATGGAATCACACTGGAGAATAACACACTGCGTTTTGTCCTTCCACCAGCATCGGTTGGGGTGCTCGCTGTCGAGGGTTAATGCATGAAAAGGCAGGAACCTTGCAAAGGCTGTAATGATCAGTACGATGTGAAGATTAGCGATGCCAAAATGGCCAGACTTGTGGAGATTGCCTCACGTTCGCGTCCGACGGTACAGGATGAGGAATATGAACGTCGGCTATCCATCTGCTCCGCTTGTCCGGGATTGCAATATGGCACAACTTGTCGGCATTGTGGTTGTCTCGTACAGGTGCGAGCGAAGCTGAGTGAGTCGACATGTCCTTTTCCTTATGAATCCCAATGGGCCTGATCGGAGGAACGAATCTTATTATAATGAAGCAAAAGGGAGTTGCACTTTACAGGTGCGGCTCTTCTTTTTTGGCTTGATGAGGAAAAAACTCTGAATTTGGATTTGAATTGAGCGAGGGAACTGGATATAGTTATACAGTAGAGTGTAGGATAGCGAGCTATCCGGGAATATGAGCGCGTATAGCGACACAACAATACGGGAAGGGCTGTTCTCACCAGCCGTGCCTGATTTTGCGTCGCCTCGAATATAATGGAGGTTAACATTCATGTCGAACATGCGACCGGTACACATCCGGCTGCACAGCCGTTATGAAGGTGAAGATGTGCTGCAGGAAATCCAGGGTGAAGCCGTGTTAAAAGGGTCTGTTCTTTATGTTCGTTATGAAGAACCACAGGTTGGACCTGAGGGAGGTACAACCCGTACAACTTTGAAGCTGGGCGGACAATCCATCAAGATTATACGTCATGGTGAGGTGGAATCGGAGCAGACTTTTGAGTTGAATCGGAAGCTTCCTGGTTTCTACCGATCACCATACATGTCGTTTGCCCTGTCCACGCATACACAGAAGCTGGAACTTTCCATTCAGGGATTGAGCGCACGCGCAGCGTGGAGCTACGACTTTTACCGCTTTGATGAAGAATCTGGACATTTCGCGATTAGTTTGCATATACAGGAGGAACCAATTTCATGACACGTAATCCACTAGATACGATTAACGAACGGGTAAGTACGGCCATCGGCAACGCCATTGTGACGGCCGGAATTGTTACGCAGGACGAATTGCCAGCCATCACATTGGAAGTGCCGCGTGAGAAGACACACGGGGATTTGGCGACCAATGCTGCCATGCAGCTGACCAAGATTGCCAAGCGCAATCCTCGTCAGATTGCTGAAGAGATCATTGCCAATCTGAATCTGGCTGAAGCCGGAATCGAGAAGGCTGAGATTGCGGGCCCAGGATTCATTAACTTCAAATTGGACAAGAGTTACCTCTATCCAGTACTTGCGCTTGTGCAGGAGCAGGGTGAAGATTACGGAAGAATTAACATCGGAGAAGGACGCAAAGTCGAGATGGAGTTTGTCAGTGCCAACCCGACAGGCAGTTTGCATCTGGGTCATGCCCGTGGAGCAGCTGTAGGTGATGCGCTATGTAACATCCTTGACTACGCAGGATATGATGTAACCCGTGAATACTACATTAATGATGCAGGTAATCAGGTGTTTAATCTGGCTCGTTCCATTGAAGCTCGTTATCTGCAAGAGCTGGGCCAGGATGCTGAGATGCCTGAAGACGGTTATCACGGTGAAGATATTAAAGGATTCGCCAAGCAGCTTGTTGCTGAAAAGGGTGACGAATTGCTGTCCATGCATCCGGGTGACCGTGCGGCTTATTTCCGTGACTTTGGTCTGGAGAAGGAACTGGACAAAATCAAACGTGACTTGAATCGCTTCCGTGTTAACTTTGACATCTGGTTCAGCGAAACTTCACTGTACGACAACGGAGAAGTGCTGCGAGTGCTTGATGAATTGCGTGACCGCAATGAGATCTATGAGCAAGATGGAGCAACTTGGTTAAAAACGATGCAGTACGGTGACGACAAAGAACGTGTATTGATCAAGAACGATGGCACGTATACTTACCTGACGCCAGATATTGCTTATCACCGCGACAAATATGCTCGTGGATACGATACGATGATCAACATCTGGGGTGCCGATCACCATGGATATATTCCACGGATGAAAGCCGCGATGCAAGCACTGGGTAATGACCCTGAGAAACTGGTGGTCTTGATTGCACAGATGGTGAGCTTGTTCCAGAACGGTGAAAAAGTGAAGATGTCCAAGCGTACAGGTAAAGCTGTAACGATGGAAGATCTGATGGATGAAGTCGGCATTGATGCCATCCGTTACTTCTTCACAATGCGCAGCATGGACTCCCATCTGGACTTTGACATGGACCTTGCGATTTCGACATCCAATGAGAATCCGGTATTCTATGTACAATACGCGCATGCACGTGTATGCAGCGTATACCGTCAGGCTGAAGAACAAGGTATTGAACTGCTGCCACTGGCACAGATTGACCTGTCCAAGCTGACAACAGAGCACGAGTATGACCTTCTCCGCAAAATGGGAGAGTTGCCTGAGGAAATCTCGGCAGCAGCAACAGGATATGCGCCTCATCGTATCATCCGTTATGTATACGAACTGGCATCCCTGTTCCACAGCTACTACCGTGCAGAACGTGTCATTACGGAAGACACGCAGCAAACTCAAGCACGTCTGGCACTGATCGGTGCTGTACGTACCGTTATCGCAACAGCGCTTCGTCTGGTAGGCGTAACCGCTCCTGACAAAATGTAAATTCCAGGCTCGCGGCACATCCGCCGCTCTGCCTAAGGCAAAAAGTCTCCATGTCCATGTTGAGTGCCTTCAACGTGGTACATGGAGACTTTTTTTGTTGTGTACCCTGAGTTGAAGAAAACGAAATGCCTGACCCATCCAAGGCACACTAGCCTGCTCTGACATCACAGTGGGCGTAACCTGGGGTCTCAGCCGCTACGTAATACTCCCTCGTGCGTACTGCCTGGTCCGGGCTACTGCGTTTCGCCACGAAGCCTCAATCAAGTTCTGCTGACGGATGACTGAGCTGGCTCACTCGCCGCCCTCCTGCATTAGCTTCAGGGCATCAATCTCACCACCACGCACCTTGCTTTTTGCGGTGGTGGTCTTGCGGGCGCGCAGCGGGATCGTAGCACGTTTGACGAGTGTCTTGATTTCACTAGGGGATAACCCCGGATGTTTGGAGAGCAGCAAGGCGATAGCGCCACTCACATGGGACGTCGCCATGGATGTGCCGCTCATCTCGTGATGTTTGCCTTGTACCCAAGAGGAGACGATTTTATCACCGGGTGCATAGACATCCACATATGCGCCACGATTGCTGAAGGACGCAATACGTCTGTTTTTGTCGGTTGCCCCAACAGATATGGTCTGGGGATACCGTGCAGGGTAATCAATACTGCGGCGTTTGCCGTCATTTCCTGACGAAGCAACAATAACGATTCCGGCATGGTACGCACGGTTGACAACATCAAGAAGCGCCTTGCTACGTGTTTTCATGCCAAAGCTCATATTGATGATATCGACCTTGTTGCGTACACACCAGTCGATGCCAAGTACAATGTCGGATACATAAGCCGATCCGTTGTGGTCAAATGCTTTCACCGGATAGATCAGGGAGCGTGGAGCTACACCAATCATTCCTGCGGTGCTGTTAGCTGCGGCGATGGTCCCTGCAATGTGGGTGCCATGTCCGTTATCATCATGAGGAAGCAGGCTGCGGTTTAACAGATTGATTCCACGTGCCAGTGAATAACGAAGATCAGGATGATGATAATCAGCACCTGTATCAATCACACCGATTTTAATCCGGTGTCCGGTAGACACAGACCATACTTTGGGCGCCCGAATCTGCTTCACTCCCCAGGGTATGCCTTGAGCATTGCTTGGTTTGCTGTGGAGTGCAGTGGCATGAAGGGAGATGGGAACGTCTTCTTCAATCGTAATTTCATCCCCATAGCGGTATAGGTCCTCCGGGCGTTGGACTGGAGCGATAATGGAACGAGCCAGTCGCGAGGAACGGACAGCCCCAAGGTCGGTGAATTCATTCCGCATTCGGGACAATTCTACGAGACAGGCCTCGTACTGCTGCGGTTTGGCAAATCGGATCAAATATCGCCCACCCTGTTCTGGTTCAGGGCGTCGCATTCCGTCAATCAATTGATGCAATAAACCAGTATAGTCCATAATGGGCAGCCCCCTTCGGGATGAACATGCTGAGGTATTCTATGAATGCGCTCATCCCGCCGCATGGGGAACTTGCCCTTTTTTTACAAAAACACATTCTCTTCGTGTCAAAACGGGCGCAGGGACATATGATGGATGGAGAGCTAGAGGGCTCTTGCGGGGAACCTGGTGAGGAGTAATCCTCCAAGGGTATACAGTCAGAAGGCGGAGGGGACTCCGTCTTTTTTATTATGGAGTTGTCTCTTTGGCAAAAGAGGATATTCCTGTGGGTTTGATGTCACTTCACGTTTAATATGTGGACATATTGTTGCTGCTCTCCGCATTTGCGTCACATCCGTACATAAAAACTTGCTTTTTAACGCTAAATAGGTTTTACTTAGGTTTGTTAATGGATATGTTATACGTAACAGTCCAGTTCGTAGGGGTTAAAAAGTGAATTTTGTGTGAGAGGAAGTGTCTGCAGTGAGTACCTCGCTCAATTTGAAAATTGATAAAGAAAAGGTAAAAGAGATCCCTTTGGTGGACCTTGCCTTTATGGTGCTGAAAGCGGCTAATACGCCGTATTACTATCGTGACTTAATGAATGAGGTAGCGAAGCAGCGCGGAATGACTGATGAAGAAATCAACGAGTTTATCGCCCAGCTATATACCGAGATTAATATCGATGGCCGTTTTGCTTGCGTCGGTACAAGTCTGTGGGGCTTAAAGCGCTGGTATCCGGTAGCTGGAACAGAAGATTCCATGACGGGTGCGAAGCGTCCGCGTATCATCAACGATGAAGACGATGATCTGGAAGATGAAGACTTCGGTGAAGAAGAAGACAGCTATAGCAGCGATGAAGGCTTCGACAGCACGGATAAAGACGAAGAAGAAGACGAAGAAGAGGAAGAAGAAGACGACATCTTTGACGAAGAAGACAGCGAAGAAGAAGTGCTGGTTGAAGATGACGATCTGGAAGATGAAGACCTCGAAGAAGACGAAGAAGAGTCCGAAAACGAGGATGAATTTGACGACGATTCTGATAATCGGTAGTCATTTTTGACGTCTATAATTTACCCGTTTCCCCGGAATAGTCAGCCTTGACAGCAGACGGGGTAACGGGTAAACTATTGCATGGGCTTATGAATGAGCGACAATATATTTATGTTTTTTATAGAAGGTGCCCCGTCCTGCGGGAGTACTTTTTTTTGTATTTTTAGAGGCATAATTTTTGCAAAATGATTTTTTTCCGTATGCTCCCGGCCAACATTTCGTGGCCCGTTTTTGTATATCAAAAACACTAAATGGAATGAAGGCCATCGGAATATTTGCACCATTTTTTGCTGTAGAACAACGTGTATTTAAACCGACTTCGCAGAAAGAGCAGTTCGCAGATGCAGGGAATTTCTGCCATTGCTCTTTTTAACGATGATTACCTGGGAAACAGGTTACGATAACACCATATATCGCCTGAATTTTTGTACTTATATTAGGAGGGTAATAACAGTGACAAAGTATATTTTCGTGACGGGCGGAGTTGTGTCCTCCCTGGGCAAAGGGATTACGGCTGCTTCTCTGGGCAGATTGCTGAAAAACAGAGGGCTTAAGGTAACGATCCAGAAATTTGATCCATATATTAACATCGACCCGGGAACAATGAGTCCTTATCAGCACGGCGAGGTTTTTGTAACGGATGATGGCGCGGAAACGGATCTGGACCTTGGCCACTATGAACGTTTTATTGATATCAATCTCTCCAAAAACAGCAACGTCACGACTGGTAAAGTATACTCTTCCGTCATCAGCAAAGAGCGGCGCGGGGAATATCTGGGCGGAACGGTACAAGTTATTCCACACATTACGAACGAGATCAAAGAGCGTGTATTCCGCGCTGGACGTGAAGCGGGTTCGGATGTGGTTATTACGGAAATTGGTGGAACAGTGGGCGACATTGAGAGTTTGCCTTTCCTGGAAGCTATCCGTCAGATCAAGAGTGATGTAGGTCGCGACAATGTGATGTACATCCACGTAACACTTATTCCTTATATCAAAGCAGCTGGTGAAGTGAAAACAAAACCAACGCAACATAGTGTTAAGGAATTACGCAGCATCGGTATTCAACCGAATGTGATTGTATGCCGTACGGAGTATGAATTGTCTAAAGACATGAAAGCCAAGATCGCTCTCTTCTGCGACATTGATGAGAATGCCGTGGTTGAATGTCGTGATGCAGACACGTTGTATCAAGTACCTTTGAACCTACGTGAAGAAGGCTTGGATGAGATCGTGGTAAATCACCTGAAACTGACTACTCCTGCACCGGATATGAGCGAGTGGGAAGGGCTGGTTGACCGGATCAACAAGTTGGAGCATACAGTTGAGATCGCTATTGTTGGTAAATATGTAGCGTTGCATGATGCATACCTGAGTGTTGTTGAGTCGTTGTCTCATGCAGGATTTGCATCCAATGCTGATGTGAAAATTCGCTGGGTTCCTTCTGAAGATATTACGGATGAGAATGTAGGCGACTTGTTACATGGTATTGGGGGTATCCTTGTTCCTGGTGGATTCGGAGATCGTGGTATTGAAGGTAAAGTATCGGCAATCCGTTATGCTCGTGAGAAACAAATTCCGTTCTTCGGTATTTGCCTGGGTATGCAGGTTTCCGTTATTGAGTATGCACGTTCCATCGTTGGTTTGAATGGTGCGAACAGTTCCGAGATTAATCCAGCTACGGAATTCCCGGTGATCGATCTGTTGCCTGAGCAAAAAGATATCGAGAATCTGGGTGGCACGATGCGTCTGGGTCTGTATCCTTGTAAGCTTCAGGAAGGTTCTTTGGCGATGGCTTGTTATGATGACGAGCTGGTGTATGAGAGACACCGTCACCGGTATGAGTTCAACAATGAATACCGTGAAACGATCGAAAAAGCAGGACTGGTTATCTCGGGTACATCCCCGGATGGACGTCTGGTTGAGATCGTGGAACTTCCAGGACACCCATGGTTCCTGGCGGTACAATTCCATCCGGAATTCACTTCCCGTCCGAACCGTCCGCAACCATTGTTCCGTGATTTTGTAAAAGCTTCTCTGGTGAATGCGCAGAAGTAATAAATTTTTTGTGTTAACGTAATAGATATTAGGGATGTTCCTGGCAACCATAGTGGCTGCCTGAACATCCCTTTTTTTTGCGTAGAAAGCAGGTGGAAATGCTTTTTGTCATTTTGTGAAGGTAGCAGGATTTTAATGGAAGAGGTAGAATACTTATCATGACGACTATGGGATAGTTATCCAGATTCGAAGGTGTGCATGCTTTCCTAATTCTAGGAGGTTACAGAGTGGAAGATAAAAAAGTTTTGATTGTTGATGACCAGAATGGTATTCGAATCCTGTTAATGGAAGTGTTCAGCAGTGAGGGGTATAACACGTTTCAAGCACCCAACGGCAAGGTTGCTCTGGAGATTGTGAATAATGACAAGCCTGACCTGGTATTGCTCGATATGAAGATTCCTGGGATGGACGGTCTGGAAATCCTGAAGCATATTAAAGAAATTGATCCGGGTATCAAGGTGATCATGATGACCGCTTATGGTGAACTGGACATGATTAAGGAAGCCACGGATCTCGGAGCGCTCATGCACTTTACGAAACCGTTTGATATCGACGAGATGCGAGTGGCTGTGAATATGCAACTCCGCAACGGTACCGCAAATAAATGCAGCTGAATCCTGTTGATACAGGATTTTTTTGCGTGTGGAGAACATAGAAGGTACTTGGTGGGAAAATGAGGTATTTCACTCCTTTATCCGGGGAATATTGGAAATGGGGAAGTTATAAAGCGGTGTCTATGAAAACTGTGCTGCAAAGCACAGCATTTTTGCAAATGCTTGTTTAGTATTTGACATGGGATGTGGTATAATAAGCCCGTATGTGATTTCGGCTAAAAACCATAGACACAACCCAAACCCCTAGGAGGATTGAAACCATGCCATTAGTATCTATGACAGACATGTTGAACAAAGCACTTGAAGGAAAATATGCAGTTGGTCAATACAACATCAATAACCTTGAGTGGACTCAAGCGATTCTTGGTGCTGCTGAAGAAGAGAAATCCCCAGTAATCTTGGGTGTATCCGAAGGCGCAGCACGTCACATTGGTGGCTTCTACACTGTAGTTAAAATGGTAGAAGGACTCATTCACGACATGAAAATCACTGTTCCAGTTGCAATTCACCTGGACCACGGTTCAAGCTTCGACAAGTGTAAAGAAGCGATCGACGCTGGATTCACATCCGTAATGATCGACGGTTCCCACCACTCTATCGATGAGAACATCGAAATGACTAAAAAAGTTGTTGAATATGCACACGCTAAAGGCGTTTCTGTAGAAGCTGAAGTAGGTACTGTAGGCGGACAAGAAGACGACGTTATCGGCGGTATCATGTACGCTGACCTGAACGAGTGTATCCGTATCGTTAAAGAAACAGGTATCGATACATTGGCACCAGCTCTTGGTTCCGTACACGGTCCTTACCATGGCGAGCCTAACCTGGGCTTCAAAGAAATGGAAGAAGTTCGTGACGCGGTACAAGTTCCACTCGTATTGCACGGTGGTACAGGTATTCCTAAACACGACATCGACAAAGCCATTTCCTTGGGTACGTCCAAAATCAACGTAAACACAGAGAACCAAATTGCTTTTGCAAGAGTGGTTCGTGAAGTGCTTGCAGCTAAACCAGACGCTTACGATCCACGTACATTCATCGTACCAGGCCGTGAAGCAATTAAAGAAACCGTTAAAGGTAAAATCCGCGAGTTTGGTTCTAACAACAAAGCGTAATTTATCTTTACCAGTTCCATACTGTGAAATGGAAAAACACCGCCTAGCCGGTGTCTTTCCATTTTCACACCTTATTTCTACATCGGAAGCCAACAGCACGTATTGCCGTTCATCGGCTGCAAAACACGTAGGGGGACATTAAGCTTTATGGAAAAATTGATGATTAGTGGCGGACGTCCGTTACAGGGAACTGTAACTATAAGCGGCGCCAAGAACAGCGCCATTGCGCTTATTCCTGCAGCATTGCTTGCCGAGTCAGAAGTCGTGTTGGACAATCTGCCGCTTTTGAGTGACGTGGCGGTATATGCAGAAATTTTGGAGGAACTCGGAGCACATGTGACTTGGGAAGGCAGTCAGATGAAGATTGACCCTTCTGACATCAAATCCATTCCTATGCCGAATGGTCCCGTGAAGAAGCTTCGTGCTTCGTATTATATGATGGGTGCATTGCTAGGGCGTTTCAAAGAAGCGACCATAGGTTTACCAGGGGGCTGTAATTTTGAGCCTCGTCCAATTGATCAACATATCAAAGGGTTTGAAGCGCTTGGCGCAACCGTAACAAACGAACATGGCTCCATCCATTTGCATGCCAAAGAGCTGCGGGGAGCAAAAATCTATCTTGATGTAAGCAGTGTCGGCGCAACCATTAATATCATGCTGGCGGCTACTCGTGCCAAAGGCTCTACAATTATCGAAAACGCGGCTAAAGAGCCTGAGATTATAGATGTAGCAACACTTCTGAATTCCATGGGTGCCAGCATCAAGGGTGCAGGTACCGAAACGATCCGTATTGAAGGGGTCTCGGAGCTTAAAGGCTGCCGTCATTCCATCATTCCGGACCGTATCCAAGCAGGTACGTATATGATCGCTGCAGCGGCAACGCGCGGAGATGTTCTGATTGACAATGTGATTCCCAAACATCTGGAAGCTTTAACGGCAAAGCTG
The DNA here is from genome assembly GCF_001029205.1 of Paenibacillus sp. VT-400. NCBI lineage: Bacteria > Bacillati > Bacillota > Bacilli > Caryophanales > Paenibacillaceae > Paenibacillus > Paenibacillus sp. VT-400. Next base: position 8,646 of record NZ_LELF01000050.1, on the reverse strand, counting down.
CTAGAAATGGGTGTTGGCATTGAGGAATTGGATGAAAGTATACGTGTCATTGGTAAACCAAGCTATAACCATGTGGACGTGAAGGCACTTGTATATCCTGGTTTCCCAACGGATCTACAGTCACCAATGACCAGTGTTTTGACACAGGCAACCGGTGTGAGCGTCCTGAGCGACTTTGTATACAGTAATCGATTCAAGCATGTGCCTGAGTTAGTGCGGATGGGTGCAAAGATTCGAGTAGAAGGACGGTCAGCAATTATTGAAGGCAGTGCATTAAACGCGGCCAAAGTAAAAGCATCCGATCTTCGCGCTGGAGCAGCGCTGGTGATTGCGGGTCTCACCGTCAGTGAAGGTGTGACTGAAGTAACGGGGGTCGAATATATCGACCGCGGTTATGATCATCTGGTGACTAATCTGCGCCTGCTCGGTGCAGATGTATGGCGGGAAACTGATTAATAGGAAGCATTATGCATGATTCAGTCCTACACATGTTTATTTTAACTGAACTGCATATCTTTTTGATGATTAGGTAAACCTGTTTTAATAGAGTTCTCAGTCTCTCCGGCATAAGACGAAATGTTTCTGTTTCCTTTACCGGAGGGTCTTTTTTTGAAATAAACTTCATATGGCTGTAAGAACATCATTTCTCATCCCCAACCCCCGGTTTTGTTTGAACTGCGCTCCATAGCCGGTCTATCCGGATTGATCGCCTCAATGCATCGTTCACTCAATAGCGGATCTTGCCGAATGTTGGCCATCCCACCCGGAAACTTACACTCAAAGACAAGTATTTGCATTATAACGGTTACATTCCGTACAATGGACAGAAGGGATTGTGGCAGACGCCACTCTCTATAGCCGGAACATCTAGCGAAACTATCCATTTCACACGGACTTATTAATTGAATAGGTGGTTATTATATGGATCTACAAATTTCCGATTTGGAAGAAATGAAACTAACGGACCTCTACAAACTGGCCAAAAAATATCAGATACCTTACTATGGTACGTTAAAAAAGAAAGAATTAATCTTTGCTATACTACGTGCACAAGCTGAACAGAGCGGCCTGATGTTCATGCAAGGCGTACTCGAGATTTTACCTGAAGGTTACGGTTTCTTAAGACCTATCAACTACTTGCCAAGTACGGAAGACATCTACATCTCAGCTTCTCAGATTCGCAAGTTTGACCTAAGAACAGGTGACCTCGTATCAGGTAAGTGTAGAACGCCTAAGGAAAACGAGAGATACTTCGGTTTGTTGCAAGTCAACGCTGTAAATGGTGAGAATCCATCGGCGGCTGCAGAGCGACTTCACTTCCCGGCACTAACCCCACTGTATCCGCAGAAAAAACTGGTTCTCGAAACATCCCCCAACCATTTGTCCACACGAATTATGGATGTGCTCGCCCCGGTAGGATTGGGACAGCGCGGATTGATCGTAGCACCTCCCAAAGCGGGTAAAACGCTTCTCCTCAAAGAAATTGCCAACAGCATCTCAACTAACAATCCTGAAATTGAACTGTTTGTCCTGTTGATTGATGAACGTCCAGAGGAAGTAACGGATATGTCGCGTTCGGTAAAAGGGGAAGTTGTGGCTTCGACATTTGATGAACTGCCTGAGAATCATATCAAGGTGGCGGAATTGGTGCTTGAACGTGCGCTTCGTCTGGTTGAGGCTAAAAAGGATGTCGTTATCCTGCTGGATAGCATTACACGTCTTGCCCGTGCATATAACCTGGTTATTCCACCATCCGGTCGTACGCTTAGTGGTGGTATTGACCCAGCTGCATTCCATCGTCCGAAACGTTTCTTCGGTTCTGCCCGGAATGTGGAAGAGGGCGGAAGCTTGACCATCCTGGCAACGGCATTAATTGATACCGGATCACGTATGGATGACGTCATTTATGAAGAGTTTAAGGGTACAGGTAACATGGAGCTCCATCTGGACCGTCGTCTGGCAGAACGCCGCATATTCCCGGCGATCGACATTCGTCGTTCGGGTACACGTCGTGAAGAAGTGTTGCTTAGCAAGGAAGAGTTGGATACAATCTGGGCAATTCGTAAAAACATGAATGATTCCCATGACTTTGTTGAAGGATTCCTGAAAAAACTTCGTAACAGCAAGACAAATGCAGAGTTTTTGGCGGCATTTGATTCGGCTGGTAATAGCCCGACAAGCAATTCGGGTACAACAACAACTCGTCGCTCACCTAGACAGACAGCAACGTCAGGTACATCGACGTAAGTGTCGTTCGACTAATCACTTTCTTTTTGCAGCATTGCTGTGAATGTTACAATACACTCGTCGTTAGGTTTAACCCATTAGATGTGAGGAGAACATCATGTATTTAGTATACGCAGATGAAAAAGGTAATGTATTTGATCATCCTTCCCTGTACGGGCTTGCCCGCAGTGGAGATATGATCGTTGAGATTATGGAGGATGAGTTGATTCCTCTGCCAGAAGGTGCAACCTTGGTTGGACTCCCGAGTACCCGGCCCATTGGTATGGACCCGGATACCGGTGAGATGCTACCAATGCCAACGGACACACAGGCTGTAGGTGCTTTGCTTCCACAGGGATTCACTCGTTTGTGTCTCCCTGGATACGTGAAGACGGATAAGGAGTATAAGTTGCCTTTGTTCGGTTATTCCGCAGTAGTCTGGAAAGATGGCGGTTTCTATGTCACCGCTTCGAAGTCGGATAGTCCTGAAAAATGGAATCCACTCAACTGTGATCGTGACGATGTGCGTTCCGGGGTTAAACGATTGACGGAGCAATACCCCGAGAACCGTCTTTACACCCATCTATCCAACTGTGCGCTTGGATATGAATGTCTAACTTCATCAAACACGTTCCTGAATCGTTGGGAAGGTGGAGTGCCGGTATCCTATTCTTGCAATGCGGGCTGTTTCGGGTGTATCTCCGAGCAACCGGATGATAGCGGCTTTGTTTCCCCGCAGACACGTATGAACTTCCGACCACGTGTGGATGAGATTGTGGAGGTTATGCTGGAACACCTGAAGACGCCGGAGTCCATCATTAGTTTTGGACAAGGTTGTGAAGGGGAGCCTTCCACGCAGGCCAAGCTGATTATTGAAGCGATTCGCGAAGTGCGTTCCGTAACGGACATGGGGTATATCAACATTAATACCAATGCCGGTCTGAACGATCACATTAGAGGTATTGTAGATGCTGGATTGGATCTGATGCGCGTAAGTACAATTAGTGCACTGGATGACCACTATAACGCCTACTATAAACCGCGTGGTTATACCTTAGCCAATGTTGAGAAATCGATGAAATACGCAGCGCAGCAGGGTGTATACACGTCCATTAACTATCTGATCTTCCCGGGTGTAACAGATCGTGAAGAAGAGATTGAGGCGATGATTGAGTTTGCAAGAAGAACCGATCTACGCTTGATTCAGATGCGTAATCTCAATATTGATCCAGAGAGCTATCTGGAATTAATTCCTCCTGCTCAAGGTGATATCTTGGGCATGAAGCAGATGATTGAGATTTTTGAAGACGAGTTGCCCGGTGTTGTGATCGGATCGTATACCCATGTTCCGCCAGCTGGAATGGCACGTCCAAAACGGTTGATTACCTCTTAACAATAATGGATTGCAACAGGCGCAAGGTCGTGTTATAATCTCAGGGTTGTGCCATTTACTCTGGGTCCGCTTGAGGCTCAGGGCGGAAAGAGGTGAAAGGTAATGAAAGAAGCAATTCATCCTAATTACACGATTGGTCAAGTATCTTGCGCTTGCGGGAATACTTTTGAGACAGGTTCGGTTAAAGACGGACTTCGTGTAGAGATTTGCTCCGCGTGCCACCCGTTCTTCACAGGTAAACAGAAGTTTATCGATGCTGGCGGCCGTGTTGATCGTTTCAAAAAGAAATACGGAATCTAATTGGACAATTCTTGGAGTTGTCTGCTAATTGCATCCAACACACCCCTGCTGATCTGGCAGGGGTTTTTATATGTTATATGTTAAGCATAATCGCATTCACGTTCCTCTGGTTGCAATTTGGATAACCTTACGTTATACTATTTCTTACCGTGCTAGATGGGGAGGTAGCGGTGCCCTGTAACTCGCAATCCGCTATAGCGAGGTTGAATTCCTGCTAGAGGTTTTGCCGATGTGAGGTTTGGTCCCTAAACGTGGTGTTGACGGTTGGGTCCTCCGCAATGAGTACTCATGAACCTGGTCAGGTCCGGAAGGAAGCAGCCATAAGTGAGATCACTCTTGTGCCGGAGGGTTGCCTAGCCCGAGCTATTGTTCAGGGGTGCCACTTGGATCGCAAATATCGATAGCAGGTGCACGGCTTACCTTTTAAATGTAGAGACCTTTGCAGTTGTATGTATGCAGAGGTCTTTTTGATATGTCTTAATAAACCACGCATGAATGAGTCAGATAAAGTTTGGATTCACCCTAGAATATAGTATAATAGGGGAACGACAAAGGACTCGAATGCGAAGTGGAAGGAAGGTAACGCATCATGGAGCATATCGCGTTATACCGGGCTTGGCGTCCCCAGTCGTTTCAAGATATGGTGGGGCAACAGCATATTATTCAGACCTTGCAGAACGCGATTCGTGAACAGCGGACTTCCCATGCCTACTTATTTAGCGGGCCCAGAGGAACGGGAAAGACAAGTGCCGCCAAGATTTTGGCCAAAGCTGTGAACTGCGAACGTGGGCCTGCGCCTGAACCTTGTAACGAGTGTGAAGCTTGCCGCAGAATTACGACTGGCGCTGTGATGGATGTGCAAGAGATTGATGCTGCATCCAATCGGGGCGTTGAAGAAATCCGTGATCTTCGGGAAAAGGTTAAATATGCGCCAACCGAGGTCCGGCAGAAAGTCTATATTATTGATGAAGTGCACATGCTGACAACGGAGGCATTCAATGCTTTGCTCAAAACATTGGAAGAGCCACCACCACATGTGATGTTTATTTTGGCAACAACGGAACCGCACCGCCTTCCGGCTACCATTATATCGCGCTGTCAGCGATTTGATTTTCGCCGGGTATCCCTGGAAGAGCAGACAGCAAGACTTACACTGATCTGTGAACAGGAAGGCATGGAAGCTGACCAGGATGCGCTCCAATACATTGCCCGTTTATCGGACGGTGGAATGAGGGATGCACTTAGTGTGCTGGATCAGATCTCTTCATTTACGGATGGACGAGTAACGTACCAGCAGGTTATGGACATGACGGGTGGAATTGCTTCAGAGCAATTTGCCAAACTGGCTGCTTCGCTGCTCAAAGGTGATGTTGGTCATATTTTGCAGATGATTGAAGGTTTCATGCATGAAGGAAAGAGTGCAGACAAGTGCATGGAGAATTTACTGTATTATTTCCGTGATTTGCTTATGATTAAGATGGTACCTGATGCTGACAAACTGACGGACCGGGTACTTAATCCGGAGTCTTTCCGTGATATGGCAGAGTCATTCACCAAGGAACAACTGTTCCACATGATTGACACCCTTAATCGGTACCAGAGTGAAATGAAATATGCAGTACAACCACAGACATTATTTGAAGTTGCATTGCTTAAACTGTGTAGTATTCCAGCTCAAGGTGAGGCTTCTGTTCAGGTGGGAGCTTCAGCTCATGCAGCGCCTGCTGATGGGGGAGAGATCAACCGCTTGAAGCAGCAGCTTGCTGAGTTGGAGAAGAAGTTGGATCGTGCACTTAAAAGTGGTTTGTCTGGTGGAGAAGGTGCATCGGGTGCTCCATCTCGTCCGGCAACAAGGGCCCCTGTATCGAGAGGCAATTCGCCTGCGAAGCTTCCTGCACAGTTGGATCAGTATGTTGCGCGCAAGGGAGCCCCTGAGTTCGCAGATATCAGCAAAAAATGGAGTCAGATCCTGCAACGAGTGAAGGAAGAGAGGGTTACCGTTCACGCCTGGTTTGTGGATGGTGAGCCGGTATCATTGCTTGAAGACAATGTGTTGGTTGCTTTTAAAAACAACATTCACCGTGAAACAACGGAGAAGCAGGCTAACCGTGAAGTCATTGAGCGGGTGTTGTCGGAACAGCTTGGGCGTCCTGCACGATTGGTGACGATGATGCTCAAAGATTGGACCGGAGCAATGGAGGGAGCTTCTGAAGCACCAAAGGAGGACTTTAAGCTTGAACCTGAGCATGAAGACGGCGGTTCAGGCAACAAACAGCCTTGGATTGATGAAGCCATCCAGCTCTTTGGTGAGGACCTTGTAGTGATCAAAGAATAATGCGCATAGCGCGATAACCATAACAAAGGAGATGAACAATTATGAACAACATGAACCAAATGATGAAACAAGTGAAGAAAATGCAGGAGCAAATGCTGAAAGCACAAGAGGAACTGGCGGACAAAACAGTCCAAGGTACTTCGGGTGGCGGTGTAGTGACGGCTGAAGTTAACGGACACAAGAAATTGCTTGCTATCACGATCAAACCTGAAGCGGTAGATCCGGAAGATGTTGAAATGTTGCAGGATCTCGTTATGACAGCTGTTAATGATGCAATGGCCAAAGCCGATGAGATTGCCAACAAGGATATGGGCAAGTTCACAGGCGGCATGAATATTCCGGGATTATTTTAATTAAAAAATTGATCCTGTCAAAGGAGACACAATCGATTGTATTATCCCGAACCAATAGCCAAGCTGATTGATGCCTTCACCCGGTTGCCGGGTGTGGGTCCCAAGACGGCAGCGCGTTTAGCTTTTCATGTGCTTAACATGAAGGAAGATGACGTTATCGATTTTGCCAAAGCGCTCGTAAGTGTGAAACGTAATCTTCATTACTGTTCTGTATGTTGTAATATTACTGATACGGACCCATGTCGCATCTGTCAGGATAAGTCCAGGGATGTCTCTGTAATCTGTGTAGTTCAGGATTCGAAAGATCTGGTGGCCATGGAGCGCACCAAGGAATTCGATGGGTACTATCATGTGTTACAGGGCGCGATTTCACCTATGGAGGGAATTGGCCCAGACGATATTCGTTTGAAGGAACTCTTGGTTCGATTAAGTGATGAACGTATAAAAGAGATTATCTTGGCAACGAACCCCAACATTGAGGGTGAGGCTACAGCGATGTATATCTCCCGCTTGGTGCGTCCGTTTGAGATCAGTGTGACTCGTATTGCGCATGGATTGCCTGTAGGTGGCGATCTAGAGTATGCGGATGAAGTGACCCTTTCCAAAGCGTTGGAAGGGCGCAGGGAGATGCGTTAGTGTGATTAATTTGTTTTGCGCAGCGGACTTCCTTGGAAACTTCGGATGCTAAATAAGTTTCGATATGCAAAGAGAGCCTTAGGGCTCTCTTTTTTTTATGGAAAAAATGAATGTCCGAGTTCTAAGTTTGTCCTTTCCCTGATAAGTATGAGAATATGCTGTGCTGATCAGGAGGGGGAGAGATTATGTTTTTGTGGCGAAACACACGGAACTCGGTAGAGAAACACAACAGAATGTTGAAGGAACTTGAGGCGGATCAGATCTATGCAGATATTCAGATGGCTAAGCAGGAATGGGAACGGGCTATGAGACAGTTTGAAGATGCACAGGGACAGGATGAGATTGATTATGCTATTTATGTATTGGAGGCAGCTGAGCGGAAGTACCAGATCCACTTGAGAAGAGCAAAGCGAGCCAGAGCTAATGATGATGTTACATCACAGCGAGGGGTTAGTATGTAGAGTCACGTTTACATTAAACACGGAGGTGAAACATATGAAGAGTATCATACTGGGAAGTGTATTGGTTATATCGTTACTGGGGCTTATCGTTATTTTATTCAGAAAGCGGATAGGGTTATCGTTTTTCACGTCATTTGGAATTCATCTGGTGCTGGCTGCAGTAGGGATATATATCGTGAATTATTCCGGCTGGATTACAGGGACCTACATCCCGCTGAACCCTGCAACGATAGGGACTGTAACTGTTTTGGGATTGCCAGGTGTGGGGCTATTATTAGGGCTGAAAATTTCTTTGTTCGGATAGTTGACTCGCAGGATATTTATATGGTACATTATATCTCGTTGCTTTGCTTGCTTGGTTAGATGCTTTAGATGAAATGAAGGAGTTCATTACGAACTTCGAAAAAGAATTTCAAAAAAACACTTGACCAAAACAAACGAAGTATGATATATTATAAAAGTCGCCGCTGAGAGAAAATGGTGACGAAAAAACGAGTTTGATCTTTGAAAACTGAACAACGAGTGAGTAAACATTCTGCTTGCAGAATGAACGCGAAAGTTGGAAACAAGCCTTGGCTTGGATCGACTGAAGCACAAATGAGATTTTTAATCTCGTCAGATTCAAAATGAGCTTATCGCTCTTTTCAATACTTTATTGGAGAGTTTGATCCTGGCTCAGGACGAACGCTGGCGGCATGCCTAATACATGCAAGTCGAGCGGAGTTGATGGGAAGCTTGCTTCCTTGATACTTAGCGGCGGACGGGTGAGTAACACGTAGGCAACCTGCCCTCAAGTTTGGGACAACTACCGGAAACGGTAGCTAATACCGAATAATTGTTTTCTTCGCCTGAAGGAAACTGGAAAGACGGAGCAATCTGTCACTTGGGGATGGGCCTGCGGCGCATTAGCTAGTTGGTGAGGTAACGGCTCACCAAGGCGAC
>NZ_LELF01000005.1:0-213 GCF_001029205.1 Paenibacillus sp. VT-400 | reverse complement strand
GGGGTGATGGCGTGCCTTTTGTAGAATGAACCGGCGAGTTACGTTCCCGTGCAAGGTTAAGGTGAAGAGCCGGAGCCGCAGCGAAAGCGAGTCTGAATAGGGCGAATTAGTACGTGGACGTAGACCCGAAACCGGGTGATCTACCCCTGTCCAGGGTGAAGGTGCGGTAACACGCACTGGAGGCCCGAACCCACGCATGTTGAAAAATGCGGG
>NZ_LELF01000049.1:0-382 GCF_001029205.1 Paenibacillus sp. VT-400 | reverse complement strand
TTCAGTGAAGATACGTATCGTACACTGACGGCTGCCGATAGCGCGGTAATGTTGATTGACGTGGCGAAAGCTGTCGAGGCACAAACGATCAAGTTGTTCCAGGTATGTGCGAAGCGTGGCATTCCAATCTTTACGTTCATCAACAAACTCGACCGTGCGGGTAAAAGCCCATTTGACCTGATGGAAGAGCTTGAAAATGTACTGGGTATTCGTTCGGGTCCGATGAACTGGCCTATTGGTACAGGTCGCGAGCTGTGTGGTGTCTATGACCGGATGAAAAATCAGGTGGAATTGTTCCAAGGGGAAGATCACTCGACGATTAAAGAACAAAAGGTAGATGGCCACAAAGATCCGATTATCCGTGAGATGGCAGGAGAATACC
>NZ_LELF01000048.1:0-63837 GCF_001029205.1 Paenibacillus sp. VT-400 | reverse complement strand
GGCGGAGGGGTTCCACACGTACCCATCCCGAACACGACCGTTAAGCCCTCTAGCGCCGATGGTACTTGGACCGCAGGGTCCTGGGAGAGTAGGACGCCGCCAAGCGAAGAACCACTGCCGATGTTATTCGGTGGTGGTTTTTATTTGTTTATTTAAAGGGATGCGAAAGCATCTCTTATTTGACTTTGTAAGAATCCTCTGACACACTCTAAGGGGTACATATATCAGATATCAGGCCATGAATTGGATTGATAATAACTCTAGCGAATGGGGTGTAGGACAACATGGAAATTCAGAAATTGACGGTAGATGATTTTGAACCGGCGATGGCACTCTCCGAATATGCTTTTCAAGTGGTAATGAGTGAAGAACAGAGAGAAAAACGGCGGAGTCAATTTTCATCACAGGATATATGGGGTGTATATGAGGATGGGCAGCTAGGAGCCAAACTTCACATCATTCCTTTTCAAACCTATATTCATGGCAGATCGTTCGAGATGGGCGGTATTGCGGGTGTAGCCACCTGGCCAGAGTATAGACGCAAAGGCTGGGTAGCGGGTCTGCTCAAGCATGCGTTGGAAGAAATGAATCGTAACAAACAGAGCATATCATTCTTGCATCCATTCTCTTTTGGTTTCTATCGGAAGTATGGATGGGAGACGTATGTTGAATTTAAACGTTATAAAGTACCTACAGCTCATTTGCCTCTGAAAAAAGCGACACCTGGAACAATTCGGCGTGGGGATCCGGGCCTCAGCATATTAAAGGAAGTATACAGTGCTTATGCTGAGCGTTATAACGGAACTCTGGTTCGGGATGATGCAAGGTGGGAGAATTCAGTTCTTGTTAATGGGACCAGCCAGAAGGCTGTATATTACGATGAAGCTGATGCAGCACAAGGTTATCTTTTATATGAGGTTAAGGAAAATAAATTTGCCATTAAAGAGATCATCTATCTGAATGAAGAGGCGAGGCAAGGGCTGTGGACCTTCATTGCTAACCATGATTCCATGATCCAGGAAGTTACGTTGCAGGCGCCTGCCAGTGATACGCTTGCCTTCCAATTGGATAACCCACGGATTCAGCAGGAGATTGTACCTTATTTTATGGCGCGTATCGTTAGTGTAGAGCAGTTTATATCTCAGTATCCATTTGCAAGCCAGGACTCACCGGTGCAAATTGTTCTTCAGGTAGAAGATGCCCACGCTCCATGGAATGAAGGAGTATGGCAATTAAACGTGGCAATGAACGGAACAGCGTCCATATGGAAAACTTCGGAACCAATTACTGATGATCAGACCATTAAGGTGAATATTCAATCCCTTACCGCGGTGCTGATGGGATATCGCAGACCAACGGAAATGGCACGAATCGGAAGAATTCACGGACCGAACACAGCAATCAAGGCTTTGGAACAAGCGATTCCTGAACGGGAAACCTATTTGCTCGATTTCTTCTGATGACTATGCCCACTGCTCCATTTAACTTGATTAGCTTATATAGAAATACGGCGTGATTGAAAGACAAATGGACTTCTCCAGCAATTTTGGAGAGGTTTTTTTGTGTCCGGGGAATATTTCGTGTAAAATCGTAAAAAATGAATAGTGACCCCACTTGGCAAAACCACAAAATATGCTATAATGGTTATAAAGTCAAAGAAAGTCAAAGTCAACTAAAGGTTTAATACTTAAGTAGCTTTCTTTCTACAATCTGATGCATGATCGCCAATATACGGGATTCATTTCATCGGAGGATCAAGGGAATATTAAAGGACCTTCGTGCTTCCTTCGCTCTCCTGTTAACACCTGTGGAAGCAAGATTCGCTGTTTCCCTGATTGGTTAAATGGGTAGAGAAGGTGTACTCTGTGGGGGCGTGTGGGTCCTTATTGACTTAACGTTTCAGACAGTGGAGGATGATTGGATGCGTAATATCTCTGATATTATCGAACGATATCTGAAGAGTATTTTGCATGAAAGTCCCGAAGGAATGGTTGAAATTCAGCGTAATGATCTGGCAGATCAATTCTCATGTGTACCTTCCCAGATCAATTATGTCATCAGCACACGTTTTACACTCGAGAAGGGATACCTGGTAGAGAGTAAACGCGGCGGTGGTGGTTATGTTCGCATACAGCGCATTGAATTACCGGCCCAATCAGCTCTGCATAATCATTTGCACCATAGTATTGGTGAAGAGATCGGGCAGACAGCTGCCGAAGGTCTGATCTATCAATTGGAAGAAGCGCGCTTTTTGAACAAGCGGGAAGCCGGGTTGATGCGAGCTGCTGTATCTAGAGAGGTTATATTGGTCAAACTTCCTTACCGGGATCAAATTCGTGCCAGAATGTTGAAGGCGATGTTAATATCTTTGCTCGGTAAATGAAAACTATCGGGGTCAAAGGAGGTACATCAATATGCTGTGCCAAGAATGCAATAAACGTCCGGCGACACTTCATTTTACGAAGATCGTAAATGGAGAGAAGACGGAATTCCATATTTGTGAGTCATGTGCCCGTGAAAAAGGGGAAATGATCCCTGGAACAGCAGGTGGGTTTTCCATTCACAACTTGTTGTCCGGATTGCTTGATTTTGATCCAGCCGGCAAAAGTGGATCGGCAGGAACACCACCTGCAAAAGCACTTCAATGTGAAGAGTGTGGTATGACGTACGCTCAATTTAGTAAGATAGGCCGGTTCGGCTGCAGTTCATGTTATAAATATTTTGACAGCCGTCTGGATCCTTTGTTCAAGCGGGTTCATGGTAATACGTCCCATGTAGGCAAAGTGCCTGCACGAGCTGGTGGTCGCATCAAGGTGAAACGGCAAATCGCTGATCTGAAGCGTGAGCTCCAGGAGAGCATCGCGCAAGAGGAATTTGAAGAGGCGGCCCAGATCCGTGACCAGATCAGAGGACTTGAAAAAGGAATAGCTCAGGAGTAAAGTTTGTCATGAGTAGGAGGGATGCGTAATGCCTAATCTGCGCTTTACAGAGAAGGCGCTCAGCGACTGGATGCGCAGTGATGCGGCTGATTCCGAAATCGTCATTAGCAGCCGTGTCCGGATTGCACGCAACCTTCAGCATGTTCCGTTTCCGATGCTGGCTTCCAATGAGCAATCGGAAGAGGTGCTGAATAAGCTGAGCGAAGTACTTCAATACGATGACGTTCATGCCTTTGGGGATTTTCATACATTGGATCTGATCGATATTGACGAACTCGACAAACGGGTGCTGGTGGAGAAACATCTCATTAGTCCAAGTCTTGCGAATGAATCCAGAAATGGTGCGGTTATTCTCAGTGAGGATGAGTCTGTCAGTATTATGATTAACGAAGAGGATCATCTTCGTATCCAGTGCCTCTATCCGGGGTTCCAGGTGAAAGAAGCCTGGGAGAAAGCTTCCGCAATAGATGATGCTTTTGAAGCGCACGTGGATTATGCTTTTGATGATCGCAGAGGATACTTAACCAGCTGTCCTACCAATGTAGGTACAGGTGTCAGAGCATCGGTCATGATGCACTTGCCTGCCCTGGTGATGACACAGCAAATTGGCCGTATTCTAACCGCAGTTTCCCAAGTGGGATTGACGGTAAGAGGAATATACGGTGAAGGTAGCGAGGCGATGGGTAACCTTTTCCAGATCTCGAACCAGATTACTTTGGGACAGACCGAACAGGAAGTCATCGAGAACCTGCATGGTGTTGTGTTACAGATGATTGGTCATGAACGTACAGCCAGAGAACGGTTAATTACCGACTCCAGACTTCGGATTACGGATCGGGTCATGCGTTCTTATGGCATATTGTCTCATGCAGCTATTGTTGATTCCAAGGAAGCTGCACAGCGCTTATCGGATGTACGCCTTGGCGTGGATCTCGGATTGTTGGATGGACTGTCCATCACGGTAATGAATGAATTGAATGTGATGACACAGCCGGGATTTTTGCAGAAAACATTTGGGGAAGATATGCGCACAGATGAGCGTGACATCTACCGTGCTCAGTTGATTCGTGATACGATCAATGCAGCGAAGCAGTCCTAGTTTAGCCTGATATAGTATTGAATTATGGTTTCATGCCGCATTGCGGCTTTTATATAATAAGGCATGTACAAATGCCGCATGACTTTATTCGCAGCACGGCTGCAAACAAGAATGATATGAAGAATACGACGGTTATTTTATTACATGACCCTCGTTTTATCCAAAACCATGGAGGTGCAGGAGATATGATGTTTGGAAGATTTACGGAACGGGCCCAAAAGGTGCTCGCACTCGCACAGGAAGAAGCTGTCCGTCTCGGTCATAATAACATCGGTACTGAGCATATTTTGCTCGGCCTCATTCGTGAAGGCGAAGGTATCGCAGCCAAAGCACTGATCGGCCTGGGACTCGGATTGGAAAAAATTCAGGATGAAGTAGAAACGCTGATTGGCCGTGGCCAAGAGCAACCTACCAACATTGCATATACGCCACGTGCGAAAAAAGTAATTGAACTGTCTATGGATGAAGCTCGTAAATTGGGCCACACCTATGTAGGAACTGAGCATATCCTGCTCGGATTGATTCGTGAAGGCGAGGGTGTTGCAGCACGTGTGCTCAATAACCTGGGTATTAGCCTGAACAAAGCACGGCAACAAGTGCTGCAGTTGCTTGGCAGCAGTGAAGCTGTATCCAGCCATAATGGAACACCTGCCAATGTAAGCACACCAACGCTGGACAGTCTGGCACGTGACCTCACGGCTTATGCGAGAGAGAACAACCTGGACCCAGTCATTGGACGTAGTAAAGAAATTGAACGTGTCATCCAGGTGCTCAGCCGTCGTACGAAGAACAACCCGGTATTGATCGGTGAGCCAGGTGTAGGTAAAACAGCGATTGCTGAAGGCCTTGCACAAAAAATCATCGCAAATGAGATTCCGGAAACATTACGCGACAAACGTGTAATGACCCTGGATATGGGTTCTGTAGTCGCTGGAACCAAATATCGTGGTGAGTTCGAAGATCGTCTGAAAAAAATCATGGATGAGATCCGCCAAGCAGGTAACATTGTCCTGTTTATCGACGAATTGCATACCTTGATTGGCGCAGGCGGAGCTGAAGGCGCCATCGATGCTTCTAACATTTTGAAACCGGCTCTGGCCCGTGGAGAATTGCAATGTATCGGTGCGACAACACTGGATGAATATCGTAAATACATCGAGAAGGATGCAGCGCTTGAGCGTCGTTTCCAACCGATTACTGTAGATCAGCCTTCTCCGGAAGAGGCGATTCAAATCTTGCACGGCTTGCGTGACCGTTATGAGGCGCATCACCGCGTGAAAATTACGGACGAAGCAATTGTGCAGGCGGTTAAACTGTCTGACCGTTACATTACAGACCGTTTCCTGCCAGATAAAGCGATTGACCTGATTGATGAAGCGGGTTCCAAAGTAAGATTGAACTCTTACACGATCCCACCAAACCTGAAACAACTGGAAAGCCGTCTGGAAGATATCCGTAAGGAAAAAGACGCTGCAGTTCAAAGTCAGGAGTTCGAAAAAGCAGCAGCTCTGCGTGATACGGAACAAAAAATCCGTGAAGAGCTGGATGTAACGAAGAACCAGTGGAAAGAGAAACAAGGTCGCACCGATTCTGAGGTTACTCCTGAGGATATCGCACAAGTGGTAGCCAGCTGGACCGGAATTCCTGTGAACCAACTGAAAGAAGAAGAGACACAGCGTCTGATGAATCTGGAGTCTATTCTACATGAACGTGTCATCGGTCAGGATGAGGCAGTGAAGTCTGTCAGCCGTGCGGTTCGTCGTGCTCGTGCAGGACTTAAAGATCCAAAACGTCCGATGGGTTCATTCATTTTCCTCGGCCCTACAGGGGTAGGTAAAACAGAACTTGCTCGTGCTCTGGCTGAAGCGATGTTCGGCGATGAAAATGCAGTAATCCGGATTGATATGTCCGAGTATGGTGAGAAGCACTCGACTTCCCGACTTGTCGGAGCGCCTCCAGGTTATGTTGGGTACGAAGAAGGTGGCCAGCTGACAGAGAAAGTTCGTCGCAAACCATATTCCGTAGTCCTGCTCGATGAAATCGAGAAAGCACATCCAGAAGTATTCAATATCTTGTTACAAGTGCTTGAGGATGGTCGACTGACGGATTCCAAAGGTCGCGTTGTTGACTTCCGCAATACGCTGATTATCTTGACATCCAACGTGGGTGCCGAAGCGATCAAACGTAACTCTACACTGGGCTTCACTGCAGTTGTAGATGCAGGAGCAGATTATGACAACATGAAGGGGAAAGTAATGGATGAGCTGAAGAAAAGCTTCCGTCCAGAGTTCCTTAACCGGATTGATGAAATTATCGTGTTCCATTCACTGGAAGAAAAACACATCGCTGAAATTGTTACGCTTATGAGTGAAGAACTTCGTAAACGACTGCTCGAACATGAGGTCGATTTCGAACTCACTGATAATGCCAAGTCTTTCCTTGCGAAGACAGGCTTTGATCCAGCTTACGGTGCGCGTCCGCTTCGTCGGGCGATCCAGAAGCATATCGAGGACAAATTGTCCGAAGAGTTGCTCACAGGTAACGTAACCAAAGGGGATTCATTGCTCATCGACGAAGAGAACGGTGCACTGTCTGTTACGAAAAAAGACGTGGTTGTTCCTTCGAATGAGGAAATTGAAACTAAATAATATGTAGCAAGCTTTGGAGTTAAACTTCAGCTTGTATTAATCCTTATTCCTTAATCAAATCCTTCTCGGCTTCGGCCGAGGAGGATTTTTTGCACTTTGGACAGAAGACGGACATGATTATGTCAGGAACATGTGTAAAGTTTGCGATAATCCTTTACGAAAAATCTCAAACAATGGTAAACTTTTAGTAACCCTGCACGTCAGGGAGTTTGGGTGAAATTCGTCGAATAATGCAAAATGCTGTTATAAAACTAAATTATAGGAGTGCTGAAGTGGCCAAAGTTAAAACCAAGTTTCAATGTACGGAATGCGGCTATGAAGCCCCCAAGTGGTACGGTAAGTGTCCGGGTTGTCAGTCATGGAATTCAATGGTGGAAGAAACAGAGACGGTGGTCAAAACACAAGGGAGAAATTCTCCTCTGTTTGACAGTAAAGATAAACCGCTTCCTATCATAGATATAGATAGCGGTCAGGAACCGCGTGTACAGACTGGAATCGGAGAGTTGAACCGGGTATTGGGTGGCGGAATCGTTCCGGGTTCACTCGTTCTGGTGGGTGGAGATCCGGGTATTGGGAAATCAACGTTGATGTTGCAGACATCTCATGCTTTGACGCATTCGGGTTTGCGTGTGTTATATGTTTCCGGTGAGGAATCAGTCAAGCAAACCAAATTGCGGGCAGACCGCCTCGGGGCACTCTCTGCCGAGTTGTATGTACTGTGTGAAACCAATATGGAACGTGTAGAGGAAGCGGTGGATCAGATCCAGCCGCATTTTCTTGTCATCGACTCCATTCAGACGGTATATCTTCCCGAAGTTACCAGTGCGCCGGGTAGTGTAGCACAGGTAAGGGAATGTACGTCAAGGTTCATGCGGATTGCCAAAGGCAGAGGCATTGCAACGGTTCTTGTGGGGCATGTTACCAAAGAAGGTGCCATTGCCGGTCCACGTATGTTAGAACATATGGTGGATTGCGTCCTTTATTTTGAAGGAGAACGGCATCATACGTATCGCCTGCTGCGTGCGGTGAAGAACCGTTTTGGTTCCACCAATGAAATTGGTATTTTTGAAATGGGCGAGGATGGACTTCGTGAGGTGGGCAATCCGTCCGAACTCTTTTTGTCGGAACGTCCACTGGGTGTAGCAGGTTCAACGGTAGTTGCCAGTATGGAGGGTACACGCCCTCTGCTCGTGGAATTGCAGGCGTTGATCTCAACCACCCATTTCCCTTCTCCCCGCCGTATGGCAACAGGGGTAGATCTGCATCGATTAAATCTGATCATTGCAGTGCTGGAGAAACGGATGGGGATGTTTTTACAGACCCAGGATGCGTATCTGAACGTGGCTGGTGGAGTACGGTTGGATGAGCCCGCTGTAGATTTGGCGGTTGCCGTCAGCATTGCATCCAGTTTGAGAGATGTACCGACCAAGCCGGATGACGTTATCTTTGGCGAGATTGGTCTGACAGGTGAGGTTCGAGCCGTATCACGGGCCGAACAACGAGTGAAGGAAGCCGCAAAGCTGGGCTTCAAACGAGTCATTTTACCAGAAAAAAGCTTAAAGGGCTGGAAACATCCTCGCGGGATACAACTGATCGGTGTGAATACCGTGGCAGATGCACTAGCGGTTGCTTTAGATTAGGGGGCATAACAAGATGAAAGATATGAGCCAACTGGATAATATGAATGAGTTGTTAAGGCTGATCGCACCAGGTACACCTTTCCGCGAAGGTCTGGAAAATGTGCTGCGCGCCAAGACGGGCGCACTGCTTGTTGTAGGATACAGCCCTGAAGTAATGGAAGTGGTGGATGGGGGATTCTCGATTAACTGTGATTTCTCCCCGAACTATCTGTATGAACTCGCCAAGATGGATGGAGCCATTATTCTTAGCGAGGATTTGAAGCGTATTCTTTACGCCAATACCCAGTTAATCCCGGATTCATCTATCTCTTCATCAGAGACGGGGATTCGTCACCGGACGGCAGAGCGTGTAGCAAAGCAAACGGGTAAATTGGTCGTATCCATATCACAGCGCCGGAATATCATTACCTTGTATCAGGGAACACTTCGTTATTCCCTCAAGGAAATCGGGGTTATTTTGACCAAAGCGAATCAAGCGATTCAAACCCTGGAGAAATACAAAGCGGTATTAACACAGTCCCTTACGAATCTGAGTGCCTCTGAATTTGAGGAACTGGTGACGATTCCTGAAGTGGTTAATGTGATTCAGCGTACCGAAATGGTGATGCGGATCAAAACGGAAATCAAACGGTACATTCATGAACTCGGGAATGAGGGACGACTCATTTCCATGCAAATGGAAGAACTCGTGGGTACAACGGAAGAAGAAGCCTGGTTATTGTATAAAGACTATGCCCGTGACGACAGTGATGACAAAATCCGTGAAATTATCGTGGGACTGAAAAGATTGTCGGACGATGAGTTGCTGGATGCACATCATATTGTCCGTCTGCTCGGCTATCCTTCATCAGCGGCTACTTCAGAGGATTCGGTTGCCCCTCGTGGATTCCGGGTATTAAATAAGATCCCCCGCCTGCCCAATGTTATTATCCATAATCTGGTGGATCAATTCGAACAATTGCCTCATGTTATTATGGCTACAATTGAAGAACTGGACGAAGTGGACGGTATTGGTGAAGTTCGTGCCCGGACCATTAAGGAAGGCCTCAAACGTTTGCAGGAGCAAATGTTTATCGACAGACAGATGTAAGGGTTTGCCTATATAAAGGCTTGAAATGGATGAGGTGAAACAACGATGCTAACCAGATTCATTCCGAATCTCTTTACCCTGGGTAATCTGTTTCTTGGAATGATGGCAATTTTGCTTGCGATTGATGGAAATTACAGTTTGGCTGCCATTATGGTCATTGTAGCGATGCTGCTGGATGGTCTGGATGGCCGAGTGGCACGTGCACTCAATGCCCAAAGTGAATTCGGCAAGGAACTGGATTCCTTGTCTGACATGGTTTCCTTTGGTGCAGCACCAGCCCTGATCATATTTATGGTGTCGTTTCAAGATTCAATGCCGATCCTCGCCTGGATCGCAACAGCGGCTTTTCCGATCTGTGGAGCCATTCGTCTTGCACGGTTTAACGTTCGTCCGGGTATTCCTGGATACTTCACAGGTCTGCCGATACCGGCAGCCGGTGGGGTGCTGGCTACACTGTCCTTGTTCAATAAGGATATTGGCCCGGTTAGTATGATGATTGCTACATTGCTGTTATCGTATCTGATGGTGAGTTCGCTTAAATATCCCAATTTCAAAAAGGTCGGTTTGCCACGAAAGGCAATCTGGATTGCACCATGGGTTGTGTTATTTGCCATAGCCGTAGCCGTTATTTTCCCAGAGCAGTTATCCAAATTGATCTTTATTCCGTTGGTGTTATACGCCCTGTATGGAATGAAGCATAATGTGCGAACAGCGGCCTCACGTAGTCGGGCGAAAAAGCGCAAGGATGAGAAATCTTCCCGTCCTTCCGATCGTTAAGTCGCCTTGGGGACAGACACTATACAAAGAAAGCACGTACTCTCCTGAACTGGAGAATGCGTGCTTTTTGTTTATTCAGATCTATTTACGGTAAAAGAAACCCTTACGGACGACATACATATCTTCTTACGACAGATTAAACATCCCTAACGTTGAACACTTCTGTGATTCGTGATTTACGACCTCTTCCATGTTAATGTCCAGCAGATTGCAGAGAGCCGACATGTAAAACAGGTTCCGCCCTAGTTCAGAGCTGATGACCTCTCTGCAGTTCTCACACAACTCACCTTCCACATGCGTTTCCAGCAGGCCCTTGGTTTGAGCGATATCGCTCTCCGGGGCATATTTCTGCTTGGTGGCGTGCAGCTCGATGCAGCCGCATTCGGTAATGGCTTTGGACACGGCACGGTTAACAGACGCTCCGGCTTGTCCCGTTTTGGACAGTACATCAATCAGGCTGCGATGACGCAACAACAGTTCAGAAACTTGATCCTGGAAAGCCTGTAAACTTAGCGTACTCATTTTGCCACTCACCTCGGGATATGAATTGAATTCATTATATGCCAATAATTTACCTACTTTCAACTGACGATTGCAACATTTCCAAAAAGTTCTTGCGGATGGGATTAGCAATTCAGGAATTGGATCATACTGGATATAAAGATCAAGATACATTGAAGGAGGTGCAGGGACTAATGTGGAAAAAAGGCATTTTAACTTTTACAGGATTGTGCGGTGCATGGTTCGGCTACACGGCATATCATCTGGCAGGAAAATCGGTCCCATGGATGGCTGAGTGGATTCAGTCAGCAGGATTACTGGGAGCTGGTATATCGACGCTGCTGGGAGCTGTAATGTTTATGGCTGTATGTAATATTGGTGGAACATTGATGGCAGACAGGCTGCATAGTGGAATTGATTCATTGGCAAAAGTACCTATGAACGAATTGGCTGCAGGTGCTGCAGGTACAGTTGCAGGATTGCTGGTGGCCTTGTTACTTTACCCTGTTGTGGGATGGATGGGGACGGCAGGAGAAGTGCTGCAAGTAGCGCTGACGGTGATTAGTGCTTATTCCGGTTATACCCTTGCCATGGCGAAGAAAGACGATCTGGGGGCCTTCTGGATGTCTGGACGATGGGGTCATCCCGAGGTGGACGAGGACAGACGGATGGAAGAACATAAAATTCTGGATACCAGTGTTATTATCGATGGGCGTATCGCTGATATATGCAAAACCGGATTTATTGAAGGCACGATCGTAATTCCGGAATTTGTTCTGGAGGAGTTACAGCATATTGCCGATTCATCGGATCTGCTCAAGCGGAACAGAGGACGGCGTGGACTGGACATTTTGAACAAAATTCAGAAGGAACTTGATGTAAAAGTCCTGATCTACGAGGGGGATTTCGAGGAAATCTCCGAGGTGGACAGCAAACTGGTTAAACTGGCTAAAGTGCTTCAGGGTAAAGTGGTCACCAATGACTTTAACCTGAACAAAGTGTGCGAACTCCAGGGTGTATCTGTGTTGAACATTAATGATCTTGCCAATGCGGTTAAGCCGGTTGTTCTGCCAGGTGAGGAGATCATGGTGCAGATCATCAAGGATGGCAAGGAGCATGGTCAAGGTGTAGCCTATCTGGATGATGGCACAATGATCGTTGTGGAAGGCGGACGCGAGTATATCGGCATGATGATGGAAGTGCTCGTGACCAGTGTGTTGCAGACTTCAGCGGGACGAATGATTTTTGCCAAGCCGAAACTGTTGGAAAAAGCCCAATAAAGCGGTATGATGGGTAGTGTATCGTTGAATGATATTGTATATCTTTGGACGATAAACTGACAGACAAGGCAGGGATTGCGGCATGGATAAAGGGTGGGGCGTTGTCATTGTGGCAGCAGGTCGCGGAACCCGGATGGGGACGACCGAGAGCAAACAGTTTCTGTTGCTGCAGGACAAGCCCGTTTTCATACATACGCTTGAGGTATTTGCTGCGCTGGACGAGATCCGCGAGATGGTGCTGGTCACAGGAACCGCAGATGTTGAACGCTGCCAGGATTGGGTAAAAGAATACCAACTGGATTCACGTGTCCGTGTTATCCCCGGAGGGAAAGAGAGACAACATTCTGTCCATAAAGGCCTTGAGGCACTTGGGACGGATTGGGTTCTCGTTCACGACGGGGTACGTCCTTTTGTGAACCATGAGCAGATCAAGGGATGCATGGCGGCCGCCTTATCCGGTGGTGGAGCAGCTGTGCTAGCGGTTCCCGTGAAGGATACGATCAAACAAGTGAATGCGGAAGGAGTCGTTACGGCGACGCCAGACCGCAGCAGTCTGTGGAGCATTCAAACCCCGCAGGCTTTTCGTCTTTCTTCCCTGCTCTCCGCCTACGAATCAGCTGAGCAGGACGGATTTCTGGGAACAGATGATGCCATGCTGGCTGAACGTCAGGGAATGTCGGTCAAGGTTGTGGAAGGCAATTATACCAATATCAAATTAACAACGCCGGAAGATTTGCAATATGCTGCGTTTTTGCTGGGGGGAGAGAAGAAGCGATGATACGTGTAGGACAGGGATTTGATGTACATCAGCTGGTAGAGGGACGCCCGTGTATTATTGGCGGAGTAACGATTCCTTATGAAAAAGGTCTGCTGGGTCACTCGGACGCAGACGTGCTGTTGCACGCGATCAGTGATGCCATTTTGGGTGCACTGGCACTTGGGGATATTGGCAAGCACTTCCCGGATACCGATCCGGAATTCAAAGATGCGGACAGTCTGAAATTGCTGGAGCATGTATGGCAGCTTGTGAAGGATCGCGGGTATAAGCTAGGGAATATCGATTCAACGATTATTGCCCAGAAGCCAAAGATGGCTCCTTATATCCCACAGATGGCTGAGGTTATTGCCAAGGCACTGGAAGCGGATGTAACGCAGGTGAACGTGAAAGCAACAACGACAGAGCAACTGGGATTCCCGGGACGGGGAGAGGGCATTGCCGCTCAATCCGTTGTTTGCCTTGTACGTGTGTGATATCATCAATCAATTAGTGACGGAGGGGATCATATGAGCACGGATATTCGTGTGCGTTACGCGCCGAGCCCAACGGGACACCTGCATATCGGGAATGCCCGTACGGCGTTGTTTAACTATTTATATGCCAAACATAATAACGGTAAATTCATTATTCGTATTGAAGATACGGACGTGAAACGGAATATTGCCGGTGGTGAAGAAAGCCAACTGAAATACCTGAAATGGCTCGGAATTGAGTGGGACGAAAGTATTGACGTGGGCGGAGAATACGGACCATACCGTCAAACGGAACGTCTGGACCTCTATCGTAAATATACGCAGGAATTGCTGGATAAAGGTCTGGCTTACCGTTGCTTCTGCACGGAAGAAGAATTGGAGCAAGAGCGCGAGGAACAGTCAGCACGTGGAGAAACACCGCGTTATTCTGGCAAACACCGTGACCTGACTCCAGAGCAAATTAGTGCGTTTGAAGCGGAAGGCCGCGTAGCGAGTATTCGTTTCCGTGTGCCGGAAGAGCGCACATATACGTTTGATGATATGGTTAAAGGCACAATCTCGTTCAACAGCAAGGAATCCGGTGACTTCGTCATTGTGAAAAAAGACGGCATTCCCACATACAACTATGCCGTTGCTGTGGATGATCACTTGATGAAGATCTCCCACGTCCTGCGTGGGGAAGATCACATCTCGAACACGCCGCGTCAACTGATGATCTATGAAGCGCTTGGCTGGGAGCCACCGCAATTCGGTCATATGACGTTGATCGTGAATGAAAATCACAAGAAGCTGAGTAAACGGGATGAGTCCGTTATCCAGTTTATTGAGCAGTATGATCAGCTCGGCTATTTGCCTGAAGCGATGTTTAACTTCATTTCCTTACTCGGCTGGTCTCCGGAAGGGGAAGAAGAGATCTTCTCGCAAGAGCAACTGATCTCCATTTTTGATACGAAACGTCTGTCCAAGAGCCCGGCGGTATTTGATACCCACAAGCTGGCTCACTTGAACAACCACTATATCAAACATGCTGACCCGGAACGTATTGCCGAAATGGCCATTCCGCATCTGCAAAAGGCTGGACGTATTTCTTCCGAGCTGTCTGCTGAACAAAAAGAATGGGCTTATACTCTGGTACACCTGTACCAAGAGCAGATGAATTCTGCCTCCGATATTGTGGAATTGTCGGAAGTATTCTTCCGTTCCAATCTGGAGCTTGAAAGTGAAGGAGAAGCAGTGCTTGCGGAGGAGCAGGTGCCAACCGTACTGAAGGCATTTGCGGATAAAGTACAGGCGAGCGAAGAGTTTACTCCAAGTAAAATGGCTGCATTGATCAAGGAAGTACAGAAAGAAACCGGCTTTAAGGGCAAACAGCTCTTTATGCCAATTCGTGTAGCCTTGACTGGACAGACGCATGGACGGGATCTGAACCAAACGATCGTACTTCTGGGTCGTGATACGGTGATCGAACGCCTGCTTGCACAAGTAAAATAATCTTAGTCGAGGACATTCCGTTTATTTGGAATCTGAACACAGTCCTACGATGGATGGATTACGTAGGAGGCTGTTGTCAGTCTGAGGCCTTTTCGCTATAATAACAACACAACGAATAATTGATATGATTTATCTAATAGAACAGCAAAGATCGGGAGGAGTAGACTGACCCGGACAGATTCAGAGAGGATGGTCCCGCAGCAAAGAAAGAATTTCTTTGGTTGCGGTGGCTGTGAACCATCCACTGTCCATCAGTCGAAATGCGCCCGTGAGCTGCACAGCCGAATCCGGCCCCGCCTTTGTCGATCATGACAAGGGAAAACGTTAGGATAGGTTGTGACGATTGGTTTCCGTTACCAAACCGCTTGAGGGCTCATTCTATTTAAGAATGGACCGAGCAGAGTGGGACCGCGATAAACGCCTCTGCAGCTAAATGCTGCAGGGGCGTTTTTTTGTTTAGGCGAGTGTGCAGTACACTACCAAGGAACGCGCCGTCCGGTAAGCCGGAGGACGGGAACCTGAACAAGAGGGGAACGAGCATGTTCAAGAAGATCAGATCAGATATCCAGGCGGTGTTTGAAAACGATCCGGCGGCCCGAGGTTGGTTTGAGGTGGTATTCACCTACTCAGGGCTGCATGCGATATGGGCACACCGGATCGCTCATTTTTTATACAAGCGAAGATGGTTCTCGGTTGCCCGGTTCATTTCGCAGGTTAGCCGTTTTATGACAGGAATCGAGATACATCCTGGAGCTACGATCGGAAATCGGTTATTTATTGACCACGGAATGGGCGTCGTTATTGGAGAAACATGTGAGATTGGCGATGATGTCGTTATCTATCAGGGGGTTACCCTGGGCGGAACAGGGAAAGAAAAAGGGAAGAGACATCCCACCATTGGTAATAATGTGGTTATCTCATCCGGAGCCAAGGTGCTCGGTTCATTTAGCGTGGGGGATCAATGTAACATTGGTGCGAACTCCGTTGTGCTTAAGGAGGTCCCTTCCAATAGTACCGTGGTAGGTATACCGGGTAGAATTGTTAAACAGGATGGCCGACGGGTAGATCGCCTCAGTCAGCAATTGCCCGATCCGGTCGTTGACTCCTTGCGCGGTATGCAAAAAGAACTCGAACGATTGCAGGAAGAAGTACGTACACTGCAAAATGCCCGTGAAAATGAGACTGTGCGTGATACGTGATACAATAAATAAAGGCAGTATAGGATGAAAGGATAAGTGACCATGACGCTTCAGATTTATAATACGATGAGTCGTACCAAAGAGAAATTTGTTCCCCAAGAGCCAGGGAAAGTGAAAATGTATGTCTGCGGACCAACGGTATATGACTACATTCATATCGGGAATGCACGCCCGGTTATCTTTTTCGACACGGTTCGTGGATACCTGGAACAGACAGGACATGATGTGAACTATGTGGTGAACTTCACGGATGTGGACGATAAGTTGATTCGCAAAGCAGAACAACTTGGAACAGACGTTCCTCACGTGGCTGAGAAATTTATTGCTGCCTATTATGAAGACATTGAGGGATTGGGTATTCCCAAGGCAAGCAGCAATCCGAGAGTAACGGAAAACATGCCGCTGATCATTGATTTTATCCGTGAGCTGGTTGAAAAAGGATTTGCGTATGAAAATGGCGGTGACGTCTATTATCGCACAGGCAAATTCAGCGAATATGGCAAACTTTCGAAACAAAACCTGCAGGAGCTGCAATTTGGAATCCGTGTGGGTGTGGACGAGCGTAAAGAGCATCCCGAAGATTTTGTGCTCTGGAAGGCTGCCAAACCAGGTGAGATCTATTGGTCCAGTCCTTGGGGCGATGGTCGACCAGGCTGGCATATTGAGTGCTCCGCCATGGCTAGGGAGTACCTTGGGGATACACTGGACATTCACGGGGGTGGACAGGATTTGCAGTTCCCGCACCATGAGTGCGAATGCGCCCAATCCGAGGTATTAACAGGTAAACCACTTGCGAACTACTGGATGCATAATGGATTCATCCGGATTGATAACGAGAAGATGTCGAAATCACTCGGTAATGGTGTTCTGGTTAAAGACTTGCGGAATCAATATAAACGCGAAGCGATTCGTTATTTCATGTTGTCTACCCACTATCGCAATCCATTGAACTTCACGGATGATACGATGGAGCAGGCACAGAACAGTGTGGACCGGATTGCGAATGCGGTAGGTAACCTGAATCATCGTCTGAATGCGGTGACTGTAGATCAGGATATCACAGTAGAGTTTGCGGCAAGACTCGACCAAATTCGTCAGCAGTATCACGAGAAGATGCAGGACGATTTTAATACTCCTGATGCGATCACTGCGATGTTTGAGTGGGCAGGGGAAGCCAACCAACTGTTGCAGCAAGAAGTAGTTAATGCGGCAGACATTCGCGCGCTCCTCCAGTTGTTCAGTGAATTGAATGCTGTGCTGCGCATCTATACTGACGCAGAGCCAGAACTTCTGGATGAGGAAGTAGAACGTCTGATTGAAGAGCGTGTAGAAGCGCGCAAGTCGAAAAACTGGGCAAGAGCGGATGAAATTCGCGATGAATTGTCTGCACGTGGCATTCTGCTTGAAGATACGGCGCAGGGCATGAGATGGCGGCGCAAATGAGCGAGGGACATCCAAATACACCAAAACAACAGGAGCAGGTCACAGAGGGTGGATGGTTCCCATATCCTCCTTCCAGACCTGCGAGGTTGATTCCACCTATTGCACTGGCCTATATTGGTGATGCGGTATATGAGGTAGCTGTTCGTCAATATCTGCTGTCGAAGGCCAACATGCGTCCCAATCATTTGCACCGTAGTGCAACCGGGTTGGTATCAGCGAAAGCACAGAGCCGCATACTTACAACGATTGAGGCTGAACTGACAGAGGAAGAACGGGATATCGTTCGGCAAGGGCGGAATGCCAAGTCGGGTAGTGTGCCCAAAAATGCAGATGTGTTGGAATACAGACATGCCACGGCTTTTGAATGTCTCATTGGTTACCTCTATAGCAGTGGTCATCATGATCGCATGATTGAACTGATCGGGCTTGGCATTGAGCACGCGGAACAACAATCGCCATCGCCGACAAAAAAATAGAAATTTCAACAAAACAACGCATTACAGAGAGGATCGAACAACGATGGAAGAAGAATGGATCGCCGGTAAACACTCCGTGACGGAGGCGCTGCGTTCAGGCCGGACCATTAATAAAATATGGATTGCCGATACAGCACAGAAACATCTGACTCAACCTATTATCTCGGAAGCTAAAAAGCTAGGTATTGTCATTCAACACGTGGACAAGCGTAAGCTGGATCAAACGGTACCAGGCATCCAGCATCAGGGGGTAGTTGCTCAAGCAGCACCTTACGCTTATGTGGAGGTAGAAGACATTCTTGCCGCAGCAAAAGCAAAGAATGAGCATCCTTTCCTGATTCTGCTGGATGAGATTGAAGATCCTCATAACCTGGGGTCAATTTTGCGGACAGCAGATTGCACGGGTGCGCATGGCGTCATTGTACCCAAACGTCGCTCGGCAGCGGTAACCGTGACCGTATCCAAAACATCAGCAGGCGCTGTGGAGTACGTGCCAGTGGCTCGTGTAAGTAATCTTGGTCAGACCATCGATCGCCTCAAAGAGGAAGGTGTATGGGTTGTAGGGACAGATGTCACGGCTCACGAAGGTGTCTTTGGTAATGGAGTCTTTACTGGCCCTGTGGCATTGGTAATCGGAAATGAGAACAAGGGAATGGGACGACTTATTCGTGAGAAATGCGACGTGCTGATCAAACTACCAATGCAAGGTCAGATTAATTCCCTGAATGCTTCCGTGGCAGCCGGGGTTGTCATGTACGAAGTGCTCCGCTCGCGTCAAGCGCAGGAATAGAAGGTATGGCTGATTCCCGTGATGTGCTTCTTGTAGACGGGTACAACATGATTGGCGACTGGCCGGAATTAACCAAACTGGCGGAAAGTGGGCTCGAAGAGGCGCGTAACAGGCTTCTCTTTCGTCTTGCAGACTACCAGGCTTTCTCCGGCCGGCGAGTCATTGTTGTGTTTGACGCCTACCTCGTGCCTGGACTCGGTAAATCCTTTACTCAGAGCAAAGTGCAGATCTATTTTACAAAGGAAAAAGAGACGGCAGACGAATGCATTGAGAGACTCGTTCGGGAACTAAGCATGCGAAGACGCCAAATCTATGTGGCTACGAGCGATATGGTAGAGCAACATGTCATTTTTGGACAGGGAGCGCTACGCGTATCTGCAAGGGAGTTACTAATTGAAGTTGAGCAGAACGAAAAAGAATTAAAAAAACGACTGGAAGAAGATCAGGCGAAGACCACGCGTAACACACTCGGGGGTAAGTTAAGTCCCGATGTATTAAAAGAGTTTGAGCGATGGCGCCGGGAATAACAGCACGTTTTTACAAAATTTAGAATATTGAAACTCTTGACATTTATGTTATTGATGTTCTTTTTTAGGCATAGCGTGGTTGACGGTGTGAGGTACCATCATATATACTGATCCTATATTTCATAGAGTAGAGTAACGGGGTACCTTGCGTTGCAGCCGGAGGGATTGTCTGTGAGTGTCGACCTCAAAGATATCATGTTATCTAAGTATGATTACCAAAGTGACGAAGACATTGTCGAAGCTTTCCGTGAAGGCGAAAGCGAAGCGTTAGAGTTTCTAATTAACAAATATCGTAACTTTGTACGCGCCAAGGCAAGATCTTATTTTCTGATTGGGGCAGACCGGGAAGATATTATTCAAGAAGGAATGATTGGCCTCTACAAATCCATTCGAGATTTCAAAGGGGACAAGCTGGCTTCGTTCAAGGCTTTTGCCGAACTGTGTATTACAAGACAGATCATCACGGCGATTAAGACAGCAACACGTCAGAAGCATATTCCGCTTAATTCTTATGTATCTCTGGACAAGCCTATTTATGACGAAGAGTCTGATCGTACGTTACTCGATGTGATTTGTGGAACCCAGGTCAGTGATCCGGAAGAACTTATCATCAATCAGGAAGAGTTTGTGGGCCTGGAAGATAAAATGTCCGAGATTCTGAGTGATCTGGAACGTAAAGTATTGATGTTGTATCTGGACGGGAGATCTTATCAAGAGATTGCAGTAGATTTGGACAGACATGTGAAGTCCATTGATAATGCACTTCAGCGCGTCAAGCGCAAACTTGAAAAGTACCTAGAAGTTCGAGATAATTAAACACATGTTGTCGTTGACGGAAAAGGCTCGGTGTTTGAGTCTTTTTTTAGTGTCTCAAGTTTATAAAATCTAAGAATGTTTATACTAGTAATCGCTCGGTCCATGCAGGAGAAGAGAAAAAACAGAGATGAGAAACAAATGTACGTTTTACGGAAGTAATACCCAATGAATGAAAGGCTATTCTTTCATTGACATGGTTATACCCTTGTGATAAAGTGTTTTAGGTAGGCCTAAATTTATGGCTTTTTTTCAGGATCAATTTAGAGACTCTGCTTGAATGTGGAAGTCTTCGGGAGGTGTACATCATGCGGGTAATTATTACTTTGGCTTGTACTAACTGCAAACAAAGAAATTACACTACGACAAAAAACAAGCGTAATCACCCCGACCGCATGGAGATGAAGAAATTTTGCAAGTTTTGTAACGAGCAGACTTCTCATCGCGAAACCAGATAGTTTTTGGAGGTGTCGGCGTGAAACGAAGTTTCAAATCTCTGATTTCCTTTTTCTCAGAAAGCTGGGCTGAACTTAAAAAAGTTCGCTGGCCTAATCGTAAAGAGCTGACCAACTACACATTGATCGTACTTGGTACTGTTGTGGTTATGACGCTGTTTTTTTGGGTCATTGACATTGGCATCTCCTTTGTGATCGAAGCGATTATTTAAGAAGGGTTCCGGTGGCTTGATATGGAAAAAAGATGGTACGTCGTTCATACCTATTCAGGGTATGAGAACAAGGTCAAAGCCAATTTGGAAAAACGCGTAGAGTCTATGGGCATGGAAGACAAGATATTCCGCGTTCTTGTTCCTATGGAAGAAGAAGTGGTAAACAAGGACGGTAAGAAAAAAACCGTTATGCGTAAAGTTTACCCCGGTTATGTCTTGGTGGAAATGGTACAGACGGATGATTCTTGGTATGTTGTTCGCAACACACCAGGTGTTACAGGATTTGTCGGTTCGACAGGTTCTGGGTCCAAACCAACTGCATTGTTGCCTGAAGAAGTAGAACAAATTCTGAAGCACATGGGAATGGTTGAACCTAAGCCGAAAATTGAGTTCGATATTAAGGAATCCGTACGTATTAAAGTCGGTCCTTTTGCGAATTTCGTAGGCTCCGTGGAAGAGATTTTGGTAGAGAAAAGCAAGTTGAAAGTGCACGTGAACATGTTTGGACGGGAAACACCGCTTGAGTTGGAATACACACAAGTGGAGAAGATATAGTTTCTTCAAGTTTCTTGTGGGAGGGTTGAAAAACCCGTTAACCACTATTTTGCAAGGAGGTGTCAATCATGGCGAAAAAAGTTATTAAAATGGTAAAACTGCAGATTCCAGCAGGTAAAGCAAACCCAGCACCACCAGTAGGTCCAGCTTTGGGTCAAGCAGGTGTCAACATCATGGCATTCTGTAAAGAATTCAATGCTCGTACAGCTGATCAAGCGGGATTGATTATTCCAGTTGAAATTTCTGTATTCGAGGACCGTTCCTTTACTTTCATCACTAAAACTCCACCAGCAGCAGTTCTGTTGAAAGTGGCAGCTAAAGTTGAAAAAGGATCCGGCGAACCGAACAAGAAAAAAGTTGCTACTGTTAAACGTGATGCGGTACGTCAAATCGCAGAAACAAAAATGCCTGACCTGAATGCAGCAGACGTTGAGTCCGCAATGCGTATGGTCGAAGGTACTGCCCGCAGCATGGGTATCACCATCGAAGACTAATTTTCATAAGAAACATGGCTTCGTAAAACCGGTCGATTCGCGACCGGTTGATGTGGGAGGTATATCCGCTAACACCACAAAGGAGGAATAAAACATGGCTAAACACGGTAAAAAATACCTGGAAGCTGCTAAGCTGATTGACAGCGAAGCAACTTACGAGCCTTCAGAAGCTGTAGAGCTTGTGAAAAAGGCAGCTACTGCAAAATTCGATGAAACAATCGAAGCAGCAGTTCGTTTGGGCGTAGACCCTCGTAAGCAAGACCAGGCTGTACGTGGTGTTGTTGTCTTGCCACACGGCACAGGTAAAACACAACGCGTATTGGTATTTGCAAAAGGTGACAAAGCGAAAGAAGCGGAAGCGGCTGGCGCGGACTATGTTGGTGATGCAGACATGATCAACAAAATCCAACAAGGTTGGTTCGAATTCGACGTCTGCGTAGCGACACCAGATATGATGAGTGAAGTAGGTAAATTGGGCCGACTGCTCGGCGGTAAAGGTCTGATGCCTAACCCTAAAGCCGGAACGGTAACTTTCGATGTAACTAAGGCTGTTCAAGAAATTAAAGCCGGTAAAATCGAATATCGTCTGGATCGTGCAGGTCAAATTCATGCACCGATTGGTAAAGCTTCTTTCTCTTCTGAGCAACTTAATGAGAACTTCAAAGCTCTCATGGAAGCTCTGAATCGTGCTAAACCAGCGGCAGCAAAAGGTGTTTATCTGAAGAATGTTAGTCTTTCTTCCACGATGGGCCCTGGCGCACGCGTGAACGCAGCAGCTTTTAGATAATATCTCTTGACAGGCTTGTCCTGTTTTTGATAAGATATAAAAGTTGTGAGTCCGAGTGACTGACCGTTGACATTTGAATATGCTTGCCGTAGACAGTAGGTGCCATTTGGCTTAATTTCCTGCCGAGGTGTGATTATAGAACTTAGAACGATGCAAATCGATGATGAGTATATATCAAGCCTTCGTGATTCTACGGAGGCTTTTCTTAATGGGATAAATTTGATCAGGAGGTGTACAGATTGGCAAACGCAAAAGTGATTCAAGCAAAACAAGAATCCGTTGATGCAGTAACAGCAAAATTGCGCGAGAGCGTTACAACTGTTGTTGTTGACTATCGCGGATTGAACGTTGCCCAAGTAACTGAGTTGCGTAAGCAACTTCGTGAAGCAGGGATCGAATTCCAAGTGCTGAAAAACTCGTTGCTTCGCCGTGCAGCTGCAGCAGCAGAACTGACAGAACTCGAAAATGTTCTTACAGGTCCTACTGCAATTGCATTCAGCGTAGATGACGTTGTGGCTCCAGCTAAAATTCTGAACGACTTCGCGAAAAAGAACGATGCACTGGAATTGAAAGGTGCAGTCGTAGAAGGTCGCGTAATCGGAGTAGAAGAAGTTAAGGCATTGGCAGAACTGCCATCCCGCGACGGACTCCTCTCCATGCTCCTCAGCGTGCTTCAAGCGCCAGTGCGCAACTTCGCGCTTGCGGTTAAAGCAGTTGCAGAAAAAGAAGAACAAGGCGCGTAAGCAACTTGATCTGAATGCTGCTTAGGCGGCAAATGAATTAAAAAAAATAATATTATATATGGAGGTTCACTCATGAGTAAAGAGCAAATCTTGGAAGCAATCAAAGGCATGACTGTACTGGAATTGAACGATCTTGTTAAAGCAATCGAAGAAGAATTCGGCGTAACTGCTGCAGCTCCAGTAGCTGCTGCAGGTGCAGTAGCTTCTGCTGAAGCTGAGCAATCCGAGTTCGACGTAATCTTGACTAGCGCTGGTGCTTCCAAAATCAACGTTATCAAAGCAGTTCGCGAAATCACAGGTCTTGGCCTGAAAGAAGCAAAAGAATTGGTTGACAACGCTCCAAAAGCATTGAAAGAAAAAGTTGCTAAAGAAGAAGCAGAAGCGGTTAAAGCTAAGCTTGAAGAAGCAGGCGCTTCAGTTGAAGTTAAATAATTTAGCTATTACAAGCTAAATGAACAAAACAACAAACCCCTTGACTTATATCAAGGGGTTTGTTGCTGTAATTGTAAATGGAAAGTGAGTGAGGGCATGTCCAATCATTATTATTCGGACAAACCGCAAGTGGCGCATGATCGCAGAGCAACTGAAGCGGTTCTTCGCGGATTCAGTCTGCGATTCGTGACGGATGCCGGTGTGTTTTCCAAAAACGGAATCGATTATGGCAGCAGAGTATTGATTGATGCGATAGAGTTGCCATCAGGGGCTCATGTTCTCGATGTGGGTTGTGGATACGGGCCAATGGGTCTTACAGCAGCCAAACTTGTACCGGATGGGCATGTCACCATGATCGATATCAACGAGAGAGCCGTTGAACTTTCCAGGGAAAATGCAAAAGCGAACGGAATTAACAATGTTACGGTATTGCAAAGTAATCTACTGGCTGAAGTGAAAAAGCAAGATTTTGACGTTATCCTAACCAACCCGCCTATACGGGCTGGGAAAGAGACGGTTCATACTATTTTCGAACAGGCACATCGCCATCTAAAGGTAGGCGGTTCGTTGTGGATTGTCATTCAGAAGAAACAAGGAGCACCGTCAGCGAAAGCGAAATTGGAATCTTTGTTTGGAAGAGTGGAAGAAGTGACGAAGGATAAAGGCTATCGGATTTTCAAAGCGGTGAAATCGGAATAGGTATCTACTAAAAGCTGAATCCGAGTTTGTAAAGTAAGCAGGGGATCATTTTTTTTGCAATAGGACTATTGACTTGAAATTCAGGTCGTGGTATAGTTGTAAAATGTCAGTATTAAGATGCCCTACTTGGCTTTAGCTAACTAAAAATGTCAACCTTTTTTTACGCCGAACGGGCTTATTATGCCTACGTTTGGCGTATAATATGTACATTTTGGGCAAACTGGGGATAAGAATGATTTGGAAAGACATCCGCCGATCAAAGTTGCTCTTTTTTCGAACGACATTTCGAGTAAGGGCTTTTCTTTATTTGTGGATGCATTGCTTTGCTCTGTATGTGTACCATTATAAGGTTACAAACAGAGGTTCGCAACGAAATTTTTAAAGTGAGTAGACATTGAGGGGTGAGTTTAAGTTGGCAGGACATCTTGTTCAATATGGTCGACGCACTCGGCGCAGTTATGCACGAATTAACGAGATACTCGAAGTTCCGAACCTGATTGAAATCCAACAAAAATCCTATGATTGGTTTTTGGAGGAAGGGTTGCGCGAAATGTTCCAGGATATCTCGCCGATCCAGGATTTTACAGGTAACTTGATTTTGGAATTTATCGATTACAGTCTCGGTGAACCGAAGTATACAGTAGACGACGCGAAAGAGCGTGACGTTACGTATGCAGCACCGCTTCGGGTCAAAGTCCGGCTCATTAATAAGGAAACCGGCGAAGTCAAAGAGCAGGAAGTATTCATGGGAGATTTCCCGCTGATGACCAACACGGGCACATTTATTATTAATGGTGCGGAACGGGTTATTGTCAGCCAGTTGGTTCGCTCTCCTAGCGTTTACTTCAGTACCAAAGTAGATAAAAACGCCAAAAAAACGTATACCGCTACAGTTATTCCTAACCGCGGCGCTTGGTTGGAACTGGAGATGGACGCGAAGGATGTTGTTTACGTCCGGATCGACCGTACACGTAAAATACCGGTTACGGTTCTCCTGCGTTCACTTGGTTTTGGCACAGATGCTGAGATTCTGGATCTGCTCGGTAATGACGAATATATCCGCAACACACTGGACAAAGACAACACGGATTCCACGGAGAAAGCACTCATTGAGATCTATGAGCGTCTTCGTCCGGGCGAGCCGCCAACGCTGGATAATGCGAAAAGCTTGCTCGTAGCACGTTTCTTTGATCCAAAACGTTATGACCTGGCTAATGTAGGTCGTTACAAAATGAATAAAAAACTGCACATCAAAAACCGTTTGTTCAACCAGCGCTTGGCTGAGTCACTTGTTGACGCTGAGACTGGTGAAATCATTGCTGAAGCAGGTCAAATGGTTGATCGTCGTTTGTTGGATGAAATCATGCCGTATCTGGAGAAGAGCGTTGGATTCCGCACGTATCACGTGGGTAACGGCGTTTTGGATGCCAATGATATCCCTATGCAAACGATTGATGTGTTCTCACCAACTGAAGATGGTAAAGTAGTCAAACTGATTGCCAATGGAATCATTGACAAGTCCGTTAAAAACGTGACGCCGGCGGATATCATTTCGTCCATCAGTTATTTCCTTAACCTTCTGCAGGGAATTGGTAGCACGGATGATATTGACCATCTGGGTAACCGTCGTTTGCGTTCGGTGGGTGAACTCCTGCAGAATCAGTTCCGTATCGGTCTTTCCCGTATGGAGCGTGTGGTTCGTGAGAGAATGTCCATTCAGGATGCTAACGTAATTACACCACAGGCATTGATCAACATACGTCCTGTTATTGCATCCATTAAAGAGTTCTTTGGTAGCTCTCAGTTGTCACAGTTTATGGATCAAACGAACCCGCTGGGTGAGTTGACACATAAACGTCGTTTGTCCGCACTCGGACCCGGTGGTTTGACACGTGAGCGCGCAGGTATGGAAGTGCGTGACGTCCATCCATCCCACTATGGCCGTATGTGTCCAATCGAGACGCCAGAGGGACCAAACATCGGTTTGATCAACTCCTTGTCTACGTTCGCCCGTGTGAATGAATATGGCTTTATTGAAGCTCCATATCGTTGGGTTGATCCGAAGACAGGTATTGTTACCGAGCAAATTGATTACCTGACAGCGGACGAAGAGGACAACTATGTTATCGCTCAAGCGAATGCGAAGCTGAATGAAGATAGTACATTTGAAGAAGAAGCGATCATTGTACGTTATAACAAACAGTCGGATAACATCCTTACGATGCCGAGTGAGCGCGTTGACTACATGGACGTATCTCCTAAGCAAGTTGTATCCGTCGCTACAGCGCTTATTCCGTTCCTTGAGAACGATGACTCCAACCGTGCGCTCATGGGATCGAACATGCAGCGACAGGCCGTTCCACTTTTGATTCCTAAAGCACCACTTGTGGGAACAGGTATGGAACACAAAGCCGCGAAAGATTCCGGTGTATGTATTGTCTCCGATTATGACGGAATTATTGAACGATCTACTGCGAACGAGATTTGGGTCCGTCGTGTTGAAGAAGTGGACGGTCAGGAAGTTAAAGGCGATATCGTTAAATATAAATTACACAAATTTATGCGTTCGAACCAAGGAACATGCATTAACCAGCGTCCGATTGTTAAAAGAGGTGCCGCTGTCAAAGCTGGCGATATCCTGGCTGATGGTCCTTCAACGGAAATGGGTGAATTGGCTCTGGGACGTAACGTTGTTGTTGCCTTCATGACTTGGGAAGGTTACAACTACGAGGATGCGATCTTGCTCAGTGAAAAACTCGTTAAGGAAGATGTATACACATCCATCCATATAGAGGAGTATGAGTCAGAAGCACGTGATACCAAACTCGGACCTGAAGAGATCACACGTGACATCCCTAACGTTGGGGAAGAAGCGTTGCGTAACTTGGATGAGCGCGGTATTATCCGAATCGGTGCTGAGATCAGTGCTGGCGACATTTTGGTTGGTAAAGTAACACCTAAGGGTGTAACGGAACTGACAGCAGAAGAACGTCTCTTGCATGCAATCTTTGGTGAGAAAGCACGTGAAGTACGTGATACTTCCTTGCGTGTACCACATGGTACTGACGGTATCGTAGTAGACGTGAAAGTATTTACCCGTGAAAACGGTGATGAGCTGCCTCCAGGTGTTAACCAACTCGTTCGTGTATATATCGCTCAAAAACGGAAAATTTCCGAGGGTGATAAAATGGCCGGACGTCACGGTAACAAAGGGGTCGTGGCCCGCATCTTGCCGGAAGAAGATATGCCTTTCCTGCCAGACGGTACACCGGTTCAGATCGTTCTTAACCCACTGGGCGTACCTTCCCGGATGAATATCGGTCAAGTACTCGAGGTTCACTTGGGTATGGCGGCGATGCAACTGGGTATTCACGTAGCAACTCCTGTATTCGACGGAGCGAAGGAGTATGACGTCTTCGATACGATGGAAGAAGCAGGTATGCAACGTAATGGTAAAACTGTCCTGTATGATGGTCGTACAGGTGAAGAGTTTGAACGTGAAGTTACCGTAGGTGTCATGCACATGATCAAATTGGCACACATGGTTGATGATAAGATCCATGCCCGTTCCACAGGTCCTTACTCACTTGTTACGCAACAACCATTGGGTGGTAAAGCTCAATTCGGTGGACAGCGTTTCGGGGAGATGGAAGTATGGGCGCTTGAGGCATACGGTGCTGCTTATACACTGCAAGAAATCTTGACTGTTAAATCCGATGACGTTGTTGGTCGGGTTAAAACGTATGAATCCATTGTCAAAGGTGAGAATGTTCCGGAACCAGGTGTTCCTGAATCATTCAAAGTATTGATCAAAGAGCTGCAAAGCTTGGGTATGGACGTTAAGATTTTGAGTGAAGATGAGCAAGAGATTGAAATGAGAGAAATGGACGATGAAGATGACGCTGCGAGCGATAAGCTCAGCCTCAACCTTGAGGGTACAGAGGTCGGAGCGGAATAAACCGCTTCGAGCGCATGATGACCGGCGTTTTTCATCAGGCTCACGTCTTGCTCCGGCTTCGGCCGGAGTGGGCGTAACCTAGATTACAGGAATTGGTTAAGGAGGGTTGCTCCTTGTTGGACGTCAACAATTTCGAATACATGAAGATCGGGCTTGCTTCCCCAGAGAAAATTCGTTCTTGGTCCCGCGGAGAAGTGAAAAAACCGGAAACGATCAACTATCGTACGTTGAAACCGGAAAAAGAAGGGCTATTCTGCGAAAAGATTTTTGGCCCTACAAAAGACTGGGAATGTCATTGCGGTAAATACAAACGCGTCCGTTATAAAGGCGTTGTCTGTGATCGTTGTGGCGTTGAAGTAACACGTGCGAAAGTACGCCGCGAACGGATGGGCCATATTGAGCTCGCTGCTCCGGTATCGCATATCTGGTACTTCAAAGGTATTCCGAGCCGTATGGGTCTTGCTCTGGATATGTCTCCAAGATCTCTTGAAGAGATTATTTATTTTGCATCATATGTTGTAACTGATCCAGGAGAAACTCCACTGGAGAAAAAACAGCTGTTGTCCGAGAAAGAATACCGCAGCTACCGTGAAAAATACGGCTATGGTTTCCATGCTGGCATGGGCGCAGAAGCGGTTAAAAAATTGCTTCAAGACCTTGACATAGACAAAGAGCTCGAGTTCCTGAAAGAAGAGCTCCGGACTGCGCAAGGACAACGTCGTAATCGTGCAATCAAACGTCTGGAAGTTATCGAAGCATTCCGCAACTCCGGCAACAAGCCAGAGTGGATGATCATGGATGTACTTCCTGTTATCCCGCCGGAACTTCGTCCAATGGTACAGTTGGATGGTGGACGTTTTGCAACGTCTGACCTGAATGACTTGTACCGCCGTGTAATCAACCGGAACAACCGTCTGAAACGCCTGCTTGATCTGGGCGCGCCAGATATTATCGTGCAAAATGAAAAACGGATGTTGCAGGAAGCTGTTGACGCATTGATCGATAATGGTCGTCGTGGACGCCCGGTAACGGGTCCTGGTAACCGTCCATTGAAATCTCTCAGCCACATGCTGAAAGGTAAACAAGGACGTTTCCGTCAAAACTTGCTCGGTAAACGGGTTGACTATTCTGGTCGTTCCGTTATCGTTGTTGGACCTTACCTGAAAATGTATCAGTGTGGTCTGCCAAAAGATATGGCACTTGAATTGTTCAAGCCTTTTGTTATGAAAGAGCTTGTAAATAAAGGGCTTGCCCACAACATCAAGAGCGCGAAACGTAAAGTTGAGCGTGTAAGTCCTGAAGTATGGGATGTTCTTGAAGAAGTAATCAAGGAGCATCCGGTTCTGTTGAACCGTGCCCCTACGCTTCACAGACTCGGTATTCAAGCATTTGAACCGATTCTCGTTGAAGGTAAAGCAATTCGTCTTCACCCGCTCGTATGTACGGCATACAATGCCGACTTTGACGGTGACCAAATGGCTGTGCACGTTCCGTTGTCCGCTGAGGCTCAAGCGGAAGCACGTATCCTGATGCTTGCATCGGGTAACATTTTGAACCCGAAAGACGGTAAACCAGTTGTTACTCCTTCCCAGGATATGGTGCTTGGTTCTTACTACCTCACTATGGACAACAAGGAAGAAAAGGGCACAGGTATGATCTTGCGTACAGTTAACGAAGCTGTATCGGCATACCAACGTGGTACTGCTGGTCTGCATGCGCGTGTAGCTATTCCGGTTAAGGCGCTTGGTAAAACAAGCTTCACGGAAGAACAGCAAGAAGGAATGTTGCTGACAACTATCGGTAAAATTATCTTCAATGAAATTTTCCCGGCAAGCTTCCCGTATATCAATGATGCGACTCGTGCTAACCTGTACCAAGGTACAGCAGATCACTCATTTGTATATGAAAAAGGTGCTGATCTCAGAGAAGCTATTATGAATGCTCCTCTGGCTGGCGGTGTCGGTAAAGAATACCTCGGCTCCATCATTGCACGTTGTTTTGAAATTTATCACACAACGGAAACAGCCGTTATTTTGGATAAAATCAAACAACTTGGATTCACATACTCTACACGTGCCGGTATTACGGTTGCGGTATCTGATGTTATCGTTCCGCCTGAGAAGTTTGAAATTCTTAGACAATCTGAGGAAAAAGCACAAATCGTTACAAATCAGTACCGTCGTGGTCTGATTACGAATGAAGAGCGCTATGACCGTATCATTGATATCTGGTCAAAATCCAAAGATGATATCACTGAGATTCTGATGAAGTCCATGGATCGTTACAACTCGATCATGATGATGGTAGACTCCAAAGCACGGGGTAACAAATCGCAAATCACCCAATTGGGCGGTATGCGTGGTCTGATGGCCAACCCATCCGGTCGAATTATCGAACTCCCAATCAAATCGAACTTCCGTGAAGGTCTGACGGTACTCGAGTACTTTATCTCCACTCACGGAGCGCGTAAAGGTTTGGCGGATACAGCCTTGCGTACAGCCGATTCAGGTTACCTGACTCGTCGTCTCGTAGACGTAGCCCAAGACGTAATCGTACGTGATGATGATTGTGGTACAGATAAAGGCTTTACGGTAAGTCGTATCCAGGATGGTAAAGAGGTTATCGAAGATCTCTACGACCGTATTGAAGGCAGATACTGCTTCGAGACACTTCGTCATCCGGAAACGAAAGAAATCATTGTAGGTCGCAATGAATTGATTGACTCCGATAAAGCAGAAGCGATCATCAAAGCAGGTATTACTAAATTGCAAATCCGCTCCGTCCTCAGCTGCCGTGCAAGTCATGGTGTCTGCAAGAAGTGTTATGGTCGCAACCTCGCGACTGGTAAACACGTGGAGATTGGTGAAGCAGTTGGTATTATTGCAGCACAATCCATTGGTGAGCCGGGAACACAGCTTACAATGCGTACATTCCACACCGGTGGTGTAGCCGGAGACGATATTACGCAAGGTTTGCCGCGTATCCAGGAGTTGTTTGAAGCTCGTAATCCTAAGGGTCAAGCAACAATCAGTGAGATTGATGGTATAGTTAAAGAGATTCGCGAAGCGAAAGATCGTCGTGAAATCGAAATTCAAGGTGAGGCGGAATCCAAAGTTTACTCTGTTACCTACGGTTCCCGTGTGCGCGTAAGCGAAGGCGCGGAAGTTGAAGCGGGTGACGAGTTGACAGACGGTTCCATTGATCCAAAAGAGATGTTACGGATTAAAGGCATACGTGGTGTACAAAACTACATTCTGCAAGAAGTACAACGCGTATATCGTAACCAAGGCGTAGAAATTAACGATAAGCACGTTGAAGTTATGATCCGTCAAATGCTGCGTAAAATCCGCATCGTAGATGCAGGAGATACAACGCTGTTGCCGGGATCGTTCGTAGATATGCATGAGTACGAAAGAGCTAACAAAATTGCGATTCTTAGTGATAAAGAGCCAGCGGTTGCTAAACCAATCCTGCTCGGTATTACGAAAGCATCCCTGGAAACAGACTCCTTCCTCTCGGCGGCTTCGTTCCAAGAAACTACACGTGTACTGACAGATGCAGCGATCAAAGGTAAAGTCGATCAGTTGCTCGGTCTGAAGGAAAATGTAATCATCGGTAAATTGATCCCTGCTGGTACAGGTATGCACCGTTACCGCAGCATCAAATTTGCTGAGCCAGAAGATGGCCAATCTTCAGTAGAAGAACTTGAGCCAGTTTCGGTTGATTAAATAGATTCCTCCTCATTTAGAGGGGAATGAAAGTTTTGTGCGTCAGGAGGCGGACGCTTGTATAATGCAGGCGGACGAATCCTGATGTACGTAAACTTTTAAAAAATGTTTTAGGATTAGCATTGACAATGCTTGCGCTAGATGCTAATATATCAAAGGTGCGTGGGCAGCTGATTGTACATGGTTCTATTCGGAGGAATACACAATGTCTAATGAAAAAGCCTTGCAAGATGCTCATGTCAAAATAGGTACCAAACAGACCATGCGGATGGTGCAGACAGGTATGGCTTCTGAAGTCTATGTCGCAGAAGATAGTGATCCGCAGCTCACTTCCAAAATCATTGCTTTGTGTGAACAACACAATGTGAAGTACACGAAAGTGGATACAATGAAAAATCTCGGCAAAGCTTGCGGGATTGGAGTGGGAGCAGCTATGGCTGCTGTCGTAAAATGATAGTGTAAGGAACGTTTTTGTCCGAGAACTTTTAAGGATTCTCCAAGGCAAAAACTTTTCATTTGTCTTTTTATGAACCGCCTGGGTCTGTGGACTTAGCGAAAAGAGGTTTATAAAGAAACATGAATATTTGAGGAAGGGGGTGGCAATCACATGCCAACTATTAATCAACTGGTTCGTAAAGGACGTCAAGCAAAAGTTGAGAAGTCAAAATCTCCAGCTTTGCAAAAAGGATTCAACGCTTTGAAACGTGAATCTACTAACATCAGTGCCCCACAAAAACGTGGTGTCTGCACTCGTGTAGGTACAATGACTCCACGTAAACCAAACTCTGCACTTCGTAAGTATGCCCGTGTTCGTTTGACGAACCGTCTCGAGGTTACTGCTTATATCCCGGGAATCGGACATAACCTTCAAGAGCACAGTGTGGTATTGATCCGCGGAGGTAAAGTTAAAGACCTTGCAGGAGTTCGTTATCACATCGTTCGTGGAGCTCTCGATACTGCAGGCGTAAACAACCGTATGCAAGCTCGTTCGAAATACGGTGCAAAACGTCCAAAAGCTAAAAAAGCCTAAACCATTATAAGCAGAGAACCTGAAAGCCTTCTGGCTTAGGTCTGGAAGGTACAGGGTCTGCTGAACAAGAAAGAAAGGGGGATATCCATGCCACGCAAAGGTCCAGTTACGAAAAGAGACGTGTTGCCTGATCCGTTATACAACAGCAAGTTGGTTACTCGTTTAATCAACCGCATCATGATCGGCGGAAAACGCGGTGTTGCTCAAAGCATTCTGTATAATGCGTTCAAGTTGATTCAAGAACGTACGGGTAATGACCCTATGGAAGTATTTGAAGCAGCAATCAAGAACATCATGCCAGTCCTGGAAGTTAAAGCTCGCCGTGTCGGCGGTGCCAACTACCAAGTACCAATCGAGGTGAAACCAGAGAGACGTACTGCTCTGGGATTACGTTGGCTCGTGAACTACTCCCGCAACCGCGGTGAGAAAACAATGGAAGAGCGTTTGGCGGCTGAGATCATCGACGCTTCCAACAACACAGGCGCTTCCGTTAAAAAACGTGAAGATACGCACAAAATGGCTGAAGCGAACAAAGCGTTTGCTCACTACCGTTGGTAGGATTCAGTTCACAATAAAAAAACTTCAATTTTGAAGGGAGACCCATTTCATGGCTAGAGAGTTCTCCTTAAAAAATACACGTAATATCGGGATCATGGCTCATATTGATGCGGGTAAAACCACGACAACTGAGCGGATCCTGTTTTACACAGGACGTACGCACAAAATCGGTGAAGTACACGAAGGCGCTGCGACAATGGACTGGATGGAACAGGAACAGGAGCGCGGAATTACGATTACTTCCGCTGCAACTACCGCTGCTTGGAAAGGCCACCGCGTTAATATTATTGATACCCCGGGACACGTTGACTTCACTGTTGAAGTTGAACGTTCCCTTCGTGTATTGGACGGAGCAGTTGGTGTATTCAGTGCGAAAGAAGGCGTTGAGCCTCAGTCCGAAACCGTATGGAGACAGGCTGACAAGTACGGCGTACCTCGTATCGCATATGTAAACAAAATGGATATCATCGGTGCTGACTTCCTGAACGTTGTATCTGACATGCGTGATCGCCTTCAAGCGAACGCTGTTGCGATTCAACTTCCAATCGGCGCTGAAAATGATTTCAAAGGTATCATTGATATCGTTGCACAAAGAGCTCATATGTACAAAGATGACCTTGGGCAAGATATCGAAGAAACCGACATTCCTGCAGAATTTGCAGATCAAGTTGAAGAACTTCGCAACGAGTTGATTGAGCGCGTTGCTGAACTGGATGAAGAATTGACAATGAAATACCTGGAAGGCGAAGAGATCACAATTGATGAGATCAAAACCGTACTCCGTAAAGGTGTTGTAGATGTTAAGATCTTCCCAGTTATCTGTGGATCCTCATATCGTAACAAAGGTGTTCAACTGATGTTGGATGCTGTTGTCGACTACTTGCCAGCTCCAACAGATGTTGCATCGATCACGGGACATCTTGAAGATGGAACTGAAGCAATTCGTAAGTCATCCGATGAAGAGCCATTCTCCGCATTGGCATTCAAAATTATGACTGACCCTTACGTTGGTAAATTGACATTCTTCCGCGTATACTCTGGTGTTCTTCAATCCGGATCATATGTATTGAATGCCACTAAAAACAAACGTGAGCGTATCGGTCGTATCCTTCAAATGCATGCGAACAGCCGTCAAGAAATCACTGTAGTTTACTCCG
Organism: Paenibacillus sp. VT-400; assembly: GCF_001029205.1. NCBI lineage: Bacteria > Bacillati > Bacillota > Bacilli > Caryophanales > Paenibacillaceae > Paenibacillus > Paenibacillus sp. VT-400. The sequence continues at coordinate 29,065 of NZ_LELF01000048.1, read as the reverse complement.
GTGATATTGCAGCTGCCGTAGGTTTGAAAGATACAGGTACAGGTGATACACTATGTGATGAGAAAAATCCGGTTATCCTGGAGTCAATGAACTTCCCTGATCCGGTTATCGAAATCGCTGTTGAACCTAAAACCAAAGCTGACCAAGATAAACTGGGTGTTGCTCTCGGTAAGTTGACTGAAGAGGATCCAACTCTTCGTGCCCATACTGACGAAGAAACAGGCCAAACGATCTTGGCAGGTATGGGTGAGCTTCACCTTGATATCATCATCGACCGTATGCGTCGTGAGTTCAAGGTTGAAACTACTGTGGGTAAACCACAAGTAGCTTACCGTGAAACATTCCGTGCTCCAGCGCGCGTTGAAGGTAAATTCGTACGTCAATCCGGTGGTCGTGGTCAATACGGTCACGTATGGGTTGAATTCGAACCTCTCGAGCCGGGTACAGGCAGCCAGTTCGAAAGTAAGGTTGTCGGTGGTTCCGTACCAAGAGAATACATTCAACCTGCACTGTCAGGGATTGAAGAGCAAATGAAAAACGGCGTTATTGCAGGCTTCCCGCTTGTTGACGTTAAGGCTACAATCGTAGACGGATCTTACCATGATGTCGATTCCAATGAGATGGCATTTAAAATTGCCGGATCTATGGCGCTTAAAGCGGCTAAAGACAAGTGTAAACCAGTTCTGCTTGAGCCTATCATGAAAGTAGAAGTAACTGTTCCAGAAGAGTACATGGGTGACGTAATGGGTATGTTGAACTCCCGTCGTGGCCGCATCGAAGGTATGGATTCCCGTAGTGGAGCTCAAATCATCCGTGCTAAGGTACCTTTGTCTGAAATGTTTGGTTACTCTACAACTCTTCGTTCCGGTACTCAAGGACGCGGCGTATTCTCCATGGAACTCTCTCACTATGAAGAAGTTCCTAAGAGCATCGCTGAAGAAATCGTTGCCAAAACAAAAGGCACCGAGTAGTTTTCTCACACTGGATGCAAGTGCATAAGAATTCAATTCGGAGCACTTCATTCAGTGAAAACATAAAATTATAATTTTAAGGAGGCCACGTTCAAATGGCAAAGGCTAAATACGAACGTAATAAACCCCACGTTAACATCGGTACTATTGGTCACGTCGATCACGGTAAAACAACTCTGACTGCTGCAATCACAACTGTATTGTCCAAAACTTACGGTGGTGCTGCAATTGCATTCGACCAAATCGACAAAGCTCCAGAAGAGCGCGAACGCGGTATCACAATCTCCACATCACACGTTGAGTACGAAACTGACACTCGTCACTACGCTCACGTTGACTGCCCAGGTCACGCCGACTATGTTAAAAACATGATCACTGGCGCGGCTCAAATGGATGGAGCTATCTTGGTAGTATCCGCAGCAGACGGCCCAATGCCACAAACTCGTGAGCACATCTTGCTCTCCCGTCAAGTAGGCGTACCTTACATTGTTGTATTCTTGAACAAATGTGACATGGTTGAAGACGAAGAGTTGTTGGAATTGGTTGAGATGGAAGTTCGCGACCTTCTTAACGAATATGAGTTCCCAGGTGACGATACTCCAATCACTCGTGGATCCGCTCGTGAAGCTCTGGCAAACCCAGATGGCGAATGGGCTCAAAAAATCGTTGAGATGTTCAAAGAGATCGACACTTACATCCCACTGCCTGAGCGTCAAACTGACAAACCTTTCTTGATGCCTGTCGAGGACGTATTCTCCATCACTGGTCGTGGTACTGTTGCTACTGGCCGTGTAGAGCGTGGTACTGTTAAAGTCGGCGAAGAGATCGAAATCGTTGGTATCACTGAAGAAACTAAGAAATCTGTTGTAACAGGCGTTGAGATGTTCCGTAAATTGTTGGATTCCGCTCAAGCGGGTGACAACATCGGTGCATTGTTGCGTGGTGTTGACCGTACTCAAATCGAGCGTGGTCAAGTACTTGCAAAACCAGGTTCTGTTAAGCCACACACAGAATTCACAGCTCAAATCTACGTTCTGACTAAAGAAGAGGGCGGACGTCACAAACCATTCTTCACTGGTTACCGTCCACAGTTCTACTTCCGTACAACTGACGTAACAGGCATCATCAACTTGCCTGAAGGTACTGAAATGGTAATGCCTGGTGATAACATCACTGTTACTGTTTCCTTGATCTCCCCAATCGCGATTGAAGAAGGAACTAAATTCTCCATTCGTGAAGGCGGACGTACAGTAGGTGCCGGTTCCGTAGCATCTATCCAAAAATAATTCAGCTTAACGCTGAATAAAGCATATGTAACAGTGTACTGGAACGAGTAACATTGTATTGTAACGAAGCTTCGGAAGAGTTCTTTATCCGACATCGGATAGAGAACTCTTTTATTATGTTCAAAGTTCGGAACCTGCGTCATACGAAATGAACATCATTTACGAGTTTAGAAGGATTGGCAAGGCAGCCTGGATATTGAAGATTAACACTGCAATAAACGAAGTCATTTCATCAGAAAAGATAAGTTTAAATGTTTTTCTTAAATATGCTTGCAATACGCCTATCTTTTCTATATAATAATGAATGTTGTTCTGTGACGTTGCGATGATGTGAGAGGTTACTGGCACACCCGGCCCCTTTGCCATGGGAGAGTGGCTAGAAAATTTTCACGGAGTATGTCCGATAAAAAATTGGGCGATAGAAGGAGGGACTAAAATGGCAAAGCAAAAAATTCGTATTCGTTTGAAAGCTTACGACCACAGAATTCTTGATCAATCCGCGGAGAAAATTGTTGAAACAGCAAAACGTTCGGGTGCTGGTGTATCCGGTCCGATTCCGCTTCCTACTGAAAAACAAATCATTACTATTCTTCGTGCGGTGCACAAGTACAAGGATTCTCGGGAACAATTCGAACAACGTACACATAAACGTTTGATCGACATCGTTAACCCGACTCCACAAACTGTGGATGCCTTGATGCGCTTGGATCTGCCGTCCGGTGTAGATATCGAAATTAAATTGTAATACAAGCTACAACAAAGACCATGTATAAAGGAAAAGAGGTGTCAACATGAAAGCAATCTTAGGAAAAAAACTCGGAATGACTCAAGTATTTACTCCTGAAGGTAACGTCGTTCCAGTAACGGTTATCGAAGCAGGCCCTTGTGTTGTTTTGCAAAAGAAAGACATTGAGAACGATGGCTACGAAGCAATTCAAATCGGTTACTCCGATAAGAAAGAGAAAAATGCTAACAAGCCAGAAGCAGGTCACGCTAAAAAAGCGAACACTGCCCCTAAGCGCTACGTTCGTGAAGTTCGCGGTATCAACATCGCAGAATATGAAGTTGGCCAAGAACTGAAAGCTGACATTTTCGCTGAAGGCGAATTCGTTGACGTAACGGGTATTTCTAAAGGTAAAGGTTTTGCCGGCGTTATCAAACGTTGGGGACAAAGCACTGGACCTATGTCACACGGTTCGCGTTACCACCGTGGCCCTGGTTCAATGGGTTCGATCCAAGCTAACCGCGTTCCTAAAGGCAAACGCCTGCCAGGACACATGGGACATGACACTATTACAATTCAACGTCTTGAAGTAGTTAAAGTAGACGCTGAGCGTAACGTGTTGCTCGTGAAAGGTTCCATTCCTGGACCGAAAAACAGTCTCATCAGAGTTAAAGAAACGGTGAAAAAATAACCACTGAAGAAAGGAGGAACACAAAATGCCAAAAGTATCAGTTTACAATGTAGATGGTAGCCAAGTAGGCGAAGTTGAATTGAACGATGCGGTTTTCGGAATTGAGCCGAACCAACACGTTCTGTACGATGCAGTTCTTATGCAACGCGCTTCCCTTCGTCAAGGTACCCACAAAGTAAAAGGACGTTCTGAAGTTCGTGGCGGTGGACGTAAGCCTTGGAAACAAAAAGGTACAGGTCGCGCTCGTCAAGGTTCAATTCGTTCACCGCAATGGAAAGGCGGCGGTATCGTATTTGGTCCAACACCACGGAGCTATGCGTATAAACTGCCTAAGAAAGTTCGCCGCTTGGCGATCAAATCAGCCCTTTCATCCAAAGTGCTTGACAATGACATTATCGTTTTGGACGCTCTCACGTTGAGCACGCCTAAAACTAAAGAATTTGCAGCCATCTTGAGTAACCTCAAAGTGGGACGTAAAGCTTTGATCGTAGCTCCTAGCTATGATGATAATGTAGCTCTTTCCGCACGGAATATTCCAGGCGTGAAATTCGTAGCTGCTGACGGTATTAATGTTCTTGACGTGCTTTCGCACGACAAATTGATCATTACGAAAGAAGCAGTTCAGAAGGTAGAGGAGGTGCTCGCGTAATGAAGGATCCTCGTGATATTGTAAAACGTCCGATTATTACGGAACGTACTGCTGACATGATGAACGACTTGAAATATGTATTTGAAGTCGATATCCGTGCAAACAAAACCGAGATCAAAAAGGCAGTAGAAGCTATTTTCAATGTAAAAGTGAAAAACGTGAACACGCTTCGTGTTCCAGCTAAGCCGAAACGGTACGGACGTTATTCCGGATATACTAGCGAATGGAAAAAAGCGTTTGTAACGTTGACAAAAGACAGCAAAACGCTTGAGTTCTTTGAAACTGTATAATTGAATTTTTGAAGTAAGGAGGGAAACCCAGTGCCAATCAAAAAGTATAAACCAACATCCCCGGCAAGACGGAACATGTCCGTTTCTACATTTGAGGAAATCACCACAAATCAGCCGGAGAAATCGTTGTTGGCCCCGTTGAGCAAACAAGCAGGCCGCAACAACCAAGGTAAAATTACAGTTCGTCACCATGGTGGTGGACACAAACGTAAATACCGTATCATTGACTTCAAACGTACTAAAGATGGAATACCGGGCCGCGTTGCTACGATTGAGTATGACCCGAACCGTACATCCAACATCGCTCTGATTCACTATGCTGATGGTGAAAAGCGTTATATCATCGCTCCTAAAGGTTTGAAAGTTGGAGATCAAGTATTCTCCGGACCTGAATCAGACATCAAAATCGGTAACGCACTGCCACTCGAAAACATTCCAGTAGGTACCGTTATCCACAACATCGAGTTGAAACCAGGTAAAGGCGGACAATTGGTTCGTGCTGCTGGTACAGAAGCTCAATTGCTTGGTAAAGAAGAAAAATACGTTTCCGTTCGTCTCTCTTCCGGAGAAGTTCGTCGTATTTTGAAAGTTTGCCGCGCGACAATCGGATCTGTAGGTAACCAAGACCACGAGCTCATCAAAATCGGTAAAGCCGGTCGTAGCCGTTGGTTGGGTAAACGTCCTGAGGTTCGTGGTGTAGTAATGAACCCTAACGATCACCCACACGGTGGTGGTGAAGGTCGTGCTCCAATCGGACGTAAATCGCCAATGTCACCATGGGGTAAACCTACACTTGGTTACAAAACGCGTAAGAAAAATAAAGCTTCTGATAAATACATCATTCGCCGCCGCACGAAGTAATACACACTGTGCATAACTTCGTGAGGCATCTGCGGATGCATAATAGCTATGTTTGAAGGGAGGATCTCCACATGGGTCGCAGTTTGAAAAAAGGGCCATTCATTGATGGCTACATGCTTAAAAAGGTAGAAGAGATGGAAGCTTCAGGTAAGAAGAATGTGATCAAAACCTGGTCCCGTCGTTCTACAATTTTCCCGCAATTCATCGGACACACATTTGGCGTTTACGATGGTCGTAAACACGTGCCAGTGTATGTAACTGAGGACATGGTCGGACACAAACTGGGTGAGTTCGCTCCAACCCGTACGTACAAAGGCCATACTGCTGATGATAAGAAAACAAGAAGATAAATGAGTATCTTTAATGTTTGAAAGGAGGTTACACAATGGAAGCAAAAGCACATGCTAAGTTTATCCGGATTGCTCCTCGTAAAGCTCAACTCGTTGTTGACTTGATTCGTGGCAAGCAAGTAGGTGAGGCGGTTGCCATTCTCCGTCACACTCCGAAATCTGCTTCTCCAATCGTTGAGAAGTTGCTTAACTCCGCTATTGCGAATGCGGAACATAACTATTCTTTGGATGTTAACAACTTGGTTATCTCGCAAGCTTACGTGAACCAAGGACCGACAATGAAACGTTTCCGCCCTCGTGCAATGGGACGTGCAAGTCGTATTAACAAACGTACTAGCCACATTACTTTGGTGGTATCTGAGAAGTAGAAGGAGGGGAAATGTGTGGGCCAAAAGGTAAATCCAGTCGGACTCCGTGTCGGAATTATCCGTGACTGGGAATCTAAGTGGTATGCAGGCAAAGACTTCGGTGATCTTTTGATGGAAGACGTGAGAATTCGTGAATTCCTGAAAAATAAATTGAAAGACTCCGCTTTATCTCGTGTAGAAATTGAGAGAGCGGCTAACCGCGTAAACGTAACGATTCACACTGCTAAACCAGGTATGGTTATTGGTAAGGGTGGTTCGGAAGTTGAAAATCTTCGTAACCAAATTACGAAAATTGCTGGCGGTAAAAAAGTACACATCAACATTTCTGAAATTAAGAACCAAGACTTGGACGCTGTTCTTGTAGCTGAAAGCATTGCACAACAATTGGAACGTCGTGTTTCTTTCCGTCGTGCTCTGAAACAAGCAATTCAAAGAACTATGCGCTCCGGTGCTAAAGGTATCAAAACTCAAGTAGGCGGACGTCTTGGCGGTGCTGAGATCGCACGTTCTGAAGGCTACAGCGAAGGAACTGTTCCACTGCACACACTGCGTGCTGACATTGACTATGGTACAGCAGAGGCTCATACTACTTACGGACTTATCGGCGTAAAAGTATGGATCTATCGTGGAGAGGTTCTTCCTACGGCTAAGAAACAAGCTGCTAAGGAAGGAGGCAACTAATCATGTTGGTACCAAAACGCGTAAAACACCGTAAGCAACAACGTGGACATATGAAAGGCCAAGCTAAAGGCGGAACGACTCTGAACTTTGGCGAATACGGTCTGCAAGCTACGGAACCGGCTTGGATTACGAACCGTCAGATCGAAGCGGCTCGTATTGCGATGACTCGTTACATCAAACGTGGTGGTAAAGTTTGGATCAAAATTTTCCCAGACAAACCAATCACTCAAAAGCCTCTCGAGGTTCGGATGGGTAGCGGTAAAGGTAACGTAGAAAAATGGGTTGCAGTAGTGAAACCAGGTAAGATCATGTTTGAACTTGCTGGTGTACCGGAGGAAATTGCACGCGAAGCAATGCGTCTTGCCGCTCACAAACTGCCAATCAAAACGAAGTTCGTGAAACGTGAAGAATTGGGTGGTGAAGCAAATGAAAGCTAGTGAATTTCGCAACCTAACCTCTGCTGAAATCGAGCAAAAGATTGCCGGATTTAAAGAAGAACTCTTTAACCTCCGCTTTCAATTAGCTACCGGTCAGCTGGATAACCCGACTCGCATCCGTGATGTGCGGAAAGAAATAGCTCGTGCTAAAACCATTATCCGTGAGAGAGAATTGGGAATCGGTTAATTAGGGATAGGATGGACAATCCGTCCGTAATCAGGAAGGAGGCCAACAATGAGCGAAGAACGTAACGCACGTAAAGTGCAAACTGGTAAAGTGGTCAGCGATAAAATGGACAAAACGATTGTTGTTGCTGTAGAAACTTACAAAAAACACAACTTGTACCATAAACGCATTAAGGTTACTAAAAAATTCAAAGCGCATGACGAAGAAAACACTGCGAAAATCGGTGACACGGTGAAAATCATGGAGACTCGTCCGCTTTCGAAAGATAAACGCTGGAGACTTACTGAGATCGTAGAAAAAGCGGTTATCATCTAATGCATCAGCAGCATTGCTGAAAGGAGGAATACTAAATGATTCAACCATTTACACGTTTGACTGTGGCCGACAACTCCGGTGCGAAGGAACTGATGTGTATCCGCGTACTCGGCGGTACGGGACGTCGTACAGCTCAAATCGGTGATCTGATCGTTTGTTCTGTTAAACAAGCAACACCAGGCGGCGTTGTCAAAAAAGGTGATGTAGTTAGAGCGGTTGTCGTTCGTACGAAACGTTCTGTACGTCGTAAAGACGGTTCCTACATCGGTTTTGATGAAAATGCAGCGGTTGTTGTAAAAGACGACAGAAGCCCACGTGGAACACGTATTTTCGGACCAGTTGCTCGCGAACTTCGCGATAAAGACTTCATGAAAATCGTTTCCTTGGCTCCAGAAGTTATCTAAAGCTTAATCTCGTGATGTTAGAAACAGGAGGTGTACGAAATGCCAAGAGTGAAAAAAGTTCTGGAATCCCATAACAACAAACTTCACGTTAAAAAGGAAGATACGGTTATGGTGATCAGCGGTAAAGACAAAGGTAAAAAAGGCCGTGTCATCGCTGCTTATCCTCGTGAGAACCGCGTCCTTGTGGAAGGTGTTAACATGGTGAAAAAACACCAGAAGCCTAACCAGCAAAATCCGCAAGGCGGCATTATCGAGAAGGAAGCTCCGATTCACGTTTCCAACGTAATGCACATCGATCCGAAGAGCGGAAAAGTAACCCGTGTAGGTTACAAAGTTTTGGATAACGGTAAGAAAGTGCGCGTTGCTAAACGTTCCGGAGAAATTATCGACTAATTGAACCGAATGAGAAAGGAGGGCTATGATTCATGGCATCAAGAATGAAAGAACGTTACCTGCAAGAAATCGCTCCTGCTTTGATGCAGAAGTTTAACTATACAACGGTAATGCAAGTGCCGAAAATCGAGAAAATCGTTATCAACATGGGTGTGGGCGACGCTGTCCAAAACTCTAAAGTGTTGGATTCTGCAGTAAACGATTTGCAACTGATCGCAGGTCAAAAACCTGTAATCACTCGTGCTAAAAAATCTATCGCAGGTTTCAAACTGCGTGAGAATATGCCTATCGGTGTGAAAGTAACATTACGCGGTGAGCGTATGTACTACTTCCTAGATAAATTGCTCAACGTAACGCTTCCTCGTGTCCGCGACTTCCGCGGTGTATCGAGTAAAGCTTTCGATGGACGTGGTAACTACACACTGGGTCTGAAAGAGCAACTGATCTTCCCAGAGATCGAGTATGATAAAGTTGATAAAGTCCGCGGTATGGATATTGTCATCGTAACAACGGCGAAAACAGACGAAGAGTCCCGCGAATTGCTCACGCAAATGGGAATGCCTTTCGTTAAGTAATGTTGGCATAACGTTTCCGGGTGTCTGGAAAGACTCCCTTTTCTCCGAAATTATTTAGGAGGTGTCAGGCTAAGTGGCAAAAACTTCGATGAAAGTTAAACAACAACGTACACCTAAGTTTAAAGTACGTGCATATACACGCTGTGAGCGTTGCGGACGTCCACATTCGGTCCTGCAAAAGTTCAAAATTTGCAGAATTTGTTTCCGTGAATTAGCTTATAAAGGCCAGATCCCTGGCGTGAAAAAAGCAAGCTGGTAAAAAGTCCTGAACGGGAAGGAGGTTAACTCACAATGACTATGTCTGATCCAATTGCAGATATGCTTACTCGTATTCGTAACGCGAACACTGTTCGTCACGAAACGGTAGAAATGCCTGCTTCGACAATGAAAAAACAAATCGCCGATATCCTGAAGCGTGAAGGTTTCATCCGTGACGCTGAAGTTATCGATGATAACAAACAAGGGATTATCCGTGTTTTCCTGAAATACGGTCAAAATAACGAGCGCGTTATCACTGGTCTGAAAAGAATCAGTAAACCTGGTCTTCGTGTTTACACGAAAAGCAACGAAGTACCTCGTGTACTTGGTGGCCTGGGAATCGCGATCATCTCGACATCTAAAGGTATCATGACGGACAAAGAAGCTCGTCAATCGAAATCCGGCGGAGAAGTCGTTTGCTACGTTTGGTAATATAACGTCACAAGATAGGAGGTGCAACATATGTCTCGTATTGGTCGCAAACCAATCACAGTACCAAGTGGTGTAGACATCACCCTGGACAACACCGTTATTACGGTAAAAGGACCTAAAGGAACTTTGACTCGTGAGCTTCATAAAGACATGAAGGTTACAGTTGAAAATAACGAAATCACAGTTGTGCGTCCTTCCGATAACAAAACTCACCGTTCTTTGCACGGCACAACGCGTAGCGTTGTAAACAATATGGTGAGCGGCGTTACTGAAGGATTCGCGAAATCTCTGGAATTGGTTGGGGTCGGATATCGTGCAAGCAAATCCGGAGATAAAATCGTTCTGAACGTTGGTTACTCTCACCCGGTTGAAATTACACCGGAAGCGGGAATCGAATTCGAAGTACCTTCGAATACAAAAATCATCGTTCGCGGAATCGACAAAGAGCGTGTAGGTGCTTACGCTGCTAAAATCCGTTCCGTACGTGAACCTGAGCCGTACAAAGGTAAAGGTATTAAATATGAAGGCGAGCGTATCATCCGTAAGGAAGGTAAAGCCGGTAAGAAGAAATAAGATTTCTCTTACCGCCTTTGCGCGGCTTTCGGCTTGCTTGCTTCGTGTGTTTCTAATATACCCCGTGGCTTCTGCTTTGAAGCCAGCGAGGTAACCTGAAAGGAGTGAATCTTTGAGATGATTACGAAACCAGATAAAAATAAGGCTCGTCTGAAAAGACACCTTCGTGTTCGTAAGAAAATCCAAGGAACGGCAGCACGTCCGCGTTTGAACGTATTCCGTTCTGGTAAACATATGTATGCTCAAATCATCGATGATGTTGCTGGTGTAACAATCGCTTCCGCGTCTACCGTAGACAAAGAATTGAGCACTGACATCAAAAATGGTGCATCTGTTGAATCAGCTCGTAAAGTTGGCGAACTCGTTGCTAAACGTGCTAAAGACAAAGGTGTTTCCAACATCGTATTTGACCGTAGCGGTTATCTGTACCATGGTCGTATCGCAGCATTGGCTGAAGCGGCTCGTGAAGCAGGACTTGAGTTTTAAGATATTTTTCAAAAGGAGGTTAACGACTTGCGTGTAGATCCGAATACTTTGGAACTGACTGAAAGAGTTGTAAATATTAATCGCGTAGCTAAAGTAGTAAAAGGCGGACGCCGTTTCAGCTTTAGCGCACTGGTTGTAGTCGGCGACGGCAACGGCTGGGTTGGAGCTGGTATCGGTAAAGCGGGCGAAGTACCTGATGCAATTCGCAAAGGTATTGAAGACGCTAAGAAAAACCTTGTACACGTTCCACTCGTAGGAACATCGATTCCTCACTTGGTAACAGGTAAGTTCGGCGCAGGACGCGTGCTGTTGAAACCAGCATCTGAAGGTACTGGTGTTATCGCTGGTGGTCCTGTACGTGCGGTTCTCGAACTTGCTGGTGTAGGTGACATTTTGACAAAATCTCTGGGTTCTTCGAATTCCATGAACATGGTCAATGCGACTTTGGAAGGTTTGTCCCGTTTGAAGCGTGCTGAAGACGTGGCTAAACTGCGCGGAAAATCCGTCGAAGAGCTTCTGGGTTAAGGAGGGAATTCTCATGGCTAAATTAGAAATTACCCTCGTCCGCAGCTTGATCGGACGTCCGGAGACGCAAAGAACAACTGTGAAAACATTGGGTTTGCGCAAAATCAATAGCAAAGTGGTACAAAACGATAATCCTGCCATCCGTGGTATGATTAACAAAGTAAGCCACTTGGTTGCTGTTAAAGAAGTAGAAGCTTAATAACGGGTTAATCCCACAAATCTTTAAGGAGGTGCAACGAACGATGAAGTTACATGAGCTTTCACCATCTCCTGGATCCCGCAAAGAACGTAAACGTCTTGGTCGCGGTCCAAGTAGTGGTACAGGTAAAACATCAGGTCGCGGTCACAAAGGACAAAATTCTCGTTCTGGCGGTGGAGTTCGTCCAGGCTTCGAAGGTGGACAAAATCCATTGTATCGTCGCTTGCCAAAACGTGGTTTTGTAAACCCAACTCGCAAAGAATATGCAGTTGTGAATACTGAAGACCTGAACAGTTTTGCTGCGGGTACTGAAGTAACTCCAGAATTCTTGATGACGAATGGCGTAGTTAAAAACGCTAAATCCGGAATCAAAATCCTGGGTAACGGTGATGTCACTGTGAAGCTGACTGTTAAAGCTAACAAGTTTTCTCAATCTGCTATTGAGAAAATTGAAGCTGCCGGCGGTACAACTGAGGTGATTTAATGTTCAAGACCCTAAAGAATATCTGGCGGGTTGAAGATCTGCGCAAAAGGGTATTATTTACCCTTTTTGTACTGATCATTTACCGCATCGGCTCCTTTGTCCCCGTGCCGGGAGTTAACAAAGATGTGTTCGAAGCGACAAATTCTGCGGGTAAAGAAGTTTTTGGACTTCTCAATACGTTCTCGGGTGGAGCGCTCTTCCAGTTCTCGATATTTGCGCTCGGGATCGTGCCTTACATCACTGCGTCTATCATAGTACAGTTGCTTTCCATGGACGTTATTCCTAAATTAGCGGAATGGGCAAAGCAAGGTGAACAAGGTAAGAAGAAATCTGCACAGTTGACCCGTTATTTAACCATCGGGCTGGCATTGATTCAAGCGTTTGGTACGTCGATCGGATTCAACCGCTTGTACAATACAGAGATGGTGCCTAACGCTACATTTGCAGATTATATCTTGATCGCGATTGTACTTACGGCCGGTACTTCATTCCTGATGTGGCTTGGTGAGCAGATCACCGAGAAGGGCATAGGAAATGGGATTTCGATCTTGATCTTTGCGGGTATCCTATCTACGGTGCCTAACATTATCAAACAAACGATCGAATCTGACTTCATTCAACCTGACCAACTGTTTATGAATATTCTTAAAGGTGTTATCATCGCAATTGTTATTGTGTTGATCATCATAGGAGTCATTTACATTCAGCAGGCGATTCGGAAGATTCCGGTACAGTACGCTAAACGTGTCGTAGGTAACAAAATGTACGGTGGACAGAATACACATATCCCGCTGAAAATTAATGCAGCAGGTGTTATCCCTGTCATCTTTGCTTCATCGCTGTTGATGTTCCCAACGATCATCGCCAACTTCTGGGCAGATCGCCTCTGGGCACAGTGGATCGGACAGAATCTGACTACACACAAACCTCTTGGTATGTTGCTGTATGTCGTGATGATCTTCGGTTTCACATTCTTCTATACTTTCGTACAGATGAATCCACAGCAGATGGCTGACAATATGAAAAAGAACGGCGGTTACATCCCAGGCATTCGCCCGGGTAAAGCAACCGAGAAATATCTGACCCGTGTCATGACTCGTTTGACAATGGCCGGAGCCATCTTCTTGGCAGTCATTTCCGTTCTGCCTGTATTCTTAGGGGCACTTTCTGGTTTGCCTCAATCTGCGCAAATTGGAGGAACATCCCTCCTGATCGTTATCGGTGTTGCGCTGGATACGATGAAGCAAATCGAAAGCCAATTGATCAAACGCCACTACAAAGGTTTTATCAATAAATAGGCAATAGGTACCGGTCGAGTGAAGATTTACTTGCCGGCACCTATTGTGCTGTTTGTTGATGTAGGGTAGTCTTGGAGGGAGTGACATAACGTGAACATCCTATTCATGGGCCCTCCGGGGGCAGGAAAAGGAACGCAAGCAGACGTCATCGTGAAAGAGTTCGGTATTCCCCATATTTCAACAGGCGATGCATTTCGTCTCGCGATCAAACAGGGAACTCCCATTGGCATGAAAGCCAAGGAATATATGGATCAAGGATTGCTTGTACCAGATGATGTAACCATTGGCATCGTTGAAGAACGTTTGCAGCAGCCTGACTGCAGAGAAGGTTTCCTCTTGGACGGATTTCCAAGAACCCTTTCCCAAGCAGAAGCGCTCGATGGCATTCTGGATCGATTGAACTCAGGTCTCGATCATGTAATCAACCTGAAAGTGGATCGCAACAAATTGCTCGCTCGTTTGACGGGTCGTCGAATTTGTAAAAACTGTGGTTCCACTTATCATGTGGTATTCAATCCGCCTAAGCAGGAAGGTATTTGTGATAAATGCGCTGGTGAGTTGTATCAACGCTCTGATGATAATGAAGAGAGTGTAGGTACACGACTGGACGAGTATATCAACAAAACAGCACCACTCCTCACGTTCTATGAGACTAAAGGTCTTCTTCGTCAAATGAACGGAGAACAGGATATCGATCAAGTTTCTCAAGAAATCGTGTCCTTACTGAGAGGTTAATTGATGATCATTGGTAAGTCCGAAACGGAACTGGGCTTGATGAGGGAAGCAGGGAGAATTGTTGCGGAAACGCATCGTCTCTTGGCAGAGCATATCGCTCCCGGTATTACGACTGGAGAACTTGACCATATGGCTGATCAATATATCCGCAGTCAAGGAGCTGTGCCGTCTTTCAAAGGTTATAACGGTTTCCCTGCCAGTGTGTGCGCTTCAGTCAATGAAGAGTTGGTACATGGATTTCCCGGCAAACGCAAGTTGAACGAGGGCGATATCGTTACGTTTGACATTGGCGCGCAGTACCAGGGGTATCATGGAGATTCCGCCTGGACTTATCCGGTCGGCCGTATTTCCGAAGAAGCCCGTCGTCTTCTGGACGTTACCGAGGCTTCGTTATACGCAGGTCTGGCGCTGGTAAAACCGGACGTTCGCTTGTTTACAATATCTCATGCAATTCAGAAATATATTGAAGATGAAGGGTTCTCCGTAGTTCGTGAATATGTCGGTCACGGCATAGGCGCAGATCTGCACGAAGAACCACAGATTCCGAACTATGGTCTTCCCGATCGGGGACCACGGCTTAAAGCGGGCATGGTGCTGGCCATAGAGCCGATGGTTAACGTAGGTAGACGGTATGTGAAAACGTTGGAAGATAACTGGACTGTCGTCACGGTTGATGGTAAGTTATGTGCCCACTTTGAACACACCGTAGCAGTTACACCAGATGGTATGGAAATTTTCACAAAACTGAATGCGTAGGTGATGAGGCATGAACAGTCAGTCTAATCCGCAGCTCGGTCAACTTGTGAAGATCCGTAAAGGCCGCAATGCGGACCAAGCCGCAGTAATTGTTGCTATAGCGGACGGTAAGTTCGTATATATTGCGGATGGAGACAAACGTAAGTTTGATCAACCAAAGAAGAAGAATCTTCTTCATCTTGAACTCCAGCCCATGATTAGCAGCGAGGTTGTGAACAGTTTAAACGAGAGTGGTCGGGTGACAAATGGAAAGCTCCGTTACGCGGTTCATTCATTTCTGGAATCCACCAACATTCAAGCTGAAGAGAAAGGAGACTGACTAATGGCTAAGGAAGATGTCATTGAAGTGGAAGGTACGGTTCTCGAACCGCTACCGAATGCAACATTCAAGGTTGAGCTTGAGAACGGTCATCAAATTCTCGCTCACGTTTCCGGAAAACTGCGGATGCACTTTATCCGTATCCTGACTGGAGACAAAGTAGTTGTTCAGTTGTCGCCTTATGATTTAACAAAAGGTCGCATAACTTACCGTAAATAGTAGTAGACAGTTGCAATGAACTGTGAAGCTTATGTAGCGGGTTTTGCCCGGCAAAACTTGCGAAAGCTTCGAAGCCGGTTTTACAATAGTAGAACAAGGTCAATGCTTACGAAGAGGGTTTTGCTTAGCAAAACTTTGAGGAGGTAATTCACATGAAGGTAAGACCTTCGGTCAAGCCGATTTGCGAAAAGTGCAAAGTCATTCGCCGCAAAGGGAATGTTATGGTTATCTGTGAAAATCCGAAACACAAACAAAAACAAGGTTAAAGAAGGGGGTGTAGCGTAAAATGGCACGTATATCTGGTGTGGATTTGCCACGTGATAAGCGCGTTGAGATCGCCTTGACTTATATTTTCGGAATCGGTAAAACGACTTCCCAGAAAATTCTGAGCACAACAGGCATCAATCCGGACACTCGTGTTCGTGATTTGACGGAAGATGAAGTCAGCAAATTGCGTGAAAGTATCGATAAAGAGGTCAAAGTAGAAGGTGACCTGCGTCGAGAAATCTCTTTGAATATTAAACGTTTGACGGAGATCGGTTGTTACCGTGGAGTTCGTCATCGTCGTGGTCTGCCTGTTCGTGGACAACGTACGAAAACGAATGCTCGTACTCGTAAAGGTCCTCGTCGTACAGTAGCGAACAAGAAGAAATAATAAGGGGGGATAAGAGAAAATGGCTAAACCGAAAAAAGTCGTACGTACTAAACGTCGTGACCGTAAGAATATTGAATCTGGCGTGGCGCATATCCGTTCCACTTTCAATAACACTATCGTTACTATTACGGATCCTCACGGAAACGCAATTTCGTGGGCAAGCTCCGGCGGCCTCGGATTCAGAGGTTCCCGTAAATCGACTCCGTTTGCTGCACAAATGGCTGCTGAGACTGCTGCCAAAGCTGCAATGGAACATGGGATGAAAGCCGTTGAGGTTATGGTTAAAGGACCAGGCGCAGGCCGTGAAGCAGCGATCCGCTCTTTGCAAGCTGCTGGTCTTGAAGTTAACCTGATCAAAGACGTAACTCCAGTCCCGCATAACGGATGCCGTCCTCCAAAACGTCGTCGTGTCTAATGAGATTTGCCCCTGCGTGTGGTATATTTCCGGCACAATCTGCTAATAATGGTTGTTTAGGCATACTACTACATGTTTTCGCAAGAGAAGGTAAATGTTTCATAGAGGACCGACGTTTTGAAGGAGGGGTATTGCAGTGATTGAAATCGAAAAGCCGAAAATTGAGACGGTAGACGTCAACGATGATGGCACCTATGGGAAATTCGTAGTAGAACCGCTTGAGCGCGGATACGGTACGACGCTTGGAAACTCGCTTCGCCGAATCTTGCTCTCGTCACTGCCGGGTGCGGCAGTGTCTTCGGTTCAAATCGATGGCGTTCTGCATGAATTTGCTACAGTTCCTGGCGTAATGGAAGATGTAACGGAGGTTATTCTTAACCTGAAAGCTTTGTCGCTTAAGATTCATTCAGACGAGGAGAAAGTGCTCGAGATTGATGCTGAAGGCGAAGGAGCAATTACGGCTGGAGATATCCGTGCTGACTCCGATGTGGAAATCCTTAACCCGGATTTGCACATTGCTACGCTCGGACCAGGTTCGAGACTTCACATGCGTATTTTTGCCAATCGCGGTCGCGGCTACGTCCAGGCAGATCGGAATAAACGCGATGACCAGCCGATCGGCGTCATCCCAGTCGATTCCATCTTCACCCCGATCAGTCGCGTTAACTACGCTGTGGAAAATACGCGTGTCGGTCAAGTGACCAACTATGACAAGCTCACGTTGGAAGTTTGGACTGATGGAAGTATTCGTCCTGAAGAGGCTGTAAGCCTCGGCGCTAAAATTTTGACTGAGCATTTGATGCTCTTCGTGGGTCTTACAGACGAAGCGAAAGATGCAGAAATCATGGTCGAAAAAGAAGAAGACAAAAAAGAAAAAGTACTCGAAATGACGATCGAAGAGCTGGATCTCTCTGTTCGTTCCTACAACTGCCTCAAACGTGCCGGTATTAATACCGTGCAAGAGCTGACTACGAAAACGGAAGAAGACATGATGAAAGTCCGTAACCTCGGACGCAAGTCTTTGGAAGAAGTTCAAGAGAAGCTTGAGGAACTTGGTTTGGGACTCCGTACAGAAGAATAGACAGCCGAGTGCTTGAAGTGAAGGAGGGAAAACAATGGCATACCAAAAGTTGGGCCGTAATTCCAGCGCACGTAAAGCTTTGTTCCGTGACCTGGTAACCGACCTGTTCTTATACGAACGCATTCAGACAACTGAAGCGAAAGCAAAAGAGGTTCGCTCTATTGCTGAAAAACTGATCACTAAAGCGAAAAAGGGAGATCTTCATGCCCGTCGCCAAGTGGCAGCTTATGTTCGCCGCGAAACTATCGATGGTGAGCAAGATGCAATCCAAAAACTGTTTAGCGAATTGTCCGGTCGTTACGCTGAGCGTCCAGGTGGATACACTCGTATCTTGAAACTGGGACCTCGTCGTGGTGACGCAGCGCCAATGGTTTACTTGGAACTGGTAGACCGCGCGTAAAACAGATGAGATGAGGAAAGGGGACAGAATCAACGATTCTGGATTAACCCTTTTTTTCTCTTCATTTCGGAATTCGTGCTGTAATAGAAGCTCCGTAAGGGGCTTCTTTTGCTGTTCGGGATAGGGATATGTATAGTATGGAACAAAGGTGTGGTAATAATGCGGAACTTATGTATGACGTTAACTTATGATGGCACTGCCTATTTCGGCTTCCAAGTACAGCCGGGTGGGAATACCATTCAGGATCATCTTGAAGATGCGATTCGTGCTTTAACCGGTGAGAAGGTTAAAATTACAGGTTCAGGCCGAACAGATGCAGGTGTTCACGCCCGCAGACAAATCTTCAATTTTCCTACGGAGTCCCAGATCCCGATTGAACGTTGGTGTATTGCACTCAACTCCAGATTACCCTCCGATATTGTCGTTATTGATGCGATTGAAGTTTCGGCTGATTTTCATTCTCGCTATGCAGCGAAAAAGAAAACGTATCGTTATACAGTCAATGCGAATCAATTTCCGGATGTATTCAACAGAAGACTGCAATATCATCATCATGCGAAGCTTGATATTATGGCAATGCAGGAGGGCTTACGACATTTCATAGGGACGTATGATTTTACCTCTTTTGCTTCACGCAAGTCTCAGAAAGAGAATCATGTCCGTTCGGTGTACGAAGCATGGATGGAAGTGGACCGATCAATGTGCAGAGACCATCCGCGCGATCAGGGTGTCATTCACATTTATGTGAGTGGTAACGGCTTTTTGCAGCATATGGTTCGTATCATTGTAGGGACACTGCTGGAGATCGGAGAGGGCAAACGGAAAGCCTCTGATGTACCAAATATGATTGCTGCATGTAATCGATCTGCTGCAGGACCTACTGCAGTTAGCTGCGGTTTAATGCTCTGGGATCTTGAATACAAAAAAGATTAAATTTGGTGAGTGAAAAGCTTAATTAACACTTGCGATTTAATCGCCTATCATGTAATATAAAAGTTGTGTTTTCTTAATGGCTTTCCCACAGCCCCAATTAAGAGGTTCACATCAAATTTACAATCCATCAACACCTAAAGTTATAACTTAACGAACGAAGATAAATGAAAATGATGATTTTGAACATTTTAAGGAGGAACTTTTCATGCGTACTACGTACATGGCGAAGCCTAACGAAGTTGAGCGCCAATGGCACATCATTGATGCTGAAGGCAAAACCCTCGGACGTTTGGCGAGCGAAGCAGCAGCTTTGATTCGCGGCAAACACAAGCCACAATTCACTCCACATGTGGACACTGGCGATTTCGTTGTTATCATCAATGCTGAGAAAATCGTATTGACTGGTAAGAAAATGCAAGGTAAAAAATACTACCGTCACTCAATGCACCCAGGTGGTTTGAAAGTAACTACAGCTGAAGAGATGGTTAAAAACAAACCTGAGCGTATGTTGGAATTGGCTGTTCGCGGTATGCTTCCTAAAACTCGCATGGGCGAGAAAATGAAGTTGAGACTTAAAGCGTACAGAGGCACTGAGCATCCACATGCAGCACAAAAACCAGAAGTTTACGAACTTCGCGGTTAATTAAAAGGAGGACAGTTTCATGGCACAAGTACAATACTATGGGACAGGTCGTCGTAAACATTCGGTAGCACGTGTTCGCCTTGTACCGGGTGAAGGACGCATTGTCATCAATAAACGTGATATTAATGAATACTTCGGTTTGGAAACACTCAAACTGATCGTAAAACAACCACTGAACTTGACAGAAACGCTCAACAACTATGACGTTCTTGTTATTGCTCATGGTGGCGGAATCTCCGGTCAAGCCGGCGCAATCCGTCATGGTATCTCCCGCGCTCTGCTCAAAGCAGATCCGGAATACCGTGCATCCCTGAAAAAAGCAGGATTCCTGACTCGTGACCCACGTATGAAAGAGCGTAAAAAATACGGTCTTAAAGCGGCTCGTCGCGCACCTCAGTTCTCCAAACGTTAATATTAAAAGCCTTTGGCCTCGGTCAAAGGCTTTTTTATATAATCATGACTATTACGCCATATATTATTTTAGTTTATGCGATAGCTCTTATATCTCTGATGTATCTCCCCATGCTTCTGCATTTTTCCTTCATTGCCTTTTCAATGTGCCCTTAATGTCCCTCAATACAGTCCTATAATATGTACGTTAATACATCTACATTTTACTGAACCTCTCTAATCGTTTAGATCATTGAATATGCTCATACCCATCGCTCACCACTCACCACACATTTTATAACAGCTCTTATATAATCATCGATTAGAACTTATGCGTGATTTCTTGAATGCACTCGGCTTACTGTTTTTGCACTTAATTCTTTATTGCAAACCTTATCAGTATTTCTTATGGAAACGATAAAAGTCCCTTACATATCAACAGCTAAAGTTCGCAACGTTGCTCCCCTTAAAACTTTAGCTTTTCTTCCTTCATTTTCAATCACCTAGTGATTTTTGGATGTTGTTCTTGACGACAAGAACTGTCCAAACCCAGTAACAGCAAAGGTTTTCCGGGGTAAGAGATGTATTTTTACTTGCCTAGTGACCTGGGCCAACATCATTGTTTTTATCTCATTAACAGAGAAATGGATAAATTGAACCAAAATATTGTTTGAGAGCGACGATCAAAAATGGACAAAAACTGATTTATTTTACCATATGGCAGGCATTGACATCCCCAATGAAAGATTTATACTAAACATAATTCATATTAGATTAGTCGGCTTTAAGATGTATTGAATTGCAGAATGGGGGAAATTTACAGATGAACTTGTTGGAGAAAGAAGATTTGGCACGGACGAAGGCAGAGGAACTGGAACATGCTAGTCCAGAGGATATTATTCGGTATGCTATTGAAACATTCCCAAATATCACTTTTGCATGTAGCTTTGGTGCAGAAGATGTTGTACTTGTAGATATGTTGCAGAAAATCAGCCCATCCACAGATATTTTTTATTTGGATACAGATTTTCACTTTAAAGAAACATACGAAACACGTGATAAGATGCAGGAGAACTACAACCTTGAATTTGTACGCGTGTCACCTAAGATTACTCCGGAAGAGCAGGCAGCTCAACACGGTGAAGAGTTGTGGAAGTCTGATCCCAATGGGTGCTGTAACATTCGCAAAGTCGAACCGTTAACACGTATTCTTTCTCAGTATGATGCATGGATTACAGGTATCCGTAGAGATCAAGCACCAACTCGTGCAAACTCAAAGAAGGTTGAATATGATTCCAAATTTGGCCTGATGAAATTTAATCCGATTGCGCACTGGACGACTGAGGATGTATGGCAATATATTCGTGACAATAACGTTGTATATAACCCTCTTCATGATCAGAACTACCCAAGTATTGGTTGTGAGCATTGTACACGTCAGGTTATGCCTGGTGAGGACCCTCGTGCTGGACGCTGGTCTGGTAATGATAAAACGGAATGTGGCCTTCATAAATAATAGATATACAAGGAGCTGACAAGATGACATCGATTCTGCCTCATGGAGGTACGCTGGTTCAGCGTATCGTACAAGGAGAAGAACGGGAGCAATTGTTGCAAGACAGTAATAACTTATCCTCTTTGCTTATTAATACCTGGACGATTTCAGATTTGGATCTGATTGGTGTAGGTGCGTTCTCACCACTTCAAGGTTTCTTGAATGAGGAAGATTACCTTTCGGTGGTGTCTCGCATGCGTCTCGCCGATGGAACAGTCTGGAGTATACCGATTACACTTGCTGTTGACGATAAACAAGCCGCATCCCTCCAGATTGGTGAACGTGTGAAACTTGTTGGTGACCAAGATGGAGTCACTTATGGATTGCTCGAAGTCCAAAGTATATACCAGGTGGATCAGGGTGAAGAAGCCCGGCGTGTATTCAAAACAGATGATCCCGAGCACCCGGGCGTTAAAAAACTGTTGGAGCGTCCTGCAACATACGTAGGAGGTCCAATCCAAGTGTTGAACCGTCCAAAACCTTCGAAATTTGAAGAATTCTATTATGATCCTGCAGATACCCGGAAAATTTTTCAGGAGAAGGGTTGGAAGACCGTAGTTGGTTTTCAGACACGTAATCCGGTCCATCGGGCTCATGAATACATTCAGAAGAGCGCTATGGAGATTGTAGACGCACTCTTCCTGAATCCGCTTGTTGGAGAGACAAAGTCGGACGATGTTCCCGCAGATGTTCGGATGAAGAGTTATCTGGTATTACTGGAGAACTATTACCCGGCTGATCGTGCGTTTCTTGGTGTGTTCCCCGCGGCCATGCGGTATGCCGGTCCACGTGAAGCTATTTTCCATGCGATGGTTCGCAAAAATTACGGGTGTACCCACTTTATTGTTGGTCGTGACCATGCGGGTGTTGGCGATTATTATGGAACATATGAAGCACAGGAGATCTTTACTAACTTTACAGCAGAGGAACTGGGGATCACTCCGTTGTTCTTCGAACATAGTTTCTTCTGTACCAAATGTGGAAACATGGCATCCAGCAAAACTTGCCCACATGATAAAGAACATCATATGGCGCTTTCCGGCACCAAAGTACGCGGATTGCTCCGTGACGGCCAGTGCCCTCCACCTGAATTTACACGTCCTGAGGTAGCTGAGGTGCTGATTGAAGGAATGGCGGAGCAAGTCCGGTCCTAGCGGTATATTTGTCCATCTTGTCCCATATAGATGATTAGAGTCATTTATAGGGACGAGGTGGTTTTTTTATGCGTAAAAATATGGGGAAACACTTTGTAGTCTGGATTAGGCTAAAAACAATCAAAAGGGTCATGCTGAGTCTCTGTCTGCTGGCCATGTTAGTGGCGGTAATGTCCTATGAACTGCCTTCCGCTAAGACGTCAGGTTATTGGAGTTTGCCTATGGCGGGTAAAGTCATTGCCATTGATGCAGGGCACGGAGGACCAGATGGAGGAGCGGTAAGTAAACAGGGGGTTATTGAAAAAGATATCAATCTGTCTATTGCCCTGTATGTGAGAGATTATTTGCAACAGGCAGGGGCCTTAGTGGTTATGACACGAGAAATAGACACTGATTTGGCGGAATCGGACACCAAGGGGTACTCCAAACGCAAGACGGAAGATCTGAAACAAAGAGTACGGCGGATAGAGGATAAGCAAGCAGATCTCTTTATCAGCATTCACATGAACAGTGTCCCATCCAACCGATGGAGTGGAGCGCAGGTTTTCTATACAACTAACCATCCGGATAACGAAGGTTTGGCTAATCTGCTTCAACAAGAGATGGTTCGTAATCTGGAGAATACAGATCGAATCGCCAAAACGGTGAATACGGTTTATCTGTTACAGGCTCTGAAGATCCCTTCAGCGCTGGTAGAAGTGGGTTTCCTTTCTCATCCGGAAGAGGCACGTATGCTTGCTGACGAAGCTTATCAACGCAAGGTAGCTGCATCGATCTATAATGGAATTCTCAGATATTCCTCAGGAGAACGGCCTAAAAGTTAGTCAGAACAAGAAAGGTAATGATATAATTGGATCAGCATACCTAATTACATGCCAATAGATAAAGCTGAGGTGCTGTCTGATGTTATCAAAAGAACAGATACTTGAACTATTACAGCCATTACAAGAACCACAATTGGGAGTAAGTCTGACCGAACTGGAATGGTTTCGAGATATTATGGTGAAAGAAAATCATGTGGCTCTGACCATAGTGACACTGGAAAATCGACCTGAGGATACAACAGCTTTGAGTGATGCAGCGCGTAATCTGTTGTCCCAGCACGGACTGAAGGATGTACATATTCGTGTGCGTGCAGCTTCTGAGCATGATCGTGAGAGCCTGAATATGGGACAACCCGATAATGAGCCAGATCGGGACGAAGTGCTCGTAAAAGGTCACGCAGCGGGTCTGGATGGACATGAGCTGTTAAGTCCTGACTCAGGTGTTCGTTTTATTGCTGTGGCCAGTGGTAAAGGTGGCGTTGGTAAATCAACGGTAACCGTTAATCTGGCTGCAGCCTTGGCACGTCAAGGCAAGAAAGTGGGCTTAATTGATGCGGATATCTATGGCTTCAGTGTACCCGACATGATGGGGATTGAAGAATATCCGGTCGTTGAAGATGGTGTTATTCAACCGGTTGAACGTTTTGGCGTCAAAGTCATGTCGATGGGCTTCTTTATTCGGGAGAACAACCCGGTAATCTGGCGTGGACCCATGCTAGGTCGGATGTTGCGTCAGTTCTTTACGGATGTCCAGTGGGGCGAATTGGATTATATATTACTGGATTTGCCACCAGGTACGGGAGATGTTGCTTTGGATGTGCATCAGATGTTGCCACAGAGTAAGGAAATCATCGTTACCACGCCACATGCAACAGCAGCTTTTGTCGCAGCACGAGCGGGTGCGATGGCTATTCAGACCGATCATGAGTTACTTGGTGTGGTTGAGAATATGGCTTACTATGAGTGTGGCAGTTGCGGAGAGAAGGATTATGTCTTTGGTCGTGGAGGCGGGGGAAGACTTGCGGAAAGTCTGCATACAAGCCTGCTTGCCCAGATTCCATTAGGCACGCCGGATAATCATCCTTCCGAGCCTGATTTCTCACCATCTGTATACAAAGCTGAATCCCGTATAGGGGCTATCTACGATGAAGTTGCCCAGTCCATTGAATCCAAATTCTAATGGTATGAGTGTTATAAATACAAATAAAGCCTGCGTCCACCATTCGGATGCAGGCTTTTCAGTTTCTGTAATATACCAACATCTACTGTTTATGAACCTCCACCGCTACCAGAATCTCCACTTCCACCATCTCCGCCATCACTTCCACCTTCGCCCTGACCGTCTTGCTGTCCGCCTTGCTCTTCCCCCTGTTTTCCGCCACTTTCTACTTTGGGTTGCAATTCGTCCTGCACTACCTTCTTGAGCAAAGTGAGTACTTCCATGCGGAACAACGGATTTTGCATCACTTCCTGCATGACAGTCATCGTCTGTTTACGATAATCAGGAGTCTTCGTCATATCCATGAACATCTTGGATACCTCAGGTGACTTCATGATGTCTTCAACAGACTTTTGATATGTGGGATCTTTAATCAATTGCATATGAAGTTGTTTACTTTGTGCATTGATCACTTTGGCAAATTCACCCGCAAACTGCGGATCGGTCATGATCTTTTCGAATTCCTTCTTATATTCGGGAGCTGTGATGGTATCTTTTACTGCAATACGTATTTGTTCCGAAGATTGCACAGGCATTAACATTTTCATACCAATGGATCCTGAAGCACCACCCGAACCGCCACCTTCTTCAGAACCGCTGCTTCCGCTGGATGAGCTTTGACCTGTAAGAGCTTCCTCCACCGCTTTCTTGCCTTCGTCACTTTTTAAAATATCTACAACCATTGTTTTCATCTCTTTATAACTGCCCTGAGGAGGCGAAGAACTCTGATCTGAACCGCAGCCGGCAAGCATGACGGATAGCCCCAGTACGACACAGCATAGCTGCCACAAAGGCCGTTTCATGTGTACAATCCCTCCTTGATTAGATACTGGATGTAGTATGTGATGGGAAAGGGGGAAATATGTTGAGCAATGATGGTTTTTTGCTGAGAAGGTTGGTAAAATAAACACTCGGGGGTGGAAAACATTTGAATTTACGTAGATGGTTTTTCCTGTTTTGGACAGCCTTGCTTATTGGGGCCGCGGGAGCATTGGGTACTGGATTGATTATGATGCTGGTGAACGGGGAGAAAACAAATGGATTGAATGATTTTCTTCTGTATCTTTTGATCTTATTTGGATCAGGGGTTATGATCAGCGTGTATTCACAAATGGGTTTCTTTGCATATCTGATATTGAATTATATGGGTAAAGGTGTATTTCCAAAGCGCGGTTGGCAGATCGTGCAGATTGTACTAACGGTGTTAGCCCTGCTTGACGTGATGTTTTTACGCCTGTTTGTTGGGGGAGACCGAGAGCGCATATCGGATATTGTGTTAGGTATCATTATTTTGGCAGCTGCAATTGTTACCGCTTACGTTAAAGTAAAGCTGACTCATATCTCCGCGCTTGTACCTACACTCTTTTTCATGATTGCCGTCACCATAGTGGAGACGATCGGCGTATTACGTATTGATGTGAATGCTGCAACCATATTTATTGTGGTTCCCTTGCTCTTATGTAATGCATACCAAATGCTGATATTGCACAGGCTGGTGGATGTATCGACGAACCGGAGTGTAAGTGGAAAGGCAGAACAGTTGAAAGAAAGCCGAGCATAGAATTCATTTTGCACAAAAAACATACCAAAAAGAGCTAACCTGGTTAGCTCTTTTCAACTTTTAAGCACCTATTTGAGCTATAGCTCATAATTGAGTAATCATTGACCGCTGGCTTGGTCACGAACTTCCTTACCTTCCACACTGGAATGGTTGAGCAACTCAGACACGGTAACAAATTCATAGCCCTGATTTTTCAACTTGTCGATAATTACAGGGAGTGCTTCATGCGTTTGTTTGGAGGAATCGCTTGCATGCAGCAGTACGATGTCCCCTGGATGTGCCTTGCTTACTACGCGATCAACAATGGTCTGTACACCAGGGTTTTTCCAATCCAAGGAGTCGGTATCCCACTGCACAACCTGATAATTCAGACTATTGGCTACCTGAAGCACTCGCTTGTCAAAGTCCCCGTTGGGCAGACGTAGTAATTTCGGTTCTTTTCCCGTTAAATCGGTTAAAATGCTATGAGCTGTCGAAATTTCTTTGCGAATTTCTTCTTCAGTCAGGCTGCTGTAGTTCTCATGTCTGTGACCATGGCTGCCAATTTCATATCCTGCCTCTTTGATGGCAGTAACAATTTCGGGGTGTGTCTTGCTCCAGGGGGAGGAAAGGAAAAAGGTTGCCTTCTGCACTTTATTCTCCTGAAGAACTTTCAGAATTGGCTCCGTCCGTTTATCCCCCCAGCTAATGTCAAAGGTGAGTGCGATTACCTTCTTCTCGGTTGGAACGCTGTAGACGGCGGATGGTGCTTCCTCCGAGAATACGGAGACATTGCCTCTCTCCAGATAGATAATACCGATCGCAAAGATGGCAGCAACGAGGACAATCAGGTACCGTTTAATCTTTTTGCCGCTAAATACATAGAACGAGTTCATTTCAATAAGCGCCCCTCTCCCATAAGAAATGCTTGTTTACTCTCCAATGTATGCTCGTACTGCCCAGTTATTCGTCACTGATCCTTGTTTGTCCATCATTTTAGATTCTACAGGAGGTTATTATGTTAAAATTCAGTACATTTCTTAAAGATCTTGGTTCCATCCGTAGTGCATTAATCTGGTCCGTAGTTTTGTTTGCTGTTGGTATAGGGGCAGGATGGGTGAGTACAGGGCCACTGGAAGAACTGTTGTTGAACCAAATCGGAGGATTACGTGAAGTCAGTGAACGGCTGGAGCAGGGGGGCAATGTGCAATGGAACTTCTTTCTGTTCATCTTTTTCAATAATGCCATCAAAAGTGTACTTGTCATCTATGCCGGTATATTCTTCGGAATTCTGCCTGTCATCTTCCTGCTGATCAATGGGATGGTCCTTGGATTTGTGGTGCACACCACGATGAATTATGGAGCAAGCTTCTATGACATTGTGGTTAAAGGTTTACTTCCGCATGGCATTATTGAGATTCCGGTCATTATCATTGCTTGCGCCTTCGGACTGAAGTTTGGTGGTCTGGTTATCAAAAGCCTTGCACAACTTGGAAGTGACAAGCGAAATACGATGGGTACCCGGTGGAGAGCATTCATGAATAGGACGCTAACGGCATCCTTTTGGGTTGTCATCTTGCTTCTTGTTGCAGCAATCATCGAAAGCACACTTACGTATACTCTGGTGAGAGGATAAAATTTTGTGATGGTTGGCATTCATAAATTTTCAGAAAGTTGACCATAACAATAAAACGGGTTTCAGCAGCACCCACAAAAGCGAGAATGCACGGGGTGTTGCATGAAACTTGTGTAAGTGTGATAAAGAGGCTATGCACAAAAAGGAGAACTCTAATGCTGGGTATGTTGTTTAACGAGAAGGAATGCAAGGAACTAGACTATGTGCTGCGTAAAGAATTAGATGAGATGCTTTTCGATCTAAGTGATAATCGTCTTGACCAAGAGATCAAATATGCTATCGCGAGCCGATATAAGACTGTGTTCCGCATGTATGCACGCTTTGCCCCGCCAAAAGAGTTGTCCAAGTACGCCAGAGGTGGGAAGCTGAAAAAGTCGAAGCCATAATGCTGAAGCTGGTCATATATTCGATTTACAGTAGTGGAAGGGAGGTGCGGCTCTTCATAGCGGGTGCTGTACCTCTGAACTATGAGAATGTGAAATTGCTGAGGGGTTCATACTTTTTGTCGAAAAAGGGTTGACCTTTCTAATTTCATATGGTAAATTAATTTTCGTTCCTTTTTTAGGAGCGGTTCACGGAAACAAGCATGAAAATAAAGCGATTGAAAATAATCAAAAAATAATGCTTGCAAAGAGAACTTCAACATGATATATTATAAAAGTCGCCGCTGAAACGACGACGACATGAAAAACAGCACTAAATTGAATGTTTGATCTTTGAAAACTGAACAACGAGTGAGTAAACATTCTGCTTGCAGAATGAACGCGAAAGTTTGAAACAAGCCTTGGCTTGAATTGACTGGAGCACAATTGAGATTTTTAATCTCGTCAGATTCAAAATGAGCTTATCGCTCTTTTCAATACTTTATTGGAGAGTTTGATCCTGGCTCAGGACGAACGCTGGCGGCATGCCTAATACATGCAAGTCGAGCGGAGTTGATAGGAAGCTTGCTTCCTTGATACTTAGCGGCGGACGGGTGAGTAACACGTAGGCAACCTGCCCTCAAGTTTGGGACAACTACCGGAAACGGTAGCTAATACCGAATAATTGTTTTCTTCGCCTGAAGGAAACTGGAAAGACGGAGCAATCTGTCACTTGGGGATGGGCCTGCGGCGCATTAGCTAGTTGGTGAGGTAACGGCTCACCAAGGCGAC
>NZ_LELF01000047.1:0-842652 GCF_001029205.1 Paenibacillus sp. VT-400 | reverse complement strand
GTCGCCTTGGTGAGCCGTTACCCCACCAACTAGCTAATGCGCCGCAGGCCCATCCCCAAGTGACAGATTGCTCCGTCTTTCCAGTTTCCTTCAGGCGAAGAAAACAACTATTCGGTATTAGCTACCGTTTCCGGTAGTTGTCCCAAACTTGAGGGCAGGTTGCCTACGTGTTACTCACCCGTCCGCCGCTAAGTATCAAGGAAGCAAGCTTCCTATCAACTCCGCTCGACTTGCATGTATTAGGCATGCCGCCAGCGTTCGTCCTGAGCCAGGATCAAACTCTCCAATAAAGTATTGAAAAGAGCGATGAGCTCATTTTGAATCTGACGAGATTAAAAATCTCATTTGTGCTCCAGCCGATTCAAGCCAAGGCTTGTTTCAAACTTTCGCGTTCATTCTGCAAGCAGAATGTTTACTCACTCGTTGTTCAGTTTTCAAAGATCAAACTTATTTTGTTACCGAATGTCGTTCTCTTCAGCAACTTTTATATCTTATCACATCCGAACCAACTTTGCAAGCTCTTTTTTTAAGTTTCTTTCGAAGCTTATTTCATTTGCTTGCCGCACCGTGTAAACCGTGTTTTCTTGGCCGGAATTCGAATATACCATGTAGAGATTTTGAATGCAAGTCTTTTTTTGAGTAATTATATATAACTCTACAATCCTTCTGTTTTTTCTACACTTCCACATTTATCTCACGTAAAAAGCCTCTCTATAAAAGAAAGGCCCTCTCATCAAGTTACTTTAATATCTATTGTTATCCGATAACCTCTTGGATATGAAGTTGCCGTTGCTGCATCAGGTTAATGATGGTTCCTTCTACTGACACCATAGGCCGTGTAGGATGATCTCGATCAGAGAATACGATCTCTCCAATCTGGTTATTGCTGAGTTTCACTCGGATGCCATTATGGATCTGGGTCGACCGTTGAACAAACACACTTACGATTGCAGGGTCCAATTTCCCAAATGCCTCACTTTGGATCTGTTCTAGGACTAGGTATGGTGATTGTGCCTTGCGGTAGATCTTCTCCAGCGTCATGGCGTGAAAAATATCAGCGATAGCTACAATCTTGGCATAAATATGTATCTGCGTCCCACTAAGCTGCAACGGGTAGCCTGATCCATCCACTTTTTCATGATGCTGCAACGCTGCAAGTCTGGCTCCCTCATTAATGGCCTTTGCCTGTTTAAGGATCTGATAACCATATTTCGTATGCTGACGAATTTCTTCTTGCTCTGTAGCCGTCAACGTGGATGGTTTATGGAGTATCTGCGGATCTACCTTGTTGTTACCAATATCATGGAACAAGCCTGCAAAAGCCACTTGCATCCAATCCTTGGAGGGGAGATCGATCCATTGAGCCAGTTGATAGGATGTGATCGCACTCAGTACGGCATGGTGATATACATAATCATGTTCTTGCATTACTCGTGGACTGAAGGTAAGCACATTATATTGTTTAAGATGTGCAAACACAGCCTCCAACTGTGTACGTAACTCATAGACCGGTAATTCAGCCGCCAAAGAGGACAGGAAAGCATTTTTCGTTAGTCCGACCATCTTCTCATACTCATCCTGCAAAGACGTTACTACAGGAGCTGTGGTGACGTTCCCTGTCTTCCCTGCCCGTTCACCATTGTTGTCATTCGCAGAACTTCCTGCGGACACAGATGCACCTTTGGTTCCTGTACTACTCGACACCGTTCTTTCTTGTTCAATATCTACCTGTTGAATCATAAAGGCTCTGAGCACTTCCATATCCTTGGGTAAAATGACTTTTCCCTTCTGAAGCAGAACGTTGCCGCGAAGTGTTTGCACATCACTCCCAAGTTTGAGTCCTGGTTTGACTTCTGACAGGGTGATTAATCCCATGTGTATTCCCCTCACTCATCGTTCTTCTATGTTAATACAAACAAGACCATAGTCCCGGTTTTTCATGATATTTCCCATTATATTACTCAGGAATCAGGCTGTACATCCCAGATTCGGAAGAATAAAAGAAGAGATTCCTTTATACAAACAAAAGGGCTCCCGGTGGGAGCCCTCGCAATCTTCTTCCAATCTCAAAGAGATCAGTCTTTATAAAATTCTATTTTATGCTTCCGAACCGGAATCGTCGTCGCCCTCAACTTCATTAACCTCAGCGTCAGAAACGGTGCCTTCTTCCAAGCTTACTTCCGGAGCTTGGGACTCCTCGCCTTCCAAGCCTTCAAGCGACTCATCGTCTGGTTCCTCTTCATTTTTGTCAATTCGGCTGACTGTAGCTACTGAATCCTCGTCACGAATATGAATCAGCTTCACACCCTGCGTGTATCGACCCATAGTGGATATGCCTTCCATGCTCATCCGGATCAACGTACCGCTGGACGTGATAATCATCAGATCCTCTTCGGTTTTAACCATTTTGAGGCTGACTACTGAGCCGTTCTTCTCTGTGACATTAATAGTCTTGATCCCTTTACCGCCACGAGTCTGCATCCGATAATCACTGACAGGTGTACGTTTACCGTAACCTTTGGCTGTAACGATCAGAACATCAAGCTCTTTATCAACTACATCCATGCCGATAACAGCATCCTGTTCATCCAATGTAATCCCTTTGACCCCGGTTGCGCTACGTCCCATGGAACGTACGTTACCTTCCGAGAATCGAATAGACATTCCGTGAGCTGTACCCATGATGATCTCTTGCAATCCATCGGTCAGCTTAACATCGATCAGAACGTCATCATCACGTAAGGAAATACCGATCAAGCCGCCTTTGCGAATATTGGTGTAATCCTCAAGTGGCGTCTTCTTCACAACCCCTTGGCGGGTAGCAAAGAACAAGTATCTGTCACTTTCGAATTCCTGGACCGGAATTACGGCATTGACCGATTCGCCCTGCTCGATCTGGATCAGGTTGATAATCGGCGTTCCCCGTGCGGTACGTCCAAGCTCTGGAATCTCGTAAGCTTTGAGACGGTACACTTTACCTTTGTCAGTGAAGAACATGAGGTAATTGTGGGAGTTGGTCACAAACAGATGCTCGACAAAGTCGGTATCTTTTGTATCCATACCCACGACCCCACGTCCACCACGTTTCTGGCTGCGGTATGTGGATACCGGCAGACGTTTCACGTAGCCTGTATGAGTAATCGTAATGATAACCTCTTCACGTGGAATCAGGTCCTCATCCAGAATGCTCTCTTCACCTACAGTGATCTCCGTACGACGATCATCGCTGAAGCGGTCGCGGATCTCTTGCAGCTCCGTACTGATAATCTCAAGCACCAGATGCTCATTGGCCAGAATTTCGCGATACTCTCTGATTTTGACCATCAGTTCGTTATATTCATTTTCAATACGTTCGCGTTCCAGACCTGTGAGTCGTTGCAAACGCATATCGAGAATAGCTTGAGCCTGATCATGACTGAGTGAGAAGCGCTCAATCAAACCTTCTCTTGCTGCATCCGCATTACTGGATGAACGAATCAACGTAATAATCTCGTCGATATGATCCAGCGCAATACGTAAACCTTCCAGAATGTGTGCACGAGCTTCAGCCTTTTTCAGTTCAAACTGCGTACGTCTGCGAATAACCTCAATCTGATGCTGCAGATAGTGATACAACACTTCACGCAAGTTCAGAATTTTAGGTTCTTTATTAACAATCGCAAGCATGTTAATCCCGAAAGTGGATTGCATCGATGTATGTTTGTACAGGTTGTTCAGGACAACCCCCGGATTCACGTCTCTGCGAAGCTCAATTACAACCCGCATACCATTACGGTCAGACTCATCACGAAGGTCAGTAATACCATCAATCTTTTTATCACGTACCAACTCGGCGATTTTCTCAACGAGTCTCGCCTTGTTTACCTGATAAGGCAGCTCTGTAACGATAATTCGTGCCTTGTTGTTATTCTCTTCGATGTTGGTTTTAGCCCGCATCGTTACTGAACCACGTCCGGTCTGATACGCCTGGCGAATGCCTGAACGGCCCAAAATGTAGCCGGACGTAGGGAAGTCTGGTCCTTGAATGTAATCCATGAGTTCCATGGATGTAATGTCCGGATTTTGAATCATGGCCTGTACACCATCAATGACCTCACCCAGGTTATGAGGAGGAATATTGGTAGCCATACCTACCGCGATCCCGCCGACCCCATTGACAAGCAAGTTAGGAAAACGAGCAGGCAGAACGATTGGCTCATGTTCTTCACCGTCATAGTTTGGTTGGAAATCAATCGTATCCTTGTTGATATCTCTGAGCATTTCCATAGCAATCTTGGACAAACGTGCTTCGGTATAACGCATGGCTGCTGCCATATCACCATCGACCGATCCAAAGTTACCATGTCCATCTACATGCATATAACGCAGGGAGAAATCCTGTGCCATCCGTACCATCGTCTCGTAAACAGCAGAGTCACCGTGTGGGTGATACTTACCGATAACTTCGCCGACGATTCTGGCTGATTTTTTATGTGGTTTATCGGGTGTCATGCCGAGCTCTGACATCGCGTACAGAATACGCCGGTGAACCGGCTTCAATCCATCACGCACGTCAGGTAAGGCACGGCTAACGATAATGCTCATCGCATAATCCATAAACGATTCACGCATCTCGACGCCTATATCCCGATCTGTAATCTGAGAGTTCATTTCTTCCGCCATGCTGGACCTCCTTCTTGTCCTTCAACAAACGTTCCATTCCGTCATGCAAAAAAAAGTTGATTATATGTGAAAAGCCTAACAAGGCTAAAACCGCGCAAGAACGCTACTCTTTATTATATTACTTTCACAAAAGTTACACAATTAAACGTCCGCTGGGCAATAGCCTTTCTTCCGGGAACTTCTGCGTGTCTGGGGATACGCCCTGCCTTCCTCCCCAATTGCACATACAATGCTAGAAAAACGGCATATGTACTGTGCCTACCGAGGCTAAAGCCATTCCCGTCCTACGATCAAACTGCAAATTGTGCAGCTCATCGCACAAAACGCCATATTTCTCTATTATACCACTGAAATCGTCTCTTGTCCTTTGATTTCTCCGTGTCTGGTCCCTCTTTAGAACTGAACAAAACATGAAAGGACTGATGAATCTTGGGTATCCAACGCGTCTCCAGCAAATGGGCCAAAACAGCCGTGTTACAACGCAGTCGCATTGTGAATGAATATATCCCAGTGACCCGAAAATATAGCCGTCAAACTCTGGAACGAATGACTGAATTATTTGAGTCCAACTATATCAAACCGGACCGTGGCACTTACGGTAATGGCGTTATGCGGGTGAGAACAACCCGTTTATACGAACCTGTTGTTAATTCCGAAGATTCCACCACAGATGCAGAGGTTTCGGAAGAAACCAATGATCGAAACCTCGCTGATGAACCCGAAACAAGTGCTGTTATCTCCAGAGCTACCTATCTCACAACAACATATCATCTCCAATACGGTACAGAGGAGAGATCATTTCATTCCCTGGACGAACTCGAACGAGCACTGAATGATCGCATTCAGGAACGTGATTATATCATTCAACAGGGAATATCGCTGATGAAGCATGAAGATTTGCCTTTTGACTTGCGTGTGTTAACTCAGAAAAATCTGCAACACAACTGGGAAACAACAGGTGTTCTGGGACGTGTTGCTGCGCCGGGCAAAATCATCACCAACATTCATGGTGGTGGGCGATTGGCCACGTTTGAAGAACTTGTACTCCCCCATCTTCACCAGGATGGCTTCAAAAAACTTCGCACCGAGCTGTACCGCTTAGGAATTCATACCGCTGTGCAATTGCAAACATCATTTCCAAGACTCAAAGAGATTGGTATTGATATTGCGCTAGACGAAGCAGGGCGTCCCTGGATTCTTGAAGTCAACACACTGCCAGGCATTTACGCTTTTGGCTTATTACCGGACAAGGGGGCTTACCGGAAGATCAAACGTTATGCGATTGCGTACGGTCGTTTGCCCTCCAAAAAGGGTAAGAGCTCCCGTCCATCCCCTAAAGCACAGGCTTCATCTGCCAAAAAACGTGTACGCAGATAACAAAGGGATATGGAGATCTAAGTATACGTCTTCCCTGTTCCATACCTTCCCTAATATAAAAAAGGCGCCCTCTCAGGCGCCTCTTCGAATATGTTAAATGTCGAGGTTTTTCACGTATTTTGCATTTTCCTGGATAAAGTCACGACGCGGTTCAACGTTATCCCCCATCAGGGTGTCAAACATGGTATCAGCAAGTATGGCATCATTAATCGATACTTGCATCATGGTCCGGCTCTCCGGATCCATCGTTGTTTCCCACAATTGTCCGGCATTCATCTCACCAAGACCTTTGTAACGCTGAACGTTGAATTTCGCATTTTCGCCGAGCGTTGCAATAATTTCATCGCGCTCTCTCTCGGAACCGGCATAACGAATCACTTTGTTACGCTCAATCTTGAACAATGGCGGTTGTGCAATATATACATAACCTGCCTCAATGATTTTACGCATGTACCGATACAGGAATGTTAGCAATAGTGTTCGGATATGAGCACCATCAACGTCGGCATCGGTCATCAAAATGATTTTGTGATAGCGTGCTTTGGCAATATCGAAGTCATCACCAATACCCGTACCCATTGCCGTAATAATTGCTCTAATCTCCGCGTTACCCAAGATCCGGTCGAGACGAGCTTTTTCCACGTTCAAAATCTTACCACGCAGCGGCAGAATCGCTTGGAAATGACGATCCCGACCTTGCTTTGCTGATCCGCCTGCAGAGTCACCTTCGACGATGTACAATTCGCTGATTGAAGCATCCTTGGATGAACAGTCTGCCAGTTTACCTGGAAGTGAGCTTACTTCGAGTGCACCTTTACGACGTGTCAGTTCACGGGCTTTACGGGCAGCTTCACGCGCACGTGCTGCTTGCAGACCTTTTTCCAAAATGCGACGGGATACGGAAGGATTCTCTTCCAGGAACTCCTGAAGTTTCTCGGCAAACAAGGATTCGACAATCCCACGCACTTCGCTGTTGCCCAGCTTGGTCTTTGTCTGTCCTTCAAATTGCGGTTCCGGAATCTTGACCGAAATAATAGCTGTCAAGCCTTCACGCACGTCATCCCCGGAAAGGTTCCCCGTACTGTCCTTGATTACCCCCGCCTTACGGGCGTAGTCATTAATAATCCGCGTAAGGGCACTCTTGAAACCTGATTCATGCGTTCCGCCCTCATGCGTGTTGATATTGTTCGCGAAGGAATAGATATTCTCGGTGTAGTTGTCATTGTATTGCAGGGCAACTTCCACCTGGATGTTATCTCTGGAACCTTCAACGTATATTGGATTTTCATGCAGTACTTCGCGCTTCTGGTTGAGGAAGGAGACGTATTCGATAATGCCGCCTTCATACAGAAATGAGTTGGTTGCACCTGTACGCTCATCCGTCAATGTAAGACCAATACCCTTGTTCAGGAACGCCAGCTCACGAATACGGGCCAGCAAGATGTCATATTCATAAACTCTTGTTTCCGTGAAAATTTCAGGGTCCGGATGGAATCTAACCGTTGTTCCTGTTTCGTCGGTTGTACCGATCACTTTCAGGTCGTACTGTGGAGCTCCACGTCGATATTCCTGTTGATAGATATGTCCCTCACGTTTAACCGTTACAACCACTTTTTCAGAGAGTGCATTCACAACGGACACACCAACACCATGCAAACCACCGGATACTTTATATCCGCCGCCGCCAAATTTTCCCCCTGCATGGAGGACAGTCATAACTACCTCAAGTGCAGGACGTTTCATTTTGGTATGTTCGCCGACAGGAATACCCCGTCCGTTATCGACTACAGTCACGCTATTGTCTTCATGGATACTGACCTCAATGTGGTCGCAGTAACCTGCAAGCGCTTCGTCAATACTGTTGTCCACTACTTCCCAGACCAGATGATGCAGGCCCTTGGAACTGGTGGAACCGATATACATGCCCGGACGCTTCCGTACGGCTTCCAATCCTTCAAGGACCTGAATTTCATTCGCATCATATGACGGTTGATTCATAGACATGCCTTTCACCTACTTCTATAGATTCAATATCGTAAATATGCGTTAACTAATAATTGTTTGCTGAAATAGGCAACGTCCTTCATTTCAGCAGCTATTCAAATTTAAAGACAAGCAGCAAAAGAGACATCTTTTATGCCACACAACGCTAGAGATCCGGAAAAATGTGAGCCCGCTTTTTCAGCGTGGCTGAGGAAATAGGCGAGTAGTACACAATGTTTTTGGTCACCACAATGGACTTGGCTTCCTCTTCCCCGATGTGTTCCACTGTTTTTTCCTGCTCGGCATGCGTGACATACTGCTTGGAGATCTTTGAGGATTTTTCAATCGATATATCAAAAATAGCGACCAATTCGGAAGAACGGATGATCTTCTCACCGCCCAGATGAATGTACATAAGCCCCTCACTCCTTAGCGTTCAACCTGTCCGGCATGAACGTGATAAATACTGGCATCTTTGAGCTTGTCAACGTTCAGGCTCTCGATCCCCGTAGCCGTAATAAAGGTTTGCACCTTGCTCTGGAACGTTTCGATCAGCTGCGTCTGGCGAAAAGGGTCCAGCTCGGACAGAACATCATCCAGCAACAGAACTGGATATTCTCCGATTTCTTCATGAATCAGTTCAATTTCCGCAAGTTTAAGAGACAACGCCGTTGTGCGCTGCTGCCCCTGCGAGCCATATGTTTGTACTTCCCGATCGTTAATGAAAAAGGACAGGTCATCCCGATGCGGCCCACTAAGGGTTGTGCCTCGGCGAATCTCCTGCTCTTTCATTTGTGATAATTTTATCATAAATTGGTCCATTAAGACAGCTTCATCTTCCTCAGCGGCTTCGCTGAAGGAAGGAAGGTAGGCCAGCCGCAAGACTTCTCCGCCTCCGGTGATCCCCTGATGAATCGTTTCTGCCCACTTTTGTAGTTTCTTTATGAATTGTTTCCTTTTTTTGACGATTTTAACACCATGCTCGACCAGTTGTTCGTTCCACACCTCAAGCATGGTCTGGGCCGATGCCCCTTTTCCCCATAACTGCTTAAGCAAATTGTTTCGTTGGACGAGCACTTTTTGGTATTGCTGCAGGTGATACAGGTAACCTGGTGCAACCTGTCCAATCTCCATGTCAAGAAACCGGCGGCGGACCCCCGGTGTGCCTTTTACAATCTCCAGATCCTCCGGCGCAAACATCACAACATTGAGCGCTCCGACAAAATCACTTAACTTGCGCTGCTCCAGGCCGTTAATCTTTGCTTTTTTGCCTTGTTGCGACAAAGATAGTTCAAGCTTGACCGATCCGTACTTTTTGTCGACCTCTGCTGCAAGTCTGGCACGTTCCTCACCGAAACGAATCAGCTCCTTGTCACGAGATGTACGGTGGCTCTTGGTGAGTGCAAGTACAAAAATCGCCTCTGCAAGATTGGTCTTGCCTTGGGCATTTTGCCCGATCAACAAGTTTACGGGACCAAAAGAATCCAGTCTCAGATGTTCATAATTGCGGAAATTCTGCAGATCAATGCTGTTCACAAACACGCGTTAACCTCCCTTTTATCCCGTCCGTCAGGAGGCAGCAGGATCGAACTGGTCTTCTTATTCTGCAGCAACTTCGAATGTGCCTTCTCCGTCCACTTCAACGATATCCCCAGGGTATAACTTACGTCCGCGGCGTTCCTCAGGCTCTTTATTCACACGTACAAGACCTTCCTGAAGCAAAGCTTTGGCCATACCTCCAGTTGGGATGCAATCAGCCAGTTTCAAAAATTGATCAAGCTTAATATATTCCGTACGAATCGTAACTTGGTTCACTATGATCTTCCTTTCGTTAGTTGGTCGTCCGATATGGCAATATCACGTAAAGGCTGTGACTGTCATCCAGCGGTTTCAAGATAATTGGACTCATGACTCCTGTAAAAGCAATCATCAGCTGCTCACTTTCAACAACTTTCAGCACATCCAGCATGTATTTGGAGTTGAACGAGATTTTTAACGGATCTCCTGTAAACTCGGCAGGTTCGATTTCTTCTCTTACTTTACCTAGCTCGGAAGAGCTTGAAGAAATTTCAACGGATCCCGAATCCATCGTTTGCATACGCACGATGTTTGTTTTCTCTTCACGCGACAGCAAATAAGCCCGGTCAATGGATTCACTTAATTTTTTTGTATCTAAAACAAGTTCTGTTTTGTATGACGTTGGAATAATTCTAGAAGTATCCGGATATGTTCCGTCCAAAATACGGGAGTAGAACAATACACGGTCGATTTTGAACAGGACCTGATTATCTGCAACAACGATATCCACAAGGGTATTTTGATCCGGAACAATTTTGCTGAGCTCGTTCAGCGTTTTACCGGAAATGACCACGTTGTTAAAGCGGATACCTTCTGCATTATCCAGCATTGCTGATCGAGTAGCAAGACGGTGACGGTCTGTTGCCACAAATTTCAATTCGTTGTCACCCAAACTCCAGAGTACACCTGTCAGGATTGGAGTAGTCTCATGTGTGGAAATGGAGAAGACCGTTTGTTTGATCATATTTTTCAACAAATCTCCTGGAATGGAGACCGTTTGGTTTTCTTCGATGCTTGGCAATACCGGGAATTCTTCCGGATCAAGACCTACCAGTTGAATCTCGGTAGCACCTGCGGAGATAAAGGTGTTGAAGTTCTCTTTGACTTCCATGTGTACTTCCTGTGATGGCAGCTTCTTGATGATCTCCACGAAAAACTTGGCTGGCAAAACTACACTGCCGGGTTGATCTACCTGAACTACGCTTTTATCCCCATCTTCAAGCGGGATGAAGGATTGAATGGATATATCGGTGTCACTTGCTGTCAACGTTACACCTTGATGATTCACGTCGAATTTGATACCGCTCAGAATCGGAATCGTTGTACGGCTTGAGATCGCTTTGGATACTTGCTGTATGGAATCGTTTAAGTAGTTTTTCATTATGCTGATTTTCATGGTTTCACTCCTAGCTGATTTTTTGGGTGTTGGGGTGTTAAAAGGTGTTTTTCAAAGGCCGAAGGCTAAGCTTCGAAATGGCTATTTTGGAGATGATATCTTTAAGATCTTTTTAGTAATAATAGTAATAGGGGCACTGAATATGTGGATAAGTGGGTATAAACCCGTACACCCAAGCCTATCCACATGTGTATACGTTGTGCATAGGCTTGGGACTTGTTCAGGTTGGATTCTTAATTTTTTCGGTTAAGTTGTTGATAACTTTATAGAGATCCTGATCGTTTTTAATCGCTTGGGAGATCTTTTCGTGAGCATGTATGACAGTGGTGTGATCTCGTCCTCCGAATGCTTCCCCAATTTTGGGCAGAGAAAAGTCTGTCAGTTCACGAGAGAGATACATGGCAATTTGTCTTGGAAAAGCAACTGCCTTGGTCCGTTTCCGTGCTTTGAAATCTTCAAGCTTAAGGCTATAATACTCGCCGACCTTTTGTTGGATGTCATGAATAGTGATCATTTTGGGACGACTGGACGGAATAATATCCTTCAGTGCTTCAGCTGCCAGATGAGTGGTTACATCTTGATTAGTCAGTGAAGAATAAGCAACGACCCGAATCAGGGCGCCTTCCAGTTCACGGATGTTGGTGTCAATCTGGTTGGCAATGTACATCATCGCTTCATTCGGAATATCCAAGTTTTCCGCACGTGCCTTTTTACGCAAAATTGCAATCCTCGTCTCCAAATCTGGAGGCTGGATATCCGTGATTAACCCCCATTCAAAGCGAGAACGAAGCCGTTCTTCCAATGTCGGAATTTCCTTCGGTGGTCTGTCGCTGGAGATGATAATCTGCTTCCGTTCCTCATGCAGCGCATTAAACGTATGGAAAAATTCCTCTTGTGTTGATTCTTTTCCCGCCAAGAACTGAATATCATCAATGAGCAAAATGTCGACGCTCCGGTATTTGTTACGGAAGCTCTCCCCGCGGTTGTCACGGATCGAGTTAATGAATTCGTTCGTGAATTTCTCAGACGACAAATAAACGACTTTGCTGCCCGGATCATGCTCCAGAACATAATGTCCGATCGCATGCATCAAGTGAGTTTTACCGAGACCTACTCCTCCATACAGAAAGAGAGGATTGTAAGCTTTGGCGGGCGCTTCAGCGACCGCCAGCGATGCGGCATGGGCAAAACGGTTGCCCGGCCCGATGACAAATGTATCGAACGTATATTTCGGATTCAGCATGCTGAGTACGGCTTCTTCCTGTACAACTGTAGGCGTTGGCGCCGGCAGTTGAGGGTCCGGTTCAGCAGGCTTGTTCTCTTCGATGACAAATTTCACATCGACTTGCTTGCCAAGCAACTCGTATACCGTCGAGCCAACCAATTTGGTGTAACGGCTCTCCAGCCATTCGACGGCAAACGTGGTTGGTGCGGAAATGACGATTGAACGGTCATTCAGCTTGGTGGCTTTGGTTGCTTTGAACCAGGTGTCAAAGCTGGGTTTGCTGAGTTTGTTTTGTATGATTGATAAAATTTGCTGCCATAAATCAGAAGTATGGCTGTCCACAGACTGTCACTCCTTTTACATGTTCCAAGTGTGGCTTAAGCCATGATGCAGTGTCGAAATACGAGATATATTGTTGAATTTATCCCCAAACCCCCGCAGGTCGAAAACAAAAAAAGTATGAACAACGGAAAATTGTTCACAACTTTATCCACAGGCTGTTGATAATATTATGGGTCAGATCACATATTCACATCCAAAAGTAATACAATCATAGCAAAAGAAACCCCGCATTTCAACGTATCGCGTGATTTTATCCACAAATTCAATAACTTGTGTATAATTTTTAGTCACAACACAATATATTGTTTATAAACTGTTTAATTTTCGACAGAATGACCCAAAAACCAAAAATGTTTTATACACAGGTTATCCGTCAAATGATGCCAAATTGTGTGTAAAAGTATTCTTCGTTTGTGAATAACCTGTCTGTGGATAACCGTGAAGTGAAAACAAAGCATGATTGAGATCGGAAAAAGAGTGACCTCTCACCCTCGTGTTTTTCTTGCCAATGGGGCGATGGTGAAAGCGACGAATTCAGTATCTGGATGGGAGACGGAGAGGGGGAGTAAACTCATGCTTTTAATTGAACAAGATCAGTGGTGTATTTCCTGAGCAGATGGTAATTCTGTGATGGCAATGTATAAGAATAATGGACATAGATGACTTCATTTTGAGACATATGTAATGAGAATTATCAGGATTAAGAGGTAAGCTGTTGCTCGAATATGGAGGTTGAAGTGTATGAATGTATAATATGAAATCAAAGGATAGATTATGCGTGTATAGCAAAAGAGGGTGTCCTCTAAAACCGATTTTTGGTTTTAGAGGACACCCTCTTTTTTTGGTGCAGGGACGAAGTATGGATTGATGATTTAGAGACGGGGAAGGGACATCTTACGCTGGAATTCAGCGATATCTGCGTATTCCTCTTCCAGTTTGCGAGAGATCCGAATAAAGATGGGCAGCAGCTCTTGGTAGAGTACAGCATTCTCTTTGACAGGGGTATGTCGATGCGTTGTACCGACCATGGAAGAAACGGCATGAAGCGATTGGATCCGCCCTGTAGCGTACAAACCAAGCACGACGGCACCCAGACAGGAACTTTCGAAGCTCTCGGGCACAACCACTTCCTGATTGAAGATATCAGACATCATCTGGCGCCAGAGAGGAGAGCGTGCAAACCCACCGGTGGCTTGAATGGAGGTTGGTTGCCCAATCTGTTCTTCCATGGCGAGCAGTACCGTATATAGGTTGAAAATAACCCCTTCCAGGACAGCACGAATCATATGCTCTTTCTGGTGATGGAGTGTTAAGCCAAAAAAGGAGCCACGGGCATCCGGATTCCATAAAGGGGCACGTTCGCCCGAAAGGTACGGATGGAACAGAAGCCCTTCCGATCCCGGCCGGACACGTTCGGCAATTTTGGTCAGTACATCATAGGAATTGATGCCAAGTCGTTTCGCTGTCTCCACTTCAGACGCGGCGAATTCATCCCGCACCCAACGAAACAGCATGCCACCGTTATTCACAGGTCCACCAATGACCCAAAGATTCTCTGTGAGGGCATAACAGAAGGTTCGACCTTTGGGATCGGTAACCGGACGGT
Source organism: Paenibacillus sp. VT-400 (assembly GCF_001029205.1). NCBI lineage: Bacteria > Bacillati > Bacillota > Bacilli > Caryophanales > Paenibacillaceae > Paenibacillus > Paenibacillus sp. VT-400. The sequence goes on along the minus strand of NZ_LELF01000047.1, from coordinate 828,483 downwards.
CCACGACAGTGCGAATGGCCCCGCTGGTTCCGATGGTTGCTGCGACAACACCAGGTTCAATGGCGTTTACGCCGAGATTGGATAAAACCCCATCACTTGCGCCAATAACAAAGGGCGTGGAGGGGGAGAGAGCCATTTTTTCAGCCGATTCGTGATTCATTCCTTCTAATATATGTGTTGTAGGTACAAGCTTCGAGAGATGGTCGGGTGTAATTCCTGCAACCTCAAGGGCCTCTGCGTCCCAGTCCAGTTGTTCCAGATTGAGCAAACCTGTGCAGGAAGCGATGGAATGGTCGACGACATATTGTCCGAATAGACGGAAGAACAGATATTCTTTAATCGAAATAAATTTGGCGGTACTCTCAAAAAGTTCAGGTTCATCGTGGCGCAGCCACATTAATTTGGTCAGCGGTGACATGGGATGGATCGGTGTACCTGTGCGCAGATAAATGCGATGGCCCAATCCATTCTCTTGCAGCTTGGCAGACCAAGCTGCACTTCGATTATCCGCCCAGGTGATGCAATGGGTTAAGGGTTTATTATCCTGTCCCATGGCAATGACACTATGCATAGCCGAGCTACAGGATACAAACAGGATCTGCTCGGCAGCAACACCACTCTGATCCATAACTCCTCGCACAGAGCGGAGGGCTGCTTGCACAATCTCTTCAGGGTCCTGCTCGGCAACATCGGGTGCCGGGGTATACAAAGGGTATTCCTGCGTTGAGGTACTGACGACAGAGCCTTGCTCGGTAAATAATACGGATTTGGTACTGGTGGTACCAATATCGATCCCAATCATATAGTTGTTCATGTATTTAATCCTTCTTTCTCCAGAAAGCGATGAGATTTTAATTTCTTTCTACTATAGATACTCCATTTATACCACTGTACTCAGGAGTAAAATAAAGATCAGTCCCACTACAGATAATAGTGTTTCCATAACGGTCCACGTTTTCAATGTCTGGGAAACGCTCATATTAAAGAATTCTTTGATCATCCAGAATCCTGCATCGTTTACATGAGACAAGATGAGTGACCCCGCACCTGTGGCGAGTACAACCAGCTCAATATTGGCCCCTGGTGTGAGTGCAAGCACTGGAGCGACAATACCGGCGGCTGTTGTCATGGCTACGGTTGCTGAACCGGTAGCTACACGAATGAGCCCAGCGACAAGCCAGGCAAACAGGATCACGTTGATGTTGGCATGGGTAGCGACTTCAGCAATCGCGTTACCTACACCACTATTGATCAATACCTGTTTGAAGGCACCACCTCCACCAATAATGAGAATGATGGTCGCCGTAGGCGCCAGACACTCACTGGTGAAACGGGAAATATCGTGTTTGGTGAATCCACGTGCAAAGCCGAGTGAAAAGAGGGCAAATACAACTGAAATGAGCAAAGCAATGATCTCATGACCGATAAATTCACTGAAAACGGTGAAACCGCTCGTGGCATTTGGGTCAATGATGCTTGCTATGGAACCAATCAGCATCAAAATAACCGGCAGCAATATGGTAAACAGGGTAATACCAAACCCAGGCATGTTGCTGTTTGTTTTGGTTGCGAATTGTTCAGCCAGTTCTGCTGGCGGTTCGGTGTGTATTCTTTTTCCAATAAATTTACCAAACAAAGGACCTGCAATAATCGCTGTAGGAATACCAACAATAAGAGAGTACAAAATGGTTTTACCCAGATCCGCGCTGAAGGCTTCAATCGCTATCATTGGCGCTGGATGGGGTGGAACCAAACCGTGTACAGTCGACAGACCTGCCAATATGGGAATACCAATCTGCAGCAATGACATGTTGGTTTTACGTGCAACCGTGAAAATGATAGGGATCATCAAAATCACGCCGACTTCGAAGAAAACGGGAATACCCACGATAAATCCAACGATCATCATGGCCCAGTGCACACGTTTCACACCGAACCGATCAACCAATGTAGTTGCAATGCGCTCGGCACCGCCAGATTCGGCCATCATCTTACCAAGCATTGTACCGAGAGCAATAACAATTGCGATGGTTCCAAGTGTGCCGCCAAGTCCCCCGGTAATGGAAGAGATCACATCAGCAGGTTTCATGCCTGTAAGCAAACCGAGCATTAATGCGGACAACAGCAGGGTGATAAAGGGATTCCATTTATACTTGGAGATCAAAACGATCAGAAAAACGATCGCAATTAACGTCCAAACCAATAATGTTGCGTTGTGGGATAGTCCAAAAAGAGTGCTCATGATGTTGTGTGCTCCTTTATTTCTGATATAGAACGCTTACAAGTAAAATGATCGTCAACAATTAATTGTGTACCAGTACTACAGAAGGTGTTGGCGAAAAATGTAGTTTTATCATGCCCAAATTTGAAACAAAATCGCATTTTGTATACTTGTCGACAAGTTAAGCCGCAATCATTCACGACGGATATGATTGCAAACACCTGCACCCATTAGGAATCAAAGCTTTCGTGCAGGGTTTTGCCAGAATCTTGGAAATACGTGCGGACTCCAGCCTGAATGAGCATCTTGTCACCTGATTCAAGTGCTTCAACAAGCAAAAGGTGTTTCTCAATTACAGCGCTTACTTTCTGCTCGCCTTGAACAAATACTCTGCGCGTTGTGAGCAGCATAACGGTCATCACAACATATCGAATACTCTTCCATAGATGTGAAATACGGGAATGCTGAGCAGCTTCAATGATGGTCTCGTGGAAAACGAGATCCTGATAGGCGAATTCGACGGCGTCCTGATGTCGTCCAGCAAGTTGCATTTTGTCGATCACGTTACGCAGCTGGGTGATTAATGATTCTGGGACATCACCAGCAAGTCGCTGCTGCACAAAACTTTCAATCAGGAAACGGACATCATACAATTCTTCGACATCCTTGATTCGTAGTCCAATGACAACGACACCCATACGTTCAAGTCGAATAAGTCCTTCATTGGACAATGTTCGTAACGCTTCACGAACAGGTGAACGACTGCTGTCAAAATCAGCCGCAATTCGATTTTCCGACAAAATCTCTCCAGGTCGAAGGGTACCGCTGATGATCCGCAGCCTTAATTCGCAGGCAATGGCTTCACCACGGGAAGCCCCTTGAAGCCAGGAAGAAGGAAATAACATATGGCTAACGCTCCTATTAATAAGTAATTAGTTCATTACTGATCATAGCATAACTATTTTGCAGACTGGACATTCAGTTCAATCCATAGTCTGTAGCTACAAGCTAACGGTTAATGTTTTTTTCAAAGGACTACTTGTATACAAGATGTGATTTTTATCCTACACCTTTCTCAAAAGCTTGTAAACCTTAATTGAAGCGGATACAACCGGATTAGAATATGACGATATTAATAGCCTATAATCATTATCCACATGTGAATAACTTTAAACAGGATGAAATGAAGGAGATAACAGGTATTGGAGGGTGTGGATAACTATAAAAGCTGAAATAGGGTGATATGATCAGGGTCTGGGGATAACTTTCAGGACTCTCTTCGGGGCTTGAAATTGGTATTAAAGTGAACGGACTGTGGTCATTACTATGGGTGGGATGAAGAGTGTATATAAAAGAGGGAGAAGCCTTGCGCCTTGCAGTTGACTTTTCCAGGTGATCATGGTTAAATATATAAAGGTGTTTTCTGTGAAGATGAAAGTGATTCATCACATAAGTATTTCCTTGTGAGGAGGTGCAATACATTGAGACCTACATTCAAACCGAACGTTAGCAAACGTAAAAAAGTTCATGGTTTCCGGAAAAGAATGAGCACGAGCAACGGCCGTAAAATTTTGGCCGCACGTCGCCTTAAAGGCCGTAAAAACCTGAGTGCTTAATGCATTGAAGACCACCGAGGTGGTCTTTTTTTTCTTAATTAGCTCAAATCAGACTGGATGCTGCTACAGATCAGGTCTGAATGGTCTGCGAAAAAGTGCTGAACACACACGAATGTATGTTGAGTGAGTTTTCCATTTTTCGAAAACTTACCTTATATAATGATGAATCGTTGATAGGTTTAAATGGCCAATCAACATTCATCCCGGATGAATGCGGATCAGTTCAAGTAGCTGATTAACAATCATCCCAAATGAAGTTGTCGCCAAGGCGGTTTACCGTCATTCAAGAAAGCCTATACTAAATCAGTAATGAGGCCTCCGTCAATAACATTGGTGGAGAAGAGCAAGGAGAAGCGCCGTGTATAAAAGACTGCGTCTACGAAACCGGGCGGACTTTAGTCGCGTATACCGGTATGGGAAATCGTTTGCCAATCATCAATTCGTGGTGTATGGCTGTCGCCGTAAAGATACGGAACAATTTCGGGTCGGCGTATCATGCAGCAAGAAAATCGGAAACGCTGTCGTACGCAACCGGATGAGACGCATGATCAAGGAAATTGTTCGTCATCATGAGCATGAAATCGTCACGCAGATGGATCTGATTTTTATCGTCAGAAAAGGTGCACTGGACATGCCCTATAAGGAAATGGAAAAAAGCCTGCTACATGCGATGCGAAAGGGCTCTCTTTTGAAGTCGAGCAAGCGGTAAGCTTCGGTTTATTTGTCCTCCTAATTATGGTATGATTTTACGATGGAATGGAATGGTTAAGAGAGGGGTTATGAAGTGTCGCGATTGAAGACATCAAAGGGGAAGTGGATTCTCCTCATTGCAGTCATTGCAATGGTCACTGTACTCGCCGGATGTACTCCACAAGGAGCTGGGGTTACTACGGAAGATCTGAAGAATAGTGGCTCATTCTGGCAAAGCAATGTTGTGTACTGGTTCTCACTGGCGCTGGATACATTCGCCAACTGGTTTAACGGTGAATATGGACTGGCCGTCCTCGTGATGGTGCTTATTGTACGGACATTGATTTTACCACTAACAATGAAACAAGTCCGTAGCTCCAAAGCTATGCAGGCGATTCAGCCGCAGCTGAAGGAGATTCAAGCCAAGTTTAAAGATACACCTGAGAAAGTTCAGCAAGAAACAATGAAGTTGTTCCAGGAGAACAAAGTTAATCCGATGGCCGGTTGTCTGCCACTTATCATTCAGATGCCGATTTACATCGCACTTTATAACTCAATTTACGGAAACTCCAGTCTGAGAACGCATGATTTCTTGTGGCTCCAGCTCGGATCACCCGATCACCTGTTTATTTTGCCAGTGCTGGCTGCCATCACAACATTCATTCAAACATGGATGATGATGCGTATGAACCCTGCACAGCAAGTGGGTCCGATGCAGTTTATGCTGTGGGTGTACCCGATTTTGATCTTCGTGATGTCTTATCAGTTCCCGTCAGCACTTCCGCTGTACTGGTTCTACAGTAACATCTACACGATCGTGCAAAACTATTTCCTTTACCGGAATAATGATAAAATCGTGGCTGAGGTCAACGTGAAGCAGAATAGCTCTTCCAAAAATGGAGCTAAACGCAAAAACGGTGGCAAAGCGACCGTCTCTGGAAAAGGGTCGAAAGGGGCCAAAAAATCGAAATGACCAAAGTCATTACGTCAGGAAAAACCGTTGAAGATGCTGTAAACCAAGGATTGACCGAGCTTGGCGTAAGTCGGGACAAGGTCGAGATACAAGTGTTAGAGCAGCCGTCAAAAGGATTCCTGGGTTTGTTCGGGGTGAGGGCGGCCAAAGTTGAAGTGAAATTATTGCCTGTACCTGAAGTTGTTCCACAGCCGATCAAGCCAGCTGCATACAAATCTGAAGCGGATGCATTACTCGAGGATGTTGCAGCTAAAAATCCCTATGAAGAAGCGGCTGCTTTCTTGAAAGAGGTCGCAGCAGGTATGGGACTGGATGTTGAAGTGCATATCAAAAAACAGCGGGATGGACATATCTTCAATATTGCCGGCGAAGATCTGGGCATGATTATTGGTAGACGTGGACAGACACTGGATGCGCTTCAGTATCTAACGAACATTGTAGCGAACCGATATTCGGAAAGCTTCGTTCGAATTGTGCTCGACGCGGAGAATTTCCGTCAACGTCGGCGGAAGACACTGGAGGATCTGGCTGAACGGTTGGCTGGACAAGCAATCCGTACCGGTAAGGAAGTTGTACTGGAACCAATGCCTCCGCTCGAACGAAAAGTCATCCATGCAAAACTGCAAAATCACCCGCAGATTAAGACGTTAAGTAAGGGCGAGGAGCCTAATCGGCGTGTGGTTATTACGACGAAATAACACGAAATTGAAGACGCAATGGCTTCCTGCCCGGTGCAGAAGCCATTGCTTTTTTCGTACAGAAGCAATTTGATAAGGTGCGTAGAACAAGTAAAGAGTGAACTTAATACGATAAGCAGCATGTCATATGATATATCATTAATAGATTTGAAAATGGATATGGCGTCCCCAGAGGGACGGCAATTTAAAATAGAGCAAGGAGAGATAACTATGATCAGTGATACGATCACAGCGATATCAACGGCTGTCGGAGAGGCGGGTATCGCCGTGATCCGGGTCAGCGGCCCGGAAGCAGTGTCGGAGACGGAAAAGATTTTTCGCAGCAAAACCCCTTTAACTCAGGCAGCATCTCACACGGTTCATTATGGTCATATCATAGATCCCGTTAATGGGGAAAAGATTGAGGAAGTATTGGTTACGGTCATGCGAGCACCACGCTCGTTCACAACAGAAGATGTGGTGGAGATCAGTGCGCATGGCGGTGTAGTGTCTGTTAAACGGGTCATGGACCTGTTGTTGCAGCTTGATATTCGTCTGGCTGAACCCGGTGAGTTCACGAAGCGTGCGTTCCTCAATGGGCGGATTGATCTGTCTCAGGCTGAAGGTGTCATGGATCTTATTCGTTCCAAGTCGGACCGAGCTTTCTCGGTTGCATTGAAACAGGTTGAAGGCAAACTGTCTTCCAAGTTGCGTGATCTACGATATACATTGGTGGAAACACTGGCTCATATTGAAGTAAATATCGATTATCCCGAGCATGATGTGGAGTCGTTAACGTCTGATTTTATTAAAGAAAAGTCCAGTCAGGTTATGACTGAAATTGATAAATTGCTGACTACAGCAGAGCAAGGTAAGATCCTGCGAGAAGGTATCACGACGGCTATTGTTGGACGACCTAACGTAGGTAAATCCTCATTAATGAATACACTTGCGCAAGACAACCGGGCCATCGTCACGGACATTCCAGGAACAACTCGTGATGTGATCGAGGAGTTCATTACGATCAATAATATCCCACTGAAATTGCTGGATACGGCAGGAATCCGGGAAACAATGGACGTTGTAGAGAAGATTGGGGTAGAACGCTCTCGTTCTGCGGTAAGTGAAGCCGATCTGATCTTGATGGTTGTGAATGCTGCGGAGCCACTTCATCCCGATGAGATTGAATTATTGGAACAAATCCGCGGTAGACAATCGATAATCATTATGAATAAAATGGACTTAACGCCACAGGTAGAACGTGACGTGCTGCTTCGTTACATTCCGGAAGAACGGCTTGTACCGATGTCGGTGAAAGATGATCTGGGTGTGGATCGACTGGAAGATGCCATCTCTACGCTATTCTTCAGTGGTAAACTGGAGTCAGCAGACCTGACCTATGTCAGCAATGTGCGTCATATTGCTTTGCTCAAAAAAGCGAAGCAGTCTCTGGTTGATGCCTATGAAGCAGCAGAGCAGTTCATTCCGATCGATATGATACAGATTGATGTTCGTTTGGCGTGGGAGCATTTGGGCGAGATTGTTGGAGATACAGCACATGATGCATTAATTGATCAGATTTTCTCCCAGTTCTGTCTAGGAAAGTAAAAATAATATACTGCCGATTGAGTTAAATCGTAGTGTATGATGGAGAGGTACAATTTCTGCCTGTTGTCAAAGGATAGAATGATATTGTAGCCATTACGTGTTGGTTTCATATAGATAGGAATGCAAGTTCCGATGAACGGTTAGAAGTAGTTTCATTATTGTAGAACATGATCCGTCTGCGTGAGTTACACCAAATGCAGCGGAATAAGGAGGTAAACGGGAATGGCTTTTGATGGCGGCAGTTATGATGTAATCGTCGTTGGTGCAGGGCATGCTGGTGTGGAATCCGCGCTGGCTGCAGCTCGTATGGGGTCCAAAACACTAATGATTACGATCAATCTGGATATGGTGGCTTTTATGCCTTGTAACCCATCTATTGGGGGACCGGCTAAAGGACATGTTGTCCGTGAGATTGATGCACTTGGTGGAGAAATGGGACGGAATATCGATAAAACCTTTATTCAGATGCGGATGCTTAACACGGGTAAAGGGCCTGCTGTTCACGCGCTTCGTGCTCAGGCAGATAAATTCTCCTACCAGCATAAAATGAAGGAAACGATGGAGAATGAACGTAATCTGACGATGCGTCAGGGGATGGTTGATTCACTGATCGTTGAAGATGGAAAATGTGTAGGCGTTGTGACTCAGACCGGAACAGAGTATCGGGCTAAAGCGGTCGTTCTGACAACAGGCACATACTTGCGCGGTAAAGTAATTATGGGCGAGTTGATGTATGAGAGTGGACCGAACAATCAACAACCCTCTCTTAAATTGTCAGAGAATCTGCGTGAATTGGGCTTTGATCTGGTTCGTTTCAAAACGGGTACACCACCACGTGTGCATAAGGATACGATTGATTTTAGCAAAACCGAAATTCAGCCTGGTGATGACAAGCCGAAGTTCTTTTCCTATGAAACAGAATCTTCCGATAATGAGCAGTTGCCTTGCTGGTTGACGTATACATCTGTGGATACACATCAGATTATTAATGATAATCTGCATCGTGCTCCGATGTTCTCGGGGCTTATTGAAGGAACCGGACCACGTTATTGCCCTTCCATTGAAGATAAAATTGTTCGTTTCAGCGACAAGCCGAAACATCAGATATTCCTTGAGCCGGAAGGCAAGAACACATCCGAGTATTACGTACAGGGGTTGTCTACGAGTATGCCAGAAGACGTTCAACTGGCTATGCTGCGTTCCATTCCAGGTATGGAAAAAGTGGAAATGATGCGTAATGGTTATGCGATTGAATACGATGCGATGGTGCCTACACAATTGTGGCCATCACTGGAAACTAAACGTCTACCAGGTCTGTTTACGGCGGGTCAGATTAATGGTACCTCTGGCTATGAAGAAGCAGCAGGACAAGGTGTTATGGCTGGAATCAACGCTGCACTCAAAGTACAGGGGAAAGAGCCGGTAATACTGGATCGTTCCCAAGGTTATATTGGCGTGCTGATTGATGATCTGGTGACAAAGGGTACAAATGAACCGTATCGTCTGTTGACTTCACGCGCTGAGTATCGTCTGTTGCTTCGCCATGATAATGCAGATATGCGTTTGACGGAAATCGGACATGACATTGGCCTGATCCCTGAAGAGCGTTATGCGAAATTCCTGGATAAAAAGGCGAAAGTCGAGCAGGAAGTTGCACGTCTGAAAGTGGCTAAAGCTCGCCCGGTTGAAGTGAATGCCAAGCTGGAAGAGTATGGATCTACACCTATTCAGGATGGCAGTACGTTGCTTACCTTGCTGCGTCGCCCGGAGCTGGGGTATGAACTGATTGAACAGCTCTCACCATCTGAGGTAGAACTGACAGCAGATATGAAAGAACAAGTGGAAATACAAATTAAATATGCGGGTTATATTGAGAAACAATTGATCCACGTGGAACGTTTGCAAAAGATGGAGAAAAAGAAAATTCCGGACACTATCGTATATGATGAGATTCATGGTCTTGCTATGGAAGCCAAACAGAAGCTCGCTACGATTCGTCCAATCTCGATTGGTCAGGCTTCTCGTATTGCTGGAGTTACTCCTGCCGACATCTCCATTCTGCTGGTCTACCTGGAGCATTATAACCGTGTAACCGCAGCAAGGGGACAATAATGGACGATATTCAACAGCAACTGCAGCGGCGCTTAAAGAAACATGGATTAGAGCTGGGCGAACTCCAGTTGGAGCAATTCGAACTGTATTATCAGGAACTGGTATCCTGGAATGAAAAGATGAATCTGACGGGCATAACGGATCGGGAGCAAGTGTATACAAAACATTTCTATGATTCGGTATCGCTGGCTTTTTATACTGACATGACCAAAGTGAATAAGCTTGCTGACATTGGATCAGGAGCGGGTTTTCCGGGATTGCCACTGAAGATCTGTTTCCCGCATATTAAGCTTACGATCATTGATTCATTAAATAAACGTATTGGCTTTCTACAGCATGTGGTAGATATCCTTGGTCTGACTGATGTGGAATTGGTCCATGGACGTGCTGAAGAGATTGGACGCAAAGAAGGGTATCGTGACAGCTACGATCTCGTTACGGCGCGTGCAGTAGCCAAGCTGGCTGTGCTGAATGAATTCTGTCTTCCTTTTGTTCGTAAAAGTGGAATATTCGCTGCCATGAAGGGCGGAGACCCGCGTGAAGAAATGAAGGAAGCGGAGTTCAGCTTCAACCAGCTGAAAGGACGGGTTAAGGCCGTTCATCCTTTCCAGCTGCCGGTTGAAGAATCAGAGCGTCATATTATTCTGATTCAGAAATTTGATAAGACACCATATAAGTATCCGCGCAAACCAGGTACTCCAATGAAGACTCCGCTGATATAGTTGCGTGATGGTTTTGAAGTGAGTTAAAACGAAATAGAATTTTAGACATGGATAAAGAGGATGTTTCACGTGAAACATTCTCTTTTTTTTGTTTTCTGAAATGGAGGACTGGATCAACATTACAGATACTTCGTATTACATATCTTTTAAAGAACCTGTAATGATGAATTTCACGCACAGTAACTCATGAACAATTTCATTAATTGAATGTGTGCAAGTCGTCATATTTCCAATATTCACAAAGAAAAAGCAGGAAAATTAGCAGAGTTTAAAGAATAGGTAAGCATAGGATTATGATAGAAAAGATGATAGAATAGAAGTATCCGATCCTGGGTCACAGCGATCATAGATTATATGTATAGATAGATGGATATGCGTTCGATGTTGCATGACAGAAAGCGTTATGAAAGGCAAAACTTATTCCAAGAACGATGCATGTGAAAGGTCGCTTATTGAATAAGAAGCACCTGCAAAGACTGTGGGAGCTATTACGAAACTAGGTGGTAATCTGCGGAATGAAAGAACAATTTTCGAAGTTGTTTGGTTTGGCGGAGCGCAATAACGGAGATGAGATCAAACAGATTCCGGTTAATGAAATTGTGAGCAGCCCATATCAACCCCGTACTATTTTTGATGATGATAAAATTGATGAGTTGTTGCAAACGATCAAAACACATGGTGTAATTCAGCCTATTGTCGTTCGCGTGCGAAATGGATCATATGAGATTATTGCCGGGGAACGTCGCTGGCGTGCAGTTCGAAAATTGGGTTTGGATACGATTCCGGCTATTGTGCGTGAATTCAACGACTCTCAGGCCGCATCCATTGCACTGATTGAGAACTTGCAGCGTGAAGGATTGACTTCCATTGAGGAAGCTGTCGCTTATCAGAAGCTGATCGACTTGCATCAATTGACACAGGAAAGTCTGGCACAACGACTCGGTAAAAGCCAGTCAACCATCGCGAACAAAATTCGGTTGTTACAGCTCCCGGACGGCATTAAGGCCGCATTGATGGAACGCAAAATTTCTGAACGGCATGCAAGAGCATTACTTTCTCTGGATACGGAAGAACTGCAGATGAAGTTGCTCGGTGAGATTATCGAAAAAGAATTGAATGTGAAACAGACAGAGGCACGTGTTGCCTTCTACAAGGAATCTTCCAAGATTAAAAAATCTAGACGTGTTTCCTTTACCAAGGATGTAAGGCTCGCACTTAATACAATTCGCCAATCCATTGATATGGTAACTGGCTCTGGTCTGGACATCAAAACCAAAGAAGCAGACCACGAGGATCATTATGAGATCGTTATCCATATTCCAAAACGCAAATAATTGAAGCTTATGGCGGCAATGGGCCGCTTTTTATGTCTATAAAGCAAGTTAGGTCTGACATTTTTAAAGAACGGTCGGTATATTGATGGAACGGTAGTTGTTGTTTGTGTGGACGATAGCCGCCTGCTTTTTGTTAACAATATCTCACAACCTACAGAAAAGACTCCTATTTTATTTGAGGTGAAGTAATTGTCTAAGATTATGGCCGTAGCAAATCAAAAGGGCGGTGTGGGGAAAACGACGACATCTGTTAACTTGGGTGCAGGACTGGCTTCACTCGGGAAAAGAGTATTGCTTGTCGATATTGACCCTCAGGGGAATACAACCAGCGGAGTCGGAATCAATAAAGCAGATGTGGCTAATTGTATATATGATGTCATTATTAATGAGGTTCCTCCTCAAGAAGCGATTTTGGAGACTCAGATTGAAGGCCTTCATATCATACCTGCAACGATTCAGCTTGCCGGAGCCGAGATCGAATTGGTGTCCACGATATCACGGGAAGTTCGCCTGAAAAAATCACTCGCCATGGTGAAAAAAAACTATGATTACATACTGATCGATTGTCCACCTTCTCTTGGTATGTTAACGATCAATTCGTTGACTGCTTCCGATTCGGTGATCATTCCGATTCAGTGTGAGTATTATGCACTTGAAGGATTAAGTCAGTTGCTCAATACAGTTCGTCTGGTACAGAAACATCTGAATACATCCCTGCAGATTGAAGGGGTATTGCTGACGATGTTTGATGCGCGGACCAATCTGGGGATTCAGGTTATTGAAGAAGTGAAAAAGTATTTTCAACAAAAAGTATATCAAACGATTATTCCGCGTAACGTACGGCTTAGTGAAGCACCATCTCATGGTCAATCCATTATCACGTATGACCCTCGTTCAAGAGGGGCGGAAGTGTATTTAGAGCTCGCAAAGGAAGTGATTTCTTATGAGTAAGCGGCTTGGAAAAGGTCTTGATGCCCTCATTCCTTCGCTTTCAATTAATGACGATGATAAAGTCGTAGAAATCCCGATTAGTCAACTGCGGGCTAACCCCTATCAACCACGTAAAGTATTTGATGAGGGCGCAATACATGAACTGGCTGAGTCCATTCGTCAGCATGGTGTCATACAACCCATTATTGTTCGTCCTGTATTACGAGGTTATGAGATTATCGCCGGAGAACGACGGTTCAGAGCTTCGCAATATTGTGGCAATGCCACGGTACCGGCTGTAGTCCGCAACTTCAGTGATCAGCAGGTAATGGAGATTGCGTTGATCGAGAACCTGCAACGGGAGAATCTGAACGCCATGGAAGTTGCAGTTGCTTATCAGGGGTTAATGGATCAATTCGCGTTGACTCAGGAAGAGTTGTCTGTAAAAGTAGGTAAATCACGTTCTCACATTGCTAACTTCTTGCGTCTGTTATCATTGCCCGAAGAAGTAAAAGACCATGTTTCACGTGGAACATTATCTATGGGACATGCACGTGCGATCGTTGGTGTGAAAGACGAGGTTGTGGTGAAGCAACTTGCCAAACAAACTATTGATCAGCAATGGAGTGTACGTGAGTTGGAGGAAGCTGTTCAACAATTGGATCGCTCCAAAACAGGTGAAGCTAAAGCCAAATCGAAGTTAAAAAAGAAAGATCCATTCATTGATACATTGGAAGAATCTCTTCGTGAACGTTTCAAAACCACAGTGAAAATCAAGCACAATAAAGATAAAGGTAAAATTGAGCTCAACTACTACAGTCAACAGGATCTGGAACGGCTATTGGAATTGTTACAATAACAGTCGGGTCTAAGATTCATTAACAACATGCGGGGCTTACTCATGTCATGACATATCGCCTCTGTACCATGGAGAAACGATATGTCATTCTTTGTTTATAGGGTTATATGTGCAATATGTGCAGGCGAATTATTAATATGGGACAGAGGTGGTTGTGAGGTGGAGGGAGTTATCTATCTAGATCATGCAGCAACATCTTGGCCCAAACCACCTGCTGTCGGTGATGCGATGTTGAGTGCATTGGAGATTGCCGGAGCCAATCCTGGCAGAGGAAGTCACCGTATGGCTGTTCAGGCAAGTCGTGTATTGTTCGAGGCGAGAAAATCCATATCCAATATTTTTGGAATCAAAAATGCGAATGATATTGCATTCGGATCAAATACGACAGAAGCACTGAATCTGGCGATTCAAGGCTCGCTCAGAGAGGGCGACCATGTGATTGCCACCATGGCTGAACATAACTCAGTCAGACGACCACTAGAGTATATGCGCAGACTCCGAAATGTGGAGATTGATTATGTACCTGTTGATGCTTCGGGAGCCATTGATCTGATGCAAATGGAACGTATGTTTCGTTCCAATACCAGATTGGTGGTATGTACACATAGTTCGAATCTGCTTGGCAGTATTCTTCCTATTGGAGAAATTTCGCTCCTATGTCGTAAACATCAGGCGATCTTATTGGTAGATGCGGCTCAGAGTGCTGGGGTTATGCCTGTGAGTGTACAACAATTGGGCATAGATATGTTGGCTTTTCCAGGGCATAAGGGACTGCTTGGTCCTCAGGGTACAGGGGGCTTGTACATTGCTCCAGAGCTCGATATAGAGCCTTTACTTCATGGAGGAACAGGAAGTCAGTCAGAAGCTGTAGAGCAGCCAAAGGTGCGTCCTGATCGGTATGAAGCGGGGACGCCGAATACAGTCGGGATCGCAGGGCTGAATGCGGGTGTGAAACATGTACTTGAGATGACACCCGCGTTCATCTACCAACATGAGTGGGAACTGACCCAACATATAATGGATGGGCTGTCATCCGTTAAGGGCATTCGAATGCTTGGTCCAGAGATTGGACAGCCACGCACTGGATTAGTATCTTTTACTGTAGAAGGGTATGATTCAGCACAACTGGCCTTCCGTTTAGATCGGAATTATGGGATTGCGGTTCGCTCCGGTTTTCATTGCACACCGCTTGCACACGAATCTGCTGGTACAACCGCTACCGGAGCAGTAAGGGCCAGTGTGGGGTACAATTCAACTAGAGAACATGTGGAAGCACTCGTTAAGGCAGTGTTGGAATTGACTGGGGCAGACTAGATTAGAGTTGAAATGATGAACTCATTTGATACAGGGTTGCTTGATTAAGCTTACGGATATCGGGTTGATTTATAATAAATGATAATATTACAGGACAGACGTTAATCTGATCAAAAATATAGAGGGGTAGTTGCAATTACATGGCTGAATTAAACGAGCTGATTCTGGAACAGCTGTTATGGATTATTGGCGGAATGGCATTACTTACGGTGATCTTGCTGATTGTGAGTATTGTTCAAGGGGCAAAGTTACGAAAGTTTAAACGTAAATATGAAGCCATGATGGCTGGCAGTGGAGTAGAGGACCTGGAATCATTGCTGATTAATCTGAAACTTCAGATGGACAGCATTGAGGATGAACACAAACTGCAAACGAATCAGCTGCAAGTTGTCATGCAAAAGCTGACCCGCATTCAAGGTAAAGTTGGCGTGAAAAGGTACAATGCTTATGGAGAGCGTGGCAGTGATCTGAGCTTCTCAATGGCCATGATTAACGATAGCCAGGATGGCATGATTCTTACGGGGATATATAACCGTGACGGTTCTTATGTATATGCCAAACCTCTTAAAGGGGGAGAGTCCACGTATACTCTGTCCCCAGAGGAAAAGGAAGCTATTACTCTGGCACAGCAAGCAGAGTAGAACGTGTATGCCATTCCCGAATGGCCGAGTATAGACTGCTGGAAATAATCTCGGACATGCGCATAACAAGACTGAGCCGTGTGTTCTGTAGAACAAAGTATTCCATAAAGCCGCCGACGTTAACGATACCTGTCAGATGGATATCGCCGACCGGCGGTAATTCTTTATTTACCCCCGCACCCGGCTTGAGTGGACCATTCACAACTTGAATGCATCCCACACTGGATGATTGACCGAGACAGGCGTCAATGCCAATCACATAAGGGTTATGGTGTGTTTTCTGTATGTTGTGGAGTGTATCTTGCAGGTTCATCGCATGGACTGGTTCATCCAAGGTACCATATAGATGGAATAAAGGGCTGTCCCACTTGGAAAGGGCTGATCCGACCAGAGGACCAAGGCAGTCGCCTGTTGAGCGATCTGTGCCGATGCAGACAATCACTACATTTTGCAGAGAATGGGCTTTATAGAGGTGAAACATTAAACGATGGGTAATGGCCGAATGAATACCTGGATCGGTATGGGGGATTTTCAAACTGGTCATGTCTTGTGATGAAAAGGAACGCGAAGTAGGATTCATAGGATCTATCCTTTCCCTTGGAATAGTAGTAACAGTATATGGAAAGGTAGAGCGTTTTATACTTCGAGAGGACAAGCTTTTTCTCTAGGGTTGGACGTATGGTGAAAGGAGCCGAACATGGACGAATGGATTAACGATTGGATGCTGATTGCATTTGATTCAACCCAGCAGGCACTGCGTGCTGAAATGCTGCTGGAGTTTGCTGAGATAGAGATTGATTTGTTCCCTACACCAAAAGAAATTACAGCAGGGTGTGCGTTATGTATTCAGTTTCCAAAAGAGGATCTGGAGCGAGTGCAGAAGATCATTCGTAATGAGTTCGTAGAGATCCGAGGCCTCTATTTCAAAACAGAAGACAGCTATGATAACATACCGATGTAGAGGAGGGATGATGAATGTTGTCATTTCAGTTTGCTCAAGGGACTACAGCTAGTGGTGCCGCAACCGCCGTTGGTGAAGCCCTTCGTTGGACGGATAAAGTCTGGAACAAAATTGCTGATCCCGATATGTGGCTTAACATCATGTTCAGCTCAATCCGGATTATCATTATTTTTATCATCACCCGTATTGTCATTAAAGTAGTCTATCGAATTATAGATCGTTCCATGGAACGCAAGCAGGAAGGCAAGATTCGCGTGAATCCGCGCAGGTTCGTAACCGTAGGGGAACTGTTGAAAAATGCGACCTCCATAACATGTAATTTTATTATGATTCTGCTACTGTTATCTGAGATCAATATCCAAGTTGGACCGCTACTCGCGAGTGCCGGTGTGCTCGGGCTTGCCATTGGTTTTGGTGCACAGGGTCTGGTCAAGGATGTTATTACCGGTTTCTTCATTATATTGGAGGATCAGTTCGCTGTGGGGGATGTTATTCAGACAGGAACCTACAAGGGAACGGTTGAAGTGATCGGACTTAGAACTACCAAACTGGTCAGCTGGCAAGGTGAAGTGCACATTATCCCAAACGGGGCGATTGCAAGTGTAACGAACTACTCCATGTCGAATTCGTTGGCTGTAGTGGATATTCCGATGAAGGCGGACTTGAGCCTTGATGAGTCGGTACACCTGGTGAAAAAGTCTTTGGTTGGGATTGAAGAGCGTGACCTAAATATTGTGAAGGTGCCGGATGTACTCGGTATACAGTCGATGTCTACATCTGAGTATGTGGTGCGAATTGTGGCTGAATGTATGCCTAACTCTCGTGCTTCGGTGGAACGTCAGATTCAGGGCGATGTGAAAAAAACGCTGGAGTATCATGAGATGAGCAATCAAGCCGTATTGGAACAGGCAGTAGCTTTGGAGAAAGATGAGGGGGATGGCACAGGTGGAGCGTAAAAGTTTCCAGCTTGGGGATATCGTGCAGATGAAGAAGCAACATCCCTGTGGCAGCAATGAGATGGAGATCATTCGTATGGGTATGGATATTCGGATTAAGTGTGTCGGATGTAAACACAGCGTGTTGATTCCAAGAGCGAAATTCGAGAAAAACATGAAGAAGGTACTGCGTTCAGCCGAGGATTCCACTGAATCCTGAGCTTGCAATAATTCGGTATGCAGTATGCGTAATAACGTTTACATGCAGGCTCCGTATGAGTGTTGCGTTCTGTAAATGATCATGCTATAATCAATATTGCTGCGGAAAGGTACCCAAGAGGCCCAAGGGGGCTGACTCGAAATCAGTTAGGCGTGTCACAGCGTGCGTGGGTTCGAATCCCACCCTTTCCGCCACTTCAGTTGTAATTTACTCAATACACATTGAGTTTAATAAAAAGATCGATAAGAAGACTTTCCATTAGGAAAGTCTTTTTTTGTATAACGTTTTATTGAATATGTATTGAACATGTATCCATATCAGATGCATCATTAATGACTCGAACGAAAAACAAAGAGCCCCGAAGGGCTCTTTATCCGGCGGTGCATTTGTTTGTTAGGAAACAATCGGTCGTAACAATCAGACACTTGGTGTACTGCACGTAGCAATACGCGTGCTTCAGACGAAGGGCCTTACTACACATAACCACTTGCTTCTTAAATTACGTGATGAATCTCCAACAGCGAATGATCGGCTTCGTTGTCCAACGGAACCACACCTCTCTCGTGCACCGCCTGATTGTATTATGTGCTTTATTCCGTTTTATATACATCGATCGTAAAAAAGTATTGCGATTAATGGACGCGGGCTTTGGTCAGCTTCTTCCACTTGCGATTATGATTGCTTGTTTCGGGAAAAGCTTCACCTTTTTGCAGCGTTACCCGCTTTGGGTTCTGAATTTCCGTGACAAAGCTTTTTTCCCCAACTTCCGTGTACTCTCCATCGTTTGGGGCTTTGTCTCCTGGTTCAAACTCGGTTTTTTCACCCATGATAAAACCTCCTCTGCAGATTATGTTACTTTGTTGCTTCTGTAGTGTGCTCCATAGCCGGGCTGATCATGTGCCAATATGTACAGGGAACGTTTGCTTGCACTTTGACTCGGTATTTGTTATATTAATATAGTTCGAGTTTGTGCTCGTTCCTTGCTCTCAACCTAGATTGAGGGCCAGAGTCCATAAGGAGGTGAAAATTATGCGCAAATATGAAGTGATGTACATTATTCGTCCTGACATTGAGCAAGAAGTTGTTCAAGCTACAGTCGATAAATTCCAAGGCATCATCTCCAACGGCGGTGGTGAAGTTACAGCTCACGACGTTATGGGTAAACGCCGTCTTGCGTATGAGATCAAGAAATTCCGTGATGGTTTTTATGTTCTGGTACATTTCACTGCTGAACCAGCAGTTGTAACTGAACTTGAGCGTCTCATGAAGATTTCTGACGAAGTAATTCGTTATCTCATTACCAACGACGTTAAGTCTGCTTAAGACTACTCGTGATTAACGCACCAATACGCTCTGAAGGAGGGGATTACATTGTTGAACCGTGTCATTCTGATCGGACGGTTAACCCGGGATCCTGAGTTGCGCTACACTCCAGCAGGAGTGGCAGTTACGCAATTTACTTTGGCAGTAGACAGACCGTTTACAAGCCAAGGGGGAGAAAAGGAAGCCGATTTCATTCCGGTCGTAACCTGGAGACAGCTTGCCGAGACCTGTGCGAACTACTTGCGCAAAGGACGCCTGGCTGCAGTCGAAGGACGCATTCAAGTACGGAACTACGAGAATAACGAAGGAAAACGTGTATACGTGACCGAAGTCATTGCCGATAATGTCCGTTTCTTGGAGTCAGCTAACCGTGATAATAGCGGTGGCGGCGGTGGGCAACCAATGCGTGAAGAGCCTTCTTATGGAGGCGGCGGACGCGCGAACAATAACAATAATTCGCGTAGCAACAATCAGGATCCTTTTTCCGATGACGGAAAACCGATTGATATATCGGATGATGATTTGCCATTTTAACATGAACTGATACTCTTAGGAGATATGGGTTACATGATAGGAAAGGACTGAAAAGCATGGGCTTCAAGCAAAGAGAAGGCGGAGACAACGATAAAAGACCGGCACGTCGTGGCGGCCGTAATAAACGTCGTAAAGTGTGCTTCTTCACAGCTAACAAAATTACTCACATCGATTATAAAGATACGGACTTGCTTCGTAAATTTATCAGCGAACGTGGAAAAATTTTGCCACGCCGTGTAACAGGTACTAGCGCTAAATATCAACGCATGCTGACGATTGCAATCAAACGCTCCCGTCAAATCGCATTATTGCCATACACAACTGAGTAGTTTTTACTCAGCTTGCATACGAAGCAGTCGGCTTATAGCCGGCTGCTTTTTTGTATATATCAATAGAAGTAATAGAAATAACAGATCCACTCTAACAAATGGAACAATTCAATACTGTGGTGATAGAAGCATTCAAGGCTCAAATGAATTATAATAGAGTCTAATCTACTGAAAAGGTACAGGCAGCAGGAATAGCTGTTTATTTCAGAATAAACACCAGGAGTGGATATGAATACATCAAAACGTAAAGGCAAACAGAGAAAAAAGAGAAGTCTAAAAACCTGGATTATAGCTACTCTTTTACTTTCCATTATATATGTGTGGTTACAGCAAAAAGGTGATATAGATAATATGTGGCCCGGGACAACAATCCAAGAAGCTCTGCCAATCACCGGCCTACATCCTGTGGTTGCAGAGAATGAGAAATTATTGGTACGTAAGGCAGCTAGACGTGGAATAGAGATTGTTATCACCCACGGTTACCGAAGTTCTGAGGAGCAAGATGCACTATTCAACCAAGGACGCTCAAGCGCAGGCAATATCGTTACTAATGCGCGTGGTGGTGAGTCATATCATAACTACGGATTAGCAATTGATTTTGCATTGAGGACGCCTGAGGGTGATGTGGTGTGGGATATGGAACGGGATGATAACGGCAATGGCAAGGCAGACTGGATGGAAGTTGTGGACCTCGCCAAAGAGTTAGGTTTCACTTGGGGTGGAGATTGGGCAAACTTTCCGGACTATCCTCACTTGCAGATGGATTTTGGTTTGAGTATTAATGAGTTAAAACGTGGTAAAAGACCTCCTGACTCTCAGTAAAAGGTGTTATATATACACTTAAATGAATAATTATTAGATAAGCTCTGCATTATGCAGGGCTTTTTTCTTTCTTTTGTAAAATAAATGATAAAAGATGACAATTTGGTCTTTACATTAGCAAATAAATAAAACTATACTAGATTAACTAGATTTTTTACTTTGATCGCACATATTATTTCAATTGTAAGCATAACGGCTCTGATTAAATAAAATTTAGCTATAGATCGAGATATAATCATCACTCATATATGTAACATTTACCTCACGCAAAATTAAGATTGTCTACTTAATACAAAGCATACACATACACTAGATGTAACTAGTATGTTATGTATATGTTATTTTGACCAATTGCCTATGTATACCTCACAGCCAAAAACAAGATAACGCCTCTCAAATTCCCTGCTATAAGCCTTTATAGTATTACTAATATCCAAATCTGTAGTATAAAAAACATTTATACCAAAAATCTCAAAATAAGCATTGACGTTAGCTAAAATTACACGTATGATTACATTAATTATTTTGATATATAATTCCGCTAGGAATTATCAACATTAATTGACCAATGGTCTAAATATAAGTCTCTTAAACTTGTTTCTCCTAACAATTTGGTATTTTGTATAAGCTATTGTTCGTTATCTTCAAGAACTTGGAAATATACAGTGGATGCATTTCTACACACGAATACAATCTACGGAAATTATGGGGTTAGGGTGATTGATTTGAATACAGAGCTATTGGAAGTCAGAAATCTAACAACATCATTCAGAATTGAAGATGACTATTATGCAGCAGTGGATCACGTTAACCTTACGGTGAAGAAAAATGAAGTATTGGCGATTGTAGGTGAATCCGGGTCAGGTAAAAGTGCTTTTGCATTCTCTCTTATGGGTTTGCATAACAAAGCAAAGATCGAAGGCCAGATTCTCTATAAAGGACAAGATATTGCCAACATCTCCCCAAGCAAGTTAAACAAGCTACGCGGCAAAGAAATGGGCATGATTTTTCAGGACCCATTGTCCGCACTAAATCCTCTAATGATTATTGGTGAACAGATTGAAGAGATTCTCACACTTCATCAGTCCAAGCTGTCTTCCAGAGAGAAGAGAGAAAAGGTCATTCACTTATTGAATCAGGTAGGGATTCCACGTCCCGAACAAATATACAAGCAGTATCCCCACGAACTATCTGGTGGTATGAGACAGAGAATTGTTATTGCCATTGCGATTGCCAACAAACCGGAATTACTCATAGCCGATGAACCAACGACGGCGCTTGACGTTACGATTCAACTACAGATTCTGGAGCTGATCCGTGATCTGAAGAGTGAAATTAACGCAGGCATTATTCTGATTACACATGATCTGGGTGTCGTTGCTGAGATGGCTGATCGCGTAGCAGTTATGTATGCAGGTGAAATTGTTGAAATCGCAGATATCTTCACATTGATGAACGATGCGAAGCATCCATATACCCGCTCATTGTTGAACTCTATTCCCACCCTGTCTGAAGAAAGATCCAAATTACATGTCATCCAAGGCATCGTACCATCACTCAAAAATCTTCCTCGCAAAGGGTGCAGATTCAAAGCCCGAATTCCATGGATTAGTGAATCGGCTCATGAAGAGAACCCACAGATGCATGAAATTGCACCAGGTCACTTTGTACGGTGTACCTGTTACCAGCACTTTCATTTCCCTGACCAAAGCTGAGGAGGAATAACATAATGGCATTACTCGAAGTAGAAGGGCTTAAGATACACTTTCCGATTCGCGGTGGATTGCTTAAACGGGAAATTGGCAGTGTAAAGGCTGTTGATGATGTTAGCTTCTCCATTGAAGAAGGACAGACCTATGGTCTGGTTGGCGAATCAGGTTCAGGAAAAACAACAACAGGCAGAGCCATTATTGGGCTAAACCATGTCACTGACGGAAAGATCCTGTTTAACGGCAAAAATCTGGCTACGGAGCGACGTAAGAACAGGCAGCTCCAGCGGGATGTACAAATGATTTTTCAAGACCCATATTCATCACTGAATCCAAAGAAGCGGGTTATCGATATTATCGCTGAGCCGTTCCGTAACTATGAGCGTCTGACAGCTACCGAGGAAAAAAGACAAGTAAGAGAATTACTTGAAAAGGTTGGCCTGAGTCCGGAATCAATCTACAAATATCCGCATGAATTCTCCGGCGGACAGCGTCAACGGATCGGCATTGCACGGGCTATTGCACTGAAGCCGAAGCTAATTATCGCGGATGAACCTGTATCTGCACTCGATGTGTCGGTACAGGCTCAGGTACTCAACTTCATGCAGGAGATTCAAAAAGAACTAAATCTGACCTATCTGTTCATCAGTCACGATCTCGGCATCATCCGTCATATGTGTGATCAGATTGGAATTATGTATAAAGGTCGATATGTGGAACAGGGCACAACAAATGATATTTTTGAGAATCCGCAACACATCTATACCAAACGTCTCATTGCAGCCATTCCGGATATGGACCCAACCAAACGAGAGGAAATGGTAGCCTTCCGTCAACAGGTCAAATCCGAGTATGAACATTCATACCGAAATTTCTTTGATGAGGAAGGGCTTGCATACTCGCTCAAATCCATTTCCGATACTCACCGAGTAGCTCTACCTCAGAAAGGTTGAAGGCCATATGTGGAAAACGATAGTACGCAGAATTATCATAATGATCCCTCAGATCTTTTTACTTAGTCTTTTGGTCTTTCTGATGGCCAAGGCCATGCCGGGCGATGCACTAACGGGATTGCTTGATCCAAGCGTTGATCCCAAAGCATTGGAAGCCCAGCGAGAGAGATTGGGATTGAATAATCCTTGGTATGTGCAATATTGGGACTGGATCAAAAACGCCATCCAAGGTGATTTTGGGCAATCCTTCCGTTTCAAAATGCCGGTTACCGACTTGATCGGTCAGCGTGTAGCAAATACATTCTGGCTCGCACTGGCGACACTTGTACTGACTTACCTGATCGCTATTCCACTGGGTATCATCAGCGGTCGTTACAACGATACCTGGTCTGATCGGTTGATCACGGGATACACCTATCTGGGGTTTGCCGCACCATTGTTCATCTTCGCACTGGTGATGGTATGGATCTTCGGATTCCACTTCGGCTGGTTCCCGACAGGAGGTAGCGTTGCGCCAGGACTTACACCAGGCACATTCAGCTACGTAATGAGTAAGTTCTATCATCTATTATTGCCGGCACTATCCATGGCACTGATTACAACGGTATCTACGGTTCAATATTTACGTAGTGAAATCATTGATATCAAGCATAAGGAATTCGTTATTACTGCCAGAGCCAAAGGTGCCTCGGAATCTCGGATCTACAACAGGCATATCTTGAGGAATTCACTATTACCTATCGCCGCGTTCTTTGGATATGAGATCACAGGACTTATCGGAGGCACGGTATTTATCGAAAGTATATTCAGTTATCCAGGTATGGGGCAGTTGTTCCTGAGTTCCATCTCATTGCGTGACTTCAGCGTTGTGACTGCACTCGTATTGTTGTATGGCGTAGCTTCCATTCTCGGGGCATTGCTGTCTGACATAATTCTGGGAATTGTAGATCCACGTATACGGATCAAGTAAGAACTTGAAGATTTCGGGGTGAAAACAAGATGAGCAAGGCCAACGAGGTAGTTGTAACTTCACAAAAGGTTGATAAAAGCCCCTCCAGCTTGAGTATTTTATGGAGGGAGCTTGTCAGAGATAAGGTGGCACTAATCTCGCTCATTTTCTTGGGCTTGGTCATGTTGCTGGTATATGGCACGTCTCTCATTCTGAATCAGGATGATATCGTACGCGTGGATCTGTTTGCCTTATATGAACCACCATCCGCGAAATATTGGCTTGGAACGGACTATGGAGGTCGTGATGTATTTGGCCAACTGGTCATCGGTACACGTAACTCCCTGACCATTGGAATTATCGTAACGTTAATGACTGGCTTCATAGGTATCTTAATTGGCCTTTTATCCGGTTATTTCGGTGGAATGATAGACAACCTGTTTATGCGTGTTGTTGATTTCTTCATGATCCTTCCGATGTTGATGATTGTTATCGCGTTTGTTACGGCAGTACCGAAATACAATATCATCTCGTTCTCTCTAATCATGACGGCATTTCTCTGGATGGGTATCGCCAGGTTGATTCGCTCCAAAGCATTACAGGAACGGGAACTGGATTATGTAAAAGCTTCAAAAACATTGGGCTCTTCTCATCTGAAGATTATGCTCTCACAGGTTCTTCCGAATCTGAGCTCCATTATCATCGTAACGATGACATTGAATCTCGCTGCCAACATTGGCCTCGAATCCGGGCTGTCTTTCCTTGGGTTTGGTTTTCCCGAAAGTACGCCTAGTCTTGGAACACTCGTAAGTTATGCACGTAATCCGCAAACCCTGGAATCCAGATGGTGGATATGGCTACCCGCATCGGTACTGATTCTGGTATTGATGTTGAGTATAAATAATGTCGGTCAAGCCCTAAAGCGTGCGACTGATGCAAGACAAAGAAGAGGTTAAAAAAAGGGAGGAAAGGTTCATGAAAAAGGGATTATTTTCACGGGGACTATTTTTCACGATGATGTTGGTCTTTGTATTGGTGCTCGCAGCGTGCTCTGAGAAAGAAGCGGCTACTCCAGCTCCAGCTTCCAACACAGAAGAGGGAAAAACGGAGGAAAAACCTGCTAATGAAGAGGGCGTTTACTCCATTGATGACTTCAACAATGTCAAAACGAATGAGGGTACTGCGATCGAGGGTGGATCGATTACATTCGGACTTGTATCGGATACTGCTTTTGAAGGTACACTGAACTTTAACTTCTATTCCGGTAACCCGGATGCACAGGTTCTTCAATGGTTTGATGAAGGCTTGCTGACTTGGGATAAAGACTATGTGTACACCAATGATGGTGCTGCAACATATGAGACTTCCGAAGATGGCAAAACGTTCACACTAACCATTCGCGACAATGTAAACTGGCATGATGGCAAGCCGGTAACGGCTGAAGATCTGCAGTTTGCTTATGAAGTTATTGGTAACAAAGCGTATGATGGTCCACGTTACGACTCCAACTTCACTAGTGTAGTAGGTATGGACGAGTATCATGCTGGAAAAGCAAAAACAATTTCTGGTATTAAAGTGCTGAGCGACAAACAAATCAGCATTACGTATAAAGAATCTACTCCGTCCCTGCTGACAGGTGGCGTATGGACGTATCCTCTGGCTAAACATATCTTCGGTGATATGGATGTAGCAAAAATGTCTTCTTCCAAAGAAGTACGTGAAAAACCAATTGGTTTTGGTCCATTTAAAGTGGATGTGATCACTCCAGGTGAGTCTGTAACTTTTGTTAAAAACGATGACTACTGGCGTGGAGCTCCAAAACTGGATGGTGTAACTCTGAAAGTTATCAACCCGACAACGGTTGTTCAAGAACTGAAATCTGGCGGGGTAGATCTCGTGGATGCATTCCCGACAGATCAATACAAAGACAATGCTAACCTGTCCAACGTAGAATTCCTGGGCACAATCGATCGTGCTTATACGTACATCGGTTTCAAACTGGGTACGTGGGATGAAGAGAACGGAAAAGTTGTAAGCAATGCCGAAGCAAAAATGGGCGACAAAAACTTGCGTAAAGCCATGTGGATGGCTGTAGATAACGATCAAGTTGGTAAACGTTTCTATAATGGTCTGCGTTGGAATGCAACAACCCTGATTCCACCGTCTCACCCAGAATTCCATGATTCCAACAATCCGGGTGTAGCATATGATCCAGAAGCAGCGAAAGCATTGCTCGACGAAGCTGGTTACAAACTGGATGGTGAATTCCGTACAAATCCGGATGGAACACCACTCGAAATCAACTTTGTATCCATGACTGGTGGCGACACAGCTGAACCTTTGGCTCGTTATTATGTTCAATCATGGGCAGCTATTGGTTTGAAAGTAAACCTGGAAATGGTTGAGTTCAACAGCTTCTATGACCGTGTAGGTAACACAGGTAAAGATGATCCAAACATTGATGTGTATCAAGCAGCATGGGGCGTTGGTATTGACGTAGATCCATCTGGTCTGTATGGCCGCGATGCACTCTACAACTTCTCCAGATTCTCCAGCGAAGAGAATGACAAATTGCTGGCACAAGGTATCTCTGCTGAAGCATTTGATGTAGACAAGCGTAAAGAGATCTACAATCAATGGCAACAATACATGGTAGATGAAGTTCCTGTATTCCCTACACTGTATCGTGCAGTTGTAGCACCCGTTAACAAACGTGTAATGAACTATGCGATTGGTGATGGAACAGGCGTTTACCTGAGCGACCTGCAAGTTAATGCAGACAAAGCAGTTGTAGCTCAGTAAAACATTCTTAAATTAGCAGCTGTAAGGATTGGGGTCCTTTAAGAAGCCGGTTGCTAGATTATTAATGAAGAATTCTCCTGGGAAAATGAATAAAAAGTGTCTTTAAAACATGGATTCTGTACACTCTGGCATGGGTGTATGGGGTTCATGTTTTTTTTGTAACCAAAAAATAAAAAAAATTTAACTTTTTTTCAAAAAAGTGCAGACAAAATGCCTCTTTACTTCGTCTATATAGGTAAGAGGTGATCATCTTATGAAAAAATGGTGGAAACGGGCAGGTATGCTGCTGGCTCTCTTGCTTATTATATATTTGGGTGTGAAACCGGACATGCTGGTAGGCAAACCGGGAATTAAAGCTGAATCTGCGGTATTAATGGATATGAACTCTGAACAGATCTTAATGGATTTTAACGGCTCCGAAGAGATTGCTCCGGCAGGCGTCAGTAAGTTGATGACAGAACTGTTAGTGATGGAGGCCGTGATCAATGGGGATATAGGGTGGAATGATCTTGTTAATGTGAGTCTGTATGCCAGCTCCGTGGGGGGCAGTCAACTGACCCTGAAACAGGGAGAGCAGTTCACCGTTCAGGAGTTGTTCGAGATCGTAGCTGTCTATTCAGCCAATGATGCAACTGTTGCTCTGGCTGAACACATCAGTGGTACAGAGCAGAAGTTTGTGCAACAGATGAATCAGAAAGCAATTCAGATTGGGCTGTCGGAGGATACACAATTCACGAATTCAACGGGCCTCAGTGAAAAGCTGCTTGGTCCTAACCGTCCGATGGATATACAAGGGCAGACCTTAATGACGGCTATAGATGCATGCAAGCTTGCGCGATATTTGCTGAATAACCATCCCGAGATTTTAAGAATATCCAGTCAAATGCAAGTATCAATGCACCAAAAAGGGATGTACATGAGTAACACGAACTGGATGTTGTCCTCCATTGGTGGGCCGTATGCTTACGATGGGAATGACGGATTAAAGACCGGGTATGATGAAGATTCCGGATATCATTTTGTGGGGACAGCTGAACGTGATGGCAAAAGACTGATATCAGTTGTATTTGGAACAGATACTCGTGAAGGGCGTTTTGTGGAGACTCGGAAGTTATTCAACTATGGGTTTTCGGGAAACCGAGTCAGACCAGATTATTGAAGCATTACGCAAGCGTTAGTACGTTAGATAAGATATGAGGGCTGTCCGCAGGTTCGACTGAACATGTGGTACTCTATTTTATCGAATCTGAGGTAAATTGATCCATATAACCATATTATTAAATTGACATATGGTTTTCTTTTGTTTTAAAATGACCAGTGAGTCATTATTATTCAACTCGGTTTAATATATATGTACCAAACCAACTGTACGATACTGAATTTACGATCTGATCGGGAGGTAATTTGTGATGCAAAAACAAATGAAATGGCCGCTAATCCTGTTCGCCATAGGGGTATTTATGGCTGCGCTGGATAACGGGATCATCACCTCTTCACTGACCACCTTAAATGCATCATTTGGTGTGTCGCCAACATGGGGAGCATGGACGATTACGCTTTACACGCTTGGGCTTGCGGTGAGTGTACCTATTGCGGGCAAACTGTCGGACCGTTATGGTCGCAAGAAGCTATTTTTGATTGAAGTGGCGTTGTTTGGGATCGGGTCTCTGCTCGTTGCGCTGAGCACATCATTTACCTTTTTCCTGATTGCTCGTGTCATTCAAGCTTTGGGCGGTGGTGGGATTTTTATCATTGCCAGCTCATACGTATTAAGCAAGTTCCCGGCGGAGCGACAAGGTACAGCCTTGGGTCTGCTGGGAGGGATGAATGGTGTTGCCGCTATCTTGGGACCCAATGTCGGTGCTTTTATACTGGACCTTACGGGCAACTGGCATTGGTTATTCCTGATCAACGTGCCTATCGCCATACTGCTGTTCATTGCAGGTATTCGATTCATTCAGGAAGAGCAGGAACTGAACCGTGCAGCAGTGGACTGGAGCGGTATTGCTGTCCTAACGTTGGGTGTACTCAGTTTAATGTATAGCTTCAGCAATCTGGACGGTGTGAACATGCTTCAAAGCCTGGGATCACCGATGTTCTACGGTTTCTTCTTGGCAGGTGTAATCATTCTGGTGCTCTTTTACTTCATGGAAAAAAGGCTGGAAGGATCTGAACGTGAACCTGTTGTATCGACACAGCTTCTGGGCATTGCGTCCTTTCGCTGGACGCTGTTGATTGCCTTTTTCTCCGGAGCCATTCTGGCCTCGGTGATCTTTATTCCCGGATTTGTTGAGCAATATCTCGGCGTATCCAATACGGCTTCCGGGTACTGGTTTACTCCGCTTGCGCTGGCATCTGGCATCGGGGCAGGTGGAGGTGGATACCTCGTTGACCGCAAAGGTCCAATCTGGACGTTATCGGTTGCGGGGCTGTTATCTGCCATTGGATTCCTGCTGTTCCCGCTATGGGTGGAGCATATCTGGCAATTTGTCATCGCGAGTACACTCGTAGGTATCGGTTTCGGCATGATGCTTGGTGCGCCAGTTAACGTACTTGTCACGGAACAGGCGGGGGAGAACAACAAAGGCATCGCGGTAGCGACCAGTTCGTTATTCCGCCAGATGGCGATGGCTATTGCACCTACGATTTTCGCTGGATTCCTGGCACGTTCTTTCATTAATCTGGGATCTAACATTCAGGCAGGATTCGCTGACAAAGGAATTCAGGTGCCTCCGGAGATGCTGGAGCAATATGCCTCGGGTGGAGCATCAGGGAGTGATGTATCCAGTCTGACAGAGGGCCTGTCCCAGATTCCTGATGCAGGTATCCGTGATGTGTTGCTCCAGGCAGTGCATCAAACGACAGGGCAGGGTTACAATGGCCTTTTCTGGTCTGCGGTGGTATTCAGTGTGCTTACGCTGGTAGCTGCGCTTATAACGGGACGTCTGCGTCAAAAAGAGAAGAGCCAACATGTAGAAAGTATATCCACAAACTGATTCGATAACGTTAGAAATGAAGAGAACAGTGTACCTTTTGTAGCTAAAAAGGAGTCGCTGTTCTTTTCAATTTAACCGGATTGTAACTTTTCTTGCTCCTGCAATGATTACAATAGAACGAGCGTAAGCGGTGTCTTGATTCCAGAGAGAGAAAACTTCAGAGAACACCGAGTCACAAGGCATCCCAGACGTTTAATTGGTATTATGGATTATCATTTTGATAGTGAAGAAGGAATCAATGGATGAAAAGCAGAACTAAGGATAAGAAGAAGAAAAGAAGAAAAGGCCTATATATAACGCTCGTTTCACTTGTTGTTTTGTTAATTGGAGGTTATTTGTTCCGTCAGCAACTGGCTGTAGCGGCATTTGATCTGTTTCTCGCCGGTTCGGTAGAAGATCAGTTATCCCGCTCTTATGTACCGCAAGAAGGCAACAACACGCCTGATCCAACGGTATACCGTAAGGAACCTTTCTCCGTATTACTGCTCGGTTCGGATAAACGCGCCTATGAGAAGACGCGTGGACGTTCCGATACCGTCATCTATGCTGTAGTTCGTCCCAAGGAATCCCGTGTGCTGTTGGTATCCATTCCACGTGATACGTATGTGCAGATTGTAGGACGGGATGCCAACAAGGACGGCGAAGATGATTATGATAAGCTGGCGCATGCCTATGCTTTTGGTGGGGAGAATATGTCCATCAATACGGTGGAGAAATTTCTTGATGCTGATGTGGGTTATTATGCAACAATCAACTTCGACGGAATCAAAAAAGTGGTTGATGCGCTTGGTGGTGTAAAACTGCCAATCGATGAGGACATTGTGAACAAGAATCCGGATCACGTGCAGTTCACGATTGAAGGTGGTAAGCCGATCTATGACGGGCAGGAAGCACTGTATTATGTAAGATACCGTGAGGATAGCGATTTTAATCGTACCAAGCGGCAGCAGATTTTCCTGAACGCGATGGCGAATGAGATGCTGAATTTGAATCAAATCGCCAAAATTCCGGAACTGATTCAGATCATGGGAGACAGCTTCCAGACGGATATGCGAGCTTCTTTCATTATTGATCTGGCCAAACAAGTGCTTACTCAAGAGAAACCGCAGATTTCAAGCTTCACCATCCTGGGTGAGGGAATGAAAAAAGACGGTATCTATTATGGTCAGGCTGACGAGAAAGATGTTCAATATGCCAAAGAGCTGATTAACAACTGGATGGATCAATCGACCCCAGCCGGTGAAGTCATGATCCCTGACCGGCAAAAGATTGAATAACCAATTCCATACCAATGATGTGTTGTAGACCACAATCAGCAGTACGTTTATTCGCGGGCTGCTGTTTTTTTTCTTTGTATTGAGAACTATTATCCTTTTGGAACATCCTGCGTTCTGATCCGTATAATATAAGTTGAGCGAGATAAGTTGAACGAAGAAATTCACAAGGAGGATACACAAGGGTATGAACATCGCATTTTTTTTGCTACCCAAACAAGAGGTTACGTGCGTGACGTCGGATTCTACACTGCGGCAAACGTTGGAACGGATGGAATATCATCGTTTTACGGCGGTACCCATTTTGAATAAAGAGGGCAAATATATTGGTACGGTTACCGAAGGCGACTTACTGTGGTATATGAAGAATGCCGAGGGAAAGATTTCATTTGAAAACGCTTCAAAGTTCTTGCTCAAGGATGTTCCCCTTCGCTTGGATATTAAACCTGTATCCATTAACGCCAACATGGAGGACCTCATTAATCTGGCTAAAGTTCAGAACTTTGTTCCTGTGGTCGATGATATGGATCGGTTCATTGGTATTGTCAGACGGAGTCAGATTATTGAGTACTGCGAGGGCATTGTAGCCAAAGAATCGATCAAGGCTAAGTAAGGCTGTTACGAATTTAAACATTATTGTGTCATGATGGATAATCACAGCCGTCCGGTATCATGTTAAACTTAAGAAGTCCTGAATCAGGGGCGCATTCGAAGTTTTTTACAAATATATAGGTCGATAGGATGTACGGAGGACTCCGCATAAGTACCTGACATCAGTTTCGGAGAACTTCTCCGTTTTTTGGGGTAATTTTGCGGGCCCTCTTTTTATGCTATAATCGAGAATAAAGCTTTTTCGGGGGAGAGTGACTTTCGCCAATATGCCTAAAGAACTGGATGTAGCCAAACGCGCTAAAGTGATTGAATGGCTGAAAACCGAAGTGCTTGATCAGGTATCCCGATTATTCAAGGCGTTATGGGAAGGCAGTACAACTCGAATCGGGGACAGTCTTGCCAGTTTGATTATGAGTAGTTACATATTGGGCCGCAGGCTCGGTATTCCTTTCAAGGATCTGGATGCACTGCTAGTTGAGAAGTTGAAAAAGCATAAACAGGAAGGTCACCAGCTTGAAGACTGGTACCAGGATATTTCCTCGCTAGAAGATCATATGCGTAAGAGGTGAATTTGTTGAAATTTAGCTTTAAATCAGCTGTTTGGAGCGCAGTCTATCTGCTCTTGCTACTTTCGCTGTTAACTCCTTTATCGGTACTTGCCATATTTTTTATGATGATTCCGGGAGTTATTTTGTATGCTTCATTATCTTTAAAATCATTTATATGGCATCTCGTGCCCGTAGCCGTTATTTTGGTCGTATTCCACCCCATCTATCTGTTACTATTGCTCATCTTTACCCTGCCTGCAATCGTTATGGGTCACGCGTATAAAACACGCAAATCGGCCCTGTTCGCTCTGATGGCGGGAAGTGGCATGATGTTGGCAGAATACTTGTTGTTGCTCTTAGTCGGCAGTGTCATTTTCCAATTCGACCTGTCCAGTTATATTGAAGATGTGGTCAAATTGACCATTGAACCGTTAACCAATACATCGAATCAGATGATCAACGGTTTTGCATGGACACCTGAGATGACCGAGGATGTTGCCAAACAAACACAGCTTATGATTCCGTTTGCTCTCGTTGTCACATCGATGGTAATGGCCTTTATTACACACGCCATAGCTCGTCCAATTCTGAACGTGATGGGTGTGGTGGTATCGAAGCTTCCACCAGCGAGAGAATGGCGTATGCCGCGTGCATTGATCTGGTATTATTTCCTTGCTCTCTTGATCGAAGTGATCTCCAGACAAAGTGATGGAACATACTGGACCATGATTGCCATGAATCTGTCGCCGTTAATTAATCTGGGCTTCATGATTCAAGCGATCGGTTTCTTCTTCTTTCTCTCACATACAAAGAAATGGAATCCGGTTATACCATATTTCCTGGCGGCTGCGGTCTTCTTCATTGGTCCGCTTCGGATTATCGGAATTATCGATCTGGCGTTCCCGCTTCGTGAGGCAATATCGAAATCAAAACGATAGGGTGATGAGTCATGCCTAAATTTCTGAAGAAACGCTGGCACGGCTACTATACCGTATGGGCGTTCATACTGCTGCTGTTGCTCGTTATGTTCGTTACCATTTATAACTGGACGCTTGGTTTGATTAGTCTGATACTGGCTTCGGCGCTGGGAATCGTCATGATTAAGGCGGAGCTCGCGTTCCGCCGTGAGCTTAACGACTACATTAATGGCCTATCTATTCGGATCAAACGGATGGAGGGGGAAGCGGTCAGCATGCTTCCATTCGGAATTGTGCTGTACAGCGAAGATCGTACGGTAGAGTGGCATAACCGCTTTGTCGCGGAGATGTTCCAGGAGAAGACAATGGTGGGTAATCCGCTACTTAATATGTTTCCCAAACTTCCTCAGCCTAAAGAGAAGAAGGATGGGACGAAGGAACATTCATCCAAGGAGTTGCATGACGAATTCCAGTTGGATGATCGGCATTATGGAGTTATTCATAACCCGCAGGAGCGGTATGTATATGTATACGAGATTACGGAGCTAGCCATTCTTCGTGATAAATATGAAAATGAACGCCTTGCATTGGGAATTCTCGTTCTGGATAATCTGGACGAGGCTGCCCAAGGCATGGACGATCAACAGCGTACAGCGTTGATTGCCCGTGTGACCAGCGAAATTACGTCATGGGCCAAGCGGTACGAAGTGTACCTGCGCCGTCTGTCTTCTGATCGTTATCTGTTGATGCTGAATCATAAGTCTTTGCAG
Organism: Paenibacillus sp. VT-400; assembly: GCF_001029205.1. Taxonomy (NCBI): domain Bacteria; kingdom Bacillati; phylum Bacillota; class Bacilli; order Caryophanales; family Paenibacillaceae; genus Paenibacillus; species Paenibacillus sp. VT-400. Next base: position 794,132 of record NZ_LELF01000047.1, on the reverse strand, counting down.
GAACTGGAGCAGAGCCGATTTGTCATTTTGGATGAGGTTCGAGAGATGACTGCTGACCTCAAAGTGCCAATGACACTCAGTGTTGGACTGGCGTTTGGATCGGATAGCATCAGCGAGATGGGAGAACTGGCACAGTCCAGTCTAGACATGGCACTTGGACGTGGTGGTGATCAGGCTGCCGTGAAGTCCGGACAACGCCTGTCTTTCTATGGCGGCAAGTCTAACGCAGTGGAGAAACGGACACGGGTAAGAGCCCGCGTTATTGCGCACGCGCTGCGTGATCTGATGCAGGAGAGCGATCGGGTGCTCATCATGGGGCACAAAATTCCGGATATGGACGCGATCGGCGCATCCATCGGAGTGTGGAAAGCAGCCAGTCTGTACAATGTGGAAGCACGGATTGTTCTGGATGGAGTGAATCCATCGATTGAACGCATGATGGAGCAAGTGAACAAGGACGAGAAGTTGTCCAAAGCATTTGTATCACCGGAACAGGCAACCCAGATGATGACCGAGCATACGTTGCTGGTGGTGGTGGATACGCATAAGGCATCCATGACCATGGAGCCGAAACTGGTACAGTCTGCTACCCGTGTCGTCGTTGTGGATCACCATCGCCGGGGCGAAGAGTTCATCAATGACGCAGTGTTGATCTATCTGGAGCCTTATGCGTCCTCTGCTGCCGAATTGGTAACCGAACTCTTGCAATACATTCATGATAAGGTACAATTCACTCCGCTAGAAGCTACGGCTCTACTTGCCGGGATTACAGTGGATACGAAGCATTTTGCATTGCACACGGGGTCCAGAACATTCGAAGCGGCAGGTTTCTTGCGCCGTAGCGGTGCGGACACCATTATGATCCAGCGGTTGATGAAAGAGGATCTGTCAGAATATATTGCTAAGGCAGAAATCATAAAGCATGCTAAAATGGTATATGGAAACATTGCGCTGGCGGTCACAGACCCTGGCAGCAAGATTTCACAGATGATGATCGCCCAGGTGGCGGACACATTGCTGAACATGACTGACGTGGTCGCTTCATTTGTGATTAGTGAGCGTCCGGATGGACTGATTGGCATCAGCGCGAGATCGCTGGGGCGCATGAATGTTCAGGTTGTCATGGAACGACTGGGCGGTGGCGGGCATTTGACGAATGCTGCCGTGCAGCTTGAAGGAACGCTTGGAGAGGCAGAAAAACGGCTGACGAACGTACTGGCTGAAATCGAAAAGGAAGAGGGGCTGTTCGAATGAAAGTCATTTTTATAAAAGATATGAAGGGTCAAGGCAAGAAAGGGCAAGTGAAAGAAGTATCTGAGGGTTATGCACAGAACTTCCTACTGCCACGGGGAATCGCACGTCCAGCAACGGATGGCAACATGAAGACTCTGGACAACCAGAAGGCGGCTGAAGAAAGACTCAAACAGGAAGAAAAAGCAGAAGCGGAAGCACTAGCGAAGAAGCTGGAAGCAGAAGTAACTGAACTGAAAGCCAAGTCCGGCGAAGGCGGTCGTCTGTTCGGCGCAATTACCAGCAAACAGATCGCAGAAGCGTTGTCCAAAAAAGGTCTGAAAGTGGACAAACGCAAAATTGAGCTGGACGAGCCTATTCGTACACTCGGCGTAACGCAAGTAACTGTCAAGATTCACCCTGAAGTGAAGGCAACCTTGAAGGTACAGGTAACGGAAGAGTAAGATGGGCGGCGAAATGTCATTCGACCGGATTCCCCCGCAGAACCTGGAAGCCGAACAGGCCGTGCTGGGTGCAATCCTGTTGCAGGGTGAAGCCCTGATTACAGCGATGGAACGGGTGCAAACCGAGGATTTCTATGATAAACCCCATCAATTAATCTTCGAAGCGATGATCCAGCTTGGCGAGGGAAATCAACCGATTGACCTCGTGACACTGACTTCGCTTCTGAAGGATAAAGGTGAGCTGGAGGACATTGGGGGCGTTAGTTATCTGGCTAAGCTAGCCCATGGTGTACCTACAGCCGCGAACGTAGACTATTACGCTCAGATTATCGAAGAGAAATCGATGCTGCGTCGCCTGATTCGTACGGCAACACAGATCGTGAGCGAAGGATATACAGGCGGCGAAGATGTTGCAGCGATGCTCGGAGAAGCTGAACGTCGCATTCTGGAGATCTCCAACCGTCGCTCCAGTAGTGGTTTTATAGCCATTCAGGACGTACTGATGGAAGTATTCGATCGTGTGGAAACACTTCATCAGAATAAGGGTACAACGACAGGTATTCCGTCCGGGTTTATTGATCTGGACAAGATGACTGCCGGATTCCAGCGCAGTGACTTGATCATTGTAGCGGCCCGTCCTTCCGTAGGTAAGACAGCCTTCGCCCTGAATATCGCTCAGAACGTAGCCATTCGGGCCCAGGAGACGGTAGCCATCTTCAGTCTGGAGATGTCAGCTGCCCAGCTGGTGCAACGTATGATCTGTGCGGAAGCCAACCTGGATGCCAGCGTAATGCGTATGGGTGATTTCAAGGGAGATGAAGACTGGCAGAAGCTGACGATGGGTATTGCAGCTTTGTCAGAAGCCAACATCTTTATAGATGATACGCCAGGGATTACCGTAGCGGATATTCGTGCCAAATGCCGTCGTCTGAAGAAAGAGAAAGGCCTTGGCATGATCCTGATCGACTATCTTCAACTGATTAGTGGACGTGGTAAAGCAGGGGAGAACCGTCAACAAGAGGTATCCGAGATCTCACGTACACTGAAACAGATTGGCCGGGAACTGGAAGTTCCGGTTATTGCCTTGTCCCAGCTGAGCCGGGGTGTAGAGCAACGTCAGGACAAACGTCCGATGATGAGTGACTTGCGGGAATCGGGTTCGATCGAGCAAGATGCCGACATCGTAGCGTTCCTGTACCGGGATGACTACTATAACCAGGAGACCGAGAAGAAAAATATTATCGAGATCATTATCGCTAAACAGCGTAACGGCCCGGTAGGTACGGTAGAACTGGTCTTCCTGAAAAACTTTAATAAATTCGTCAATTACGAGAGGGCACACAATGATGCCTTCGCGATGTAATGGGCAGGTGCTGACGGCTTCGATCAAGAAGCCAGAATCGTCTGTCCCGAAGATCAACCATTAGAGCAACTGAACGCAAACATGTGTGATAAATACCAGATATAGATTCACATTGAAATGGGTATCCTTGAACCGGTGATAGCAGTCAAGCAAGCTTGGACTGAAGTCTCCGGTTTTTTGTGTTGAAATAATGGGTAAATCCCGAACATTACGGTTGTACTATATCTAATTGTTCGCCATTTGATTTGACTTTGAAAAAGGGTACTGGTACACTAATACTGCTGCGTTAAAGCAGCGAAAACCTTCCCTTGAATGTAACGGAAGGACATTTTTACTGTCCGTTAGCACGCTTCTCAGTCGGTTTATTGCGTAACATGCCTGCCGGGATAGAGGACGGACAGACCAATACAAAGGTGCGCAAGGCACCCACGGAGGAATGTTAACTATGTCAACGGTAGTTGTAGTGGGAACGCAATGGGGAGACGAAGGAAAAGGTAAAATCACGGATTATTTGGCGGAGAGCGCTGATGTGGTGGCTCGTTATCAAGGTGGTAACAATGCGGGTCATACAATTCTGATTGATAACAAAAAATATAAACTGACGATGATTCCATCAGGGATTTTCTACACGGATAAAGCGTGTGTTATTGGTAACGGAATGGTTATCAACCCGAAGGCACTCATCGAAGAAATTAACTATATTCATGACAATGATTTTACAACGAAGAACCTGTCCATCAGTGAGCGCGCACATATCATCCTGCCATATCACATGGTACTGGATGCACTCGAAGAAGAGAGCAAAGGCCCGAACAAAATCGGTACGACTGGCAAAGGAATTGGCCCATGTTACATGGACAAATCAGCTCGTATTGGTATTCGGATGGTTGACCTGCTGGATGCTGAAGATTTCGAACTGAAACTGCGTCATCTGGTCAAAGAAAAAAACCGCGTCATTGAGCAAGTCTACGGCGGCCAGCCTGTTGATGTGGAAGAGATTCTGCAAGATTACCTCGGATACGCTGAAATTCTGCGTCCTTACGTACGTGATACATCGGTTGTTCTGAACGAATATATTGATGAGGATAAAAAAGTATTGTTTGAAGGTGCACAAGGCGTTATGTTGGACCTTGATCAAGGAACTTATCCATTTGTTACATCATCCAATCCGTCCGCAGGTGGCGTATGTATCGGTTCTGGCGTAGGCCCGGCTCGTATTCAGCAAGTCATTGGGGTAGCAAAAGCTTACACAACCCGTGTAGGAGACGGCCCATTCCCTACAGAATTGCATGATGCAATCGGTGACCAAATCCGTGAGACTGGACATGAGTACGGTACGGTAACTGGACGTCCACGTCGTGTAGGTTGGTTCGATAGTGTTGTTGTTCGCCACGCGCGTCGTGTCAGTGGAATTACAGGTCTGTCCCTGAACTCTCTGGACGTAATGACAGGTCTGGAAACCGTAAAAATCTGCACCGGATACAAATTCCGCGGCGAGGTCATTACACACTATCCGGCAAGCCTCAAAATGCTGGCAGAATGTGAAGCAGTATACGAAGAGATGCCAGGCTGGAGCGAAGATATCACTGGAGCGAAGAAACTCGAAGACCTGCCAGTGAACACACAGAATTATGTAAAACGTGTTTCCGAACTGACAGGCATTCCAATTGCCATCTTCTCCGTTGGTCGTAACCGTGAGCAAACAAATCAAGTTCTTCCAATCTACGATTAATCGAAGAAATAGAGAGATTGTTTCTTGAATTATAAAATAGAATCCTCTGCCGACTTAGGCATGTTAAGCCTCCAGTTGTTGCTTTTATAGCGATGACTGGAGGTTTTTTGTATGTTTTTCGGATATAATCCCAAGATTTCCGTCAATACTGGTTAACAGTAGAGTCACAGACCCCGACATGCGCATGTTAGACGGGTGGGATAATCGGAGGGAGAGAACGGAATGAAGTTGCTTGTGTGGTTTGTCAAAATCGTGCTAACCGTGTTGCTGGTCAGTTCACTGACACTGCTCACGACCGGATTAATTGTACAGTCATATGCGAAGTCGCTACTCGCGAGTTTTAATATTCAGTGGGAAGGTCAACCCATGGGGTTAACCGCCATGTTCCAAGGTTCCTTGGGCGGTAAAACCAGCGAGGGGAATAAATCAGGAAATGGGACTACAGATCAGCCGACAGGAGCGGACGAAGAGCAGGTTCCGGAAGATGCTGTTTCAGTTATGGGGAATGGGACGGAGAGCGGTCAATCTGGCGTAGATGCAGGCAATAATGCGTCCCAAGGGAGCGGCTCAGGCGAGGGCGCAGGTGCAGGCTCAGGTACAGATACGACTGGCGGATCAAACTCAGGCACAAGTGCAGGCAATGGGACGGATACGGGCACGGGTAATGACTCAGGAACAGATCAGGGTAGTGGTTCGGCTTCAGGCAATGGAACCGGAGCGGCCAGCGGCGGTGCTTCTTCAGGCAATGATGCCATTGTTGTATCACCGGATGACATTACAGGAGCGAAGGACAAGCTGCCAGCAGAGGAGAAAGAAAAAATCTTCAGCCTGCTCATGAACAAGCTGCCACAGAAAGAAATGCAGCAGATCTCAGGTGCCATGGAAGGTGGCCTAACGGAACAGGAATTACGTGAGATTGAACAGGTGATCTCGAAGTACCTGACCAGTGAAGAGTACGACAACCTGATGGAAGTACTGCAAACAGAATAAGATTGGAAGGTACAGCAGGCGTGCTCATAGACGGGTATCGCCTGATTCATAATGTAATGGACTTGTCGATGGTGATTGAATATAATTTATTTAAATAAATAATGGAAATGCCTATAGGAGGGAACAGTGTATGAAATATAAAGGGAAAGAACACGACATATAAAAACGTTTAGGCAACATTGCAGAAACCTCCAGTCCAATTCGTGGACCTCCGTTCATAGGTGCTTTCAAGAGAACCGATGGACTTTTGTTTATGAATACACTAATTGGAGGCTTTATTGAACATGAACTTATATCATTCTAATTCAGAACCATCACTAAAAAAGTTTACCGAGGCGGCGAAAGAGCGATACGAGCAAGGGCTGCAAGAGGCGGACCAGCCGTTTAGTGGCTGGGATTTTAGCTATGTAACAGGGAGTGGGCGACTCCAGAGCGGAATGTTGCCTTGGTCATATGGAACGATGGCGCGCCGATTGTTGAATCAAACAGAACGAATGCTCGACATGGGCACTGGTGGAGGAGAAATGCTGTCCAGACTCCGTCCCCTTCCTCCATACACATGTGCGACCGAAGGCTATCTCCCCAATATACCGATTGCAGAGGAACGTTTACAGCCGCTCGGTGTGAAGGTGCTTCCAGTGACTGATGATTCGCAACTTCCTTTCGTAGAAGGGGAATTTGATCTGATTCTTAATCGGCATGAGTCGTATGATGAGCAGGAAGTTAGGCGGATTCTAGCGGTAGGGGGACTGTTTCTGACTCAACAGGTAGGTTGGTCAGATTGCTGGGAGATCAATGAGCGGCTTGGCATTCCTATGCCAGCGGATTACGCTGGATGGGAGCTGGATCGTGCTGTTCTTCAGCTGGAACAGTGTGGATTCCGTATTCTGGAGCAACGGGAAGCAACTCCCGCGCAGCGTTTCTATGATATAGGGGCACTGGTATATTATCTAAAGACCATCCCGTGGCAAGTACCTGATTTCAAAGTGGAACAGTTCCGTCAGCCGTTAATGGATATTCATATGGAGATGGAGCACAATGGATTCTGGGAAGTACAGCAGAAGCGATTTGTAATTCTTGCAGTCAAAGAATAGAGACATAAAAGTTAATTTCTATTGTGGCATGAGATGAAATCCAGTTTAAGATAAACCACAAACAGGTTGTTTACGTAATCCCTTATCAGAGTTGATCTGGTGAGGGATTTCATTTGTATTTTTATGAAAAATAAAGCATATTTCACTGGGTCTTAGAACCTAGTCTTAATTTGCGAACAAAAGTACATAGTACAGCGGATGTTGAGGCATAATGGGTGATGGACCAGCCGTACTATCTTATGGATAATTCAGGGAAACCAAGCGTGGCGTGGCTTTGCGGTGTGACGTATAGAGTTGAAATGAGTGTAAAACCTGTGTTAAAGTATACGGGTGTGATAAAAGGTTAAAATTTTGACACTTTTACGAGCGCAGCTAAAGTCCTGATTTTGCGGACACCCAATACAAGTATCAACGAGCATGGGACAGACACGATGGGTGATGTCTTGACAGAAATGCGAACTGAGAAGTGCTGAAAAGGAGAGAATCATGAAAGGTTTCAGAGGCATACGCCAACCGGGCAAAGACCGGGTACACGAACAATCCGGGGAACACCGGACGGCCGAAGACAAAAACAACATGAGCATGTCCACCTTCAGTGTGAATAAGAAGCGCGTTCTGGCCTCGCGCAAATGGATCATTACAGCAGCATGTGGTGTATTCATCGCAGCATCGCTCGGGTTCGCAGGCAAACAATATGTTACTGCAAACACCGTACCGTACTATAAAGTAATGGTTAAAGGTAGCGAGATTGGTACCATTGCAGATGAGGCACAATTACAACAACTATTTACAGACAAAACCGAGGAATATCAAAATAAATATCCGGATGCAGAGATGGTGCTGAACACGGATGGCATCACAACCGAAACGGTAAGAGCGTACAAACCTGAAGTGAACAGTGACGAGACGCTGGACAAACTGGGTGACATGCTGACAGCCTACGCCAAAGGTGTGGAGCTCAAGGTAGACGGTGAAGTCATTGGTATCGTGAAGGATCAGGCAACAGCTGATGCAATCCTGGAACAAGTGCAGAGCAAATACATATCGGCATCGGCTGTGCGAAGTTCGCTTAAGACGAAGTCGGTATCGGCTAACTCCTCGAAGAAAGAGGAGGGACCTAGCATAACTCTGAAGTCGGTAGGCATCAAGGAAGATGTAGCGACAGATGTGGTGAAGGCTGATCCAAACAAAATATGGGATGTGTCCGAGGCGGTTAAAGCTTTAACCGTTGGTAAAGACGCGCCTGTAACTTATGTGGTTCGTGAAGGAGATACGATCTCTTCGATCGCTGCCAAGTATGAAATTACACAAAGCGAGATTCGCCAGCATAATCCGGGCATCAAGGAAACGTCGCTTCAAATCGGAGACGAACTGACCTTGACCGTTCCGAAACCGGCGGTAACCGTTAAATCGGTGGAGCAGGTTGTTGAACAGATTGAGATCAAACCACAAGTGGAAGTGCGCAAAAGTGCCGAGTTGAAAGCTGGTACCACTAAAGTCGTGCGCCCAGGACAAAGTGGCTTAAAAAGCATGCAGTACCGTATAACGAAAGAAAATGGTGAAGTGGTTCAGGAAGAGTGGCTTGGTCAGGAAGTGATTAAAGCAGCTGTAACTGAAGTGGTCCTTAGCGGGACAAAAGTGGTTGGTGAGGGCACAGGTGAATTTGCTTGGCCGGTATCAAATGCAACGATGAGCAGCAGCTTCGGACAACGCTGGGGTCGCCAGCACAAAGGTGTCGATCTGGTAGGTAACCGCGATGTGAAAGCGTCTGATGAGGGTGTAATTACGTTTGCAGGACAGAAAAGCGGTTATGGTAATGTCATCATTATTAACCACCGTAACGGATACGAAACACTGTATGGGCATTTGAACAGCATTGGCGTTAAGGTTGGACAAGTGGTTGAAAAAGGCGAGAGTATCGGCGTTATGGGTAACACGGGTCGTTCGACCGGAACACATCTGCATTTTGAGATTATTAAGAATGGAACGGTAGAAAATCCGTTAACGTATCTGAACTAATATAGAGCTTAAGTAGAGCAAGGTTGGCTATGATGCTGGCCTTGTTTTTTGCTGCTGTAAAAAATTTTCAGATGAAAGACCTTCCAAGCCCCTGATCGGGATGTGACGGTGCTTCAGGTATGTTAAACTAGAGAGTATAAACAACAAACTAGAGAAACAAATCAAGCAGGCTTGGTACAAGCTAAACATAGAAGAGAGATATAAACGCTAACGCGGATTAAGCAGGATATAGGGGTGAACTTAGCCGATGCAGGGGAAGATTTTGGTGGTGGACGATGAACAGCCCATCGCGGACATTCTGAAGTTTAATTTGGAAAAAGAGGGGTACGACGTCATCTGTGCATTCGATGGTATTCGTGCGGTTGAACTGGCGCTATCCGAGAAACCGGATCTGATGCTGCTGGATCTGATGCTCCCGGGCAAGGACGGTATGGATGTATGTCGTGAGGTGCGCGCTCATCTGGAGATGCCAATCATTATGCTTACCGCCAAAGATGGCGAGATCGACAAGGTGCTCGGGCTAGAATTGGGTGCGGATGATTACGTTACGAAGCCATTTAGTACGCGTGAGCTGCTTGCACGGGTGAAGGCACATATGCGCAGACGGCAAAAGCTTGCGATTACGGCAGAAGCGCATGAAGACGAAGAGAAGCAGGTCATGCGGCTATTTGATCTGGCTTTTGATATGGACATGTATACGGCTTATAAAGGCGGAGAACCGCTTGATCTGACCCACCGTGAATACGAACTTCTCTATTATATGGCGAAGCATTCCGGCAAGGTTATGACACGGGAACATCTGCTGCAAGCGGTATGGGGATATGAATATTTCGGTGATGTACGTACCGTGGATGTCACGATCCGTCGTTTGCGTGAGAAGATTGAGGAGAATCCGAGCAAACCGGAAACGATTCTGACTCGCCGCGGGCTCGGTTATCTCGTGCGCAGTGCCAAAAGCGTGGGGATATAATGGGCCGATTCGCGCGATTTTCGTTCTTTCGAACGATTCAGGCGAAATTGATAATTATCTATGTACTGCTGATTCTGATTGCGATGCAATTGATCGGGGTTTATTTTGTGAGCGCGATGAAGAACTCACTAACGAGCAACTTTACGGAAGACTTGCAGGCGCGTGCGGAGATGCTGTCGGTTCTCGTGGGGGAGACGATGGCTGGTGGAGAAGCAGAGGCTGGCGAGGACAAAACGGAAAATCTGCGTGTGCTGGTGAACAACCTGTTCAACATTAACGGTGCCGAGATTCAGGTGCTGGATGCCAGCGGCAAGGTACTCACGACCTCGCTAAGTTCACATTCGGACTATGTGGGGCGCAAAAATACCCAAACCGTTGTCAGCCGTGCGCTGCAAGGCATTCGGGACAATGAGGAATATATCGTGGACGAGGATAATGTTCGCAAAAAGGTCGTCGCCAAGCCGGTGCTGTCCGGCGGCAAGATCATTGGCGCGGTCTACATCGCGGCATCCATGAACGAGCTGTATTCCACGATGGAGGGAATCAACAAAATCTTCATCTCCGGCATCCTGATTGCCCTGGTGTTAACGGCGGTGCTTGGCGTGATTCTGTCCCATACGATCACGCAGCCGATTAAGGAAGTGACTCGGAGAGCGACAGCGGTCGCAGAAGGTAACTTTGATCAACAGACACCTGTATTTGGCACGGATGAGATTGGTCAGCTCAGTCGGGCTTTTAACTATATGACCAGCAGGCTTCGGGATGCACTTTCACTGAATGAAGAGGAGAAGGAGAAGTTGACCTCCATTCTGACGAATATGAGTGATGGTGTGGTTGCTACGGATGAGTACGGTAAAGTTATTCTCGTAAACCGTCGTGCCAGCAGCATTCTGGGTATGCATCCTGCTGATATTGAAGGAAGACACTTCGCTATATTACTCGGCATTGATCCGGAGGATGCGGAAGCCCTCGCGAGTGGTTTCACAGGTTCAACTTTGCTGCAGATTGCACCCGCAGGACAAGAAGAGCCTGTGGTCATTCGGATGACGTTCACACCGGTTCATCGACGTGAACGGGGAATCACGGGAACGATTGCCGTACTTCAGGATGTTACCGAGCAGGAAGAGCTTGAAGCATCCCGGCGTGAATTTGTGGCCAATGTATCCCATGAACTGCGTACACCACTGACGACGATCAAGAGTTACGCGGAAGCGCTGGATGACGGGGCATTGGAAGATCCGCAGCTTGCCGGTCGTTTCGTTGGTGTTATTCAGAACGAGACGGAACGAATGATACGACTGGTTACGGATCTGCTGCATCTATCGCGGCTGGATTCCAAGGAAGCTTTACTGCGCAAGCAGCCAACCGATATTCTGGAAATGCTGGAGGAAGTGACGGATCGATTCTCGTTCCAGATGCATCAGAAGGATATTCAGCCTGTATTATCTGTGGAGAATGATATTCCGGCTGTCCCGCTGGATCGTGATCAGATTGATCAGGTGCTGGATAATGTCGTGTCCAATGCGCTGAAATATACATTGGAAGGCGGCACCATTACGATTGCGGCTAGACGCAGTGATGAACATGCACTTGCCATCTCGGTATCGGATACCGGAATGGGTATCCCACAGCGCGATCTGGATCGCATTTTTGAGCGGTTTTATCGGGTGGACAAGGCTCGTTCCCGCAGTATGGGAGGCACAGGGCTAGGACTGTCCATTGCCCGGGAAATTGTGAAGGCACATGATGGTAGCATCTCTCTGGAGTCTGAAGTAGATGTGGGAACGACAGTAACGTTCACACTGCCGATGCGTGAGAAAGGGGGTGAGCACCGTGAAGGAACGGATTAAATCCTTGGTGCTTGCTGCCCTTGTTGTAGCCAGTCTGGTTCAGAGTTATTTTCTGATCTACCGTTTGCCCGGAGGCGGGGATTCCATTGTGACGTCAGAGACGAATTATGTGAAGACGGAAAATATGGGTCAGGAACGCAATATTGAAGAATTGATCTTCCCCGATCAGATGATTATTCATCTGGGCGAGGATAAACATACGGTGTTTTACCCTGGCAATACGTTCTATCAGTTAATTTATTCACGGTTACAGGGGCGAGCGTTCGATGATTTTCAGCGCCGTAGTGTGCAATCGGTGAACTGGGATCAGATTCGCAAGGAGAACCCTGGGTTTGAGCTATCGTTCAAAGAAGGTATTCCCGTAGCATTGTTACAGCGGGTGATGAGGCTTGGGACGGATTCCTTATTTCAAGGGGAGACGATTAACCGAATTTCGATCTATACGTCCAAAAATGAAACGAAGGCCCATGCGCTGTTCTTCAGCGCCAAGGGAGACGTGGTATACGAAGCAACGCAGGCGGACCTGACAGTACAAGACGTGCAGCAGCATGTTGACTTTGGTACGAACTGGACGCCATATACGCTGATGGATGGCGGGTATTATATCCCTGCGGAAGCGTTGGAGACGATTGAGGCGGATGTGCCAACAGGTCAGTTCACGGTTGAGCAGATGCAGCGGAGTCTGTTCTTCGATCCAAGCATGACCCGGAATATCCGGGAAAAAGATGGATCGGAGATCTACACGGACAGTAAACGTAGTCTGCAAGTTAAACAGGAACAACGCTGGATCAGTTATACCGATCCGGCGGCACCGCCTGCGGGACAGATTGATCCTGCGAAGGATGCGTTGTCTGCGGTTGACTTTGTGAATCAACATGGTGGCTGGAAAGGTCGGTCACGCATGATGCTGGAGACCGCTGACAGCAAGACGCAGCTTGAATTCCAGCAGTATTATGGCAGCTATCCGATTATGGATTCCATGCAGTTCCGCTTTGGCACGATCAGTATGGAGATGCAGCAGGAGACGGTATCCAGTTATGAGCGATCACTGGAATACCTGAACGAAGGTGCAGAGACGAAGAAATCGGTAAAGTTGCCTGGCGGAGACAAGCTGAAGGCTCTTATTAAAAAGGTAGCAGGTGAGAATCGCCAGGTGGTGGATGTCTACCCGGCGTATCGTCCTTCTTCAATTGAGGACGGACTAAAGCTGATTCCGGTATGGGTGATCCGCTTTGGAAACGGGGAGGAAACCACCGTTTCTTGATGGGTTGTAGGGTAATGGAGTCATTCGATATCCGAGCGAGGTGTAAGGTCACACGATAACGGAGAGGGCAGAAAAAAGCTGGAGAAGCGAAGCCAAAAGCTTTCTGAAAGAAAGCTGCATCGAAAGCATACGCTTCGCCTTTATCGCCGGATTTCTCCCTTAGGAAAAGGGAATCAAGAAATCTGGGGATAACAGCGATCGGAAGGTTGTTCTGACCGCGGAGTGGGCCAGTGTGATATTAGTTGCTTTTATCAAATGGACGGAGGTGAATGTTTTGGATTGGGGACGGGCGAAAAATGTGTTGATCTATGCCTTTCTGCTGCTCAATCTGGTGCTGGGATACCAGATCTGGATGGATGCGCGGGAGACGGCCGGAGCCAATCTGGACTTCACCTCACTGGCAGATAATACACAGCAGGCGATGGAAGAGAAGGGCATTCAGGTGCTGGCTCCGATTCCGAATGAAACGCCGAAGCTGCCAAAGTTGTCCTATGAGTTCATTGAAGAGGACAGAGCTGGCGTGGATATGGAACTGGAACAGCCTGTAGATAGCAAGTTGATCTTCTCGCAGAGCGAGCTGGAAGATGCATTAGAGCGTGAGATTCCACAGATCGGGACATACCGGCTGGATCAGCTGATGGCCGAGGATGGGGCTTTTGTGCTTCACCCACTGGTCGATGGCAAATGGCCGCTCTTCAATGTGAGTCTGGAGTTATTCTACAGCGATCAGAAAATAACGGGTTACCGTCAAACTCCAGTGCGGATTACAACCGCAGAGGAGAGCGATCAGCAGGTGCTTCCGGCGTCGAAGGCGCTGGGAACGCTGATCGAGAACTTTTTGCCAAATGATGCAATTGTCAAAGATATTCAGCTGGGCTATTACGGCCAGTTGTTCAATTCAGATATACAGGTAGCGATGCCGGCATGGCGGTTCGTGCTGGAAAGTGGCGAAGTGTTGTACGTGCAGGGCATCAGTGGGGATGTATTCAGTCCCAAGACAGACAAACCAGGGGAGTAATGCGTTATGGGGATATATTTTACCGTGTTATCCAGCGGTTCGACAGGTAATGCCACAGTCATACAACATGGGGGCACATCTCTCATGATTGATGCGGGTCTTAGTGCGAAGCGATTGGATGCACTGTTTCAGGAAAGGGAGATTTCTGGGGCAGAACTGGACGGGATTCTGGTTACACATGAACATTCCGATCACATTAAAGGACTAGGCGCGATGTCTCGGAAATATAATTTACCAATCTACGCGAATCTGAATACGTGGGCGGCGCTGGAGAAGTCGGTTGGGGCGATTCCAGAGGAAAACCGGAGGGTATTTGAGACGGGTGAACAGCATGATTTTGGGTCACTGCGCGTGGAATCCTTTGGGATCTCGCATGATGCGGCTGAGCCGGTAGGTTATACGTTCGATGATGGTACTGAGAAGCTGTCTGTTGCAACGGATCTCGGGTACATGAGCGACAAGGTTCGCGATGCGATATCCGATTCTGATGTGCTGGTGCTGGAGGCGAATCATGATGTCGAATTGCTGCGTATGGGACGTTATCCGTGGAACACCAAGCGCCGGATTTTGAGCGACATTGGGCATTTGTCGAACGAAGCGGCAGGGGCAGCGCTCAGTGAACTGATGAACGGACGCATCAAGCGCACGTATCTGGCACATCTTAGCCGGGATCATAATATGATGGACTTGGCGAAAATGTCGGTGCGCGACGCGATGGAGAGCCGTGGATGCTTTTATCGGGATCATGAGTTCAAACTCTGTGATACGTATTACGACCGTCCTACGCCATGGGATAGGGTGGGTGAGCCATAAAGCTGTCCAGTTCGGCGGCTTTGCGCTCGACTTCCTCGCGGGTCAGGATGCCTTTATCAATAAGCAGTTCAATGATGGTGCTGAGTGCAAGGGTATTGCGATAGTGTTCTTCCTTGAGATCGGCCAGCTTGGCCGCCATATGAACTTCATCCATGGCTGTGAGTGTACGCGTGCGATCCATATATATCCTCCTCTATGAAGCTTCGAATTGTCTTTTACTATTATTGTAGTCAGGCTTGATGGAAAACATTCCTCTTTTTGCCGCTAACATTTGTGTGATGAGACGTGTATGCTGAACCTGTGACTATGCAGGGGTGAAAAAGTTCTTCAAATTTGCCAAAATGGCGCTTAGCGGACCGGATTTTGTGGTGATAGATACTATGGACCTTTATTGTTAAGCGCGTTATAGCGGAAATTTGCTTTAATTTTCGTAAATATGCAACTTTTTGTGATTTGACGTGTTTAGTATATGAGGAGCATTGTGATTTTTGCTGTTTTGCGTGTGAAATGGCATGTCATAGAATGCGAGAGCATGATTGATAGAGTCACTGACAGAATGGCGTGTCCGTTCTGTTGTACATAGACGCTGTATCTTGATTTGATGCCGGGATGCGGCGATATGCAAGACCATTTTTTAAAATTGCAAAAAAGCATGGGAAACCGTTGGAGTCTTCACGTAACGAAGACGACAGAAGAAACCTGAAGAAACAGAGTGTTCGCCTTTAGGAACAAATTTTTACCTTGGAAGAGGGGATCAAAAAAATTTGTGAGTAACAGCGATCGGAAGGTTCGTCTGTTGGCGGAGTGGTGTATGTGAGAACTCCATCGTTGATCCATGCGAAAACTTAGGCGGCAGTCAGGGTCTTGATGCGTGACAACGAAGGGGAGAGGATCACGATGGGATTGTTTGGAGACGATTTTTATTCAACCAAAGTATCAAGACGCGCCGAACCTGAACAGAAAGGCAAACTTCAGATCATCCGCCCTGGAGGCAGAGCACGTGGACGTGACCGCTGGAGCAATCCGCGCAGATCGCGTACGGGAATCAGTTCCACAGTGAAGGTAGCTGTGATTAGCTCGGTGATCAGCTCCATCGTGACCGTCATGCTGTTTAGCTTCATCACACAGCCTGCTTCGTTACCGCTGGCTAATGCTACAGGTAATGGTGGTGGAGGCGGTGCACAGACAGCGCAGGCAGCTGATCCATACGACCGGATTATCCAGGCAGCAGCCCATGTTCGTCCTTCAGTGGTGAGCATTGTGAACCATAAAACGGGTAGCAGTCTATCGATGGAAGATTCGGCGCTGGGCTCAGGGGTCATTTTCAAGAAGGAAGATGGCAAGGCTTATATTATGACCAACCACCACGTTGTGGAGGGGGCGAGTGATCTGGAGATTGTGACCGTAGATGGGGAGACACACAAAGCGAAGCTGGTTGGTAAAGACCGGGTAAGTGACATTGCGGTACTATCTGCAGAAGACAAAGGGCTGGGTGCAGTGGCGGAGATCGGCGATTCCAGTAAACTTCAACGGGGTCAAACGGTGCTGGCAATTGGAAACCCGCTCGGTCTGGGTGGTACGCTGACATCCGGTATTGTAAGTTATACGGATCGTATTCTGCCTGTATCGATTAATCAGGACGGGGTGTACGACTGGGAGCAAAATGTGATCCAGACGGATGCGGCGATTAATGAAGGTAATAGTGGCGGTGCTTTGGTCGATCTGAACGGCAAAGTGGTCGGCATCAACACGATGAAGATCTCGGATACGGGCGTTGAAGGTCTTGGCTTCGCGATTCCGATGAACGAAGTGATGAAAACGGTAGATTCCCTGCTACTGAACGGTAAAGTATCTCGTCCATACCTCGGCGTGTACACGGTGGATCTGAGCAACCCTTATGCCCCACTGGATGACGAGCAGCGCAAAGATCTGAAGCTGCCATCTCACGTGGACAGCGGCGTGGTTGTGTTGGAAGCATCCGGTCCGGCATCCGAAGCAGGTATGAAGCTGAATGATGTCATTACGGAATTTGACGGGCAAAAAATTACCTCCACGCTGGATCTGCGGAAGTATCTGTACGATGAGAAGAAGATTGGGGATACGATTGAAGTGACCTTCTACCGGGATGGCAAAGCTGAGAAAGTATCGGTGAAGTTGACGGATAAACCGGAGTAGGGAAGTTTCGAACGCAGCTTATGCTGTTGTTTGGATTGTAATAGGGAATGCTAGAAGAGTGATCAGATCAACTGACCACTCTTTTTTAGTTGTTATGGGTGGATGTGCTCGTTCGACAGTAAATGAGTAGATCAACCATTTTTATATTCTCATGATCAGTTAGACCCGGAGCCAAAGGAGCAGATACATAAGACTAGGGCTGTGGTAAACTGTTGTCAATATGTTGGAGACGGTCGCTGATGCAATAACATCTGTTTGTCGATCTGATTTTATTTCAGAATGGAAGGGGTATTTCTAATGAAACATTTGAAGAAAAAGATGCTTGGGGGAACGAGTTTGGCTCTGTCCCTATTTATGTTGTCCGCCTGTGGATCTGAGGTAGCTACGACAGGAGCATCTGTAGATACAAGTGCTTTGCAGGAGAAGATTGCAGGGCTTGAGAAGAAACTGGTGGAGCAGGGAGCCAAGAGCGTTGAGCAGGAGCAAAAGATCGCAGCACTTGAGACCAAGTTGAATGAGTTGAGTACAAGTGTGATTGCGGTAGGTGAGGCTGGTGGTCAAACGCCTGTAACATCGGGAAACAACGGATCGGCCGGGAAAGGCGATGGGGTGCTGATTACCTTTGCCCAGTATGAGAAGCTTGAGGTTGGCATGTCGGTGGGAGATGTCATCGAGATCCTCGGCGGCGAAGGTGAAGCGCTGAGTGAAGCGGAGAACATGGTGGTGTACAACTATAAAGGCACAGCCGGCAATGGTGCCAATGCGGTTATTGCTTTTCAAGGCGGGAAGCTGTTGACGAAGGCGCAGTCGGGATTGAAGTAAAGAGCACGGATTAAGGAGCATTCTTTTCAGGGTACCGTGGAGGTATCCGGAAGGGATGTTTTTTGTTGTTTATTTTTGCGCTATGGAGAGGTTTGGTGTAGGTTGGGCACGATAAATTAGGGCTAGGGGTTTCTTTTCAGTGGCAGGTGTGATAGAACTGAGAAGTGGCTATCCTGTAATGGGATAAGCGGTTGTGAATCGGGAACATAGCTGGTTACAGAAAGGATGCTTAACGGATGTACGTTGTATGCAAAGAACACGTGGACATTGCCATCGACATGTTTGTCGATGAGTATGAGGACGCTCCAGATATCGTTGATCTGAAGGAGACGGAATTTGCCGACTGGGACCCGCCTGCGAAATGCGCCGAGTGCGAACAGCATGCGGAATTTCTCGTCGTTTAGCGTACTGTAGGACTTAGATGGCCGGAGGCGTGACTTAAGGTGGCGCTTCGGGCTGACTTTCCATCCGGTATGAACATCACAGCAAGAAGCCAAGGAGAGCGTGATGAGCGCTCTTTTTGTCTTTGTGGGGAATTGGTGGCGGTTGGTAGCAGCTTGGAGTTGGGCGAGGGTCGTAGAGGCTAATGTGGATTAGGGTAGAGTAGGAGAAGATTAAGGTAGGTAGGTGCCGAGTTCCGAGTTGGGAGTGAAATAGGTTGTAGCAAAGGTGCAAGGTGTGTAGGTAATAGAAATGGAAGCCCGGGCATGGGGGAAAGTGAAGTTAGGTGGCAGCGATGTGGGCAGGGACATGGGTGTGGCGGGGCGGAGTAACTCTAAAGAACCTGACGTACCTTATTCGTGGCAAATACCGCCTGGTTGAAATCTAACGAATCGTAGACACGTTATGTTACTGAAAAGGCCTCGAAAGTGGTGGGGAGTGCTCGGTGGGTGCGGAATAGCGTGTTTCAGATTCGTTAGATTTTAAAGTAGCCGAAATGGGGCTGAATAAGGTGTGTGGGATTCGTTAGAATTTGGAGAAATGTGTAGTATAGGTATAATACAGTTGGAACGAACGATGCGATGAAGCATCTTACTTATAGAATATCTCGCAAGACAATTTAGGAGGAATGAATTTCATGTTTATTCAGATTATTGGCGTAGGCAAATTGAAGGAAAAGTATCTCACGCTGGGCATTCAAGAATATGCCAAGCGTCTCGCCCCGTACATCAAGTTTCAGATGATCGAGGTCGCAGACGAAAAGGCGCCCGATACCCTAAGCGAAGCTGAGGTTCGGGCGGTAAAAGAGCGCGAGGGCGAACGCATCCTCGCGCATGTGAAGAGCGAGGCGCATGTTGTCGCGCTCGCGTTGGATGGCCAGCTCTGGAGTTCCGAGGAGCTGGCATTGGAGATCGACAAGCTCGGCACGTATGGGACGAGCCATGTCGTGTTTGTCATCGGAGGAAGCCACGGGCTCTCCGATGAGGTGTTGCGCCGCGCGAAGCAGCGCTTGAGCTTCGGGCGCATGACCCTGCCGCATCAGCTTATGCGGCTGGTGCTGGTGGAGCAGATTTATCGCGCGGTGAAGATAAATCGGGGGGAACCGTACCACAAGTAAGAACACTCATGTCCGCATACTTATGTCCCTACCCTTGAAAACTTGCAAAAATGTGAAAATAATTGGGGAGTAGAGAGTAGCTACTTCTAACCGCCACCTTATTTCAATGGAAAATGGATCGATGAACTCTCGAATGAATTAGGTCTTTTCTACGTAAGTATTGAAGAATCATACACTCAAGAAACATATCTTCATTTGTAAGTCACATCGAGCTTCCCGATGTGACTTTTTGTGTAAAAGTTGATTCTAATTAAATTCTGCATATATCTCATTTGGCACCTCTTGTTACCATAGAAGTAAAGGGGAGAAATTATATGGATAAAAAGATTAAACTACTATTCACAAAAGATATATTGAAAGAGTCCGCACAATGTTTTGGAATACGTGAGAACTCCATTATCGAATTAAATGGGTTTCAAAATTTCGTTTATTCCGGCGTCGTTGAAAATAGAGAAGTCATTTTAAGAATTACGCATGTCACCCATCGAAATGAATTATTAACAAGAGCGGAACTAGATTTCATCATGTTTCTGGCTGATCGCGGAATGAAAGTAGCAAGGCCTATTCAATCTTCATCAGGGGATCTTATTCATATCATTGACGGGTCCTTTATCGTGACAGCTTTTGAGAAAGCACCAGGCAGAAATGCAGTAATCGCCGAGGAGAGCAATACGTTTTATGAAAATATTGGACAAATGGTCGGGAAAATACATAAGTTATCTCTTAATTACTCGACCCAAAACCCACGCCATGAATGGAGTGGTAATACGCTATTAGAATCTTTTAAGAAGTATTGTCCGTTAGAATTACACAGTAACTATGATCGTATAATTAATGAAATTAGTGCCCTGCCCAAGGAAAAAAATACATACGGTCTTATTCATGGGGATATCAGCCCTGGCAATTATCTTAATGATGGGGATAAAGCCTTTATTATTGACTATGATGAGGTGGAATATAGCTGGTTTGTTTCTGATATTGCTACACCATTATTTTATGAAATCCCAATTCCTTGGGTTGTGTCTGGAGATGTGAGGAAGGAGATTGCAAAACGGTACTATTGCAATTTCTTAAATGGCTATTGCAAGGAATACACTGTAAGCCAAAGCCAGTTAAACAAAGTTCCACTATTTATAAATTTAAGGCAAGCTAGAGTTTTAGCTGCGCTCTATAGAAGCAGAGACTTTAACGCTCCTGATTGGACTGAATGGTATGAGCAAGCCCGACGCTTTTACTATGAAAATTTATTAAATAACACGCCTTATATTGATATGGACTTTTTGAGTTAACAGGTGAACCCTGCCACAATTAGGGCGAAAGGCTTTTGATGAAAATATGGCTTTATCCCGATTAGCGGAGTAGAGGCTTTACACACAAAAAAGATCCAATCACCTGAAATGACTGGACCCTCAATCATAAACTTAAATTTCAAAATCAAGAGTACCCTGTTCGGTTATTTCAAAGGGACCAGGTGTGACAACTGCATCGGGTCTCTTTGTTCCGAAAAAGTCGGAGTCGAAATGATATGGACTGCCGTCCGGCTCTTCAAACTTCATGTTGGCGTGATAAGTCTTTCCAAGCAGATCGGTGGTAACTAACATTGCAGAGGTTCCCCGAAGCAATTCGGGATCATGGATCTGAATGTGCACTTTGCCTAGTGCAGGATCCATCTCAATTTTTACGCCCTTCTGTGCAACTATCTTCGCATCCGATTCGTGACGACTTGGAACCGCATCGTTAAGAAATACATTGCCACCCATAGCTACCGGAAGAACGGCATTGCCTATAAAGAAATCCTTTGCGGCATCGCCAAGCTCCATAAGCTCCTCTTTGGTGTATTCCCACCATTTCTTATCTTTCACATCAGGATGTTGATCGTAGCCGCCAAGTCCCACAGCATGCAGATAACATATGGAATTGTCCGGAACACCATCCATGACCGTCTTCCCGTCCTCTCCAACTTCATCTCTTGGTTTAAGCGGAAGATGCTCAAAAAAGGTGATGGGAACAGGCTCCTTATTAGGATCATTGTCACCTATAAAGATATTGTTGTAGTACCTGTCATCGCCTCCAGTGATATTAGAGTATCCGGCCATAGCCGTTTCGTGAGGGAAGTGATATGGCGTAATACGAGTAATTTCGGAACGAACTACAAATCGGCCTGCAAACATATTATGAGCAAATGCCCCGCCCTGAGCCATATTTCTGAAATTCATCGGAGAGAGAAATAGATTGTGATCGACCATATACGGACCATGGCAAACCTCAACGAAAAGGTCTTCCGAAAGATTGTCAAAAAATACATTACGGCTGATGCGAGTGCCCTGTGCCTGCCAGTCCAGCCAAAGCGCACGGTAACAGCTATACATTATATTTTCGCTAATTTGAGTATCCAGGGAAGCATGAAGCTTAATTCCCGCAACTTCGGCACCGTGTCTGAGTCGTTTGTGGTGAATATTATAAATACGGTTCTGATATATGTGGCTGAAGGCTGCTCCCATATGACCCACAATACCTGCCTGTTCACAATCGTGAATCACATTACCTCGAACTGTGTGACTGCCGATGTTATCTTTGTGCCAGCCGGAGCGTAATGCTTGTAAAATAACCTCCTGCTCGCGTTGAGTACCACCTTTACTATGCTTCTCCAAAGACCTGGTGTGCCCTGTACCGATTTCGGTACCCAGGCTAATACCAACGCATTTGGATTCACTGATTATATTGTTTTCAATAATCCAGCCCTTGCTCCAGTGAGGTCCGATCAAACCTTCCTGATAATCCGTAGGTGGTGCCCATTGGGGGGAGGCTTGACGAAGAGTGAAACCGCTTACGGTGATGAAGTTAATTCCCGGTTTCTCAGGCCAGAAGCAATAAGGACGTACATTAATTTCTACATTTTCCTTACAAGGATCTTTTCCACCAAAGTTGGCCCAGATTTTTGTTGTTGTAGAATCAACCTCGGCATACCATTTTAACAATGAATCCTTGGGATACTTGGCTTCGGACCAAACTTCAGGGTTGTGAACGCTTTCAATATTATCGCATTCATACAATGATTTGCCATCCAAATAGACATCGCCGAGATGAATTGGGAAGGGCCCGTCAAACAACCAGTCTCCACTGAGCTCTACCTCATAGGGATTGCGAATGGAAAAGAGGGAATTGAGCACTTCTGTGCTCCAGACATGGTTTCCTTCGGACTTCCAGTTGGCAATCCGCTCAGCTCCTGTAATCACGACTTCCCCGTCTCCTGCGGATCGATATACGATTCTATGCTCCGCTGTTCCTCCATTAGCCGGGTTAACCCATTCCCTGTATACTCCCGCATGAACAATAACTGTATCACCAGCCATGGCATAAGCCGCAGCGCGTGATATGGTACGAAGGGGTTGATCCGCTGTTCCTTTTCCTTGATCATTCCCATGTATGGATACATGATATTCCATAACAACTCTCCTTCTATTTTAAAATTATTGTTGTATCCCGTTATTATACTAGAAAATAATTATAATGGCAGAGATAGGAAGGTGTATGTTAGCCTGAATTGATATTGATAAAAGGTAAAACCACATCCACTACCCTATGAAGTTGTGGATTTTTGCGTATTAAAGTCTTCTAGCTATTGTTAAAAGCTATGACTAGCCATGCTTTTTTCATATAACAAGCATTCCTTTCCATCATGCTATACTCATTAGACTAAAAAGTTAGAAGGAGAAATAGTTATGATACCATTTCGTAATGATCATGTAGGTAGCTTTCTACGTCCTGCAGATTTAAGTCAGGCACGTGAACAATATAAATCAGGCAACATCACATATGAGGAATTAAGAGCTGTGGAAGATAAAGAGATTATTCGAATTATTGAAAAGCAAAAGGAAAATGGCGTATTGGCAGTTACGGATGGTGAATTCCGCAGAAGCTGGTGGCATTTTGATTTTCTGGGCGGCTTGGATGGCGTAGAGTTGTATGAGCAAATAGATGGACCGAAATTCCATAATATGCAAACGCGCAAGGGCGGGATTCGTGTTGTTGGTAAAGTTGATTTCTCGAGTCATCCCTTTGTTCAGGATTTTGAGTTTTTGAAAAAGCATGCAGGTGACGCTGTGGCGAAACAGACCATTCCAAGTCCCAACATGCTTCTATATCGATTGGAGAATGACGCTAACATCTATACGGACCGAGAGCAATTCCTTCAGGATACGATTGCGGCGTATCAAAAAGCAATTCAAGCCTTCTATGATGCAGGATGTCGATACCTGCAATTAGATGATACAGCTTGGGCAGACCTGTTCTCAGAAGCTGGTCACGATAAGCTACGTGCTAAAGGTCTGGAACCGGCGGAAGAGTTGAAAACGATGCAGCGCATGATTAATGAATCCTTGTCTCATAAACCGGCAGATTTAGTGGTGACGATGCATATTTGTCGTGGTAACTATAAATCGAACTATTTCTCAACGGGTGGTTATGATTACGCTTCTGAAGTTATCTTTGGAGGCTTAAACGTAGATGGATTATTCTTAGAATTTGATGATGAGCGCTCAGGTGGTTTCGAGCCATTAAAATATGTGAATCGAAAAGATTTGAAAATCGTGCTTGGTTTACTCACATCGAAAACAGGCGAGTTAGAGGATAAAGAACACATTAAAGCTCGGATTGCAGAGGCGGCAACCTATGTACCACTTGAGCAACTTTGTTTGAGTCCACAATGTGGCTTTTCATCTACAGAAGAAGGCAATATTTTAACGGAAGAACAGCAATGGCGTAAACTTCGTTATGTGAAGGGAATTGCAGAAGAAGTTTGGAATTAATCCATTTAAATAACGGAGGGGATGTAAAATGACAATTCAAGCAGACCAAGAGACAATTATCGTTGAAGCGTTCATTAATGGTCAGAATGTAAAATCCCTTTCGCAGTTAGCAAAAGAGAATCCGACAAACCCAACTGAGATCGTAGGTTATTTCCCTGTCACTACGAAAGAACAAGCGGTTGAAGCGATTGAAGCAGCGGCAGGGGCTTTTAAAACATGGAAGAAGACCTCCATTGATGAACGCATTATGATGATGCGCAAGGCGATAGAAAAGATTAGAGCAGCTGAGAATGAAATTGTACAATTGCTGTCTAGAGAGCATGGCAAGCCCCTGTATGATGCACACGGTGAAATTTATGTTTCGTTAATGTGGATGGAGTTTGCTTGTAATGAAGCTAAATCAGCTCTACAGGAAGAGATCAAAGAGCATGAGAATGGTAAAACGATTCTTTCCTATGATCCCATTGGTGTGGTGGCTGCGATTAGTCCATGGAACTATCCCATTGCTTTATCTACGATTAAGATCGCTCCTGCCTTACTTGCGGGTAACACCATTGTGCTTAAACCAAGTCCATATGCGCCACTGGCGGCAGCGAAAGTGGCAGAGATTATTGCGAGTGAGTTCCCGGGTGGTGTAATCAATGTCGTTCATGGTGCTGCGGATGTGGGCGTTGAACTGACTAGTAATCCTCTTGTTACGAAAATCGCCTTTACAGGTGGAACCGAAACAGCTAAGCATATTATTAAAGCGGCTTCGGAAACGATTAAGGATATGACGCTTGAGCTTGGTGGTAATGATGCGGCTATCTTCTTGGAAAGCTTTGATGTTCATGATGAGCGAGCAATGCGCCGGATTGTCATTTCTAATTTCTTGACAGCAGGTCAGATCTGTATGATCGCCAAACGTGTGTATGTGCACCGTTCTATATATGATGAGTTTGTGGAAAAATATATAGAGGCGGCTAATCGCTGGATTCGAATTGGTGACCCATTTGATTCAAATACGACAGTAGGTCCGGTTAATAATCTGAAGCAGAAAAATTATGTGCTTGGTTTGGTTGAAGATGCGCAAAAGCGTGGGGCTAAGGTCATCCCTCTCGGTCAAATTCTTGATCAGAAGCTGTTTGAACAAGGTTACTACCTACAACCTACGCTTGTCTTAGGTTGCGATGTTCATGATCCGATTGTAGTGGAGGAACAGTTTGGTCCTACGGTTCCGATTCTTCCATTTGACGATGAAGAGCAGGTTATTCATCTACACAATGAAAGTATATATGGATTGACGAGTTCTGTGTGGGGGAAGGAAGAGGATGCCATCTCCGTCGCACGTCAACTCGAAGCTGGAACGACTATGATCAATACAGCTGCTGTGCAGGGGCTCGACGTTCGGTTCCCTTTCGGTGGCTTCAAGCAATCTGGTATTGGCCGTGAATATGGCGCAGAAGGTATCCGCACGTATACAGAAAAACATGTCATCAACGTTCCGAAGACACTGGATCTTCCTTATATACCAGAATAAATCTTATAGCACACCACTTCGCATCGTACAGGGGAATGTACATGTAAAGTTGAATGTAGGCTCTAACTTTGCGCTTTGTTTACTGATTTTTAAGAATCAGTAGACAGGGCGTTTTTTTGTCAGATCAGTTTGACAGTGGTGACTTTTTTAGAGAGAAAATACCCCCACATCTGATGGAGGTGACGCTGAAAAAATAAAGAAGCCACTCCATTGATGGAGTGGCTTGATACTCAGCTATTATACGGTGAACGTCGGCTATTTTCTACCTAGTGTCTCCCAAATTCCATGGAGCCAGGAATCGAACTCAGCATCTTTGTCGCCCTCGTAAGTATCATAAATATCCAGACGTGTCTTTTGCAGTTTTTCCTTGAATTGCTCGAATGTGTGACCTTCAGGAAGGCTTTTTTTAATCCGTAGCAAAATTTTGTTAGTACCTTTAAACAGCTCACCTTTGTTTTTGGCAGGCATTTGTACATCTTCATCCAACTGCTTGAGCTTGTGATATGCGGCTTCGCGCACTTGAAACACTTGATCAGCTTTCAAAACATGCTGCAGCAATTTAATGGTAGGGGCTGTATTCCAGTTCCCCAATTCGTTCACTGCATTCAGTCTTTCTCTCCAGCTCGACGTCCGGTTAGCCGCTCGTTTGAGCTCTTCAAAGTTCTCCGGTAGTTCGTTAACTGCTCCAATATCATGGTTGTTCGTCAAAATTCAATCTCCTTAATCATCGCCATCTCGGCAGAATGATGAATGTTATTTATGTGATCACTATTATAGCACGAACCTGACTAAACTACTCCTATGAAGCCGATTGGTTAGCCTTTTCCTTAATGAAGTCCACCATATACACCCAACCAATTAGTCCACATAAGACAAAACCAAACGCATGCAGAGATCCATAAATGGGAATAAAATCGAGTATGGTTAAGGAGTACATATTTTTTAGTAACGGATAGAAGATGGAAATGACAACAACCGTGTAAAAGGCTAGACAAGAAAGGCCTAAGAAAAAGGCTGCCTTAATATCCAAAGCATTTTTCCTCAAGTAAGTAAGGAGATAAGCGGTGTAAACCACAATATTACAGGCGAACAAAGTGACACCAATGTATTCAATTGGCTTGGAGAAAATCATACCAATAGCAATCAAGATTGGTCCGATGATATCGATGGCAACGACCCAAGGATACCAGCTTTTCTTCGTCATGATGCGTCCCAGTGCACCAATAAAAATCGGAACGATCGCAGATGAGAAATGAAAGTGGAGCGAGCTTAACGCGTGCGTTGAAGGATTAGCTTGGAACAGGTTCAATTGATATTGATATAAGGTAAACCAAATGCCCCCGATAAAAAAATAAACGAGCCCCGCACCAATCGCTATTTCAGCTGCTTTTCCTTTAGAGATTACAATCGTGGTCAAGCCATAGATGCCAAGCAGCAGTGTGAACAGTAGCCATCCAAGAGACAGAATCCCTGGGATTTCCGTACTTTCTAACCCCCACATCTTATTACTCATTACCGAGGCCAGGGTAAGAAGCGCAGCGGGAAATTGAAGCCATTTCATAGCAGCATAAATCATTCGTTGATGTTCATTCTTTTCGTCATGGTTCAAAAGTAAAATCACAAGAGGTACAATGACAAAAGCCGCAAAAAGTAGAAATTTTTCAACAAGTTCGAATTGGAAGTAATCAAGATAAAATATCAGAATGGCTATGATTCCACCGGGAAACACGGGTGCTAATAATGATTTCATTCGTTGTTTCAAGGAACTATCCATGGGGCTTCCTTTCTAACTACGTTTATCGTAATAACTGTCTGCATCCAGTTGTGTAGCGTCTTTAATATAGATCGGCGATTCTTCTTTTAGTAGTCTAACACATTTATTTGTCGATATATGAACGCTCTTCAAAGGGAAGCCTTCTGGTATTATCAAGCCCGATTGAGATTGACTGGACAAGCACCGCCTGATAATACTGAAGACTTTTTAAAGACTTTCGCCATACTTGTGATACGATGAACCGTACTACAAATAGAGCAAAATCTAGAATTGGATACTACAAAGGTGCATACAAAGGAACCCTTTAACTTTATTTAAAGGGTTCCTTTGTATTTATTACATGAGGAGGCTTAGATGGGGTAAGTTTTGAAAGCAAGCAATATGAAGGCTATACATAGAATAAGGCAAAAGACAAAGACAAATTGATTTCCTTTAATTTCTTTTATAGAATACGCACCAAAAAGCAGAGCTAAGTTAATTAGCATAAGTGTGAAGTTACTAAAAACAGTAATTGATAAAATAAAGGTAATTAAAAACACCAGAAGGATAAATAAGAGCCACTTAGGATACATACTTAGATGAGCACGAATTGCACGCATTTTGTCCACCCTCCTTTAATATACATAATTCGACAATAAATGATTATATGGTACTATTTACTAATAAATTTATTAATACTAGAATTATTAGTGTGTTAATTATACCATTATACGGGAAGAAAGGAAGGAATACATGTTTAAAAAGTTTATGGCAGTGGTACTAAGTGTTACATTATTGGGCAGTTCATCTGCATTCGCAGCAACGGATTCTACAGGAGGAAACACCGAAAAACAAGAATGGCAGAATACATCTGAAGTTATACTTCAGGGGGAACTAGTAGGAACTAAGGTACAAGATGTATCATATATTAGAGAAGTCGACTCGGAGGGTGAGATTAAGGTTACACTTACTACTAACACTCATTATGATTTACTGCCTACAGCAAGTGAAGAGCAAAGGGAAGTTCTTCAAGATGATATTAGAACAGATATAATTGAAGCAACTAAGGATAATGAATTATTGCTTAATGGAGAAGAGGTAACTGATGAGGCTAATCTAATTCCTAATTTTGCTTCTAAATCGGTTACTAGTCCTACAGCTTTTGCTGTTGCTGCCAATGATAAAGGTGGTATTCCGTCTGTTTGCCATTATTATGGAAACTTTACGAACTACAGCTATGGTTGCTATAATGGAGTCTCAGTATTTGGAAATCCTAAGGGAAGTAATGTTCAAAAGTCTAATATTCCTATTTCCAACACTTACGCTACTAGAGCTCAGACTACTATTGATACATTTCAAATAAACTACAACTCTATGACATCAAATTTGAAAGCCTTTGTTGGTTTAACAGGATTAACAATAATCGGTATTGAGACTATTATTGGAGCTGTAGTAGCTGGAGGAGCTGCGGGAAAAGCTGCATCTGATGTGTATGGTAACTACAACGATGCCAATGATAACCTCAAGAAAGCTTATGGATATATAAGTAGTATGTAATATTACTTATAAGCTACCCTGTAATTCGTAAACTGGTTAGAGCTCAGCTCTGTTTAATGGTTTACAATATCAAAAGCAACTGTTCTTTTGCAAATGTTGGGCTAACCTTCATTCTGACAAAGAACAGTTTTTTTTATAAAAGAGATATTATGACTATATATCAGGCAATCTTATCTTTATTTCTTGAAAAATCTCCTCTTAAATATATAAATAAGATAATGTTATAATTACTATTATATTACATTTAAGTATAATAATTATTTGATAGTAAATTAAGATATATAATCTAAGAAACTACTCAATATGTTAGATGATAAGCGCCAGCTTATTGTTAGTTTCTGAGACTTTCTGAAGTAGGCAAAGCCCCTTCTGCTGACAACATGGCAGAGGGTGCTTTGCTTAAAAAATGCTTTTCGGTTCCCTCTTTAAAGGCGAACTCAATGCTGCTAATACCCTATTTATTGTCCAGCATAGCCTTCGGATGCAACAATTCGATTCCTCCAGCATTGTTCGATCCAACAACATCACCTGCATGAAAAGGTCTAAGTTCTGCATCTTGTATCATTTGGATAACCGTATTTTTTTCTTCCTCGCTTAATATAGTGGGATTAATCATACCGATTCTGATTTCTTTTACTTGCCCTGCATCAAGTTTCTCTTTAAATTGTTCTGCCCACTTCCTATCCGCTCCGCTTCCTGTGGAGCAACTTGAAACGATCAGTATAAAACCGACAATCACTAAGATAATACCTGAGATCCGTCCAGCATTTAATGCTAAGTCACTTGGCTCCGCATCTTTAAACTTCCATCCCAGTCTTACATACCAAGCAAAGTAAGGCCAAATCGCCATAATTAATCCTATGATTAAAACTACAACACCTATAATTCCTGTCAAACAATCACATCCTGTATATGTTAATTATTCTATTTAATATGATAAATACTTTTTAAAGTTTCTTATATGTAGATCTCCCTCGCTACATGTAAGTAATCTATCAACTTCCTTTGAAAACAAAAAAAGCCGCGCATCACGCGGCTCTCCATTTGATTTTAACGCCCGCCCGTATTGGAAGCCCAGACAGGAATCCAACTGTTCGGATAATTGCTGTTGGTCAGGGTTGTGTTATAGAGAACTAAATTCCCATCACTTTGCATGACCAGTGTATCACCTGTTGTGTTAGCCGGTAAGCTGCTCCCGTGATGACCTGGAATCCATGAGGTGGTATTGGGAGACCAGGCAGCTACCTGTACAGAAGTATCAATCATCAAAACTTTGTCCCATCCCCAACCGGTGTAATATTCAAATTTACCTGTAGCCGGGTTGAAACCATAACGATAACCATATTGGTAAACGTCTTGATATTTCATGCCATATTTATAGATGACAGGTTTCCCGTACTGTGATTCAAAATTGAACGAAAGAGCCCCACTGTTACTAGTTCCGCTGCTCCAGAGAGAAGAACCGTTTTGATAGATAACAAAGTTTCCGTCATTCTGCCAAATGGCTGAGAACCTGCCATCTTGGGAGGTGAGATAGTCACCCTTTGCCATGCTTTGGCCGATCGTGAGCTTATCACCAAGATAGCCAGCAGAAGCTGTTGCTGGTACGGCAAATGCAAGAATCAACAAGCAAGCCATAAGAATGCGAAAAGATCTGGGAAAAAGTCGTTTGTTCATTGGACACGCTCCTATTTTTCTTATAATGGTTAAAGTTAAATGCATAGAACAACAAATCCTTACAGCTATTGCATGTTTCTGCGTTGTATTCAGTCAGGAGCGGTGAGGTAACACGTCCCCATCTGGTGTAAAACGGGAAATAAGATCTAAAATGCTCCCAACGGTCACCTCCTTTAATAGAAAGTGTGAAAATCTTTAATACATATTATGTAATGGGATGTGTGTGTTTTAGGAGATGGAAGCTAAGTGTTTCTTTAGTAGAGGAGTTGTATCATCAGATAAAAATACATACTTTATTTTCCATTATAGCAACAAAAAATATAAAATCCATATTTTTCTATATAAAATTTTGAATCTATCACTTACGTCCAATGCGTCATAACTTCTCGTCTCCTGAGCTAGAAAAAATCCTATTATGGCTTGAATAAATTGAAGCTAAACACTAACTTTGGTGTAGCTCGAGACATAGGTTTTCATCTCCTCTATCAATCCTCAATTTTTTTACATCCATTTTATATATTTAATGATTTTTATGAATTGAACTATGGTAAAATATCTCAGGATCTAAAATTGGAGAGGGGTTTTTTCATTCATGTTTTGGAAAAAAGTTTTGGGTAAAAGCACACTGCGTGTAGCCACCGCTGCACTATTACTCACGCAACTATTGGGCGCAGCAGGTTCTGTCTCTGCCGCAGGTAACGATGTAGAAGTACACTTGATTGGAATCAATGATTTCCACGGTCAGTTAGATACGACATCAATCGTGGGTGATAAGAAGGCAGGAACGGCTCCAATTCTAGCAACCTATCTCAAAGAAGCTCAAGCCAAATATGAACACTCCCTACTCTTCCATAATGGAGACTCTGTTGGTGCATCTGCTCCAGCCTCATCTTTGGATCGTGACGAGCCTACCATGGAATGGATGAATATGATGGGCTTCGATGTAGGGTCCTTAGGGAATCACGAATTCGACCAAGGTGTCGCTGCTTTAAAGGCACAGATCTTTGGTGGCCTTGATCCAAAAGAAGGTAAGGTAACGCATGCCGGTGCAAAATTTGATTACGTCAATGCAAACGTGATTGAAACTGCCACAGGAAAAACATTGATTAAGCCGTATGTGATTAAAGAAGTGGGCGGAGTCAAAATTGGATTTATCGGACTAGTGACGAAATCAACACCTGCCAAAGTATCTCCATCTGGGACAGCTGGCGTACGTTTCTTAAGCGCAGAAGAAGAAGTGGAAGCCGTTAATAAATATGCTAAAGAATTGCAAGACCAAGGTGTAGAAACGATCATTGTTTTGGCACATGATCCAGCAACAACCAAAGAAGGCGTAACCACTGGAGAAGCAGCTGATCTGGCAAAAGCTTTACCAGCGGACTCCCCTGTTGACGTTATCGTTGCAGGTGACAATCATGCTTTGGCTAACGGTGAAGTGAATGGAAAGTTGATC
This sequence comes from Paenibacillus sp. VT-400, assembly GCF_001029205.1. Taxonomy (NCBI): domain Bacteria; kingdom Bacillati; phylum Bacillota; class Bacilli; order Caryophanales; family Paenibacillaceae; genus Paenibacillus; species Paenibacillus sp. VT-400. Next base: position 762,003 of record NZ_LELF01000047.1, on the reverse strand, counting down.
GTTCAAGCTTATTCCTATGGTACGGCGTTTGAAGATATCAAACTGATGATTGACCCTGCCACCGGGGATGTAACTGAAAAATCAGCGACTGTTACAACGACTCTCCAAGAGGGTGTAAAAGAAGACCCTGAATCTTTAGCGATTATTAAAAAATCATTAGACAAGCATCCTGAGCTGACGAAGCCAGTAGGTACAACGGACGGTTCTGTTACCCGTACAGATGCTTATAATAACGAAGCCCCTCTAGGCAACCTCATTGCAGATTCAATGCGTGAAGCAGACTTTGGGGATGAGGCAAGTGCTGCTGACTTTGCATTTATGAATCCAGGCGGTATTCGTGCGGATCTGCCACAAGGCGATGTGACCTTTGCTGATCTTGCCAAAATCCAACCGTTTGGTAATACTCTAGTAAAACTTGAGCTGACTGGCGAACAGGTTAAAACCTTGTTGCAGCAGCAATGGGGTACCAATGCTGACGGTACACCTAATACCAAAACACTCCAAATCTCTGGTTTGAAATACACTGCAGATTTCAATAAGCCGGTGGCAGAACGCGTTACAGGTCTCAGTCTTGAAGATGGAACAACGATTGATCCTGCAAAAACATATACGGCTGTAGTTAACAACTTTATGGCTGCAGGTGGAGATAACTATAAAGTGCTGCTGGATGCTAAATCATCCCTGGCAGGTCCTATCGATCTGGATGTATTCTACCAATACATCGTAGACACGTATAAAGGCGGTAGCATCGAAGCTAAAAATGAAGGACGTATCACAAACCTGGCTGCATCTACCGAGCCAACAGAAACACCTGTAACAACAGAAGTCATTTCTCGTGCTGAATTTGTAAGTGCTCTGGTCGACATGTTGAAACTTAACGAAGTAGCTACAGCACCTGCATTCAAAGATGTTGCGGCTAATGCTGCATATGCAGATGCGATTGCTGAAGCTATGCATGCTGGATTCATTCAAGGTTATGGTGGAAACTTCTATCCTGATCGGGATATCACACGTGAAGAAGCTGCTACCATTCTTGCTAAATTGGTAAAAGATCAAGCGACTGATAAAGACGCTGCTACAATTATTGCAAGTTTCGAAGATGGTAAATCCGTGTCTGCCTATGCAATTAAACCTATGGCAAAACTGATTGACAAAGGTATTTTTGCTGGAACAGATAAAAAATCACTTCAACCTAAACTAGGTCTGACTACTAACGATGCAAAAGCATTAATTGAAAAAGCTGTTGCAGCAAAAGCTTCATAATGTAAAACTTATTCAAACTTTATATTAAAACAGAGAAACACATCCTATCGGGCGAATGAGCATTCCTCTACGGATAAACCCTCTCAACAAGTAGTTCTTCAATTGGTGAAAAGGGTTTATCCAGGAGAATGCCATATTCCAATTTAGGATGTTTTTTTTATGCTTAAAATCCACGATTCTATGGAGAAATCCATGTTTGAATTAGCTCTATGCTCTGGTTACCGCTTAGTGTTCAGAATTTGGTAAGGGCTCTACAGTAAAATGGTAAGGCAAGCCATATGAACTTGATGAATTTTATCAGTTTCTGTTGTAAGGATGGAATGGCCAAAGGAAAGGGAAAAAGTTTCTGGTTGCTGCAAAAATTTTAGAAGTGGAGGAGATTTTCGTTTGAAACAAAAACGCAATATAGGTAAACCGTTATTGTCTTTATTTCTGGCAATGTTGCTCGTCTTGCAGACAGTGATATACTCCACCGCCGCATATGCGGAGAGTGTGCCAACCGATTCCGGAATGGAAGCGGTCATTGAATCTGACTCACCGAGTGCCGACGAACCACTTTCGATACCTGAGGCAGTGTACGATGCACCGAATAGTTTCGTAGCGATGGCGGCAGTCCCAATGGACAAAACAGCGGTATTTATGGAATCTAATTCAACCTTTCCGCTGGAAGTGACACAGGGGAATGCTGTTATTAATCCGAACGGTATTATTCAGGGTAGACAGCCCTTTACGCTCAAATCGGAAGGTCTCAAGGTACCAGTGAATGGTGATGACCCAAATCCAACTAATGCAGATCCTGAGAAATACATCCAAAAGGGTGACTGGATCGAGCTGAAAAGAGAAGATTACTTCAAGGAAGTGGTGCTGCCAACAGCTACTAAAACCTTGAATGCACAGACGGAATCAGGTACAAAACAGCTGGGCACCGCCTATTTCACTCCAAATAGCATTAAGATTGTATTTAACGGTGAAGATAATTTTTTCAATGGTGTTGGACGAGGTATTGCCTTCAGCTTTGAATCTACTGCCAATGCAGATATAACGGGACTAGCGTATGGCGATAAAAAGCCGATCAACATCTTTGGTGGTGCATATCAGCTAGAGAACCCAGATGTTACAGCAGAGTATAACATTACTTTAAGCTCGCCTGGAATGATCAGGTGGGATCAGTATGGTTACCGCGGGATTCAGCCAGCGCAATTGGTTGAAGGTGCAATTACTTGGGAGTCAAACGTCTCTGCATTCGATCAGTTTGATAAAACAGTCAAATTGCCGTTAGACGGGAAGACATTCTATACGAATCCAGCCACTTATAATACGGGTTTTGGAAATGTCCGTGGTATCTATAAGGAGGGTTCATTCAAAGTAAACGGCCAAAATGTAACGCCAGTCATTGGGGCCGACGGATCGCTGACTTACATATTTCCGCAGGGAACAGGTCTAGATCCAAAGGTTGAATATAAAACATGGATTCCAAAGGAAGCTTATTATTACGAACATCGGAATCCGCCAAACAATCTTGGTCGCAGCTACCGGGACATGAATGGCAAAGTGGAACTGAGACAGGACAACAACATGTTGGTACAGGCAGGTCAGGAGATTTCTTTTGCTCCCGACTGGATTCAAGCCAGCGCTTCGTATGACCATGCGAATGAAACCATTACATGGAAGATCGCGGTTAACCAATATAATAAAAAAGAGTTAAAGGACTTTACCATCACAAATGTATTACCGGCTGGGCTGGAATTTGAATCGGCTGCATGGCAGACATGGGTAGATGGCGCTGTATCTGAAGAAACGCCAATTACACCAGATTCAAACGGCGTGTATTCCTTCGGGGATATTAACGGAAAAGTCGAATTGTTGATTAAAAGCAAGGCGATAAGTGGTTCCAGCTTCCAAATTGACCCTCGTGCCAACTGGAATTTGGATACACCAGGGGTTATACAGAACAACGATGTAATGACGGGTAAAAGACCTATTGCGGTGACAGATGAGGCAGTCGTCAGCATTGGCGCACACACGTTTACAAAAACAGGCGCAGTATCAACCGAGGATTATAACCTGGGCAGTATCACGTGGACCGTTAATCTAGCACCACAGTATGCCTTACCTAACGCGGTAGTATACGATGTCCTTGTGCATGGCGGTGACTTGAACGTCTTGGACAACGCTGTAGATGAAACCAGCGAGGTGAGTGCGGAGACAATTGCGAAAATTAAAGCAAATATCACTTCTGCGCAGCTTTGGAAGCAGTACAAAGCGGGAACTCTGAAGTCGAATGCAACCGGATTGACGATGAAAGCTATTCCATTAACCGTGGACGGTAAAGTGGTGGCGGATTTGATCAAGGTGACCGGATACACCGAAGAAGCGGCATCCTTCAGCTTCCGTGCACTTGAGACCAACCCGAACATTCTCTTCAGACAGGATATTAACGCAGGGAAAACTGTTTCGAATCGGGCTTTGCTCATTGATGGCGAAACCGTAAAAAAAGCAGATAACAGCGCCAACCTACACCTGCATATGTTGAACAAGGATATGCTCTTTGCTTCGAGGCCATTAAAAGTAGATGGTACTTATGACAATGTGACGCCGAATTACGTTAGCAGTTACATTAGAAATGATAACAATGAAGCATGGACAATTTCTGGCTATGACAGGACAACCAAGACGGTCACATTCCGTTTAGGGGTTAATATGCCTGGATATAACACAGAAGAAATGGCTAAGGATGGCGGTAATCGAGTCATTAGTAATATTAAGCTAGTGGATACACTTCCCGAAGGCTGGGAATTCGTTCCTTTCTCTGAAACTAAGGATTTTGAGCTTTGGAAAGGATTTTCGGACAATGGTGCAGGAACAGAATATGGTGTTAGAAACGATGCTAGAACTCTAATTGAACCAGGTACTAGTTCTCATGTAGTCCATTTTTCACACATTGGAAACGAGGGTACTTTCACCTTCTCCAAGTTGGAAAGTCCTTATATCATTCTGGTGAAGGCAAGACCTTCCAACGATGCTCTGCAGAAGTATTTAGAGGAATACACCATCAACGGTACAGACAAACAGGTGCTGTATAACAAAGCCGACCTTCATATGTCATGGGGTGGAGTGGAGAAGGTTGTCACCGAACAGCGCAAAGTTATTGTACCTATTCAGACCCTTGGAAAGTCGGTAACTAAGCCAGTTCCAGGAGTGCTGGAATGGACGGTGAACTATACCCCGCCATTTAACATGAAGCAGGGTGTTTATTTGCAGGATACCCTGGGTGCAGGCATGAATTTGCGTTATGAAGAAAACGGAAAGCTTGTGCTGACATCACCTAGTATGGCAGTCTATCCTGCTAAATTGACCGCAAGCGGCACTCTTGAACGAGAGGGCGCAGCACTGGACCTCAGCGACCCGAATGCTGAAGTTCAAGTAGAAGCTACACCAGGCACGGGTGGCGCTACGGTTCTAACATTTAAAATGGACGACCCTAATCAGTTTTACCAGTTTGTGTACCAAACAGAAGTTGATCCATCTAAAGCGAAAGCTGGAGACACAATGGGCAACGAGGTAAAACTGGAGGGCGATGACAATCTGAAATCTGTCAGTGCCAGAAGCGAAAGTACGCTGGACAGTTCGGACGTGGCTGGCAGTTCAAGTTCCAATGCTCTGTTGCCTCTGAAAAAGGTAGATCCCAATGGCAATCCGCTAAAAGACGTAGAGTTTACACTCTATAAGAAAGACGGCGGAACTATAATCACCAAAGGAAAAACCGATAGCGGAGGGAAACTTAATCTGCTATTCCCTGATCCAGGGTATTATGAGCTGAAAGAAACTTATATTGACACCAATACTTGGCTGCCAACTACAAGAGTATACCAAGTATATGTAGGGAATACGCCAGGGAAGCCCATCTGGGTTGACGGGGTGAAATTAACCTCTGATAATCCACTGATCGTGCCTACACCGGCCCAAGGCAAGCTGACCATTACCAATAAGGTGGAAGGCAACGGCAGTGATCCGGACAAGGAGTTCGAGTACACCGTGACCATCACCGGCGAAGGTAAGGACAGAGAGTATACCTATAAGAAGTCGGATGATACGTTTGGCACGATCAAGAGCGGAGGCAAGATTACCCTTAAGCACGGGGAATCTGTGACGTTCCCAGCCTTGCCTGCGGATCTGGTCTATACCGTAACCGAGGCTGATTATACATCCGTTGATGGTTATACGACGACACCGGGTACGAGGGAGCTGTCTGGCTCAATCGTGAATAAAGGTGATCACAAGGCGGACTTTATCAATGAACGGACCGTTAACAAGCTGACCATCAGCAATACGGTCATGGGCAACGGCGGCGATAAAACGAAGGAGTTCGAGTACACCGTCAACTTTGAGGATACAGGCAAAGAGGAAAGTTACTCTTACTTGAAGACGGACGGCAGCACAGGTTCGATCAAGTCCGGCGGTAAATTCCGCCTTAAGGATGGAGCGGCACTGGATATTTTGGGTCTGCCTAAGAATCTGAAATACACAGTTACCCAACAAGATTACACAACCGATGAATACATGACTACTCCTGAAGAACGGTACTATACCGGGGTCATGAAAGGCATTGATGAAGATGCCCCATTCACGAACGTACGAGTCTTGAAGGGCGGCCTATTAATCAGCAACACAGTTAAAGGCAAAGATGAAGACAAGAAGAAGCTGTTTAAGTACACGGTTGCCTTCACCGGCGAGGGATCGGACGAATCCTACGTCTATGAGAAATCAGACGGCAGCAAGGGTATGATCAAGAGCGGTGAGAGCTTTGAGCTTACAGATGGACAGACGCTCATTGTCCAAGGGCTTCCAACCAATCTTCAGTACAAAGTGACCCAAGATGATTATACGGAAGATGGCTATGTGACTGATCCAGAGAGTCTCATTCACATTGGCACTATTCCAGAGAAAAAATGGTCTGAAGCACATTTTGCCAATACCCGACCGTATCTGGAAGGCGTGTTGCGTAACAATAACACAGGAGAAGTCATTCCGAATGCACCGATTACGGTAACCGATCTGAAGACAGGCGAAGAGATTCAGACGCAGACGAATGAGAAGGGTGAATATTCAATTCCAGCCGTAGCGGATACCGACTATACGATCAGATATACGAAGATGTATCGGGTAGGCGGTAAGGATGTACCTGTTGAGTTTACGCAGAAAGCAAATGTGAACAGCAGTGTAACGGACGAGACTGTTCCAGCGGACATTACGGCCGTGGGGATCATTCTGTTCAAACAACTGGATGGAACAACAGTGCTATTCAACGATTTGTTGACTAGCCAGATGCATATCTATTTGAAAGACAAGGATGGCATTTATGTTAAGGAAAACGGCCAACCTAAAGCATTTCCTATGGCTTCGAATGGAACTTTCTCTGTGGAAGGGCTAAGCGAGCAAAAGTACACAATGGAAGTTCGCTATCAAGCTGAGACCGGCGAGGAATTGCTCCTCAAAGTGGCGCAACTTGACGTTAAAGCTAACGGAGAACTGAATATTTCAGAGGAGTTAGTCGACCCTTACGGTACGGTCTATGATGAAACGACAGGAGATGCCGTCACTGGCAAGAAAATTGATGGAGCCAAAGTTACACTGTATTATGCGGATACGCAGCGGAATAGAGATAACGGCCGCATTCCGGGTACGAAAGTAACACTTCCAAAGGTTCCAAATTTCCCACCGTACGACAACGAGAGCCCGGAGCAGAGTAGTGATGCAGATGGCTTCTATGCGTACATGGTGTTTCCTGAAGCGGATTACTATCTGATCGTAACGAAAGACGGATACGAAACGCACACAAGTGGTACCATTTCAGTCGATTTTGACATTGTCAGGTACGATGTGCCAATGAAGCCAATTAGTTCTGGTGGCGGCAATGGTAACAACGGAGGCGGCACCGTAACGCCTGGTCCAGGCACCGTAACGCCAGATCCGGGCACGGTAACGCCAGATCCGGGCACGGTAACGCCAGATCCAGGCACGGTAACGCCAGATCCAGGCACGGTAACGCCAGATCCGGGCACGGTAACGCCAGATCCGGGCACGGTAACGCCAGATCCGGGCACGGTAACGCCAGACCCAGGCACGGTAACGCCTGAACCGGGCACGGTAACGCCTGACCCAGGCACCGTAACGCCTGACCCAGGCACCGTAACGCCTGAACCGGGCAATGGTAACGATCAGCTTAAGAAGAACGATAGCAACGAGTTGGACGATGCTCCGAAAACTGGAGATAACAGCGTATCGCCATTCTTGTATATGGTTTTGGCGCTGATGTCCTTAATGACGATCGGGTTCTGTCTGCTCGGGTACAAGAAGAAAAAGCACATCCAGTAATGGAAGGGAAGGCGGTAAGAAAATGAGCAAAACTAAAAAAATTCTTATCGCTGTTTCCTTGCTTGTGTTGGTATTTTCACTTGTCAGTCTTGCGAGGACTTTCTTGCGAGATTATGCCGAGAAGCAGAAAATCGAAGAGTTAACAAAGGTTTGGAAAGAAGGATCAGAACAAGGCGGAGGGGATGCGTTCCCCTCCCTTTTGTTCAATAAAGGCAATGAGCCGGTTATGCTTCCCGAATTTCGAGATCTTTACGAGAGGAACTCAGACATCGTCGGCTGGCTGAAGATTGACGGTACCCGAATTGAGTACCCGGTTATGCAGAATCCACAGGATTCGGAGTACTATCTCAATCATGATTTTGATAAAAATGAAAACCAAGGCGGTCTTCCTTTTTTGGACGAGTCTAGTACGACCAACAATTCGGACATTTTGCTGATTCATGGTCATCACATGAAAAGTGGTTGGATGTTTAAAGATTTAATGAAGTACAAGAACGAAAGCTTTTATCAAGAACATGCGACGTTCCAGTTCAGCACGCTTTACGAAAAGGAAGAGTATGAGATTGTTGCCGTTATTCTGTCAAAAGTTTATCGCAAATCGGACGACGTGTTTAAATACTACCAGATTGAGAATGTAAATACGCCCGCCGAGTTCGATTCATATGTTCAGAATATCAAAAAACTCTCTCTTTATGACACAGGCGTAACAGCACAGTATGGTGACAAGCTTATTGTGCTGTCCACATGCGAGTATTCGACCGAAAACGGTAGGTTAGCGGTGGTGGCTCGAAAGCGTTAATTGACGATGCTGAAAAACAAAATCAATCTATTTTATTTCGCGTTCTCTCCTTAGAGGACGCGATTTTTCTTGTCCCCGAAATAAGGTGCTCATGGACATGTGGCTTGAGGAATTACGCAGATCGATAAATTCTGACGAATCCAACGAGTATCGAGGATGTATACATTTGAGATGAGGACATGAAGGCCACTCCATCGTTGGGGTGGTCTCTATGTTGATCAACGACGCGGACTGGAAGGAGACGCTTTTGATCATATTATGGGGTTAAATCGACAAATTGATGTTTCTATGATAGGGTTGAAGCATCCCATAGGCATTCTACTCTTCGGAGTAGAGTGCCTTCATGTATATTATGGGTGCTTACATTAAATGTATTTTAAAATCAATTGGATCGTATATGGAGGTGGTGATGCTATGTTTCTCTCTTTAGCCCCAACAGGGGATGGTTGGATGAGTATGAAAAATGTGAAAATATCATTTAATAAAGAGGAGCGAACATAGCATGACTACTAGTTTTCAGGCGGAGACCCGCATTCCATTAAATACATCCCGACTTAGGGATTTACGTAAATCCGGGCGTTTGCCAGGTATTGTGTTTGGCAAAAATACGGAGAATGAAATGATTCATATTCCAACAATACAATTTCAAAAATGGTTGAAGCAGGGTACGTCTGGTTTTATAGAACTGCAGTTTGAAGAGAAAGGCTCATTGACTGTATTGTTGGAAGATCTCCAGCGTGATCCAGTTACACGGGATTTACTTCATGTGGATTTTCAGCAGGTGCAGACCAATGAGATCCTGCGTACTAAAATTCCTGTGAAGTTCAACGGCACACCGATCGGTACAAAACAGGGTGGAGTCGTGCAAGTTCAATTATCTTCTATTGAAGTGGAGGCATTGCCGAGACACTTGCCAACGTCGATTGAATTTGACATTAGTACTATGGAACTTGGAGAAACGCTACATGTAAGTGATGCAACGTTTGCTCCAGATGTGACGGTGATCTCTGAGGGGAATGAGTCTCTTCTCTCTGTAGTTAAACCTTAACAATTCCAAATTCGCAAAGCTGAATAATTCAAAATTAGCCGTACGGGTGATATTCCGTACGGCTAATTTGTGCTGATTACGAGATGTTGGCGTGCTCCCATCCTTATAAGGCGGGTAGTCTGGAATTCACCTCACGTATGTCTTTTGCTCGCGTACAGGCGCAATGATCCTGATATTTCGCTACCCTTTCAAAGTTCATTCGCAAAATTCAGGTGTAAAGTAGGTAGACTCAGGAAAGGTAATCACTATAATGGAAATAAGATACATATATAGTTGAACCCGAACTGCTAAGGTCATTGGCATAACATTTCTAAACAGGGCGGTGAGCGAAAAGAAATGGACAAATTAAAGAATAGCGGATTCTATAAACTGAGATTCTTCATCACTCCTGAAGAGTTTAAAAGCCTTTTGCAGCTTTTGGAGCATCGGCAAGCGCAATTCCATCGTACCAATGCTGCCCGAACAGAGCATGATTATAATCAGGTGTACGAGGAGTATCAGACGTTCTATCAGTATTTTGTGGCAGGAGAAAAGAGAGATGACATCCATCCCTTCTTTGTTTACTCTATTTCTATTGCATCGGATCAAGAAAGTTCAGGATTTTTTGTAAGAAATGAAGAGGTTTCTTTTCCATATCACGGACAATGGGCAGAGGATGAACTGCCGTGTATCTTGCTTTCATTTCCGAAAGGTTTTCAAGTTGATTTGGAAGATGAAAAAGGAAAGTACTATATATATGAGGATATCCGGGACCATAAGCCGCTGACCTATGCGTTTTTCGATGAAATAAGAGACTCTATCAAAAAAATGACCAAACCCCTTCGCTTCTCAGCCCTTGATGCAGATGCGATGCAGGAGCAAAAGCCCTCTGTGCGTATAAGCCATGATGCAATGCACAAATTGAGCCAATCGTGGATCTTCAGTAAATATGGACTTGTGATTCATGGCAAATAGGAGGGGCTGAAATGACGTTCGCCCTAAATATTATCTGTACCTGGGTACTGCTAGTTGCCTCATGTTCCGCAGTATGGTGGAGCTTCAGAACAGAAAAGCTTATAACCATCTCCTGGCTGGCATTTTTGCTACCGGCTGTCTTCCAGCTTGTTACCGCTTTCCGGATTGGTCCAGGCCAAGCAAAGTCACTCATCGTGTTCGGCTGTATCAATCTGGTGTTTGCTGCCCTTGTGGGTGCAGGTGTCTGGTATCTAGTCCAAATAGCCAATTCATATCGAAGGGGCAAATGATCAACGAATGGAAAGGGGAACTCTAATCGTGAAGCCAATGCAAGAAATAGAGACACTGGCCATAGAGATCGCTGCTGCCGCCAGAAAGTCTTTTTGCACCCTTTTTGAAAATGGTGAACGTTACTATTATTGTACGTTATACACTACTGGCGAAGGACATGCGCCAAGCATTTCTGCATGGTCGTGGGAAGCTTTGGCGTTGGAATCGGCTAGACAAGCAGAGGAAAGTGATACGCCGGTATCCACGATTGCGGATCTCATCAAATGGTCGTATGCGGATTCGCCCTATTGTTGTTTTGGGGATGATCACTTTGCCGATGTCAAACAACGATATAACGAGCGTCCTTTCATTGCGGAACTGGAGAATGATGATTGGAATCGCGAGTTGGATGTGAGGCTGAACGCCATGGAGCTGGCGATGAAAATGCTCGATGATGAAGGCATATTTGCCTTAAATCAACCGCGAGAGTCGGTATGTGTCCTTGTTGAAGTCATGCCGCCGGATAAGATCAATACCGAAATTTCTTTACGTTTGAATCCGGCGGAATCTCCGGCTATGCAAGCATGGTTGGCGGAGGCGGCAGAATAGAAGCATCTGCAATTTAGGGAGTTTTGACCTTCTATTTGACCTTCTATAATGTACCGTTTCGGCTCAATTGGCTGAATAAGATGATTATGATAATAGGACTATAATTCTCGAACCACCTTTGCACATGAAAGGGTGGTTCTTTTTTATGTCTGCGACCCTCGGACAAACACACTTTTTCTGCCTTGTCCACATTTATACCTCACCAAAACTATTTAATTGCATTTAATAGATTATCAATAAAAAGGAGGTTTTGAGAATGGGAAATAGAAGACCTGGAGCACCTAGAGGTGGTTATGACCCTGTTCAGATCTATAACTCTACTTCGTTTAATGCGAGTGGAGTAGTGGAGTATGCATCCATCTTTTGTAGCAACGATAGATATAGTGTTCAGCGTGACGAGACTTGGAGATCTTCCGACCGTGGTGTGTGCCTGGTAACCAGAATCACCGCGACGGTTAGAACACCGAGTGGAAATATTGAGGCTGAACCGTATACCTCTTCTGGTACTTCGTACAGCCAGTTCGCCATTATACAGGTAGGGGTAAATCAGTTCCGAGTGACACGTGTTACAAGTGCGATTAGAAAATGCCGGAAATAACCGAAGAGGGTTAATATCGAGATTAGGTACGAAACATGAAGAGACGACTTGCCCGGGCTAGCAGGCAGGTCGTCTTTTTTCGTTTTAATGTTTCTTGTACCATAATATTCTGCGGTGCATCGAGGAATCTTTCAAAAGTCGGAAAGGCCGTAAGGCTGGTTGATAATTGCCTTCGATAATCCAAATTCGCCGTTTCTTGTCAATGGCTATATCGAACCCGACTTGTCTAAGCATAGGGTAATGCTCTCCCAATCGTATGGCGGCTAATCGTGCAACTTGTTCCGCTCTGACAAGTAAGCGCCGATCTCCAATTCGAGCTAGTCTCAGTGCTTTAAGAACTGGAATGGGGCGGTTATTTACATTGGTGACTTGGTATCCTTGTGCTGCGACTTTAGCATAGGAACCGGTCACGTTCCAAGTGGACGAGGAACCCTTTTTGCGCTGAACCATGATCCGAATGTCGAACGGCCTGTATTTAATTTGAGCAAGCTGCAGACGCTTTTGGACAATATACTCATCACTTTTGATTGTTTGTTCGAACCATTCGAGTAACTGCTCGTTGTCTCTCATGGTGACTGTGTTATTTTCATTTTGAATACGATAAGCATTTGCACCGCTTCGTTTAATGAACAGGATACCCCTTCCGTAACTGCCATTACGAGGTTTCAGTACAACGCTGGGATACTGAAGAAGCATCTTTGTTAGCGTATCCTTCTCAAGCAACTGTGTTTCTGGCAACCGTTCAGCGAGAGAGGGCTCATCGCGCAGAATGCCATACTGCAACCATTTGTCTCTTTCGAATAACATTGGAATCACAGCCTTTTTTTCAATCGTCTACGGTAATTCTAATTCAAATTCGTGATCCGCATAAGTGGCCATTCGTCCAGATTTGTAAGTTGATGCATGTCCAATTGGTCGATGGAGACAGAAGATGAACTTTTGCGAGAAATGACTGCATTCTGGGGAGGTGTTCATTCACGCTTCGAGTGGCTTCTGGATACGCAGGCGCACTTCTATCACCACCGTGGATAACGGCATGCCATGCTGATGCACGTACTGAAACGAGAGCCAAATGTGTAATGGATTGAGCAGTGCTAGACTAACCCTATACTAGTATTTTTCGCCTATAAACTAGCTTATAAAAGAGTGCAACTTTTTTACCAATATATATACAAGTTATTCGTTTACTGTATGCCTTTTCGATGTTATACTCACAATATTCAAAAAAGAATTTGTGAAAATATGTCGAATTGAGGCTTATCAGGATGATTATAGGTAGACAAAACGGCGAAACGATCATCCTCATTCCATCGCTTGAACCGGATGAGAGACTTCCAGCCTATGTACGGCAATTGCGAGAGTATGGATTTACTAATATTGTTATTGTAGACGACGGATCTGGTGAGGCTTACCAGTCGATTTTCGAGGAGCTTCGCGAGAACGGTTGTGCTCTGCTGACACATGCGGAAAATCAGGGGAAGGGTGCGGCACTCAAGACCGGATTTGAGTATATTGGGAAGCAATTCGACGTATCTTCCTTCGTCGTAACCGCTGATTCAGACGGACAACACGCAGCTGAGGATGTATACCGCATAGCCCAGGAAGCAAGGATTTATCCGGACTCATTGGTGCTCGGGGTAAGGAATTTCAGCGAGGGGAACATACCTCCAAAGTCCCTGTTAGGCAATCGGATGACCTCCTTTATTTTTGCCATGCTCTATGGTAAAAAACTGTCAGATACCCAGACTGGGCTTCGTGCCTTCGGTCCAGGGTTACTTGCGTTTATGCAGGATGTTCGCGGCACTCGATTTGAATATGAGCTACAAATGCTCATCTCGTGCATTCAGTCTGGCATACCGATTCATACGATGCCAATCCAAGTCATTTATGAGAATAGCAATGCAGGCACTCATTTTAAAGCGATCCAGGATAGTGCTCGGGTCATGGGGGTGTTGTTCTCCAATTTCCTGCGGTTCATTTCATCATCGGTGGCCAGTTCTGTTGTGGATTTGGGCATCGCCTGGTTTTTGATCGACGCGTTGCGGCCCGTGTTGGGTGAGCAGCACTATTTAAGAATTCTGCTTGCAACCGTGATTGCGAGAGTTATTTCCATTGTGGTCAACTATGTACTGAACAGACACTTTGTATTCCGCAAGGAGGATAGCCAGGGCAGTCTATGGCGCTATCTAACGTTATGCGGAGTAGTGATCTTGCTGTCCAGTACCGGTGTATATATATTCCATACCGTTCTCTTCGTAGATGAGAAATTGGCGAAATTCGTCTGTGATGCCTTGCTGTTCCTGCTCAGTTTCCAATTGCAGCGAAGATGGGTATTTGCAGCAAGGAGGAAGCAGTTGTAGTGCAAAACGAAAAAAGGCAGAATATCTTTTTTGTCATCACGATGATCCTGATGTCGATTTATTTGGTATGGCGTACGTTCTTTACGTTGCCATGGGGTGAGGGCGTTCTGAACGTCATTTTTGGTATGCTGTTGATTGTTGCTGAAACGGTCACCGTACTGACAACCTTTGAATTATTCTTTCAAAAGATGCAAAAAGAACGTACACAGCTCGATTTTCCAATCGTTCCGCCGGAGTATTATCCGGATGTGGATGTATTTATTGCTACGCATAATGAGCCTGTTGATCTGTTATATAAAACCGTTAATGCCTGTACGTTCATGGATTACCCGGACAAGCAGAAGGTTCATATCTATCTCTGTGACGATGGAGCGAGACCAGAGGTGGAGGAGCTTGCCAAACAGTTTGGCGTGGGGTATCTGGGGTTCCCCGGAAACAAGGATGCCAAGTCTGGTAATCTGAACAATGCACTGAGCAAAAGCTCTTCCCCGCTCATTGCAACGTTTGATGCGGATATGATTCCACAGCACACCTTTTTGATGAAAACGGTACCCTATTTCATGCTCTCCACGTTTATTAAGGAGAATGAGGTATGGCGTCCTCGCCGAGAGGACGAGATGGACCCTAAGTTCAAGCTTGGTCTGGTACAGACCCCGCAAAGCTTCTACAATCCGGATCTATTCCAATTTAACCTGTATGCAGAGCAAGGTATTCCGAATGAACAGGATTTCTTCTCCAGAGAAGTGAACATCCTGCGTAATGCCTCCAATGCGGTAGCCTATACAGGAAGTAATACGATCATTTCCCGGCAGGGCATGGAAGACATCGGAGGTTTTCCACTCAATACAATCACCGAGGACTTTGAGACAAGCATCCGCTTGCAGCAGGAAGGTTATATTACCTATGCGACTCAAGAGGTTCAAGCTGCCGGTCAGACAACAACAACAGTGAAGAGCATGATTAAGCAGCGGATTCGCTGGGCACGGGGTATCATTCAGAGCCTGCAGAATACGCGTGCACCCTTGTCTGGCAAGCTTCCTTTCTGGACGAGAGTGACCTACTTAAGCAGTTTCTTATACTGGTGGTCCTTCTTTAATCGGTTGATTTTCATTTTGGCACCTATTTTATTTGCGTTATTTGACTTCCAGATTGTGAACACAACCTTCTGGCAAATCTTAATATTCTGGCTTCCATCTTATTTCTTCTACAGTGTATCCATGCGATATCTGTCCAGCAATATTCGGAATCAGCGATGGAGTCAGGTTATCGATACCATATTTATGCCTTACTTGATCTGGCCGGTTCTCTTGGAGACGCTGGGTATTCGTGAGAAAAAATTCAAGGTTACCAACAAAAGCAGAGCAAGCGGTCGACAATGGATGTCTGCTCTGTTATATGCACTTCCGCATATCTTCTTGCTGTTGCTTTCCATTGCAGCCGTGATTCGGTATGTGAATGGCAAGTACGGCATTGCGCTTTTCTTCAGCAGTATCATTATTTTCTGGCTGATTCATAACATGATTGCGCTGTGTTATGCCCTGTTCTTCATGATCGGCCGCCGTGCGTATCGGGAGACAGAACGGATTCGGGCGCAGGAAGATGTCACGATTCACGACCAAGCCAACAATCTGCGTTATCAGGCCAAGACGGTGGATGTATCTGAGCAAGGTATTGCCTTCTATGTCCCATATCCCATTTATTTGGCTGAGCAGAAGATCATCTCTTTGGTTGTCAAAACCGACCGGTATGAGGCCAATCTCGATGCAGTCATCGTTTATGTGAAACAGGATGGAGAGGGCTGGCGTTACTCCGCAACGGTTCAGCCGATTGATGAGAATGATAACCGCCAATACATGCAAATCATCTACGACCGTAAACACTCGTTGCCAGAGCAGATGAATCTGTGGGATACGGCTTATGACGATATGTTACGTAATGTGAAAAAACGGATTGTTCAACCCAGATCGGATCAGCGAAAAATGCCGCGGCTTTCCCTTCAGCTTCCAGTTCATTTCACCAATGATGCTAGCTGTACGCTGCGCAGCTTCAATTATCGTTTCTTCTCCGCGACGGGTTTCCATGGTGATATTGCGGCAGGAGCGGTCGTTACTTTTTATACGAAGAGTAATATTGAAGTCATTTTGCAACATACGGGAAAAACGACAGCTCGTGAGCGCGAAGTGCTTCTCTCGGTGGAGAATATCGATGATATTGTGGAGAAGGGCCTGATCGACCAATTGTTGACTGATTTGATTGAGCCACATTCCGATCGTTCCACCAGAGAGGGTTAGGAGAGATAAAGATGCTCATTGTGCTTCATTTTGTGATGGGAGTTTTATTGATAATCTCCTTTGTTGGTTATATGCAGTTTGTTCGGAAGACATTTGCACTACGGTGGGAGTTTATCCCTGTATTTGTGTTTTCCTCGATTGCCTGCATCGTATATTTTGCTGGCTTGGCAGGTCAGCTCTTTATAGGAAGTATTATCTTGATGATACTCGGCTTGTTTCTTTTTAGAGATACGCTGGTTCGAGCTGTCCGACGAGGGACCAAGCCGAATGTATTGTTCTCGTTATTTCAGTTTTCTTTTCTGGGCGGAACGTTCATCTTTTTGCTGATTCTGTTCCAAAATCAATTGACACACTACGATAATTTCTCCCACTGGGCTATCGTATTGAAGCAGATGATGAGTACAGATGCCTTTCCGACGCCAGACTCCAACCTGATTGATTTTAAAAACTATCCGCTGGGGACTTCGTCGTTTATTTATTATGTCTGTCGCTTCATGGGGCACTCCCAGTCCGTAATGCTCTTGGCACAGGGATTGCTTATCTTTTCCTGTTTTTATGCCATGTTTGGCATTGTTTCGGAGAAGAAACGCTTTCTTCTGTACGCTTTTCTTGGACTCGGGTTATCTACACTTTCGTTTTTCAATCTTACGATTCGGATCACCAATCTGCTCGTGGATTTCTTGCTTCCAATCTACGCGCTAGCGATCCTGGCGGTGATCTACCAATATCGTAATGAGATCAAAAAAACATGTATTGTTGTTCTTCCGCTTGCGGGATTACTGACCATTATCAAAAGCACGGGTATTATTTTCGCCGCGATCGGTCTGATATTCCTAGTGTATACATGGCTAAAACATAAACAAAAGTTCAGTTGGAAAACAGCGCTCGCTGTAGTGGGTACGATCTGCGGTGCGCTGATTCCCTACTTCAGCTGGAGCTGGCGAATGGCAACGGTGTTCCAAGGGATTGATAACAAGTTCGATGTGGCTACGTCGGGGATTCAAGCCGGCAAAACGCCAGAGCAGATGCGTGAGATTCTGTGGACTTTCCTGAAGGCCAGTACGGATCTGACGACACGGCCAGTGATCGGCATTGTTATTTTCCAGCTTATCGCAATTGCAGCATCTGTATTTGCCATCGTTGTGCTCAAGAAAAAGTGGAACTTATGGAAAGCATTAATTGCTTTGGATTTTGTACTGTTACTGTACTATGCGGGTATTCTGGCGTTGTATCTCTTCTCCATGCCATTGGATGAAGCCATTGTCCTGGCTGGATTTGAGCGTTATGCATCGAGTATCGTGGTGCTGTTCGCCGGTGGGCTGGTGTTGTGCGCTGCGATCGACCTGGAGCGATCATTCCACTATCGGATCGGTGAGGTGCCTGATTATCAATCCTTTAAGACGGTTGAGACAAAAGGTCATTATCAAAAAGGCATTATCGGCTGTATGGCGGTTGCGGCGACCATCCTTTTATCGGAATACAACGGGATCGTCTCGATTGCCAAAACCTACGATACAACGCTCCCTTACAAGATTCATGCGGTTACCGGTGATCGGTGGTATCCAGGTGGGCAGGTGGATAATAATAGATATCTCTTCTACGCCTCAGACAGGGACCAGCAGGTCACGAATTATTACATGCAATATGTAGGAAAGTATTTCTTGTATGCTCCACATGTGGACGGGATCGTGTTGTTCTATGAGGATAATATGGATAACCTTCTGAGCGGCTACGATTATCTGGTGGTCGTCGAGACGGATCTCAACGCCAAGTGGTTGCTGAAAAAGCATTATGGCATCGACATGCAAGAGGGGATTTATAAAATTACCCGTTCGGGGGATCAGATCGTTCTTACGCTGGCTTGAGATCATAGATGTTGAGATCCTGTTCCGGGTATCCGGTCAGATAAAATGGAATACATGATTTGTATATAGAGTCTCCTTAAATATAGCCCGTTATAGCTAATACCTATAGCGGGCTATAACTCTTTCGTAGAACAGCTATTCCGATCGGATATGTTATATTTAATTCTATAATGATAAACGGGGAGATTAAACTATGAGCATACAAACAGAACCTAAACAACGAACAGTCACTCCATTTCGATATGATATTGTTGGCAGTTTCCTGCGCCCGAGTGCGTTGAAGGATGCCCGATTAAAATACCAGAACGGCGAAATTACCACGGAACAGTTGAATGAAGTGGAGAATGCCGAGATTGTGAAACTTGTACAGAAGCAAAAAGAGGTTGGCCTTCAGGCTGTAACGGACGGCGAATTCCGCCGCTCTTGGTGGCATCTGGACTTTTTCTGGGGACTGGATGGTGTAGAGCGGACGATCATTGAGGAAGGCTACCGATTCAACGGTGCGACATCCAGACCGGAAACAGCTCGTCTGAGCGGCAAAATCAGCTATAGCAGTCATCCATTTGTAGCGCATTATGCCTTCTTGAAAGAAGCGGCTGGGGAAGACGTTGTTGCCCGTCAGTCCATTCCAGCAGCAGCCCAGTTCCTATTCGAATTGGACCGGGCAGATAATAAGGAAAGCACACAGGCCATCTATCCGAACCGCCAAGAGCTTCTCTCGGACATTGTCGGGGCGTACAAAGCATCCATCCTGGCTTTTTATGAAGCCGGCTGCCGTAGCATCCAGATTGATGATTGCACATGGGGTGCATTGTGTGACCAACAGTTCATCACAGTGATGGAGCAGATTGGTGTTAATGTGGAAGAGTACGCCAATGAACTCGCAAAACTGAACGAAGATGTGGTATCTGGCCTGCCGGAAGACCTCGTGGTAACCACTCATGTCTGCCGCGGTAATTATGTTTCGACATTTGCAGGAGTCGGTGGCGGTTATGAGCCGATTGCGCAGACACTTCTGAGCATCGATAACTACTCAGGATTCTATCTGGAGTTTGATACGGAACGGGCTGGAGACTTCAAGCCACTTCGATTCCTGAAGGACAATCAGCAGGTCGTACTTGGCCTCTTCTCTTCCAAATTCGGAGAGTTGGAGAACAAGGAAGATATCCTGAAACGGATTGAGGAAGCTACACAATATGTTGATTTGGATCGAATCTGCCTGAGTCCACAATGCGGCTTCGCTTCCACGGAAGAAGGCAACCATCTGACCGAGGAACAGCAATGGCGCAAACTTGCCTTCATTAAGGAAATTGCTGAAGAGCTTTGGAAGTAACTTTTTCAACGTCATTCATCTTAGCCGTACGGATCATCATCCGTATGGCTATTTGGTGTATCCTCACTTTTGAGTGGATGTTTGATCAGAACCCATATCAGCCAAGAGAGTGAAGCCATGGGTAGAGATGAGAATAACGGATCAGGGAAGCGGCATGACTGAGGAAGAGGTGTGGTGGACGAAATAAAATAGCGACAGTTAGGACAAAGGGATCTTTGTCGCAACTGCCGCTATTTGTCTATTTTGCATGATATCGCCCTTTAGGCACCACCATTGGTGATCCCGAAACGGGGTCTTCTATGACCGTACATTCCAATCCAAAAATGTCTTTAACCTGTGGGGCGGTTATCACCTCTGCGGGCTTACCCTCAGCCACAAGTTTCCCGGTATGAAGCACAGAGGGTTACATTCCTTGATGAAGTAGTCCATTATCCGTTCTTAACGGAACAGTTATAGGATGAGAGCAGGAGGGGTTCTATTAAATTAGGATGAAAATAATATCCATGTATTACATTCCAGATCATGGTATATTTGTATTATTAAATAATGTAAGGAGATTCTACATGCATAATCAATTCATCAAAAAGTTGATCGTTCTTTGTTTGGTTTTTGTATTATTACCAGCAACGAGCGTTTTGGCTGCGTCGTCACTTATTAAGGACCCGGTCTTGGCCAAAGTTATTCGAGCAGATTTGAAGATGTCGGCTAAGAAGGAAATAAAGGCTGCCGATTTGAAAAAATTAAAATCCCTATATGCTATGGAAACAAAAAGTAAGATTTCTAACCTGCAAGGTCTTGAACATGCCGTTAATATGACGGATTTAGTTCTACCCGGCCATAACGTGAAAAATATTACACCGCTCACCAAATTAAAAAAATTAGAGTTTTTAGCTTTGGATGGAAACCAGATTACAGATCTGTCTCCAATTTCAGGATTAAAAAATCTGCAAACTTTATTTATGGAAGATAACAACATCAAAAGTCTGGCTCCATTGAAAAATATGCATAAGCTGAAAAGTCTATTCGCCAGCGGTAATCAGGTGACTGATCTGAGTCCTCTTCAGAAGTTAAAGCTGGAATGGGTCATTATGAATAGTAATAAAATTCAGGATCTAACTCCTTTAAAAAACCATCCGACCTTGGAGTATCTATATGTAGAAGGTAACCTCATTGAGGATATTGCAGTGCTCGAAACCATCCCACATCTAACAGAGGTATATTTGGCTAACAATCCGTTGAATGAGCGTGCAGAGCAGGTTGTGAAAAACTTGGAGAAGAAAGGCGTCCTTGTAAGTCTGGTAAGCGATGAAGCGGATCAGGCGAAGTAGTTTCGATTAGAGAAGATGTATATGTAAGAAGAAGTTAATCCCTCATTATATTGAACAAAAACAAAGAAGGCCGCAGATATTCTGACGGCCTTCTTTAAGTATGCTGAACAGAAACGCTCGGTAACAACTCATTGCCTGTCCCACAACAATATTATTCCACTTCGATCTCCTTCACTGTCTCTCCCTCAACCAGCACCGGCTGATAGTAGGTGTTCGTGGGCATATCCTTTTTGCCTTGCAGATTCTTGATCACCCAGTCGGCAGCATCACGGCCCATTTGCTCTTGGGGATGGGTTAACGTTGTAAGCCGGATGTTGGCGTTCTTGGCGATGTACGAATTGTCCTGTCCAATGATGGATAACTCATCAGGGATCGAGATGCCGAGTTGCCTACAAGCGTGCACGACCTCCAATCCTACCTCATCGTTGTAACAGACGATCGCGGTGAGCGAATCCCTGTTTTCTTCCAGATACGTTGCTACATTAGAGGATAAATCCGGTTTCGATGCGGTATCAAAGGAAAGCACTTGCTCAGGATGGAACCGTAACTTCGCTTCACCCAGCGCCTTGATGTACCCCTTCATCCGGTACTTGCCTTGTAGATCATCCATTTTGGCAATAATGCCGATCTGGGTATGGCCTTTCACAATCAATTCCCGTGTAGCAAGATAACTGGATTGCACGTCATCCAGGCAGAAGAACGGAACCTCCAGCTCCTCATAAAATGCATTAATCATCGTAAACGGCACATCCTGCTCTTTGAAGGACAGGTAGTACGCAATATTTGGGTTATACAGATTACTTTTGGTTGGTTCGACAATTAGGCCATCCACGCCGTAGGAGAGCATCATTTCGAGGGCTTTTTTCTCCTGCGCTACATCATTATTAGTACTGGCCAGCAGTAACGAGTAGTTGTCCTCATTTAGACGACTCTCAATACCGCGGATAATGGACGGAAAGATATAATCCGAGATGTATGTCGTGATCACACCAATCGTTTTCTTCGATGTGTTGCCGCCTGATCGAGAGCGATACTGATTGCTAACGTAGGTCCCTGAACCTTTTTCGCTTCGTAAAAATCCTTCGTTTGATAACTCCAAAATAGCCTTCCGCACCGTCTGGCGACTTACGTTGTAGCTTTCCTGTAATGCCAACTCGGTGGGGATCTGTTCGCCTATGCTATATGTTCCCGAAAGGATATGACTCTTTATATCATCAATGATGACCTGATATTTTGGCTTCACGTAGTCCACTTCTTTCATCGTTACTCATCTATATAAACGTTGTTGTTCAAATAGTTGTACGTACATATTTTAGCATGATTCAGATAGGATGAAAATAAAACCGAACATTTTTCGAAATAAACCGTACATATCCAGCCTTTTTGGATGGAGGTGTACCTTACAGCATAGCCATTTTATAGCCATATAAGACCTTTGAATGGTTGAATAGACTACAATATATGTCCTTTGTAAGTATAACTATTATATATTATTGACAAATGTACGTACAAAAAATATACTAAGGCTGTCAGAAAAGGAAAGCGCATTCTTTGAAAACACAACAGGAAGCATTTATACAAAATTCATTATTAGCTACTGCCATAAGTAGAAGCTTCACCTTATATATGCATCCTTTGGGATGTGAAATCGCGACCGGAGAGGGGATACACGTGATTATGAGTCAATTGGACTTGAAAGAAGCCATTACCAAGGGCGCTACTTCGCTCGGAATTGAATTTGGATCAACGCGGATTAAGGCGGTATTGATTGACGAGCGTTTTGAAACCATTGCGTCAGGTAGTTATGAATGGGAGAACCTCCTGAAAGATGGATATTGGACGTACAACCAGGAGGATATCATCACAGGTCTGCAAACGGCTTATCGTGAGATGAAGCAAGATGTAGAACAGAAATACGGAATTACGCTGCGAACGGTCGGTTCTATCGGATTCTCGGCCATGATGCACGGATATATCGCTTTGGATAGCGCGGGTGAACTGTTGGTCCCTTTCCGCACGTGGCGTAACGCTACGACGGGAGCAGCCGCAAGAGAGCTAACGGAACTTCTGCAATTCAATATTCCGGAACGCTGGAGCATTGCCCACTTGTATCAAGCGATTTTGAACGAAGAGGTGCATGTGCCACAGATCGATCACCTGACAACTTTGGCTGGATACATCCACTGGTTGCTGACGGGCAATAAGGCGATTGGGATCGGCGATGCATCAGGCATTTTCCCAATTGACGAGACTACACATAACTATCACCCATCCATGATCCAACAGTTCGACGAACAGATCGCAGGCAAGGGTTATCCGTGGAAAGTTGAAGATCTTCTTCCCAAAGTGTATCTCGCTGGTGAGAATGCAGGTGAGCTGACGGAAGCGGGAGCCAAGTTGCTCGACCCTTCACAAGATCTGCAAGCAGGCATTCCGCTCTGCCCGCCAGAAGGCGATGCCGGAACGGGTATGGTGGCAACAAATAGCGTGAGAAAACGTACGGGGAACATCTCCGTTGGCACATCCGTATTTGCGATGATCGTACTGGAGAAGGAATTATCCAAAGTGTATCCCGAGATCGATATGGTCACCACGCCGGATGGCAGTCCAGTAGGGATGGTGCATGCCAACAACTGTTCCAGTGATATCAACGCATGGGTTGGACTGTTCCGTGAATTCTCTCAAGCAATGGGATATGAAGTGGATAACGCCAAGTTGTTTAGCGTGTTGTTTAACAAGGCTTTGGAGGCAGACCCTGATGGTGGTGGCTTGCTCAGCTACGGTTACTACTCAGGTGAGAACATTACGGGACTTGAGAAAGGCCGTCCATTGTTCGTCCGCTCCCCGGAAAGCAACTTCAATCTGGCGAACTTCATGCGGACACATCTGTTCAGTGCCTTCGGTGCACTCAAGTTGGGTATGGATATTTTGACGGAGGAAGAGAATGTAGCCATTGACAGTATTTTGGCGCATGGTGGCCTGTTCAAGACCCCTGTGGTCGGACAACGTATTGTAGCCGCTGCGATGAACGTACCCGTGTCGGTGATGTCTACCGCTGGTGAAGGCGGCGCATGGGGTATGGCGCTTCTGGCTTCGTACATGATCAACAAGGATCAAGAGGAGAGCCTGGATGTGTTCCTGGAACAGAAAGTCTTCAACGATGTTGAGGGAGTCGAAGTAGCACCGGATGCATCGGATGTGAAAGGGTTTGAAGCATTTATCGAACGCTATCGGAGTGGACTTGCGATTGAGCAATCAGCCGTAGATCATCTGGTAGAGGTTGTTCAAAAAGACCGCTTTTGATTACGAAGGATGCCTAGTGGCATCATCAACATCGAATATGGAATTCAGCCGAAATGTCCGTTGCTCACGTAGCTCTATCTACGCTCCGCTACTCCATTTCTAGCTTCATCCCATCTTCTCGGTACTGAAAACCGACTTTTTGAACACGCACTATTAGAGAACGGGAGGGAATAACATGTTAGAACAACTGAAAGAAGAGGTATTCCAGGCGAATCTGGAACTGCCCAAGCACGGACTTGTAAAATTCACATGGGGTAATGTCAGTGCAATTGATCGGGAAAGCGGTCTGTTCGTAATTAAACCAAGTGGCGTTAGCTACGATGTGATGAAAGCAAGCGATATGGTTGTGGTCGATCTGGACGGTAATGTGGTGGAGGGTGAGATGAGACCTTCCTCGGATACCGCAACACATGCCGTACTATATAAGCATTACTCGGAGATTGGCGGCATCGTGCACACACACTCCACATGGGCGACCATCTGGGCGCAAGCCGGACTGGACGTCCCTGTTATGGGAACAACACATGCAGACACGTTCTATGGAGCGGTGCCTTGTGCACGTTTCCTGAATCAGGACGAGGTTGATCGCGGATACGAAGCGGAAACAGGACGCGTCATTATTGAAACGTTTGAGCAGCGTGGGATTGATGTTATGGCCGTTCCAGCAGTGTTACTCCATGGTCATGCACCGTTTACGTGGGGGAAAGATGCCAAGTCTGCGGTGGTAAACAGTGTCGTGCTGGAAGAGGTATGCAAAATGAACCTGTACGCGCGGCAGTTAAATAACTTCGCGAAAGAACTGCCACAAGGCATTTTGGATAAACACTATCTTCGTAAACACGGCAAAGACGCGTATTACGGACAGAAGTAATTAGGTTGTGTATCAATAGGATGACACTAATCCAATCGAATAGGTCTTGTGCTACTACTGCCAACAAAGTTGTATAAAACTTTTACACGATAACGGAGAAGACAGAAGAAAGCTGGAGAAGCGGAGCGTTCACCTTTATCCCCGGATTTTCCCTTTAGAAAAGGGAATCAAAAAAATCTGGGGATAACAGTGATCGGAAGATTATTCTGGCTGCGCAGTGGTCCAGTGTAACCCATTTATTCGACTATAAAATAATGAAATGAGGATGATTATATGTCAGCAGTAAAAGAATTCTGGTTTGTGGTCGGTTCACAGCACTTGTACGGAGAAGAAGCACTGGGCGAAGTAAAAGCCAACGCACAGAAAATCACGGATGCCCTTAATGCAAGTGGCGTACTGCCGTACCCGCTCGTATTGCAGGATCTGGCGGTAAGCGCAGATAAAATCACGAGCACGATGAAGGAAGTCAACTATCGCGACGAAGTAGCAGGTGTGATCACATGGATGCATACGTTCTCCCCAGCGAAAATGTGGATTCGTGGTACGAAATTGCTGCAAAAACCTTTGCTGCACTTGGCAACCCAATTCAACGAAAGCATTCCTTGGGCAACCATCGATATGGACTTCATGAACTTGAACCAAGCGGCACACGGTGACCGCGAATATGGCTTCATTAATGCCCGTCTGAGAAAACAAAATAAAATCGTTGTTGGTTACTGGGAGCGCCCAGAAGTGCAACAACAGGTTGCTGACTGGATGGACGTAGCGGTAGCTTATAATGAGAGCTTTAACATCAAAGTAGCTCGCTTCGGTGATAACATGCGCAACGTGGGCGTAACCGAAGGTGATAAAGTGGAAGCACAGATCCAATTCGGATGGACCGTTGATTACTTTGGTATTGGCGACCTCGTGCAATACGTGAACGCTGTAACAGAGAAGGAAATCGATGATTTGATCGCTCAGTATGGAGACCTCTACGAATTCGATTACGGCACGAACAGCAAGGAAGCTTGGGAAGCCAGTGTACGTGTGCAAGCGAGCTATGAAATTGCGATCAAACGTTTCTTGGACGAAGGTGGTTACAGTGCCTTCACTACAAACTTCGAAGATCTGCATGGCATGAAGCAGCTTCCGGGTCTTGCAGTACAACGCCTGATGGCTCAAGGGTACGGATTTGCCGGTGAGGGTGACTGGAAAACAGCTGCGCTGGATCGCTTGCTGAAAATCATGGCCCATAACGAGAACACAGGCTTCATGGAAGACTACACATACGAGATGGCCGCTGGACAGGAAGCGATCCTGCAATCTCACATGCTTGAAGTAGATCCGACACTTGCCAGCACCAAACCGAGAATCATCGTGTCCCCACTGGGCATTGGCGATCGTGAAGATCCGGCTCGTCTCGTATTCGACGGCAAAGCAGGTGAAGGTGTCGTGGTATCCATGGCAGACTTCGGTACACATTACAAACTGCTGATCAACGAAGTATCTGCTTTTGAACCAACCGTTCCAGCACCTAATCTGCCAGTAGCGCGTGTTCTGTGGAGCGTGAAGCCGAACTTCCAAGATGGAGTGAAGGCATGGATCGAAAATGGTGGTGGTCACCATACGGTTGTATCCTTGAACCTGACTACAGATCAGATCGTGACGTATGCGAAGCTGGTGAATCTGGAGTACGTTATTATTAAGTAAAAGTGGATTGGCAGCTACTGCCTGAACTCATACAATTTTTTTCTCTGTGGCCGGGGGTTAACCCTCGGCCCTTTGTTTGTTATGCTGAGAAGCATGATGTGAAGCTGAGCAAGGATTTGCTTTTTCATCGAAAAGGGATAAGAAATGAAGGAGGAAGGACATGTATACAAAAGAAAGCTTGATGCAGCAACTAGAGCAGCTTGGTATGGATAGGCAAGGCACATTGCTTATTCACTCTTCAATGAAAAGTATAGGCGAGGTTGAAGGTGGAGCAGACACGGTGTTGGATGCCTTTAGTGACTATATGAAAGAGGGATTGTTGGTGCTTCCCACTCATACGTGGTCTACCATTAATGCGGATAACCCAGTGTTTCACGTGGAAAATACTACCTGTTGCGTGGGCATTCTGCCTGAACTTTTTCGTAAACGTGCGGGCGTAGTTCGTTCGTGGCACCCTACGCATTCGGTAGCGGCACTGGGAAGGGACGCAGAGGCATTTACGAAGGACGATCATCTCTTCGATACACCGTGTGCGAGAGGTTCAGCATGGGGGAAACTGCTTGATCGGAAAGCGTCGATCTTGTTAGTAGGCGTTGACTTGAAGCGGAATACATTTATCCACGGGGTCGAAGAGTGGGTGGACATCCCTGGCAGAATGACGGACGAGCATGAGATGCTGTATACGGTTTTACCAGATGGAAGCCAGATTTCAGTACCATCCCGCAGACATTGTGGGTTGCCATGGTCGGAGCATTTCTGGAAAGTAGACGAGGTATTGGTTCGCGAAGGTGCGATGCGTACAGGAAAGCTCGGTGATGCGGTCGTAAGAGTGTGTGATGCGGCTAAGACAGCAGAGGTAATTACGGAGATGCTCAAGCATAACCCTGATCTATTCACGGACAATCTCCCTCTACATGCAGTAACCGAATGATACAAGAGCCGTCCGGTAGCCGGATGGCTCAATATCGATCACTTGATGATATCCGAATATCTCCCGAGCAGATGATCTCCTCTCCTGTTTGTACTCTAAACCTTCAAAGGCATTCATAAATAATCAGAAATAGATCAGCATTTCGATCAGAGGTTGGTCGGACTTCCAGTGTATGGGCTACTCACCCTTATGGTGGTGTGATAAGATATGGTTAAATTAACCAATAAGTTTGGCGTAGCAGAATTGTATAGGTGTTTATTGAAGTTATATATAAGTATCACATAGAATCATGAACAACCACGTTGTCATTGTAGCATCTAAGAAGGAGAAGATTCGTGAACCCTTTAGTATGGTATGATCTCTTTTTATTTGTCCTTTTGTTTGGTGTAGGTGTATATGTGTTTGCTACAGTTAGAATTACGAACTTACATAAAGTGTACTTTTTATTTCACGGGTTGATGATGCTCTGGCCTTTCTGTCAATTTGCGAGTACGCTCACGGATGATTCCGGTCTGCAATTGTTCTACGTTACCTTATCTTTCGTTGCGGTCTCTCTGCTTGGGAGCGGGTGGCTTCTACTGACGATCTTTATTACCGGTTATTCAGAGCGTCTGAGTGCAAAAGGAACCTTCTTGCTATTTGTCCCTGCGGTGATCGGGGCTATAGGTGTGGTCGCAAATCCATGGAACGAATTCGTCATTCCACTGGAGGGCGGGTACATCGAGCGGGATTACGGCCTTTGGTTCTGGGTTGTGATGACTATTCTGGTGAGCTATTTCTTGACTTCTCTCGTGGTTCTATTCCGGGCGGTGTATTCTTCGCAGACGTCTGCCATGATCAAAAAACAGGTGAGAATCACCCTGTGGGGCATCTTGGTGTTGGCTGTGTTTGCAACAATTGATGCGATTCTGAATGTCGTTCTAGCCCGGTGGTTGCCGATCATTCCTGGCATGACTTCGCTGGGGATCTTTCTATCGGACCTGTTCTTTGTCTATGTGATCAAAAGATACAATGTGTTCGATCTGGTCTCCATCGCCCATGAGGATGTTATCAATACCATTCCATATGGCATTCTGGTACTGGATGAGAATGAAGTCATTGTTGAAGCGAACAAAGCCTCACGATCTTTTATGGATCTGCATGTGGGGGATTCTTTTGATATGGAAGCTTTTCTGGAGTCTGTTCATGTTGTGGGCAGCTGCCGGGAGTTTGTGAATCACTATAAGAAAAAAGAAAATACCCTCTCTCACATTGAAGTGATCGTGGATCGGGACAACAATATCCGGCACTATATCCTGCAATCTTCTCCGATTGTGGATTCGGCTCTTGTGCCGATCGGTCATATTCTCACGTTTCAGGATGTCTCACAGGAGCGTTTCTACGTGAAAGAGATGAATCGCCAGAACGTAACGCTTCAGGAGCGAAACCAGGCGCTAGACTTGATCCGTCAGGAGTTGTCCGAGGCCAATCGCAAACTGGAGGAACTCGCCCTGACGGACAGTTTAACCAACTGTTACAACCGTCGTTATCTGACCCAACATCTGAATCACGAGGTTATTACCAATATTCAATACAAAACACCATTCTCACTCCTGCTGCTCGATATCGACTACTTCAAAGCGATTAATGATCGCTATGGGCATGTCATCGGGGATGAAGTGCTCGTTCGCACGGCGGAGGCCGTCAAACAATCCATTCGCAGTACGGATATCCTGACGCGTTATGGCGGGGAAGAGTTCATGATCTACCTTCCGCACACGGAGCATGATCTGGCAAATCAAATCGCGGAGCGCGTAAGAACAGCTGTGGAGTCCAACCACATCATGGTGGATCACGAGAGTACGCAGGTGTCGATTACGATTAGTATTGGAATTCTGGCCTTTGAGGACTTTGAAGTTGTGCATGTGCCGGACAATCCGGAGGGGTATTTGACTCAGCTGTTCGCTGCGGTGGATAAGGCATTGTATCAGGCGAAGCAGAACGGGCGTAACAGAGTGGAGTTTGCGGAGTTTGAGCGGGGTGTTGTATGAAATTTACGGGTAAAGGGTTACGCGAATGAAATTTGTATTAAGCACCATCATATCAATTTAAAGTATAAAAGATTGGTTTTCAGTATCGAGAAAGTGGGATGAAGCTAGTAATGGAGTAGCGGAGCGTAGGGAAAACTACGTGAGCAACTGACATTTGGGCTGAGTTCCATCTTCGATGCTGATGATGCCACTAGGCATCTTTCGTAATCAAAAAGCGGACTTTTTTAACAACTACTTATAGAGAAGAAATATTTGTAAGAATTAATTGTTGTAAATATCGTAGTAAACTAATTATCAGATTATTTATATGGTTTTTAATGAGTTTTTATATAATAATATAACTGATACTTAAATATCAAAGGAGGGTGAAAAATGTCAACAGCTAGACTTAGACAGAGCGAATTATCAGAGCGTAAAGTGTACGCAGTTGACTTATTCTGTGGAGCTGGTGGTTTGACGCATGGTCTCGTCAAATCCGGAATAAACGTTAAACTTGGAGTGGATATTGATCCAGCTTGCTACTACCCATATACATCTAATAATAAGGCTAAATTTAAATTAAAATCAGTTGAAGATTTGCAATCAAAAGATATTAGATTAGGATTTCGAAAGAACGGTATAAATTTATTGGCAGGCTGTGCCCCATGTCAAACTTTCTCATCCTATAATCGTAAAGCTGACCAAAATGATGAGAGGTGGTGGCTACTTTTACAATTCTCTAGGCTTGTAAACGATACCTTGCCCGATTTAGTTACAATGGAAAATGTCCCGGAACTAATTAAACAAGAAGTATTTGGGGATTTTGTAGATAAATTAAGGTGTTTAGGATATTTTGTTGATTATAAAATAGTTAATTGTGCGGATTATGGATTGCCTCAACAAAGACGCAGGTTAGTACTGTTAGCTTCTAGATTCGCTGATATACAATTATTAAAGCCTATTAACTTTGAGATAACTCAGACAACTGTGAGAGATGCAATAGGAGATTTGTCTCCACTAGGTGCAGGGGAAAGTGATTTTAAGGATCCACTCCACCACTCATCATCATTATCTACCATCAATCTTAAACGGATTAAGGCCTCCTTGCCAGGTGGCACATGGCGTGATTGGGAGGAGAATTTAGTTGCTGCGTGCCATAAAAAAAGTTCAGGCAAAAGTTATTCAAGTGTTTATGGAAGGATGGTTTGGGATGAGCCTTCTCCTACAATGACCACCCAATTTTTCGGGTTTGGTAATGGAAGGTTTGGCCATCCTGAGCAAAATAGAGCTATTTCTCTTAGAGAAGGGGCTATTTTGCAAAGTTTTCCTAAGGAGTATAAATTCGTGCCTCCTGGTGAACCTATATCAGTTAAAACAATTGGACGTTTAATAGGAAATGCCGTCCCTGTAGTCTTGGGTGAGATTATAGGCTTAAGCATACGTAAACATTTGAAACAGCAGGAAGCAAAGATTAAACAATTACGAAAAGAAAAATAAAGTAATATGATTGGAGGAAGAGATTTATGGAAGAAGAATATAAAATAACGATTAGCCTTAATGTATTAAATCATCTTGGGATTAATTTATACAGTAACATAGCATCTGTACTCGCAGAAACTGTTGCAAATGCTTGGGATGCTGATGCGAATTCAGTAGATATAGATATCGATAAGAATAATAATATAATTACAATTTTTGATGATGGACATGGAATGACGAGAAATGATATAAATCAAAAATTTTTAAAGGTAGGTTACCCTCGTAGGGAAAGTGAAGAGGGTAGGTTATCTCCGAAATACAAAAGACCCGTAATGGGGAGAAAGGGAATAGGAAAACTTTCCCTTTTTTCAATTGCAGATACTATTGAGGTATATTCAGTTCGTGACGGACAAAAGAGTGCACTCCGCATGTCTCTCAAGGAGTTAAAAGAACAGATTAAAGGATCGGGAGATTCGGGAGGAACTTATAATCCTGATGTACTTGATGCTAATGATATAGACTTTAAAAACGGTACAAAGATAATTTTACGTGATCTTCGCCAAAAGAGGATTTATGAGGCTTCGTTAAGGAAGAAGTTGGCTAGGAGATTTAGTGTTATTGGAGAAACACATAATTTCTCAGTATTAGTTAATGGAACTCCAATAACTATTTCAGATAGAGATTACTTCAAAAAACTAGAGAATGTATGGACTTATGGCGAAATAGATATTCCTCCAAATATATCAATTACTGAGCACATACCAGTTGCAGTTACTAAAAATGGTAATTCTATAAAGGGGTGGATAGGGACAGTAAAGGAGTCTGGTGATCTTAAGGAAGGCACTGAAAGTTTGAACCAAATAGTTGTTATGGTGAGAAATAAATTGGCTCAAGAAGATATATTGGCTGAGATAAATGAAACTGGTATTTATAGTACATATTTAATAGGAGAGATCCATGCTGATTTTTTAGATGATGATGGTCTTGAAGATATTGCAACTAGTAGTCGTCAACATATTATTGAGGATGATCCCCGATACTTAGAATTGAGGGAGTGGGTTAAAGAACAACTTAAAAAAATTCAGGGTAAATGGTCTTTTTTAAGAGGACAAAAAGGTAAAGATGAAGCATTAAAAAATCCTGCACTAAAAGCATGGTTTAAAACACTATCACCTGAGTATAAAACGTCAGCAACAAAACTATTTGGACGTATAAATCAAATGACTGCTGAATCAAGTGAAGATAGGGGGACACTCTTTAGCCATGCAGTTTTAGCATTTGAGAGTTTAAGGTATAGAGATAACCTTGATGCATTAGATAAAATATCAGTAGAAAATTTACAAGCTTTGAGTGAAGTTTTTGGTAGATTGGATGATTTAGAAGCTTCGCTTTATTATCAAATAATAAAAGAACGTATAGAAGTAATTAGAGTACTACAAGATAAAGTAGATGCTAATGATCTTGAAAAAGTTATTCAGGAACATCTCTTTAATCATCTGTGGTTATTGGATCCATCTTGGGAGAGGGCTACGGATTCAGATTATATGGAACAACGTATAGACAAGGTTTTCGGCGCTCTTGATGCTGACTTAAGTGATGAAGAACGGAGGGCAAGATTAGACATTAGATATAAAAACGTTTCTGGAAAGAATGTAGTTATTGAATTAAAGCGCCCGGATAGAGTGGTCGACTATTGGGAATTAGGTAGGCAGATAGATAAGTATAGAACAGCTATGCAAAGGATTTTAGACGAGACTGGAGCAAAAGAACCACTGGAGTTTATTTGCGTTTTGGGGAGACCTTTGA
The DNA here is from genome assembly GCF_001029205.1 of Paenibacillus sp. VT-400. NCBI lineage: Bacteria > Bacillati > Bacillota > Bacilli > Caryophanales > Paenibacillaceae > Paenibacillus > Paenibacillus sp. VT-400. The sequence continues at coordinate 728,819 of NZ_LELF01000047.1, read as the reverse complement.
GAGGTTGGGAAGATTCTCGAAAACGTGAAGAAGATGTTGCAAAACTTAAAAGCCAAGATGCACGTGTAGTGCTCTATCCTGAATTGATTAGAAATGCCATGCAAGCTTATCAGAGTTACTTAAGTAGAAGTAAAGATGCGGGGCAAGTGTTTGAGTTGATGAAAGATATTCAAATGGGGGCAAGAGTGATTGAAACGGAGCATTCAGTGGTAACAGACCAGGTAGCGGTCGCTTTAGAAAAACCACAATAATTCTGTAGAGCGTATCTTTCTTTAAGTATATTGGAAAATACTAAAATAATACTTGTCCCCTAGGGAAGTCCAGAGGGCAAGTATTATTAAAAATTTAACTCTAGCCCACCGAAATTTTGATACTAGGATCAGTTTCGACTTGAGCAACAATTTGGTTATATTTCTCAATAAGACGTTCAACAGTAACCTTTCTTTCCGAAGTTAAAAAGTTACTTAATTCATATAAGTTTGTAGCTATAAATTGCTCAGCCTCAAGGATATCTATTCTTCCGTCTATTCCTTGGATTTTAGCGAGGCTTTCTGCTCCAGCCATATTTTCATAGGTAGTGATGATGATAGGCTTGTAGCCAGCCTCAAGATTCCGTAGACACTTTCTCAATAATGCTTCACTTGGGGCAGTAGTAACATGAATAACAACCTCGTCTATTAAGAAATCACCGCTTCTTCCGCTCCCAGAGTCTGACACAGAAAATCCATGTCTTGAAACTAATTCATCAGATAGAATAAGTGAGAGTTTAGCACCCACTAAATGTTGAAGTACAGCGCCAGCATACATTGTCCCAGGATTATCTTTTTGACGTTTTACTGCTTGAGATAGTAGATCTTTGACAATAGTCCTTAGTGATTTGCTTGTATCATACTTGAGTACAAACGGTTGAGCAGTAAAAAAGTCCATTATACGGTCAACCCACCATCTCTCAACAAAATCAAGATCCATAATGTTTTCTTGATTAATTAAGTTTAGAAAGTTAACATATTCTTCTACGTACCCGATACTGCCCCGGCTTGTTCTGCCAGCCTCTTCAGCGAGAACGCGTACTATTCCGTATTCTTTAAGTATCGCTTGGACATTGGATTTACTTAATCCCTTAATTTGGCCCTTATTGTCCGTCCTCATAATGGAAAAATCAAGTGGTAAATTATCGATCTTAGCCTTTCTGGTTGTGATTAAAATCGCAGCTAACTTACCTTTTGTTGTTAGTTTATTTTGTTCTCTAAATTCAAATAATCGTCTGGAGAGTTCCTCGTGAATTGTCATAAAAGCCTCCTAAAGCTTGATCTGAATTAAGTGTAGCGAGATTTGCAAGAAGATGTTTTGCTAGGTATCTGGCTACAGGAACTGCAACTGCATCTCCCATGGCTCTGTATCCATCGTTATATGAACCAGGGAATTTATAAGATTCAGGAGCTCCCATCAAGCGAGCGGTTTCCCTAACAGTCAGAAGTCTAGTTTTAATTTTACCTTCATGCTTTAAAACCAAGTATTGTCTACTACTTCCACCTTCAGGAGTTCTAAGACAACCTGCAATTCCGTCAAATCGAAGTTCAAGAACTTGTTTGCCGTTCCTAGTTCTTTTGTATCCTGGGGCGACAAGTATGTTTTCCGAAATAAATTTATCAAAATGGCGAGGATTTATAAGAGATATGGTTTTATTAATCGTATCTTCAGGGTCACATGGTGCATCCCATTCAATTATATCAGCCAGATCTTTTTTTCGAGTTGGTGGTACAGGCATATTCCACCATATCCAGTCATGAAGATCATTACCTACTTTTATTATTGATTTCGTATGAAGCCAAGTTGGACTTTCGCTTATTAACTTACTTGGAATATTTATTCCCTTTTTTATAGCAATTACAAATATTCTAGGTCTTGACTGGGGAATCCATAATGCAGCATCAAGCATTATAGCTCCGACTTTATAGCCTCTACTTCTCAGGGCTTCATGTAAAACGCGATAGTGATTTCCACCTCCAGAAGACATCAGTCCTTCTACGTTTTCAGCCACTAGTATTGGTGGTAAGTGTTGCATTTCATCCAGTACTCGAAGCCATTCCCATACCACACCACTTCTTTTACCATTTATTCCAGCTGAGAGCCCTGCCAACGATAAGTCTTGGCAAGGGAAACTGGCCCATGATAATTCTACCCTAGGTAAGTTTCCCCCATTAATATTTTTGACGTCATCTAGATTAAAGTTTCTACTCCCATTATTCTCTTTATATACTATTGACTTTTTTTTATCTATGTCATTTGCCCAAACAGCTTTAAAAAAGTTTTTTAGAGCATAAGTCACTAACCCACTACCTGCGAAGAATTCTAAAAAAGTAAAGGTGGATTTATTTTGTTTTTCTTGGATTGCAAACATCAGCAACCACCTCCATATATAAAATTTGTTATTGTCTAAAAACTACTTTCTTTATATTCTATATGAATAGGAGCAAACGTTCTAGTTTTAGTTTTTAATGTTATAAAATCTTAAAATTTATTCATGTTGTCTTTAGTCAATGCTCTGATAATTTCTAGGTTGATTTTGGAAATTGAAGAAATCTGATCATCTGATAATGTACTGGTTAGAGCGATATAATTATCAATAGTTCTTTGTCGTATATTATCATTATTGCTGAAACTTTTTGCATACATTAACTCATTTAATGAGACATTCAAGGCGAGAAGAACTTTTTCCAACGTATCAATGGAAAAGTTTCTTTCGCCTCTTTCTAATGCTCCGATATATCTATAATCCAATCCAGCAATATCAGCCAGTTTTTGTTGAGTGAGTCCTTTGGCATTTCGCATTGCTCTAATTCGTATACCTATTAATTGGCGTAACTCTGACATTATAACCACCTCATAACAAGCTTAGATAAGATGGGTCATAAAAGTCAGGTTAAAATATATAGCAATAATGGTGTTATTTACGCATTTTAAGTAGTATAATGAACGGATATCATTACTTCACAGGAGTAATTAGGAAATCTGTTTGCCTTTACTATCAAAGGAGGGCTTGTCTTTGCGGAAATCTATCCTAAAATCACTCAAACCGGACATCATTGTTGAAATGTTGGAGATGGCTGTGGCTTTTGAAAATTGGAACAAGGTGATGGAGAGGGCGGACATGTTATATCAATGTGTGCAGTCGATCCATGAAGAGCGGCAGGAGTATCAGTCAAAGGGAGTGCCTGCGCCACATATACACATCGATCGGCCCTTGGTCTACTATTACGGGTTCAGTCACTTAATGCGGGGGATGGCTCACCAGAAGATGGGACAGGTAGCTCAGGCACGGGCATATATCGATCAATATGCAGATCTGGGATGGATGGAGGATCTAGATGAGGTAGGTATGCAGGTGGTGCAGGAGTTTAAGCATAAGGCACAGGTGAATCGGTATGCTCTTGAGATTGAAGCCGGGCAGGTGGAACTGCTGGAGGAGTTTGTGAACTTTTTGCTTGAGCATCCGGAGGAAGGGTTGGCAGGTCTGAAAGTGATTACGGAAGCAGCAGTGCGGCATAGATGGCAGATTGATCGGGTTTTACATGTGTTCGAGGATCAGATACAGGGCGATGGCAGAGAAATGGATTCTTTAAACAACGATGATATGTACCATTACTGTTATCAGCGAGCTCTGTACGAACAGTGGATGGGAAGACCGCAGGAGGCCGTGGAGTTCATTTTGCAGGCTATTCGGTTAGCGGATAAGCTTGGGATGGATCGGTATTTTATAAAGTGCATGGCATTGTTGGAAGTATTGCGGGAAGGGGCGACAGCGGAGCAGATTGGACGATATCGGGTGATGTTGGAGGAAATGAAGTAGGAGAGGTATTTACTGAAACTGATAGGATATGCCTTGAAGTGGGTATATGCATATAGGACCACAGCACCGAAGAGGAGCACAGCTTGTGTTTTTACCATGGTGAAATCAGGATGTTAGCCGGATAGTTTACGTATTACACTTCTGCTAACATAGGATAATCCTATTTTGAATGAGCGGAGAAACGTATGAGTACAATCAAAGTTACCCCTGAACAACTACATCACGTATCGAATCAGGTGGATCAAGCCAGACAACAGTTAGAGAGTATACGAAATGATCTGACGAGACAGATCATGTTCGTTCAGATGATGTGGATGGGCGCGACGCAGGAGCGATTTTACTATGAGTTCGAGCAGTCACGACCTATACTGGATAAAGCGCTGGAGAGTATGGTGAATACATCCAAGGAATTGAAGGTTATCGCCACGCGTTTCCAAGATGCAGATGCTCAGAAGGTAAGTCTGGGTGGTGCGTTTGGAGCAGTCGGTGCCGTAGCTATGATGACCAAATCAACGGGTGATTCAGGTTCGGGTGACAAGGGCTATCGGATGGCGCAAGTCAATATGTTTGGTAAATGGGTATGGATGCCTGTCAACGAGAATGGTGTTGCGGATCAGGCTGCTCTTCAGGCTTATCAGAGGGATCAGGGAAATCTAGACTTTAATCGCATGCAAGCTGTGAACGTTGAATCGCCTGGGGAAGATATTTTTGCATTACAGATCAAGGCGTTTGAGATGGGCATTCATCCTACGACGGGAGAGCCTGTATCCGATAAGTATGCTCAGATGATGGTGACCTCTCTGAAGTTTAGTCAGGTTTTCATGGCGCTCCAGATGGTTCGTGGGAGCATGCCGGGCAGTAAAGGGCCTTACCGATTGCCTGCTTCTAATCCCGCAGTGGCGAAGATTAAGCAGCATATTGAGGCTGCTAAGGCGAAGGAGAAAGGAAATAGTAAATTCCTAGAAGGAAGTGTTAAAGGTCTATCATTGAGCCCTAAAGCATTGGAACATTCCTCCAAAGGTGATTTCACTATTAACCCTAAGAATGGGAAGATTTCTAAGATGAAAGGCGGAGGACATGGACAGTCCAATATTGATTTTCTTAAGGCCAACGGATTTGAATATAATATTGAAAAAACGTATTCAAATGGTGTAAGAGCAGGTAATATCCCTGAGCATAAGACCCCTGCGAAACGAGAGGGAAGTAATCAAGCTTGGTTTCCTAAAAGCTGGTCAGATTCAGATATTACAAAAGCAGGAGAGAGTGTTGTGAATAAACCACAAAATGCTTCTAAACCTGATGGTGTAGTTGTCTATGGAGAATATAATGGGGTTAGAGTTGGGGTTATTAAAACCAATGGAGAGATTGGAACAATTTTTCCTGATGCTACACAACAACCATAATGGGAGGTCATTATAAATGATTCAAGAGGCAAGAGAAGTAATACGAAAAAGAGCGGCTCTTCATATGAATGATCCAGTAATTGAGCAATACAGAGATGAACTAATTAATATACTAAGCCAAAATGAAGATGAGACGATTCAATTCCTCAAGAACTGTAGTAAGGACGAACTTATTTGGGTTAGTGAGGTGTTTGAAGAAATAGCTTATAATCTCCAAAGTACAGAATATATTAACACCCTCAAGGAATGTGATAAAAAATATCCTGAATTAAAATTAACGAATATTATCAAGACGGCCATTTCTTACATGGATTAATCTTACCAGTATACAGAAAGTAGGATCAAACTGGGAGATGACTAAGATAGAGGTTAATGTTTAATATGTACAAACAATTAGATAATCTTTTATCGGCTGTGACGACAGTTGATTCCTGGTATGATGACGGTTGTATTATAGTAGCAGAATTATTGGAGGATTTCGGACAAAGTGATTGGGATCAGTTAACCATTGAGGTGTTGAATAAGCCACTGTACTGGAAGAAAAAGCTGGCTTACTGTCTAGATAGTACACAGCACACACAAGAATTTGAAATCCTGCTTTCTCTACTTTCTGTTGAAGACAGCGAGTTGTTTGAAATATGTATAGATACATTAAGAAGTTACACATCTACTGAACATAAGCAACGAATTATAAATCATCCAATGATATTAGATCGTGTGCATAATGCAATTTCAGGAGCAGGCACTGCCAGCCAAAAAATATTAGAGGAATTTCTTAAGGGGTTAAAATAGGTGAAATTAGTAGAATGAAAAAATTCACCATCAAACGATAACGCAGTTGCTAGGGCTGCGTTATTTAGTCGTTACCATTTTCGTAACGCTTAGGAGTGAAAGCATGGATTTTGATATCGTAGAGATAAAGGACTATTATGACACGGAAATAATTCATTATGACTTCACTAATCTAAAAGATTTGGGCATAAGTGAAGAGAATGCTCATTTTTTAATCGACATAGGAGTCCCAGAACAGTATGATGATTTTTCCTTTTATGAATCTGAAGCTTTCCAAGTGAAAGTTATTGAAGGAGAGGAATATATTCAGATTGGTCACTTCGTAAGTTATGGTATGCGTGACTCGTATGGTCTCTATCTAAAACAAGGGAGCGATATGTTTTTCACAACATCATCATTGGATAAGTCCAACGTATATATGCTCAATAAGAATTTGGGAACCTTCTTTTTGTTTCATCTAATTAGAAGTGAACTGGCAACTAAAATGAGAATGGAAGGTACATATACCTCAGATGAGTATGCTAGAGCACTTCGTGGTTATTTTGAGAAGATTGATCCGATAGCAATGAAGAATGTCGAAGGTTACTGGTCACATATGCTGGAAGACTACGAAACTGGATTGTAACTTTTCGAGTAATCTTGCATGGTTCTACCTGTAAACAACCCGGATCGTAAAGAAAATACCTACTAATCAAGCCCCCATATGTAACAAAAAACATGAAGAATCCGCTCTCATCCGAGAGTCGGATTTTTTCTCGTTTCACCACCAACATAACTCTTGTCAAAACGTAATCATTACGATATGATAATACTCATTGTTTAGATCATAATGATTACGATTAAGAGAGAGGGGCATTACCTTGAATAAAAAGACGCCACTGCTAGCGCTGGTCTCCTTGGCCTTGAGCGCTGGACTGTTGAGCGCCTGCGGATCATCTGAGTCCAGTCCCGCTGCGCAACCATCCACCGATAATAAAAATGTTCATTTCCTATATAACTTCTCCACGAGTTCGCTAGATCCACATGTGGATTCTAGCTATGTGCCGCTGCGCGCGGGCATTACGGAAACGCTGGTTCGTCTCGATGAAGAGAATCTGACTGTTGCTCCATGGCTCGCCGAGAGCTGGGAGAGCGAAGACGGGCAGCATTGGACGATAGACCTGCGAGATGATGTGACCTTCCAGAATGGCAAGCCAATGACAGGCGAATCCGTTAAGGCATCCCTTGAGCGGGCACTGGAAGAGAATGTAGCCATCCAGAACGCGCTGAAGATCGATACGATTGAAGCCGAAGGCGACAAGCTGGAGATTACTACAACTCAGCCGTTTCCGGAGTTCGCTTCCGAACTGGTGAACCCTAACACGGCGATTATCGACGTGAGTGAGCAAGATATTGTGAACAAGCCTATTGGTACGGGTCCGTTCAAGCTGACTTCTTTTACCCCAGGCAGCAAACTGGAACTGGATCGTTATGATAAATATTGGGATGGAGCATCGCCTCTGGATTCCATTACGTTCTCATTCAATGAAGATGCCAATGCCCGCACACTAGCGCTCAAATCTGGGCAGGTAGATATTGTATACCGTCCGGAAGTAGAGAGTCTTGAATCGCTCAAAGCGATGGACGGCATGACCGTTGAATCTACATCGACGTTCCGCGTGCATCAACTAACGATGAACATGCAGCGGGAGAGTATGAAGGACCTTAATGTTCGTCGTGCGCTGGACGCGCTGATTGACCGTCAGGGTATCGTGGACACGATCCTGCTCGGCTATGGCGAAGCAGCCATCGGGCCGTTCCTGCCATCGCTGCCATTCGCACCAACCTATACGGATACAGCAACGGAATCCGGAGCTGATGTCGCTGTAAAATATCTTGGCGAAGCAGGGTACACGCAGCAAAACGGCTTGATGACCAAGGATGGCAAACCATTGCAGCTGACGCTCCTGACATATTCGGCTCGTGCCGATCTGCCACTAATTGCTCAAGTGTTCCAATCTGATGCGAAGAAGATCGGTATCGACGTGCAGATTCGCCAGATTGACACGCCAGAAGATTATATGGCGTCTAATCGCGACTGGGATATTGCAACGTACAGTAATTTGACGGCCCCTCGTGGAGATGCTGGTTATTACCTGAATGCAACATACCATCCGAAGGGTGCCCTTAATTTCAGCGGATCGGAAGATCCAGAGCTGACCAAGATCATCGACGAACTGAATCTCACAGTTGCACCGGAGAAGCGCGCAGAGCTTGCCGAGAAGGCAGCCAACTATGTGCATGATAACGTACTGAATTCATTCGTGCTGCATCCAGGTACGATCGTTGCCTACAACGGCAAGAAGATCAAGAACTGGGTTACCACTCGCAGTGAATATTACATGATTACCAATAAGCTGGATGTGATGTAATGTTTCGCATTTTGCTTCGGAAGTTCCTTGAAGTATTTATCTTTCTGTTGTTCATTATGTTTGTGAGCTTCCTGTTCATTCGTCTGGCTCCGGGTGATCCCGTGCTGACGATCCTGAATGTGGACGAACTGTCTGTTAGTCAGGAGCAGGTCGAAGCTGTACGCGAGGAGATGGGATTCAATGATTCGCTTCCTGTCCAGTTCGGCAACTGGTTGCTCGATTTTGTTCGTCTCGACTTCGGTGTATCGTATTCAACAGGCCAGCCAGTTATGCAGACCCTGATGCGTGCGCTGCCTGCTACGGCTGAACTGACGATTGGCGCACTGCTGGTCATGCTTGTTATAGCTATCCCGCTCGGCTCGCTATCAGCACTCCATCGTGGCAGTTGGATTGACCGCGGCAGCCGGATGCTCTCCATTGTGGGTGCGGCGGTGCCAAGCTTCTGGCTGAGTCTAATCCTGATCGATATGTTCGGCGTACGCTTTGGCAATCTGCCGACCATGGGTCGGGATGGATTCGCCTCGCTTATTCTGCCATCTCTGACGCTGGGACTTGCCATCTCCAGCGTTTATGTGCGTCTTTTGCGTTCCAGCCTGCTGGATTCACTAAGTCAGGAGTTTGTTCGGTCCGCCCGGGCAAGAGGGTTATCCGAAGGTCGGATCTTCATGCTTCACGCGTTTCGGCACAGTCTGCCGCCTGTCATTACGGTATTTGGCGTAAGTCTCGGTAGCCTGATTGGCGGAGTTGTCGTGATTGAAGTGTTGTTCGCTTATCCGGGTATCGGCAAGCTTGTCGTTGATGCTATCCGCCAGCGTGATTATCCACTGATTCAGGGTTACATCCTGATCATGGCTATTGTGGTATTCCTCGTGAATACGGCGGTTGATCTATCTTATCGTTATTTGAATCCCGAAATGAAACTGAAGGAAAAGGAGGCCCACCGATGAAAACCATACCCCTGCTCATTCCAACGACAAAATCTAAAAAACATAACTGGCAGGCGATCATTGGTCTGCTGTTTGCACTGCTGGTCATCGCGGCCTCCTTATATGCCTTTTTATACTTGAAGCATGATCACACCTTAACGGATCTACGCGGACGATTGCAGGGCGCAAGTGCTCTCCATCCGTTCGGTACCGACCATCTGGGCCGCGATGTACTGACACGTCTGCTGCTTGGCGGCGGCCAAACACTGGGTTATAGCTTGCTGGCACTCGGTGCTGCACTGCTGATCGGTATTCCGTTTGGACTGATTGCAGGATACAAACGCGGCTGGGTTGATAAGTTATTCATGCGGATCGCCGATGCCTTTCTCGCTTTCCCTGATACCATCGTGGCGATTGTGCTCAGTGGCCTGCTTGGCGCGGGAATCGGTAATCTGGTATTGGCGATTGTGATCGTAAAGTGGGTCAGCTATGCGCGTCTCGTTCGAAGTACGGTTTTATCGGAGTCCCAAAAGGATTTCATTCGCATCGCCCGGACCAACGGACTTTCGGACGGTCGTATCATGAGAAAACATCTGCTTCCGCATATCGCAGGCCATGTGCTTGTGCTGGCCAGTCTTGATCTGGGTAAAATCATTCTGCTCATCTCTTCATTATCCTACATTGGCCTTGGCGCACAGCCGCCAACACCTGAATGGGGTGCGATGCTGAACGACTCACGGCCTTACTTCCAGTCTCGGCCGGAGCTAATGATCTATCCGGGTCTTGCCATTGTCTCGGTAGTGCTGCTTGCCAACATGCTGGGCGACTATCTAAGAGACCGGTTTGACGTGAAGAAGGAGGTGCAGCCATGATTCTCTCCATTGAGGAACTGAGCATCTCCAGTCGGGATCGTACGATTGTAGATCAAGTCTCTCTGGCTGTTCGCGAAGGTGAATTCATGGCATTGGTTGGTCAGAGCGGTAGTGGCAAAAGCTTACTCTCGCAAGCGATTGGTCGTCTGCTGCCGCCCAACCTGCATGCGTCGGGACGAGTCATGTTCGAAGGAAGCAACCTGCTCGAACGGAAGCCAAAGGAGATGCGCGCCCTGCGGGGAAGCCGCATCTCATATATTTTTCAAGACTATCAGGGAGCATTTACGCCATTTCGTAGTATTGGTGGGCACTTTGATGAATACCAGAAGGTACATGGGGAAAAGTCTTCTGCCCTCCGCAAGAAAAGGGCTGAAGAAGCGTTGGAATCGGTTGGCCTTAGCGCTGAATTGCTGCGTCGCTATCCGTTCCAGTTGAGCGGTGGACAGCTTCAGCGGGCTTCAATTGCTACGTCACTGATGCTGTCTCCTCGCCTGTTGATTGCTGACGAAGCAACAACGGCACTGGACAGTGTGTCTGGGCATCGCGTGTTGGAACTGCTGGCACGCAAACAAGCGGAGACGGGATGTGCCATTTTGTTTATCACGCATGATTGGCGCCATGTACGTCGCTATGCCAACCGCTTGGCTGTGATGAAGGAAGGGCAGATCGTCGAATCTGGCGGGAAACATCGCATTCTCGATCATCCCCAACATGAATATACGCGTCAGCTGATTGATGCGGCTCCCGTTCTGAGTCGCTCGCTGAAGTCGGGATTGAAGGAGGCAGGAACCGAATGAAGACAACCGCAAATGATGAACATCGTGGACTCGTGCAGTCCGAAGAAGAATCTGGTGTGAGAAGCCACGATTTTGCTAACGACGTAAACCATGCAGACACAGACAATGCAGTCATAGATACTACAGAAACAGATCATGCAGTTACAGATGCGGATATAGATACTGCCGGTTCAGACAATGCTTCATCGCTCAGCACTCCTGGCAATCCTGTGCTTCACGTGGAACATCTCAGCCGAACGTATGCAGGTGCAGACCGACCGGCTGTGAATGATATTTCCTTCGCCCTGAACCGTGGCGAATGCCTTGGCCTGGTTGGCGAGAGCGGCTGTGGCAAGAGTACACTCGCCCGCTGTCTGTTGAGGATTGAAGATGCAGATACAGGCTCGATTACACTGTCTGGACAGGATATTGCACGGCTGAGCGGCCGACGGTTGCGGCCTCATCGCCGGAAGATTCAGATTGTTTTCCAGAATCCAATGGCAGCACTAAACCCGAAGCTCAAGATTGCCGATTCACTAATCGATCCGTACGAACAACTTGGACGGAACGCCGAGCTGTCCCACTTTACCTACACATCGAAGGAGGCATACGTCCAAAAGCTGCTTGAAGCGGTCGAGCTTCCAAACGATTTGGCTGGACGTTACCCCCATGAGCTAAGTGGTGGACAGCGTCAGCGCGTCACGATTGCACGTGCTATTGGCATTGAACCGGACGTTGTTGTTCTGGATGAACCGACAGCCAGCCTGGACGTGATCTCGCAAGGAGCAGTTTTGCAGTTGCTCACCGATTTGCGGACATCGCTTGGCCTTTCATACGTGTTCATCTCGCATGACTTGGCCGCGGTACATCGCATGAGTCAGCGTATCATCGTCATGCGGGAAGGTCAGATCGTTGACCGCTTTGGCGCAGAAGCGTTGTTCGCTGAAGAACGCCATCCGTATACGAAAGAGTTAATTTCGATCTTCTGAGTACTCCCGGAGACGCCGGGGGTGGTAATCGTTAATTATAAATATGAAGCCGCCTTACGAAGAGATTCGAGAGCGGCTTTTAGTGCATCCATTTGATCACCCAAGTCCCACTAAAACCGGGTTCCTTTCCTTGTTTTGAACAAATATATCTTTCAGGCCTATAACCGGGCTAACGTTCCGATGTAAACTAGCGTATACTGATGGAATAGCAAATATCTTGAAATTGCATATTTAAATTGCTCTATATTATTGATACACTAGATCAAGGTTATAATCATTCAGAGAAGGTGCGATCCCGTTCAAGAATGGGCTTGCTGCAAATGCCAAATCGATAACGCTTACATCCTTTTGGCAAATATAGGATATAAGGACGGTAGACATGAGCCAGGGACAAACGAGTACAGATGTTATCTTGATTGGTGCCGGAATTATGAGTGCAACTTTGGGAACTTTGCTAAAAGAATTGGCACCAGACTGGAATATTAAGGTTTTCGAAAAGCTAGCCACTGCAGGAGAGGAAAGCTCCAACGAATGGAATAATGCCGGAACCGGGCATGCTGCATTGTGCGAACTTAACTATACCGTTGAACGACCAGACGGAACCGTAGATATTAGCAAAGCGATTAAAGTGAATGAACAATTTCAGATCTCAAAGCAATTTTGGTCCTATCTCGTCAATAGCCGTCTGATTCGTAATCCGCGGGACTTCATTATGCCGATTCCTCATTTGAGTTATGTACATGGAGAGAGCAATGTCCAGTTTTTGAAAAGACGTTATGACTCCTTGTCGAATCACCCGTTGTTCGCAGGCATGGAATTCTCGGATGACAAGAAAGAGCTGGCGAAATGGATGCCGCTGATGATGAAAGATCGTACCAGTAATGAACCTGTTGCAGCGACCAAAATTGACTCCGGTACGGACGTTAACTTTGGTGCTTTAACGCGTATGCTGATCAAACATTTGAAGGAACAACAAGTGGGCGTCCACTACCAACATAGCGTGAAGAATATGAAACGCACCAGCGATGGACAATGGGAATTATCCGTGAAAAATCTGAAGAGCGGTGCAGTCGAACGCCATAAGGCAAAATTCGTCTTTATCGGCGCGGGCGGTGGAAGTCTACATTTGCTCCAGAAGACGGGCATTCCGGAAGGTAAACATATCGGCGGATTCCCGGTCAGTGGGATCTTTATGGTGTGCAAAAATCCAAAAGTCGTGGAACAGCATCATGCCAAAGTATATGGCAAGGCTTCGGTAGGAGCTCCGCCTATGTCCGTTCCGCATCTAGACACCCGATTTATCGACAATAAGAAGTCGCTATTATTCGGACCGTTTGCCGGGTTCTCGCCGAAATTCCTGAAGACGGGTTCCAATGCCGACTTAATTACGTCGGTTAAGATGCATAATCTGCTTACGATGCTCGCAGCAGGTGTCAAAGAAATTTCTTTGACCAAATATCTGATCCAGCAACTGATGTTATCCAAAGAACAACGTATGGCAGAATTGCGTGACTTTGTTCCGGGTGCGAAGAGCGAGGATTGGGATATGGTTCTGGCGGGCCAGCGTGTGCAGGTAATCAAGGATACCGTCCAAGGGGGCAAGGGAACGCTCCAATTTGGTACGGAAGTGGTCACGTCGGCAGATGGAACAATTGCGGCTTTGCTAGGTGCATCACCAGGTGCATCCACCGCAGTTCAGGTCATGCTTGAGATTCTTCAGCGGTGTTTCCCGCAGCATATGGAGGCATGGGAGCCAAAGATCAAGGAAATGATTCCTTCCTATGGCATCTCACTTGTGGAGAACTTGGATCTTCTCAAAGAGGTTCATTCTTCAACAGCCAAAGCGCTGGGGTTATCGGATGAAAAACATGTCCTGCACGTATAACGTATAGTTTATCGTGTTAGATCATAATGAAGTCATAGAAAAGAGAGCTAAGCCGGGTCGAAACCCGTGCTTAGCTCTCTTTTGGTTTATTTGGTATGTCAGAACCTAAACTTGAACTCGAGCCTGGGCTTGAACATGTCCGCTATCCTCGCGTTCCCCGTAGACCTTACACAAAGCATACGGATATGGATCGTACAATATGCTGCTGCAGAGTCATAGAACGATCTTATCGCTCAGGCTCTCATGCTGCGGTCCAAAGGGATGACAAAGGAAACTTTCGTACCTTGGCCCGGCGAGCTGACGATGGTCAAACCTTGTCCGTACATCTGGGTCAACCGGCGATGTGTATTGGTTAATCCAATGCCTCCAGTTCCGCCTGGACCTTTCTTGGGCCACGCTAGTGCCCGTTCGATCTGCTCGGGCTGCATCCCCACACCGTCATCCTCGATCTCAATCAAGGTGGACGCTGTTTGGTTGATGATTCGGATATGCACGGTTCCACCCTCCACTTTGCTGAGAATACCATGTCGAACAGCATTCTCAATGAGCGGTTGAATGGTGAGTGGCGGCAGGGATAGATCAAGATCATCGGGAATATCCCAGATGACGTTCAACCGATTCATGAATCGTTCTTTCTCAATATAGAGATAGGCGCGGGATAGATCCAACTCATGAGTGACCTCAACCATTTTCTCCGAATTGACAAAATGAAAGCTGGTCTGAAGGTACTCGATAAAAGCATCGCCCAGTTTCTGCATTCGCTCCGTGTCCATCTCACTAAGAACCATGATTGAATTGAGCGTATTGAAAAGAAAATGGGGCTGAATCTGTGCTTGTAAGTAAGCAGCCTCCATGCGCAGTCGCTCATCAATAGATTGTTTCAGTACGATCAGAGACCCGATGCGATGTCTTAATTCAACGGCATCCACGGGCTTGGTGACATAGTCCGTAGCACCGGCCATGAATCCGGCGTATACATCCGCTGGCTCGTTACGGGCCGTCAGCAACAGGATGGGAAGCTCGGATACCGAATAACGCTTGCGTACATTCTCGGTCAGTTCATAACCGGACATATGAGGCATCATGACATCGGCAATCAGTAAGTCCCAAGGCTCCTTATCCAGCAACTCTAGTGCTTCAAGTGCGGAAGCTGCTGGTTGAATGTGATATGGTTCATTCGCAAGCATGGAGATCAGTACTCGCAGGTTTACAGGATCATCATCGACGGCAAGAATTCTTGCGGCAGTCTTATCTTGAGAGACGGTCTGCTGCTGCGGCTCTGCAATCGCAATTTCATCGAAGCTGTGAGCGTCCCATTGCTGCTCAGTCTGGTCCGGTAACGATGCGGTGTCTTCCCGTGGAAGCGAGATCTGGAAGGTCGATCCTTGCCCAGGTACGGATTGCACGGTGAGTTGGCCGCCATGGAGTTCGGTGAGCTGCCTGCTGATATTGAGACCGAGGCCGATTCCTCCGCTTAAACGAGCCTCTGGGGTCCCTTGTTCATACGCCTCGAATATTCGCTGTTGTATCTCCTCACTCATACCAACACCTGTATCTGAAACTTGAATCAAGACGTACTCTCCATGTTCCCGAACGGACACGGTAATGGTACCCTCATCGGTAAATTTGAGCGCATTATGCAACAGGTTGTAGAGCACCTGAACAAGTCTTCTCTCATCGGCTTGAATCAACGGCAGTGATTCTGGAATATCCACCTGCATATGGATGGGCTTGCCCTCTGCCATGAATCGGAACATACCGATCACGCCTGGAATGACCGATGCAAGAGATAAAGGTTTCTTCTGAAGCGTAACACGTTTTTCCTTCAAACGAATGACATCAAGGAGGTCATCCACCAGTTGGGACATGCGTCGGCCGATGGTAACTAACAGCTTCATGTCTTCTGCCTGCTGCCCACCTGATTTACGCCGTTCACGAACCGCGATGCTCTCGGCGATATTGATGATCCCGTGCAGCGGTGTACGCAATTCATGAGCCGTATTCACAAGAAACTGATCCTTCTGGCGATCCTCTTCTTTGAGCTGTTCGTACAACTTCTCGATCTCACTTGAATTGCGGAAGTATTTTCTGAACCAATAGGCGGAGAAGCCAAACATGGCCGCAATCACATCGATCGGATAATACACGTTGGTAATTTCGCTATGTGAGTTCACAATTCCCCATAACACGCTTGATAGGCTGCTAGTAGCCGCAAAGAGCAAAAAGCTTGCGTCCCTTCGTTTCTCGGCTGCCATTCGGAAGAATAGGTACACAGACCAGCCGATGGCAAACAGATAAAGGAAATCAGAGAGCCCAATCTCAAGTACATGATAGATCAGGGTCACTGGTGCGACGAGCAAAAATAAACAGTAAACGCCAAGCACGCTGGCATAGATACGGAACAGTTTACGCCATTGTAGATTATGGGAGAAGCTTTTAGCCATTTGTAAAAGAAAGAATGCGAACAACGGATAGGACAACGCTTTGGCCTTAACGATCCAAGTGAAGTTGAGTGGAATCCAACTCAATAACAGATTGTCATGGTCGGAAGCGACCGTTAGGGCAGCTACCAGCGTTAGCATCGAGAACGTCAGAAGAGCTCGTTCCTTTCGGATAAATAGAAACATGACAAAAGCGTATAGGCTGTGCAAAAGCAGTATAGCGAATGTAATCTTTTGCAAGTCAATGGATAGTCCTCGTTCACTTCCAATGGCTTCTGGAGAACCAAAATAGAGAGAGCGTGTGATCCCTCCGCTATAAGGATCGTCAAAATTGGCTGTCTGCACCAAAAGATTGAGTTCGGTAGAACCGTCAAGCACATAGGAAGTTGTAAATGCAGTCCTTTCTGGTCGATAGGCTTTGGCATGAGTGGCAGGTTGGCCGAATTCGGCAACAATGGTGCCGTTCATCTCGATAATCGATGATGTCTGGATTTTCTGAGCCCAGAGAGAGACTTCCTCCACAGATGGATCTAAAAGTATGCGAAGATGGTATGTCCCATATCCAAACGACGATGAGGATTGTGGTAATGCATCACGCCAGTCACCGGGAACTTGAATCGGTGTGGATGGGTTATCCGCTATTTTCGCGTCACGATTAGAGATTAACGCTTGGGGATAAAACTCCCATTCTCCGTCCAGGGATATGGGTGAAGTGTTGGCGAGGTCCCAGCCTCGAAGGTCCAACACGCCTTCAATGGGTTCAGGATGTGCGGGTATAGTGAAAGTCTCGGACCATATCCAGCGAAAGCCAAGCAAAATAGTCAGGAATAGAATCGACAGCACTACATATCGGGGTATCTTTTTATAGGTTATTGGTTTCATGGCAGACTTTAGTTTTCGACAGTTTACTTCAAATTCCTGCATGCCCTCTGCCAAAGATGAACATTTTTTTGAATACCGGAACATAGATTCTATATTTAAATGATAGCGGTCCCACGTCAGAATTTATGGTAAAATTATAGATTAAAGGGTGATCAGTGAGCCAGAGGAGTTGTGCATATGAGAGTGATTTTGGTAGATGATGAATATCTCGCTCTGAGCAGGTTGAACAAACTGTTGCAAGAGAGAGAGGATTGCGAAGTTATCGGCTCTTTTCTGACGGCACAGGAAGCCATAGATCAGATCGAAATTCATCTGCCGGAAATCGTCTTCATGGACGTTCAAATGCCGGGGATGAACGGGATCGAGGCGACTGAACGTATCCATGAGGTTTCTCCTGGAACAGAAGTTATTTTCACAACCGCATATAACGAACATGCACTGACGGCCTATGGGCTTGAAGTGCTGGATTATATTATGAAGCCTGTAACGCGTGACCGTTTGGAAAAAACGATGAAGATGTATCAACGCCGAACGGTGTCAGCAAGTCTGAATGTAGCAGAAGGGCCATCCATGTTGATCCGTTGTCTGGGGATGCTCCAAGTCCAAGTGCACCCCAATGAGCCGCCAAAACATATGAAATTCAGAACAACCAAGATTAGAGAGTTATTTGCTTATTTGCTCCACCATCGGAACAAACCGATTAAGCGGGATACACTACTTGAATTGTTGTGGCCAGAGTTGGATGAGCGGAGAGGTATATCCAATCTGCACAGTGGGATCCATCGCTTACGTAGCATGATGAACGAACTCATGGGTGAGGATAAGATGTCCATTCGCTATCAACAGTTTGGTTATCTATTGGAAACGGGTGAATTCAGGATTGATGCGGAAGAATGGGAGAGTCGTCTTACCCGATTACCTCTATTATCTTCGTCTACAATAACTGAACATCGGCAGACCTCAGATCAATATGAAGGCAAATATTATGGGGAGGACGATTATGTATGGGCTGAGTTGGAGCGCCAGCGATTGCATGCACTCTGGCGTAACCATGCCATGCAACTCGCACAATATTACATTGATCTAGGGCAGAATACGGAAGCACTCACGTTATATTACCGGGTACAGGAATTCGAACCATCATTGGAGGAAGTCGGACTGGCCTTAATGAAGACCTACGATCGATTAGGCAATAAAGATCCTGTGGTCGCTCAATATAATCAGTTGGTTATCGCTTTAGAACAAGAGGCAGGTATACGTCCTGGCCTAGAAGTTGAGTTATGGTACCAACAATGGAAAAATTCGAATAGTTAATTGGAAATATACAGCCTTGCAGCTTCATTTGCAAGGCTGTTTTTTGTTGTATTTGCTAGTGAAAGGTTTGGTAAGAGTTTGGTAAGAGGCTTTGTGTAGAATAAGCACGATGAGGGTAGATATGATGTTTTGAGTCAGTAAGCAGTCCAAAAATAACATATTAAGTAGGAGGAAACCATGTACACAGCAAAAATCCGGAAGAAACCATGGCAAAGAATGTCCATGCTGGTTCTTTCCTTTATTCTGGCGATTGGAACGTTGCCCATGAGTTTGGCTCAAGCGGATGCGACTAACCAGACTCCTGTTGGTCCGGGCGGAGTTGGATCCCCTTCACTATGGCTACGACCAGAGCGGGTAAACGGAGTTGCCAGCGGCGAAAAGGTGAATATCTGGGAAGATCAAGGCAGTAAAATAAACAACGCAACCCAAAGTACGGAAGCGAATCAACCGACCTATTGGGATGATAAAAATCATAATATCAATTTCAATCCGGTATTGGAATATAACGGCACGAGTAGTTTTATGAATCTGGATGTAAGTAAGCTTCCTCAAGGGAAGAGCTCCAGATCGATCATTACCGTTAGCAAAACCAATAAAACGGGAGGCCTCAATTATATTATTTCATGGGGAGTACAAACGGGTGCTTATACGGGTATGGGGATGCTTCAGAATAATACAAGAGGTGGCTTGACCACATTTAACAGTGACAGGAACCAAACATTATACACCCCTGAAGGATTCTTGGGCACGACATTCCCGAACGAGCAATTTGTGACTTGGACAGGCGGGGAAACTGAATCTAACATAGCTAGATTGTACAGTAAAATGAAGCAGGTACAGCAACTAAATGACTGGGGAAAAGATAATGTGAAGCTATGGGATACTGGTAACTCTGGCGGAGCAGTAGTCGGTAAGCTGATCCCAGCAACAACAGGCATTGAACATTGGCAGGGTACGATTGAAGAAATCATCGTATTTGACCATGCTCTGACGGACGCAGAACGCCAAAAAGTCAGCACATATCTGGCGATCAAATATGGCTACACGATGGATCAGACGACAGCAAATTCATATGTCGATTCAAACATGGCTACGATCTGGGATGCCCAGGAGAACGCAGTCTATACCCATCGCATTACAAGCATCGGTCGAGATGATCAGAGCGGATTGATGCAGAAACAAGCCAAAGCGCAGGAACTGGGATCTACGTTGACGATTGCATTGGGCAACAGTGTTGAGGATACCAATTCTGCAAATAAAAATGAATTCTTAAAGGATTCTTCTTTCTTTACGTTTGGTGACAATGGAGCAAGTACTGAATTCAAAACACCAATTACGAAAGATGGGAAAAAACTGCTTGGGATGGAGCGTGTCTTCAAGGTACAGAAAGCAAACTGGACTGAATCACAGATTACACTTCAGGTAGACGAAACGGGAGGTAACCCGGCGTTGCCTCGGTATGTTGTGATCAGCGATGATGCTAAATTTGGTAATCCAAACTCATTACATTTAATTGAGAACGGCCAAGTAACCCTTAATACATCTAGTTTTGGTCCGAACTCGTACTTTACTATTGCAACTGCTGCCAGTCCTTTAGCGGTACCAGACGTTACACTGACCGACGATGAGTTGACATGGGAAGCAGTTGCGCATGCAGATAAATATGAAGTAACGATTGAACTGGAAGACGGCACGAAGCGGACGGAGGAAGTAACCGGAACGGCGCTTAACCTGTCGCAATTGGTACCATCGCTAGAAGTTGGTACCCACAAAGTGACAGTAACAGCGAAGACGAACAATCCAGCCTATTCTGATTCAGAAGAGTCGAATTCGAAAAGTTATGTTGTTATTGATAAGGCGAAGTTGAAAGCCAAAGCCGATGAGATTAAAGATAAGATCGAATCAGGCGAACTGGACGAAGAGGAGTATACACCAGCGAGCTGGACAGCACTGGATAATGCGATGAATGAAGCAGAGCGAGTGTTGAATGATCTGACAGCGACTCAAGCGCAGGTAGACAAGGCGCTTTTGGATCTGACAGATGCAAGAACGGGACTAATCCCTACAACATCTGTACCAGATGTAGATAAATCAGCTTTGCAAACGAAAGTAATTGAAATTACAGGTGAAAGCCTGGAAGAGTCAGCGTACACACCAGCGAGTTGGGAAGCACTCAAAGTTGCGATGAATGAAGCAGAGCGAGTGTTGAATGATTTGACAGCGAATCAAGCGCAGGTAGACAAGGCACTTCAGGATCTGACTAACGCTAGAACGGGACTTACCAAAGTAATTGGTACAGATGAATCTACGTTGCAAACACTGGTCCCTTCCGTGGGAAGCTTGTCCCCGGCCTTTGATCCGGCTAAAGACACGTACACCATCTCTGTTCCGAATAGCGTATATCAATTTCAGTTAAAGCCAACGGCACTTGATCCACTTGCGAAGATTGAAATAGCTGTTGGAGATGGAGAATGGAACGAGGTTTCAAGTGGCACTGTTAGTGAGAATCTACCGCTTCAAGTCGGTGGGAATAAGATCGTTGTTAGAGTAACCGATTCACTTGGAAATGTTACGGCGTATAAAATCAACGTGACTAGAGCATCCAGTGACAATGGTAACAATGGTGGAGGCAACAATGGCGGCGGTGGAAATACGGGAGGTAACGGTGGAAGCACACCAGCACCTACACCTGCGCCAGTACCAACTCCGGCACCTGTGAAGGATAATTTGGAAACAACTCGGGATGGTAGCCATCAACCATTTGCTACATCCAAACCATCTAATAACAAAGAAACGTTGGTTCAAGTTGATCCAGCCAAGCTGAATGTTGCCATGTCACAAGGTACAGGACAGCAGTTCGCCATTCATTCACCAAATGATGGGCATATGAAGGTGGACGGGTTGACCCTCGAAACTCTGAAACAATTAGTGGATCAAGGTTCCAAACTAAACATTAGCAATCCGCTGGCAATCTATCCGGTACCTGGCGGTAAAATGGACTTGAACGGTGTGTCCAGACAGCTTGGTAATGCAGCGTTGAATGATATTGATGTCCATGTTGATATCGCACGTTCCTCGGATGCTTTGATTGACAGTGCCGAGACAAGAGCCGCATCCCAAGGATACGAGCTACTTGTCACACCGGTTGATCTGGATCTGACGTTTACGAAAGATGGACAGACCGTGCGATCCGGCCAGTTGAACGGTTATGCACCGAAGTATATTGCCCTTCCGGAAGGTATCGATCCGAACCGGATTACTACAGGCGTGATCATCAACCCGGACGGTAGCATCTTCCATGTACCAACGGTTGTTACCAAAGTCGATAGCCGTTACTACGCACTTATTAATGACTTGCGCAGCAGCGGAAGTTACTCGGTTATCTGGAACCCGCAGGATTTTGAAGATGCCAGATCCCACTGGGGCAAAACTGATGTGAACAACATCGCTGCAAGACTGGATTTGCAGGGTAACGGAGATAACACATTCTCACCAAACCGTCAGGTTACCCGTTCTGAGTTTGCCGAGATTGTTGTGCTTGGACTGGGCTTAATGCGTCAGGATGCACCACAGAATCTATTCCCTGACGTTAACGATTCCGCATGGTTCCGCTCTGCGGTAGCCCTTGCAAATGAATTCGGTATCGTTCGCGGTTACGATAATGGGAACTTCAACGGTAATCAGGAGATCACACGTGAGCAAGGATTTGCTATGGTTGCTCGTGCCTACCGTCTGATTGATCCGGAAGCGGCAATTAGCCCGGATCAGATGAACGCTGAACTGGAACGTTACAGTGATGCAGTGGATGTATCGAATTGGGCGAAAGAAGATGTAGCCCAGTTGATTGCAGCCGGAATCATTCAAGGTAATGGGCCGGAGGTGCTGAGTCCAAAGACCACGATGACTCGTGCCGAGGTCACTGCATTGATTGCAAGAATGTTGAAAGTAACCAACTTGATTGATCAATAAACACAATCTAAAATGAAAAGCCTTTGCTGACATTGGGGGTCGGCAAAGGCTTTTTACTTTTTGGACTGACGTTGGAGTTACTGAACTCTATTTGTTTTCTTCTACCGTTAGTATTCACTATCAACCTTGGTAAGAGTTTGGTAAGAGGCTCCGTGTAGAATAAGCGGTGAGGTATTTCAAAATTAACACAATCTAGTAAATCAGACATCCTGAAAGGGATTATGAGAAGAGAATTTACAAAATTAGATATAATCGAAAGGTGTGACAAGTGTTTGAAGAACAACAAGAATTTGCACAACAGCAAAATGACAAGAGTATGGTCAAGGGTGCTTTCTTTGGTGATGGTTGCGAGTATATTGCCTACACCAATTTTGTTTCCAGCCATAGAAGCTCATGCAGATACTGAAAATCCTGGATCCAACAGTACCGCGATTACCGCAGGGGGATATCCGGGTGGTGTAAGCGACGGACTCATATCATGGATTGATGTTGAGCGAAGTATGAATCTGGCAGCTGACGGCAGTAAAATTACTTCTTTGACCGATCTGGTAGATCTGGACCCCAATGTAGAACATGATAATGTATGGAGTATCGTAAATCCTAATACCTTAGTTACAGGCGCCATTAACTTTAACAGCGGTATATTAATTGATGGTAACAAAGGATACTATGTCAGGGCGCCTTTCCATACAACGGATGTCGCTCGTGAGGCATTTTCCATTCAAGGAGCTGCTGCGAATGGTTTCCCATGGCATTTTGGCGGCCAAGGAAGCACCGACACGTACAGTACAAGTGTGATCAGATCTTCATTTGGCAATGCAGGGAACGACGAATTGATTCGAAATAATGCAGGTAACCCGTATCAGTTAGGGCAAGCAGATATTTTCAATGTACTTCGCACTGAGGATTACTTTGGGATGTATTTAAATCATGCGAAGTTAATCGATAAAACAACTGCAGGAACAGCGAGCTTTAATAGTGCCACGAGTGCTACGGGTTACTACTTCGGAGCAGGGCATAATCGAAGGTTTAATGGACTAATATCGGAAACGATATTATATAATCGCGAGTTACAGGACGTTGAAAGAACTAAAGTGTACAGTTACTTGGGGTTAAAATACGGAATCACTCTGGCAGACAACTATGTTTCCAGTGATTGGAACGGAGAAGAAGGTACTGTTTTCTGGAATTCGTCGAACCAGGCAGATTACAAGAATCGCATTACCGGGATTGGCCGTGATGACTTAGGTGCCCAGAACCAGAAACAATCCAAGTCACAAGGAGTCGGCTCAAATGTAGCCATTGCTCTTGGAGATACGATTCATTCAGATAATGTCGACAATGAGAATACGATGGATAACAACTCCTTCTTTATGTTTGCAGACAAGAGCGCGAACGATACCGTATCTTATGTAAGTGCACCCATCGTGAAAGATGGCTTTCGTGTAAAGATCATGGATCGTTTGTATCAGGTGGACAAAACAAACTGGAATGATCAAGATATCACACTTCAAGTGGATGATGCTGAAGGCTTAAAACCAAGCTACATTATTCTTAGCCAAGATGACTCTTTTGACAACAATGATACCTTTTATCCAGTAACGGATGGAAAGGTTACATTAAACAGTTCCAACTTTGCGGACGGTTCTTACTTCACGTTTGCAGCTGCTTATCCGGAACCTAAAGATGCTCACTTGCTAACATCGCAAGTCAATGACGATGGAACTTTGAATCTAACCTTCAATCGTGACGTGAAATCGGATGATTTGAAGGGCTTCACCGTCACAATTGGAGGTACCGTGTATGATGATCTGAGTCAATTTATAGCTAATGGATCTACGATTTCCATCCCTCTGACGGAAGCTCAGCTTGAATCGGGAGAAGAAATTATAATTAACTATGACGGTAGCGGCACGTTGAGAGACGCGTTAACCGGACTCAAGGTTGATGAATTCGATCAGGCTATTCATGCAGTCAATATAATGCCATTAGCGAAAAAAGTGAAAGAAGCCTTAGCTTTATCGAATGGTGATTACACGACTGATTCATGGAATGCATTGCAAACCAAGGTCCAAGAGGCACAGACACTTTTGAGCAATCCTTCGGTAACACAGACTCAGGTAAATGACCTGTTAAGTGTATTGGATAACGCAATCGATGGATTGGTCAAGAATCAACCCAAAGCGGACAGCGGCAGCTTCATCGAGGGCGAAGGCACGATATCCATTCATTTTGATAAAAGTATCGAAGTAGTTTCTGAAGTGGATCTAAGTAGTGCATTTACAGTTACGATAGGTGGGCAAACCGTAGAAGTTGTCGGAGCTGTCATCGATGGATCTGATCCTACAAAATTGATTTTGACCTTGCCCGAATCGGTTAAATTATCAAGTGATGAGAAGGTTAACGTTGCTTACAATGGAACATCTGGCTATCTAAAAGGCGGAGCAAAAGGGACATTGGTTCATGATTTCCAATTCGATTTGGAAGACCCATTCGCGAGCGCGCTGAAGATTACTGAACCAGCAGGGAGTACTTCAGATAAGAAACCAGCAGTCTCGGGTACGGTCCATACGGATACAGATACGCTGAGTGCAGTGTTGAAAGATGCGGATGGAAATGTAGTTGATGTTGCAGGAAGTTTGATCTGGAATGCTGGGGACCCAAACTGGTCCTATCATCTGGCTGAAGATCTGGCACCCGGCACTTATACCGTTGAGCTAACAGCAGTGGACGGAGGACGTTCCGTTACGAAAACGAAAACATTTACTATTGTAAAAGAAGCACTGACACAGCTCAGTCTGACCGATTCCTTTGGGAAAAATATTGCGTTGAACCAAGCATTTGATCCAAACCAATTCAACTACGCAGCAACGGTAACCAATGATGTGTATAATCTACGTATTTACCCGACTGCTCCTGATTCTGCAGACAAAATTGAGATTTTGCATGATGGAATCTGGAAGGAAGTAAACAGTGGTAATGGTAGTGATGATCTTGCTCTTAAGGTAGGTTCAAACACAATTGTCATTAGAGTTACAGATACGAATGGTTTGCAGACGGAGTACACTACGGTTATCACCAGAGCATCCAGTGACAATGGTAACAATGGTGGAGGCAACAATGGCGGCGGTGGAAATACGGGAGGTAACGGTGGAAGCACACCTGCCCCTGCGCCAGTACCAACGCCAACTCCGGCACCCGTGAAGGATAATTTGGAAACAACACGGGATGGTAGCCATCAACCATTTGCTACATCCAAACCATCTGACAACAAAGAAACATTGGTTCAAGTTGATCCAGCCAAGCTGAATGTTGCCATGTCACAAGGTACAGGACAGCAGTTCGCCATTCATTCACCAAATGATGGGCATATGAAGGTGGACGGTTTAACCCTCGAAACACTGAAACAAATATTGGATCAAGGTTCCAAACTAAACATTAGCAATCCGCTGGCAATCTATCCGGTACCTGGCGGTAAAATGGACGTGAATGGTGTGTCCAGACAGCTTGGTAATGCAGCGTTGAATGATATTGATGTCCATGTTGATATCGCACGTTCCTCGGATACTTTGATTGACAGTGCCGAGACAAAAGCCGCATCCCAAGGATACGAGCTACTTGTCACACCGGTTGATCTGGATCTCACCTTTACGAAAGATGGACAAACGGTTCGATCCGGGCAACTGAACGGTTATGCACCGAAGTATATTGCGCTTCCGGAAGGCATCGACCCGAACCGGATTACTACAGGCGTGATCATTAATTCGGACGGTAGCATTTTCCATGTACCAACGGTTGTCACGAAGATCGATAGTCGTTACTACGCGCTCATTAATGACTTGCGTAGCAGCGGAAGCTATTCGGTCATCTGGAACCCGCAGGATTTTGAAGATGCCAGATCCCATTGGGGAAAAACTGATGTGAACAACATAGCTGCGAGATTAGATCTGAAAGGTAACGGAGATAACACATTCTCACCGAACCGTCAGGTTACCCGTTCTGAGTTTGCCGAGATTGTTGTGCTTGGACTGGGCTTAATGCGTCAGGATGCACCACAGAATCTATTCCCTGACGTTAACGAATCCGCATGGTTCCGCTCCGCGGTAGCCCTTGCGAATGAATTCGGTGTCGTTCGCGGTTACGATAATGGGAACTTCTATGGTAATCAGGAGATCACACGTGAGCAAGGATTTGCTATGGTTGCTCGTGCCTACCGTCTGATTGAACCGGAAGCGGCAATTAGCCCGGATCAGATGAACTCTGAACTGGAACGTTACAGTGATGCAGCGGATGTATCGAATTGGGCGAAAGAAGATGTAGCCCAGTTGATTGCAGCCGGAATCATCCAAGGTAATGGGCCGGAGGTGCTGAGTCCAAAGACCACGATGACTCGTGCCGAGGTTACTGCATTGATTGCAAGAATGTTGAAAGTAACAAACTTGATTGATCAATAAACACAATCTAAAATGAAAAGCCTTTGCTGACATTGGGGGTCGGCAAAGGCTTTTTTCTATTTTTATTAAATTCTTAAATCCATGTCGTAATACTTTCGCCCTGTTGGCAGATCGTGGAATCTGAGATGATGGGTTCACCA
Source organism: Paenibacillus sp. VT-400 (assembly GCF_001029205.1). Taxonomy (NCBI): domain Bacteria; kingdom Bacillati; phylum Bacillota; class Bacilli; order Caryophanales; family Paenibacillaceae; genus Paenibacillus; species Paenibacillus sp. VT-400. The sequence continues at coordinate 701,715 of NZ_LELF01000047.1, read as the reverse complement.
GAGGTTCGGGTGACAAACTTCGAACCGCTGGCCTTCAGGCTATTGCGATCCTTCCTTCTACAATCATTGGAGATCATAGGGTCGCAGCTCTCCTGAAGATTTTATTTCAGAGAGGAGGCGTCCAGGCTATCACATTCCTTCCTTCTAACCCTAACCTTCCACGTTATATAGGGATGTGGCTTTCCTGGACTCTTTTATCATGAACAATACAATCTATTTGCGCAGAGCGAACAAACTCATTATCGAATCAAACGAAGGGAAACAACAGTTGCCGAAGACATATCTGGCGACTGCCCTCAAAAATATTGAAGCACTCGGATACACCTTCTCGGATGAGCTAATGCAGGCGATGCGGCAGCTGTCCAAGGAACAATTTGAAGCAACATATATTCAACTCGTGGCTGATCTAAGAGTCATGGTCGGCGCACATGTGAAGTACACACCGATGTATGCAGGTTTCCCGATGCAGGTGATGCAAACGGATGAAGCGGAGTTATACCTTAATGCTATTATTCATTATCTGACCAACCTGACTGTGGTCTATCCGGATCAACAATCTCTGGAGCGAATGCCTTTGCTGGAGAAGACGGACTTGAAAGTCATTGGTTTGGGAAACCAGCAAGCATTCCAGACACTCATCCGTCAGATCATTGAAGCAAAAGGTTCTATCTCGGAAACAGACAAGGCGGATATCGACACGGTATTGGAGCATGCTGACCCGGAAGACGTGGATGCGCTATTACCCGCTGAGATTCCGTTCAAAGAAAATGTGGGCTTTGTGGTTGCGTCGCTGTTGAAGCATGAAAAAGCGAACATCGACCGGATCGGTCCGTATTTCAAAACGGCAAGTGATGTCCTGCGTCTGGCTGTTGCCTGGTCCGATGGTGATGTCAGCCTCGCAATGGCTTCTCCCTTCCGAAAATTCAAACGCCGTGAAAGACGCCTTTTGCTCGGATTATTGGAGCAATGTGGCTCCATCACGGAGGATATGCTGCGATATAAGGATCGCTGGATTCGCCTTGGCGAAATTCTGCATCCTTCGGAATATAAGCTTCGGTATCCGCGATGCGAAGAAGCCTTTGATATTTTGCGTAATAATAAACCTTATTCGACCTTCAACGGAAGTGTGGAGCTTGCCTTCCAATATCGGAATGTCTGGAGTCTGATTGATCTGTTGTCACAGCGTCCAGGTGAATTTGCGAGAAGACTGGATCACTTGTTGCGGATGACCGAAGATGAAGCGTATGTGCTGCTCGCATTTGGTGAGGTACTGGAGCAAGTATCTACCCCGGTGTTATTGCAGGTGAGACAGCATTTTGCCCACCGTAATGAACCGCAGGATCTGCGTGTCTTCTTCCCGAAAGGCAATGTAGCCAAAGCTTTTGCTGTTCCGAATGAGCTGCCAGAGATCGATGAAGCCACATGTCAGGATGTCGTGCAATTGTGCGAGAAGGCATTGATAGAGCGCTTCGCAGCCCTTCCCACGCTCGGGAAGACCTATGTCGATCCGCAGCTCCATGATTATCTGGTGCCCTTTTCCCAGAGATCGGCGAGCAAGGCTCTCCATACCATTGTTCGTGGGAGTCGTGTGCCGATGGCGGAGGGAGATACGATTCGTTTCTTCAACTGGTGGAAAGAGGGGGACGTGAATGGCCAGTCTACAGGGCGTGTGGACATTGACTTGTCTGCGGTGATGTACGATAAGGACTGGAACTATGTGGAGCATATTTCTTATACGAATCTGCGATCCTCGAACTATAAGGCTGTTCATAGCGGAGATATCGTGACCGCACCTTATGGCGCAAGTGAGTTCATTGATCTGCATATTCCATCCATCGTGGCTTATGGTGGACGATATGTGGTGGCGACACTGCTATCGTTTACCAGTCATCCGTATTGTGATCTGCCCGAATGTTTTGTGGGCTGGATGATGCGGAAGAAGCCGGGGTCTGGAGAGATTTTCGAACCGTCTACCGTAGCGAACAAAATCGATATTACCGCGGATACGCAGATTGCGATCCCTGTCATTATGGACCTGTTCGAACGCACCGTCATATGGACAGACCTGGCGCTGACAAGCCATCCGGATTACTACAATAATGTGGAAGGCAATCAAAAAGGTATGGTCCTGATGGGCAAAGCACTAACCAATTTACGCAAACCCGATCTGCATGACTTGTTCATGCTCCATGCCAAAGCTAGAGGAGAACTAGTGGATACAATAGATCAGGCGGATACAATCTATTCGGTGGATCAAGGCGTTACGCCGTACGATATCGAGCAGATTATGGCGGAGTATCTGGTTTGACCTGTTTGACTCGACTACTGGTGATATGTGAATATCAAGGTTAGAAAAGAGTAGCTGATGCTGCTCTTTTTTCTGTTTAGATGCAAAGAGCCTACAGAATGGTGCAGGTAATGTCGGATGCAAAGAGAATGACTTTGCTAAGCTTGAATTAACGTGGGAGGGATGATATGGATACGCTGTGGCGGTTAAATGAAGCCTTGAATTATATTGAGGAGCATCTGATGGATGTCGTGGACATGAAGGAGATTTCCCGGATTGCCTGTTGCTCGGAGTATCATTTTACACGCATGTTCTCTTTTCTTAGTGGTGTAACACTCTCGGAATATATTCGACGTCGCCGCTTGACACTTGCAGCCATGGAGCTAAGCCACAGTGACAGCAAAATCATTGATATTGCACTAAAATACGGGTATACATCGCCTGATTCTTTCTCGCGTGCTTTTCAAAGCATGCATGGCACTACGCCCTCCGAAGCGCGAAACCATGGTCCATCCCTTAAAGCCTTCCCGCGGATGACATTTCAACTGACCATTCAAGGAGGAAGCGAAATGAACTACCGCATTGAAGATAAAGAGGCGTTTCGAATCGTGGGTATTTGTAAAAGGGTGCCGATCGTATTCAACGGGGTTAATCCGGAGATCGCGGCGATGTACCAGAGCCTTACACCGGAATTGATTGATTCGATCAAGGGGGCATCAAACGTCCAACCTCTGGGCTTAATCAGTGCTTCAGCCCATTTCAGTGAGGGACGTATGGCGGAACAGGGAGAACTGGATCATTACATTGGTGCAGCTACGACAAAAGAGACGCCTGAAGGCCTGGAACAGCTCGAGGTTCCTGCTTCGACGTGGGCTGTATTTACTGTCGTTGGTCCGTTTCCAGCCACGCTTCAGGAGGTGTGGGGCCGGATCTACGCGGAGTGGTTTCCTTCATCGGATTATGAGCTGAGTGAGGGTCCGGAAATGTTATGGAATGAGCACAAGGATGTTACTGTAGAGCAATATAGAAGTGAGATTTGGATACCTATTCGGAAGAGATGATACTGTCTCAAGCTTGGTATCTGCGGGCGCAGCTTTTTGAAGCTGCGTTTTTTGTTTTCAGAATTTGCTATCGGATACTCGAGCCGTTTTCATTGCAAATTTATGTAATATAATGGTATTATTTTATTGGAATTGTAAGAATACTTGTATTTAGAAGAGTGATTTAAGAAGGGGGTGGCGAGATCAGGTTTACATGAAGTGATGACTCTATTCTATACGCACGCAGACATAACATTCCATTGATTATGGACAGGCTCACATAGCAGACATATCGATATGAGACGGAAGTGTCAGTTATTATATATTATAATGTAAGCGCTTTATTAAATGAGTTCCAAGGAGGGAATTACTCATGACCAAAAGTATAGTGAGAAAGGCGCTTGGTTTGTTTTTAATCATCGTTATGATCGCAACAGCTGTTGTATACCCTGCATCTACCGGACACGCGGCAACCATTAATGTTACGGATAACGGCTCCAGAATTGAAGTAAACACCGGATCAGGATTAGTCTATGTGGTGAACAAAACCAATGGGGATATTATCTCAGCCAAAATGAACGGTACGGAGCTGAACAGCAACAGAGGATCACATATAGGCTCAGGTTTGGGCTCCTCTGCCAATGTGACGTGGAATACCTCTCCTTCAGGATCAACCGTGTTAATCACGGTATCCACAAGCACACTAACTCACTATTATGCTTCACGTGGTGGGGAGAATATCATATACATGGCCACGCATATCACGGCTCAACCTTCGATCGGGGAGCTGCGATACATTTTCCGTGGCAATGGTAGTGTGTTGACAGGTGTTCCGGCGAATTCAAACAACCGGGGTAACACCGGAGCGATTGAAAGTCAGGATGTGTTCGGGTTCGCAAACGGCCAGAGTGCCTCCAAATATTATGGTAATGATCAGGCCAAAGATTTATCCGTTCGTGGAGTTACGGGTAATGGCGTCGGTGTATTTATGGCCTACGGTAATCGGGAAAAAAGCTCTGGTGGTCCATTCTTCCGCGACATCCAGTTCCAAAGTGGAACAGAGACGGAAGTATATAACTATATGAACTCGGGACATGCACAGACGGAGAATTGGCGCCTGGGTCTGCATGGGCCGTACGCTTTGATCTTCACAACGGGAGGTACGCCAAGTGTGCCCGACTTCAGCTGGATGTCTGGTCTGAATCTGCAGGGTTGGGTATCCAGTCGGGGGAACGTTGTGCTTAATGGTCTCTCCGGGATGGATACGGGTTATGCATACACAATTGGGTTCGCTAATAGCAACGCCCAGTATTGGGTGGGGACGTCTTCAAGTGGGGCGGCAGCCAAATACAGCATGATCCCGGGCACATACACTATGACAGCCTATAAGGGAGAACTGGCCGTATATACGGAAACGGTTAATGTCACGGCAGGACAAACGACGACACTGAATACACGTACGATCAACAATGACCCAAGTAAAGCCTCTAACATCTGGCGAATCGGTAACTGGGATGGTACACCACGGGAGCTCCTGAATGGACAGACGATTCCGATCCGTCACCCTTCCGATAGTCGCAACCCAAGCTGGGGACCTGTCACCTATGCCACCGGTAGCGCGACCAATCGATTCCCGGCAATCCAGTTCCGTGGTCAGAATTCTCCAACCACAATAACGTTTAACTTGAATGCATCTCAAGCGGCATCTTCTCATACGCTCAACATCGGTATTACCGCAGCTTACAATAATGGCAGACCGAGTGTAACGGTTAATGGACATGCTTTAACCAATCCTGCTGCATCTTCACAGCCCAATTCTCGTAGCTTCACCATTGGTACGTATCGTGGGAACAACACAACCTTTAGCTGGAATGTTCCAGCATCCTACTTCGTGAATGGTTCCAATACCATCACGATTACGCCAATCAGCGGTTCAAGTGACTTGGGTAACTGGTTAAGTGCGGGCTGGGTCTATGATTGTGTTGAGTTGCTGAATTGAATGAAGAATGCAATATAGTGGAAGGAATATAGGAGGTAGCCTGTCTGGTTTTCTTAACCAGGTTCAGGTTACCTCTTTTAGCTTTGTCATCCGAAATGAAAAGATATCGATTCATGATATCCCTAAGGATCTTGCTTTGCTGGAGATGGTGATCCGGATAGTGGTATAATTTTCAATACGTAATCATGAGTGAATGAACGGGGAGGAAAATAGAATGAGAGACGATCTGTTGGTTCAATTGCAAGAGTGGCATGAAGAAGATGAGTTTCAGGAAATTGTAGATGCAATTCAAGCCATTCCTGTGGAAGAAAGAGATTATGAGCTGGTTAACCATTTGGGACGAGCGCTGAATAACTTGGAACAGTATGAAGAAGCGGTTGAACAATTCCTGACGGTTGCTAAAGAGGGCACAGGTGACCCACTCTGGCATTATCGGATTGGACTGGCTTATTATTATCTGGAGCAATACGCGCATGCGCTGCAGGCGTTTGAAAGAGCGGATGAATTGGACCCTGAGGATGAAGATACGCTGGAGTTTCTGGGATGGATTCGAAGCAAAATGGAGGAGCCGTCCGAATCTGAACCTGAAGTTGAAACGGATCCAGAGGCTGTTGGAGAATTCCATGTACCCGTTGACGTTGTAGCGACCTTTGAAGCGGTTCCCAGACGGGAATCCGGCGAATTCTGGAACGATAGTGAGCATGCACTGGAGCACTATGTGTCCAACGCGCCAAGTGATGGCCTGATTGAATCTGTTGAGGAGCAATTGGTGTTCCGACTTCCAGCTTCCTACATTGAGATGATGAAGCTACATAACGGTGGTATTCCGTACAATCGTTATTTCCCTGTGGCGAACACAGATACGGGAGCTACGAATTATGTTGAAATTGAAGGTATACTGGGCATTGGCCGTGAGAAGCCTCGCACACTAGCGGGTGTTCAAGGCAGCTGGAATTTGATTGAACGTGAAGGGTATCCGGAGATTGGTGTGGTCATCGCGGTATCTCCTTCGGAGTCGGGGGTTGTCATGCTCGATTATCGTTCATTCGGTAATGATGGAGAACCAGAGGTCGTTTATGTGAAGAGGGAGAATCCCAAAGAGATCATTCCGCTGGCACCGAACTTTGAGACGTTTATCCAAGGGCTGATGACTCCAGAAGTCTAAAAAATCGACAGGGATTCTTTAAACTGTTGTATGGAAGGGAGACAGAAGGTGATATGGAGGAACCACTCAAAGTATATAACACCGCAGTTGAAGCTTTTCTTGAAGTAATCGGGGGGAAGTGGAAGCCTGTTATTCTATTCCATCTTACCTTTGGCAAAAAACGTAATGGTGAGCTGATGAAACTGATCCCTGCGATCACTCAGAAAGTGTTGACTCAGCAACTTGGTGAATTAACGGAGGCGGGAGTTATTGTCCGTATTTCCCATCACCAGGTCCCACCTAAAGTGGAATATGAGTTAACAGCGTATGGATGGAGTCTTAAAGAGATTCTTCATCTGATGTGTAGGTGGGGCGATATACACGTGGAGAATGTATATGGTGATCGAGGAAAAATTCTGTTTAAGCCGCCAACTACTACTGACCGTTGAGGGACTTATATTAGCCGATTCTGGAATTCAGGAATCGGCTTATTTTGCATTTTATTTACTTTACGGAAGGATCTTGCGATCACGTAGATTTCTGAAAATATCCATAAACATAGTCTCAGTGTCAATGAAATCATGGAATCCGAAGCGGCGAGCTTTGGAACCATCTGCGAAGAAGTCATAATCCCACGAGAAGACAAAGTCACCAAATGCCCAGGAAGAGACATCATCATAAGGGGTGTTTACCAAACCATACTTTTCAATCATGGAATTCCAAAGGTCTTCTTTATCTGACATCACTGTTGCAAGTGAAAGGGGCAGTGGAGGTGCTGTTTCCAATTCAAAAAACGCAGCGATTTTGGGCCATAGCTCATTCCAGCGAAACAGATCGCCGTTGGTGATATTAAATGCCTGATTGGCACATCGTGGATCGGTTGCTGCCCATACGGTTGCATGAGCCAGCAATGTCGCATCAGTCATTTCAAGAAGCGAATGATACGCTCCTGGTTTTCCGGGAAATCGTAATGGCAAGTTAAGCTCCTTGGAGATAGACGCATACACGCCAATAACCATGGCAAGGTTCATTGGATTACCCAGAGCGAATCCACATACCACAGAAGGGCGCAGAGCTGACCAGGTCCAGCTGCTTCCGGGTTGCCGATCTTCGAGAAACTGTTGCTGATCGACATTGAATTCAGGAGGCATATGATATGCATCCGTTTCTTTGGCAGGTGTTTTGAATGGACCCAGATGTGCACCGTACACTTTATAACCTTGCATTAGGCTAATATGTTGGAGATTTGGAGCGATCGGTTCGATGGTATTCACCACATTCACGAGCATCGCCAGGTTGGGCTGTACCAACTCGGCCCAAGTTGGGCGATCCTGATACGCGGCGTAGAAAATATGCGTAACGGCCGTTAAATGACCCAGTTTGTCTTGTGTGTCTGCTTCGTTCAGTAAATCAGCTGATATATAACGTAACCTAGGGGCATCTTCCCCTCCGCGGCGAGATACACCAATCACATTCCATTGCGGAAGTGTCATCAGATAATCAATAAGGTTTCTTCCAATGACGCCTCCAGCCCCAATGACAAGTGCGGTGTAGCGGGTAACGGATTGTTCAGGTTTCAATGGACATGCTCCTCTCTTCTTCTGTTCATATTGTGGGTCAGAAAAAGAAGGATGAGAAGTACGCACCTCAAAGTCATATACGTACTTTGAAGTAATATATGAGCCTGGTACAGGATATGAGCGTTATAATCTGCACTTCATTGGATGTTACTTGCCTATAACCACAAGAAGCCGTAAAAGGAACAATCGTCCTTTCACAGCTTCGGTGTGCCTGTATATTCGTTCAATAGATCTGTTGTAGATATCGTTTACGCCGGATATCCGCCACCTGGAGGTGGCCATGCGCCGTAGAAGCGACGCAGCAGAACAATCTCCCCTAGATGGTACGAGTTATGGGAGGCGATATTGCGCAGAAGTCCTGCTTTAGTTTCACCCGGGAAATAGAGCAGTGGATCATCTAATTGTGCAGTTTCTGCAATGGCTACGGCTTGATCAACCCCATCCAAGAAGGCCTGAATATCTGCCTTCCACGTGGCTTCGTCCAGTGGACCCTTCTCCTCAGGCCAGCTCTCATTCACGTTAGCAGGGAGCTGTGGTTTGCGTCCTTCCAAGTGATCGAGCATAAATTGCTGCCAATAATGCATGTGCTTCACCAACTGATAGATCGTATATGGCATGGCATCGTGCGTACGAGCAGCAAGTGTGACATCGATATCGGGTAGAGCACGGGCGATGCGGATATGACCGCGTTCCCCCACTAATGATTTGACAAGGGCTTGCCCAAAGCTTTGATTAACATCTGACATATGGTACCTTCCTCTCTTCCAAGACCGGATCTGATAACCTGTCTTCTATTTAGTATTATACAATTAAATTGCTAAAAATTAAAAATGGGTAACGAAGAACGCTAAATACTTAAAATGCCTATGATATAATAGTGAAAATAAATCTCAAGACCTCAGGGTCGAGGAGGAAGCTCCTGTGAAAGTGATATTGGTTGACGACGAACGTCTAGCGTTGATAGGCCTTCAAAAATCACTAGAAAAAGAAGTAAGCGGCATTGAAATTATCGCTACATATATGAATCCAACAGAGGCTATGGCGGGTATTGTGGAGTACCGTCCTGATGTTGTATTTCTGGATATTCATATGCCGGAGATGGATGGTATGGATCTGGGAAGACAGATTCAGGCGGCAACACCGGGCACCGAAATTATATTTGTGACCAGTTACGATCAATATGCGGTGCATGCTTTCGAATTACAGGCTTTGGACTATGTGATGAAGCCCATCCAAAAGGATCGATTGAAGCAGACGGTGAGCCGCGTAAGAGAGAAACTGAGTGTAAAACGCGAGCAGCGGTCAAAGGATACAAACGTACCTTTAATTTGCTGTTTTAATCAGATTCAGTTTAAGCTTCCAGGCAAGGATGTTCAGGTGGCCAAATGGCGTACAAGCAAGGCGCAGGAGCTGTTTGCATACTTGCTTCACCACCGGAACCAGGTCATCCATCGCAGTGTTCTGCTGGAGCTTCTGTGGCCGGGAATGGAAGAGGAGAAGACGACACATCAACTCTACACTGCAATGTATCATGTCCGCCAAACCCTGAAAACTTGCAATATGGATATGATCACGATTCAGAGTGGACACCTAGAGGCAGGCTACCGACTCGAATTGGGTGAGGCTCAGTTGGATAGTGAGCAGTGGGAACGGGAAATCAGGCAATGGAAAGTCGTAGACGCAAGTACCGTTCATGCCTATGAGCAAGCGCTTCATCTATATAAGGGTACCTATCTTGGCAATTATGAATACATGTGGGCTGAACCTGAGCGGGAAAGATTACGCTATCTGTGGCTGTATCATATGAGACAACTAAGTCTGTATTACCAGCAGCATGGGCTGGCGGAGAAAGTGGTCGAGAGTACACAACGTATCCAGCATATGCTTCCGGATGAAGAAGAAAGTTATTTTATGCTAATGAAGTTATATGATGAAATGCACAACGATCTCGGTGTGGAGGAGCAGTATCGACTCTTAACCACCAGAATGGAGCAAGATTTGGAGATACCGATCAGTAAGGATATTACTGAATGGTATCAGGACTGGAAGCTCGGTTTAACCAAAGTCATGAAAAAATAATTAATGAAATTACTTCAAACGAAACGTATGGACCGTTACAAATATTTGTTCATCATGCTAATTATTTTTGGAGTGTTAATTGGCATGCGCTCGGTATGGTCTGAGCTATTCCACACAGTAGATGAGCATCGCGCCGTTAACGGGGTGCTTGATTTGAGAGATGTGGATCTGGATCAGTCCCCTGTCATGTACTTGAATGGGGAATGGGAACTTTACCCGGATGAGTTGCTGACCCAACAAGATATTGCGAAGAGGAATGGCGGTGCGAAGAGTGTTCAGGTCCCAGGAGACTGGGGGAGTGCACAGAATCAGGAACAAGAGAGTTCGTACGGTTACGGAACATATCGATTGCGCATTTTGACAGATCCACTTCAGACGCCGGTAACTTTCTGGTTCAAGGGAATCCGAAGTTCATCCGAGGTTGAGATGAATGGACACAACGACGGGGGTATGGGTGAGGTCTCCGCGGATGGCAGTACATATATACCCAGAAGCACTTCATATACAGCGACCTATGATCAGGAAGGAACAACCTCCATTGAACTATTGGTCCGTGTAGCCAATTACGACAGTCCGCATATGGGCGGAATTAGCAAACCTGTTCGCTTTGGTTCACAGGCAGCCGTTGATTTTTCGCGTTGGTATTCCATTGGTTTTCAGATGCTCACCTTTCTGGTTCTGCTCCTCCACGGCATGTATGCCTGTATTCTTTACGCATTTAATCGACAGGAACGTTCCTTGCTGGTTGGAGCCGTATTAACTTTATCTGTTGGCATCACGGTTACGATGGGTCATGACAATATATTGATGTTATGGCTTCCAATTAATTATACTTGGGGCATTAAAATTCGATTGATCTCATTGTTACTGCAAAATGCTTGTATCCTTCTGTTATTCCAGAGATTAACGGTGGTTCATGTACGAAAGGCATGGCTAAAGTGGCATGTTGTAATGACCTTGATCTATACGGCCGTGATTGTGGTGGTGCCCATTCATATTACCTATGCCATGATCCATTACAACGTCATTAACCTATTCTTTCTTGTATCCATGATCTGGTTTCTATACATCGTCGGAACGATGATCTTCAGGAAACAGGCGGACCGGGATATTGTTTTTCTGCTGCTTACTGCAGGAGGCATTACATCCAACCTGATATGGAGTGTGGTCGAGACAGCCAAAGATGTGACAACAGTCTATTATCCCATTGACATTATCTTTGCGATTACCGGCTTCTCCGCCTATTGGTTCAAGAAATACTTCAGGAATGTCAGGGAGAATATGAAGCTGAACACAGAACTGCAGAAGGGCGACAAAATTAAAGATCAATTCTTGGCGAATACATCACATGAACTGCGGACCCCGCTGCACGGGATCATTAACATCGCTCACAACGTGATCACCCGAGAGAAAAGCCGGTTGGATGAACGGAGCCTGGAGGATATGGAATTGCTGATTACGATCGGTCGACGGATGTCACATCTCCTTGGTGATCTACTGGATGTAGTCCGGCTGAAGGAGCACCGCATTGAGTTACGTCAGGGGCCTCTTTCCATACAGTCGGTTGTGCCCGGCGTTATCGCCATGCTGCAGTTCATGGCAGAACGAAAACCAGTCCGCCTTCATATGGAGATTCCGGAATCGTTCCCTCAGGTCATGGCTGATGAAGAAAGGCTTGTTCAGATTTTGTATAATCTACTGCATAATGCGCTTAAACATACAGAGGAAGGAACGATATCCGTAAGTGCCGAAATTCGTGAAGGACATGCTCTGATTCATGTGACGGATACAGGCATTGGCATGGATGAAGATACACGGATGCGCATTTTCCTCCCGTATGAACAAGGGTCGTATGGAATCAGTGATGGACAAGGCATCGGGCTTGGACTGAACATCTGCAAAGAGCTCGTAGAACTGCACGGTGGGGCACTTACGGTTCGCTCGGAACTCGGAAAGGGCTCGGCATTCAGCTTCGATCTACCACTCGCAGATGAAGCCGCCGATCAGGCTCAGTCACAACTTCCCCTGATATGGGAACAGGCCGCCGAGATGATGGAAGATGCACCTAGCGGATTCCTGTTACCCCGCCAAGGTATGGGGGACGCGGAAGCCTTGGCGACAGCAGAGATGGCTCCGTTGTTAAAAGAGGGGAGAGCTACCATTCTGGCTGTCGATGATGATCCGGTGAATCTGGATGTGTTGGTCAGCATTCTTTCGACGGAACCATATGATATAACTACAGCAGGTTCGGGTCAGGAAGCGATGGAATTGCTCGGCACACGTCAGTGGGATCTGCTCATTACAGATGTGATGATGCCCAATATGTCCGGATATGAGTTAACCCAGAAGGTGAGGGAACAATTCTCGATGTCTGAGCTTCCTGTGCTGCTGTTGACGGCACGAAGTCAGCCGCCAGATATCTACACGGGGTTTGCATCGGGCGCCAATGATTATGTCACGAAGCCTGTAGATGCGGTGGAACTGAAATATCGGATACGTGCATTGACCATGCTAAATCAGTCTATCCAAGAGCGCCTGCGCATGGAGGCCGCGTATTTACAGGCTCAGATTCAGCCTCACTTCCTGTTCAATACGTTGAATTCACTTATGGTTTTAAGTGATATTGATACAGAGCATATGCGGAAGCTTGGTGAAGCTTTTTCATCCTATTTACGGATCAGCTTCAACTATCTCAATACAGGGGAACTGGTGAAATTATCATATGAGCTGGAACTCGTTGAAGCCTATCTTTTTATTGAAAAAACACGATTTGAAGATCGATTGTCGGTGGTATTAAACGTAGAGCCGGACCTTCCGTTGCTTCTCCCGCCGCTATCAATTCAGCCTTTGATTGAAAATGCCGTCAGACACGGACTATTAAGTCGCAATGTAGGCGGTACGTTATGCCTATCCATTACTCGTCATGAGGGTTATACCCGTATTGAGGTGAAGGATAATGGCAAAGGTATCGAACCGGAGAAGGTTGCAGAGCTGCTACATGCTACGCCAGGTGGAAAAGGCGGAATAGGCATTGTGAATACAAACCGCAGATTGCTGCAACGGTATGGTCAGGGATTATCGATCGTAAGTGAGCCGGGTGAGGGCACGATGGTATCATTTGATATTCCGGATGAAATATAAGGAAAAGGCCGCAGAAGTGAAAACTTCCGGCCTTTTTGTTTTAATTGCGTGTTCATTCCCTAATTTTAATTATTTCTAATGCTTCTTTCATATGTTAGTATATTTAACATTAGAAGCGCGGGTTCCGGCATTGGGCGCTAAACGTTGTTATAGTGGGTGAAGAGATCGATGCGCAATTGGGTCAAAAATGAGAATGTGCAGATGACGGCCATTGCCTTTACCACTGCGGTAGGGGCGCAATTCAAGATAAATCCGTTCCGGGAAGATTACTTCCGAATCGGGCTGGGGGTTAGCATCCTTTTATTTCTGCTGATGATCATGCCACACTTGTCTTATGTGAAGACAGGAATCCTGACAGGCATCGCGAATTTGCTGTTTCAGTCGGTAGATCTCATCAATCATGTACAGAGCGTGTCTATACTGGAAAGCATGCGGGACAATCTGGGGGCAGGTGTGTATTATGTGGTCTTTGCCTATGGGCTTAGCAAGTTCAAGCATCGATTCCATGAGATGCAGCCTCTTCTGCTCGGCGGGTTAATCACATGTATCGATTTCTCCTCTAATCTTGTTGAGCTACTTTTTCGCGGAATGTTAAGCGGGACCAATATCTTTTATATGAAGGAATGGTTGTATTTGCTTGTGGTGGGCGGTCTGCGAAGTTACTTTGTGATTGGGCTATATAACAGCATTGCGGTGAGGCAGATGAGGCTCTTACATGCAGAGCAGGAGAAGCGGATGGAGCAGATGCTGAGTGTGAACTCGGGTCTGTATGGCGAGGTCTTTTACCTGAAGAAAGCGATGAATACGATCGAAGGCATTACAGCTGACAGCTATGATCTATATCGCGATCTCCGGGAGCAGGACATGAACCAATACAGTCAGCGCACCCTGGGCATTGCTCAGCAGATTCATGAAGTGAAGAAGGATTCACAACGTATTCTGGCGGGTCTGCTGAAGCTGTATGATAATGAAAAAGCAGTCAACATGAGCCTGTCTGAAGTGCTGAACTTTGCCAGTAAAGCAAACCGAAAATATAGCGAGATGTTGCATAAGCAGGTCAAGATCGACATTGAGCAACAGTATGATTGTGAGTCTCCGTATTACATTCCTCTTCTCACGGTAATGAATAACCTGATTGCCAATGCGGTAGAGGCGATTGAGCATGATGGGACGATTCGAATTCGTATATATGAGCAGGAAGAAAACGTGTATTTCGTTGTGATGGATTCTGGAAAAGGCGTACCCGAAGCCAAATGGGATGTCATCTTTGAACCAGGGTACACAACGAAGTTCAATGAAGTTGGCATTGCCGCGACAGGCATTGGCCTGTCCCATGTACGTGATATCGTTCAGTCGTTGACGGGACAGATCACAGTGGAATCGGCGCCTCTGGGAGCGAGAGGGACTACATTTCGTATAGCTATTCCCAAGATGAATTTAATAAAGGGGGCCGATGTCGATGACACTTTCTATCATGATCGTGGATGATGATGTGGTAAGTCGGAGCATGCTGCATGATATCATTGAATCCTGTGGTATCGGTGAGCTTGCGGGCATGGCTGAGGGCGGCATAGAAGGAGCACGGATGATCATGGATCTGCGTCCAGATGTGGTGCTGATTGATCTGCTGATGCCGGATCAGGACGGAATTGAGACGGTGGCGAAGCTGAAGCACGGGGGTTATACCGGGAAATTCATCATGATCTCTCAGGTGGAGAACAAAGAGATGGTAGGAGCGGCCTACCAGAACGGCATTGAATTCTTTATTCATAAACCGATTAATCGGGTGGAAGTGGAGCATGTGCTCAGCAAAGTGAATGACCAGTGGAAGTATGAACGATACGTGCTGGAGATCAAGCAGTCGATGGCTCGATTGAATCTGGTGGAAGCGACGGCCCCTGCCCAAGGTCGTACGGTGCGAGATGCGGCAAGAAGCATTCTAATGGATCTGGGGATCATCGGAGAAAGTGGTAGCAAGGACATCATTGCGCTCATGGAGTATGCGATTGATCAGAAGCAGGTCGCAGAGTGGCCGCCACTGAAGGAGTCCTATGAAGCGGTGGCCCAGACGTACAAGTCCACGCCCAAAGACGTCGAGAAAGAGAGCAAGGCGATGGAACAGCGCATTCGCAGAACGGTAATTGCCGCGTTAACGAACATGGCCTCGATTGGACTCACCGATTATAGCAACCACAAGTTTGAGCATTATGCTCCCCTCTACTTTGACTTCCAAGATGTTCGAATGAAGATGAGAGCCATGGAAGAAGATCAGGCAGGTGACAAAGGCAAGGTTAATATCAAAAAGTTCCTGCATGTGTTCTACATGGAGACGCTTGAAAAGATGAATAATTGAGGCATCATATGCCTCTGTCTGTTGGAGGATATGAAAACCCGGGAAGGTGACCATCGGCGGTGTCGAGGTCACCTTCACCAAAGACGGGCAAGCTGAAGGGGGTATTATTTTAATCCAGAATTACTTCTTTATCTGGTTGTTCAAGAAATTCGAACATGATTTTAATTTGTTCCAGCGTATTTCTTTCCAATGATAATTCAGGTAAAGCGTCGATAGCAAAAAAATCAACTGCGCTGGTTTCTACACCTGTTTCCGCATGCCCACCCACAATGTCACAGCGGATAAACATCTTATATACGTGATAAGGCTCAGGTGGGTGTCCATGGAATTTTTTGTCCAATACTGCTAACAACCGCATCGGCACAACATCAAAACCGGATTCTTCTTTAATTTCTTTCACAGCTACTTCTGATGGGGATAGGCCGATGTCACTCCATCCCCCTGGTAATGCCCATGCCCCATCTAATTTCTCTCGAACCAAAAGCACTTTGTTTTCCCTGAAAACAACACCGCGAATATCGACTTTAGGCGTTGCGTAACCTGAATCACTTGCAAATGTAAGTGATATTTTCTCTTTGTTAACAGAAGTATAGTTGCTTAAGATATCAATACTAATGCGCCTCAATTCCTCGTATCGCTCGATATCATAAACATCCTTGGCAAAGGTTAAACCTGTTTGTGAGATAGCTTGAATCTGTTTTGCCCATTCTAGCCACTTTGTGTCCATGGACTCCTCTTTTCTTCGCAAGTCACGAGATTTAGTTTAGTTAGGAAATAACCCCATTATATCATATTAATTACAGTCTATAACTACTAAGAAAAGACAAATCAAATTTAGAGAATCACACTAATGATTAAACGCACTCTACAAATATTGCTTTTTAATATAGAACTGCGAGATATTATAAAGAAACGATGTCCAGAAGAGGAGAAAGTGAAATGAACATAACTATTAATCAACAAGGCAATTCCAAGGTCGCCATTATTGAAAGTGATGGCATCGTCATCAACAATGCTCAAGATGCACTGGATTTGATGGCTTCGGTAAGGTATAGCGATGATGCCGATAAGCTCATTATCGACAAATCGAACATCACGGAAGAGTTCTTCGAACTGAAAACCAAGCTTGCAGGCGACATTTTGCAGAAATACGTGAACTATCATGTTAAGCTTGCTATTGTGGGAGATTTCGAAGGACATAACAGCAAGAGCTTGAGAGATTTCATCTATGAGTGCAACAATGGCAAGCATGTTTTCTTTTTGAAAAACAAAGAGGAAGCGCTTCAAAAGTTGCATAATATCAGTTAAGCGTACTTCCGAGGCATGTAGAGAGCCTCCTTATAATCTGAGCCAAACGTAGGAGGTTTGCACCGTGATATCTAATGAGAATTTAAAGGTATATGCTCTGCCTGAGATCGGAAATCTTAAAGTGCATGGCAGAACAACTGGAGAGCGATCGCCGTTGACGTTATTTTGGACGGGGAGTGCAGTTGAACTCAATGTACAGGGATCCGAACTATGGGTTGAAGTAGAGTCGCAGTATGACATGTATGAGTCATGGATCAGCATTCTGATCAACGGTGTTCCGGTGAGCAGACAGATGTTAACGGCGGGAAGGTACTGGGTCTGTGTATTCCGAGGTATGAACGCAGATGTGGTGAAGAATGTACGGATCGTCAAAGATGTTCAAGCGATGAGTGGTGACCCAGGTTGTTTCTTGCAGATTCATGCGGTGAAATCGGATGGAGTATTCCTGCCTGTGCAGGAAAAACCGTACAAGATCGAGTTCATTGGTGACAGTATTACATCTGGAGAAGGTGCGATTGGAGCGAAAGCGGAGGAAGATTGGATTCCGATGTGGTTTAGCGCCATACATAATTATACGTTTATGACAGCAGAGGCATTGAATGCAGAATATCGGGTCATCTCGCAAAGTGGCTGGGGTGTGCTGACAAGTTGGGATAACAATCCAAAGGGGAACATCCCCGATTATTACGAACAGGTCTGTGGCTTGCTTACTGGTGAGCGTAACGAAGCGCTCGGTGCAGGAGATCAGCATGATTTTGGTTCGTGGCGGCCGGATGTGGTGGTCGTGAACCTGGGCAGCAATGATGGGGGTGCATTTCAGTCACCGGAGTGGAAAGACCCCGACACGGGCAAGGTGTACAAGCAGCGTTTGAACGAAGATGGTACGTATCATGAAGAAGATCTGACCGCTTTTGAGAAAGCGGTGGAGCAGTTCCTGTTCAAACTTCGGAAAAACAATCCGGATGCACAACTCGTATGGGCTTATGGCATGCTTGGTTTTCCCATGATGCCTGCCATCTACCGCGCGGTTGATGCGTATACAAAGGGGACAGGAGATCGTAAGGTCTCAATCATCCAGCTTCCTGATACAACCGAAGAGACGGTAGGGGCGCGTACCCATCCTGGCGATTTATCTCATCGTAGGACGGCAGAGGTGTTAGCGGAATATGTACGAGGATTGATAGGATAACTTGATACTTGATACATGGTAATGGAAAGACCACTCTTTCATGAACGGGTACCCCAGTGGTTAGATGGTATCTAACTTGATGAGGTTCCTTCATCATAAGAATGGTCTTTTTCCTTTTCTACTTATCTAGACATTCGAAGGTGTGTCCGATGGGCCGCTGTTCTGTACCTCATAACGAATCGAAATGATCTGTCCCAGCGTCTGGGTCCGGACCATTTTGAATTGGCTGGGCACAGTGCCTGTGGGGAATAAGGGGATGCCTTCACCAAGAATTTTGGGAATGATGGCGACTTCAATCTCGTCCAGTAATTTTTTTGCTAACACAGCTTGAACCAATATACCGCCACCCACAATCCACACGTCTCCATCAGAAGTCTGCTTTAATCGGGGAATGAGCGTATCTACCGTCTCAGTTGTAAACTGTACATGCGGAGCGGGCGGCTGTTCCGAGCGGGAAAGCACATACGTTGGGCGATCCGCATAGGGAAACTCTTCGGAAAGTGTGAGCACCTCTTCATACGTATAACGTCCCATAACAACGCTACCGATCGTTTCATAAAAGGCAGCATATCCGTTATCTCCTCCGTCACCCTCCACATCAAATAACCAATCGACCGAACCGTCCAGTCTTGCGATATATCCATCCAAACTCATAGCAATGTACAAAATTGTTTTGTTATCAGACATGTTCATCGCTCCCTTCTAAAATGTATGATACACTTTAACTATGACAAAAGTTGACGTAGTTAGGATGTTGAATAAATGAATCATCGGAAATTGGCGATCATGCGCCTGATGGATTCCAGACAAAAGTTCACTGCCCGGGAACTGGCAGAACGGTTCGACGTTTCGGTTCGTACGATCCAGCGAGATCTGGATGCATTGCAGGCGCTGGGTTTTCCCTTGTACACAGAAGTTGGCGTGAACGGAGGATACCGGGTGTTGCCCAATCGGATTTTGCCACCCCTTCAACTGACACAGCAGGAGGCATTAGGGCTGTTTATGATGCTGGAATATCTACAGCAAGTACCGGATTTTCCGTATGGATCAATGCGTGAACATCTGGCTGAGCAGTATTTTTCTACTTTGCCCGAAGATGTACAGGATCTGATTATGCGAATGAGGGAACACATTGCTTTTGTCCAACATCCAGGTGAGCATGCCGAGCCTTTAACAACAGCGATATTGGGTGCAGCGGTAGAAAAGAGAGAAATCGAATTTATGTATCATGCCCGCAGTGGTCCTAAAAAAGTCCAGGTCTTTCCCTATGGCATCTACTATGAGCAGGGACATTGGTACATGCCAGCCCGGAATAAGGACCGCGTATTATTGTATCGGGTGGATCGCATGCAGCAGTTGACGGTTATGGAATCAGTGGATAAATCTGTTCCAAGTCTAAAGGCATGGTTAGCTGCCAAAGAAGATAGAGCAAGCGTAGAAGTGGTGCTGCATTTCACGGAATTTGGAGCGAGGATTGCTGCGTCAGATGTATTGTTCAAGTCAGTTGAAGGCCATGAGTGGCGCGGACTGATTCCGCCTGAAGAGTTCTCTTTTACAGCACGAAAGTTACTCTCCTATGGGCCGGAAGTGAAGGTGGTGTCTCCGCTCGAACTACAGCAGCAGGTTAAAGGGATGCTGGAACGGAGTTTAAGCCAGTATGGTGGGGGATAAGAGCTTTCAAACGCTGGATATTAGGGTATCAAGGAAGAGATAAGAAAGGTGTGTAGACAAATGAGCAAAGTTTGGACTAAAGATATCATCCCGACTGTATCCGATAAAGTAGTGATTGTGACAGGTTCGAACGGCGGGTTAGGGTATGAAACGGCATTAGCGTTAGCTGAAAAAGGCGCAAAAGTTATCCTTGCAGTTCGTAATCTGGAAAAAGGTGAAAAGGCAGCTAATAAAATAAAGTCGTCTGTGCATGTAGCTGGAGAGGTAATCGTTATGCAGCTCGACCTTAGCGATTTAGCTAGTATTCGTAAGTTCGCAGCCGCTTTTCTTGAGCAATACGATTCTTTGTCCATTCTCGTTAATAATGCAGGAATTATGAACCCTCCATTCCAGTTGACGAAAGATGGCTTTGAATTGCAGTTTGGTAGTAATCATCTAGGCCATTTTGCGCTTACGGGTCTACTATTGCCTCGATTGATCTCTACTCCGAAATCGAGAGTTGTCACTGTAAGTAGTATGGCAGCTCATAATGGTGCGATTGATTTTAATAATTTAGATGGCTCCAAAGGATATAATCCCATGAAGTTCTACAGTCAAAGCAAGCTAGCCAATCTGATGTTTGCGAGAGAGCTGCAGAATAAATTTAATTCCGCCCATATTGATTCCATGAGTATCGCCGCTCATCCAGGAATTTCGCATACCAATCTATTTTCCTTCGGTTCGGGGAAACAGACCAATATATTCATGCGCAGTCTTTTGAAAATCATTAGTCAACCAGCACATATGGGGGCATTACCTACCTTATATGCTGCAGCAGATCCGACGATCACGGGAGGGGAGTATATTGCTCCCAGCGGTATGGGCGGCACTAAGGGCTATCCCAAGAGCGCTAAGATCATCGAAAAATTATATGACGCTAACATTTCAAACAAGCTATGGAGCGTATCAGAAGAATTAACAGGGGTATATTACAGATTCGACGTGTAGATTTTGCCATTAGGGAAAGTAAACCTTATTATGGTATAGACAGTTAAAAGTTCTTCAGCACGAATAAGATTAACTGAATGGGGGGCTACCATGATTCGATTCATAATAAATTTAACGACCCGCTCTATGCAGAGTCCATGTGATGAACAACGGCGGTTGTTTGCATAGAGCTTGAAATTCTTTTCCGCCATATCATTGTAGTGCATATCCAATGTGTTCATTGTACGACTCTGCTGCCTTAAAGATTTTAACTTTTAAGGAGTGGAGCAACGTGAAATATATTAATGCGGATACAATCTTCCCGGAAGAATTACTCAAAGAAATACAGCGTCATATCTCTGGTGGCTTGATCTATATTCCGAGGCCCAAGGATGCCCACAAGAAGTGGGGCGAGAATTCGGGTGGCAGAAGGATTGTCCGGGAGCGGAACGACGAGATCCGCCAGCTTTTTGCTGCCGGAACAACCATCGATCAGCTTGCGGACCAATACTGTTTATCCATCGATAGCATCAAGAAAATTGTGTATTGCAAAAAGGGATGAAACTATAAAAGCCATGTTCGAGCAATCGAATGTGGCTTTTTCCTGTAAGAATAAAGAATAGTTATTAAAGCTTTTTTACATATTCGAGGTTGTTAATTACGCGTACAATTCATTTGACGGTAGAAGGTTATGCTGTGAGAGTTCATGAATTAACTCCTTAAATCATCTGGTAAGGTTGGTGAATATGAATATAGAAGTGAAATTAACGAATAAAGACGAGGCGTATGTGATTAAAAATATGTACCCGCTATACCTTCATGATCTATCCGGACATTATGGTCTGGGTGGAGAGCATACCCCGAACGAACATGGCATTTTTGAGCCAAGTCCTGATTATATAACTTTGCAGGATCAGTATAACGTCCAGAACATATGGTGGGAAAAACCGGAGTGTCTTTATCCGTTCCTCATGATTGTGGATGGCATACCGGCAGGGTTTGCGTTCATAGCTACTCCGCCATATTGTTCACAAGGCACGAATTTCTTTGTAAATGACTTCTTTCTGATGCAGCCGTTTCGAGGTGTAGGCGTTGCTGAACACGCGGCATCGACGATCTTTGGCATGTTTATAGGAAACTGGGAGTTGTTCACCAATCCATCGGAGAACAATAAGATTGGCCAATCTTTCTGGCGGAAAACAGTGAATAATTATACCAAAGGTAACTATCGGGAGATGTACGGGCAAACGTTCGATGGTTATAAATTGATTTTTCAATTCTCCAATATATAAAAAGAGAGACCGTCTCCCTTTGCGGAAAACGATCTCTCTCTACTACCTTTTATAAACTACCGTTGAAATAGTGATACTCAGAAATCACTTCAAAACCAACACTGCGGTACAGATTCAAAGCACGTTTGTTCTCGGTAACAACGGATAAGCGAATATCTGTGTAACTTTGTTTCCTTAGGAGATCAACCAGGATGCTAAGCGCAGTGCGCCCCAGTTTCTGTCCCTGATAAGCAGGCAAGATACAGAAGTTATGAATAAATGCGGTTGTTGCATTAATGGAGTTGACCCGTACCAGCCCAACAGGCAGTTGATTCTGCCATACAATATAGGTGACTCGGCTGGGTTCATTTGTTTGCATAAAGTACTCGCGTGTCCAGTCCTCCGAATCTCCAAAGGCTTGGGAGGAGCAAGTGACCATAAATTCCATATCCTCGGCTTCTGCCAAGGACAACGTTAGTTCAGGAGGCTCCACAACCGAAAGGACCTCATTCACAAGTTGCATCGAGTACTCCGCACGATCATAAATGGCTCCGAGGGATTGGGCAGTATGAACACCCGGAGATAAGCCCTGAGGAACGCGATAACTGAGTTGGTTAATCCCTTGTGGTTTCATATCCAGGATGGCCCTGTTCAGTAGGCTGCCGAACACACCTTGGCGACGAAAATCTGGGTGTACGATGGCATTAATATTCCCGGTTACGCCGTCGGATGGATACCAACTGAGGAGTCCTACCAAATCACCGTGGCGATAACAGAGGAGTGCATGGTCTCCGTCTTTTTTGCTAATATGGTCAAGGTCTGCTTTCAGATGAACGGAATCAAGCTGTTTACATTGTTGTTCGAGTAAAATAATAGCATCAATCTGTTCCTTGGAATCATAGATCATAGGAAAGACTTGATAAGTTGACATAGCTTTCACACCTTCATTGTTGAAGGAAACACGCAGTTATTGGACCCTCAGGCGCTATCCTTCGAGAGTTGGTCCAGTTGTAATTTTGATCATCATTATTATCTCCTCCAAATCACTTCCCGATGACTATAACACAATCTATGATGAAGATGACACCCAATGGATGTAATTCACTGGGTGTCTGTTCAGATGTTCCTAATAACTGGACATTATATCCTATTGAAGGGATAATTGAGAGTAATACTGACGAGAAAGGAGTTGATCACCTCGCGTAAGTTAGCTTATGTGATGAGTACGTTGTTTCTTTCATCTGTCATGATAATGGGGTGCACCCCATCTGAGTCAGCCGAGAACGTTAAAGAGACCATTCCACCAGCGACGAATCAGCCGAGTATTGTGAGCAATCAGAAGGCGTCAGCCATAGATGAGCAGCAGGCCCTCGAAATGTCGCTGGATTATAAAACAACCGAACTGACTGTTGATTATAAGGACTATGAAGATACGTTAACTGTGGAGGGTCTGCTGGCTAGAGCAGAAGTAATCAGACCATTTTTGACAGAAAGGAATTTCGAATCCAATATAGATGCGCGATTTAACAAGATTCCTTTACGTGTAGCAGACAAAGAGAAGGCTCTGCTGCATCCTGAAAATATACAAACCAAGATCAAAGATAGCAAGAGTGACTGGATTCTTGTGGAATACACGCTCGATTTGAAATTTACGGATAAGGATGGCAAAGAGTTCAAGTCCATTCCGTTATCGGGTGATATCACCTTTTTGCAGGATCAGGGAGAATGGCGCATTCAGGATGACACGTACAACATGAAGCCCTTCACAGAAATCATCAATAATTCACTATAATGCATGAGTCATCTGTGAATCTGGCACATACAGATTGTGCTCGAATTATTCATTGCGAATAAGATCCTTCATATCAGTATGCACTTCAAAGTGTGTACTTTTTTTGTGGCGGCGCACCCAGCTAAGCGCGCGTCGTCAAAAGGGTATCATCGCGATGTTAGCTATCGACACCTGCTAGAAAT
Source organism: Paenibacillus sp. VT-400 (assembly GCF_001029205.1). Classification (NCBI taxonomy): domain Bacteria; kingdom Bacillati; phylum Bacillota; class Bacilli; order Caryophanales; family Paenibacillaceae; genus Paenibacillus; species Paenibacillus sp. VT-400. The sequence continues at coordinate 677,713 of NZ_LELF01000047.1, read as the reverse complement.
TTGCAGGGTACATTCTCCTGTATTGATGATATTATTTGGATGATCAACTTACTTATTGCGCTCTTGTAGAATGGGGTTGGGTTCATCATGAGGGAGATTCTCCGAGTCGGTTCTCGTAAGGTTTGGTTGTATATCATTGCTGCTGTTATTGGTTTGGTTACAGGCTATGTCGTCCTCTCTTCGCCGGACTCTCCTAGACTCCAAAGTGAAGAAGGTATTCTGGATTTAACGCAGGCTCAACTTAGTACGAATCCGCAAAAATTAACAGGGAAGTGGGCGTTCTATTGGCAAGAACTGCTGTCGCCTGAGGATATGCGGGTTCGTTCGGCAAGGGAAGGAAATCAGGACCACTGGATTAACATCCCAAGCTCCTGGCTGGGCTACCCGTTAGAAGGTCAGCGGCTGAGCGGTACAGGCTATGCAACCTTTGGACTGGTCGTTCATCTAAGCGAGCAGGATCGCGATGAGATGCTTGCTCTGCGGCTGTCTAGCATTTTTAATGCGTACAAATTATGGGTCAATGGCGAGCTGCTGGCAGAAGTTGGTGAGGTTGGTCAGGACAAGCACAGCATGACCCCGCAATTGGAAACAAAGCTGGTGTATTTTCAGCCTGAAAGCGACACGTTAGAGCTGGTCATGCAAGTATCCAACTTCCAACATCATCGGGGCGGCATTACCAAGGATATCGAGCTGGGTGGCAGTGACGTACTAACGACCAAGACCAATCTGAATCTTGCCAGGGATATGTTCATCACGGCAAGTTTGCTAGTGATCGGTTTGTATAATCTGCTGTTGTTTATGTTGCGACGTAAGGATAAAGCTCCGTTATATTTTGGCCTGTTTACTGTACTGCTTGGTATTCGATCCTTGTTCAACGGCGAGCTTATCTTTACACAATGGTTGCCTCATTTTCCTTGGGAATTGCAGTTCAAGATCGAATATCTGATTCTTTGCCTCAGCGGTTATATCATCACCATGTATTTTGATTGTATTTTTCCGAATTATGTGTCGCGATGGTTTCGCCTTGGCACCCGGATCGTAACTGGTGCATTCTGTATCCTTGTAGTGGTAACCCCTGCAATTATATATACAAAATTTTTGCTGGTAATCGGTGTGATGGTAGTTCTACATATGATTTATCTGATGATCGGGCTGGTTCAGGCGGCTGTGCGACGTATGGAGGGAGCGCTGATCTTCCTGCTGGTGTCGGTGGTTACTTTGGTCACGGTTGTCAACGATTTTTTGTATTTTAACGGATGGTCGCTAGTTGGAAATACATCTCCGCTTGGCTTATTGATATTTACGATCGCGCAGCTGATTCTGCTGTCTTCGCGATCTACGAGGACGGCATCGAACGAAGAGAGAATTACACGTGAATTACAGTACGTTAATGACAAGCTGATTGAAATGAATATGAATCTGGAACAGACCGTTCAGGAGCGAACACAGGCCTTATCTACAGTGCATGATGATCTCCAAACCTCGTATGACCGACTGCTTCACTCCGAGCAAGGGAGGAAGAAGCTACTTGCTTATATTACGCATGATCTGCGTATGCCGTTGTCCAGTATGCTTGGATATGTAGAAGCTATACAGGACAGGGTCAAGCCGGAACGCAATGAACAATATCTGAAGTACATCCGGGAGAACACGATAAGGATTAACCGTATGATCGAGGAGTTGTCCTTCTTGTCTCATTTGGAGACTGGACAAGTCTCGTACCGAATGGAGCCAGTTCAGATGATTCCTTTCTTGCATGGTTTTTTTGAACAATATGAGTTGGTAGTGCGCGACGCAGGATTAGACTTCATACTGGATATCGGAGATGCCGAGGATAGACGATCTATTTTGCCAGTTGTCGAGATGGATGCGAAAAGAATAGAGCAGGCTTTATTTAATCTAGTGTCAAATGCCATGAAGTTCACCTCCAGCGGGGGGCTGGTGCGTATTGCACTAGTTGTGGAAGTGGTGAATCATGCTCCCCATGCAGTCATTAGCATACAGGATTCTGGAATGGGGATTCCTCCGGATCAGCTTGAGCAAATCTTCGAACGTAATTACAGATATGATCGGCCGGGAATGGGCATAGAGGGCAGTGGACTGGGGCTGGCAATTTGCAGGGAAATCGTACAAGCGCACGGAGGAATGGTTCGAGCGGAGAGCGACGGCAAGATGGGGGCGACATTCTATGTAACGTTTCCTTGTACGGTGATTGAAGGAAAGGGGTGATGAGATGGACACGCACAAAATCATGATCGTTGATGATGATCCTCATATATGCGAGATTGTGCAGGTGTATTGTGATAGGGAGGGATTTGTCTCCACCTGCAGTCATAGCGGGTCAGAAGCGATGGAGCTGCTTGCATCGTTTGAGCCGGATTTAATTATACTGGATATATTGCTGGCTAATGAAAACGGTATTGACTGGTGCAGGAATGCGCGTAATCTCACCAGTGCGCCGATTGTGTTTCTGAGCAGTCAAGAGGAAGACGAAATAAAAATTAGCGCATTATCCTATGGCGGGGACGATTATGTGACCAAGCCGTTCAGTCCGGGAGTGCTCATGGCCAAGATCAAGGCTCACCTTCGCAGAGTGTCGACGGGTAGAAGGGAACAACTGCTGGAGTTACCGGGTTTGACACTGGATTTCTACACGCAGTCCGTCAACATGGGAAGTACATCTATCTCTTTATCGAAAAAAGAATTCAGTCTGCTGTCCTATATGGCACAAAACGTGAATCGTGTCGTCAGTGTCGATACGTTGTTTCAAATCATCTGGGGAATGGAAAGTCTGGAGGATACGAGAACGGTTGCTGTACATATCAGTAATTTACGCAAAAAAATTGAGTCTGACCCTGCCGACCCCGAGCGAATCATTACGGTTCGGGGTAGCGGATATATGCTGGTTTCTAACAGTACGTCACAAGCATGAATATAGCAGTAAGGGTAGTCTATTATAAATGGGAAAATGGCGTTGGAGCAGTATCTGACGCTATTGGCCCATTTTTTGTTCTTTCCACTAGCTTCGTAATCGACTCAAGATATTGAATCCCTCAACACCAGTCTGCGCTTTTCCATCCTCGTCAAAATGATGTGCCATCTCTCCGAAAAATTAAACGATCCAATACGCACGGATTTAAAGTTTTCTTTAGATTTCTCAAGTAGGATAATCCATCATGATAAAATCACTGTGGTCGATATAACGACATATTTCATCAAATTGCAACTGATTATTAGCTACGAGGACGTTACATTCAAGCCGGATCAAACGATAATTCGTGAAGAAATGGTTGTCTTGCTGTCCCGCATTAGTACTTGAAGAGAAGGAAGTGGCTCCGATGGCACGAGTTATATGTATCACATCAGGGAAAGGTGGAGTTGGCAAGACAACGGTCACGGCTAATCTCGGGACTGCCCTTGCCTTATCGGGGAGCAGCGTTTGCCTGATCGACGCTGATTTTGGATTGAGAAATCTGGATATTCCGCTTGGTTTGAGCAATAGGGTAAGGTATCATATTTCTGATTTTCTGACGGGTCAATGTGCTTTACATCAAGTGATCGTCAAAGATAAGCGAATCAGTACCTTGTCCTTTATCTCCTGTAGTAACGACGCGGTGCATCACGATGATCCACAAGTTTTTGGCGAGGTTGTACAGCAAATAGCCCAGGGCTATGATTATGTGCTGATCGATTCGCCGGCAGGCATTGAAAATGGATTCTGGAATGCGGCTTTGGCAGCAGATGAGGCTATTGTCGTTACTACACCTCATCGTACATCGCTTCAGGACGCGGATCGCGTAATCGGATTATTAGAAGATATGATTCCGGCTCCGCCACAGCTCATCATTAATATGGCCGACGGACAGGAAGCTCGTTCCGCAACGGTAAAGATGCAGGATATGATCGATATTCTCAATATCGGTGTGATTGGCGTGATCCATGCCGATGTAGAAATTATACGTTCCGTACATAAGGGCATTCCGATTGCGCTTAATCCCGAGTTTGAAAGCGGGCTGCGCTTCAGGCATATCGCCCACAATGTGGCGAAGAATCAGCAGGAGTCGTTTATCTCATTGAAACCCAAGAGGCATATTAGTGTTTTTTCACTTCCTCCAAGACTGCGTTGGGGGAAGAGCAGTTCGTTATAGTCGCTTCTGGTAGATGAATCGTTGAGAAGAGAATCATCTGGAATGGACTGCAGACGAGCTAAAGAATTCATGAAAGAGTGGTGTGGGAGTTACCTTCCCTACGCCGCTATTTTTTGATGTCATTGATGTTCTCACTTGCGAGTAGTTGCTTACTTAAAGTTTTCTTTATAATTCACAAGCGCCCCTATCTCGCATGATAAAATACGGAAGAAAAAACGACATAATTTGCTGTGTCGGTGTCACAATTCGACTGCGACTGATCAGGAAGGTCGGTGAACGAATTCAATCTGTAAAGTTGGCATTATCGTACCTTAAAGCAGTCGGATCTCTTCAGTCGGATGTTTGAGCTGACGTTGATGTTCTGAATGTGCTGAACGCCGCAGCTAGGACAATTCCATTTCTGTATGTAAAGTTTTTCCTCGCTTGATCTCCACGTGCCGAGCGAACTGACTCGCAGGAGATCAATGATCCCGATCTGGGTCAGTGGTATCCGCTATTAGTCTGGCTTTGTTGATTAGCTTGATTAGAAACCAATTTTGGAAGGTCTTTTTTAGTTTGATCTATACATAGAAGGGATGAATGAAAGTGAAGAAAGTAAGACAGGGATGGAAGGTAAGCCGGCAGATCCTGATGTGGATGCTGGTGATCAGCTTAATAGTTTCTGCCGTGCCCCTATTACCAGCGCAATCGGCAGTAGCGGCTGAACTGCCGATGCAGATGACAAAAGTAACCACATCCACTGGATTCCAGGATGTGAGTCCCACCGACTGGTTCTATGATGCAGTCGTCCATGTGCAGGAGAAGGGCATATTCAGCGGAACGAACGCGAGTAGCTTCTCTCCTAAGGGGACAATGACACGTGCCATGTATGTAACGGCACTTGGACGGATGGCCGGAGTCGATGCGGGGGCGTACTCTACTTCGAGCTTTGCCGATGTACAGGCGGGCAGCTGGTATGCGCCATATGTCGAATGGGCGGTTAAGAAGGGAATTACCGATGGCACAGGAGATTGGAAATATTCGCCGGATGCTACCGTATCTCGGGAGCAAATGGCGACGATGACGTTGCGGTATTTCGAAAGCGAGCAGATCCCTTATCAGACCGAGAATCCGGTCACGACAGAGCCGGGCGATCTCGGGGATGTATCGCCTTGGGCGGCTGATGCGGTCATCAAGCTGTGGCAAGCCGGTGTGTTCACCGGGGACGAAAAGGGGAACTTCAATCCGCGTGCACAAGCGACTCGCGCGGAAGCAGCGGTTCTCTTCATGCGCAACAACGCGGTTGTAGAGGCGTGGAAAAATCAGAATCAAACGCCGGTGACGCCTACTCCAACACCAACACCGACATCGCCGGTGACACCAACAACCGGCGGTAATAGTGGTGGCGGAACGCCTGGAGATAACGGAGGTAACCCAGGCACGGGTTCCACTGCGTATACGCTCACGTTTGAGAGCAACGGAGGCACGGCAGTTGCTGCGCAGACGGTACGAAAAGGCCAGGTGCTAAATAATCTACCTGCTCCAACAAAAGAAGGATATATATTCCAAGGGTGGTTTGCGGATAGTGATCTTTCACTCATCTTCGCAAGCGGCAGCACCCTGAACGCGGATACAAAGTTGTATGCAAAGTATACGGATAGCATAGATCGTGCAGTACAGAGCGTACCAAGCTATTCGGTACTGGATGTCGCGCCGAACTTCACCATTAAGGTGCAGGATTCATCGGGCAGTCTAACGGAATCCCAGGTCAAAGAGGGGATGAACTTCGTGGATACGGCGAATCCCGAATTCGAAGGGGTTACCGTCTCTGGCGGGAACGGAGTTTTCACGGTATCGTCAGCAGCCGAAAACGGCAAGTTCGTTGAAGGTAACACATATCAACTTACGTTGACGGATGACAGCTTGTCCTTCCAAGGCCAAGACGCGACGACAAGTATTTATGTGTTTAGCGTTGCTAAACAAGAAGTCATGAATGTTCCACTCAATCCGAATATGATCTACATTCCGTTCACGGATGTCACGGATATGGTGATAAATGGAGCAGATGTCGATTCGCCCGCGATTTCAGTCGTTACTACGACGGTAGGTGGCGAAAATGCACTCGCCGAAGTGAATGCGAGTAGTGGAACGTTCAAGTACACCGGAAGCACTGGCACGGTAATTCAAGTCGGTGATACCGTAGCCATCTATGAGGGAGTTAGTCCCAAACTGCGCACAGTCGAAACGACTGGTGAAGACGATGGTGATGTGGCCTATGTCCAGATCACGGCGGTAGATGGAAGTGTCTACACTTATGATCACGCAGATGCCAATCAAGTGTTGTTCAAGCCGGATGTTCTACCGGTGAGCATAGAAGCAGATAAGGATGGAATTCCCAATAACCATTCCATCACGGTTGAGCACACTGCCATGAACTACAGTGACAGCCTGTACAAGCCCTTTGGTTTGGATGAGCTGACCACTGTTGATGTGGGCGACTTTATTGGTTTTTATGATGGACAATTCGATCAAGAAGGTATTGAGATCATGGGTTATGGACGTATTACGTCGATTACGCCTGAGGCGGAGATGGACGTAATTACGTATGAAGATGCCACCATTGAAGATATTGAAAATGCCTTCAACATCTATCAGAAGCAAGCAATTGACGGCGACGATCTGTTTTCGGAAGAACAGATTGCACAGCTCGAAGAGCAAATTGAGCAGCAAGCGAGAGACAGCGGATTCGTCAATGAAGCCGCGGATTATCTGTCTGACATCGCCATGGAGACGAAGGAAATTCAGGAGATCAAGGCTCAGTCCTCCCTAGCGTCCAGTAAAGGGAGCCGGGTAAGTGTGGAGAATCTGACCGTTTTTGCTTCACTCGGCACGAGGCTGAAGAATATTGACGGCCGAACCTCAGGCGTAAGCGTTACATTACAAGTGGGTGCCGATATTGTTGTCAATATCAATGAAGACAGCGATCTTGTCATCCATATGACGGGTACATTCGTGCAGGAGATGAGCCTGGACCTCGGTATCAATGGGGATATGAAAGGGCACTGGCTGAAAAAGTGGGGGATTCCTTACTGGTACAGCATTGATGATTATGTAATTACGGCGAATCTGGATGCTTATAGCTATACCGGGATGAACATCACGGCAGAGATAGCTCTCGTTGAACACGATAAGTTAAATGATGCACTGAATGACTGGGTGGGCGAGAAGAACGCTGGCAGGTTGGGAAAGGTTCAGAACATTGCGACACAGATTAAAGCGGTAATGGCGGGTGTGCAGGATACTGCCGTAGATGCGGAATCGTTGAAGGAAAAGTATCAAGAGATGTTGGAGCAAGACACGGAGTGGGTTCCGTTAATCAAGAAAGAGCTTTTTGAAAAGAGCGTACGCGTGGCTTTAGGTATTGTGGAAGTCAAATTTGAAGCGGAGTTTGTGGTCAGCGCCCAGGTGAACCTGACGGTGGGGGCAGATTTCTACTATAAGATGGCGAAGCGCTACTCGGTTAGCTTGCGCGTATTGAGTTTCAGTGGTTCGAGCAATACGGTCAGCTTGCCGGGAGACGGAGATTACCAATTTACCTTCTATGTGATGGGGACGATCGGTTTACGAGCTGGTATTCATATGGAGGTCAAAGCGGGGATTGGAAGCGTCAAGTTGAATAGTATCGGGCTTGCTGTAGAACCCGGTGTGTATGTGAATCTTTGGGGCTACTTCTATTATCAATTGAAAAATATTAGCGGGGTGAAGACCACGAAGTCTTTAGGTGCCCTGTTCGTCGAGATTGGGATCTATTTGGAGGTCGAACTCGGCGCTCAATTAGGAGATGGAGCGCTTTCCGGCGGCGTGGAGCTGGTCGATGAAGAGTGGCCACTGTATACGATTGGAGAAGAACAGAACGTCTACGACTTCGCCTATCCACAGGATAAGTCGCTCAAAGTGAACATGGCGGGTTCTGCGTCATCCATCGCTGTACCGGAGTTGTGGGTCACGATGAATACCTTTGATTTGAAGACAGGCGATACGGATGAACAGGCGTATGATCGCTCGAATTTCGATATTCAGGTGGACAATCCAAACTTCAAGTATGACGCAGCAAACGGGATGATTGAAGTGGTGGACAAGAACATTCAGGTGAGTGATGGCAATCTGGTTATCACCTGGAAGGGGGCACCGGCGTCGTTCATGTCCGAGCCACTCAAGCGTACGATTCAGTTAAGCTGGCTTGCCAGAGTGGGTGACTACATCCTTCAGCTGGATCCACAGAACAGCGGAGTGACCCAGGTTGTGGCGGCTCCTTATAACGCGCCAATCAGTGTGGTCACCCCGGTATATCCAGGATACACCTTTGACGGCTGGTATACGGCCGCTTCCGGCGGCACGAAGATCACGATTCCGAACCGAATGGCTGCGGAGGATCGGAAACTGTACGCGCACTGGATTGCGAACAAGAATACGCCGTATACGGTTGAGTATTATGTGCTAGACCCGAACAGCAGAATACAGGCTCCGCCTGTGGATACTGAAAATAGGACTGGAACAACGGACACAGAGATTCGAATCAGCTCCGACAGGTTTAAGGAGCAGGGCTATGCGACCGGAACGGTAAGCGGCGTATTAATCAAGGGAGACGGCTCGACAGTCGTAAGAGTTAATTACTATCCGGAGAATCGAAAGATGACCTTCGTTGGGGGTTATGCCGGTGCGCCCCAAATCTCGCTAACGGAAGCCGTTGGCAAGAACATTGCTGCTCGTATACCTGTGCCGACAAGGCAGGGATATACGTTTGCCGGTTGGTCGCCAGAAGCTCCAAGTACAATGCCGATTGAGGATACTACGTATACAGCGAAGTGGACGGGGAGAGAGGGTACGCCTTATCAGGTCGTGTACTTGCTGCAAAATATCGGAAGTGACACCTATACGGTTGCAGATACGGAATCGTATCGTGGAGTTACGGGTACCGAGGCGAATTTGGCGGATGTCAAGCCGAGATCCTATGATGGCTTCGTGCGGGACGACAGCATTTCGGTACTGACGGATCTAATCACGAGCAACGGCAAAACGGCGTTGAAGGTATATTATAAGCGTGATGTATACCAAATGACGGTTGATTATAACGGTTCTGGGGCAACAAATAAAACGGATAATGTTCCTTTCGGAGCGACGATGCTGTTGCGTCTAGGCACTCCGACATGGCAGGGATATAGCTTTACGGGTTGGTCGCCAACGCCTCCGACCACGATGCCTGCTGAAGATGTCCAGTTTACCGCTCAGTGGGCAATTAACGACTACACTGTAAATTTCGACAGTAACGGTGGGTCCGAAGAAGTGCCGGCTCAGACTGTAGGGTTTGGCGCCACGATTAGTACGCCGACTGAACCGACGAAAGATGGTTATGTATTCGGCGGTTGGTACAGTGATAACACGTTGACGAATGCTTACGACTTCGCTACAGCGGTGACGGCGGATCTCACACTGTATGCGAAGTGGCTGATCCCTTACACGATAAGCTTCGAGAGTAATGAAGGGTCGGTAGTAGATGCCCAAACAGTGAATGAAGGCGTCAAGGCTATGGCTCCTGCCCCTCCGACGAAAGACGGCTATGTGTTTAGCGGCTGGTACAGCGATAGTGAGCTAATGAACGCCTACAATTTCACGACTATGGTGGTTACGGGAGACCTGACATTGTACGCGAAGTGGACGGTATATGTACCGATTACCTACACTGTAACTTTCGAGAGTAACGGCGGATCGTTGGTCACAGAACAGACTGTGAATGAAGGTGCCGTGGCTACTGCTCCTGGCGCTCCGATGCTGGAAGGGTATACGTTCGATGGCTGGTATAGCGATAGCGAATTGATGATACCTTATGGTTTCACAGAAGGTGTAATTGCCAATGTGATGCTGTACGGGAAGTGGACAAAGAACAGCTACACAGTGAGCTTCAACAGTAACAACGGATCGTCGGTGAGCAGTCAGTCCGTGAGTGAAGGTGACACGGCAGTAGTTCCTGACGCACCGACCCGTGCAGGGCATGTATTTGAAGGCTGGTATAGCGATGCTGGTCTGAATGAATCTTACAGCTTCATGACACCTGTGATGAATAACCTCACATTGTACGCGAAGTGGACGGCTATATATACGGTCACCTTCAACAGTAACGGCGGATCACTGGTGGCTGAACAGAATATGCAAACCGGCGGTAATGCTACGGAGCCTGCCGTACCGACGAGGGACGGTTACGTGTTTAACGGTTGGTACAGCGACGCTGGACTGAATGAAGCCTACAGCTTCACGACATCGGTGACGGGTAACCTCACGCTGTACGCGAAGTGGACATTTAACAGCCGCACGGTGGACTTTGACAGTAACGGTGGAGCAGCAGTAGGTAGTCAGACGGTGGTTACTGGCGACAAAGCTGTGGCACCTGCTGCGCTGAAGTGGGCAGGGTATCGATTTGAAGGTTGGTACAGCGATCGCGATCTGGAGATCGCCTACGACTTCATGACGCCGGTGACGTCAAACATCACCCTGTACGCGAAGTGGACGATGACATCGTGGCTGCAAGTAGGTGACTTGTTGGATTTGAATAGTAAGTCCAATGTCATCTTCGACAGTCAAGGAACTCCTTACGTGGCTTATATAAAGGACAATTACGAAGTGTTTGTGATGCAATTTAAGGGAGGCAAGTGGCAGTCCTTTGGCAATCAAAGCGATCTTGAAAAAGCGGGAGGATTAGGGAGCTCAGCTATATCGCTCGGAATAGACAGTAAGGACAAGCTTTATGTTGCTTATAAGAATAGCTCAGGTAAAGTAAGCTTTAAGAATTATAATGATGAACATAAGTGGTGGAGACCAGTATCTACTATCTCTGATTTCAGTTGGAATGATGGAAAGACGAGCAGAAAAGTGGATAAAGTTAATGATAGCTTCTTCATTACCTTCGATAAGGATGATAATCCTTTTCTGATGTTTAGAGGTATTTTGGCCGGTAATGCTGCGGAACCGTCAATGCTTATGTCATGGAGTTATCATGAAGGTAGTGGATGGAAACAAGAAGCGAGACTAGAGGCATTCGCAGGTCTAAGAGCCTTCCTCGCACCATTACCAAACAACGGCATGTATTTATTTGCTCCATTCAGGTTAACTGGTACCCCTGTGGCAACAGGATATAGCTTGGTAGATGGATCATGGAAACAATTGGATCGTAAAGCATATCTAATAACTGCGAATATGGATGCTGCATCCGCGCTTGATCCATCTGGCGTACCTTATATGATCTATCTCAGCAGCTCCAACGTTGTTGAAATGTGGAAATATCCGCACACCATTCCGTCAGAAGATACAGCATGGGAGAAGGTGAGTACTCCCGAATTCTTGGTCGGTTCATCTCAAGAAGGAAGCATAGATATGGCCTTTGACAGCGAAGGAACGCCTTACGTTGCTTATCGAGATGCAGCAGACGGCAACAGGGTGACTGTGATGAAATACGAGAATTTGGATTGGAGACCCGTAGGGTCTGCCGGATTCTCCGCTGGTGATGTTCTTCAGCTAGACATCACCATAGACAGCACCGATAACATCTATGTGAGTTATAAGGAACAAGGTAAAATGAACGTGATGAAGTTTGATCCTAATTTCAAATAACTTGGATAGATCAGACTGGCAGAAGAGCCTACTCCCATCGGAGTAGGCTTTTTTGCATATATTACATAACTCACTATATTTCATGCAGCGTTTGTGTCTCTGGGACGTTATGCACACCCCATTTGCAGATTTCCTCCAGAATGGGCATTAGACTTTTATCTCGGTGGGTTAAGTAATACTCCACTTTGGGCGGGGTTTGATCGTACTTAACTCGTTTTATCACACCTTCACGTTAACCGCTTCTTCAGTTTTGAACCCTGAAAAACGGCCTTTCCCGAGATCTAAATTGTAGATGTAGATGGCTCATCCTCATCTCCAATTATCTTGCTTAGAAATTGGTTCGCCCAAACGTGGCATCACTCTTCACTGTTGAGCTGCTGGATGCATTGATGGCATCGAGCTGTAACACGTAGTCATAATGACGGATGTAATATCCGGGCTGACTGTACGATTGAAGGGATACTTTGGTGCTATCAGCCCAACCAGGACTGCTTAGGAACGTAGCATCTCCCTTATAGGCGGCGGTGTTGGCGTAAGCTTCAAGTACAATTTTGTTGCTGGCATTACGCTTCAGAAAGTAGCCTGGGAAGTTAATGGACTCAAGCGAGATTCCTGTGGAGCTGGCAAGACCCGGTACGACGCGGAACTGGGAATCCAGAACAGGGGAGACGTTGGCATCCACGCGAGCCGTGTAGTTGGCATGACGGATGTATCGATCCGGAACGTTGTGTGAACTGAACCGACTGTAACCTGTGGCTTCCGGTGTTGCAGGACCCAACATTTTTACCTCGTGCAGGGTTGGGGTGTACCAGTTACCCGGATTATTCCACAAGACCGCGTTCACCATATTAATCCGTACATAACGGGCTGTGAAATGCACAGCATCTGTTGTAAAGCCATAGGTCAGATTGTTGGTGCGATCCAAGGTGGAGTAATTGACACCATCGTTGCTAATTTCAATTTTGTATTTGTAGTACCCTTCGGAACCTTTATACATAAACCAGGACGTGTCGATCTCGGTGATCGTCTTTGGTGTGCCGAAGTCCACCTGCCACCAGGCAGGCCAGCTATTGGAGGAAGCCACCCATGAAGTCTGGTAGTTGCCATCATTGACACTGGATGCAGATGAGCCGGAGGCTGTGGAGCTGGCGGTAGCTGTTTTGCCTTGGGCATGATTGACGAGAGGAGGCGGTGTTACCACACCCGTTACTGCGTCGATATTCCACGTTGTATACCACTCCAGTGATACTGTTCCGTTCGAATCATTCAAGGTTAGCGGCAGCCAGATATGTTTGTGCTCTCCGAGGTTCATCGGATTCCAGCGATCCGCCATGTAGATGTAGGATGTGGTGTTGCTGCCTGTAATCGTGGCAATATCATGAATCTGCGAACCGAAGGCAGATGGATTGCCATATGGCGTAAGCGCAGTCCATGGACCCGTCATGGAAGTTGCTGTAGCATAAGCACCCTGATTCGGATACCAGCCAGCGGCTTGGGAGGTGAAGAGGTAGTAACGGTTTCCTTTTTTCACAACAGCAGGCGCTTCACGATAGGCATTCTCGAACAGCCAGCCCTCGAAGGATTGTATTCCGGTGTAACTTGCATTCATTTTGAAAATAGCCATCGTATCATTGGCACCGCCATTTTTGCGTGAAGCAGTAACCAGATAACCTGATCCATCTGTATCAACAAAGACGGTCATGTCACGGGATTCATAATTCATTGGGCGGAAACTGCCCTCATAGGTGAATTTGCCATTCGGGGTATTACTTGTTGCGACCGCTACACGCCCGAGGTTGTAGTCCGTACCGTTCTCATAGTGTGCCCAGAGCACATACTGGTTGGTGGAGGCGTTATAGATGACTTTGGGGCGTTCGATCTTGCTGGAGGCCAGCTCGGTTGCGGAATCTTTCGTCAGGATGGCATTGCTGAAAGTCCAGTTCTTCAGATCAGTGGAGGTGTAGACGTTCACGCTGTCAAACCTGCCGCCTACCGCATGTTCACCGTACAGATAATACGTCGAGCCTACCTGCAGAATGTTGCCACTGTTCGCATGGATGGGGTTGCCTGCGGTGTCGAGCCAATCGGTGCCATTGGTTATTGTGACACTTGCTGCGCTTGTTCGTTCAGGATGAAGTCCAAACAGAGTGAACGTGAGTGCAAAGACCAGAAACCAGACGGATTTCCTGTTACCCATTACATACACCTCCCGAAAGATATCAGATAAAATGTAGCGCTTTCATTTATATTGTAGTTCGGCTAGACTCTTTTTCAAGTGAACAATCCATCCATTGCTGAACAAACCTTCATTTCATCATGGCTGAGCGGTGAGAGCGGAGGAAATATTCCTAAATATCATATGAGATGATGTAGAGAGAATCAGGTACACGCGCTAAAATAAAGCTAGACTGAATTCACATCATGGTTGGAGGGTGGACCGTCATGAACAAGTTTATTGTAGATGAGGACCTTCAAGTGATATTGCAAAATGAAGAAGATGGAACCAGCGCTCCGATTAAGGGAGGCATTACTGCTCAGGATTTTGAAGTCATCTCTACTTATCAAAAGGGATGGTTGACCTTCGCCTATCTGCGTGATCATCAGGGAATATGGTGGTTCAATGCTCGCAAGAACAAGGCTAGTTTGTTCAGCAAGGATACGGAAGCTTTTCGTGTGATCGATGAAGATTACTGCTGCGACTCTCAGTATATCTATCTGGAAGATCGGGCCGTGCCTGACTCCGATCCGAAAAGCTTCCGGCTGTTGCCGGATACGCCCTACTTTGCTCAGGACCAACGTTATTTATATGTGAAGAGCAGCCAGTATTTTCATCTTTTTGAGGATATCGATACGAACTCTGTGATTGCTCATCACGACTATTGCACCGACAAGGACCATCTGTTCCATCTGTCCAGCTCTCTTCGTTATGCGAATGGGGAAAAGGATGAGGTGAGGGCATGGCTGCAAGAACATCATCCCGACGTACATGGCTGGTGGCATGTGCATTATGCCCACAGTGCAGAGGGCGCTACGCAGATCACAGGCAATTGGTATGAGACAGAGTCGTCTATTTTTTATAGAACCGAATGGGGCGGTACGGCTCATCGAGAAGCGAAGGGCGTATTTAACCTTGTTCGTGGAGTGGACAGATCTACCTTTGAACCGCTGGATGAGCAGTTTGCACGGGACCATGAACGGGTTTATTTTCAGTGGCGTACTGTAAAAGGAGCAGACCCGGATACGTTCCAGTCACTAGGTGGACCCTTTGGTCGTGATGGCAAACATGTGTATTACAATGGTTACCGTGTGGATGGAGCTGACGCTCAGCATTTTGAAGCTTATGCCGGGACGGAGCATCTTGGATTTTCCAAGGATCAGCAACATGTGTATCGTGCCGAGGTTGTTCGGACAAGTCAGCCTTTCGGTCATCCGGACGATGTGCTTCAGATCATTAAGGGGGGAGACGCAGCGACTTTTGAGTTAATAACGCCTTCCGGCAGTTGGGCGGTGGATGCCAATCGTGTGTATCTATGGGGTAAACCAAATAAACATATGGATCGAGTCAGCTTTACACATCTATTTGATGCGGATCCCCAGAGTTGGGCCACGGATCAGAATGGTCTGTATAATGCCAATGGAAACCGCACGGTAAAGGGTATGAGCGGTAGTACATTTGTCATGCTGAATCAATATTGGGGCAAAGATGAGCGTGTGGTGTTCAGCTTTGTGACGGGTGGGGTTTATAAGTCGGGAGATGCAGCGACGTTTATGGTTACGGATGATATCGGGGGCGCCGAAGATGCGCTATTTCGGTATACGGTGGAAGGCGGTACAGTGCGGAAAAAGAAGAGGTGAATTGAACGGTAAGATTGCGTGTTCAAAAAGACTGGTTTTCAGTACCTAAAACAGCCGCGGTCTAAGACTTTACTTCAAGTCATAAACTGCGGCTGTCTTCATTTTAGGGTGAGTCTACTGTTACTAATCTGTATCTCCAGATAAACTATTTATAATTATTTAGGGGGCCTTTATCCATTTCAACTTCTACCATCTTTGAAGATCCCATCTTGAGCTTAGGTCTAAACTCTGAATCCGGTTTACTGTAAAGCTCCAGTGGGCTAATAATTACTCCATCTGGTGTATTATGAAGAATTCCGGGCACACAGGTATAAATCCGATCGTTATTATTTGCATTCTTAGCGGATATCGTAACGGAGGTTCCATTCAGATTATCTATACTCATGGACACCTTGTATCTGTAGAATGAGCCTGATCCATTGGACTGAGCTGAATAAACCACAGGAACAACTGCAAGAATATCATCGTTTAACCTTAATTTAATAACTTCTGTCTTCGTTGATTGGCTGCTTCTTCCAACATCACCCATATGTTCAACTATCCCTTTACCATAACTTTTGAGGGGTGGGGTTCCTGCCGCTCCAAACATTGCTACATCGATCTGCTCACCATTCTTTGTGTAGACTAAAGCGTATATATCATAATCTGTCCCAGTCTGCCAAGATACAGTCGCTGTAATTTCCGGTGTTTTATCAATGATAACGGATTTCTGCCCTTTAACCAGATTGATATTTCCCTTTACCTTTTCGAGGTTTATCGACGATAAGGTTTGTTTACTATTCTTATTTTCAGGAACTGTTACAGTTGGATCAGGTTCTGTTGTTATTGAATTTTGAGTAGTCTGGGGTTCGGAAAGTTTGTTCTGCTCATCCGCTTCAACCTCAACACCGTAAAGTTTACATAACCCTTCAAGCCCGGAATCAAATCCACGCCAGATTGCTTTTGCTTTTGTCTGACCATTCCTTAAATATAATTCCAATACGACAATTCCATTTTCATTGGTGAAACTGGATGGGGTTAACTGAATAATCGTCTTTCCGCTATCGATCTCTGCTGTTAAATTCTTTACATTTGAAAATCCAGTGCTGTTATCCTCTGTAAGGGTTATAGCTATTTTGGTAATACCTTCAGGAACTTTACTCATATCAAAATTGATTTTATGTACTTTTGTATTGCCTACTAGCTCAGATGGCATGAGGGTAGCTACACCTGATGAAGTTGTAGGTTGATTATAAAATATGATTCCACTATCACCTTGTACTCTATCCGAATCCGTTAAAAGGAATGCTGTTAAAGAAATATCTATCAAATTAGAAATTTCATGGCTAATTATAACGCTACCTTTTGCAGCACTCAGGGTTGTGTTTGCTCCCATTTGAAGAAACTGATTCATTTAAACCACTCCATTCTATAACAGTTCTTAATATAAATAGACTCTTTAATAGTGCCATTAAATCAATACATACTCAATAATTATTAGGCAGAGTGAGGCACTCTGCCCGCTTTGAAGTTATATTATATACGGTGACAGACATTTTCATAGAAAGTAACTCAAGGTAACCCCTGTTCCACAAAAATGCTGTTACTTTTGGTACAGCCTAGGATCATTTCAGACCACAACATTGTTATAGTCGTCAATAATTGAAATCGTTTTATTTGCTACTTCACTACCGATGGAGGCATACAATTTCTTATCGCCAATAATATAAAATTCTTTTTTTGCTCGTGTAGCTGCAACATTCATCATATTTGGAACAGAGACAGCCCATCTTGCCGCCCCACTGCTATCAGCGTCAGCCCCAAGAACAAAGTAGACAATCTTGGCCTCTTTCCCTTGAAAAGTATGAACAGTTCCAATGTTCGTTGTTTTTCCATTTTCTCGTTTTGTAAAGTTAATTCCATCTAATACTTGTACAAGTTTATTAGCCACATTGCTAAATGGGGTGATAACATAAATTTCATCCGCTAAATTCGGGTCTTCTTGCAAACGTTTATCAATTAGACTTTTCAGTAAATCAGCTTGTTCTTTAACAAATTTATCATTTGCTTTCCCCGTTGAGTCATACCACCGTGATTTACCTTGTGACTCATCTTCTGATTTACCTTGTACCATCAAATCGTCATACGATATTTTATTTGAGATCGTAAACATCGGATAGTCCGAACGTCTGTGCACCCAAAGAGGTATACCAATCCATTCATCCTCATTTTTTTGAAAACCATACTGACTTGTGGCATCTACAATGGTTTGAGTAGAAGCATCAGCAGAGACAAATTTTTCATCGACTTTGTAAATTCTTCCGATTAAGGTCAGCACATTTGAATCTAACGTCATTACTGGTTGTATTTGTGATGGATCGCCGACCACCATAACCTTTTTGCTTCTATAGATTGCGCCAACACTAGCTTGAGGTAGTGCTTGACCAGCCTCGTCTATGAATAGATTGCCTATTGAGTTTTCATTAAGATTTTTAAACATTCTCCCAAAACTAGCAAAAGTCGTGCTGATAACAGGGATAGCCAAATTCAACCATTGCCATGATTCCGAAATTAACTGAAGTCCGTTCTCTTTTCCAATGTATTCAGACGGTTTGCTCCAGATAATCCTCGCGGCCTTCAAACTCTTTCTGTTTTCATACAGAAATTGCTTTCTAACTTTTAAAGCTGAAATAAACAACTCTGATTGTAATTTACGAAATTGCATTGTAAACCATGGGTTAGACTTTTGAAGTTCATCATAGGATAGTGAAAAATCTAGTTCCTTAATGCCACTTTGAGATTTGAGGTTTTCCAGTACTGCAATTTCTTGTACCAATTTTACTAAAGCGTTATGTTGAGTAGTCATCCAGTGTTCGAAGTCTGCTTTTGTGTCCTGGGTTTGTTTTTGAATATGCTCACTTTTTGTAGCAGTTTCTTTTAACCTATTTTCGAGTCGGATGCGCTCATTCAACCATTTCGTTTTTTGTTTAGATAGATCATTTAAATGATCATTCGCATCATTCAGATTTTTGAAGTACTGCTCAACTTTGGATCGATTAAATATTTTATGAAACCACAAAGGGCTTGGTTTTTGTGAAGTGACTACATCATAATTTCTTTTAGCTTGAGCTTGTGGATCGATTAGGTTTTCTATCTCAATAGAAGCATTCGATATATTATTTTGAAGATTTAAACTTTCTTGTCTCAGTCTTTCAAATTCACGCGTCGCTTCTGCTTCTTGTGTGATTAAACTTGTTCGTTTCTTTTTTTCTTCTTGTTCAAAAGCAATATTTTGCTTGGTATACTTAGTTTTTAATTTTTGAAGTGAATGTATTTTCTCGCTATATTCCTGCATTTTTTCTCTTTCAATTTTCAATTCCTTATAGAGACGGGAGAATTCTTGATATACACCTTCACCTGTACTGGATTGATAATTATCTTCTAGATCTTTCTCAATTGCTTCTATGCTTAAAAGTAACTTGTTCACATTTGTTGACGCGCCACCCTCTAACGAGAATACACCCCAATTCTCCTCGTCTAAAGTCTCCCTTTTAATCTCACGATTTTTTCCGAAACCTTCACCGGTTAGTTTAGAATTAGATATATCTTTGAAATAATCTGCTTCATCCAATTGCTTTTGAAAATCGTCAGCAATCGTTTCTTTCTTTGGTAACTCCTTAACAATGTTTTGGACTGCCCCATTGTTTGAACTTGCAACAACAATATTTTTATCTGAAATGGAGGATGGTAAAATACCAATTTTAGCACTTTGCCAATAAACCAAACTTCTTTTTATCGTTTTATCAGAAAGTTGCACCATTTCCACTGCCTGTTGAACCACCAAATCAGCGAAAATATCTTTTAACAGAGTTGTTTTCCCTGTTCCTGGAGGACCATTGACACTACGAATCTCATTTTTATCGTGTAATGCTAGATTCACCGCAACCTGTTGCATGAATGAGAGTGCAAAAGCAGGGTTACTTGGAAAACGTCCTAACGGGTAATATTTAGGTTGTAAACTGTTTGTCTCAAAAATTTGTGAGTTGAAATGAATTGACTTTTTATTTCCATCTAAATTCTGCCTGAATCCCGAAAAGCCATTAAAATAACGATCTAAATTTTTAGTAGTGATTACCTTTGCTTTATTCAGATCTTCAATAAAAAACGAATGTAAATTTACTTCTCCATTATCTAAGTTTTTCACAAATGCATAGCGAAAATTATTAGTGGAAACATTATACTTTTGCAAAAGTTCAGAAATGGCACTGTTAAATCCATCTTCAAATTTATTGTTCAAATCTTCTCTAAATGAGTTTTCAAATTTCGAAAAATCTTCTGGTAAATCACCATATTGGCGGATATAACCGCTCATGGTAAAGAATAATTTGTCTGCTATAAATTCTAATTGGTTATCAAAATATATAGCGAAGGTGAATTTGTCAGATTTACTAACTTCTTCGTGGGTTTTTTCGATTTTGTGCTTCTCCCTCAATATTTCAACAACCTCTTCAAATTCGAAAATATCAAAATATAATACTAAACCCGAATTTTTATAGATCTTATCTTCTATATTTTGTTGTTCTTTTTGTTTAATTAAAAAGTCTCTAAAAAACGTATTCCAGTCTTCTTCCATGGTATGTAAGAGCTTTAGCGGTTTTTCTTTCTTAATAGATCCTTCGGATAGCTGCTCTATTGTAATCCAAGCATTTAAAATATCTTTCTTTTTATTCATGTTCTCCCCCCATTATCATCTGAAGACAAAAAGAAAAGCTCTTCAACCTTAGAGAGCTTCACTACACTAATGTACCAACATTCATATACGATTTGACTTCTTCTAATAATACCATGGACATTCCTCTGTCAGTCATTTTGCCCTACTTGTAATACGGTTCAGAGCAATTCTGTGGTAAAGCAACGGGAATAGAAGTTAAAATCGAAGAAAACGTAAAGGCATAGCTTCACCGCCCAAGTGATAAAATCTCTTTATGTAACTCATTGTTAGGGTATTCACCCACTCTAGCAGCGATAATTACAGACAGGTAATCTTTAATCCCTTCTCGGGTAACATCCATTTCGATTCACTTCATGCTCAACGCGTGTTCTCATGGTTTTGTAAGTGCTATTCTAAAGCCAAGGTCATCTATCTTGAAATCGGGCATGCTTTTCCTTCTACTCGTAGAACCACAGTTGTTCTCCACTTCAGCCCAACTGCCTCCCCGGAAGACTCTATAGTCCCCATATCGTTTAGCATCATACAAATCCCAGCACCACTCCCAAACGTTTCCGATCATATCGTAAAGCCCCCATGGATTAGGAAGCAGTTTTCCGACTTGTTGAACTGATCCATTAGCGTTTTCTTGATGCCATGCAATCTTATCGATACTTTCATACCGATATCCCTTGGTTCCCGCTTTACACGCATACTGCCATTCTGCGTCTGATAATAATCGAAAGCCATTCGCTTTTTGGTTATATATAGTGTTCTGACTTTCACCTGTGATTAAGTAGCATTCAGTCCTGCCATGTATTCTGGACAATTCGTTACAAAAGATAAGCGAATCTACCCAAGAAACTTCCGTAATTGGCAGACTATTCGTATTCGGTTCTACTTCTTCTTCATGATGCATGACAAAATGATACAACTGGTGTGTTACCGGATACTTCATTACATAGAAAGGTTCAATCGTTTCAGTCCAAGTAATAACCTTTCTATCACTTTCTCTTCCAGGGTTTGATAATGTATAATTAGAACTCAGCCATTTATTCGTATTAATATAATCGCGTAATTCAACGGTCCCACCTTCTATTGGTACCATCAAATTCATTAAATCATTTATAAATCGTTCTCTGTTATTTTCGTACTTTTCGATTGTCATATGAAGCCCCCTGTTCACTGTATCGGTTGATATGTGAACTCGAATGATTCTTTATGGAAATAAATACACAATCCAATAACAACGATTCACAAGCAGACCTGTCATAACATCATGTTAGCAGGTCTGCTTGTCTTGTTTAGAGCGTTTAGGAAGGCATGGAGACATAAGTTTGATTGACATAAAAAGAGGAGCAATTTTAAAAAATATACTAAATTGTACCCTATCTATTCGATCCTATTTCTCAAACTATTTATGACCTTTGCGAACCTTGAGCTGCATCTTTTTGATCGTTGTATTCTGCATAAGCTCCAGTACTAGAGGGCCTTTACCGTTCAGGATCTCTACATCCGTCACATTATCCAGAATCGTAATGATCCCGATGTCGTCTGCGGTTACCCCTTCAAGCTTGGCGATGGTACCTACAAAGTCTACGGCGCGAAGTTTCTTCTTCTTGCCTCCGTTGAAGTTCAGCTTCATGATCTGTTGGTTCAGCTGTTCACGCTTGTCTTTTTTACGTTCAGGAACGATCTTCAATCGTTTCTCAAAATCTTCTCTGCGGCGATCCACAGCTTCTTCAGAAGGTGCTTTCACGACAGGGATTTCGAATCCAATATAGGATTCAATCTCAGCCAGACGTCTGCCATCTTTCGGTGTGATCAACGTAATGGCTTTACCTGTTTTGCCTGCGCGACCCGTACGGCCTGTGCGGTGAACATAGCCCTCTTTTTCCAAAGGAATATCGTAGTTGATGACATGGGTAATATTCGTGATATCGATACCACGTGCGGCTACATCCGTCGCGATCAGATAACGGAATTGTCCACGTCTGAATGCGTTCATCACTTCGATCCGCTCATCCTGCTCCATACCACCATGGATACGATCTGCTGGGTAGTCAAGGTCAGCCATGACACGGAACAGTTTGTCCACATTCTCCTGCGTACGGCAGAACACAATGCAGCTATCCGGATTTTCCACAATGAACAAGTCTTGAAGCAGTGCGGTTTTGTTCACCTCTGGTATGTTAATCACAGCATGTTCAATCGTGGCTGTTGTCAGTCCACTTGCCTTGATCTCAATCTCCACCGGTTTGTTCATGTATTTGCGTGACAGCTTGGCTACATCTTCAGGGAACGTAGCGGAGAACAACATCGTTACGCGCTCCTGGGGCAGTTTCTGAATGATGGACTGTACTGTCTCAATAAAGCCCATATTCAACATCTCATCCGCCTCATCAATAACGAGATAGGCGATCCGTTCGAGTGGCAGCGTGCCACGTTCGATATGATCCAGTACCCGACCTGGTGTACCAACAGCCACGTGGGTTCTTTGTTTTAACTCTGCTTTTTGGATATGAAAAGGGGACTGTCCGTATAGTGCGGTTGCTTTAATACGCTTAAAGCGCCCGATATTCGTAATATCTTCGTTAACCTGCAAAGCCAGTTCCCGGGTTGGGGTAAGAATCAAAGCCTGTGGCTTATTCTCATTCCAATCCACCAGCTCGCAGAGCGGAATGCCGTAGGCAGCTGTTTTACCACTACCGGTCTGTGATTTGACCACAAGATCCTGATTCTCCAGTGCTACCGGAATAACTTTGGTCTGTACCTCGGTTGGTGTCTCATAGCCCAGACTGTCCAGTGCTTTTACGATCTCTTCACCAAGTCCATAATCTTTAAATTGTTGCTTGCTCATCGTTTACCTCTTTTGCGTTAGTTTTTGTACAATTATTGCACCGTACATTTATCGTATACCTCTTCATTATACTCTATATGCAGGCAGGCTAACGGAGTAAATGCTTCAAGTGTGTAAATTGTTTTCATCATTTCCGATTTTAGTAGCAACCACCCGTTGCTATTCGTATGTGTATCATAACGTTCCACGTGAAACGAAATGTATCGGCGTATATACTTGGTGTTAATGAATGACCATCTTCACAGCCTTGGTTTGGGGAGGGTAAGATTGAGCAATAACTCCATTGATCCACACTTCTGCACTTCGACCAACGAGTGTCTCATCCAAAGAGACGGTGACAATCTCTTCTTCGATGATGAGTTCGGCGTCCTTGCTGAGCGAGACCCAAATCGGTCCAGAATCAACACTGTGATGCTCTTTATTCTCGATGAGTACCTGACCTCTTTCTTCCTCAAAATCCGTAATAATTCCTCGCACATGTGGCTTCTCTTTCCCTTGTTCCTCGGATTTCTCTGCGCATCCGAGCGTTAGCAGAAGCAAGATGACTGGTAAAAAGGATAATCTTCGTACAATGGACATTGGGTTACTCACCTCTCATCCTTTTTAATACATCTATAACTATGGACGTTACCTGAGGCGACGAAGTTCCTGTATATCAATAAAAAGAACCAAAATCATTCGATTCAGTCTGGAACTGGAATTTGGAATATGTTAGCATATGGGTAACTTACTGAACGGAGGGATACGTGTGCAAAATTTTTCCCGATTGAGATAGTGTGGCGAAAAACGTCTGTTTACGCTTGCTGTTTTCTGCCTGTGTGCAGTTCATCGGGATCGGTTTGCCATTTTACACGTATGCCGTTAGTCGTGAAAGAATCACTCTTTGGAGTGGTTCTTTGATGTACTACTATTTTTTTGCGAGCATTCAGGTATACCAACATCCGAAATGAACTGCACAGGCGAACATGTCTGTGTTTTTTATTTTATCCATGAAAAGGGGAGTACCTGATATGACAAAACCAAACTTGAATGAAAATTTGGAAATTCATAAGGAACTATTATCTTTAGCAAAACAGAACGGACTTCTTATCGTTGAGGAATCCTTAGAGATCAACGAGTCGGGTATGGATTTTCGTGTAGCATTCGCCACGGATGAAGAAGGCCGCAGATGGGTTCTGCGCCAGCCTCGACGCGAAGACGTATGGGAGCGAGCCGAAAATGAGCGCAAGGTGCTGGATGTGGTCCGAGGAAATATACCCGCACAAGTACCGGATTGGAGGATCTTCACGCCAGAGTTGATAGGCTATCCTTTACTTGATGGTGATCCGATCGCAGTTGTGGATCCCGAAGGGGGAGGGTATGTGTGGCGATTCCCTCAGGAGAGTTTATCGGATACATTCCTGGATTCACTGGCTACGACTCTCGCCACGCTGCATAACATCGATCCCGACAAGGCGAAGAAAGGTGGAGTGCGGATCAAGACACCTATGGAAGCTCGCAAAGAATTTGCAGCCAATATAGAGGAGATTAAGCAGAATTTTACGGTGCCAACCGAGTTAGTTGAACGCTGGACGGTATGGCTTTCTGTAGGTAGTTATTGGCCTCAGCACTCGGCGTTCATCCATGGTGATCTGCATCCGCCGCATATTATTGTCGATGATGCCCAGCGAGTAACTGGACTTATTGATTGGACGGAAGCGGAGATTGCAGATCCGGGTAAGGACTTTGTCATCTACTACGCACTCTTTCAGGAGGATGGGCTGCGTGAGCTTTTGAGTCGTTATGAGAAGGCAGGGGGAAGAACATGGCCCCAGATGCTGGAGCATATTCGGGAGCAGTGGGCAGCCTATCCTGCGATTGTTGCCAAGTTTGCACTGATTACAGGAAAGGAGTCCGACATGGAGATGGCGAGAGGCATGCTTGCGAACTGGGATGTGAAGAGAGGTTGAGTATCGAAGGTATATATAATTCGTTCACCCGTTATGGCATGTACTCTCGCAAAGCAGTTGCAGCAATACTCATAACGGTTCGTTAACATAACAAAGGGCGATCCCGACCATGAGTTCCATGGGAGAATCGCCCTTTTTCTTTTTCGTTAAGCGTAGTGCGTAACGATTTTACTTATTTCAAAATACTCACGTATTTTCCGTATACAAATGCTACACGTCCATCCAGCTTCACTTTTACCCAGCCATACTTGTCTGTACTGATCACCTCAAGCAGGGTGCCTTTCGGTACGGCAGCAACGACCTTCGCTTTGGATGAAGCGCCAGTGCGTACGTTCAGGTAAGCCGCAGTAACCTTGGCTTGTTTGCCTTTGGTGACAGTTCCTGGTTTACCCGTGCTTGGTGTGGATGGCTTACCAGGTTTCGACGTGCCTGGAGTTGGTGTTGGTTTTGGTACTGTTGGCGTTGTTGGTTTCTCAGGTGTAGGAGTAGTTGCACCCTCGCCATTGCCTGCCGCTTTGCGAGCTTTGTTCAGCTGTTGATAGAACGCTCCCTTGGTTTTCACGCCTGCGAATTGTGCTGCACTCACACCTGCTTTGGCAGATAGTGTATCAATCTCTTCTTGAGTCACCGCATCCAAAATGTTAATGGAGGCAATGTTGGTGTACTTGCCATCTTCTGTTGTTGGCACAGACATAATGCCATCGTTAATTAACTCCACTACATCTGCACGCTCCGGTGCAGTCAGGTCTACGCCAGTGATTTTCCAGTTGTGTTGAATCTTCGGTTCGTAGACACCTTTCATGACATCTTTCAGATAGGTGATGGACAGGTTGCGAATCGTACCTTGAATCTCACCAAATGCCGAAGCATCCTTGGAGGACCATAGCTGCTTGAACTTACGTCCTTCCATCGCGCCGCCTTTGGCAATCAGGGCTTCCATTCGATAGGCGTTCATGCCAAGTTTTAACGTATCGTCTTCTTTGACTACTGACCCATTGCTGTACTTGAGATTTGTAATCCGACTGCCGTATGGCTTGGTCAGGTCAATCTCATACGTCACGCCGCCGAAGAAATCATCGGTGCTGTATTTGGAAGCGCGTCGTTTCGGATCAAAGCTGACGGTCACATCACCCTGGCGTGTGGAGTTGAAGTATCCCGCAGACCATTCCATGTAATCCTTCAGATCACGTCCGGTTACTTCATATACAGTCACTTCACCAAAGGTGTATTGGTAGTTGAATGCAATATCCTTTTTCTTGATCGGGCCTACATCCAGCTTGGCTTTGTCGTTATCAATCTGGTGCGCGACCACATCGGCATCACTGTAATGCAACATCACTTCGGTGAAAAAATCAGACAAAGGTGTTTCCTGGATCTGCACCGCAGGGATACCCTTAATCTCATCAGCAGGGACCAGGTTCGTTCCTTTCAGTTCAGCCACTTCAATGTTGGCATCGGCACGAGCGAACTCGTGGAATGGGTGCAAAGTCTCTTCCAGCGCAGGATCGGAGACTTCATACGTTCCGTCTGCTGCTTTTACAGCGAGTGCTTGAGCTTCTTTGCTTTTCAGCACAACTTTGTCGCCATCTTTTTCAAATGTCAGATCAATTCGAGAGATATGTGAGCCATATTTATTCGGTTCGGAGATCAATACGCCGTTAACCGTTTGGGATTCAATCAAGGTATGCATGTGTCCGGCAAAAATAGCAGCCAGCTCCGGGTTGGCGTTGGCGATATCCGTCACTCCGGTTCCCGGATTTCCGTTCTCGTTATCCAATCCCATATGCATGAGTCCAACCATGACATCGACTTTGCCTTTCAGCTCAGCAATGGCCTTCTTGGTCTCTTCCACAGGATCTTTGACGATGATGCCGTCCAGGTGATCGGTCCCTTTTTCAAACTCGGTAATCATAGGTGTGTTCATTCCGATAACACCCACTTTGATTCCGTCTTTCTCGATAATCGTATAGGCAGGCATGTAGCGGTCGCCGTTTTCTTTGAAAATGTTACCCACGAGAGGCTGTCCATTGAATTGGGAAGAGATCTTCTCCAGTACGTCCAGTCCAAAGTTAAACTCATGGTTACCCATAACCCATGCGTCATATTTCATTTCGTTCATTGCAACCATCATGGGAGATTGAGGTTGATCATTGAACAACTCAGCCGAGTTATCTTGAATCATGTCTCCTGCATCCAGCAGGATCGTGTTGGGATTCTCAGCACGGACTTTTTTCACAATGGTGTAGAGCTGTGTCATGCTTCCGGTTGGATTTGGACCGTCCAGAGCATAGTCCCACGGCATGAATCGACCATGAATATCCGATGTACCCAGCAACGTAATCTTGGTTTCCTTGTCTGCCTCAGCAGCCTGAACCGGAGTGGAAGCAAACGGGGCGAACAAAATGGAGGCACATAAGAGGAAAGATAAAGGCCATCCGGCGAAACGTTTTGTTGAAATTTTGCGCATGTTGTAATCTCCCTTGTTATCTAGTGTGTGTAAAGATATGTATCATTTCATACTAGATAAACATGCGGTGAATGTAAACTCCAATGTAAGAGGTTGTTCAAAAAGTCCGCTTTTGATTACGAATCATGCCTAGCGGCATCATCAGCATCGAAGTTGAAATTCAGCCGAAATGTCTGTTGCTCACGTAGTTTTCCCTACGCTCCGCTACTCCATTTCTAACTTCATTCCAACTTCTCGGTACTGAAAACCAAACTTTTTGAACTCGCACTGTAAGAGTTATGTTGGATTTAAGAGAGTGAATCTATGAATAACTTCAGAAAAAGCATTTAAATCTATTTTTTTGCAATAAAATACTATAATTTGACAGGTGTTAAAAACCAAAATTATCCAGTAAAATGATGTTTGTAAGCGCTTTACAAAAAACAATACTAAGGAGGAAAATCATTGATTAAGTCTAAGTGGTTCAAAACAGTCGGCTCACTGGCATTGGTAGGGATTCTCGCTGCTTCTGTTGCGGTTGGTAGTGTGAGTGCTGGTTTGGCGAAAGGTAGCAAATTTCTGGGCAATATTATTGCCAACCAGGTTCCTTCGAATTTTAGCCCATATTGGAATCAGGTAACTCCGGAGAACTCAACCAAGTGGGATGCTATTGAAGGCACACGCAACGTAATGAATTGGGGCCAGGCGGACATGGCCTACAACTATGCTAACAACAACGGATTTCCGTTCAAATTCCATACGCTCGTATGGGGAAATCAACAGCCAAATTGGATTAACAGTCTCTCAGCCGCAGATCAGAAGGCTGAAGTGACACAATGGATTAAAGCTGCAGGACAGCGGTATTCGAAGTCTGCCTTCGTTGATGTGGTGAATGAACCTCTGCATGCGAAACCATCCTATCGCAATGCCATTGGTGGAGATGGGGCAACGGGTTGGGATTGGGTTATCTGGTCATTCCAACAGGCGAGACAAGCCTTCCCTAACTCCAAATTGTTAATTAATGAATATGGTATTATCGGTGATCCTGCCAAAGCGGACCAATATATCCAGATTATCAACCTTTTGAAAAACAGAGGTCTAGTTGATGGTATTGGAATCCAGGCGCATTATTTCAATATGGACAACGTTTCTGTGAACACAATGAACACGGTACTGAACAAGCTTGCGGCTACAGGGCTACCAATCTATGTATCCGAGCTGGATATGACAGGTGACGATAATACACAATTGCAGCGTTATCAGCAAAAATTCCCTGTGCTGTGGAAACACTCTGCTGTTAAAGGTGTGACGCTGTGGGGTTACAACCAGAATCAAACCTGGCAGGCTGGCTCCCACTTGGTCAATAGCAACGGTACAGAACGTCCGGCTATGCAATGGCTGAGAAATTACCTGGCGAACAATCCTTAAGCGTGCGTTTTGACGAGTCGGAGCATCCTTTGTAAATCCGGTAATCATATAACACCAAATAGCGCCTGTTCCACATGTTAAGCATGGGAACATGGCGCTTTTTGTGTTAATGCTTTGTCTCAACAGTGTTCGGCAATTTATGGTGCAGGGAAACATTTAATTTTAATCCAAACCAAGACAAAAGCGATCAGTGCAAATATCATTCCACTCCAGATCAATTGATGTATTCCCAGGTTCGCGATGAACCATCCGCCGATGGCTGTACCCAAGGTAATACCAAGGTTGGAAAAGGATACATACAAGCTGTTGCCGAATTCAGGCGCGTCCTGCGCTTCAGCGGTTAACCAGGTTTGGCTTACAATTAATCCTCCTGAATGCACGGATGCCCAGAGGATGACTACAATAATCATCCACATGAAGTGGGGACCGGCCCAATAGACGAGTGCGTAAGCTGCTACATACAGCAGGGGGAACATGAGGACAGTGCGGACCACGCTCTTACGCAGAAACTGTCCAAACCCCAAATTTCCGATGATCATGACGACACCAAAGACGGTCAGCATGACACTGATCCATGATCCGCTCATGTGGGTGACCTGTCCAAGATACTCGGCGAAATAGCTGTACACGGAGAACATGGCGGCGAATATAAAAATGACTGCGGCAACATTCAGCCATAATCCAGGTTTGCGCAGAATACCGAGCTGCTTGCCATAGGACATCTTTTCCTTCACGGGCATCGAGGGTAGCCAGATCCATATGCCGATCAAAGCGACCACACTGACCATCGCTCCAAACAGGAAGGCGATTTCGAGGGATAGGCGTTCAGCAAGATACGATGTGAGTGGCACGCCAAAGGCAAAGCCCGCGGTAACTCCGGTGAATACTTTGGCGACGGCCTGACTGCTTTTCTCTGCCGGAACAAGTTGGGCACTGGTGACCAGGGCTACGGAAAAGAAGACGGGATGGAATAACGCGGGAATGATACGGAAGATAAGCATGGTATCAAATGTTGTGGCGTAGGCATAGACGACGTTCGAAATGGCAAACATCAGCACAGCGGCTAAAAGGATAATTTTGCGATTCATCCCGGATGCCAGTAAGGTGAGAAAAGGGCCTGCTATGGCTACAACCAGCGCAAATATACTGACCAGCCAACCTGCCTGTGCAGCCGAGATACCGAATTTATGCGCAACCTGAGGCAGTACCCCCACGATTCCCATTTCTGTTGTAATAATTCCGAATACCCCGAGTGCCAGCATCAGGATAAGGAGTGGATTGACCTGTTGTGATTTCATGTAAAGCGTACCTCCAATAAATTTAAATATACAGAAAAGTAGATATGTTATGCTAAAATGAGCCTGCCTTGCCTCCTATAATATGATGGACATGAGAGTAAGTTCTCTGGATTACATTATATCTAGATTTATAGATTTGTAAATATAAAAGGTGAAACGTCATATCTTTAAGTTGTCTTCTGCTTGTGTTCTACAGGAGTAATCATGCTGACAATAAGCATGGTCTGGCCCATAAAAAAATAGCGCCGGCCCGGGGAATCCTTGGGGCCTGACGCTATTGATGTCCGCGTTTTTAACGATGTGTTGGATTAGTTATTTCGGTTGAATAACCATGCTGTTGAATGAATCGGCTTCCAGCTCCATGTGTAGGGTTTGTCCTTCTTCAAGGGTTAGATACAGGTCACGACGGTCCTGGAATGGATTGTTGATGACAATCACGAGACTGTTATCCGGGTTGCGGAAAGCAACGGATTTCCCGCTCCATGCGCCAGACAGGCCGACTCTTCGAGCACCAGAAACAATATGATGAGCGAAGTGTTTCATCACATAATACTCGGGGTTCCGAGTAACCTCCTTATTGTCCGGATCTACGGTGATCATGGAGTTTTGCTCCCAGCCCCATGTGCTGCGGCCTTTGGGTTCCAGAACCATGTTCCAGTAGATGTACGCGTTCACTCCGTTGCTGAAGTAGTGCTGATAGAGATTATATACATACTTGGCGTAGTTCCATGAGTTGTTGCCATCACCGCATTCGTTCTCGGTTTGCATATAACGCAGCTCCGGATAACTCGCCGCGGTACGTTGAATGGCATTTTTACCTGCCCATTGATACCCAACACCCTTGATATAGGAATAGGCCTTTGGATCACTCAGGACAAGCCCGGCGTACTCATCGAAGTCGTTTGTTTTCTTTTTGATTAATTCTTCCCATGGATCAGGGGCGTTGATCGTTCCGAGCCAGATTTCCGTATCCAGACCGTGTTTGTCAAAAGCCGGGCCCAGATAATCGGCGATAAACTCACGAAGCTGCTCGCCTGTCCACATGCAAGAAGGGAATTTCTGATCTGCAATCACTTCGTTCTGCACATGCACCTGATGGATCGTAATGCCTGCGTCACGGTAAGCCTGTACAAATTTTACAAAATACAGGGCGTAGGCCTCCAGAATATCTTTCTCCCAGCGCAGTGTCCCATAGTTATAGGCTTTGGGCGACTTCATCCACGTTGGCGGACTCCATGGCGAGGCGAAGAATTGCAGGTTCGGGTTATATGTCAGAGCTTCCTTGATGTAAGGAATCAGATATTTGAAATCACGTTTGATCGAGAAATGTTCCATGGCCACGTCGCCGTCCACCTCGTTGTGGCTGTACCACTGCTCTGCATAATCACTTGCGCCGATCGGCAGGCGACAGATGTTAAACTTGTGCTCACCCTCTGGATGGAAGAGAGAGTGAAATACCTCATGGCGCTGCTCTTCATTTAAGTGGGACAGAGCCATATAACCAAGCTCGTTGAAACATCCGCCAAACCCTTCCACAAGTTGGTGCTGTTCACCCGTCAGTTTTAAGTTAGCGCTTTCATTAGTCGGCACAAAAGATAGCTCTCTCCACGGGCTGTCTTGGGTTGTGGAATAACCAGTGAGCGTGAATGTCATGTGAATTTCCTCCTCGCTTGAACCTCAGTTGTCATATATATTACGTTCAGTATAACAATTCCCACGGCAAAAGAAGATATGCTAAACCGTGTGAAATTTACCCTAATCCAAGATGGAGTATCACGAATTCGTATTCGCATAGACAGATCGTATGCTGTATTTGCTTGTGATCGGCGATGTCCATATACCATTATCCAATGTCTTAACACAACTGTCATAACACAACAAAATCCCCGCTGATTATTCAGACGGGGACTTTCGCTATGTTTTTCTTAAGGCTGTACACTCTCACCAAGCTGTTTATTTTCAAAAATCAGAATCGTTTTGCTGCTTCCGATGTAACCAACAGAGGTATTGAATTGCTCCGAGATGAAGCGAACCGGTACAAAAGCTTTACCATTTTTCATCAGAAGAGGAGCATCATTGATCGCAAGCGTGTCATTCACGACAACTTGTTTGTTGCCCACGCTCCAGCGGATAGTCTTGTCATTCTGTGTGATCACTGCTTCGCGCGTACCGCTGTTCCAGTTCACACGGGCATTTAACTGCTCCGAGACAAAACGCAGAGGCACATAGGTCCGCCCTTCATCGATAAAAGGTGCAGCATCCAGTGCGTAAGCACGATCTCCGACATAGGCGGTGGTAGACCCTTCAATCAGACGCTGGAAGCTGCCCTGCGGCGTTCGTTTCTGCTCCCGCACATTCATCCGGTTCAGAAGTTGCATCGTATGACTGCCACTCACAACATCCAGATAATTGTTCTGCACTGTGAGTCCGGCAGGCTCAACCTCTGAGACAGACGTCTGAATACCGGAGGATAACGAGGTAGACGCCGAGATATCCTGTATAACATTTGTCGCTGACTGATCACGGGTAAACGTAAAACCTGCGATCGGTGTCAGATCCCACACCCGGTTGTTGGATAATTTCAACACGTCCAGGCTGGAAAGCTGCCGTAAAGGTTCCAGATCATAGATCTGATTGGACTCTGCATTCAGCTCTGTCAGCCCAGTCAGTTCCTCAAGCCCCTTGAGATGCTGTACTTGGTTACCAGAGATATCAAGTGTCCGAAGGCGTGTCATATGCTCCAGTGGTGTCAGATCCGTGATTTGATTACCTGCCACATTCAGATTCCGCAGTGTATTTGGCAATTCAGCCAGTACGTCCAGCGTCTGAACCTGGTTGTTTGCTACATTGAGTTGTTGGAGCCGGGTTTTACCCATGAGCGGTGTCAGATCGTTAATCGTATTGTTCGAGATCTCAAGCCACTTCAGTGCATCCGCATCCGAGAGGGCCGCAAGACTGGCAATCTGGTTACCGCTGGCGTGGAACGTATGTAATCGGTTGAACCCACGTACAACCTCTATGGAAGAAATGGAATTGTTGCTGATATACAGCCGTCCCAAGTCTTTTAATTCAGTAAGTGCGTCTATGGATGTAATGTAATTATTGCGAACATCGATCTCGCGAAGCTGGGTTAGGTGCGCCAGCGGTGTGAGATCCTCAATCTCATTCCCATATAATCGGAGGTGAGTCAGATTGGTTGCATATTCGAGACCGGACAGGCTGTGAATACCTGTATTGCTCAGATCTACCACCTCAAGCTGCTCCAGATCCGTTGAAGTTAATGGCATATCCAGAGGTTTGTTCAGGATTAACTTCAGTCCGTCCTCCAAAGCGGGATCTTCAATGATTCCCTCGCCCAAGTCCGTAGTTGTGTAAGCCAAGGCTTGCCCCGATGCCCCGAGACTCAGGATGAATACTAGAAATAATAGCGTCATTCTTCTCATTGCATGCATTCCCTCCGATTTTTAGAATTATAAAATAATCCGAACAGATTGAGTTAGTTAAGTATAGTATCTACACGATAACAGCGACCGAAAGGTTGTTCTGCCCACGGGAGTGTTCAGTGTGAATTGAAGAGTTTAACATATGCAGGTTCGGCTCAAAGCACATCTATAGTTATTAACCCGTCAACGGGAAAAAGGAACAAGGAATTTCGTAATGGGCATTTCTCTACTTCTATTCTATATGAAACAAACCCTGCTCTGCACTCTTCAGAGACATGTTTATCAAAAAAAATAAAACATCTCCCGCAGACCCTATTCAACCCACCCTTGAAACGGGTAAAGATGAAGTAAAGATGCCATTTTGGAGGGGAAGATGTGAGTATGCGCCAAGCCATGATCATTAGTAATCCATCGTCAGGTAAGGAAGAGGCCGAGCAGTATGTGTCCCAAGTCAGAGGAATTCTGGAGTCACAGCAGTATGAGGTGGTGGTTAATGAGACGGCCGGGGAAGGTGATGCCACCAACTACTGTCTGAGCGCCTGCAAAGACGGCTGTGATCTGGTCATCTCCATTGGAGGCGACGGTACACTGCATGAGACGATTAACGGCATGATGGATCAGGATCATCGTCCCCGATTAGGCGTTATACCGCTAGGTACGGTGAATGATTTTGCGCGTGCGCTGAATATCTCGCTTGACCCGGAAGAAGCCATTAGGCAGCTACGTTCGAATCAGACCCATATCGTGGATCTGGGGAAAATCAATGATCGCCTGTTTGCCAACGTTGTGGCTGCGGGTTCTTTGGCAGAAGCTCTGTTCTCCGTATCCTCGGAAGAAAAGTCGAAGTTGGGATCATTCGCATATCTGAAAGAAGGCTTGAAAGACCTGGTGAATACACCAGCCAATCATCTAACCATCGAATATGACGGACAGATCTGGGAGGGGGAATCGCCACTTTTTCTGGCGGCGCTTACCAACTCGGTTGGAGGATTCGAGAAGTTGTCCCCGGATGCAGAGGTGGACGATGGTCTGATACATTGTTTTGTTGTTCGTAATATCAGTGTGTTCAACAGTCTGACCCTGGGCACCTCCCTGTTATTTGGTAGTCTGAAAGACCATAAGGACGTGGACTATTTTACAGCCAAAGAAGTTCATGTTCGCTCAGACGAAGCCATTCGCACCAATGTAGATGGGGAAGAAGGTCCTGCCCTGCCGATTCACATCCGAGTCCTGCCAAGGCATATTGAGGTTATCATACCGGAAGAAGTATAGTTCATTCTTTTGGATCTATAGGCTGGAATGAAGAACCTATCATTTCTCCATATGAATGTAGGATAAAGCTATTGAAACCGATTGCAGATATATGTCACAATCAAAGGTAAGATACACGATAATATTCGAATATGGAGGGAAAACATCTTGAGAACCATTAAATTGGGCAGCAGTGCACTAGAAGTACCTGTAGTCGCGGTGGGCTGCATGCGGATTAATTCACTAGACGGTAAGGAAGCCGAACATTTTGTTCGTTCTGCAATGGAGGTTGGCGCAAATTTCTTTGACCATGCCGACATTTATGGTACAGGAACATGTGAGGAGATCTTCGCCGAAGCAGTACAGATGAATCCCCAAGTTCGTGAAAATATGATTCTTCAATCCAAATGCGGTATCCGCAAAGGCATGTTTGATTTCTCCAAAGAGCACATCCTGAATTCGGTGGATGGTATCCTGCAACGTCTGAAAACGGAATATCTTGACGTTCTGCTGCTGCATCGCCCTGATGCATTGGTTGAGCCGGAGGAAGTGGCTGAAGCCTTTGATCAACTGGAGAGCGAAGGTAAAGTGCGTCACTTCGGGGTATCCAACCAGAATCCGAACCAGATCGAATTGTTGAAAAAATACGTGAAACAGCCACTGGTAGCCAACCAGTTGCAGATGAGTATTACCAATACCACGATGATTGACAGTGGCATTAATGTGAACATGGAGAACGATGCCGCGGTTAACCGTGACGGTAGCATTCTTGATTACTGTCGTCTGCATGATATCACTATTCAGCCGTGGTCCCCGTTCCAGTACGGATTCTTCGAAGGTGTATTCCTGGGTAGCGACAAGTTCCCGGAATTGAATGCAAAGATTGACGAGATTGCTGCGAAGTATGACGTGAGCAATACAACGATTGCAATCGCATGGTTGCTTCGTCACCCTGCGCAGATGCAACCTGTGACAGGCACGATGAACATTGAACGTCTGCAAGACTGTGTAAAAGCAGGAGATGTTCATCTCACTCGTCCAGAGTGGTATGAAATTTACCGTGCGGCAGGTAATATACTGCCTTAAATCCAAGTTATAGTGAGTATACTGACTGCTGAGTCAGTTGAGAGCACGAGCCCGTAGATGGCTCGTGTTTTTTGTCTAATTTCAGGTTTGATGCCAGACGTGTTTCCGATATAAAATAAGGATAGGATTGTCTGTTTTATAAAAGGATTAAAATGGTTTTAATACAAATTAGTTGAAATTATTATATTGACCGATACTTTCTAATTACATATAATTACTTTTGCATACCGATAATCCCGTTTATGTTTTTTATTTTGGAGGGTGGTGTTCGTTTGGAGTCGACAACCACGATACGCGATCACTTGGAAAGTTATCTGAAGCGTGAACAGATGTCCATTAGTCATTTTTCGGAAACGTCAGGGATTAATTCGGGTACGCTCAGCAATATTTTGAATAAAAATCGGCCTATTGCCATGCAGCAGTTGGATCGCATTACTTCCGCCATGAGACTGGAAGAAGGTTACTTCTATGAGTTATACATAGACGAGTGTTTTGTACACGCGACCCCGGACTGGCGAAGACTGGGACCCTTCCTTCATCGCTGTGCCGAGTTGGACAAGTTGGACTGTATTGAAGAGGTTATTCGTCTGATGATGGATAATCTATCCTATATTCCTTTGTTATTTGATGTGGCTGAAGAGTTCTACCAAGCGGGTAAATTCAAACCAGCCATCCTTCTATATGAAAACATCGCCGAGAGTGAGAAAATGCAACATTCCGAGCGGCTTGCACTCTGTCAGTATCGACTGTTCAGGTTGGGGCTAACCAATGATCAGCACCGAAATCTGATTATTGCATCTCGGTTCGAATATTATGTGGATCGGCTGGATGAACGCTACCAGTTGGATGCGCTTAACGAACTGATTAATGCTTTTGGAGCATTGCATAGATGGGACAAGGTTCAGGAGTTATCTGAAAAATTGAAAATAAAAGCGTCCATCCATTATGAGATGAATGGCCGAAGGAAACAAGAAGAGACCAAAAGACCAATTGTTTTCTATATTCTATACTCCGATCTAGCTGCAGGAAGTGCCTGTTATCAATTAAAGGACTACACTGAGGCACTTAAATATGTTTCTTTATATTCGGATAATCGCTGGGTGAGGAACCCGGATAAAGATGAAATCGTAGTTATGAATCAGTTTCAAGAATGGGCTGAAGCTAATCGATATATATATCATTTAATGGGTGGACAGTTTGAGGTATTACCAGATTACCTGGCGTATATCTCGACGAAGGAAAATGAGATATTCCCAGCGCTTTGTGATATTGTAACGGCGGCTAATCGCTATGATAAGGATATTGATCATGTTCTCAAACAGTATGAATCCTACTTCACTTATCAGGAACAGAGTAACCGAATTGGTAAAGTAAGCAGACAAGTTACGGATGATCGATATTTACGACTTTTAGCAGATTTGGGTGCATATTATTTAAAGAAAGACGAGTATCATTTAGGTATAGAATTTGTGCTAGATAGTTTAAAATTTTCTATTGAAATTAGCAGTGGACGAGGTATGCTTAGAGGTGTCGGACTGTTTGAGCAATACCGGGAATTTGCATCTGAGACGGCGAAACAGCAATACAAAATGATAATTAGTGAGGTGCAGAAACTCAATGAAGAGAAAGTTGGCTTTGCTGATAGCTACCTGTAGTATCGTTGTATTCATCGTAGCTCCTGCTACGGAACCTGTCCCAGGCAAGGAAAGCCCGAATCCCGAAAGCCCGAACCCCGAAATTATGAGACCCGCTGATCATGGATTTGGAACTTAATAAAAGTAAAGAACGCTTCTGAATTCATTTCAGAAGCGTTCTTTTTTTGTGTATCAAAGTGGAAGAATAAGTATGTCGTATCTCACATGCGCTTATGATTGGCATAATACACTAAAATATGACAAAAAGGAGGGGTACTATGGATCGCCTGGATTTGATATCACGGATCGAAGATGCCAGACAGTTGTTATATCGCATGCATATGGAATACGGTAGTCTGCTTCATCCGGAAGTGATCCAGCAATCCGTAGTCCTGGACGGGCTTATTAATCAATACAACAGAGCAAAGGTAGGAAAGGCGATGAATTAAGTTCGCCTATTTACATTTGCGTCTTTGTATACTATAGTTAGTTACATGAGTAACTAACCGACTAACTGACCAATGAATACGTATGAAAGTTGGAAGCACATGAAATCGACTTTGGATGAATCTCAGCCTATTTTTCATCAGATTGCTACGATGATTATGGACGATATTGTGGAGGGCAGATTGAAGGTGGAAGAACAGGTTCCCTCAACCAATGAACTGTCACGCTTCTACAATATCAATCCGGCTACAGCCCGCAAAGGACTGCAGGAACTCGTGGACAAGGGGATTATATACAAACAGCGAGGTGTTGGAATGTTTGTTGCAAAGGGAGCAAGAGAAGCATTGCTCGTTGAACGGAAGCAAGATTTTTATGAAGAATACATCAAGCCTTTACTTGAAGAAGCCAGACGGATTCACATGAATGAAGACATGATCATTGATCTGATTCGTGGCAAGAAGGATAAGGAGAGTGAGTTATGATTCATATGGAGCAGGTCAACTACAGCTACCAGAAGACGCCCGTTCTGAACCAGGTTACGCTACATGAGAGTGAGCCAATCATTAGTGCAATCTGGGGAAGAAATGGAGCGGGTAAAACAACCATGATGAGTTTACTTGCAGGGCATAACCGCCCGGACAGTGGAACCGTTCAGATCATGGGTCAAGACCCCTATAATAATCTGGCTGCCCAAGAGCATCTGTGTTACATCCAGGAGAATCATCCCCTGGGGAAAAACTGGACAGTTAGTGATATGGTTCAAATGGGACAATATTTTCATCCGCAGTGGAATCAGGATTTGGCGGAACGTTTAATCGATGTGTTCGAACTACCGGCGAAGAAAAAGATCGTTAAATTTTCGAAAGGCATGAAGACTGCTGCCCAGATTATATTGGGTCTTGCCAGTAATGCAAAGATAACCATTCTGGATGAACCTACCAATGGACTCGATGCTGAGAAGCGTAAATTCTTCTATAATGCGCTACTGGAAAGTTATGAAGATAACCCGCGTCTGATTCTCATATCCAGTCATCATATTGAGGAGATTCAGCCTTTGTGTGAGTCCCTTATCGTTTTGCAAGCCGGAGAGGTGTTGTTAAATCAATCGATGGAAGAGATGCGCGAAAAAGGAGTTCTTCTAACAGGGGGAATAGATGATATCAACCGAGTCACAGCAGGTGTTAAAGTTATAGAGTCTTCCCAGATGGGATCGACTGTGAAAGTCATGATTGATGAGCCCTACTCGAAAATGTGGAAGGATATCGCTCATTCACAGGGGCTATCCATTGAGAAAGCGACATTACAAGATTATTTGGTTAACAGGACCCGTAATCAAGAGGGGGTTAAACCATGAACGCAGTAAAAGGTACGAACCGACTGATTCGCGATGATATGCGTTTGTTTCTGAGCATATTTTCATCCATCGCTCTAATGCTCGCCGTTGTATATTTGGCCATTGGCTTCATATTTGATGTCTCGTATGCTACGCAACTGTTTGGTCCCATGTACGGAGGGATATGTGCGTTTGCCATCGGGGGAATGATTACACTGTTTCCGGTTGCGATTGGTATGGGCAGTACACGAATTCAATTCATGAAATCCTTCTATATGAATTCGGTATGGATGGTTGCAGGCACCATGATCATTCTGCATGTGGCGTACTTCCTCTTACACCTGCTTCAGGAAAAAGGAATTGTTGACGTAACCCTTTATCAACCGGGCATGTTGTATTCAAGCGAATATCATTTCTTATCCTACCTGTGGATCGATCTGATGTGCGGCTTTCTTGTACTGGGAATCTCTGTCTTCCCAACGGTTTGTTGGATGCGCTTGGGGATGCGTAACTTCTTCATTATGTTCTTTGGGGTAGGCCTAATGATCACTCTGATCGTTGTCTTCGCAGATCTTGGGGAGTGGATGAAGTGGTTTGCGAATGTGAATATGATGACACTGTTCACCGTTCTGGGATGTATTGGTGGTGCGCTACTTCTATCTACGTACCCGATGATGAAGAATGCGCCGCTTACCATGAAAACCAAAAAAGACTGACAGGAAACAGTTATAAAGGAACTGGGCAAGGAATCTAAGCGAAATCTCCGAAATTAGAAAACACGAGTGCGAACACGCCTCGTGTTTTTTGTATCATCCTAAATCATTGGATTTACCTATTCAACAATCTTTATACGTAATTCCAAATGAAGGTGCATCCCTTAAGCTTGAGCCTGCGGTTTGAATCCTTCGTCTTTGAGGTACTCGCCGGCTTCGCTACGTGACTCAAAAGCCATATCCAGATTATCACCGGAATATACATACCACATGTCATCTTCGTATTTTAAAGTCAGCGTATGTCCATCTTCATCGATCCACGTTCCGCCACCCGTAGAGGTTGTAGACAATACAGGAGCAGTAGCTTTTACTTGTTCTGGCTCTTCGAATTCAACTGCGTTGGGATTGTGAGACATCGCTTGGATTGTTTCATCTAACAATGTGCGCAGATCTGCTTCGGAGTAATCACGAATATTGACGAATCCTTTAGCATCGGTCTCACAGTTAGGCAGTAGCCCTGCATAGATATAACCGTTTCCGTTAGGATGAATATGGAGAGCAACAATTTTTTTATCATACGCACTATCCTCGTAGTGGAAATTAACTCGACCGAGAGAAACATCTTTGCGTTGCAGTTGGGGATACGATTGTAGCACTTCTAGCTTTTGTTCCACGTTAAGCATAATTGCCTCCTGTAAATGTTCAATAGAGGTGATTATAACATGCCCTCCTGTTAATTTCCCGATAAAATGTTTCTCCCCAGTTCTTTTAGGTGTTCCATAACTTGCAGATAGGGATATGGCCCGTAACTTACACGTGCTACACCCAGTGTGGCAAGCTGTTTTGGTGAAGGCTCAGGAGACGTAACCATGACGTTAATTGGCAGCGGTGAACGCTCACACAATTCCTGAATCAGTTGGTGATCCTGCAAACCGGGTACAAACAGACCACTGGCTCCTGCATCTGCATAATGGCTCGAACGTATAAGTGCTTCCTCCAGGAGAGAGTGGTTATGGTGTTCAGGTGCATGTTGTAGAAAAATATCTGTGCGGGCGTTAATGAACAACGGGATGCCTGCCTGCTGCGCAGCTTCCCGGGCGGCGGACAATCTCGGGCATTGCTCCTCCACAGTGTACAATCCCAAGCCAGCGGGAAGTTGATCTTCAATGTTGATTCCTACAGCACCATGATCGATGACTTGCAGGATATTTTGCTTCACTTCTGACACAGACCTCCCATACCCTCCCTCTATATCGATCGTTACAGGCAGATCCACGCTCGCTGTAATCCGTGCGAGATTGGCAAGCACCAGATGGAATGGCATGGCTTCACCATCGCGTTCACCGTGGGCCGCAGCAACGGACCAGCTTCCGGTAGCAATGGCCGTTGCTCCAGCGGATTGGATGGCTTGTGCGCTTCCGGCATCCCACACATTGACCAGAACAAGTGGTTTTCCTTTCACATGGTATTGTTGGAACAACGCTGCTTTTTCTTCTAAGGTACTCATATTATGTTGACTCTCCTTTGTTATATCATGCATTCCTTTGGACATTTGATACGTACTTCATTACTTCATTCTGTTTTTCAGCTACCCTGTTTTTGTTTCTCATGAGTCAAAAGCCAGTTTTTGCGAGTTAATCCCCCGCCATATCCACCCAGTTCACCACTGGCATTGATTACACGGTGACATGGAATCACAATCGCAAGCTGATTGGCCCCATTCGCTTGTGCCACAGCTCGGCAAGCAGTCGGTTTTCCCAGTGCATTTGCAATCTCTTGATATGACCTCGTTTCACCAGCCGGAATGGCCAGCAACTCGTCCCACACACGCTTTTGGAATGGTGTTCCTAAACAGAACAACGGTGTGTCGAATGCTGTCCGAATACCTTGAAAGTACTCGTTTAGTTCACGCTCAATGGACTGGATGGGAGCTGTAGTGCCGGGTACAATCGCTGATTTGGTTCGTTTGCGCAGACGCTCAACTTCGCGCTCCAGACCTCTGCGGTCCACAAATTCCAGTAAATATAGCGACTCCTCATCTGCGATGGCCATCATCGGGCCGAGGCGGGTGTCAATCCAGGACGCTTTTAGGATATGTCCTTCATCGACTTGTGTAGGGGCAGCACCCATGATCCGTGAAAAGGCATCGCGGAAGCCGCTGCTTGATTCATATCCGGTAGATAATTGGCTATCAATCACGGTGCGGCCGGAGCGAATATTTTTCAGGGCAAGTCCCATGCGGCGAGCGCGAGCATATTCTACAAAGGTCATGCCGAACCGCTTCTTGAATTGTCGGCGAGCAGTGGATTCGTCGATGGAGAGGGCCTTGAAATCCTGTTCTTTCCAGCGTTTCTCCGGATTTTTCTCCACAGCTTCCACTAATATGCGAACGACATCGGATACTTGGTTAGGGTGAGAAAGTGGACGACAGCGCTGGCAAGGGCGATAAGAGGCCAGAAGTGCCTGTTGAGCCGTCTCATAGAATTCGCAGTTTTCGAATTTTGGCTTTCGCGCAGGGCATGTGGGACGACAGAACACACCTGTGGTTCGGACTCCAACATAGAATAAACCCTCGTATTCCGAATCCTTGGCTACAAGCGCCTCGTAATATTGTTCCTTCAGATCAGCAGAAATCATGGGGGCACGTCCTTACTCATTAGAATCTTTATCTATACCTATTATAGAAAAACGTTGCAGCAAGCATCGCCGAAAATCAGGCATGAATATTGGATAAATTGAATCTGATATAACATTGAAATTCGGTTGTTCAGAATTTGTTTAGAGTGAACTGGTAGTATAGACCTATCAGGGTATGGTGACTTAGGCAAAGATACCTATATAGTGAAAAAGCGAGTTATTGATCATTCATTGTTATAGGAAAAATACATAGGTAAACATGAAATTAAAGATTAGCGGAATGAAAGTCTGGAGGTCGACTAGAATGAAATATTCCACGTACAAAAGTATTTATGAATCCGCTTATACCAAAACGTCCGAGTCTCGCACCATGTATGTTAAAGGTCAATTCATGCAGCGTGTGAAGACGCCAGCCTGGCTAATGAAGATCGTCACTATAACTCTAATTATAATCATAGGGTGTAGTGCTGTATTCACTGCATTTGCCGGGGATGAGCAATTGTTGTCGGGGGACCAGATCGTTGTATCTCAGGGAGATACACTGTGGGGCATTTCATTGGTACATAAACCTCAGCAGATGGACACTCGTGTGTATGTAGAAGCAATCAAGAAAGTGAACAAAATTGAGCATAACGCTATTCAGATTGGACAAGTGTTGGTCTTGCCTGGGTTTGATCGATAAAATAATACGTGTATGAAGTCATGAACAGAGTTCTTTTTTTAATCATCGAGGTGCAGTTACATACTGAATTTATTAATCATTTACATATAATGGAGCTTCATGTGGGACGATATGGTGTAGTGATTAATAAGTGGCGTGTTGGATATACGTGCCGAAGATGAATGAAGGGAGAATTAGATGATGAAAATAAATATAA
The DNA here is from genome assembly GCF_001029205.1 of Paenibacillus sp. VT-400. Classification (NCBI taxonomy): domain Bacteria; kingdom Bacillati; phylum Bacillota; class Bacilli; order Caryophanales; family Paenibacillaceae; genus Paenibacillus; species Paenibacillus sp. VT-400. The sequence continues at coordinate 633,979 of NZ_LELF01000047.1, read as the reverse complement.
AGAAATCTGCACTTTGCATGTCTGTGCTCTGTATTTCGCTATTCGTCAGTGCCTGTGGTGCCAAGAACAATAATGAATCGGTTCAGGAGCACGCCTATCCGCAATCGAAGCAACCCGTAGAGGAAGCTGGAGAAAACTCTGTACCGAATGCGGATGCGAAGAATAACAATAGCCAAGGCAGTGCCAGTGGTGATGAGGGCAAGCCTACAGCTCAATCGGAATCAACTGAACCGTCTGAGCAGATTGATATCGTCATTGACCAGTCGGAGAAACCGAGCGAGGGTAACAGCTTTGATTTTGGAATTAAACAGGTTCCGAAGGGGTATACACTAACGGAGATGCGGTGGACGTCTAACACGGTGACGATTGTGAATTCACTACAGGAAGCCATTGAACATGGTGGAAATGGTGAAGAGGGTTTTTACTTTAGCGGCAATGGACAGTTCTCTGGCTTTATCTATTCGGATGAGATGAAGGGCGAGCGGGGCAAAGCGACATTTGTGTTCACAAACGATGAGGGGAACGAAATCATGTCCGAAAAAGAAATTACGTTGAAGTAGCGCAGGCATATCATGAAGGGTCCGTCTAGAGCCTGTTGAACAGGAAAAGCAGCCACTTGGGCTGCTTTTTTTGACATACATAATTACAAGCTCGCCGATCTATCTGTTGCTACATAAAGTCAAAGAAATAACGGACCACGTGGAACATAACCGGAGAGGTATAGGTCAGGCTGTCGACCCGGCTCAGGTAGCTTTTTTTGAGCGAATCGAACTTGTTGTCATCTCCAATTAACAGATCGCGCTTCAGTACAGACACCGTCAGACTACCGAAGAATCCAGCCAAACTGATCAACACCCCGATGAACAGCGAGAATTTCCAATCAAATGGCGTCAGGTAGGGATGGATCAAATAAGACGTTGCTGTCGTTACAATAAACGCACACGCAAACCCTTCCCAGGTGACAAATGGATTGGCGGTAGGCACCACTTTTCGTTTGCCCAGATAGAGAGAGACCAGATAGTGCACCACATCATTAAGCTGTGTTAGCACGACCAAGAACAGCACCAGCTTGGAGCCGTACTCCGGTGAGGCAAATGGGAAATAGGCCAAGTGGCTCAGTCCAAACACCATCAGCATTAGTCCCCATTGTGTGGAGCTGACACTGCGCAGGAAACCGACCGTACCTTTGTTAATCAGACGTGGCAGGGGCAGCACTAGGAACACATATAGGGGAATAAACACGATAAACATGCCATACCATCCAATGTAGATCCAGTAGAACTGAACCGGAATCGCCAGATACGCCCATAGGAACAGCCTGCGGTCGGCTTTGCGTGTACTGCGAATCATGGAGAAGTATTCTTTGAGTGAGAAGAATGCAAGCACCATGAGGGAGATGAGGGACACGATGGGGTTAAAAAGGGTGGCGAGGCAGAAGATCACAAACATACCCCACCAGGTTTTGATTTTTTGGCCGATGCCTGAATAGTCTTTGCTTGGCTGAAGCTTTGCAATAATTTTGTACACGATATGTATCACAAGTAAAGCTGTGAAGATTAACGTTAGTGTAAAGAGTGAACTGCTCACGTACCGATCACCTGCTTATTCAAAGTAAGATTCCATTGTAGGGTACCTATGTTATTATGAAGGAATAGTGCCAACTTGATAAGGGGAAATTTTGCTATGACAGATGAACGCTCCATCTATATCTTGCTTACGAATACAGGAACGCTGTTTACCAAGGTTATTCAGAGCTATACCCGAGCGCCATATAATCACGCATCGATCTCATTTGACCGGGAGTTAGCCGAACTGTACAGCTTCGGCCGCAAGCATCCGAGCAATCCGCTGAATGGTGGGTTTGTGAAGGAGAATATTCAGACAGGTACATACAGCAAGTATCCCAATACCACATGTGTCATATACAAGCTTCAGGTGACGGATCGTGAAGTGGAAAAGATGAAACGTGTGCTGCACATTTTCATCCGCAGTCGCCAGAAATATATGTACAATCTGCTCGGCGTGATTGGCATTACGCTCAAGGAACCGGTAGAGTTCAGCAACTCCTACTTCTGCTCCCAATTTGTAGCTGAAATTCTACAGCGTTCGGGAATCAAACTGTGGAACAAGCTGCCAGCACTGGTGACACCGGATGATTTTCGCCAGAGTGAACGATTGCAACTGGTTTATGAAGGGAAATTAAGCGAGTATACGCTGGGGAATGCAGAGCAAGAGTAAGATAGTGCGCGTGCTGATGCTTGCGAAGCAAATCCAATCATGAAATAGCCTGCTGCCACGAATGACGAGGCAACAGGCTGTTTGTGTACTTCATATGGATGATGGTGAGGATGAGGATCGGTCAAAATCAACCTCTTCAAGGAATTCGATCACTTCACCATTTGGACTGTGGACGAGCGCATTTCTAACCCGAAGTGCAGGTTCGCCAAGCGATATCCAATCCGGTTCAACGTAGGCCTTGGCTCCATGGGCGAGCGCTCGCTGATAGATATCTTCTACATCGTGCACGTAAAAGGCGAAATGTAACAGTGCGCCGTGCCGGACCGCTTCAGGAGAGGTGGCAGGTTCACCCTCGGCGGGAATGAAGGCTTTTGGATCAAATACCTCAATACATGTGCGCTGATCCGGAGAGATCAGCATACATGCCTCGGTAATGTGAAAGGAAGGCAAACTCCAGGAGTGACCGACCTTGAATCCCAATACTTTTGTATAAAACGCCAGAGTATCTTCGTAATTACGAGCCTGAATGGCTACATGTGCAAGTCCAATAACACTCACATTACATCGCTCCTTCTTCAGATTGTATTCTAAAGTATAGGGTTGATATCGCATTGGAACCATACAATATCAAAGGATATAATGAGATGAAATCTAACTATTTTTAGCTAATTCATTAGAAAAACCTTATTAAATAAGTCGACGACTCGGAGGTCTTACAAATGGAACACATGATAGATGAAATCGATCAGCAGATTATGCGCTTGCTGCAACATCATGCACGTATCCCCGTTGCACAGATAAGCAAAGAAATTAACATGTCCCAACCTTCGGTTAAGGAAAGAATTCTGAAACTGGAGGAGAGAGGTGTAATAACGGGATATTCAACCATCTATAATCTGGCCCAGTTAAACCGTGGAACCACGACGTTTATTTTACTCAAAACAGAGCATTGCGACGAGTTGGTTCAGTTCTGTGAACAGGCTATCGAAGTCACGGACGTTTATCGGATTAGCGGTGAGTATAACTACCTGATCAAGGTACAGACGGCGTCCATTGAAGAACTTGCCGAATTTCAGGATTCACTGGTGAAGCTGGGTCCCTCCAAATCCCATATCAGCATGAAAAATATTATGGAAAACCGTGTTCTCCTTTAAGATATGAGAGAGACTAGAGAGAAGACATTTGTTCTGGCACCGGATTCGTTCAAAGAAAGTATGACAGCGAAAGAAGTATGTATTGCGATGGAAAAAGGTTTGCGTAAAATATATCCGACGGCAGGCTATATTCATGTACCTATGGCAGATGGTGGGGAAGGTACGGTTCAGTCCCTTGTGGATGCTTCCGGCGGTGTCCTTCACCAGCACGAGGTGAGCGGACCATTGGGTCAGACAGTCACTGCACAGTATGGCATTCTGGGTGGCGGAACAACGGCGGCCATCGAGATGGCGTCGGCCAGCGGCATCCACTTGGTTACCAAGGACACCCGGGACCCGCTCCGGACGACAACCTATGGAACAGGCGAGTTGATTCGCGCATGTCTGGACCTTGGCATACGCAAGATCATCATTGGCATTGGTGGTAGCGCGACCAACGACGGTGGGGCTGGCATGGCTGAAGCACTTGGTGCGAAGTTTCTGGATGCACAGGGTCAGCCGCTTGCGCGTGGGGGCGGGGCTTTGGATCAACTGGCTCGGATTGATGTATCTGGTCTGGATGAGCGTTTGCAAGAAGTGGAGTTCATTGTGGCCTGTGATGTGACCAATCCCCTATGTGGGGAGCATGGCGCATCAAGGGTGTTTGGACCACAAAAAGGGGCAACTCCAGAGATAGTTGAACAGCTGGACGCGAATCTGTCCCATTATGCAGATGTGGTGAAACAGCAACTTCATAAAGATATCCGAGATGAACAAGGAGCCGGAGCGGCTGGTGGATTGGGCGCGGGACTCTTGATTTTTACACAGGCTGTATTACGTAAAGGGATTGAGATTGTCATTGAATATACTGAGTTGCGTGAAAAGTTGATTGCTGCGGATGTGGTATTTACGGGTGAAGGCGGCATCGACTTCCAAACGAAATTTGGCAAGACCCCCTATGGTGTTGCTCGGGCAGCCAAGGAAGCAGGTAAACCTGTGATTGCCCTTGCAGGCTATGTGGGCGAAGGGAGCAACACCCTCTACGCAGAAGGCATCGATGCCATATTTGGTATTGTGCCTGGGGCAGCAGATCTGGATCGACTATTGCGAGAAGGCCCGGAGAATGTGGAACGTACCACCGAGAATATTGCCAGGGTGCTGAAGCTGGGGTTACTTTCTTAGGTCAGTGCCCATCCGGATCGTATAGGGTCGGATTGGAATGTGATGTGACAAAGACGGGATACGGATATGCCTGATATCAGGTGATCTGTCTCTCGTCTTTTTTGCTGTGAAGTTCCATTGTATAGTTGTCGTTCAGGTCGCTTCATTCGCGTTATTTTTACCCTTGATGGCACAATGAAGAAATTGCACATACAGTTACGTATCTGATGGCCAATATGTTCACGACGGGCAGCACATTGTATGTGGATGGCGGGTACACCTTGATTTAAGGGCTGGAGTTATATAGGTCCCAAAGAACACTTTTTTTAAAATAAAATGATGAATTTTGGCGAAAAAAATTGAGATCTATCCTGTTTTTGCACTACAGGATGGATCTTTTTCCTTTTATTTGCTCTTTTTGTTTAGATTCTGTTTATCGCAGTGCACTACAATAGGCCTTACGTATCAGATGGATTGAATTTATATGTAAAAAACATGAGATAGGGAGGATCAAGTACATGAATTATAGGAAAATAATTAGTTTGGTGCTCATTATGGTGTTAATAGCTCCGTGGTTGGCACCAGCAGGGAAGGTTAGTGCAGGTGGCTCATATCCTGTACCAGGAAATGATGGGAAAATCACAGTCAAGCTTACTGATGATAATAACATAGAGGTGCGTTGGAGCAATGCTGACTCTGATTCCACTGCAACTTATGAGCTAAAATACCAAGTCTTCGTTTCCAATACTTCTAATCTGAATAACATGACAGAGATCAGGGACAATCTAGAGTATGGAGATGAGGATTGGGTGTTGGGTTCAGCATCTCAAGACGGTACGTTCTCCAAAAAAATTCTAGGTTTAGATACCAGCCAGACGCTCTATTATAATGTGATGGTTGTGGATCGATATGATTTAGAAGCCGCCTATCAGATGAAATCGTTCAACCCAAGCACACAGCTGAGCCCGTTGGAGCAATTCAACGATATTATACAAACGAAGGATCAGAATTCACAAATAGATCTCAAACCTGAACTAATTGAGTTACTTGGCAATAAAAATTTCATAGCCGATCCTGATTTCAAATTGTTGTCTGAGGAGGATCAGGAGGACATCATAGAATATTTATTGCGTATAGATCCACCGACTAGTGAAGGGTATGAGGATAAGGAGCAAGTTCAATATATGGTGCAATTGGCTCTGCAAGCACTTGAACTTCCTCGCAAAATCGGGGGATCAGACTCCAGAAAAATACTCGATGAATTTTATAATAAAAAAGCTGAAAGAAAACAAAATTTCAATGATATGGAAGAAAATAGTGATTATTATAAATGGATTAACTTTTATTTCGATTCATCCGAGGTAGAAAAGCGTATGACCGCATTTTATTATGAGCATAAATTCAGAAAAAATCCTGATATTTTAGATATACTGGATTATACGGAGCAGGCTTGGGATCGTACTCCTTTTATAAACAAGGTAGAGACGTCAGAAGACATGTTGGTAATGATGGAAAGGATGTCATCCATTCAAGAGGGGATCGAGTCATACAATTCCGAAGATGATGTGGAAAATCCACTTGGAAGCTTCCCTATAAACATTAGTAAATGGGAGGATCTTACCTCCGAAGAGCAAGAACAATTGGCAGACCATATGCTTAGTGAGAGACCCCTTGGTGGATATGCAAGTTTTGAAGAAATTCAGACTGCATTTAATAAATTTTTCCCTGATGATAATGAAAGCGATCCATTGAGTGTCTTAAATACTGCAAAAACTAATGGTGATGTAGCGGATATGCGAATGGCTATGGAAGATCCTGATCTGGGTATTACTTTACCTAACGGATACGGTGCCTTGTCTTTACAGGTTAGAGATTTCATTGCGGGATTCTTGATTGAATATGTAAATAAAGATTACAAAAACAAAGAACAGGTCCAATATATGATTGAACTTGGTGTATTGGCACAATCTGTTTGGGAGCAGAGGGAACTCAGTGTTCTTAGGAATAAACTGGATCTGCTCGCTCAGCAATTAGTAAATGGACCTAATCACTTTAATGACCAACAGACATATGTGTTACGCAGCCTTGGACAACAACATTTGGAACGTAGCAAAGTAGATAAAGGTGTACTGGCATTCAATTACTTGCATCTAGTTGCATTCGAAAGATTGGAAGGAATGTCTAAAGGGGATATTGTTGATCCTGATATTGTCCTGAATCTCCTCTCTATGCCTATCGATTCATTTGAGCAAGCTACTTCTATACCGCGAATGGATCAATGGCTTGATAAAGCAATGAAAGATCAGATTAAAGGTGAAGCATTCTTCAGCAAATACAAATTTAATCTTAGAGGCGCTCTTGATTTATCCAAAAGGGCAGAACTTAGTCCTGAAGGCCAGAAGGAATTGGCTGAATGGGTCCTAAATGAACAAGACAGTTACGAGGATGTTGGGAATCTACAATATGTATTTAACCGATTCTTTACGGCTCCTGATGTGAAGGGCAATGACATCAATAACACCCTAACGGGCTTGGACAGCACGATGGAGATTTCCTTTGACAATAAGCTGCACTGGATTGATGTTGCCTTCATTCAAAAAATGGACCTTAGCGGCAACAAAACGGTATGGGTTCGTTACAAAGCAATCAGCGATGAACTGCCAGGCCGCGCCGTGAAGTTTGTCTTTACACAGAATGGTGATAGCAGCACAGATAATGGCAATACTCCAACGCCTAACCCGGGTGGAAACACAGGTGGTGGTGGCGGATCATCTACGACTACGCCAGTAACCTCTACACCTGCACCAACAACGAAACAAGAGCAGATCGTGGTTGACGTTAATGGAACAAACGGCACCAACTTGACCAAAACACCAATCACCCGTACAACCGAAACCAACGGCACGATCAAAGATCTGGTGAAAATGACCGAAGCCATTGCCAAGGAATCGGTGGAAAAAGCGAAACAATTGAATATGAACACCGCACGCATTGTTATTCCAGATAGCAAAGATTCCGTGTCCGAGACACGCATTGAACTGCCTAAAGCAGCGGTAAAAGAACTGAATGATGGCTCGCTCAAACTGGAGATTTCCACTGAAAATGTAGTGATTTCCGTTCCGACGAATTCCATCGCCGGATTTGAACAAGACTTGTACTTCCGCGTTGTACCTTTGAAAAAGGAATCGGAGCGCAAAGAAGTGGAAGAACGTGCGAAGAAAGAGCAACTCATTAAACAAATAGCTCCGAACACCAATGTTCGCGTACTGGCTCGTCCCGTTGAGATCGAAACGAATATGCAGAGCCAAGAAGTGACACTCACATTGCCACTGCGTGACAGTCTGCCAACCGATCCGGCTGCTCGTCAGCAAGCATTGGACAACCTGGCGATCTATATCGAACACAGTGACGGCACAAAAGAATTGATTCAAGGCAAACTGGTGCAACTCGCGGATAACAGCGAAGGCATAGAATTTACCGTAACGAAATTCAGTACGTTCACCCTCGTTGTAGTGGATGGACTGAAAGCTTCACAAAGTACACATCAACCGTACATCCAAGGTTTTGGTGCAGATTTCCGCCCAGATGCAATCGTAACACGTGCACAAATGGCGGCCATGCTGGCTCGCAATCTTCCAACTGAAGCGGCAGCAGGTTCCGTGAGTAGCGTGAGCTACAAGGATGTATCTGCGACACACTGGGCAACAAGTGAAATTCAAAAAGCGCAATCCGCTGGCATCATGAACGGCATGAGCAACACCCAATTTGTACCGGAAGGTTCGATCACCCGTGCACAGATGGCGACGATTGCTTATCGCTGGATGCAGCAACAAGCGAGTAATACAACAGTGAATGGTCCAGCAGTTTCCTTCACAGATGTATCCGCAGACCTGTGGGCAGTAGATGCGATTGCATACGTGCAATCTGCTGGCCTGATGGTTGGTTACAACGATGGTACATTCAAACCAGACAGCAAGCTGACGCGTGCTGAAGCTGTGAAAGTGCTGAACGTGCTGTTCAACCGCACACCACTAACTGGCGAAGTTACACCAACGTTCAGTGATGTACCAGCAACGCACTGGGCATATGCTGATATCGAAGCCGCAGCGCAAAAGTAATATTATCAAAGTAGATAAAGAAGGCCATCCTTGGGGGTGGCCTTTTGCAGTTTAACGAACTTGAATACAATCCAATGAATGTATTAGACAGAAACTTTGCTGTAACGAATCCTAAAGATTAACATACTCACTCACTTTCGCTTTCGCATTCCTCGTAAAATTCTACATGCTGAGAAGAAATACATAGGTCTATAGATTAAAATAATTACAGAAAAATGCAAGAAAAGATGAATTTCATAGGGGGATTGTTGAAAAATCACGAAAAAAATACGGAATTTTAATGTTTTTTCGCGATTTTACGCCAATTGTTCAGAATCCGTTCAGACCAAAGTACTAGAATGAAAAGTATAAATGATTCGAGCTGGGAGGCTCAAGGAGGAAATAATGAAAACATATGCGAGGAAAATAATCAGTGCGGTACTGGTGTTGCTGATGTTAATCCAAGTTGTCGCTGTAGTACCTGTTCAAGCGAATCCGATGACACCTTTGGAGAAGTTAAATTATGCAATCAGCGAGGGATCTGTTAGCGAAATACAGGAGGTACTGGAAGGGAACCTGATTGTGACTTTGCCACTTGGTTACTCTGGGTTGTCTGTACCAGAGAAAGAAGCGATAGCAAGATTGGTGGCTACTTTGCCAAAAGGGGAAGCGTATTCTAGTGAGGAACAATTAGAATATACTTTTAACTTGGCATATCAAGGCATGATTTTAATCAGTAATACGGACTTGTTTGCTATACAATTTCAAATGGATCTGGTCTACAATCTGTTGAGCCAGTCTAAAAACTACTTCACCAATGACACCACAGAAATGATGCATAAATCGGGTATGAAGTATGAAGAAATGAGCGGTGTTGATCGACAACTAATTTCTCATTTTATCCAAATGACCTTAATTTCATTTCATGGTAGTCAGGGATCAACTGAGTTAGACAACGCATTTTTCCAAGTGATATTTGGGATAACCGGGTATCCTGAAATCAATAAAGCAAAAGGCGTGGAATTGATGTTAGAGACGTTGGGCTTTAACCAGTTCTTTAAAGGGTCCATTGATGAGTTTATCAATGATAACCCTGAATCTGGTGCAGTAGCCTATCCATTAGACTTTGATAAATTGCAATCTATTCACAATGATTCGGAGAGAATGACAGAACTGGCTAATTGGATGATTGGAAAAATGCCGCAAGGTGGCTTTGTTTCAGTAGAAGATATCCAGAAAAGTTTCGATCAGTTCTTTAATTTGGCAGCACCGTTAGTAACCGTAGATGATGCTGTCAATGTCATTGTTGGTGCGGATGATACTATGGAATACACTCAGAACAATGGCGAGAACTGGTTTGATTACAGCTCCACGAACCCACCCCAATTTGAAGGGAATACAACGGTATGGGTTCGTGTTAAGGCAAACGGAAGTAATACTGCAAGCCTCTATAAGATCTTGACCTTTACTCAGAATATAGAAACAGACTCACTTGAGCTATTGAATCTAGCTAAGAGTAATGAAGATGTAAAAGGTGTGCTTGCCGCAATCCAAGGTTCCGCGTTGGGACTGGAACTGCCTGTAGATTTCAGTGATTGGAGCAACGACGAGAAAGAATCTGTAGCTGTATTTGTCACTTTAATGAATGGGGCAAAAGGATATGTGAGTAAAGAACAAGTGCAATATGTACTTGATATGGCTGTAGAACCACGAAACCTCTTTAATAAACCTGCACTGACTGATGTTGAGGAGAATATCAATGCTTATTTTTCCAAATTATTAAATTTACCTGAAGTTTTCAGCATAAACCTCGACCCAAGTATTCAATCACTATATAAAGTAGGGAAAATGTATGAAAATTTGTCTGTTGTAGATAAACAAATTTTTGCATACCGCATGAAATTTTACTCAATGCGTGATGAGATTCCTTCATATCAGAACAGAGATCAACTTTCTACGTCGTTATCTACTTATAATGCAATCAATGATGTAACTACTCAAACCAAGATGTATAATGCTTTGGTACGTCTTCGTTTAGTACAGAAGGAATCAACACAGTATAACAATCTCCCTAGTACTATCAAATATATGGTAGAGTTTCCGCTTAACATGGACAAAGTGGATAGCATAGATTATGCGACATATAGAAAACTTGCCCAATGGATGATTGATAAGCGTCCAGTTGGTGGTTATGAAAACTATAAAAACATCCAAAAAACTTTTGATCAGTTCTTTAATCCAGCAGATCCTTTGAGAGTTATCAACGAAGCGAGAGCTACGAAGAATACTGATGCTATCCTGGGAGCAATTACTCAACCGGAATGGTTGGATCTTCCGGCTGGCTTTGACACTCTCCAACCTGAGGAGAAGAAAGCCATAGCTAATGTGGTAATGACCTTTTTACCGAGTGACTATACCTATAATCTTAAGAAACAAGTGCAATATGCTGTAGAAATTGGGTATAAAGGCATCCAGACGATCAAACAAACAGACAAGATTCTTTTCCAACAGCATTTGAATGAGTTCTATTCCCTTTTTGTTGAGTCAACAGAGTACTTTGAATATCCAGGGATGGAAATGTTTAAAGAGTTAGGTCAAAAATATTTAAATGCATCCAATGTGGATAAAGAGTTGCTTGCTTATACTGCAAAACGTCTGTTTCAGGGTTCGGATCTTTCAATCGAACAGGTTTACGGTGCATCATTAATGTTAGTCATGAATTATTCCTACATTAATGATGCTATAGACGTTAGCGAGATGAAGAAAGCCATGCTGATGCTATACAGCTTCCAGCAATCTACTGAGATGATGGAGCCTTTCGAACCATTCCTACTTAAGTTGAATGCTATGAAGGATCTAGTAGAAGATGATACTGGAATGGGAAAACTGGCTCAATGGATGCTTGATCGCAAGCCTGCTAACGGATACAGCAGTATTAGCGAAGTGCAGACAGCATTCGATCGTTTCTTTGATCAGATCATTATTATTACGCCTACACCAACACCAACACCAACACCAACACCATCAACTGGCGGTGGAAGTGGAGGAGGATCTTCACCAGTAACGTCTACACCTGCACCAACAACGAAACAAGAGCAGATCGTGGTTGATGTTAATGGAACGAACGGAACCAACTTGACCAAAACGCCGATCACACGTACAACCGAAACCAACGGCACGATCAAAGATCTTGTGAAAATGACCGAAGCCATTGCCAAGGAATCGGTGGAAAAAGCGAAACAATTGAATATGAACACCGCACGCATTGTTATTCCAGACACTAAAGATTCCGTGTCCGAGACACGTATTGAACTTCCTAAAGCAGCGGTAAAAAAACTAAATGATGGTTCACTCAAGTTGGAGATTTCCACTGAAAATGTAGTGATTTCCGTTCCGACGAATTCCATCGCCGGATTCGATCAAGACTTATACTTCCACGTTGTACCTTTGAAAAAAGAATCAGAGCGCAAAGAAGTCGAAGAACGTGCGAAGAAAGAGCAATTGATTCAACAAGTTGCTCCGAATACGAATGTTCGTGTACTGGCTCGTCCGGTAGAGATCGACACGAATATGCAGAGCCGCGAAGTGACACTCACGCTGCCACTGCGTGACAGTCTGCCAACTGATCCGACTGCGCGTCAGCAAGCATTGGACAACCTGGCGATCTATATCGAACACAGTGACGGCACAAAAGAATTGATTCAAGGCAAATTGGTGCAACTCGCGGATAACAGCGAAGGCATCGAATTTACCGTAACAAAATTCAGTACGTTCACCCTCATTGTAGTGGATGGACTGAAAGCTTCACAAAGTACACATCAACCGTACATCCAAGGATTTGGTGCGGATTTCCGCCCAGATGCATTCGTAACACGTGCACAAATGGCAGCCATGCTGGCTCGCAATCTTCCAACTGAAGCGGCAGCAGGTTCCGTGAATAGCGTGAGCTACAAGGATGTATCTGCAACACACTGGGCAACAAGTGAGATTCAAAAAGCGCAATCCGCTGGCATCATGAACGGCATGAGTAACACCCAATTTGCACCGGAAGGCTCGATCACCCGTGCACAGATGGCAACGATTGCGTATCGCTGGACGCAGCAACAAGCGAGTGCAACAACCGTGAATGGTCCAGCAGTTTCCTTCACAGATGTATCCGCAGACCTGTGGGCAGCAGATGCGATTGCATACGTGCAATCGGCTGGCCTGATGGTTGGATACAACGATGGTACATTCAAACCGGATAGTAAGCTGACGCGTGCTGAAGCGGTGAAAGTGTTGAACGTGCTGTTCAACCGGACACCCCTAACTGGCGCAGTTACGCTAACGTTCAGTGATGTACCAGCAACACACTGGGCATATGCAGATATCGAAGCCGCAGCGCAAAAGTAATATTTTTAAAAGAAAAAAGGGGTCATTAACGCAGTAACATATGGAAAAGAGAACCCCTAATGACGGATAGGATATGACGATACAATTGATAGAATAAAAAAAGAGCTGTTCCAAAAGCCATACATTGGCTAGGAACAGCTCTTTTTTGCGGTTTAGTGTGACTCAACAATGGTACGTCAGATCGTCTAGGTTTGTTAGCGCTTGATCACCCATTAGTTATTCTGTTTACGCAGTTGTACTACTCTTTATCGGGCGTGTGTGCAGCATTCTCGTAAAACTTACCATCCCGCAACTGATCGACGAATCCTTGGAGCCAGACGTAGTATTGCTCCGCATGTTGGAGTTTGTGCAGATCACGCAGCGCATCATCTCGATCTACGGAAGAGGTATGTTCCGAAAGGATCATGGCCGACAGGTCAGGAATGACCTCACGAATGCCTTCTAACATGACATCTACTTCCCGTTGGAGCTTGGCTCCGAAGAAATTCTGGAACGTACGATAAAAGTCAGTCTCAGCCAGATACTGATCCTGGCGCTCCTTCTTTTCCTCCAGTTTATAGATCATCTGTGATTCTGTAAGCGAACGAACCGCATAGCTCATGTTGCTCTTGCTCATATTCATCGAGTTTTTCATTTCTTCAAGTGTCATCGGTCGATCCTCAAAATACATGATGCCGTATAATTTGCCAAACGTATGATTAACCCCATATAGATCCATCGTATTGGCGATGGCCTCAATGACTCTCTCCCTCAGCGCATGCCGATCAGGTAACGAAGAATGATTCGGGTTCCCGGCGGTTTCTTTTCCCACAATGTCACCTCTGGTTTATGATAGCGTTCCCACTAGCTGCCTCATATTTTACATGACTTGCTCCAATTTTAACATAAGCCGGAATTAGAATTTTCAATACGAGTGTACAATCAATTTTGTACAGAAGAAGTATAAAGTCGATTATACTCAAAAATTCCCAATAATTAAAGAAAAATTGGACAGTAAGGAGTGGGGGATTTGCGTTTAAAACTATGGAGGGAGTCTGAGGCGGTCCTATTCACGCTGCCAGCTCTAATCCCATTGCTGATCTTCTGGCTGGGACCTCTGGGATATATCGTTTATCTCAGTTTCACCGACTGGGACTTCATGAGCCCGGACAAGTTGTTTGTTGGGTTGGACAATTACAGTTATCTGCTGACAAACTCTGAATTCTATCGATCACTGAAAGTCACCTTGTTATTCGGACTTGGAAGTGTAATCCCAACCATTGTGGGCGGATTGGCGCTTGCGATGCTCATGAATAGCAAAATCAAATCATCCGGCATCTTCCGGACATTACTCTTCTCACCTTGGGTCACCCCGACAGTTGCGGTGTCCATTGCGTGGTCCTGGATCTTCGAACCCGAAGTGGGACTCGCTAATCTGATGCTGGGCTGGGTTGGCGTATCTCCGATCGGCTGGTTGCGTGACGCGGACTGGGCGTTGGTTGCCGTTCTGATCGTCACGCTCTGGAAGTCGATAGGATGGGCAATGGTATTTTATCTCGTTGCGTTACGAAATCTGCCTTCCGATCTGCTCGAAGCAGCTTCAATCGATGGGGCAAACGGTTGGGACAAGTTCAGAAGTATTACATTGCCACTGATCTCACCAACGACATTTTTTCTCTCGATTATTCTTACCATCCAGTCCTTACAAGCCTATGACCAGATCAATGTCATGACGCAGGGTGGACCGGCGGGATCAACGAGAACGTTGCTGTACATGTATTACCAGTCTGCATTCGAATCCTTTAACGTAGGTGAAGCTTCGTCCATCGCCGTTGTGATCATTCTGATCTGCGTGTTGCTCTCGGGAGTATCCTTCCTGCTTGGCAGACGTCTGGTGCACTACTAATGACAATGACATTGCCCAACAAAAAGTCTAAACGGATGAAGCGCAAGGAGTTGCAGAACGTGTCACAACCGAATTTTAAAATAAGTAAATTGATCCGCTACCTTCTGTTAGCCATGATCGCGCTGGGTACAGCCTTTCCCTTCTATTGGATGGTCATTAGCGGATTCAAAACCAATGATGAGATCTGGCAGTTTCCGCCGACCTTCTGGCCGGAGACGTTCCTGTGGAGCAATTATGTGGATGCCTGGAATGCGGCACCATTTGCCCGTTACATCCTGAACAGTACCGGGGTGGCTTTAGCCATCTGTCTATTTCAGATCGTCAACTCCAGTATGATGGCGTACGCCCTGACACATATGAAATTCCGTCTCAAAGGTGTATTGACATCCCTGATTCTGGTGGGTTATATGATACCGAGTACGGCCGTGTATCTGCCTAGTTACCTGGTACTTAGCGAACTTAACCTGCTGGATTCCTACACCGGCTTGATTGTATCCAACTGTGTCAGCGTGTTCTCGATCTTTCTGATCCGGCAAGCGTTCATGCAGGTCTCTCATGAATTGGTGGAAGCCGGACAGCTGGACGGTGCATCCCACTTCCGGATTCTCTGGACAATTATCACGCCGCTTGTTCGCTCAAGCTTCGCCGTGATGGTGCTGATTACATTTATTGAACAGTACAACAACTACTTCTGGCCTATGCTCATCACCAAAGACCCTGACTTGCAGCTGGTATCGGCTGGTCTGCGCAGCTTCTTTGTAGAAGGTGGGGCATATGGACTGGCTTGGCCACAGATTATGGCTGCGAGTGCCTTCACCATCGCACCCCTACTTATTCTCTTCCTGTTCACCCAGAAGACCATCATGCAGAGCGTGAATATTACGGCTGGTGTGAACAAGAACTGATATGAATCACCATGCACCTAAAACGGGAGGAAAAACAATGAATTGGAGTAAGGCAAGCATGACATGGAAAAAGAGATTGAGGTTGAACTGGAAGGGTGGCATGTCGCTGGTACTTGCGACCAGCTTTGCACTGCTGACCGCTTGTGGAACACAAGCACCCGCAGAATCAGGCACGACGGCTGCTGCCAGTGGAACCGAAGCTCAGGCGAAAGATCCGGTGGAGATTGAGTTCTGGTATGGTCTGGGTGGTAATCTGGGCGATAACATGAAAAAGACGATTGATGCGTTCAACGCCTCCCAGAACGAAGTCGTTGTAAAAGGGATTGTACAAGCAGATTACACGGAAACGGAACAGAAGCTGCAAGCAGCAATTGCTTCCAAGAAGGTTCCAGCCGCTGTACTCAGCTCCAATATAGACTGGGCACGCAAAGGATATTATGCACCCATGGATGAGATGATTGCAGCTGATTCGAATTTTAAGAAAGATGATTTCATTCAGACATTCCTGAACCAAGGGCAGGTGGATGGAAAGCAATACTTTTTGCCAATGTACGGTACAACTCAGATCATGTACTACCGTATGGATACGTTCAAGGAGAACGGAATCGACCCAGCAACTCTGACGACATGGGAGAAGCTGGCTGAGGCGGCTGCGAAGATGAGCAAACAAGAAAATGGCAAGACCACCTTCTATGGTTGGGAACCGATGTGGGGTAGAGACAATATGATTGATGCCGTGCTGGGTAAGGGCGGACAGATTCTTAGCGACGATGGCAAAACCGTTATGATCGACTCTCCGGAATGGATCGAGACATGGGACTTGTTCCGTAAATGGATTAACGAAGACAAGATTATGGGCATTCATTATGGAGGTCAGGGCTGGGAGTACTGGTACAAAACGATTGATGATGTGATGAAAAATAAAGCAGCAGGTTATACCGGATCTAGTGGTGACCAAGGCGACTTGGACTTTAGCGTAGTCGCTGCGATGCAACAACCAGGCTGGGAAGGTATTGGTGAAGGAAAACCGGTAGCAAGTGCCATTTCGGCAGGTATTCCGTCAGCAGCGAGTCCAGAGCAACAACAGGCAGCTTATAAATGGCTTACGTATTTCTCTGAAACTTCGAACACAGCTTCATGGTCCATGAACACCGGATATATCGCAGTACGTCAATCGGCCCAACAAGATCCAGAGTTTATGAAATTCAGTGAGGAAAATCCACAGATCACCGTACCACTGCAACAGGCAGCTCACGCTTCGGCTCCCTTCCAGGATCCAACGGGTGGCAAGATCAATGATGCGTTGAAAGATGCAGCTGATCAGGTGCAGATCAATAATATGCCAGCGGAACAAGCGCTGAAGGAAGCGAAAGAGAAAGCACAGAAGGAACTGGATCGGGTAACGAAATAAGAAACGTATACAGGCAATTGACTCACGCGATAAGGGCGGTACATGCTGTACCGTCCTTTCCGTTCATACAAGATCGCAGACAAGGAGTTTAACCAATGCAAGATGAGATGTATGTGGACGGATTACCAAATCCGGTTGAAGCCGTTTTGTTTGACAAGGACGGGACATTGCTTGATTTTACGGGCATGTGGGGATTCTGGACCGATTGTGTGTTGAACGATTTCAGAGAACAGTTAGCGACCAGAGGACTCCGTATCGACACAGATGAATTCCCACAGATCTGGGGTACATTCCACGATGATCAAGGCCGAATGAATGGGTATGATGTGCGGGGCCCGCTTGCGATGGGCACGATGGATGAAGTGTATGCCGTGCTGACGTGGCATGGATATCGTGCGGGTCTCAGCTGGGCGGAATCCAAGATTATGGTCCGGGAGTGTTTGGCGCGAGCGGAGGAAGAGATGGAGCAGCATCGTCCGGCACGTCCGTTACCGGGAGTTCAAGAATTCCTTGAACAGTGCCGTAGCGAAGGTGTCGCTATGGGTGTCGTGACGGCAGATGATACACCCAGTGCAATTAAACATTTACAGTGGATGGGACTGGATTCCTTTTTTGACGTGGTGATTGGTACAGATCTGGTGGAGCGGGGCAAACCTTTTCCCGATATGCTACTGCTTGCCTGTGAACGGTTGGGTGTATCAGTGCAGCAAACCGTGGTCATTGGAGATACGGACGGAGACATGGAGATGGCACGAACCGCTGGTGCGGGGTACAGGATGGGCATTGGAGAACCGGGAAAAATCCGCTTGGCGGATAGAACGATTCAATCCTTCCATGAATTGCTGAATGGTGGGCTGAATCGATGACAAACAGTCACGCCTACTTGGGCTGGGTACTGTTGGCACTGGCCATCGGGCTGGAGCTGAGCGCTACCATTTTGCTGAAAGTATCGGATGGATTCTCGCGGTTATGGCCTTCGGTGTTGATGTTTGTCTGTTATGGAGCAAGCTTTACCTTTCTCAACTTTGCAGTGAAGTATATGCCGTTGGCTGTAGCCTATGCGATCTGGTCTGGCGTGGGCATTACGCTCATTGGTGTCGTGGGGCATTACTATTTTGGTGAACGTCTGCGGCTCACGTCGATGGTCTGGATCGGTTTTATTCTGATTGGTATTATTGGACTGAAATGGAGTGATTCCTGATGAGAAATGAACATACACCTGAGCAACCTATTGTTACCTTCCAGGTCATTACGGACACACATGTGCGAGATGAGGCAGACCATATTCATAACCGGCATCTGGACCAAGCATTAGCCGACATAGCTACATTCAGCCAGGGGAGCAGCGGGATTATGCATGTGGGCGATGTGACGGATCGAGGTCTGCCGAGTGAATATCGTGAGTTGCAGCGCATATGGAAGCAACATGCGGAGAGTTTGCCGGACATCCGGTACACGGTAGGTAATCATGATATTGGGGCCGTGGTATGGCAAGATCCGCCGATCGTTTTACTAGAGATGAAAGAGAACGAAGTAGCCGAGTTGTTGGAGCAGGAAGCAGATATGGAGCTGGTCATAAAACAAACGGCTGCTGAATCAGCTGCACTGATTGAGCAACTATCCGGCGGCACATATACGTTGTCTGCTGTAACTTCTGAGCAGGAGGGCCAAGACGGGGGACATATCTCTTCAGGAGTAGACCCCATTACAGTCGCAGGGTTATGGCAGCGTCGATTAAGTGATTTTGAAGGGACAACAGGCATGAGGGGCTCTTACCACGATCATTGGATTGATGGGTATCATTATATTTTCCTAGGCACCGAGCAACCTCACCCGAAGGATTGTGATATGTCGGCTGAACAATTGGAGTGGCTGGATGCGAAATTGTCTGAGCATGCAACACTAGATCATCCCATCTTCCTTTTCTTACACCAGCCGCTTATGGATACGGTAGCAGGATCGATGAAGGAACAAGGCTGGTATGGTGTGAATCAGGATGCGGAACTCAAGGCCCTTCTGGCCAATTACCCGCAAGTGATTCTCTTCTCCGGTCATACCCATTGGCAACTGGAAGCACAGCATACGATGTACGATGGTGCAGGCCACATGCCAACCATGTTCAATGCGTCGTCTGTAGGTTATCTATGGACGGATCAGGATGAACATCTGGAGGGCAGCGAAGGTCTTCATGTGGAGGTTTATAAGGATCGAGTGGTTGTAAAGGGGCGGAACTTTGTTGCGAGCGAATGGATTGAGGGTGCTGAGTTTACGGTAAGTTATCCTGTAAAAGGGTAGTTAAATACACATATTAGTTGAATAAGTAAATAAGACTATCGAGATATTCTCGATAGTCCCGATGAGTCGCTCAGAAGGGCGACTCTTTTATTAAGTTATTTAGTCCAAAAATCCATTTTTTCTAAGAGCCATTGCAGTGCTGATTTTTGCTCCGTTATAATGTGAGCTTCCGTTTGCATACCTGATTTGATCTGCTCCTGTTGACCAAGGGCATCTTTTAGTTGTATTGATTCGAGCGTGGCTTCCACTACGTAATAAGTAGATCCATCTTGAGAATTTACTAAAGCATCGCTACTAATAGACGATATTTTGCCAAGTACAGAACCGTACTCTTCTAGGGGGAAGGCGGCAAAATGAAAACGCACAGGATCTCCTTCATGTATTCTTCCAATATCTTGGTGATTCATAGAAATTTGAATGGAATAGATCGTATTATTTACGGGAACGACATCCATGACTTGCAATCCTTCCTGGATAAGCTGTCCTTCACCTACTTCATTTATGGTATTGATAACTCCTGAGGTAGGTGCTGTGGCCGTATAATTATCCAGATTGGAACGAATTGTATTAATTTGGCTATGGAGTTCCTTTGTCTGTGTTCTTAACTCATCAATGCTTCCTTGCAACTGAACGTATAAGTCAGATTCTTGTTTTTTTAGCGTTTGTTTTTGCACCAGTGCATCTGCTAGTTCTGTCTGTATCGTGTATCGCAATTCACTTTGATTAGTTTCCATCTGTAGCTTAATCGTTTTCAGTTTTTCTTTGGCAGCAGTAGCGGTCATTTCGTCACCGTCAAAGATAGCTCGTTTATAATCTTCCTGAATTTGCGTTTCAGTCAATGAATTCTGAGATACCTTTAGGCTATAGTTTTCATATCGTTCATATTCAACGGAACCAGTGGGTAGATAATTTCTCCCATAGTTAAGACTTTTGAGCAGGAGGCGTTTACTTGCAATGCTTTTATCTGTCTCAACCTGTTCAGCAGTCACCTTGGAAATATCCAATTCTAGCTTGTTCTGTACTGGATTATCATGGCTTAATAGAGCACCTGCTGTTTTGTTGGACTTTATATTCTCATTACCTGACGAAAGTGCTGTAGAGAGTTGTTCAAGTCCAACCAATCTCTGTTCTGCTTCTTTGTAATCATTTTGCAAACGAGTTTTGTCGCTTATAAGAGTACCTGTCTGAATAGAAAATAGCTTATCACCGGCCTGAACTCGTTGTCCCTGTTGTACATATATTTTTGAAACACTTCCTGTAGCCTTATTAACAATTTTGGATATCTTCTCGTTAGGTTTCACTACTCCGGGAGCTTTAACAACTACATCAATCTGAGCTTTCCAGCTCCAGATAAAAGCAATGACTAATATTAACGTAAGTAATATAAGAAACCAGCTAATAAATGCAGGTGATTTCTTTTCTAGCATTTCTCTGCTATCTATCAACTCTTCAGGATTCAGAAGTTTAAGACTCATACCATCGCCCCCGTGTGTTCCAACTTAGGCAGAGTACTACTCTCTTTTTGTCTAGTTTCTGTATCTATTCCGGGTAACTGATCTTTCCAAAGCTCATAATATCTCCCTCGCTGTTGTAACAATTGATCATGTGTTCCAGCTTCTACTACTGTACCTTTGTCCATTACAAAGATACGATCACAACGCATAACCGTACTCAAGCGGTGAGCAATAATGATCATCGTCATATCATCTAGGCTATGTATCGTATCTGATACGGCTTTTTCCGTGGTGGTATCCAGATTACTAGTTGCTTCATCCAAAATTAGAATGTCAGGCTTGGTAAGTAACGCACGCGCCAAAGCCAGTCGCTGACGCTGTCCTCCTGACAAATTGGATGCGTTCTCCTCAAGATTTGTCTGATAACGCATGGGCAATTGATTAATAAAATCATGAGCACTTGCTTGCTTAGTTGCCTCAATAATTTCATCCATTTCAATCTCCGATGTAGCTCCCATAGAAAGGTTATCTCTAATCGTACCGCTGAAGAAAAACGTTTGTTGTGGGATATAACTTATTTTCTGTCGAAGCGAATCGACAGATATGTCTTTTATATTATTTTCAGAAATCAACAGTTCTCCCTTTTCCGCCTCATAAAAGCGAAGTAATAGTTTAACTAGGGTTGTCTTACCAGAACCGCTCTCTCCTACTAGTGCAACCTTTTCTCCTCTGTCAACATGTAGAGATACACCATTCAGGATGGATTGTCTTGTTCCATAACGGAAATGTACGTCTTGGAAGTCAATGGATCCCTTCAGTGATGATGGTTTAATATTGCTTTCATCTGACTCTTTTTTTTCAGGTTCCAAATCCATAATTTCAGTTAACCGATCTGCTGCAACAACAGCCGTTTGTAGTGAAGATTGTAGGTTGATCAGGTTTAAAATAGGGTTTATAAAGTATGCAAGCAAAGCATTGAACGTAATCAGTTGTCCCATCGTTAATTGTCCCTTTAAGACTTCGTTAGCTCCAATCCAAAGGATAACAATCCCGCCGACGCCTTGAAGAGTTCCTTTTAAAGTAGCCTGAAGATTGTTGGAGTACCCAAACCTGAAAAGAGTACGTAGTAATTTTATGAATTTCTTTTCAGTTTCCAAATTGGCTTCTCTTTCAGCCTGATAAGCTTTAAGGGTCTCAATGCCATTGACTGATTCTACAATATATGAAGTAAGCATTGCGTTCTGTTCCATCTGTTCCCGATTTTGTCTCTCAAATGTGCGATGAAATCCCCAAACAATTGTCGCGTATAGTGGTATCATAATTGCCGTTATACCAAAGAGGAAGGAGTTCTGAGTATATAATATGATCCCACCTGCTATAACCATCAGAGAATCAATCATAATGGTTAGAGCAGCACTTGATATTGCGTCTCTAACCTTGGAAGCGTCCAGAAGTCGTGAGATGATCTCGCCTGTTTTACGGGTCTCGAAAAAGGAGAGAGGCAATCTCAAAACATGGTAGTAATATCCAAGAATTAAAGAGATATCGAGCTTCTGGCTTAAATACAATAGTAAGTGACTTCTAAAAGCATTTAATAATGTCTGCAATAATGTTAGAACAATGATACCAATTGAAATCCATTGCAAGGTCTGCTCTAACCTATAAGGGACAATGGAATCAAGTAAGAACTTGAAGTAAAATGCCCCCAGTATTCCTAGGGCCGTATATAACAATGACGCAAAAAAGATCCCCAGCAACATGCGTTTCTGTGGGAGTAATAGAGTGAAGAATCGTGATAAAGCACCTTGTGTTTCATCTTTCTTCTGAAATTGCGCGGTTGGAACCATAAAAATAAGGATGCCAGTCCAAATTTTAAAAAACTCTTCAGGACTATACTTTACAATCCCTTTTGCGGGGTCAGCTATAATTACTTTTTTCTTTGTGATTTTATGTATAACTACATAATGGAGAAGCTTCTGATCGATAACTACATGAGCGATACAAGGGAGTGGGAAGTCACTGAAGAAAGCTTCTGGGTTTCCTTTGACTCCTTTTGCGGAGAAGCCCATTTGTTCTGCTGCCTTTATGATACCTAATGCATTGGTTCCCTGTTTATCAGTACCTGCAACCTCACGTATACGAGTGAGAGGAGTTTTCAGACCATGATGGCGAGAAATCGTTGCTAAGCATGCTGCACCACAGTCTTTTTGGTCATACTGTTTTTGGATAGTGTATCTTTTAAATAACGACATGCTGACCTCCAAGAATAGTTAATCATGAATTTAATATTTCTTAGTAAATTAAAAGTTCTATTAGTTCTAAAGAAGTCCGCAAATTCTCGTCTATAATGGACATATTTAATCGGAATCAACTACATTCTTTATTTATATTATTTTTGAAATATAACTTATGTTTGGCTCAGAGTATTAAAGTGAATATATAGAATATTCTAAATTATAGGGAGAGTACATATCCAATAGTAGATATAGAATATAAATTTACTAATTATATAATTTATATGTGAATTAATACTGGATTGAGTTTGATAACTAATAAAAGATATCACTTAACAAGGGGTTTTGGTGATTATTTAAGAGTCATCATTGACGGAATGTAATTTTAGTATTAATTTAACAATTAATTTTTAAAAGGAGCTTATTACACATGAATAATGATTTTACTCAAATGTCTCTGTCTGATTTGGAGGATATTAATGGAGGAGGGATTATGGAAGATCTAGGTAAGTCTGTAGGGTATGGTATTGGATACGTTGCTCAAGGTGCTGTAGAGGGAGTTAAAGGTATAGGTTCAGCAGTTAAAGAATTCGTTAACCCGTGGAACTATATCAATTACGCAACTGGCGGTAGAAGATAATTTAAGAATAGATAGGAGGTAAAGATAAATGAATACACAATTTATGGAACTTAGTGCTGAAGAGATGTTACAAACAGATGGTGGCGGTTGGCTTTCGGATTTACTTGATACGGCAGAGAAAGCAAGTAAAAACACTTTTTTAAGAGGTGTAGCAGTTATAGAGCCAATTTGGGATTTCTCAAAAGGATTAACAAGCGGCATTGCTGATGGATGGAATAAAAGATAATTATTAATAAAGTAGCCTGATTACATATAATGTATGTAGTCAGGCTATTACTATAAAAGGTGGACTAGAGTAATGTATTCAGGCAAAGGTTATAATTTGAAAGAAATCGCTATTAAAATAGGATTGATACTATCAATACCAGCAGTTCTTTCCATTATCTCATTGACAGTACTGAAAGCTTGGGATATTACAAATGTAAATGATTCATTTGTATTTATAATTTTTCAAGTGATAGCATATGTAACTTTTCTTTCATTAAATAAAAGATTTAGATATTTTATATCTGGAATGTTGAATTTGAAAGTTAATACAAAACACACGGTAATCTATGTTGTTGCGGGGCTAGTGTTGTTTTCGATATCCTCACTCTTTCTCCTAGGATTTGGCATTGGATCGGATGACAGTCAAAGAGAAAATTTAAACTTAGATCAGCTAAGTCAAGCTATAAATTTGCAAAATATAATTATGGCTTTGGCAATAATAGCAGTCATCCCTTTTTACGAGGAGTTACTATTCAGAGGTTTACTGTTCACAACCATATATAATAAGTATGGATCCGCCTGGTCAATAATTATTTCTTCTTTAATTTTTGGTTTTTTGCACAGTGACTTATTTGTGCTGACTACAATCTATGGGTTCGTATTCAATTATATATTTCTTAAAACTAAATCATTGATTCCAGGTATAATGCTTCATATGATTTGGAATGCATTAGTTGTACTATTATGAGTTCACAAGAACAAAGTATTGAGGAGAAAAAAATGAAAAAAAGAAGTTATTACGGAGTTTTTTTATTTATAATTCCACTTATTAATCTTGTATATGTTTCTTTGAAAGAAAAAAAGTTGGCTGTTTTTTCTTTGATTGCATTCTTGGTTATAATTTCATTTATTCTTGTAGAGTTTCTAAAGCTCAGAAAATCCAGAAAATAATCAGTAGATCGTAAGTCAGGATCCTTGTGTACCAAGTTTATTGTTTAGCTAGGAACAGAGTACTCCTTATTAAAACTAGAGAATTGTAAAGTGCTCTCCCGTAATAGGGAGTTGCTGTTTCCCAAAGAAGGGATAAAAAAGAAACCTGCTTAACGGATATCCTGAAGCAGGTTTTGAATTATGAATTTCATTCATTCCAAATATATTTCGAGATTTTCTGCTTTAAAAAAGCCTTTTCAAATAACTACTTAAGCGTGATAGAACTTTTGTATAAAGCCTCCACGATCATTAACGCTACATTTCATATAGATTTTCTTCACAAAATTTCTAACTGTTCCCTCAGTGATCCCCAGTTTCTCACTTATATATAATGCCCCCTTATTCTGTAACCAAAGAGCAGCAACCTCACATTCTCTTGTGGTAAAACGGTATGTACTAAATAATGCTTGTATTCGATTCTGATCATTTAAATTCTTTTCTAGTTCGAATTCAATATAAGAGACAATGGAGGCAACTAGAGCAAATATACTATCGTAAACAAATGGCGTTGAACGAGAAAAGTTCAGAAAGGCTATAGTTTTCCCTTGAACTTTAATTGGACAGCAGAGACATAGCCATTCTTTGAAGGGAACCAATTGATGTTCGTCACCTTTAAGGAATATATTTCCTTCAGTTTCTAAAGCAATAGAAATTGCATTAACCCCTCCTGATTCCATTGCCATTGAGCTTCCTAACTTAACAACTAATGGTCTAAGACCATTATGGAGAGATTCTTCTCCGATAATATCTAATATAATTCCTTCTGAATCGGCCAGAAAAAAAAGATGTGAATAAAAAAGTTGTCCCTGTAACAAACCTATTTTAAATTTAAAAAGATCTAATATTTCTCTATTTAGGTATAGTTTCTCTTTCAATTCACTATGAGAAATTTGCATTTTCAGTTCAGTAGCTAAATTTGCTTTATAGTCTGCTTGCCAATCTAGCCATTGTTTTCGAGAGAAAGAAGACTTTGAACTCCAATTTTGTGGAATTACCAGTGGGGGATTTTTAATTAAATTCATATTGCTCATCCTTAATCATTAGTTAATAAATTATAACTATATGGTAAGATTTTCTTTAAGTCAAATTACCTACTAATTAGTAATTTTTTGGGCAAAAAGATTCAATATCTAGGGGCAGATTGAACTCCATAAATAATTATATAAAGTTCCACGTGAAACGTAGCAGGGGAGGCTAGAGTTGGGTAAAGTTGTAAATGGGTATGACTACAAACTATACTCAAATAAGTACACATGATATGCACGTACTCGTTAATTTAACCTATTTACGGAGAGGAAGTAGAAGCGGCATGAGAGAACTTCAGGTTCAAACGACATATGGTACCGTTCAAGGCGAACTTTTGCACGATGCAAGCGTATGGAAAGGCATTCCTTATGCGAAACCTCCAGTAGGTGAGCTGCGTTTCAAGGCTCCGGTACAGCCTGAGTCATGGGATGGAATCAGACAGGCCAATCAATTTGGACCTGAGAATATACAACCACGAAATCATCAACCAGAAGGCCAGACAGAAATTCCGAATGAGTCAGAAGATAGTCTATATCTGAACATCTGGGCACCTAAGGGAAAAAGAGCAACACCACTGCCGGTCATGGTATGGATTCACGGTGGATCCTTTGTAACAGGTTCAGGTAGCCAGCCGATGTATGATGGTACACAGTTAGCGGTTCGGGGGGACGTCATCGTTGTGACGATCAACTACCGATTAGGACCTTTGGGTTTCCTGCATATGGCTCCATTAGGTGATTCATATGTATCCAATGCAGGTCTGCTGGATCAGGTTGCGGCATTACAGTGGGTGAAGGATAATATCTCTGCTTTTGGTGGTAACCCGGATCAAGTTACGGTGTTCGGCGAATCAGCAGGTAGCATGAGTATTGCAGCACTGATGGCGATGCCAGCGGCCAAAGGACTGTTCCAACGTGCCATTATGGAGAGCGGTGCATCCCAGTTCATGCCGGCAGAGCAAGCATCAGCGTTGCGGGAAGGGATGTTAAAGATTCTTGGGGTGGACCGGGACAACCTGCAGAAGTTAAATACAATTCCTGTAGAGCAGATTATTGCAGCGGGTGAAACGGTCAAACAGCAGAGTGGTGCAGCCATGGCATTGTTGTTCCAACCTGTGTTGGATGGGAATACACTACCACAGATGCCACTTCAGGCAGTGAGTGAAGGCTCAGCGCAGGATATTCCGGTGCTGATTGGTACGACATTACACGAGGGTGCACTGTTCATCCAGCCACATGTGCCTTTTTCAAAAGAAATCGATATGGTTCAGGGCGTAGACTTTATGACGCCAGATCTGGAGAACCGGGTAGCCATCGCGGATAGTTATCCAAAAACGGCAGATGGACAAGCCCAAGTCATGACCGATATGTTCTTCTGGCGGTCAGCGTTGCAATATGCTGCGGCACAGCAGAAGTATGCTCCGGTGTGGATGTATCGATTTGATTGGGTGATGCCGGAACATCCCTTGTTAAAAAGAGCGATTCACAGCATCGAAATGTTCTTTGTGTTTAATACACTGCATGTCCTCAAATTCATGAATGCGGAGCCGGATGAAGCCACGGCGGCACTTGCCCTCAAGGTACAGGATGCCTGGATTTCCTTTGCCAAGAATGGCCAACCTGAAGTTCCAGGTGTGAACTGGCCTGAATATGAGCAGGATCGTGCGACACTAATCTTTAACCATGAGATTGAGGTTGTACATGATCCGGATGCAGCCAAGCGAGAGCTGTTAGGGTTATAATCCAGGCTGATTATTTGAATGGATACTTTGAATAACTGCTATGCGCCCGATCAAAAGAGGACGTTCATCTCATAATGAACGTCCTCTTTTTGTAATCCGGCTGAATAATAAGCAGAACGTAAGCACTGAAGAGGTACATTGTGCCGTTATACTCCAAACATTATTTACGAGAGGCACGTGTGCGGGACACCTCATCGAAGTAGAAGGAACGTTTTCCACGGGAGAAGAGTACGATCAAGACATGAACAAAGAGTACGGCGTAGACTAACATATAGATGCCGAATGTTCCCAAGGAGATCCACATTTGATAAGGCTGAAGCATAACATCCTGATGACCTGAAAAAGCATAATCGTTGACCAAGCGAATGATCGTAACGAGTAGCCATGGAACATAGAGTGCGGCAAATCTTTTGAATAACGATTCACTGGTGGGTGTGCCGGTCTGACGATTCACATAGCGGAATCGCAAGATGGCCGAGCCTGGAGTTACCCCATTTCGAACCCAAGGTATGAAGAACAGTACAATGACCATAGCAATGGATGTACTTAGCGCATCACTGATCACATCAGATGCTGTGAAGATCGATATTAGATTCGAAAGGAAGACAACAATGATTCCATCAATAATTAACGCGAGCAATTGAGGCATAGTATACACTCGGTTTTGCTCCACGATCTGTTCACTCTTCGCCTGAATGCTTGCACGTGATGGGAATAAAGCAAGCAGGATGGGCCCTGTGAAAAATCCAATGACTGCTCCCGAAGTATTCAATAACAGATCATCTACATCGAAGAGGCGGTAAGGACAATTATAATACCCGTAGAATCCGGTGATTTGAGTGATCTCGAAGAATAAGGAAAGCCCGAATCCACCAAGCAGGGCGTACTTCCAGAATGATCTCTTTTGAAAAAAATAACGGATATATACACCCAGCGGCATGAGAAGCAGGACGTTAAATAGAACTTGCAGAAAGGCTCTGCCCTGAATCATGCTGAGATAGCTGGAAGGCTGGGTCCATACAATGGGTGTTTCCTTCATGATGTCTTTGACAAAGGTGAATGGAACCAGATTGTAGTAGATCGTGTCAGCGGCTTGCTGCGCACAGGTATCTCGCGTAGTCGGAAACGGGAGAATGACGAGGCAATAGGCGGCCAGAATATAAAAGATAAACGAAAAGCTGATGCCAAACCGTGACCAGCTGAAGAAACCGTCTTTACGATAACCATAGATCAACCACGGCACCAGCAGGAACATGGCCGCAACAACAAAGATCAAAAAAGCCATTTGCACAGGGAAAACATATGAGGACATGAGTAGGAACTCCTTTGGTATTAAATATAATAACATTCATAGAGACAGAAAAATTCATGTATGTGTAGTGCGTATCTATTAGTTACATCATAAGTAGTTACCCTTAAAGTGAGGGATGCATGAACCTTAAATTTGGTTTAAATCCATCCATGCAGTGACCAAGCGTATGGAATATACCGTCGAAATCCCGTATACTTGCGGGAATGCCAATCGTAGAATGGAGAGTTTAATACATATGTCTAATTTGCCTAACTGCCCCAAATGTAATTCAGAGTACACGTACGAGGATGGTAACCTGCTGGTTTGCCCGGAGTGCGCGCATGAATGGTCTTTGGAAGCAGACAATGATAACGCAGAGGATGCAAAAGTAATCCGCGATGCCAACGGAAATGTGCTAAGTGATGGCGATACCGTTACCGTCATTAAAGATCTGAAGGTAAAAGGTAGCTCGCTCGTGGTCAAACAGGGCACGAAGGTAAAGAATATCCGCCTGATTGATGGGGATCATGATATTGATTGCAAGATTGACAGCTTGGGTGCGATGAAGCTGAAGTCTGAGTTTGTGAAAAAGATATAAGATCGAGAAATGTTCAGTTCCGCATTCAATGGGAATTGAACGTTTTTTGTTTGACAGGAAATATTTAGCAGATATATACTGGTTGGAATTTAATTTTTTTGAACATGGATGAGTAGTCTACATATAAGAAAAGGCAGGTGTCAGAGCGATGAAGAGAGATCACATTATTGAATATTATTCCGGGTTTGATGAGTGGGGCAGACTGGAGCGGGAACCAATTGAATTCATCATTAACATGCATTACATCAGGGAACATCTCCCCGCTACTGGTTGTATTCTGGATAATGGCGCAGGACCAGGAAAGTATGCCATGGAGCTTGCGAAGCTGGGGTACAGGGTCACTTTATCGGATCTGACACCTTCCTCTGTGGATACTGCGAGGCAAAAGGCTCAGGAGTTTGGTTTGACACAACAATTCGATGGATTCCATGTTCTCGATGCCACTTCGCTCTCCGGTATGGCTGACGAGACGTACGATGCGTCCCTCATGCTGGGGCCGTTATATCATCTGCAGACAGACGAAGAGCGCACGGCTGCTGTACAGGAGTTGTACCGTGTGACCAAGCGAGGTGGCGTGGTGTTTGTAGCCATGCAGAGTCGAATGCGCATGAGTATCAATTCGCTGCAATCCCCGCAGCACTGGAAACCGAATGATAACATGGCAGCCATCCGTTCTTTTGTGGAAAAGGGTATATTCGATCATCAGGATCAAGGACGATTTACGGGAGCATACTATTTTAATATTCAGGACGTTATGCCCTTCATGGAGCAAGATGGATTTGAAACCGTTGATTTGATTGGTTCATCTAGCCTTAGAGCGATGCTTACGGACGAGCAGCAGCAATACTGGAAAGAGCGTGGCGAGTATGATGAACTCATGCAATATATGATTGAAGCTGCCAAAGACCCTTCCATATTGGGAATCTCGTCACATCTGCTGTACATCGGGAGGAAGAAATAATAGACTTACAGGCAATGCTCTAAAAATCTATGTATTTTAGAATTTCAGCCCGTGGAATACTGTTTCCACATGATATAATATCTCTATCTAATGGTCTGGAGGTGTCACTATGCAATGGAAGGAAGTTCAGGAGCGATTCCCTAATGAGTGGGTCGTTTTTGAGGCAACCAAGGCGCATTCTAGAGAAGGCCAGCGTTATATTGAAGAGATGGCAGTGATTGATTCATTTGATGATTCTACAAAGGCACTAAAACGTTATGGTGAATTGCATCAGGAAGATCCCAGACGGGAATACTGCTTTTTTCACACTTCACGTCCAGAAGTTGTGGCAAGAGAACGATATGTTGGCATGAGAGGTCCTCGATGAAAATTTCAGATGGAACAACGATTAATGAATTTCAAGTTGAAATAGGAAATATGGATTATGGTTTGGAGATTGACGGAATTCTGGGATTTAATTTTATGAAACAGACCGGTGTTGTAATTAATGCCAACCTGATGGAACTAAGTATAGATAAGCTGTAATCTATAGAAAATAAACATAAATGTGCCCTCTGGAAACAGGGGGTACTTGTGTTTTTCATCAAAATAGTTCAATATTAAGATACATAACAAAAGGTGATCTACTTACAATAGGTAAGATGAACAACGGATCGCTTCATAACAGGGAGGAACAGACAATGGAAATCGGAATTAGTACATTTGTGGAGACAAATCCGGATGTAAAAACAGGAGAACTTATCAGTCATGCGCAGCGTATTCGGGATGTTGTTGAAGAGATTGTTTTGGCAGATCAGGTGGGTCTGGATGTATACGGCGTGGGGGAGCATCATCGTGCTGACTATGCGGCTTCATCACCAGCTGTCATTCTGGCGGCGGCAGCTTCACAGACCAAGAATATTCGCTTGACGAGTGCGGTAACCGTGCTGTCATCGCATGATCCGGTACGGGTATATCAAGATTTTGCGACACTGGACGGCATTTCGAACGGACGTGCAGAGATTATGGCAGGGCGTGGATCATTTATCGAATCGTTCCCACTGTTCGGCTATGATCTGAACGACTACGATGAGTTATTCGACGAGAAACTGGATCTACTGCTCAAGCTGCGTGATTCGGAAAAAGTAACCTGGGAAGGCAAACACCGCCCTTCCTTTAACAATCTGGGCATCTACCCGCGCCCAGTACAGGAAAAACTTCCGGTATGGATTGGCAGTGGCGGTAATCAGGAATCCGTTGTTCGTGCAGGACTGCTCGGTTTGCCACTGGTGCTTGCCATTATTGGTGGTCGTCCGGTGCAATTCGCACCACTGGTGGAGCTGTACAAGAAAGCAGCTGCACATGCAGGACATGATGCTTCCAAGCTGACCGTTGCTTCTCACTCTCACGGCTTCATTGCCGATACAACAGACGAAGCCGTGGAGAAATTCTTCCCGCCAGCGCAAGCGGTCATGAACATCCTGGGTCGTGAACGTGGATGGGGACACTACAGCCGTGCGACATTTGATGCGGCGCGCAGCCTGGAAGGTGCATTGTATGTAGGTGATGTGGATACCGTAGCTCAGAAAATTATTTACCTACGCAAAGAAGTTGGGATTACACGCTTCATGTTACACACTCCCCTCGGCACCATGCCGCACAACGAGGTCATGAGAGCGATCGAACTGCTTGGTAAAGAAGTCGCTCCTATCGTGCGTAAAGAAATTGCACGTTGGGAAGCTGAGAACGAAGAGGCACGTTAATCGACTGAAACCGTTACGGAACTAGATGAGTCAACAAAACAAAGGAGCATGCCCTAGGCGTATTACGCCAATGGGGCTGCTCCTTTTTGTTTATCTTCTAAAAGTATCTAAAACAGCACAGGTTTAATGCTTACCCATTCGCAGATGTACTCACAAGGGAGTGTATAACCATCGACAACGTATGATCATAGAGGGTTTTGGCAGCTTCTTCGCTCTCAATATGGCCTCCCAAATACAGATGAATAACACCGTGTAAGGGAGCCCAGATCATCCGAACCGCAAGCAGGGGATCTTGCACCTGAAGCATTCCCTGTTCAATCGCTACCTCAACCAAGGCAGACACTTGTTTCAGTGCAGTTGCTGTTCCCTGTAAGGTCTCTCCATCTGGTTTGAATTCGGAAAAAGATCCTCCAAACATCAGCTGATAGAAGCTAGATTGAGAAATGCCGAAGTCCCAATAGACGTGGGCCAGATCACGGAAATATTGTTCGAACGATGCCTGCCGGGGCATAGCTTCAAAACGCTGGGCCATGAGGGAGCATCCCTCTAAATACAGATGTTTGGCTAACCCTTCTTTTTTGCCGAAGAGGTTATATATGATTTTGGTGGAGCACTCCATGCGTTCAGCTACACGGCGTACTGTGACGGCTTCTGGTCCATGCTCTTGCAGTAAAGCAGCAGCAGCATGCACAATATTTTGCCGCAGATTATCCGAGTGCTGCAGTCTGGCTTCCTGAAAGGTTGTTACCGTATGTGCAGATTCCGTGGAACCCGAATTAAGATCCTTCATTGATTTCATCCTCGTAACCGTATTGTTGTTGAACAGAAACTACGTTTCCTTTTCTTAAGGTCATTCTACTGTTTTACGCCAGATAACGTCAATTTAATCCGAGTTTAGTAAGTAAGCACCCCGTTCTAGATTCAAATTTAACAAATGCATTTGACAGCGTCATGGGTTTTGGTTACGATGATTCTATACAGAAACAGTGTTTCCTTATGAAAACAAGTGTTCAAATCATATACAGAGGATGGATGAGAGATGATAAAGGAACAGCATCAATGGGTACTTATTACAGGTGCTTCTTCAGGTATTGGGGAAATTTTTGCACTCGAGATGGCTTCCAAGGGTAAAAATATTGTACTGGTGGCCAGAACAGAGTCCAAACTGAATCAATTGGCAGAACGCATAGAACGTACATATCAAGTAAGGGCTGAGGTGATCGTATCGGATTTGTCTCAAGTCGATGCACCTCAGAGGATATATGAGGAATGTCAGAATCGGAGAATACACATCGATATGCTGATCAACAATGCGGGATTTGCTACCCATGGATGTTTTGAAAAGGTGGATGGTTCCCGGCAGCAGGAGGAGATTATGTTGAACGTGCTCGCCTTGACGAACATGACACATCTTTTCTTGCCAGGCATGTTACAGAAGAAAAATGGTGCTGTCATTAATGTCTCTTCGACGGCTGCCTTTCAACCTGATCCGTATATGGCTGTGTATGGAGCAACGAAGGCATTTGTACTTTCTTTTACAGAGGCATTATACGAAGAAAACAGGAAGCGTGGCGTTCAGTTTTTGGCACTATGCCCAGGTTCAACCGAGACTTCGTTCTTTGATGTAGTGGGTGCTGATGAAGCCTCGGTGGGTAAACGTGATACCCCTGAGCATGTCGTGGCGGTGGCCATGAGTGCACTCGAGTCAGGCAAACCTTATGCTGTGCCGGGGGCTGGTAATTACTGGACAGCGCAGTTCACCCGCCTCGTGCCACGCAAGTTGATGTTGCGAATCGTAGGAAGTATGCTCCGTCCACGTTCGAAGGATGGTAAAGCAGAAAAATTACAAGCCTGATTAGGGTATAGGGTAGAAGATTTAGGCCAAAATGCCTTTGGCCCGAGCTTCCTTTATCCAACCTGGAAATTCAGTGAGGAGACGATCGTACAATTCTTCATCGCTGATCTTGGAGATGTCGTCGAGAGCAAAAAAGTCAGCATTATCGATGAAACGTCCAGTCATGTCATCAAGTTTCTCGAGAATACCGTAATTGGCTTGGCCTAGGCCAACAAATTGCCAGAACAGGTTTTTGGTTGAGCTTTCGGTAATAAGCCGCATGATTTTCCCTTTTTGACTGACTCCACCATCGCTAAAAAAGATAATATACGTTGGAATTTTCACATCGGGTTCCTCGATCGTATATTTGCAAATGACATCCTGCATCACAGGAGGTTCGTTATTGGTACCGCCTTTGCTTCCCAGCGTATATGTGCGTTCAATATAATTCTCGAAATCCCTGGCGGTGACGCTAGGTGCACGCAAGAAGTCTTTGGCGAAGAACCAGACGTCCAACTCACCGTTATCATCAAACGCTGATGCAATTGCCAGGATACGCTCGAAGGCTTCTTGCACGATGCCTTTGCGATACAGATGGTACATGGAGCCTGATGCATCAAATACAACGGCAACACGTGCCTGTATTGGTTCGATCTTTTTCTTTTGTAGAGACAGGGTTACTTTACGCTTGAGGAGATCGATCTTGGTCAGGTTAAGCGGCGGAGAATTCGTGCTTGGTGCAGCAGCAGGTGCCAAGACTTCTGGAGAGGCCGCTGCTACTTCAGCTTGTGCCGTGAGAAGAACTTGTTCGGCTTCCGAGGTGTCGTTACTCTCAATTTCAACACCGAATGACTCTGCCAGCGGCTGCAATCCACCAAAGAAACCTCGTCCAATCGCACGAACTTTGAACCCGTCACGATACTTATAGATTTCAATGAGAATAAGTGCTGTTTCCGCAGTGACCTGTGTGATCTCATAGGTGATCTGCTGGGAACCAGCTTGTACAATCGCCTGACATGCCTGAACATCGGCGAAAGTACCTCCCGCATCCAGAGTAGCCGTGAACACACACTTTTCCACAGAGGCCTGCCGTAATTGATTCGTATCCAGTACAAAAGAGGATTTCAGTTCCTCTGCCTGTTGAAGAAGTACACTTCGATGGGGATCAGCCGTCTGATTATAAAATACAAAATAGTCGTCAGATGGGACTTTTCCCTCTTCATTCACCATAAAGCAGCTAACATCCAAGGGAGAAGGAGATGATGTACATTGAATGGTTACCTGAAGTTGGGTGGATTCGTTGATACTGATATTCTGGCCTGTGTTTAAGTGGATAAACGAATCTGTCATAATCGGATGCGCCTCTCTTCTCCAATTTAATGGTTGAAAATGTACAGTAACAAGATCGATTCTGAGACAAATGTTTCCATAAGTCAATCTTTTCACCGTTGATCCTACGCTTCATCAGACTCGTACTTTTCCCGATGCTCCTTCTTCATTTTCACATAGTCTGGATCGGTCTTCGCAATCTCCCATTGTGCTTTGAATATAGCCGCGGCTTCTGCCTTCACCTTATCATTCTGATAGGGTAAGATTGAGCCATCCTCTTTTGAGTATTTGCGTCCTCCTTTGTGATTTGTATACCGTCTGGCCCGTGTATAACCCATCTGGAGAAATTTACGAGCCATATCCATACCGACGAAATCACCCTTTTTCTTATACTCCAAAAATAGCTCATAGATTTTCTCCGATGACTCCGTCGCAATCTCGGGTGTTTTGAATCGCCAGTGTGGCAGAATCTCGCCTTTGTACGGCTCTACCATCAGCACACCCTGCTCTCCCCGGCCTACGGTGTACAGCTCAGGATGTTTTCGCAGATCCAACTCATCATAATTGAGACTGTAATCAAATTTTTTCATGTATACACCCTCCTTGATAGGGATTACCCCGATTCTGAACCAACAAGCACGGTTAATGGGGAACAATAGAAGGAATTACACAGGAGGGGTAGCGGTATGGGAATGTCCGGCAGATATCTTGTGGTAACAAAGGAGCTAGTTGAATCCATCAAGTCAGGCGAGGTTAGTGTGCATGATTGTGCAGTGGATCTGGATATCGATAAAACATGGCAGATGCTGCAGTTCACGCTGAACGGTAACCTGGTACAGGGGGAACCACCTCTCGGTTTTGTGGTGCCTCTCGCAGGTGAGCAATACGTGGGAAACTATTCAGACATGGATCTGTTTTTGCTTAGTAACGAGCAGGTGCTGGAAGCCTACATGGCATTGGAGCAGCTCACACCGGAAGAATTAAAGCAGCGGTATAGTCTGGACCAAATGATCGCTGAAGGCGTCTATCCTGTCATGGAAGATTGGGACGCGGAAGAGACATTTCAGGAGATCGTTCAGACTGTGGATGATGTCCAGGCCTTGTTTCAGGCCACGGCTGCAAGTGGGAACGGGATCATCTTTTATGTTTTCTAAATGAGCACTAAAATTATGATGGAAAATGTCATGCCGATATTAAGGCGGGTTTGAACTACGCCTATTCGGGTTATTGATAGACACAAGGCTCAGGCCTTGATGACATGACAATCCGGTAGAAGAGAGGGAATGCGATATGACACAGGATCAGAACGAAGAGAACAAAGCGATTCAAGAGGACGAGCCGGATCAATTCGAAACTCCCGTAACTGCGGAAGATGAAGAAACGGATGAGAAACTCGCAGAAGATCAGGAGCAAGAATAACTCCCAGCATTGCACAATGAAGCAGGATGTTTTATCGAAACATACGATATGCTGAAATATAGATAGACCAGAGGTCGGACATGTTCCGGCCTTTTGGTTTATTTTTTTGCGTATCCGTTTACAAGAATTACCTATACCTTCATAATGGAAATGAACCATATTTTTCTAAGGAGGAGTTCATATTACGAATCGGAAGTTAGTCAAATGGATGGCAGTGCCACTAGTACTTTTAATGGTTGTTCTTACAGGATGTCAGGCTGTGGGTGGAGTAGACGTTGGCAAAGCAATGGCCAATGGCGCGAGTATCAAGTCCGGTGAATCCAGACAATCCATGAATATAAACATAGAACCGGCTAAGGAATTTGCTACAGAGAAAGACCTTGAAATGATCGAATTAATCAATTCCATTTCCCTGGATATTGATCAAGCCAAAATGAAAGATGCGAAGACAGCATCGATCAAAGGTACACTGAGCATGGAGGGAACGAAGTTACCTTTCCACCTGTCCATGAATGAGTCCCAATTGGTCATTGATCTGGACGGAGCCCAGAAACCGCTGTACATGTCTCTGGATACGTTCCAGGATGCACAGGCGCTTCCGATGGTAGATACGAAGGCTCTGGAGAAACAACTCGAGGAAATTTCCCCGAAACTGTTCTCTTTTGTCCTGAAACATCTGTCCAATCCGAAGAACATCTCCGTAACACCAGTACAGGAATCCGTGAATGGCGAAGCACTTAGCCTTTCCAAGCTGCATCTGGAAGTTAGTGGTGAAGAGATGCTTGCTATGGTTAAACCGTTCCTGACGAGTATTTCGAAAGATGAGCAAGGACTGAAAGACCTGATTGGCGATCTGTATGATGTGTTCTACCCTGTACTTGAAGCTGTGAATGAGGTTGAAGGCGGGGGAGATGAAACGCTGAATTCGATCGTTCCTGAATCGAAAGATGAAGCCGTTGCGTCTCTGTATGCCATCATCAAAGTAGGACTGGACAGTATGCTGGTCAATTATGATCAGGAGCTGAACAACCTGTTGAATGAGACCCCTGAATTCAAAACGGTCTTTGGCACAGAAACCAAACTGAAATTGGACTTTTATCTCGACAGCAAGCTGGATATTCGCAAGCAAAACTTTGAACTGAAAGTAGCGCTGCCTGCTTCTGAGGATCTGCCGGTGAACTCTGTAACCGTAAGTGGAGACAGTGAACAGTGGAATATCGGTGGCACAGTTGCAGTTGATGAAGTGGATGTATCGGGTGGCGTTATGGATCTGATGAAGGATGATATTACGCCTGGACAGATGCTGCGCAATTTTGATTCCAATTCACTCGCATACCAATTGTTGAAAGATGAAGCTGGGATCACGAGTAAAAGTGTAGTGCTCTTCCCGGATGATGAATACGCTGGGGCGATCACTGTTAAGAATACAACATTTGTTCCACTTCGCTACGTGTCTGAAGAATTGGATGCTGAAGTGAAATGGACCAAAGGCTCGAATCAAATCGTTGTCATTGACGACATCACTGGTGATGAGATTGTCCTGACCGTAGGTTCCAAGAAGGCAACCGTTGCTGGTAAAGAAGTGACTATGGTGGAATCTGCCTATGTAGGCAAGGACGGCAAAACGTATGTGCCGCTGCGCTTTATGGCTGAATCCCTTGGAGCTACTGTAGATAAGGAACAAGAAACAGGCTGGATTTACATTGACCGTCCTTAAGGGAGACGTTATAAGTAATCCTTAGTATGAGAGGGGATTTCAGAGTATGCCAGATTTCTCGTAATGATCGTGAAAAGAACACCGTAAAAATTCCGTTAGACCATGAACGGGATACGTGTGTCCTTTTGACCCATTACGAGGAGCTTCGGCGTTTCTGAAATGATGAAACGGATCGGGGAGTGCCTCTATTGGAGGTGCTCCTCTTTGTCGTTTCATCCTAAATAAATCCCCAGAGGTGTTGTATATGAAAAGTCAATTATTCATCCATTCAAACTCCGTTACGTTGCGTCCATTTACGCTTGAAGATCAGGCTGCCGTGTATGCATTAACCCAACAACCTGAAATCACAGATGTCCTGCCAGATTGGAAGATGACCGAGGAGCAGTTGCGCGAATTCTTACAATTTGTCGTTGGCAGTTACGAACAGTTCAACCCGGAAGATGTGCGCATCCTGCTTGCTGTTGTACACAATAAAGATCAGCGTATCATTGGTTGGTGTGGCGTATTTCCAAATGAACTGCTGGATCGTGATGACCGTGAAGTGGCCTACGCCATCTCCCGGGATTACCGGAATAAAGGATATATCTCAGAGGCGGTGCATGCCCTAACAGCATATTTATTTGAGCATACCTTGCTGGATCGAATTGTGGGCATTGTGAAGCCCTTCAATCAGCCGTCACGCAAAGTTCTGGAGCATGCGGGTTTTCGTTATATCTCTCGCAGAATGCTTATGGACAAGGAGTGCTACGATTATTTTGAACTGCTCAAAGTAAAGACCGAACCAGTGCAACCGAAGCAGATAAATTCTGAAATTCGCTTACGACGAGCACAGCAGGAAGATGCTGTTGTACTTACAGAGATTTGCACTTGTGCTTTTGATCATGTCATAAAAGTCTGGGCGGATAATGAGAAGGATATCGATAACAATCTATGCCCGCCTGATTATTCGTCAGTTCGCATGCATCGTTACGTGATCCGTGAATGGGATTATTATGTTGTAGAATCAGATGGATGCGCTATTGGCGGAGTGAGTGTTAACGTGCTTGGACGAAAACATGCCAGGATCGATAAGATCTATATTGACCCGGTATGCCAGGGCCGTGGCGTTGGAACTCAAGTTATGAGGCTTATTGAGGCTGAATTTCCGCAGATTGAAACCTGGAAGCTGGAGACCTCAGGTCGGCAACTGGATAATCATCATTTTTATGAAAAAATGGGATATGTTTGTATCTATGCATCTGAGGATGAGTTTGTATATGAGAAGAACATGTCCGTTGATTCTTTTAATCCAATATGTGATGAGACATTAGCCAAGGACTCGGGTGAGTCGGTGGTTGAATATGTTCAAGCTAATCTGGACTCAGTCCGTTACAGCACCAGTAATCTGACCAATAGTCGGATTACCGACTGCAACCTGAGTGGAAGCAAATTTACCAATTTAAATATGACCAATATATTGCTAGCTGATTTACGCCTAACTGATAGCAAGATTGAATTTTGTGCTTTGGATGGCGTTCAATTCCAAGATACACACCTTGGATCTGACCGTGTACCCATGCAGTGGGCGCATTGTGATCTTGGGGGAAGTCGTTTTATCGATTGCGATCTATCTGGAGTACAGTTGGAACAGTGTCAAGTGAACGGGATGAAGATCAACGGAGTAGAAGTAAGGGAATTACTTGCAGCCTATGAGGCTATGAAGTCCTGAAAGGCGTCTCGTTGCCTTCCTGCTGTCCGGCGAAGCACCATTTATCAATGGAGCTATTATTCCAATCGATGGTGCACAGTCAGCCAAATATTGATCCCATAATCATCAAAAAGCATATCAATACGGCATAGATATATACTGAAGAACGCCCTTTTTCGCCAATGTGCAGATTGGGGCGTTCTTTTTTTGGTTTGATATTCAGGGGGGCGTATCCCGTATCCCGCAGGTTAAGTGTGCTGTAGAATCTGCGGCTTTTTGCTAAACCCGGTACTCCCGGCTGTAAAGCCCATCTGACGATAGAATTCATGTGCAGCTTCACGCTCTGGGCGATTGCCACTGTTCAGAGACAAGGAATCCACGTTATGCGTGGCTGCCCATTGCTCAGCTTCAAGAATGAGCTGACGGCCGATGCCTGAGCCCCTGAACTGGTCGTGTACAACCAATGCCAAGATGCGGCAGTGTCTTCCGTTTTTTTCATACATATAAGAAGTCTGTAATCCGATCAGTCCAACTACGCGGCCTCGTGCTTCAGCAACGAGTGTAGTAAAGTTTGCGTCCGCAGAGATATGGGTATAGCGCTCTTCCATCTCGGCGTACGTGGTGGGATAACCAAGTTGGTCCATCAGAATGACCATATCTTGCAGATCGGTAGTGGAGCTATGTCTAATCGTCACATCCAGGCTCATAATGTTGTATCCTCCTTGGGTCTTTCCTTCAACGAAAGTTCAATAATGGTATCCAGCAGCTCTGCAAAAGAAATGCCTGCAGCAGCTGCACTTTTGGGCAGCAGACTGTTACGGGTAAGACCCGGCAGCGTGTTCACTTCAAGCACATACGGCATGCCCTCCCGAATCATCATATCCACGCGAGCGTAGACGCTGCATTTGAGCACCTGATAACAGGCCAAGGCCGCGGCTTCGACGCGATTGTGAAGGTCCAAAGGCAATTGCACAACCTGCTCATCGGCCCCGTGGTCATCATATTTGGAAGAATAATCGAAAAACTCCGCGTTCGAACGAATGGAGATCACCGGCAGCATCTTACCATCCAGAATGGCACAGGTAATTTCTTCACCTTCGATATACTGTTCAATCATGACCGTATCATCCCAGGCGAGGGCAGCCTCTACAGCAGTTGGCAGGGCGGAAGCTTCCTTCACCACTTGGGTACCGATGCTGGAACCGCCTGAATTGGGTTTGACCACCACGGGGTACGTTAATTGTTGAACAGCAATAGAGGACAGTTCCTCCATATGGCTCACTCGCAGCCATTCTCCAGTAAGTACACCTGCATGCTGCATGAGTTGTTTGGACATGTCTTTATCCATACATACACTACTTGCCAGCACACCACAGCCTGTGTAGGGAATACCCAGAGATTCCAATGTGCCTTGGACCGTACCGTCTTCGCCGTATTTGCCATGCAGGGCAAGCAGTGCCACATCGATCCCCGCTGACTTGTCGATTAGATCGCGCTTGGTATTCAGCTCAATGGGTACAACCTCGTATTTGTCTTTATTCAGGTTTGCAATCATCTCCTGTCCGGTGAGCAGGGAAATATCCCGCTCTGAAGATGTACCGCCCATAATCACGCCAACTTTCATGTGAAATCCTCCTTATCTCATTTGAGCTGCTGTCTCGCCAATGATGCGAATGCCTTTACGTATATTCTCATCGCTGACTCTGGAGAAACCCAGACGCATCGTGTTTACACCTTGACCGGGTTCCAGATAAAAAGTATCCCCTGGTGTGAACGTCACACCTTTCACTTTACAGGCCGCCAGCAGTTCACGCGTTCTGTATTCAGACGGGAACTGTACGAACAGATGCAGACCACCCGCACCGGAAATCCGGCACATTGGCAGATGCTGCTTCAGGCAGCGCACAACCAATTCATATTTTCGCTTATATTCGGTGCGAGCTCGCTTCAAATATTTCTCGAAATTACCGTTGCTCAGATATTGATACAATAACGATTGGTCCAGCGTGGAGGTATGGATGCTGCGTGCCCGTTTCATACTCTCCAGATAATCAATCAGCGCCGCATCCGCAATAATCCAACCCACCCGCAGACCTGGGAACAGGACTTTGGAGAAGCTGCCCAGATACACCAGTCCATTGCCTTTGCCCATGCTGGCGATCAGGGGAGAGACATGCGAACCGGAATATCGCAATTCTTCGTTAAAACCGTCTTCAATAATCGGTACCTGATACTTGTTCATCAACCGGATGATCTCTACCCGTTTCGCAGGGGACGTCACAATCCCGGTTGGATTGTGATAGGATGGCACGAGATACGCCAGATCATATGGACTTGCCTCAAGTTCATGTTCCAGTTGCTTCAAGTCCAAGCCATCCGGCTCCATGTTCACACCGGTCAGGTGGAACTGGTGCAACTTTAGATTTTTGATCGCCGTGTGGTGCGTTGGATTCTCGCAGAGCGCTTTTCCGCTTTTTTTGCGCAACGCTCCAAGCACCAGATCGAAACCTTCCGTGAATCCGTTGGTGATCAGGATGTCCTTGCCACGGAGGTCGACACCTTTGTTCTCCATATAACGTAGTAAATAATTCATCAGCGGTCTGTATCCTTGCGCATATCCGTAATTCAGCAGTACTTCGCCTTCAAGTGACATGCGATCCAGAAAAGCCCGCTTTACGTTGTGCAGATCAAACAGCCTTTCATCCGGCGCTATGCTGGTAAACGATATCTCACCGCGCTCTGCTCCGGAGCCATGCTTCATCAGATCGTACTGCTCTGCCTGAATTGCATACTCGCTTACCTCTGTCGTCCAGTCCAGTTCCCAGTTCGCTGCTGCCTCAGGTGTCTCGATGGAGGCACTGACGTAATTGCCCTTGCCTTTGACTGCATAGATCAGACCTTCATCTTCAAGCTCGGCATAAGCGAGCAGGACCGTACTGCGACTGACCTTCATGAGTGTACTGAGTTCACGGGTGGAGGGCAGCTTTTGTTTGGCTTGCAGGCCGCCTTTGAGCATCAATCGCTTCATATAATCTTTGACTTGTATATATACAGGGCGGTCCTCCGTCAGTTGCAGATCGGAATACATCCCATCACTCCCTCTACTGGTATCTTGCCATATTATAAACCCCGCAGAAAGAACCACGATACCTCTGTTTCCCTGAGCGTGTGGTTGGTTGTTCGCACAAACGCAAAAAAGCCCTGGCAGTATGCCGGGGCCTGGTGGTGAAACTTGATCCATTTTCTATAGTACTGCTGCTATAATTTCTACAGTTGTATTGCATGACTAGTCTCTCTAGGATCGATAGCTATCTGACCTTCTACGTGTGTCTATTAACTTC
The DNA here is from genome assembly GCF_001029205.1 of Paenibacillus sp. VT-400. Lineage (NCBI taxonomy): Bacteria > Bacillati > Bacillota > Bacilli > Caryophanales > Paenibacillaceae > Paenibacillus > Paenibacillus sp. VT-400. The sequence continues at coordinate 590,251 of NZ_LELF01000047.1, read as the reverse complement.
AGTACGACTATAATTGCAGGCTTTCTAGGTGATACTTAAAATCTACAGTGAATCATGAATCTAGGTCTTTCTAGGTTTGCTTGCTGCAAGGGTCGATTAGATGATGAATCCACAATCTATAAGCTAGGGTTCTTGCTAACTGTACTCTTGTCGTGATCACGTAACAGAATTCAGCATGAAAAAGATATTCAATCATAGGGTACAATAGACGGAGGTAGATATAAAGACGTATGTCTCAGTGCCCAATTTCTTCCTCATACCCCTATAGTACCACTTTGAATCAGGGAAGTTAACCTTTTTTTTGAAATATTTGTCGTAATAGCGAAAATTGCGTGAATTGTACTTCATATAGATTGAAATGGTGTCCCTTTATAATATGTGATAGGATGTAAACCTATAGATAATGAGGAAGTGAGCCTATTGATTAATATTACCGTGCCAACACCGGATGTAACCATCACAAAGCAGGCTGATCCACAGCTTAGCCACATTTATGGATTTACTGATTTTCACCTGATTACCCGGGAACTAGGCGGGATTTTCATGTTTTATAATGCCGCTGGAGAATTGTTATTTGTCGGGAAAGCACGAAAATTAAGACCCCGCATCAAAAAGCATTTTGAAGATACCGTATCACCAATCAAGAATCACCGCGAAGAAGTAACGAAGATTGAAGTATGCCTGGTTGAAGATCCGGTAGATCGTGAAATTTACGAGACGTATATCATCAACACGATGCGTGCGAAATACAATGTAGATAAAGTTTTGTACAAATAAGACGCTTAAAAAGCACATGAACATGCAATGTCTGGGACATATGTCCTAAGTGGTGCGCCAGTGGGTAAGGATGTAATCGAAGGATTGCATCCGATTCCTTCTGGTGCCATCCCGATCTTTTCGAGGGAGTAGCTTGTAGATTTTGAAACGTAGTACGCCCAAACTTAGTATCACAGATATATCAAATACATATGAAGAGGTGATTGTGTTGATCGGTCGTAGCGGTAACCCTACACTTAAAGACAGCACGTTTGAAAACAGAGGATATGGAGAAGATCGGTATCAGAATTACATGACGATCAACGGCACGGTGAATAAAGCGTTTATTACGCTTGTGATCCTGCTGGGCAGTGCGTTTGCAACATGGATGATGTTCTTTAACGGACAACAAGTGATGCCGCTCGCTTATGGTGGATTAATCGTTGGTTTCATTCTGGCGCTTGTCATTTCCTTCAAACCAGTAGCGGCACCGTATCTAGTACCTATCTATGCCGTGGCAGAAGGCCTTTTCCTTGGGGCACTCTCTGCAACCTATGAGTCCCTGTATAACGGAATTACCTTGCAGGCGGCTCTGTTGACCATGGCTGTATTCATCGCTCTGCTGGTGGCATACAAAACCAGATTGATCAAAGCTACGGAGAACTTCAAGCTTGGGGTCGTGGCTGCAACTGGCGGTATCATGATCATGTATCTGCTGAGCTTTGTACTGGGTTTCTTCGGAATTTCAATACCTTACCTGCATGATAACAGCTTGATCGGCATCGGTATTTCGGTCGTTATCGTCATTGTGGCTGCCCTCAATCTGGTCCTTGATTTCGACTTCATCGAGGGTGGTGCTGAACGTGGTGCGCCCAAGTACATGGAGTGGTACGGTGCATTTGGATTGATGGTAACGCTGGTATGGCTGTACATTGAGATTATCCGTCTGCTTGGCAAATTGCGGAGCCGGGATTAGTCCTATTCAATTCGTAAGAGACGTAAACGTAGTGTGAATGTAAAGTTATAAAGCCAAAAAAGCTAACGCGTGATACTCACGTCGTTAGCTTTTTTTGATTAACATTAGCAGGATTATCTTAATGGCGCCCTCTTACAAAACTCAACTGATTCCAACTCGTTGAGGCCCGGCACCACTCTATACTAACTCTGTATACAGATCCTCCAAGGTTACGATTTCCGGCTTGCTCGGCAGCTCTCCCCCAGCCGAACATGCCGCAAGCATATGTCCATCATCCAGTCGCTGACTGAGAAAGAGATATGCCCCGGCCTGTTTGCAATGCCAATCTTCCCGCTCACTGGGAAGGATGGCGAAGGAGTCCAGTGGTATGGACAGGCCCATACCGACTGCCTTGATATAACTTTCCTTCAGCGTCCATAGACGGTAGAAGGTCTCCAGCCGCCGATCGTCAGGCTCGGCGGCCAAGAACTGGCTCTCCTTAGGAGAGAAGAAACGCTCTGCAATCTGCATGTCAATTGGAGCTATTTTTTCTACATCCACGCCCAGTTCATCTGTACTGCCGGAGATCAGAGCAATCCAATCACCAGAATGGGAGACGTTGAATTGTACATCCGAATGGTGACTGAGTGAAGGTTTGCCGTAGGAATTACGGGTAAAAGAAAGCTCAGCAGGTCTCAGTCCAGTTAACTTGCTCAAAGTCACACGGGTCAATATCTCTCCCAGCACGGAACGATACGCGTCAGCCTGATGCACAAAACGCGAAGCTTGAGCACGTCGCTCCGCAGAAACTTGCGACAGCAATTGGTTCCAGTTCGCCTCGGGCAATACTTCTGGAACTTGGAGTACACGAATAGTTATCATCATTAATCACCTGAATACGTATTCGGCGTGGATCAGTAACTTTCCTTTATATGGAACGTACCCCTCAACTCTTCCTCCCAAATCATCACTATACGGATGCCCCTAACAAGCAAGCCGGTTGTCTCGTTTTTCATGTTAAGGCCTCAGGTTCTGCATCTTCCTCTTCATGCTTCCTGTACTCGTTTCCATTCTGTATGCGCAGCCTGTATTCCATCCCACATGTCTTGGCATTCCAGTTCGCTGTAATTCACCAAGGGTTCATGAAATATTTCAGTTAATACGTCACGCCACTCGGTATAATTCCGGATCTCCGTTTTCTGGATTCCTTCGGTATCATGTGTTCGGAGCATACATCCACGTAGTTCATGACTGCGATTCTCATCCCGCTGACGAAGCAAAAATACGTTATGCCAAGGTGATTCGACTGCCCGACTGTAGAATTCATGTTTGGGAATGAACTCTTCCAGGCTGGTAATTGCTTCAGGAGCATAGTCCACACCTTCACTTGGCCCATTCGGCTCGTACTCAAGCCGCCATCCCCCAGCCACAACAGATGATGGCATCAATTGGTACGTGAACGGAGCTGAACCATAGGTTCCATAACGAAGTGGCAGAGGTTCAAAGGGCATTCCGCCGAGACCTACATCTACAATCCAGCGTTCAACTGTCGGGTCAGCATCTGGCAGAAGCACAGATAGACCGAGATGGAATGAGTTCACACGGGGTTGTTCCCCATGAGGCTGTACTCCCCCGCGATGCCAATCAACCGTATAACCCAGCGAGCGGAGAAGAACACTAAATGCACCATTTAGATGAAAGCAGTAGCCGCTACGTCCCTGTAATATAAGCTGAATTGAATCTTGAAGACTGATTTCCGCAGGACGACCTGCAAAAATATCGACCGTTTGCCAAGATAAATATTGTACATGTGCTCGCTGGAGTTCAAATAAGAATTCCAGTGTAGGTTCCTTTATATCATCTATGCCGATCCATTTCAGATAGGCCTGTATTTCAGCTGTATTCAATAGTTCAGTCATTCAGATCACCTCACGTCATATAGTGGGCTGCAGCCCAAATTTTTATAAACTTCTGCTGCCCTGAGTTCATTGTAAAAGTGAACGGATGAAAACAACATCATCAGTTGTGCAGATTGTAACGGTACAATTATTGAACAAAGCCTTGAAATTCATCTCAAGAGATGGACATGGTTCTGATTTCATTGGAATACAATATATGGATGAGCTATTTCTTTTTCCGGGGTATGCTAACCCTTTGGAGTGGATATAGGTTAGAATATAGATAGATAGCAGGATTAGGAGATGGAAAAATGGCTAATGATGAAGTGATTTTGACACAGGAAGGCTTGGAAAAGCTGGAGGACGAACTGAAGGATTTGAAGACGGTGAAGCGTAAGGAATTGGCAGCTCGTCTGAAACTCGCGATCAGTTACGGTGACCTGAAGGAAAATAGTGAGTATCATTCAGCCAAAGATGATCAGGCCTTTATGGAGACCCGAATTTTGATCTTGGAGAAGATGCTGACAAAAGCAAGAGTCATTTCTTCAGACAATATAGACTCCAACAAAGTGAGCATTGGATCGACGGTGTTGCTTAATGACATTGAGTTCGCCGAGAAGATTGAATATAAAGTGGTTGGCCCTGCCGAGGCCGATGTTGCGAATAATAAAATTTCGTACGAGAGCCCGCTGGGCAAAGAGATAATGGGCAAAGAAGTGGGCAGCGTCATTCATGTCAATGCTCCGATGGGCGTTATCAAGTACGAGTTACTTCAAATTAAAGTGTAATTCAAAAAGAGAGGTGCTCCGCAGTCATCCAAATGGCTGAGGGGACACCTCTTTTTGATTCTATTGGGCTTTGAACGGTTGGGAATACGGATCTGTTGAAATTTCATACGGTTGGACTAACGGACTTTATCACATACTGTGTTTAAGGAACTTATGAGATGAAGATTTCCGTGTGGTTTATATGTAAAAAAATAACATTTCGACAAATTTCGAATTTCGAATGACCTGACAAGGTGAGTAGTATATAATTACGGGAAAACTTTAAAGTGATGGAGTAGATACGATGAATTTTAGTAAGCCTAATCTAGATCAAGACAATGCTGGCAAAGGAGAACGTTTCTCCCAAGCTGGATTTATCCTGGCAGCGATTGGTAGTTCGGTTGGTCTGGGCAACATGTGGAAATTCCCGTACATTACGGGGGAGAACGGAGGGGCTGCGTTTTTCCTGCTCTTCATCGTCTGTTTGCTGCTGATTGGTCTGCCGGTGCTACTGGCGGAACTTGCGATTGGTCGCAGTGGCAGAGGTAGTGCAGCTACTGCTTTTATCAAAGCCGGTGGACATAAAGGTTGGCTCGCAGCCGGTTTACTGCAAGTACTGACACCTTTTATCATCCTTTCTTTTTATGTCATTATTGCTGGCTGGACCTTGCAATATGCAATTACGTCATTCAGTGGAACATTGTTTAACAATCCGGATTATGCGGGACAATTCAATTCCTTCATAGGCGGTTATATGCCGATTGTATGGCAACTGGTCGCGGTTCTAATTACAGGCTGGATTGTAGCCAAAGGGGTATCCAACGGAATCGAGAAATTCAACAAAGTTCTGATTCCAGCGATGTTGGTACTGCTCATTATCCTGATGATTCGTGCAGTTACATTGCCGGGTGCAGGAGCTGGGGTTTCCTTCTTCCTGAATCCGGACTTCTCGCAGCTTACAACGGAATCTGCACTGGTGGCGCTTGGACATGCCTTCTTCTCCCTGTCACTTGGGATGGGTATTCTTGTAACCTACGGTTCGTATGTCGATAAAAATCAATCGCTCGGTGCGGCAACCGTCGCCGTTGGTGCAGGTGACCTGATCTATGCATTCATTGCGGGTCTGATCATCTTCCCAACAACATTCTCGTTTGGTATTGCACCGGACCAAGGACCGTCACTGATCTTTGTGGCACTTCCGGCGGCCTTCTCGGCGATGCCACTTGGCTTCTTGTTTGGCGGACTGTTCTTCATCCTGCTGGCTATTGCGGCATTGACGTCAGCAGTATCCTTGCTGGAAGTTCCGGTGAAATATTTCATGGAACGTTTGTCCTGGAGCCGCAGTCGTGCGGTATGGGTTATCTCGCTAGCGGTCTTTATCGTGGGACTTCCTTCGGTATTGTCGCTCGGCTTGCAGCCTGAATGGACGATTGGATCGAAGAGTGTGTTCGACTGGATGGACTTTGTAGCATCCAACATCCTGCTGCCTGTCGGTGGACTGCTTGTGACGATTTTTGCCGGATACTTCTGGAAAACGGCTGCGGAAGCTTCCGGCCTGCGTTCCGGATGGTTCCGGGTGTGGCTGTTCATGCTGCGTTACGTAGCTCCGATCCTGGTTCTGCTGGTTCTATTGCATACATCCGGCATCATTCACTTCTAATGGTGAAGACCCGATAGGGTGAAATATGGTATGTTGTGCAGATTTACCATGGATAAAACCTCTTGGAAGAAATGCAAAAGCCCTTGTTTTCCCTCGTCAATTTTGGGACAATACGGAGTAGAGGTTTTTTGGGTAGGACCGATAAGCCATATGCTTTTTTGCGAAAAGAGGATTATACAATGAACAAATCATCCATATATGGATTAACATTAGAGCAATTACGTTCCTGGCTGCCGGAGCATGGGCAGAAAAAATCCCGTGCATCCCGGATCTGGGAATGGTTATATCAAGAGCGTGTTCACGATTTCCCTGCGATGACCGATGTCCGTCAGGAATGTCTGGACGTTCTCTCCGAGCATTTCACCATGAACTCGCTGAGCGAACATGTGAAGCAGGAATCGGCAGATGGTACCGTGAAGTTTCTGCTTCGGATGCAGGACGGCAACCTGATTGAGACGGTATTGATGCGGCAAAAATACGGACTTACCGTCTGTGTGACCACACAAGTGGGCTGTAATATCGGCTGTAGCTTCTGTGCGAGCGGTCTGATCAAGAAGAGCCGAGACCTGACCGCTGGAGAGATTGTGGAACAGATTATGCATGTGCAGCGACATCTGGATGCAGCGGGTCAAAACGAACGGGTAACCAACGTAGTTGTGATGGGGATTGGTGAACCATTCGACAACTTCCAGCACATGAGTGATTTCATCGAAGTCATCAAGGATCGCAAAGGACTGGCACTTGCCGCCAAACGGATAACTGTATCCACGAGCGGCCTTCCGGACAAAATCAAGGAATTTGCAGACAGCAGTCTGCAGGTTAACCTGGCGATCTCTCTGCATGCACCTAATAATGAACTACGTACACACATCATGAAGATCAACCGGGCTTTCCCGATTGAGCAATTGATGGATGCGGTGGATTATTATTTGGCTAAAACCAACAAACGCATCATGTTTGAGTACATCTTGCTACGTGATGTTAACGATCAACGTGAGCATGCCGCGGAGCTCGCTGAACTGTTGTCCAGTCGCAGAAGTATGGTCAGTGTGAATCTGATCCCATACAACCCGGTGGATGAGCACAGTCAGTATCAACGGAGTACAGAAGAGTCGATTCTGGGCTTCTATGATACACTCAAAAAGAACAACATCAACTCCACTGTACGTATGGAACATGGTACGGATATCGATGCTGCCTGCGGACAGTTGCGTAGTAAACAAATGAAGAACAACGCTGCCGAATCCGAGCCAGGTCGTCTGGTACTGGGATAAAACACAATGCGGAGCTGGCAAGTAAAGTTAGCATACTTGTTTGCTCTAATGGGTGCCTCTACGTGCCATTTATCGTTGTTGGATTCGCAAATGCGTTGTCTGAATGCAAAACGCCTCTGTATATCACTGAGAAGTGATAACGGAGGCGTTTTTTGGAATGTCATTATTTCAGTTTTTTGGTCATCAGCAGATGGGGGATGCCGTCTTCCATAAATACTTCCGACGCGGGTGCGTATCCGAGACGTTCGTAGAACCCGGAAGCTTGTACCTGTGCGTGCAGCTTGGCTTTCTCAAGACCATCAGCAATAGCCATCTGCTCAAGCTTATCGATCAGCACACGGCCCAGGCCGTGTTTGCGGTAATCAAGTATGACACAAATCCGTTCCAATTTGGCGACCTGTTCCACAATGCGCAGTCTGGAGGAAGCAGCAGGCACACCGTCTACGTAGAGCAGAATGTGGCGTGCGTCCGCGTCTAATGTATCATAAGCATCGAATTCATCCGCTGCGGATACGCCTTGTTCTTCGACGAAAATAGCAGTACGAATGGCGAAGCAGGCATCGAGCAATTCCTGATTAGTAACTTCAACAATCGTTGTATTCATGAATGTTTCTCCTTTGGGTGATCGTAATGTTATCCTGACGTGATAAACTGGTACATAACAGGAATGTGGAACGAATCTCGTTCTTTTCAACAGTAGTTATACCATCAATTATGTTGCGAATGCAACAATTTTATAGGGGCGTGAGTGTGTTGACTGAGAAAAAAGAAGTGCTGCGTGAAATTGGTATGATTGCCCGCTGTCTGGATTCAATCAGTAATGTCGAGTTTCAGCATCTGAACCTGTCCCGTGGACAATATCTATATCTGTATCGAATCTGTGAGAATCCGGGCATTATTCCGAATCAGCTTGCTGAACTGATCAAAGTGGATCGCACGACGGCGGCCAGAGCTATTAGCAAACTCGAATCCGATGGATTCATTATTAAACAGCCAGCAATGGGTAATAAGAAGAATAAGGTGTTGTATCCCACCGAAGCTGGGCTTGAAGCATGGGAATTTATTCGTAAAGAAGGCGTGCATTCGGATCAGGTGACTATGGATGGTCTGACGGAGGAAGAGATTGAGACCGCGGTCATGCTTCTCCGCCGAATGCGACATAATATCGAGGTGGACTGGAAATTTGTCAAAAAGGGTGGACGGCGACCCTACATGGATATTTCGGAATGAACAGAGGAACGATTCTTGACCCCTGCATCCCAGACTCTAGCCGAACTTATCCAAAGGAGAAGAATCATTATGCCAGGGAAGCATCAGTACAGGAGGGAGTCATGAAACGGGTAAACCGAAAAAGGCTAACGTGGTGGATCATATTGGCAGTCAGTATCACGGCAGCGTTAATTATTTTGGTGAAGGAGCGGTTCGTGATGAATGAATCATCCCCTACGGTATCCTTTGTTCAAGATCATATGACTAATCCCAATGGTACAATTGCGACCTATTTGCAAGATGCTACCTCAGAGAGAGCGGACATCGTTGCAGGCAGAGAGGCTTTATCTGAATCACTTGGTCTTTGGATGCAATATGCTGTAGCCAAGAATGATCAGGCGTTATTCGAGGAAAGCTATGAACTGCTGACCACCTATTTCCTCATGCCACAAAAATATATTGCCTGGAAGCTGGATGCCAAAGGTGAATCTCTAGTGACAACCAACGCGCTTGGCGATGATTTTCGAATTGTTGGTGCTTTATTAAAGGCAGCAGATCAGTGGAAACAAGGAAGAGAAGCCAAACTGGAAACAGCTTCGGAAATATCCCGTACACTTTCGCAATCGGTTCAGAATAAAGGATATTATGTTGATTTTCACGATTTTTCGAGTGGTCACTCCACAGATACGTTAAGTCTGGTCTATGTTGATCTCCCGTCTCTTCAATTGATGGAAAAACATCAGATGGTGGAACCGGGAACTTATGCCAAGTACGAAGCTTTGCTGAAGAAGATGCCTGACGATGGATTGTTCTATCCGAAGACCTTCGATGTAGTCCGTAAAAAATATACGTATGATGATACGGTGAATCTGATTGACCAGTTGATCGTGGCGAATCATCTAACGGTGACCAACCGCAAACCGGACAAGCTCATTTCTTTTTTGAGAAAAGAGTTCAACACCCGGCATCAGCTGCCCGGACAGTATAAGCGAGAATCACGCACACCTGCGGTATCTTATGAATCTTCCTCGGTATATGGCCTCGCCATTTTACTCGCTGTTCGTTCAGGTGATCCAAAATGGGCCAAACAGTTGTATAACCATATGACTACGTTGCGTGGTCAGGACTCTCGTTATCCAGGTGGATATGTATTTGACGGTAACACACATCTGTTTGATAATCTTTTTCCTTTGTTGGGAGAAGTTAATTTACAGATAAATATTAAAAAGTAAGTATTTTGTCATTTAATGAATTCTGCAATGTGTTAGCATAGTTTTGTCTAAACATGTCATAAATTGTTGCGATATAAAAGAAGTGAGGTTGAACAAGCGTTCTAAAAATTCAACGGAGAGAAGGAACTATGAGGAATAAAGCACCTACCCGCCGTATTGCGTGGGGATATGCCCTTTTAATTGGACTAGCCCTCATGCAGCAACTGATGATTTATCTTAAAGTGTACATGGATCAGAGCTACACTACAGGGGATTTGATTTTTAGTATCGTGTCGCTGGGTGCCTTGGTTTTTGGTCTTTTTCTGCCTGTTGGTGTATCCGTCGTGACGGGGTTTGTATATCTGGTTTCTTATTTTGTGTGGCTTGTTACTTACGCTGATGCAAATGTGCTTGTGTTCTCCTGGTGGTTGCTCATCCCTGCCAACGTGGCCGTGGCTGCGTTCATCAAGGCAAGTCTGCTGCGCAGTGCGCGTGTAGTGGAACGTCTCCAGGATATGCAGGATCGTAACCCGGAAATCGATCTGGATACCACGCTTGGTAATAAGGGAGCTCTGGCAGATACGTTAATCAAACATAGTAACCTTGCGCGTCGATACTCCGAAAAGTATGGATTCAGCATTGCCATGTTCAAGATTGAATTTTTGCCACTGGTGATGGAATCTCTCGGTTCTGTCCGGTATGCACAATTCCTGCTTGAAATCTCGGGTACGATCCAGAAGCAGATTCGATATGAGGATTATAAATTTTTCGTGGATCGTGGGCGATTTGTCATCATATGTCCAATGGTGAATGTGGAATACCTTCCACTTCTTACACAGCGGATCAAAAAAGCCATCATGGATCTTCATATTATCGATAAAAAGGGAAATGAGCTGCAAACGGTGATACGCTCTGGTGCTCTGGTATTCCAAAAGGAGCAATTCAGCAAGTACGAGGACATTGACGCGGTTATTGCTGCCCTTGAACGAAACACAGAGACCGATCTCATCGGTGAGTATATATAACGGGAAGGAGAGAGGCGCTGTGGACTATATGTCCTGGTTTATCCCGATTTGTATCGCCGTCAGTTCTTTATTTGCGGTATTCACGATTTGGTTAACAATTGCAACCCTTCGCTTTCGGTCGAAAGTTATTCGCAAGTATGATCGGAGGAAAGTAAGTGGCTGATTTTATATTAATATTATCCATATTTAGTATCTGGATTGCCGTATTCGAGTCGATTGTTATTATGGCAGGTGCGATTCGTTTTATTAATAAACAGGACAAAAAAGGGATTCAGATCCCTGAAGATATGGATCATTATCCAACAGTCACGGTCATGGTACCTGCGCATAACGAGGGTCTGGTCATTGTTGCGACGGTAGAGCATATCCTGCGTTTGAATTATCCGGAGGATAAAGTTCAGGTTATCGTGATCGCGGATAACTGTACAGATGATACCGCAGAGAAGCTGAGATCGTTCCTCAGTCAGACCAGTTATATGCATCGCAATGTGACTGTTATGGAGCGAAAAGGAACAGGTGGCAAGTCCGGGGCATTAAATGACGGACTGGAAATTGCCACGGGCGACTGGATCTGTATTTTCGATGCAGATGCCGCACCTGAACGGAATTCATTAATGTTTTTGACCCAACAATCGCTTGAGAACCCTGAACAATATGGCGTGGTTTTTGGCAGAAACAAAGCACGCAACAGAGGACAGAATTTCCTCTCCAAATGCATCAACCTGGAGATTATCACTTCGCAACGTGTGTATCACACGGGTCTGTGGGAATTGTTCCAGCTGGGTTCCATCCCGGGCACGAATTACATTATCAAAACCGACTTGATCCGGGAGATTGGTGGCTGGGATGTGACAGCCATTACAGAAGATACGGCGCTATCATTCGAGATTTTGAATCGCGGACAGTTTGTGGCGCTTGCACCGCAAGCGGAAGCTTATCAGCAAGAGCCGGAACAGCTGAGTGTATACATGAAGCAGCGCGAACGCTGGGCCAAGGGGAACTACCAGGTGGTACTGGATAATATCCATAACCTGTTTAACCGTTCCAGTTGGCGTAATAAGTTGCTGGTCATCTATTATGCCGTCAGTTATTTCTGGTTCATGCTTGCAATCATTGTGTCGGACATTATATTTCTTGTGAATCTGGTCTACAGGGTCATTGCCATATTTAAACCAGAGGTAAGTTCACCGTTCCAGTTTGCCGGCGATGCATATGTGTTTCTGGTCATTGGTTGGGCGCTTATGTACTTTATTTACGTGTTACAGATCAATCTGGCACTTGCCGCAGATATTGGACAGAGCAATACTCGTAATTTCATCTATGCCTGCATATCCTATTTCACGTATGCACAGCTGTTCATCCTGATCTCGATCAAGGCTTTCTACTCCTTGATCATGGACAAGATTCGGAAACGCGAGAGCAAATGGTACAAAACAGAACGTTTTGGCTAAGCGACGAAATTGTAGAAGTGCAAGGCAGAAAGGCTGTTTGCTGGATAACTCCAGACAACAGCCTTTTTTTGTTATAGCCAGGCACATCCATATTCTGTATACTCTTACAGGCTGTAAATAGGATCATGCTTATCCGAAATGGAGGGTCACGGAATGAAGGACAGAGGATCGGATTTTTACGATGATGAGGCGAACTTTGAGAAGTACATGGAACGTCGCAAGTGGCAGGAGAACGCCAATGATACATTGGAGAAGCCGGTGATGCTGGAGTTGATTGGTGATGTTGCCGGCAAGAACATACTGGACCTTGGTTGTGGAGATGCAAGGTTCGCCGTAGAATTGCTGAGTGGGGAGCGCGAAGGTGCAACGTATACGGGGATTGAGGGTTCGGTGAATATGATTCAGGCAGCTAACGAATCAGTAAAAGGAATGAATGCCCGGATTGAGCAAGCATTCATGGAAGACTGGACCTATCCGGCAGGTACATACGATCTGGTTATATCCCGACTGGCTGTTCACTACATCGAGGATGTGGAGAGCCTATTCCACAAGATATACAACACGTTAAATGAAAATGGCACATTCATATTTTCGGTAGAACATCCTGTGATCACGTCCACACTGCAACCTTCCGGGACGCGAACGGATTGGGTGGTTGATCAGTATTTTGTAGAAGGATATCGTGAGCAGCAGTGGCTGGGCGGTTCTGTGAAAAAGATGCATCGTTCCATTGAATCGTACTTTATGGCATTGCAGCGGGCAGGGTTCCATGTAGAACATTTACGTGAGTCAGCACCACAACGTGCTTATTTTGTAAACGAGGAAACCTATCTGCGCAGGCAACGTATTCCATTGTTTCTGTTTTTAAGTGCCCGGAAGTAGATAGTGATAAAGAGTATAGATAAATAGAAGGACATAACTAAGTTATACTCATAAATTAGAAAGTTCTACACAGAAAACGGTGGATAACACTAGATATAGCAGTGAAAAGCCCGAAATCTATCCACATGTGGATAAGATATTGGGCTTTTACTGTTATGTTTCTGCACCTATGCTGCGTTTGCTGTGTATAACCACGTGATTATGAATCCGCCGCAGCTCTGACATAGACACGTTCTCCATGTCGATCAACTTCCACAGGTGCCTCGAAGAAGTCGCTAAGCACTTCTGTGTTCATCAGCTCGCCAGTTAATCCGCTATGGACTATTTCACCTCGGCGAAGCAGGAGGCTGTGACTAAAGACAGGCAATATTTCTTCGGTATGATGGGTGACATAGACGAGTGAAGGGGTATCTGGACGCTGTGATAATTCACGGATGCTATCCAGCAATCGCTCTCTTGAGAACAGATCCAGTCCATTGCAAGGCTCGTCCAGAATGAGTACACGTGGATTGGCCATCAGTGCTCGGGCAATGAGAAGTTTCTGTTTCTCGCCTTGAGAGCAGGTACGATATTCGCGATCCCACAGGTGCTGACAGCCCAGCGTTTGCATCAATTCCTGTGCCTGATCCAGATCATCATCTGACAACTTGTCATACAGGCCAATGGTGGCGTGTTTGCCGCTGATCACAACATACTGTGTGCGGTCTGTGCCATGCAATTTCTCTTGCAGAGATGAACTGACCCAGCCAATGGATTTGCGAAGCTGTCTCAGATCCACATCCCCATATTCATGGCCTAACACGGATATCTTGCCTTCGGTCGGCCAGAGATATCCGGTGATCATGTTCAGAAGTGTTGTTTTGCCGGAGCCATTCAGGCCGAGCAACGCCCAGTGTTCACCGTCATTAACTTGCCAGCTTACATCGTTCAGCAGGGTAAGGGGTCCCCTTTTCCAAGTGACATGCTGTACATCAATAATCATGCGTTATTCCTTCCTTCTGATATCCTCGAGTGTCTTAGGTGTATTGTAGTCACAAAATCAGTGAGGTTTCAACGGTTATCATGCTGTTCTTGGTTGGTCCTTGCGCAGAAATACAGCACACACACCAAGCAGTGGCAAAAACGAACATAACTTGATAACAAACGAAATGCTAGTCACGTCAATTAAGGAACCTAACACAACCGAGCCAAGTCCAGCCATTCCGAACGACAGGCCAAAAAACAATCCGGATACCGTTCCAATATGACGAGGAAGCAATTCCTGTGCATAAACAATGATGACGCTGAAGCCGGACATCAGGATGAGTCCAATCATTCCGCATAATACCATGGACAAGACGGGTCCTGCATAAGGTAGCAACAGGGAAAACGGTGCAGTGCCTGCAATGGAGAACCAGATCATCGGTTTGCGTCCGTAGCGGTCAGCGAGTGGGCCGCCGAGCAAGGTTCCGATCATACCTGCAAATTGCAAAATAAACAGACAGATCTGTGCCTGGGAGAGCGGCAAGTCATATGCATCGGCGTAATAGAAGGCGTAGTACCCGGTCATGCCTGCAATATATACGAATTTGGAGAACAGCAGCAGGATGAGAATTCCCATTGTAAAAGCGATGAATCCCCTGCTCACAGGCCGAGCTGCTGGCTCTGAGCCGCTTGATTTTAGAGGGCGTTGCTGAGGAATGCGAGTCTCGGCAAGCTTGTCTCTGTACCAACGACTGACCAAAGACTGAATGAAGATGCCGATCAGGGCAAAGCCCATCAGCCATAGAAAACTACGCTGCCCATGTGGCAGCAGGATGAAGGCGACCAGTAATGGAGCAATAGCCTGTCCTGTGTTGCCTCCCACCTGGAAGATTGACTGCGCCATTCCTCGTCCACGGCCGGCTGCCATATGAGCCACGCGTGAGGATTCGGGGTGCAGGATGGATGAGCCTATGCCAATCAATGCTGCCGAAACAAGCAGCATCCATAACTCGGAAGACAAGGCTAAACCGAGAACACCGATCAGGGAGAATAACATACCTCCGGGAAGCAGGATCGGCATGGGCTTGCGATCCGACATATAACCGACCAGTGGCTGAAGGACGGATGCGGTAATATTCAGGGTGAAGGCAATCCAGCCCATCTGGGCGAAACTGAGCTGCATGGTCTGCTGGAATAGCGGGAATGCAGACGGAACCACTGTCTGCATCGCATCATTCAGCAGATGGGCGAAGCTGACTCCGGCGAGTGCCCAATTGGCGGAGGAGTTGATTTGCATTTTGCTTAAAGTGGCCTGAGCCATGGGAGATCACCTCGAATTATTTTTTTCTATGATAAAAGATGGGAGCAGATCATGTCTTTGTGAAAAGTGCTTGGAAAGTGAGCACGATTTGCTATAATGTCAGCAGGTGAGCAAATGATGGAATTAAACATGACGCTAAATGGGTTGGAATTATGGAAAGCTACCGGAGGGTTTGCGAATGAGCCGCATGTACATAACGACTGGTATCAGCTAACGTTGCCGGTCAGAGGCCAATGTCATCTGGTACAGGAACGGCATGCATACCCGCTAAAAGCAGGGATAGGGATTATTGCTCATCCCCAGACTGAGCATTATTTTGAGATAGGGTCGGATTCGGCTGTCATTGTGATCAAGTTCCGTAAACCGCCATTAGGCAGTTTCGAAGGTGCGGAGTTAAGTAGGGGGCGAGCTGAGTTTCGACCTACCCAGACATTTGATCCTGCTGAGATCAGCAGTCTGTTTCGAGGCTGGAATTCCATTTTGTTAGATGATGTGCCCGAAATGCTGCAAGTGCAGGAAACAGAAATGGCGGTTGAGATGTATCTAAGACGTATGTTGACGGGGCGGGAAAATGGAAAAAGAACTGTAAATCCCGGTACATTCATTGACCCTCATCTCCAACGAGTGCTGGATTACATTCACAGTGCCTATACAGGCCCAATGGATATTGATTCGATGGCGATGGTCGCACATCAGAGCCGGTATCATTTTATGCGTTCTTTCAAGGCTCTTACGGGAACAACACCGTATCAATATCTGCTGAATTTGCGCGTAGAAGAAGCGTCCAAGAGGCTCCGCCATACAACGGATTCAGTAACCACAATCAGTTATGAACTGGGATTTTCCAGCGTCAGTCAGTTTTACAGAGCCTTTCAGAGAGTGTATGTGATGACACCGATGGAATATCGGAATCATGTGTAGATTTTAACGGGCAGTCTCGCATATGCGAGACTGTATTTTAGTACGTTACAGCATGCCACTCATTTTTGTTGTTGCCAAACATTGAAGAGTTTGCTAAGATGGGAAAAAAGTTTATGTAAGCGTATACATTTAGATTAAAATTACAACGTTGTAATTATGGTTATGGCAAGTATTGAAAAGACGGAAATACGGTGTAAGGAGGACTATTCCAAGCAAATATCTCGTTTTTATGCAGATTAGTATAGGTTATTACAAAATGTGAATGAGATAAATAACAAATACGTCAGTGAAATGACGGTTCCTTTTTATTCAAAAATTCAAACGTTGTAATTATGTAGCGAAGGGGAGTGTTTCACGTTGAAAAAACGCATGTCCACGCTGTTCAGCCTGATCAGACGGGATAAGTATTTGCTACTGATGTTTTCGCCTATCTTTCTGTATTACCTCATCTTCATGTACCTTCCGATGCCTGGCGTGCTGTTGGCATTTCGTAATTTTTTGCCGGGGCAGGGCATGCTCAGCGGGGAGTGGGTGGGACTGCGCTGGTTCGAACAGTTTGTGAATTCCATTTACTTCTGGCGACTGCTGCGTAACACATTTCTGCTCGCCTTCCTGCCACTCCTGTTTGGCTTCTCCATTCCGATTTTATTCGCTGTCTGTATCGTGGAGATCAAGAACCGGACATTCAAGCGATTTGCCCAGACGGTTACGTACCTTCCTCACTTCATCTCCACTGTTGTTGTAGCCGGTATGATTATTAACTTCCTGTCACCAACAGACGGTATCGTGAACACCCTCATTGCGAGTCTTGGCATGGAAAAAGTGAACTTCATGATGGATGCGAGCTGGTTCCGTACCATCTTCACAAGTTCCGACATCTGGCAAAGTTTTGGCTTCAGCTCCATCATCTACATTGCAGCCATTATGGGGATCGACCCAGAGATGTATGATTCCGGCAAAATTGACGGCGTCAACAAATTCCAGGAGTTATGGCACCTGACCCTTCCCAGTATCAAACCAACCATTGTCATTCTTTTGCTCCTGTCGCTTGGGGGCATTATGAGTGTAGGTTTCGAGAAAGTATATCTGCTCTACAACGGAGCCACCTACGAAACGGCAGATGTCCTGTCCACCTATGTATACCGGATGGGGATTGAGGGCCAGAATTACGGCTTCGCCACAGCGGTCGGCCTGTTCAACTCCATCATCACCTTTATCCTTGTTTTTGCTGCCAATTCCATGACCCGCCGCCTGACCAAGATGTCACTCTGGTAAGACTATACCCCGGACCAAAGGAGACCTGTATGCAAAAATCGAGAAGTGACCGTTTGTTCTACGGATGTGTCTACCTGCTGACCATACTGGCGGTTGTTGTCACGTTGTATCCCTTTCTGTACGTCATTAGTATTTCATTCAGCTCGGTGGATGCCATCGACAAACAAAAAGTTGTATTGTGGCCCGTTGGATTTACCCTGTCAGGTTACCAAATGGTACTGCAATACAAGGAGTTATGGGTTTCGTTCTACAACACCCTCTGGTACACCGTGGTAGGCACACTGCTGAACATCGTGGCAACATGTCTTGCGGCGTTTCCATTGTCCAGACAGCAGTTTTTCTTACGTCGCAAGCTGAATTTCTTCATCGCCTTCACCATGTATTTCTCGGGTGGACTCATTCCGGTCTACATGCTGATTACCTCGCTTGGGCTGTACAACACCCGCTGGGTTATGGTGCTGCCTGTGCTGGTGATTACGTTTAACGTCATGATCTGCCGCTCAGCTTTCGAAGGCATTCCGAATGAAATTTTCGAAAGTGCCAGTATAGACGGGGCTAACGAGATGACGATGCTGTATCGTCTGGCGGTTCCGATCATCAAGCCAACACTGGCTGTGCTCACGCTGTACTACGCGGTATTCCACTGGAACAACTTTTTCACGGCCCTATTATATCTGGGCAAACAGGATATGCAGCCCTTACAGATGTTCCTGCGAAGAGTGCTGATCATGGCTTCGCCGGAAGTGATGCAGAAGATGGGCGGTACGATGACATCCGGTGCGCTGGCGGTCTCCTCCCTTCAGGTTCGTTATGTATCCATTGTGGTCAGCATTCTGCCTATTGTTACGATCTACCCGTTTATCCAACGGTACTTCGTTAAGGGGATCACCCTCGGAGCCGTGAAAGGATAGCTTTACTTACTTAAGTGTCATGTCATTCAAAGGAGTTCAAAATGGTTCATACCAAGGAGGAATGATGGATGAGATTTAAAGGGGCAGGAAGAAAAAGTGTAATCGCAGCGATACTGGCAATCAGCCTGGCGGGATGTAGCGGCGGAACAGGGGCGGGAACCGATGCGGGGAGCACCCCGTCCAGTTCGGAGCCAGCCTTCAATTATACCGGAGCAGGGCCGGTGACGGATCAACCGGATGCCAAACTGTCTATTCTCGGCACCAACGCTTGGACGACCAATGTGGACTTGTCCACCGCAGCCATCGTGAAGAAAATTGAGAGCAACGCTGGTGTGACGGTGGATTGGGATCTGATTCCGCCGCAGAACTATGCGGATGCCGTCAATCCGAGGCTGGCTGCTGGTACCGGCTTGCCCGATATCGTGTACCTGCCGGATCAGGATCAGCTGATGAAGTACATTAACAGCGGTCTATTCATTCCGATTAATGAACTGGTAGAGAAATACGGCGTGAATCTCAAAAAAATATATGAAAAGTCACCTTCGGTTAAAGCCAGTTTAACAACGCCAGATGGTAAAATGTATTATATCCCACAGCAGACGTTAACCCGCAACTACATGCCGGTATTTATGGTCAATGTGCGCTGGCTTGATAAACTGGGATTAAGCGAGCCGACCACGCTGGATGAATTCACGGCGATGCTGCGCAAATTCAAGACAGATGACCCGAACGGCAACGGAAAAGCCGATGAGATTCCGCTGTCCATGGAAGCAAAATTTGTGTCAATGGCCTTTGGCCCGGCATTTGGACTTGATCTGTCCAACCAGTTCTATGCAGACGATCAGGGCAAAGTACATTTCAGCTATTATGAGCCTGCCTACAAGGAGTACTTGACCTATCTGAACGGACTGTACAAGGAAGGTCTGCTTGGGGTGGATTATGCGAGTACTACGAGTGATCAGGTCACGTCGCGCATCTCTCAGGATGTGACGGGAGCAACGTTTAATTTTAGCTGGTATATGTCGATGGTCTACAGTCCGTTATTCAAGGATTACAATCCGGAAGAGCCGATCATCAAAGGCATTTTACCACTGAAAGGACCGCATGGGGATCAGTTCTATGTAGGACGTACACCAGTGAGTGGCATCTTTGGCATTACACGTGATAGTAAAAATCCGGAACTTGCTTTCCGTTTCCTGGACTATGCCGTAAGTGAGGAAGCACAGACGTATTATACGTGGGGCATCAAGGATGACACGTATACGGAAGAGAATGGCGTGAAGACATTTACGGACAAAGGCAAGGACAATGAATACATCCAGAAGCTTGGCATTGGTCCGGTGAATCTGCCGAACATCCAATCCACCGATTCTGCTGATTCCGTCGTAGCCCCTTGGCATGCGAAGATGGATAAGGAACTGGAGCCGTATGTGCGCGAACCGTTCCCGTTTGTCTATGCCCTGCCGGATGAAGCGAGTGTGGAAAGCATGGCGATGCCTGACATCACCACATATGTGGAAGAGATGAACTTTAAGTTTATTAGCGGGGACGCCAGTCTGGACCAGTTTGACAGTTATATTGAGACGTTGAAGAAGATGAATATAGAGCAGGTTATTGCGGGCAGACAGGCACAATATGATCGTTATAAATCTGCACAGAAATAGGAAATTAGGGTTTTAGGCGTATGAGAGGTGTTGATTGATTTTGATAACCATTAAAGACATTGCCAAATTGGCGGGGGTGAGTTATAGCACGGTATCAAAGGCGCTGAATGATGATCCCCGAATCAAACCGGCAACAAAGCAGAAGGTGCTTGCGGTCGCGGAGAAACATCAATATCGGAAAAACATGCTGGCTCGGCAGCTCTCGACCGGCAGGAGCAACATCATCGGTTTTGTGTTGGATGAGCTGAGCAATCCGTTATTCTCGAACATCTCCGGCCGTCTGCACACCGAGCTGAAGAAGCGGGGATATCAGATGATCCTGGTTGTGGCGGATGATGGCGTGGATGTCTTCAGCCAGCTGCGCGTGGACGGATGTATTCTGTGGGACTATGCACTGGACAATCGGGAGATGTTCTGGAAAAAGTTTGCAACACTCAACATGCCATGTTTTGTGCTGGGTACAGATGAAGCGCCGAACTCTCCTTACATCAAGATTGATCGCAAAGAAGGGCTGTTCAAAGCAGTGGAGCATCTGAAATCGCTGGGCCACAGCCGAATCGGATTCATCGGCAACTCCCAGCACGTCAAGCTGGAGGGATACCGGGAAGCGTTACAGCGTACGGGTCTGGATTTTAACGAAGACCATGTGCTGCCAGCGTATTCCTCCTGGGAAGACGGGTATTTTGCCATACGTAATCATGCGTTTGGGGCGGATTCGCCGACAGCATTTATTGGACTGAACAACTTGGTCACCCGAGGGGCACTCCGGGCTTTACTTGAGGCAGGTTACAGTGTTCCACGCGATATCTCGTTAATCGGGTATGATGATCTGCCGGATATGCAATATGCGGAAGTGGCCTTGACGACAATTGGCCCGCCTCTGGATGAACTGGCCGTGCAGGCAGCAGAGCTGATTGTATCGTTAATCCGTGATGAACAGGTCGATGTTCCGGTAGTCATTCAGCCTAAGCTGAACCTTCGCAATTCAACGGCAATGTGCCGGCAATAAGGACAGCAACCTTTGAAGAGTGAAGCGGTTATCCGTTAGTCATACATGTATGTATTAGGTGAGTACAACATTCAAGGAGGAATTGCTTATGCAGGTACAGACACAGTTATCCTGGTCTGAGCGAATTGCAGCAACGATCATCCAGCAATGTGACGGGGACGGTTATCATGCGTTCCCTTCGGGACGATGGGCATACGTGGAAGGCATGACCTTGATGGCGATGGCACGAACCGGGCAGTATTATGGCAAACAAGAGTATGTTGATTTTATGAAAAAACATATGGACCTGTATATCCAGCCGGATGGCTCTATTGGCACCTATACTTTGGAAGAATATAATCTGGATCAGATTAATCAGGGGAAAAACCTGTTTGCATTACTGGATGGTGCTGAAGATCAGCGTTACGCAGAAGCGGCGCATCTCCTGGCAGCACAGCTCGCAGGGCAACCCCGCACGTCGGAGGGCGGTTTCTGGCACAAAAAAATCTATCCATTCCAGATGTGGCTGGATGGATTGTATATGTCGTCGCCTTTCCTTGCAGAGTATGCCAAGACGTTTGATCGACCTGAGCTGTGGGACGAAGTGGCACATCAGATTCTGCTGATCGAACGCCAGACCCGTGATCCGCGGACCGGGCTGCTCTATCATGGCTGGGATGAATCGAAGGAGCAGGTCTGGGCAGATTCATCGACAGGGTGCTCGCCACACTTCTGGAGCCGGGCGATGGGCTGGTATGCCATGGCGATTGTAGACAGCGTGGAGCATTTCCCCGTGAATCATCCAAAGCGCGGAACCATCATCGGCATCTTCGAACGGATGTGTCATGCTCTGGTACGCGTACAGGAGCAGGAGAGCGGGTTATGGTTCCAGGTGCTGGATCAGGGCTTCCGCAAAGGCAACTATCTGGAAGCATCCGGATCAAGCATGTTTGTATATGCACTTGCGAAGGGTGTGCGCTTAAGGTATCTGGAGCCACATTTCAGAGCTGCGGCGGAGAAGGGATGGCAAGGACTGTCCTCCAGATTGGTGGAGGAGACGGCTGACGGCGTTCGGTTAAACGGGATCTGTCATGGCGCAGGACTAAGCCTGGATCGGGATGGCTCGTACAACTACTATGTAACCGAAGCGGTTGTAAGCGATTCCTTTATGGGTGTGGCTCCGCTTCTGCTGGCAGCACTGGAAATGGAGCGACTGCCATGACGCAGCAGAGATTGCCAAATACAGCATTGGAATCATCAGCTCCCTGTCTGACTGTTGCTTCAGATGGGACAGGGGATTATGTGACGATTCAGGCCGCAGTTGATGCGCTGCCGGAGAATGGCATCGGAATCGTTCCAATTCGAGTGAAGGCTGGTGTCTATCATGAGAAGCTGCATATGGAGAAGCCGGGCATCCACCTGATTGGTGAGGGGGCGGAGCAGACGATCATTACGTATGATGATCATGCACTCAAGAAGTTCCCGGATGGTTCGCCATATCATACGTTTCATTCCTATACGGCTTTCATTGGTGCCGATGATTTCACGGCAGAGGGGATTTCCTTCGTAAATGCTGCCGGGCCGGGCAAGCAGGTTGGTCAGGCCCTGGCCGTTTATGTGGATGGAGACCGGGCGGTCTTTCGCCGCTGTCGTTTGATCGGTCACCAGGATACGATCTTCACCGGCCCGCTGCCTGAGCAGCCCATGGATCGCAGTTATTTTGGTGGGCCACGCGACGGTGCCGAGCGGCGCAAACTGCGGCAGTATTTCGAGGACTGTTACATCGAAGGTGATATCGATTTTATTTTTGGTTCGGCTACGGTGGTGTTTAAGGGCTGCGAGATCTTTACGAAGAATCGCCTGACTGAAGCGGAGGCTGCGGATGGACAAGTGAACGGTTGGATTACCGCAGCCTCTACGCCGGAGGATGTGCGTTACGGCTATGTGTTTCTGGACTGTGATCTGACCAGCAATGCTCCGCCGCAGTCGGTGTATCTGGGCAGACCGTGGCGTCATCATGCCAAAGTCTGTTTTCTGAACTGCTGGATCGGCGCTCATGTGAAGCGGGAGGGATGGCACAACTGGAACAAGACAGATGCAGAGCAGACCGTTCAGTATGCGGAATATAACAGCGCCGGGCCTGGTGCCGGATGTGCTGCTGATCGTGTGCCTTGGGCCAAAATACTGACCGAACAGGAAGCGGCCGAGTACACTGTACCTCTGATTCTGTCCGGCGTGGATGGATGGCAGCCTTTGGAAGTGAGAGGGGAGCAGCGGCAGTAAGATATGCCCTCTTCTCTGCGCAATATCTAACATAGGTTTTCGTTCAAGTCTCCTAAGGACTTGAACGAAAACCTTTTTTGTGCGCTATATTACATTTTTCGCCCCCAATAGAACTATTTTATCCCTTATCTCTTTTGCAGTTTACTGATTAAATACAGGGTGAGGATCTGTAAATTCCCTGTAAAATTTGGATGGTGTCTGCAAAAAAAGAACACGAGAGGGAAGGTCCACTTTGGTAAGGGAAGGGAGTGAAGTGACACGCAACATCAGATGGCTGAATGAGGTTGGCTCTAATCGATCACAGATCAGATGCAGGTGGACAATTGAAGTTTTGTTTGCAAGGTGAACGTATCCTTAGTACAGGAGGGATTTTGCTTGAATCAAGCTGTTCGATTCCGCCCGGTCATTACATTTGCTTTGACATTTCTTCTACTTATTTCGTGGTTTGCACCGAGAGCCGATGCCGCCGCCCAGTGGCAGGCAGGCACCGCATACAAGAAAGGAGACCTCGTAACATATCAAAATAAAGATTATGAGTGTATTCAGGCCCACACGGCGTTGACCGGATGGGAGCCCTCTGTTGTGCCCGCGTTGTGGAAATACGTCGGGGAAGGTTCGGGAGGGGAAACGCCAACGCCAGATACGGCACCACCTTCTGTTCCTGCGGGTCTGACTTCATCCTCCATCACGAACACCTCCGTGAGTCTTTCCTGGAATGCATCCACGGATAATGTGGGCGTGGCGGGGTATGAGGTGTACCGGAACGGCGTTCTTGTGACAAGTACTTCAACTACAACAGCTGTAGTCACTGGACTGACAGCTAGCACGACTTATGCTTTTACGGTAAAAGCCAAAGATGCCGCAGGCAATATATCCGCTGCGAGCACCTCCCTCAGTGTGACAACTTCCAATGGATCTTCCAATCCTGGGCCAACCGGCGGCAAATGGCTGATCGGCTACTGGCATAACTTCGACAATGGTTCAACCAATATCAGACTTCGTAACGTATCAACAGCCTATGACGTCATTAATGTCTCCTTTGCCGAACCGATTTCACATGGCAGCGGAACGCTTGCTTTTACTCCATACAATGCAACGGTAGCCGAATTCAAATCCGATATTGCCTACCTTCAAAGCCAAGGGAAAAAAGTACTGCTTTCCATGGGTGGAGCCAACGGTACCATTGAGCTCACCGATGCGACCAAGAGACAGCAGTTCGAAGATTCGTTAAAATCAATCATTTCCACGTATGGTTTCAATGGTCTAGATATCGATCTGGAAGGAAGCTCCCTGTCTCTGAATGCAGGGGATACCGATTTCCGTAGTCCAACTACACCGAAAATTGTTAACCTCATCCAAGGCGTGAAAGCGGTTAAGTCACACTTCGGCGCCAATTTCATCCTGACGGCTGCGCCGGAGACGGCCTATGTACAGGGTGGATATCTGAGCTACGGCGGTCCTTGGGGAGCATACTTGCCAGTCATCCATGCCTTGCGTAATGACCTGACCCTGCTTCATGTGCAGCACTATAACACGGGCTCCATGGTGGGGCTGGATGGGCGCTCTTACGCCCAAGGAACAGCTGATTTCCATGTGGCCATGGCGGAGATGTTGCTTCAAGGCTTTCATGTAGGCGGCAGCACAGGCCCATTCTTTAGTCCCTTACGACCGGATCAGATTGCCATCGGTGTACCGGCTTCCCAGCAGGCTGCTGGAGGTGGTTATACAACGCCAGCCGAGCTGCAAAAGGCACTGAATTACCTAATCAAAGGTGTGTCATACGGCGGTTCCTATACCTTGCTCCAGCCTGCGGGCTATGCGGGGATAAAAGGGATTATGACCTGGTCAATCAACTGGGATGCATATACGAATAACCAGTTTTCGAGCGCACATCGTTCATTCCTGAATGGTTTTAGCACGCAAACGACAAAGGAGGTTGTGTATTAGATGATACATTTAAATAAACACACTGCTTTCAAGAAAACCGCAAAGTTTCTCCTGGGTCTATCCCTGCTCTTATCCGTCATTATTCCTTCCTTTGTGCTCCAACCCGCTACGGCAGCAGCTGCAGATTCTTATAAAATTGTTGGTTACTACCCGTCCTGGGCTGCGTATGGGAGAAACTATAATGTAACGGACATCGACCCAACCAAAGTCACGCATATCAACTATGCGTTTGCCGATATTTGCTGGAATGGTGTTCATGGAAATCCGGACCCTTCGGGCCCTAACCCGGTGACCTGGACGTGTCAGAATGAGAAGAGCCAGACAATCAATGTACCGAATGGAACGATTGTGCTTGGCGATCCATGGATCGATACCGGAAAGACATTTGCAGGGGATACGTGGGATCAGCCCATTGCAGGCAATATCAATCAGCTTAACAAGCTGAAACAGATCAATCCTAATCTGAAGACAATCATCTCCGTGGGAGGATGGACATGGTCCAACCGCTTCTCTGATGTAGCTGCGACTGCTGCAACGCGAGAGGTATTTGCAAACTCTGCCGTCGACTTCCTGCGGAAATACAATTTTGACGGAGTAGATCTGGACTGGGAGTATCCGGTATCAGGCGGACTTGATGGTAATAGCAAACGTCCTGAGGATAAGCAAAATTACACACTGCTTCTGAGCAAAATCCGTGAGAAGCTGGATGCTGCCGGAGCTGTGGACGGCAAGAAGTATCTGCTTACGATTGCAAGCGGTGCATCGACGACCTATGCTGCGAATACTGAGCTTGCCAATATAGCTGCCATCGTCGACTGGATTAATATTATGACATACGATTTTAACGGGGCCTGGCAAAAAGTCAGCGCGCATAACGCGCCGTTGAACTATGACCCTGCGGCTTCGGCTGCTGGGGTGCCAGATGCCAATACATTTAATGTGGCTACCGGAGCACAAGGACATTTGAATGCAGGCGTACCAGCCGCTAAACTTGTGCTTGGTGTTCCGTTCTATGGACGTGGCTGGGATGGATGCGCACAGGCGAGTAATGGCCAGTATCAGACCTGCGCGGGAGGTTCTTCCGTTGGAACATGGGAAGCAGGCTCCTTTGATTTTTATGATCTGGAGACTAACTACATTAACAAAAACGGGTACACGCGTTACTGGAATGACATTGCCAAGGTGCCATATCTCTATAATGCGACCAACAAGCGATTTATTAGCTATGACGATGCGGAGTCTATTGGATATAAAACCGCTTATATCAAAAGCAAAGGACTCGGCGGAGCGATGTTCTGGGAGCTTAGCGGTGACCGGAACAAAACACTCCAAAATAAACTGAAAGCCGATCTGCCTACTGGAGGTACAGTGCCTCCAGCAGATACGACGGCGCCAAGTGTACCCGGTAATGCCCGCTCGACAGGTGTGACGGCCAATTCGGTGACGCTGGCCTGGAATGCTTCAACGGATAATGTGGGGGTTACTGGGTATAACGTCTACAATGGTGCCAATCTTGCTGCCTCCGTCAACGGAACGACCGCAACAATCAGCGGCCTGTCCGCGGGTACTTCCTATACTTTCACGATCAAAGCAAAAGATGCGGCAGGCAATCTGTCTGCAGCCAGTAATGTTGTAAACGTGAGCACTACGACTCAACCGGGAGGTGATACGCAAGCACCAACTGCACCGACGAATCTGGCATCAACCGCGCAAACAATATCCAGCATAACGCTGAGCTGGGCGGCATCTACGGATAACGTGGGTGTAACGAGTTATGATGTGTACAACGGAGCGGCTCTGGCGACATCCGTGACGGGAACAACAGCAACGATCAGTGGGCTTGCAGCGGATACCTCGTATACATTTACGGTAAAAGCAAAGGATGCGGCGGGGAATGGTTCTGCTGCGAGCAATGCGGTGACCGTGAAAACAACAGCAGGAACGACAAATCCGGGCGTTTCCGCCTGGCAGGCGAATACAGCCTATACTGTAGGACAGCTGGTCACCTATAGCGGTAAGACGTATAAATGTTTGCAGTCCCACACATCCTTGTCTGGGTGGGAACCATCCAATGTCCCTGCATTGTGGCAGGTTCAATAGTTAAAAAATGGGTTACAACATTTTGAATTGAAACGTGCAGTTTTAGCGAGGCTTGGCTATAGGGAAGAGAATATAACGAAAAACACCGGATACTGGTCCGGTGTTTTTTCGTTATATTATGTCAAACCAAGCAGGCTCCAAAAAGGTTATTCATTAGAAATCGAAGTTGTCCGGATCAGGTCCAACGCGTACATCTTCGTTCAGAGCACTGATCTGATCCATCTCTTCATTTGAAAGTTCAAAGTCGAAGATGGAGGAGTTCTCGATAATCCGGTTTTCCTTGGTAGACTTCGGAATCGTAATAACTCCATTTTGCAGATCCCAACGCAGGATGACTTGTGCAACCGATTTGCCTTTGGCTGAAGCAATCGCCGTGAGCACTGGGTTGTCCAACAGCTGACCTTGCATTAGAGGAGACCAAGCTTCAAGCTGGATACCATGCTTCTCACAGAAAGCCTTAAGCTCAACCTGAGTCAGGCGAGGGTGGTATTCCACCTGATTGATCATCGGTTTCACTTTGGCATCCTGCATCAGGTCTTCGAGATGATGAATCTGGAAGTTGCTTACGCCAATAGCTTTAATGCGGCCGGCTGCGTACAGTTCTTCGATCGCTTTCCAGGCTGCTTTGTATTTGCCTGCCTTAGGCCAGTGAATCAGATACAGGTCAAGGTATTCCAGTCCCAGTTTGTTCAAGGTTGTATCAAAAGCCGCAAGTGTCTCTTCATATCCGAGGTCTGCATTCCATACTTTAGATGTAACAAACAGTTCTTCGCGTTTCAGGTTGTTTTCTTGCAAAGCTTCTGCAATCGCTTGACCAACACCGACTTCATTGCCGTATATTGCAGCAGTATCAATGCTTCGGTATCCATGTTTAATCGCATTTTTCACAGCTTCAATCAGTTCAGATCCTTCTTCTACCTTAAATACACCAAGTCCGAACCAAGGCATAGAAACACCGTTATGCAGAGTTACTGTGGATTGTAAATGTTGTGCGGTTTGAGCTGTTGTCATGAGATTTCCTCCTTAAAGTGTGTAAAAATCAGTCATATTAAGCTGAATTTTTGTTGTTTTATCATACAAAATTAAATCATAGTAGATCAAATTGGGTTCAACGTATTATAGTATAATAAAATACCATGTGAAACCGGTTCCCCTCGAAGGCTGGAACTGATATATATAAGAGTGAGACCCATGGTCGGAATGGAAATTAGAACGAAGCTTTCTCCATTTCGACTGATGCATGTTGATCTTTGCTTTCCAGCATTTTAGCCCATGCGGTCAGGATTACAGCTACGAGAACCATCAAGGCTCCGACCCATGTCGTGTGAATCAAACCGATGGAATCATTGATCACTCCACCCAAATAGGCACCTATAGCGATTCCTGCATTAAATGCGGCGATGTTAAAGGCTGAGGCTACATCCTTGGCCTGTGGTGCATATCGTTCAGCCAAGGTTACAACGTACATCTGAAGACCAGGCACATTCATGAAGGCGAGCAGGCCCATACCCATAATGGTGAGCAGTGCTGCCAACTTAAACGGGACGGTGAAGTACATCACGCCGAGAATGATGGTCTGAATGATGAACATGTAGAAGAGCGCCTTGAGCGGGTTGCGATTGGCTGCTCTGCCGCCGATGATGTTGCCAACAGCAATGGCGATTCCGTACAACAACAGAATGAACGCTACTGTTTTCTCGGAATATCCGCTGATATCATGCAACAACGGGGACAGATACGTAAACACAACAAATGTTCCTCCGTACCCAACAGCCGTGATGGCAAAAGCAAGCAGCAAGCGTCCACCTGTAACGAGCTTCAGCTGATCCCGAAATGCCGTCCGTGTTCCTCGCTTCAACGTGGATGGCACGAGTATCAGGTTACCGATCATTGCAACGATGCCAACCACAACAATCAGGATAAAGGCAGCGCGCCAGCCCCAATGTTGACCAATGAGTGTACCGAGAGGTACACCGGTTACTGTGGCAATGGTTAGACCGGAGAACATGATGGCAATGGCACTCGCCCTACGGTCGGCAGGCACCAGATCGGCTGCAATCGTGGAGCCAATGGACATGAACACCCCGTGTGCCAGAGCGGACACTACTCGTGCAATGAGTAACATGGTGATGCCCGTCGATAGTGCAGCCAACGTGTTACCCGCAATGAAGACAATCATGATGGCAAGCAATAGCGTTTTGCGTGATATGGTAGACGTCAGTGAGGTCAGGACAGGAGCCCCAAAGGTAACGCCTAATGCATATAAAGTAACGGTCAGTCCCGCTGTAGTTACGGAAATGCCCAGGTTATCTGCAATGAGGGGCAGTAGCCCAACGCTGATAAATTCTGTGGTACCAATCGCGAATGCACTAATGGCCAGTGCTAGCAGTGCCCACGTGCTGCGTTTTGAATCTTGTAACATTTCCTTGCTCAACTCCCCCGAATGTAGATTTACGTACCGGCAAATGCTATTATGAGTTATTCGGTATAGATTGAATAGTACGTACTTTTTAGTACCCTACGTACTTTTTGGTGCCTATACAGCATGCGACGGATGTAATCCAATTCATCAGGGAGGAAGCAAGTTATGGTTAGAAAAAAATATAACATCTCGGTTGAAGCTACCTTAGAAGTGATCGGTGGCAAGTGGAAATGCGTCATTCTCTGTCATCTGACACATGGAAAAAGACGAACCAGTGATCTTAAGCGTATTATGCCCGCAATTACACAAAAAATGTTAACACAGCAACTCAGAGAGCTTGAAAACGACGGGATCGTAAACCGCATCGTATATAATCAGGTCCCTCCCAAAGTAGAATACGAATTGAGTGATTACGGGAGAAGTCTTGAACCGATTCTCAATGCGCTCTGTAACTGGGGAGATCAACATATTGTGAAGGAATACGGAGACAAATCAGCAGTTCTGGAAGATAATGGACTCAATGATTTTAACTCTGACAATAGGGAGCTGGTGCAACCGTGAACTATGAGATTTTATACGATGGTGCTTTTGCGATGCTCAAGGTACATTTGCAGCGGGGAGAGCGGTTCAAGGCCGAAAGTGGTGCGATGGTATCTATGACTCCTACGGTTGAACTGAAGGGTTCAGCAGAAGGTGGGATGTTTGCCGGGTTCGGTCGGATGCTGAGCGGGGAGAAGTTTTTCTTTCAGGAACTGACGGCTGCGGGCGGATCGGCAGAGATTCTGCTCTCACCTTCAAGCATGGGCGATGTAGAAGCTGTTGAATTGGACGGTTCCTATTCACTCTATGTGCAGAAAGACGGATTTCTGGCAGGAACAGAGGGCATTCAGGTGAATACCAAAATGCAAAACCTGAAAAAAGGTCTCTTTTCGGGAGAAGGTTTCTTCATTATTGAGATCAGTGGACGTGGAACTGTATTTCTGTCTTCCTATGGTGCCATCCATGCGATTAATCTGGCAGCAGGTGAAGAAATGATCGTGGATAACGCCCATTTGGTGGCATGGCCTCATTATGTAGATTACCGTATTGAGAAAGCTTCACAGGGCTGGTTATCCAGTGTAACAAGTGGAGAAGGACTGGTATGTCGGTTCCGGGGAGAAGGAACCATTCTTATACAGAGCCGCAATCCGCAAGGATTCGGACAATGGGTGAAGCAGTTTATCCCTGCGCGCTAATTATTTTTTTGAGAAAGAACACACAGAGTTGCAACGGATATGTTTCCATCATCGTTATATGAATAATGGATTTACTTCATTGACTGACGGGTATATATTCTGTTGCATAAGGTCGCACATCATGGAGGTATGAGATGACAAGCTCACGGTATAAAAACGCACAAGAAAGTCCGGGATATCTGTTATGGCAGGTTACAGCCATGTGGCAAAAGGAAGTACGCAGGGTGCTGGAGCCCCTCGAACTGACACAACCTCAATTTGTATTATTGCACGCCTGTTTATGGCTCAATGAACACGATGAGGAAGGCAAGGGAGTGACTCAGGTTCAAATTGCTCAGTTTGCCAAGGTGGATGTTAACGTGACTTCTCAGGTTCTACGTGCGCTTGAAAAAAGGGGATTAATTACCCGCGCTCGTCATCAGACAGATACGCGTGCCAATATTATCACAACAACGGAAGAAGGAACCCGATTGGCTGTGGAGGGAATCCATCTGGTCGAGGAATCGGACAAGGCATTTTTCGAAACTTTGGATGAACGTAAGGGAGAGTATTTGGAGATCATGCAGGAGTTTCTTCGCCAAAAAACAGAGAGTTGATCCGTAATATGTCTTTTTTTAATGTATTAAACTACAGAATGTAGTGGAACTGGAAAATTTTCTGATTATTAATAATTATAACACCTCTGTAAAATACAAATAGACCTCCTGACTTCATCTTGTCGGGAGGTCTATTTTGGTTGCTCAATCGATTCGATAGGACGCAAACGGCTCGCGGCGACGGAAAGAGTCACTAATCTGGTCCAGATCGGCCAACAGCTCATCGGGCAGTGACATGTCCAGACTAGCCAGATTATGTTCCAGCTGTTCGGTGCGTGTAGCGCCCACAATCACTGTGCATACAGCTGGACGTGTCAGTAGCCATGCGAGTGACAGCACACTCGGGGAGCATCCATATGAGGCAGCTTTAGCACTCACTTGTTCACTCAGTTGGATATTATGCTCCAGCAGGAAACGGTTGAAGGACGGATCGGTGTCTGCTCTGGAACCAGAAGGCACACGGGTCTGTCCGTTATATTTACCGGTCAGAATACCACCTGCCAGCGGGAAATACGGGATAATGCCTACACCCTGATCGAGACACATCGGTACCAGTTCAAGCTCGGGTGTACGGTCTGCCAGGGAGTAGCTGGTTTGGGTGGAGATGTAGCGCACATAACCTTTCTGTTCACTGATGCCCAGAGCTTTCATCAGCTCCCAAGCTGCGTAGTTGGAGGCTCCGATATAACGGACTTTGCCGGAAGTGACCATATCATCCAATGTGCGCAGTGTCTCATCCAGCGGTGTATGCGGATCAAAAGTATGGATCTGGTACAGATCCACATAATCCGTTTGCAGACGCCGCAGGCTATGTTCCAGCTCTTGTTGCAGATGGTAGCGGGAGGAACCCCGCCCATGAGGACCATCATGCCGGGGTAATCCGGCCTTGGTAGCAAGCACCGCGTTTTCCCGTCGACCTGTGAGAGCCTGTCCAATAATGCGTTCCGATTCCGTGCCTGCGTAGATGTTGGCGGTATCGATAAAGTTGATGCCCTGATCCATCGCTGCATGAATAATGCGGGTAGAAGCTGCTTCATCCGCGCGTTTGCCAAACGCATTGGTGCCAAGCCCCAGTGCCGACACACGTAAACCACTATCGCCCAAACGTCGATATTCCATCATTCATCGCTCCTTCTCTATTCATTTATGTAATGCAGATTATAACGTAATCTATTGAAAACGTGTTATTAATATAGTTAAATGATTCTAAGAACCCGTTATTAAAGGAGATATGATGGAAAACAGTGCTGCACATTTAACAAGACGGAAGCCGAAGAACCCGAAGAAGAAATGGAAGAAACCATTAATCATCACCCTAAGTGTGCTGCTTGTGTTGGGAGGACTCGGATTTATCTATCAAAAGCAACTCGTCGTGTTTGCCTTTAATTTGTTCGCTTCAGCTACAGTGAAGGATGCCTTGGATGACTCCTTTGTACCAGCTGGCGATAAGGATGCCCCTGTCGTGGAACATACGGACCCGTTCTCATTGTTGCTGCTGGGTATTGACCAACGGGATAACGAACCAAGCCGTTCGGATACCATCATCTATTCCGTCGTGCGTCCAGAAGACAATAAAGTGCTGCTGCTGTCCATTCCACGTGATTCCTATACCGAGATTGTCGGCCGGGATGTGAAGTCAAAGATCAACTCAGCGTATGCCCATGGTGAAGCCAAGATGGCGATGGATACGGTGGAGAATTTGCTGGGGAACAAAGTGGATTTCTATGCCGCGATTAATTTTAACGGGCTCAAGGATATTGTTGATGCGGTGGGTGGCGTTGAACTGCCAATCAAAAAGAATATTGAGAACAAGCTCAAAATTCATGAGAAGCTGTTTGTTGAAGCCAATAAACCGATCTATAGCGGCGAAGAAGCGCTTGGTTATGTGCGTTACCGGGAGGACTCCGATTTCAATCGGACGATGCGTCACCGGATTTTCCTAAGTGCCTTCATGAATCGTGCGCTGGAAGTCAAAAATCTGACCAAGATCCCGGACGTAATCCAGATTGCCGGATCGAATTTTACAACCAACATGACCTCGGACTTTATCGTGAAATTTGCCGAGTCCTTATATATGAAAGATAGCATACCAACGATCAGCAATTACATGCTGAAGGGTGAGGGTGCAACGCGCAGTGGCACATGGTACTACGATCTGTCTGAGGACGATCTGCAATATGTGCGTGGCATGATCGCCAGTTGGCTGGACCCAGATGCGACCGAGATAATTGAGCCCGAGTCAGCGGACCAATCGGAGACGAGTGATGCGGCATAAGCATCGATTCTTGTGCAAATGCTCATATGAATATAAGTCCGGCGAAGCAGTTGCTTCCCGGCTTTTTTGCGTTTGAGATCCTACGGATGAAATATTGCACAGATATATCTAATGTTTAAACCTCTTTTTATGGCATACATATAGTAAAATATAGGGAAAAGATTAAACATCAACCAACGGAGGAAGCTCATGAAGGAGTTTAAGGATCGGCTTCAACAGGTTCAGGAGCAGCAGAAACAGCTGGCTAAGGAGTATCACGCCTTGCTCCAGGAATACCAGTCCGATGACCTCATCGTTCAGAATGAACAACTGCAGGAACAGTATGAAGCCCACAAACTCAAGCTGCGCCAGCTTGAACTTCGCTCGCGCAAGATGGAAGAAGAGAATGCACGTCTTCGTATGGCGTTATCTGAACAGATGCTGGATGAAAAGCTGAATCTGATCCGGGTATCGCGTGAGAAGATGGAGACCTATTTTCAAGGGAAAACAGCGGTACATAATGATCGAATTGCATTCCATGAACATCGAACCAAATCCAATCTAAACGCGCTGTACAACCAGGCCACACAGGAGTTGCAAGAGGATTCCCACGAGGTGAAGGAGAGGATTGCTTACCTTGCGGCTGAGGTGAATGAGCGCATTGAATCGCATAAGCGGGCCGTACGGGAGCGAGAAGAGGCTCTACGTGGGCACATAGAGCGTGGATATGAGCAGATGGCGGAGGAAGGGTTGAGCGAAGAGACTATTCAACGCCGGATCAAGCAGAATCGCATGGAGATGAAAATTGGACTTAGCTGGATCAACAAGGTAGCCATCCTGCTCCTCATTCTGGGCGTTGGAGCAGCGTTCCGTTACTCGTACTCGACCTGGTTTAATGACGAGATGAAGAGCGGAGCCTTTTTCCTGCTTGGCGCTCTGATGCTCGCGGGAGGAGAGTTGCTGTTCCGGCGCAAAAAGCAGACGTTTGCAATGGGGCTGCTCGGCGGTGGGATCTCCGTGTTATTCGGGTCCGTCTTCTATAGTTACTTTTTACTGCATATTATCGGGTTATATACGGGACTTGCCCTGTCTGTATTGGTATCGGCAATCTCCGTATTATTGTCTTTGAGATACCAGTCGAAGACCATCTGTTCACTAGGTTTGGTGGGCGGCTATCTTCCGTTATTCTCCTACATGTTCTCGTTCGGGCTTGAAGGGACTGCTGTCTATGTAGCCATGATCTATCTGCTGCTCTTAAACGGCATTATTGTGTTCATATCATTCGGCAAACGGTGGCCGGTAGTGCACTATATCAGTTTCCTGTTCAACACACCATCCATGCTCATCCTCTTATGGCTGTCGCCAAGTGAGAAGATTGGCATGTTGTATTCCATTGTGACGTTTGCATTATATCTGGGCATTACACTGGCATATCCGTTCAAACACCGAATGAAGTTAACCTGGTGGGATTTCGCTCTACTCGCCATGAATACGAGCATTAGTTGTCTGATGTTATACGTATTATTTGATGTGGCGGGTTGGAATGATGCTCAGGGTTTGCTGGCGTTAATCTTCTGCGTGGTGTATCTGGGCCTCGCACGATTCGTTCAGCGCCATATGGATCAGGAGAAACAGACGATTCTGCTCTTTTATGTCACTTCCCTGACATTCGCCATTCTGATTATTCCGTTCCAATTCGGGGCCAAGTGGTTATCGATGGGTTGGTTAATCGAAGGGGTTCTGTTGGTTACGCTTGGACATCTGAAACGGCTCAAGTCGGTGGAACGTGCCGGATGGGGTATCGTGCTTCTATGTCTAATCACTTTTGTGTACTACGATCTGCTGGCGTTATTCTTCATCGGGGAACGTTCTTATTTCATGTTAAAATACTCCAGCATTACGCTGGGGACCCTGCTGATTACACTGTATTATGCCTGGGCAGTTCACAACAGCTCATCTTCCAGGGAGAGATTCAACTACAGCCCGCTGGAGCTGGGTTTCCTGAACGGATTCAAGTATGTGACACTTGCGAATCTGTGGTTATACGTGCTGTATGAGTCAAATGAATTGTATACCAGAGCTGTCGATGGGACGTTCCTGTTATACATGTTCTACAAGTTACTCATGTTCGCAGCGCTCACCATTGCGTTAGCCTATGGACTGAACAAGGTCAAGTTGCTGCGTGATCGATACGTGCAGGTGTATACCACTTTCTTGCATGCTATTGGCTGCTGTATTGCATTGGCCGTAACCTTAACCATGCCAGCGCTTCAGCCGGAAGTTCAACAGCATACAGCGGCAGAGATTGTTGGTTTGCTGGTGTTAATTATCTTT
Organism: Paenibacillus sp. VT-400; assembly: GCF_001029205.1. Classification (NCBI taxonomy): domain Bacteria; kingdom Bacillati; phylum Bacillota; class Bacilli; order Caryophanales; family Paenibacillaceae; genus Paenibacillus; species Paenibacillus sp. VT-400. The sequence continues at coordinate 553,949 of NZ_LELF01000047.1, read as the reverse complement.
AACGTAGGGGTATTCTTTGCAGGAAGGGATCTGCTGATTGCAGGCATCCGCGGGCAGTTCAAGAGCATTGAATGGTACCCGGTTATCGCAGGGGTGTATCTGCTCGGTGTCATCACCGTATTCCTGACGATTCAGTTCCAGTGGGGTGATGTGGGGCTGATGTTCAGCCTGATCTATCTGCTGCTGGCGATTCTCTATATTGCCTATGGATTCCGTAGAAAATATGTCATGATTCGGCGCCTCGGCCTTGGCCTAACGTTGTTCGCTACGGGGAAGATGGTGTTCTATGATGTGGGGATGCTTACCTCGGGTAGCAAAATCTTTGCCTATTTCAGCTTCGGCGTACTATTGCTGGGGATCTCTTACCTATATCAGAAGGTGTCCAGCCGGATGGAGGAAGTACAGTCCAGAGAGACAGCGAAGCCTGACGACGAGCCGACTGTACCGGAGGAAGACCAAGATTGATTTGGGTTTTGAACGATTGTATTTACCTTTGCGATTATCGGAGGAGGGATTCTTGAAATGGGATTCGACCTGAAAATTATGCTTTGGCAGTTGTTATGGTTCGCTGGCCCTGTAGCTCTTGTCGTGTATGGCTGGAGGAAATTCGGCGCGAGAAAGAAGCGGCAATGACATGAATGTGGGTAAGATGGTGGGAATGTCCGCTGTCCACTTCACTTCGCTTTGGGAAATAAGTCGTGTAATATAGATTTTTTCAATCCAAAATGAGGCTCCGGGCTGCTGTGAACAGCAATCTGGGGCCTTATTGATGTGAGTCTATGGCTTAGCCTAATATGACATTCGTGAAACGTTTTGCGCGGAGATCACGTTATAATAGAGTAGACTTAGGGCTGGATCTTCATTTGTAACCATGAGTTTTCGGCAGCCGAGGTGCCTTTCAGTGATTCTCCGCCATCATCATTCATACGGGAGAGCACGGTTAATGTCATGGACAGGGCAAAGGCGAGCAATACGTATATGAAAATATTTTTTTTGTTCATTAGAAGGTACCTCTCTTGTTGAATGAGCTAAAGTAGACATCCGGCCGCCATGAGAAAAAAAGCACAACGTCTGGTATAGTAGAGTAAGTAGAACCGAACATAAATCGTTCCTGTATACCACTATATTGAACTATAGCGGTGCAAACAATGGAACAAATCTGATGAATTTATCATTATTGTTATGAAATGTTTATAGAGATCGAGTGAGTGATCATTGAAGGTGGGAGAATAACATGCGGGAGACGGCAAAAATCGTCATTCGTACGCCAGGACAGGAAAGTGACGGCTCATTCGCTTATGTAAGCCAAGGTCGCTCCATTACGGTGGGACGTTACACAGGCGGAAGTGAATTGGACTTGTCTGTTTATAATCAGATGATATCGAAGCGGCATTGCCGCATTCATTATGATGTACAGCAACAGTTATGGATCGAGGATCTGGATAGCAAAAATGGAACCGAACTGAACGGGCAGCGCCTCGTTCCCTATGAGAAATATCCGTTTAGCGAAGGAGACAGCCTGACGTTGGTCAACGGCTTGATCCAACTTCGCACGGAAGGCGATCTTGGAGAGACGAGGGAATATCGTGTGTCGGATCTGCTGGGTGAGGGCGTACGTTTACTGGATCACCTGCAAACCGTACAGATCGGCGAAGTGGAGATTCCGCTGTCCAAGAAGGAGTACCAGCTGTTCAAGTTGCTGTATAGTCAACTGGACCACTTTGTGACAAGGGAACAGATTGTGGCTCAGGTGTGGCCAGAGCGTAGTATGCTGGAGAGTGAAGCGGTAGGGATCGACGAGATTAATTCGCTAATCTATCGGACGAATCGCAAGCTGGGTGTACATTTTACCATCAAGTCCGTTTATAAAAAGGGTGTATATATGAAGTCTCATGTGCCGGAATGAATGAGTGATAACAAAGGGATGAGTTCATGTTCATCATTTACCTGATTCCATGGCTGATTGCCGTGGTGACATTGATAGGTGTCATATCCATCGTACTTGTCAGTTGGAAAAACGGGATTTCGCCGATGCCCACATCTGGCCGTGTCAGGCAGGTGGTCATTCAAGAGGTAAACCGTATTCCGGGGTACGGGGATGTGCTCGAAGTGGGCTCTGGATGGGGCACATTGGGATTGGATGTTGTAAGACACTGCCCTGGCAAAAGGCTGATCGGGATTGAGAATTCTATTATCCCCTTATGGTCTTCCCAACTGATTGCCTATCTAAGTGTTCGCTTACGTCGAGCCAAGGGAAACAAGCACTCTCTCAAGGGCAGGCTGCGCTTCGTGCGTGGAGACATCTACACCAGTTCCTATGAACATGCAGATTGTGTAATTTGTTATCTGTTCCCGGGAGCTATGACCCGGCTTCTGGACAAGTTCAGTCGAGAGCTTCCGCCGGGTGCCAAGGTGATTAGTGTCTGTTTTGCGTTGCCAGGAAAAGAACCGCTACGCACCATTACATGCCGGGATGCCTTGCGCACCAAGGTGTATGTGTATTCCTTTTAAAGAAAAGAACAGGAAAGTGATCACCAGTTTTTTGCTCAGCTGGAGTGCTGTAAATCTTCTGCCATAACGTTAATGGATGAAAGAGTGTGCTCCATATCATAGTAATGCAGATACCACGTAAGAACGCGGATGCGAAAAAGGCCCCGAACTCACTATGAAGTGATTCGGAGCCTTTTTGTCTCGCCTTTGAGTTAGGGCAAGAGATTGCTTGATTATTGCTTACTGCACGTATTATTTTGCAGAATCGGTAGTGCCTGTGCTGTCGAATGTTGTACCGGATTGCGAACGATTCCGTCCGCCTCCGAATCCGCCTTGTCCACCGCCGCCACCAGGACCGCCCATACCTGTATTGGCAGTGGTTACACCAGTTTCATTCACCCAAGTCACATTACTGGTCGATTGGAATGCAACCACTTGAGTTCCGCCACTATAGGTACCGTCTGTGTAGAGTCCATCTACCGCTTTACCCGTAGACGTACCACCGGAGTAGATCACGTAGGAACCATCTTTCGCAAGTTCCGGGGAGCTGACAACCACGGTTTGATAATCTTTTGCTGGTGCAAACGTCAGAATGTTGTTGTCTTCGCTATCTTGTACATGTACAAGTGTTCCAGCTTTTTGTGTTGCAGGGAATGTCATCACAATGGTGTTTTGCGTAGATGCATCGGATGTTCCTTGTGCCATACCAGAGCTTCCGGCAGCCACGAGGTACCCACCGCTGATTTCAAATGTACCGTCATAATCCAATGCTCCGTTGCCGCTATTCGTCGGTCCGTTCACAATAACCGTTCCGCCAGTCATGTTAATGGAACCATTGGAATCTAGCCCGTCACCACCTGCGTTCACGGTGAGGGAGCCGCCGTTAATGTGGAACTCGTTATTGCTCACTGCTCCCATACCGCCCGGTCCACGTCCTTGCTGATTAGCAGCTGTACCTTGGGATGCCTGATCGGTAGTCGATGTTGTGCCTGTCGTTTCGGTTACAGAGATGTTCGATGTCGTTGTTGCATCGGTTGCTGTAGTCGCGCTATCTGTACTTGCCGCTGTATTCGTAGCTGTCTCCGTCTCGCCACCTGCAGCATTTACGCCATCATCGGATGCCGTTACATCCACATCGCCATCGTTCAGGGTGATGATTGCACCTTCAAGTCCTTCATAGCTCTTCGCAATGGTGATGGTTCCACCGTTGATCGTCAGGGCCTGATCGGCATGAATGCCGTCATCACCAGATTCAATGTTGAATATTCCGTCGTTGACGGTCACAATATTGTTGCTGTGCAGGGAATCATCCATGGAATCAATGGTATACGTACCACCATTAACCGTAAGGTCTGTGCCTGCTTTGAGCGCTTTGGCACTTGTAGACTCGGTTGCTGTTGTTGCAGTGTCCGCATCAGCATTGTTATCCGTTGTTGTTGTTGTTGTTGTGTTGGCAGGGTTGGATGCTGCTGCGCCGTTTGTGTTAGTTCCGGCATTCGTACCGCTGTTAGTAGGCATCTCGGGCATATCCGCAGGAGGTTCGCCATCTGGTGGTGTGCCCATATCCGTTGGACGTGTGCCGCCACCCCATCCACCACCACCAAATGGACCTTCTTCTACTTTGGCTGGTGCATTGGCGCTACCGCCACCCGTTACAATGTTGTATGTGCCGCCATCCGTAACAAGTGCGGTTTCGGCTTGAATACCGTCGTTACCACTTTGGATATCGAAGGTACCTCCATCGATAGCAACGTAACCTTTGGTGGTATCTGTGTCATTGGTTGATTTAATGCCGTCGCCTTCGGCTTCAATGGTAATCGTACCCGCTTGGATGGCGACCATATCTTTACCTTTGATGCCGTCATCGGCTGCTTTGACGCTGATGTTACCACTAATGATTTTCAGATCATCCTTGCTCGTAATACCTTCATTATAGTTACCTGTGACGTTCAATTGACCTGCACCATTGAATGTAAGATCTGCTTTGCTGAAGATTGCAGCATCCGGCTCGTCTGTCGTAGCGTCAGCGTACACATACGTTTTACCATCGGAAACGGTATTCTTGGTTCCTTTTTCGAGTGTAATCACCGCTTTACCAGCCTTCTGAATGTAGATTGCGGCGCTGTCGTTATCATGAATTGTTGCTCCGTTTAATACGAGATGTACGGTACCCTTATCGGCAACGTTAACCACGATCTGTCCATCCGTTAGCTCACCGCTAAGTACATAAGTGCCTGCTTCAGAGATGGTTACCGAACCATTCGCTGCTTTGGCGCCCGAACCGGTTACCGTTGCAGTTGTTCCGTTCAGCTTAATCGCTGTGGAATCTGCCTCACTCCAGCTAATATTGGTATCGTCAGCATCCAGAGAGACCAGATCTGCATATTTTACTGAAGTTTGCTCGCTGACGGATACCGTTTTGGTTGTTCCTGTCGTTGACGTTGCGGCATTGGCGGTTGTGCTTGTCGTTGCTGGTGAACTGCATGCGGCGAGTAGGCTGGTAATCATGGCGATGGACCAAAGTTTGCTGCCTGTTATCATGTTTTTCTTCATATTAGATCGTTCCCTTCGAATTATAAATTAATATTCCGTTGTTGGACTCATGGTTAATGAGATATCCAGGTTGCCGTTCCGTGTGCGGATCGCATCGAGGAATTCCTTTTGGCTAACACTTTCGTGAATGGTTACACTGTAGACCAGCTCATACAGACTGCCGAGTTCGGTCGTTCTGATTTTTTTCAGATCAAAAGGTACGTTGAATGTATGGAACACTTCATTAAGAGCTTCTTCATAACTCAAGTTTTCGGGAATGGTGACTTTCAGCGTTTTCAGCTGACTCTTCTTGCCGCCAAAGTTGAAGCGACTCAGAACAAACATGAGTACACACAGGATAATGGTGAACAGCACCGCGTATCCAAAAGCGCCTACACCGCAGGCAAGACCGGAAGCCATCGTGAACAATACGTAAGCAATGTCTTTTGGATCACCAGGGGCACTTCGGAATCGGATGATCGAGAAGGCACCTGCCAAGCTGAATGCTCGAGCGATGTTACTGCCGATGAGCAGGATGATAATGGCGACAATAACGGGTAGGACGACCATTGTTAAGGTGAAGCTTTGGGAGTATGTGCTTTGGTTAGTCTTCATGTAGGTAAGGCTGATGACCAATCCCAGAATGATGGCAAGACCAATGGTGATGACTGCGTTGTTAAACGTCAGGTTGGTATCGGTTAGGGCTGAACTGAATAGTGAATCAAGCATATAGGACACGCTCTCTTTCTATAATCGTTTTATCTTGTTCTATGGATGGGTTGAAATCGGTACCTGGCACAAGAATGCGCTCCGTCTGGTAATTCAGGTTGGTTGTTCTCGCGAGATGTCTGAACTCGTTGCCGTATTTGGAGAATCCGGTGCGGTAGAGACCATGCTCACAAAGCAGTTGCGATAGCCATAGCGGAACGGTTTTCTCGGCTTTCACTTCCATCAGCCAACGACCGTCCTTTACCAGCGGTTCACCGTAATCTCCCTGTTCCAGCTTCAGATCGTATCTGCGGCTGCGAATGTTGGTGTCAAAGGTAATGCGGAGATCGCGGCTGTTCTTGTCGAAGAGTGCTTTGCGTTCATACGCCAGATACACTTTCGGTTCCAGATCGTATACCCGAAGGAAATATTTGATCTCTTCGACAACTTGTTTGTTCATGTAATCCGCGAGCTCTGGCGCCTGTCCCGAACGGACAAATTCATATGCTTCATCCAGCTTCAAAGCTGTTCTGCGCTTGTTCACCAGGCCAAATACTTTCTTTTTGATCTCCAGATACACTTTGGCGTTCTCTTCAGGGATTCCATAAGCCCGCAGTCTCAGCTTCTCCTTGTATTTTGGTTTGGAGAGACTGGCGCGGATCAGCGAATCTTGCGGAGTGTCGAAGTACAGGTTACTGATGGAGTAGTACTCATGTTTCTTGTTGTAGGCATCCAGCTCCATGTATTTCAGCAGGTCATTGTAGAAATGTGCGTACTGTTCATCTGTCAGAAGATACTTGCTCTCATATCGGTTGAATACTTCAATAGCCATGTGGGACTCAGTCCTTTCGTTGGTGGGTTGTATGTTTTGTTGCATCGTGTATTGCTTCCATGTCTGTATCTTAGAGCCCCAACCTTGAATGAATCTTAAATGGTTTTACATTGCGTTAACATTTTTTTACCTTCCTATAATAGTGCGCATACACAAAATGAATTAAGATTGATTCAAGGTTTAATTGATAGAATAAGAACATATAAAACAAGCCCATTGAGAGAAATAATTCAAGCAGAGGAATGAATAGATGATGAGAATATTAATTGCGGAAGATGAGGTTCATTTGGCAGAGGCTGTATCGCAGATTTTGAAAAAGAACAACTACTCCGTGGACATGGTCCACGACGGCAGATCAGGATTGGATTATGCGCAGAGCGGCATCTACGACCTGTTACTACTCGACATCATGATGCCGGAGATGGACGGGATCACCGTCCTGAAGAAACTTCGCAGTGAAGGCATTCATACGCCTGTCATTCTGCTTACTGCCAAGGGTGAACTATCGGACAAAGTCACAGGGCTCGATTATGGTGCCGATGATTATATCGCCAAGCCTTTTGCCACAGAGGAATTGTTAGCCCGGATTCGTGCAGCTTTACGGCGGAAGGGTGAAGTGGTTCCCGAGGATGGGCTGAAGTTTGGCGACATTGAGCTGAATACAACCCAGTTGAAGCTGAGCGTACAGGGTAAAGAGATCAAGTTGAATCTGAAGGAGAATGAACTGCTGGAGCTGTTGATTGCCCGCAAACAGGCGATTACCTCCAAAGAGCAGATTATTGAGAAGTTATGGGGATTTGATTCGGAAGTGGAGTATAACAATGTGGAGGTGTATATATCGTTTTTGCGCAAAAAATTAACCTTCCTGAACTCTGCCGTTCGCATTAACACGATTCGGGGTGTGGGGTATGTGCTTGAGGTGACGTCCTGATGTTCAAGAAACTCCGAAATCGATTCCTGATCGTGAATCTGGTGTCCATATCTATTATGATGCTGGTGGCATTTGCGACGATCTATACGATTACGTATCAGAATGTGCAGCGTGAGACAAATATGGAGCTGTACAAGGTGTCCGATTTCTATCACAGTCCTTATAATTCATCCAAGATGCCGCGCGGGGAAGGGCAGGGTTCCGGTACAGGGGGTAGTACAGGCTCTGGTTCAAGTTCTGGTTCAAGTTCTGGTTCAGATTCGTTTCCTTCCGATACCATGGGTGGTGATAATGGAGGTCCGGGAGGGGATCCCAACTCACCTCCGGCACGTTCCGTGTCGTTCATGATCAAGACGGATGACCAGTGGAAGATTACGGATACGCATTCCAGATTTGATATGGAAGATACGTTCTACGCTGAGGCGTTACAAAAGGTTGACCAGAATAAAGTTGGTGATTCGGAACGGCAGACGGGACAATTTACGCTGGATGGAACGGACTGGGCATATGTGGTTGATCCGAGCGGTGCCGGGCATATGATCGTATTTATTGATGTGACGGCACAACAAGGTATTCTTACGAATCTGATCTATACCTTTGCAGTTGTCGGACTGGTCATGTTGATTGTGATCTACTTCCTGAGTCGTTATTTTGCCAATCGTTCCATTGCACCAGTCAGAGAAGCGTTTGAGAAGCAAAAACAATTCATCGGTGATGCTTCACATGAGTTGAAAACACCTCTGGCGATCATCAATACCAATGCCGACGTACTGCTTGCGAATCAGGAGGATACTATAGCAAATCAGGCGAAGTGGCTTCACTATATTAAGTCGGAAACCGAGCGTATGACCGGACTTACGAATGATCTGCTCTATCTGACACAGATGGATGACTCACGCTCCACGATGATTCATGCGAAGTTCAATATGAGTGATGCGGTGGAGAGTATTATTTTACCGATGGAGGCCGTTATTTTTGAGAAAAACATCTCCCTCGATTACAACATTGAGCCGAATCTTACGGTTCATGGGAACAGTGAGCAGATCAAACAGGTCATTCTGATCCTGCTCGATAATGCGGTGAAGTATTCCGGTCCAAAAGGCGCCGTAAACGTCACCCTCCAGAAACAGAATAATGATGTCGTGCTGGCCGTATCCAATACAGGTGACGGCATTGCACCCGAACATCTGGATCGGATCTTCGATCGATTCTATCGTACGGATTCTTCAAGAGCCCGCAAGCATGGTGGGCATGGTCTGGGTCTGGCGATTGCTCGTTCCATTGTGGATCAGCACAAAGGAGAGCTATACGCTCGAAGTGTAGTCGGAGAGGGTGCTACATTTTACGTGCGGTTGTCGTAAGGGCGGAGTGATGAGCGAGCTCCACACTAACCTTCGCTACCGCTATATAATCGTTCTTCAGGCATAAGTTCTGCCTGTAATGGGTTAACCTATGCTACAATGGCAACAGTATGTATGAATCAAGGAGATGACTGAACGTGGCAGAAGCAAACGCAATTAATGAACAAGAAATGATGCAATATATTGCAGATAAAACGAAGGCAAGCCAGGCGAATATCGCCCTTGTGCTGAAGCATGAGCAAGCGTACATCAACAAGGCGCATGAGAATTCCAAAGGCAATGATGTTGATATTGACGGCGATGATCTGGCTGACTACATTCTTAGTCGTAAAGATGTGAAGCTGGATGAGTTGACAGTGGAAAGCATCCTGGATGCTGAGATGGACTACTTGATGGACAAGGGTCACGCGGGATACGTCGATTAAGTTAAGTGTGGGCAAAATCTAACGAACCTGATACGCCTTATAAGGGTATTTCTCGCTCGATTGGGAATGTAACGAATCTCAGACACATTATTCTCTGGATTTTAGGACTTTCCCATGCAGTTAAAGCATTTCCGCGGAATTAGCGTGTCTGAGATTCGTTAATTCGGGAAATAAGCGCTTTTAGCTGATATAAGGTGCCCTAGGTTCGTTAGAGTGATCACAAGGTGCAACGAGGCGTTAACTGGCTGTTTCAAAAGTACATTTTCACAGATGCCGCCTAATGAATGGCAAGTGTTGTACTATAAAAAAGACCTCAACTCCACAATACTGTGGTGTTGAGGCCTTTTTTAGATTGTAGTGACCAGGCATTCCTTCAGGAATACCTGTCGGTATAACTTTTCTAAGGATGGACTTGAAGTTCTATCGACCCGATCCCTATCAATCCCACCGTTTATAGCTTCTTATTGACCCACCATACCGCCATCTACGGTGTAAAGGGAAGCTGTTACATAAGATGCTTCTTCGGACAACAGGAAGTTCATCACCGCAGCGACTTCTTCCGGTTCGCCATAACGGCCCATTGGAATGCTGGACACGGTTGCTGATTGATAATCTTCCACGTTACCGGAATTAGCTTCGATCTGACGCATCATGCGTGTATTGATTGTACCTGGCAATACAGCGTTAACCCGGATATTATAAGGTGCCAGTTCATTGGCAGCGGTACGCGTGAGGCCAACTACTGCATGTTTGGACATAATATATGGAGATACGGCAGGTGCACCCATCAGACCCGCGAGGGAAGAGGTATTGAGAATCGCACCGGATTTTTGTTTTTTCATCACCGGAATGACATTTTGCAGACCCAGGAATACGCCACGAATGTTGACGTTATATACGGTGTCGAGTGCTTCAACACTCAGGTCTTCGATCAGTCCTGTTGGACCTTCAATTCCGGCATTGTTGGCAAAATAATCGATTCGACCAAAAGCATCCAATGCTTTTTGCACATAGTTTTTCACGTCTGCTTCTTGGGATACGTTCGCTTTTACGGCGATGACGTGCTCTTTGTCGAGGTTCAGATCATTAATCGTCTGTTGGATGGCTTCTTCATTCAGGTCCACCAGAACCAAGTTGATTTTGCGTTCAGCCAGGCGGCGTGCCAATTCTTTACCAATGCCTCCAGCTGCTCCTGTAATAACGGCTGTATGTGTATAAGATGTACTCATGAACTATCCGCTCCTTATTCATTATTGGCAGGTATTTCTCAAAAAAAGTTTCAACCTGTCGTCTATCTTTCCTGTCTCAATGTTAAGATATACATAGCAATGTGACAATAATCATTGACAGCGCATATGTCAGCTATCGGACAGAGGTGTAAGCGGTGTTCATTTATATTACAATAATGAACAAAGGAGGCGAAAATGTTGATCATTGAACATCCTCAGGACCGGAGAGCACGAAGAACGCAGGATGCGATCATCGCTGCGGCGGTTTCTTTGATATTAGAGAAGGGATCGGATGCCCTCACAATCCGGGATATTACGGAACGGGCGGATTACAACCGTGGAACCTTCTATTTACATTTTCCCGGCAAACCGGAGTTGTTGCAGTTCATTCTGGATGATTTCATGCAGGGAGTGGGGCGAGCTTATGCAGAACCATACGCACAGCTTACAGAAGTGGATATGACTGTATTGCTACCATCCACGATGCCTGTATTCGAATATATTGAAGCCCATCAGGATATCTTTCGTGCATTAATAACAATGCATTCAGATATGAGCTCCCGATTATGCAATATGTTTAGAACGTATCTAACCGAAGATTTTGTATTGGTGACCGAGGATAGTGAGTGGACGATTAATTACGACATCATGTTAAGTTATCTGGTATCTGCAACAGTAGGGGTAATCATGCATTGGGCAGAGATTGGATTCAAGTATTCTGCGCATTATATGGGAGAACAGCTTACGGCGCTGATTAACATCAAACCGACCCGTCTGCTGATTGAACCAGGGCAGAAGGGCCGGACTATTCACGAGCGTATGCTGTTGGATTAAAGGTCCGAATTATCCGGTCATGGAGGCGTTCGCGGCCTGTTGCATCTGAAGCAGCTGTTCGCGAATCAGGACGGACTCGCCGATCATGATTAATGCCGGATTATTCACTCGATGCGACTTGGCGAGGGAATGGAGTTCGGCAAGTGTGCCGGTAATAATCCGTTCCTCCGAGGTGGTTCCCCGTTCGATTAAAGCCGCAGGGGTGTGTCCGCTTTTGCCATGGTGAAGCAATTCATGTTGAATCTGGGGCAGTTTGCTAATGCCCATGTAGATGACCAGTGTGTCCACACTATGAGCGAGTAGATCCCAGCGAACCGATGATACACTTCCGTCACTGCCGGTTCCCGTGACACATGCGAAGGATGAAGCAACCCCGCGATGGGTTAACGGAATAAGGGATGAAGCGGATGTACCTACAGCTGAAGTGATGCCAGGAATGATCTCAAATGCAATCCCTACTTCCGCCAGCACAAGCGCTTCTTCACCACCACGGCCAAAGATAAATGGATCGCCACCCTTGAGTCGTACGACTTGTTTGCCTTCCGCTGCATGGGCAGCAAGCATCCGTCCAATCATCTCCTGACTCATGGAGTGAAGGCCTGGAGCCTTGCCGCAGTAAATGCGGAGTGCTCCTTCACGAGCCTCAGCGAGCAATTGGTCATTCACAAGCCGATCATACATAATGACATCTGCGGACTGAATACGTTTCAGGGCTTTTACCGTAATCAGATCCGGATCTCCAGGACCAGCGCCAACAATACTAACCAGGCCCCGACTCATGATCGTGTCCCCAATTTCGGTGCAGCATCGGAACTTGCTAATCCTGAACGACCACCCTGGATGGTCGCCAGTCTGGTCGATATCTTCACCGGATTTCCCCAGTGGTGGGCGGCATACAGACCGAGTCCAGTAAATACGGCTCCGCCTATGAGATTACCCACCAACACCGGGATCTGATTCCACAGCCACCAGTCAGCGACACTCACCTGTGCACCGAGCATCATGCCTGCCGGAATGACGAACATATTTACCACAGCGTGCTCAAATCCCTGAGCGAAAAATATCGTAATCGGCAGCCACATCGCTACGATTTTGCCCAGTGTGGAAGTAGAGGTCATCGCCATCACTGCCCCGAGTGTGACCATCCAGTTACATAGAATGGCTTTGATGATGACCAGTACAATGCCAGACCCACCCAAGTGCTGATATCCCAATGTTTTGGTTTCACTGGTCTGGATCAACGTTTGAATTAGAGGGTTGCTCATATCCGTACCCATCTTGGTAATGGTCAAGCCGTATAACAGAGCATAGAATGCACATCCGATTAGATGTCCTGTGATCACCCAAAAATAGTTTCGGAGCATATCCATCCATGTAATTCTACGTTTCAACACTGCGAGTGGAAGCATCGCAAAGTTTCCTGTCACCAATTCGAGACCCAGCAGAATAATGATGACAAATCCCGCCGGGAATATCAGTGCACCTGCCAAACCAACGGAAGTTTGAGATACAGCGGTATATGCCAGTGTGGTTGCAAAGGCAAGGATAGCCCCCGCCAGAAAACCGCGGATCAGCATCTGTACCCGATTCATTCTGGCTTTGCTCTCACCAGCTTCGACCATCGATTGCAGTACTTCTGCAGGTTTAACAAAATCCATAGCGCACGCCTCCTTGATGTCAGGGTATCTCTAGCCTTTAACCCGCAATTGTGATGAAGATTTCTCCGCTGTTGCCGTCCACTTCTGTTTTGTAGGTATTCAAGCAGCCTTCATCCGGCTCGTGTACCTTACCGTTACGCAGATCAATCTTCCAATCATGCAAAGGACAATGAACCGCTGTCCCGCATACCATGCCTTCCGACAGCTTGCCGCCCTTGTGAGGGCAACGATTCTCGACGGCGTGCAGACTTCCGTCGCTCAGTTTGAAGACTGCAATTTCGGTATCCTGTATCAGGAAGGTCCGTGCTCCCTTTTCATCAATATCTGCAAGGTGTCCAATCCGGAATTTGTTCATCGCTGTTCCTCCTCTTCTAGTGGGTTACCGGCTCGGCACCGGACAGTGGGGTGAAGTTTTTACGTAATTTCTCGTCTTGAATGATTTCTTTCCAAGGATCAACCGTGTGACCCAGTGTAACTTCCAGACGTTCAACCAGAGCGAGACGTACATCTCGATCCGCCAATGCTTCCTTCACATGATCCAGACCTACCCGTTCAATCCATGCCGCTGTTCTCTCATTCCATTTTGCATTCTCTCTATAATATTGCAGGTAAGAGTAAGTCCACTCTTCCACTTCCGCATCGGTCTTCACCGTACAGAGCAACTCGGCTGCACGGACCTTGACTCCGGCGTTACCGCCAACATGAATCTCCCAAGCGCCATCAATGGCGACAACACCGAGATCCTTGATGGTCGCTTCAGCACAGTTCCGCGGACATCCGGAGACAGCGAGTTTCACTTTGGCTGGAGCCACCATCTTGTCGAGTTTTTTCTCCAGACGAATACCCATCTCAATGGAATCCTGTGTGCCGAATCGGCAGAACGTATTACCTACACAAGTCTTTACCGTACGCAGCGCCTTGCCATAACCGAAGCCGGAAGGCATATCGAGCTCTTCCCAGATCTTCGGCAGGTTCTCCTTCTGTACACCGAGCAGATCGAGTCGTTGTCCACCCGTGAATTTCACCAACGGCACATCATATTTCTCTGCGACAGTTGCAATCTTGATCAATTCCGCCGGGGAAGTGACACCACCATAGATCCGCGGAATAACGGAGTAGGTACCGTCCTTCTGGATATTGGCGTGATAACGTTCATTGGTGAATTTGGATACACGCTCATCTGTGTATTCTGCTGGCCAGATCATACCGAGATAATAGTTGAGGGAAGGACGGCACTTGGAGCAACCTTCCGGTTCATTCCACCCGAGAACATTCATGACTTCCTTAACGCTTTTGAGTCCCATCTCCTTGATCTGAGCAACAATCTCATCCCGATCATAGGATGTACAGCCACAGATGCCTTCTTTGGTCTGTTCACCTACATTATCGCCGGCATAATACGTGAGCAGGTTTTCGATAATAGGTTTGCACCCACCGCAAGAAGCGGAGGCTTTGGTACAGGATTTGATTGCACCGAGTGTATTACAGCCTTTATTCAGAACGGCGTCCCCGATGGAAGATTTGGTAACACCGTTACAACCACAGACGATCTCGTCATCCGGCATACTCGCCATGCGTTCTGCGACAGATGGGCCGGAGCCTGAACCACCGGAAGGTACACCGAGCAAAATTTCTTTCTCCCGACCACTGATGTTCTCACCACTCTTAATGAGGGAAAATAGAGAAGCGCCATCCGTGGTATCACCGAACAATACAGCTCCGATCAGCTGTCCGTCTTTGATCACCATCTTTTTGTACACGCCATCAACGTCATCCTGAATACGAATGCTGCGAGTGTCCGCAGCGCCTTTGAATTGTCCAGCAGAGAATACGTCCACACCGGATACTTTCAGCTTGGTAGAAGTGACTGAACCTTCATATCCCTCGGTTGCAGCGCCAGCCAGGCGTTTTGCGAGCACCATACCTTGTTCATATAATGGAGCAACCAGTCCGTAGGCAATACCGCGGTGTTCTGCACATTCGCCAACGGCAGAGATGCCAGGGATGCTGGTATGCATATAATCATCTACAATGACTCCACGATTCACATCGAGGCCGGTATTGCGAGCCAGTTCAATCTGTGGACGAATCCCGACAGCCATGACAACCAGATCCGCTTCAAGCACCGTTTGATCAGTAAAACGAATGGCTTTTACTCGTTGTTTGCCTGTGATTTCTTCGGTATGTTTGTTCAAAAGAAACTTCATGCCTTGATCTTCAAGCTCCCGCTGGAGCATCAGACCTGCCGGCAAATCTAGGTTCCGGTCCATCAGATGACCGTTAATATGGATGACTGTGACGTCCATGCCCAGATTGAGCAGCCCCCGCGCTGCTTCCAGTCCTAGCAATCCACCTCCAATGACGGCAGCTTTGCGATACTTTTGTGATGCTGCCATCATGGTCTCGCAGTCTTTAATATCGCGGAAACCGATCACGCCTTCCTTGTTAGCTCCGGGAAGAGGGAGGATGAACGCTTGTGAACCGGTTGCCATAATCAGCTCATCATAGGTTGCGCGTACACCATTTTGAGATACAACTTCCTTGTGCTTGGTATCGATCTGAACGACGGGGTCACCCGGGTACACCCGAATGCCGTTATCTTCGTACCAGCTCCACTCATTGATTACGATATCTTCGATGGATGTTCCGCCAGCCAGTACGGAAGATAACATGATCCGGTTGTAGTTGGGATGCGGCTCTGCGCCGAAGACTGTAATTTCATAAGCGTGTGGAGCAAGCTTAAGGATATGTTCGATTGTGCGGATTCCCGCCATGCCATTGCCGACCAGCACCAGTTTTTTCGTTGTACTCATTATGATTAGCCCCCTTAGGTCCATTCTGCAAACTGCCTCAAAACCTTGTCTCTAAAATCGAAAAAGCCTGTTATGCCTCGGAGGACTGCGCATTTACATACGCATCCCTTGCTCCGAGATTGCAAAACAGGCTTCATTGCCGTTTCAACCAGCTACGCCGTTGTAACTGTGATCGATTCAAATATGGAGTTGTTATGGCTTAACTATAAAAGATCGATCTAACCATGTCAATATAGTTAACATAAAAAAGTATTTGAAATTTAAAGTTAATTATGTTTACATGAGTTTATTGGAATATCGAATGGACGACGAAGTTTTACGAGTATATCTTCTTAGTTTAAAGGCTTCTAGATAACGTTAGCACGCTGGATACGATAAATACTGTAGAAAAGGTGCCATGTATAGTGTTTCACCCTTTTTAATTGCAACATGATGAGGCATGAAAAGATCATTCTAATGTTAAAAATAAGACGCATAATCGTCACTACTTAATTTTTGTTAGGTAATGTAACATGTTTATCGCTTTCATGTATTAACGTCTTAAATGATGTGGACTCTGATTATAGCAATAGGGGAGGGATTGATCCATCATGCGATCTTTATTGGTCATCCGTGTTCAACCAACGATAGCTACCTCATCCGATGCAATCCCTCTGACACCGGAGAGGCTACTGGGAGCAAACGGGTACCATGTACAGGTGGCGGGCAGTGAAGCGGAAGCGGTGAAGCTAGCTCGTGCGGCCGAAGCGTCCATTTTGCATCTGTCGCTGGCTGATGTGGAGTATTGGGTGAACTGCCTGGGAAAGGGGAAGTCGGATTCACCACTGCTTTGGTGGTGCGCGCCAGATACAGCCTCTTCCTCCGCAGAATCCTGCGAGGTCGAAACATCATTTGATGGAATACTTACACCATCCATGACTGGGTCCGAGATTCACTGGACTCTTCACTTTGCAGCCCGACGCTACATGGAACGCAAACAGTGGGAGCAGGAACGGAAGCAGTTGCAATCCAGGCTGGAGGATCGGAAGTGGATTGATATGGCGAAGGCTATTCTTAGTGATCTGAAGCAGATTTCAGAGGCCGAAGCCTATGACCTGTTACGCAAGAAAGCGATGGATGAACGAAAACGAATGGTCGATGTAGCCACAGCGATTGTGAAGGCCCATCAACTGCTCCAGTCTTAATTGGAAGGAGGATTCTCCATGGATATGTCTCAGATACTCCGAGAGGTCGGACGTGGGAAACGAGGCTCACGTGATCTGAATTATGCAGAAGCACTGACCGTAGCAGAGAAAATCCTGAAACAGGAGGTTTCCCCTGCCCAGACGGCTGCGTTCCTAATGGCTGAACGTATGAAAATGGAAAACGTCGAGGAACTGGAAGCTTTTGTTCATGCTTGTCGTAACAGTGCGGAACGTTTCTCCATATTTCAGGATGGATTGGACTGTGCGGGTCCCTATGATGGACGAACAAAGTCGTTCATGGCCACGTTTCCTGTTGCGTTTGTACTCGCGGCGGCCGGGTTGCCGGTGACTTTGCATGGGAGTGACCCTTTACCACCCAAATGGGGAGTTACGCTGTCGGTTCTGTTAAAGGAAGCAGGAATTGATACACGTAAAATAGATCGGGAAGATGCACGGAGCGCTGCATTGCGTTCGGGTGTCATGTACGCATCCTCCGAGGATTGGTGCGAACCTCTTCGTAAGCTTCGTCCGTTACGGGAAGAGTTGGGTTTTCGAACGGTGTTTAACACAGCAGAGAAACTGATTGATTATAACCATTCACCGTATTTGGTGTTTGGTGTGTTTCATAATACCTTTCTGGATCGGATTGCGAAGTTGCTCACCCGGTTTAACTATCGGCGTGCTTATGTTGTACAGGGGATGGAAGGTTCTGAGGATCTGTATATTGATCGGCCAACCCGCGTATACGCCGTGGAAGACGGCGATATGAAGCTGGAACTGGTTGATCCTGCAGCCTATGAACTGGATATGCCCGTGCCGGAGCTGGTCTGGACGGCTGCGAAGCAGCTTGAAGTGGCGGAAAGTGTGTTAAGCGGTGAGGCTCATATTGCTTTTGTGAATCAGGTCTTGTTAAATGGAGGTTTCCGCTTGTATGCGGCGGGGCGTGTCAATTCCATCGAAGAGGGCATATACACGTGTCAGGGATTACTGGAGAGTGGTGCAGCGTATCGCATCTATCAGCAGTGGTGTGTCTCCATGGGTGGTGAACTGCCGGATAGCAGAGCGGTGTCCATCTATCCGGCATCGACCAGATAATGTAATGCTGGTGTTCAATCTTGTTATTGTTTAGCGTGTTTTTATTCCCAAGGATAAGTAACGGTCAGGAAGTCAGCGAATTTCTTGCTCTCTTCCCGCCGTTGTTTCCGCATGGCCGCCCGATCCGGAGCGGTCTCGTATAGTTTCTTCTCTTCTTCCGTCTCCGGGATAATGCGGGGTACGATCAGTTTGCGATTATTTTCGTCCAAGGCCACAAAGGTCAGAAATGCAGTCGCCGCAATTTTCTTCTCTCCGGTCTTCAGATCCTCTCGAATCACTTTCACAAAAATCTCCATGGAACTTCGTCCTGTCCAGGACGCGAACGATTCAAGTGTAACCGAATCCGTTGGATTAATCGGGTACAGGAAATCGACAGAGTCGGTTGAAGCCGTTACAGTATTGACCCGGCATAGCTTGGAAGCGGCAATGGATGCAATATCATCGATGTAGGACATCAGCTTGCCACCGAACAGTGTATTATGATTGTTGACATCGGTTGGGAACACCCGTGCCGTCTTGAAACAACGTGTTTCGCGTACATATTTTTTCTCCACCTGATCCATCTCCGTTGGTTTCGGTATCTCTCTCATGCTTTTTTCCTCCTGACAGTATGGCTGCTGTGACATTTCATTTCAGGTGTTTCAGGGTCTACTTCTGATCTATTATCCCTAGTATAGGTGTCGGTCTGATACATATTCAAATGAAGTTGGACTGCAAAAAAACCGCCAGGCGCGGACCGGCGCGCTGGCGGTTTACTACTGTATATTAAGCCTTGGGTTTGAAAATGCCGGACGGTTTGCCGATCGGCAAGAACGCATAACCGAAGTGAGCGTTCAGTACCGAAGCACCTGTACCATACAGGGACACAATTCCGATCGCCAGTTCAGCGTATGCTGCAATGGTGTGGAAAATGTGAGGAGCTACGCCGAAAGCGTCAAAGGTCAAGCCAAGGAACAGGAAGTCAATCAGAATGAAGATGATAAGCAATACTTTATTCGCTTCAATAGCACCAATCGTCATGAACAGGGTGAATACGAGGTATCCGGCAAAAGCAAATCCGAGCTGCTTGCCATCGGCCTGTTCAGCGAGAGTGGAGCCAAATACGCCCATTTTGATCATCCAGTTGGCAGCCATGGCAAACCAGAAGAACGCGTACGCGCCAAAAGCCGTTGTGCCAAAGGTATTGTTGCGTTTGGAATCTTGAATACATGCGAATAGCTGGGCAAAAGCACCCAGGAAGATCGCCCAAGGAATAGCGTAGCTAAGTCCTTCTGTAATGCCAAGCTTTTGGGAAGAAGCGACCAGGGTTACGATAGCCAACCCAAATAATCCCATTGCGCTGGGATCGGCGTTAACAATTTTGACTTTAGTCTGTGAATCGGTCTGCATGGTGATGATAAGCCTCCAATAATATCAAATCAGGATCAATGGCCGTCGTTGGCCGTCCTCTACATTACATCATTTGTATCCGCCGGGTCCGGACACACACATCGCCCTATTGTACCTGAATGACCCCATTATGGAAAGGGATTTTATTACCTTTTAAACCAATAGACTTTTTGTTTTTTCAATATACACATTTACGACACAATCCGTTCTGGCCGTGAATGATGAGGCCAGACGTTAGAATCCAACCCTCGGTGATACCACTAAAATTGCGTCATATCAGCCATTTTCGGATAAGCTCTAGTGTGATAAAATAATCTTTATCAAAATTTGGAGAAGAATACAAAACATCCTTGTCTCCTATGCCATATGTTAATCCAACTATAGATTGACAGGAAAAACTAAAATGGTTCACAGAATAAGGAGGTATCAGGGGTCATGGTTATGAGTTTGGATTTGAAAAATAAAATAGAGAAGGCCAGACATAACCTTCATATGCTGGTAGAGCATAACAAGGGTGGTCTTGGGCATCCCGATGTGATTCGGCAGTCTATGGCATTGGACGAATTGATTAATGAGTATAACCGAATTAGCCGAAACCATTCACGGGCCTAAACCCAAAGCGATTTTAATTTTATACACGGAACAAATCACATAGATTGTAACGCTTGATCCTACAGACGGGCATGAATATAGCCGGTATGGACAGCCTCAGTTGAAGAGGCGGTATCCTACCGGTGTAATATTCATGCCCGTTTGTTTTTGCATCTTATCCATCATGCATCTGTTTAATGCAGTAATCGTTTGGCTTCCAAATAAAGGACCTGTACGAATTTTTTCGTATTAATGCGTGTCTGGGACAAGGAAGGCTCCACATTGTTTTGCAGCTCCAGCATTTTCTTACGAATTTCGGTGAAATCGAAAAATTTGGATGCATAGTTCTCGAACTTGGGATGTGTATAATCTGTTAATCCCAGAGAAACCACATGGCTCAGCGTCTGGAAGATGGCCCTGCGAACACGTTGTTCCGATGCCTTGATCTCCTTGTTCACTTCTGCGAGAGAGGCGTCTTCTCCCAGTTTACGTATCGCTACATTCTGGAAGATGTCTTTGAGGGATGGGAACGTATAGGGGGACAGCTTATGTTCATCTGTCTCTACCTGTTCCAGATATTCCAGCATGTCCAGCAGATCCCTGCTGCCCGCTTCGCCGATCATGCCCATCTCGGACAGCAGGAAATGTCCTGCAGTCGTGATTGTTTTGTCCGGAACCGGAGCCCCAGCACGTTCGGTAGAATTCAAACCGGACAATCCCTGCAATGTCCGCTGAATATCTGCGATGGATTGCTGCATCCGAAGCCTTTCGCTCACCAGCCGCAGAACAGATAGAATCTCCAACCGGTTAATCGGCTTCGTAATATAATATTCAATGCCTAGTGAATAGGCTTCTCCGATCATATTTTTCGACTCGATCTGAGAGATCATGACGATCTTGCCCTCGAACCTTCCTTCAAGCGCTCGCACAGTCTGAATCCCGTCTCGTTGGGGCATCAGCAGATCAATCAGCAGTACATCCACCTTATGCAGTTCCAATAGTTCCGCGTGAATATGTGCTCCGTCCTCAGCTTCCCCGGCAATATCGCCCAGGCCTTCATCCTCAATAATATCCATCAACATGGAACGAACGCCAGGATCATCATCCACGATAAAATAACGCATGTCAGTCATTCCCTTTCTCTGCGAATGGTGTGATTGATAAATCTATGGTAAAGGCGGTTAACGCCGCGATGAACTCTCGTTCCAGTGTAATCGTTCCTTTCCTTCTTGCATAGAACCTGACATGTTAGGTTAAATGACAATGATAGGGCGATCAAAGCCCGTTTTTAAAATAAATGTAGGAATTGCATGTAGGTATTTGTCGTTTTTCGTAGATGTTCTTGTAGTATAAGTAACATCCCGAAGTCCGGGGCTAGTGTTGTGCAGAATGGTACAAACTTTTCGCGTAACCATCTCTGTGCTTGAAATACACCATAAAAAGGGGCATACCGATGGAGCAAACAATACAAGATATTGTCGTCATTTTCAATGATTTTCTATGGTCCAAAGTGTTAATTATATTATTGGTAGTATGTGGTATATACTTCACCACCAAGACCCGATTCATGCAATTCCGCATGATTGGAGATATGGTAAAGGTGCTTCGAGAGCCAAAAAGCAAGGAACCAGGCAAAATTTCACCTTTTCAGGCGTTCTGTATTAGTATGGCGGCCCGTGTAGGTACAGGGAATATTACCGGTATTGCACTGGCTATCGCACTGGGTGGACCCGGGGCTATATTCTGGATGTGGATCATTGCAATTATCGGCTCAGCCTCCAGTTTTGTGGAGAGTACGCTGGCTCAGATCTATAAAGTGAAGGATAAGGGCGGATTCCGCGGCGGTCCTGCATATTATATGGAGCGTGGGTTGGGCAAACGCTGGATGGGGATTTTATTTGCCATTCTCATTACGCTTTCATTTGGTTTGGTCTTTAATGCCGTGCAGTCTAACACGATTACTGTTGCATTTGAGAACTCATTTGGCACGGATCGGTTAACGGTGGGTATCATTATGGCTGTGATATTTGCAGGAATTATTATGGGCGGTGTCAAACGGATTGCAAAAGCATCGGAATACATCGTTGTTGTACTGGCCGTATTGTACATTGGGGTAGCGGCTTTTGTAGTGCTGGCGAATATTACCCAGCTTCCGGCCATGATTGCGTTGATCGTCAAAAATGCCTTCGGCATCGAACAGGTGGCCGGCGGAACTTTAGGCGCTGCGCTGATGAACGGTGTGAAACGCGGATTGTTCTCCAATGAGGCGGGCATGGGTAGCGCCCCGAATGCTGCTGCAACGGCGGATACAACACATCCGGTGAAACAGGGACTTATTCAGGCGTTTGGCGTGCTGACAGATACGTTAGTGATATGTACAAGCACAGCCATGATTATTTTGCTATCCGGGGTATACAAAGGTTCCAATCTGGGAGGCATTGAATTAACTCAGGCTGCATTAAGTGTACATATTGGTTCATGGGCATCGGGATTCCTGGCGGTTATGGTGTTCCTGTTTGCCTTCAGTACACTAATCGGAAATTATTACTATGGAGAAACCAACATTGAGTTTATCAAATCCAACAAAGTTTGGCTGTGGGTATACCGTATTTGCGTTATCGCGATGGTGGTGTTTGGTGCGGTAGCCAAAGTACAGCTGGTATGGGATTTGGCGGACCTGTTCATGGGGCTCATGGTGGTGGTGAACCTGATTGCAATTCTGATGCTGTCCAAGGTGACTTTCGAAGCGTTAAAGGACTACAAGAAACAGAAAGCTGAAGGTCGTGATCCCGTCTTTACCCGGGACCGGATTCATATTCCGGGTGAAGTGGAATGCTGGCAGTCGGAAGAAGAAGTTATTGGAGATAAATCAATACATGTAACCAATTAAGGTTTTATCTGAACGTAGTTGGTTATATAAAATGGGCACAACAAACAACAGGACTTGGATTATCCATCATGGGCAACCCGAGTCCTGTTTGTTGCATATAAAATGTATCTTTGCACTAGCCAAAGTTCATCAAAGATATATTTTGATTAATTTTTAACGGAATAGCTGATCAGTTGTTCAGACAGAGCTTTCATTCGCTCCCCTGTTTCATTAAGCTGCTCAATTACATCCGTAAAGGAGGATACAAGCGTAGCTTGTTCCTGTGAAGAGGCTGCAATCTGGGAGACTTCAACTTCCATCTGTTTGATGACTTGTTGTACATCTCTCAGACTGGTATCGATGTCACTTGTAGCTTGTTTGGCATCCACAGAGAGTTTGCGTACTTCGGAAGCAACCACACCGAAGCCGGCACCAGCTTCACCAACACGAGCGGCTTCAATAGCGGCATTCAGGCCAAGCAAGTTGGTTTGCTCAGAGATTTCACGAATGAACCCGGCTACTTTGTTGATTTGGGAAGAGTTCTGAACAGCAAGTCTTGTGTTCTGCAAGATCTGCTCACTGGTAGCTTGCAATTCTTCGGCATGAGCGGCGACATGTTGCACCATATCAACGAGGTTACCATTGATGGTTTGATTTTCTTGTATAATGTCTTCAAGTTGGTTCTGGTTAGACTGGTCGTAAGATACACAGAAAACAGCAACAACTTTCTGGTGATCATCAAAGATCGGAATGTTCAAAATATCCAGTTCGATACCATAAACTTCCTTGGAGAGAGTAGCGAGAGTAGCTTCTCTTCCGTTTTTTAAGATGGCAAAGTTCTGATACGATTCCAAGAGTGACATTCCTTTTTCAAAACCAAGATCAAATTTATCTGTCATAATGACATCTAATACTTTTTCGTGATCGTAAAGAGTTAAACTAGCTGGTTCTCTGAGGATCAGGCTGATATAAGGCATTACTTTAAGCAGGGCATCTACAACGTTCATGGAAGAGGACCATCCTTTCAATATTTGAATGTATTATTTTTAACGATCTATGGAATGCTCTATCTTTCATCGGACGGAGACGGCTTTTCGTGAACGGCATTTTGCATGAAAGAATGAACATTTTATGATTAAATTTTAAAATATTTCCCATCTAAAATGATTTATTGGATATAAGTGTTAGTTGTAACTATTTTTATATCAAGATATTTGTACGAATGTATATCAATTATGGGACATATGTCCTTTTACATACGTTATATACGACAACGGAGGGAAGTCGGAATGAAAGAAATTATGGACTTTGGGCTTGTGCGGCAACTTGCCCGTGAGCATGGGTTGGATCAGGTGCTGGACGAGCCTGCACTCGCTGAGTTGCGACTACTTGAGGCTGCAAAGGGCGAGATGATATGTGCCAAAGGTGAACGACCCGAGCGGTTGTATTTTCTCGTGCAGGGCAAGCTCAAGATCTATACCACCCTGCCTAACGGCAAGTCTCTGTTGCTTCGTTTCAGTACACCACTGGCGCTCGTGGGAGATTTGGAACTGGTAAATGGCAAGGAGGCTATGAATACGGTAGAGTCTGTGAGCAAAAGCCTGCTGCTGGGTATCAGCTATCGCGCTCTCCAGAATACGTATGCAGAGAACCCTAAGTTTCTCCACTTTATGCTGAGTCAAGTTACGCATAAATTGTATACCTTTTCCAACCTGTCGAGTCTGAATATGTTATATCCGGTCGAGAGCCGATTTGCCAGCTATCTGTTGTCCACAATGGGCCAGGACGAGTCTTCTTCGGAAGAGATCCAGACCTCCAAGCTCACCGAACTGGCCGATATGCTGGGCACCAGCTATAGACATCTTAATAGAGTTGTTCAAGATCTGTGTAATCGAGATATTATTCGCAAAGTGCAGCGGAAGCTAGTGATCTGTGATCTGGAACAGTTGCGTGTCATCGCAGGAGGCAATATATATGAGTGATGGGATTTTAAAATAAAGATCAAGCCTGCATATCTAAGCGACATGACGCGACACAATAAAATACAATACGGCACAACAAAGAGCACCCTCCCGAATATACCGAGGGGTGCTCTTTTTGCTCTGCACTTCAAGTGGATTAGATATCTCCGTGTTGCTCAAACAATTGAGCGATCTCTACAATGACACGGGTTGCTTTCACCATATTGTCTACCGATACATACTCGAATTTGCCGTGGTAGTTCTCACCACCAGTGAAGATATTTGGTGTTGGCATGCCCATATAGGATAGCTGGGAACCATCTGTTCCTCCCCGAATGGGGCGAATAACAGGTTCGATGTCCAGTCGGGTCATGGCTTCATGAGCAATGTCGACGATCTGGCGTACGGGTTCAATTTTCTCGCGCATGTTATAGTACTGGTCATTCAATTCAACCGTGATGCTTTTCTCTCCGTACTTGGTCTTCAGTTCGTTCGCGATATTCAATAGATTTGTTTTGCGCTCTTCAAACTTCGCCCGGTCGAAATCACGGATGATGTAACTCATCTTTGTCAGCTCAACGTCACCCTCCAGAGACAACAGATGGTAGAAGCCATCGTAACCGTCCGTGAATTCAGGAGCTTCCTCCACAGGCAGGCGTCGATTCAATTCCATCGCAATTTTCAGGGAGTTCACCATCTTATCCTTCGCTGTTCCGGGATGCACATTGGTGCCTCGTACGGTAATTTTGGCGGCAGCTGCGTTAAAGCTCTCGTATTCCAGCTCGCCAAGTGGTCCGCCATCAACTGTGTACGCATATTTGGCTCCAAAAGCAGCTACGTCAAACTTGTGTGGTCCACGGCCAATCTCTTCATCCGGGGTAAAAGCAACCCGAATCTTACCGTGTTTCACTTCCGGGTGTTCAATCAGATAGGCCATCGCCGTCATGATCTCGGCAATGCCTGCCTTATTGTCAGCACCAAGCAACGTTGTACCATCGGTTGTGATCAGCGTATGGCCTTTATACTCGTGCAGTTCCGGGAAATCCTTGTTGGACAGTACGACATCCAGTTCCGAGTTCAGCACAATGTCAGCACCGTCATAGTTATCAATAACCTGTGGTTTGACATTTTTGCCAGTAAAGTCGGTGGCTGTATCGAGGTGAGCCAGGAAACCAATTACAGGAACATCCTTGTCGGTATTGGATGGCAGTGTAGCCATGACATAACCATTCTCATCCATCGTCACATCTTGCAGACCAATGGAGGTACATTCCTCAACGAGCAGTTTGCCCAAGGCTAGTTGGCCGGGTGTGGAAGGGCATGTCTCGCTATTTTCATCGGATTGGGTATCCATCTGAACATAAGTACTCAGTCTTTGAATTAAAATATCTTTCATCTATTATCGCTCCCTAGCTTGAGTAGTATATAAGTTGAACTACTTGTTTTACACTGATCCACTACGAGGCCAAAATAACCTTCTGATCGCTGTTATCCCCAGATTTTTTGATCCACTTTTACAAAGGTGAAAATCTGAGGATAGCGTATGCTTTCGATGCAGCTTTCTTGCAGAAAGCTTTTAGCTCCGCTTCTACAGGTTATTTCTGCCCTCTCCGTTATCGTGTAACCGTTAGTCACAACTTATGTAAATTGGGTATAGTAATTATTGTGGTTCTCTACGGTTATCATATCATGTTTTGCAGTCATTTCCAGAATGGGGCAGAACCGAAATATGAGGATTTCTAGGTATCAAAAAGGGTACTAGGTCACAAAAATGTACGTACTTGTATTTCTATAACTGAGGTTCATAATAAATGATGCAGAAAGGATGTGTTCAAGACATGCCATTTATCACGGTTAAGGTACTGGAAGGCAAGTCGGTCGAGCAGAAACGTCAGTTGATTGAACGTATGACTCAGGTGGCTTGTGAGACACTGGATGTTGATCCGAGCAAAGTCTTTATCTTCATTGAGGATTTGGAGAAGGACAATTACGGCAAGAACGGAAAACTGTTTTCGGACTTAGACAAATAAGTAAGGCTTCATATATATCATGATCATGGAACAGGAGATGTAACATTAATGACTGAACAATTATTTTCGCCCTATCAATTCAAGAGCCTGCAATTAAATAACCGTGTCGTCATGGCACCAATGTGCCAATATTCTGTCACTGCGAAGGACGGCATTCCAAACGATTGGCATCAGGTTCACTATGTGAGCCGTGCGGTTGGAGGAACAGGACTGATTGTAATTGAGATGACCGATGTAGATCCGGATGGACGTATTACCGATAATGACTTGGGTATATGGTCAGATGAGCATGTGCCTGCCTTCACCAAACTTGTAGATGGAATCCATGCCTACGGCTCCAAAGTAGGTATTCAGATCGCACATGCAGGACGAAAAGCAGAGGATGCTCCGCAGCCGGTTGCCCCATCGGTAGTTACATTCCCGGGAGAAAAGTACAAGGAACCACGCGCGTTAAGTACGAAAGAAGTAGAAGCTATGGTGCAAAAGTTCGCAGACGGTGTTCGCCGCGCAGTGCAGGCTGGAGTCGATACCATTGAGCTGCACGGTGCACATGGATACCTGATCCACCAGTTCCATTCCCCGCTGATGAACCATCGTGAGGATGTATATGGGCAGGATCTGTCCCGTTTTGGCGTTGAAGTCATTCGTGCAGTGAAAAAAGAAATGCCAGCAGATATGCCGCTGATTTTGCGGATTTCGGCTGTAGAATACGCGGATGGTGGATACGATATCGACCACACCATCAATATCGCTCGTGCCTACCAAGATGCAGGCGTGGACATGTTCCATATCAGTTCAGGTGGCGAAGGTCCTTCGGGACAGCGGAAACCGGGGAACTATCCGGGGTATCAGGTACCATTTGCCCGTCGTTTCCGTGAAGAACTGAACGTTCCTGTAATCGCAGTGGGTATGCTGGAGGATGCAGCATTGGCTCAGGCGGTTATTGGCAACGGCGATGCAGATCTGGTCGCTGTTGGTAGAGGCATGCTGCGTGACCCGTACTGGGCGAACCATGCGGCTCTGGAACTGGGTGTCAGCAAGGATCAAGCTGCCATTGCAGAGCAATATTCTCGTGGATACTAATCTGCTCCAAATTATACTTACACTTGCCACTCCGATGACAGAATAACCTTCCGATCTGAGGATAAAGGCGAAGTGTATGCTTTCGATGTAGCTTTCTTGCAGAAAGCTTGTAGCTTCGCTTCTTCAAGTTATTTCTGTCCTCTTCGTTTTCGTGTAAATGTTAGTGCAAATTTTATATAGTAAAATAGGCCACAGCATGGGTTAAACCTCATGCTGTGGCCTGATTTTGGATATTGAGAATCATATCCATCCGATTACGGATGACTACGCTCTTCGAGTCGCTTCATATACGAATTTTTAATTCGACTGCGTGGGTGGTTGATCCGGGTTGAAATCGGCGTACACTTTAATGTCAGAGAAACCAATGTGTTCGAGAATTAGGCGTAACTCTTCTATGCCGTACCAACGCAAGGTGAGTTGTTGCAGCTCCGTAGCAACAAGAGCACCCTGATGCCATTGTTCGTAGCGAATCAGACTTACTTTATATTGGTGTAGAAGGTTCACTTCAATGGTTTTCACTTCTACCGTGATCGTATCACCATCGGGTAATGAAACGGTTGATGTTTCTACAGAAGAGGATTGTGTCACATCGGGCAGAAACAGATCAAACACGAGCCTGCCGCCGGGTTCCAAATGCTGAAATAGATTACGTAATGCGTTAATCGACGCCTGTCTGTCTTGGATGAGGAGCTGAGAACCTCCGGGAATGATAATTGCCTCGTATCGATATGGAAGGTCAAGCTTCTCCAGATCGGCAACGAATAGCTCAGGCATGGGTAATGCCCGCTCCATACAACGAGAACGGCAAGAGTCAATCATATCCATTGAATAATCAATTCCATCCACCTTCAAGCCTGCTTCAAGCAAAGGAATGAGCACTCGGCCTGATCCTGACATGGCTTCAAGGATACGTCCATTGCAGCGCTGAAGATAATGGCGATAGAATTCAATGTCTCCTCCCAAGGAGTGCCCCACAGGTTTCGTGAGATCATAAACGGCGGTGCATAATGGACCGTAATAACTGAATGACATAGTATAGGTGTCCCCCACATGTAAATGTATTAAAATGAAAACGTGGAAGGGGAATGAGCAGGATTATCCCTTCCGGCAACGGTTGGAATTGGATTTTTCAGAGCAGACTATCATAGGAATCACGCACCTTTTATGTAATATGTTCCAATTATAGGGTGGGGATAAAGCGGAGGTCAACTTCTATTCGGGTAGTTATACGAAATGAAATGTATAAGGAGGTGATTCGAATGGATTCATCATCAAGTGCACTGCCAGATATCCGGCAGGAACTTATGCTCCATGCACCTGTAGAGAAAGTGTGGGAGATGGTCTCGACCGAGCAGGGACTGAGAACCTGGTTCATGCCAGGCAATCTGGAACCCGTGGAAGGTCACGAGTTCATATTGGAAGCAGGCCCCTTCGGCCAATCACCCTGTCAGGTGACAGAAGTTCTTCCGCTACACAAGCTTTCATTTCGCTGGGGTAAGGACTGGACGTTGACGTTCCAACTGAATGAACAGCCCGAAGGTACGGATTTCACACTGATTCACACCGGTTGGGATGCGGATAAACTAACCGAGTTTGGACAGGCTCATGCTATCGTACGCGAACGTATGGAACAAGGATGGGCCGGAATCGTTCAGAAGCTTACCCAAGTTGTTAAATAAATCTTCATTCAATCAACCCCAGGCCATTTCGCCCGTTCATTCCGGTGAAATTCGGCCTGGGGTTCCTTGGTGTACCAAGAGCTGGCGGAAAAGATAGAAATCCTTCAAATTATAACGAATTTGACCGATTATGATACGGAAACTATTTCCGTGAGCACCAGAAACGTGTAACATGAATTATAGTGATAAATCGACAAAATTAGACGTCTCTCGCCATTGTGGATGGAAGGAATACATAGATGAGAAAACACTGGATTATGCTGACCATAAGCTTCATATGTATTGTCATTGTTCCACTGGGTTGGATCGCCCAGACGTTAATTAGCGAGCGGATTAACCCCCAGGCTACAGATGGGAAAATTGACCTGACCCAATGGGACTTTGATCGCAAGGGTGCAGCGTCTCTAAAGGGTATCTGGGATTTCTACCCTGGGCAGTTGCTGAGCCCGGCAGATATTGAAGCAAGTGTATCCGGTCGCAAGCCATTGCCGGCTTCCTCTGGCACTCAAGTTCCGGCC
Source organism: Paenibacillus sp. VT-400 (assembly GCF_001029205.1). Lineage (NCBI taxonomy): Bacteria > Bacillati > Bacillota > Bacilli > Caryophanales > Paenibacillaceae > Paenibacillus > Paenibacillus sp. VT-400. Next base: position 523,737 of record NZ_LELF01000047.1, on the reverse strand, counting down.
CGATGGAACAAATCTTTGGGGCAGGCCCATGGGTATGGAACCTATCATTTGCAAGTCCAGCTTACACCCCGGACGATGAAAAATGATTATGGTATACGCACGCAGAATATACGCATGGCCCACCGGGTATTTATCGATGGGAAAGAGATTGGTGGCAAAGGCCTGCCAGGAAAGACTAGGGCAACAGATATACAATTAAATCTGCCCTTTACAGGATTCACGTCCATTGAGGGCAATACGGCTGACATTATCATTCAAGTATCAAATTATAGTTACTCGTCCGGGGGCATAGTAGCGCCCATTTTGTTTGGAGACGAGCATAGTATTCTGAAAAGTCAGCAACAAGATTGGCTCAGGGATCTGATGGCCTTATTTGGTTTTATCTTGCCAGCCGCCTTTTTTCTACTTCTGTTCAGATTACGACGTACGGAGAAGGAGCTTCGTTTTCTCGGATTATTCAGCCTTTCTGGTGCGGTATACGCTCTTACACATGGGGAGAAGTTACTGGGTACGTTTGTACCGTTCTTGACCAATAATGAGATACTTCGGATTCAGCTCCTTAGTTCAGCCTTTGCCTATTACTTTTTGCTTCGGTATATGGATGCCCGTGTGCCAGGAGCAGTTCATCAGTGGTTTGTTCGTCTGGCTGTCGTGCTAATTATTACCCAGACCATTGTGGGTATTACGCTCCCTCCGACGCTTTTCTCGTCTCTTGAGCTTCCCATGTTGCTGATCTCGCTTGTTGTCATGTTCTATACGCTGCGAGCCATTTTCTATTGGTTGAAAGGACGACCGAATGACAGCCACTTTGCACTCGTGAGTATGATGAGCATACTCATGGTTGTTGTGTTATATACGCTTGGTGCGTTCACTACCCTAGACACAGCGTTCTTTGCGCTGATTGAACTTTTATTATTTGTATTTGCCCAGATGATTGTGACCGCAATCCGCTTTGCACAATCATTCCGAGACGTGGAAGCCCTGTCGGAGCGTTTGCTGGCCATTGACAGCCTGAAGGACGAGTTCATGGCGAATACGTCTCATGAGTTACGAACGCCCCTACATGGGATCATTAATATTGCACAATCCATGCTGGAAGGGGCAGCTGGAGCAGTCACGCCCAAGCAAGCCAAAAATCTCTCCATGATTACTTCAACCGGCAAGCGCCTTTCACTGCTGGTTAACGACATTTTGGATTTTGCCAAATTAAAAAATAGTGAGATCGAGTTAAAACGGGTAGCTGTTGATCTGGAATCCGTTGCTCGTACTGTGGTTGAAGTCTCGGGTTTCACGTTTGAGGACAAGCCGGTTATATTGATTCAACAATGGCCCCAGTCCTTGCCTCTTGTTGAGGCAGACGAAGATCGCCTAAGGCAAGTTCTGTATAACTTGCTGGGTAACGCCTATAAGTATACTGAGCAGGGTGAGATTCGATTGTACGCCAGTGTTGAAGGGGATTGGGTGAAGGTATCGGTCGCTGATACAGGGGTGGGCATTGCCTTGGACAAACAGGAGGATATCTTCCAGGCGTATGAGCAGAGTAACGGCACGATTGAGCGATTGAATAATGGAACCGGACTGGGTCTGAGTATTACGCGAAAACTCGTTGAGCTTGGCGGTGGTGAGATCTGGGTTGAATCGGAGCCGGGGCAAGGTTCGACCTTTCATTTCACCCTGCCTGTTATGAAGATGCCGCTGCTGCAAACTCATTCGAAACCAGCTGCCGCCCGATATGTTGCTGCACAGGGGGCAGGGGCGAAGGAGCTTGTTACAAGAGAGTCAGATGAGCAGGATGATCTTACGGAAGCGGAGTATACGATTTTGATTGTGGACGATGACCCCGTGAATCGACAGGTATTGCTTAACCTTTTATCGACGGAGCGGTATCGTGTGATTGCAGCGGACAGCGGGTCCACTGCGTTGAAACTCCGTGAGGAGTTCCCGTCCATTGATCTTGTTATTACGGACTGGATGATGCCTAAGATGTCCGGGCTTGAGTTATGTCGCAAACTGCGCGAGCACAGTTCCCTGTCAGAGTTACCGATTCTGATGCTGACCGCTCGCGGGTTGCCTGAGGATATCAAACACGGATTCCAGGCGGGAGCCAATGACTTCCTGAGCAAACCGGTGGATGCCGGTGAATTGCGTGCCCGGGTTCGGACGTTAATTGAGATGCGGAGCTCAGTACAGGAAGCTATTCGGACGGAAATGGCCTTTTTGCAGGCCCAGATCAAGCCACACTTTCTATATAATGCACTCAATGTTATTATCGCAACCTGTGCAGTGAATCCGGACAAAGCAACCGATCTGCTGATTGAATTGAGTCATTACCTGCGCGGAAGTTTTGACTTCCAGAACAGGGAGCAGCTTGTTCCTTTGACCAAAGAGCTGGAATTGGTGGAGTCTTATGTGCATCTGGAACAGGCGAGATTTGAGGAAAGACTGGTGGTTGAGTATGAGGTGGAATCGGACGTACATCTGTATCTGCCACCTCTCAGTATTCAGCCTCTTGTGGAGAACGCCATTCGTCACGGCGTGATGGAGCGGGCAGCCGGCGGGACAGTTCATCTTAGAATTTTCCATGAGAGCGAGCATGTAGTCGTACAGGTCCAGGATGATGGTGTAGGTATCCCTCCTGAGCGTATGGCTCAGGTCAAGTCTGGGCGTACCGAAGGTCCGGGAGGTGTGGGGCTGCAAAATATAAACCGTCGCCTGATGTCTCTCTATGGTCAGGGGCTGGAGATTCATAGCCATGTGGGTAAAGGCACGCAGATCCGATTCCGTATCCCCGTGCAAAAGGTGGATTATTCCAATTAGTGTGCCGAGTGAAGCAATTATGGTTAACAGACTAGGGGGTGCCGATAAAATCGGTATTCCTATTGAATCTTTCATGGCAGGAGGCTGAAAGAACGGTGAGAGCCATTGTGATCGATGATGAGAAGCCAGCGCAGCTTCATCTGGAACGACTACTACGAACGGACGGACGAATTACACCCGTGCAATGTTTTTCAACAGCTCGTGATGGTCTGCATTTTCTGGCAAAGGAACGTGTAGATGTTGTATTTTTGGACATTGGAATGCCGGAGATGAATGGCCTGGAAGCGGCTGAATATATACAGCAATTGGATCAGAGTATTCGTATTATCTTTGTTACGGCTTATGCGGACCATGCAGTGGAAGCATTTGAGCTGCATGCACTGGATTATGTACTGAAACCGGTCAGCTCGACCCGATTGACAAAAACCGTTGATCGAATCGCGGGCATAATGTCGCATAATTCTCAAGTTGCAGCCACCGCCGAGGTACAGGGATCGGAACCCGTACCTGTGGAGTTGGATACTGAGGTTCCGGGGCTGCTTACGTTCAAACATCTGGATATCTACAGAAGTTTAGATCAGGGTGCCAAGAAACATAAGTGGCGCACAACCAAATCACAGGAATTGTTTGCTTTTTTGTTTCATCACAGGGAAGAATGGGTAAGCAAGGAGATTCTGCTGGATAAGCTATGGGGTGATGTTTCCCAGGAAAAGGGATTAACCCATCTACATACTTCCGTGTACCAGATTCGAAAGCTGCTTAAGGAATGGAACATGACAGGCAAGCTGGAGTACAATATGAACCGTTATCGTCTGTTATCAGGCAATCTGGTAAGTGATGTGGATCAATTTGAAAAATCCATGGTTTACCATGTCATCACATCCGACAATGTCGATGACTTGAGGCATATGGTTCCGCTTTATCGTGGCGATTATCTGGAAGAGCATGATTATCGTTGGGCACAGGCCAAAGCAAGGGAACTCAGACGCAAGTATACAGCGCTAGTTATGGATATCGCGAGATGGGACATGGAGCATGGTCGCGGCAAGGAAGCGATTGAGCAATTAACGATATTACAGGAACGGGAGCCTTATTCGGAAGAGATCTGTCGACTCATGATGGAAGTGTATGCATCCATGGATGATCAGCAAGGCATACTTCGTTTGTATCATTTATTTACATTGACATTAAATGAGGATCTGGGGTATCAGCCGGAGCCCGAAACAAGCAGGTTATATCAAAACCTGACGGATAAATAAACGTATGTAATGTAAGTTCAGACAGGAGGGTGAGCATGAAGCTATTCATACACCGCAAAGATTTGCGTACGGATGATCTGGCCGCATTTGATTATTTGCGGGAACACCAAGAAGAGAGCGTGCATGTTCTCATCTATGATTCATTCCTCCTGCGGCAAGGCCGAGAGAAGGAACACAGCGGTGTGAATTTCAGGCAGCACGCAGCGGATTTAGGCAGACAGTATCTTGAAGTCAAACGAAAACTGCATGTTGCTTATGGCAAACCGGCTGAAGTGGTTGAGTTCATCCTGAACGAATTCAAAGGTGAGATTAACGAGATTGTGGTCCATCGGGACATGACGCCATATGCAATCGAGCGGGATAGGGCCATACGCAAAGTTAGTGAGGCGCACGAGGTTTCGTTCACACAACTGACGGATCATCTGCTGATGGATCTGAATGGATTTACCAATTTTACAAGCAAGTCGGAACCATATAAGGTATTTGCGGCTTTCCATCGGCGGTGGGTGGAATTCATGAATGAACATCCCAACCCTCCTTCGGCAACAACGGTTGCAGCGTTGAAGGTGAGTGATCGTCAGATTGAATGGCCGGATGCAATGCAGGTACCTCCGGAGTTGCTGGAGGACAGTGGTTCGAATGACGAGGACCCGCATCTGCTGTTGGATCAATTTTTGTCGGATCGAATTGCTGAATACGGGGATCATCGGGATGAATATGAGGCGTACGAGCCGAGTCATCTCAGTTCTTACGTAGCTGTGGGAGCTGTATCCATTCGCAAAATGTATGATGCGGCGAGTCGCACGGCTGAGGCTGGGGAATGGATCAGGCAGTTGTGCTTCCGCGACTTCTATCTGTATCGAGCGGTCTATGAGAGTCACTATTTTACATATGAAAAGGTGTACGATCTCTCGGCTCTCCATGATGATTACTTTGAACGGTGGTGCAAGGCGGAGACAGGCATTCCGATTATTGATGCAGCGATGACGGAACTGAATGAAACCGGACATATGCCAAACCGGCTGCGAATTCTCACGGCGATGTTTCTCACCAAAAACCTGCAATGCCCATTCACCTTGGGCGAAGCTTATTTCAGGCGCAAGCTGCGTGACTATGATAACATTCAAAACCGAGGTAACTGGTTATGGTGTGCCTCGCTTGGGGAGAATGCGGCTCCGTATTTTCGCGTGAACAATCCGGTAACACAATCCGAGAAGTATGATCCGCAAGGTGATTATATTCGCAAGTGGTTGCCTGAATTGAAGGATCTGCATAGCAAGGACATCCATCAGCCGCGCAAGGATGCCATTGTTGATCTGAAGGCATCGAGACAGGCAGCTATTGACGTGTATAAACAGATTATGGCGAGTCGTGGGAAGTAGACTCAGTCAGGGGTGGGATGATGCCCAAACCCAGATTTACCATTCTCATCCGGTTGATCCAATATTCATTTGGTTGAGAGCAGGATGTTCCACAGACCGCGTACTCGCGGTCTTTTTTACATATATAGACATGAAAATAGTGTGAAATGTGTTGAAAATTTAGGAATTGTTAAGAAAATGGACTATCCATCTTAAGCATTATGGCTTTTAATAGATAGAGAGCTTTATTGTATTAAGTCATATCTGACATATTGACGAACACATTAAGGAGAAACTTTAAAATGAGTGAAACACTGAAAAGAGAGCGAATTCCAGAACTGAATCTGGTGCGTGCCCTGGCAATTATCGGCGTACTCAGCGTGCATTCTACGTCCTACGCGACGGTGGACATGACGGGCTCAGGCTACTACTGGCTGTACAACTTTATTAATATCTTTATGAAATATGGTACGCCAACCTTTATTTTTATGAGCAGTTTCGTACTGTTCTATAACTATTATTCCCGTCCACTGGATAAGAAACTCGTGAGTAACTTCTACAAGAAAAGATTTGTGTATATTTTGCTTCCGTATTTTCTGTTTTCATTGATGTATTTTGTGTTGCTGCATTTCACGCATTATCAGGGCCGACCTTTCGGCGAATCGGCAGTAAGTTTTATCACGAAATTGTTTACAGGTAAGGCCTATACACATCTGTACTTTGTGTTTATTAACATGCAATTTTATCTGTTATTCCCATTGGTGTTATGGTTGCTTAAGAAATATCCTTCTGTGGTGAAATGGTCAGTTCCGATTGGACTATTGATTCAATGGGCATTCATCGTAAGTAATAAATATGGATTCCAGGTACCCAATAAGGGAAGCTGGGCGTTCTCCTACTTTTCCTATTTCATGCTGGGTGCTTTTATCGGAGTGTACTTCCCTAAAATCAAGCAATGGTTTGTCATCAGTCGAGCCAATGCAACCAAAGGACGCGTAGCTTCATGGATTCTGCTCTGGGCGGTATGGATCATTGCTGGGCTTGGCCATGTGTATATCTATTACCTGCTGCGTCTGAAGATCGCAACGTATAACACACTGTGGTATGAATTCTTCTGGAATGTGCATACCTTTGCTTGTGCGCTGGTGCTTATCCAGATTGCCTATCTGCTCTATCGCAAAGGGCCGTCACTCATCGTCAAGCCGCTGAATCGGCTTGGGGCATTGTCCTTTGGCATCTATCTGATTCATCCATTCTTCCTGCTGGTGTATCGGAATTATCCACCTCAAACAGGAGTATCGTGGTTAGTGCATCTATGGTATGCCGGAGGATTCGGTGTAGCTCTAATCGCTTCGTGGATCGTCGTTGGATTGACGGCAAGGTTTGTTCCATATGCATGGGTCATTTTTGGCAATCTGCCAAAACCCAAACCACGTCTCGTCCCACAACAGAACTCGGGGCAATTGGACGTTCGTTAAGATACATTTCCAACACAGGAATAATAAACCGTTTCTTGGTCGACCTTAGGGGAGAGCAGGAAGCGGTTTTTTTGATGTATGCAGATATGTGTAATATGGGGAACGAGTGTTTCTTTTTCATGTAAGAGGGGTAATCATAAGGCGGAACGATAATACATTATGGATAACAGGATTAAGGTGAATATAATGACAACATGCGAAAAATGCGGGAGACCGATGCAGGATATATTGGAATATGTGGAACACATTCTTCACGAATGCAGTGAACAGACACAGGAGTACAACTCAAAAGATTATCAGGCCTATGGCCATGAGGGTGTTCACGAGCAGATGTGATACAATAGAAAGAAACCGGATTCATACGGAACCGAGGTGACAACATGGAGACGGGTCCAGCCCCTTTCCGGCAAGGAAAGACGGAACAAGAAGCGCGACTGAGCAAAACGTGTGTGTATTGCGGACAACAGCGGCCGATGTCCGAATTCCGGCGCAGAACCGGAAAGCGGGCAGGTCCCGGAGCCAGGCGTGGAGCCTGCCGCAGCTGTCGCCAGCTTGGTGGACAGGCTGACCACGAGTCAGGTTCAAGCGTGAGCGGACGAACGAATGAACGGATCGAGCATCAACGGGATGGCTTGGAGACACGTGCTGTTACTGCCAGACCCTTTGCATCTGCAAGAAATGAGGCAGGTCGTATCTCCCATGGTATGGAGCAAGGATCTGCTACGTTGGCTGAGTCTGACAGAATTCTGGTGTCTCAACCATCAGTAGACTCAAGTTCTTCGAATGACGATGAACGCGCTGAGTTGGTGGCTTCGCCACCCTCTTCTTCGGGTATACGGAAGAAGAGGAGAAGACGGAGGAAGAGCAAGCGATCAGAGAGCATGACGGGCAATGAGCTGAGAGAGACAAGTCTGGAGCATGATGGTTTGGCGGGTGAGGTAGGAGATAAGCCACAGCTAGGTGAGCATTGGCGTGGGGAAGAAGGGCATTCGCAGGGGCATGCTGCTGCGAATGAAAAAGGCAGTGCACAGCGGGCTGGCGAGCGAGCAACCGCTGCAGTGCAGGCCGCGGAGCAAGCTGCGGCGGCCCACCAGGCTCTGCTGCCGGCTGAGCCGCAAGGCCCGGCAGCAGAGCCCATGGCTGCGGATCAACCGACCGCAGCCAAACGCAAGCGCAAGCGGCGCCGCAAGCGTGTTGCCGCGCTCGCGCCCGGCGCAGGGCAGGCCCGCAGCGTAGCTGCTGAGGCCCATGCGCCGGCCCTGAGCGACCGTGGCGATGCCACCACGGTCGCTGCACCTACGGCGGCGGAGGCACAGCCTGCCGCCACCGGGCGCGAGCCTGGGCAAGCGCCGGGGGCTGCTGCGGAGGCAGGGCCTCCTGCGCCCGTGCGCCAGCCTGGCTCGCCAGGGTCCAAGCCGCGCCAGGCGCGCAAAGAGCGTGCGCCCAAGGCGAGCGGCGAAGACGCTGCCCGCGGTACATCCGGGCAGCGACCCGCGCATGCCAGCCGCAGTCACGGGGCTGGCACGGATGGCCGTCCCCGCCGCCAGACCCCGTCGGCCCCGGTAGCCATCGATCCGGAAGATCCGGCTTCGCTCCGGACCAACCGGCAAGGTATGGTACGGATGAGGGGGAAGACGGATAAGGGCAGACGCTGGCATCAGGAAGTGGACATGGAGCTTGCGGTCACGCTGGTGAAGGAAAAAGCTGCTGTGGTGGTCAATCGGTACACGATTCGCCGATTGTTCAGCAACAAGGATTTCAAGCGGTATATTTTAACCCGGGATCACTACACTTGTTACTTCTGTGGATCGTATGGAGATACGATTGACCATCTATTGCCGCGTGCCAAAGGTGGACATACCACTCCGCTCAACTGTGTCTGCGCCTGTAATCTGTGCAACCAGTCCAAAGCAGCGATGGATGCCGAAGAGTTCATGCGTTCCGGTATTCCCGAATGGAATGCTGCCCATCAGGCAGAATTGATTGAACTGGCCATGCAGGAAGCGCAGCTGGAAGAAGGATAAATGCCCCCGAAGATGGAATCGGGGTTTCGATATGAAGAGCACACCAAGACCACAGAGGTCGAGGTGTGCTTTTTTGATTTAATTTTGATTTGGGTGGGGAGTGAGTTTGCTGTGCAATAATTTCTTCAAATTGACAACGGTGTTCATCGAAGATGTACGTTATACTGGGAGGGAGTTGCTTAAGAAGCTTCATCATCTATATGAATGATGAAATGTATAGTGAACATCAAACCTGAGAACTTAGACTGTATAGATTGGATGGATGCAGATGACCCCGGCAGCATTGGACATTATGTCATATATTACGGAAGAAAATATTCGTTTCTGGCTGGAGAAGTTTCGCTCCCTGGGCCCGTTACCGGGAATTTTGCTTACGTTTATGAAATCATTTGTACCGCCGCTTCCAACGCTGTTGATTGTGGGCGTGAACGGTGCGGTATACGGTCTGTGGGCAGGATTTATATATTCATGGATCGGTATGGTCCTCGGTTGTACCGTTACATTCCTGATCGTACGGGAGATCGGGAAATCCGCTTTTGTAGAGCGATGGGCACGCAAACCCCGTGTGCAGCGCAGCATGATATGGATTCGGAGGAATGCGTTCGGTTATGTTTTCCTGCTGAGTATCTTCCCGGTAGGTCCGTTTGTCATTATTAATGTGGCGGCAGGTATCGCGCGAATGCGATTATTATCTTTCCTGCTTGCGGTGGGCTGTGGTAAAGCGATCATGATCTTCTCTGTTACGTATATCGGTTCCAATGTGGAACAATTTCTGGAGCACCCAATACGCTGGGTAGGCGTATTGCTGTTTATTGCGGTATCCCTGTGGGCAAGCCGCAAACTGGAGCGACACTTTACCCGGTCATCGTCAGATGGTGAAGATCTACATGATCTGAATCAACCCGCTGGAAAATCGATTTCCTCATGAATAAAAGAATGATCAGTGCGAAGATATAGGATTTCAGTAATCTCGTTAGCTCGAAGGAGGACCCAGCATGAATGATAATATCTATGCATTCAGCCGAACGATAAATCGTATGAGTGAAGATGAACTTCGTTCAGTACTGCGTGTGCTCTATATGAAATCAGCACAAGTGGTCAAGCGGCAGGAAGAGCAAGGCGAAAAGGTGGATTTTGCGGAAGCGGTACAGTCACTGTTTCGGAATATGGATATCCCTTTTGATCTGGGGCGTCTGGAACAACAAGCTCTCTCGGAGGTCGACAAGCCAAATGAAATTCATATTACGTTTGGAGAATCACCTCTGAGTAGTCTGAAAATGGGAATGAGTACATTACCTGATCAGGAAAAACGGAGTTTTTTTTCTATAGATGATAATTATGCGGTAGGGCCGTTAGGTGATCTGACCCGGCGTGCAGACTTGCAACGCAGGCATCTCTGGCTGACCGAACGAATGTGTCTCAATGACCGTGAGGCATATGGCATGCATGAACTGGAAGCATTATTTGAGCTTAACGCCACAATACAGTCCTTTGATTCCAAGACGTCGATCATTATCTGGTATGCGATTAATGCACGGGAGAAGACGGGACTACTCTATGCCATGTATCTATTGCGGAACACCGAGAGTCCCATATATCTTATCGAAACGAGTGGCTTATATAAGCAATTATTTGATAGACCTGACGTTCAATACGATGTGCTCCACACAGGCGAGATTCTTCCGGAAAAGCTTCTGGCGATGTGGCACGTCTGCTCTGAGCAAGAGCCGCTGTCCAAGGGAGAACGCCGCCAACTGGAACAGGATTGGCTGGAACTTTCGGTACAGCCTGGGCTATTACGTATGATGGAGAATGGCGTGATTCGGAGCTTAACTGAAGATGCGTTGGACGAGTACATTATGCAGAAGGTGAGGGAACTGACACCGAACTGGGAGCCAGGCAAGTATATCCGAGCAGCTCGTATTGTGGGTGAAGTGATTGGTACAAGTAGCCAGCATATAAGTGATGCGTTCGTGGAGTACCGTCTACGACAACTGGTGCTGCAAGGCCAACTTGAAATGGATGGAAAGCCACTTGCAATGAGGTATTACAGTATTCGGCTTGCCGAGCGCTGAAAGGGAATAAGGCTGAAACGCACGGATAGAAAAACAAGCGACGAGATCGCGAAGTTTGAAATAAGACGGAAGATTTGAGCAGTTCCTTGCCCATATAGTAAGATGATCACGAAGAGTTCCCGATACCAGCTGTTCAGACTTAACACTTAAATAGACTGTTCCATCGGTGAGTAACTCCTACTTTTCCGGGGAACAGTCTATTTTTTCTCGTTAAGTACTGAACCAGCTTCGCTTGTGCATTGTCCAATAACATTCATCTTAATGATCTTCATTTGTATTATGATTTCTTCCCATTCCAGATTTCTAGTAGCGGTCCGTGCTGCCCATAGACCGGATCGGTATCCGGGATCGGAACTTCTCGGATTTCCTGAAGAGCCTTGGCACGATCGTCTTCCTCACCTGTGCGTGTGTTGTAACTCATGCCGCCCGGATAAGCACCGGCAATACGAAAATCAGTGCTGGACTCCAGACGTTTATGCCCTGTTCCAGCGGGAAGCACGACAACGTCGCCTGTTTGAAGGTAAACTTTCTGACCATTTTCTCCGCCTAAAATCAGTTTCACGAATCCACTCACCACAGCAAGAGCCTCATGAGCATTACTATGATAATGATGATAATTGAACACACCATTCAACCAGCTATTTCCCCATCCATTACGGTTCAGCAACGATTCTGCGTGAAGGGCCTCTTCAGCCCATACATTCTTATACAAAAGCACAGGCAGGGTCGGATGATTGGGAATTACACCGTCATCCTGAAGGAATAACGTCTCTATGTCCTTTTTCCGTTCATTCATCTCACATCACCTCACTATAAATTACCCGATAACCTCAAGGACGAACAAAAAACAATTGTAAAATGATACAAAATGTATCATTTTAAGGGTATACTCAGTACATAAACTCTCTTCAATGCACTCGTTGTATAAATCGCAAGGGGGAATCGTGTGTGAACATTGTGATTACAGGGGCTTCTGGATTTGTGGGATTTAATCTTTCACAGTATTTGGCGCAAAAGGGGCATCGAATTACCCTTCTGGATCGGGATGATTATTGTCAGAGGCTGGTTCATATCTCTCCTCTGCACGAGATGCCGTTCATCTGTTGTGACCTTGCATCGGACCGGATTCATCTACCTCCAGGAACAGATTACATTATTCATCTGGCAGCCATGCCACACGTGGATTATTCGTATCATCAGCCAGGGGAAGTTTTCCGCAATAATACACTCAGCACACAGTCTATCCTGCAATATGCTACAGAACATCACATTCCAGTCTTGCTGGCTTCATCCGTTGAAGTGTATGGCGGCGATTGGGGCAGAGTCTATCATGAATCAGATCCGTATGCACCCGTCTCTCCTTATTCCGCGTCCAAAGTCGCGTGTGAAATGCTGGCTCACTCCTATGCTCAATGTTACCAGCTTCCAGTCAAACTCTTTCGTTTGACCAACCTCTATGGTCCATGGCAGTTGCCAGACCGTATTATTCCCCGAAATTTTGGTCGGATGTTGGACGGACTGCCTCTGGATATCCAGGGATCGGCAGTGCGTGATTTCTTGTATGTAGATGATGCCCTCCGGGCCATTGAACAGATCATGCTGAAAGGCAAAGACGGACAGGTCTACAACATATCGACAGGGCTTGGAACAACCATGCAGGAAATAGGGGAGATATTGAAACCAATGGATCGATCCGTAGCTGCTGTAGAGATCCGGGAGCAAGAACCAACCCAGTCCAGAGGGTCGAGTCTGGTCGTACATTCAGGCAGATTGCGAGCGGAATTGGGTTGGTTACCACAAACCACGTTGGAAAAGGGATTGGAAAAAACCTTCCGTTGGTATCAGGAACATCCCGAATGGGTCAGACAGTTCAGCCGTGAATACCATACAACAAGGGAAACGCGCAGTTTCATTATCGATATGGCAAGATACGCAGTTCCAGCAGTATAAAATGCACAAAAAAAGCCAGGGAAGGGTGTATTGAGTAACACCTTCCTTGGCTTTTTTGCGCCTCCGTCTCATTTTCGGATAGCTTCCGAACACGGACGGTCAGGCTATTTTAAAATAATCTATTGCACGAAATTTTCGTGCTGTTGGACCTCACATTAAAAGGATCTAGTGATGATCTTTTTTAATGTCGGCAATTTTATCCTGTACAGCACCTTTGGCTTTGTCTTTTTTACCCTCAGCCTGAAGGGATCTGTTGTTGGTTGCATTACCGATCTGATCCTTCACTTCGCCTTTGGCTTTATTTACGCCTGCTTTGATTTTGTCGCCAGTTGAATTACTCATATCGAACATCTCCTTCGTTTCTGGTGTAGTCCTTATTAACCGGGATGTCCGCATTCTAAACGCAATGGCTTTGTTCCAAGTTTTGCATTCGTGACGCAAGAGGTTCATACTTGAAATAGAAAAGATGTCTCAATGATGGAATAAGGCCGAGCCCAACGCTGCATAATAACGACAGTGACCAATTTCGTTGCATGAAAATTGTGATATTGGAAAACAATTCCTGAACAATTGGATAAACAAATCCTTCCTTGTGTACATATCGCACATCTGGTCATATGTGATCTTGTCTTAATACCACATGTGGTAGGAATACGGATCTTGGACAGGAGGATCGGCGGCGTTAGCTTGCCTGAATGGGTTGACAAAAAAATCGATTTTGTTACAATGTTCACAATATCTTCACAAGTGTAAAAAATTTCTTTTTCATGTTCATGTGTAAGAGGTGTAATATAAGGGTATAGAGTTCGGTTTCGGCCTGCTTGTCGTTTTGTGCGTCAACACATGTTGTCCGCAATAGATCCAAGATACAATGCATGATATGGGAGTGGCCATGAGCTACGCTCATCCTATTGTGTGAAATTTGGTACATTTAAATGTATTCGATGTATTTTGTGGTTCGGCTCTGCTTGACAGGCATCATGAAAGTCGCGGACTTCTATCCCAAAGTAAAGGAGGACTTTCTCTTATGTCACAATCGCCTACTCAACAAGAGGTGCCAGTTACAGAAGGTGCCAACGTTTCCGAGCGCCAGTCCTTGGACGTTCTGGATCAACTGATGAAGCCTGAGGTACAGGAGTCTTTAACCGTTCTGGTGGAGAACCTGCCTAAATTGGCTGAAATGGTTACTGCTATGACAAAAGCTTATGACTTTGCACAAAGTGTAGCAACAGACAAAGTTCTGATCAGCGACACAATGAGCGCAATGGGCGAGTTCGCTAAGCCTGTTGTAGACAAAGCTAAAGGTGTAGCTTCTGCTGCCATCGAAGCCAATGACCGTGCGCAAACAGAGCAAACTTCAGTTGGCTTGTTCGCTATGCTGAAAATGCTTAAAGATCCAAACGTACAACAATCGCTTCGTTTTGCTCAATCTTTCTTGAGCATCTTGAACGAGCGTCAACAACCGAAACGTTAAGACTTAGAAGAACGGAGGATGGATATGTCGAAGCAAATTTTGATCTTGGGTGGAGGATACGGCGGTCTGTTGACTGCATTGACTGCGCGTCAATACTTGTCTCCGGAAGAAGCGACAATTACTGTCGTGAACCGTTACCCTACACACCAAATTATCACGGAACTGCACCGTCTTGCAGCGGGAAGCATTGCTGAACAAGCAGTTGCTCTTCCACTTGAAAAATTGCTGCGTGGCAAAAACGTGAACTTGAAAATCGATACGGTGGATACAATCAAGCCGGACGAGAAAAAAGTTCTGATGACCAGCGGCTCCACATACTCTTACGATGCACTTGTCGTTGCCTTGGGCAGCGAAACGGCATTCTTCGGAATTCCGGGATTGCAAGAGTACAGCTTCACGCTCAAATCGGTTAGCGATGCAAACCGTATTCGTGCACACGTTGAAGCACGTCTTGATGCTTACAAACAGTCCGGCAACAAAGCAGACGCTACGTTTGTTATTGGTGGCGGCGGCTTGACAGGTATTGAGCTTGTTGGCGAATTCGCTGATCTGCTTCCTGCAGTATGTCAAGAAAAAGGCATCGACTTCAAAGAAGTATCCCTGTACACAGTTGAAGCAGGTCCTTCCATCCTGGCAGGATTCCCGCCAGAGCTGGTTGAGCGTGCTAAATCAAGTCTTGAGAAACGTGGCGTTAACTTCATCGTTGGCGTAGCGATTACCGAGATGAAAGAAAACGAAGTTCTGCTGAAAGACGGCAGCTCCATCCCTACGAACACACTCGTATGGACAGGTGGCGTACAAGGCAACGCTGTTGTTGCTAACAGCGGAATTGAAGTGGATCGTGGCCGTGCGAAAGTTACGGAAGTTCTGCAATCTACTTCTCACAAAGACGTGTTTGTTGCTGGTGACAGCGCAGTGGTCTTCCCTAGCGAAGGCGCTCGCCCTTACCCTCCAACAGCACAATTGGCTTGGCAAATGGGTGAGACTATTGGTCACAACTTGGGCGTTATGTTCAAAGGTGGCGCAATGGAATCCTTCACACCAGTATTCTCCGGTACGCTGGGAAGTCTGGGTCGTAAAGATGCTGTCGGCATGATCGGTGGCAACCAGACTCGTCTGAAAGGTCTGCCTGCAACCATGATGAAAGAAGCAAGTAACATCCGTTACCTGGCTCATATTCACGGTTTGTTCGCACTGGCTTACTAATCTTAATGCCATTCAAGGGCGCCCTTTTGGGCGTCCTTTTTGGTTGTCACCATTACAAAGGAAAACAGATATTCAGATGGAAAAAAGGTGCGGCAGAAGTGGTCAAATGTGAGGTCGCGTATAAAGTACCTAGGGGATATGGCATATTAATGGAACGATGGAATCCTTCACATTTCATAGAGGTACTGAACGGGCATGGACATGAAGCCGGCGCTTAGAAGCGCCGGCTTTCGTTTAAATTATAGGATGAGTATCTTTAAATAAAAAGAACGGGGAGCAGCAACAAGCCATCCGTTCAACTGAGAGGAGAATGACGTATGAACGTTTTAGTTATAGGAGCAAATGGACAAATCGGAAAGTTTGTGGTGGAACAGCTGGCACAGGAAGGCAAACATAAAGTAACGGCTATGATCCGCAAACCGGAGCAGGCGGATGCACTGAAGGAACTCGGTGCAGATGTGGTGATTGGTGACCTGGAGGGTAGTGTAGAGGATTTGGCTGAGGCAATGAAGGATCATAATGCCGTTGTGTTTACGGCGGGTTCTGGCGGATCTACCGGTCAGGACAAAACACTGCTTATTGATCTCGACGGTGCGGTGAAAACGATGGAAGCCGCAGAGCAGCAAGGAATCTCCAGATATATTTTGGTCAGTGCGTATGGTGCAGATCAACGGGAGAAGTGGTCAGAGTCCATCAAGCCTTATTACGTGGCGAAACATTATGCGGATCGTGTGTTGTTTGCAAGTGATCTCAATTACACGATTATACGTCCAGGTGGTCTCAAGAATGAACCGGGTACGGGCAAGATTGCAGTTGGAACAGATCTGAAGCCGGGAAGCATTCCGCGTGAAGATGTGGCCCGTGTCATTGTGGCTTCCTTACAGGAAGAGAAGACGTACCGGATGGCCTTTGATCTGATTGCCGGGGAGCATCCGGTTGAAGATGCCTTGGGCAAATTGTAGATGTTATTGTAAGATAACGGGAGAATGAAATGATGGGGATGAGGGGGAGCGCTGCATGAACGAAGCCGTGCTGGTCATAGAGGATGAGCCCAAAATAGCACGTCTGCTGGAACTGGAACTACAGTATGAGGGGTATCAGGTGGGCAAGGCTGGTAGTGGAACAGAAGGACTGGAGAAGTATGCTGAAGGACAGTGGGATCTGATTCTGCTGGATGTGATGTTGCCTGGTCTGAGTGGAATTGAAGTGTTGCGTCGAGTGCGGGCCAAAGATGCTACAGTTCCGATCATTATGCTCACTGCCAAAGATTCTGTAGAAGACAAAGTATCCGGCCTGGATTTAGGAGCCAATGACTACATCACCAAGCCCTTCCAGATTGAAGAGCTGCTTGCCCGAGTTCGGGCTGCATTGCGGCTTAGTGCAGTGGCGTCTGTTGTTTCTTCCGCTTCTTCTTCTACACCTGCTGATATGGGGAATGACTCTTCTGGGCATCAGGATGAAGTTGAGGCGGGCTGGTTGACGGCTGCCGGGTTGAAACTAAATGAAGGAACGCGAGAGGTATCCCGAGATGGTGTGGCCATTGAGCTTACTCCACGTGAGTTCGACCTGCTCGTGTATCTGCTTCAGAATCAACGTCAGGTGCTCAGTCGTGACCAGATTGTGCAGGCCGTGTGGGGATATGATTATTATGGAGATACTAATGTGGTGGATGTGTACATCCGTTATGTGCGCAAAAAGGTGGATAACGGATTCACACCACCCTTAATACATACCGTACGGGGCGTAGGATACGTCCTGAAGGAACAGTTATGAGCCTGCGCAGTAAAATCTACGGATATTCGTCTGTATTATTTGCTGTGCTGTTAATCGCGGTGAACCTGTCGGTCTACATCGTGTTTGAACGAATGTCGATTGATAATGAGGTTAATCGGGTGGAAGCGGAAGCGGAGTCTATTGTCAAAGGAGTGCGTCAGTCTGCCGGCTCCATTCCGCCGGATGACTTGTTACGCGCCTACGCGCCTGTGAACGGCATGCTCCGGATTGTTAATGAAGACGGCACCAGTTCCCCGGTGACAACAACAGCAGCTTCCGAGCAGCTGAGCAAGCTGCCTTATAAGTACGAAAGTGAGAAGAAATCGGAGTATACCCAAGTTGAACAGATTGGTTATGTGTGGGTATCAGTCCCGGTCATCTGGCCTGATGGCGAGGTGGTGAATGTACAGGTCACCGAGAGCATTGCAGAGACGGAGAATCGTCTGTCTGTACTGCGAACTGTGCTTGTGGCGGTCACGATTATTGCTCTCATTCCAGCCATTATCTCCAGCCGGATTCTGGCGAATCGAATGACCAGACCGATTCAGCAGATGACACGCACGATGACTGATATACAGTCCAGCGGCCAATTCAAGCGTCTTCCACTGGAGGAAGGGTCGAAGGATGAACTGAAAACAATGGGACAGACGTTCAACCGGATGATGGATCTGCTCGAATCCAACTTTGAACGACAGGAGCGATTTGTATCCGATGCATCTCATGAGCTCAAAACACCGCTTACTATTATTGAGAGTTATGCCAGTCTGCTACAGCGACGAGGAAAAGAGCGGCCCGAGGTATTTGATGAAGCGGTAGAAGCGATTCTGTCCGAATCGGTTCGTATGCGGGAGATGACCGAGCAACTGCTACTGCTTGCGAAGCAGCCAGAGCAGTGGAATGTACAGTTGGCGCGTGTGGATATCACGAGACTGGCTACAGACTCCACACGTGCGTTTCGCGAAGCCTATCACCGCGAAGTCCGGTGTGAAGATCCAGGTTCAATCTGGGCGATCAGCGATGAGAGCAAGCTGAAGCAACTGTTATTTATTTTGCTGGATAATGCCCGGAAGTATAGTGAAGATGCAATTGAAGTCAGGCTGGAAGCCAAGGGGCAAGAGTGCCGTATTCGGATCGTGGATACCGGGATTGGTATGCGGGAGGACGAGCTGGAGAAGGTATTTGACCGATTCTACCGGGTTGATCCGGCCAGAACACGCAGTTTAGGCGCAAGCGGGTCAGGTCTGGGATTGTCACTTGCCAAAGAGCTTGCAGGAGCAGTTGGAGCACGGATCGAACTGACCAGCACCGAGGGTGAAGGCACCGAGGCTTCGATTATTTTGCCTTTATCGGTTCAGAACGGGCCGCTCTCATGAAATTCTCATTCTTCTCTTATATACTAAATAAACTGAACTAAAGATTGTTCACACTGACACTACGATGACAGAACAACCTTCCAATCGCTGTTATCCCCAGATTTTTTTGATTCCCTTTTCTCAAGGGGAAAATCCGGGGATAAAGGCGAACGCTTCGCTTTTTCAGGTTTTTTCTGTCCTCTCCGTTACTGTGTAAAAGATTAGTTCATTTTATGTAGTAGCCATTGGAAACTAAACTCAGACCGAATATATAACAGATGAACTCGGGCTATTGGGAGAGTTATAAGGGGGAAACGTGATGACAGAACATGAGCAGCGACCACCGGAGATGAAACGGCATGAACAGGCGAACAGTGGATGGGCGAAATCGCGAAAATCACTCTGGTGGGGTGCAGGGCTTCTCGTTGTGCTGATTGTGGCAGTTGTGGTGTGGTGGAAGCCTTGGCAATCGACTGGTGCGGTACTTACGGCAGATGCGGCGGCCCAATCCGTACTGGATCAATATCCAGGAGAGATTGTAAATTCGACGTTGAAGGACGGGACGTATATCATGCAGCTCCGTTCGGAGACCGGCCTATATGATGTGCAAGTGGATGCCGTTACAGCTGCTGTGAATTCCATTAAACGGCTGGAGTCGAACCCGCAAGCGGAAGAGAAGACGTTATGGAGCCGCGAGCAGATCAAGACGGCGTTGTTAAAACAACAGACAGATAACCAATTGGTCTCGCTTGAACTTGTGGAGCAGCAAGGCAGTCCGGTATACACCGCGGTAGTAAAGGCGAAGGATAACAGCCGTGAAGAACTCACGATTGATCCATACACGGGAGAGACGATAGCTTCCAAAACAATAGCAGCCCCGACAACTGAACCAACCAAGGATGATCCCAAACCTCAGTTTCTGAGCGAGAAACAAGCCAAACAGAAGGCACTTGCGGAGGTTCCGGGGGAAGTGGACGACATCGAACTGCGTGGAACCAACAGCGGGAATCCATATTATCTGGTTGAAATTGATCTGGAGGATGGCCGGGAGGCTATTGTGCAAGTGAATGCCATCTCAGGAGCAATTCGTTCGGTGACTTGGGATGAGGACGATGATTAACATTTGTACAGGAATCCATTGAATATAGAGTTACACCTTGTTGGATAGATGATTCCTAATTTAGGGGTCATCTTTTTCATTTCTTTTAGATTACATACATAATGAACACTCATTAAATGAGCATTCTCTTCATTTTCTCATCAAATTCTAATCTAACTCTCGCTGATCTCTCATTCCTGCAGGTTATTCTATAAATGTAGACGAGAACGAAAACAACAACGAGGAGATGAATGATGATGATGAACAAACATAAACTTTGGATTGGTAGCTTGTCAGCAGCAGTATTACTTGGTGGATCGGCCGTAGCGGCTAGCGGGAATGTGAACGGACAATCGGTGCAAACTACACCAACGTCAACAACACAATCTGTAACACAGAATCAGAACAGCACAGGTAAAATGCTGAATGCATCACAAGCGAAAGCATTAGCGTTAAAAGCAGCCGATGGTAAAGTGGATGACGTGGATCTGGAGCGTAGAAACGGCCAAACGTTCTATGAAGTTGAGATCGACAGAAAAGGAACCAATGATGTTGTCGTTCGTCTGGATGCTTATACAGGCAAAATCCTTGCGGTCGTGAATGATGAAGACTACGATGATGACGACGATTATAAAGGTACTGTATCAGGCAACACATCTAATAACTCTACTTCCAAGCAGGTCAAATTGACGGCATCCCAGGCTTCAAACATTGCGTTGAAACAAGTTACGGGTGGTAAAGTAACCAAAGTCGAGCTGGATCATGATGATGGTCGCTATGTGTATGAGATCGAACTGAGAACTGCTCAAGGTGAAGCAGATGTAGATATCGATGCCAACACAGGTAAAGTGTTATCATTTGACCAGGATTTTGACGACCAAGATTAAGCAATAAGGGCGAGTATACGCCGATAAAACATCATATAAAAACCTGCCTATGAACAGCCGCACACACCTAGAGATCGTTACATCATGGAGGGGCAGGGCAGGTATAGCAGAGGACGCTTCGGGGGAAGCGTCTTTTTGTTGTTGATCGAGAGAGCGGAGTATAAAATTGTACATCTTCCGCCGGATTGTTCACTATTCGAGCAGGAACGTGGCGGATACAATTGGAATCAGGGAGGTGAACGCCCAGCCAGTATTGCCAGGAATTCTAATGCTGAAATGCATCATCGATCGGAGGCAGATGAGACATATCGATTTTAATTTTATGTAAGCGCTTCACTAAAAACATGGAGGTGCATTACGATATGGCTATGAACGATGGATGGTTGAAAAAGAATACATATTCACGTCGCTTTACCCGCCGCTTAAGTTATCTGCTTGCTTTGGTTTTGGCGCTGCAATCAATAGGTATGCTGCTTGCACCCGGACCGAATGCTTCAGCTGCTCCGCTCAGTGTAACGAACGGGATACAGTTCAAGGATACCAATGGCAATGTCGTTCATGCTCATGGGGGCGGGATGATCAAGGCAAATGGGTATTATTACTGGTTTGGGGAGAATCGTAATACGAATGGAACGTTCAAGGCGGTATCGGTGTATCGTTCATCGGATCTGAAGAACTGGGAGTATCGCAATGATGTGCTCACCAGCAGCTCGGCAGCCGAGTTAAATATCTCCAACATTGAACGCCCGAAGGTCATCTATAACAGTTCGACTGGCAAATATGTGCTGTGGATGCACAAGGAGAATGGTCTGGATTATGGCGAGGCCCGAGTGGCGGTAGCTACTTCGAATACGGTGGATGGCAATTACACATATGTGGGCAGTTATCGTCCACTTGGGTATGATTCCAGAGACATGACGGTATACAACGATAACGGAACCGCTTATCTGATCTCTGCGACTCGAGTGAATGCTGATCTGAATATATATAAGCTGACCCCGGATTTTCTGGGTGTGGAATCCCTAGTCACAACGCTGTGGCCTGGACAATATCGTGAAGCACCAGCCCTATTCAAAAAAGACGGCGTCTACTTCCTGATTACCTCAGGTGCGACCGGCTGGAATCCAAATCAGGCCAAATATGCGACAGCCTCCAGCATTACAGGCACATGGAGCGGGCTTAGCAATTTTGGAGACAGCACAACGTATGGTTCCCAATCCACCTATGTCGTTCCTGTAGAAGGTTCACAGACCACATCCTATCTCTACATGGGTGATCGCTGGGCTGGTGCATGGAGCGGACCGGTGCAGGATTCCAAGTATGTCTGGCTGCCACTTTCATTCCCGAGTGCAACCAGTCTGGCGATGAACTGGGCCAGCAGTATTACGATTGATACAGCAACAGGGACTGTGACCGGAGTGAGTACACCGGATGTCTGGGACCCGAATGCTTCATATCACCTGATTAGCCGTAAGAGTAACAAATTGCTAAATGTCATTGGGGGTTCTTCCGCCAACGGTGCGGATCTGGAGCAGCGAGCAGATGGGGGGATGACAAGTCAACAGTGGCAGATTACCGATGCGGGTGGCGGTTATGTCAAAATCATCAACCGTTCCAGTGGCAAGCTGATCGGTGTGGAGAATGGTGCCACGACGGATGGGGCTGTCATTGAACAGTGGAATGATGGTGGCTGGGCCAGCCAGCAATGGCAGCTCGTCCATGTAGGTGGTGGTTATTATAAACTGAAGAACCGCAGTACAGGCAAAGTATTGGATATCTCCAGTCAATCCCTGGCAGATGGGGCTGCGGCCATCCAGTGGACGGATAATGGCGGCACGAATCAACATTTTCAGATTGTTAAGGTGCAGTAAGACTTTTAGATATTAGAAAATAAGATTCAACATAAAGTGGAAGCCCTTGTCTCTTACCATAAGGTGGGATAAGGGCTTTGTGATGTATTCACGCATGTTACGTGATGCTTTTACTCGAAAGGAATATCCAGATGATGGCTGATATCGTGACCTATTTCCGATCATTACCATCCCAATCTGTGGTAAAATAGTAGAATTGTAGAAAAAGATAGAGACAGGAGCTGGATAACGAAGTGAGTGAACAACAAGTGCTATCAATTGAAAGCTTGCGTATGAGATACAACGGACGTTATGTGCTGAACGGCATCGATCTGGAAGTAAATCGCGGTGAGATGATTGGATATATTGGCCCAAACGGGGCTGGCAAAAGTACGACGGTTAAGATTTTACTCGGGCTGGTTGAAGGATATGTAGGCACGGTGCGAATCTTTGGTAAAGATATTGCGGATGGCGATGTAGAGTATAAACGCAGAATCGGCTATGTTCCGGAGGTCGCGGAATTGTACGAACAGTTAACGCCTGCGGAGTATCTGACTTTTACGGGAGAGTTATACGGTATGTCCTATGAAGACGCCGATTACAAAGCCAAGCTATTGATGGATTGTTTTGGACTGGAAAAATCATATCATTCCCGCATTGCCTCATTTTCCAAAGGTATGCGTCAGAAAGTGCTGTTGATCTCTGCGCTGCTGCATGACCCGGATCTGTTGTTCCTGGATGAACCGCTCAGCGGATTGGATGCCAATAGTGTGATGGTGGTCAAAGAGATTTTGTCACAATTGTCAGCCAAAGGCACAACGATCTTCTATTCGTCACACATCATGGATGTGGTGGAGAAGATCAGCAGTCGAATTGTACTGATCGCTGAAGGACGCGTAGTGGCAGACGGTACGTTCAAGCAGCTTCAACAGCAATCCATGGAAGGTACGCTGGAGGAAGTATTCAATCAATTAACGGGCTTTAATGAGCACAAAGCCATTGCTGAGCGTTTTGTATCCATTGTGCAGGAGGTGTACTGATATGGAGGAATCCTCCGACTTCCGAACACTCAAGATTCTGGATCGCTTTCGTCCGCTCATCGCCAGAACAGGGGCGGATTATGATGTGCTGCGCCTGATCTTGCGAGTGAAGTTCCAGATGGATCAACGCAGAGTACCTACCATTTTATCCAACAATTCAGGGAAAAAGGAGCGCAAGGAAGGTAATCAGTTTCTTCGATCCCTATGGTTGTATGGATTAATGGGACTGATGATGGTTCCCTTCATCGTCTGGGATACGGGGCATTTCATGCTTCAGATGGGCCTTGTGTTTGGCATCTTAATGTTTATGATCATGACGTCCATGATCTCGGATTTTTCCTCCGTACTGCTGGACATTCGGGATCGTAATATTATTATGACCAAGCCCGTTAATGGACGAACGGTAGGTATGGCCCGAGCCATCCACGCAGGCGTTTATCTGCTATTGCTGACGGGTTCATTAACCGGTATACCGCTAATTGCCGCGTTGGTGACGCATGGGATCGGATTCTTTCTGATTTTCCTTGTAGAACTGATTCTGATCAATATGCTGATTCTGGTGACAACGTCTCTGATCTATCTGTTCATGATGAAGTTTCTGGATGGTGAGAAGCTGAAGGATATGATCAATATGGTGCAAATTCTGCTTTCCGTGGGGATTGCGATCGGTTATCAGCTGGTCATTCGTTCGTTCAGCATTATTGACTTTGGTATGGTATTTACCCCGGCTTGGTGGCAGTTGCTGTTACCTCCGTTATGGTATGCGGCTGCATATGAATGGTTATTTGCAGGGGGCGGGAATGTGTGGATCTATACGTTCACAGCACTGGCAGTCTTGGTTCCTGTCGTGAGTATGATCGTATATGTGAAGCTAATGCCTTCCTTTGAATTGTATTTGGAAAAAATGGCACATTCGGGTCAGTCCTCTGGACGCAGACGTGGAAGGTGGGATCGGTTGATCTCCAAGGTGGTCAGTCGTTCGAGAGAGGAGCAGGCTTGCTTCCGTCTGTCAGCCAGCATGATGCGTAATGAACGGGAATTCAAGCTGAAGGTGTATCCATCGCTTGGTTTATCATTTGTTTTACCTTATGTATTTTGGTTTACTGAATTGCAATCTTCTAGTTGGGCGGAGTTTAGACAAAGTTCGTTTGTATACACCTTTTACATCGTGCTGATGCTGGTTGTAACGGTGGTGGTCATGCTGAAATTTTCAGGACAATACAAGGCATTCTGGACCTTTCGCGCTGCACCGATGGCGAATGATAGCGCGTTATATAAAGGAGCTCTAAAGGCATTCTTATGCAACATGTTCCTGCCTATATTTCTGGCAAATGCCGTTTTGTTCACCTGGACATTTGGATTACGGATACTGCCGGATATTGCGATTATTATGCTGACGGCTACGGCGCTTGTCCCACTGGCAGGCAAGTTGTTGCTGCGTAAGCCACCGTTCTCCCAATCCTTTAGTATGGCGCAGCAAAGTGATGGCTGGTATGTATTCGCCGCCCTCCCTGTGCTTGCTATGTTATGGGGAGTCCATGTCTTTTTCCGTTCCGTGTCAGGGGGCATATGGATCTATGGTGCGCTATTGATCGTAGCGAATGTGTTGCTGTGGACGCTGCTGTTTCGAGAGAAGAAGACAGCGAAGAAGAGGTCGGTTGTAGTTTGAGAATAGAGTAGTAGAGAAAGAGAGTAAGAGCGCTAAACGATAAGAGAGGGTAAAAGAGCTAACCTGGACACGGATGTCGGGGTTAGCTCTTTTGATAGGTGATACTACCCCAAGGAAACCTTCGCCGCAGCGCTAACGAACCTGAGACAACCTATTCAGGGTCAAAATCTGAAATATAAATTCTAACGAACCTCAGGAACGCTATCCTTCGGAAAAGTAGCTATTTCGCTTGAAAAAGAACCAAACTAGGCACAATAACGTGTCTGAGATTCGTTAGATTTTAGATCCATGCTAAAAGGACCAAATAGCGTGTGTCAGGTTCGTTAGAATGAAGTAAAGCAGTGGAGGCTCTCTTTCAGTACGTCTAAATGTCGAAATCCAGTGAAGCTATAATGAGTTCCAGATATGCTATAGCTTTGAACATTAGAGTGACGAAGAATGTGTGGGCGGTGTGAATATACATAGGTACCAGGGTTGGATGCCCTATTTCTTATGGCCTGATCGGAGGATGGATTCCGCTAGCCGATCGGCTGCATCGGCTGTGGAGATCGCAGATTGCGTAGCTTCTGCGTATACCTTGCTCAGCGTGCCTGCAATCCCCGCCACCTTTTGGCGGATCAGGTCAGGCCCGGCGCCTTCCAGCTCGTAGGCGGTGGAGATGATTCCGCCTGCGTTGAGCACATAATCAGGCGCGTACAGGATGCCGCGCGCCTGCATGCGGCCTGCAACCAGCTGTCGTTCACTCAGCTGGTTGTTGGCCGCCCCGGCAACGATGGAGCAGCGCAGCTCCTCCACCGTTGCCGGGGTCAGTACGCCCCCCAGGGCACAGGGGGCGAAGACCTTGCAGTCAGCGGCGTGGACATGGGCCGGATCGGCCGAGATGGCGCCGCTGAACTGCACAAGGGCACGTTGTACACGCTCCGGTACAACGTCTGCCACAATGAGCCGTGCCCCGGCTGCATGCAGGTAACGGCACAGGGCATACCCGACCTTGCCCAGTCCCTGGACGGCAACGGGAATGCCCTGCAAAGATGCAATGCCTTGCTGGCGCAGCGAGGTCACAATGCCGATGTGTACGCCATAGGCGGTCATCTCGGCAGTGAAGTCATCCTGCGCCCCAAGCGAACCCGTGGTGTCCGTCACATGTGCGGTCTCCAGTCGGATCTGGTCCATGTCTGTCGCCGTGGTACCCATATCAAGACCGGTCACGTACCGTCCATTTAGCCGCTCCAGACAACGACCCAGTGCACGAAAGCGCTGCGCCCGCTTGGATACGTCCGTATCCGGACTTTTATCTTGTGGATGTGTCATCTCATCAGCGGCGACTTTCCGTTCAGCGGCAGCGCCCTTTTGCTGCTCTACCCCTAGATCTCCAGCGACCTGCTCAGCACTTTGAGATCCGCAACCATACTCATCCGGTTTTGCATTCTTCACAAAAGGTACATCCCATATGACCACTTTTCCGCCACCATACGGCAATCCGGAGATTGCATTTTTGTACGTCATGCCTCTGGCAAGCTTCACAGCATCTCGAACAGCTTCTTCCTCGGACGCGTACGTCCAGTAGCGACATCCGCCGAGCGCAGGCCCAAGGACCGTGTTATGAATGGCAATGACCGCCCTCAATCCACTATCTGCATCACGGCAAAAAATGAGTTCCTCCATGCCTTCTCGCTCCATCTCCTGCCATAGCTGCATGACGGCACCCCCTTTTTGTTTTGACCCATCCATCCTGGTTCTGACCTGATATCCTGTGCCAGCGTGCTTGGCTTTATGATGATACAGCATATTCAAAGACCACCGTTTTCGACCCTGGGACCTCCGCCGGGTTGATAATCGGTACAAACGGTTCTATAATTGCAGTTCCGGCATGCCAGAGAGCAGAAAATGCCTACGGATTTACATCCAACCGTTTAGAATGAGGGTATAACGTCCAATGATGGAGATAGAGCGAACATACAGGAAGCATAGATGAAACGAAATCGTCGAGTATATGCAGCAAAGGGCCAATTCCGTTGCGAAGGCCAGGAAAGAGGGATTGTGATTGTTTAAAATATTGGTATTTATCTTTTTGATCCAGATTGTCTACGTGTCCGCTTATACACTCCGGATGATTCTGACACTCAAAGGACAGAAATACATCGCCGCACTGATCAGCATGGGTGAGATTGTGATCTATGTACTCGGTCTGAATCTTGTGCTCCAATACCTGACTCAGCCTTCGGCCCTGATCGTGTACGCGGTGGGTTATGGACTGGGAGTGTTGCTCGGTGCGTGGATTGAAGAGAAGATCGCGCTCGGTTACGTTACCGTTAAAGTCATCTGTAACCAGATGGGCAATAACGTCGCGAATGCCCTGCGAGATAAAGGATATGGTGTTACTGCATGGGTGGGCAGTGGACGTGATGGAGATCGGCTTGTGATGGAGATTCTGGCAAAACGTAAAAACCAGAAATTGCTCTACCAGACGATTCTCGATCTGGACCCCAAAGCATTTGTTATTACTGTGGAGCCCAAACAGTTCCATGGCGGCTTCTGGACACGTTCCATCAAAAAGTAAAATCGAGCAGGTCTGCGGCAGATGCAGTCCTGCTTTTTTAATTTCATCCCATCTGGAATGTTCTTGTTACCTCGATGTATCCCTGAAACCTTACTCTCCAAGTTAACTCTGTACGATTCAAGGTTGCTTACAGTACAATTCCTTGCTGTACCAGCCATTCCTAACCACATGTGAGATACGGATTATTGTTGTAATCGCTTTCAACATTTACATTGAGAACATGTCCTTCGTACCTGGCATGGCAGCGATGGACGAATGTCATCATCATATATTGGGAGGAATGGAATCGATGAAAAGCAAATTTCGAAGCTTATGCAGCACAGCTCTGGCTCTAACGTTGGGGTTAACTTTATTGTCCGGCCCGGCAAGTGTGCAGGCAGCGGGTAACGCAGACTACAATCTTACAGGCTTCTCCCAAGGGAACATGGGCGGCGGCATCATTAGAGAATCAAACACAGCCACGTATAAGAAAGTGTATAATGCGACCGATCTGGCATTGGCGCTGAAAAAGAACTCCGGTGTCAAAGTTGTTGAGATCATGAACGATCTGAATCTGGGATGGAATGAAATTCCGAGCGCAGCGCAGACTTCTCCTTTTGCCAAGCATAATGATGCGCTGACACATCCCGTATTAAAACAGACCGGTGTTAGCAAGCTCACGATTGATGGTTTCAATGGACTCACGATTTTCTCCGCCAATGGTTCCAAGATCAAACACGCTGCGATCAGCGTGAAACGAAGCTCAAATGTCATCATCCGCAACCTGGAATTTGATGAGTTATGGGAAT
Organism: Paenibacillus sp. VT-400; assembly: GCF_001029205.1. Taxonomy (NCBI): domain Bacteria; kingdom Bacillati; phylum Bacillota; class Bacilli; order Caryophanales; family Paenibacillaceae; genus Paenibacillus; species Paenibacillus sp. VT-400. Next base: position 495,075 of record NZ_LELF01000047.1, on the reverse strand, counting down.
GGGATGAATCCACCAAAGGTGATTACGACAAGAACGATTGGGATTACATCACCCTGGAGGAAAACAGCAACGTGTGGATTGATCACTGCACATTTAATAAAGCCTATGACGGACTCGTCGATTCGAAAAAAGGAACCAGTGGCGTGACCATCTCCTGGTCCCTCTTCAAAGGGGATGACGGCAGCTCGAACAGCTGGGTTACCCAGCAGATTAACGAATTGGAAGCAAATAAGGCTTCCTATCCCATGTACAACTACCTGCGCAGCAGTGCTGTAGGTCTCAGCAAAGCCGATATTATCGCCATCTCCGGACCCCAAAAAAAAGGACATCTGGTCGGTTCGACCAGCTTGGAATCAGCTAACGCCAACCTGTCCATGACGCTGCACCATAATCTGTACAAAGATATTCAGGATCGGATGCCGCGCCTGCGTGGAGGCAACGCACATGCATACAACATCGTGATGGATTCGACAGGGGCACGTGCCGCTAAAGCCAAAATTACAACGGCGATGGCAACAGCGATTGCGTCCAAAGGTTATAAATTCGATATCATTGGCAATGGGGCAATCTCCACAGAGAGCGGAGCCGTATTGGTCGAGAAATCAGTCATCAAGGACGTGCTGTATCCTGTTCGCAACAATCAGACCGATCCGGCAGACCCAACCTATACCGGCAAAATCAGAGTGACCGATACTATGTATTCTTTGGATGGAAGCTCATTCCGTGGCAGCAGTGATACGTCTGGCAGCCCGTTGGCGCCAATCCCGGCCGTGGTGAAATCGTTCTCCTGGAACGGCTTCTCGTCACTGCCTTACAGCTATACCACAGATGATCCATCTACGTTGAATGCACGCCTCACGGCTTCCAATGGCGCGGGTTCCGGTAAATTGACCTGGTCCAAGGACAATTGGTTGAAGACAAGTTATTGATATCAAAGTACCCTGTTGCTTTTACGTTCTTCAAATAAGGAAAAGAGTGCTCCTGCAGCTACGATAGCCGGGAGTGCTCTTTTTATATGAATCGGCTCCATAAACAGTTTGGCGGGCCGCTTGAAAAGTGACTCCTTGTTAGGGTGGATCATCTCCAGCTACAGCATGTGTTAGTCTCGCCGGTGATCGTTGTGAATCTTTATTTATCTTCATTACCTTTGTGAGTAATTTATGACAAATTAACCATTTATACAAGTACGCCTTGTAATTTTACTTACCGGTAAATATAATTTATTAGAATTGACTCATAAGGATGGTGAAGCAGCTTGGATGTATGGATATACTCCGTACTTACTCTTGTTTATTTGATACTTGTTGTTTGGATGGCCGTCGATTTAACCCAGAGGAAGCAATGGCTCGCGTATTCCAGTTTTCAGCTATTTGTAGCATTCAGCTTGGCATATGACAATGGAATTATTGCTATAGGTAATTTGATAGGGGATGGGGAAGTGTTAATGGTCCTCAGTAGCCTTCGATTTTGGCTACATGCCTTTGCTACCCCTACCCTTATTCTTGTTGGCTACCATATCTTGCGCAGCTCAGGTGCCAAGTTTGCCAATAGAAGTATAACGAGTGTGGTGGCATGGCTGATAACTTTAGGTTTGGTTATCTACCAGATTGTAGGTTTTACTTTATCCGAGGTTAAAAATCTCAAGGTGATAGAAGAGTATGGAGTACTGAGATATATGGCAGAAGGTCATGGAGGTCCGCCGATGATGGTGATCATCGTGGGGATTGTTCTGTTATTTGTTAGCCTGGTCGTTCTTTTCAGACATAAATGGGTATGGCTGTTTGTTGGAACTGCCTTGTTGTTTGTAGGGCAGTTAATCTCCCTGCCAGTGGAAACCGGTACTTTAACCAATGTGTATGAGCTGATCCTCATCCTCTCGATTTGGAGAACGACTACATTTTTGATGGATTCAACAGATCATCGCCGTCGTTAAGCTCCAATGCATCAGAAAAGACTGGCCAGTAAGATAAAGGCCAGTCATCTGTGTTCGTTTATTTCATTTTTTTGTTCAAGTATCCATAGTATCTGATGAGGCAGACGCAGCACTTACCGATTCACGATAGATGATGTTGCCTTTCACATGTACACGGCCGAAACTGCGGTTTGGGTTGTCGACCTTTTTGAGCATGGACTGAACTGCCGTGCGTGCCATCTGTTCCACATCCACTTCGACGGTTGTGAGCTTGGGATCGGAGAGCGTGGCATAGATATCATTATCAAAACCAACAACAGAGCATTGGCCAGGCACCTGAATATCCATGGAAGTCAGTTTTTGAACGAGCAGATGAGCGACCTGATCACAGTTGCATACAAAAGCGGTTGGCAGCTGTTCCGGCAGATCAATCTCAATAAACGTACCCCGTTCATCCCGATCATTCAGAACCAGATCCGGATTCATCGGCAAGCGATGTTCCAGCAAGGATTTGTAGTACCCGAGGAATCGGTCCTGGATACTGCTCGTGGAATACAGGTTACCTACATAAGCAATGTTACGGTGGCCCTGCTGAACCAGATAGTTCGTCAGCTCATAGGCAGCGTAGAAGTTATCAGTAACGACGGAATCGATGTCCGAATGTTCATCGTAGAAGTCGAGAAACATTTTGGGAACTTCCATCGATCGCACCAGTTCAATATACTCTTTGCTGATCTGTCCGAGCACGATGAAACCATCGACCTTGTTATCGCTGTACAGCTTGGGCAGTGTTAATTCCTCCTCATCCTCCACATTCAGAATGTGCAGAATGCCGTAGTAGCCCTGTTCCTCCAGATGTTTGGTGATGCGCTGGAACACGCGTACATAGAACGACTGCGTAGGCCCGGTAAAACGCTCCGGGATAATTACGCCAATATTATGGGTTAAGCCTTCCTTCATCGAACGGGCAGCAGCATTATACCGATAGCCCATTTCAACAGCAAGCACTTTAATTTTTTCCTTTAATTCGCCACTCACGCCATCTTTATCATTCAATGCTTTCGAGACGGTCACACTGCTGACCCCGAGCCTGTCGGCGATATCCCGCATGGTGATATTGTTCTTCAGTATGGTCGCCTCCTTCAAGCCGGTATAGGCACAATGTGCTGTCATTATGAGTGTTTTCTCCGCGCATAATAACAATCCATATCAGTATACATCGTTACCCACTTGGAATAAAGCCATTCTGGCTGTTGTTTCGCTAATTTTCAGCACATTGCAGGTTTCCCTGAGAGGACGCTCTACCGATGTTACGTTAATTGTTTCTGTAAAAGCTTCTCATTCTGTTCAATCAGCTGACCCCGCTGGCTGGCACAATCCAGGGAACGATATGGATCAGCCGGTGTATTAAACGTATAATCGACTAGTTTTTCCAGCGTCGTTGTTGCCACATGACAGCGGGTATCACTGGATGCGTAATAGATAAAGACCTCGTCATTTTCGTTGACTACAGCACCATTGCAGAAAATAACATTGGACACATCGCCTACACGCTCATCGTCATAAGGGGCAATGAAGTGGCCGCCCGGCTTGGCAATAATACGCGCCGGATCATTCAGATCGGTGGCAAAGGTGTATAACACATAACGCAGGCCTGCCGCGGTGTTCCGAACACCGTGAGCAATGTGAATCCAGCCACGATCCGTCTTAAGCGGAGCAGGGCCCTGACCGTTTTTGACCTCATATACCGTATGATATTGCCGTTCGTCGATAATTGTCTCTTCATGAATGACAGGGTTCAAGATATCCTCACACAGACCAAAGGCGATTCCGCCGCCGCTGCCTGTGGAGATGAATCCGTCTTGTGGACGGGTGTAAAAGGCATACTTTCCATCCACGAATTCCGGGTGCAAAACGACATTGCGCTGTTGAGGGGAATTCGTTGTGATGTTGGGCAACCGTTCCCAGCTTATAAGATCCCGTGTACGAACCAGTCCTGCCTGTGCAACTGCGCTGGATGTATCAAATGCAGGAGCATCAGGGTCTTTGCGTTCCGAGCAATAGATGCCATAGATCCAGCCGTCTTCATGTTGAACAAGGCGCATATCATACTGATTGGTTTCATCCGCATCGATATCTTCCCAGACCAATGGTTTACCCGTGAAACGGAACCCGTCAATCCCATTGTCGCTCTCGGCGAGCGCAAAGATCGATTTGCGATCCAATCCTTCGGTACGAATAACCATGATATATTTGCCATTGAAATAGATGGCTCCCGGATTCAACGTTGCATTAATGCCCAGACGCTCCATAAAATGCGGGTTTGTCGTCTCATCCAGATCGAATCTCCAATGCAGCGGTACATGATGGCGAGTGATTACTGGATATTGGTACCGATCGTATATGCCGTTGTAAAAGGAAGAATTGATCTCATTAGGGCGAGTAAGCAACTGCTCCTGTTTCTCCAGTAACTCCTTGTATTTCGGGTGTATCATTCTGATCCCATCCTCTCAATTAGTTCAATACAGAATCTGCTATTGTGATACGGGCATTTCCACGGTCCAGCAATTTCGCTCTGATCCGGTGTACCGTTGCCGTCAACCGACCAGTACCATTCCCCACCAGCGCGCTGATCAATGATGTTTTCTTTTGTGTAGTCCCACAAGCGTTCCACTCTCTCCAGAAACAATGGATCACCTGTACGCTGATACGCGTTATAGAAACCGACCATCGCCTCGGCCTGAACCCACCAGATTCGCTTCTCATCGATATGTTCACCTTCTTGTTCATTGAGCAGGGAACCATCCGCATTCACGGCTACATTGGAAATGTTATAGGCGATATCTGTTACCATCGCTGCATACTCCAGATGTTGTTCCATCCCCAGAACTTTCAGTGCTTCGTCGATTAGCCAGCTGGCCTCAATGTCATGTCCGAACGAGCGGAGATCAATGATGGATTCCCACTGTTTGTTGAAAAATACCCCGAGAAACTTGGTGTTTTGGTCATACACCCGTTCATATAGAATTCCGAGCAGGCGTTCCAGCGCCGCCTTCACTTGTTGATCCGGCCACACGCGATAGAGCGTGGTGTAGGCCTCCAGCACATGGATATGCGTATTCATTGTGTAATCCGCAATCACTCCATTTTCGCTCAGCATTTCATTAGGCTGTTCCTTCCATGTGCGATCAAATTGTTCCTTGTACGCAGGTAGTTCGGCATCCAAACCTTTGTCCTCGATTAGAGAAAAAAGCGTTTTCGCAAGTTCCAATGCAGAAGCATCCCCGGTAGCTCGATAGTACTCACTGAGTGAATACACGCCGAATGATTGCGTATACACATGTTTGCTCGTGTCCAGTGCTTCCCCTGTGTAATCTACCATCCAGTACATACCGCCATATTCGGTGTCCATCACATGATCAGTGAGAAACCGATAGGCGTGCTCCGCGTGATCGCGCCATCTTTCGTTTCCGGTAACCCGATAGGCTGCTGCAAAAGTCCAAAGTTGCCGTGCCGTGGCGATCCCGCCTTTGGGCGCCTGTTGATTAACCTGAAGATCATTGCCGACCCAACCGTAGAATCCACCGTGGGTTGTATCTTTAAGGTTGGACCAGAAGGGTAAAATCTGCGTCTCCCAATGCTCCTTAATCTCAGATTGAAGTTCGGTTGTTTTTGTATTCATAAGTGAGCGCTCCTTCAACGTGTTACATAAATCTTAATATATAAATTGAACTAAAGAATATTTACACTGGCCACTCCGATGACAGAATAACCTTCCGATCGCTGTTATCCCCAGATTTTTTTGATTCCCTTTTTCAAAGGTGAAATTCCGGTGATAAAGGCGAAGCAGATGCTTCCGATGCAGCTTTCTTACAGAAAGCTTTTAGCTCCGCTTCTTCAGGTTCTTTCTGTCCTCTACGTTTCGTGTAAATGTTTAATCAATATATATAGTTAAGTTAACGGTAACTTTATTAAATAATATTAGTGCCCTGAAAAACAGATGTCAACGAATTAACTCGGAATTTTTCTTGTTAAGTTATAAATAATTTAATTGACAGGTAAGCGTTACCATAATAGAATTCATTTTGTAACCTTAACGATAACTTAATTAACTTAAGAGAGGGGTCGAAACAATTGAAAAAAAACAAAGGTTGGATGATGTTGCTGACGATGCTACTCATCACTTCGCTACTTGCTGCATGTTCATCCGGAGGTGGATCTTCGCAGGCAGGGGAGGAGATCAGTACAGATCCGGCAGATATCAAAGGTGAAATAACCGTTCTGACGCAACGGACAGATATTGTGGATACCGTGTTCAAAGACTATGCGGCTGAGTTCAACAAGGAATATCCCGATGTGAAAGTAAATTTCCAGGCACTGGCCGACTACGAAGGACAAGTAAAGATCCGTATGAGCACCAAAGATTACGGTGACGTATTGATGATCCCGACGAGCGTTCCGATCGCGGATATCCCGGACTTCTTCGAGCCGCTTGGCACGTACGATGAACTGAAAGACAAATACACGGCTATTGAAGAACGCATGGTGGATGGTCAGGTATACGGTATCCCTACCGTGATTACGTTCTCCGGAATCATTTATAACAAACAGGTCTTCAAAGACGCAGGCATTATGGAAGTTCCCAAAACACCGGAGCAATTCCAGGCTGCGCTTCAACTGGTCAAAGACAATACAGATGCGGTTCCGCTCTACACCAACTATGCATCCGGCTGGGCTCTCACCCAATGGGAATCGGATCTGCCAACCGTTGCAGGCAGTGTGGATTACGTTAACGTGGACCAACCGAACACAGATGAGAACTTTGTGCCTGGTCAGCCGCATTATGAACTATATAAAGTGCTCTTTGATGCAGCCAAGAACGGTCTAATCGAGAAAGATCCAACAACAACCGACTGGGAAAGCTCCAAAGCAGATCTTGCCAAAGGCAAAATTGCCACAATGGCACTGGGCTCTTGGGCCATCACACAGATCCAAGGTATGACGGATACCCCGGACGACATTGGATTCTTACCATTCCCAACCAATGCTAGTGAGGTTGTGGTTCCGCTCTCCGCCGACTATAACATCGGCATGAACGTAAACAGTGAGAATAAACCTGCTGCCAAAGCCTGGATTGACTGGTTCCTGGCGAAATCGAACTATGCAGTTGAACAGGGAGGCGGTATGGATGCAGACAAAAACGCGGAATTACCACCAATTTTGGATCAATATAAAGACGTTAAATTCTCCACGCTTACACCTGCCAAAGAAGGTCAGGAAGGTCTGGTTGACAAGATTGATAACGAAGGCGAAATCGGTCTCTGGCAGCCTGACTTCAAGAAACGCATTATCGAAGCAGGTATTGGGAACCGCAAGGAATCGTATGACGACATCATGAAAGATCTGAACGACAAGTGGGTCAAAGCAAGAGCAGAACTCACGAAATAATTGGATTAACGTAAGTGGATCAGGTGATGAATGGACTGCGGGGATATAGGAATCCATATATGAATGGAGCATGGAATATGTGGTATTTGAAAGCATGGTACCCATGCTCTTCCCCGGCAGTTATTCCGCAGGAATTCCATTGGACGGGAGTCTTTCGATATATAGGCGGGAGAACCGCTTGGAGGTGTGGAGAGCATGAAGTACTTAAAACTTTCGAATTGGGGCTACTCAGCGCAACGCATATTTATTATCTGTGCCTTCTCAATTATTCCGCTGGCGTTGCTGTTCACGTTTGCATACTTACCGGTCATCAACATGTTCAAATACAGTTTCACCGATTGGAACGGATACAGTAAAAGGTTCGATTATGTTGGCTTTGAGAACTACACGCGCATATTCAGTGATCCCGAATACTTCAAAGTATTTATTGTCAGCTTGTATTACTTCGTGGCTACGTTCTTACAGATGGGCTTGGCGCTTTACTTTGCCACCATTCTGAGTTTCAAAGTTCGAGGCAAAAACTTTTTCAAAGGCATACTGTTTTTCCCTTATTTGCTGAATGGGGTAGCCATCGGTTTTATCTTCCTCTTTTTCTTCAAACCGGACGGTACACTCGATATGCTCATGCATGCTGTAGGGCTGGGACAATACACGCAGCTCTGGCTCGGTAATCCGAATATTATCAACGTGTCACTCGCAGGTGCATCAGTATGGAGATACATGGGCTTCAACTTTATCATTTTCCTGGGTGCAATCTCCTCCATTCCAAAGGATGTGTATGAAGCATCCGATATTGATGGCGCCAATCGCTGGCAGCAATTCCGCCACATCATCCTGCCAAGCATTACACGCATCCTGCAGCTCAACCTGATCTTGGCGATAAGCGGCGCAATTAGTGCGTTCGATATTCCATATATCATGACCGATGGTTCCAACGGTAGTATGACATTTGTAATCCAGACGGTTCATTTGGCGTTTAAATATGGCAAGCTGGGACTGGCATCCGCCATGGCTGTGGTGCTGCTCTTAATCGTTATTCTCGTTACGCTTGTGCAGCGCGTCACCATGAAAGGGGAGGAATAAACGTGACACAACTCAAATACACCCTTGCGAGCGTGGTTAAATATGCTTCCCTGGTGCTTGCGGCGTTTATCGCGCTTTTGCCCATCGTGGTCATCCTGTTTGCATCTCTCAAAACGAATGCGGAATACGCCACCAGCAGCCCGCTTGCTCCACCAGCCAACTGGCTGAACTTTGCGAACTATACGAAGGCTTTTGTGGATGGCAACATGCTGGTTGGTTTCAAAAATACCATTATTATTCTGATCATCTCTATTATAGGAGCGACCTTAACGGGCTCCATGATCGCGTATGTGTTGGATCGGTTCAAATTCAAGGGCAAGAAAATCATGGTCGCGGCATTCCTGCTGGCTACGCTGATTCCAAGTGTTACAACACAGGTCGCCACATTCCAGATCATTAACGCCCTCGACCTGTTCAACACGCGCTGGGCAGCCATCGTGATGTACCTGGGTACAGATATCATCGCAGTTTATATTTTCCTGCAGTTCCTGGGCTCCATCTCAAGTGCACTGGATGAATCCGCCATGCTGGACGGCGCTTCGTACTTCACGATCTACTGGAAAATCATTCTGCCACTGCTGAAACCGGCCATTGTAACGGTCATTATCGTGAAGGGTGTGAACATCTATAACGACTTCTACACACCGTTCCTGTACATGCCGAAGACCGATCTACAGGTCATATCCACCGCCTTGTTCAAATTCAAGGGACCGTTCGGATCGCAGTGGGAAGTCATCAGCGCCGGCATCATGATCGCCATTATTCCAACGATGATCATCTTCCTGTTGTTACAGAAGTACATCTACAACGGCTTCGCGCAAGGCTCTGTTAAATAAAAAAACGAAAGGCTATATGAAATGCAGATGAGAATACACAGGAACGAAGAGGACAGAAAAAAGCTGGAGAAACGGAGTGTTCGCATTTATAACCGGATTTTTCCCTTGTATAAGGGGATCAAAAAAAATCTGGGGATAACGGCGATCGGAAGGTTGTTCTGTCATCAAAGTGGTCTAGTGCAATTTTAAGTATTCATTTCATAAAGCCTAACCGAAGGGAGAAATGAAAAATGTCAGTTGCTGAAACGAAAAACGTACACATTGTTGGGGATGCTTTGCCGAATATGCCGTGGGAAGCCAAACCGGAGGGAACGGAAGGCCCAGTATGGAGACATTCGGCGAACCCGGTGGTTCCGCGTAATCCGGTCAAAGGCATTGCCCGCATTTTCAACAGTGCCGTTGTACCGTATGAAGGAAAATTCATTGGTGTATTCCGCGCCGAAACCGTTAATGGCCGTCCGCATCTGCACATGGGGGCGAGTGAGGACGGTTTGGAGTGGACGATTGAAGAAGAACGCATTGCATTTGTAGATGAAAATGGCGATCCGTTTATGCCGAACTACGCGTACGATCCACGTTTGGTCAAAGTCGAAGACACGTATTACATCATCTGGTGTACAGACTTCTACGGCGCAGCACTGGGTCTGGCCAAAACAGATGACTTCAAAACATTTGTCCGCCTCGAAAATCCAATGCTGCCGTTTAACCGTAATGGCGTGTTATTCCCACGCAAAATCAACGATAACTATGTAATGTTGTCCAGACCAAGTGATAGTGGACATACGCCATTCGGAGACATCTTCCTGAGTGAAAGCCCGGATCTCGTGTATTGGGGCAAGCATCGTCATGTGATGAGCAAGGGCGGCCAAGGCTGGTGGCAATCGGTCAAAATTGGTGGCGGGCCTGCTCCGATCGAAACGTCCGAAGGCTGGCTGATGTTCTACCATGGCGTCACTGGGACCTGTAACGGATTGGTATATAGCATGGGTGCGGTAATTCTGGATCTGGATGAACCGTCCAAAGTGAAATATCGTTCCTCCAACTTTGTACTGACACCGGAAAAATGGTACGAAGAACAAGGCTTCGTTGATAACGTCATCTTCCCGTGTGCAACACTGCATGATGCCGATACCGGACGTATCGCCATCTATTATGGCGCTGCCGATACGTATGTGGGCGTGGCGTACACGACCATCGAAGAGATCGTGAACTATGTGATCGAGACGGATGAAGTCATCGTCGGAGATCATGAAGAGGGCAAGCTGTAATGCATATGGATTATATCAAGGGATTTACATTTGGCTGGATGAGTGGCAGGGGCGACTTCCGCAAGCCGGAAGCCAAAGAGTCTTTGCGTCTGATGGCAGAACGTACAGGCAGTTCTCATGTTATTTTTGCACTGGCGGCACATCAGGATCATCCGCAGGCGGTAGAGGTCAAGTATCGGGGTGCACATCTGGTGGAGGATGATGAACTGGTGGGCATGATTCGTTATGCCCGTACACTCGGGCTGCATGTCATTCTGAAACCAACCGTTAACTGCACCGACGGCACATGGCGTGCACATATTAACTTTTTTGATATCGATGTGCCTTGTGAGCCGAAGTGGAAGGATTGGTTCTGCAGCTACACGGCATTTCAGAAGCATTATGCAGGGATTGCAGAGCAGGAAAAGTGTGAGATGTTCATTGTAGGCTGTGAGATGGTGCAATCCGAGCGTCGGGATCAAGAGTGGCGCGAGGTGATCGCTGGTGTGCGTGAAGTGTATACGGGACTGGTGTCATACAACACGGACAAATATCAGGAAGATCATGTGAAGTGGTGGGATGCTGTGGACGTGATCTCTTCCAGTGGTTATTATCCCATCGGAGATTGGGAGGCACAGCTGGATCGAATTGAGCAGGCGATTACTCCCTACGGCAAACCTTTCTTCTTCGCAGAAGCAGGCTGTCCCAGCCGCAGTGGATCAGCCCAGGTACCAAACGATTGGGGACTAGAAGGCGAAGTCAGCGCGGAGGAACAAGAGCGTTTCTATGAGGCGATGTTCCGGGATTACGGCAAGCCAGCGGAGAAGGTGATTCGTCGGTTCTATGAGGGCATCGCTGTAGAAGTTTAAACGAGAAACAAGAAGGCGCATGAAGATGGATTTCAGTAATATATCTGCATATGTACTTTCGTGATTTCCATGCTGTGAGCAATGAATAACAGATTATGGTGGAGCTTATTTTTTTAGTCGTAATTCACATTCATGTCAAGAAGCCTTTCCTCCCATAGGAAAGGTTTTTTGGCTATTTTAGTAACAACACATACCATGTCGAATTTTGTTGACAAAAGGAGGGCTCCTGCCTATTCTTAATGGATGAATATGATAATCATTATCATAAAATAGAGAAAAGGGGTTCAACATTCATGTCTGTACAACATCGCAAATCTTCGGCCCTCACGTTGGCAACTATGCTCTTGTTGTTATTCGTTATTGTGGGTTGCAGCAATATAGGAAGTGGAGATGAATCCTCATCTGCTGCTTCGGTTCAAACGTCTACGAAGTCGATTACGATGTCATGGCCACGTGATATCGGTACAATGAATCCGCACACGTACAATCCTTCGCAATTATTTGCCCAATCCATGCTCTATGAGCCACTGATCAGTTACCAGAAGGACGGAAAACTGGAACCTGCGCTGGCAGAATCATGGACCATCTCCGATGATGGCAAAGTATATACATTTAAGCTTCGCCAAGGTGTGAAATTCTCAGATGGTACGCCATTTAATGCTGAGATTGTGAAAAAGAATTTTGACGCTGTGATGAAAAATAAAGCTACACATAGCTGGCTGGGCATTGTAGGTGTGCTCGACAAGACAGAGGTTGTGGACAACCACACGTTCCGTATGACACTCACAGAGCCGTACTATCCTGTTCTTCAGGATTTGTCTGTGGTTCGTCCTTTCCGCTTCCTGGGTGAAGCCGGATTCCCGGATGACGGAGATACATCCCAAGGCATCAAAGAGCCAGTTGGAACGGGCCCGTGGATGCTGGCTGATTACAAGCAGGACGAATATGCTGTTTTCAAACGCAACCCGAATTATTGGGGAACCGCACCGAAGGTGGATCAGATTACGGTTAAGATCATCCCTGATGCAGAAACCCGCGTGCTTGCTTTTGAAAAAGGTGATCTCGACCTGATCTATGGTGAAGGTATGATCAGTCTGGATGCGTTCCAACAGCTTCGTGACAACGATAAATATGTGAGTCAGCTGTCTGATCCGGTAGGTACGCGAGATCTGCTGCTGAATTCCTCCAATCCGAAGCTGTCTGATCTCAGAGTACGGATGGCGCTCCAGCAAGGATTTAACAAAAAAGCGATGGTGGAAGGCATCACTCTGGGTCTGGAAGAACCGGCAGATACGGCACTATCCAAAAACTACCCATACACCAATGTTGACCTGAAACCGATCGAATATAATGTGGAACAATCCAAAGCTTTATTGGATGAAGCGGGTTGGAAGATGCCTGCGAATGGTAGCGTTCGTGAGAAAGACGGCCAACAGCTTGAATTCGAAATGATTTTTGACAAGACGGACCCGATTCAGAAAGCGATGGCTGAGACCATTCAGGCGGAATGGAGCGAGCTTGGGGTTAAAGTAAACCTCACTGGGCTGGAACTGACGGTACAGATCAAACGTTTGAAAGCCAATGATTTTGACCTGTATTTCTGGTACAACTATGGTGCTCCGTATGATCCACATTCCTTCATTAACGTTGTAGCGAGCCCTGGATTTGGTATCTCTGAGACGCTCAGTGCCTTGCCGATGAAAAAGGAACTGGACGAGCAGGTACATGCCGCACTATCATCAACAGATGAGACGAAACGTCAGGAGCTGTATGGCTCTATCCTGACAACACTTCAGGAACAATCGGCGATTGTCCCCATCTCGTATGTTAAGAAAACGGCGGTATATCAGAAGAAAATTTCCAACTTTATTTTCCCGGCAAACCGTGATGAAAATCCGTTTGTAGGCATTGAGTTGGGCAATCAATAAGTAGTAAATACTTTAATTTCGGAAATAGTAAGGCCTTGGTAAGGTCTGTGTAGCTTGATAAAAGGGAGGAAGTTTGTTGATCAGTTATATCGGGAAACGAATGATCGCGATCATTCCTATCGTTTTTATCGCTACACTAGTTACCTTTGCGCTTATTCATATCTCACCGGTTGATCCGGCCGAGGCTTATCTGACAGCCGCTCATATCTATCCAACACCGGAGCTGCTTGCGCAAAAGCGGCATGAGTTCGGTCTGGATCAGCCTTTATTAACCCAGTATGTGCATACGATTCAGAAGATTGCCAAGCTCGACTTCGGTACTTCGTATCTCACCAACAAACCCGTATGGGATGAAGTGAAACTAAGGATTCCCGCTACGGCTGAACTAGCCTTCTGGAGTATGTTGTTATCCGCTTTGGTGAGTATTCCATTGGGAATACTGGCGGCGGTGTATAAGAATAGCTGGATTGACATGGTCAGTCGTGCGATTTCCTATTTTGGAGCATCTATTCCGCAATTCTGGCTCGGTTACTTGCTGATCTTCTTTTTCTCGGTGAAGCTGGACTGGCTACCTGTGGAGGGGCGTGGATCGTGGGAGAATCTGGTTCTGCCTACGATTACTCTCTCCTTGATTCTTATTGCGGTCTACACCCGATTGTTACGTTCCAGTGTACTGGAGCAATTGCAGGAGACATATGTACAGTATGCGAGAACACGCGGGATTCGCGAAAGAGTGATTATGCTCAAGCATGTCCTGAAAATCGCCATATCGCCCCTTATTACAGGAATGGGGATGAGTATGGGCAAGCTGCTCACAGGCACCATTATTGTAGAGCAGGTGTTTTCCTGGCCTGGGTTCGGACGTTATTTTGTCGATGCGATATTTAATCGGGATATTCCCGTTATTCAATGTTATGTCTTCCTGGCGGCCTGCCTGTTCATCGTATGCAATCTGCTCGTTGATCTGGTGCAGCTCGTTATGGACCCACGGATTTCAGCGAAAGGACGGGCAGAACATTGATAAACAAATGGCGTGCGGTATTTAAAGGGCAGAGAGCCATCCAGATATGCTCGGTGATCATATTGCTTTTCTTCGTGATCGCGTTATTAGCCCCATGGATTGCTCCTCATGACCCGGTGAAGGTGAATCTGTTGCAGAAGCTGGCGAGTCCATCGCTTGAGCATTGGCTCGGAACGGATCATCTGGGACGCGACAATCTCACTAGGCTGATGTATGGAGCGAGAGTGTCGCTTGGATTTGCTACCCTGATCTTCCTGTCATCTTTGCTCATAGGTGTCATTATAGGTTCAATCTCCGGTTACCTTGGTGGTTGGGTGGACAGTCTGTTGATGCGCTTGTGTGAAGGCATTATGGCGTTTCCGAATCTGGTGCTGGTGCTCGGTATTGTAGGGATCTTTGGTCCAGGTTTGATGCAGGTGCTTCTAGCACTCATGATGGTACAGTGGGTGTATTATGCACGTATCTGCCGGAACATGGTCGTTAGTCTGAAAGAACGGAACTTCATCGCAGCGGCGCGGATTAGCGGCTCCTCTTCGTGGACGATTATTCGGAAACATATCATCCCCAACGTGCAACGTCCGATCGTTGTGATGGGTACTCTGGAGATGGGGTGGGCGATTATGGATATATCTGCTCTGTCTTTCCTGGGACTCGGTATTCAACCACCGAATGCAGAATGGGGCGCTATGATTCATGAGGGGACAGGTTATATTCGCAGTCATCCGGAGTTGATGATCTACCCGGGGGCATTGATTCTGCTCGTAGTCATTACGTTCAACATTTTAGGAGAAGCGTTATCCGAGCGTTATGGCATTGCAAAAAGGTAGTGGTTCGGAATCGAAGGCATATGAGGGGTGAACGTAACGATGGATGATGCAGCGAAGGTACTCGAAGTTCGTGGTCTGCAAGTGAATCTAAGAACAGCGGAGGGTTCAGTCCCGTTACTGGAGCCCATTGATTTTGAATTAAAAAAAGGTCGTGTCTTCGGTCTCGTCGGTGAGAGTGGCAGCGGTAAGACCGTTACATGTAACGCGTTGCTCCATCTGCTTGATCCGCGCAGGATGGAAGTGTCGGGCAGCATCCACCTGAATGGACGGGAGCTTGGCTCGTTGTCAGGTGAGGAGATGCGGCGCATCCGCGGCAAGGAAATCGGATTTATTATGCAGAATCCGATGAATGCTTTTACACCCGTATATACGATTGGATCTCAATTCATTGAAACCTTGCGTACGCATACGGGAATGTCCAAAGCAGCTGCCAGGGAGCGGGCCATTGCTGCCTTGGCAGATATGAACTTACCCGAACCAGCTAAACTGATGAAGCGATATCCCTTCCAACTGAGTGGCGGTATGTTGCAGCGTGTGATGATCGCCATATCGATGTGCCTGCGACCGGCTTTGGTTATTGCTGATGAACCAACGACGGCACTGGATGTCGTGAATCAGTTCAAGGTGCTTCAGGAATTGGATCGGCTACGTACGGAGTATGGCACATCCATCTTGCTCATCTCCCACGATCTGGGCGTGATCTCGCAAATGGCGGATGAAGTCGCGGTCATGCAGAAGGGGCGAATTGTGGAGCAGGCGGATGTGTACCAACTGTTCGATCACCCGCAGCATGAGTATACACGGATGTTGTTAAATGCCAGACCCAGTATGTATTTAGGACGATAGCGAATGACAGATGAGTTGAATTGTTCAGTGAGTTTATGTGTAGAGCGGGAATACACTGTGTTTTGAGTGGGTAGGCGTAGAGGTGGAATGAACATGGTGATGTGTAATTTCAGCTTCTTCGGAGATTGCTTCTGCCAAGTACAAAAGAGGAGGGTGACCTGATGCTTCAGGTACGTGAAGTAAGCCATAGCTATGGCAAACGCAACTGGCTGGATCGTTCGGGAGCGCGTCCTCCTGTGCTGGCAGATATCTCACTTACGATCGAAAAGGGTGTGTGTCTGGGGCTCCTGGGTACGAGCGGGGCAGGTAAAAGTACCTTGGGTAAAATTATTCTTGGTCTGGAGAAGCCCAGCCAGGGTCAGGTTTTATTTCAGGGTCAGGATATCTATCGATCTAGCAAACCCGTGCTTAAGGGATTACGGCGCGATCTGCAGGTCGTGTTCCAGGACTGTTATTCGGCTGTGAATCCACTCATGACTGCCGCGCAGATCATCGGTGAGCCACTGGATAATTACGAGCGATTTTCGGCAAAAGAACAACTTCGTGTGGTCGGACAACTCCTCGAGCAGGTTGGACTTACACCAGAGGATGCAAACAAGCTTCCGCACCAGTTCAGCGGTGGCCAATTACAGAGGGTCAACATCGCACGAGCCATCGCGCTCAAGCCGAAGTTAATCGTACTGGACGAATCGATTAGCAGCCTGGATATGGTGCACCAGACACAAATCCTATCCTTATTGGCGGAGCTCAGGGCGTCCTACGGGTTGTCGTACCTCTTTATCACGCATGACATCCGGGCCGCCATGACGATCTGTGACCGCATTGCGGTAATGGATCAGGGCAGGATTGTCTATAGCGGTGATGCGGGGGATTCGGTGATGAAGTCGAATCATCCGGCTGTGCAGCAGTTGGTTACAGCTATTTTGCCTGAGCATCCATCAGGTCGTATTTCGTTTGGGTAATGGGTTGCTTGTATGGTTGTAGATGGGCAAGTCGCTAACGAACCGAGTGAGTGTTAAATGGCGATTTAGCGTGGAATGCAAAATGTAACGAACCTCAGTGAAGTTATTCCGGTGCAAACTAGTTTAAAACCTCCAAATGATACACAGATCGAGGAAATAATGCGTCTACGATTTGTTAAACCTCAGACTTATCGGAAATGGCGCTAATAACGTGTTTACGGTTCGTTAGACCATAATGAATGCTAAAAGGGTTGTCCCCTACGTCTTGAACAAGACGTAGGGGACAACCCTTTTTTGTAACTAGGAATAGGCACGTTTCTGCTTTCTGATATAAGTCGGACTATAATTACAATTGCACCATTCTTCGCGGATTACAGGACTACCTTCGAATTGCGTTTATCCCCAGCTCTTTGATTTAACTAACAACGTGAAAATCCGGAGAGAGTCCTATACTTTCGATGAGATTTTCTTGCAGAAAAGTGTTTACCCCATCTTCCGCCCAAGCTGTTCAATCTTATCCAGCCAATTCTTTCTCTGTTCATCGGACTTCTTCCCGACTTGATCTACAGTTGTTATCCGCACAGGTTTGATGCCAGTCAGTGCAAATGTGGAGATTTTCATCATTTTATGTGCGGGCTCACCTTGGAACCATTTGAAGTACCAGCTCGGACCATCCATCGTGGTGATCATGCGGGCGGTGCGGCCTTTGAGCAGTTGATCCGGGAATGGTTTTCCTTTTTGATACTTGAAGGCGTAACCTGGCATGAAGATTCGGTCAACGAAACCTTTCAGCAGGGCAGGCGGTCCTCCCCACCAGATTGGGAATACCCATACGAGATGCTCTGCCCATTTAATCGCCTCTTGGGCTTCCAGCAAGTCCGGTTCGAGTGGAAGTTTATTTCGGTATCCTCCCTCCAGATTCATGTTGAACGCCAACTCGTTCAGGGTGATCATGCGGACGTCGGCACCCGCCTGCACCGCACCTTTACGGTAAGCTTCGGCTAGTGCGCCGTTGTAACTGGGGGAGACGGGATTGCCTTGAATAATTAATATTTTTTTCATGGAAGATGACACGTCCTGACTATTTTAGTTAATAAACACTAACCTCATGTGCAAAAAGAAAAGGTCACGTATGACCCGGTAATCCATTCTTATATCCTAATGGTATGCTGACGATTCTCTTTTAGAAGTTGTTCAAAGAGTCCGCTTTTGATTACAAATCATGCCTAGCGGCATCATCAGCATCGAAGATGGGATTCAGCTGAAATAAGCAGAAACTTATGAAGGTTGTTTCCTTCGGAAACAATGTAGTTGCTCACGTCGTTTTCCCTACGCTCCGCTAATCCATTTCTAGCTTCATCCCATCTCCATTGTTACTCCTGGGGTACCTGCCCTAACATCGATGCAAGTCTGTGAACCGTTTCCCCCGTATAAGGTACTAACAGCTCCGGTAGTTCACCTTGCATACTGGAGACCGCCATACGTGTAATTGCACCGATCACCAGCACGGCTGTGAGCCGTGAATCCTGCTGAGGCAGTTCGCCCCGCATCATTCCCTGATCGATCAGATCCATTAACGCATCCAATGGCTGACGGTAATCCTCGCTGCTTCCGGCTTCAATGAATATTTCATGATTCTGTGAAATCAGCAGCAGTCCGTAGGGATCTTCATCATGCAGATGGAGAACCTCGGTAACCAGTTGCTTGAAGCGTTCCAACACCGGACCTTCCTGTCGAACATACCCGTCAATCAGTGCAGTATAGTCGACACAGTATTGGGTGAAGGCTTCTAGGGCAACGGCATCCTTGTTTTTAAAATGTTTGTAGATCGCCGCATCGGTTACTCCGGCGGCGTCACCGATCTCTTTGACGGATATGCCGTCAACGCCTTTGGTTGCGAACAAGCGCATCGCCGCTTGTAGGATATCTTTCTTTTTGCTATCCACATGAGATTTGTTCTTCATGATTGTATAGTAAGTGATTACTAACTAAAATGCAACAAGCACTTTTGAACCTCTGATTTGATACGCTGAATAAGCGCTTACGACCAAAGCTTGCAGGCTTGTGAGTGGCAACGTATGATGAATAGAAATCATAATCGGAGCAGCAGGAAGAACGAAATGGATGGTGGGTAGCGTGAACGAAGAGTTGGATGCATACAGCTGGGTGACGCCCGAAGGAATGCTGAATGATTACTATATAACAAGCCGTGAACAGTTGTATAAAGGAATGAACGGACGATATGTGGAGCGATTCACTGTTCCTAGCGGTGAAAGTTATATTTTCAAACCGTTGACGAATCCTGCACAGCATGGACGGGAACGATGGATGTACGAGCGTGTGATGTCTGGCTTAACACCGATCTATCCGCAACTCATTGCAGCGTCGGATCTTACCATTGCTCCAGCACAGAGCTGGATGATCTACGAGGATCTGGGGCAACTGGTACATGATTCGCAAGAAGCGACGATGCTCGGCGCAGCGGCACATATGGCAGCATGGCATGCATTGCCTGTTACGGATTGGAGTGAGCTGCCTCGCGTGGGCCAGAAACCGTCCATTCGCACAATGTTGGATGAGTTGCAAATGCATAGGCAATCTACCGATGAACTGTTATCCAGATTGGATATGCAGCTATCCGCATCCGATTGGGATAAGATCTCCAGGTTGATCCTCACGGCAGAGGAAGAACTTCCTACTGTTTTGTGTCACGGAGACCTGCATCCAGGTAACATGGCGGAGGTGGACGGCAGACTGGTCATCTTGGATTGGGAGCATGCCCATCTGAATACGCCACTGTGGGATATATATCACCTAGTTGATCTATCGCATCCGCTGTTTCCCAGAACGGTTACGTCTGCATTGCGAGAGCGGGTCGTGGATGTTTATTTGGACAAACTGGGGAGCCTGGGCGTGCAAATTGAACGGGTTTCTTTTGCAGAATGGTACGACGCTTATGCTATTGTATTCTCATTCTGGATGCTGCGTTTGATTGATGGTGACCTGAGAAGTGAGGAATGTGTGTGGCCGAAGGAACAGTTGCGTAACCAGTGGCATGAGACGGCAGCAACGCTGGAACAGTGCATGAAGCACTTGGATGAGGAATAGAAATGAGGGGTGAGAAGTTTGCGTAAAGTCGGACTTGTTATGCGTAAAATTCAATTCACGGAAGCTCAGGGGCCACGCGTATTTGCGGATCGGCTGAAGCAGATTGGTCTGGAGTTGGGTGTTGATATCGTGTTCATCTCGCCGGAGCGTCATGTCAGTGGATACGACTGGTTGCCTGGTTATGAGCATGAGAAAGGTGACCTGGTGAACTACGATATCGTGCTGGACCAGATTCATAGCCAAAATATAGAGCATGTCATCTACACCGTATCCGGGTTTACGTTTTTGAAGATGTTCTTACCAAAGAGTGTATTGTTCCCGCACAGTTTCCCCGATCCCGCGCTAACGGGATATGAGATGATGAAGCCATTTTATACGATGGTGGATAAAGCAATTGTGCAGACGGAGTTTTTGAAAACAGAGCTGGGTCGCAATTTCGGCGTACATGACGTGAACGTTATCCCGATTGGCTTTAGCGAAGAGCTGGCGAACCGGCACTATGATCCGAGTCAGGTTGTGCATAATCGGGTGCTCTGGATCGGTAGGGATGAAGCGAATCGTCGCCCGGATCTGGTGCTGGAATACGCTCGGCAGAACCCGGACAAGGAAGTATATATGGTGTTTGGCGGTGTACGCTATAAGGAAACCATGAAGAAGTACGACATTCCTTCCAACGTGAAGCTTAAGTTTGCGCTCACGCAGGATGAGATATTTACGTTGATGAACTCATCCAAGGTGTATTGGAACTGTTCGGCCTTTGATACATTTGCGATGCCGTTGACGGAAGCGATGGCGATGGGCAAAATGGTCGTGAAGCCGGAGCATGCTTGCTACGGTCATATTCGATCCACGCATGCCTTTGCAGGCAACGAGGATAACTGGTTTGAACTGGTGAACATGGCTGCGGCTGCGCCGCGCAGTGTGTCGGAAGACAACCGGGAGTATGCGTTTGGTGCTTTTTCGCGCACGAAGATGAAAGAAGGGTACCGGAACTTTTTCTCAGATTGGTTGAAGTAACGTAAGGTCTGTAACAAAGGGCTTAATCCATCCAGCAACAGGAGGGGAACCTTATGGAAGTACTGATCTTGTGGACATTGGGAATGTGGGCGGTGCTGCTGCTGATTGAATGGCTTATTTACCGATTGCAAGGACGGCGAATGACGTGGGTTCAATATATATTGCCATGTGTGGCCTTGCTCGGCGGTGCCGTTGTAATCATGATCAGCATCGATATTGGCGGGTGGAATGGCATCGGATATGCCCTACTTGGCGCATTACTGGGTACCTCGGGAATGTTAACACTTATTACGGTGGCGATCAGGGATGTAATGCTTCGGCGACGGGGCAGGAATTAAGCGTAAGAATGAAACTACTGTACAGTATGATTGAATTGGGCGAAGGGATGGTTGCGGAAACGCATTCGTCTGTGATATATTGACATTAATTATGACAAGGGAGGTGAAGACAGGTGAATCACGAGATGCTTAACAACCGTATTAGCCAGCTGCCGATTGCTATGGCTGGCATTGTTCATACTTTTCTGACCAACGGGAGAAGTCCGTCCAATTTTGAATATACGGAAGTTAACATTTGCGAGAAGATGCCTGCCTTGACCTCATTCGGACGATAAGCGATATTGCTTGAATTCTGAAGGGCCGCGGAGCTAACCTCCTGCGGCTCTTTTTGTGTTGCGGTCAGGATCTTCCATACCATAGGAGGAACCTTATTATGATGATTATTAGCGCGCAACAACTGACTCAATACCACGGAGCACATCTGGTGCTGGACGGCATTACGTTTGAAATTATGGAAGGTGACAAGGTCGCCCTGATTGGCCGCAACGGAAGCGGCAAGACCACACTTATGCGCCTGATGGCAAGACTGAACAAGCCGGATGAAGGGCAATTGATGATCAAGAAAGATACACGAATGGGATATGTGGCTCAGGTTCCAGAAGGATTGGATGACCATACCGTACTGGATGTACTGAGTCTTGGATTCAAGGAGCTTATGATATGTCGCACGCAAATGAAGGAAATGGAGCAGCAGATGTCCGATCCGGCATGTGCAGCAGACCCTAATCAATTGGAGCGCCTGCTGAAACGCTACGCGGCACTGCAAGACCAGTTCGAGCGTGAGGGTGGATACGAAATGGATGCCCGGATCGATCAGGTGGCGGACGGTTTGGATATCGCCAAGGCACACTATGGTTGGCGCTTTGGTTCACTGTCTGGTGGGGAGCAAACTCGGGTGGTTCTGGCTTCACAGCTAATCGTAAGACCCGACCTGTTATTGCTGGATGAGCCGACAAACCATCTTGATCTGGAGCGGGTCGAGTGGCTGGAAGGATTTTTACGAGAATATCCCGGCACCATTGTCCTGATCTCGCATGATCGCTATTTTCTGGATCGGGTCGTGAATCGAACACTGGAGTTGGAGGATGGAGAAGCGGAAACGTCTGCTGGCGGTTATACGGAATATATGAAAGTGAAGGAACAACGGCTGTTGCAGCAATTCGAGGAGTTCAAGGAGCAGCAGAAGGTTATCAAGAAAATGAAGGAAACGATCCGCCAGTTAGAGGAGTGGGGCCGAGTTGGTGGGAATGAAAAGTTCTTCAGACGGGCAGCTTCTATGCGTAAAGCCATCGAGCGGATGGAACAGGTGAAGCGTCCTGTACTGGAGCGCCGCAATGCCGAGTTCGATGTGCGTCCTACGGATCGAACGGGTAAACGGGTAGCGGTATTGGAACAGGTCGAGAAGAGCTATGGCGAGCGTGAAATCCTGCGCGGAATCTCGGGTCTGTTGGAATATGGGGATAAAATTGCACTCATTGGACGCAATGGCTCCGGCAAGACGACCCTGTTCAAGCTGTTGCTTGGTGACGAGCAGCCCAATGCGGGCAAGCTGGAGTGGGGAGCACGCGTGGATGTAGGGTATCTGGCTCAACAGGAGGAACCTACGAATCCAAAGCTGAACGTACTCGAATACTTCCGTCTGGAAGCAGGCGTGGAAGAGGGAGAGGCTCGCGGAATTCTGGCACGATATTTGTTCTATGGAGCGGATGTATTCCGCTCTGTCGGGCAATTATCTGGTGGGGAATGGACGCGTCTGCGGCTAGCTCTGCTGGTGCAGCGCAAACCCAATGTACTGTTGCTCGATGAGCCAACCAACCATCTGGATATCGCATCGAGAGAAGCGCTGGAAGAGTCACTGGTTGATTTTGAAGGAACTGTACTTGCCATCTCGCATGATCGGTACTTCGTCAATCGCCTCGCTTCCCGTGTCTGGGAACTGGAGGACGGTCAGATGACCGCTTATCTGGGAGACTATGAGGCGTATCGTGAGAAGAAGCTTGATTTGCAAGCTCGTGCGGCGGCGACAACTCAGGCTACAGCAGGCGTGGGCGTTTCTTCTCGTGGGAACACCAACTCAGAGATGAAGTCAGGTTTAACGTCCGCGCCCGGCGGGACTGCCAGATCAGGGAAGAAGCCAGGAGCAACCTCGACAATGAACGGATCCACTGTTGTAGCTGCCGGTGGAAGTCATGATCATAAAGCTTCTACTGAATCAGGTAAGGCGTTGACTCCTTCGGCAGCAACTGCATCGAAACATAGAAGTGGCAGTGGCAACCAACAATCTGCGGAGAAGCTGGAACAGACGTTGGCTCGTCTTGAGGCAGAGATTCAGGTGCTGGATCAACAGTTGGAAATGGTGCAGAACAATCCGCTTGAACTGGAACAAATCTGGAATGATCGCGAGCAATTGTCCGCTGAATATAATGATGTATTGGCACAGTGGGCTGAGTTATAAGTCAGAATGGCATGAGCATAAGATTAAAAAGTGCGGTCGGAGAGTCTTCTCCGGCCTTTTTGAACTGAATTGCGTACCAAAAGTAGAAAACAGTATGTTATTTCCTGCTTCGTTAATCGGAGAATGAAGGTAGCCAACATGTTCTTTATTACATGTCATGGTGAATAGAATCAATTTCATAAATCACTAAAAATGGAGTTTTGTAACTAGACATAGACAAATTAAACCATTTTTATCTATGTCTAGCCTTGATTTGAAGCAGCTAAAGGTACTATGAAATTGATTCACTAGTGTAACTTTTTTCCTTCTGATGCGTTAAATACGTTTGTATGAATTGAAACGGCTCACCTAAGAGCTCGCAAAAAGGGAGGTTATCGGTATCTATTATTCATTGACGTATCGGAGTTGGTCGGATGATCGACAGGCGGAGACGGGAGTGCTGGAACAGGCTTCAGTCACACGAGATGAACTGTTCATGCGCAAACTGGTGGATGCCACCTTGGTGAAAAACAAACTCTGGGCGCATCTGTCCAATGAATGCCAGGATGGGCGGGAACATGCAGTATATGTAACGCCATATGACCAACAGATGCCGGATGAGTACGGTGCAGCCATTGCGGATGCTGCGCTGGCGATGTGCAAAATGTCTTCCATGTACAGCGCAGAGTATATGCTCTGGAATGGAAGTTCATTTCAGGAGTTGGAACTCACAGTATCCTCCACCTATACGATGGAGCTTGCCGAGCAACTGCTGGACCATTACATGGTTCGCGCTGGCAAGACGTATGAATTCCTGTATTCCGTGCTGGATGCGGATCGCAAGAAAGTGTTGTTTTATATGAAAGAGGTGGATCTGTGATGAGTGACCAAGAGCGGGGGCAAGCATCAAAACCCGGATCAAAAGCAAAGCTGGTTGCTTTCTCCCTGATGCTGGCGGTTCCTGCCGTGTTATCCGGTTGTGGCAGCAACAATGATGAATGTGACCCGGAGTATGATACCGGATGTGAATATGATTCCAGCAGTGGGCACTATTACTACGGTGGGTCGTCTTATCGAAGCAACAAGGATAGTAACAGCTCCTATAGCAAATCCAAGTCCAAATCAAGCGGCTTCGGTAGCTTCTTCCGTAGCTCGGGAGGATAACCGGATGAGGCAAGTGGTTCAACTGCCGTTAAGTCACGAAGAGGTATTTCAGGGCGAAACGGAACAACAGATTCCATATCATCGAATGTATGGGAAACAATATTGTGTGCCTGCATTAACGGTTTATTCTCCCTCGGAGGTACAAGAGCTGCGTACCGCAGCCCAGGCGGTAGACGGCATTTACTGTAAAGTGATGCGATTTATCCAGCAATATATGCCGGATTCTTTTTTAGAGCATCAGTTGGGTATCCATCCGGGGCTTATCCCGGCGGCACGTATGGAGTTGGTAACTGGAGGCATTACCCGTCAGGACTGGATTATTGGAGAAGCTGGGCCGAAGTGTATTGAAAATAATACGGACACTCCTACTGGCATACCGGAGGCTGCTGCATTGGAAAATATCCTGGTCGGTCTTGCTGAGGATGCCGCGTTAACTGCGCCATCTGCCGAGATGGATACACGTATTCGGGAATGTTTCAAGATGTGGCTGGAATTCTATACAGAGCAGGGATTAAAGGGTCCGGTGACATTCACTTCTTTTGGCGAACATGTCGAAGACCGAACGAATACGGAATACCTGATGAGACGTTGTCAGGAAGCGGGATACGAGGTTTTCTATGCTCCACTTGAGGAACTGGAGATTGTTCCGGGAGAGGCGCTTTACCATAGGGGGCGGGAGATTAACTTGCTGTATCGCCTTTATCCACTGGAGTATCTGATCGATGATCGGGATGAGACGACAGGGGTGGACATTGGTGCTGCGCTGCTTGAACTTGTACGTGAGGGACGACTTGGCCTGATGAATCCCGTTCAGCATGTGCTGATGCAGAGCAAAGGTTTCATGGCGGCAATCTGGTCGCTCTACGAGCGGAACGAGCAAACCCCGGAATATTGCGGGTTTACCCTCTTTGATGAAGCAGAGATGGACGTGATTTACCGATATCTGCTACCCACCTATTTTTCATCTGAGCCCTTCGAGCTGAACGCCATATCATATGTAGCCAAAAGCTACTGGGGGCGCGAAGGCAGAGGAACTCTTTTGCTGGATGAAGGAACGGACAATGCCTTTGGAAAGCAGGATATGGAGCATCCTCTTAACGAGGCGCTGGAATCCAATCTTGCATCTGGGGCAACGGACGAGGATAAAGAGATTACAGCTTATTACGAAAATCAGCCCAAAATCTATCAGCAGCTGGTTCCGATGGAACAGGTTGTGATCGAGACGGAAGCTGGAGCATACAGCGGCTATCTGCTTACAGGGGTGTTTGTTATCGGTGGGCGTATGGCTGGGATACTACCACGGGTCGGGGAGAAAGTAACCGGAGATATGGCCTATTATTGCGCGGCTACGGTTCGTGAACGGATGAATGATGAGGAGGAGAAGGAATGGAAAACTTGGGATTAAACCTCGTGAATGTGGCGGTGGGTGTAGGCATTCTGCTGGTGGTATTGGTATGTGGATATTTTGCTTTTAGCAAATTGACCCGGTATAACGATAGTGAGGAAATCGCCAAAGGTAACGAGGCGGCAGGCATGTACATGGGCAGCAAATTGCTGGGACTGTGTATTATTGTGGGCATGGTATCTTTCTCGACGCATTCGTGGTTGGATATGCTGCTGTGGTCGGCGTTTGGAATTATTGTGCTGTGCCTGGTCTATATTATATTTGATTTCCTGATTCCAAAAATGCGGGTATGTGACGAAATTGCACGAGGTAATATGGCGGTAGCCCAGCTGCTGCGTTCGATTATCATCGGCGTTTCCATCGTCATTGGTACGTTTTTGATGTAAAATAAGACATAGTGTTTTATGGAGTTTACTATCAAACGGAAGAAGGAGCGCGGCATCATGAGAAGAGTCATCATCGATACAGATACAGCAGGAGACGATACGATTGCGATCCTGACGGCATTGCATCACTTTCAGGTGGAAGGCATCACCATTACGGGCGGTAACGTACAATTCGACCAGGAGGTTGAAAATGCCCTGTACACGGTACAGGTTGCTGGACATGGCGGTAAGGTGCCTGTGTATAAAGGTTGCGAGCGTCCGCTAATGGCCTACGGTAAAGCTCAGCACCGCACAGTGGAAGACGTGCATGGCGATGATGGTATGGGCGGCGCGCATTTCCCGAAGGCAGATCAGCGTCCCGAGAGCGGGCATGCGGTTGATTTTATCATTGAGAAGGTGCATGCACATCCAGGTGAAATTGAACTTCTGGCGATTGCCCCTTTGACTAATATTGCAATGGCGATCCAGAAGGACCCAACCATTATTCCGGAGATTGCTCACCTGTACATCATGGGCGGAACCAATAATGCACTGGGCAATATTACACCGGCAGCGGAGTATAACTTCTACGTGGACCCGGAAGCAGCGAAAATTGTACTGCATGCAGGCATTCCAATCACGATGGTTGGCTGGGAGATGTGCACGCAATATTCAGTGATGGACGATGACGATCATGCAGAGATTGCGGCTCTGGGTACATCGGGTGCCGATTTCTTCACTGCAATCAACAAAGTGGTTATGCAGTTCAACAAGTCGGTACATAAACTCAATGGCACCACTCATCCCGATACGTTGTTGATGGCTGTTGCGGCAGATGAATCCATCATGACCAAGTCGGGTCAATATTATGTGGACGTGGAAGCAGCAGGAGAACTGACACGTGGATATAGCGTGGTCGATATCAACGGACGTTTTGGCAAAGAGCCGAATGTACGTGTCTGTGAGGCGATTGATCGGCCCAAGTTCAAATCCATGCTGCTGGACGTTCTCTCGGCGATCCAATAAACGCAGGAATTTAACTACAGGAAAAAGAAGAAAATCCGTGCCTATCCCAGGTACGGATTTTTTATTGCCCATTTTAATCTAATCTTGCTGCAACAAAAACGAGCGAATGCCTGTCGTGACCAGATCATGGTCTTCCTCATCAGGCAGACCTGATACCGTAATGGTGCCGACCTGTCCCTCATTTTTCAGAATCAGCGGGAAAGCGCCACCGGCTAGGACATAGTCCGATGAAGGCAGATTGAAGTCTTGTTCAAGTGTCTGGTTTTCACTTCTCAACCGCAGGGCGGTATGCCAAGAACTGGAGGAGAAATGATTCACCACGTTGTTTTTGCGTCGAATCCAGTCTTCGTTGTCGGGATGAGTGCCTCCCATCGCATGCAAAAAGAGACGATGTCCTTTCAGGGTAATGTCGATGGTCACGGCTTGGGAACGACGCTTCGCTTCTTCGACCAGATGCAGGCCAAGGTTAAGCGCCGTTTCAGAATCAAATTTGCCAAATACCAAGTCACTTTCTTCCTGTTGCATTTCCTTTAATTTCTCTGTCATGATCAGGTTCAAATTACAGGCAGCCCCTTTACATATATGATTGATGTCTACATTCGACATGGATTGGTGTAGTCCCTTCTGGATGCAGTCTGAACGATGTTAGTGGACGTTATTTGCGTGGTTAAAGACCGTTCATTTGGAGACCGTACATCGGCTGTGTTAAAGTGAAAGGAACCTAATATACATAACTCTTAAAGTTAAAATAAGTTATTGCTACGTAGGCAGGAGGAGAAGCACGATGCTGTTTTATTTTGTAGCACTGCTGGTGACTTTGGTGGACCAGGGAACCAAGATTGCAGTGAGGATGTATATGGAAGTTGGCGACGTCATGAGACTGGGTAACTCGGGCATGCAGTTACAGCATTACGAGAACAGTGGAATGGCTGGCAGCATGTTTCAGGGAAATGCGCGTCTGTTTGGTGTGATTGCTGTTCTGTTCATAGCGGGCATGCTGTATTACCGGAGTAAAGGTGAGATTCGCGGTTTCTGGATGCAAGCTGGCGCGGGTTTTATGGTCGGCGGGGCTTTAGGAAATGCGATCGATCGATTTATCTATGCCCGGGTAACGGATTTCCTCGTATTTCCGTCAGGACGCGGGATTTTGAATCTCGCTGATGTCGCAATTAACATCGGTGTGGTCATGATCATCATCGGCATGTTGATTCGTGCATATCAGAGTTATCGGGCCAAGCGTTTACGTAATGCTTTGCCGAAAGCAGAACGTTCGTAATAGGTTGGATAAAAGCGTTACAGTGGCTGAATATAAGCTTATTAAATGAGGGACATTGGATATTATCCAGTGTCCTTTTTGTTATGCCCAATTCGGGTCATGGGAAGAACTGCCGTGATTCATTTTTACCGAAACCGTTTTAGAAATAATAAAGACCTATATCATCCATTCAGATCGAAGTCGGTTTGGAAGGATTAACCAAATGGTTATTTCACCATTTGAATGGGTAAATCTTTACGTATATAAAGTGAGACTAAGATATACACGAACACGGAGAGTGCAGAACCAATCTGAAGAAGCGCAGCTAAAAGCTTTCTGAAAGAAAGCTGCTTCGAAAGCATACGCTAAAACCGGATTTTCCCTTTGAGGAAGGGAATCAAAAAAATCTGGGGATAACAACGATCGGAAGATGGTACTGCAATCGGAGTGACACTGTGTAAATCACATTAGTTCAATTTATAAAGCTGAGGGAGGTACAACATGAGAAGAACGCTTACCAAGGCTCTCGGGACAATGTTGCTGTGTGGAATGATGGCTGTACTTTTATCTTCCTGTACCAGTGGGGATAGCGCGAATGGCAAAGTGCAGATTGAATTTTTCCAGAACAAGCCTGAAGCCAAAACAACCTTTGATGAATTGATCAAGACGTTTAATGCGGAGCATGACGATATCCAGGTGACACAGGTGAATCCGCCCGATGCGGAGACAGTACTGAAGACGCGTGTCGTCAAAAATGATATTCCGGATATTATGGCCATGGGGGCAACCGACACCTATTCCATTCTGGCCCAGAGTGATATTTTCACCGATCTCACGGACAGCTCATTACTCCAGACGATTGATCCGAACTACATACAAATGCTGAATGATCTCACAGGCATGGACGAAGTGACTGGTATTCCTTACGCGACTAATGCAAACGGCATCATGTACAACAAAACGTTGTTTAAGGAAATGGGATTGGATGTGCCCAAGACGTGGGATGAACTCATTGCGACCGCCCAAAAGATTAAGGATGCAGGTGAGATTCCATTTTATTTCACATACAAGGATGACTGGCAGACGAGTCTGCCCTTCAATGCACTAGCCTCCAATCTGGTTGGTATTGATTTCTACCAAGAGCGACGCGATAACAAAGTGACGTTCAAGGAGAAGTACCGCGAGGTAGCTGAGAAGCAACTGGAACTCATGAAATACGGTCACGGCGATAACTTTGGTAAAGCTTATTCGGACGGTAACCGTGCCTTTGCTAACGGTGAAGCTTTCATGTACATCCAGGGAACCTGGGCCATCTCGGAGATTCGCAAAGCGAATCCAAATGTCGATATCGGTTTTTTCCCATTCCCTACGGGTAACGATGCCAGCGAGATCAAGCTGGTGAACGGGATCGACTCCCTGTTTACCATTGCGGCGGACACGCCTAATCGCGAGCAGGCAGAGACGTTTATTGCGTTTCTATTAGAGCCTGAAAATATCGGAAGATATATTGACGAACAGACGCTGTTCTCTGCGGTAGAAGGTGTGAAGCAGGATGATCCTGCCGTACAGGAATTGATGCCATATATCGAGCAGGGCAAGGTTATTGACTTTCCCGATCACTATATTCCGGCTGCGGTGCAGCTGAATTCCATCGTACAGTCCTTTTTGCAGAACCAAAACATCGACAACTATCTAGATACACTCGACAAAGAATGGGACAAGGTTGCTAATCGGCGCTAAGCCTTGTCTGAAGGAGGATGGAGTATGAACAAGCGTATCGCACCTTATTACTGGATGACGGTTCCGGCGGTTGTATTGTTCTTTGTAT
Source organism: Paenibacillus sp. VT-400 (assembly GCF_001029205.1). Taxonomy (NCBI): domain Bacteria; kingdom Bacillati; phylum Bacillota; class Bacilli; order Caryophanales; family Paenibacillaceae; genus Paenibacillus; species Paenibacillus sp. VT-400. The sequence continues at coordinate 464,156 of NZ_LELF01000047.1, read as the reverse complement.
TTATGACGCTGCCGGCCCTCCAGGGCATCTATTATTCATTTACGAATTATAACGGATTCGGGAAAGAGTATGATTTTGTTGGTTTCAAAAACTATTTCAACTTGTTCCAGGATGACAATGTAGGTAATGCCTACTGGTTTACGTTCAAGTTCGCGATCGTGGTGACGATCCTGACTAATATTCTGAGCCTGCTCATTGCACTCGGGCTGAATGCCAAGATTAAGTTCCGTAACTTTTTCCGCGGAATCTACTTCCTGCCCAATATTCTGAGTGTGCTGATCGTAGGTTACATATTTAACTACCTGTTCTCCAACGTATTCCCGATCTGGGGACAAAATCTGGGCATCAATGCGCTATCCACCAACATTCTCGGCAGCGAGAGTCTGGCTTGGATCGGTATCGTCATTGTTGCAGTATGGCAATCCGTGGCCCTGAATACGATTCTGTATTTGGCTGGTCTGCAAACGATACCAACAACACTGTACGAGGCATCCAACCTCGACGGTGCAGGCAAATGGCGTGAATTCTGGAGTATTACTTTCCCGCTTATTGCCCCATTCTTCACCATTAATATGGTGCTGGCGATGAAAAACTCGCTTATGGTCTTCGACCAAATCGTAGCCTTGACCAACGGTGGTCCCGGGCGGGCGACGCAGTCCATCTCCCACTTGATCTACACCGGCGGATTTGAAGGCGGCGAATATGCGTATCAATCTGCGAACTCGGTTATTTACTTCATCGTTATTGCGGTGATTTCAATTCTGCAAATCCGGTTCCTGCAAAGAAGGGAGATGGATCTGTAATGAGAAGCCGTACACGAATCAATTGGCCCGTTATGCTGCTCGTTGTGTTGGGTACCCTGTTTATCCTGTTCCCATTGTATATGACTGTTACGATTGCTTTGAAAAATCCGGAACAGATGGCCCAATCGGTCTTTTCCATTCCGACAACACTTCACTGGGAGAATTTCGCGAGGGCCATCGACATGACAAACTTCTTCCAATCGTTCCGTAACAGTGCAATCGTTACCGCATCAACGGTGCTCTTGACGTTGCTGAGTAACTCGATGGTAGCTTATGCGATTGCACGGAATATGGAGAAACGCAAGTTTTTCAAAGGACTCTATTATTACTTCGTTAGCGCGATGTTCATTCCGTTCCCAATCATCATGCTGCCGATTGTTAAACTGACCGCATCGCTGGAGATGACAAATCTGGTAGGTCTGATCCTGCTACACACGGTTTATGGCCTGGCATTTAACGTATTTGTGTACGTTGGATATATCCGGTCCATTCCGGTTGCGCTGGAGGAAGCGGCGTTTGTGGATGGGGCAACAACCTGGGGCACATTCTGGAAAATCATTTTCCCGCTCATGGCACCCATCAGTGCCACGGTTGGTATTCTGACTTGCCTGTCCACGTACAACGACTTCTTGCTGCCACTCATTATTATCAGTGATCCGGGACAGTACACGTTGCCGCTGGTACAGTATGTATTCCAAGGACAGTTTAATACTGAATTTAACCTTGCGTTTGCATCCTACCTGCTCGCGTTGCTGCCGATGATTATCATCTACCTGTTTGCGCAGAAGTGGATCATCAACGGGGTTACCCAAGGGTCTGTGAAATAACTGAAGATGGGCCAAAGAAAAGAATATGTGTGAAGAGATATGAACAAAGAGAGGTGGACTTTAAAAGTCTCCTCTCTTTTTTTGATCCTTTTCATTTAACGTTTGAGAACTCTTCAGAGGATTGATTAACCTGTAAAACTATGCTATTTTTTAGTCGTTAGTTTAATCGGTAAACAAAGATAGTGAGAAGAAAATTAAGGTTCAATTATGCAAGCGCTTTAACGAGAAAAACTGAATCGTAGATAAATCCGGCATCGTTTGTACCCAGTCTTCAAGAGCACGGGCGTAAGGTGGTGGGTTCTTTTACATGCCAAAAAGAGAGGAGAATGGGGAAGTTGCACGGGAAAAAAGGACATTTTAACTCACTTCGCAATCAGATCTTCATTGGTTTTGTTATGGTGATGCTTGTTGTTCTGCTGCTCGCAGGCATAACGGCTTATGATCGGGTAGCTGCCCTGCTGAAAAGCAATGCGGAGAAACATATTCATCAAACCGCTGTCCAAGCCAGTGGCAGATTGGATGCACTCATTGCACAAGTGAATTCGCTGACCGCCCAAGTGGCGGATGATTCATACGTGCAGCGTCTGCTTAGCGATGAGAAGCAAGGCAACCCGGCAACCTTTAATCAGCGCCAAGCTCTCTTGCAGATTGCAGGCAGTTATCAGTCTTTCATCAACGGAGCGCAGAGTATGGAGATATACACCACGGGTTATAACCGCATCTTTCCGATGGATGACCGATCCCTCGATCTCAGAGTGGAGCGCAACTGGATCAACCTGGCGGATGAAGGAAAAGGCAGACTGGTATGGGCAGGTGCTGACCCTGAAGATCCGGGTGTGCTTCTAGCTATTCGACGGATTAACCTGCTGGATCATTCTTTTGAACATGGAGGTTATGTGGTGGTGCGGATGCAGCGTAGTTTTTTTCAACTCAATGATTCGAATGGGGCAGATGGTTCGCAGGACTCTATCATGCTCTTGGATGGGGTGGGCGAAGTGGTGACTTCCGATCTGGAGATCAATCTCGATCCCAAAGCCATATTGGACAGTGGATCAGTCGTGCAGAACGGGGAGGAATCCTATATCGTCGTCCGGCAAAAATCGGAGTTAACGGGATGGACACTTGCTGTCCTGACCCCGCTGCGGGAGACAACGGAAGGTGTATCCATCTTGAGAACGGCGCTGCTCGTTTCGGGAATGATTGGTGTTGTTCTGTTCCTTATCATGTCCTTCTTTCTGTCCACAATGATTACACGTCCGCTCATACGTCTGATGAGGGCCATGCGCAGTGCACAGCCGGGAGCAATGAGACCTAATCTAATGGTTAGCTCTACGATGGAGATCAATGAACTCAACGACGTATATAACCAGATGGTCTACAGGCAGAATGAATTGACCCGTGTGGTTCATGAGAAGGAAATCATGCAGTCCCGGGCCGAGCTGAAGGCGTTGCAGTCTCAGATTAATCCCCATTTTCTATTCAACACCCTAGAAGCCTTCTATTGGTCCCTTGAGGAGAAGGGAGACGAGGAGATGGCACGTATGGTTGTGGCGATGTCCCGATTATTTCGCTACATCATCTCCAGTTCGCAGCAGGATGAATGGGTTACGATTGCTGACGAGCTGGAACACGCTGAGCGTTATCTTCAAATTATGCAGATGCGGTTGGGAGAGAGAATGCAATGGGAGATTCAGCTGAGTGATACGGTGCGTAAGGTCGCAATACCGAAACTTCTTATACAGCCCTTGGTCGAAAATGCGATTCTTCATGGGATTGAAAGTAAACTGGGACCGGGAAAAATAAGCATCCATGTGGATGCTTCGACCGAGAAAAATCTGGTTCGCATTAAGGTTCGGGATGATGGTCCCGGTATGGATGAATTACGGCTTCAATCTGTCATTCATGCTTTACATGGCGGGCCGGCTGTGTCCAAGAAGGGGACAGGTGTAGGTCTAATCAACGTACATCGGCGACTGATGCTTTACTTTGGCAGCCAACTTGGCGAACGTTGCAAGCTTTCCATAACAAGTAAGGTTGGGGAAGGAACTGTCATTTGCTTTGAGATTCCCATGGGAACGGAGGGTGCATATGATTCATGACAAAACGATTCTTATCGTGGATGATGAGCCGCGTACAAGAGAGGGTATTCGCAAAACACTGGAAGGATGGTCGGCAGGACGAAATCACATTCAGACTGCAGAAAGTGGCGTCGAGGCTGTGGAATGGCTCAAGAAAAAGCCGGCAGATCTGTTAATAACGGATGTTCGCATGCCGGAATTCTCTGGCTTGTCTCTGATTGAAGCCATTCAGCATTTTTCGAACAAGCCTGTTGTCCTTATTATGTCGGGGCATGCCGATTTTCAGTACGCCCAGCAGGCCATTAAGCTGGGTGTTGTGGAGTATATGTTGAAACCGATTGATAAGGAACAATTGCTGCAGACCGTCGAAAAAGCCCTAAAGTTCAGCGAGCAACAGCGACGTATTCAAACGATGCAAGAAATGGTTGACCCCAAGCTGCTGGATGTTAAGGAGCGCGGAGAACAAAGGCTCAATAGCCAGATCAGTGAAGCTTTGACCTATGTGGATGCTCATCTGGGTGAACATGTGACCATGCGTGAAATTGCTGATCTACTCCATCTCAACTCCAGTTACTTCAGCGTATTGTTCAAGGAACAGATCGGCATCAATTTTAGTGAATACCTTACCCGCAAACGCATTCAGCGCGCGAAGGAGTTGCTTGTGCAGACAACGATGCCAATCTCAGAGATTGCGGAACAGGTGGGTTATCAGACGGATAAGTATTTTATCACAGTATTTAAAAGTCTTGAGGGGCTTAGTCCAAGCAAATATCGGCATTCCCTATCTGAACGAAATAACAAATAACCTCAAAAAAGTGGAGTTTTTCCAAATTACTCTGGTCTTATAGGTGTGATAGGCCCGTGCTACAATTTGGTTAAAGCGGTTACATTAACCGAAAAAACCAAGGGGGTTGGAATAATGAGCAAAAAGACGATGGCCATTCTTCTGTCATGGACGCTGGTTCTCGCCGTAATTTTATCCGGATGTAACAGTTCAAGTTCGGATGAAGAGGGTGAAACAGGCAGCAACGGCACAGATGGGAAAGTAACCCTCAAATTCATGCACCTCTGGCCAGCAGGCAGTTCCGCACAGCAAAACAAACTGGTCAACGATATCATCAAGCAGTATCAAACGGATCATCCGAATGTAACCATTAAGCAGGAAGTGCTGGAGAATGAACAATATAAGAACAAATTGAAAATCCTGTCGGCATCCAATGAACTTCCCGATGTTGGTGTAACTTGGGCTGCTGGATTTCTGGAGCCTTATGTGAAGGGGAACCTGTTCGCACCGGTCGATGATCTGTTGAGTGACTCGCTGGGCGAGAAATTCATAGCCGGAACAACAGAAGCTTATGCGATAGACGGTAAAACATATGCGCTACCAATCGAGTTGAATATCTCCCCCATTTATTATAACAAAGCCATTTTTGCAAAATATAACTTGCAGCCGCCAGCAACGTACGATGAATTCCTGAGTGTGCTGAAGACACTGACAGAGAACGGTGAGGTTCCGATCGCACTGGGCAATAAAGACCGCTGGACTGGCTCGCTCTGGTATATGTATCTGGCGAATCGGTTAGGTGGAGATGCACTGGAAAAGGCGATCAATGGCTCTGGCAAGTTTGATGATCCTGCGCTGACTCAAGCTGCTGCCGAGGTACAAAAACTGGTGGATATGAATGCTTTCAACAAAGGTTTCAACGGGTTGTCTAACGATGAGGGTAAATCCGAATTCATGAACGAAAAAGCTGCTATGTATCTGATGGGTACCTGGGAACTGCCAAACTTTACGACCAACCCGGACATCCCGCAGGAATTTAAAGACAAGATCGGATTTTTCAAATTCCCAACGATGGAAGATGGCAAGAGCGATATTAACAGCTGGGTAGGTGGTCCAGGCGTAGGACTGTTCGTGGCCCAGAACTCCAAAGTGAAGGAAGAAGCGCAGAAGTTTGTGCAATACTTTGTGGAAAAATGGGGTGAAAGTTCGGTAACTGAAGCAGGCGTCATCCCGGCAACCAAAGTGGATACGGCGGCAGTACAGCTGCCACAGCTCTATATTGACCTTCTCAACGAATTGAATCAGGCCAGCAGCCTTACACTCTTTGCAGACGTACAGATGAAACCGGCAGCCGCTCAGGCACATCTGGACATGATTCAGGCGTTGTTTGGCAAAGCGGTAACACCGGAGGACTTTGTGAAGAATCATCAGGCTGCAATTGATAAAGGCAATTGACGTACACACGTTTGAACGCTTGAAGGGAGGATAATGTGATGGACAAAGTCATGTCCAACCGTCTCGTTGCTGCGTTGTACGTGCTTCCTGCACTGCTTCTGCTGCTGGTCTTGGTCTACATCCCGATCGTGCTCACCGGGTATTATGGGTTGATGCAATGGGACGGGATCGGTGCAATGACCTTTATTGGATTGGATAATTACGCCAGACTTCTTCAAGACGGAACATTCTGGCAGAGTGCGAACCATACTTTTTTACTTGCTTTGTTCTCTGCGCTGAGTCTGATCGGTTATCTGATGATCGCTTTGGTGCTGTCAGGCAAGATCAAGGGGGCCAATCTGTTCCGCAAAATATATTTGATCCCGATGCTGCTGTCTTCGGTCGCGATCGCCCAGTTATGGCTGAAGATCTATCATCCCAGCAATGGTGTGCTAAACACCTTTCTGGAAGCGATCGGCTTCAGCAATCCGCCAGCCTGGCTGGCGGAGCCATCCCTGGTGTTGTATGCACTGTTCGTGCCGATTCTATGGCAGTATGCAGGCTTCTATATTTTGATCTATTATGCGGCCCTCAAAAATATTCCGGAATCTCTGGTGGAAGCAGCCCGGATTGATGGAGCAAGCCCTTGGCAGATCGCTTTTCGAATCAAGCTGCCCCTTATTACAGAAGTCATCAAGGTGACTGTGGTACTGGCTGTGGTAGGCTCACTCAAGTATTTTGATCTCATCTACGTGATGACCGATGGCGGACCAAATGGCTCCAGCGAAGTGATGGCCTCCTATATGTATCGTCAGGCGTTTCGTAGCTTCGACTTTGGTTACGGCAGTGCTGTAGGGTTCTTCCTGCTCTTGATCTGTCTGCTGGTTACCTGGCTGCTTCGAAAAGCGACAGCATCCAAAGATACGATCCAGTATTCCTGACGTAAGTGAAATGAAAGGAGGTCCATCCCGGTGAAGACGGATACGGCCGTTAGATTGCCAACTTACCCGGGGACAAGCCGAGGTTCGGCATGGTTAAGGAGATTCGGATATATTCTGCTGTATTTCCTCTTGTCCCTGGTAGCTTTGCTTCAAATTTTACCCTTGGTATGGCTGCTGTTGTTCTCGCTTAAAAATAATCAGGAAGTATTCGACATGGCGCCTTTTTCCCTTCCTGCTACTCCGCGTTGGGAAAACTATGTCAAGGTATGGACAGAGGGAAATATCAGCTTGTACTTCTTCAACAGTGTATGGATTACGGTGGTCTCGGTGGTGGTCACCGTGCTGTTTGCCAGTCTGGTGACCTTTGCCATTACACGTATGCGCTGGAAGGGTCGTTCGCTGGTGCTGGGGCTATTTATGGTGGGTCTGATGATCCCTGTACACTCCACGTTGATCCCGCTGTTCAGCTTGTTCCTGAAGCTTCATCTCACAGATCATCCTTTGTCAGTCATCCTGTCTTATATTGCCTTTAATATGCCAATTACCATTATGATTCTACTTGGATTCTACTACGCGCTCCCCCGGGAAGTGGAAGAAGCCGCAGTGATGGATGGTTGCTCCGTGCATCGGATTTTCTTTCGGATTGTGCTGCCGATGACGTCTTCGGTCATTTCCACAACGGCGATCATTAACATGATCTATAACTGGAATGAATTCATCTTTGTTAATACGTTCATCAGTACAGATTCGTACAAAACCCTGACTGTTGGTGTACAGAACTTTATCGGTCAATATACAACGGATTGGGGAGCCATTGGTGCAACGCTGATGATTAGCATTATGCCAATCCTGATTGCTTTTCTCATCCTGAGTAACCGAATCGTGGAGGGCATTGCTGCGGGTTCTGTTAAAGGTTAAAAGTTTGAGGTTCCAAGGTCCTTCCATTACTTGCTTAAAAGGCGAGTTGGGAGGGGCCTTTTTTGTCTTCTAAAACCTCTGGCAAGCGTACGGAAGATGGGCTATATGAAAGCAGTGAAAATACCTATTTATGGAATTGCAAAAAACTTTCAACTATTTTCGCAAAACTACTGCATTTTCAAACCACCTGTGCTAACATACCCTAAGAATTAAAGCCCACATGGGAAAGGTGAGAAAATGACAGCAATATCCTCAACCAAAGAGTCCCTTCGTTCTGATGCCAAGGATCTGAATCTGATTCGACTTACATGGCCTATTTTCTTGGAACTCTTCTTATTTATGTTGATGGGGAGCGTGGATACGCTCATGCTCAGCTCGGTGTCCGATAATGCGGTCTCCGGCGTTGGAGCAGCCAATCAGATTATTTCTATCGCTATCCTTGTATTGGAAGTCATTGGACATGGTGCTGCGATTGTAGTCGCACAATATATCGGATCCAAAAAGTTAAGTGAAGCAGCGCAGGTTACAGGTAATGCGATCACACTGAATCTTATCGTAGGTCTGGTCCTGAGCGGAATCTTCCTTCTGTTCGGAGGACATTTGTTATCACTCTTGAACATTCAAGGCGAAATTTATGATTTTGCCCGTTCGTATATAAATATCGTTGGTGGCGGTATCTTCCTTCAGGCGCTCATTAATGCGCTGGCTGCGACGATTCGTACACATGGTTACACCAAAGAAACGATGTATGTTGCTGTATTCATGAACGTGATTCACGTTGTTGGTAACTATGCATTGATCTTTGGACACTTCGGCCTGCCAAAGCTTGGGGTGGAAGGGGCAGCGATCTCCACGGTGGGAAGCCGTTTTATCTGCCTGCTGATCTTCTTCTGGTTGTTGTATCGTGTGAGCGAGGTGCGGGTGGATTTTGAATACTACATTAAGTTGTCTAAGAAATTCATTGGCAAAATTCTGCGGATTGGCATTCCGTCTGCGATGGAATCCATGGTATATCATTCCTGCCAGCTCGTGTTCACGCTGTATGTGACCTATCTGGGCGCAGAAGCTATGGCAACCAAGCAGTATGCGGGTAACATCTCCAGCTATATCTACTTGTTCAGCATGGCGATTGGTATGGGGACATCGATCATTGTAGGTCGGCTTGTGGGTGCGCGGCGCAAAGACGATGCGTACAAACGTGTTTTTGACAGTGTAAAATGGGCACTTCTGGCTACGGTTATCATTGATGTAATCATCATTTTTTTCCGTGTACCGCTGATGAGCATCTTTACGGATAATCCGGAAATTATCAAGCTGGGGGCTCAAGTGATTCTACTCAGTCTGTTGCTCGAAACCGGTCGTACCTGCAATATTGTGATCATTGGTTCCCTGCGTGCGGCAGGGGATGCAAAGTTCCCGGTATACATGGGTCTGATCTCCATGGTCTGCATGAGTCTGCCGCTGGGATACCTGCTCATATTCAAGCTTCATCTGGGGCTCGCTGGTGTATGGCTTGCCATTGCGGCGGATGAGTGGACCCGCGCGGTCATTATGTACTTCCGCTGGAAGAGTAGAGCTTGGGAGAAACATGAACTGGTGGAGCATGATGACGAAGAGGTTGGTGCACAGCCGGTACCAGCTGTCTGACGAAGAATGTTGTGCAAATAGATAAAGCAAATAGATAAAGCAAATAGATAAATGAACCTGTTGTAAATCAATGAAGTGGCTCTAGAGTAGCGACAGGGCGGCGGGTTCCCAGAAGAGTCAATTACGGAAAGGATTCCATCCGTGATTGGCTCTTTTTGTCGTTCGGGATAGAGGCCAACCAAAGTGAAGATAGCAAAAATGATCAAAACGACGATGACATCCTTCACGTATAGTAAGGATATGGAAGGGGGCTTTACCTCAGTTGAGCCGTTACCGTGCAATGATTCAGCAAAGTTTGTTCTATATTGAGACTCATCTGCATGAGCAGATTGGGCTGGAAGAAGTGGCATCTGAGGCGTTGTTGTCGCCATATCACTACCATCGAATTTTCCGTAATGAGGTGGGCATGACCGTGGTGGATTATATCCGAAACCGTCGGATGAGTCTGGCGTCCACCACCCTCCGATCGACGGATGCGGGCATTTTGGACATCGCCCTGGCATGTGGTTTTGAGAGTCAGGAAGCCTTCACCCGTGCATTCCGCAAATTATATGGCATGCCACCAGGACGTTTTCGCAAATTGTTTGATCTGAAATTATTCGAAGGAAGAACCAGAGGAGGAGAATTACAGATGAATCAGACGTCAACAATTACAGGTTGGATGTTAACCGGAAGTCATCCGCAGAATTATGAGATGGGCATTGATCCGGCCGAAGTGCATCAGGGAAAAGCATCAGGATATTTGAAGGCCGTTACGCCGATGGAGCCTAACGAGTTCGCAACAATGATGCAACAGTTCAGAGCGGACAACTATGTGGGCAAGCGGATGAAGTTATCGGGATTCGTGAAGACCGAGCATGTGGATGCGTTCTGCGGATTATGGATGCGTGTGGATAATAACGTGCATGATGTACTTCAATTTGATAACATGCATGATCGGCCAATTACGGGTACGCAGCCATGGAATCAGTATAGTATTGTGCTTGATGTACCGGAGGGCAGTGCGGTCATTTCGTTTGGGGTTATTTTGAACGGTAAAGGAAAAGTGTGGGTCGACAGCTTCCGCTTCGAGGAGGTTGATCCGAACACACCGCTGACACATATGGAGACAGAGTACGAGATGTCGGACGAGCCTCTCAATCTGTCATTTGAGGAGTAAATGCAATTTAAGTGCAGATCCATTATCAAGCTGAGGCTATATGGGAATTATGATATAATGCTGGTGAGAATGGAGCTGATGCTGAGTGACGGAATTACTCGATCCACGAGTAGATTTTGTGTTCAAACGCATTTTTGGAAGTGAGCAAAACAAAGATGTTTTGTTAGCTTTTCTGAACAGCACGTTTATAGAGACCGGCGAATCTCCTCTTACGGAGATCACTGTGGTTAACACGTATACAGATAAGGATAGTCCAGAGGATAAACAATCCATTCTGGATATTAAAGCAAAGACGTTAGAAGGCAAACTAATTAACATTGAAATGCAGCTGTTTAACCCGTATAACATGGAGAAAAGGACGTTGTTTTATTGGAGTGAGATGTACTTTCATCAGATAAAAAAGGGTGAAAACTATAGTCTACTCAAAAAATGCGTGACTATTAATATACTCAACTACTCCTGTCTGGATAATGAGCGATATCACAATGTTTTTCATTTACGAGAAGATCATACAGGTATTGGTTTGACGGATGATATCGAAATACATGTGATGGAACTAACCAAATTGGATGAGTATTCTGTTCCGATGGAAAAAGGCGGACTCGTGAATTGGTTATTATTCCTTAAAGGAATAGATACATCAAACTGGGAGGTGCTGGCCATGAATGAACCGATGTTGAAAAAGGCGATGGATACGCTGGAATTTCTGAGTCAGGATGCGTCCACCAGAATGGCCTACGATGCTCGGATGAAAGCATTGAGTGACGAAAAATCAATGATTGAAGGCGCACGAGCTGAAGGTGCAGCCAAGGGTAAGTTGGAAGGTAAGAGAGAAATGGCCCGTGAATTACTTACACTTGGTGTAGATCTCTCTGCTATAGTTAAAGCATCAGGACTCTCCGAAGATGAAATTAAGAAGTTATTGCCTAAGCAGTAACATAAATTAGGAATCTACAGACCAAGGGCTAATCCAATCACGGGTTGGCTCTTTTTGTCGTCATTGGGGTATAAAGAAAGTAGAGCCAAGTCCAAGCTGAGAGGATGAAAGCTTCTCATACAAATTGCAAACTCATCCATAGCTAAATCGCAAAGACCTTGCTAACATAAATAAAAAAGAACTGAATATTTACACGAAAACGAAGAGTGCAGAACCAGTCTGAAGAAACGAAGTTCAAAGCTTTCTGTCAGAAAGCTACTTCGGAAGCATATGCTACGCCCTTTATCACCGGATTTCCCCTTTGGAAGAAGGGGATTAAAGAAATCTGGGGATAACAGCGATCAGAAGACGGTACTGCACTTGAAGTTATCTCGTGTAACGTAGAGGATGAATCCCATGAATAAAAAAGTGCTCGTGGTAGATGACGAATCAAGCATCGTCAGTGCCATTGCTTACGCGCTGCGGCGCGAAGGATATGAAGTAGATACTGCGAGTGACGGCGAAGAGGCCTTGGTTAAGGTCGCATCGTTTCACCCACAGGTCCTGATTCTGGACGTGATGATGCCAAGGCTTGATGGATACGGCGTATGCCGCAGGTTGGAGGACCGCGAGGATATCGGCATTATTTTGCTGACTGTCAAAAATGATATCGTGGACAAAATCGTTGGCCTGGAAATGGGCGCCGATGATTACATGACCAAACCATTCGAGATCCGTGAACTGCTCGCAAGGGTGAAAGCGCTCATGCGCCGTGTCGAGAAAAGCAGTCCACCACCTGACGATTCGAAGAATCAGGCCATCGTGAATGGCACACTGCGTATTCATGTTGCTCACCGCACAGTGACCGTGAATGAGGAGAAGCTGGATCTGACACCAAAAGAGTTCGACCTGCTGACCATTCTCATGTCCAATCCCGAGCGGGTGTACACACGAGACGATCTACTAGATCGAGTGTGGGGCATGGAGTATGCGGGTGGTACACGAACCGTAGACATTCACATCCAGCGTTTGCGCAAAAAAATTGGAGATACGGATCAGCAAAAATTACAGACTGTATACGGGATTGGCTACAAAGCATCTGCACCTGAAACAGGCGGGGCCATATGAGAGTCAGCATCAAGCTGAAGTTCAGTGTTTTTCTGGCAGCATTGCTTATCCTTACCGTGGTGGTGCTTAGTTCACTGGTCCTGCGCGGTATTGAACGCAATCAGCAGTCACAAATTGAAGGTATTTTATCACAGCAGACACGGCTGGTGAATCTGAATGTGCGACAGTCCTACTACACGGAGTCCGTTCATCTGGAACAGGACGTTTTTTTACAACAAAACGGCCGTAGGCTTGCACAGGAACTGGCCAACTCTACCGGATTGCCGATAGCGCTCTATGATATGAAAGGCCAACAAGTCGGTTCATCGATCAGCTCTGGGGAGAGTGCAATTGTTCAGGATACGCTCAACTATGCACTGCAAAATAAAATTGCCTATCATGAACAAGGGGATACCTTGCTCTACGCCGCACCACTGGACGGTCCGGATGGACAGATGGGGGCTGTATGGATGCAATATCCGGTCCAAAGCTACCATGAATTCTATACTCGCATCCTTCAATTGTTCATATGGGCAGGAATTACCGTTGTTGCGCTGAGCTTCATATTGGGTTATCTGTTCTACAATCGGTTTGCCGTTGCGATTACCCGACTGAAAAAGTCCGCAGATTCCATTCGCGAAGGACACTACATTACGGAGTCTCCTTTAAAGCGCAAGGATGAGTTGGGGGAGCTGGGGCAGGGCATTTATTATATGAGTACATCCATTCAGCAAAATATCACAGCCATGCATGCAGAGCAGCAGAAGCTGCAACTGGCGATTGAGAAACTTCAGGCGCTAGAACAGCAGCAGAAACAATATATCGGTAACATTAGCCATGAGTTCAAGACACCGCTGACATCGATCAAAGCTTATGTGGAGCTGCTCGACATGTATAAGGATGATCCGCAATTGCTTGATGATGCCACAAGTAACATTGGCAAAGAAACGGAGCGGCTGTACGAGATGGTGGAAAAAGTACTACATTTATCTGCCCTGGAGAAGTATGACTTTGAGAACCAGGCCGAAGATGTAGAGGTCAGCGCTCTGCTGAAGGATGCCTGTGGCCGGATGCGTGGGAAAGCGGAGAAGTTTGCGCTGAACATGGAACTGGATCTTGAACCGGCGGTGATCCGCAGCGATCGGGAGAGTCTTATGCATATTTTCATCAACATGCTGGATAATGCCATCAAATATAACGTTCCGGATGGTGTGATCCGGGTGAAGAGTGAACTGCGGATGCAGGAGCGTCAAGCGATCATTCGCATCTATAACTCGGGTACGCCAATTCCGGCAGAGGCGCGGGAGAAGATTTTTGAACCCTTTTACACCGTGAACAAAGACAGAGCCAGAAAAACTGGTGGAACCGGACTGGGGCTATCTCTCGTGAAGCAGTTTGTTGAAAAACAGGGCGGTACAATCACCCTGCTGTCGAGTGATCCAGAAGATGGGGAAGGTGTGACGTTCCAGCTCATGTTCCCTTTGGCTGATTCAAGTTTACAAGTTCGAAACAAGTCTGAATAACTTTGGAAGTATGCGATGTATATGCTTGGTCTATAGCAAGAGAAACCAGGGGGGACCATCATGAATTGGAAACAAGCAGCTATGGGCACGTTCGGAGCCATTGCCCTGTTAACGACAGCGGCATGCGGGGGAACAACGGAGCCGGGGGGCAACGCACAAGGCGGGAAAACGGGCACGGATATTACGGTAAAAGATAATACCAACACGTCCGTGTACCAGAGCTTCAAGCTGGAGAAAATTGATAAATTGCCGAATATGCGCGGGATCGCATGGCTAAGTGATGATTGGATTGTATCCGACAAAGAGAACAAGTCCTTGAAACCCGTCACGGTTGAAGGTCAGGAAAGATACCCGCATAACTTATATATGTATGATCTGACGAAAGGTACAGACACGCCGCTCAAAGAAAGTGAAGCCAGTCTGGGTGCACCGCTGGTATCACCGGATGGTCAGTACCTGTTCTACCGCGAGCCGGAGGAAAATACGGGCAAAGGCTACTTCCTGAACCTGCATAACGGGGAGACAACCCCTGCGGGCAAGGAGGATGGATTTATCCAAGAGGGCGCATGGCTGGATAATGAACATGCCGTTTTCCCCAATATGAAGGGTGATCTGATCTCGGCAAGTGTGGACGGTACAACAAAGGTACTGGTGGAAACAGGTAATTTCAATGTACGGAGTATCAAGGTGTCAGGCGATATGCTCTATTATATTACGGGCGAAGATGGCCAGTTGAATGCATACGATGCGAAGACGGGTGAAGTGAAACAGGTGCTGAAAAGTGTGGAGTGGGTCATCCCATCTAATGATGGAACAAGGCTTGCGATTGTGAAAAGAACAGCGGATACCAAACGGGCGCTGGTACTCACCGATCTGGAAGGTAATGAGAAGGCCACGCTCGCCAGAGGCACGCAGATCTTCGGTACCAGTTGGTCGGGTGATGATTCCAAGATTGCATACACCATCAATTCTGAGAATGATAATGAGAAAGGGCTATTTGTCTCCAACACAGAGTCGGCAGAACAGTTCCAGATCTCGGCCGATATGGACAACGCTTCTGACCCACTCGCCTGGAGCCCGAAAGGAAATAAAATCCTGTTATCACAGGCGGTATTGGAGAATGAATCGTATCACTTTGTAACCTCGGTCATTACGATCTCGGAATAGGGTGAATGGTGCAGAAAGATATGTTCCATATCTTTCATGCCTTTCTATACATTTATATTGACTAAGCTGTTCCGCTTCCGATAAACTAGAATGCAGGAATAAAAGTCGAATGTCAGGCAGCAGTTCGAGACGATGTTTCGGACGGCTGTTTATTTTCTTTTTAACAGTAAGGGTGCAACGTAGTCGTCTTGCCGGATGATCCGGCTAATAACAACATGGAATAGGAACAGGTGATATACATGTGTAACAGCGCGTACCGCGTGCTTTTATATTATAAGTTCGTGAAGATTGAAGACCCCGAGACGTTTACACAAGAGCATCTGCAATACTGTAAGGACCTTGGTGTGAAAGGCCGTATTCTGATCGCATCCGAAGGCATTAACGGTACGGTATCCGGAACGCCAGAACAGACGGAACAGTACATGAAAGATATGCTGGCTAATCCGCTGTTCAGCGACATGGTGTTCAAGATTGATGATGTCGAGGAGCATGCGTTCAAAAAAATCTTTGTTCGTCACAAAGCAGAGCTGGTAACCTTCCGTGTGGAAGATGAACTTGACCCAAATGTGACTAGCGGCAAACGCCTTTCGCCGAAAGAGTTCCATGAACATCTACAACGTGATGACGTTATCGTTATCGATGGTCGCAATGATTATGAATACGAAATTGGTCATTTCCGCGGGGCCATCCGTCCAGATGTGGAGTCGTTCCGTGAGTTTCCGGAGTGGATTCGGGAGAACCTGGGTGACATGAAAGACAAAACGATTATTACCTACTGTACTGGCGGCATTCGCTGCGAGAAGCTGACCGGGTTCATGATCAATGAAGGATTCCAGGATGTGGCTCAATTGGACGGCGGTATTGTCACGTACGGTAAAGATCCGGAAGTACAAGGCCATCTGTTCGATGGCAAGTGTTACGTGTTTGACGAGCGCATCTCTGTACCGATTAACCGGACAGAAGAGGATATTGTCATTGCTAGCTGTTATCACTGTGGAACGACACATGACCGATATATTAATTGTCCAACCTGCAACCTGCAGCACGTAAGCTGTGAGGATTGCGAAGAGACGCATAACCGCTTTTGCTCGGATGCCTGCCGGGAGGCAGCACCGGTACACGCATAAGCAGGAGAGCAGGTGCTGATCGTGAAGCGCGAAGAGGAACGAACGACGCGTGAACGGATTTTGTTCATGCTGAAGCAGCAAGGTACATTGACCGCGAGGG
Organism: Paenibacillus sp. VT-400; assembly: GCF_001029205.1. Lineage (NCBI taxonomy): Bacteria > Bacillati > Bacillota > Bacilli > Caryophanales > Paenibacillaceae > Paenibacillus > Paenibacillus sp. VT-400. Next base: position 447,625 of record NZ_LELF01000047.1, on the reverse strand, counting down.
AAATGACAGCTGATCTGGGTCTGACCGGCATGGCCATTCGCCGTCATCTGACGGCACTGGAGCAGGACGGCTGGATTGAGGTTCGGGAGGCCCGGGCTACGGCCGGACGTCCGTCCTCGGTGTACCAATTGACGGTACGCGGGGACAGCTTTTTTCCAAAATCATATTCCTCCCTTACGCTGGAACTGCTTGAAGAATTGTCTGACTCAGCCGGGAGCGGTGTGGTAGATGCATTGTTCGAGAGTCGCCGGGACAAGCTGCTTCGCAGCGGATTGCCACAGATGGAGGGCCAGGATCTGGCTGGACGGGTGGAGGAACTCGCTCGAATCCAGAATGCCAACGGATATATGGCGGATGCGTCCAGAGAAGACGATGGAACCTACGTCATTACGGAAATGAACTGCCCGATTGTACAAGTCGCGAGTGTCTACAAGCAGGCTTGCCGCTGTGAACTGGAACTGTTTCGCTCGCTACTTCAAGCTGAGGTAGAGCGCACAGAATGTTACGCCGATGGCGGCAAAAGGTGCAAGTATGAGATTCGCGAAGCGTCGGGGAATTAACTGGGTGAGAGTTTGAAAAAAAAGATAATAAAAGATATTCAAAGTGTAAAGAAGAAGAGATGGTATCGAGTTTCGTCGAGGCCATCTCTTTTTTTATATCCTGCGTTACGTGAAACTGTATGAAAGAAATTTCTCTAACGAACCCTGTAGACGCTATTTTCCTCTCCAAAGATCTTTTCAAAATTTAACGAATCGTAAAGGCGCTATTTTGCTTAATTTGGCCGATTCTCGGTATCGAATTCTAATATTAGAATGAATAACAAGTGTGAGGTTCGTTAGGATTTGCATATCGTGATTATTCCCCCAATAAGATGTCTCGGGTTCGTTAGCATTGGAGAAAGGGCAATTTTATTGTTTGGCGCTAACACGTTGGCTTGGTGCAGCTGGTCAACGTGAAGCGCTAAGCACATTACAGCTTCTTGACGAGCCATTCGCATAACTTGCGGGTTGCTTTTTTTTCGTTATGTAATGTTTTCTATCACAACCATATGATGAAAGTAAATTGGAAGCGGTTCAACCATTGACGGATATCGGGACGCCCCTTAATATTAGGGGAACAATAAAACACCAACACGGGTCATGGACTTCAGTCGCATGAGAAAAGTCTATATTTGTCTGCTTTTGTCGATCAAAGCAACAATGCGTTGAAGCGTTTGTTTTGTCCCGCCCTATCGTGTCAATGGAATCTAGATAAGGGTAACCACATTTTATAAGATGGAGAGGGGTTCTCACACATGAAAAAGAAATTTTGGATGTCACTGATGATGGTTGCTTCAATGATCGTTGCAGCAGGTTGCGGAAATAACAGCGGTACAGGCTCGGAATCCGAAGGATCGGGGACTACAACAGGTGGAGGCAGTGAGGAAAAATCATATCAGATTGCCATCTCACAGATTGTTGAACATCCATCCTTGGATGCTACACGCGAAGGTTTCATCGCAGCCCTGAAGGAAGCAGGCATTGAAGAGAACAAGAACCTCAAAATCGATTACAATAACGCGCAAGGTGATTCGACGAACAACTTGTCCATTGCACAGAAAATCTCGGGTGATTCCAAAAATGACCTCGTACTCGGAATCGCAACACCATCTGCTCTGGCGCTGGCTCAACAAGTGAAGGACAAGCCATTGCTGTTCGCAGCGGTAACGGACCCGTTGGGTGCCAAGCTGGTGACCGATATGGACAAGCCGGGCGGCAATGTTACAGGTGCATCGGATACGAATCCGGAGGCTATCGTACAATTGGCTGACTTTATCGCTAAAAATCTGCCGGATGTGAAAACGGTAGGCTTGGTCATTAACGAAGGTGAACCAAATGCGGTGGTTATGGCAGATAACGCTGAAAAAGCGCTCGCAACACATAATATCAAGCTGGTGAAAGCACCAGTTACGAATACATCTGAAGTAAAACAGGCAACGGATTCTCTGGTTGGCAAAGTAGACGCCTTCTACATCACGCTGGATAATTCTGTCGTGAGTGCGGTGGATACGATCATCCAAACGGCCAACAGTAATAAAATTCCGTTCTTCTCCAGTGATCGGGATACCGTTGAAAAAGGAGCTTTCGCAACCGTTGGCTTCAAATATTATGACCATGGATATCAGGTGGGTGAGATGGCCGCGGACATTCTGAAAAATGGTACAAAACCTGGTGATATGAAAGTCACCGTTCCGGACAAACTGGATCTGATCCTGAACCTGAAAGCAGCTGAAGCCCAAGGTATCACGGTTACGGATGAGATGAAAGCGGAAGTAAAAGACCAGGAAAACAACATTATTCAATAGAATTAATATAATGAGTTATGAGATTGATTCAATAATCTGACCGGAATGTAATCCGGCAGTATGGATGCGAGGCGAACGTGCAACGGGTTCGCCTCATTCTTTTCGATAGACAGGGAGGAAGTAGTGTGAGTATAAGCTGGAATTCAATTGAAGGGGCGATCGAGCTGGGGCTTTTATATGCACTGATGGCACTTGGTGTATATATTACGTTCCGCATACTCGATTTTCCTGACCTTACCGTAGACGGAAGTTTTACAACAGGAGGCGCAATCGCGGCGGTTATGATCTCCAATGACTTCTCTCCTTGGCTAGCCTGTTTGGCGGCAATGGCTGGCGGCATGGTGGCTGGGGCTTGTACAGGTCTGCTTCATACCAAAGGCAAAATCAACGGATTATTATCCGGGATTTTGATGATGATCGCGCTCTACTCCATTAATATGCGTATTCTTGGCGCACCGAATAAATCCATTATGGGTATGGATAATCCATTCTCAGGTGAGCATGTCATGGTGTTAATTATCATCGTGGTGCTGGTGTTTAAAATCATGCTTGATCTGTTCATGAAAACAGATGTTGGACTGGCACTCCGCGCGACAGGTGATAACAAACGTATGATTCGCAGCTTTGGTGCAAATACGGATGTGACTACGATTGTAGGGGTCAGCTTATCCAATGGATTGGTTGCCCTGTCCGGTGCATTTATTGCACAGCAATCAGGTTTTGCAGACATCACGATGGGCATCGGTATGATCGTTATCGGACTGGCTTCCGTGATTATCGGTGAGGCCATTCTTGGAGCAAGAACGGTATTCTGGGCTACACTTGCAGCGATCGTTGGTTCAATCATTTATCGGATTGTGGTTGCGCTTGCCCTTCAAGTCGAATGGTTTGATACATCTGATCTGAAGTTGATCACCGCGGTGATCGTTATTATTGCTCTTGTATTCCCAACGATGCAACGCTCCATGAAGCAGCGTAGTCTGGCTCGCAAACGAACGGAAGAGTTGATGCGATCCGGGGGTCAACAGGCGAAGGGAGGTATGTGATCATGCTGGAGATTACGCAAGTAACCAAGCTGTTCAACCCAGGTACAACGGATGAGAAGACCGCGCTGGTCGGTGTGAATCTGACGATGAATCCGGGAGACTTTGTGACGGTGATTGGCAGTAACGGAGCGGGTAAATCCACGCTGATGAACATCATTTCGGGTGTGATGAAGCCGGACATGGGTGATGTGCTGATCAATGACCGCTCCATTAAAAACCTGCCGGAGCATAAACGTAGCAGCTGGATTGGCAGGGTATTTCAGGACCCGATGGCAGGAACAGCACCACATATGTCCATTGAAGAAAACATGGCGATGGCATACAAACGTGGCAAAGGACGCGGACTGGGCTTCGGAGTTACCCGTGCCAGACGGGAGATTTTCAACACGCAACTGGAGAAGCTGGGAATTGGACTGGAAAAGCGGCCGAATGCAAAAGTGGGTCTCTTGTCTGGCGGGGAGCGCCAGGCACTTAGCCTGTTAATGGCTACGTTTACCCAGCCGCAAATTTTGCTATTGGATGAGCATACGGCAGCCCTTGACCCATCACGTGCCGAACTGATAACGGAACTAACGGAGACACTTGTGCGTGAGATGAGACTTACTACATTGATGGTGACGCACAATATGGAGCAGGCCATTCGTCTGGGTAACCGTCTGATCATGATGGACAAAGGCCGAATAATTCTGGATGTCAGCGAAGAGCGCAAGCGTACGTTGACTGTCTCTGAGTTGCTTGGTGAATTCGAACGGATTAGCGGCAAAAAAATGGCAGATGATCGTGTCGTGCTGGGTTAAGACAAGGGAACACTTGTTGGAAGAACAGCTATACGTACCGTAATCCACAATCTAAGCCATCTATAAGTTAGACGATAAAAACCTTTTGCGTTCTCGCAAAGGGTTTTTATGGTATGTTGAACACGTTGAAAAAATGGAATGAATCTATACGATTTCGGATCAGCGAATTATACATAGTAGGAGGAACCAGGCATGTCTTTGCAATTGGATGAAGGGACATATACGGTCACGCGGCGTACAGAGTCCATTCGCCTGCTCGCCAAGGAATTTGCACTGCTGCATTTTCTGTATGAAAACAAGGAGAAAGCCTTCACCCGCAGTCAATTGCTGGATCGGGTATGGCCGCTTGAATATCCGGTTGAACGCACTGTGGACGATCATATCTATCGCCTGCGCAAGAAGCTGAAACGCTGGGACGAGATCCGTCTGGATACAGTACGGGGCTACGGATATCGACTTGCTGTGCATGAGAACAAGTCCGCTCTACCCGCTAGCCCATCTGCTCAGGACCCAGAAATGCAGGAGGTCATTCACGGATTACTTCGTAAATATCACTTGTTTGGGCAGGGAAACGCCATACAGACCCTGGTTCAACAACAGGAGGCACTTGGCATTCAGATTGCCCCTTATTATCAGTTGTATATCCGTTTTATACAGGGGGATCTGGAATGGCTGATTACAACAAAGGAAATTCCCTTTGAGGAGCGACTATATTGGCTACTGATTTTCGTGCACCCCCTGATCGAGCCAGCGGATAGTATTCAGTTGTATGAACAGGCGCTGAATTCAGCTGCATTGTCTGCCGATCAGCTTCGCGAACTCCGTATTCTGAACATCGTTGAAGTCTATGTAGAGGTGGGCCAATATCAACGTGCCAAAGAGCAGCTGGAAGAAACATATCGTGTAATAGACACAGATGAGCTCAAGAATTTCAGACTGCCTGTAGCACTTGCAGCGTTGTATGTGGAACTGTGGGGTGGCAACGGCGAAGCTGTTGAGGCTCAGATGGCAGTCCTGCGAGCGGGATTGAAGGATGCACCCTATCTGCGAGAGATCGGACGTTTTCAGGTGATGGAAGGATTATGGTTACTTCGGCAGGGACGGATTCGTGAGGCAGAGTTAAGAATGGATGACGGTCTGGATGTATTGAAAATGTCGCTGAATGCACCGCTGTATCTGAATGCGGCATTTCAGATTCTCCTATTCCTGGGTCATCATCGAATTGAAGGCAGAATTCGCAGTAAATATCGTCAAGTGTATGGAGAGATCGGCAAAAGTTATGGTGTACCCGCATATGGACAACAAATTGTAGATGAAATACGTAACTTTTTATCTCCTACTTCCCCATCCTCTGATCTTCCTCTGATATAACTCCTTTATGATTACAGCCAAGGAACATACAGACCACAAGCGGCTGTAATCAAGGGAGGAAGTACATGTATGACCGTCATTTCAAATGAACCCACATCCAATGAATCCACCGAATCACCCGCCTCATCTGCGGAATCTTCCAAAAGCTTATGGACCAACCTCCGGTTTGTCCGCATGTTTATCGCATACTCTCTGGCTACGTTTGGAGATTGGTTCGATGCACTCGCCATCCAGGTGATGGTGGCCTACCGCTGGGGCGCCGATCCACTGATCATTGCACTTATTCCTGTATGTATGGCTGTCCCGGGTATACTGCTTGGCTCCTTTGCAGGTGCCCTGGCTGATCGACTGCACAAAGTAAAGATCATGATCCTGTGTGATGTGATCACCGTGGGATTAACCGTTGCTATTTTATTCGCACCAAGCCCGGCTTGGCTGCTTCCACTTCTTGCCCTGCGGGCCATGATGGGAGTTTTTCACGTTCCAGCTCAGCAGGCGTTAACCCGCCAGGTGGTGGCAGAGGAGCATCTGTTTCAGGCATCGTCCCTAAACGGTTTTGTGAGCCAGTGTTCGAAAGTGGCGGGACCACTTCTGGGTGCAGTCATTTTGGCCTTCTTTTCACCACAAATCTGTATTGTCATTAATGCCTGTACCCGCCTGTTGTCAGGTGCGGTATTATGGCCCTTGCGGCGTTTGGTGGAGAAGTCGGAATCGGTTGAATCAGACGGGAGTGCTACTAGTGAAAAAGATGGATCGGAATCTTTGTTCTCCCAGTGGAAGCAAGGCTGGCGTTTTATACAGAGCAGTCGCACCGTGCTGAGTACGATTTTGTTCGGCTGTTTTGGACTCATGGCCATTCTGATGATTGATTATCAGTTTACGACTCTGTTTCGGGAGATCAAGCCAGGTAATGAATCACTGCTCGGATGGTTGGGGTCGTCGGCAGGAGCCGGGGCAGTTTTCATCATTTTGTTGTTAAATCGCTTGCCTAGAATTGAGTATGGGTGGGGACTGGGTGGAGGATATCTGTTCGTGGGTGCCGGAATCGCTGCGCTGGGGTGGATCGGCCCACAAACACCCGAAATTTGGGTCATTATCTGGGGCCTCTGCATTGGGCTGGGTAATGGGCTCTTTATGGTAACTCTGAATTATTTGCTGCAAAAGGAGACCCCTCCTGCCTATGTAGGGCGCGTCTTTGGCATTCAAAATTCACTATCCAGTGTTGTACTGGTTGTAGCTCCACTTGCAGGTGGAGCGCTCATTCGAGTTGCAGGGCCGAGCCCCACCTTTCAATATATCGGTCTCGCTACGCTGGTAATTGGTCTTGCCGGCATTCTTCTACAGCGCATTTTGTGGGAAGGGAAGCAGCCTCTCGTGTCTGAAGCAAAAGAGATCATTCCGCAGGAATCGGCCTGACAGCCTTGTCCGGACCATTTTTAATCATCCATCTACAATATAAAGAACAGCCGCTTTCGGTACTCATCCGAAGGCGGCTGTTTGCACGTTGCCTTTGTTATACATCGTTGAACGAATCATACTTCCCACCAAGCAAAATAAGCAGTGGAGGCCATCAGTCCACCAACCGAAAGTGATCCGTTGACAGAGAGGTTAATAGCTTGACCCGGAGGAACCACGTAACGGCCAAATTCATTGGACAGAAACGGCCCTGCTTGAAGGGGCATAGCCATCAATGGCGCCGCTCCTGAAGGTGTAGCAGCAGAGAACCGTACCGTGGCTACGCTGGTATTGCTGCTGGAAAGATTGCTGTTTACCGATGTGAGTGTGGTGGGCGATGTCAGTGTTCCATTAGCGCTCAGACTCATGGAACCACTGAAGGAAGATAACAGATTGAGTGAGACCGTAATTCCACCAGAGAGCCGCGATACGTATAGGGTTTTCCCGCTCCCTGCGGGATTGGCCAATTGTACGGTGGCGATCACCGTTCCTCCCAGCAACCCCAGTGTTGTGGAGTTGGTGGAACCTGCGTTGTACAGATTGCCTGTACTGCCAGCATTATTCTCCGGAGGTGCAACAATGCCGGGAGAAATATACGTGTTGGTGTTGGACGTATAGACGGGCTGGCTTAACGGATTGAATACATTATTATTTGGCACAGTGTGCACCTCCTTTTATCAGGATCAAACTCAGAATTCCCACCAGAACAGATTAATGGCTGCGGTCTGATTCCCCGTGCCTACGCTAATGGATAATGTTTGTCCCGGTGGAACAATAATGGAGCCATTCAGACCCAGTGAATACATTCCTGCAGTGAGCGGAATACTTGCAATGCTCGTGAAGGTTCCCCCCAGGGTACCTGTATTTTGTCTTGTGGTAACTACACTGGCGTTGGTATTTCCAAGTAACGTATTGACGGGCACTGGTGTGCTACCAACAGTCACGGTTCCTCCTGAATAGATAACAAGAGTAGCTGCCGCTGTTGTGCCTCCTGTGAGGCTGGATATACGTATTGTTCGGCCGCTGCCAGCCGCATTCAAGATCTGTAGAAGAAGATTCTGGTTGGAAGGAATTAAGGTATTGTTGGTCGTTAGGGCAAAAAAACTGCCTGCAGCAGCTGCACCGCTGTCTGGTGACGCTTCAATGCCCGGGGCTGAGAAGGTATTGGTCAGTTGAGTAAACAGGGGACGATTAGATTGGTTGAATACATTATAGTTGGTCATCTCATCCACCTCCCATAGACCAGATTAACTTATAGAGGTTGTTCAAAAAGTCCGCTTATGATTACGAAGGGTGCCTCTTGATTCGCATTTCATTGTACTTGCAGTGTATGTGAAAAGAAGCAAATGGATTGGGGACTGAGCCGTATATCTGGAAATAACGGCGGTTGCCGTGCCCGTATATCCAATCCGGGCATACGATGCGTAAGCACATTTTTTAAGGGGAAATCGAGATGAGTCGAACAGCAAAGCAAAGCAAGAAGAGAACGAAGCAACCAACTAAATATGTCAGTCGCCGTCGCTCCCGTCATTCCTGCCGCGCTAAATTGCTGAAACCCCCTTGTTCCCGGATTACTCGTCCCCGGTTCAAGCAGGGTGCTTCCTCACGTACGAAACTCCCTGGTGCTATTCATTGTTTTACAGAGCATACGTATGTCGGAGCCGAAACCAGTAGCAGCATGGATTCACTCCCGGCACAAGACACCTCATCACTCAGCATGTATACCTATGGCGTTGTGAATCGGGGCAAACATCCGGCTATTGTACAGATCCAGATCAGCCCCAATGCCGTGGATTATGCTGTGGACAGCCAGGAGGTGGTCGCGGGAGGCCAGACCAAAGCGCTGGTACCATTGCGATTTTTGCACTATACCCGGCTTGCAATTCGATCCGTTGAACCGGATCAGCCGACCCGGCTCGATGTTTACTTTCAGGCGCAGCGTATGCCATAAGGGAGTATGATCTCACAGATTTGACCAGGGAGGAGGACGAGGCACATGCCTAACTTTACAACGTTTAATACGAATCCGGATAATCTGAGAACGTTGATTTTTGGCCAGGATAGTACAGGCACAGCCCAGCCTGTCAGAACGGATACGAGCGGGAACGTGGTTGGCATTATTTTGGACGGAACGATCAGTAACATCTCAGGTCTGACCACGGTTACAATTAACGCCGGAACCATTACCAACATTCTGAACGGAACGATCACGAGTGTACTTGGAGCGACGATCACAGCAGGTACGATCAACAGTGTGCTTGGAGCCACAGTAACAGCAGGTACATTGACGAATTTGCTGAATGGTACGATCACAAGTGTATTAGGAGCAACTATCACGGCGGGAACGATTACCAGTGTGCTTGGGGCCACGGTGACCGCAGGAACATTGACGAACTTGCTGAATGGTACGATCACAAGTGTACTGGGAGCAACGATTACCGCCGGAACGATTACGAGTGTGCTCGGGGCTACGGTGACAGCGGGAACATTGACGAACTTGCTGAATGGTACGATCACAAGTGTATTGGGAGCGACGATTACCGCCGGAACGATCACGAGTGTGCTCGGGGCCACGATTACAGCGGGTACCATCACAGGTATACTCGGAGCGACAATAACCGCAGGAACACTCACGAACCTGTTGAACGGAACCATTACCAGCGTACTCGGTGCAACGGTAACAGCGGGTACGTTGACGAACTTGCTGAATGGTACGATCACGAGTGTATTGGGAGCAACGATTACCGCCGGAACACTTACAAACTTATTGAACGGAACCATCACAAGCGTACTTGGCGCAACTGTAACTGCAGGGACGTTGACAAATCTGCTGAATGGTACAATTACCAGCGTGCTGGGTGCTACAATTACCGCGGGAACACTTAGCAGTGTGACGTCCATTTCACAGAAGAGTTTTCAGGAGTCCCAACTCATAAGCACCCCGACCGCAAACACCTTCACAGCGCTCCCGGCGGTTACGACCAGTGTATTTGGCACGTATTCTTTCTTTGTATATAACCGGGGGCCGGGTGTAAACCGGGTAGATGCTCTTGTTGAGATTAGCGCCAACGGAACGAACTGGTACACGGATGTGACGACGGTAACGGGTATTTTGTCCGGGTCAGTCGATGTATTGGTACCGCAGCGTTTTCTCAAGTACACGCGTCTTTCCTACCGCTCCAGCCTAATCGGCGCACCAAGCACGATTGATGTGTTCTTCAATGGACAAGGCACATAACCCATTTATTTGTCATATAGGTACATGGAGTTCCTTTGGTGGACTTCATGTACTTTTTTGTATTGGAGGTGGTTGCATTTGAAGAACCGTTTACTTGGAATTCATATGATTGTGCAAAATGAAGAACATCAACTGCCCCGCTGTCTCGACAGCTTAAAGCATATCAGCACGGAATGTTTTATCACCGATACTGGCTCATCTGACCGTACACCCGAGATCGCCAGAACGTATGGAGCAACGGTGTTGCACGCCTGTTGGGAAGATGACTTTGCCCATGCACGAAATATCAGCCTGCCTCTGGCGAGCACGGAATGGGTCCTGTGTTTGGATGCCGATGAGTACGTTACGCAGGGATTGGAAGAACTGCTGAATTATTTACCTAAAGTCCATAAAAGCATTTCAAGATTACGTATTACCATAGAAAATCGATACGGCGAAGGGGTAGAAGAGAGCGTTATCTCTCGGCCGGTGAGGCTGTTCCGTGCTCATCAGGGGTATCGATATGCGGGACGCGTCCATGAGCAGTTGGTTCGTTGTATCCCAAGCAAGCTTGTCCTAGATCAGGCTACTGATATGGATAAGAGCGAGACCTATACCGATGAACAAAGCCAATTGATCGAGACTGAACCGCTTGCTCTATTATGTCTGATTCATGATGGATATCTGGCCTCTACAATTGCGAAAGAACATAAACCAAGACGTAATTTGAAACTGATTGAGCGTGAGTTACAGGATGAGCCTGCGCAGCCTTTTCACCTGTACAATCTGGGAGTAACGTATTGCCAGCTTGGTGAGGTTGAAAAGGCAATTGAAGCGTTCAGTGAATCATTACACCTGACAGAGTTGCTCGCACCATATCGACCTACACTGGTTAGAGATTATGCAAAGACCCTTGTGGGATCGGAACGTTACGACGAGGCGCATGCAATTCTGGCTGTGGAAAGACAGCGTTATCCATCTTATGCTGATCTGCACCTGTTGTATGGGGAGACGTTGGAGCTGCAAGGTTTGGAGGAGCGTGCATATCAATCGTATGCTCGAGCAACGGACTGTCGGGAGGGAATAGACCGTGTTGGACACAGTGATGGCGGTAGCACGTTAGACGCGTCATATGTAACGGAAGCGGGTTCTAACAGTTACAGAGCCTATACTGCGATGGCAAGACTTGCACAGAAACGGGGATTCTATAAAGAGTCTGCGCATCTGTACGGGCTGGCTCTGGACAGCATGTTCACATATGCTCCGGCATGGGCCGGGTTGGCAGACGTGCTGCAACTATCCGGTGAAACGGATGAGAACATAGCAGAAACATTACTTACCAGAAGCAGAGGAATCGGAGAGTCAGATCACGGTGATTTGATTCGTGGTGAAATGCCCCATTCATATGCAGTGACAAATGAGGATCATCTGGTGCAAATGATTTATGTTCTAACAGGCTGTGGAGCATATGAACAGGCATTGAAAATGCTGAATGCAGATTCGTGTACTGCTCGTATCCATGTAGCGGATCAAATACATTGGATGTTATGTGCGAATAGGGTTTCCGAAGCGCTGCAACTGGCAGAAGAACACTGGAGCGTGGGGTGTGTGCATGAAGTCAATCTGCCGGCTGAGCACAGAATGGATTGGGCACTGGCTTGTTGGACCAACGGATTACGATTATCCGAGGCATTCCTCGCAACTACGCTTCCACAAGAAAAGAACGTGTGGAAGGTCATGGATCGACTGCTGGATCAGTTAACCAAAGAGCCGCGAAGCATGAAACCTGCTTCACAAGAACAAAAGCTTATGCAATGGGGTCCGCAGGCAGAGATGGTAGCAGAAAAGGTTGTGCAGCAAGCCGTAAAGACAGGTCAGCTTACACTTGCTGAGCAACTGCATGAGTTGCGGGCCATGATGATGCGTGACCATTGGGGAACGGCTGTAACTTTACGACGGGAGTTTGCAAGTCTGCTGTATCGTCAGGGGTATACCATGGTAGCCGCGAACATCCTGATTCAGTGCATGACCGAGAGTGAGCTGGATGCCGAAGGGTTATTCTGGCTGGGTGAAACGCTGTATGCAAAAGGCCACAACGATCAAGCGCTGTCTCTGTTCGAGCAGGCTCTGGAGCGGGAGCCTGATATGTGGCAGGCCCGAGTTGGAGCGGCTGTATGTTACATGCGATTGGCAATGGAGGCGATTCGGCAGGAATTGGTTCGATCTCCTTCTTCAGGTGTACTCGCCGCACAACATAATGCACTGGAACAAAGGCTGCGAACGACCGAGGGTATGCCGTGGCGTACGCTTTTCCATGCCAAGGAAAGGAGGAATCAGCTTGCGAGCGGAACGAATTTCCCTATGCATGATCGTGAAGGATGAGGAAGAGTTGCTGCCTCATTGTCTTGCCAGTGTCCAGGGAGCGGTGGACGAAATTATTGTGGTGGACACCGGTTCATCGGACCGAAGCGCAGAGATTGCGCAGCAATATGGCGCGTTGGTTGTGGGGTTTGAGTGGTGCGAAGATTTTGCCGCAGCACGGAATGCTGGCCTGGAGCGCGCTTCCGGCGACTGGATTCTCTTTCTTGATGCGGACGAGGCGCTCGATAGGGCTGCGCGGGAGCAGATCAGGAGCTGGACGTCGGTCAGCGGATGTGACGGATTGTTTTTAAACATTCATAACTATACAGGTACGGGTCAGCAGGGGGTTACCGTGAATCCGGTTTTGCGTCTCTTCCGTAATGCCCCGGAGCATCGGTTCGAAGGTCGAATTCATGAGCAGATTGCGGCGGCGATCTGTCGTGGGAATCCAGAGGCTGCATTTCATGTGACGGACATGGTCATCCATCATTATGGGTATCAGACGGCGATTGTGGAGCGCAAAGATAAGGTGAACCGCAATGTCCGCCTGCTGCAACAGGCAGTGGAGGAAGAACCGGATCAGCCGTTCCATCACTATAATCTGGGTGTCGAGTATCTGCGTGTGGGGGAAGCGGAGCGGGCGTTGGAGACGTTTGGTGTGGCTCGGATGGGGATTGATCCTGCGGTGACCAGTTACGCGCATTTGCTGTTCAAATATGAAGTTCGTTGTCTCCAGCATCTGAATCGCTGGCAGGAGGCATTAGATCGCATCGATGCTGCGCTTGAACTCTTTCCAGAGTACACGGATCTGATGCACCATCGCGGGGTATGTGCAGACGCATTGGGTGATGCAGATCGGGCAGAATATTCGCTGCGTGAAGCTGTCCGTATGGGACCACCTCCACCCATATACCATACGGAAGAAGGCATCGGCACCTATCAGACGTGGTATACGTTAGGACGATTACTGGAAGGAAGGGCAGATCTGGAGGGTGCGGTAGATGCTTACGTGGAAGCGGTACGTGCCAAATCGAGTCTGTTACCGCCGCTCTATCGGATATTCCGAATTATGCGAGTCTCCGGGCAGGAACATCAGATTCCAGAGCTGGTGAGGGAGCGCTTTGCACTCAGTTCGGAAGAGGCCACACACAAAGTATTGGGTATTCTGGAGCAATCTCGTTGTTATGATGCGGCTCTGCAATTGTTATCGGGTATATCCTCACAACCTTCCGCAGAGATGAGGGAGCGTTTATCTGTGGCGGAGGCGATGCTCCAAATCCAACAGGGAAGATGGAACAAGGCGCGTCTGAAACTGGAACCTGTGCAGCGGAAAAAAGGGCTGCTCGCGATCTCGTCTGCCCGATGGCTCGAACGTTTGGAGTGGATAGAAGGGAAGGAATTCAACGGAGATGATCCACTAACGTTGTGGTTGAAGCGTAGTTCGCAGGTGGGTGAAGGAACGAATGAGGAATCGGCTGTGCAGACAGGGCGAATTGCTGGTCTGAGAGCGACAAAGAAGAAGGATATGAACTCCAGCATGGGCGTAACGGTTGCGGGAGCAGAGTATGATGGCTGGCAGGCGCTCGGACTGATGATGGAAGGATGTGTACAGTCAGGGAGATGGAAAGAGCTGCATAGCCTGATTCAGATGTGTCGACAGCAATTGGCGGGAGAAGGATTATCGGTGCGACAGAGCGTTCGAGTGGGAGAGAAGGAGAAAGAGATGGAAGGGAAAAAGGAAAACGGGAAGGTGAGTGACATTGAGTCGTTCCCTGGGGCTTCGGATACCCTGACGGGAACAAGCTGGCTGGTGAAAGGATTGGTCAGTGCTGCGGATCATCATCTGGAGGTGTTCGCTCAGCATGCAGATGGACAGCGGCACCGTTGTTGGCCTGTCGTTCAGCATATTCGGCTGGAGTTGCCGGGAGCGGACGGGTTTGAGAGCTGAGAGGGGATCAGGCAGGTCCGGGGGTTCAACTTAATTCAGCGGGCTAATGGGTGGGGCTGAACTCCGTTGGTGAGGGGTGGTGATGAATATGGGTATAGGGATTAGTTTGTGTATGATCGTGAAGGATGAAGCCGGTTCACTCCAGCGGTGTTTGAATGCAGTCAGGGATGTTGTGGATGAGATCATAATTGTGGATACCGGATCGGTAGATAATACAATCGAAATTGCCCGTCTCCATGGTGCCGTTGTAATTCGTACGGAATGGAACGGAGATTTCAGTGAAGCCCGTAATCTGTCGCTGGCCGCTGCTACGAAACCGTGGATTCTGGTGCTTGATGCGGATGAGGTATGGGTACAGACCCCTCAGATGAAGACAGAACTCATGCGGTTGTTAGCGGCAAGTAGGGATGACGTGTGGGGATACTGGATACAGGTCACAAGTCTGCTGGGTGTGTCCGGTGAAGAGCATGTGACGGATGCGGTGTGTCGTTTGTTCCGAAATGATCCCCGAATTGCTTTTCAGGGCAGAATTCATGAAGAGATTGCTTCTTCCATCATGGCACTGGCTCCGCAAGGTGTGCTTCATTCTGGACTTGAAGTCATTCATTACGGATATCTGGAGCAGGTGATTACCGACAAAAATAAAGGCGCACGGAACATGCAGTTGATTCGTTTCGCGTTGAATCAGGAGGGCGATCAACCGGAGTTGTTATATGCTCTGGCCGCAGAATGGTTTCAGCAAGCGAAGTATGATGAAGCACTCCGTTTGTTACAGCCATTATTGGCACAGCTTAAGCCGGAGTGTGGATATCACTCGGATCTGGTGCTGAAAACGGCTTACGCCTGGCGAGAGATTGGCAGCCCGGAACGGGCGCTTGCTGTAGTGGAAGCATGGGCGCCCGTGTATGAGGATTTTCCGGATTTGTTGGAGTTTGGTGCTGTACTTGAACTGGATCAAGGGAGAGAGGACGTGGCCTTGAATTGGTTAAAACAGGCTAAATCAGCTGCTTCCACAGCCAACAGGTATACATCAGTCTCTGGTGCTGGAACCTACCGTAGCCTGACGCTGGAAGGCATGGCATATGAGCGGGCTGGCCGCTGGGCAGAGGCAGAAGCCGCGTACATAGCGGCGCTGGGCATGCAACCCGGCAGCATGGCTGCATGGCAGCGGCTGTTGTTGCTGGCCGCAGCCACAGGGCGGCCGCATGCCATCGCCAGCGTCGCAGCCCGGGTAAGCTTGCCACCTGCGGCATGGCAAGCGTTGATCCCGGCCGCGCTTGCCGCGCATCGGCCGGAGTGGCTGCTACGCCATGCGGCGGCGCTTGCTGGCCCGCTGCGGGCACAGCCGCTGGCCGCCGGGCTTGCACTGGCCCAGCTGGGCCAGGATGCCGCGGCTCGGGCGGCTTTGCAGCCCTGGGCGGCACATGCGCAGCACGGGCCAGAGGCGGCCCTAGCGCTGTGGGCGCTGGGTCACAAGCAGCCCGGCAGGCGCAACGCCCGAGCGGCGGCTCGCCATGCGGCAGCGCTGCCCGCCGCGGCCCACGCCGCCGAGGCGCTGCTGCTGCGCGGGGCCACGGCCCGCAGCAGCGGCCTGGCGTGCAGCCCGCCCCGCGGCGCAGCGCCAGGCGGCCCGACCGCGCCTGCGCCGGGCGGCGTGCTCGCGTCTGCGCAAGCGCTCGCCGGCGTAGGCGCCTGGGCCGCATGGCTGCGCCTGCTGCAAGCCCTGCCGCCTCGCGGCGCGCTGGCGTTGCTTGCAGCGCTTCCGCCTGCGGCACGCTGCGGGATGCTGCGCGCACCCGCGAGCGTCCGCGAAGGGCTGCTTGCGCTATGCGGCACGCCTGACGGCGCGCAGCAGCCCCACGCGGACGAAGTGCCCGCCTCGGAGCGCACCGCTCACGCGCTCCTCGCGGGCACGCTCGCGCTGCTCGCTGGGCGGCAGAGCCTGGCGCGTGAATGGGCCGAATCGGCCCAACTCACTGCGCGGCAACCTGCCGCCACAGGTCGCCCGGCGAAAACAATCCCACCGGGCCTGCACACCCTGCTGCGCCTGACAGCACCCGGCGCAGCCTCTGCTGATGAATACACCAACCAGTGCAACATGTTACTGGTACACCTATAATTTCCTTTAATCTTTAATCTTTAATCTTTAATCTTTAATCTTTAATCCCTAATTCCTAATTCCTAATTCCTAATCTCTTATTCCTAGTCTCTAGTCCCCAACCTCCATCCCCACATATTCCCGCAATAGCCCATCCGATTGAAATTGCAAAAGCAACGGAGCTACCGGTAATCGGAGCATTGCCCGAACCGTGTATTGTTCCGTTGCTAATGGGTCGAGCCCTTAAGCCCTCAATTTTCCACTCTGCACTTAAATCAACGTAACCCAATTTGTCTCAACCTTTGCATATCACCGCTCGAAAACAGCGGATCGGCGTGCCGTACATATCAGACCAGATGGCATCGTCTGGCTCTTTCACATTCAGCTTATCTTCAATGGTTAATCCGGTGACAGCCATGATCGTCTCCAGCAGATCCGGCCGCATCTCGGGCACATCGAAGGTAGCGATTAACTGTCCATTTGGCTTCAGTACCCGGGCGAATTCCCGAAACGCCCGCAGCATTGTGCCTGTATCCAGATGCTCCAGTACAGAGATACAGAACACCCGGTCGAACTTACCCGACTCGTACGGAAGCTGGGCCAGATTGGCTTTTGCACGGTGCAATCGGACGAGAGTTGATTCCGGCAGATCCTGAGCGGCTTGCTCGCCAAAGTCAGAAACGATATCCAGTCTTATCGCCTCTTCAGACAAAATACGTTCATCCCAGTCACAGGCGTGAACCTCGCGGCAGTTCTCTGCAAGCCAGAATTTGAATGGATGGGAGATGCCGCAGGCTGCATCAAGGACCACATCATCTGGACGTGCAAACCGCCGGGCCCATTCATATTCGTAGGGACGGCTCCACCATGCCGGATGCAGCGGGAAGACCAATGTGTCCGTTTTAGGGTCACTTTGCCGAATGTATCTTGATTCCATGAATTCCGTTGCCTTGGGCGTATCCATCATCCCCGAATTCCCTCCTTTAATCCTGTCTCTGCCAAAAAAGATTCCAACACCGTGCTCCACCGGCTCCGCCACCTGGCAAGATCATAGGACAGTGCAGTCTCGCGCGCATAGATTCCCAGTCGTTCTCGCTCGGCCCGATCCTGTACAAGACGTACCAGTGCAGCGGTTAGTTCCTGCTCACCAGGAGGTACCAGTAGCCCATTAAAACCATCCTGAATCAGATCATTCAATCCGCCAACATTGGAGGCAATTACCGGAAGTCCACAGCTCATCGCTTCCAGACAGGCATAGGAGGTGCCTTCCGAGAACACAGTTGGAATCACAGCGATATCTGCCTGATGGTAGGCCTCCCGAATATCCCGGAAATCATACGTGCGCTGGTTAATTCGCTCCGCATGTGGATGAGTACGATGCCAGTAACGAAAGACTCTCCCGACTGTACTGCCTTCGACCAGTTCCCCGGCAAATTCAACCTCCAGATCTGGAAAGGCTCCAAGTAGTTTATCCGCCGCCAGCATCATTGGAATAATACCCCGTTCCATGCTGATGCGGCGTGGATAGATAATGCGAATTGGGCGGGGAGAGGTCACACGGGCATCCACAGTTTTCTTTTCAGCCTGTCCCTGAATGGTGACATTAACCTGATACTCAGCATCTGCTTCTACCAGAATCTCCGTAGCCCAATCCTTTGAATTCCGGTGGTTATGAGCAAACCTATACGTTTCGCCATCTGCCTCGACTTCTTCCAGTTTCGATAAATTCAAATGGAAATCTACCGTTTCTTTCTCCTCTCGTTCTTGATCGCTATCTGTATCCCCACCTCCATCTCTGTTAGCCTTACCACTGTCCGCTCCATCACGACTCATTCCACCCTTGCCTTCTACAGCTTGCACCCCTGATATAACTGCACCAACATTTTCTTCATGACTCGCCAGATCATTCTTCCATGCGACAAGCCATTCGTCTTCCTGATTCTGCTCGAAGGTTCGTGTTGGTGGGGCTGGTGTGAAATAAGACGTATCCACCGCATTGGGAATCAGGACAACCTGCCTTGGATCGGTATAGGTGCACGCAGCCCGGCAAAAGGTCTGGAAATGAGAATCCACGGATACAATGCGCACGAGTCCATCCAGAGCCAGTTGAATATGTTCCGCGACTTGTTGTTTGGTCTCCAGTGGCAGTCCGGGACGATCCCAGTTAATGCCGTGACAGATGCCAAGACTGCCGGGTTTGTAGGTGATGGGTTGCCACAGACAGCTGGCATAGATCACGGGGCCGCGCGCTGCTGCTGCCATCCGGTCAAAGGCTTCCGGTACATTATCCATGTCGTACGAATAACCAAATACGTCAATCTGCTCCGTCCGAGTCTGGAATGCTTCAAAATAGGACAGTTGATGAACTTCGGGAATATGCCCGAGTCCTCGGATGACACTGCACAGATCCAGAATATATCGCTCCAGTCCACCACCAAATACACGACCGAATTCCCGGTTGTACCCGTCGGTGAAACTATGCGTCAGAATACTCACCACGCCCATCTCACGGTCCCTCCTTCCAGGGAATCAGCCGAGGTTCCGGATCGAGAATAGACTCGTAGTGTGCAAGATTGCCCCACTCACCGCCAGGATCAATGCGCTTGTAACGCAAATATTTACGAACCCGGTCCTCCAGACTGCCTGCCCAGCCGAGGTGCTGAACCTTCAATTCCGTGCTGACTCCAGGCAATACCGTGCAGGACAAGGGAAGACGGGGAACATGATGATTCTGTTGTGGATAAAAATAAGGATATCCAGGCATATATCGTACAAGTGAAGCGGTATGACGTTTGTGCAGAGACCAGAGATCATCTTCCCGGTAGTGGGTCCGGCCACCCCACATATCGTAGAATCGGAATGCAAACCAGTCCGCATACTCCTGATTAATCAGAGTGCGTATGGCTTTCTTGGCCTCTGAGCTGTACAGCTCATCCGCATCAACTGAGAGCAACCAGTCGGGACATGTTCCCGCAGCCGCTTGCCACAAGGTATTGCGAAGTCGCCATTCCTCGGCGAACAGCGGTTTCTCCAATACCTCCAGACGGACCACCTTTGGATAGGCTTTGCATATGTCCGGTGTTCCGTCTGTGCTGGCATCGTCCACAATGACGATCTCATCCACGAACTCACTCAGATCATGCAATACTTCTTCAAGGTATCGGCCACGTTCATTGCGAACCTGGAGCACGGCGGTCAGCTTGTTGCCTTTGTTTTTGCGAACCCGACGAATGGAGAAGGGTTCTTTGAATATACTTGTTTCCTCATGTGTTACAGCAGCATTCTGTTCTGCCTGACCTTGTGAATCATTCCAGTGATGCACTTGGCTTCGGATGTCCTGCGTTGGTTGTGCATGAACCGGGGTGTGATCGCCATTTCCCAATGCGTCTGTATGTGTTCGATCGACTGTTTCGGTTGGCGTGTAAGTGGTTTCGGTTCGGATATCCCTGTGCACCATTGGCCCATTCAACTGTTGTCTACGCTTCTTCGGGTCCAGCATCATGGCACCTCCCCAAGCAATTGCTGTACAGCATGATCCAACAGCTCCAGCTCCACAATCCGGGCCAGCGCATCTTCATCCTCCAGTGCTGTCTCAAGGAAATGTCGGACTGCCCCGTGTCGTTCCCCTCGCAGTGCCAGCGCACTGCCGGATAATTGCTGGTAATCCCGGCGACTGGCATCATCCTGAATATCGACTGCATGCACCAGAGCCAGTGCTTCTTCCACACGTCCAGTCTCCTGGTAGATGCGGAATTTCCAATGTCTCGCCGTTTCTCCGCCAAGTTCGTCCAGGATACGCAGGGCGTTTCCGTAATCATCGTTCATACGGAGTAGTTCCGCTCGTACAAGTTGATCTTCTCCTGCCTCAAACCAGCGACAGAGCTGTTCATAATGATGCCGTTCTTGTTCATCTGCTGCACTAATTCCATATACCCGCAGGGCGTCCTCCAACTGTCCAGCCCGGGCATGGATGGCAGACAGGAATCGATAATGGGAGACCACACAATCACTGCGACCATTCATGACCGCATGGGTGAAGGCCTCTTGCAACGAATGGACGGCCCGCGGATCTTCAAGCAAGTACTCATAGGCTGCCAGCAAAAAGGATATCGTCTCATGTGCACCTGCTTTGGCACGGAGCTGACGGTAGAAGTCGGCACGTACACTGCATTGAAGCAGGGTGACGCTATCTGGAGTGCCTGACAGGATCTGCCGTAGCGCATGCAAGAAGAGCAGTTCGTAGTCCCGGAGAGGGACTTCGAGATCATCCTTTTGCATCGTACCCGCAGGTGCAGGGTCTTCTCCGCCCAGCCAGATGGCACGTACGCCTTGGAATAACAGCTTCATATAACGTGTTTCGGAGGATGTGCCTACCAGATCGGCGATGCCGACCAGTTTGGAAATACTGCTCTCCCATAGCGGAGATTCTGCTTCGTTTCCAGCAGGCTCAGGGAGCAGGGCAATACATAGCTCAGGCTCCAGCGAAGCCGTAGCTATTAGCCAGTAGGGATGGGCGACCACGGCTACGGTGCGAGGTTCCAGCAATAGCTGCTCAGCCTCAGGGAGGGAGATGGCGGTAATGACCGGAGGTACATCTTCTGTTTGCGTCAGGCTGCTGACATAGTAGACCTCTCCCTCGATCGACAGCAGTGCAGCAATATCGGGATAGGGAAAGGATGACCAGCCTCCTTTGCGAGGGAAGAGAACATACCGGACAGGGGGCTGTGTTGTACTGGCCTTATCCAGGCTGGCTTCGGCGTCTTCACCTGGTAGTGGTGCAGGTTTTTCCATGAATAGTTCACCTCACCTTGACTGTAATATGGAGCGTCTTCACTCTGCATGTGCTTCATGCTTTCACTTCATATGTAAAGCCCTCACGGTACTTCGCATGATATGCCTGAGACTAACATATGGGCATTCCGTCCCAAACATGAGTATCTTCCATGAATAGATGCAGTTGGCATGCTGTGATAATAGGCTGAATTTTATCTTTTGTGTGACCAGGATCACTTTTTTTTGCTCTAGAGACGAAGATTGTGATAATTCTCACATGTATAAAATAGGTAATCTGGCACAATACGTTCATCAACGTATTTGGCGGACAGACAGCGAAGGTGCAGCTTCAATGCCAAATACGCATACTGCGAAGTGAACAGAAAGAAGGGGTAACGGTATGGATCCGATTATGTTATCGCGTATCCAATATGCACTTACAACGATTTTCCATTTCTTTTTTGTCCCGCTATCCATCGGTCTTGTACTGTTGGTTGCAATCATGGAGACGTTGTACGTTGTTAAGGGTAAGGAGATCTACAAAACGATGGCCAAGTTCTGGGGCAAGCTGTTCCTGATTAACTTTGCCGTCGGGGTAGTCACAGGTATTTTGCAAGAGTTCCAGTTTGGTATGAACTGGTCCGAGTACTCCCGATTTGTCGGGGACGTGTTCGGTGCGCCACTGGCTATTGAAGCGCTACTGGCGTTTTTTATGGAGTCTACATTTATTGGATTGTGGATATTTGGATGGGATCGTTTGTCCAAAAAAGTGCATCTGGCCTGCATCTGGCTGGTGTTTGTCGGCACATTCCTGTCCGCGCTGTGGATTCTGGCAGCCAATTCATTTATGCAACATCCTGTTGGGTTTGAGATTAACAACGGCCGAGCCGAGATGAATGATTTTTTTGCACTCATCACAAATGGTCAGCTTCTCGTTGAGTTCCCACATACAATCTTTGGGGCATTGATGACAGGGGCCTTCGTCGTAACCGGGATCAGTGCCTACAAATTGATGAAAAAGCAGGATGTGGAGATCTTCCGCAAATCGTTTAATATTGCGATCATTATCGCTCTTGTTTCTTCATTCGGCGTCGCATTCTCGGGTCACTTCCAGGCGCAATATCTGGTGGAGACACAGCCGATGAAGATGGCAGCCAGTGAGGGCACATGGACAACGACAGAAGATCCGGCGCCATGGACGGTGGTCGCTTTTATTGACCCGGATAAACAGGAGAGTACGGGTGAGATCAAAATCCCTGGATTGCTCAGTTATCTGTCCTACAGCAAGTTCTCCGGTAGTGTCAAAGGCATGAAGGAGCTTCAAGCTGAGTATGAACAGACGTATGGACCGGGGGACTACATCCCGCCGGTACGGACAACATTCTGGAGTTTCCGCATTATGATCGCAGCGGGTGGTTTAATGATTGCATTGGCGCTATACGGTACGTTCCTAGCCATGCGTAAGAAGCTGGAGGTCGCTGGAAAGTGGTTTATGCGTCTGATGGTGTTCGCCATCTCCCTGCCGTTTATCGCCAATACGTCAGGTTGGATTATGACCGAGGTAGGAAGACAGCCATGGACAGTATTTGGCTATATGACAACCGAAGCCGGGGTCTCGCCGAACGTATCCGCAGGCATGATCCTGTTCTCGACCATCGCTTTTACCGCTGCGTATACGGTTCTCGGAATCGTGATGGTATACCTGTTCGTACGTGAGATCAAAGCAGGACCGTTTGCGGTCGAGAAGCCAGAAGATCACGATGAATCGGCCGATCCGTTCGGCGTGGATGGAGGTTATTCCGTTGTCACTAAGTGAGTTGTGGTTTTTGCTGATTGCCGTATTGTTTGTTGGTTTCTTCTTTTTGGAAGGTTTTGATTTTGGTGTGGGGATGTCTACAGGCATTATTGCCAAAACAGATCGTGAACGCCGGACCCTGATTAACTCAATCGGTCCGTTCTGGGATGGTAATGAAGTATGGCTGATTACGGCAGGGGGCGCGATGTTTGCTGCCTTCCCGCACTGGTATGCCACGTTGTTCAGTGGTTTTTACCTGCCACTTGTGGTGGTGTTACTCGCCTTGATTGGCCGCGGAGTTGCGTTCGAATTCCGCAGTAAAATGAAACAGCAGCGCTGGCGCAAAACATGGGACATCATCATTGTTGTCTCCAGCGCGCTGTTGCCTTTCCTGTTCGGCGTGGTTTTTGCCACGCTGATGAAGGGTCTGCCCATTGATGGGGAGATGCAGTTGCGTGCAGGATTCCTCGATATTGTTAATCCGTACACCGTGATTGGTGGCTTGAGTGTAACCCTGCTGTGTCTGGTTCATGGATTGCTGTTTGCATCACTACGAACAGTAGGTGATCTCAGAGAGCGTGCCTTGAAGACAGCTCAAAAATTGATGCTGCCGCTGGCTGCACTGCTCGCTGTTTACGCATTAATGACGTATTTCATGACCGATGTATTCACCGTACGCGGTTGGGCTCTTTGGATTATGGTTGTACTTGGTGCAGTCTCGCTTGCACTTGCGGCCTACTTTGTTCGTCAGAAGCGTGAAGGCTGGGCTTTTGGTATGACTGGGGCAGTGATTGCAATTGCCTTTGCCTCGGTCTTTATCGGACTTTTCCCAAGAGTGATGGTGAGTTCCTTTGGAGCGGCGTATGACCTGACTGTATACAATGCCGCATCGGGTGCGTATTCATTGAAAGTAATGACCATTGTAGCTTGCACATTGCTGCCGTTTGTTCTTGGCTATCAGATCTGGAGTTATTATATCTTCCGCAAACGTCTGAACGAGCAGCACCACCTGGAGTACTGATATGGGACGGGGGCTAATGAAGCTGCCGGGCATCCGGCCGGTACTTGCGCTGGCATCAGCGCTGGTGCTGCTACAGGCGATGACGATCATTATGCAAGCCAAATGGCTGGCACAGGCCATCACGGCATTGTTTGAAGGTTCATCCGTAACGGAGCAGTACCCGATACTGCTGCTGTTCCTGGCTGCTTTTGCCGCCCGCTACGCCCTATCCTTCTGGTTACAACTCGTGACTTCACGATATGCGGAGAAGACAGGGACTGATCTGCGCAGACAGATGGTGGAGCAGTGGTTCAGGCTCGGGCCGCGTTATGCCAAGACAGAGGGCACAGGCCATCTGGTCACACTGGCACGTGAGGGAACAGCTCAATACAAGACGTATCTGGAACTATTCATTCCTCGCGTGCTGGGCATAGGATTCACACCCATCGTCATTTTGCTGTATGTGTTCAAGCTGGATCTGATGTCCGGGGTTATTCTGATGCTGACACTCCCAATCCTGATCGTATTCATGATTCTGATTGGCCTCGCAGCTCAGCGTAAGATAGACGGACAATTCAGATCCTACAGAGCACTCGCTAACCATTTTGTTGATACCCTGCGGGGGCTGGAAACGCTAAAAACATTGGGACAGAGCAAAACACATGAAGGGTCCATTCTACGCGTCAGTCAGCGGTATCGGAAAGCAACGATGTCTACTCTGCGCATGGCTTTTCTCTCTTCGTTTGCACTCGATTTCTTTACGATGTTGTCCGTTGCTTCCGTAGCAGTTGGTCTGGGATTACGTCTGACAGAAGGGCATATGCTGCTTGGCCCTGCGCTGACGGTACTGATCTTGGCACCCGAATATTTCCTGCCTGTACGTATGCTCGGCGCTGATTATCATGCCACATTGGACGGTAAGGAAGCTGGAGCGGCTATCAACCAAGTGATTGAACGGGGGAAAGCTGCTGAACGGAAACAGAAAGAAGCTTATGCAAACGTTGTTGCGCATGTGGACATGGCAGAGGATGGGACGGGATCTGCATCATTGTCTTTGGGTAAAAGGAAAGCCGCTACTTCGACCATACGTGTCGTGTTGAATGATAAAGCGGCTGCGGGGCATCTTGCTCCTGCTTCTGCTTCTACTACTCCTGAGCTTGTTTCTTCCTCTTCCTCGGTGTTCTCTTGGAATGAGAATAGCAGATTGGCACTAACGGATGTACAGGTACGGCATGATGATGAAGGTCCTTATTCGCTAAAGGATGTCACATTTCAGATCACGGGTCTTGGCAAAATTGGTGTTATTGGTGCCAGCGGAGCAGGAAAGTCCACGTTGATTGACGTATTGGCTGGATTTCAGCTGCCTTCTTCAGGTCAAGTACTGGCTAACGGCCAGCCGGTTACACCAGATATGCTCGAATCTTGGCAAAAACAGACGGCAGCTATCCCGCAGCATCCGTATATCTTTAGTGGAAGTCTGGCTGATAACGTTCGTTTTTACATGCCGGAGGCTTCGGATGCGGAAGTGGCCAAGGCCATTAGCGCAGCTGGATTAACCAAGCTACTGTCTTCGTTATCCGGTGGGCTGCATGAGCTAATTGGGGCTGGCGGCAGACAGCTCAGTGGTGGGCAGGAGCAACGCGTGGCGCTGGCAAGGGCCTTGCTTAGTAAACGAAACATCCTGTTGCTTGATGAACCGACAGCACATCTGGATGTGGAAACAGAGTATGAACTGAAACAGACGATGCTGCCGCTGTTTGAAGGAAAACTTGTATTTTTGGCTACCCATCGTCTGCACTGGATGCCGCATATGGATCGAATTATTGTCATGGATGGCGGCACAGTGGCAGAGACGGGAACACATCAGGAATTGCTGGCACGACAAGGCGTATATTATCAGATGATTCAGGCCCAGATGGAGGCGATATAAAATGAAGTCCGGATATGAGCATATGGAGACCGTCCGTAACGAAAAAGAAAAAAATAGCTGGATTGCTCCGTATGTGGCACAGTACCGCTGGAGATTCATCGCAGTTATTGCGCTGGGTACATGCGCTGCACTGTGTGCGGTACTGCTGCTGTTCACCTCCGGATTTCTGATCTCCAAGTCTGCGCTGCGTCCTGAAAATATTTTGATGGTGTATGTACCTATTGTTGGTGTACGTGCATTTGGGATATTCCGCGCCGTGTTTCGATATATCGAGCGATTGGCAGGACATGATGCCGTACTGCGGGCGTTGGCCGATCAGCGGGTGAAGCTATATCGCATTCTGGAGCCGCAGGCCCTGTTCCTGCGTTCTCGTATGCAGACCGGGGATGTACTTGGAGCACTCGCCGATGATGTGGAGCGGCTGCAGGATATCTATCTGCGTACAGTCTTCCCCGCCGTTACCGCGCTCGTGATGTACGGTGGGGCTGTGATTGCCTTTGGCAGTGTTGATCTGGGATTTGCGGTGTGGATGGGTTTGTATATGTTATTTCTCGTTGCCGTGTTACCTGCGATCTCCCTGAAAGTGACTTGGAAATGGCGTGTACGGCTGAAAAAGGAAAACAGCAGGTTGTATACCCGTCTGACCGACGGTGTACTTGGACTGGGAGATTGGCTTGCAAGTGGACGAGCGGCCGAATTTGTTCAGCAGCAGGAAGAAGCGGAGGAACAGGTCGACGCGATTCGTCGCAAGTTGCGGCGCTGGACACGCTGGCGTGATCTGATGGCTCAGTCTGTCATTGGCCTGCTGGTGGTATCGGTTACGTTATGGGCCGGAAATGCCGCTTCTATCGGGCAATTGCCTGCCGTGATGATTGCTGCTTTTGTATTGGTATTATTTCCGCTCACGGAATCAATTCTGCCTGTAGGGGATGCGGTGGAGCATCTTCCCCAGTATCGAGAATCGCTGGATCGCTTGAAACAGCTCGAAGGGAAAGGGTATCTTCCGTTGCAGAATGGAGTTGGTGATGCGGATGGAACGGGCGAATCGATCTCTGTAGTAAAAAACGGCAACGTGATGGCCGGACAGACATCGGAGTCCTTGCCAGCTGCGAATGTTATCCCGGACAGACGAATTCGTCTTCGTATTCCACCCAAACTCAGAGCAGACATCGAGATTAATCTCGTAAGTTATCGTTATGCAGCGGATGATTCCTACGCCGTACAGGAGGTATCCCTTCATCTGCCACAAGGCAAACGATTAGCTATTCTTGGACGAAGCGGCGGCGGCAAATCAACCTTGTTGAAGCTGATTCAGGGGGCATTACTTCCGTCTGCGGGGAAAGTTCTGATCAATAATATGCCTGTGCAGACCTTGGGTGAGAGTGTCACTGATGTCATCGCAGTACTGAATCAGAGCCCACACCTGTTCGACACCACGGTAGCCAATAATTTGCGGATTGGTCGTCCACATGCAACGGATGAGGAGATTCGTCAGGTGGCCGCCCAAGTAGGGTTATCCGGTCTAATCGAATCTTTGCCGCAGGGATATGATACGCCAATGCTGGAGACGGGCCTGCGTTTCTCCGGTGGGGAAAGGCAACGGATCGCTCTGGCCCGGGTACTGCTTCGGGAGACACCTGTTATTATATTGGATGAACCAACCGTAGGGCTTGATCCGTTGACGGAACGAGAGTTGATGCGCACCATTCTGGATAGCTTGCAAGGCAAGACGATGATCTGGGTGACCCATCACCTGATTGGTGCGGAACAGATGGATGAACTTATTTTTATGGAAAATGGAAAGATTGCCATGCAGGGTTCTCACGAACAATTGCTGGCTGGGGAAGAGCGATACCGCCGTCTCATTGAACTTGATCGGCCGGGGTGGTCTGACTTGCAGACAGTAGAGGGCAAGCTGCCTGCTGCCGCTTCCAGATAGCAGGAACTTTCTCGGCAAATGGAAGCGAATAGCGTGTCTCAAGTTTATTAAAAACAAAATAACACAAACAAGGGATGTCCCCTGTCATATTCATGACTTATGGGACATCCCCTTTTCGCTTCCTGGTGTGGACTATATAAATTGAACTAAAGAATATTTACACTTGCCACTCCGATGACAGAACAACCTTCTGATCGCTGTTATCCCCAGATTTTTTATATTCGGCTTTACAAAGGAGAAAATCTGGTGATAAAGGCGAACGCTCCGCTTCTTCAGGTTATTTCTGTCCTTTACGTTCTCGTGTAAATGTTTAGTTCAATTTATATAGTATTAAAAATCGCTATGTCTATGATGTGAATTGATCTGCAGCAGCCAGTCCCAAAGGCTTAACGCTCAGATTTCCTGTGCCAGCAGCATGGCTGTGCCACAGGATTGACGTACAACCAGTTCCGGCTCTACTTTAATGCAACGATTATCCATTTGTTTGTTCATCAGATCAAACAGAATCATGGCAGCAAGGCGTCCAATTTTGTCCGTATCCTGCTTGACAGTTGTGAGCGGTGGATCGGTATAACGGCAGGCCTCGATGTCGTCACAACCTGCCACAGCTATATCTTCTGGAATGCGTAACCCCACTTCCTTAAAGGCGCGAATAGCTCCAAAGGCAAGTAGATCTGTGGCTGCAAACACGGCACGTGGCAGAGTCTTGCAGGCGAGCATTTTCTTGGCCGCTTCGTATCCATCCGCTGCGGCATAATCTTTGCTGTATACAACCCACTCGGGCTTTTCATCAAGACTAAACTGATTTAGTGAACGTTTGAAAGCCATCTCTCTCTGTTGCATCACAAGAGAGGCGCGCTCCAGCCCGATAAAACCAACATCTCGATAACCGTTCATATAAAATTGTTCTACAACTTTGGTTGAGATCTTATCGTTATCGGACATGATGTAACAGGAGCTTTGTCCTGTTAGCTCGATATCTATTCCTATACAAGGAATCAGGCTGGCATCCAGGTCGAATATGCTGCTCTCGACCTCATCCCCCGCAATAATAATACAGCCATCCACTTGAAAATACTTGGATCTCGCCAAGTAGTCCTCACCCTGATCCAGAAACTTCTCATTCGAGAAGAAGAGTAGATCGTATCCAAGCAAGCCAATTTGTTTCTTAAACGCATTGATAACCTGTACGAAGAAAGGGTGACTGAAATCCACGTTCAGCTTCCCTGCAAACACAACGCCAACGAGGCTGGATTTTTTGGTTGCCAGTGTTTTGGCTGAAGAAGATGGACGATAGCCTGTCTCTTCCATAATTTTAAGCACACGCTGGCGCGTTTCCTCGCTAATATCTGGATAGTTATTGATAATCTTGGACACCGTGGCTACAGATACGCCGGCTAAACTCGCTATCGTTTTGATATTCATAAACATCCCTCGGATTCCTAAACTGGTTTCGTAAACTGGGGCTGTATCGGTTTTTTCGCTTTCTTGCAAGTATTCTATGCTACATAGACCGGAGAGTCAACAGCAGAGAGAGGGTTTCACACTTGAAATGATATGCATCCATAGGTTTGAAGTGATCAAGGAGGTTTGTCGCGAAAATAAGGACGAATTTTAGCTCATAATCTTAATTGTTTTACAGATTTTGAGTCCATTTAAAGGAATACCGGGTTATCTGGGGCTGTAAATGAAATTATGTCATGTGCTGTGTTTCGTAACTTTCGTAACTATCGTAAAGGTTACCTTGATTTCAACGTATACAGCAATAAATAAAGCTTTTATCAAGCGGGTTGCAGCATGGAAATCAAAAAAACAAAATGACTATTTACAAAATAAAGATCTGAAGTCATAATAAGGGTGAAATTAACGAAACTAATTTCGTAGATTTAATTCAAAAATATGGGGGACAACGAAAATGAAGAAAATGACTTTAGCCATTCTACTTGTAACCGCTTTATTATGTGTGCTCGCCGCTTGTAGTAGCAGCTCTTCGGAATCAGAAGGAACTCAGGCTACAGACAGCAGCAAAAAAGTTACCTTGAAGATCATTCACTGGCAGCAAGAGAATATTAACAACTACATCAAAGAGTTTAATACGAAATTTGAAGCGAAATATCCGGACGTAAAGGTGGAATATACTACGGTTCCGGCAGACGCGACATACGATCAGTTGATGCAAACACGGATGAACGCCGGAAGTAATGGGGACGTAGATATCATTCCACTCAAATCAAGCTTTGTAGGCGCTCCGCAGGAATGGTCCAGTGGTGCTGCTGATCCGATGTGGAAGCAATGGATCGATGCCGGGTTAATCAGTGATCTGTCGGATCAATCTTTTATCAAAAACTACAATGAAGCGGATGTACAGAACGCAATGACGTATAACGATAAGGTGTACGGTGTAAACATGGGCAAGGTGGCATTCACAGGACTGTTTTACAATAAGGAACTCTTCGCAAAATATAATCTGGAAATCCCTACAACCTGGGATGAATTGCAACATGTTATCAAAGTGTTCAAAGACAATGGTGTCGAAGCGCTGGGTCTGGCGGGTAAAGATGTATGGCCAATAGGTCTTGCGGTGCAAGGGCTTCAGGCCTCTATTCATGAAGATCAGCTTGCTTATATCAAAGGTCTATGGACTGGTGAAACCAAGCTGACTGATCCGGTTCAACTTGAAGTCTTGCAGAAATCTCAGGATCTGATGAACAATGCAATGCCTGGTTTCATGGGTATTGACTACGGAACATTGCCCAGTTTGTTCGCTACAGGCAAGGTGGCTATGATTGCTGACGGCACTTGGGATGCAACAACAATTCAAACGGCCAACCCTGATCTGAAGTTTGGATATTTCCCAACTCCAGGTAGCAATGATGCAGCCAAGAACAAAAATCTGGCGGGTAAATACGATATGACCTGGATGGTGGTGGATAACTCACCGAACAAGGATTACGCAATGAAATGGCTTGATATGTTATCGGAGAAAGAGAACTACACGGAATTTGTGAATGCAGCCGGCTTCCTGCCTACACAGCCTGATGTGGAGATGACAAGTGAGTTTATCCAAGGCATTCAGCCTTACCTGGAGGACTTTAAACTTTCTTGGGATCAGTTGTTCATTAACCGTCAGAATGTAGGACAGTACATTTCGGAGGCCAGCGTTCACGCAGAGATGCTCAAGCCGGCCGGACCGATTGCAACACCGGAAGAGCTTGCAGGTAAATCCCAAGCGGACTGGGATGCTGCTGCTCCAAAGTAATTCATAATCATTCATATTCATGGCACAAGTTGGCCGCATGCGCCGGAATAGCGCTCGGGTCTGAGCCTTCAGGCCAGACAAGGCTGTTATTCCGGTTTTCTTATGTCTTAGTTTTACCCCATGAAAGGTGTGAGGACGATGTATCCGTTTGGGAAAGGTAAGGCAAGACTTATTCCTTATCTGTATTTGAGCATTCCGTTGTTACTTTATGTCGTGTTTGGCTTCGGTCCATCACTTGTGACGATACTGTTTTCGTTTACAGATGCTACTGGTGTTCGGGGCCAGGAATGGAGCTTTATCGGCTTTGAAAACTATAAAACATTTTTTGGTGCATCCAATGCTGGAGACCGGATGGATGCTATTGGGCGATCCTTATACTTTGCGTTTGCTGTTGTGATCATACAAAATGCAGTGGGTTTGTTTATAGCGATTTTGATCAATAAAAAGCTTAGAGGCGATAAATTATATCGCGCGGTATTCTTTTTGCCAGTGGTGCTGGGGGTTACTGTGTCTGGACTCATTTGGCAACTCGTTGCAAATCCGCTGGGCGGACCAGCCCAGTCCTTTCTGAATTTCTTGGGTACCAGCTCCAACTTTTTTGGCGATTATAATATCGCCTTCGAATTGATTATTTTTGTTCAAATCTGGATGTACATGGGTTACTCCATGACGATTTTTCTTGCAGGTCTGCAGTCTATTCCGAGCGATCTGTATGAGGCGGGTTACATGGATGGTGCTTCGGGGTGGAAAGCATTTACAAACATTACATTCCCCATGATTGCTCCTGCATTCACCGTTAACATGCTCTTGTCTATCATAGGGGCATTGCAAACCTTTGATATTATCTATGTACTTACAGGCGGCAAGTTCAATACAACGACGCTTGCGTTTGATGTTTATGCTACGGCATTTGGCACAGGAACGGCTGATTACGGTTTGGCTTCTGCTGTGGCGATGATTCAGTTCCTCTTTGTATTTACCATATCGATGGTCGCTTTATTTTACCTTCGCAGAAGAGAGGTGGAAGCGTAATGAAACAGAGCCAAACGTCCAGAATGGTCAGCTACGTTATCGTTCTGCTCATGCTTGCGTTGTACGTTTTCCCTCTATTCTATCTGTTCAATGTATCCATGAAGACACAGACAGAGTATCTGCTCGATCCTGTAGCTCTTACTGAAGGGATCCGGCTTGAGAACTTTTCCGAAGCATGGAACAAAGGGAACTTCTCTCAGTATATGTGGAACAGTGTGCTCTATACAGGGATGTCCACCCTGCTGACGTTGATTTTATCTATATTTGCTGCATTCCCGCTCGCACGCAGATATGTTAAATTCAGCACAATCATTTATATTTTCTTTCTGATTTCCATGTACCTTCCCAACCCGCTCATTCCGCAGTTTTCCCTGATCAATAATCTGGGTCTTTACAACACCCAAATCGGGTACATCTTATTGAAGACGACAGGTACGGGTATTGCCTTTCTCATGTTTGTGGGTTATATCAAATCAATATCGCGTGAACTGGATGAGGCGGCGGCCATGGACGGAAGTGGATATACACGTTATCTGTTCACCATCCTTGTTCCGTTAATGAAACCAATCCTGGCAACAGGTATTATTCTTACCGCGATTGGTGTATGGAACGATATTATCGGGCCGACCATTTATTTATCTGATCCAAATTATCAGCCGGTAACCAAAGGACTCTTTACATTTTATGGACAGTACATGAACAACTGGCCGCTGCTCGCGTGTGGCATTCTGATTGTTACCTTGCCACTGGTTGTCCTGTACGTTGCTTTGCAACGTTTCATTGTTGGAGGTGCTATGGCAGGGGCTGTTAAATCGTAAGTTAGAATCACTCCGCTTTAACTGAAAAGAAAAAAAGGCAAGCGACCCAAAAAAACATCATAAGAAAGCCACCCTCAACGCAATGAAGGTGGCTTCTATTATTTTCATCGTTATTTTGGTTTTATAACTCCACTAACATCAGAATAATGGAGGATAGACACAGACATGTGCTGACTAGATACAGCACACCCACCACCTGATTTTGATTCAATCCGGCACGCAGCAACCGATAATGAGCTTGACTTGCATCGGCCTGATAGATCGCTTTACCTTGAATGAAACGTTTGATAACGACAAATATGTTGTCGAAGATCGGTACACCCAGCGCCAGAATCGGAATGAAGATGGACAACATGGTTGCTTGTTTGAATGCACCATCCAGAGCGATAACCGCCAGAATGAAGCCAAGGAACGTAGCGCCTGCATCACCCATGAACACTTTGGCAGGAGCTTTGTTGTACTTCAGATAACCAATCGTTACACCGACCAGAATGATCGACATGAGTGCGGAATCACTTTGACCTTTGGCAAGCGCCACGATGAACAGGGTAATTGCCGAGATGGCCGATAACCCGCCAGCCAGTCCATCCATGCCGTCCGAGAAGTTGATGACTGTTGTCACCCCGAAGATCCACAGGATCGTGAGAATGAATTGCAGCCAGATTGGAAGCATGACATATTCCGCGTTGAAGGGATTCACGAATCCGGTAAACGCAATGCCAGAAGCAAATACGAGTACTGCCGCAGAGACCTGTACGAGCATTTTGGGCAGGGCAGGAAAATCTTTGCCTTTTGTTTTGTACCAGTCGTCGACGGTACCAATCGTTAGCAGAAGCATACCACCAGCAACCAGAGCCGCTGTTTCCCATGTGATTTCTTTCGTAAGAGCAATGTATGTCAGGAAAAATCCAGTAAATATCGCGTAACTCGCCGTGAGCGGGATAGGTTGCCTGTGTAGCTTACGCTCCACATCTTCCCGAGGCTTGTCCACAAAATCGAGCCGGTGAGCCAATCGACCAAGCGGTGGAATAAGCAGAACCACGACAGCAAAAGACACTATAAAAGCCAGTATGTATACCATAAACTCGCTTGTTTCACTCCCATCTACCAATTTCCCCTTATTATACGAGTTAAACAGGAAATCTGTCGATGTCATTATTGTAACCAGACGTACGCAAAGGTGAGCAAAAGTTCAGGTTTTATTGTATTTGAGGAAGATAGGAGCAGAAATAATGTTTTACGGCTTCTGCATGATAGCCATCATCACCTTGCCAGGTTGCTGCAAAGACAAAATCGCTGGAACCACCTTTGCGTTTTCTCGGTTTATCTCCAGGAGCCAGTATGCCGGCTGCCGCCCAGATTTCCAGCAGGGCATCCCGCTCCTGTTTGCTGGAAGGGAAGAGATCCTTCCACTTTTTCTCAAGTGAGCGAGCACTGTCCTTGGGGTCTTCCGTCTGAGCTGCTTCAAGCAGGTTGACCAGGATGGCTTGGTCTTCAGGGGTTACTTCATAGTTTGCATCGTTGTCCTGAAGCAGTAATTCCAGATCCATCAGGCAATAGATAAGCCAGCCGTGACGCACGCCGCCCCACTTAATCCGTTCAAAATTAAGGACGTTTAAGTCTACATTGGAATATTCCTTGTCTGACTGCAAACGCAGGAAGTTACAATCTCCACA
This sequence comes from Paenibacillus sp. VT-400, assembly GCF_001029205.1. NCBI lineage: Bacteria > Bacillati > Bacillota > Bacilli > Caryophanales > Paenibacillaceae > Paenibacillus > Paenibacillus sp. VT-400. The sequence continues at coordinate 412,766 of NZ_LELF01000047.1, read as the reverse complement.
GGCACTGGTGTTAGGGTGAAGGGCAGGGCGCTCCGCATAGGTGTGTAAAGGCATGTTCGATGTTAAAGCCCAGCTGGATAATGCGCTTCGCAGATAGACTTTTTTGGTGGACAGACTATGTAGAAATGCCGAAATCACCCGTTCCTTAAACGAGTCATCCTGATGCATGTCGTATAGACGCTGGACAATCTCGTCATGCGTGATCGTGAGTGGATCGAACATGACACCTTTGCTTTTGGCATATTCAAATTCCTCCCCGGAGAAGGGTAGAGAGGTTGTTTTCCAGCCACCACCTCCCCAGAAGGTGCTCAGCAGTATCTTTGCTGCCTTTTTGTCCATTGGTTAGCCTCCTTTATGGGAATTGCGATTATGATCATTGTGATTCTTCAATCTTAGACCTGCTTACTTTAATTTACGTATTCCTCGTTTGTATTCAGAATCATGTCGACGAGGCCTGGAAAACGTACGTTTAATTCTTCCTTTCGTAGGGAATAAAAGTGCTGTTTACCTTCAATGCGTGGCTGGATCACGCCAGCTTCACGTAAAATTTTGATGTGATGGGACAACGTGGATTTGGAAATATGGTCAACTTCGAAGGCGGAGCAGTTTTTCTCGCCAGAACTGGCCAGACAGTGTGCAATTTTCATGCGGATCGGATCGCCCAATGCATTGCAGACCGTGGTCAGCTTCAATTCCGAAGCCATAGGTATCGTTGGAGTTCTCATATCTATGACGTTAGCATATTCGGCCACACCTTTCAATGTTTGAAATATTTCGAACTATAGAAGTTGAACTTGTAACTATTACACTTGTTTACTCCGATTGCAGTACCATCTTTCGATCGCTCTTATCCCCAGATTTTCTTTATTCCCTTGGTCCAAGGGAAAAATCCGGTGATAAAGGCGAACGCTTCGCTTCTTCAGATTGGTTCTGCACTCTCCGTGTTAGTGTAAAAGTCGGTCTCAACTTATATATTTCTTGCAGGCAGTATAAGAAGTATGATACATTTCTTTTCAATTAGTTCGAAAATATTCGAACTGAAAGATTGGAAAACGGCTTTTTATTCTAGGAGGAATATAAATGAGTACTATGAGTACCACTACACTGTTGAACAACTATTTCCGTTTATTTGATGCTTCACGTACAGACGAGCGCGCCATGCAGGACTTATTGTCCCTGTTTACACCGGACGCAGAGATTGTGCTTAACGGCACCAGCCGAACAGGATTCGATGGTTTTATGAAAGCTTTCTACGAATACAATAAGGATGTAAAACATATGTGGGATGCGTGGGTGCAACAGCCCGACGGCAGTTACCAAACGAACTGGGCGGTATGCGGACAAGCGGCAGACGGAACGGTATATGCCAAAGCAGGCATCGATATCGCACGTGTAAATGATGCGGGACAGATTGTGTATCTGGAGAATGTACAGGCCGACCAGAATGCGTTTAGCAAGTATAATCAGTAATAGCGGAGTATAAATGGTAATAATGAAACGTTAGGAAACGAAGCTCCGCAGTCTTTCAAGCTGTGGGGCTTTTTTTGTTCGCATATTTAGGTGATTTTAAAGGCGCTGGGGACGAGGGCTTCATCACTCTGATAGCACAGTTTCTACAGGGAAATTGGTACACAAAAACTGTACATGAAGATCTGTACATAAAAATCTGTTCATGAAAAAGACCCTCCCACATGTTTTAAACATGGCGGACGGTCCTCATGAACGTGCATAAGACGTAGTCGCTAGAGCCTTAGGTTATTCTGAGCCAGACGCAGCTTAGGAGATGGTGACTTTCTGCATGGTGACAATGGTCTGTCAATTCTAACGAACCTGAGACGCGCTATTGGCCGAAAATCGGCATAATTCAGATTCTAACGAACCGTAGAGACGTTATTTCCGTTCATTCTCACTTTCAGGCAGTTTTTCAAAGCTAAAATCCGATATAAGGTGTCTCAGGTTCGTTAGATTCGAAAACATGCTATAAACATCATATAAGACGTCTACGATTCGTTAGCTATTCCATGTTCAACGATTTGACCCTCCTACGTGTAACATCTTAGGCTAGTAACCCTCAAATCTTCAACTCTCAGAACCTAAACCGCCCCATCCTCCGGTTATCTTGCATGCCATCCCACGCCTTCTCTACTCTTGCATCGTCTTATTCTGAAAGGCAGCGATATCCGCATACTCTTCTTCAAACTTACGGGAGATGCGGATGAAGATCGGGAGCAGCTCCCGGTAGACGCGGACACTGTCCGGGTCAGGCTGGTGACGATGCGTTGATCCGATCATGCCGGAGACGGCACTCAGGGAATCGATGCGGCCAAGAGCGTACAAGCCCAGTACGGCTGCGCCGAGACAGGAGCTTTCAATACTTTCGGGGATGATGACATCCTGATCGAAAATATCGGCCATCATCTGGCGCCACAACTCAGAGCGGGCGAAGCCGCCTGTCGCCTGAATTTTTTTCGGACGGCCAATCTTTTCTTCGATTGCCAGCATGACCGTGTACAGGTTAAACAACACACCTTCGAGCGCGGCGCGAATCATATGTTCTTTCTTATGATGCAGCGTCAGGCCGAAAAACGAACCCCGTGCATTGGGATTCCAGAGCGGAGCCCGCTCACCTGTCATATACGGATGGAACAAGAGACCTTCCGAACCCGGAGGTACATTTTCCGCGACACGAGTGAGCACTTCATATGGATCGATGCCAAGTCGTTTCGCAGTCTCCACCTCGGAAGCTGCAAACTCGTCCCGAATCCAGCGGAAAATAACACCGCCATTGTTCACCGGTCCGCCAATGACCCAGGCATCCTCCGTGAGCGCATAACAGAAGAAACGTCCTTTGGGATCGGTCACCGGTTTATCTACGACTGTACGAATCGCTCCACTGGTACCAATGGTCACGGCCACGACGCCCGGATCAATGGCGTTCACGCCCAGATTGGAGAGCACACCATCACTTGCACCGATGACAAATGGTGTGGTGACCGCAATGCCCATCTCCTTGGCGTACTCCGGGTGCAACCCATGTTTCAGCACATGTGTGGTTGGGACCAATCGGGACAAGTGTTCCGGCGTGATGCCCGCCACATGCAGTGCTTCTGCATCCCAGTCGAGTTTCTCCAGATTCATGAGTCCGGTGGCGGAGGCCATGGAGTGATCAATGACGTATTCAGAAAATAATTTATAGAAAACATATTCTTTCATGGATATGAATTTGTGCGTCTGTCTGAACAATTCAGGCTGATCCCGGGTGAGCCACATGATCTTGGTGAGAGGGGACATCGGATGAATCGGCGTACCTGTTCTCAGGTATATTTCGTGACCATTCATCTCGGATTTGAGTACTTCCGTCCACTCGGCACTGCGATTATCTGCCCATGTCATGGCCCGCATCAGCGGTTTGCCGTGTTGATCGACTGGCAGAATGCTGTGCATGGCCGAACTGAACGATACAAACAGGATCTCCTCTGGCTTCACTCCCGCTTTGGAAGTGGCCTGTTTAACGGACTCGATGACTGCTTTGAAAATATCTTCCGCATCCTGCTCCGCAATCGCAGGTGTGGGGGTGTATAGCGGATAGTCTGCACTGCCTTGAGCCACAATGGTTCCGTTCTGTTCGAACAAGACGGCCTTGGTGGAGGTCGTGCCGATATCTACGCCGATCATATAGGGTGAAGAAGCCATTTTGTCATCCCTCTTTCTTAAATATATAAGTGAAATGAATGCTGTTACACGTTAACACTTCGGGTACAGAAAGCCTTCCGATCGCCGTTATCCCCAAATTTCTTGATTCCCTCTTCAAAGGGAGAAATTTGGTTATAAATGCGAACATTCCATTTCTTCAGGCCCTTTCTGTCCCCTTCGTGCACGTGGCGCTATTCATCCAACTTATATGGCATCTGTTATTTCATCTATAGATAAGAATATCAGACTTGAGGGATGGATCAAAATGCCACAATCTTAGTCCTTCACTGCTCCTGCGGCAATATCCGAAATAAACTGACGGCTGATGAACAGGAACATAACGATGAGTGGAATGACGGCAAGCAACGTACCAGCGATAACCATGGCATAGTCTGTGTTATATAGTCCGTTTAATTGAGACAACGCAATCTGCAACGTATACTTGCGTTCATCCGTCAGGACGATCAAAGGCCACAGATAATCATTCCATACGCCGATAAAGGTGAACGCGCCGAGGAAAGCAAAGGCAGGTCGCAGAATTGGCAGCGCTACGTTCCAATAGAGTCGGAAGAAATTACAGCCGTCGATGCGGCCCGCATCCAGCAGATCGTTCGGAATCGACTCTGTGGCATACTGGCGAATCCAGAAGATACCGAAGGCGTTCACCATGCCCGGAATAATGAGAGCTTTGAAGGAACCGACCCAGCCGAACGTAGCCATGAGCACGAAGGAAGGCACCAGCGACAGCTGGGAAGGTACCATCATGGTCGCGAGGAGCAGGATGAAGAGCCACTTTTTGCCGGGAAATTCAAACTTCGCAAACGCAAATCCCGCCAGTGAGTCAAAAAACAGCACCAGGATCGTGACTAAGCCCGACACAAACAACGTATTCAGAAAAGCTCCCCAGAAGTCAATCTGCTGTAACACCCGCGTAATATTATTCCACAATTCGCCCCCGAACCAGAGCTGGGGTGGAAACTTGTAGATATCGGACGTTGTCCGGGTAGACATTACAATCAGCCAATAGAACGGGAACATGGATATGAGCATGCCCCCGATAAGACCGGTATACAACACCAGCGATTTGAGGTGTTTGGTCGCCATGTGCGCTCCCCCTTATCACATCAGGATGATTTGCCTTGAACAAGCTTCCAGTTCACAATCGAGAACAGGGCGATAATGAGGAACATGCCCCAACCAACGGCAGCGCCATATCCGAAGTAATTGTTAATGAAGGATTCGCGGTAGAGGTACAATACAATCGTCATGCCTGCTGCACCAGCGCCGCCATCATTACCTACCAATACTTGAGGCTCAGTGAACAGCTGCATACCGCCGATCGTTGACGTAATGACCGTGAAAAGGATCACAGGACGCAGCATCGGAATTGTAATTCGGAAAAAGGACTGTATCGCTGATGCGCCATCAATCTTGGCCGCTTCGTATAATGTCTGCGGAATACTCTGAAGTCCGGCCAGATAGATGACGGCGTTATATCCGGTCCAGCGCCAGACCACCATGGAGGAGATTGCGACTTTAATGCCCCATGGTGCATTAAGCCACTCCACAACAGGTAGCCCAACCGACTGCAACAGATAATTGAGAAAGCCATAATTGTTGGCAAATAAAGCACCGAAGATAATGGCTACCGCTACAATGGATGTGACGTTTGGCAGAAAATAACCGACCCGAAACAGGGTACGGAACTTCACAAATGGTGCATGCAGCAAAAAGGCAATAATCAGGGCGAAGAAGAGCATCGGAATCGTCGAATAGATCCAGATCATGAACGTGTTGCCCACGGCTTGCCAAAACTCGGCATCGGTCAGCATGTATTTGAAATTGTTGAGTCCGTTAAACGTCATGACACCGATGCCATCCCATTTATGAAAAGCCAGATAGAGTGAGAATCCGATCGGGAACAGCCCAAATACCGCAAACAGAATGTAAAACGGCGATATCGCAACATAGAGTGCACGATGCTCCCACATTCTGGCCCACAGTGACTTCTGCCGATCCAGATCAGGTCTTGCATTTCCGGGATCGGGAGTAAGACGAGGTTCAGTTACAGCCATATGAATTCCTCCTTTGCGGATAACGAAACCACACGTTGTTCAGGTTAACGCTGCAATTCCCGCTCGACGCGGTGTACCGTATCTGTCCAGACCTGCTGTGGATCGGCATTTTGCTTCGCGACATCATTGAGCCGCCGGGTGATAATGTTGTGTACGGATGGATATCTTTCGCCAAAGAAAGCATCCGGCACATCCTGTGCCGATTCGGCAAATACAGGCCCTGTCGCCTGTCCACCGAAGAAAGGTTCTTTTTCTTTCATGGCAGGATCATCAAACACACCTGGTGCAGAAGGGAACAGATTCAATGTCTGATATTGCTCCAGTTGATTTTCGGGACTTTGCAGCCAGCGAACCAGTTCAAAGGCTTCCTGAGGATGTTCACTCGACTTCAGGATGGACAGGAATGATCCTCCGTTGTTGCCATCTCCCCCTGGTGCCCGAGCGACCCGCCACTTCCCGGATGTATCCGGAGCGGCTTCCTGAAGAACTTGTTTCATCCAGACAGCGCCCACGAAAGAGGCGATTTCGCCATTATTCATCGCGGCGTTCCAGCTTGGAGTCCAGCCATCTGCATTGGCTAGCAGTCCCTTCTCTTTGAAAGCAACGGCCGTATCCCAGCTCTTGCCCACAATAGGGGAATCCATGCCGATAAAGGAGCCGTCCGGCCGGAAATAACGCTCCGCAGACTGCGATATGACTTGATTGTAAACGGTTGCAATATTGTCGGTTAGAAAAACCTTGCCTCCGAATTTTTCCTTGAGCTGTTCTCCGGCAGCAGCATATGCATCCCAACTGTTGATCTGGCGTGTAACGTCTTCGGGATCAGATGGCAATCCGGCCTCCTTGAACAGATCTTCTCGGTAGAAGAGGGCTGTTGGGCCCGTATCCATCGGGAAACCGATCATCTGTCCGCTTGGCGTAACGCCTTGCTTCCATTTCCACGGCAGATATTGGTCTTCAATATCTCCTGCACCGAGATCATACAGATTATAGAAACGGTCCTCACTGGGGAATAGCTCCATGATCCAGTCGTTCAATGCCACAATGTCTGGTTCACCTGAGCGTGCAGCGAGTGTTGTTTTGAGTTTTGCTTTGAAATCACCGCCGATTTTCTGAGCTGTCAGTTCGATATTGGGGAACTTTTCCTTAGCCCTGGCAATCAACTTATCATCAATGGAACGATTCCAGTACCATAATGTAAGCGCTACCTTTTTGTTGTTCGCTGAATCGTCCTGTCCGGGCCAGATGGAGCATCCGCTTATGAGCAGGACGCAGACCATCAGTATGGCTGTCCAGCATGTTCTTTTCCGGCGGATCATGTGCATTACCCCCTCATCATTAAGTTCGAGGCATGAAGTGCTTTGGACTACAACATTAGTGTATGAGCAGTTTATAAACTCATACCCAATATTCCTAAAATGAAACACATATTTGTGTCGATTGCGTAACATAAATTGGGTAGTTACTTTAAAAATAAAAGTTACTTGACACATTATAATTTTTATTCTAAACTAACTTACATAAAGTAACTAATGATGATGAGAATAATATAGATACGTACTATATAACATCCAAGTGATCCAATTTCACGCTGGATGCGAATCAATCAACATACAAGTTGGCCTAAACAGGAGGAACGACAATGATCAATTCACATATTATTCAACTGCTTGCCCCCAAAATTCAGACTTTTCCGAGTGGAAAAGAGTTCATATACCTGGTGGGACCAATAAAACTCCCGGTAAACCTCGATGGGGAGACCAAGACATTCCAGTGGTATAGCTGGATGAAATCTGACAAAGCGATGGAGAGCGGCGAGTTAATCGAATCTCTTGCTGAGGCTGAACTGGCAGAGCGCCAACAATCCAGTGTTCTGGTGTATGGTGACTTTGCTGAAGCACAAGAAGCGCTGATTCGGATGCATAGCATCTGTCATACAGGCGACATCTTTGGCAGCAAACGCTGTGATTGCGGCTTCCAATTGGAGCAATCCATGAAAATGATTGCCGCTCATGGAGCGGGTGCACTGTTCTATCTTGCGAACCATGAGGGACGTGGCATTGGTCTGTTCAGCAAAGCCATGGCGTACATTTTGCAAGAAGAAGGTCTGGATACGGTAGATGCAAACTTGCAGCTCGGATTCACAGACGATGCCCGCAATTATGACGATGCGATTGCCGTATTGCGTGCGCTTCGCTCCGCACCGGTTACATTGATCACCAACAATCCACGGAAGCTGGCTGCTTTGCAGGAAGCGGGATTGAATGTGGGCGGACGTGTGCCACTATGGGGAGATCGCTCTGCTTTCAACGAGAAGTACCTGCAAACGAAAGTGAATCGTTCCGGTCACTTGGCAGAAAGTGATGGATGGGCTGGGGCAGAGACGCTGCTTCCACATGCGCAGGCTTAATCATTATTAATAGACGTAATCGATTAGTGGATTAGTCGTTGTAGTACTCTCCGTTATGGAGAAGTACAGCAGCGGCTTTTTGCTATGGATGATAGGGTAGCGATCAGGTTTTCCTGATTCACGGAATGGCTTGCCGTTCCCGCAGTGCGGATTATACAATATAGTCATCTGATGAATGCGGGAGGAACCAAGGTGCCATTTGAGGGACAACGTATATTGCCGGCTGCAAAGAGCATGAAGCAGTTTGAAGCGATGATTGAAGGCCCTTATACCTATGGGGTGATGCTGGAAACCCATATTGCACAGCTTCAGAGTGTAATGAACGAGGCGCGGCGGTATGATAAAAAGATACTTTTGCATGCAGATTTGGTCCAAGGATTGAAGAATGATGAGTATGCGGCAGAGTATCTGTGTCAGCATATTCGCCCGGCAGGACTGATCTCTACGCGAGCGAGTGTCATTCAGAAGGCAAAGCAGAAAGGCATTACAGCGATTCAACGTATTTTTCTGCTCGATACCCATGCACTGGAGAAAAGTTATCTGCTGCTGGCCAAAACCCAACCGGATTATATTGAAGTATTACCTGGCGTCATTCCGCATATTATTGCGGAAGTATCTGCGCGTACAGGGATACCCATTATTGCAGGGGGATTGATCCGTTCACCGGAAGAGGTTGAACTTGCGCTTGGCGTCGGGGCTACGGCAGTGACCACATCCAACGCAGATCTGATCCGACACTTCGAGAAATCGCTTACACCTTAAAAAGAACCCACAACAGGAGGTTGGCTGTATGGAAAAATATATATTGGCTCTGGATCAGGGAACAACAAGCTCCCGAGCTATTCTATTTAACCGTGGCGGGGAGATTGTGCACATTGCACAGCAGGAATTCCCTCAATATTTCCCCAAACCGGGCTGGGTAGAGCAGAATGCCAACGAAATCTGGAGTTCCATTCTTGCCGTGATGGCTTCATGTCTGGCAGAGAGCGGAATCAAACCTGTTCAGATTGCCGGAATTGGAATTACGAATCAACGTGAGACCGTTGTGGTATGGGACAAAGAAACAGGCAGACCCATCTATAATGCAGTGGTATGGCAATCCAGACAGACCGCGGATATCTGTGAAGAACTGAAGACACAGGGTCTCGGGGACCTTTTCCGCCGTAAAACAGGATTACTGATCGATCCCTACTTCTCGGGAACAAAGGTGAAGTGGATTCTGGATCATGTCCCTGGTGCCCGGGAGCGGGCAGAGAAGGGTGAACTGCTGTTTGGCACGATTGATAGCTGGCTGATCTGGAAACTGAGCGGGGGTACACATGTCACGGATATATCCAATGCCTCACGTACTCTGATCTATAACATCTATGATCTGCAATGGGATGACGAATTGTTGGATATCCTCGACATTCCTAAGGCCATGTTGCCAGAGGTACGGGGTTCGTCCGAGGTGTATGCACACACAACAGACTATCATTTCTTCGGTCATCGGATTCCGATTGCGGGAGCGGCAGGAGATCAACAGGCAGCGATGTTTGGTCAGGGCTGTTACACCAAGGGTAGTATGAAAAATACATATGGTACCGGTTGTTTCATGCTTATGAACACGGGAGAGAACCCGGTACAATCCAATCACGGACTGATTACAACGATTGCCTGGGGGATGAATGGCAAGGTTGAATATGCGCTCGAAGGCAGCATTTTTGTTGCGGGTTCAGCGGTTCAGTGGCTGCGTGATGGATTAAGAATGCTTCGCTCTTCAAAAGATAGTGAGGATTACGCCTCACGTGTGCCTTCGACAGACGGCGTTTATATGGTACCTGCATTTGTGGGACTGGGCAGTCCGTATTGGGATAGTGAGGTTAAGGGTGCGGTGTTTGGCCTGACACGAGGCACGACAAAGGAACACTTTATCCGTGCTACGCTTGAGGCGTTGGCGTATCAGACCAAAGATGTACTGGAGGCAATGGAATCCGACTCGGGTATTCCCGTGCATGCTCTGCGTGTGGATGGAGGAGCGGCGGCCAATGATTTTCTCATGCAGTTCCAGAGTGATATTCTGGGCATTCCTGTCGAACGCCCAACGGTGAATGAAACGACTGCATTGGGTGCGGCTTATCTGGCAGGATTGGCGGTTGGATATTGGACGAGTGCGGATGAATTGACGGATCATGAAAATACGGAGCGTGTCTTCCAGCCTGTTATGGCTGAGGAACAACGGACAGAACTGTATACAGGCTGGAAGCGTGCAGTGAACGCAGCAATGGATTTTAAATAAAAGAAATGAAATGAATATTTCTTGGTGTGGGTATTTGTACTTTTTAACTAAACATATGTTATAAATGATATTTACTGGTGGAAAATGATGCATGATTTACAGGGTTATTCTTCCTGTAGGAGACAAAATATATACCCACTATAAGGAAAAATACAAGGTTAGTGGATTCATTTGAAATTCCATCCTTTGGCAGAACAACTTTTTGAATTTTTTTTGAATAATGTGTCATTTCAGGACTTCACGCCGTCAAAAATCTGTGATAGGATAAAGGCACAAGTTAAAAAATGATGTCTGGAGATCGGGAGGGACCACGTGCCGCTCAGCAATTGCTGAGCGAATGACGTGGTCCTTTTTTTGTTTTTTTACGGAAAAATTGAGAAAATCAATAGGAGGTTCAAGAATGACAGAAACGTTCTCGTCAGCACACCGGACCGAATATTTGCAAAGCATGGCGAATGCACATTTTGACGTATTAATTATTGGTGGTGGGATTACAGGCGCAGGGATTGCACTGGATGCGGCTTCGCGTGGATTGAAGACGGCGCTTGTCGAAATGCAGGATTTTGCAGCAGGTACATCCAGTCGATCGACCAAACTTGTCCATGGTGGATTGCGATATTTGAAGCAATATGAAGTGAAGATGGTTGCTGAGGTAGGACGGGAGCGGGCTGTTGTTTATGAAAATGGGCCACATGTGACCACACCGGAACCGATGTTGTTACCGATCTATACGGCAGGCACGTTCGGCCGCTTCAGCACATCCATTGGACTGATGGTGTATGATCGGCTCGCCGGGGTGAAGCGCAGTGAACGACGCCAAATGTTGAGTGCTGGAGCGGTGTCAGATAGTGAACCTTTATTACGCAAACAGGGGTTGTTGGGTGGTGGACTCTATGTGGAGTACCGGACTGACGATGCCAGGCTCACCATTGAAGTTATGAAAGAAGCTGTCAAACGTGGGGCGCAGGCCGTGAACTACGTCAAGGCGAAAGCGTTCCTGAAGGAGAATGGCAAGATTACAGGTATTGAAGCTATGGATCAGATCGATGGGCAGATATATACGCTAAAAGCAAGCAAGGTGATCAACGCTTCCGGTCCATGGGTGGACGGTCTGCGGGAATTGGACGGTTCGCGCCAGGGGAAAACGCTGCAGATGACCAAAGGTATTCATTTGGTCTTTGATGGTGAACGATTCCCATTAAGACAGGCCGTCTATTTTGATACACCAGATGGTCGAATGGTATTTGCTGTCCCACGTGATGGCAAAACCTATGTAGGAACAACCGACACTGTATATCAGGATGATCCTGCACACCCGCAAATTTCCGATTCGGATCGCGATTATGTGATTGATGCAGTTAATGGCATGTTTCCAGATGTACACATTGGTACCGGGGACGTGGAATCCGGATGGGCGGGTGTACGTCCACTAATTCATGAGGAAGGCAAGAATCCTTCCGAAATATCACGTAAAGATGAAGTCTGGGTATCCGAATCCAATCTGATTACGATTGCCGGGGGCAAGTTAACCGGATACCGTAAAATGGCCGAGATGGTTGTTGATCTGGTCGCACGCCAGATGGAGCAGGAGAGTGGGCTTTCCATAGGCCCTTGTGTAACGAAGAAGATGCCCATCTCCGGCGGTGATGTAGGGGGATCGGCTGGATTTGTATCGTATGCGGAGCGCAAGATCAAGGACGGTGTTGCCCTCGGGCTTGCCCGACCTGCTGCGGAGCGGCTGGTTCGCACGTATGGTTCCAATGTGGAGGCACTGTATGAGCGAATGCCCGATCCACGCACCAAGTCCGAGCTTCATGGCATGCCACAGGAGCTATTGCTTATGCTACATTACGCGATTGATGAAGAGATGGCTGTAACCCCATCTGACTTTTTGGTACGAAGAACAGGTGATTTATTCTTCCGTATTGATGAAGTTCGTCGCTATAAAGCAGCAGTTATCTCGTATATGGCAGGTCGTTTGGACTGGTCGGAAGAGGAAGTGGTTAAACATACACAGGAACTGGATCAGCTGTTGCTGGAAGCATCCGGCAAAATCTGAGGCAGGATTTCAAGATCGAGAGTCGAATGGAACATGTAAGCGTGTAACATAGAGAGGGGATTACATCCATGACATTACAGATCGGAATCATTGGAACAGGCTGGTTCAGTAAGGTACACGCGGATATTCTCGCACGGATGGAAGGTGTTCGTGTTGCGAGTGTCTGTGGAACATCGCTCGAAAAGGCAGAGGCTATGGCCTCCGTTTATGATGCTGTTGGTTACGGGGAACTTGAACATATGCTGGATGGTGAGAAGCTGGATGCGGTGTATATCTGTGTGCCTCCGATGTCTCACGGATCGATTGAGTCCGAATTAATCCGCCGCGGTATTCCATTCCTGGTGGAGAAACCGTTGAGCACCGGAATGGATGTTCCGCGTCAGGTATTGGATCAGGTGCAAAAGAGCGGATTGTTAACCTCTGTAGGATACCATTTCCGTTATCAGGAGGCCGCGCAGGTCCTGCAGCAATCGATGAAAGAACAGACGGTCGGCATGGCTCTTGGCCGCTGGATGGGCGGAATGCCAGGGGTCGCCTGGTGGCGGCGTCAGGACGGTTCAGGAGGACAATTCGTAGAGCAGACTACACATATTGTAGACTTGCTTCGGTATTGTGCAGGAGAAGTTACGGAGGTATATGCTGTAGCAGCTCAGCGAAGCATGCATGAGAAGCATGAACATGTGACCGTAGCCGATGTGGCAAATGTGACGCTTAAGCTGGAAAGTGGAGCGATTGCCAGTATCGCCAATACATGTCTGTTGCCAGACGGAGAGGGCGGCGCAGGACTCCAGTTCTACACGGATGCAGGTGTGTGGGATTGGACGCCAGAACGTTTGCTTCTGCCAAGTGCCGCAAAACATGCGATGGCAGGTCTGGAGATTCCGGCAGGACATAACCCATACGAGCGTGAGAATGAAGCGTTCATTCACGCCCTGCGTACGGGAGACCGTTCACGAATTCTGTCCGATTATGCGGATGCCTGCCGTACACAGGAGATCACGACGGCGGCCTTGGCATCGGCAGATTCCGGTCTGCCGGTACAGCTTCAGCCTTCAAAACATCTCTCTCATTAATAAAATTTGAATGGAATACAAATACGCCTGAATCAGGGAATGATCCGCAGATCAGCCTGATTCAGGCGTATTTGTGTTGAGTAGAGATTATTGAGCAGCAATTCAACTAATCGGATTTCTGCTGTTTCAACCAGTCGGATGACCAACTGTAGATCTGATCAATGACAGGTTCAATGGCTCTGCCTTTCGGTGTCAATTCATACTCTACACGGGGAGGTATCTCGGGAAACATGTGTCGGGTTACGATACCTTCCGTCTCCATTTCCTTCAATCTCTCCGATAAAAGTCGTCCACTGATCGCCATCTCTGCTTCAAGTTCCGTAAACCGCTTGGGTCCGGACAACAGTTGGTACATGATTAACAGTACCCACTTCTTGCCTATGATGTCTATGGCTTGAGTGATCATACAGGGACTTGGTGATTTTACTTTTTTCAGCTTCAACGTGTTCACCTCGATTCATAATGATTTTCTTCAAAGTTGTATATGAAAGGACATGATTTCTGCCGCTTTAAGAATATAGGACATCCAAGTAAATGAGGGTTACTACAAAATATACTGTAACATACCTTTTGTATGTATTATACATCATACAGCAAAAAATTACTTGAAGAAATTATATTATTATTATATACTAACTTCACAAAAGTAAGTTGGTGATAAATAATACGTATAATATGAACGCGTACTATTCTGAAAATTGAACTGGGCTGAACGCTTGAAAACAGAGTGACCTTTGGGAACTTTCACATAGATTCTTTTTTTACAATGTGCAGCAAAAATAATCATTACATAGTAGGAACATATAATTTGTTATAGGAGGATCTACATATGAACAAGATTTTGGGTTACGTTTTTCTGGTTGTGTTAGCAGGTGTTTTCGTCATGACGGGATTTAACAAGATTAGTGGGGCAGACATGATGATTCAGACATTCGAAAGTTTCTCTTATCCGACATGGACGATGTATCTGCTGGGCGCTACGGAGTTGCTTAGTGCTGTAGGACTGCTGATTCCACGGACTCGCATCCTGGCTTCTGGCATACTGACCTTCATTCTGATTGGGGCCGTGGGAAGTCATCTGATCTATGCACAATACGCTGCTGTTCCGTTCCCGGCTGTGTTGTTGGTAGCTAACATCATTGTTCTGGTGGTAGGCATGCGCAGATTGGAAGCGGAAGAAGAAGGCCAGATGGACGCAGTTCAGGCGTAAGTTAAAGATAAGAGGGAACCTTATTGGGCTATTTACTGAGGAAAAGGTATTCCTGTCAAAAGGAATGTAAACGCGGATGCTATGCAGAAGATGACCACTGCCAGTGAGCGGTGGTCATCTTTTTTTTATGTAAGACTTCGCGTGGCACGTGTAACGATTCGCTGTGTATGTTGGGTATCCGACTGCTGAGTCCAAGTGGCACAGACCTGCCGCACCCACTCTGGATTGGTCTTGCTGGCGTCGTTCAGCCAGTTACTTACCGAATCCTGCACATACTTATGGGCATCGGATTTCACCGCGTCAAGCAAGGGAAGGGCCAAGGCCGGATTTTCTTTTAACTCCTGAATATGCTTGGCCCAGACGCCACGAGGTCTGATTGATTCTATGGCAAAGCGACGGATCAGTGGATCAGGGTCAACGCTCCATGGGATTAACTGCTGCAAGGCTAAGGATAATTCGGCAGAGATGGACTCCCGTACAGCCATCCAGGCGATTTCTCTTACACCAAAGTGATGATCTGCTGCAAAGGGCCGAATATGCTCCAACTTTTCAGTCAGGTTCAGACCGGAATCCAGCCCAATGATATAAGCCGCCCAGCAGCGAACACTGTCTGAACGATGCTCTGCAATGGAACAAAAGAGATTCGTTTGTTGATTGACTGATGGACGTTTCAACAGATCAAGCCATACAGTGGCTATGGCCGGGATGATTTTCATGATCCGCTGCTCATCCATCTGTGTTAACTGCTCTGTAATTGCTCTGGCTTCGGCATCCATTCCCCATTCATGGGTAACCTTCTGAAAAAGAGAAACATGATCTACAGCCAGCCATTCGGTCAGATTGACCGATTCGATATGTCCTGCTTGCAGCCAATTGCGGATATGCTCAGGGATTTCCGTTGCTTTACGGGCACCTTTGCGAAGAAAAATGTCTTCAGGGATAAATAGATCTGGCTTAGCATCCAACGGTATACTCCTCCTTGGTTGTATAACATCATGCGTTATACAATACAACTTGCTGGAGAACAGGGATGTAAGGCATCTTACAAGTGGGCAGTGATTTTCCGGAGGTTAGCGATTTCGTCACGATGAAGGGAGACTGATTTGAATCCGGTACGAATACGGCCGGCTCTTGCTAACTCTTGCATGACAATCGTAACCGATTCCCGTGTGGCTCCTGCCATCCAGGCAATCTCCTGATGGGTAAGCCCGAGTTGAATCCGGCAGTACTCATCTTCTTCGATCCATCCCATCTGTTCAGCCAGCCGGAAGAGATTATGTATCACCTTTTCATGCAGGTTTCCGAGTGCGAGCGTCTGTGTCAACTCGCTCATTCGTTTGATCCGCTCGCTTAGTACGTTCATCAGTCTCATCATAAATTCCGGATGTTCAATCAGAAACTGTTCAAAGCGTTGTTTGTTCATCAGGCAAATATCACACTCCTCCATCGTTTCGATATAAACGGCACGTGTTCCGAGTGAGATTCCGTTCATTTCTCCAAACACGTTACCTTCCGTCAAAATATCGAGAGTGAACTGCTTGCCCTCCGGATTTAATGTATATAAACGAACCTTTCCCTGTTTTACAAAATAGAAACCTTCTGTAAACGTATCGGGTGTCTGGATATGTCTGTTTTTGGGTATGGTCGTAATAGAAGTCATCTCATCCATTTCAATCAGGTCTGCCTCGGATAAGGAGGACATGAGGTCGAATTGTGATAAATACAGAATTTTATCCATAGAACTCCTTTCCATTACAATATGAATATAAAAAAAAGAAGAACCCACGAAAAACAACGGGTTCTCTTGCAGCGGGACTTCCTGATCGGAAGGTCTTCTGACTATAAATGATCAAATGCCATTTTGATTATAGTAACTTTTTTAATTGAGAGACGCGTCCTTGGCTGATGCCAAGCTTTTCCGCAATTTGCTGTTGAGCCAAACCGGGATTCTGTTCAACAATTTCTTTCATCTGTTGCAGCATGCGTGCCGTCTTTGGCCGCAGGTCCGGGTATTCTTGGTTGTCAGCTGTGGTCCCTTCTTCCCTAGCGGGAGATGAGACTGGGGCGGATTTGGAAGCAGGACGCTCCACGGGTGCAGGAGCCTGTTTGTTCTGAGGTACGAACCAGTCGGGAGAGTCATCCGGGTGTTTTAATTGAATTGCACAAGTCCGGCAGATGAATTGTTCTTTGAAATACATTTCCGTATCTACATCACCGCAAAAAATACATAATGTTGATTTGTACTTTCTTAAAATCAACTCTTTCCCTTCAATGAAAAACTCAAGCGGATCGCCGATATGGATTTCCATCGTATCCCGCATTTCTTTGGGAAGGACAATTCGTCCAAGACGGTCCAGAGATCTCTTCATTCCGGTTCTTTTCATCGCATCTCCCCCGCAATATTCACAATTAAAAACCTGTCCTTATTGTAAGGAAGAAAGGGCTTTAATACAACAATAATATTTCAAAAAAGTGGGATAATGCCATCTATTATGGAAAAATAAGTTTGGAAAGCACGGGTGCAACGGCTAAAGTGAACAATGCAGCGAGCACCATGGAGATGCTGGAGATGGTACCGGTCAGGGAACTCAGTTCAAACGCCTTGGATGTCCCTGTGCCATGGGCACCGGTTCCAAACAGTGTGCCTCGTGCAATCTCCCCATCGATGCGCAGCATTTTGACAATCGAAGGTCCCATAATCACCCCTAGCAAACCGGTCATAATAACAAAAACAGCTGTCACTGCGGGTATGCCACCGATTGTGGCGGATACGTTCATGGCAATTGGGGTTGTAATCGATCTTGGGATCAGACTATGAATGAGACCGGAATCCAGGCGCAACCATTTGGCGAGCAGGGCAGAAGAGAGTACTGCAACGACCGAGCCGGTCATGACACTGAAGACAATCTCGGAAATATGTTTTTTGAGTACATGGAAAAAGGTATAGAGCGGTACGGCAAAAGCCACGGTGGCCGGTTGAAGAAGCAGACTCAGCCATTTGCCGCCACTGCTATACGTGGCATAATCCGTTCCTGTTGCAAGCAATATGCCAACAACAAGCAGCGGCGTAATGAGCAGTGGAGACAGATATACTTTTGGCAGATTACGATACATTCGTTTGGCGACCCCATAGATACCGACGGTTAACAGCAGGCAGAGAAATCCAATCATCCGGTGTGACGCTCCTTTCGTTTCGCGATTCGTGTAGCAACCAGGCCTGTGCAGGACATGACCAGGAAAGTACTAAGTAGTACGATGAATAAAATCTGCAATCCGTCATGCTCCAACATGGGCATATAGTTCATAATGCCAACGGCTGACGGGATAAAAAATAACAATAGTTCACCGAGCAACCAGGCAGCTCCAACTTCAATCCAGCGCAGCTTCACGACACGAGTCTGAAGCAGAATGAATAACACGACCATACCGAGTATTGAACCGGGTACAGGAAGATGGAGAGTACGGGCCAGCAGGTCCATGAGCAGTGAAAAAACCATTAAGAGCGCAACTTGTGCAATACCAAGGCCCCATTTTTTCACTTCAATCCCTCCTTGTATAATCAACGTAATCGTTTAAGTTATTATGAAAATGAAAATGATTCATTTGATATCACAAATTTTACATGGCATTCTTTCATGAGTAAAATGCATATTAAGAATGTTTACTATTCCATTTATCTATGAGAGGTGGGAATCAACCGATGGATATCCGTCATTTGCAATATTTTCTGGAAGTTGCCCGGCAGCAGAGCTTCACAAAAGCCGCCGAAGTTCTGTATATCACCCAGCCTACGATCAGCAAGACGGTCAAGAGTCTTGAAGAGGAATTGGGTATCACTTTACTGGACCGTTATGGGAAGAAAGTTGAACTAACCGATGCAGGTCATGTGTTTTTTCGGCAGGCACTTGAGATTGAAAAATCATTCCGCAGTCTGTCGTCCGAATTGGACGACCTGATGAATTTGAAGAAAGGCCATCTGCGGATCGGCTTGCCGCCAATGGTAGGATCAAGCTTTTTCCCCATGATCATTGGTGAATTTCACAAAGCCTACCCGCAGGTGACCATTCAGCTGTTTGAGGATGGTGCCAAAAAAGTGGAGGCCGATGTGATCAGTGGTGCACTGGATATTGGCGTTGCCGTACTGCCAACCGTGGATGAACTGTTGGATCATTTTGTGTTTGTGAAAGAGAAGCTGAACCTGCTCGTACACCCTTCACATCCGCTTGCAGGGAAAGAGTCGGTTGCCCTGCATGAACTGGAAAACGACGCCTTTGTGCTGTTTCGGGAGGATTTTGCATTGCATGACCGGATTATTGTGGCCTGTCAGCATGCTGGGTTCCAGCCCCGTGTGGTATATGAGAGCTCCCAGTGGGATCTGCTCAGCGCGATGGTTGCCGCCAATCTGGGAGTAGCCTTGCTACCGGAGACGATCTGTCGTGAGGTAGACCACATGCGCGTGCGCATTATACCCGTGGTGGAACCGGTGATTCCATGGCAGCTCGGCATGATCTGGCGGAAGGACCGCTATCTGTCTTTTGCCACGAGAGAGTGGATCGGATTCACACAGTCGATGCTAGGTGAGTAAGGGAAGCGATCGGAAGGTTGCTCTGTCATTGTAGTGCCCGGTGTAAATACTCTTTTGTTGACCCCGGATCGTTGTTACAATGGAAGCATAATCATGATGGAGGTGTACGAACATGAAATTGCGGGTATCCGCTGTACAATACCAGCTACAAACAATCAGCTCGTTTGAGCAGTTCGCCGCTCAGGCTGAGCATTACATACGGACAGCGAGTGAATACGGAACCGAATTTGTGCTGTTCCCGGAATTTTTCACAACGCAATTAATGTCCATTGGGAACAAACAAGGCAATGCACTGACGATTGAGGATCTGCCAAACTTTACGGAGCAATATGAACAACTGTTCACGTCACTTGCTGCCAAGTACGACATGCACGTCATCGGGGGAACCCACGTCATTCGCCGTGAAGGGAAGTTATATAATACAGCCCACATGTTCTACCCAGATGGTCGCATCGCGCGTCAGGACAAGATTCACATTACACCAACCGAAGTCCAGGAATGGAACATGGCTCCCGGAGAGGGACTTGAGGTGTTCGACACGGACAAAGGCCGTATTGCCATGCTGACCTGTTACGATATTGAATTCCCTGAAATTGTGCGGATGGCCAAAGCCAAAGGCGCAGACGTAATTTTCTGTCCTTCCTGCACGGACGATCGTCATGGATTCTACCGTGTGCGTTATACGAGTCATGCCCGCGCGGTGGAGAATCAGGTGTATGTTGTGTTAACCGGAACAGTGGGTAATCTGCCGACCGTTGACTTCATGCGGGCCAACTATGGACAGGCTGCGATCATCACGCCAAATGATATTCCGTTCCCGCCACGTGGCATTCTGGCCGAGGGTGAGATTAACAACGATATGATCGTGACCGCCGATCTGGATCTGGACTTGTTGTATGAGGTGCGCGAACGTGGATCGGTAACGACCTGGCGTGACCGCCGTACTGATCTGTATACCGATTGGGAGTAGCGAGTTGCTCTTAAAACCGAACGAAACAGAGTAGGGAATTCATTTTGTCAGTGGAAAGGGGTGACCCGGCAACATGTATACCAAAGAAATGCTGATCACCGACCCGGAGCGAAGTGGCAAAAGGGTAAAAGTAGTCGTTCGCAATTATGTTGCATCCGACTTTGAGGAACTCATTCGCATTCAGGCGGAGAGTTTCCCTCCTCCTTATCCGGAAGAACTGCTCTGGAGTCACGAGCAGCTCACCAGTCATGTACAGCATTACCCGGAGGGTGCCATCTGTATTGAAGTCGATGGAGAATTGGCTGGCTCAATGACCTCGCTACGGATGCAGTGGGACCCTGCACATCCAGCAAGTCATACCTGGGCTGAAGTAACGGATGACGGTTATATTCGTAACCACCAGCCAGCTGGCAACACGCTGTATATTGTTGATCTCTGTGTTCGTCCAAAGTACCGCAAATGGGGACTGGCTCAGCTTATGATGCAGGCGATGTACCACCTTGTCATCGCTCAGGGGATGGATCGGTTACTAGGTGCTGGTAGAATGCCCGGTTATCATTTGGTTGCAGACCAACTATCTGCGCAGGAATATCTGGATCAGGTAGCAGTGGGAGAGAGGCGTGACCCGGTGATCTCGTTCCTGCTTCGCTGTGGCCGCATGCCGGTTGGTGTGACCGCAGACTATCTGGACGATGAGGAGTCCTGTAATTATGCTGCCCTGATGGAGTGGCGGAATCCGTTCAAATAAAAATAAAATCAAATGAAATACATCATCAATCGAGGGGGTATTTATCCATGGAATTCACGCGTATTACATCTATTAAAGATCCATTGTTTGCACAAATGCACAAGCTGATGCAGGAGATTTTCCCGCGGGAAGAAGTGCTGGACTTCCCCCTGTGGGAAGAACCGCTGGAAGATCCGGGTATTCGGGTGTTCGTGGCTGTGCATGAGGGACAGGTTGTTGGAGCGACGGAGTACCGTTATTACGAGGACTGGAACGTAGCCATGACGGACTTTACGATTATTGGGCGTGAAGGTCTGGGGATCGGCAGTTTCCTGGCGAATCACCGCAAGCGTGATCTGCAAAAGCTGGCTGCAGCAAACGGGAAAGAATTGTTCGGCATGTTTGCCGAAATCTATAACCCTTATCTGAGTCAGGATCACGAGTTTGGCGGCATTAAGCCAATGGACCCGTATGTGCGTCGCGAAGTGCTGTCCCATCTGGGATATCAGCGTTTGGACTTCCCGTATGTTCATCCATCCTGGCAAGGGGACGGTGAAGCAGTTGGCGGCTTGGACCTGTGCTTCATGCCAGGTGATGAGTCGCTTGGTGAACTGCCAGCAAGCCTAGTGGCTGATTTCCTGAATCGATATTATGCAGTGCTTCCTAACAAACCACAAGAATGGCTTGCCATGGTAGAGCAATTGACTGCTCGCAAGTCGGTTGCGCTACTGCCGTTGTAAACTGGACGGGATAGAACATTAGATCATAGTGGCGTTGCAAGTACCTTGAAGAATGATGACAGATGCAAAAAGCCCGTAGAACAGGCCATTATTGGACCTGCTTTCTACGGGCTTTTTCTATTTAGTTCGAGGTTGAGATTGAGCCAATGTAAGTTGGTTTTAAAATATTTTCTTTAAGAAGTGATGAATGAGCTCATGGATCTCTGTCACATGTGTTTCGAGAGCAAAATGCCCAGTATCAAGTAAATGCACTTCTGCAAATGGGATATCACGCTTATAAGCTAAAGCTCCAGCAGGAAGAAAAGCAGGATCATTTTTACCCCATACAGCTAGAAGAGGAGGTTGATAATTGCGGAAATAAGCCTGAAATTCAGGATAAAGATCCACGTTTGTTCTATAATCGAGGATTAAATCCAGTTGGATTTCTTCAGCTTCCGGGCGTGACATGTAGGCAATATCCAGTGAATATCCGTCTGGTGAAACGAGGCTAGCATCAGTTCCATGAAGATACTGAAAGTTACGGATAGTTTCGGGGGTTAAGGAATCACGACATGCTTCACGATTTTCAGGTGTTGGAGAGTGCCAATACATCTCCCAAGGTCCCCATGCGTCACTAAACCCTTCGACATATGCGTTGCCATTCTGACTAATAATGGCTTGAACTTGTTCCGGGTGAGCCACTGCCAAGCGATAACCGACAGGTGCCCCATAATCAAACACATACATTACATATTTCTTAAGAGCTAATGCTTCAGTGAAACCTTCAATAACTCGAAACAGGCCGTCAAATGTGAAGTCAAACTGACTACGCGGTGGAGTTGTTGTGCGACCAAACCCAGCAAGATCAGGGGCAATGACACGGTATTGTTCTGCCAGTTTGGGAATAAGGTCGCGAAACATATGACTAGAGGATGGAAACCCGTGTAATAGTAAAATAACTGGGCCATCCTTAGGCCCGGCTTCACGGTAAAAAACTTCGACATCTCCAACTTTCTGATGCTGATAACTAATCTTCATTTTTTTACATCTCCTTCTGGTTCATTAAGAAGTCCAATATTATTTCTGTTACTTACTTGTACAACTGGTGATGACGTGTTTTTATTGTATAATTAATATATTTATTTGAATAATGAATAGATTGAATACTAGCTATTTTAAATCGAAATACAAAAGGGTGAAAGATATGATAAATTCCTTAGAGGGTCGTTTTTTTCAGGCATTTATTGCTTTGCTTGAAGAGAAGAGTTTCAGCCGAGCTGGGGAGCGCTTAGGTTATGTCCAGTCCACAGTAACAACTCATATTCAACAGCTGGAGAAGATCTGCGGACAGAAGTTGTTTCATCGATTTCCACGAGGGGTGGAACCTACGGAAGCTGGAAAAGTATTTTCCAAATATGCTTATCAGTATGTCCACTTAAGTGAATCCCTTAAAGAAAGTATGAATGATATGAATGAGCCGTGCGGAACAATAAATATTAGACTACAGGAATCCTTTTTTCTTACACGCATGCTTCCATTTGTACAGGAATATACGAGAAACTTTCCAAGCGTAAATTTACGTGTTGAACAAGGGGCGCATCAAGATATTCTAAAAAGTGTGCTGGATTATGCCCTGGATTTTGGCATTGTTCCTCAAAACCCTGAGCGACATGACATTCTCTTTTATCCGATTATGGAAGAGACTATTGTTTTTGTTGCATCTGAGGATTTGGTTCGGAAAGTGGAAAGTGTAGGGGCGCAGATTTTAAATGACGAGGTGTTTATCAGTAACGGCACATCTTGTTTGTATCATACGACTGCTGTAGATGTTCTAAAGAATGAAGGGATTGTGGTTAAGGATGCGTTAGAGCTTTCAAGTCTTGAGATGATCAAGGAACTTGTATGCTGTGGAAAAGGTTTTGCCTTGGTCCCTAAAATAGCGATCAAAAACGAACTAAAGATGGGTAGATTAAAAATTCTTCTTTTTACTTCTAAAATAAGCTTTACGCATGGTCTGATTGTTCATAAAAATCGAGAGCGTAGTTTTACTGCTGAAAGTTTCCAATCGGAACTACTGAAATATTTTAAAGAATATTGATCCATCAGCTCTTGTAGCCTTCTGAAATGGAAAAGGGTTGAATGCCGATTGTGTGTAATTCAAATAACGTACATGTTCATCCTTGCAGGATTGATCATGTACGTTATAGATGTGTAATCTTGAAGAAACTTCAGTACTTGGTGATTCACTATGAAGCTCTTTTTAGAATATTAGAAAAATAAAATCAGTTCGCGTCCTTTCGATCCGGGAGCTGGCTCAAATAACTGTTGGACAAGTGTGCAAGATCCAATGCCCGATCATATTGTTCCTTCGTTATAAACCGTGAAGAGGGCACCGCACTGTTATTGGGCGTGGCGAATGCTGGAGATTCCCCATCTCCCGAATTCTTCAGTATTTCTTCTGAAGGAACATTCATCTGCTGTTGCTTGGCATCTTGTCTGCCCGCATCAGCTAGGGAATAATGCGTCCCATCCCCGTATCCTTTCGCCGGTATGAAGAGAGAAGCATCGTTTAGTACCGACCCGGAAGGAAGGTAATAACGTTCGGGTAGCAGATTTCCACCTTCGTGTAACAAATCCTGTCCGAAGTGTAATTGGTCCTTCAGCGATACACCGGTGAGCCCCGCAATCGTTGGCAGAATGTCCACCTGGCCTCCGATCTGTTCCAGTTGTACACCCGGGGTAACGCCCGGGGCCGAGATAATGAGTGGAATATTAATCATATCTGCTGATGTGTATTCACGACCATACAACTCTTTCATAAGGACTTTGTCATCCCGATCCAGTGAATAGATGGGAAGCCCCAGGTGATCCCCGTACAAGACAAACAAGCTATTTTCCCATAATCCCCGTTCTTTCAATCCAGCAATCAACTGTCCAACCGCCTGATCCGCATAATGCTGTGATATCAGATAATTACCGGGCAACGTATCCTTGTAACGCTCTTGCAGCGTCAGCTTCACCTTGTTTTTAGGCAAAGTGTACGGGTGGTGGGCTGACATGGAGATGATATGGGCATAGAAGGGATCACCCGAAGACTGCAGGGATTCCAGCTTATCCAGTGTTTTGGAATATAGTACTTCATCCGAGGCCGAAAAGGCGATAGAGTCCTGTGTGCCGAAATAATTAATATCATAATACTGGTCGAATCCAAGTGCCTTGTATAACTGATCCCGATTCCAGAAACGAACATCATTTGTATGGAATGTAGCTGTCTGATATCCGTTTGCTGACATCAGCTTGGGTAGACTCGGCAGAGCTTTATCCGCATATACAGTTGTTGCTGCCCCGTTCGGCGGGGTGTAGAACGATGTGTTCACAACAAATTCTGCATCTGATGTATTTCCCTGTCCCACTTGCTGATAGAAGTTCGGAAAATACAGGCTCTGTCTAGCCAATTGATTCAGATTAGGCGTAATCTCCTGTCCATCTACCTCTAATCCAATCAGAAAGTTCTGAAACGATTCCAACTGGAGCATAATCACATTGCGTCCGCTCGCGGCACCCTTCTCCACAATCGCAGGAAGTTCGGTCGTTTGTTTCAGTTGGTCGATGTCAGTCTGATCAATGTGAGCGATGGGCACAGGTTTATCAGGTCGATCCAGGATGGTATACGCCTCGTAACCGAGGATGCCCATCTGTTCTGCTTGTGTAAGCTCACTCATGCTGGCTCGATTGGGATAGATGTTGAGCATGCACAGGATCATGGACAAGGTCAGTATGACCGAGGCAACCCTTCTTCTGGCACGTCGTTCAAGCGGAATGCGGTTCGGACGTTCTGTACTCCCGAGCTTGATCCGACGACGAATGAGTATCCCCCCGATAATCAGAACGTCTGCAAAAATAAACAAATAATAGGGGTCAAGCAAAGAAAACATGCTGCTCTTGACCGAGGTCACCTGATTCACCTGTGCCAACGCATGATAGTTAACGATTACGCCATAGTATTTGTAGTACATGATGGCTGCAAAGAAAATCCCTGAGAGCAGCAAATTCATGGCAAGGTATATCCACATTCGCCGCTTGGCAGCAAACCACTCGATTAGACAGAAGCCGATCCAGATGAGCGGCAATTCGGTCAGCAGTGGTTTCCAGACAGGGATGTCATCAAAGATAACAATCCAGGCCAGTGAACTTTTGATCATCATGATAATGGTAAAGAATATAAACGGTCCGCTTAGAAATCGGGTGAGTGAACTGCGTGACAAGGTACCGCCTTCCCTTCCGAAGTTTCATTTAACAAGTATTATCCTATCTCAGCATGGCTGTGTCAAAAATGAGAGCCTTCTACAATTGACGGCAAAAAACCTCTTCCATGCAGGAAGAGGTTTGAAAAAAACATGGGCTACTGCGATAAAAGACAGATGCGACCCAATTTCGTTATTCTATAGTGTACGTTGTGACGTAAGAAGGTCTGGGGAACATGGTAGGCTTCTGTGCGGTCAGGCCTTCGCTTGTACTGCGGTTACGGTGAGCGTGACTATATGCTTGGGATTCCTGCCAGCCTTTGAAGTGTTCCTCCGACTGCCAGAGTGTAAGTACGACATATGTGTCATCCTTCAGAGGACGAAGCACACGAATACCGACAAAGCCAGGCTCGTCTTCTACCTTGCGGGCACGGCTCTTGAACCGTTCTTCGAAATCGTTACGACCATCCTCTGTGACAGGGATATTGTTGAGAACAGCGTAACCACCGCCAGTCCAGGAGCCTGCAGCATCGAAAGCTTCATATGCGGCTACTTTATCATCAGACTCGATATTCATTAGGCGTTCTGCGGATTCAATAGCCAGGCGCACGTGCTCTTCGCTTCGCAAAGTCAGATGCGGGTATGCAGCAAGTGCATCCGGAATCGGTGAAGGAACCAAATAGATATACATAGAAGCTGCCTCCTTATTAAGTACATTCTATCTCAACATAGCATATGGGATTGTGCGAGTCCAATCGGCGGATCAACTGGTTTGAGTACGTCTTTTCATGATAAAGTATAATCACTACAAACAGAACGGGTGATCGTATGACAACAACAATTCGGATATCGGTTAGACCTTTGGTAGAGTATGTGTACCGCAGTGGCAGCATACGTCCAGGGTTCCGGACCAATGCCTCGATGCAGGAGGGAACTCGAATTCATCAGCGGGTACAGAAGGAGTACACGGAAGAGGATTTAAAAGAGATTGTGCTCGAAGCTGAGATTCAACATGGGGATCTGACCTATGTGGTGGAGGGACGATGTGATGGCCTGATCCGGTTGGAGGGTCAGTTGACGGTGGATGAGATCAAATCAACTGCGGGCAATCTGGATGATCTGGGTGAGGGGCTTCCCGTGCATTGGGCGCAGGCCATGATGTATGCCTACATGTACGCCGTTCAGCAAGACGAACCACGTATGCAAGTTCAGTTGACGTATGTGCATTCGGTTACCCATGAAGAAAGACGGTTTCGCCGAATGGCAGAACGACAGGAACTGGAGCAGTTTGCGGCAGAAGTGATTGCCGGTTATGCGCCATATGCAGAGATGATCGCTGCATATGAAGAAAAGCGTGATATCAGTGTGAAAGAGCTGCCGTTTCCTTTTCGCAAATACAGGGAGGGACAGCGAAAGCTGGCAGGAGCCGTTTACAAAACAATCCGTGAGGGTCAGGGACTGATGGCGAAAGCACCAACAGGCATTGGTAAAACGATGTCCGTACTGTTCCCCACGGTCAAAGCGATTGGCGAAGGCGAAGCAAGCCGATTGTTCTATCTGACCGCGAGGACGACGACACGGGTGGCGGCGGAAGAAGCTTTTGCCCGGATGCAATCGGAAGGATTGAAGATGCATGTGATCAGTCTGACCGCGAAGGACAAGATATGTTTTAAAGAAGAGGAAGCTTGTGATACGGGGCAATGCGGCATGTGTGAAGGATATTATGACCGTATTAACGGGGCCGTGCTGGACATGCTGGAACATGAGACGTTGATGACACGTCCGGTCATCGAGCAGTATGCGCGCAAACATCGGGTGTGCCCGTTTGAGTTTTCACTGGATGCGGCGTATGCAGCCGATGCGGTGATCTGCGATTATAACTATATTTTCGATCCGAGGATCTCTCTGAAAAGAATGTTGGAGGAGCAGAAACGCAAGACGGTGTTATTGGTGGACGAGGCTCATAATCTGGTCGATCGTGGCCGAATGATGTTTTCCGCTGAGCTGGAGAAGGCAGTATTTCTGGATGTGAAAAGAGAGTTCCAGTCGCTGGACAGCGGTGTGCCTGCTGCCAAAGCCATTGTTGACTACACCGGGGCCATTGATAAGTATCTGATTACCCTTCGGAAAAACGGTGGAGAAGAAGGAAAGATCATCCAGCAGGAAGCACCGGAGGAACTGATTGAACGACTGGAGCCTTTTGTCATGGTCGCGGAGCAATGCCTTGTTGAAGGTGGCTCGGGGAATGCCGAGACGGATCAGCTGCTGTTGGATGCCTACTTCACGGCACAGAATTTCCTGCGTATTGCCAAGCTGTATGATGAACGTTTTATTACGTATGCAGAGTGTGTTCGAAGTGAAGTGAGAGTGAAGTTATTTTGTCTCGATCCTTCGGTACTGCTTCGTCAGACGGCCAAAGGATTCCGCTCCCTCATTCATTTCTCGGCCACATTGTCACCTCTTCGCTATTATCGGGATATGCTGGGTGCAGAGGAAGAGGATTATACGTTGCAGATTCCATCGCCGTTTCAGCGCGAACAATTGGATGTGAGACTCCTGCCCTTATCCGTGCGTTATAAGGATCGGGAGCAATCCCGGCGCCCCATTGCGGAGATGCTGCAACAGCTGGTAAGTGAATGGCCGCGCAGCAATCTAATGGTGTTCTTCCCTTCTTATCCTTATATGCGGGAGATCTATGAAACCTATGCACAGCTTCCGAATGAAGCGGATACGGTCATACAGAAGCAGGGCATGAACGAACTGGAACGGGAGCAGTTTTTGGATGGATTTCAGCCGAATCCTGAACGAACACGCTTGGTATTTGCCGTCATGGGTGGCGTATTCTCGGAGGGGGTCGATCTGCCGGGAGACCGCTTGAATGGTGTGGTTGTGGTAGGTGCAGGGCTGCCGCAGATTGGTCTGGAGAACAACGTATTACGTGATTACTATGATCGGACAGGACGCAACGGATTCAATTATGCCTATATCTTTCCGGGTATGAACAAGGTGCTGCAGGCGGGTGGACGGCTGATTCGGACGGAGGAAGACAGGGGTGTGTTGGTGCTGGTCGACGATCGGTTTATCCAGGAACCTTATCGTTCCCTGCTGCCAGAGGAGTGGCGGGACTATAAACGAATTTGAATATGATGCATTTCCACAGCAATTTCAATGGAATCAGGCAAATGCTGAACCAAGAAGTTTAACATTTTTCTCAGATTTCTTTTCTTTATATGATTGAAGGGTAGGGTGAAAGGGTTATAACTTGGTTAGCAACGAACGAACAACGGCGATTACCCTATCCGTTCCGCGGTCCGCTTCGAAAGCAATCAAGGAGGTCGGTTATAATGAAGAGAAATCATACCATGATGCAGTTTTTTGAATGGCACCTGGCTGCAGACGGAGATCATTGGAAGCGACTGGCTGAAATGGCCCCGGAACTGAAAGCCAAAGGCATTGACTCGGTATGGGTGCCACCCGTAACCAAGGCGGTGTCAGCAGAAGATACAGGTTATGGTGTATATGATCTGTACGATCTGGGCGAATTTGATCAAAAGGGTACCGTACGGACCAAATATGGCACCAAGCAGGAACTGGTGGAGGCCATTGCCGAGTGTCAGAAAAACGGAATCGCCGTCTATGTGGATCTGGTCATGAATCACAAGGCCGGAGCAGATGAGACGGAAGTTTTTAAAGTGATTGAGGTTGATCCCAATGATCGAACGAAGGAAATTTCTGAGCCGTTTGAGATTGAGGGCTGGACCAAATTCACATTCCCGGGTCGCGGGGATCAATACTCCTCTTTTAAATGGAACTCTGAACACTTCAACGGCACGGACTTTGATGCCAAGGGAGAACGAACAGGTGTATTCCGCATCGCAGGAGAGAATAAAAAATGGAATGAGAATGTTGATGATGAGTTTGGCAACTATGACTATCTGATGTTCGCCAATATAGATTATAACCACCCGGATGTTCGGCGCGAGATGATCGATTGGGGGAAATGGCTGATCGATACCCTCCAGTGTGGTGGGTTCCGGCTGGATGCGATTAAGCATATCAACCACGAATTCATTAAGGAGTTCGCAGCAGAGATGATCCGCAAACGCGGTCAGGATTTCTACATCGTAGGCGAGTTCTGGAATTCAAACCTGGATGCATGTCGTGAATTCCTCGATACGGTAGACTATCAGATCGACCTGTTTGACGTGTCTCTTCACTACAAGTTGCATGAGGCTTCGCTTGCAGGTAGAGACTTTGATCTCTCCAAAATTTTTGATGATACCTTGGTGCAGACACATCCTACCCATGCGGTAACCTTCGTAGATAACCATGACTCCCAACCTCATGAAGCGTTGGAATCATGGATTGGTGATTGGTTTAAGCCGAGCGCTTATGCGTTGACGCTATTACGTCGCGATGGTTATCCGGTTGTATTTTACGGGGATTATTATGGTATTGGTGGACCTGAACCTGTGGATGGCAAAAAAGAGATTTTGGACATTCTGCTGTCTGCCCGTTGCAACAAGGCGTATGGAGAGCAGGAAGATTACTTCGATCACGCCAATACGATTGGCTGGGTACGTCGTGGCGTAGAGGAAATCGAAGGTTCCGGTTGTGCAGTGGTCATCTCCAACGGGGATGACGGTGAGAAGAGAATGTTCATCGGAGAGCATCGTGCTGGTGAAGTCTGGGTGGATCTGACGAAGAGCTGTGATGATCAGATTACCATTGAGAAAGACGGCTGGGCCACCTTCCATGTATGTGGTGGAGGCGTCTCGGTATGGGCTCTTCCTGAACAGAATGAGGACTGCGCTGACGCTGAGTAACGGCATGTGCCAGGCAGGATAAGAAATGATACACCGACCGTATAAAAACAGTATATATAGATCGTTGAATCACCTGAACAGGAGAGCATGCATGCCTGTGTTCAGGTGTTTTTTTTGCATTTTTCTAGGTGTAACTAAAACTCCATCCTAACGAACTCAGCACGCCTTATTTGCACTGAATTAGCGTTATTGGAATTCTAACGCATCTCAGTAATCTTATTACTCTCAAAAACGATTGAAATAACGCCAATTGGAGCAACATCACCAGATTAACGCGTCTGAGATTCGTTAGAATACTGGTAACTCGGATTTCAACCGAATAAGGCCTCTCAGATTCGTTAGCTTAACTGAGTTAAGCTAACGAATCACTGCTACTAGTAAAAACATGAAATGAGAAAGGAACAGTTCGGTTCCACATCTTAATACATGGTACAATAATCCAAATATGGAGTGTTAGAAAACAAAATGAGAGAACGTAATAAGCGATATTCTTTGCAGAGGATTGGAGAAGAGGAGAGATGACATGAGTCCCAAAAGAGAGATGAACCGTTTCTTCCCGTTGGTCATGTACCTATGTGTAATAGCCGTGTGTCTGGGGGCTTGCAGTTTGGGACCAAACCAGGGGCCAGCGGATACGCCTGATGATTATAATTTGACAGCAACGGTGGATGTGAGTCATGAATCCGGAGTTGATCGGATTACTTATGAGATTTTGGTGAATGAGGCTCGGGTGCCCATGGTTAATGTCATTCAGACCTTCACCCTCGATCCCAACATGATAAATCGAATAGATGCCGGAGAGATACTTCATTCCAATGTGAGTAATACACACGAAATTAGTTTAGGGCCGGACAAGGAACCGCTTGGATTGAGTCTGAGCAGAAGTTATGTCTTGAAACCAAAGGCGGAGATCGACAGCAATATCCTCCAGCGTTATGCAGATATGTATATCAAAATTTCCTATGGCCCAAATGATCAGCGAACGGAAGATTATTTTCATGTTCAGGCCGAGCCGTCTCCAAGGACGATTGAGTATATGAAGTCATTGGAGAGAGATTAGATTAATAGAAAGGCAGCATCCGCCAGTTCCGTATGAGGAATCTGAGTAGACGCTGCCGGTTCATCTATTTGAGATAGTAAGGTTATTGCTTTTCAAAATACTGATTCATCGTATCCCACATTCGATTGAACTCACTTCGTTCCATTGAAAATGCTCCAGGCTTTTCGGGTTTGTGGTTTTACCTACTCCAGTTCAAATGATTCCAACGTACCAACCATCCGTAGATCATGCGCGCGGTTGAACTGTTCCCGTTTGTCCGCATCCGCGTACTCATCATGATAATGCATCAGTACGGTTTTCTGTCTCACTTCCGCGGGTAACTGCTCCAGATCCTTCAATGAGGTATGGGATTTGATCACCAGATCGTGCATATGACATTCATGGAAAATCAGCTGCACATCAGCGGCAACCTGCTCCACCCGTTCCTGATCGAGTGTACTGTCTGCACTGTAAAAGAAGTAAGGCTTGGCGAGTAGCCCATTGCTGACCATACCGGGAACATGTTGCGTCCGAAACGTCTCAAACGTCACGCCGCCCAGTTCGAATGTGCCTCCATCTGGCAGGGGGATGACATCGTAGTAATCGCTCATGGTACGTTCACCATCCGTTGTGTAGCGCATGCCGGGGGATAGAATGTTCCAGAGTGGCTCTACCAATTGTTCGTGGATGAACAGACGGGGTTTGCGGTCGCCTACGATCTGTGCGTAATAACCCAGCATCTGTACACCATTAATATGATCTTCATGCAAATGGGTAATGAACACATTGTGGATATCGGTCATGGCGAATCCATATTCCTTGAGTGCTTTAGCATTTGATTCTGGGAAATCAATGACCAGATGCGTTCCTCCAAATTCGGCCAACATACTATTGTGGTGCTGCTCCATGCTGAACATATCTCCTGTGCCGAGAAAAGTGATTTTCAATTCATTTCATCTCCTTGTGTGATCTTCAGATCAGCATCCTTGCGTTAAATCCAGTATACCTTGTTCCCGAATATATGCCTAAATCAACCTTTTTTGATAACGCTATCATTTTATATTGAACTTTGATGATAAACAGTGTAGCGTAAAGATGGGAAGTGAACCCATATGAACGTAAACTCACCTAAAGGGAGCGTGCGAGGCGAATGAAATCTTTTCTGGATGAACAATTTTTGCTGCACAATGAAACGGCGATCAAGTTATATGAGGATTATGCCAAAGACATGCCGATTATTGATTATCATTGCCACCTCAGTCCTCAGGAGATCTACGAGAACAAAACCTTTGGCAATCTTACAGAGGCTTGGTTATACGGTGATCACTATAAGTGGCGGCTCATGCGCGCAAACGGAATTGAAGAGCAATATGTGACCGGCGGCGAGGGAGTAACCGATTACGATCGTTTCATGGCTTATGCCAAAACGGTACCGATGATGATTGGTAATCCACTGTACGCCTGGTCTCATCTGGAATTACAGCGATATTTCGGCGTCTACGAAGTATTGAATGAGACAAGCGCACCGGCCATCTGGGAAAAAGTAAATGCCAAACTGAACAGTGACGGATTCGGTGCACGCGATCTGATTACCAAATCCAATGTCACTGTTGTGTGCACAACCGATGATCCAACGGATTCTCTGGAGTATCATCTGAAAATTCAGGAAATCGAAGGCTTTGATACGGCGGTATTACCTTCTTTCCGCCCGGATAAAGGCTTGGAATTGAACCGGGATACCTTCGTGGAATGGGTGGGCAAGCTGTCGCAGGCATCTGGCACTGCCATTTCAGATTATGAATCCTTCCTTGCTGCGCTGGAGTCACGTGTGGAATTTTTCCATTCCGTCGGCGGCAGAGTCTCTGACCATGCACTTGATTATGTTCCTTACGGCGTGGCTACACGCGAAGAAGCAGCTGCCATCTTTGCAAAGGTACTTGCGGGTCAGAAGGTAACTCGTGAGGAAGAGGACAAGTACAAGACGGTAACGCTGACGTTCCTTGGCAAACTGTATGCAGATCGGGGCTGGGTGATGCAGTTCCACATTAATGCAGCCCGTAACAACAACACACGGATGTTTGCCAAACTTGGGCCGGATACTGGTTACGATGCCGTGAATGATACGCCGCTTTCCGCAGCGATGATTGGATTGCTCGACGCGTTGGAGCAGCAACAAGCACTGCCCAAAACGATTCTGTATTCTCTGAATCCAAGGGACAACGAAGTGCTCGCGGCGATCATCGGCAGCTTCCAGGGCGGGGGCATTCCGGGCAAAATCCAGCTTGGTGCCGCCTGGTGGTTCAATGATACGAAGGATGGCATGCTCGCTCAGATGAAAGCCTTGGCGAATGTTGGTCTGCTCAGCCGTTTTGTTGGCATGTTGACCGATTCACGCAGCTTCCTGTCCTACACCCGGCATGAGTATTTCCGTCGTCTGGTCTGCAACCTAATTGGTGAATGGGCCGAACAAGGGGAGGCACCGCAGGATATGGATCTGCTTGGTCAGATCGTACAGGGCATCGCCTACAACAATGCAAAAGAGTATTTCCCGTTTGCTTCAGTGCCAAAAACAGTCTCTGCTTCACAGTCTTAATGAGCAACAAACGCACCTAATCATGCAAGTTATGCAATATGAAGTTTCTCTAGTTTCTAATTTTCAATCGTAATATATAATGCTCCCATTTCTTACCCCCGGGTCATCATCCATCGGAGTAAGGAATGGGAGTTTCTTTGTAAGTTGAATTCGTGCGATTGCACATAATAAGTATAGCAAGCTCCAATGACGGCAAAATGACAAAAACCAAAATCAAGCGCGTATAGGCTCTTGGTTATGGGTTTATATTGTTTATTTTTAGATGTTTGACATTTGCTTCTTGCGATAATATACTTAGTACACCTAATTAATTGTTCATCTATTTAATTGTACTACTATTTAATAGATGTCCTATGATGTTGGATGTCTATGGAATGATAAAGAAAGAAGGAGGGACCCATTATGACTGGTATAGATCCGGTCGCTCAGAAGCTTTTGTACTCCATTATGCAGTTTAATAAAGGCAAATGGAGGCAACATAAACCTCATGGGCGCAATCACAATGAAATTATGGTGCTGGGTTGTTTACTCCACGGGATGCATCCGGGAGAACAATTGAACTGGCAGGACAATCCGCCTGATTTCAATGACACGATCGAATCCAATCATCCCGGGATGAAAGTCTCGGAAATCAGCGCATTGCTACGAGTGAAGTCACCGACCATTACACCTGTTATTCGTGGCCTTGAAGATGAGGGGCTGGTCAAACGGACGATGGACCCGGAGGATCGTCGTGCTGTTCGTATCACGATTACTGAGGCAGGTCGTGAAATTATTCGGGCTGCTCACCAAGAACGCATGGAAATATTCAATAAGTTAGTTGAGCATTTGGGTGAGCAAGACAGTACTCAGCTGGCTGAGTTGTTGACAAAGGTATACACCTTTTTTGATACATTAACTTCCTTGCAAAAGGATGATTCGACAAGAGGAGATGATAAGCCATGATGAAACTGTTTAGCATGTTGAAGCCATACCGAATTCCGATTATTTTCATTCTGGTTTTGGTACTGTTTCAGTCGCTTGCTGAATTGTACCTGCCTACGTTAATGGCAGATATTGTGAATGATGGCATCATTAAAGGGGATATCCCGTATATCTGGCAGATTGGTGGATGGATGTTGGTCATCGCGATTGGCGGAACAGCGTGTTCGGTGGTTGCCAGTTATCTCTCATCTCGAACAGCGGGTGGATTTGCCAAACAACTGCGTAGCAGAGTATTCCGCCATGTGGAGAACTTCTCGCTCCAGGAGTTCGATAAGATGGGTACTGCTTCACTGATTACGCGTACGACGAATGACATCACGCAGGTACAGAATGTACTTACAATGATGCTGCGCATGATGATTATGGCTCCGCTCATGTGTATCGGGGGTATCTTCATGGCGGTATCTCAGGACGCCAAATTATCTACGATTTTCCTGGTCGTGCTTCCGGTACTCGGTGGAGCTATTGCGCTGATTGGTGCCAAGGGTTTACCTTTGTTCAAAACCATTCAGAAAAAGCTGGACCGACTCAACCTGGTGCTACGTGAGCAGTTAACAGGGATTCGGGTTGTTCGTTCCTTTAACCGTGGGGAGCATGAGAAAGTGCGCTTTAACGGGGCCAATACAGAACTGAGAGATTCATCGATCAAAGTTAATGTGCTCATGGCGACCATCATGCCTGTGATGATGCTGGTTATGAACTTTTCGATGATTGCCATCCTTTATTTTGGTGGAATGCGGATCGACACTGGTAATATGAACATCGGTGCATTGATTGCCTTCATCCAGTATGCAATGCAGATCATGTTCTCACTGATTATGGTTTCGATGATCTTTGTTATGATTCCAAGGGCTTCAGCATCGGCAGAACGGATCAACGAAGTGCTTGATATGCAGCCGGATCTTAGCAATCCCGAGCAGCCTCGTGGTATGAAATCCATGCAGGGTATGATTGAGTTTGACAATGTAACTTTCCGTTATCCGGGCGCAGAGAATCCAGCTTTGTCCAATATCTCCTTCACAGCTCGCTCAGGTGAGACAACAGCCATTATCGGTGGTACGGGTTCTGGGAAATCGACATTGCTCAGCCTTATTCCACGATTTTATGATGTGACCGAAGGCAGTGTTCGGGTAAATGGTACGGATGTGCGTGAAATTCGGCAGGAAGATCTGCGTGCCAAAATTGGCTTTGTACCACAAAAAGCAGTCCTCTTTACGGGTACGATTACGGAGAATATTCGTCACGGGAAAGATGATGCCACAATGGATGAAGTTGTTCATGCGGCCCGCACGGCTCAGGCGGAGAACTTCATTACCGAGATGAAAGAGGGATATGACAGCCTTATCGCTCAAGGTGGTAACAACGTATCTGGTGGACAAAAGCAACGTCTGTCCATCGCTCGCGCACTTGTTCGCCGTCCGGAAGTTTATATCTTTGATGACAGTTTCTCTGCTCTCGATTTCAAAACGGATGCTAAACTTCGTGCTGCGCTGAAGTCCGAAACGACAGAAGCTGCTGTGCTAATTGTTGCGCAACGCGTAAGTACAGTAATGGATGCTGATCGCATTCTGGTTATGGATGAGGGCCGAATTGTCGGTTCAGGAACACATAAAGAGCTGCTGGAGCACAATGAAGTGTATCGCGAGATTGTATCCTCCCAGCTGACAGAGGAGGAGATCGCATGAGTGAACGTACAGAACGCAAGTCGCCTCGTCCCCATGGTGGGCCGGGTCCAGGTCCCGGAATGGGCATGCGACCTCCCGCTGAGAAAGCAAAAGATTTTAAAGGCACACTGCGTCGCTTGATTCGTTATCTCCAGCCCCATAGTTCTCGTCTGTTAGGTGTGCTGGTTGCAGCCATTTTGAGTACCGTATTCAGCATCATCAGTCCAAAAATTATGGCCGAAGGAACGGATATTCTCAGTAAAGGCGCCATCGCCATCCTTCAGGGTGTACAGGGAGCCGGAATTGATTTTCCTGCATTGATAAAAGTATTATACCTGCTTGGCGGACTCTATCTGTTCAGTGCTGCATTTATGTATGTTCAGCAATACCTGATGGCCGGTGTGGCCCAACGTGTTGTGTATGACATGCGTGAGCAGATCAGTGCGAAGGTTGGACGTCTTCCTTTGAAATATTTTGACTCCCGCACAACTGGGGAGACACTTAGCCGTGCCACGAATGACGTGGACAATATCAGTAATACACTTCAGCAAAGTTTGGCACAGTTCATTACGTCCATCGTCACAATTGTCGGCGTAATTATCATGATGCTGACGATTAGTCCATGGATGACGCTGATCACGATTTTGACGTTGCCACTCAGTGTAGTTGTTGTCATGCTGGTTGCATCTCGTTCGCAAAAACACTTTGCGGGTCAACAGAAATCCCTTGGGGAACTGAATGGTCATGTCGAAGAGATGTACACGGGACACAAGGTCGTCAAAGCATTTGGACGCGAAGAACAATCCGTACAGCAATTTGAGAAGGTCAATGAAGAATTGTATGAATCTGGCTGGAAAGCCCAGTTTATCTCCGGTATTATTATGCCGCTCATGAGTTTTGTGGGTAACTTGGGTTATGTACTGATCTGTGTGGTCGGTGGGATCTTCGTTACACGTGGTTCTATCTCTATTGGGGATATTCTGGCCTTCACACAATATTCCCGTCAATTTACACAACCGATTAACCAGATTGCAAATATCTCGAATATTATTCAATCGACGATTGCTTCGGCAGAACGGGTATTCGAGTTGCTGGATGAAGAGGAAGAAGTTCCGGAGTCCAAACAACCCGTGCAATTACAGCAGCCTAAAGGTGCGGTTGCATTCCAAGGTGTTAATTTTGGATATAAAGAAAATGAACTGCTCATTCATAACATGAATATTGATGTAAAACCGGGACAGACGGTAGCCATTGTTGGACCAACGGGAGCCGGTAAAACCACCCTGATCAACCTGTTAATGCGTTTCTACGAAATTCAGGATGGTCGGATTACGATTGACGGTGCAGACATTAAGGACATGGAGCGTGGTAAGCTGCGCAGTCTGTTCGGCATGGTGCTTCAGGATACCTGGTTGTTCAACGGAACGATTCGGGACAACATCGCCTATGGTCGAGAAGGTTCTACGGAAGACGATGTAATCAAGGCAGCCGTTGCGGCACATGCGGATCACTTTATCCGTACACTGCCTGATGGTTATGATACGGTGCTGAATGAAGAGGCGTCGAACATCTCTCAAGGGCAGAAACAATTGCTGACCATTGCAAGAGCGATTCTGGCGAACCCGGCTATCCTCATTCTGGATGAAGCGACGAGTAGCGTGGATACACGGACCGAAGTATTTATCCAGAAAGCAATGAATGATCTGATGAAGGATCGCACGAGCTTTGTCATTGCACACCGTTTGTCTACCATTCGCGGCGCCGATCTGATCCTGGTTATGGATCATGGTAACGTGATTGAACAGGGTAATCATGATGAATTGATGGCAAGTCAGGGCTTCTACGCCGATCTGTACAATAGTCAGTTTGCGGAGCAACAACCGCAGGCGATCTGATTACACTGTAACTAACTAGAATAGCCGGGAGCACTCTTAGGGGGGCTCCCGGCTATTTGTCGTGTATCCAGAGGAGTCGATTCTAATGTGGAGCAGATTGGATTCGTTTGGATACGATGGATCTATAAGATATGAAGGAACGTTGGCATAGTAATTGGGTTGTGGTGCTCGTCAGCCTTTCAGTTGTTTGCGTGAAGTGCAGACAGGATGAGGGTTCATCCTTCGTCCATGCTAACGAATCGTAGACACCTTATATGGAGGATTATCAAGCACTCCCAATTCTAACGAACTTGAGACATGTTATTTCTCGGATAAGCAGCACAAAGCGGTAAAATAAACTGTAGAATGAGGAAATAAAGTGTCTATGATTCGTTAGAACGCCGGTATTGTGGAATTGTGCCTATTAGAGTGTGCTGAGTTCGTTAAACACTTTCAAATAAACCGTAGTCATAATTGTCTTACATATGCCATGCTGCAAAAGTAAAAACGGGACGAAGCGGTGTAACTACACTGCTTTGTCCCGTTTGTTTATATTTTGAATTCATCGTACACCAATCGAGATACAACCACACGGGCATAAGATCACCGATTGGGAAATCCAGATTGGTCATGAGATACTTTGTAAGCCTCAGTTTGGGCATAGCATGACCCGCATTTTACTGATCCTTAGAATCGTTCGCAGGTTCATCAGTGTCATTGCTAGAGACCGACCTTACTTCTGCCTTCACGTCGTCGCTGTTAGCTTCCTCCAGCGCAGACGGAGCGGGTTCACCCGGGATTAATTCGCGCTGCTCAATCATGCGTTTGACAACCTCATAACAGTCATCCACATGTTTGTTACCCACATAGCGCATGGCTGTGAAGCTGAGTGCGGCAGCCAATCCCTGTCCTGCAAATGGGACAAATTTGGCGACGGATTTGGTGGCTACGCGTACGCCGACTCTTTTCAGAACCTGGACAACCAATTCCTTGGTGATCATACGACCAATGACTTTGCTTCCGATGGACATCACGAATCCATAGATCATGGATTTGGTCTCGGGGTCCATGCCGTCCAGCTGTTTTTGTGATAATCCGAATTTATTGTTAATGGCAGGCAACAGCTGCATCAGCATCCCCACATCAGCCAGTACGTCTGTACCGGGCAGCGGAACGAGTGTTGTGCCGGCAGAAGCGGTAGCTCTTTTGCGAACCATGGTACGGCATTCCTTGCGAACTTGCTCCAATTGTTCCAACGTTGCCGGAATCATAGGGAATCCCTCCATTCGTATATGGTATAGATATAACCGTTTTGACTCAATTTGAATGGGTTCTCACCAGCAAAATTTGCAGCCTTATGACATTAAGGTGCGGAGAAACCCTTTTTTCCATGCATACATCTGGTTAAACAAGGAAATGGTTTATGGATAAACGGGTCATCTAGCTATTACGAATGAATGAGGATTAGGATGCATACCTGATTGGGAAACCTATTTGGAATCATGATGTGTACTTAGCGAAGGGCTTGTTTACGGCTTCGACCTTTGTGGGTAAAGGGTAACAAGCATTGGAATGGAGGAAGAGGGATGGAGTTTAACAAAGCGTTGTTAATTCATCATCATCATTCGGGCAAGGCCAGTCGTGAGAATACAGTGGGCCTTGTGGCTGGTGTGCTGGCTCCCGCTGTCCATGAACTCGTCATTGTGCGTACGGATGAAGCTGGTGAAGGAGAGAAGCTGTGTCGTGAACGCGGGGAGCAATTCGATGTGGTGTTTATCCTGGGTGGGGATGGCACGGTGCATGAATGCGTGAATGGACTGGCCGATCTGCAACATCCTCCGTTGATTGGTATATTGCCTGGAGGCACCTGTAATGACTTTGCGCGTTCGCTCGGGATTTCACCGGATGCAGAGACTGCGGCACAAGAAATGCTGGCAGGTCGGGTGGTATCCATTGATGTTGGACGAGCTAATGATCGGGTGTTCACGAACTTTTTTGGCATTGGCTTGATCAGTGATGCTTCGCAGAATATTAACGAGAATCTGAAAGGCGCGCTGGGTAAGCTCAGTTATTTTATCAGTACCTTACAGACAATTAGTCATACGGAACCGTTTCGTTACCAACTGGAGGCGGATGGGAAAGAGATGGAAGGCGAAGCGGTGATGATCTATGCAGCCAATGGCCGTTTTCTGGGAACAAATGCATTGCCCTTTGCACCGGATGCGT
Organism: Paenibacillus sp. VT-400; assembly: GCF_001029205.1. NCBI lineage: Bacteria > Bacillati > Bacillota > Bacilli > Caryophanales > Paenibacillaceae > Paenibacillus > Paenibacillus sp. VT-400. Next base: position 371,517 of record NZ_LELF01000047.1, on the reverse strand, counting down.
TGCAGGATGGCGAACTGGACGTGCTCATTATTCATGAGACAGGCATTCCGCTGCTGCGAGAGATTCTGTCGCACAAGCCAGAGGGAGAATGGCAACCTCAGAGTGAGAGTATTTCATACTTCAAGGCATCTACGTTAAAAGTGAAGACGGATGCGCCGATGTCAGCTGACACGGACGGCGAATTGTATATGAAGACACCCGCCGAGCTGTCGGTGCTGACGGGTCACCTGAAGTTTCTAACCGGGGAGGGTTATTAAATCCCCCGGTTTTTTAGTTTGATTTTAGTTGATCGAAAACTTAAACATTCCCTGGCTGATCTCTCATATCACGTTGCCTGAACTCATCCTCAAGCATGCTCATCTGAATGGCATCATGGTATTGATGATTGTAGAACAAGACATCCCGCTTCACACCCTCGCGCTGGAATCCAAGCTTCTCATACGTGCGAATGGCTCGCTCGTTGAAGGCGTACACCTCAAGCTCGATTCGATGCAGGTTACAGATTCCGAAGCCGTAGTCCAGCATAAGTAGCAACGCCTCGCTACCGTAACCTTTTCCTTGATGCTCCGCCTGATCGATGGCAACCCGGATATGTGCACTGCGATTCTTGGCATGCATGTCCATCAGGACGACATCTCCGATGATCTGGTCATTTTCCTGTAAAGCAATAAGTAGCATGAGTCTGGTGTCATCTTGTGCAGCGCTCTCAACATAACGTTCAACCTGAGCACGTGTGAAACTGTTCTGTGTACCCGTCAGCCTGCGCATCTCGGCGTCAAACAGGCCGGGGAAGTAAGCATCCACATCTGTAATCTCGAAAGGGCGCAGGTATATGCGCGACGTTTCCAGCAGACGAGGGATACGTGGGGATGGTTTTGGTGGTGACATTGTTGTTTCCTCCTATGAGTTCAAGGCTAGTGTTATTCATGTTATGTATCGTATTAATCAACGGGAAATAGATAATTAACAACACTTTACCATATTTTCTCATGCTTGTAGCTATAATGGTCGATATAAGTATTGTCGTGCTTGCTAAGCCGAAGAGAAACCTAGTTTGAAGATTCGTATTACTCTGCTCGAATTACATATTTTGATTTGCTGTACTGTATACATAGCTGCGTTGTAGTAAACCAGACATTCATAGTCTTAAACAGACGTATCAGTTTACCTTAGCAGGCCGATAGATTTTATATAATAGAAATGGGGATTTAACGAAATGCGAAAGTTAGAGAATTATTTGAAGTGGTTTACTGTTTTTTTAATTTTGGTTACACCGCTGTTTACTTCACCTGGACAGGTCTTAGCAGCGAAAAAAGAAATCTATATTACTCTTTCTGGTGAGAAACACAGATATGTGGGAGAAGTCAAAAATGGTGTTCCTAATGGTAAAGGAATATCCTACTTTCCAAATGGGAAGAAGAGCTTTGAAGGTAAGTTTGTAGCGGGGAGGCCTCATGAAGGAAAAAGGTATAACTCTGATGGGAAGCTTTACTCGGATATCTCTAATGGACAGGGAAAGATCTATTACCCAAATGGAAAGTTTAATTATGTTGGTAAGGTGGATAAGGAAACGTGGCTTCCCTCAGGTAAAGGTACCGAGTACGACATAAATGGAACGGTTAAATATAAGGGCGATTTTTTGAATGGTTCGTTTCATGGTCAAGGTAAGTGGTATACAGAATATGGTGAAATGTTCTATCAGGGTACGTTTAAGAATGGTTTGCCACAGGGACAAGGTAAAGCATATCAATATGGAGAAATTGCCTATGTTGGTGCATTTGATAAAGGAGTACCCACGTATTCTGGCAAAATTAAATTGTACGAAGATGGTGTAATCATCTATGATGGGCAGGCTAAAAATGGAGCTATTACCGGCAAAGGTAAAGGGTACTTAAACGGTAAGTTAGTCTATGTGGGCATGTTTAAAAACGGAAGACCAACGGGTGAAGGTAAATTCTATACGGAGAATAGTAGTGATGGCCCTAATATATCTATTTATATCACTGTCGATTAAGTAACAGGTAAGTAATTACAGGATCAATTCAAAACTTTCAGGAGCAGAGTCCTATAATCATGATTAGATTTCAACCAATAAACCATCGGTAGGTGTGTTCATTGCATCGCCCGATGGTTTTTGGCATAACTGCTTTTGAGATACAGCTATATATTTAGTTTCGCCTAACAGCTCCATCCAGAAACAGGGCCACCAGTTCCTGCGCAAGTTCCTCAATGCTGCCGCCATTCATGTTGCGTACATCTTCGCGGTTTGCGAGCATCAGCAGTGACGTAAATGCATGGGCAAGCAGCATAGGGTTCCCGACCCGCATATAACCATTATCCATCTCCTTCTGAAAATGGGTAGCTAGTACTTCGAATATGCGAACCTCTGCTTCCCGAATCTGAGCGAGTTGCTCCGTGTCCAGATGTTTCTCGGCTTCTCGCATCATGGTCTCCGTTTCAATATGGGAATGCTGCATCTTCGCTTCAGCAACCTTAACCAGTCGTTCTTGCAACGTACCAGGTTCATCCAGGCGTAGCGAAGTCTGCTGCATGCCCATCGCCATCATGCGGGTTATGGCAACGGTGAACAGGTCGGCTTTGCTGGTGAAATGATAATAGATTGATGCTTTGGTCACATTACATAACGAAGCGATCTGCTGGAGAGAGACGGGTTCATACCCGTATTCCATAAACAGACGTGACGCGGTCATCAATATGTTGGATTGCACAGATGCTTGATCCACAGCTGTTTTGGGTCTACCCGGTGAACGGGGAATGTTTGTTTTTTTGCTCATAAGTACATACCTCTTTACGTATTTAATTGCTTGTTAGAAGTGTTCACAAAATTAGGCATTGCAAAATTAACCTTCCGGTATATATAATTAACTCGATTATACTATGACCCGTGGTTCATTACTATACCATCATATATATTAGGGCTTCATAGAAACAGAATAGGGAGATGAAGAGACAATGCAGGAAGGTTCGGGTTACGGCCGCTGGGTTGCCGGCAAACGAAGCAAATGGATTACGCTGTTGGTATGGGTCATTATCGCCGTTGTGCTTGGTATGGTATGGCCTGCTGTAGGTGATCGTGAAACCAATAACGCACAGGATCTGAGTGAATCTAAACCATCGGTTCAGGCAGCTGCACTTGCCGAGAAGGAATTCCCTGGCGGTGAAGGATTGCCCGCACTGATCGTATGGCGTCAAGCCGGCGGTCTGACGGATGAGCAGATTGAGAACATTCAGGCATTAACGGAGCGACTGGATCAAGATCCGGTAGAACAACAACAGTCCGTTGTGCCACTCTATCAATTGCCACCACAGGCATTGAAAGGCCAGCTTTCGGAAGACGGAAGTACTTTGGTTATGCCACTTTTCTTCAATGAAGGTGCCGATTCAGAACAATTGAAGGAAGCTATTGAAGCACTTGAGCAAAAAACACAAGACATCTTCGGGGCAAACCCGTTTGATGTAGCCATAGATGATGCCAATACACTGATTGCCCGTGTGACAGGGCCAGTAGGGATATCCATTGATGCGAGCGGGCTATTCTCCTCCGCCGATGTATCCTTGCTGATCGCTACGGTTGTACTGGTATTAGTACTGTTGCTGTTGATCTACCGCTCGCCTGTACTGGCAATTATCCCGATCATTGCGGTTGGATTCGCGTATATGGTGACAAGCCCCATTCTCGGATTCATGGCAGATCAGGGCTGGATTACGGTGGATGCACAGTCCATTTCGATCATGACCGTGTTGTTATTTGGAGCAGGAACGGATTACTGCCTGTTCATGATCTCCAGATACCGCCAGATTCTCTATCATGAGCCGGACAAAAAGAAAGCCATTTTCCAGGCAATTACCGGATCATCTGGCGCCATTGCCATGAGTGGATTCACGGTCGTTGCAGCACTACTGGTACTGTTGCTGGCTGAATACGGTGCATATCATCGCTTTGCCGTACCATTCAGTCTGTCCATCTTTATCATGTTTATTGCAAGTCTGACACTGGTTCCGGCGCTTCTGGCGATCTTCGGTCGGGGTTCATTCTATCCGTTCGTACCACGTACACATGAGATGGAAGTGGAGCGTGCTAAGAAAAAAGGCAAACCGGCTCCTGCCCCGCGCAAAGTGAAGGAAAGCTGGATTGGCCGTGTTGTAGTAACAAAGCCATGGACCGTTCTTGCAATTACGTTGGTATTGCTGGGAGGACTGGCGGCATTCTCTACTCAGGTTAAATTCACGTATGATCTGTTGTCTTCCTTCCCGGAGGATGTGCCTTCCCGCGAAGGTTTCACCGTCATCGGTGAACAATTCTCCCAAGGTGAGCTGGCTCCAGTCAAAGTGATCGTTGATGCCGAAGGCAAAGAAACTGATCTGAAGCAACGTCTCGAATCGCTGGATTACATTAGTAAAGTAGGCGATGCTCAGCAGGGTGCCGAGAATGCCAACATTACCGCCTTTGATGTGGAATTTAATCTGAATCCATATTCCATGGAGGCAATGCAGCATATTCCAGATCTGCGGGCTACTGCGGAACAGGCGCTTCAAGATGCTGGTGTAGCTAATGTGGACAGTCAAGTCTGGATTGATGGTCAGACGGCTGAACAGTATGACATTGAAGTAACCGGAGAACGGGATGCCAAGATCATTATTCCGGTGGTCATCGGCATGATTACATTGTTACTACTGTTGTACTTGCGTTCAATCGTAGCCACAGCATACCTGATTGCAACTGTTGTTCTGTCGTATTTCTCTGCACTGGGTCTGGGTTGGATCATCATTCACTACGGACTTGGCGCAGATGCCATTCAGGGAGCGATTCCGCTGTATTCCTTCGTATTCCTCGTGGCACTGGGTGAAGACTACAACATCTTCATGATCTCTAGCATCTGGCAGAAACGCAAAACGATGCCGCTTCGTCAAGCGATCAGAGAAGGTGTTGGCGAGACAAGCTCTGTTATTACATCTGCAGGTCTGATCTTGGCAGGAACGTTTGCGGTACTTGCTACATTGCCAATTCAGGTGTTGGTGCAGTTTGGTATAATCACAGCCGTTGGTGTGATGCTGGATACCTTCCTGGTTCGCCCCTTCATGGTACCGGCGATCACCGCATTGCTGGGTAAATGGGCCTTCTGGCCAGGCAAGTATGTTCCGATTGCAGAGAAGAATGAGGCGAAACAAAACCAGTCCATGTAATGCATGGATTGGGTGAGATGGACGGCGGGGCTTCAAGCCTGCTGTCCATTTCTTTATTTTCCGAACGATGATGACCTCTACCAGTTGTCCTCCTGAGATGGAATGGTGGAACTGTAAAATATCCGCAGGATGAGGCGTGATCCTTGTTTTCTTTGCATGGGGAAGGTTTACGTAGCCAAGGGTTATGGGACATAATAGAGAGAGCGTCGGCCTTGAGCAGACGGATGATCAACATCAATGGGACAACCAGGGGAAGGATGAAAGCAAGCATGACGAACCAACTTAATGTGTATTTTAACCATGACGGCGGCGTGGATGACCTCGTATCGCTGTTCATGCTTCTGCAAATGGACAATGTACATGTAACCGGCGTATCGGTTATTCCGGCAGACGGATATCTGGAGCCAGCAACAGATGCCAGCCGTAAAATTATCGATCGTTTCGGTACATATTCCGTAGAGGTATCCAAATCTAACTCCAGAGGGAAAAATCCATTTCCTGCGGCGTGGAGACTGCATTCCTTCTATGTAGATGCACTTCCTGTACTGAACGAGTCCGGCAAAATGGAAGCACCACTCTCTGCCGTTCCGGCACACCAGCATCTGATCGAGAAAGTGCGCAATACCGAAGGCAAAACGTTGCTCCTGTTCACAGGCCCACTGACAGACCTTGCGCGTGCACTGGACGAAGCACCAGACATTGAAGAGAAAATCGACAAGCTGGTATGGATGGGCGGTACATTTGAGCGTGGTAACGTAGAAGAACCTGAGCATGATGGCACAGCTGAGTGGAACGTATTCTGGGACCCGGAAGCGGCTTACCGTGTATGGCAGAGTGGTATCCAGATCGATCTGGTTGCACTGGAAAGCACGAATAAAGTACCTCTGACTCCAGCCGTTCGTAACCGCTGGGCAGCAGAGCGTCGCTTCGAAGGTGTTGATTTCCTGGGTAACTGTTACGCAGGTTGTCCGCCACTGGTGTACAGTGAGACAAATTCCACATACTATCTGTGGGATGTTCTGACAACGGCTTCCGTTGGACGCGAGGACATCGTGAAGAAAAAAACCGTAAACTGTATTGTCATCCCGGATGGTCCTAGCCAGGGCCGCACGGTGGAGCAAGCAGACGGACGTCCAGTACAACTGGTGTATGATACCGATCCGGAAGCGTTCTTTACGTACATGACGGATTTGGGTAAAAAAGCTGCTCCGCAGCGCTACTAATTCAGGCAGCCTCAGGGCTTGCCAACATTAAAGGTACAAAAATAAATCCGCAGGCAGTGGTCTGGATATGGGGTTGAACCCCTTAATCCCGTCCCTGCCGTGCGGCTTTTTGTTTTGGGCTGATTTATATAGTAATCTAGCTACCCGCTATATTTTAAATCGACCAATCAATCCGTTCAGCTCACTGGACAATACCCGCAGCGATTCGGCGGATGCACTCATCTCATCCATGGATTGCAGTTGGCTACCGGTAGCGTGCGATACCTTCTGGATGCTCGAAGAGGATTCGCGTGAGATATGTTCCATATCCTCCACAGAAGCGGATACTTCTTCTGCACTGGCAGACAGCTGCTCAGATGCTGCGGATACTTCGTGCAGACGTTCATTCATCGTCTCAATCCCGGTATGAATGGATGTGAATGAACGGCCTGCCTCCTGAACAACAGCGAGACCGGATTGGACTGCTGATGTGCTGGCAGACATATGTTCTGACAACAGGGCAGTCTGGCGTGTCATCTCGGCGATCAGTTCGGTTACATGCTGGGACGATTGCTCTGATTCCCCCGCAAGCTTGCGAACCTCTGAGGCAACCACCGCAAACCCGCTGCCATACTCTCCTGCACGAGCCGCTTCAATACTTGCATTAAGTGCGAGCAGATTGGTCTGTGAAGCGATGCCTTTCATCAGATGTGCTACCGACTCAATTTTACCTGAGTACTGCTCCAGCTGAGAGGTGGAGGCCACCATCTGCACATTTGCTTGATGAATTTTGTCCATGCTGTCAATCGCCGTGTTGATGTTGGCTTGACCTTGCACCGCGTTATTGGTCGTTTCCTGTGATACATCCGCGACTATAGAAGAAGAATTCGCAATGTGCTGCATGCTGCGTGTGATCTCTTCCATGGCTACCGTAACTTCGCCCGCACGAGCCACCTGTTCGGCAGCTCCACTGGCCGTATGATTCGTATGCTCGGCAATACGCTGACTGGCTTCTGCAGTCGCCTGTGAATGTTTCGATACTCCTTCTGCAGCCTGTAGCAGAGAGTCGGAGCTTTGACGGATGCCCGTCATGACATCACGGGTACCTGTAACCAGATGTTTGAACTCGGAAGCGAGTTGTCCTACCTCGTCCTTGCGACTAAGTTCAACGTTGACGGTCAGATCGCCTTTTCCTACCTGGGTAATTAACTTCTTCAACTTCACCAATGGTCGGGTCAAGTAATGGGCGAATCCATACACCAGCAAGACACTCAGCAGAACAATAGCTAAGGCTGTCCAGATCATGGTCATACGGTTGCGGGACATCAGTTCATAGACCGCAGTGGAATCCAGATCCGCACCGACCAATCCTAGTACTTTCCCGTCAGCCCCATGGATCGGCACATATGCTGTAATGGTAGCGCCATATTCATCCTGTGTGAGTTCACCCCGAATAGGCTCATTCTGTTCAAAAGCTTGCAGCATTCCTTCATAATGGGTCTCTTCTGCGGAACCGTAAGGGGAGAAGTCATCCTCTGCCACATCGGCAGCAGCCCCATCCACAACGTAGAAATATGTATTTGTTCCATTTTCTTCGCGTGTACCAAGGGTGTACAGATACTTGAGTCCATTGGCCTCTCGCAGCTGACTGAGCTGCTCACGCAATATGCCGTAATACGCTGTCTCGTCCTGTCCGGTACTGAGTGGTGCATACAGAGAGGTGTCAATTAATGCAGCTGCCCGTTCACCCACAGCCTGTGCTTGCATCCCCATGGATTGCTCGACCAGTTGGGCCGATGAACGGTACATGGTAATGCCAAGAACCGCACCCGCGGCCAGCATCAGACAGGAAAAAAATAAAAAGATCCTCATAAACAAACTGTTCATTGGTAAAAGTGTTCCCCCTTGATCTGTTAAATCAATCGTCTTTTTGTCTCTTTACTTGGTGCTTGTCGTTCTTCTTTGGTTCGTATGTATTGTATATCAAATATACAGTTTTCTACTTGAAATATCGGCATCCGGTCCATAAAGAATTAGCTCCCGAGTCAATTTGACCCGGGAGCTGGTTTCGTTTCAATCCTATATTGACCATGCTCATCATTGGAACACACCTCATTGTCACTACATAGAGGGGCTTCACATGACTGAGTGATTACGTCATTACATCGTTCCGCCGCCCTGGCGAACAGAGGCAGGAATCTTTTCAGGTCCCTGATTAATATATTTATTGATAAAAGTACCTACTTTGGCATCGTCGAATTGGTCGAGCTTCATTGTTTTGGTCCATGCGGTCACCACGACTTCACTGCCCTCGGGAATATCCTTGTTGGGTACAGCCAGAATACCTGCTCCGGCTTCGCGGAATTTGGCTAGGTATTTCAGATGTTCCTTCAAATCCTGGCTTGCGTTCTCACGATAATAGATGATGATGTCCCCGTGCTCCAGATTGTGTACCAGATAATTATAGCCTGGGAAGTCGGTGTAAAATCCAAACTTGATATCATGCGGATTATGCGGCCCCGATGTTGGAATTGTCATCTCATACTGAATGGGGTCCTCCGTATGGTCTGCCCCATAATATTTATCGTCCGTCACGTCGATTGTCGCGTTGGATTCCAGATCAGCTACATTATATGTTTTACCTGCTCCTTGCATGAAGAACAGGCCAAACGTAATAATCGACACTGCCATCATTACATGTGCAGCCAGCCGAAGGGAGCGACTTTTTTTCTGGATGTCCGCCCTTTCCTTCTTTTTCATGTGGCTCAGGATTTTACCCTGTGTGCGTGATGCCCAGATATAGGTGGCGATGGAGAACAGCAATACAATTACACCTACGATGAGCCACAGGTAGGATGTACCTGCCTCGTGCTCCATTTGCATATGATTCATATGAGTCATGTCCATAGAGAGTTCCTCTGCTTTCTTTGTAAAATGAGTGATTAATACACTACATAACGTAGTGTTGGTGGCAACGATGAATCCTCACATTACGTAACGAGAGTTGCTGGATTGGTTTATTACGTAAATAAGAACATACCTGTTGCACTACACATTATAGTGTATGATACATGCTCGGCGCAACGCTGCCATAGAAAACCTAAAAAAGGCCTTCCCGGCATGAGCAAGGAAGGCCTTAATATAAATCCAAAGAGTCAGTAAGATTTATATTTATTGAAATAACCATTTACACGAAACGTAGAGGACAGAAAGAACCTGAAGAAGCGGAAGCTAAAAGCTTTCTGCAAGAAAGCTGCTTCGGAAGCATATGCTTCGCCTTTATCTCCAGATTTTCACCTTTGTAAAAGTGAATAAAAAAATCTGGAGATAACAGCGATCGGAAGGTTGTTCTGTCATCGAAGTAACGAGTGTAAACAGCTTTATTCCAACTGATATAGTTTACAGACGTCCAAAAGGCGAAAGCATCATGCCAATCAGTCCAATGATAATCTCACCCAACAATCGATACAGAATAAAGAACACGACCACATTGGCGATCAGCACGCTGTACATGCTGTCGATGGCTGCTTTGGTACGATTCAGTGGATATTGGAACAGCACCGAGTTCAGCGCAACAAAGATAATGATATACGAGACAGCAAGCAATGAAATCGCGATGGAATACGAGATGATAATAAACAGATTCGCCAGAACAAGGGATACGACAGCAGGAACAAGCAATGTACCAAACTGGGCAACCAGTGTTTTGGGACGGAAGGTTATTTTTTCAATCTTCAGAATAGCGTACATCAGTGCAATAGAGGCAATCAGGATAATGACGGTGAACAACAACGGTCTTAAAAATCCACCAATGAACAAGCCGTCCATGCCTATGCGACTAAAGGTAATTAAGAAGTATGTAGAAGATAGAACTGCGATTAGCGCCATTGTTAGCCATCCGTTTAGGGAATGCTGGTCGCCAACGGTTTTCATCGTCTGATAAGGACGGGCCAAGACACTGAGGAAATAGGATAGATACTGTTTGCTTACTTCTTTGGCTTGCTGAACTTTCTCATTCTGCACAATATTATTCCACTGATTGGAGCTATTGTCTTCTGCAGAAGCATGGTCATTGGTACCTGTTGATTCTCTCGCCTGTTCCTTGTGAATGGAGATGGATGGTGTGTTGGGTGGAACGGATGCCTGGGAAGAGGTAGCCTGCGTGCTGGACCAACGGGTATATTCGGGTTCGGAAGCAGCAGATTCCGAGTTCGGTACAGGAGTTGGTGATGAGGTTGTTTGCGTTAGATTAGAGCCGCACCTCTCGCAAAAATGGGCATCTCCATTTTCGTGATTACATACTGGACATTTCATGGTATAATCCTCCAATTTCTAGAAAATAAAAACATGTCAACATTGTGTCTCATTTTAACGGTTAATGACGAAGTTTGTCTATGTTTCGCAGGAATTAGTACCCATTTAGGGAAAGTTGAAACAAAGCCTCGAATCCTGTGTATGAAAACGGAGTATAGAAGCAACAATAGTATAGGAATGACATGCAGGCATATTAATGTAAATTCACTGTGGTTTAAGACGAATTGTTTTTAGTTGTTAATGTCTCATCGTTCGCTTTTATGTGTTATTCTCATGTTAACTATATCTTTTGGGTTGCCTATGATCGTATATTTATGTATAATCAATCGTGTTAACACGTCGAATGTACGGTAGTAAGAGATGTGGGTGAGTTCATGGAACTACTGGACAGCAATGAGAGCAAGAAGAAGATGTGCCAGTATTATAACGAAATCTCGAAGGAACTGTTCGGATTTGGCACCACTCTCCTGAGAGTGACCATTGACCAGAATATTGTGACCTTCTACGCGAAGCACCGACGTTCACCGCGCTCTGACGCCCTGGAAGGGGAGGCCCCCGGCTTAAAGCTGGAAGTGGACTTCCGCATGTCTGTCTTATATAAGAAGAAATTCCGGGAGAAGCTCGAGCAACACATGGGTTTGCCAATTGAAGCTATATTGCGGGATTATGATGCGTCCACTCAGTGGGCAATCACAAATGTGATTCTGGAACAGGCCTAAGGATGGATCGGCAGGATTGATTCTTGTTGATGTATGCAGAGGTTATGGCCCGGATTCATGATCAGGTTCCGTACAATTTCATATGATGGCGTCTGTCTTTGGATTGATTCTGAAGCAGAAACCGATGATGTACCGGCAGCGGGTGTCGCTTTCCTTTGTTTACGAAGAAAAGTGTTCTTGTTTATACAAGAGCACTTTTCTTTTTGTTTTTTCATACACATCACACATATCAGGGGGAATAAGGATCATGATGAAAAAGTGGATTAGCGGTTTGGCAGCAGTGGCAATGACATCAGTATTACTTGCAGGTTGTGGCAGCAGCACGGATGATGCAACAGGCGGATCAGGGAGTGGGGGAACCGCAGCGAACAAATTGGTTATCTCCACTTGGGGCTTCTCCGAAGATTTCTTTAATGAAGAAGTATTTGGTCCATTCGAAAAAGAACATAATGTAGACATCGTGCTCGAAGTCGGCAATAACGCTGAACGTCTGAATAAAATTCGTCAAGGTACATCCAATGTCGATGTTATCTACCTGTCTGATTACTATGCACAGCAAGGTATCGATGAAGGTCTGTTTGAGAAAATCGACCGCTCCAAAATTCCAAATGTAAATGACATTTATGATATTGCCAAAGCACCACTTGGTGAAGATTATGGCCCAGCCTACACGGTTGGACAGCTCGGTATCGCTTATAACCCGGATCTCGTATCCAAAGAAGTGACTTCATGGAGTGACCTGTGGGACCCGGCGTTCGAAGGTAACCTGACCATCCCGAATATTACGGCAACAGCAGGCCCAATGGTTGTGGATGCAGCTTCCCGTGTAGCCGGTAACGATACGTTTAATGAAGATGCGGCATTTGCTGAACTGAAAAAACTGAGCGGCAATGTGGTGAAATTCTACAGTCAAACATCCGAATTCGTGAACATGTTCTCCCAAGAAGAGATTGCAGGCGGACCGATCATGGAAATGTATTTCAAAGATCTGAAAGCAGCCGTGCCTAATGCGAAGTTTGTTACACCTAGTGAAGGTGCATATGCCGTGATGAACACAATCAATGTCGTCAAGGGCAGCAAAAACAAAGAACTCGCTGAAGAGTTCATCAACTGGCAGCTTAGCCAGGATGTACAAGCGAAATCTGCTAAAGCAAAAGTCGATTCCCCGGTTAATACAAAGGTTGAACTGACTGCTGAAGAAGCAGAAGGCGTAACATACGGCGCTGAAGTTGTTGAGAAGCTGAACAAGCTGGATATGGAATTCGTGAATCAACAGGTTAAAGGCTGGACAGATCGCTGGAACCGTGAGATTGCACAATAAACAAGTAACCGACTGACTTAAAGTTATCTTGGGTCAACATGTTTAACTAAACTTTTTACACGAGAACGGAGAGGGCAGAAATAACGTGAAGAAGCGAAGCGTTCGCCTTTATCCCCGGATTTTCCCCTTGAAGAAGGGATTCAAAAAAATCTGGGGATAACAGCGATCGGAAGGTTATTCTGTCATCGGAGTGGTAAGTGTAAATATTCTTTAGTTCAACTTATCATTTGCAGCAAGCAACCATATCACCGCATAGGAGTTGAGAACGGATGAGTGAAGCGCAAAATCGCATCATTCTGGACGTGGACACGGGGATTGACGATGCACTGGCGATTTTGCTGGCCGTCAAAAGTCGGAAGTTGGACATTCTCGGCATCACCACAGTCTGTGGGAACGTATCACTCCAGCAGGCAACAGAGAATACATGCAAAATTCTTGAACTCGCGGGTGCACCTGAAATTCCGGTCATTGCCGGAGCAGCTGGGCCGCTCACTCGCAAGTCGCATTATGAACACCGGGTACATGGACAGGACGGATTGGGCGGTGCGCTGCCTGATCCGGCCGTGTCTAAGAAAGCCGAGGAAGGTTTTGCGCCAGACTTTATCGTGGAACAAGCCAAGCAATATCCGGGCGAACTGACATTAATCATGACCGCACCCTTAACGAACCTGGCACTCGCGCTGATGAAGTGTCCTGAATTGCCTTCTTTATTGAAGGAAGTCATCTTCATGGGTGGCGTAGTTCGTGGACATGGCAACATTACACCAACCGCCGAGTACAACACCTACGCTGATCCAGAGGCCGCACGTATCGTACTGCACGCAGGTATTGATAAGCTTACCCAAGTCGGACTGGATGTGACGCGTCAAACATTGCTGAATGAAGCAACGATTGAGCGTCTCACTGATCCTGCACTGCGCGCATACGTTGCTCAGAGCACGGAGATTTACATCAACCGTTACGAACAAATGAACGGCGTCCGCGCTTGCGCTTTACATGATCCACTAGCCGTAGGCGTAGTCCTTGCCCCGGAACTGGTAGGACGCAAATCGTATTACGTCGATGTCGAAACCGCCAGCCGCCTGTGCGATGGCCAGATGGTATGCGACTTCCAAAATCGTTTGGGTGAGCAGCCCAACACCCTCGTCTGCGAAACCGTAGATGCGGAAGCATTCCTTGAACTGTTTATCAACGCATTAAACGCGTAGTTGCTCTGCCCCAATTAGATATTTATACGATTGCGGAGAGTGCAGAACCGATCTGGAGAAGCGAAGCGTTCCCCTTTATCCCCCGATTTTTACCTATGAAAGTGAATCAATAAATCGGGGGATAACAGGGATCGAAGGACGGTACTGCAATCGGAGTATTCAAGTATCAATCTCGAATTAAATTTACAAGTCAGGAGTATCGCGATGAAGAAATCAGTAATCTACTGGCTATTGCTGCCGGGATTCGTGTTTTTGGCGGCATTTATGATCATTCCGATTGTCCTGACGATCGGGTCGACGTTTTTCCAAGAAAACTCCTTCACGTTTGAAGGATACATGCATTTTTTCAGAGACCCATACTTTTTGAAAATATTGCTTACGACGCTGCAAGTCAGCGTGGTCACCACCATCGTCTGTGTGGTGCTCGGATTCCCGACAGCTTATTATATTTCGCAGAAAGCGCCGCGCCGCAAAGGCATTTTGCTGGCATTGGCGATCTTCCCACTGCTGACGAGCCCGGTCGTGCGCTCGTTTAGCTGGATGATCATTCTTGGACGCAAAGGGTTGATCAATAACACCCTTGTTGGTCTGGGTATCGTGGACAAGCCGCTGGATATTCTGTATACACCAGCAGCGATGATGATTGGTCTGACGCATCTGTTCCTGCCACTGATGATTATCTCTCTGGTGGGCGTGCTGGAAAACATTGACGGTGACCTGCTCAAGGCAGCACAAAGTCTGGGCGCCTCGCGTATTACGGCATTCCGCCGGGTTGTGTTCCCACTGGCTGTGCCAGGACTTGTGATCGGAGCTGTGCTTGTTTTTGTCGGAAGCCTGACGGCGTATACCACACCTGCCCTCCTTGGAGGAAAGCAACGCGTGATTGCTACGTTCCTGTATCAAAACGCCATGACTCTCAACGACTGGTATCTGGCCTCGGTTGTTGCCGCGATTATGATTGTAATTACATTTGTCGTGGTTGGTGTCATGAACAAAATGGCCAAAACTTTAAATCCGAAGGGGTAGACATATGCGGGAGAAACATATCGGGCTGGGCCTGTTCAGTCTGCTGGTCTTTATCTTTCTGCTGGGCCCGCTTCTGATCATATCGGTCACTTCGTTTGAACCGGGAACGGTACTCAAATTTCCGCCGGAAGGGTTCTCCTTCCGCTGGTATGAGAATATTTTCAACACAGGCGGTTTCCTCCGCACATTCCAGACGTCCATCATCATTTCCTTACTGGGAAACTTGTTGGCACTGGTGCTCGGAGTTCCGGCTGCGTATGCACTTAGTCGTTACGATTTCAAAGGCAAGTCCGTGCTGAACGCACTGTTCCTGTCCCCGGTACTGATCCCGGGAATCGTGCTTGGTTTTACATTGATGAAATACCTGATCGTAATCTACCATCTGCCGATGTACCTCGGATTGCTGATCGGTCATACGATTATCATGCTTCCATTTATCATTCGGGTTATCGCGTCGAGTCTGTCGAGCTTTGACTTTGCAGTGGAAGAAGCTGCGCTGAGTCTTGGTGCGGGACGGGTAAGAACGTTCTTCACGATCGTGCTTCCTAACATCCGCTCAGGAATTATCGCTGCCGTGCTGATTGCCTTCCTGGAGTCCTTCAACAACGTGGACATCTCGGTGTTCATGACCGGACCAGGGGTAAGCACATTACCGATCCAGATGCTGACGTATGTGGAGAATTATTTTGACCCAACGATTGCAGCGATTTCCGTGCTGTTGATGGTACTGACCGGACTCTTAATGTTCGTGATCGAACGGATCATGGGCGGATTTTCATACTTTACTAAACGTTAATTGGAGGCGCAGAACGCTATGGCATTGCTGACATTAGACCACGTATCCGTGGCATACGATAAGCAGACAATCCTGAAGGATTTTCAGTTGGAGCTGGAAAAAGGTAAACTGCTCTCCCTGCTCGGACCGAGCGGTTGCGGCAAAACAACTACGCTGCGCCTCATCGCCGGATTTCTGGAAGCATCACAGGGCAAGTTTATGTTCGGCGGCAAGGATTATACGAAGGTTCCGGCGAACAAGCGGAACTTCGGATTTGTATTTCAGAGTTATGCGTTATTCCCGCATCTGTCTGTCTATGACAACGTGGCCTTTGGCCTGCGGATGCGTAAGGTAAAAGACAAGGATATTTCTTCCCGTGTGATGCGAATCCTGGAAGTCGTTAACCTGAATGGATTTGAGAAACGTTTTCCACAAGAACTGTCCGGTGGACAGCGTCAGCGTGTAGCCATTGCTCGTGCATTGGTCATTGAGCCTGACCTGCTCTTGTTTGACGAACCGCTCAGTAACCTGGATGCCAACCTGCGTCTCAACATGCGGGTGGAGATTCGCCGGATTCAGCAAGAGCTGGGCATTACAACGCTGTATGTCTCTCATGACCAGGAAGAGTGCTTCTCGATCTCGGATCAGGTAGCGATTATGAACAAAGGCGTGGTTGAGCAGCTCGACCGCCCGGAAACGATTTTCAAATATCCGGCAACGGAGTTTGTAGCACGATTCATCGGGTTCCATAATTTCATTGAATTCGCGGAGCGCAGTGATGCAGGTGAAGTGATTACACTGACCGCAGGTGGACGTACGTTTACAGCAACAGCGCATCCTGGAACAGCACGTCCCGGTGCACGCAAAGGTGCGATTCGCCCGGATGATCTGATCGTTAGTGGAGATACTTCTGCGGATGTGGTGAATGCTTTGCCGGGGATTATCAAGGTCAGCACGTATCTGGGACGCAGTTATCAGTATGTGATCGAGACGGAACTCGGTGATTTTACAGCAAATCAGGAGATGGAAACACCATACCTTAGCGGGCAACGTGTTAGCCTGATCTTCCCACAGGACAAGCTTGTATTGGTAGAGTAGTCGTGAATGTAGCGAGTAGCTTTAAGAAATAAGAGCAGTAAAGAAGGCAATTCATGCGATGATTCCGGACGAGGCAGTGGTGCGCAGTCATGTGCAGTACAGCAGATTAAAGTGCAGGTTCATTGTCCGGTTCGCATCGTGGTGAAATGCTTGTGAAGAAGGAGATTATGCCCCATGCGTGCAGATCAACTAATTGTAAATGTACATGTGTATAACAGTTATTATAAACGGTTTGAAATGAACAACGTTGCTGTGTTGGGCGGCAGATTCCTGTATGTTGGACCCGGTGGACCTGAGTTGATTCAGGCAGACGAAGTCATTGATGCCCGGGGAAGATACATGATTCCTGGCTTGATCGATATCCATCTGCATATCGAAAGTACGATGGTGACACCGGAAACCTTTTCCCATGGTCTGATTGGCTGCGGGGTAACGTCCATTGTCGCAGAACCGCATGAGATGGCGAATGTGTTCGGGCTGGAGGGTGTGCAGGAGATGATGGCTGTGAGTCGGGAGACGACAGTAGATATGTTCTATGCGATCCCGAGTTCCGTTCCGGCAACCCCGATGGAGACAACAGGCGGTTCGATCGAGATTGAAGATATGGACGTGCTGCTCGCCACTGGCGAGATCATCTGTCTGGGCGAGATCATGAACTATGTCGATGTCATCCGTGATCCGGAATGCAAGACAAACCAGATTTTACAGCATATTCGCAAAAACTATCCGGATCTTGTGATCGAAGGACATACACCGAAACTGCTTGGACTTGATCTGCATCGACTGATCTACGCAGGTATCGATTCCGATCATACTCATCAGAGCATTGAGGGATTACAGGCGCGGATTGCGGCAGGTATGTTTATTGAAATTCAGGAGAAATCAATGACCCCGGAAGTCATGGAGTACCTGATTCAACATGATGTGGCGCAGCATTTCTGCTTTGTAACAGATGATGTAATGCCGGATTCACTGGTGGAGCGTGGTCATCTGGATCATATCGTACGCAAAGCAATTCAGATGGGGATGCGTCCGGAAGACGCGATTTATGCAGCAACATCAACCCCTGCTTCCCGGATGAAAATGACCGATCGTGGCAGCATTGCCCCAGGCAAAGTGGCCGATTATGTGTTGGTATCCAACCTAGAGGAGCTCGCTATTGATCAGGTGTACAAAAACGGCCGCAAAGCTTATGACGATTACGAACCGTATAAGCAGGAGCGCATAACCGGGCAGTTCCCACCTCATTTCTATAAGAGCGTACAGTTGGAGAAGCTGGGCGTAGCAGATTTTGCGATTCAATTGTCAGATCCGAAAGTCAGTGGATCAGGTGTTGATCTCGCTGGTGAAGGTGAGCACCAATGCCGTGTCATGATGGTCAAAGATGGTTCTACTTTTGTAGAAGAACATATTGCACCGGTTCAGTCTGCGGATGGCGAATTATTATGGGAAGAAAGCGGATATGCACAAATCGCTACCTTTGAACGTTATGGCGTGAACGGCAATCGTGCACATGGTCTGATCGGTGGAGACACCATCAAACGCGGTGCCATTGCAACGACATATTCACACGACAATCACAACCTGCTGGTTGTAGGACGTAATCGTGAAGATATGATATTGGCAGCTAACACGGTAATTTCGAGCCAAGGTGGTTTCTGTGTGGTGGAAGATGGTAAGGTGCTATCCCATCTGGAACTTCCCGTAGGTGGAATATTGACGGAAGAACCACTCGCAGTAGTATCCCATCAAGTGAAGGAACTAAGAGCAGCGATGTTGTCTCTTGGATATGTGCATTACAACCCGATCATGTCGATTAGCACGCACTCTCTTGCAGTAAGTCCGGCGCTGAAGATTACGGACTATGGCCTGATTGATGTGAATGCAGGTAAGGTTGTATCGTTGATTGTTTAATCTGAGAAAACACCCCTGCTCACAAGTGTGAGCAGGGGTGTTTCTCAATGTATTAAAAATAATCGTCAGCATGTCTTCAATAAAGTGTGCTGCTCTTCATATCGTATATCGTTTGCTTATGATTATAATAATTTCTCTGGATTCTTTACTTTTATTGAAACAACCTCACCGCAATCTAAACAAACCGTAAATACTCTTTCCGAACCTAGTGCCATTTTCTTGTCCAATGGACGAAGATTGATGAAGTCCGAGGCTTGTACGAAAGACGTGCCTCCGCAATCCGTGCATTTCTTTTCAGAAGTATTCATCGCGTATTCCACCTTTTAGTAGTTAGTGTTTAATGTGTTATTAGATAATTTTATTCCATTAAATGGAATGAAGCAATCATCTATATGCCAGCTGAATAATGGGCTAATCCTCCCATGGAATTAATGTATCTCCATAGCATGATGTTTCATGGTTTGGACGAGGCATAGGAATACATATATAGTAAGAAGAGAATGTCTGGATGCAAAAGCAGGAGGATAGACAACCATTATGAATGAAATAAATAATGCTAAAACGATATTTTTCGACGTAGATGATACGTTATATGATCACTTGCAGCCACTTCGTGGCGCGTTGCAGGACGTTCTCGGCCTGCCGGATGATTTCTCTTATGCTGAGGCCTATCACCGTTTTCGCTATTACAGTGACTGGCTGTCTGCACAAGAAGATTTGTCCGCTGTACCAGAGCCGGATGCAGTGGAGCGAATGCGCCGTCGGAGGTTTGAGTTGACGATGGAGGAGTTTGGACTCCCCCTACAATCGGGACAGGCTGAAGAACTACAAGCACAGTATCTGAGCAGACAGTTTGAGATTGTACCTTTTGAAGGAGCGTATGAGCTGATCAGAAGGCTTCAGGCAGAAGGCCATACCGTTGGTCTAATCACCAATGGAGAAGGAGAGCATCAGCGACGTAAGCTTGAAGCATTGGATGTACTCAGTCTCGTGGACGAGCAACTGGTCTTTATCTCTGGTACGACTGGTTATGCGAAGCCGGATCGCAGGTTGTTCGAATATGTGAATAAGCAGTCCGGGACAGATGCCCGTTCCAGCTATTACATCGGCGACTCGTGGCGTAATGATGTGGTAGGTGCAGTGGATGCAGGTTGGACAGTCATCTGGTTTAACCATCGGGAGGCGCTGCCGGAGTCCGATCATCAACCTCATTTTGTTGCATCAAGCTATGAAGAGATCAGTCGTATTCTGACTTTTGAGTGTGTTCAAGCTTAAGGAGATTTATGTTTAAAGGAGCAGTCTTGTTACCGTCTTAGGTGCAGGTCTGCTTTTTTATATTATACCTTCTATAAAGGCATCATTAATGAGGTGTCTAACTCTTCGCTTTCAATTACAATTGCCATGAGTCCAGCTTCTGTTTTGGTTTCGTGCCATTCATGTTTATCCCAGAGAACCGCTTCGCCACAACGAACTTTGATGTATTCATTTGCTTCCCCTCTAACCCAACCCTCTCCACTTACTATTAAAAGGAGTTGAGGAACTACAGCTTGGTGATAACCTATGACCCCACCCTCAGCTAAATGCATACATCCGATATGAGCTGCTTTTTTGGTCTGCGTTATACGTGACATTACGAAATTAGAATCGAATTTGGTAATCTTTTCCCTGACTCTTGTTTAAATTGAAATATCCTCATGTTTACCTCCGCAATAGTGACTAAGTTAACTTCCTATAATGGTAACTATCTTTATGATGGGTATCATCCTATTTCACTAATTTATGGATAATCCGATCAGATGAGTCTATCATAACTCCAATAGGTTGGGGAGAGTTTGCTTAAAATCATCTTTTTTAATTAGCCTGTTCCAACGTTTCTATGAAGCTGTACTTCATGGAATCTTCATTTGAAAGAGTAGTTCAGAGCCTTCCCAAACAGGATATGCGGTGTTATAATTAAAACAAGATTTAGATTAAGTCTAAATTAAAAAGAAGCGAATCAAAGCAATCCATTATAAAATTCAAATTCTATTTTTATATTCGAGAGGGGATAAATTCCATGAGCACAATCCAAACTAGAAACAACACTTTTACTAACAACGCCACAGCACTTCAAGAGGTTTTGAACCGTCAGATCGCAGGTTGGTCCGTGTTGTACACGAAACTGCATAACTTCCACTGGTATGTTCAAGGACCTCATTTCTTCACACTGCATGCCAAATTTGAAGAGCTGTACAACTTGGCTACGGCAAATATGGACGAAGTTGCAGAACGTTTGCTTGCTATTGGTGGACGTCCAGTGGCTACGATGGGTGAACAGTTGCGTCTCTCTCCGATTGAAGAGGCACAAGGCCGGTTGTCTGCTGAACGTATGGTAGAGTCGGTGGTTGCTGATTTGCACACGATGGTGGAAGTGATTCGTCAAGGCATTCACGAAGCAGGAGAAGCGGAAGATAACGCAACGGAAGATATGCTGATTGGATTCACCGCTGCGCTGGATAAAGAGGTCTGGATGTTAACCGCATTTCTGGGCAAATAAGCAAAGTCACCCTACATCCTGACAACGATATGTAGAGTCCGTGAACAAAGTGTCCGTTCGCTTACAAATCCGGTGCGCTTGCCGTATAATGATGGCATTCAAGATGTACAGAATGGTGGAATGAACGATGCGGTCAGACCTGGAACAATTGCAGGAAGAAGCTGAACGGTTTATATATACATGTTATGAAGAGCTGGGCCATTCGCGTGAAGACGCAGAGGCCCGGCTTGTTGCCGTTATGGGAGAGATCGAAGTAACCGGTACTTATGTGCACACCACAGAGGAATTGGAGCAGGGTTGTAAAATGGCATGGCGGAACAGCAACCGCTGCATCGGACGGCTATTCTGGGATAAACTTCGGATCGTGGACGCCCGACACGCCGATACGGCAGGAACGGCAGCGGAAGCTGTGCTGAATCATATCCATGTGGCATCCAACGGTGGAAAAGTAATCCCGATGATTACCATTCTTCCACCCGATGGGCCGAATGGAACTCCGGTACGACTCTGGAATCATCAGCTCATTCGTTATGCGGGATATGAGACAGAGCAAGGCATTATTGGAGATCCTGCTTCGGTGGAACTGACCAAGGCGGCGATGTCACTTGGCTGGCACGGGGCAGGTAGCCCCTATGATGTGTTACCGCTCATTATTCAGGCCCAAGGACAAGCCCCAGAGTGGTATGTTGTGCCTGAAGAAGAGATTGTGGAAGTACTTATTGAACACCCGGAGCGAGCGGAGATTGCGGAACTTGGCATGCGCTGGTATGGTGTGCCGATGATCGCCGATATGCGACTGGAGATTGGTGGCATATCTTATCCGGCAGCGCCGTTTAATGGTTGGTATATGGGTACCGAGATCGGCGCCCGTAATCTGGCGGATACGTTCCGGTATAACAAGCTGCCTGCGGTGGCGGAAGCGTTTGGATTGAATACGTCGAGTGAAACGACGCTGTGGAAGGATCGTGCGTTAGTTGAGCTGAATGTGGCTGTGCTGCATTCGTTCAAAAAAGCAGGTGTGAGCATTGTGGATCACCACACGGCGGCAACGCAGTTCGATTTATTTGAACAGCGGGAAGAGAAAGCTGGGCGTGAACTGACCGGAGATTGGGTGTGGCTGATTCCGCCAGTGTCCCCTGCGACAACACATATTTTCCACAGCTCCTATCGTAATGAGATCGTGAAGCCGAACTTTTTCCGTCAGGATCAGGCGTATACTCTGAAAGATGGCGTGGCATCTGCCGCAGAACTGCGAAGCAGTGAGCAGCAGAATGCACAGGTAGAGAATCACCAGCCGCAGGCCGGAGATGCACCAATGAAATGCCCGTTTGCACACTAAATTGTGCAGACGGGTTATTTTTTGTGATCCTTTTTTATCAAAGGAAGAACTACCCCTCTTTCAATCGATATCGACTGCGCATCACAGCCTGAACTACAATGGCAACAGCAATCAGCACTAGATTAAACACAAACACGGAGTACAGCGAGCCAACTTCCATAAGTAGCGCTGCAACCAGTGGAGATACGATGGAGCCGATCTCGGCCGCAGAGACAATTTTGCCTATGACAGAGCTTCGACTCTCGTCTGGGATATGATCGCCAATATGAGCAAAGAACGAATCCATGTAACATGCACCACCAACCCCGCCAATCAACATGCCAACGTAGACCCATAGATGGGAGGACGTGCTTAGAAATACAACAACTTCGATTCCAATCAGGAACATGCCGAGCATGCAAAGCAACAGACGATCGCCTAACCGGTCAGAGAGATAACCGACAAAGGGAGCAGCGGCAAGCGTAGAAATCCCTGAGACGGTGAAGGCGAGACTGGTTGCAAACGGGTCCCAATGCATGATGTGAGTTGCATACAGTGCAAAATAGGTGAGGAATACCGCATACGCGCTCATCTCCAGAAAATGTACTGTGCCATAACCGAGAAGCTGTTGACGCTGTGTGCGCCTTGTAGACAAATCTTGAGTATACTTTGCATCAGAAGGTGATGAAGATAAAGGAGGCGCAGTTGATACAGTAGTATGAGGGTGGGAGTCATTTGTGTTGGGTTCTACAACTTCATCCGTGGAGATAAGTGAATGTGTTAAGTTGTCCAGAGGTTCTTGCTTTACGCCAGCTGAAGGCTCTTCCATCAGAGGATCACTTAGCGTATCCCCAGACTCATGATTAGCTCTAGCTTGTGCCGTCGTCTTCATCCCCATCGCAGCGACCACGGCCATCAGACAACATACGGTAACGAGCAAAAAAGGCACCGACAATGGCCAGTGCAGCGCGAGCCAGCCACTAATGACCGGACCGAGTACCATACCGCCACCTTCACTACTGCTGATATATCCATTGTACAGGCCGCGGTTGTCTACATTACCCTCATCTCCGATGATGGAACGTACGACCACGGTAAGGCCAGTGGAAGCGAGCCCTTGCAGCAGTCGGAGCAGGCCGAATAACACCGCAGCAGCAGACACCGCAAAGCCACCCATACAGACAGCCAGCAGGATCAGCATCAGGATGAGAGCCTTTTTACCACCTAGTTTCTTATAAATTGCCGCTGCTGGAACGCCACCAATTACTTTCCCCACATAAAAGAGTGCAAAAATAACCCCCATCATCCAGCCGGACAGGCCGAATTCTTCAATAAACAAAGGAAATAGGGGCAGGATCATGAATCCGCCCATCTGACTTAAGAAACAAATGGTCATCAGCAAAGGCAGGTTACGACGAATATCCAAGAGCCAAGACTCCTCTCACACATAAAATGGAATCCTAAAAATCCTTCATTTACTCCATATGGGTACGTATTATCTACATTACCCGTAATGTATGCAGAATTTTTGAAAATAAGAAGAAATGACACGCGGCGTTTACATCAAAACCATTGCGGATATACCTGAATCATATATAATAGATGGGTTATCTATAAGGATGCATGAACGAAAAGTGTACAGACTTAAGAGGTACCTCAAGTATAAGGGGGCGATGTGAAGCATGTCAGAACAACAACCGATTATCCGCTTCGAAGCGGTGACTCAGCAATACGATCAGGATGAAGCCGTATTGAAGGCAGTCAGCTTTGAGATTGAGCGGGGTAAATTTTATACGCTTCTTGGCCCATCGGGCTGCGGGAAAACAACAATATTGCGGCTGATTGCCGGTTTTGCGGAGCCGACACAGGGCAGTATTTATTTTAACGGTGCGCTTATCAACCGTGTGCCTGCCCACCAGCGGCAGGTGAATACCGTATTTCAGGATTATGCGTTATTTCCACATTTGAATGTATTTGAGAACGTAGCTTTTGGTTTGCGGATCAAAAAGATGAAAACGGCTGAAATTCGCAGCAAAGTGTTGGAAGCCCTCAAATTCGTCAATCTATCCGGGTATGAAAACCGGGAAATTGGCGAAATGTCCGGCGGACAACGACAACGTGTCGCGATTGCACGCGCCATTGTGAACGAACCTGAAATTCTGCTACTGGACGAGCCGCTCTCGGCACTCGATCTGAAATTACGGACCGAAATGCAGTACGAGCTGCGCGAGTTGCAACAGCGACTGGGCATTACGTTTATCTTTGTTACGCATGACCAGGAAGAGGCCTTGGCGATGTCCGACGAGATCTTTGTCCTGAATGGTGGCGTGATCCAACAAAGCGGTACACCGAATGATATCTATGATGAGCCGATTAACCGTTTTGTGGCGGACTTTATCGGAGAATCGAACATTGTATCAGGCAAAATGAAGCAGGACTTTGTGGTGGAATTTGCTGGCGCACAGCACGAGTGTGTCGATCAGGGTCTCCAGCGGGACGAGCCGGTAGAGATTGTCATTCGCCCAGAGGATCTGGAGATTACAACCGAAGACCAAGGCAAGCTCAAGGTTAATGTGGACTCCCAGTTATTCCGCGGGGTGCATTACGAGATATCCACGTACGATGATGCGGGCAATGAGTGGCTTGTTCATTCAACCAAAAAAGCCGTTGTAGGCGCACGGATTGGACTGTATTTTGACCCGGAAGCGGTACACGTCATGCGCTTTAACGAGACCGAAGAAGAGTTCGACAAACGACTCGAAGCCTACCAAGAGGCCGCTCATGCAGACTAAGGCCAGCACACGCAATGCGTATCTGATTCCATATGTATTATGGATGGTGTTGTTTGTTGTGGCGCCGGTTCTGCTGGTCATCTATTATTCATTCTTCGATGTGGAGGGTAACTTCACGTTTGGCAACTACGCCCGGTTCTTTACACCGGTGTACTTGCAGATGACGCTCAGTTCGTTCTGGTATGCATTTCTGATTACGGCGTTCTCGCTGCTTATCTCGTATCCAACGGCGTATATGCTTACCCGGACGAAGCACAAGCAGCTGTGGTTGCTGCTGATCATTCTGCCAAGCTGGATCAATCTTTTGCTAAAAGCGTACGCCTTCATCGGTCTGTTTGGAACGTACGGTCTGACCAACTCCCTGCTTGAAGTTGTGGGGATTGGCACACAGCAGATTTTGTTCACCGACTTTAGTTTTATCTTTGTCTCGGTGTACATCTTCATTCCATTCATGATCCTGCCGATCTTCAATGCGCTGGAAGAGATGAATCCATCGTTAATCTACGCGGCGCGCGATCTGGGGGCCTCATCGTGGCTGACTTTCCGCCGGGTTATCTTTCCACTGACCATTAGTGGAGTAAAATCAGGCTGTCAGGCTGTATTTATTCCTGCGCTTTCCCTGTTCATGATTACCCGCCTCATTGCGGGGAACCGTGTAATTACGCTGGGAACAGCGATCGAACAGCATTTTCTCGTCACCCAGGACTGGGGGATGGGTTCAACGATTGCCGTCTTTTTGATTATTGCGATGGCGATTATTATGTTCCTGACTGGATCAGGCAAAAAGGAGGTGCGTAATGGGAAGAAACGGAAAGCTGTCTAACGTCTATCTAGCCGTTGTATTCGCCATATTGTACGCACCGATTGCGTATCTGATCTTCTATTCCTTCAACAGCGGTGGCCATATGCGCAGCTTCGAAGGATTCACGCTTGAATGGTACAAAGAGGTGTTCGCTGATACTCGGCTGCTCATCATTGTGCTGAATACATTTATCATCGCGCTCCTGTCATCAGCGATCTCCACGATCCTTGGTGTAGCAGGAGCACTGGCGATCTACCATGTGCGTCGCAAACGGACCAAGAACACGCTGCTGTCACTCAATAACGTGCTCATCGTTAGTCCGGATGTCATCATTGGTGCATCGTTCCTGATTTTGTTCACCATGATTGGCATCAAACTGGGCTTCACTTCGGTCCTGCTGTCTCATATCGCATTCAGCGTACCAATTGTCGTGATCATGGTGCTGCCAAAGCTGCAGGAAATGAGTCCAACACTGATGGATGCAGCGCGCGATCTGGGTGCTGGTTCATGGCAGATTCTGACGCGTGTGGTGCTGCCATACGTGAAACCGGGTATTTTTGCCGGATTCTTCATGGCATTGACGTACTCGCTCGATGATTTTGCAGTAACATTCTTTGTCACGGGTAATGGATACTCCACACTCTCTGTAGAGATATACTCCAGAGCAAGGCAGGGCGTTTCGTTGTCCATCAACGCTTTGTCCACCCTATTGTTCCTGCTGACCGTGTTGCTAGTTGTTGGATATTACTTCATTAACCGCCGTGCAACACGGATACCTCCAGGAGGAAAGGGGCTGCGACCATGAAGCAACTGGTACGGACATTTGCGCTTGTTTTTGTGGCCGCGTTCGCCCTAATGATCCTGGCTTCGTATCTGAACAAGAGTCAGGGGTATTCTGGCGGCAACACGCTGACCATCTATAACTGGGGCGATTATATCGACCCAGATCTGCTTAAGGAGTTTGAGGACGAGACCGGCATTAAGGTTATCTATCAGACGTTTGACTCCAATGAAGCGATGTTGACCAAGATTGAGCAGGGGGGAACCACGTTTGATGTGGCGATTCCTTCCGAATATGCGATTAGCAAAATGAAAGAGGAAGACCTGCTCGTTCCAATTGATCACAGCAAATTGACTAACCTGAGCAACATCGATCCGCGGTTCTTGGACTTGTCCTTTGACGAAGGCAACAAGTACTCGATCCCTTATTTCTGGGGAACAGTGGGGGTTGTGTTCAATCCCGAACTGGTGGATGGATTGACGTTTGATAGCTGGAACGACCTGTGGGACCCGCGTTTGAAAAATCAAATCCTGCTCCTTGATGGCGCACGCGAAGTCATTGGGATGGGGTTGAACAGTCTCGGGTATTCCTTGAACGATACCAACGAAAATCATCTGCAAGAAGCGCTGAAGAAGCTGTCTACATTGACACCAAACGTCAGAGCAATTGTTGGAGACGAGATCAAGATGCTGCTTGCGAACGAGGAGGCAGCGGTTGGACTCGTGTGGTCTGGGGATGCATCCGAGATTATGGATGAGAACGACAAGCTGGATTACATGGTGCCAGAAGAAGGCTCGAACCTCTGGTTCGATAACATGGTTATCCCGAAGACGGCGAGTAATATTGAAGGGGCACACCAGTTTATCAACTTTATGCTGGACCCGGACCATGCCGCTCGCAATGCGGAGTATGTCGGGTATTCCACACCAAACGCCGAGGCGCTTAAGCTGCTGCCAGAGGACATCTCGGAGGATGAACGTTTCTATCCAGACGAGACACTGACAGGTAAGCTGGAGGTCTACGATAATCTGGGTAAAAAAATGCTCTCGCATTATAACGACCTGTTCCTGGAGTTTAAAATGCACAGTAAGTAACCGCCAATAACGTGTGCACAGTTCGTTAGATTATGAAAAAAACAAAAAGGGTTGCTGCTCGTCATTCAAGTGAAATGATGAGCAGCAACCCTTTTCTATTACCTGCTTCAGAGCAATAGCGCTCGAAGTGCCATATAAGATGAACATTAAAGGGCACACGTTAACGGAGCGGGCAGAAATAAGCTATAGAAGCGGAGCGTTCGCCTTTATCACCGGATTTTCCCATTGTAAAAGGGGAATAAAAAAATCCGGGGATAACAGCGATCGAAAGATTATTCTGCACGCGGAGTGGCTAGTGTGACCCCGCACCCCATTCATCTTATATAATTGCCACTACATGCGCTTTTTGCGACCCACCATGATCCAAGCTCCACCCATAATCAGCACAATCGCCACGAACGGTTGAATAAAGCTCAAGCTGCTCAGCATCGTGCCAATCGACATCACAGCGAAGAATAGCAACGATATCACCGTAAGAATGTTGATGGGGATCAGCAACCATTTGTTCCGACCACCGAACCAATACAATTCGAACAAACCAACAGCAACAGCAAGAATGAAGCCCGGCCACATCGTACCCCAGTTGTTAAATAGCATGGCAATCTGACAGACGATACCAACCGTGAGCAGCAACCCACCAGGAACCAGAAGTCCAACCCCTCTGCCAATCATGGAGAAGTACAGCCAGTGGAAGAACAGTCCTAGTGGAATCACGAATAACGTGGGCCAGAAGGTCGCAAAGATCGTACCCGGACCGAGAGAACCTCCCTGGTTCAGAATCAGGTACACGCCCAGCAAAATGAGAACAGGCGCAAGGATCGTACGTTTAGCCATAATATCTCTCCTTCTTAATACAAGATCAATTTTCCGAACGGTTGTATGTAGAGCAATTACTTTCGTTATTCACAGCATACCATGAACTGGAAAACTCTATCCTCCGTCTTTGGAGTTAAAATGAACCTAGACCAAAGTCTAGGTACGTAAATTTGAGAAACTATACTCC
Organism: Paenibacillus sp. VT-400; assembly: GCF_001029205.1. Classification (NCBI taxonomy): domain Bacteria; kingdom Bacillati; phylum Bacillota; class Bacilli; order Caryophanales; family Paenibacillaceae; genus Paenibacillus; species Paenibacillus sp. VT-400. The sequence continues at coordinate 342,409 of NZ_LELF01000047.1, read as the reverse complement.
CTGGATGAGGGTGTAGTTGAACATACTAAAAACCCACTCTGTTGAGAGTGGGTTCTGTCATTCTTTTATCCAAAACGAAGCTTGTTATTTCACCACATCCGAATGTTTCTTGCCCCAGCTGTTCACACCGTCATCCTCAATAATGGAGATGGCAGCGTCGGCGATGTCGGGGTTTGTCATCAGTTTCTCCTGAATACGGAACTTGATGTCATCTGCATCGGCAAGACTGAGTCCTTTGGTCAACTCAATCAGACCTTCGACATGATAATAACGGCCTTCCTGAATGATACGCATCATCTGAATATCGGCAACGTGCGTGTCTGCCAGAATGGTTTGGGACACTTTGTCCTCAATATCCTGCGGAGCCGCTACTCCGATCAATCCGATCATATTATCGTAACCGACACGGAAGGCTACAGCGATCATCAAGCAACCAATAATCGTTGTCACAATGCCATCGAGCAATGCAAAATTGGTCAAGGCAATGACCACGACAGAGATCAATGCAAGCAGAGCACCGAGTACAGCGACAACATCTTCATAGAATACGAGACGGGTTGGTGGCGCAGCACGGCCTACATTTTTAATGGCAGCAGGGACCAAGGCAAATCCGGCGGCTTTGGGTGCGCGTGCTTCTTTTAGAATTTCCTTCATGGCTTTGATCAGGATGGCCCCGTCAATGACAATGTTCAGAACAAGCACTCCGATGTTAATCCAGAGACCGCCGGTATGACCAACAGGATGCTGCAAAAGATGGATGCCTTCATGGATCGTTTCATACGCCATAATGGTAACAACAATAACGGCGATCATACAGAAAATGTTAATGACCCGTCCGAATCCGGTCGGGAAGCGGCGTGTAGGTTTTTTCTCGGACAACACACTTCCGACAAAGACAAACCCTTGGTTAATGGCATCAGCGAGTGAATGCATCGCCGAAGCGAACATGGCACCACTGCCACTGAATAGGAAGGCTCCCCCTTTGCACACAGCAAGAACAGCATTACCTGCCATCGCTACGGCGGAGGATGTGTTTCCTTTTTTGATGAGAGACATAAAGCTCTCAGACTTCGGTTGTTCAGCCACTTCGTATGTTCCTCCCAGATCAATGTATTAGGTGTAGAAAAGGCAGTCTTATCTATACAGCATGTGCATTTCCACTAAATGTTATTATAACCGCTTTGACATATCCCAGCATTATGCAAAAAAGGTCATATCACCATGTGAGACTCAGTACTCGATAGCCTCCAAGGCACGTAAATTCCGATTGGATTGTTCCAACAGTTCCGTAAACGTCCCAGCGACATAATATACAAAATCCGGGTCATGCACGTACATAATAATCTGTCCAACCGTTCCTTGCTCTGTTGGATCAAAGTCGAACATCAGATACAGCGAACCACCTCCAAGCATGCCAAACGTGATCCATTTCTTTTGAAAAAGGTAGGGTTTGATTCGGGGATCAAGCTCACTGATCTCTTCTTTGGTAAAATAATCATCCATGCGGTTCTCCACCAGCGTGGACTGCTCCTTTTGAATTTTTTCCAGGGATAACAGGTAAAATGGCTCGGATTCCCGTCCTTCCTCAAGGCTTGGGTACAAGACGTGAAAGCCATAACCACTCCCATTTTTACGTTTATAAAATGCACGAAAATCAGCAGGTAATCGAATACCGTGTTCCTGCTCGAATGCGTCGAGCTGCTCATCCGTCACGCCTTCAAACTCGCGATAAGCCTCCAAGAGCTCCCGGTTTTCCTCATCTTGTACCTTATCCTCCAGCAACATATCCAGTTCATCCATCAATTCATATATACGCTGTTCTGGCATCCAATTCCCTCCGTATGAGCTATTCAGATAATATGGTGAGTGATATGCGAGCAAACTGTGCCTGATTTCACCTCATATTATAGTTATAATCCGAAAAAGCACACAAGAAACCGGAGTCCTTGCTTACATACTACAATGGTCTCATTATTTATAGGCGGTAACAAAAAATAAAGCGTGGGTTACAGGGGCAATCCCTGTAACCCACGCTAATTATTTATCTACTTTATAAATGAAACCAACCTTTTACATAATCCTCTTTATTCAAACTTCCAACAGGACAAGCTCAGATTGCCATACTGATAGGCTTTAAACAGGAGCGATGCCTGTTTGTTCTGATCTCCCGCACCCATGGCGAGTAGCAGCGGTACAAAATGCTCCGGCGTAGGCACGGCGGCTTGAGCTGAAGGTGCTAGCTTATCATAAGAGAAGAGAGACTCCGTATCCCAGCTCACCAGCTTGTCATGCAGCCAGTTGTCGAACTCTGATGCCCATGGGTCAACGCCGTTACTTTCCCAGTTCAATCGACGTAGATTGTGGACGGTTCCTCCGCTGCCAATGACCAGAATGTCTTGCTCACGCAAGGAAGCGAGCGCTTGTCCGACCTGATATTGCTGCTCACCTGTCAGATAGCGATTCACGGACAAGGCAATTACAGGAATATCCGCATCTGGGTAGAGCAGGCGTAGAACGACCCAAGCGCCGTGATCCAGTCCACGAACGTCATCGGTCTGTACCGGAATCCCGGCTTCTGTGAATAAACGTTCCACCTCGGCTGTGGTCTCTGCCTGTCCTTGAGCCGGGTACTTGATCTGATACAGCTCGGGCTGGAAACCGCCGAAATCATAAATGGTCTCATAGTTGGCTACCGAGGATACAAGCTGAGTTGTGGATTCCCAGTGAGCAGAGAATAACACGATTGCTTTGGGTTTTGGCAGTTCCTGTCCAAGTTTTTGCAGAAATTCGGTGTACACATTCTCCTCCAGTGCCAGTGATGGGGCACCGTGAGCAATAAACAGAGATGGCATCATTATGAATTCAGTCCTTTCGGGTCTTCGGTAGTCAGATTTGCATCCGTCCGAAGCCAGTGTTGAAATTCTTGATATAGATCGGGGGTCACCTGGTGTCCACCGTTGTAAGGTACATATGTGACGTGATTGGTGTGTTGACGGAAGAAATTGGCGTTATCTTCGCCCAGTTGCAGCGGGAATAGATGATCCTGATCTCCATGCGAGATGAACACAGACAGCTCCGAATCGGGGTGCAGCATGTACTCGTCTTTCACAAATTGCGGGATGTACCCACTCATCGCTACAATGCCTTTAATCGCATCTCCCATCACCAGCGATAAAGTCATCGCCATAATTGCGCCCTGGCTGAATCCGGCGATATAACGCCGCTTGGGATCAATAGCATATTTGGCGGACAGCTCAACAATCAATTGTTGCAGTCCCTGAACGGAGGCATCATACAATTCACGGATGGGGTTGCCAATGCTTTTGATCTGAAAATAAGCATAACCTCCACCCTGAACGATAGGCCCACGGATGGCAACAATAATAAAATCAGACTGCATAGGCTCCATTAAACGAAGCATATCCTGTTCATCTGATCCCATGCCATGTAAGGCGAAAATGACAGGATAACGTTGATCTGGATTGTAATGAGACGGTAATCGGACTTCATGTATATAAGGAGAATTCATTAAAAACACCACCTGAAGAGGAATGAGTTAAATATATCGTTCTGACAATAAAGTTCACCAATATGAAATAAATATTCTTATTTATGAACAAAATTTATCATGGTTTCATTGTAGGGTCAATACTTTTTTTGTATGATGAATATATGTTGTTTATAAAAAATCTTGAATGGTTCTACACTAAATGCCGCTACGAATGGTTCATATCTTATTCCCGAGGACGTGATCAGGATGTTAAAGAGTATCGTGCCTATTTTGAGAATATTTGATGAAAATAAAGCTAGAGAGTTTTACCTTGAATACCTGGGTTTCCAATTGGATTGGGAACATCGATTTGAGCAAGAAATGCCCTTATATATGCAGGTTTCGCTCGATTCCATCGTGATTCATCTCTCCGAACATCATGGAGATTGTACACCTGGAGCTGCCTTGCGCGTGGAAACAGATAACTTGGATACATTTCATGGTGCACTTCGTCAGAAAGAGTACAAAAATGCGAGACCCGGTATAGAGGAGACCCCTTGGCAATCAAGAGAAATGACCGTGACAGATCCGTTTGGTAATCGGATTATATTTGTTGAGGCAAGCGCCGAATAGATAACCTGTAGTAGCTAAGCTTACGTCTGGTGTCTTATATAGATGAATAGAAGGGGAGGGACGCGATATGGATATTGGCTTGGCTATTCGTACGATCCGCAAGCAGAAACAGATTACGATCATGCAGATGTGCGAGGGAACGGGGTTGTCCAAAGGTTTTATCAGCAACGTGGAAAACAACAAAACGTCACCTTCCATTGCTACGCTTGAAAGTATTGCGGATTATCTGGAAGTGCCACTTCCTTATTTGCTACTGACACCAGAGCAACGGATGAACGTGGTACGCAAGAACGAGCGTAAGGAGACGACAGCAGGAAGCGGACAGATCAAAGTGCAGCAGCTTACAGCCAAAGGTGCGATGCGTATGTCCATTGTGGAGTTACCGCCAGGTGCTTCGACTGGGATTAGCAAACATGCTGGGGAGGAGAGCCATCTGGTGTTGCAGGGCAAGATTCGTGCGGAGCAATGCGAAGATGTGGAAGTTCTTGAAGTGGGTGATTCGTTTACTTGGAATGCGATCGTGCCCCATGAAGTGACCAATATCGGTGAGGAACCTGCGGTGGTGCTCATTGCGGTGTCCAAAGAATTGGGTCTGGATCATCTGTAAAATACAAAAAGGACGGCTCCCAAGTCATGAACATGCGAACCTGCATACATGTACAATGGGAAACGTCCTTTTATATTTCTAACGAACTGAGCGAACCCTATTAGATGAGTTTAAGCAGATCTCGAGATGTAACGAATCTCAGGCGCTTTATTTCACTGCTGTGTGTGTAATTTGGCTACATTCCACAGAATTCTGGCGAGATAACCTCGCAGTGATTCGTTACGTTTCTCATTTCCTGCAAAAGAGTACAATAAGGTGCGAGAGATTCCTTAGAAAGGTCAGAAGCACCTGTCTATTGTGGATTAGTTGTCCAGATGCCTGCTGTTTTAACGAAGACACGGTCGGACAGCTTGAGCGTTGCGAGTGCAAGTTCAGCTACATCTTCCGCTTGCATCATGCGATCTTCGTCGCCAATTTTCAGTCCGGCATTGGTCGCAAGCTCTGTATTAACGGTGCTTGGAGTCAGTGCCGTTACACGAATGTTGGACTTGCGCACTTCCTGCATCAGAGATTCGGTCATGCCAAGCAATGCAAACTTGGATGCACAGTATGCCGAACCTGTAGCGAATCCGCGCTCACCTGCAGTGGAAGCAATATTGATAATGCTGCCGCTACTTTCCTTGATCATGCTCGGAAGGACAGCGCGTGTAACGTAATATGTACCCATAACGTTAACATGCAGGATGCGCTCCCACTCTTCCGGCTCCATCTCCATGAACGTTCCGAACTTTCCGATCCCCGCATTATTGATAAGGATATCCACCGCACCGAGTTCCATCTCGATGGCTGCTACAGCGGCTTCGGCCTGCGTGCGATCCGAGATATCTGCTACTGCACTGGTTACTTTCACACCGTATTCTTGACTCAGAGACTGTTGCAGAGCCTGAAGATCGGAAGCGGTACGTGCAATAAGGCCGAGGTGCACTCCTTCTTTGGCAAGAGCTTCAGCGATCGCACGGCCGATACCTTTTCCGGCACCTGTGATGATCGCTGTTTTATTTTTAAGTTCCATGTGGGTAATTCCTCCTTAGAAATGGACTAGCATTCAATTATACTATTATTACCCACAGTTCGGAAATTGGCTTCATCACTATTTGGTAATCTCGATGCTACCAGAAGAAGTACGGGCCTTGATCACTTCCCGGCTCACCATTGGCGATTCAGGTACATCGACACTTCCGGAAGTAGCCTTAGCGTCGTAGATTCCGTCAAAATCAGGTGCAGCTTGAATGAAAATATCTCCTGATGTTCCAGACGCATTAATCGGGGCGGAATGGGACTGTTCAATATGAATGCTACCCGAAGTGAATTGAACATCAGCTGCGCCGTTTAATTCAGTAATCTCAATATCTCCTGATTTAATCTTACTGTTTACATGACCGGCAATCTGATCTGCCGTAAAACTTCCGGATGTCTGTTTCACGGTCATGTCTCCATTAATCATGGAAGCGTTAATGTCGCCAGAAGTTAGAACCAATTCAATATTGGGCGCCTTGATGTTTTCCAGACGTATGGAACCTGAGGTGTTGTTCAGCTCAAGCTGATTGGCATTTAGACCTGTCAGATCCCATTCACTTGAAGAGGAGTCCAGCTTAACCTCATTTAATTGGTGTCCTTCAGGCAGAGCAACGGTTATTGTGGAGTCTTGATCATTCCAGTACAAGGTGAAAAATTGCAATCGTTCACGTGCTGTCTGAGCCAGTTGGAATGTGCCTTTGGATAAGGTGGCTTGTTCGAAGCTTTTGACTATGGCAGGGTCCCATTTACCATCGACTTCGATATAACCATTCGAATCGGGGCTTATGACAAATTGAATATCAGCACTGAAATTAGCATTCATGATAATGTTCTGCAATTCATCTGCTTTGAAATCCCATCGTTTGGAATAATGCTCCCGTTCATCCCCGAACTGAACGCCATAGATGGATGTCCCGAGCAAACCTATTCCGATACATATCACGGCAAGCGCAAGCCATTTTTTGGTACTCATGCGGAAACATCTCCTTTCATCGTGTTTTTATTCCATCTAATATATTGAAGAGTGACGATTTTGAAGGCCCTAAAGACATACTTCGATGCGATGGCAAACAAAATGCCGACACCGAAAGCGCCAATCGCAACGAAAATTTCCGGTTTATCGAGTTGGCCCAGGAATACAAAGTCCACAACTGCTGCTACAGGAGCCAATACCAGCAAGGAAAGGCTGGCAATAACAAGCCATACCGACCACATCATGAGACCAAGAGGAATGCCGAGGATCAGATTCAGGAACAACAGGCCGATGGCTGTGAAAAATTTTCGAGTGGCGCTGGTGCTGTTTCTGGGTGACCGCATCTCGCGATAGGTCGGTGCATAGAACGCATCTGAACCCGGTGTATGAATGTCATAACGATCACCAAGTGCTTCCTTGGCGATTTCTTCCGGCTGTCCGAGTTCCCGAGCGATCTCTTCTTCCAGCCTGCCTTCTCGTAGTCCAAGCTCGAAATGTTGATCATAGTCGGCGAGCAACTCAGCCCGTTCGAATGGGTCCATCGGCCGTAGATGAATTTCCATGGCTTTCATAAATTGTTGTCTATTCATTGGGGATTCCTTCCTCAATCAGATTTGCGACATTGCGCACAAATTCATTCCATTCTGTCGTCAGTGCCGTCATGTAGTCGCGACCTGTATCGGATAGTCGGTAATACTTGCGCGGCGGTCCTTCGCTTGATTCTTGCAGATAGGTGGTGCAGTAACCGTCATTTACAAGCCGTCGAAGCAAGGGATACAGTGCACCTTCAGCAACTTCGATATGTTTGGAGACCGCCTGAGCCAGTTCGTAGCCATACCGATCCTGGCGGTTAATTAATACCAGGACGCACAGCTCCAATACTCCTTTTTTGAACTGGATGTTCACATTCACACAGGTTCCTCCTTAGTAGCTTCATTTTTCGCTAGTGTATATTGTTCAGTAGTGGTGAATTCATCATAGCATCCAGTACTGTTTAATGCAAGGTAGTGACTTTAAAATAGTTCCGTATCACGATTGATCGATAATAAGTTCGTTTAATACTGATGCTTAGCTGAAGCTGTCTGTTTAGCTATAATTCAGCATACGCAAAAACCGGATCGGTTACTTCCGTCTGAAGGCGGATTCCGATCCGGTCTGTGAGATGAACTTTTGTTTCTTTGGTTACAGGTTAATCGTTAAATGTCGGTTATTCTTGTGCATCCAGGACTTTAAGGTCTTCCACAGCAGGGCCCTCAATGACATGGCCTGCATAATCGAAGCGGGAACCATGGCATGGGCAATCCCACGAACGTTCGCCCTCGTTCCATTCGACTTCGCAACCCAGATGGGTGCAGGTGGTATCCACCAGAAACAGCTTGCCACTGGTGTCCTTGTAGGCGCCAGCACGTTTACCATTATGACGAACGACGGCTCCTTCGTCATCACCAATTTCGCTAACCTTTTTGTGCACAATGCCTACTTTACCGGAGATTAATTCCTTGGCTACATTCACATTTTCCACAATAAAGTGCTTCATACCAGGATCGGCCTTGAATCTTGCCGGATCGAATATGGCAGCATGAGGGTTGTCACGTCCGGTGATGCGATCTGCGAGAATATGACCGGCCATGGTACCCGTTGTCATTCCCCATTTGGCAAATCCGGTCGCCACATATACACGTTCATGTCTTCCGGTAATCGGTCCAATGTAAGGCACCTTGTCGATGGAGATCAGATCCTGGGCTGACCAGCGAAAAGGGATGTTGCGAATGCCAAATGTCTCCGCTGCGAACTGCTCTAGGCGTTCATAGTGACCGAAGGTACAGATGCCTTGTCCAGTTTTGTGATTTTCGCCGCCAAAAAGGATGTGTTCCTTCCCGTTATGTAAGACGGTACGCAAGGAGCGGTAAGGTGTATCGTCCGAGATGTACATGCCGCCCACATAGGGTTTCTCCGGTTCGACTAATACAGCGTAGGATCGTTCGGCGTGTAATCGTGTGAAATAAAATCCGGGATCATAGACGGGAAAATGAGAAGCCACGACAATATGTTCCGCTGTTACGGATGGGCCATCTCCATAAGTTCTGACATGTAGTGAAGCATCTTCCTCTACATCCGTAACTGTCGTATGCTCGTAGATCTGTACACCTTGTTTCACAGCGGAATCGAGCAAGTAGTGCAGGTAGGCCAGCGGATCAAAACGTGCCTGACCCGGCATGCGAATGCCTGCCCTTGCGGGAACTGGAATAGGGAGTGGGTCTACCCACTCACCAGGGATATTGAGTTTGCCATAGGCGGTCAGCTCGATCTCCAGTTTTTTGATGTTTTCCTCTGATTGAATATAGACGTAGGCATCTTCCTCTGCCCACTGGCAATCAATCTGTTTTTCCTTCACCAGATTGCGCATCCACTTGGCAGCATCGGCATTACCTTCATAGTACATCCGTGCCTGTTCTTGTCCGAAGTGATGCATAATTTCATCAAATATGACGCCGTGTTGTGCAGATACCTTGGCAGTGGTATGACCGGTCGTGCCATCCAACACTTTTCCAGCCTCCAGCACGACTACACGCATACCCGTCTGCGCGAGCAGATAGGCTGTAGTAATCCCGGCGATACCGGCACCGATAATCGCTACATCCGCGGTGATATCTTCGGTCAGTTTTGGATAGGCATCGAATTCATGTGTAGCACGCCACAGTGATTCGGGGACCGGGGGCAGACCCGTCTTGGGCTGCTGATTGTCGCTCATTTTTTTTCCTCCTTGATTGTCTTCAATCTATCGAATGGGATGTTGTTCAGCGCACATCGTTGTACTCTTATTCATGATTGCCAGACTATGCCAGGAAAAAACGGTGCTGTTCAGATTTTGCAGAGGGGATGTTCACAATTTCCTGCGCAGAACCTCTGTTTTTTTTGTTAAACATGCTATATGATAGGATTACCGAAACCGTTTTAGGTTTTGAAAAGGAGATCAAGTTTCACACCTGTAAACGTTGAATATAAAAGGATTAATCTATTCATCGGAAGAAATATTTCCTCCGAATTAACCCCTGTTTTTACTTGATATATGTATTCGCTATCATTTTATTTAACTACCGATAACCAAAGGAGATTCTATATGACGACCAACCAAACGAAATATCCGTTTCAAGATACAGCACTAGAGTTAGACACCCGTGTGAAGGACCTTGTATCCCGCTTGACGGAAGATGAAAAAATTGAATCCATGCTGCAATATCAGCCGGCAGTAGAACGCTTGGGTGTGCCTGCATACAAACACGGTACAGAAGCGGCCCACGGCTTGGCCTGGCTTGGAGAAGCAACATCTTTCCCACAACCGGTGGGACTTGCATGCACATGGGATGCGGATCTGATGAAGGAGATTGGCTCCGTGCTCGGAGACGAGGCGCGTGTATTTTATAAACGAAATCCGGCAGTGAACGGTCTTACGCTGTGGGCACCTACTGTAGATATGGAACGTGACCCGCGCTGGGGACGGAATGAAGAGGCGTATGGTGAAGATCCGGAACTGACAGCCGAGCTGACGACAGCATTGGTCAAAGGAATTCAGGGCGACCATCCGAAGTACTACAAAGCGGTCGCTACCTTGAAGCATTTTCTTGCGAATAATAACGAAGTGGATCGTGGAAGCGGTTCGTCCAGCATTGATCCACGTAACATGCGTGAGTATTATCTGAAGGCGTTTGAGAAGCCATTTAAGGAAGGCGGCGCACAGTCCATGATGACGGCGTACAACTCTATTAATGGTACGCCAGCGTTGTTGCATCCTTTTGTGAACGAGATTGTCAAAGGTGAATGGGGCATGGATGGTTTCATTGTCAGTGATGCAGGTGACGTAATGGGCATCATGAATGATCATAAATACTATGATTCCCACACACCAGGTACCGTAGAATCTGTGAAGGCAGGAATTGATAGCATCACCGATGATGCTGAGCTGTCCAAACAGGCACTGCGTGAAGGATTGGCACAAGGCACACTCACGATGGATGACATCGACAAAGCGTTGTTTAATACGTTCCGTGTGCGTTTCCGTCTGGGCGAGTTCGATCCGGAAGAGGGCAACCCGTACGCTGCTATTGGTGAAGAGTCCATGATGACGGAGAAAGCAAAAGAACTGTCGCTCAGAGCCGCAAGAGAACAAGTGGTATTGCTCAAAAACGACAAAGGCACGCTCCCGCTGGACAAAACAAAAGCTGGTAAAGTTGCTGTGATTGGTCAATTGGGCGGAACCGTCTATCGTGACTGGTATGCAGGTACCATGCCGTATAACGTATCCCCACTTGAAGCAATCCGTGGCAAAGTAGGCAGCGACAAAGTAGCGTTTAAGGATGGTAATGATCGCATTACGTTAACTTCCGTAGCCAATGGGAAGATGATTGGACTGGCAGATGGTGAGAAATCACCTGTTATTGCTTCGGGAGAAGCGGAGACGTTTATGGTGTCCGACTGGGGCTTCGGAAGTTATACCTTGCAGGCGGAAAGCAACGGCAAATATCTGACCACAGATGAAGAGACCGTAACGGCTTCCGCAGATGAAGTGTACGGCTGGTTTGTGAAGGAAGTATTCCACCTGTTGCCACAACAGGACGGAAGTGTAGGTCTGACCACTTGGAATGGCAAAACGGTGACTGCACCTAATGGTGGAAACGATGCATTTGCAGTGTCCGAAGAACTGAAAACCTTCGGTACTACAGAGACATTCAAGCAGGATGTGGTTGTGAATGGACTGAAGGAAGCGGTAGCAGCGGCTAAGGCTGCGGAAACGGCGATTGTTTTTGTTGGTAATAATCCGCTTGTAAACGGGAAAGAAGAGATTGACCGTCCAAGTCTGGATCTCGCCGAATCCCAGCAACGTCTGGTTGAGGCGGTCTATGCCGCGAACCCGAATACGGTTGTGGTCATCGTGGGCAGTTATCCATTCACATCGAATTGGGTTGAGGAGAACATTCCGGCGGTATTGTATACTTCACACGCAGGACAGGAACTGGGTAATGCAGTAGCCGACGTACTTTATGGCGACTATGCACCAGCAGGCCGTCTGAATATGACATGGGTACAATCGGCAGATCAACTGACCGACATCAAAGATTACGATATCATTCAATCCGGTCGGACATATCAATATTTTGAAGGCAATGTATTGTATCCGTTTGGACATGGTCTGACGTATGCAACATTTAAATACAGCAATTTGGAACTTAGCCCAGCTCAAGTGGGTACAGAGGGCAACGTAACGGTAACTGTAGATGTAACCAATACCGGTTCAATTGCCAGCGACGAGGTTGTACAGTTGTACGTTCGTGCAGGCAAATCCCGGGTGAAACGTCCACTCAAAACGTTAAAAGGATTCCGTCGTCTTCATGTCGAAGCGGGAGCTACAGCGAAGGTCAGCTTTACTTTGCCTGTTCAGGAACTGGCAATCTGGGATGTAACTCGTGATCGGTATGTCGTGGAAAGTGGAACTTACTCTATTATGGTTGCCAAGTCATCCTCCGATGTTCAGCTGGTTGCAGACCTGACGGTAGAAGGAGAGACGATCCCTGCCCGTAATCTGGGTGTGGCTACTCGTGCCGAGAATTATGATGCTTACCTGGGTGTTGATCTGGATGAAAGCAAAGAGGGCGGAAGTGCTGTCCGTGTAGTTGGTGAGCAAGGATGGATTGCCTTTAAGGATGCCGATCTGGGTAGTGGGGCAGCAGCAATTGAAGCTCGTGTATCCGCGGAAAAAGCAGGCGCTGTGTTGGAAGTTCGACTCGGTTCACCAGACGGTACGCTCGCAGGACGTGTGGAACTGGCACAAGGTGAAGCCCAGCAGTGGTCTACCGTGAAGGCGGAACTCACAGGTGCATCAGGTGCGCAGGATGTATACATTGTGTTGTCTGCGGGTGTGCGCATCAGTCACTTCGAGATTCGTTAAGTCAAATAGTTCATGAAAAAGCCTCCGAATGCATTCGGAGGCTTTTGTTGGTCTATACGCTGGTTGGATCAGGATGCTTCTTCCTGTCCAACTCTTTTATCCTGAGCGGTAACACTAGAATTATACAAAATGCTTTGCCATCGCACGTATTTTTATTTTCCGTCAAACGTAATCATTTTTTGCACAAATTGCTTCAATTGTTTGTTGGTTTCATTCAGTTGCTCAATTGTGCTCATGAAATTGTTTACGAGTTCAGCCTGCTCTTGGGAGCTTGCAGTGATCTCACCAAGTTCATTCTCCATGCCTTGAATGGATTGCCGAACCGAGAGAAGAGAATCTTCAATACGTGCCGTTGCTTCTTTGGTATCCACAGACAGTTTGCGAATTTCTTTGGCAACAACGCCAAAACCTGCACCAGCTTCCCCTACACGAGCAGCTTCAATGGCAGCATTCAAGCCAAGCAGATTGGTTTGTTCGGAGATTTCACGAATGAAACTGGCGACCTGAGTGACATTGCCTGATTTCTGTACGGCTTGTTTGGAATTGTTCCGGATCTCTTCGGTTGTGGCACTGAGTTCCTCGGAGTGTGCAGCTACATGCTGTACACTGTCAATTAACTGGTTAGTCAGATTTTCGGTAGCATCCATGAGCTGTTGCAACTGGTCTTGGTCATCCATACTGTAGAGCAGATTAAACAGGGCGATGACTTCACCTTTTTCATTTTTAATGGGGATAAAAGCCACGTCAAAAGGAACACCGAATAAATCTTTAGGGTAGTGATCGAATCGTTTGACTGTACCGCCGTTGAGATCAGCAAAATTTCGATTTCCATCCAATAGAGGGTCGCCGGGTTGATAATTCAGTTGTTTTAACGATTCCCCTGCTGAGAAATATAGGAATTTCTCATGATCAATCACGGAGAGGGTTACATCCTGACGAATCGTATCTCGAAAGAAAGGCATACATGTAATTAATGCTTGAACAATATCCATATAAAAGATGATTCCTCCCTGGTTACCTTATGTAAACGGTTAAATTTTAAATGCTAACTTAATAACTACCTATATTATATATCGTCATGCAATAGAGAAGAAAATAGAGAGAATGGATAAAACCTATTTCTTAAAGAAGACCGCTATACGCCAACAAGACACGAGTCCGCTGGGGACCAGTGCCTTGTTAGTTGGTGAGGGGAATAAAACCAATGTTTACAGCATACTGAGCTGCATTGTAACGATGGTTCGAGTGGCTAGTGTTGCACGGACATCAATCAAACGCTGATTCCGGCTGCCGCGGAAGGGAAGGGAAACATCACGCTCCGCTTCAACGTATCGACCGTCAATAATCACATCGCACAACCGGGCAAGCTCCGCTCTTGCAGGGTCGGTAATCAGTTCTTCATATTCGAATCCCGTGTAGGCCCATACCGTCAGATCAGGACGTGCAGCGCGGAGCTGCTGGACCCAAGACGTACATTCTGCTGCCGAGAAAAAGGGATCACCACCACACAACGTAACGCCATCCAGCAATGGATGGGTCGTCACTTCATGCAGAATCTGCTGCTGCCGCTCCTCTGTAAAGGGCTCACCCGCTCGAAAGCTCCATGAATCCGGACTGAAGCAGCCCGGACAGGCGTGACGGCATCCGCTGATGAACAACACGGCACGCAGGCCGATTCCTTCATTCACCGATTCCGGGATGTAACCATATAGATTCACCGGTGTTTCACCCGATCCCGCACTTCGGCTTGCTTCGCAGCATTGAAGCGTACTTTGTAATCTCCGGTCAGATAGCCAGTTACGCGGCGTAACCGCTGGAAGTGTACATGGTTCTCATGGGCTTCACAGCTTGGGCATACATCCCCAATGACGCCTTCATAACCACATGCAGGGCAGCGATCAATTGGATGATTAATGGAGAAATAACCGATATCCTGCGCCAGTGCATACTGTACGATCCGCAGGAAAGCTGCGGTGTTGGCCCGAACGTTTCCGTCAAGCTCCACATAGGAGATTGCACCCGCGTTACATAACGTATGGAACGGTGCCTCCAGTTCAATCTTCCGATATGCTGGAAGCGTGTGGTAGACCGGGATATGGAATGAATTCGTATAATACTCCCGATCATTCACTCCGGGAATAATGCCATAACGCTCTCTGTCGATCTTCGTGAATTTGCCGGACAACCCTTCAGCAGGTGTGGCAAACAGGGTGATATTCAAGTTATGCTGCTCGCTCATCCGGTCACAGAACTCTCTCATGGTCCGAATAATGTTGAGCGCTTCGCGATGTACATGAGGGTCCTGCCCATGATGGCGCCCATAGAGAGCTGTCATACATTCCGCGAGACCGATAAAACCAAGAGATAATGTTCCATGCTTTAAAAGCTCGGCAACCGGCTCGTTCGGGCCAAGCTGTTCTCCACCTTCCCATACACCCTCCCGCATCATGAAGTCCGATGCCTTGGCAGGCTGCAATGTCTGAATTCGGTAGCGGTGCAGCAGGCCGGAAGCGGCATTATGCATAACTGACTCCAAAGCAGTATAGAATCCGGCTCGGTCAGCGACAGCTCTTGCACCTTGGCAGATGCCAAACCGGATGCCGAGCTTCACGAGGTTAATGGTGTTGAAGGACAGATTACCTTTACCACTTTGACGATTGCGACCAAACCGGTCAGCCAGTGTACGTGTGCGGCATCCCATAGTTGCAATGATCGTATCCGGATCTTCCGGATGATAGAAAGGCAGATTGAAAGAGGCATCCACATTGACAAAGTTAGGATACATCCGCCGGGATGAACAGGTGACTGCGAGCCGGAACAGATCATAGTTCGGCTCTCCTTGAGCCTGATTGATCCCCTGTTTACATTGGAAAATATGTTGAGGGAACACGGGAGTCTCCCCGTTGCCCAGGCCACGAATGGTTGCTTCCAGCAACGAGCGTGATACCAACCGTCCTTCCGCAGAAGTACATAATCCATAGTTCAGTGAAGTAAATGGAATCTGACCACCCGCCCGGCTGCTCATCGTATTCAGGTTATGAATCAGTGATTCAGCAGCTTGTCCTGTCTCCAATTCAGTCTCTTCATAGGCGAAGGCATATGCCCGCGGACATTGATTCTTCGCTTCGATGCTATCCAGATGAAGCTGTTCATCCCCGATCAGAACATTTTCACCAAAGAGCCGTTGCCCTTTGCGGTAGTGTTTGCGGAATGACCGCTGTACATAAGGGGCCAGATCCCAGTCAATTTTATTGGCCGATACACCGCCATATTGACTGTTCTGCTGGGATTGGAAGATGATCGCAACCAGAGCCATGGCAGACATGATCGTCTGAGGTGTGCGAACCGATCCGTTACCTGTGTTGAAACCCGCAGCAAGGAGACGGTCAAACGGGATAAAGATACAGTTGGTCGTTCCAAGTGCATACTGATCCAGATCGTGTACATACAGATCCCCATTCTCCACAGCTTGGGCAAGCTCTTCCGGCAACACATGACGCAGAGCATGCCACTTGGCGGTCTCCGAACCGAGCCTGCTCATCTTACCACTGAAGGAATCCCCGTTCAGATTCGCATTTTCCCTCAGCGTATCGGCGTCTTCTGCGCCAATAATTCGTCTTCCCAGGTCGGATAATAGATCGGATGCCGGTGGGGTGGCATACTCAAGCATGTTCATGTAAGGTTCCTCCTAAAATGATTTTGGTTATCATTCAATTCACGTTAAATACTATATGTAGATTTGTCTTATCCATTTATAAACTATATGTGGTTTTTTGGGTGTGATAATGATCACACAGCTTACTGAACAAAGTGGACTTTCCTTTAATTGCTGCGGATAAAGGTTCCCAAAGTCTGAGCGGAAGCGTATAATTTCTAGTTATTCTGCAAGTATAATATCCGAAGTCGGACAAGATGGACTTTAATCAAGCTGAAAAGGCGAGTTGCAATGAATTCGCGGTCGTTAAACCATCCGTTTAAGACCTGCTTTTGTCCACAAATGGGCAATAGGCAGGGAGTATGATTCTCTTATACTTCTACGGTGTTAATCATATAAGTATAGATTGTGACAGCTATTCGGATTTTTGATGACCCCTGTACGTGATTAAACATTCTGAAATACAGATTTGAAAGTGCAGCTAAGATAAGAGGGGTGAATCATGGGGACGGCAGAAGGCATTACAAGAGGCTTCTATGAAGATATAAAGGAAGCTGCGGCCCACATCGTAGACGTATTAAGTGGTATATTGAAGGTCAATACCATCTTTGTTGCCACGAATGACGGGGTGACCAATGTCATTTTGGAGGCCTTTAATCGTACGGAAGAGTTAGTTGTTAAAGGCAGTGCACTTCCATTTACGGATTCATATTGCAGCCTGGTATTAAGAGACAACGGTAGCGTTCTTACGATCCCGGATACATGTGAACATCCGATGACACGATCCATGGGCGTTACGAGCGGACTTGGCAATCGCTTCTTCGTGGGCGTGCCTATTATGAGAAGATCGGGCGAAACATTTGGCACCATCTGTCTGATGGATGATCCTGGTTATGTGATCAGCGAAACCGATATGAAGACACTGAAGGCAATGGCTGTATTCCTGGGTTATGTTGTTGATCTGGAAAGCACGTTGCATGTTCAGGAGCAGAAATTGAGTGATTCGGAACAAATGCAAGAACAGCTCCAGGCAGAGAAAGAACGTGCCGAATCTGAGGCTATGACCAAAACACAGATGTTGAAGCTAATGAGTCACGAGATTCGCAATCCTTTGAACGGTATTTTGGGACTGACAGATCTGATGCGCACACCGGATATGCCTGAGGAGCAGTCCGAATATGTGAACATGATTGAGACAAGCGGCAATATTCTGCTTTCCTTGCTGAATAATATGATGAATTTCAACATTAATGAAGCAGGTAAAACGGTTATACATGATGATCCGTTTGATCTGGTAGGCACCATTGAGAATACCGTGTATCTCTATGCCGGGATTGCGACGGGCAAGAACATTGAGCTGGGATTAAATCTTGAACTGAATGTATCTCAAGTGTTCGTTGGTGATGAAGTCAAGATTGGACAGTTGCTTGCACACGTCATTCAGTATGCTCTCGATTCAACGCGTGAAGGTTCCGTTCTGATTACAGCAGTGGTGAACGGAGAAGAATTGGAGGAGACCGGTACACTTCAGCTCAAGGTGAAGTACACGGGTCAGATGTTATCGGACAAGAAGACACCAACCTTTAACAGCCAAGATGAAAATTTGAATATCCAAAAACTGATTGGAAGCAATCTAGGTTTAGCTGTAAGCCAGAATCTTGCCATTCTCATGCATGGCCGTATTCAGGTGAGTAGTGTGAAGGAAAATGAGACGGAATTCAACATCTCCCTTCCATTGCGCAGATACTGGGAGTTACCTCAACTCGCAAGTGTTCAGCAACGGTTAAAAGGGAAAAAGGTGTTGCTTGCCAAGGACCCTGATATTTTGCAAGGTGTCTCTTCCCTGATGCGTAGGTGGGAGATGGATGTACACATGACCTCGGGTGTGACATTAGCGCATGATTGGATCAAGGAAGGATTCATGCCGGATGTAGCCGTTGTGGATATGGGATTAATGGAAGGCGGCGCGGTTGATTTTGTACATGAACTGAAACAGCGACTGGAGAATCTGCCCGTCATTGTTCTTGTTCCTTATGGTATGCACATTGAATTGCATGAAGCAGAAGCCTTTGATGCTGTTCTGACCAAGCCGGTCAGACAGGCTGATCTGTTGAATGCATTGAGCATTACTTTGCCTTAGATCATGATCATAGATCTTTATTCGGCGCACCTTATAGGTGCGCTTTTTTTCATTTTCCATTTTCTGAGCCAAAGCCCTTTTATTCCGAGCTGGTTACGTTACAATAGAAAGTGAACTTCATCTTTATAACCAACAGAGGAGGATATGCAATCAATGGATTATCGCAGATTAGGTGGAAGCGGACTGAAAGTAAGCGAGATCAGCCTGGGAAGCTGGCTGACGTACGGAGGGTATGTGGAACGTGAGAATGCGGTGAAATCAATTGAAACTGCATTTGATGAAGGCATTAACTTTTTTGATACTGCCAATGTATATGAACGGGGTGCAGCAGAAGAACTGCTGGGGCAGACGCTCAAAGCGTACTCCCGTGACTCTTATGTACTTGCAACCAAAGTATTTGGCAAAATGGGTGATGGTCCGAATGACCAGGGGTTGTCTCGCAAACATATCAAGGAGCAATGTGAAGCCAGCTTGAAGCGCCTAGGCGTTGAATATGTGGATATCTATTACTGCCATCGTTATCATACCGAAACACCAATTGAAGAAACACTCCGCGCGCTCGATGATCTGGTACGCCAAGGCAAAGTGTTATATGTGGGCGTCAGCCAATGGACTGCGGCTCAGATGGAAGCTGCGTTGGGTACAGCAGACCGTCTGCTCCTGGATCGTATCGTGGTCAATCAGCCGGTGTACAACATGTTTGACCGTTATATCGAAAATGAAATTATTCCGCTCGGCGAGCGTAAAGGCATCGGACAAGTTGTATACTCCCCGCTTGCTCAAGGTCTATTGACCGGGAAATATACGTCCGTTTCCGATATCCCAGAGAATAGCCGTGCTGCCAAGCTAGGATGGGACGAAGGAAAGATCAATGCGGATCGTATCGGGAAAGTTCGTCAACTGATTGAAGTGGCGGACAAGCTGGATCTGAAGGTTGGCCAACTGGCCCTGGCTTGGATTCTGCGCCAGAACAATGTATCCAGTGCACTTGTAGGGGCGAGTCGTCCCGAGCAGGTAAAAGAGAACGCGGCTGCATCTGGCGTGAAGCTGGATGCTGCCATTGTGGAGGAGATTGAGAGCATTCTTGCTTGATCTCCTGTCAGCACACAAGCTGAGATGATATGCAATGATCTATAAAGAAAGGGATGTCCTGTGCGCCTGAATAGGCGAACGAGACATCCCTTTTTTGAGAACGTTGAAGGTTAGAGATTATTGAAAGGTAGATCTTACATTAAAGTGTAAGAGGCAAGGAGCGAAAAGTTAAGGCACATACACGGTTACGCCCTGTATTCTTGGCTTCATATAAAGCGCGATCGGCCTGTTCGAAGAAGTCGTCATCGTCATGATCATCACAATGATCGGGATATACGGCTACCCCAATGGAGATGGTTAGACGTGTCGTGTGCCCGTCGGGCAGAGCAAAATGGTATTTCTCTACAGCCTGTCGTATAGATTCGGCGGTAGCCACGGCCTGACGGTGTCCACAGTCGAGCAAGAGAATGGCGAATTCCTCCCCACCATTTCGTGACACGATATCAGCAGAACGGGCATGCTCAATGAGCAGTTGTCCAAGTTGCTTCAGGACCGCATCGCCAGCGGAATGACCATAGGTGTCATTTACCTTTTTGAATCGGTCAATATCAATGGCAAGCAAGGAAAGCTTCTGTTGGTAATCCCGCGCACGCTGGAGTTCCAGTTGAAGTGATTTTTCGAACTGTCGTCGATTGCTCAGGTTGGTAAGATGATCGGTAGAAGCTCTTTTTTCCAATAGAAATAACATTTCATTGGATTTATTAATGAATTCTGCGATGAAATAGATAAATATTCCACCGGCAAAGGAAATGGTCATTTGTAACGGATATATCTTCATTAATGAATTCATGCTGTCTGTATTCAACATAAGGATGATAAAGATTAATGTCATGCCAAGCAGATTCATCGTAATTATTTTGGTCAGTCTGGACCAGGGAGCATAGGCGAAGTATACACCGGACAGTCCGATCAGAGTCATGACAAAACCTGCATCTATGGCAGAGGATGATAAGCCGAACATCAAAATACGAATGACCGAGATCATGAGTCCCGTAACGACTGAAGCTAATCCTCCCATATATACCGCTGCGGTAACGATGGCCAGATGCCGTAGATCTACAATCGTAGTTTCGTTCAGAGGGAAAGAATAGTTCATGAGTACTGTGCCATATATACCGAATAATAAGCCGCCGATCAACTGAACACGTAACGAGGGAAAAGGCAATCGGATACTATAGAACTTTGCGATGATCCCGGACACATACATAAACGTAATCATGACACAGATATTAATGAAAAAAGTGCTAAACAACCGACATTCCCCCTTTTTACGCACATCCCTATATTTTATCTGAAAAGTGGTGCTGTAGCGAACCATAATATCCCAAATTTATGAGGGGATTGCTGGGAAAGATGTTTTATTTGCATATACAGGATATTAGAGTGATATTGACTTCAATATGCAATGAGATTTATACTTAATCTAAATCAAAATATATTCCTTCTTTTTGGGAAGACCATCATAAGTAGAAGATCAGTGTCTGATTTCATATAAAATGGATCAATAATAAAGGAGAAATGGTTGTGAGAACTTTAAATCTGACGATACAACGACAAGCAGTATATGATGTGGTGCGCCATTCAGAGGATCATCCGACAGCTGCTGATGTCATGAATCGACTCGTGGAACAAGGATATAATCTTGCTTATGGTACGGTGTATAATTCTCTTCGTTATCTGACGGACAAAGAATTGATACGGGAACTTAAACTCGGAGAGACAGCAAGCCGGTACGATGCCCGTATGGATGATCATCAGCATATTATGTGTGAAGTGTGCGGCAAAGTGGACGAGGTGATGACAGAGGTTCCTCCACAATGGATGAAACAGGTAGCTGAAGAAACCGGATATGCAATCGATCATGCTCATGTGGTCTTTGGAGGTGTCTGCGGGGAATGCAGAAACAAACGGATCAAGTAAAAATAAAACTGCCTGGCCGCCGTTTACCCCTAAGGGTTAAACCAGCCTTGTCTGACTCAACACCCCTTGTGGACAATTGTCCGGTTACAAGGCGTGTTATTCTGATCAGCCCGATGCCGGGGCAGGTTCATGAACTGGTAAAGGCCTTAACGGATAGTTGCTTTGATGTACTGGTCTTCCATCGCTGGGAACCGGATCTGCATGAGCGTCTTGTCTTTGATCTGTTGATCTATGATCTGTCTGTGGCTGGAACGATCGATGCATTTGCCGGCATTAGCAGCCGATTGAATCGTGAGGCTGAGCATACAACCCCTTGTCTGTATCTGGTTGGTGAGAAGATGATTGGCAGCGCAAGTGGACCGATGCTTCAGGAGGAGCTGCTGGTGTGGCCTGCACGCCCGCAGGAAGCACTTTACCGGGTGCAGCGCATGATTGGCAACAGTCCTGCTTTGCCCAACCGTGGTTTTTTGCCTGAGGAAGGGCACCGTATCGGATTTAAAGATCTGTGGCTCGACCGTGAACGGATGAGTGTACAGCGCGATAATAACCGGATTCATCTAACCAAGACCGAATATGATCTTTTACTCAAGCTGATTGATGCCAAAGGTGCAGTCATTTCCCGTGAGGAAATGCTCAGCGATATCTGGGAGACGGACTTTACAGGTGGAAGTAATGTGGTCGATGTTCATATCAAAAGTTTGCGCAAAAAATTGGGCGATAATGCGTCTTCGCCGCAATATATTGTAACAGTAAGAGGAGTGGGCTACCGCCTGGCGGATTAGTCCGCCTTTTTTTTGACCAAATTTTATCTTTCACTTCATGCTTTTTCGGGTACTACTTAATAGATAGGCAGATCAGAATCATTCCCTTAAAACATGTTCATAGTTCATTCATGAAGTGTTGAAGAACCTCATCTTAATCTCATGTGAACCTCATGCAAGAGTAGAGTGGGACATGTTAGAATCAATTTAACAGTTAGATCAAGTCTAAATGTATATTTAAACCGAAGCCGAATATGATTTTAATAGTAGATATATAACAGCCGTGAGACCCATTAGAGGAGGACGACATGATGACAGAACGTATGACTACAAATCAGGGAGCACCTGTAGGTGACAACCAGAATTCCCGCACAGCAGGCAGAAGAGGGCCGACACTGCTTGAAGACTACCATCTCATTGAGAAAATAGCCCACTTTGACCGTGAACGTATTCCCGAAAGAGTCGTACATGCGAGAGGTGCCGGAGCTCATGGTGTATTCACGCTGGAGCAGAGTATGAAGGCTTATACAACAGCTGACTTCCTACAAGATCCAGGTACGGAGACGGATGTCCTGGTTCGTTTTTCAACCGTTATTCATGGTACGGGATCACCAGAGACTGCACGAGATCCACGTGGATTTTCCGTCAAATTTTACACACGGGAAGGCAACTATGATATTGTCGGTAATCATCTGCCCGTTTTCTTCATTCGTGATGCGATGAAGTTCCCTGATATGGTGCATTCCTTGAAGCCGGCTCCGGATACAAACATTCAGGAACCTGCCCGATATTGGGACTTTATGACCCTCTCACCGGAATCAACACATATGATGACCTGGTTGTTCTCTGATCTGGGCACACCAGCAAGTTATCGGGAGATGGATGGTTTCAGCGTCCATGCTTTCAAATGGATTAATGCACAGGGACAGGTCCACTATGTGAAATACAAATGGGAATCTGCACAAGGCGTGCGAGGCTTCTCTCGTCAGGAAGCTGCCGAGGTACAGGGGCAAGACTTTAATCATGCTACCCGGGACCTGCATGAACATATCAAGAACGGGCAGTACCCACAGTGGAAGCTTCAGGTACAGCTCTTGAAGCCTGAGCAAATGGATGATTTTGCTTTTGATCCGCTCGATCCAACCAAAACATGGCCTGAAGATGTATTGCCGTTCCATACGGTAGGGACCATGACCCTGAATCGGAATCCGCAAAACTTCTTTGCTGAAGTGGAGCAGGCGGCCTTTTCTCCTAGTGCGCTTGTACCCGGAATTGAACCTTCCGAAGACAAATTGTTGCAAGGACGCCTATTCTCCTATCCAGATACACAGCGTCACCGGCTTGGACCGAACTATTTGCAAATTCCGGTGAATTGCCCGTACGCACCCGTTCGTAATCATCAGCGTGATGGACTCATGAATGTGAATCAGGACCCATCTCCGGTGAACTATGAACCCAACAGTTCCGGAAACAGCCCGCAAGAAGATCCGGCATACCGGGACAGTCAGGTTCCGTTGCAAGGGCATGTTACAAGAGAGAAAATCGAGAAGACGGATGATTATACGCAGTCAGGGGAGCTTTTCCGTTCATTTACTCCTGTAGAGCAGCAGCATTTGCTTGATAATCTGATCAATGACCTTAAGGGCGTATCTGTTGATATTCAAATGCGTGCTCTGTGCCACTTCTTCCGAGCGGATGGACAGCTTGGCGGACGTTTAGCTCATGGACTCGGCGTGGATATTTCTGCACATATGCCGTCACAGGATGGAAAATAAAGTACAGTTTGACCATGTTCTACAACATCATATGGACTAATATTCGTTGAAGACCGGGCAGAACCGCGAACGTGCGGAACTCCCGGTCTTTGGCCTTTTTTACTGAAATGGAAAACAAATTTACAAATCATTTACATAAAATAGCTGACATAGAGGTTGACTTCTCATTTGATGGCACTACAATGGGTAGTGTGAGGGGTGTCAGAAAATGAGAATACACAATTTCAAAGTGGGTGAGCGTGGGCTCAACCGATTTTTCGGTCCGCTGGAAGCCAAGATTATGGACATTTTATGGGCTCATCCTGGCAGTAGCATCCGTGAAGTGCAGACCGCACTTGAACAAGACAAAGACGTCAATTTTAATACAGTCATGACCGTGATGAATCGGCTCGTAGACAAGGGACTTCTCGGAAAGTCACAAAAGGGCAGAACATCTTTGTACCAACCGGTACAGAGCAAGGAGGAGTTTATGAACGACCAATCCAAGGAACTGTCACATGAGTTGGTGGATGAATTCGGAGCTTTGGCATTGAATCATATGCTGGATGCGCTGGACGAAGCAGATGCGGGTCTGATTGAACGCTTGGAACAGAAGATCAAACAATGGAAAAAGGATAGCGATTAAGATGTGGAAGACCCGCTCGAAACTTTTGTTTACCGTCGGGTTTGGCATTCCGCTACTCGTGTTCATGCAGATGTTCATGTACGCGATGTACAAAATTTTTGGCTGGGATATCCCGTTTAACCTGCTCTGGCTCTGCAATCATTGGATGAGTCGACTGGGATGGTTATCCGTGGGACATTTCCTGCTGGCACTGGTATTGCTGACATTTGCGGGAACAGGTTGGTTGTTAATGGTGCGTATGATGAAAACCAGAGCAGCCGTACGTAAACTTCGCTCCATGGAAGTGCATGCATTGTCTCGTGAACTGGAGTCCAAGTATCACCATCTCGGACAGCCAGGATTCATTGTAGTGGACAAGCATTCTCCGGTTGCATTTACAATTGGTCTATGGAGACCTTGCATCGTACTTTCCACGGGGCTTCTGACGATGCTGGATGCAGAAGAGGAGACTGCAGTTGTGTACCACGAAGTCCATCATCTGTGGCACCGTGACCCACTGAAGACAACACTGTTATCGGTATTTGCAATCATGATGCCGTATATTCCTGTATTGAAGCATACTTCGAAACATTACAATATTGTTAGAGAAATTCTGGCAGACAATGAGGCCATTGAGCGTACAGGCAATGTGGCTGGCATTGGCAGTGCTTTGCTCAAGTTGCTCCGTGCTTGTCCTGAACCTTGGGGGGCCAAAGAACTGACCGTTCAATCCTCATTTGCGGATACGTCGGTGAATGTCCGAATTTCACGTCTGCTGGACCCGGAACAGGACGTGACGCTGAGGTTGCCACGTTATGCTGTTCTGATGTCGGCTACTGTTTTTCTATTGCTGTCTATCTTGTTTGTTTGGTCCATCGGATAGATTAATTGGGCTAAATGTGAAGTCAAATATAATGAGGAAGGAAGATGAACATGAATAATAAAAGTGTAGAGATTGGATTACTTTTCTCAAGGATTATGATCGGTTTGATCTTTGTATTGCACGGCTGGAGTAAATTTGAAGGTGGAATCAGCGGTACGGTAGGTTTTTTCGAAAGCATTGGTATTCCCGGATTTCTTGCATCCGTTGTAGCCATCATTGAGTTGGTAGGTGGTGCAGCGATGATTCTGGGTCTGGGAACACGTGTGTTTGCTGCCCTGTTTGCCATCGTGATGGTTGGCGTTCTGTTTACAGCCAAAGTGGGTGAGCCGTTCCTGAGTGGTACCGAGTTAGATTACCTGCTTCTTGCGGGTTCCCTGACACTGCTCTTCACAGGAAGCCGCCTCCTGGCCGTGGATTATCTGTTCTCCAGACAGGGGAACGCTCGCCAGAATGTGAGTGCTTGATTTGACTAACGATCGCTAAAAAATAATGAAGTGCAGGATGAGTCCTGTAACGAGGTTCTTTATTGGCCAGGCCGGTTCGGGAATTGATTTGCGAACCGGGCTGATCAGTAGAGAACTTTTTTCGTTTGGACGACATGCCTATGGTTTGTTACAATGAGAATAAGTATGCTACTAAGAAAAAATAAGGAGGATGCATTTTATGATTAACGTCATTCCATCCGATGCCCGCTCCAGCTTTGATCGAGGCTGGCTCCGTGGCAGTCACAGCTTTTCTTTCGGAGAATACCAAGACCCGGAGAATACGGCGTTTGGACCGATGCGGGTAGCGAACGACGATGTGATCGCGCCTGGTCGCGGTTTTGGGGCTCACCCGCATAGTGACATGGAGATTGTATCCATCGTACTGAACGGCAAGTTGCGACATGAAGATAACCTGGGGAATGTAGCCGTTACAGGCTTTGGTGGTATCCAGCGGATGTCAGCAGGCAGTGGCATGATTCATACCGAACATAATGCATCCGATACCGAAGAAGTACGTTTGCTTCAGCTCTGGTTCATGCCACAGACAAAAGGGTTGGAGCCCTCCTATGAGACCACATCATTTGACCCCGCGGCATTGGCAGGAGCACTCGTGCCGATTGTATCCCCAGATGGGGGACCAAGAGTTGCGACCATTCATCAGGATATGACGATTTACCTTGGCCGATTAGCCAAAGACGAAACGTTAACCTTTAATCAGGATTCGGGCCGTCGTATGTACATTTTCTCCATCGAAGGCAAGCTGGGATTGGATGGAGAGTACCTGTTGAACGAAGGCGACACGGCTCGTGTGGAACAGCGGGATTCAATCGAACTGCAAGGAAACGAAGATACGTTCTATATGATTATTGATTTGCCGTAGATGGCTGATGAAATGAACTCCAAGATGAAGGAGGATATACACGTATGGCGCAACAGGAATGGTTTATGGTTAAACATGCGGTGACCGGGCGAGGATTAGCTAATAGCAAAACAGATTCGCTGTCCTATCGGTTCCAACAGGAGGGTACAGGTTTCATATTTACCGTTACGGGTCTGGACGAGCAGATTGTGGAACAGATTATGGAGCTTAGACAGGAACTGAACGTATTTCGATTCGTCCAACGCAAGGATCAGCCCCTTTTGAAACACTGGTACTATGTAGATGGTGAACGGGTAGTATACGACAGGGAAAGTCACACGCTGAGCATCTATGCGAAGTCGGAGATTCGTTATGTGCCTGAAGATTATTTTGCGGATTAACCTATAAGTAACTATAGAACTTGGAACATCCCAGAGGTCTCTGTTAAATACAGAGGCCTTTTTGCTGTCTGAAAACTCAGAGAATTTAATCGTAATTTTGCAAAAAAGACCACATAATTCCCTGCTGTCTGGCACAAGCTACCTTGTATAAAAACAAGAACGGAGGGGCGGCATATGGCAGACAAAACATCTGGGAAAGACAAGTCCCGACAACCGGGACGAGCTTCAGAAGAAAAAAAACATATTCCTTTGGGACTGCCGTCCCCGCCTTTTCTTCGGCAGCCGATTAGTTCAGTACATGAAACTCAGATTAAGGCGGTAAAGGAAATCTTCTCCGATTGTTCGGATGTGGTTTTTCGCAACGTCATGATTACGCCTGAAATGAAAGGACTTCTGGTCTATATCGAAGGTATTGTTAATTCGGCTGATATCCAGGAACACATGCTGCGACCGATTATTCGAGGGCTGGTGCAGCAGCGTACAGATGAACCTGATGTTCCACTGGATGATACAACCGTTGAGCTAACACAGGTGAAGCGAGTGGATACCTGGGCTGCTGCGACAGAAGGAGTGCTGGCATCCTCTGCCCTTCTGGTGGTCGATGGAAGTAACAAAGCCTGGATGTTCAATGTCAAAGGTGGCGTCAGACGTGGTGTGGAGGAACCGCAGACAGAATCCGTGATTCGGGGACCGCGGGAGGGATTTACCGAAACGCTCCGTGTGAATACGGCCTTATTGCGGTTCAAGCTGAAAACACCTGCTCTCAAGATGGTGAGTATGACCCTTGGCACAGACACCAAGACAGATATTGTGCTGACCTACCTGGAAGGTATTGCTGATCCAAAAACGATTCAAGATGTCAAGAAACGTCTGGAAAAAATCAATATTGATGGCATCCTGGAGACGGGTTATATCGAGGAACTGATTGAAGATCATCCGTATTCTCCTTTCCCTCAGATGCACTATTCGGAGCGGCCGGATACCGTTGCAGGCAATCTGTTGGAAGGACGCTTTGCCATTATGGTAGATGGAACCCCATTCTCGCTGATTGCTCCAGTCACGATGTGGCAGATGCTGCAAGCCAGCGAGGATTATTACGAGCGATTCTTCATCAGTAATCTGGTGCGGTGGATTCGCTTCCTGTTCGTAGCCATCGCTCTTTTTCTGCCGGCGCTTTATATCTCCATCACTACATTTCATCAGGACATGTTGCCCACCACGCTTATTCTGAGTATTGCGGGTGCACGGGAAGCTATTCCTTTTCCGGCTTTGGTGGAAGCCCTCATCATGGAACTGTCGTTCGAAGCTCTCCGGGAAGCGGGGGTCAGGTTACCCAAGACAGTGGGTCAGGCAGTCAGTATCCTCGGTGCACTTGTGATCGGACAGGCCGCAGTTCAGGCGGGTATTGTATCGGCACCGATGGTTATTATCGTATCCATGACAGGAATAGCTTCCTTCACGATCCCGCGATTTAACTTCGCGATTACGGTGCGTCTGCTCCGATTTCCGATCATGTTACTGGCAGGTATGCTTGGATTATATGGCATCGTCATCGGCTTGGTCCTGATCTCGGTGCATCTGACACAGATGACTTCGTTCGGTGTCCCATATCTCTCTGGTCTTAGCCCGTACAGTAAAACAGATACCAAAGACATTCTCATTCGTGTGCCATGGTGGAAAATGATCAATCGTCCTTCTACGGTACATCGGGATCAGAAACGGATGACCGAAAAGATCAACGGTTCCCCTGAAGCTGAGGAAGGGTGGTGAACCCATGCAGATCATATATAAGTACCGGGCAGTGATAGCGCTGTTGTTATGTACCACTTTTATTTCAGGTTGCTGGGATCGTAAGGAGATTAACGATGTTGCCTTTGTGATTGGTATTGCTGTTGATAAGGAGGGGGATAATTACAGATCCAGTCTTCAGATTGCTCTGCCGGGACAATCCGGTTCTTCCGGTAGTGAAGGAGGCGGAGGCGGCACGAGTGGGGATAAATCCTGGTTCATGTTATCCAATACAGCCAAATCATTGCATGGTACGTCTATTGAAGGTCAAAAGGAACTCTCACGAACAATCTATTACGCGCATCGCCGTACGATGCTTATTGGTGAGGAGCTTGCCCGGGATGGCGTGGCCCCCATGCTTGATCTGTTTACGCGGTATCCGCTGAACCGACTCTCTGCATTGCCAGTGGTCACAAAAGGTGCAGCATATGAGGTCATGGATACGGATGCACCTATAGAGAAGTTTCCATCCGAGATGGTGCGGGAACTGTGCTTCCTCAATATGCGTAATCCACGTTCACTTAAAACGTTTATAGATGCCATTCTGAGTGAAGGTGTCGATCCATTCCTGCCGGTCGCTTCGAAAGTGAGCAATGTTCCAAAAGGGTGGAAGGACGCCAAAACAAACATCAAGCTGGATGGATTGGCCATTTTCAAGAAAGATAAGCTGGTTGGCATGATTGACAAAGCTCCAGCCGATGCGCTCATTCTTGCTATGGGCGAGGCCAATGCACCGGAGATTATGGTTAAAGCTCCTGGCGGAGATGGAAATATGTTCATCAAGTTGAACGAGAACAACGCTTCACTACATCCCAGTATCAAGGCTGACAAGGTCACCGTGAATATTGAATTATATGCCAAGGGAGTTCTCGTAGATAACGAATCCAATTATGGTGACCGGCGTGAAAATGAGATTCTGAAGTTACATGAAGCCATTCACGAGAAAATAAAATTGGATATCGAGGAAGGTGTCCGGTTGGTTCAGGGAAAATACCATGCGGACATCCTTGGAATCGGTCGATCCATTCATCAACATCTGCCGGCCAAGTGGGACACGATGAAGGATCGTTGGGATGACATATACCCTGAAGTTGAGGTGACGGTTACCCCCCATGTCCTTATTGAAAACGTTGGGGTGAGCAATAAACCAATTGGCGTCGGAGAGGATGAAGTTGTACATGATTAAACCACTCTTATTTACCTTCCTGGCCATGGTAATCGTGGTCATTTTGATGGATTTCAGACATTTGAAACAGGCAGCTGCCATTAATCGCTGGCTATCCTATAGTTTGATAGCAGTGGCTACAGGCATTTGGTTCTATGTGACTAATCTAAGCAAAACCTTATTTGTGTCGGTATGGATAAGCCACGTTATCCAGCGATTACTGCCACTGCCCTAGGTTATGGGCAGGATGCATTAAGTTTGCGAGATCGCGAGAGGGAAAGGAGGTATATCATGAATCAGAGAGTGACACACCGTCAGATGATCCTGCTCGTGCTGCTGCTCAGTATTTCAGGAACGTTAATACAGCCTCACGCGCAAGCTATCTACTATGCGGAACAACACGCTTATCTCTCGTATATACCTGTAGTCGTAGTGATGCTTGCATCCATGTGGATGTTAAGTCGGGTCCAGCGGAGATTTCCGGATCAGGATCTATTTCAAGCCCTTGCTGGGCGATTCCCCTTTTTGGGAAGGCTCGCAGGATTGATGTACATTTTGTTTTTTTTCTTTGTGTTTGCGAGGGATATCCGGTTAACGGGGGATTATATCAGCATAACTTTGTTAGAGACCACGCCCATCTCCATCATTGTGTTATCTCTGATCGTTATGGGAGTTTTTATCGTCAGAGGTGGGCTCGGCTCCTTAATCGGTATGTCGGAGTTGTATGTGACATTGTTTCTCTTAAACTCCGTGATTGTGCCTTTCATGCTCATTCAACAGATCAATATGGATAATTTGATGCCGTATTTTCACGTTGATGTTACGGGAGTGGGCAAGGGGAGTTGGTACATATTTTCGTTTTACGGAGAGATGATTGCATTACCTTTTGTTATCAAAGGCAGTGATTTTCGATATAAATCGGTTGTGTCAGGTATTATCCTCTCTGCACTCCTGATGATGCTAATCCTTGTGGAGACCATTACCTCCATTGGAGTTCCTATCGCTTCAAGGTTGGTGTATCCCTCCTATGAACTGGCAAGACAATTGCAAATCAGTGATTTCTTGGATCGGTTTGACCTTGCGCTGGCAGCGGCAACCTTGCCTACCATGATTACGAAAATTGCATTTGACCTGTACTTTGTCTGCTGGGGATTGAAGCGAATGATTCCGAACGTATCGGGAAAGGTATTGACAGGCCCGATTGCCCTCGTCGGATTTGTCTGTGCATTCTGGTTCTTCCGAAATGCCATTCAGCTCAATCGTTTTACTCGAGAATGGACATGGATTGCCATTGTTTTTGAAGCGCTGTTCCCTATTGTGCTGTTTCTGTTCCTTCGTCCTCGCAAAAAGGATAAAAAAGAATCTACCCAACAGAGATCGGGAGAACAGTCAAAGAAAGAGAAACATGAGCCGGAACAAAAATCGGCTGATTCGGAGAAGGACGGAGAGAAAAGACGGAAAGATTCTCATGGCGGAGAACTCCAGCCTTCCTGATGCATTCCATCAAAAATCCTTATAGATGAACGGGCAAAAAGAGGGAAAGTACAGTTTCCCTCCACAGAAGTACCCTGTATACTGTAGTCAGACTGATGAACATTCGGCTGAACTAACGGGGGGAACATGAATGGCTCAACATTTGGCAGGTGTGCGTGTAGCATTGACAGGACCACGAAAATCGAAAGAAATGTCCATACTGGTTGAAAAAATGGGTGGAATCCCGCTTGTGCGACCGGCACAGGGGACCGTATTCCTGGATGATCGGAGTATCAGAGATGGGCTGGTATCCTGGATCTCAGACCCGCCAGACTGGGCGGTATTAACTACGGGTATGGGATTGGATGCATTATTTGAAATGGCTGAGGATATGGAAGTGGCGGGAAAATTACTGGATGTATTATCGGAATCCTCAATTGCGGCAAGGGGATACAAGACGGTGAATGCGCTCAAAAAGCGCAAGTTAACACCGCTGGTACGAGATGATGACGGTAGCACGGACGGGCTTATTCGAGAATTCGCCCCACATGATCTCGCAGGGAAAAAGGTTATGTTGCAGCTTCATGGGGAGACAGCTCCCAAACTCGTTGCATGGTTGGAAGAACAAGGTGCAATCGTCAGACAAGTGCTTCCTTACCGCCATGTACCGCCAGAAGAGGCAGAGTTGGAACAGTTATTAAATGAAATTCTAAAGTTCGAAGTAGATGCTGTTGCATTCACAAGTGGACCGCAGGTCAGATTTCTGACCCAATATGCAGCCTCCCAGGACAAGCTTGAGCCGATGCTTTCAGCCTTCAGACAAGGTGTAATTCCTGCGTCTGTAGGTAAAGTTACCGCAAACTCCATGCGTGAAGAAGGCATTGAGGCACTGGTCATTCCGGAGGAAGAGAAGATGGGAGCACTCATCGTTGAGCTTGGACGTTACTTTGCAGCAGGGCGTGCGGCCAAGATTAGAGATTAGTGGCCTGCTTTTAGATCAGTTCGATAAAAAGCTTTTGGCGTCGCTTCATGAATAAAAAGTGTGCATTAATCTTAACCGCATCGCTATATGATGCGGTTTTGTTGAGATTATAGAATTTATACATTACAACTAAAATACGAATGTACATCCTTGATAGTGCTTCGATCAGAAGCTTTTCTTATCTCGAAGAAAAGGTGGAAATGACGATGACCATTGCAGATCGTAACGCCAGACCCCGACTTATCATTGCAGGGACCGGAAGTGGTGCAGGGAAAACGACAGTAACCTTGGGGCTGATGAGAGCACTCGCTCAGCGTGGTTTGAGTGTACAAGGGTTCAAATGCGGCCCAGACTATATTGATCCGACCTACCATACCGCTGTTACGGGCAGACCGTCACGCAATCTGGATGCATGGATGACATCGCCTGAGTACGTGAGAGATACGTTCGAGAAAGCATCGGCGGGGCATGATATTTCTATTATAGAAGGCGTTATGGGCCTCTACGATGGCAAAGATCCGCTCAGCAATACAGGCTCGACTGCAGAGATTGCTCTGGTCACGCAGACCCCTGTGATCCTGGTCGTGGACGTACGTAGCATGGCTCGCAGTGCGGCTGCGATTGTACTAGGTTTTCAACAGTTGGAGCCTGAATTAAATATTGCCGGAGTGATCGTCAACCGTTGTGGAAGTGCGGGTCATTATACCATTGTGAAAAAAGCCATTGAGCAGATGTGCGGTATTCCGGTGGTCGGCTGGCTGAAGCGGGACGAAGACATGTCCATCCCGGAGAGACATCTGGGGCTGGTACCTGCCATTGAGCGCGGTGAACTGGAACCCTTATTTCAGCGGGCTGCCAATGTGTTGATGGAGGGCACCGATCTGGATCTTCTGCTGGAACTGGCGACAAGTGCCCCACCTTTGAATACAGAAGAAGTGAGTTCTGCAACTACTGCCCACGCTGATTCGGCTAATGCTGAATCAGGCTCGAATTACGATCCACTTTCCAATTCAGTGATCCATGTTAATAATCGACATGTATCATATGCGTTGCAGCCTGTCATTGCCGTTGCGCGCGATGCGGCATTTAATTTCTATTATCCCGATAATCTGGAATTGCTCGAAGCGGCCGGGGCTCGATTACATTACTTCAGTCCGCTCGCTGGCGAAAGTATTCCAACAGATGTGGATGGCATCTATTTGGGCGGCGGGTTTCCAGAGGAGTTTGCAGCAGAGATTGCCGGTAACCAAGATTTCTTGGAAGGACTTCGAAGGGCAGCACAATCCAACATGCCTTTATTTGCCGAGTGTGGTGGTTACATGGTACTTGGAGAAACGTTGACCGACCGAGAGGGAGTTACTTTCGACATGGCGGGCATTATCCACGCACAGGTGCAGATGCAGAAGAAGCGCGCTGCGCTTGGCTACCGTGAAGCAAGTAGCGTTCGGGATTCCTTTTTGCTGAAAAAGGGTGAAGTACTTCGGGGTCATGAATTTCATTATTCGACAATGACCTATCGTGATGAAGAAACGATTCCTTATGCGTATGAGACCAAGGGGATGCGTGGCTTGAAGCAAGAGGGATATGCCGCAGGCAACATCGTGGCGGGGTATACGCACGTTCATCTGGGCTCTTATCCGGCAGCTGCTCGAAGATGGGTGGAGCATTGTTTAGCCTATCGGCAGGAGCGATATATGCAGGGATAATAACAGCTATTTATAGCTCAAATAGATAGCTGAATTCAATAAGCAAAATGGCTCTAATCTCGCTTTTGCCTCCTGAGTCTTTGGTCGTGAAGTTGGCGATCCCATTCTGAATTAAAGGTTTTCAGATGAAAATGTGGAATGAATAAAAGACAGAATCATTATGCGAGGGAGGGACATCATGATGAGAACCGTATGTGTAACGGGAGCTGCTCGGGGATTGGGATTGGCTTTGACGGCACAGATGCTGAAGAGAGGGTATCTTGTGTATGCGGCCGGTCTGGACGTGGAAGATTCCGAGGGAATTCGTATGCTTGCAGAAGGATATCCTGACCATCTGCGCGCCATCGAACTGGATATCGCGGACGACCTGTCGGTAGCTCTGTTTACGGAGACATTGAAGCTGGATACGAATCATTTGGATATGCTGATCAATAATGCGGCTATACTAGGAAGTATTACGGATCATATCCGCGGGCCGTTGAATATGGCGGAGATGGCTGAAGT
Organism: Paenibacillus sp. VT-400; assembly: GCF_001029205.1. NCBI lineage: Bacteria > Bacillati > Bacillota > Bacilli > Caryophanales > Paenibacillaceae > Paenibacillus > Paenibacillus sp. VT-400. The sequence goes on along the minus strand of NZ_LELF01000047.1, from coordinate 307,552 downwards.
ATTTAATGTGAACACCTTAGGTACACTGCGTGTGACTCATTCCCTGTTACCCCTCCTTCTTCAAGGACAGGTCAAGCTGATTGTTGATATCTCTTCCGAGGCTGGAAGTATAGAACAATGCAGTCGGGATGGGTGGTATGCCTATTGTATGTCCAAAGCTGCTTTGAACATGCAGGCCCGCCTTGTGCACAATGGTCTGAAGGATGAAGGCGGACAAGTGATGCTTGTGCATCCCAGTTGGGTACAGAGTTATATGAGGGGCGAATTGGATGTTGCTGCGGATCTCACGCCCGAGCAATCTGCACAGCATATCGCAGTGCTTATCGACCGCCATGAACAGTTTAAAGGAGATCAGCCCGCATATGTGGACTACAAGGGAGAGAAACTCCCCTGGTAGTTGATTGATACAGTGAGGTGAACAAGAAAGGAGATTAATTGAATGGATCATCGTAAAAAAGCATTACTACTTGGCGATTATACACATCCGGATTGGCACCCGCTTCAGGGGGTGGATGCGGAGATTAGCCGAATTTTCCATGATACTATGACAGTGCAGTGCAGTGAGAATCGGAATATGCTACTGCAAGAAAATATAACCGGGTTTGATGTATGTATCTCATACATGGACGATTGGAAGGGTAAAGTCTCTCCACAGCAGACAGCAGGTTTGTTGTCCTATGTAAGTAATGGAGGTGGACTGGTCATTATACATAACGGCATTTCGCTCCAAAATCGTTATGAGCTCAAACAGATGATCGGTGCCAAGTTCCTGCATCATCCGGCGTATGCACCGCTTGAATTCACTGTAACGGCGGAAAGCCATCCCGTGACGGAGGGCATTTCGAATTTCACAATGGAAGAAGAGCCGTATCAGTTCGAATTTGGTTCTTTTGCCGAAACGAAGATATTGCTTGAATATCAATCCGAAGAAGGACCAAAGCCTGCGGTTTGGGCTCATCGATATGGTGTTGGGCGTATTGTTTATCTGATGCCGGGTCACCATGTGCCGTCTTTTGCACACGAAACCTACCGCAAGTTACTGCTGCAAGCAGGCAAATGGGCTGCACGTTACGTTTGATCGGACTGTTATTTTTGCATGCGGAGTGTAAGGGGTATAATATAGAGATCAACGAAGAGGAGGATGACAAAAATGAGCGATTTGTTCAAAAAGGCGATCTCGTTAGGGCTTGGTCTTACTGTCGTAAGCAAAGAAAAAATTGAGAAAACCGTGGATGATTTGGTCAAGCGCGGGGAACTTGCGCCCGGTGAATCCAAAGCTTTGGTTGAACGTCTGCTGGAACGGGGCGATGAAGAGCAAGGCCAGTTCAAGAGAGTGATTCAAGAACAGGTCAAGCGTGTGCTTCAGGAAGCTGGTGTGGCATCCGAAAGTGATGTAACCAGTCTGGAACAGCGCGTTGCTGTCCTGGAGAAAAAACTTGCCGAACTGGGCCACTCACCACAGCTTCAACCTGATGAATCCCCAGCTCCACTTGAAGTTCCTCCTCCTCTCAAAGGAAACGAGATCGAGTAGATGGCAGTGCGAATCAAACATGTCGGCAGATACCGTGAAATTGCCATGGCGCTAGTGCGTCATGGCTTCGGTTATATGGTCGAGGAGCTGGGTTTGTTCCAGTTGCTGGCTCTGCCCAGACGGTGGATGTCGCGTGAAGCACACACCACCAAAACGCTGAGTGAACGCATCAGGCTTGTGCTGCAGGAGCTGGGGCCAGCTTTCGTCAAGCTGGGGCAACTCGCAAGCACAAGGGCAGATCTGTTGCCTGAGTCTGTCATTCGCGAGCTGGTGAAGTTGCAGGATCAGGTCCCGCCGTTCTCTTCCGAGACGGCACGGGGTATTTTGGAACAGGAATTGGATACACCGCTGGAGGAGATCTTTTCCCGGTTCGAGGATACCCCTGTAGCTGCGGCCAGCATTGGACAGGTGCATCTGGGCAAACTTCAAAGCGGTGAATCGGTAGCCATCAAGATTCAGCGTCCCGGTATATCGCGTATTGTGCAGCGTGACCTGGATATCTTGCGTGAACTGACAGCCATGGCCGAGAAGCGCTGGGACTGGGTGAAGCAATATCAGATTCCGCAAATGGTAGAAGAATATGCCCAGGCATTGATGGCTGAGCTGGATTATACGGTCGAAGGCCGGAATACGGAAAAGATTGCACAGCAATACCAACAGGACAACAAGGTGAAAATCCCGACAATTTACTGGGACCAGACGTCGTCACGTGTGCTCACTATGGAGTATATCGAAGGTATCAAACTCAATGATCGTGAAGAACTGGTCAGACGCGGCCATGATCTGAACAATATTGCTGAGCGGCTAGTGGACTCATTATTGAATCAGATCTTTATTCATGGATTCTTTCACGCTGACCCACATCCGGGTAACCTGATGGTATTGAAGGATGGACGTCTTGCCTTTATAGACTTCGGTATGGTGGGCAGTCTGAGCGATGAGATGAAACAGCAGCTTGCTTCGCTTATTATTGGGTTAATGCGCAAAGATACAGACAGTATGATCCGGGCCATTGAGAAATTGGGCATGATGCCAGATGACATGGACCTGCGTGGTCTTCATGTGGATTTGGACAAGTTGCGTAGCAAATATTACGATATTCCCTTTTCCAAGATTAGTGTGGGTCAGGCGTTGAATGACTTGTTCGGCGTAGCCCAGAGGCACCGGGTTGTCATGCCTGCCGATATTCTGCTGCTCGGTAAATCGTTGCTGACGATGGAAGGTGTGATTGAACATCTTGATCCTTCCCTGAGCATTGTAGATATGGCTGAACCCTTTGGCCGTAAGCTGATCAAGGAACGTTTTAGCGCAGGAAGAATCAAGAATCGGTTGTTCCGCAGTGCGGCTGATATGGCCGAGAGTGTCATTGGTCTGCCAGGGCAGTTAAGGCAGTTATCATCCATTATTAGCAAAGGCAAGCTGAGGCTGGAGATTAGTGTCCCTGAACTGGATGCACTCATGCGTAGAATGGACCAGATTAGCAATCGGCTGTCCTTCAGTATCGTGTTACTTGCCTTTTGTATTATCATGGTGGGCTTGATTATCGGTTCATCGATCAGTCATCAGTCCACGATGCTGTGGGATATTCCGGTCATTGAGATTGGTTTCCTGGTGGCGATTTTGATGGTGGCTTTCCTGCTTTATTCAATATTCAAATCGGGAAGGTTCTAGCATAACAACAAGACCCGTAAAGAGACTTTTATCAAAGGATCTTTACGGGTTATTTTTTGTGAATAGAGCATGGGTGAGTAAATTATAGAAAGATTAAGATAATAGGAGATAAGGTTCTGTTTTTTCGCCTTAATTGTATTAGTACATATCCAGTCCTGTGACTATAATAATAGGTCAGTACATTAACGGACCCGGTTTTTCTGAGAGGGGAAAACCTATTGGCTTCAGGATCAGCTCCTGTTGTCGCACGAGTAAGTCAACTGAGGCAGCAATGGAATGCTAGCTGTACACACTGGAACGGAAAAGACGTGAGTGCTCATTAACCCGTCAAGACTATATGGATGGTAAAGAATGATGCAACTCAGGCAAGAGCATAGGCAGATCATGCGGAGAGGAATCCGTTGTTTTGTGCTGTCCTGGGTAGTTGGTTAGTGTGAACGGCTTCCGTTACTCTTCAGCAGGATTGTCCATTATAAGGAATACATGTAGGAGGAACGGCAAGAACATATGAATACTTTAAAACAACAATGGTTTGGCAACATTCGCGGAGACGTGCTGGCAGGCATTACGGTAGCGCTGGCGTTAATTCCGGAAGCCATTGCGTTCTCCATCATTGCAGGTGTCGATCCGATGGTCGGATTGTACGCTTCGATTACAATTGCGATTGTGATCTCGATTGCTGGTGGAAGACCAGGTATGATCTCGGCGGCAACCGGTGCCATGGCGGTACTGATGGTTGGACTCGTCAAGGATTATGGCGTGGAATATCTTTTTGCGGCGACGATTTTGACGGGCATTATTCAGTTTCTGCTTGGCATATTTAAGGTTGGGCGATTTATTACGTTTGTGCCTCATTCAGTACTGACCGGATTCGTGAATGCACTGGCTATACTGATCTTTATGGCGCAGTTGACCCACTTCACGGGAGCGAACTGGATCATGTATGCGATGGTGGCGGGCACGCTGGCGATCGTTTATATTTTGCCACGGTTTTTCAAAGGCGTTCCGGCTCCACTGATTGCAATCATCGTGATGACGATTATTACCTTGGTGTTTCATCTGGATGTAAGAACGGTCGGCGACATGGGGAATATAACGAGTACTCTGCCGATGTTCCACTTGCCGAATATTGCATGGACTTGGGACACGCTGATGATTCTGCTACCTTATTCATTCACCATGGCACTGGTTGGATTGCTCGAATCTCTGCTGACCGCAACCATCGTGGATGAGATGACCGAGACCAAGAGCAGCAAGAACCGTGAAGTACGTGGTCAGGGTATTGCAAATTTTGTGAACGGTTTGTTTGGCGGCATGGGCGGCTGTGCGATGATTGGGCAGTCGGTCATTAATGTGAAGTCTGGCGGACGTGGAAGATTATCTACGTTTACTGCGGGTGCGTTTCTCGCGATCCTGTTGCTGCTATTTAGCGGTGTGGTGAAACAGGTACCGATGGGGGCACTCGTCGGTGTGATGTTTATGGTGTGTATCGGGACATTCGACTGGAGTTCTATCAAAAATATAACTCGCGTGCCGCGCGCGGAAGCCTTTGTCATGATCGTGACGGTGGCAATTGTGGTCTATACTCACGATCTGTCGATCGGGGTCATGGTCGGCGTTGTGCTCAGTGTGCTGCATTTTGGCTGGAAACAGACCAAGATTCGCGTACAGGCGAGCCAGGAACAAGGGCAGAAAGTATATCGGGTTCACGGACCATTCTTCTTTGGCTCTTCGTCCCGCTTTGTAGATGAGTTCGATGCAGAGGCCGATCCGAAGGAAATCACGATTGATTTCGGAGGTTCACATATCTGGGATAACACTGCGGTTGTGGCTATCGGCAAATTGAAGTTCAAATACGCGAAGCTAGGCAAAACCGTGCACCTGCGCGGGTTAAACGAGGAGAGCACTCGTATTCTTGAACGGAGTGGGTTTGCTACAGCTGGAGGGCACGGTTCGTAACTTGGTTGCAACGAATGTTGTTGTCCAAAGGTGCAATGTCTGACTATAGTTACGCGGACAAGGTGAAAAATGAACAGTTTAGTAAATCTGGAATTAAGGATCTAAACAAGTAATAAAGTAAAGTTATGAAGGCTACTGTCCTAAAGTAGTGTTGAGCAGACATGCGACAGCCCTATGTAGTAGATAACATAAAAAGATACTTTCTATCAGCGGCGCACTTTTTCCTAAAATAAATTGGGGAGAGGGCGTCGTTGTTTTTATTAGAGTGTGTGGTGTGTACAGTGAAGAAGAGAACAGAAAAAGAACGAAGAAGTAGAAGTAGAAGTAGAAGAAGAAGTAGTAGTAGTAGTAGTAGTAGTAGTTCTAATGGTGGTAGTGGTAGTTCTAGTAGAAGTTGTAGTTGTAGTAGCAGTTGTAGTAGCAGTTCTAGTAGAAGTATAGGTAGTGCTTGTTGTTGTTCCTAGTTCTAGTTTTTGTAGTTGGTGTTCTGGTTCTGGTAAATGTTGTTATTACTCTAGCTGATCTTATTGTGCTCAAGCTTGTGTTCTTCAGTATGTGTAAACTCTAACGAACCTGGCGCGTCTTATATGGAATTATTTCATGTTTTCGTTATTCTAACGAATCTTAGACATCTTATTTTGCTGATTCCACTTATACTGATGCCGTTTCCCCGGTATTTCCGAGTAATAAGGTGACTGGAGTTCGTTAGAAAATCCAAACGGCTTTAATTGGCGTAATAGGGTGTCCTGGATTCGTTAGAATTAGTGGTAAGTGGGGGGTTCAGCGTGAGAGCTATTTTCGAACCGCGAGAAATCTTGAATCTTGATCTCAATGTACAGAGCTATGTAAGGTACCTTTCAATTCCTGAAACTTTTGCGAAATAGCTTCCTTTTGATCTGTTTCAGGATGATCTTCACAACAATTTATAGAATTATAGCAGTTATCTCAATCTCAACAATATCACTAAACGATCTTGGGTTATGAACATCACGATCCATTACATCCTTCTCAAAAAGTACCATTAGACAATATACCCCGCTATGCCCTCCGCCTGAACATGTGCAGTTCAATCCTCAACCAATACACAGAGTCAAAGTCATACTTCGAGCTAACAACTTAGCTTGTTCCACTCATCATCATTCTCAGAGTTGGTTCTGGAGTTACTCTCAAAAACCAACCTCAAACTCACTTGGTCGATACAAGTTACGCTGATCTTGGGATTTTGTGCTACAAGTTGGGGGTGTAACGCTGTATCCCCTTTTGTTTTGCTTGACTAACGTGTAAACTACAGGGTATGGAGAAGAAGAGCAACGAGTGGATTGCTTTTTAAAAAATTCATTTCATAATCATGATTGATATAAGGAAAACTAGTCTTGATGGCAGATACTGATACTAAGGTCATTATGAAATGGACTTATCTAAATGAATATACAGAGGTGTAACGATTGGCAAACTTTGAACAACTGGGCATTCGCCCGGAATGGTGCGAGATCCTGAAACATCAGGGAATCGCCGTGCCGACTCCGGTACAGGAGCGTTCGATTCCGGTACTGTTGGGTGGACGCGATATTATCGCTGAGGCACAGACAGGGACAGGGAAAACGCTGGCATTTTTGCTGCCGATTATTCAGAAAATTAACGTATCCGACCGTTCTCCGCAAGCGCTGATTATCGCGCCTACGCGTGAGCTTGCGCTGCAAATTACGGAAGAAGCGAAGAAGCTCACGGCAAATGACGATAAACTGCACGTGCTTGCCGTATACGGCGGGCAGGATGTGGACAAACAACTGCGTAAATTGCAGAACGGTACCCAGATCGTTATTGGTACACCGGGTCGTCTGCTGGATCACCTGCGCCGTGGCACGTTGAAGCTGGATAATGTGAAAAAACTGGTGCTGGATGAAGCTGACCAAATGTTGCACATGGGCTTTCTGGACGATGTGGAGACGATTCTTAGCGAGCTTCCACATAAACGTCAGACAATGCTGTTCTCAGCAACGATGCCTAAGGGCATTCGCAACCTGGCGAAGACCTACATGAAAGATCCGGAAGATGTAAAAGTATCTTCCCAATCTGTTATCCCGATCAAACAGATTCGCCAGCAAGTGCTGGAATGCACGGATCGTGGTAAATTAGAAGCACTTCGCGGCATGATTGATACGTATCGCCCATACTTGGCGATTATTTTCTGTCGGACCAAGCGTCGTGCATCCAAGCTGAACCAAGATCTGCGTGAAGCAGGTTATGCAAGTGATGAACTTCATGGAGATCTGTCCCAATCCAAGCGTGAGAACGTAATGAAAGCGTTCCGCGATGCCAAACTGCAAGTGCTGGTTGCTACAGATGTAGCTGCACGTGGACTTGATGTTGAAGGCGTTACGCATGTATTTAACTACGATATGCCGCATGATGCGGAAAGTTATATCCACCGGATTGGTCGTACGGGCCGTGCAGGCGGTACAGGTCTTGCTGTAACGTTTGCAACAGAGCACGACAGACCGGAACTTGCACGTATTGAGCAAGGTATCGACCAAAAGCTGTCCCGTATCCAGTGGACAAGCGAAGGTCCAATTGCTTCAACTGGAGCAGCTAGACGTTCCATCAACAGTCAAGGGGATGACGAACGTTCAGGCGGACGCTCTTCCGGAACTGGTAGTGCCCGTCGCGGTGCAGGCCGTAACGATCGCAGAGATGGCGGACGTGGGGGGCGTGGTTCCCGCGGTGGCGAAGGTGGCCGCAGTGAAGGCGGACGCAGTGGTGGTCGTAGCGGTGGCCGCAGCAGCGACAGCAGTCGTGGTGCAGCGGGTCAAGGTGGACGCGGTGCGGGTCGCAGTGGCGACGAGCGCAGCGCAGGTCGTGGTTCCGCGCGCAGCAGCGACAGCAGTCGCGGTGCAGCGGGCCAAGGCGGCCGCGCAGCTAGCAGCGGCTGGGCTGGCCGTAGTGCCGACAAGCGCACCTCCGGGCGCAGCAGCGAAGGCTCTCGCCGTCCGGAATCCGCAGGACGCGGACCGGCGAAGGGTGACCGTCGCGATTCTCGTCGCGGACGGTAAAGCCTTGGCGCAAGCGGCGATGCAGCCGCAATTGCGCAGGCACCATGCCATGCCACAGGGTTTGGCATGGCACATATGAGAGGGTTCGGGTACAGATGTACCGAACCCTCAGATCAAGGGTAGCGACGGAACCACGTCGCGGCCCTTTTTTCACCAGTACAGATGATCAATTCCGCTTATTCTTTTTGTCATCTCGAGTGTCTGTTGGCGCGCCTGCTTGATCCATGGAAGATGCCATTTAGGTATTCACCATCTAGTTTTTCTTTTTTTTCGTGTATTGCACATAGCACTTGGCAGACTGCCATAAAATTCAAAACACCTCATCCTAGACCTAAGGATGGGGTGTTTTTGGATTAATTCTTATATCATTAGAAGCATAACCTTCGATCTGTGGTGCTGACGCGCATGCAGGGATGGATGAAATTGCATTCGTCTATATACAGGGAGTGAGTTTGCACTAAACTACGTTTTTCTTTCTCAATATATCATCCCTACAGCTGAACATCTGCATATTGATCCCGATATTTCTCGTTATAAACCCGACCTACCGACTCTGCCAATCCCCCTCGTGCCTTGCTCGGATAGCGTTCAATCGTGTGATAAAGTCTCATGAAGCGATCCTTGGGCATAAAGCGGGCGTAGCGGGTAATAAGACTAGGGAATAACTCAATATATTTGCTCTTGCGCACGGCAGCAGCAGCTACGGCTGTAAGTATCTGAATTCCATTGTGGAGCTGTAAAATGTTCACTTCATAGGTTGCGATATAACGAATCGCATCTTCACGGATCAAATCCGGCTTAAGTCGCGCGATCTCACCGATATATTCAGCGAGCAGCCGCTCGAAACTGCGTAGTAGCAAGGGCTTGAGCTGCAGATCCATATCACTGCGCAGGACAAAGGATTGTAACAGCGCAACCTGCTGCAGTCGAATCCGGTCATTGTAGACGAGTGAGCCGATCTCGCGGAGCATCTCATAGGCAAGTGCTTCATCCTGCTTTCGAGCTTCGGCGACCAGAGCCCAGTTGCGGTTAATACCCTGGCGGATGAGTTCCTCATCCTGTTGCAACGTGCGCTTCAACTCGCGCTGCTGCTCTACCTCGAACGAACGTTTCTGCATGAAGATCAGTAAGGCCAGAAGCAGCAGGGAAACGCTGGCTGCCGCCATGGTTTGATCTATGGTCTCACCGAAATAGGTTGCAGCTGCACCGAACAATATGGTAATGAACAGGTCGCGTGCAATTCGACGTTTCACACGGGAAGTTGCCTTCGCTTGAACGGAATTCAGGGTACCCCGGCCACAGGCCGTGCACTCCTCTTCCCACAGGCAGGTATACTGTCCACAACGGGTGCAGACTTGCAACTTTTCATAGGCATAGGTCGTTCGTTGAAATGGTCGTATGGATACAACTAGTTTAGTACTCATGCTCAATCACGCTCACCATTCAGAATAGTGTAGAGGGTACGATCCGTGTCTTCGCGGGAGACGGGTTTCCGCCGATGAAGCTGGAGTGCAAAACCCTTTATAATGACAAAAAGAAACAATATGGCGAGGCATCCGTATGTAACCATAATCCGTTCCCTTCTATGGCTTGGTGAACAAGCGCTGTTATATTGCAGTTTGCTGGCAATAACTATATCATATTTCCATAGTTGGTACTTTTGTGCCAGTTCAAGGCATGAAATCGTCGATTTTTGTCAGTCATTACAAAACTGTAACTCAAGATAGGGGTGCTTTTCAGAATTTATTAGTAGACTGTTAAGATTTCCTTAAGGCTTGACGCCTATAATAAACTATTCCCATTTTAATCTCAAACGTGAAGGAGTACACCCAATGCTGCGGACACGCAAAATACGCTGGCTCAGCGGAACGATGGTTCTACTGGCAATTCTAACGCTACTGTTACCTCAAGCGTTGCTGCCACAAGCTGCAGCGGCTCAGGCACAGACAAGCGGAATCGATGCGGTACTTGTAGCCGATGTAAGTAACTCAATGAATACAAGTGACCGTGACAAGATTAGTAATGAAGCCATGAAAATGTTTATTGATATGCTGCCGGTCCAGGGGGACAAGGTAGGGATTGTTGCTTATACCGATCAGGTAGAGCGGGAAAAGGCTATGCTGGAGATTCAGTCCGATGCGGACAAGAGCAGCCTGAAAGATTTTATTGATCAGCTCGGCCGGGGGCCATATACCGATGTCTCAGTTGGTGTCGCTGAAGCCGTCAACATACTGAATCATGGTGCAGACCCATCCCACTCGCCGATGATCGTGCTGCTGGCGGATGGCAACAATGACTTTAACAAAACCAAAGGCCGTACACAGGCACAATCCGACGCTGATCTGGCGAAAGCCGTGAAGGAAGCACAGGATCAAGGTATTCCGGTGTATACGATTGGATTGAACGCCGATGGCAAGCTGAACAAGAATGCACTTGCAGACCTGGCTCAGCAGACTGGAGGCAAGTCATTCATTACCGATACGCCGGATGATCTGCCACAGATTCTGAGTGAGATCTTCGCCGATCATGCCAAACTGAATGTTGTGAAACTGCCCTCTGTAACGGGAAACGGCAGTTATCAGGAAGTTACCGTGAATGTACCGAATGACAGTGTATTGGAAGCAAACATTTCGATCATGTCTTCGAAGCCGGTGGAAGTGCAATTGACGGACCCTTCCGGACAAGCTGTGGACCTGAACTCGGATGCAGCCAAGCTCTCGACGTCGAAGAGTTATTCACTCGTGAAGCTGTTGAAACCCCAAGAAGGAGACTGGAAACTTCGGGTAAAAGGGGCTCCGAAAGACAGCATCGATATCAACCTGTTGTTCAACTATGATCTTCAGCTCGTTGTGGACCCAATTAAGACCAAGTCCTATACCAAAGGGGATAAGGTTGATCTTGCAGCCAAACTGGAGAATGGAGGTCAGCCGCTTCAGGATAATGACCTGTATAAGGATATGAAGGCGACGCTGGTTGTGAAAGATGTGGATACAGGTAAAAGCGAGGAACAACCGCTGGAAAACACAGGTTCTGGTTTTGCCGGAACGTTTGAAGTACCAGACAATCATAACTATGAATTAGTCATCCGTGCGGAAGAAGACAGCTTCTACCGTGAAAGTGAGCCAATCACGATCAACGCGAGTGGAGCAGCCGGAAGTGGATCTCAACCAACAACGTCAGGCGGTGAACAGGACAAGCCGTTTCCTTGGTTGCCTGTCATCCTGGGTGTTATAGCTCTGATTGTGGTCGGTGTTGGTGCCTGGTTCTTGATGGGCTGGCTGAAACGCAAAAACCAGGGATTTGTAGGTCAGATGGTCGTGGAGATTCGTGATGAGAACACGGGAGACAAGTCCTATCCACAATATAAAAAGCTGGTATCCTTCCGCGGTAGATTTCATCTGCATCAGTTGTTGCAACTGGACCCTGAGCTTAAGGAAACCGAAAAATACGTATTTACGCCCAGCAATGGGGATCGAATTATAATCCGTAACACCGCAGGCGGTACGTTGGAGAAATCCGGTCGTGCAGTCGATGCAAGCTCAGGCGTTGAACTGAAGAACGGTGACCGACTGAGCATCCCGCTGCAACAGGCGGACAAGACCATTTTAATTGAGTATCTGGTGTAAGTTGATTGTTTGGTTTAAAAGGAATGCAAATTTAAGTTGGATATAATTGTTTACACGAGAACGGAGAGGACAGAGAAAACCTGAAGAAGCGAAGCGTTCGCCTTTATCCTCAGATTTTTCCCTTTAGAAAAGGGAACCAAAAAAATCTGAGGATAACAGCGATCGGAAGGTTACTCTGTCATCGGAGTGGCAAGTGTAATGAGTTTGTGCCCAACTGGTCTAACTAAAGGGAGGACATGGAATGAAACCGATTGTTAGAGAACATATTCAGCAACTGGATGTATCACTTGGCGGAGGTATTGTCAGTGAGAAGATCAGAGTTGATACAATTGATAACCCCATTTTGATTATCGGTCTGGGAGGAACGGGAATTGACGCGTTGCTGCGCCTCAAATATCAGATCAACCGTCGTTTCAAGCTGCCACAGGACCCGGTATCCAAGAAAAAAATGGACAAGCCGGACAATGTGGAGTTTCTGGCTTTTGAGACAAACGAACAGGATCGTGCCAAAAAGTATAAAGGAATCGGACTTGATCCGATCAATGAATTCGTATTGCTGTCCAATGCCGAGATTGGCGGACTTCTACAAAACCGCAGCGTGCTGGAGCCTTATATTACGGACTGGCTGTCTCCCGAACTGAGCATTACGGACGGCATGAACGGCGCCGCAGGTGTGCGTCAGGCTGGACGTCTGCTCCTGTTCACGAAGATTAATCAGGTCGTGCAGGCCATCGACAAAAAGATCAAAACCTTATCCGTAGGCACCAACAAAAAACTGATGGTGTTCCTGCTGACAGGTCTGTCCGGCGGTACAGGCAGCGGCTGTTTCCTCGATATTTCCTATATCGTACGCGGCATTATCGAACGTGATCACGGTTCTGCCGGGATTGACCGCGTGAATACGCTTGGGTATCTGTTCACGCCAGACGTGAACCTTTCCAACAAAAGCTTGAGTGAACACACTCGTGAATACATTCGCAAGAACGGATATGCTGCGCTCAAAGAGCTGGATTACTGGATGAACGTGGATAGCCGTGGGGAGCGATTTACTCAGAAGTACGGCAATATTTTAACAGTTAACTCACCACTGCCGCCATTTAACCTGTGTCATCTGATCTCTGCGACGAATACCGAAGGCAAATTGCTGGAGAACGCCTACGATTACTGCATGAACGTCACGGCCGAGAACATTACCAACTTCATGGCAAGTGAGGAGAAGCAGTCGGGTGAGGAGTTTGCGATCCATGACTATATCAGCAACATTCGGACCAACATTGCACAGATGAACAAGGTGTACCCGGCTAACTATGATTACAACATCATCGGTGCATCTTCAGCCGTACTTCCGATCGAAGAGATGACCACGTATCTGGCTTACCGGATGTTTGACAAAATGAATACCATGTTCTCCAAAGCACCGAACCAGGAGGATACCGAGAAGTTTGCCCGCAAGTTGGGCATTGATCTCGAAAGTGTGGTCAAGTCCTTTGAAGCCCGCGTGCCAGAGCCGCTACCTGGTTATCAGAACAGTGAGCGTTTATCCTATGGCAACGTGGTGAAATCACAGGTTGTGAATATGGACACCGAACTGGAACAGAACTTCCTGGCGCGTGCCCGTGAAGAATATATCAAGGCGAAGAAACAACTGCCAGGCGAGATTGCCGGTCAGTTCACCGAACAGATCCGGCGTATGTTTTTACATCCCGAACAAGGTCCGTTCTATGTCTCTCGTCTAATTTATACGGAAAAAGGTTTCTGTGTACTGAAGATGATTCAGTCGTACATCGAAACGCTGCGTGAGAATGCCTTCCGCATTCCGCGTGATATTGAAGCAGCTCAGGAGCAGTCCGAAGAGAAGCTGGGCGATGCGAAGAGTGCTTTTGTCTCCAAAGAGAAGAAAAAGAATGCTTATATTGAAGCAAAAATTCATGAGTACTGGCTGCACGCCGACGTGGAACGCAACGATCAGATGATCGAGTTCTATGAAGATCTGTATGAGTTGCTGAACCAGGAAAACAGCCGCATTTATAACGTATTTACCGAAACGCTGAATGCCCTTAGCTCGATATTCGCCAAGAACGGTGATCTGTTGACACGCGGCGAAGAACAAGCCGATCACAAAGGCAACAAAACATATTACTGGAACGTTGTAAGTGTACCGGATATCGTCAGTGTGGTGGACGGGCTGTTGGATAAGCGTGATACAGATGATCTGATCCGTGATTTCTCTCGTGAATTGCTGGAAAACTCCAGCCAGTGGGTGAAAGAAAACGAGATTGATATCGTCAGCTCCATCTCCGACTTCCTGAGTGAGAAATTCGGTGATCTGATTACGCGATCCATGGAAGATTTCCTGGTAATCAAATACGGTCAGGATGAGTCGGTTGAGAAATTCGTGGAACGTTTCATTGCTGGCAAGCTGGATGATGAGGCCGTTCCGGTGTTTAATCTGAGCAACAGTACAGGCAGTCTGCATTTCCCTTCATGGGGATTTGTATCGGTGCCGGCACAGGCACCAGGCATTCTGAAAGGGATTCGTAATTATCAGAACAATGCAGTGGGCAAATCTCATTTTACCGTCAAGGAAAGTGAAGTGCGTAACCGGATTTTCTGGCTGAACACCCGCAACGGGGTACCACTCTTTGTGTATACACCGCTCAAAGTATATGAGGAAAGTTATGAACGTACCATTTTGGACAAAGAAGGCATTGGTCGTCACTTGGTGCAAACGGAGAAAAACAACTGGACCTATCTGCCGTCTCCGATTCCGGAGAAATCATGGGGAGATGTGTACGAGAACGCCCGCGTGAAGCAGTATAACGCCCGTGTACGTAGTGAATTCGAGCAGGCGCTTGGATGCAACATCGTAACAGCCAAATCCATTGATGAAAATACAAGTAACCGGTATGCGATTGTGACAACAGAAGCGTTTGATCTGTCTGCCAAACTGGGAGCCTACGACATGCGTCTGACGTCCACCACGCCGAACCTTGGCGAAGTGAAGCGAGCCGTGATTGAGCTGAAACGTTTGCAATCCGAAGGGTTGCCGCGTGTAGGCGTTAAGGATATTTTCGGAAGTATTAATGAAGATATGGCCAAAGAAAACCTGGTACGCTCCCCGCAGCTGATCGCACGTGTCCGTGAGGAACTTGCGAAGATGAATGCCATCTCGGCCAAAGTTGCCGAACTCGAAGGCATTCTTGCCCAGTACCAAGACGAAGAGCAGTGGTATGACCGCTTCATCGAAGCGTTGTATACCGACACCATCGTCAAAAAAGGTGCGCTCTACGTCTATGACCGTGACCCGGAAGAAGACGCATGGGAGCCGTTCGCAAACCTGATGAAGAGCCGTAACTTTGCCGAGTATGAAGTGTTTGGCAACTTCCGCGGTCTGGCGGAGAAGGATCGCAGTACATTGCTGCGCAAAGCCTCCCGCCGTGATAACGATCTTACAGCCTCTGAGGATATCACCCCACTGCTGACAAAGCTTGATGATCTGGCTGCGCTGTTCATGGAATCGCGTGATCGTCTGGAATACGAGCGGGTAGAACTGGCTAACGGAGAAGACATCTATCAGTTCTACAGAACGATGTCGTCCAAGCTGAACGACATTCGCAGAAGGCTGAAGTAAGATGGTGACCGGGATGGAGTTCAATTGGAACAATACCCTGAAGCGTGATCTGGAGAAATATGCAGAGCAGTATGCAATAGAGCAGGAGCGTCAAGGCAGCCTGGGTGATGGACGCAGCAGTATCCATTACCCGGCTTTGTTCCTATTCGTGGGTGATCTGGTTGCGCCTGCTGTGTCTGCCGTGCAGGAGATCAATCGGCTGAAATGGGATAACGGAGACGGTGTGGTCTACGTTCAGATCGGGACAGAAGATCAGGAAGCACGTCCGGTTGAAACGAGAAATGGTGGCTCGTCCGATGATGGTCAGGTGACTCGTCACCGCTTGCCTTTGTCCGCTGGGCTGACAGAGCGACCGTCCAAAACACGGCGTAAGGATGTACATCGCAGTTTCCACGAATCGGATCAGGCGCTCTTTGATCTGAATCGTACGCTTCGGCGGGTAAGTAACCGGATTGCCGAATATGGACGGTTATACTCGTCATTTGATCGGATTTACGTTACGGTGGTAACCAGAGCGGATGATCCGTTGAATGTATTGTTGCCGGAGCTCACCAAGCTGACGGAGACCATTCTGTCCCAAGCCTTCAAGTCGGTGCAGACGGATCTACATGTATTGGTCAGTGAGATGGAACAGGTGGATTCCTTCGGATATGCCAGCGCAGCAGGCCTCGCTTTTCTGCGGGAACTGGATTATATGCAGTCGCTGGACTACACGTTCAGCGGTAATCTGCTGGTGACGGAGGATGGGATCTCCATTCCTGTTACACATCCCGCTTCGCCGTTGTTTGATCTGGTATATCTGTTGTCCGACAAAAATGAGCGTGGAACCGGCGTTCCCGGTGGCTGGATCGAAAATGCCGAGATCATCTGCCGCATCTGCCTGCTGAAGAACAGGAAGCAGGATGTGGATCACTCGGGTAGCGTTTCAAGTACGGGAGCGAACACGTACAACAATACATCCTTTAAAAACAATATTCGTACCACCTCTGATCAGCATGGTTATGCAAGTGCGGGTTTTGCCGAGATCAGGCGGCCAAACAAGCCGATTGCACTGGCGGTGTTATATCACATGTATCGGTATCTGCTCGCACGCATGCGGCAGGAGCCGGACTGGAGCATTAAGGACAAGCTCGCTTTCTTTGGACTGGACGCGGCCTCGGTGGAACGCAAAGTCGAAGGCCTGCTGCCCGATGAAGATCTGGTTAGTGGCATGAGTGGCATCATGACGCATAACGTCAGTTTTTCCGATCTGAAGCCGCTCTCACTTCGTGAAGCGGAGAGAGCGTTGTTTGGACAAGGAGCTGAAGCGTACTTCCGCGATAACGTTGTCCGTCTTGTGGAAGAGCGTGTGCGTGAGCGCAGCTCTGGCGGCTCTCTGCGCCGTCAGGCCGAACAATCCCGCGCGGAGCATCCAGAGGTTGGTTACTTCCAGTGGGCTGCCTGGAGTGACAGTGAGCCTGGTAGTGTACGTGAAGCGCTGCTCGGACTGATTAGGGATAAATCAGTGCAGCTTGAATCGGCACGTGCTCTGCTGGAGCAACGTCAGCAAGAGCGAGTGGAAGATCAGTCGTTCAAACGAGCGTTGTTCCGTGATAAACAGAATGTGCGCAATCTGATTGACTGCATGCTGGAGCGAGTGTATGTACCAAAGGTAGAATTACTGCGACTGGAAAATGAATTACATCTGCTGCGCAACTACGATACGGAGATGGAAGAGCTTCACCGTTTTAGTCGCCACGTCACAGCAGCACTTGAAGCGCTGGAACGCACACTGCGCGAGACAGCTACCCAAAGTATCGCCGCTGCGGATGAATACATCGGCCAGAACGTGATGGAGTACTACGGCAAAGTGACGGAAGAGCTAATCATCGACCTGGAAGCCAAACGCGGACGGGATGTATGGTTTGAGGACCGTTACATGGGAGACATGAACCGGCTTGCCACAGAAGGCGATGATCGTCTGCTGAAACGGTTGATGGAGGTATGTCACTCGTTGCTGCTTACAGCCGAGCCATTGCGATTGCCATTTGAAGAAGAACTGTTGCAGCGGGCGAATGTCACGATTGCCTACGGAGATAAAGATGTATTAACCCGCGATGATCTGTTCCGCAGGTTGTACCACACGCTGGAGGATCAGGCGGTTGTTCGGGTCCGGGTATTCGATTATACGCAGGAACATCGATATGAAGAGAAGTATTTCTTTGGTGACCATCATAGTGCTTTCATGGACTACGCGGCACATGCCGAAGAGACGTCACGTATCTACAAGTTGGGTGTGGTGTACGAAGAACGCAGTAGTGGCGTGGAGAAGCTGAATCTGATGGGCGGTTTCCATCTGGAGGATCTCATGGTGTATCGGAACGGCAAGGTATATTATGACTCGTACACGGAGAACGGCTATGAACTTCACCCCGCTGGTCTGGTGGAAAAGTTGTCACCCATTCGTTAAGACGCCGGAAGTGTCCTGACACCCAGCACCAATCTTGTATTAACTCAGCCTGTTTACGGCTGGTATGGAAAGGATGCATGTAGACATGCAGCGAAAAATCAATCTTCTCCTGGTCCTGTTCAGCCTGATTGGCGGGGCAGTGGGCTTTGCGGCAGGAGAAATCATGCTGCGTCAATGGCTTGGGGAGATGCCACGTCTGTTGCTGATGGGATTATACTTTGGCGTACTGGCGCTGAGCGTTGGATTGTTCTGTTTGATCGCAGAGATGATCTCACCCAAGCTGAATGGCGCTTCATGGAAGCTCCGGTATCTGGGACTGTCGTGGAAATTGCTTGTTCCGGCAACATTGGCTCTGTTATTTGTTGTTGGACTCGCCCTGCAATTGTTGTATCAGATCAATCCGGGCGGTGTGAAGCAAGTGAAAGACATCGTACTAATGATCGACAACTCGGGCAGCATGAATGATACAGATCCGGATAACGGACGCTTTGAAGCCGCCAAGACACTAATCAGCCAAATGGAGAGTGACAAACAGGTAGCTGTCATTACGTTTGATGACCAACCGCAGTTGTTACAGCCGTTTATTGCGCTGGATAGTGAAGCGGCCAAGAATGAGGTTTATAGCAAAATCGATGGCATTGTCACGACTTCGGGCGGCACCAATTTTGATGCCGTGCTGCGGGAAGGCATGGAGCAGATTCAGGGCAAACAGGACCCGAAACGCGGTACCGTCGTCATCTTGTTATCCGATGGCTTCAGTGAAGCGGACACGACCGATATTTTGTCCCAATATAACAACGAACAGATCTCTATTAATACAGTCGGCCTAAGCCTGGTGGACCCATCAGGTACGGATCTGCTGCGTAATATTGCTCAGCAAACGGGCGGCATGTACTATGATGTACCAGATTCCGGTGGTCTGAATCTGGCATTCCAGCAGATCTACGATACGATTGATGAACGGACGCTGGTAACGGAGCGTACAGGCATGATGGAGCACAGCGTTTATCTGGCGATTTTCCGTGTAGCAGCCGTGTTACTGATTGGCGTGGCGCTGGGTGTGTCACTCGGACTCGTGTTTGATAACCGTCATCTCGCGCTCAGCTTTGGTATAGGCGGTGCGGTGTCGGGTCTACTGGCAGGGCTTCTGCTGGAGTGGGGACTCGACGGTTCGAACGTGGGGGATACATTCGTACGTCTTGGTGCGATGCTCATTTTGTCTGGCGTATTGACCCTCTTCTCCTGGATTGTTCCGATTAAGGAGAACACGCCGCGGAAGAGCAAGGGTCGTCGTGAAGCTGGCGGCGGAACTTCTTCTGCCGAAGGATTCGGTCAGAGACCAAGAGATACACGCAGCAAAGGATTCTAACGTCGGGAGGTCAATGGAAATGCGGTTTACGGATGCAGACCCTTCGACACCCTTGATTCGAAAACTGACACTTGCGGTGGACGAAGGGCGTTGTACACTTCGCTGGCTCTGGCCGGAACGGGTAGAAGCTGTGTATGTGGAACGGCTGGAGCTGGATATGATGAGCGATGATCGTACCGGGGAAGAGCCTGCACAGGGCAAGCTGAAGCTGTACACGAGAGAGGAATATAAGGCGAGCAATGGTTACACGGATCGGATCACAGGTTTTGGTGCCATCAAGTACACCGTGTATGTGTGTCAGATGGAGGAAGAGGGACCTGTACTGATCCGTCAACGAGACGAGGATAACATGGTGATTGCAAGCGCAGGGAAGGCGGATATCCGCTTTTCCATTCGTTACAAGAGTGGTTTTTTTCAGAAACGAAAAAGTGTATTGATCACCGTCACAGCGGAAGTACCTGTTCCAAAGGAAGCAATCTGTTATGTTCGCAAACAGGGCGGGGTTCCGCTGAATAAGGAAGATGGTACGGTGTATCCTTTTGTGAGTGATTTTGCTCCCGGAAGAAATGAGATGCCGCCCGTTGAAGTTGCCAAGGATGATTATGTGCGATTATTCTTCACAGACGGACCGAAATATGGAGCCGCCTATCGGCTTATATCAGACTAGATAGTTGGACTAGCGATTGGAAGGTTACTCTGTCATCGTAGTGCAAGTGTAAATCACCTTAGTCTGACTGATCAGGGGAGGGGAGTGGCTATGAGCTTTTTTAGTCGGTTTTTGAAGAGACAACAGCCGGAGGAACGTCCGCTGTTTTATGATATTGTGTGCCCTTATTGTTTCAGTAAGTTTTCACCGGAAGAGGTAGTGTTCCGCGCCGCCCATCACCGCGATGATGACGAGGACTACGCACTCGGGGAAGATGCGAAGTTGAATCGGTATCGTGAAAGATTCGGACTCGACACGGTATTTGATATGGAGGCCGTATTGGCTCCGCATGATGTACCGGAGGAACATCGTATTTATTCCGATAATATCGTGATGGGTCTGAACGATCGGTATGGTGTCGTTACGCGTCGCCGGTTGTGTCCGCAATGTCATAACGAGCTGCCTGTTACGGCAGGTAAAGCACCGAGCAACATCATTTCTATTATCGGTGCATCCCAGGTGGGGAAATCCGTCTACATGACTTCATTAATTCATACATTGCAGCATTATACGGCCGATCATTTTGACGCGGCTTGCATGCCATTGAATGCGGAGATTAGCCGCCGGTTCCGTGCGGATTATGAAGAACCGTTGTTTGAACGGGGGGATCTGCTGGATTCCACACAGAAGGAGAAACTGCAGGAGCCGTTTATCTTCCAATTTGTGTTCAAGGACGAAGATAAAGCGCCGCTGACTCTGGTGTTCTTTGACGTTGCGGGTGAAGGTATGGTGGAGCAGGATTATCTCGGACTTCACGGGCAGCACATCAAGAACTCGGCAGGCATTCTGTTTATGGTGGACCCGCTTCAGATTCGTTCGATTCGGGACAAAATCCGCATTAACCTTGGCAACGAGCCGGGAGAGTGGACACCACGATACGATGAGCCACGTGACGTGGTACTGACGATGTTTGGAGATTTTATCGCGTATCAGGATAAAGCCAAGACCAATATTCCAACGGCCGTTGTGCTCACCAAAAGCGACATGCTGCATTCCCTCAAGGATGAAGAGGGCGATTATATCAAATCCAACAGTAATGTCTTCCGCAACATGGTGCACCGCGATTGGTTCGACTTAACCGAGTTCGAGAATATCGACGGGGAGATCCGGCGTTTTATCGAGAAGGTGGATCGTCCGTTCAAGGGCACGATGGATGTGTACTTCAAGGATACAGCCTATTTCGCAGTCTCTGCGCTGGGCAGCAATCCGGTGGATATGAAATTGCAGGGTGTGGTTAGCCCCATCCGCGTGGATGAACCCTTCCTGTGGCTGCTGTACAAGCTGAAGTACATTGAGGGGAGAGTGGGATGATGCGTTCTTCCGTAACCCCGCCCATTGAACAACAGTTGTATACCCGAGAGCGGCGCGGGGTGTTTCGCACAACGGAGGGGTTTGATACGGTTGCGGCATCGCCGGGACTAGACCCTTCTTTTATCAAAAAAGTGCTTCACCCCTACTGTGTCTATGACGCTCCAGCGGAGCTAACAGGCCGTAGCGAGAAGGACGAGACGAAGTTTCCGGCTTCCATTCACCTGCTTCATCTGGAGAGTGGAGAGACGATTCTTGGGCAAAATGTGTACCAGTCTGCAGATTTCACCGGGCTACGCAGTGCCTTTTTTGCACATAATTACGTCTTGTCTCCCGAACGCTCGGAAGAGCAGATGAAACAAGGCGGCTGGCTGGATGCCGTGTTCGCCACGTCCTATGACATCGAACAAGGTACAGTTCTGCCGGCGCTTGCTGAATTGCCTATATCACCTAGGAGCGGACAGGGTGGGGCGACCGATGCTGGCGTAGGATCACCAACCCAAGTGCTGAGCGCTTTGAAAATGAACGAAGTGCTGTTCAAGCGCCTGCTCTATGCGGTAATGCAGTCTGTAGCGACACGTAGAAAAGTATACATTGCGCTGGACCTTCCCGCAGAGGAAGTGACCGCAGGGGCCAAAGGATTGTTACGTTTGCTGTACACGGCTTTACCATACGCATTCCGGCGGCAGCTGGGATTCATGACGTTTGCCAAGGAGCCACAGGCCAAGAAGGGCATCCACGTCCAGTTTGTTGAGCGAGGGACGTTACGTCCGAAAGACCGGAATACGGAGAAGGATTTCACCTTTGATCTGGTATCAGGCAGAGTGACACATGCGGATGCATCTGTGGCGAAGTTACCTTACGCGGAATTCGCTTCGGCCTTATTGCAGGAACCTGCGGCGGCGGATGCGTTCTATATGTTTGCGGATGAAATGTTGTCCGGCATGGAACCTGGGCGGGAACTTTCCATTGAAGCCTATGGCGAACTTGCGGTGTTCTATGGTCTTGAACAAGGCATGGAAGACCTGTATTTGGATAACAAAAGTCATGTCCTGAGTGGCTTGCTGACCTATTTAAAGCCGGATGGTGGATCGCAGCAACGTTCCCGTCTGAACGAGCTGTTCCTGACCTTGCTCAGTAGGGAACTGGACAGTGTGAAGCGTGAGAACGTACCCGAAGAAGACGTCGCAGCTCGCATTGGCGAATATTTCAGTGTTGCCGCGCCCGTGGTGCAATCCCGGATTGTGGACTATTTCATCTACGGTGTAAATAATGCCCGCGCCCAGAAGCGTATGCGTGCTGTGCAGGAATTGTATGCTGTGCTGGATCGGGATCCGCAGCTGAATCGGGCTTTCTTTGATAAAGTGCTGGCCAATGAATCGCTTACCAAGCTGTTGTTCGAGCCTTATCTGGACAATCAGCTGAAACGCACGGAATCGGCAGCGAACGTTGTTGAAGTGATCCGAAGATGGGTTACGTCCCATCCATCTGCGATCCACTACAGCTTCTTACAGGAGCGGACAGCCAATGAGCTGCGTGAACGGTTATGTTCTGCGCCTAATCCGGTACAATCTGCGAATGAAGCGCTCCAGCGTGTTAGCATACTGGATCGAGTATCCGCTGATGTCACCTATGATACAGGCATTACGGCACGAATTGGTCAATCTGAAGCTACAGCCCGTCCTAATCGCAAAGGGGGATCTCCGTCTGCCAGTCAAGATCCGGCATATCAGGAGGAGTTAACCCGCCTTGCAGACAAGCTTGCTTATGTCATTAACCTGTTTATGATTCAGGATCTGGATCTGGAACGGGTTAACCGTGAACAGCTATTAAGCATTGATATTTTGCAGCATGGCAATGAGGTTCGGGATTGGGCGGCACGTCAGGGTTCTGATGTATCTGCTCGAACGAACATGATGCTGGCTGCGAGAGTGTGGCTTAGTGGCGAGGGGAATGAAGAAGAGGCATTGGAGGCACTTTCCCTGGCAGAACGCAATGAACTTCAACGCTGGACGCGTCGCTGGCTTGCCGGAGAGCTGCAGGCTCATCCGGGGATTGCGGCATATGAAGCTTTGCCAATGGCTTTTTATAGGGGAGGAAGCGGCAGCAATCGGTTGGATTATCCTGGCCTGATTGAATTCATCCGCACCAATGCAAGTCGTGCTGAAGGGCTGTATCCATTCTTCGAATGGTCAGGAGATCATCGGATGTTTGTCCGGGGTTCCAATGCGCATAAAGGATATGCGGATGCCATCGTGGCGTATTTCAAAGCCCATGACCGTGAAGCTTTCAAATCGAAGTCAGCTTTCAAACCGTATTACGTGAGAGCCAGCAAGACAATGAAGCCGGTCTATGACCGTGCGAAGACGGAATTGTCCTCTCCACTGGTGCGGATGCTAACGGGTAAAAGGAAAAATCTGTTCGGATTAATCCTCTTGATCCTGGTTCTGGGTATTGCTGGCGGTACATATGCATGGATGAAAGATTCTGTAGAGCCGCCAGCGGCATCCCCTCCATCTACCCAGGAGCCTGTCATACCGGCTGAACCTGAGGTGCAGCTCGCGGAGCAGATTGCTTATATGATTCCTGCGAGTGAACAGGAGGGTACGCAATCACCTGCTCAACTGGTGATCCGTTTCAGGAATGATACGGGAAGCACTGAGTTTGAGCAAGGCAAACTTCAATTGACGCTGAAGGATGATAGCACTCAGGAGTTGGATGCTACAGGTAAGTGGGAGAGTTTTAATCGGAATGAGGAGCCAGATAACGAAGTTCCTTCCGATGGTGGCTCAGGAAGTACTTCCGAAGGAAGCACGGATGGTTCTTCAGCGGGAAACATAGAGCAGACGGAGGATGGCGATCAGCAGGCCGATCCTTCAACATCGGGTGATTCCACTTCAGATCCTGCTACTGATACAACAACGGATACAGGGACGAATGCACCGTCTAATGCTGCGAGTGGAGACACGGATCAAGGGACCGATTCAGATCAAACTACTGGTTCCACATCGCCTGACACATCTGTATCCAATGAACCGGATGCGGATGCGACGACTTCTTCACAGATGTCTATTGGAGCGGTGGATCGCCTCTACCCGTATGGATTGCAGATTGATCTTCCAGCGAATATAGATGCCGAGAGCATTGTCAGTGTGAAGAGCACGCAGGGCAATATGACGGTGATCCAATTGATGCCTCAGCCGAAGCTGTAAGTTATTTTATATGAACATGTTGCATAGATTCATTAAGTGTCTTTTGATCCAATAATGAAAAATGCTGACTTCATACCATAACAAATGAGAGTATGTTAGATGACCTTGAACTTTAGATTTCAAGGTCATCTTTTTTTATTTGATATGGCGGATATAGCAAACACATTAAAAAAACTCGCACATTCACAATTCAGACACAAAATTTGCGATTCAAGAGTTTGAAAGACAGTCAGAAGTGATAAAGTGCGCGGAATGAATGAGAAAAGATCTCATGTGTACTTGGGAAAAGAGAGGAATTTCTGCTACAGAAAGAGCAAATAAAGCACGAAAAGAGAAGAAAATTTGGTTTTTTATGTTGACAAATGATAATGATTATCAGTATCTTTAGTGTAGAAGATATTTGCGTCGGAAATCACAGAATTACAATTTCGTTTTTGTTGTCATAGCCGGATTACATAACCGGGATAAATGAGAGAGGGATGATCGCATGTTTCGTCTGGAGACGACCAAGCTGGATATCGCTTATGAGGAAAGACTAATTGTAGAGGATCTGAATATTCAGATTCCCCAAGGAAAAATTACAGCACTTGTTGGAGCCAATGGTTCAGGGAAGTCAACCATCCTGAAAACGATGGCACGTATTATGGCTCCAAAAGCAGGTAATGTATTGCTCGACGGGAAGTCCATCCATAAACAGTCCACGCGTGAAGTTGCCAAGCAACTTGCGATTTTGCCACAGAATCCAACAGCCCCTGAAGGTCTTACCGTTACTGAATTGGTATCGTATGGTCGCTTTCCTTATCAAAAAGGATTTGGCTCCATGCGTGCGGAAGACAAACGTATGATTGAATGGGCTATCGAAGTGACAGCCATGACTGAATTCCATGATCGTCCGATTGATCAACTGTCCGGTGGACAGCGTCAACGTGCCTGGATTGCCATGGCACTTGCCCAAGAAACAGATATCCTTTTCCTGGACGAGCCGACTACGTTCCTGGATATGGCTCACCAGCTCGAAGTATTGCAATTACTGGAGCAACTGAATGCCACAGCCAACCGTACCATTGTTATGGTTGTGCATGACTTGAATCATGCTTCCCGCTATGCACATCACATGATTGGTATCAAAAAAGGTAAAGCCATTGCTCATGGTTCACCTGTAGAAGTTATGAATTCGGATGTGCTTCGTGAGGTATTCAACATTGAAGCAGATATCGTGATTGATCCGCGTTCCGGTGTACCGCTCTGCTTGCCTTACGCTCTTGCAGGCGAACGCCAGCAATCGAAGACGCCAGAGCAGCTGGTCATGAACAGTGCGATGGTTCATGCTGGAGGACGGGCAGAACCACGTGTTCAAGCGACAGGAAGTTAACGAAATGGGCCATATGTGGGTCCTTACATTATAGAATGAAGCCGCTGTGCGCTATCGCACGCGGCTCTTTTGCATTCATGGGGGATTTGCAATGCATGGGAGCAAAGGGGACGGGTAGACCCTGGATTTGGTAATCGCATCGGATCAGGTCTATAATAATAAGACAGGCTGTGAGTTCATTGGTTATGCCAACATGCTCGCAACAGCCCAAACCAACATATGTCATGGGAGGAATCAGTCATGTCCGTATATTCATATCAGGCGGTAACCACCGCGAACCAAGAAGTCTCACTGGATCTGTATCAAGGTAAAGTATTGGTCATTGCCAATACAGCCAGCAAGTGTGGGCTGACCCCGCAATACGGTGAATTGCAAAAGCTCTATGATCGTTATCGCGATCAAGGCTTGGTTGTACTGGGTTTCCCTTGTAACCAGTTTGGAGGGCAGGAGCCAGGTACAAGTGAGGAAGCAGAATCATTTTGCCAGATTAACTATGGTGTGAATTTCCCGGTGTTTGCCAAGGTAGACGTGAATGGTGAGGACACTCATCCCCTGTTCCAATACCTGAAGGAGCAACAACCTGGCGTAGGTGAAACAAGCGACATCCAATGGAACTTCACCAAGTTCCTTGTTAACCGTGAAGGTGAAGTGGTAGGTCGTGTTGAACCGAAAGAATCTCCGGAGACAATGATTGCAGATATCGAGAAATTGCTCGGTTAATACATGAACGTTGAGAAGCCTGTCCTTGCATAAGCAAGGATGGGCTTCTTTGATTATTTTATATACGCGGATTTATTCTCTTCACAGGTAGGAGTCGGATCCATGAAATCAACCCTGTAATGAAAATTGAAGCCATTTATTTTTTGTACAAGTAAAACATGAATGTAAGAGAGGACTCTAACTTTATACGTCCACACTGCATTCATACAGGGATCACGGAAGCCATTACATAGCATAAACGCGCCCAAATCCGGGGACAATGAAATCAATACAATGAAGGGAAGCAAGGCTTAAATACAGGTGAATGACCTCCTTCGACAAACTTTTTTTTCAAAACCTATTGCAATGTGAAAAATATCACATTATAATGAGTGTATAAAGTGAAATAAATCACATACACTGTTTCGAACAAGAAGTGAAATGTTTCACAACCATAACAACCTTATATTCAAACTCATTTATATATTTCGAGGAGGAACTTTTAATGAAAATCGCAGTTATCGGATGTACACACGCAGGAACCGCAGCCATCGTAAATACCGCCAAATTGTACCCGGATGCTACCATCACGGTGTATGAGCGCAATGACAATATCTCCTTCCTATCTTGTGGCATTGCGCTCTACGTAGGTGGGGTTGTGAAAGACCCTGACGGCTTGTTCTATTCTTCGCCTAATCAACTGGCAGAGCTTGGTGTTGAGACTAAGATGCTTCATGAAGTAACAGCAGTAGATGCCAAGGGCCATACCCTTCAGGCTAAAAACCTGCAAACCGGGGAAGAATTTGAAGATACGTTTGACAAACTGATCGTGACAACGGGTTCATGGCCTGTCGTTCCAAAGCTTGAAGGCATCGAGATGGATAACATTTTACTTTGCAAAAACTACAATCATTCCAACACGATTATTGAAAAAGCCAAAGATGCCAAACGTGTTACCGTTGTAGGTGCAGGATATATCGGCGTAGAACTGGTCGAAGCTTTCCAAATGAATGGCAAGGAAGTTACCCTGATCGACAGTGTGGACCGGATTTTGAACAAATACCTGGACCCTGAATTCACGGATGCGATTGAAGATACGTTGACTGGACGCGGCATCAAGCTGGCTCTTGGTCAATCGGTACAGAAGTTTACTGGTGAAGATGGCAAAGTAACTAAGGTGATCACGTCCAAAGGAGAGTTCGAAACCGATCTGGTTATTCTGTGCATTGGTTTCCGTCCAAATACCGAACTGCTCAAAGGCCAGGTGGATATGCTGCCAAACGGCGCAATCATCGTGGATAAATATATGCAAACGAGTCAAAAAGACGTCTTTGCTGCGGGTGACAGCTGTGCTATTCATTACAACCCAACAGGCAAAGCATCTTACATTCCACTGGCAACCAACGCGGTGCGGATGGGTACACTTGTAGCCCGTAACCTGGTTCGTCCTACGACACCGTATATGGGTACACAAGGAACATCGGGTATCAAAATTTATGAGCAAAATATCGCGGGTACCGGGATGACGGAAACGTCTGCTGCTGACGAAGGTTTGATTGTTGAATCTGTCGTACTGGAAGACAGCTACCGTCCGGAGTTCATGCCAACGGCTGAGAAACTGTTGCTCAAAGTAGTATATGAGCAGGCTACTCGTCGGATCGTTGGAGCACAGGTGATGTCTCAGGTTGATCTGACTCAATCGATTAATACGATCTCGGTTTGCATCCAAAATAACATGACCGTAGATGAGCTGGCCTTCATCGACTTCTTCTTCCAGCCACATTACAACAAACCGTGGAACTTCCTGAACACGGCGGGTCTGCAAGCACTGCCTCCAATAGAAATAAAAGCACCAGCAATGGTGTAAGGAAGCAGAATAGATGGTTGAACAGAGGGCATGATAAACGCCATACAAATATAACATGCTTATCCGTAAATAAGAGGTGTACGATAACTGCCAAGATTACGAAACAAGGCGGACGATTATAAAGGAAAGAGAAGACTGGCGAGTATATCGTCAGTCTTCTTTTTTGTTGTTTTAGCTACAAAAGGCCTTACTACACTCTTGCTGACTTAACTATTCAAAGACGCTCTGAAAGTATCTTTTTAAAGAACATTGTGATAATTTGCACAAAGTTTTGCGCAGTACCAAGATACAATTGAGATATGGTATTCAACGCATAAACAAAGGAATTCAGATGGTTTTATCCAACGATGAACAATGAAGGAGAGGATGAATGATATGGCAGCAAAAACACCTCTTGAGGTTGCACAATATACGGCGCAAACAGGAATGAAGAAGGCTCAATATCCGGTGTCTTCTGTACTGGTGCTTAGTTTTCTGGCAGGGGCTTTTATTGCGCTGGGGTTTCTACTGGATATTCGGGTGATTGCTTCTGCGCCAGCTGAGTGGGGAAGTCTGGTCAATCTGATTGGAGCAGCAGTGTTCCCGGTTGGATTAATCTTGGTACTCATCGGTGGTGGAGAGCTGCTGACAGGTAACATGATGGCAGTTCCACTTGCTACGATTGCAAGAAAATTATCTGTGGGTAGCATGTTGAAAAATCTAACCTTAGTGACGATTGGTAATTTTGTTGGAGCTTTGTTTGTCGCGTACGCGTTTGGACATGTGCTGGGTCTGACCGGAGAAGGTGTATATCTGGCGAAAGTGGTGGATATGGCTGGGCATAAGCTGCATGATGGTTTCCTGCAAGCTTTCATCTCTGGCATCGGCTGTAACTGGCTGGTCGCGCTGGCCGTGTGGTTATCTTATGCTTCGGATACGATGAGTGGCAAGGTACTGGGCATTTGGTTTCCAACGATGGCATTTGTGGCGATTGGATTCCAGCACGTTGTGGCCAATATGTTCCTCATCCCGGCGGCAATCTTTGAAGGACATTATTCGTGGGGTCAATATGTGATGAATTTCATTCCGGTATGGCTCGGGAATCTGACTGGTGGTGCTCTGTTTGTAGCTGCAGCCTATTGGGTGGTGTACCTGCGCCAAGCCGAGCCAAAAGTGAAACCAGAGATGGCGACGTCGATCGAACCTATGGAGACGGAGGCTAGAGTGATGTTGAGCAAACAAGCATAGAGGGCACAGCGAGGTATGGATACACGTATATTAGAAGTGAAGACGATTCTGATCTTGCTCGGTTCATGGCGAATATGCTGTGATGGAGCAGGGCGGGATCGTTTTTTTGTGGTGTCCTTATTGGATTTTAACGCAAAATAAATTCGCCATGACAAGGTTCGGGGGAACGAAACCTGTTCATGGCGAATTTCGGGAGTGGTCCATGATATGGCATGAGGAGGAAGTGGGGAAACACTAGCCTAATGCCTTATTTTTAATTTACCCCTGAATTCTGAAGTTGAATCAAACTCAAAAACATTTTTTTGAAAATAATTTAAAGCCGCTATAGCGGCGAATATGAAGCAAAAACATACTGTTCTCTTTACGCGATAACCTCGAAGAAGATATGATATAGGGATAGCTTTTAAAGAGGGGAGCCTTACGATGATCGATCAGGAGAATGGTGTATTTGCGGCGGTGTGCCCGCTCGACTGTCCGGACACTTGTGGTCTGTTATTACATAAAGAGAACGGCAAAATTGTGAAGGTGGCAGGCAATCCGGATCATCCGATCACCAAGGGTGCCATCTGTAATAAAGTCAGAAATATGACCGAGCGGGTATATCACCCCGAGCGTCTACAATATCCGATGAGACGTGTAGGAGCCAAAGGTGAAGGCCAGTTTGAACGAATCAGTTGGGATGAAGCGATTCACGAAATTACGACCAAATTCATTGCATTGTCCGAAACCTACGGCCCGGAGAGCATCCTGCCCTACAGCTTTTACGGTAACATGGGCATTCTCGGCGTAGACGGTATGGACCGACGTTTCTTCAATGCGCTTGGTGCGAGTGTACTGGAGCAGACGATCTGTAACTCCGCTGGAAATACCGGCTGGAAATATACGATGGGCGCCAATCGGGGAACGGTGCCGGAAGATACGGAGCATGCGGATCTCATCCTGGTGTGGGGTGGCAATATCGTCAGTACAAATATGCATCAGGTCGTTTTGGCGGAGAAAGCCCGCAAGAAAGGCGCCAAAATCGTCGTAATCGACGTTCATCGCAATCGTACGGCTCAATGGGGCGACTGGTTTATTCCGCTGTACCCGGGCACGGACAGCGCACTGGCGCTGGGATTGATGCATGTTTTGTTCGAACAGGGACTGACTGATGAAGCGTTTATGCAAAAGTATACGGTGGGTCATGAGGCACTGCGTGATCATGTCCGCAGTTACATCCCTGAACGTGTTGCACGCATTACGGGCGTGCCGGAGGAAACCATTGTGGAGCTGGCCGAATTATACGGCAACGCACAGGCAGCCCATATTCACATCGGCAATGGCCTCCAGCACCATGATAATGGGGGAATGAACGTGCGTAGCGTTGCATGTCTGCCTGCTATTACAGGGCAATGGCTGAAGCAAGGCGGCGGTGCCGTTCGCACCAACAGCTACGCGAGCACAAATAGCGATGCGCTCGAACGTCCGGAGCTGCGGCAGAATCCCGAGCCGCGAGTGGTGAACATGAACCGGATTGGTGAAGCGTTGCTGGAAGCAGAGCAGCCAATCCGGGCGATGATGGTCTACTGCAGCAATCCACTGGTGGTGGCACCGGATACCGAGCGGGTGGAGCGAGGTTTTGCACGGGAAGATCTATTCACGGTTGTGCATGATCTGTTCATGACGGATACCGCGAAATATGCAGATATCGTATTGCCAGCCACATCTTCATTTGAAGCGACGGACCTGTACACCTCTTATTGGCATCAGTACGTTCATCTGCAAGAGCCGGTGATTGCACCGATTGGGGAGAGCAAGAGCAATGTGGAACTGTTCTCACTGCTTGGGCAGGCTATGGGGTACGATCCTGCAATCTTCGGAGAAACACCGGAACAGATGATTGAGGACGCACTTCAGGGCACAGGCAACCCCTACATGAATGGGGTCACGTTGGAAGGACTGAAGGAACATCGATTCGTGAAGCTGGATATGACGCCACATGCTACATATCTGGATCAGCTGCCCACACCTTCAGGCAAAATTGAATTGTATTCCGAGACGATGGAACAGAGAGGGCTTCCGCCGCTCCCTACCTATAGTGCTCTGGTTGAAGGATATGATGGGGAGAATCCGGCTGGACCTGCCGATACGTATCCGTTGATGTTCCTGTCGCCGCCAAACCATAATTTCCTGAACTCCACCTTTGGTAATTCAGCCAAACATCAGCGTTTGGAAAAGATGCCTTTATTGCAGATACACCCCGAGGATGCCATCCGTAGAAATGTGGAGGATGGAGATGCGGTGGTGGTATGGAATGATCGTGGGCGCATTGAACTTACTGCCAAAGTAAGTGAAGCCATGTTGCCGGGAACCGTCATCAGCCAAGGCTTATGGTGGGATGGTGACGGCAAGAAGCAGCGAGCGAATTCACTGACGTCCAATCGGTTGTCGGACATGGGGAACGGGGCGACATTCTTCTCAGCCACTGTTGAAGTGAAGCGTCAATGAGTGTGCTTGCGGCGTAATTTTTTTGAGGTAAGATGAACAAAGGCTAGAATTTGAGCAGGATTAAAGAGCAATTGATGTTACACTTCATAAAACCTTCGCTCTGGCTGGTTATGGTTATGCCGTCAGGGCAAAGGTCTATTTTTTATGGCTATTTGTATGTGCAGAGGTACTAAGGAGAATGAACTAGAGATGATGAGATGGCTGGATAACTATCCAAAAGAAGTGAGAATATTTTTATTAGCAAGTCTGGTTAACGCAACCGGCAGTGCCTTGATGTGGCCGCTGACCACCATGTATGTGTTTGATGAACTTGGACGAACGATGGCCAACGCCGGTTTTGTGATCCTCATTCAGTCACTGGGTGGCATCTTTGGACAATTGCTTGGTGGTTCGTTGTACCATCGGGTGGGCGTGAAGAAGCTGATCATTGGTTCACTGGCGCTTAATGCGTTAGGTTTGTTTGCGTTGCCGTGGATTAGTGCGTATTGGGTCGTATTTATATGTGCCATGGGCTGGATTGGGCTGTTCAGTTCATTGTCGCTACCAGCGATTCAAGCCTTTATTGGCTTCCGGTTTGCGGAGCGACGCGGTGAATTATTCAATATTATCTATGTGGCGAACAATATCGGGGTGGCGATTGGTACGGCGTTGAGCGGTTTTCTGGCTGACTTTTCCTATCACCTCAGCTTTGTACTGAACGGGGTGACCTCAGCCGGATTTGCAATTTTCTTCTGGTATTATCTGTCGCGGGTTGAACCGGATCAGGGGGAAGTACATCTGACCAAACGGAAAACCGTCCCCGATGGGCCGGGCGTCTGGGCATTGCTGGGTAATACCCGACTATATCTGTTTATGAGCTTGGGCGTACTCTTCCTGTTATTTGGCAACTCCATCTGGAACACAGGTGTGTCCCCGTATATCATCTCTCAGGGTATGGAAAAAAGAATGTACGGTCTGCTCTGGACCCTGAACGGGGTGCTGATCTTTGTGGGCCAGCCTTTCACCAGTTGGGTGAAACGGACCATGGCCCGTACCTCCACTGCCCAGATGACGGCGAGTGCCGTGTTCTATGGCATGGCCTACATTGTGATGATTACTATGTACAGTTATCCGGGCATGGTGCTAGCAATGGTACTGGCCACGTTTGGGGAGATGCTGATCTCCCCTGCAACACCTGCGTTTATCTCGGAGCATGCCGGCAGGGCGGCGCCTTTTTACATCGGGATATCGGGTGGGATCGGTGCGGTTGGACGGGTTATCGGCCCCTATGCGATGGGGGTCATGTATGACAAACAGGGACTTATTCCGGTAGCGTGGCTGGCAACAGGCACAGCAGCTATTGCGGTACTTGGTTTTGTGTTGCATGCGGTGTTGAACCGTAATCGTGAAGTGAAGGAGTATGGAATGGACGCCTAACAGATCTCATCGGGTTGGATAGGATGCGGAAGGAAGAACGAGTTGAAGTGGACGGTAAATCCACTGTAAACTGTCTGTTCATCCGTAAATTATGGTTGACAAAAAAATGTATTTATGCTATAATTTACATATAAAAATATTCCGTATATAATAAGATTCTCCTGGCCAGGGGAATCTTATTTTTGTTTGTACGGGAGGAATAAGTATGAAGCAAAATGAATCCAGTATCACATCATTGATTTCGACTTTTGGCCGAGCCTATCACAGCCAACATGACACACCCCTCATTTTCGATGATTTTATGGCGAAATTGCTGATCTCTCCTCAAGAGTTTTCAGATATCAGCAATAACATGGTTAGAGGCATTCATTTTTTCAACCCGGATATGGCTCACAAGCTCAAGGACGACCCGGAAAAGGTTCTAAAATGGATTACCCAGGTACAGTTATCTCCAATAACTCTGGCTCGGGCCGCTTACTGTGAGCATGTACTTTTGCATGAAGTCGCGTTGGGATTGAAGCAGGTAGTCATTCTTGGCGCCGGGATGGATACGTTTGCTTTGAGGCATCCGGAATTGGAGGACACGCTGGATATCATTGAAGTGGATTATCCGGCTACACAGCAATTCAAGAAAGAGCGGCTGAATCAGGCCGAGCTGACTATTCCGGACAATCTTCACTTTGTACCCATGGATTTTACGCGTGAGCTTTCGAATGACAGTTTGACTATTGAAGGTTTGAAGAAACGGAAGACGTTGGCTAGTCTCTTGGGTGTTTCGTATTATTTGTCCCAAAATGATCTGTTTAACGTGATTCGTCATGTGTTTGCGAACCTGCCAACCGGAAGCTCTATAGTTCTGGATTATGCAGATGAGCACCTTTTTGAGGAAAAAGGAATGTTTAATCGGGTTGAAAATATGGTTAAATTGGCTGCAATGGGTGGTGAGCCGATGCAATCCGGGTACGCATATGCGGAGATGGAGGCCTTGCTTGATGAAGCGGGATTGCTGATCTATGAGCATCTGACTCCGGAGGCAATTCAGGAACAGTTTTTCCAGGATCGAACCGATCATCTAAGGGCATTTGAAACGATACATTTTATTCACGCGGTAAAAAAATAAATCGATCCGGGCATACAGGGTTACCTAGATAGCCCACATTTGCATAGCAACGACCAACCTTCATCCTGAGTCAGGGTGAGGGTTGTTTGGTTTGAACGAAGGATCAACGTAGACCATGATTCGGTAGTCAATAACTTCGCATGTGATACAAATGTTCAACAATCAGACTTGTTAGGGTGCAATTCCATGTCATTCAATGTCCTCCCCTCTATTTGTGCATAATGCCCATATAATAGAATGGAACTGGTTAAAGGCAGGAGGATGCATACGATGTACAAGGTTTTGCTGGTTGATGATGAATTTATGATCTCGGACGGGATCTCCAGTGTGGTGAACTGGTCCAGATTAGGAACAGAACTGATCGGCATTGCTCAAGATGGATTGGAAGCGCTTGCTTCAATTGAGCGGCAACGCCCGGATATCATCATCTCGGACATCCGCATGCCGGGAATGGATGGGTTACAGCTGGTTGAAGCTGTGGCAGAGAAGTATCAGCATATCTCGTTTATCATGCTCACGGGTTTTACGGAGTTCGAATATGCGAAAACGGCCATGCAGTATGGGGTGAAGCACTATTTGCTTAAGCCCTGCAGCGAGGAGCATCTTGTACAGGCTATCAGTGAATTGGTCAGTGAGAAGCGAGAGTTAACCGATCAGGAGCGTTTTGTGCAGTCGATCCAATATAATCTGGAGCGTGTACTGCCGCATGCCAAGGAATATTTTCTGAAAGAGCTAGTCACGAACAGAACATACGGGGTCAAGGAATGGAAGTATTTCGAGGAATTATTCGATGTACAGTTTCAGGATCAGCGTGTGCGGTTGCTGCTGGTAGAGATTGAGGGGGATCATGAGTATTTGCACTTGTTCGCGGTGAAGAACATTGCCGAAGATATTTTTCACAATCCAATATTAAGTGCCACGGTTGGAAGGCATGTGCTACTAATCATGGAGGACAAGTTGTCTGAAACGCAGTTGTTCCATAATATCGATGAGATTCGCGCCACATTTACCCGATATTATCATGATGATCTCACGATAGCGCTAAGCGAGCCAGGAGACCTTTCGCAGGCACGCCATTTGTACATGCAGACGCTGGTTTATCTCAATTACCGCTTTTACCTCGGTGAGGGCAGTCTCATTATGGAACGGGATATTTACTCTCCCGGAGAACGCATTCTTCCTGAATTCGAATACGATCCGGAGCGGATGGTTACTGCAATCAAGGCGGGACACTGGCAGGAAGTTGGATCAGAGCTGAACCGGATGTTTCAGCTGCTTGCCAGCTTGCGATACGATATATCCCAAACGAAGTCCTATCTTATTCAGATGTTTATGGAGATGATTCGACTCAGTGGCTCTGCCGAGATGAAAAGGTATATGGACCAGTTGCCAGGCATGATTGAATCCAGCACCCTGCATTCTTTTCAACAGTTTCTACTTGCCGTTGCCAAAGAAATCACCTTGCGCCGCTATGATCAACATCGCTCCAGACAATCGCAGATGGTAGGCAGTGTGAAACAGTTGGTAGAGAAACGGTACAAGGACGAGACATTAACACTCCAGTCCATCGCCGGGGAAATATACATGAATCCAGACTACATCGGCAAAATGTTCAAAAAAGAAACTGGTGAGAAATTTACGAACTATGTGCTAAGCTACCGCATCCGTAAAGCGTTGGAGCTTCTGGAGCAGGACGGGAACTGCACTGTATCCTCGCTTGCCGAGCAGACAGGGTTTGGTGCCAACTGGCCGTATTTCAGCAAAATGTTCAAGAAATACACGGGTTTCTCCCCTTCCGAGTATAAAAAAGTACCTTAAGACAGCGTTGCTACCGGCTTCTACAGCATTGAACTAAACATTTACACGAAAACGGAGAGGACAGAAATAACACGAAGAAGCGGAGCGTTCGCATTTATCCCCGGATTTTCCCTTTAGAAAAGGGAATCATAAAAATCTGGGGATAACAGCGATCAGAGGGTTGTTCTGTCATCGGAGTGGCAAGTGTAAATATTCTTTAGCTCGATTTATATAGATAGCAACCTCTACATCTAATCTGTGATCGGGCCCTGTACGCCATTCATCGGCGGCAGGGTCTTTTTTTGTCGGACGGAACTCGGTTTTGAACATCCATTTATCGGAAATGAGCATGGGAAGAAAAGGCGCTCGCTTCTATCATTAGAAGTGTCATGTTAGTGAATGAACATCGAGAGTGGAGGTTGAGTGGATGGAGCTGAATCGAAGCCGGGGGATTGAACCTGGGCGTTTGAAGCCAGCTGGCAAATGGAGTTCGGTGAAAAAGGAACTTGTCCGCAACAGATACGTTTATCTGATGCTCGTTCCTGTGGTAGCCTACTATCTGATTTTCAGCTATGGGCCAATGTACGGGCTACTGATGGCATTTCAGGAATCCTACAACCCGATCAAAGGAATCTTGGCAGGGGAATGGGTCGGATTTGACAACTTCACCATGTTTTTTGAAAGTTATTATTTCTGGCGACTGATTAAGAACACACTGATTTTAAGTTTTTACAGTATTGTGTTTGGTTTCCCGGCTCCGATTCTACTAGCACTGCTACTGAATGAAGTCCGGAAGAAGTGGTTCAGAGGTGCAGTACAGACCATCAGTTATATGCCGCATTTTATTTCGGTTGTCGTCGTGGTTGGAATGTTGAAAACGTTCTCATCTTTGGACGGTGGCTTATTTAACGTCATTCGTGACTTTTTCGATCTGCAGCCAATTATGTTTTTGGCGGAAAAAGATATGTTCCGTCCGATGTACATTCTGTCCAACATATGGCAGGGCGCAGGCTGGGCCTCGATTATCTTTTTGGCAGCACTAAGTGGTATTGATCCTCAGTTGTATGAGGCTTCCAAAATTGACGGCGCAGGTCGCTGGAGACAGCTGTTACATATTACACTGCCGGGCATTATGCCCACGATTGTGATCATGTTAATTCTGCGTATGGGGGCGGTCATGAATGCGGATTTTCAGAAAATATTGCTGATGCAAACAGCACCGACCTATGAGACATCGGATGTCATATCCACCTTTGTTTATCGATCCGGTATTTTGGAGGGGAACTATACGTATTCAACCGCCATCGGACTATTTAACGGCGTCATTAATTTCGCGCTGCTCATTATCGCAAACGCGATCAGCAGAAAGCTTAACTCAACCAGTCTATGGTAATCGGAAGGTGAAGCGATGAGACAGTCTATAGGGGAACGACTTTTTGATGTATTTAATACACTGCTGCTCTTGGTGATCATGGTTTTATGCTTGTACCCGATGCTGTACGTGTTCAATTCTTCAATCAGCGACCCGGACCAGATGCTGCGTTCCCGTTCACTGATGCTCATTCCTGAAGGTTTTCAGCTGGGAGCGTACAAGTCGGTATTTCAGGATACTCGCATCTATACGGGATATATGAACACCTTGTTCTATGTTGTGGTGGGTACCGCCATTAATCTGCTCATGACTTCACTGGCTGCATATGGGCTGTCACGCGGTGATCTGATGGGCAGAAAAACGCTGATGAAATTAATTACGTTCACGATGTTTTTCGGTGGGGGTATGATTCCAACTTTTCTGCTGATTCAGAATCTGGGCATGGTGGATACCCGTTTTGCGCTTATTATTCCGGGTGCGATCAGTACGTTCTATTTCCTCATTATGAAAACAAACTTTGAGGGCATTCCGATCAGTCTGATCGAATCGGCGAAGCTTGATGGTGCCAATGACTTTCTGATTCTGTTCCGGATTGTACTGCCTTTGTCAAAACCGATCCTGGCGGTCATGATGCTGTATTATGCGGTTGACCATTGGAATGATTATGTCGGACCTATGCTCTACCTGCGCAGTCAGGAGCTATATCCAATACAGATTATTATGCGTGATATTCTGATCAGCAGCAGTACAGAGGCCATGGGCGCTGGCGCCGATACCGGCTTTGCCATTGGGGAGAACATCAAATATGCGACTATTATTATCTCCACACTGCCGATCATGCTGGTATATCCGTTCATCCAACGTTATTTTGTTCAGGGCGCTCTAATCGGTGCTGTGAAACAATAAAAAATGTATCCTATGGAGGCGAATTACGTGAAAAAAAGAATGGGGTCCATCCTGTTGTCATCGCTACTTACCATGTCTTTACTGGCGGGCTGTACGGGTGATAATGAACCAGGTAACGCAGAGCCAGCAGAAGGAACAGAACCTGCGGTTCAGGCATTAACCGAGATTCCGCTACCGATTACAAGTGAGCCTTTTACCATTGACTACTGGCGCGCCAATGATGCCAAACTGACAGCTTCCTTGAACAATTTTGGCGATATGGCGGCTTATAAGGAAAAGGAGAAGCTGACGGGTATCCAAGTGAAGTTCACACATCCTCCGCTTGGACAACAGCGTGACCAGTTCAATCTGTTGATCTCCACGAAAGAGCTACCGGACGTCATTTATTATAACTGGGCGGATGCCGTTGGTGGACCAGAAAAAATGATCAAGGATGGTCGAATCATTCGATTGAATGAACTGATCGACAGTTATGCACCAAACTTAAAGCGGATTATTGAATCCGATCCGGATGTGAAAAAGCAGATTGCACTCGATGATGGCACGATCTATATGTTCCCGTTGCTGAAGCTGGATGCATTGAAGCTGAATGCCACTTCTGGTTTAATTATGCGCCAGGATTGGCTTGATGCATTAAATCTCAAGGTACCTACCAACATTGATGAGTGGTATACGGTGCTTAAGGCATTTAAGGAACAGGACCCTAACGGCAACGGCAAGACAGATGAGCTACCATTCACCGGAAACTGGGGACCGGGTAACCTGACCAAGCTCCATGATTTTGCCGCGGCATTTGGTGTAATTGGTGGTTTCCAGATGAATGGAGACAAGGTGGAATTCGGACCGATTCAGCCGGGCTACCGTGATTTCTTGGAGACCATGGCCAAGTGGTACAAAGAAGGGCTGATTGATCCCGAGATCATGACCAATGACGGTAAAGCTTTCGATTACAAGGTCACCAGCAATCTGGCAGGCGCATATCAGGGTGGTGTGTTCAGCGGCATGGGGAAATACTTCAATCTGATGAGAGATACGGATCCGAACTTTAACGTGACGGGTGTACCATGGCCTGTATCTCCGGATGGAACTTCGTATGCGACATTTAATCTGGACGCTAAAGTGTTGTCTTATGGTGAGGCTATTACGGCTTCCGCAGACGAAGACAAATTAAAATATATTGTTCAGTGGATGGACTACAACTATAGCGAAGAGGGTAGTGATCTGTTCAACTTTGGTATCGAAAATGAAAGCTATGTTCGTGACGGGGAAGGTGTCAAATTCACAGATACCATCATTAATAATCCGAACGGTCTAACGTATGACCAGGCACTGGCTTCCTATGCCTTATCCATTATGGACGGTCCAATCAATCAGGATAGTCGTTATCTGGATGCATTATTATTTGACGACGGACAGCGTGCGGCGAACGCGGAATGGATGAAAGCAAGCTCAGCATTAACGCTTCCTCCAATTCGTTTGTCAACAGATGAGGTGACCACAAGTACATCCATCATGAGTCAGGTGAATACGTATTTGAATGAAACGATGACTGCCATTATTAGCGGACAGAAGCCGATCACCGAATTTGACAAGATGGCCGAAACAATCAAGAGCATGGATATTGACCGGGCGATTGAGGTTCATCAGGCTGCGTATGATCGATATCAGTCTAAATAATACGTGAGAAATCGAGCGCTAAAACTTTGGGGAAACCTTCCTGTATGTGATATACCTAGTAGTATCACGTGGTTCAAAGGAGCGCTTTGGTCATGACAGCCTACCGCAAACTCAGCATCAAAATGAAAATGTTTCTGATGATTATGTTCATGATGGCGTTTGTCATCATTCTCGCGTTTGGGTCCTTGTATTATACGTACTCGGTGTATGACAAACAGCTGTTTGATAAGTCGTCCCGACTTCTGAACCTTTCTTCGTCTACAGTGGATGTTGAACTTCAGAAGTTGGAAGCGTTATCATTAAACATGATCTCCGATACGCAGATTCAAAGAGCCTTGAAGTCGTTGCTGGATGACGATAGCGCATATTCAAGCTTTATTGAACGAAAAAAGATCACGGATCGGTTATGGGAGCATATTAGTGGGGCTGCACGATATGTGCAGTCCGTTCATCTGATTGATTCCAGGGGAAGAGTCAATAAATATGGCGAGACACTAACCGTATCTCAGGAAAAATATGATCGGATGATTGCGGCTGCGGAGCAGGCCAATGGTGCAGTGCGCTGGTTATACCCGGATGACGATGACCCGATGCTGGTTATGGTGCGTCAAGTGCGAGCCTATGAACCGATGACCCTGGAACCGGTAGGAATACTGTTTCTGCGTATTAATATCGAGCGACTCGTCGAGGAGTATGCGGGCATCGATAGCCAGGACAGTGACATTATTTTAAAAGCAGGTAGTGATGTGGTGTATCCTTATCGCCAGCTTCCAGAAGCGGTGTCCGCCGGACTGAATCCACTTCCAGGCAGTGGGGGATATGAGATCAAGAATCTGGATGGGAGGGAGATATTTCTTTCCCAGAAGAAATCCGCATACACCGACTGGGTGTATTATAATATGGCCTCTTATGATGAAATTTTTGAACGTATTATATGGTTGAAAAATATACTGATCGTCGTTTATCTTATCGCCATTCTGGTTGTTCTCGCGCTTGGTATGGTGTTCGCACGAAGTCTGACAAGGCCGATCAGGCAGCTCATCAGTCAGATGAAGGAG
This sequence comes from Paenibacillus sp. VT-400, assembly GCF_001029205.1. Classification (NCBI taxonomy): domain Bacteria; kingdom Bacillati; phylum Bacillota; class Bacilli; order Caryophanales; family Paenibacillaceae; genus Paenibacillus; species Paenibacillus sp. VT-400. The sequence continues at coordinate 266,042 of NZ_LELF01000047.1, read as the reverse complement.
GTTCAGTATGGGGATCTGGAGAATATAGACGCCAATCTGTCCATTCCAACGCACCAGCACATGGATGAACTGGGGTTACTACAGCGTACGTATCGACTGATGATTACACATATTAATACATTGATTAAAGAAAATTATGCAAGCCAGCTGGTCATTAAAGAAACGGAGTTCAAGGCGCTGCAGGCGCAGATCAATCCTCACTTTCTGTATAATGCGCTGGATTCGATCCATTGGCTCGCCAAAAAGAACAGGCAGGAGCAAATCTCCAGTATGGTGCTATCACTAGGATATTTGCTGCGTTCCTCCATCAGCTTCAAGCAAAATATCATTACCATTGCCGAAGAACTGGAGATCGTCAATCATTACATCACCATTCAGACCTACCGTTTCCGGCAACGGCTGGATTTCCGTATGGATGTGCCCGCTCCTTATCTGGGCTGTGCCATTCCCAAGTTGACCCTACAGCCACTACTGGAGAATGCCATTCAATACGGTTTGGAACCACAGGTTGGATCATGTCTGATTCGAGTGTATGCCGAGATATCAGGTGGCAAGCTGGCTCTTATCGTGGAGGATCACGGTCCCGGCATGGAACCCGAATATGTGGAACAGGTGCTGCTCGGTGAAGTGAAGACCAGAGGCACAGGTATTGGTCTACTGAATATCAGGGAGCGGGTACGTCTGGCTTTTGGCGAAGAATATGATGTTCTGCTGGAAAGTAAGCCGGGGCTTGGAACGAGAGTAACAGTGCTGCTGCCACCCCCATCACCAGGTAAGGAGGAGAAGTTATGGGAAGATGGATGCGAATGATAGGCATGCTCTGCCTTATGCTGACTCTTCCTGGCTGCGTGAACCAGTTTGATCAAAGGCCAGGCATGATTGTGGAAGAAGAGCCGATAACGCTGCGAATCGCTTGGTGGGGTGGGGAGTTCCGTAACAATGCAACGATAGCCGTTATCGACCTGTATGAGAAGTTGAATCCACATGTGAACATCGAATACGAATATAGCAGTTTCAATGAATACTGGAGAAAACTTGCCCCACATGCAGCAGGCAATGCGTTGCCCGACATTATCCAGATGGACATCTCCTATCTGTCCCAGTACAGTTCGCTGCAACTGTTGGAGGATATGACGCCGTACATGCAGAGCGGGCTGATTGACACGACAGATATTGAGAAGGAACAGCTGGAGAGTGGTAGCCTGAATGGAAAAACCTACGGTCTCAGCTTGGGGGTTAACGCCATGCTCAGCATCTATGATCCGGAAGTGTTAAAGGCCAATGACATTGAATTGCCAACGGATACGTGGACATGGGCGGATTTTGACCGGATGGGCGAACAATTGCTCGGGAAAGGCATCTATCTGGGAACCTATTTCACGCCGGAACAGTTTTTCGCGTATTACTTGAGACAGTATGGTTCCAAGCTATACGCCGAGGATGGCAAGAGATTGGGATATGAGGATGATGGGCTGTTTATTGAGTACTTTGGCAGGATGCAGAAGCTCGCGGAAAAGAAACTTATTTTTGCACCGGATATCTGGACATCAGACATTGGCCAGCCTGATAACGACCCGTTTTATCTGGGAGAGGCTTTGTTTAGCTGGGGGTATTCCAACCAATTTATCAGCACCGCTCAGCGTTATGGCAAACCCTTAACCATCTCCCCAATGCCTGGGCCAAACAGCCAGGATGGATTGTTCTTGAAGCCAGGCATGTTTTTCTCCATGGCGGGTAATTCCAGACATAAGGAGGAAGCTGCCAAGTTCATCAGCTTTTTTGTGAATGATTTGGATGCCAATCTGCTGCTCAAAGGGGAGCGGGGTGTGCCTGTCTCATCCAGTGTCAAAGCGCGGATGAAGCTGGTGGTTGAACCGGAGCTGGCGCAGGTGTTTGATTATATCGATTGGGTTGCGGATAACAGCACTCAGATGGACCCGCCTGATCCTGTAGGTGCGCCAGAGGTCACTGCGGTGTTACGTGAGTTGTACGATCTTCTACTGTTTGGCAAAATTACGCCTGAGCAGGCGGCGAAGGATTTCCGTGAGCGGGCGAACGCAATTCTGGGTGGGAAGTTATAAGAATGGACTAGATCATATATGTATTTAATGGGCTTGGGGCTGTTGTCGTTCACAAGCTCAACCTTCATTCTACTCGGGTGAGGGTTTTTGTTATGGAATGGTGTATATTTCCTCTAGTATAATGAAAATGGGTAGTTGTCCTATCTGTAGATTAGATAGATTCTATCCATATATTAATGGATGAGGAGTGTCAGGACATGTCCATACATCAGATAGGTCACAAGGTGTCTTTTGCCGATATGAAAACGAAGTTGCCTCAGGAGAGCTGGATGTACACTCAGAATGAAGCGCACAACGGTGAATTTGAAGCCGAGGAAGTATGGTTACATTCTGGTGATCTTCATATCAGTGAACTGTTGTTGGATGAAGGACCCTTTTTGATCTTAGTTGAAGGAAATCTGACAGTGGATCGTTATATTGGAAATACAAGTTCCGACGCGGCCAGTTCAAATCTGGTTGTACTTGGGAATCTCATAACGCCCTATATGATCGTGGGTGGGCAGGAAATATATATTACAGGTAATCTCTATGTGGAGGATATGTTCTGGGGTGATTATAACCATGGAGAATTGACAGTGAGAGGGAATGTAGAAGGTGGATTGCTGGTAAGTACCGATCAATATACGATTCAGGTTCAAGGACAGCGTAATGTGAAGCGTCAGCTTGAAGAATGGGAGGATCTCGGACCATGGCGGGGCTTTGACATGTTGGCGTTATTCGTTCCTGAATGTGTGATTGATGAAGATACAGAGCCGTTTCCTTGGCGAGAAGAAATGTTAAAGAGGCTGCAACAAGGACAACCTGTAATCAACCGAAAGTACATTCATGCTGATGAATCAGAGCCAGATGCGCCGGATTGGTTCGAAGATCATCGGATTACCGTTGAGAATATAGAGCGTCTTACTCATCCATCTTTGTTACCTGTAAGAGAGGAGGATGAGTTACTGAACAGCTATGAATTTTGGTTGGACGAGCAATTTTGCCGAGTATCGGTCTATGGAGATGAGCATACGGAGGGATATTTCCGTAGTCTGTATTTTCAGGATGACCACAATTGTGCATTGTTGCTTAAGATGGAGCCATCAGATCAAGGTTCCAACTCTCCTGATAAACATATCGTACAACCGGGTGAACCTGTCTGGATGATCTCAGGAGCATATCGTTATCTAAACAATGAGAAGTCGGAATGGAACGTATTATCGGAGAACTCACCTGCTGATATTCAGCAGTTAAGCGAGCAAGGATGGAGCACCTTGTTGCAGTCTGTATCGAATTATCAGTATGCCCGTTCCTTAATTTCGCACCAACTGATCCACGATTTATTAGCACTGCCTGTCGTGGAGCCATATGACGATTATTATGATGATGATCGGCACGGGCTGTGGATTGGAGAGTTATATTATGCATTTCGACAAGCAGGTCAGATGTCTGATGGTGTTCCCCAGCCAGCCATGCTACGTATTGGAAGAGAGTATGTGGATAAACAAGGGGAGACGCATGTGGAGAAATACTACTATACTCTGCATCAGCATGCGGACGGTACGGAAAGTGTGTTGATCGAATACTCGGCTCAGGATGACGAGGAAGAAGATCCATTGTTGCTTGAACTTCATTACATCGGCGGCTCTCAGTTACTGCATGCCGTTCACTTGCTGGTACATGGACGCAAAGTGCTCATTCAAGCGAATGAGGATTTACTGAATGGGGAGCTGCCTTACGCTGCTGAATCATTTGCAAAACGATTTTGGAAATCCAAAGGATACCTGAAATGAACAAAACAACCTTCCCCTCTATTACAAGAGGGAGGGTTGTTCTGTCATTGCATTTAACCAAACTGGGCTTGATGCAGTCGGCTGTACGAGCCTTTATGCGCGAGAAGTTCTTCATGACTTCCTTGTTCAGCAACGCTGCCGTTCTCCACGACTATGATGCGATCCGCGTGTCTTATGGTCGCCAGTCGATGGGCAATCACCAATGTTGTACGTCCCTGCGCCAGCTCGGATAAGGCCAGCTGAATGGCGGCTTCCGTCTCGGTATCGAGTGCGGATGTAGCTTCATCCAAAATGAGAATAGGTGGGTTTTTCAGGATCATTCTTGCGATGGACAACCGTTGCTTCTGTCCGCCGGACAATTTCACGCCACGTTCACCGATCATGGTATCGAGTCCATCTGGCTGGGACTGTACCAGCTCTTCCAGTTGGGCCCTGCGAATGGCTTGCCAGATTTCTTCATCGGAAGCATTCAGTTTGCCGTATGCAATATTTTCTCGAATCGTTCCATCAAACAGGAAAATATCCTGCTGCACAATCCCGATATGGGAGCGCAGTGATTCCAGCGTCATGTCCTTCACCGGAATGCCATCAATGGAGATATGTCCTACATCCACATCGTAGAAACGTGGGATCAGACTGGATAACGTCGTTTTACCTCCGCCCGAAGGTCCAACCAGAGCAACCGTCTGGCCTGCCTGGATATCCAGATTGACCTGAGACAGCGTAGGTTTGTGTTCTCCATAAGAAAAGGTAACGTTATGGAAAGCAATATCTCCTTTGACATCCGGAATCGGCTTCGCCTGTGGTGTATCTTCTACATCCGGTACAGCTTCAAGCAGCTCCAGGTAACGTCTGAATCCGGCGATGCCTTTAGGGTACGTCTCGATGACGGAGTTAATTTTCTCGATCGGTCCAAGGAATACATTGGATAGCATCACAAAAGCGATGAACTCCCCGTAAGTCATACTTCCTTGAATAACAAACCAGGTTCCGCACACGAGTACAAACAGCGATACAAATTTCATCAGGATAAAACTGAGTGAAGAGTTCCAGGCCATAATACGGTAGGTGATTAGTTTTGTAAGCCGGAAACGTTCGTTGTTCTCAACGAAACGTCCTACTTCATGTTTTTCATTGGCAAAAGCCTGTACCACACGGATGCCGCTCACATTGTTCTCTACTCGTGCGTTATAATCGGCGATATCCGCAAACATGCGCTTGAACGCCTTGGACATTTTGCGACTGAAATACAGCGACAGATAGATCATCAGCGGCACAATGATGAACGTCATCACAGCGAGCTGCCAGTTGATCCCCAACATAATCCCGAAAGCTCCGGCGAGTGTCATGAGGGCAATGAACAGGTCCTCGGGTCCATGATGCGCAATCTCACCAATATCCATCAGATCGTTGGTCATGCGGGAGACCAGATGCCCGGTCTTATTGTTATCGAAGAAGCGGAAGGACTGCTTCTGAACACGCTGGAACAGTTCACGCCGCATATCGGATTCGATGTTAATGCCGAGCTTGTGGCCCCAATAGGTCACTGCATAATGGAAAAAGGAACTGAGCAGGTAGATGCCGAGCAACCCGACACACGCCGCTAAGATCATGGACCAATTGCCAGCCGGAAGCAGTTGATCGACCACCCGGTTAACGGCGAGTGGAAAGGCCAGCTCCAGCAGCGCGGCAGCGATGGCACAGGAGAAGTCCAAGATAAAGAGTCTTTTGTAAGGACGATAATAAGACATAAAACGGCGAAGCATATGTAAGTCCTCCTCGATATCACACAAATGCCCGAGCAGGATCATTAGCCTGTCCGGACACCTGTATTCATGCTTATGTTATTTGCGGTTTTGCTCTGCACGTTCTACGATCATATCGGCGAATTCCTCAGCCTGACCTTGAATCGCAATTGGGTCGAAGTACCAGTAACGGTCTTCCAGCAACTCATACACCTGATTGTTTTTCACAGCCGGCAGGGATTTCCAGATGGAGTCACCTTGGTAATTTTTGGTGTTCTCTCCAACGGTTAAGAAGATATGATCCCCTGCATAATCACCAACAACTTCACGCGAAATTTCTTTCCATTGGGTATCACCCATCAGTTCTTTTTTGGTGATTTCGAGTGGGGCAAGTTGCAAAGCACTGTAAACCGCTTGTCCTCCTCGACCAAAATTGTCTCCATATCCATAATAACTCTTGTCGGATACTTCAAGGATGGAGAAGGTTTCCTCCGGTTTAATGACTGTTTTCACCTTAGCGCGAGCGGCTTCAATCCGTTCATCGTACGTTTTCAGCCAAGCTTCGGCTGCTTCGGATTTGTTCATCAGCTCTCCGAATCCCCGGATTTCGTCATGTACATTGGTGAATGTACCATATGGAATGACCACGGTCGGTGCGATTTTTTGATAACTCTCAATTTCGCTGGCCTGATCAGAGTAGGTAATGATCAGATCCGGGTTCAAGGCAATAACCTTCTCCATGGATACCGCCGCCCGATCACCAATACTCTCTATGCCCGCCACCTGATCGGCATAGAACGGGTTTTCCAAATAATATTGAACAGCCCCAACGGGTTTCACACCCAGTGCGAGCAGATCACTTACGTACATATCTGTAACGATCCGTTTCGGTTCAGCCGGAATCTCAACATCCCCGCTTAATGACTTGTAGATCCGTGTGCCATTCGAATTATCCGAACCGGACGATGTGTCTGTGTTCGTCTCGGAAGAGGCTGTTGTTGTTGTTTCGGTTCCCGCTGCCGATGTCTGTTCAGTGGCAGTCGAGCCTGTTCCGCTGCTACATGCAGCCAGAATCATAATGATGGCGAGCATAAGAAGCAAGCCGGAAAAGCGTTTTTTTGCAGCAAACATATTTTGTTCCCCCTGTGTATAATCAATAATGATTATTATTCTCATTAATAACATAGAGGAAGATGTGATATTTGTACATGGACAACTATGATCACTACAGCATGGACAATTATGATGTGAGGTGACGCATGATATGCTGCAACTGCTCCATAACGGACAGGGGATCAAATCCATAGAACATGTCGGCATCAATCTCGTATACGCGTCCTTCACGAACGGCAGAGAGGGTGCCCCAAGATTCCTGATTCAGCAAGTTATCCAGCATTTCTCGTTCGGCAGGTTCCTCAGGGAAGGCGACAAACATGTGATCTGCGGCATACAAGTGAATCTCGGACAACGGAACATGAACGTACCCCGTAAGTAACTGTCCATCCTGCTCCATACGTGAGGGCGGAGTGAAGCCCAGCGATTGATACAGCACATGAGAAGCTCTGCCCCAGCCATGACCGTAGATATAAGCCCCGTCTTCTCCAATCATAAACATGCAAACGGCGGACCCTCGTGTTCCTTCCATTTGTTGGTCCAACGTATGATTGGCTTCTTGCTCAAGTTGATGATATTGATCTAACAAAGCTTGTGCATTGGACTCAAGCCCTGTGATTCGACCCAAAAGAAGAAGCTGCTCCTGCCAATCGAGTTCCTCAAAAGGCATTAGAATGGTCGGTGCGATCAGACGTAGTTCATCGGAAGCGGGATGCGGTGCATACCCGATAATGACATCGGGCTGAGCGTTTGCAATCAGATCCGTATGTTTAACCAGCTCATATTCGGAATGTTGCTCAAATTGCTCATGACCATCATGACCATGTTCCCCCAGTTTTTCTTCCATCCAGCTTGCTACGGCGCCCATGTGGGGAGTGTGGCCCAGTGCCAGAAGTGAGGCCGTATAATTGTAAGTCAAAGATACAATCTTTTTGGGCATTTTCCGGTAGTGTGTTGGTGCTGATCCAACCATCTGTTTGAATTTGCGGCTCAGATAAAAGGTGTCCCTGTAGCCTGTCAGTTGTGCAATCTCCTGTAGCGTAGGGTTCGCGAACAACAGATGCTCCTGAGCCATCCGGATCCTGAGACGGGTCACATATTCAACAAACGTAAGACCTGTATGTTTCTTGAACTCCCGTGAAAAATGCTCAGGACTCACATTTGCATCCCTAGCCAATTGTTCGCGGGTCAGCGGATGGGTATACATCTGATGGATATGTCTAAGCACGGCATCAAGCCAGGAGTGATCTTCATGAGCAGAATGAGCCACATGATCCCGTAAAATATCCAGTAACTCATAGAAAAGCATATGTGGCCTGAAGGGGCTGGAATCACGGCCTGCCGTACTGGCTTGAACCAGCTCTACTGCCCTGTCGGTGAGAGTGCGACTCGCAATGGGAACTGGTATCCCGAACGGCCAGAACAGCTGTTCATTTTCAGTGGAATCAAAAGCAATAGCAATGCCCTGTACTGGCGACAGGGAGCCGCGCTTGTTCTCGTGCTGAAGCAGGTTTCCAGCTTGCCGAACGACTGCACAGCCTGCATTTAATGTCAGTTTACCCTCTGTACCGATCAGCCTGGCCTGGCCAGCAGTAATGACGTATAACACATGAAGAGTGCTCCACATCTCATCTATGCGGGAGAATGCCTCGCGGTCGTGAAGCTGCACCAGATGGCACAGCTTGAAGTGGGCAACAGGTACGGACTGAATCTTCTGCAAGGAAATGGGACGGGACAGCGATTTTTTATGATAAATAGGCTTGGAAATATTCATTAGATAACTGTCTCCTTACATAAGTCAGCAGGGACAGTATTCGTCTCATGCCCCTGGTGTACTGGCGTAATTCGCGGATCTCGACTATTATGCAGTATATACTATAAACGGAGTGACGTGGATGGACAGATTGAACAAATCAACTTTTTATTTGAAAAATAGATAAAGTGGTTGAAATCGCTATCAACACCGACTATAATGAAAATGTCGAAACGTTTCAATCTGGCGTTTACTGCCAGTTTCATTGTATTAGGCACGAACTGTTTATAGAGCGCCAGATTGAAAGACGTGTCATGACCATCACTAATGGTATGGATTGGAACGGGACGCATTCAACCGTGGCCCCATAAGGATGGGAACGAGGATTTTTTTTGAGAACACCTCGAAACGTTTCGATTGACATCCATCGCTATGATATGTATAAAGATTAATAAACGATAATGAAGGATTTAGTGGTTGTTCGAACCATGTATCGTATAAAATGTAGATAACCTTGAATTTGTTTTAGTTTAGAAGGAGCGAACGTGGAATGGCAACGATTAAGGATGTGGCAAAGCTGGCAGGTGTAGCACTCTCGACTGCTTCCTATGCGCTGAGCGGGGATAGCAAGGTTAGTGCCAAGACCAAGGCTAAAGTGCTTGAGGCAGCACGAGAACTGAATTACCGCAAGAACGGCTTTGCCATGGACCTGAAACGGAGCCGGACAAACACGATCGCTTTGATCCTGACCGATCTGTCGGGCCCGTATTACTCGGAGTTGATCCGTAGTGTACAGGATGTAGCCCTTGCGAACGGGTATGACCTGATTGCGTGCAGCTCCATGGGTGGACGGGACTCAACGGCAGTGCGATTTTTGCGTGAAAAAAGAGTAGATGGAGCCATCATCCTGGCGCATAACATCCATGATGATATTCTGGTGGAATCTGCCGGTCATCGTTTTCCGATCATTGTGATGGATCGTCAGCTGTCGAGTGACCATCTGGTCAACGTGTTGGTGGATGGAGAGCAGGGTGGTTACCTTGCAACCCGCCACCTGATCCAGGCAGGACATCAGAAGATTGCTTATATCAGTGGCCCATCCAACTCGTATGACAACGCGCTCCGTTACCAAGGGTATCTGCGAGCGATGCGGGAAGCGGGACTTGAAGAAAAGTCCAAATGGCGTCTGAACGGTAATTTTGTACGTGAGGGCGGATACAGTGCAACCAAAATGATGATCATGCAGGGCGATCTTCCCTCAGCGGTATTTTACGGTAACGATGAGATGGCGATTGGTGGCCTGAAGGCATTGGAAGAGCGTGGTGTATCGGTGCCAAATGATATTTCCGTGATCGGTTTTGATGATATTCAGTTGTCCGAATATGTGCATCCACCGCTGACAACGATACGCCAGCCGAAGCATGAAGCCGGGTCGCTCGCCGGACATCTGTTATTCCAGATGCTCAATGGCGAAGCGGTTGACCCTTCATATACGTTAACGATTAATATGATCGAGCGCAGCTCTGTACGTTCGGTTTAGACTGAGTCTGAACAACAAAGAACTGCCTGCATGCTGAAGTGAAAGTTTAATGATGGGGTTATCGTCCGGACGGGCTGTAAAAAGCCGGTTTGAAGAGGCCCCTATTCTTTTTCAGATTTATCGAAACGTTTCGATTTCAACTAATTCAAGGAGTGAACCTTATGACAACGATGATTAATGAACCGATCCGGTTAAGTGCCGGAGAGTTATCCTTTACCTTTTTGAACAGTGGCGACCTATATCAGGCTACATCCGGTACAACGATGTTGAACCAGTTGCTCAGCAACCAGATTGATGGATCTTTGAACAACCTGTACCTGCGTGTACATGAGGGAGAGAATATCAGCTCGTTCCCGTTGCTCGGTGTACGTTCGAACAGCAAGGTGATTACAAGCAAGGCACAATCCAGCAACCAGTTGATCTGGGAGGGCACAGTCCAGCTGGAAGGTAGCGAAAAAGGCATTGGCTATCAGGTCGTATTTACAGCTACACCTCAAGGTGTATGGTTCTGGGATGTGAAGCTCACAGGACAACAACATAACGTAGATGTGGTATACGGACAGGATGTTGGGCTTGCAGATCCAGGTGCGGTACGCAGTAATGAGGCTTATCTGTCACAATACATTGACCATACGGTGTTTGAAGATGAGGCGAAAGGTTATGTCGTTTGTTCCCGTCAAAACCAGCCTCAGGGCGGTGCATTTCCATATATGCAACAAGGTTCCCTGACCAAAGCAGTTGGTTACTCCACAGATGGATTCCAATTCTTCGGTCTGTCATACAAGGAAACGAATCAACCAGAGAGCTTGAATCACCCAACGCTGGCAAATGAGACATATCAGTATGAATTTGCCTATACGGCATTGCAATCTGAACTGCTGAATCTGAACGGAGAAGCTCAGGTGGTCTTCTATGGACTGGCGAAGCCTAATCATGCCGAAGGAATCTCTGCACTGGAGTTCGGAGATGAAGTTACAGCAGCATGGAATGAAGTACAGGCTCTGACTGTGGAAAACGGCGATACGTTGGAACAGGTGAAACTGTCCTCCTTCTTGGGTGAACCACTGGTTACACTTGATCTGACACAAGATGAGATTCATGAACTGTTCCCTGATCGTCATCAGGAAGAGCACAGCGGTGAGGAACTGTTGTCCTTCTTCACAGGCAGTTATGAGCATATCGTTCTGAAAGCAAAAGAATTGCTCGTAGAGCGTCCACACGGTCACATTCTGATGAGTGGTGGCAACGTGCAACTTGGAGCACAGGTTATTACGACAACATCGTATATGTACGGTATTTTCAACTCACAACTCGTTATTGGTAACACCAATTTTAATAAAATGATCAGTAATGCTCGCAATGCATTAAACGTGCCGAAAACGGCGGGACAACGCATCTATGTGGAAATGGACGGACAATATCGTCTGCTGACGATGCCTTCCCTGTTCGAAATTGGTTTCAACTATGTACGTTGGATCTACAAAACGGCATCCGATACGATCATCGTAACGAACTATACAGGGGCACACACCACCGAAGTGAGCATGAACGTACGCTCCACAAGTGGCACAGCATACCGTTACCTGGTAACAAACCAGATTACGATGAATGTGAATGAATACGAGTATCCGCTGCATATGACGCAGGATGGCGATACATTGATCTTCAAGGCTGATCCACAAGCGATTAGTGCAGGAACGTATCCAGATCTGCAATACCGCATGTCGGTGGACGGCGCAGCTGTGAATGTAGGAGACGAAACGTTGCTGGCAAGTGGTATCCGCAGTGGTTCCGCATCACTGGTTACGCTTAGTCTGGAAGCAAGTGCTGAATGGACGCTGAAGGTACAAGGGGTATTGGAAGGCCAAGCGGACAGCGGAGTGGTAGCAGGTTCAAGCCTGACGTTTGAAGAGGAAGTGCAGGCATACCGCGAGTTCTTCGCAGGTGTGATGAACGGGTTCCGTTTGTCCCGTGGCGAAGGTCAGAGTGCTGAGGATCTGTTCAAAGTAAATGCGCTGGCTTGGTGGTACACCCACAATATGCTGGTTCACTACTCCGTGCCTCACGGTTTGGAGCAGTATGGCGGCGCGGCTTGGGGTACACGGGATGTGTGCCAAGGTCCGGTAGAGTACTTTATGGCTACGCAAAAATATGAGCAAGTTCGCGATATCATCAAAATGGTTTATACCCACCAATATGAAGATGATGGTAACTGGCCGCAATGGTTCATGTTTGATAAATACTTTGCGATTCAACAGGAAGAGAGTCATGGCGACATCATCGTATGGCCGTTGAAAGTATTGGCGGACTACCTGACAGCGACTCGCGACTATGCAATCCTGGATGAGAAAGTACCTTATACCGTCAAGCATAGCTTCGGGTTCACGGAAGAGACGGCAACTGTACTGGATCACGCGAAAAAAGAGATTGAATATATCCGTTCGCACTTCCTGCACGATACGTTCCTGTCTTCCTACGGCGATGGTGACTGGGATGATACGCTCCAACCAGCCAATGCACAGTTGAAGCAATACATGGTGAGCAGTTGGACTGTGGCATTGACGTATCAGTCCGTGAACGTGCTCTCGCAAGCGCTGAAATTCAAAGATGCGGACTTTGCACAGGAGCTTGACGTGCTGGCTCAAGGCATCCGTGAGGACTTTAACCGTTACATGCTGGGCACAGATGTGATTCCAGGCTTTGTATACATGGAAGAAGCGGACCAAGCGAAGCTTATGCTTCATCCAACGGACACAGAGACAGGCATTCAATATCGTCTGTTGCCAATGACGCGCAGCATGATCGGTGAATTGCTGAACGCGGAGCAAGCAGAATCACATTATGCCTTGATCCGTGAACAGTTCCTATGCCCGGATGGGGTGCGTCTGATGAATCGTCCAGCTCAATATGCTGGTGGTGTAAGCACACACTTCAAACGTGCAGAGCAAGCATCCAACTTCGGACGTGAGATTGGTTTGCAATATGTTCATGCTCATATCCGTTATGTGGAAGCGATGGCGAAGCTCGGTAAGACAGATCAGGTGTGGAATGGTCTCGCGATGATCAACCCGGTTGGTATCGGCGAGGTTGTACCTAACGCGGAGATTCGCCAAGCGAACTCGTACTTTAGTAGTTCGGACGGCAAGTTTAATACGCGTTACGAGGCACAGGAGCATTTTGACCAGCTTCGTAAAGGTACTGTACAGGTGAAAGGCGGATGGAGAATCTACTCCAGCGGCCCTGGAATCTACATGAACCAGCTGATCTCTAATGCACTTGGCATTCGTCAAGAGGGCGGCGATCTGGTCATTGACCCGGTATTGCCAGCTGAGCTGAACGGCATGCAATTCGAATTCGAGTATGCGGGTGAGCCGGTGACGTTTATCTATCACTTGAATGAAGGTGCTGTGAGCCGTGTAGCGGTGAATGGCAAGGACATTCGTACCGAGCGTACAGCGAACCGTTACCGTCAGGGCGGGGTAAGCATCTCGCTTGATGAGTTCAGACAAGCACGCAGTGCAACTGAGCGTACGGTTGTTGATATTTATATGTAATTTCATAGCATGATGTATACCAAGGTCATCCTCCTTTATTCAAGGCGGGATGGCCTTTTTGGCATATGCTCATGATGGCTCACCGCAGCGGAACTGCCAGCAACGTATGCAACAGCTCATTATGCCGCACATGCTTGGTTACATAGCCCTGTTGTTCCAGCCAGCTGCATAGCTCACCCAACAGAGGGAAGTGACGCTCACGCAAGGCGCGCAGCTGTTCCTCGTGTCCTGTGGTTTCTGCCTGCCAAATATAGGAATCACGGTGAGTCGCATCAACAAACATCAGATCGGTTAGGCTGATACGTCCGCGCGAGGTTAATACCCGCTGCATCTCCTGTAAGGCCAATAGTTGCTGATCTGGACTCAGATGATGGAAAGCAAAGCTGGATACAACAAAGTCGAAGGAATGATCGGTAAAAGGCAACGCCATAAAATTACCAAGTTTCACATGCATCTCGGGATATTTGGTACGACATCTGCGTAGCATCTCCCGGGATTGGTCGATTGCAGTCATGTCTGCGCCGTGCTGTAGCAGTTTCCCAGCCAGATTACCTGTGCCTGTACCAATATCAAGTCCTTTCTCACCAAGGGCGGGAGAGATCCAATGAGCTGTCTGTTCGAGCGCTTCGTCATAGTTGTGATACAGATAAAAGGAAGACTGTACCGTATCATTGGAATCGCCCGGCGTGGAATGACCTGCATTATGGTTTGGATGTGAAACTTCATTCTCATCGCTTATAGGCAAGGGGTTGGCCGAATGATGCCTGTCCTCTGAATTGGGGTGTTCAGTACTGACTCTGCCTTCTGCCTGCACTCGCTGATCATGGATGGCTGCCTGCATGTCATAATTCCACCGATCATGCCAGTTCTGCCGGGCTTCACGCAGGCGACGGGCACTGTCTGCGAGATCGTGCAGATGGCTGACATCCAACGGGCCGTCCTGACGATTCAGGTCAATCATGCGCTGGGTTGTATCCATCATACGTTTGAGCTCAATCCACTGGGCATACATGACGGCCTGTTGCAGCTCCAGATATTCTTCCAGCCGCTGCTGATTCCCTTGATCAATCTCTCCGAGCGCATGTGTAATATCCTGTAGCGACATGCCAATCTCACGCAGCGCAGCAATGGTCTGAAGCCGCCAGATATCATTCTCCGTATAGGTACGATACCCGTTACTGGACTGTTTGGCGGGGAGAATTAATCCTTTTTCCTCATAAAAACGAATGGCTCTCGCCGATATACCAAGCCTGCTTGCTGCCTCTTTGATGTTCATCATGCATCCCCCTCCTTATCGAATCAGTATAAACCATGACGTTACGGCAAGGTTAAGTGTTTATTTCATTTTGCGAAAAGGTTCAATACCGAGTGGAATTTTAGTCAAAGCTGAGGCTATGCTACAATATATAGAACAAAAAACTTAAATAGTGGAGTAAACGAACAATGTCTTCCTATTCCTAAGTTTCTCAACGTTCTTAACTCTCTTAACTTTCCCGACGTTGTAACGCACAGCGTTGTCGACTATAGCACGAAAGGTTGAATCATTATGCTTACCAGCCATACATTTACGATTCGTCCATCCGAGATTAAAGATGCAGCCCAGCTAATGGAGTTGGATGCCCTGGTATGGGACAAATACACCTCTCCTGCACCGATGCAATGGCGTTCCAGACAACAATATCTGCAGCATTGCCCGCCAGGCAGTCAATTGATTGCGGTGCAGGGAGAGCGGGTATGTGGTTATGTGGGCTTTAATCCAGCCACAGGTATGCCCGTCAACCGTCATGTCTACGAGATTCATATTGCGGTTCATCCTCATGATCGGCGTTGTGGCATTGCCACAGCTTTGATGGATGCCATTAAGCAGCATGCGGCCCAACAAGGCGTTCGCAAGCTCAGGCTGCGCGTACTTTCCAGCAATCCGGGAGCCATCACGTTTTATACACAGTGTGGATTTGTGACGGAAGGCAGGTTGGTGTCCGAGTTTTATATCGGAGGCAAGTATGTGGACGATATTCTTATGGGTTATTTTATCTAGACCAAATAGAAACTAGTTGAGGAGGAACAACGATGGATATGGGGCTTCAGGGTAAAAAAGCACTGGTGCTGGCTTCCAGTCGCGGGCTGGGCAAAGCGGTAGCCGCTCAATTGGCAGCAGAAGGTGCTGACGTCATGCTTGCCAGCCGGAGTGAAGAAAAGCTCGCAGCAGTGAAGCAGGAGCTTCTGGCGCTTGGTGGTGGTGGACGTGTGGAATATTGTGCAACTGATGTGACACGCAAGGAAGATATTGAGGCTCTGATTCACAAGACAGCGGAGCTGTTCGGGCAAATTGATATTCTGGTGAACAATTCGGGTGGCCCACCATCGGGTTCATTTGAGTCACTGACGGATGAGGATTGGGAGCGTGCATTTGAATTAAATGTACTCAGTTATGTAAGGCTGATACGCGGTGCTCTTCCTTATATGAAAGAAAGCGGAGGACACATTGTGAATATCGCTTCAACTTCGGTGAAACAGCCGATTCCGGGTCTGGTGCTGTCCAATACGTTCCGTACCGGCGTTTTCGGATTGGCGAAGACCTTGTCTCAAGAGCTGGCTCCATACGGAATTTTGATCAACACGGTGGCGCCAGGACGTATTGCAACAGACCGTATTCGTGAGCTGGATGCCGCACGGGCAGAGCAGAACGGAATCAGTGAGGAAGAGGTCTCTGACCAATTTCGTAAGGAGATCCCACTCGGCCGTTATGGTCAACCAGAGGAGTTTGCCAAAGCGGTGGTGTTCCTGTTATCCGGGGCCAATACGTACATTACCGGAACCTCATTGATTGTGGATGGTGGCATGGTCCGAGCACTCTAAAAGTCATGGATACAATAAAATAAATACCCTCTGTCCACCACATTCCGTGGAGATCGAGGGTATTCGTGTTGATCTATTATGTTGGGAGAGATTACTCCCGATTCATTATGTAGGCGAATTAGCGCAAGAGTTCCCATTCATGCTGAAGCATACCGTATACTGCATGGTTCACGTAACCTTTAGGCAGTTTCTCTGCCTGACGAATGACACCCTCGAGAACAAATCCGAGTCTTTCAGGGATAGCGCGACTCCGTTTGTTATTCGTTGCCGAGCGAATCTCGACGCGATTCAGATCCAGGGTCACCAGAGCATAATCAACCAGAACGCGACAAGCGCTTGTCATCAAGCCTTGACCCTCAAAGCCTTTTCCAAGCCAATATCCGATGCTTACCGAGCGGTTGGTCCAGTTAATCTCGTGGAATCCGATGACGCCGGCTAGATCCCCTTTTGACCATACTCCGGCGGTGAATCCGCCATTCTCGGCACCTTGTTTTAACGCGTTGGTAATGAAGTTCGAGGTGTGTTCCACTTCTGTCACATGATCCACCCACGGCAACCAATGTCTCAATTGATCCCGCGAACGATCCGTCAGTTCGAACAGCGGTTTGGTATGTTCCATGGCCAGTGGCCGGAGTTCGGTATATTCATCCAATGAATAGGTAAACATGAATGCAACCTTCTTTCTTTGTATAGTGTTGTTCAAAAAAGTCCACTTTTGATTACGAATTATGCCTAGCGGCATGATCAGCATCGAATATTAAAACCAGATTTTTTGAACACGTATTTGTAGTGGATTAACGTGAGGTCTTGGGTAACTTTTGCTCCAGTGCAAACAGGTCTTCTTCCATTGAGGCCATGCGTTGATTGACTGTTGTGCGTGCGTCACGGAGTGCCTGATTATATATGTAGGGAGCGAGCTGTGTCATGAACAGGTCGAGGACACCCCAAGCGGCCAAATCGCCGAGTTCTTCGCCACGTTCTTCTTCGAAATAAGACTGGATGGTGCGAATGGCTTCATCCTGCTGTTCTTTGGTCAGTTTAAGCGAGTTCGATGGAATGGGAAACCCTCCCTTTAATTTGTTTTTACTATCATGCTACATGATTCGAGCCAACCCGTCAAAATGGTTTAGGGCCTATTTATGCACGGCTTATCCTGACTTTGGTGCCGTTCTTTATTGAACTCCTCCCCCGTTAAAGGTATATTTAAATGAAACGCGTACGAAACTTTCCAAGAAAATAGATTTTTTCAGGAAATGACTTCGTTATTAAGGAATTATAGCCGGAATTGCTGCAATTCCCTAAGGCTCCAATCCATTCATGAAAGGTTTGATACCTGTGGACAATCGTACAACCCCACCTAACTTTATCAAAAATATTATTACCGAAGATCTCCGGTCTGGGAAAGTCCAGGAAGTTATTACCCGTTTTCCTCCGGAACCGAACGGTTATCTGCATATCGGCCATGCCAAGGCGATCTGGATTAACTTTACGCTGGGCGGCGAATTTGGCGGCAAAACGAATCTGCGCTTTGATGACACAAACCCGGTCAAGGAAGATGTAGAGTACGTTCAATCGATTCAGGAAGACGTGAAATGGCTCGGATACGAGTGGAACGAGAAACGTTTTGCCTCCGATTATTTTGATGAGATGTACAACCGTGCTGTCTTGTTGATTAAAAAAGGAAAAGCCTACATCGACGACCAAAGCGCCGACGAAATCCGTGAAATGCGCGGAACGCTGACGGAGCCTGGTAAGAACAGCCCGTACCGTGATCGTTCGGTGGAAGAGAATCTCGACCTGTTCACACGTATGCGTGCAGGTGAATTCAAGAACGGGGAGAAAGTGCTGCGTGCCAAGATCGATATGTCTGCACCTAATATCAATCTGCGCGATCCTGTTATTTACCGGATCTCACATGCACACCATCATAACACGGGCGACAAATGGTGTATCTATCCAATGTACGCCTTTGCTCACCCGCTTGAAGATGCAATTGAAGGTATAACGCATTCCCTCTGCTCCTTGGAGTTCGAGGATCAGCGCCCGTTCTATGACTGGGTTATTGCCGAGTGTGAGATGGAGAACCAACCACGTCAATACGAATTTGGTCGCCTGAACCTGTCCCAGATGGTGACAAGCAAGCGGAAGCTGAAACTGCTCGTAGACGAAGGCCATGTGGATGGATGGGATGATCCGCGCATGCCAACGATTTCGGGTCTGCGCCGCCGGGGTTATACACCGGAAGCTATTCGTGATTTTGTATATGAGACAGGCATTTCCAAAAACTATGGAGTTATCGATCTGCAAACGCTGGAGCACTTTGTACGTGAAGACTTGAAACTGAAAGCTCCACGCACGATGGCTGTTCTGCACCCACTCAAAGTGGTCATCACCAACTATCCTGAAGGACAAGTGGAATGGCTTGAAGCAGAGAACAATGTGGAGAACCCAGAGATGGGTAATCGCCAAATTCCGTTCTCCCGTGAGATTTATATCGAACAAGACGATTTCATGGAAAATCCGCCGAACAAATATTTCCGTTTGTTCCCTGGCAACGAAGTTCGTCTGAAACATGCATACTTCATTAAATGTAACGATGTGATCAAAGATGCAGCAGGCAATGTGACCGAGATTCATTGTACCTATGATGTAGAGACGAAGAGCGGCAGTGGCTTCACTGGCCGTAAAGTCAAAGGAACAATCCACTGGGTAGAAGCGACTCAAGCGGTACCTGCTGAATTCCGTCTGTATGAGCCGTTGATCCTGGATGAAGCACCAGAAGCAGAGGTCGAAGTAGCAGTAGCTGGGGCTGAAACTGAGGTTGTGGAAGAGCAACCGGAGAAAACGTTCCTGGATCAATTGAACCCGAACTCCCTTGAAATTGTTAATGGGTATGTGGAACAAGAGATGAAAGAAGCGAATGCTCAGGATAAATTCCAATTCTTCCGTCACGGTTACTTTAGTGTAGATCCGAAACATTCCGAGCCAGGACGTCCGGTATTTAACCGGGTCGTATCCCTGAAAAGCTCGTTCCAACTGCCGAAGGCGTAATGTGAACATAGGTAGGACGATAGGTTAGCAGTAAACTTAAATCTATGAACGTAAAAGGCGTCTCCAGGGCAATAAGCCAATGGAGACGCCTTTTTCTTGTGCGCCTGCAATTGATTAAAGAAGGTTGTACTAATACAAGTCCTGGTTCTGCGTGGATACACAAAAAATAATTATTAATACAACGGGATACTTAAATGAACATTTTTCCAACTTTCGACGTTTAAGTTAATGTGAACAATAATTTCAAGGAGGAATCAAGATGAAGCGATTTGTTTCTTTATTGTTGATGTTAACTTTAGCTGTCTGTGTAGGCTCTGTTGCCTCTGCTGCTTTGGACCAATCCCTAATGGATCTACCTTTTAAGGAACGTGCGGCGAATGTGTACAATTCATCACTAAAAAAAGTTGAACTAAGTGTCATAAAGGATGGAAAGGCAACAAAAACAACTTATAAATCCATTTATATCCCAGTGAAAGATGTTTTTAAACGATCTGGAGCAACGTTTAAATGGGATGGAAAGAAAAAAATCACCACGATTAAAAATGAAGGACAAGAACTGATTCTTAATTTCTCTGGCAAAGAAATCACAGCGGGTAACAATCAAGTTGTGCTCCCTCAAGAGTGGGTACAATTGAAAAACGGGGTCTCGAGTATGGATGCATTTGTCTTAGCATATATTTTTGAACTCTCGACTGATGACTCCGATCAAGAAAGAGTAGACTGGAAAGAGAAACTGAATTTCTTGGATATCAAAGGTACAACCGGTTTTCCAGGATTAGATAAGTATATGCATGTGTTTGTTCAGTTTAATGATTAGTTAAAATCTATAGAGAAACTAGCATCATATTCATATTATGATAGAACGAACTACAGCTCCGCTTTATCCCCGGATTTTACCCTTGAAGAAAGGGAATCAAGAAAATCAGGGGATAACAGCGATCGAAAGATTGTTCTGTCCTCGTAGTGCTCCAGTGGAAATCTTTCAACTTTTTCAAACAAAAGATTATCTGTCCTCATCCATATTACCCATCTCCGTCAATACAACCGGCTGATAGCCGTTACGTCGATTCGATAACCACATGATGCTAAATCCAACAGCGCCGATGAGCGAGAAGAATACGCCAATGCTATACATGATTTCTGCACCGAAGCTCTGGAACAACCAGCCGCCGAACAGACCGGCAATCACGCCGGAGAGACCTCCCCAGGCCATCGTGTAGACCGCTTGACCGGAGGAACGGTAAGGTCTTGGAATGAACAGCATGGTCAGTTGCGTACCCACATAGAAGTACCCACCAAACGTAATGGAGTGCATCAACTGAATGAATACAATCTCCAGCGGGTTGTTAGCCAGTGCCATGAGTTGCCAGCGAAGTGCAAACAGCACACTGATCAGAATGAGCGATGCCAGGAGCATGCTCATTTTGCGTTTGAGTAAGCGGTCGAGCAACAGGAATACGCCGACTTCGAGAATGGATGAGGTGAAGATGGCCCAGCCGACCATCTGTTTATCGCCACCCATCTCTACTATGTATAGCGACATAAACGTACTGTTCATCGCATTAGGCACCGACACGAGTACACCCAGGCCGATAAATGCCATAAAATACGGATTGAACATGACTTTGCCAAACCGCCGAAAAGTAACCACCGGTGTATCCGAAGCGATCGGCTGTCTGGGTAGAAATACGGATAATACAAAGGCGGTGGCAATCATGCACGCAAATATAATGGATACACTGCCGATGCCAAAACGGTCAATGAGCGGTCCGGCTGCGACGGCAGTCAGTGCCCAACCGAGTGAACCCCAGAGCCGGAATGATCCAAATTTTTGGTTTGTACCATCGATATATCCGAGAATCAGGCTATTAGTTTGAGCAAATAATGGACTTTGAAAAAAATAAAAGAAAATCATAGCTACATAGATCCACGTATATGTGGGCGCATAGAATACACCCTGGGCGAGCACAAATGTGCCTCCCATCATAATCATCAGAATGATGCGAATGTTGCGAGATTTATCGCTCCAGAAACCCCAGAACGGGTTGGCAAACAAGGATACAAAGGGTCCAATCGCCATCAGACTACCAATCTCCAGTTTGGTCATACCAATCTCTTGCAGATACAACTGCAGGAATCCGGCAAAGATCGAGATGGCTCCATATATGAAAAAGTTATATAGTTTCAGAGAAACCAATGAGGGATTGCCTCTTGAAGGTGCAGGTCTGTCCAATTAAGCCATTCCTTTCAAATGCATATTGTTCAATGTATCATTTGTTGAAAGGGGATTCAATCTATAGAAAATGTTGATCGATTGATATAACAAGCCCACATCGTTACCAGGAGGGAGCAAGACATCATGAACACAAGGGAATGGACAGGCATCATATTGGCAGGAGGTTTATCCAGCCGCATGGGGACCAACAAGGCCATGCTGGAACTGAACGGTTCCGTTGTACTGCAACATGTCACAAATGCCATGAGACCCGCCGTATCCCGTATCATCGTGGCTGCTGGACCCAACGTGACAACCTACGGCGAAATGGGCTACGACTGCGTCCAGGATCACTATCCGGGGAAGGGACCACTCGCGGGTCTTCACGCGGCCCTTGAGGCTTCTGGTACGGAATGGAATCTGGTCTGCGCCTGCGATATGCCGCTCCTGCAAACGTCCTTTTTTGATGGGATAAAAAAGCTGGCCGAGTCGCATGACTCTTATTCTGCTATCGTTCCACGTGTGGATGGGCGTGTCCATCCGCTTGCAGGTGCGTATCACAGGCATGTGCTCCCCGATCTGGAGCAACGCCTGATGCAGAATCATCTTCGAGTCATGCAATGGCTTGAAGAGATCGGTTGTCGCTATGTCGGAGCCGAAGAGCTTGAGAGAGCGGGCGTTCATCAAGTAGCGATGCAAATGAGTAATATGAACACGCCGGAAGAATACGAGCGTATCCGTAATCAAGATTCTGGACTCGATTCAGATCTGTATGATACAGGATCGCCAGATGCATCTGCATGATGATTGCGATATTGAAGCGGGCTTTGGCCTGTCCAACGTTTGAATTGTCTGCTGAAATGGGACAGATGGGTGTAACCGAGCTTCCACGCAATTTCCCCTAGCGACAGCTCTGGCTGTTCGATCAGTACTTTGGCCTCCTGCAACTTCAAGCTGGACAGGTAAGCCCTGGGCGACCGCCCGTACACCTTGCGAAAGACCTGTAAACCATATCCCGGGCTGATGCCAAACGAGGATATAATCTGCTCTACTTTGACCGTGGATACAATGCTTTCCTTGGTACGAAGCTGGGCATGGAATGCCTGCTTGATTGCCTCCGCTATAGCTCCCGCATAATGCATGGCTGTTGGAGCTGGTGCATGTGAAGCAGCAACGGAAGTGGTGGTCTCCGGTTCATTGTCAGCGGCTTGGGACAACAGGGCGAACAGTTCAAACATGCGGGCCTGCATGATCATTTTGTCAGTGGACGTGTAGGCTTCAGATACGTTAATCATCCCCATCCAACTCTCCAGTACAACGCGCATCTTCTTATTATCAGCTGTATCTGCTGCGTAGATTTGGCTATGCTGTGACATCAGCTTCAGGGTGAAGACGGGATCATCCACATTAAAGTGAGCGCTAAAATAAGTCATGCCTTCCCTGGATACACATTGATTTGTATGTTTGAACCCGGGAGGAATGAGAAGAATGGAACCTTCCTCCACGGTATAGGTATAACCATGAATCACACTCTCCTGCGTACCTTCGATGATCAACATAATCTCAAAGCCCGGATGTGATTCTTCCGGCATCGCCCATCCATAGGGTACTTGTTGGCTGTGCGCACCATAGAATTTGATGTTACAGTCGATAATAGGTAGCCAGTGGGCCAGCGTATGGTGAGGCATTTCTCGGAGCTGTGATCGGATATCCATCATATTCACCTCGGAAAAGGGTAAAAACAACTTGCCTTATACAATCGGCACTCGTAGTATACTTCATTATAATCAGTTTAACGCGGGCATGGATATTCCATGGAACACATCAGCGTTTGAAGTGGTTGCTGAACAATCGAAGTTCTTCAACCGATAATAATGTAAACGCTACCATTGTGGATTGGAATATGTCAACTCTTGCACACGTCAAGATCATTATATTTTCCACCTAAAAAGGAGATTAAATCATGGACAAATTATTATATGGTGTAGCCTACTATGATGAATATATGCCTTACGAAAGATTGGACAAGGACATTCAGATGATGAAGGATGCAGGGATCAATGTGGTGCGCATAGCAGAATCAACCTGGAGTACCCATGAACCGCAGAATGGTGTATTTGACTTCTCTTCCGTAGACCGTGTGCTGGATGCCATGCATGAAGCGGGGATTCAGGTCATCGTTGGAACACCAACGTATGCTGTTCCGACATGGATGGTCAAGGAACATCCGGACGTTCTGGCTACAACCTCACAGGGACCTGGTAAATACGGCGCAAGACAGATCATGGATATTACCCATCCAACCTATCTATTCTATGCCGAGCGGATCATCCGCAAGTTGATCTCTCGGGTAAGCACACATCCAGCGGTAATTGGATATCAGACAGATAACGAGACGAAGCATTACAATACGGCCGGAGATAATGTACAACTGCAATTCGTCAAATATATGCGGAACAAGTTCAGCTCCCTGGATGAGCTTAACAAGGAATTTGGCCTCGACTACTGGAGCAATCGAATTAATAGCTGGGAAGACTTCCCGTCTGTTGTAGGAACGATCAACGGTAGTCTGGGCGCTGAATTTGCCAAGTTCCAGCGGCAGCTGGTAACCAACTTTTTGGCTTGGCAAGTGGGGATCGTGAATGAATACAAACAGGAAGGACAGTTTGTTACCCAGAATTTTGACTTTGATTGGCGTGGATATTCCTACGGCATTCAAGGGGATGTGGACCATTTTGCCGCATCGAAACCTTTTGACATCACCAGTGTGGACATCTACCATCCTTCCCAGGATGATCTGACGGGCATTGAAATTTCATTCGGCGGGGATGTGGCACGTTCAACCAAACAATCGAACTATCTGGTGCTGGAGACCGAAGCGCAGGCGTTCTGGCATTGGGTTCCCTATCCGGGGCAGCTGCGCTTGCAGGCATTCAGTCATCTGGCATCAGGAGCGAACATGGTCGCCTACTGGCACTGGCATTCGTTGCACAATTCGTTTGAGACGTATTGGAAAGGATTGCTCAGTCATGATTTCGAACCGAATCCGGTGTACAACGAGGCGAAGACGATTGGCAGGGATTTTGCCCGACTCAGTCCAAAGCTCGTTAATCTGAAGAAAAAGAATCGGGTGGCCGTGCTGTTCAGCAATGAGGCCCTGACTTCCATCAAGTGGTTTGGGTTTAACTTCACCAGTGACAAGAACTACAATGACGTGGTGCGCTGGATGTACGATGAATTGTACAAGATGAACATTGGCTGTGACCTCATCGACCCATCGGTTGAGAGTTATGCGGAGTATGACGTGCTCGTTGTACCTGCTCTGTATGCTGCTTCGGATACATTGCTGGAAAAATTTAATCAATTCGTACAGGATGGCGGACATATCGTCTACTCGTTCAAAAGCGGATTTGCAAATGAGCATATCAAGGTACGCTCTACCCGCCAGCCAGGGCTAATTAGTGAGGTATGCGGGATCAGCTATAACCTTTTTGTAGAGCCCAAACATGTTTCGCTGCGCGATGATCCATTTGGAGTTGGTGAAGAGCAGAACAAGGTTCACACCTGGATGGAACTGATTACGCCGACAACGGCTGAAGTACTCGCTTGGTATGATCATCCACATTGGGGTGAATATGCGGCAATTACCCAGAATGCCTATGGAAAAGGGAAAGCAACCTATGTCGGCTGTTTCACCAGTTCTGCGGTGATCCGTAAGGTGTTGGAACGTGTCATGAAGGAAGCGGGCGTATGGGGAGCTGATCAGGAGCTGGCTTTTCCTATCATTGTGAAGACAGGTGTGAACGATCAGGGGAACACGATTCGCTACTATTTCAATTATGCAGGTGAGGCAACATCCTTCGTAAATGCTTATCGAAAAGGAACTGAACTTCTGGCAGGAACCCCGATTGCTGAAGGAGAGAAGATCGAACTGGAGCCATGGGGCATACGGATTATCGAACAATAATAGAAAATAATAGAGTAGGCAATGGATGTTGAACTATAAATTTACACAAAAACGGAGATGACAGAAATAACCTAACGAAGCGAAGCATGCGCCTTTATCCCCGGATTTTCCCTTTTCAAAAAGGGAATCAGAAAAAATCTGGGGATAACAGCGATCGAAGGTTGTTCTGTCATCGAAGTGTCCGTGTAAATAGCATTAGTTGTAACATTTCCAAACGAATATAAAGACCAAAGCGCCCTCGGCTTCCATGCTGGGGCGTTTGTCTATTTTAACTCAGGAGTGGATGCGCTGTGTTTACCGAATGTTATCGGAAGCTGATAGATCCTTTCAAACGCAGCATTCGCAATAAGTTGATTCTTACCATGACGCTGCTGGCCGTTGTGCCCGTCATTGCCATGACCGCTATGGCAGCTGAGAATACCCGCTCTTCCATGGAAGAGGAGATTATGGAGACCAACCGAGCCAATATGAACTGGGCCTCCATCTATCTGGGTGAACAGTTCGCGCGCATGAACAACATTATCTATTCGATTCAGATCAGTGACGAATTGCATCAATATCTGGCGTTGAACGAGGAAGCGCCGGCGGCCAGCCGATTCGATGAACAGAAGGCCATGTTCAATATGCTGAACAGTGTATACTATTCCGCTGGCAATTATGTATTTGGCGTTGAACTGTACCTGAAGGAATTGGACACCTTGTTCACCTTCAACTCGATGGATTCTCGCATCAAAGCGGTATCGGAAATACCGGAAGGATATCATGAGCTTTTTGCACAACATAAAGATTTTACGATTATCAATGATCCGGACGATCCGCAAAAGTTTCACATGACCCGCAGCATGAACCGCTTCGAGGATCAGGCACAGATTGGTGCCATCAGTCTGGAAGTCAAGTGGGCTGAGTTCAATCAGACGCTGGAGCTGCTGGATAGCCGGGGTGACTATGGGGTATACATTGCTGACAGCACAGGCAGTCCGGTCTATCAGCCTCACCAAGAGATACAGCCTTCATCGGAAGCACTGGAGAAATTGGCAGGCACAAAAGAAAGTTCGGGTTTCATCCGGACAGCCAAAGAATATGTATTCTTTCACTCCATCGAGCCGTCAGGACTGCGTGTGATCAAGATTGTACCTGCCCATGTCGTTAACGAAAGTGCTTTGGACACGATGAAATACGGATTGGTCGTGGGTGGCCTGGCCACCGTCATATCTGTGGGACTAGCTGCGCTGGTGGCCTGGCGCACATCAAAGCCCATTGTTAGATTGGCAAATTCCATGAAGGGTATTCAACTGATCAAGGACAGGGAAGTGGTACGAAGCGGCCGGGTAGATGAGATTGGTCTGCTGGAGAAAAATCTGCACGGTATGGCTAGTCGTATTCGGGAACATATTCGCGACAATTACCTGATGAATCTGGAGAAGCAAACGGCCGAGCTCAAAGCACTGCAATCCCAGATCCATCCGCATTTCCTGCAAAACACACTACAAATGATTGGTGGCATGGTCTACTCGCAAAAACCGGCAGACAGTTACAAAGTCATTCGAGCCTTGAGCGAGATGTTTCGTTATATTGTACGAGCGCCGGATGGGCTTGTACCCCTACAGTCTGAACTGGACCAGCTGGAGCATTATATGCTGATTCAGAAGCAACGTTTTGTCGGCAGGCTTGAATATACACTGGAGATTACCGGAGAACTTCGGGCGTGTTATATCCCCAAGTTGTCTTTGCAACCCATTGTGGAGAATGCATTTTTGCATGGTCTGGAGAAGAAACAGGGCGAATGGAAGCTGGGCATTGAGGTCGTCTGTGAACCTTCAGATGTAACCATTCGAATTTGTGATAACGGCGTGGGTATGGATGCTGAGAAACTAACGGAGATGCAGTCCAGACTGGAGCGGATTACCCGGCAGGCTGATCGGGTGTGGAGTTCAGGTACAAGTATTGGACTGCTCAATGCGGCCTCACGAATGGTAATGCATTTTGGACCTGAATATGGGATGAGCATAGAAAGTGAATACGGACAGGGGACAAGCGTTACGGTACGAATCCCCTGCAATACAGGAGGCGAAGCCTTGTGAACAAGGAACTGTACAGAGTGCTGTTGGTGGATGATGAACCGTGGAACCGGGATATTTTGCGTAACCTAGGAGATTGGAATGAACTTGGCATGACCGTTGCAGGTGAGGCAGAGGATGGCGAGCAGGCCATTCAACTGGTCAAGCAGCATCAGCCTCACATTATCATTACGGACATGCGCATGCCCGGCACAGACGGTGTGGAGCTGTTGCAGACGCTTAGCGGACAATACCCACAGATCAAGGTGATCGTGGTGAGCGGATATGATGACTTCAATTATGCAAAACATGCGATCCGGCATCGGGCTGCAGATTATCTGCTCAAACCGGTGAATCCGGATGAACTGAATGGTGTACTTGCTAAATGTGCAAAGGAATTGGAAAAGGTTAAATCAGCACCTGAATCATGGGAATCGTACCCATCTTCGTTTGCAGGTGAGTTCTCCCTGTTTCAGCAGCAGGCTCGCTTGCGGTTTAATGACCTAAACGTTCAGAGTCTGCGGGAGTGGTTCCAGCAATTACAGCAGAAGCTGGAACGATGCGAGATTAACAGACCTCGGCAGCTTGGAAGGGTGGCTCATGAATTACAGGCTTTGCTGGACGAACTGTGCGTCTCCAATGGCTTGTACGAGCGGCCCGAAGCAACGGCGCTACCTCCTGCGTCTGCGCTGGCTTCCATCGAATCCACGATCACATGGATTTCGACTCCGTACTATCTGGCTTTGGAGCAGCTGATTGCGCAGCGTAAGTTCAAGAACAAGCTGAACCTGAATGAGGTGAAACAATACATTGAGCAGCACTGCATGGAGATGATTACGCTGGAGCAGCTCGCCCAGATCTTTTTTGTCAGCAAGGAATATCTCAGTAAGGTATTCAAGAAAGAGTATGAGGTGAATGTGACCGATTATGTTGTCCAGTTACGTATGACGAGAGCGAAAGAATGGGTGATGGATGAACAGATTCCGTTCAAGCATATTGCCGAGATGGCGGGTTATGAGGATGTGTCCTACTTCTATCGAGTGTTTAAGAAGCATTTTGGAGTTTCACCGGGAGAGATGCGGAAGGGACAGGCTCGTATATCAGGTAAATCAGGCAGTAGTACGGAATGAGACATTCGAGAGAGCATTTGCGGCAGGATTAAGGTTTAAAATAATCCAATACACAAGTCTAATTTTGTCCAATGAAGCGCTTTCATTTTCTGATATATAATGAGCCTATGAAAGACAAACCAGTTACACACCGGGAGGTCATAAGAGATGAAAGTATGGAAAAGCGTAGCAAGTGCAGTACTGGTCAGTGTTCTGCTCGCAGGTTGCGGTTCCAATGCAGGAACGGACAATGGGCAGGAGGAATCGGCATCAGGCAGCACGGTATCACTCAAAGTATTCGTTGCACAACCTCGGCTGAAAGAACATTACGATAAATATATAGAACAGTTCAAAGCCAAGGAGAAAGCAGAGAAAAACATTGAAGTGAACGTGCAACTGGAGATGCCGCCAGCGGACAATGCCCCTCAGATACTGAAAACACGACTCGCCTCCAATGATGCACCGGATGTGTTCGCCTTGCATGCGGTCAATGAGATCCCACCGTTCAGCAAAGCTGGATATCTGGAAGACCTCTCGGGCCAACCTTTTGTTGATAAGCTGCTGGATTCGGTTAAACCTTCCATAACGGATGCGGAGGGTAAAATCGTAGCTATTCCATTGGAAACAGTATCATGGGGCTATCTGTACAATAAAGATATTTTTGAAGAGCAAGGGCTGGAAGTGCCAACGACGTTAACAGAAATGAAAGCGGTCGTGGAGAAACTCAAAGCAGCCAACATTACACCGTTTGAACTATCCTACAAAGAAGCCTGGATTCCGCAATTATTCCTGCCACTTACCGTGGGTGCATTAACTCAGTCTGAGCACAAAGACTTCGTGGAGAAGATGAATCAGGATCAGGGCTCCTTCTCCGATATGAAAGCATTGTTTGATATCTTTGATCTCGTCAATGCCAATGGAACGGACAAAGCGCTGGAAGTGGGCGGTGATGATGGTTCAGCAGCCTTCGCATCAGGAAGCGCCGCGATGTGGATTCAGGGACCCTGGTTTGCCGAAACCATTCTGAAGTCCAACCCGGACTTGAACTTTGGTGTAGCACCAATGCCGATCAATGACAATCCGGATGATACCAAAATCAATCTGAGCACCTCCACTTCATTGGCAGTATCGTCATCTAGCAAAAACAAAGAAGTGGCACTCGATTTCGTGAATTACATTCTCGATGACAAGGATTCAAGTGCATTCTTCGAAGCACTCAAGTTCAATCCGATTGCCAAGATCCATGACTTCAAGAGCTTCCCGTGGGTAGACGATGCCCAGAAATATGTGAGTGAAGGTAAAGCTTATGAGGACCCATCCCTCCCTCAAGCGGTGAAAGACGAGTCAGGCAAAGCGTTGCAAGGCTACTACTCTGGGCAATTAAATCAACAGCAGGTTATCGATGCGCTCGACAAGGCGTGGAAATCCTACAACAAAGTCAACAAGTAAGGAGCTGTGAGGAATGGAGTATCCGCTTTTGTTGGCAAATCTCAACGGTCTGAGAGTTTTGTCAACAAATTAGCGGTACTTTGTTTCGTCGCAGTCTCCAAGCAGATGATACGGCAGGCAGAACGTTCTTCGTTCCCTCGTTTACAATCATCCGCTTCGAGTGAAAAGGGGGAGAACCAATGGCTACGAATGTGTTCAAGAAGTATCTGTCACTGCTCGCGTTCACTGCGCCTGCCTTTGTCATCTATGCGATTTTCCTGCTGTATCCCACGTTTAGTGGCATGTTCTATAGTCTCACGGATTGGAACGGACTCAATCAGGATTACAGCTTTATCGGTCTGGGCAACTTCGTGGAATTGTTCAAAGAAGATCCCGACTTTCTGAACTCTCTGTGGTTCACGATGAAATATGTAATATTTATGCTGATTCTGCAAAATGGAATTGCCTTGCTGCTCGCTGTGTTGATTGAGTCACGAACCCGTAGCAAAGGGCTTTTCCGGACGTTGTTCTTCATGCCTAACATGATCAGTACAATCATCAGTGCTTTCATGTGGACCTTCATCTTCTCTCAGGTGCTGCCACAGCTCGCAGAGAAACTGGCTTTTTCGTTCCTCGACCAGCAATGGTTGGGTGATCCGAAGTTTTCATTTTACTCCATTCTGATCGTATCGCTCTGGAACGGTGTAGGGTATATGATGATCATCTATCTGGCTGCTCTCCAGGGTGTGCCGAAAAGTCTCAAAGAAGCGGCTGTTATTGATGGGGCCAACGCATTCCAGGTACTGCGCAATGTGGTGTTGCCAATGATTACTCATGCCGTGACCATCTGTTTCTTCCTGACGCTGAACGGAGCATTCAAAGTGTTTGAAGTGGTGTATGGACTGACTGGTGGTGGACCGGGCCGGGCCACGCAGGTGATCACGATGAACATCTATGAAGAAGCGTTCTCCAACAACTTCAGATATGGCTATGCGAGTGCCAAATCGGTTGTGCTGTTCATCATCGTACTCATCTTTACACTCATCCAGATCACCGTCATGAAGAAGAAAGAGGTGGAAGCATGAGGATGCAACGACTGAACAGTTATCTGATTCGACTGCTACTGATTCTGGGCTCTCTCGTCGCTATGCTGCCGATCTACATGGCGGTTGTGAACTCTTTCAAAACACAGGGTGAGATGTTCCAATCTTTTCTCGCGCTGCCAACAACGTTGCACTGGGAGAATTATTCGGACGCGTTTAACAAAATCAATCTGTTGGGCAGTTCCATGAACTCGGCAATTGTATCCTTTCTGGGGATTGGGGGAATCGTCTTCTGTGCCTCACTTGCGGGATACAAGCTGTCACGTACCTCCGGACGTTTGAGCAACCTGATCTTCTTCCTGTTTGTTGCATCCATGCTGGTGCCGTTCCACTCGATCATGATTCCGCTGACACGGGTAGCCAAAGGCATGGGGGTGCAAGGAAGCACGTACGGATTGGCCCTGATCTATATCGGACTTGGCGTGAACATGGCAATCTTCCTCTATCACGGGTTTGTGAAGTCCATTCCGCGTGAATTGGAGGAATCGGCTCAGATGGACGGATGTAATGAGTTCCAGACGTTCTTCCAGATTATCTTCCCGCTCTTGCTTCCGATCACAGTCACCATCGCGATTCTGGACTTTCTGTGGATCTGGAATGACTTCTTGTTGCCACTGCTCATGTTGACTGATGTGAATCGTTATACGCTGATTCTGTCCACGAACATGCTGTTTGGGGAATACAACAAGGAATGGCCGTTAATTCTGTCCTCCTTGGTACTGACTGCGATTCCGGTTATCCTGATCTATGCGTTCTTCCAGAAGTTCATCATGGAGGGTATTGCGGAGGGTGCGGTCAAAGGATAGAACGTTCAAAGGAATCCCGCAGCGCATCTGGTGTTTGCCCGTTCTGTTATTCGGCCAAACTTTCGAAACTTACGCAAATAGCCTTGATCTGAAGGACGTGGTCCTTCAAGGTCAAGGCTGTTTTTTTTGATTGTGAAATCAGGAAAAAGCATTCGTCGAAGTCAGGAGCCAGAATCCATAAGCCTGTGGACAGCTTCTGCGAGGCATTTTAACCCATGTTCCATCTCATCAGGTGAAGCATACGCGTATGAGAGCCGAATGTGACTCGCATCTAACCGGTCATACAGATAACCCGGGTGTATAAGTACGTTTTGCTCCAGACAGGTATGGAACAATTGGCGGATGGAGAGAGGGGATACAGTGAATTGCAGCCAGATGTAAAACCCGCCAGCGGGTATTTCCCACTCCGCAATCCCATGGAAGTGACGTTGAAGCAGCTCCAGCATGAAGTCTCTGCGTTTGCGAAGTTCAGGACGAAGGCGTTCCATATGTCCAGCGTGATGTCCTTCTGCGAACCACAGGGCAGCAGCTTCTTGGGCGAGTGAACTGGTACCATAATCGGTCTGCATCTTGATATCTGCGAGACGACGAATGACCGGCTCTGGCCCAACCAGCCATCCGAGGCGCAGACCGGGGCTGACTGCCTTTGACAGGGTGCCCATATGCAGCACCCGTCCTTCCTGGTCACGCGCCTTCAGCGATGGCGGAGGAGGAGCATCCAGCCACAGATCACTGTAGGCGGCATCCTCCAGTATGGAGATGCCTAGTGTTCGAGCGGTGGTCATCAGTTCTTCCCGGCGGTAATCACCCATCACAGAGCCGGTGGGATTATGGAAGCTCGGGATCGTATAGAGAAGCGAGATGTGGTCTTGATCTTTGACATGCTGCGCAGCATCCTCCAGACGAGCAATGTGTACGCCTTCGTTATCCATCGGGATACCACTCATTTTCAACCCTGCTGACTGAAAGGCGTGAATCGAATAGAGATACGACGGTTTTTCCAGCAGAACCGCTGATCCGCGAGGGAGCAGTCCGACCGAAATCAAATGCAGTGCCTGAAGAGAGCCCGATACGATCAGTATGGAATCTGGAGAGGCTTGAATGCCGGTAGTCTGCAAATGGACGGATAAAGCCTCACGAAGCTCCAAGCTTCCTTGAGGTTCCAGATAGTTGAGTGTACGAGAACGATGGGACAGGGAGTACAGAATGTCGTTGAAAGCATCCTGAGGCATCAGCTCCGGGGCAAGCTCCCCTGTACCAAGACGTATGATGCCAGGTCGGAATTCAGCCTGATTAATCTGCTGGATCTCGGGCAGGTTGGGATAATACCAGCCCTCCTCAATGGCTTCATTCCAGTTGGGCATCGCTTCGTGAGCCATACCATGCCAACCGGAGCCGGAAATATAGGTTCCCCCGCCATGTCTGCCTTCAAGTAGACCCGCGGCGGCCAGATTATCCAGGGCGGTGACCAATGTACTGCGGTTTACGCTCATGGACTTAGCCCATAATCGCTGTGAGGGGAGACGATATCCTGCGGACCATTCGCCCGTTGTGATTTTCTGCCGGATATAGGCTTCAATCTGGCGATATAAGGGCAAGTCGAGAGAGAGGTTCGGTTTCCACCCCATGTTTAGCCGAGAATCAGAACGTTCCATAACTGGCAGAATCACCTCCGGTTTTCTTTGTAACAAACAATATATCATTTGGTTGGGTCTGATGCCATCCAAGTGGTTGGTTACGTCAGTTATCATCTGCCCTAATATGGAGGACAGAGATAAGGGGGAAGCGCGATGGAGGTTGTTATTCATGCAGTGGTTCTGGCGTTTGGCCTGATCTTGCCACTGGGTGTGCAGAATGTATTTATTTTTAACCAAGGCATGAGCCAGAGGCGTTATATACATGCCCTGCCTGCTGTAATAACGGCAGGGGTCAGTGATACGTTGTTGATCGGGGCAGCCGTTGGAGGGGTGTCGCTCATTTTGCTGCAATGGCCATTGCTAGCGAATGTGATGTATGCAGTAGGAAGCTTGTTTCTGCTCTATATGGCATGGAGTATTTGGAGGTCGTCCGAATCCGTGGAAGGTTCGCAGACGGTAATGTCACCAGGGCGACAGATTGCGTTTGCCGCATCGGTATCTTTACTCAATCCTCATGCTCTGCTGGATACGGTTGCCGTGATTGGCACCAGTTCACTTCAGTATGAAGGGGTGGAGCGCATTTATTTTGCCCTGACAGCCGCGGCTGTATCGTGGATATGGTTCTTGGGACTTGCAGGCGCAGGCAGGGTGATTGGCAGAACGGATCGAACTGGACGCATCAGTCTGGTGTTTAACCGGTTGTCCGCTGTGGTCATGGTTGGTTTGGCGGTTATGATGCTGTGGAAGCTCATCTATGCATAGAAGGACCGTGATGTAGCGGGCTCATTTTATTTAAAATAAAAAAACTCCCCGTGACGTCTATCGCGCAGGGAGTTCAATGTGGATGCTGAATGTGATTATCAGCATGCCTGGTGATCAAGTTATTGAGTTGGAACTGTAGTGCTCGATAACGCTTTGGTGTTGTGTCTCTTATATATGGTTGGTCATTTGAATTAGGGTCATCGTAATCGGATCTATTCTGCCTTAAGTAGCATGGATTCAATAAACACTTTCAGATCACGGCTTACACTGTTCAACTGATCAATGACCTCGCTGAACTCGGTTACCAGCACCGCCTGTTGGTTGCTAGACTGTGAGATGGATGTGATCTCCTGCTCCATCTGCTGAATGGAATGCTGAACATCTTTCAAGGAACGTTCGATATTCACCGTAGCTTCTTTGGTACCTGTAGAAAGTTTACGCACTTCAGATGCAACGACGCTGAATCCGGCGCCTGCTTCACCTGCTCGGGCCGCTTCGATGGCTGCATTCAGGCCGAGCAGATTGGTCTGTTCTGAGATTTCACGGATGAATGCGGCGACTTTGTTCACTTCGCCTGAGTTCTGCACAGCCATGCGGGTATTATCCAAAATCTGCGTGGAAGATGCCGTCAATTGCTCGGATTGGGCGGCTACCGTCTGCACCATATCTGTTAATTTTCCGCTGATACCGCCGATCAATTCAGTGAAGTACTCCAGTTTTTCCTCGTTCTGAAGAGAGAAACCAATGGCAAGTGTGCCCACGATATTTCCTTGTTCATCCCGAAGTGGGGTGGCCGCCGAGTTGATGGATGTACCATAGAATTTTGCATCAATACGGTTCGCTGAAGTTTCCCCATGTATAAGTGCCCGGCGGAGTGTAGGGTCATCGAGGGAAACGGGGTCTCCAGCCTTGATGCCCAGATCGAGTTCGTTGCTGGGAACATAATACCAGAACTTCTCCGTGTCGGTTACCGCAATCATGATATCGTGTTCTTTCAGCATGATTTTAAAATATGGACTTGCTGCAACGAGTGCTTCAACGATGTTCAATAAGGTTCAGCTCCTATAATGTATGTGTATCATCTAGATGTATTGTATACATCGTCAGAATAAGGTTAATCTTGAAGGCCTGATAAGGGCATAACGTATATTAATTAAATTTTCAACAAATGAAACAGGAGAATTGATGATTTTCAGAAATTTATGAAAATATAACGAAAAAGCAGACAAGAACATCATGTTCTTGTCTGCTTTGGCTATCCACCTATGCCTTATGACACGCTCCACTTCACGTTATGAAAGCTGATTTACGTAAGGGGTCACCGCGCCAGCGTTACCTCATCCGTTGTGTGAAGAGGTCATCCTGACGGTAAAGATATATATCCATATGCAGGAATACGCGGTTGAGTTATATTGCGTACTGTTGTTATCCGCCAATCTGGGACATGCGGCGTACCGTCGGCGTGTGCGATTGCATTTTTTGTTCCAAAGCCAGAGCCATCTCATGATTCTTTGGTTTCGTACCCAGCGCTTTGAGGAAAAGTGCCGCCATGGCATGCGGATCATCCACGAAGCGGCGAACATTATACTCATCGGACCAGTAGAGGCAGGCTTTGATATGTCCGTCAGCGGTCAGCCGAAGTCGGTTGCAATTGTCACAGAAGTGATCGCTCACGGGATGAATCAATCCAAATGTGCCTTCGGAGCCCGCAATTTTCATATTACGTGATGGGCCATTGCCCGCAGGGCCTGTTGTATTTTCTACCGTCCAGCCTGATGCAGCACATACATCTGTCACGGCTTCCAGCGGCAAATAAGATTTGCGCCATGAGTCCGAAGCCTGTCCAATCGGCATATATTCAATAAAACGCACATGAAGAGGTTGATCAATCGTCATTGCAATAAAATCCTTGATCTCATCATCGTTGATACCCTTCATCAGCACAACATTCAGCTTGATCGGAGCAAGGCCAGCGGCTGTTGCAGCTTCAATACCTTTCAGTACCTTGTTCACATCTCCGCCGCGGGTAATCATGGAGAAGCGATCAGCGCGCAGGGAATCCAGACTGATGTTAATCCGGTTTAACCCAGCATCTTTCAACGCCTGAGCTTGTTTGTCCAGCAGAAGAGCGTTGGTAGTCAAGGCAATATCGTCAATCCCGTCAATTGCCGAGATCATGCTGACGAGCTTGTGCAGATCCTTCCGTACCAACGGTTCGCCCCCGGTGAGTCGGACTTTGCGCATGCCCATCGGAGCAAGCACCTTCAGCACCTGTGCGATCTCTTCGTAACTCATAATCTCATCATGTGGAGCAAACTCCATACCCTCTGCAGGCATGCAATACACACAGCGTAAATTACAGCGGTCCGTAACAGAAATACGGATGTAGTCATGTATCCGGCCAAATGAATCCTGAAGCAGTTCCATGCAGACCACCCTTTCATCGGTTCAGATTGGAAATCTTCTATTATAAATGATACGACAATTTCAAAAGGAACAGTTGCATCAAATTTTAGCTATTTCTCCAATCCGCGTCAACGATGACGTCAGATGACAGCATTTTTTGCGGGGTGATTCAGATGGAATTGTCCCACGAGTTGTTGCAGAAAGACCGTAATGGCTTCCACGTTATGCGAAGAATGCTGAACCTGCAACATATCACGGATCAGCTCCATCATCTCTGCTTCTACCTCGGCAGAAGTCGCCCGATTCTGATGGCTGATTGCAGCAATATTCTCCATCAGCATGACCACCTGATCCACGACTTGTGTGCGCTCAGGTTCTTCAGCGGTAGCATTTTGCAGAAGTTGCGAAGCGGCCTGAACCAGTGTTGTTCCTTCAGCCAGCACCTGATCACCCTCTGTGATCAATTGAGATGCAGCTCCTGCTGCCGTTGAGATTCGGTCCAGAATCTGATGAATATTTTCAGTTGAAGAGCGGGATAACTCGGCTAGCTTGCGGATTTCCCCTGCCACGACCGAGAACCCTTGGCCATGTTCGCCCACGCGTGCAGCTTCAATGGTAGCATTCAGAGCCAGCAGGTTGGTCTGAGCTGAAATTTCATCAATGACAGCCAGTGCACGGTAAATCTCTTTCATGGTATCCATAAAGGACAGGATGGTACGATTAGTATCGGATACCGCTCCTGAGATTTGGGTCATTTTATCGCCGATTCGTTCCACTTCCTGCTGAGCCACGCTGATCTGTTCGGTAGCAGAGGTCTCCAGTTGTTGCAGCGTTATGCGCATGTGATCAGCAGCGATCTTGGCCTGGTCGAGATCTTCCAGTTGGGTGCGAATGGCCTGAATCATCGAACCAAGCTTGTAATTCACACGTTCAGTCGTGCCTTGGGTTGTCTCTGTTGAAGTTCGCATCTGATACTGATTATCCATAACGTCTACCGTGGCAAGTTGAACCTTCAGCATAATGCCTTCCAGAGAATCAATCATGTTGTTGATCCACTTCGCCAGTTCACCTGACTCGTCTTGGGCAAAAGCAGACGTGTCCAGGCGCTGGGTCAGATCACCCCTGCCTTCGGCGTTAATTCGAATAAATCGGCTGATGCGACGCAAGTCTTCATGGACTCGTTGATATTGGCTACGATGGAGCTGTAATGCAGTGAAGAATCCGAATAACACATTAAAAGCGCCCATTGCTGCCGCGCTCCAACCACTACCAGTGAAGGCATAGACAAGAGCTGCTCCTGCAACGCCAGACAAAAGCGTGAAGAGACTGTGCTGCTTGAACTGGCGCCAGCCGATGCTTCGTATCCGATACACTTCCTCCAGATCCCCTTCACACATCATGCCCCAGCGATCAGGACAGTGTGGCAGCTGGAAGGTGATGCCTTTGCCGATCACAGAAATATGGCGATAATCCGAGTAGCCGGGAAAAGCTACGAACAGATTGGAACCATTCTGAATGGTGTTTGCTACTCCGGGGTGTAGTTCTCCGGTCGACGGATCAGTGAACATGAGTTCCAGCTCGGTATGCTCCTTAACGGAAACGATACCCCATTCGGTGGTGACACCATCTTTGAGATTTTCCCCATGTGTAAAGGTACGGTCTTCGAATCGACTTCGGGATAAGGCGGTGCCGGGTTGCAGATGGGGCCGTAATATCGACTCAGCCATAAAGAGGTAATTGTCACCGGAATCGGGATAGATATGACCTGATTCTCGTTGGATCAGGTCACCGAGTACATCCCCGGGAACACGGCTGCATAATGAACCGACATATCGACCGTCCTGCAGGATTGGGGAGATAAACAGCAAGGTGACATCATCGTGAAAAGCGGACGAGCGGGGACCAATATCCAACGTCAGTGGATCAGAATATGGACCATACAAGCATTTTTTGCCATGACGATCTGCTCTGGAGTATTTCAATCCTGGTCCAATTAAAGCTTCGTAATCTTCATAGATCTGTCCAATATGTTTCTTATATGTAGAGAATACCACCTGATTCTGTTCGTTCAGCATAAATAGCTCCGTACTGTCTACGGCTCGAATATAACTGGATTGAAACCATGCATCTAGTTTGCTTCGTTGCTGTGAACCTTGTAATACATCCTCTAATTGGACCGACTGTATCTGTTGAAGCAAACGATCCAGGTGGTTCCATTGTTCATCTGCCCAGTCCATCATAAGCTGCCGTCTCGTTTCGGCAATTCCCTCAAAAATCTGTTCCACATCTTCCTTCATATGTGCGTTCAACCGATACGAGCGCCACAGCGGCAATCCTTTTCTCCATCCCAGCCAATCAAACATCATGACCACCCCGATTTCTGGATTTGAAAGCTTCGTTCTACTGATCCTTGGATAGACCTATATATGTGATTTTCAAAGTGATACTTGACAGAGGAATCCAACCTGCGTGGTGATTAATCCGAATAGTGATACCGCCTTCATCATTCAGGAGCGTTGACTCACGTGGAGGTGGAAGTCCTTGTACGTCTATTCAATCTTTATACAAGAAAACGAGCAAGAATACGAGGGGATATGTCATATTTTCCGAATATTTAATCAATAAATACAAATGATCGTGCGCTTGTTGTTAGGTGAAATGTATGTTAG
This sequence comes from Paenibacillus sp. VT-400, assembly GCF_001029205.1. Taxonomy (NCBI): domain Bacteria; kingdom Bacillati; phylum Bacillota; class Bacilli; order Caryophanales; family Paenibacillaceae; genus Paenibacillus; species Paenibacillus sp. VT-400. Next base: position 226,415 of record NZ_LELF01000047.1, on the reverse strand, counting down.
CTATCTACGAAGAAAACTCACATGTATGTATATGAGAATCCGTCTCATTTTACATTGTGTAACATGAACAGGCCCATACTCAAAACACACTGTATAATGTAATCCCCGCCCAAAGCGATATAGTATTATCTAACAAGCAAAACCTGTTACGTTTGTGTATATAAACCTCCCATTCAGCCTTGGTGTGTAATGAAAATAACTTCCCACAAAGGAGAATGCCCATGTCCTCCGCACCCTCAGCCACAGTCCCCGAAGCCTGCCATATTGATGTAGATCATGTGTCCGTTGTTTTTGGAACAGGTACACAACAAGTCACTGCCTTATCGGATGTTACATTCCAGATCCAGTCTAATGAGTTTGTCTCTCTGCTGGGCCCTTCCGGCTGTGGCAAGTCGACCTTGCTCCGGCTGGTGGGTGATTTACTTCAACCTACCTCAGGCACCGTACGCATTGCAGGTCAGGAGCCTGAGCGTGCCCGGCTACAGCGACAGTTCGGCATCGTTTTCCAGACACCAGCCCTGTTCGATTGGCGCACCGTTCGTCAAAATGTGGAATTGCCCTTGGAGCTGCTGGGTACCCGCCGGAAGGAGTGCCGCCGCATTAGCGGTGAACTGCTTGAAATGGTGGGGTTAACCCGCTTCGCAGACCATTATCCATGGCAGCTCAGTGGCGGGATGCAGCAACGTGTATCCATTGCACGTGCACTTGCGCTTGATCCGCCATTGCTGCTCATGGATGAACCCTTCTCGGCCTTGGACGAATTCACCAAAGAAAAACTTCAATTGGAGCTGCTTGAGATCAAGCGCTCAACAGGCAAGACCTTCCTCTTTGTCACACACAGCATCCCCGAAGCCGTATTTCTGTCCGACCGGATCATCGTGCTCTCGGCACATCCGGGGCAAGTACATTCCATTCATTCCGTCAATCTGCCTTCCGAACGTCATAGTGAACTGAGAGAAACGGAAGCCTTCTACCACATGATCACGACCATTCGCAACTGCTTCTACGAGGAGCGTGATGAATCTCATGTCTCTGCGGTTCTTTAAACCGGGATATCGATCCTGGGTTGTCATCTGGATTATGGCCATATTGGTGCTGTGGGAAGGAATTGCCTGGATACTCCAACTGTTCTTGTCACCCCAGCAGGCTGCGTCTCGCCTTCCTTATCTGCACGAAGTCCTTGCAGCCTTGTTTCGTTACTCGGGTACGCTCGCAGAGCAGGGGGGTGTCACGTTTGGCAATGCCGCCATTGGTTTTGCAGGGGGAACGCTGCTGGGTCTGGGTTTGGCGCTGCTTATGAGCGCGGCTGTCTGGCTGGAGCGCACGTTATCGCCATATGTTGTCTCCTCACAGATGGTTCCGGTTATTGGTCTCGCACCAATTGTGTACGGCATCATCCACAATGCGGAGTGGGCCCGAATTGTTATGGCCGCGTATGTCACTTTCTTCCCGATCATCATCCATACGTTAAAAGGATTGAAAAGTGCAGCACCAGAGCATCTGGAACTGATGCGTTCCTGTGGAGCTTCACTGACTGCACGATATATCAAATGCCTGCTGCCCTCAGCACTGCCGGGACTATTTTCAGGTATGAAAATAGCTGCTCCGCTGGCGGTGACCTCCTCCATCGTTGTGGAATTGATGGGCGCCCCCAACGGGCTCGGCGTCCTGATGGTCAGTTCGTTATATTACGGCCATGCCCAAGTTGGCATGTTCTGGGCAACCATCATGCTTAGCATTGGCATTGGCCTGATCTCGTATCTGGTCATCAGTCTGGCTGAACGTTGGCTAACCCCTTGGCAGCCTGAATTCAGGGCCAAAGGAGGTCAGGCCACATGAGTGAAGGTAGAGTGTTGAGCCGGAAAAGTGATGAAGGTGTGTCGATTGCTGCTGTAACTGGCGCGGCTATGCCCCTCAATGGTCCGCAGACGGCAGCTGTCCCAGGATCGGAAATTTATGGACAACAGGGACAAGCCGAAAAGGCCAGATTAGGCCCTGGCGTTCGCGGACGATCGGTTGCACTGAGTATGCTTCCTTGGGGTGCGGGTATGTTGTTTCTCGCCCTCTGGCAGCTCAGGGTGTTTCATTGGATATTTTCGTTGGAAAGCTACCAACTACCTGTGCCTTCTGCGATTGCGGCATCCATTCAGGAAAATGCCAATATGCTCTTTCGATACGCGATGTATAGCGGAACCGAAATGCTGGGAGGTTTTTTGCTCGGTTCATTGTTGGGTGCTCTGGCAGCGGCAGGTGCATCGTTCTTTCCAACAAGTGGCAGGGCGGCGGTTACGGTTTTGTCGGCACTGAACGCAGTTCCGATTGTGGCCCTTGCCCCGATTATGAACAATTGGTTCGGAGACGGGATCTGGTCGCGTATTGCTGTCGTCACGGTGATTACGATGGCAGCGATGGCTGTTAGCCTGTTCAAAGGGCTGACTTCCATTCAGCCGCAGTACAGTGATCTGCTGAGTGGCCTTGCCGCGAGCAGGATGCAGTTTTTTTGGAAGCTGAGACTGCCTCATGCGCTGCCTTCCCTCTTCGCCGGTCTGAAGATCAACATGTCGACCAGTATTATCGGGGCCATTGTGGGTGAATTTTTCATCGCCTCCCAGGGGCTGGGGTACTTGCTCTCGGATCAGATTCGACTGGCAAACATGCCCTTGGCCTGGTCCTGCATTGTTATCGCCGCCGCGCTCGGCATTGTGTTGTATGAAGCGGTTGTCCTGGCAGAAAAGCGACTCATTCCGTGGAATCGTACACGCACAGATCAATAACGTTCATCAGGGTAACAACCATCCATCCATAGATCTTAATACCTGATAGAGGTTGTTCAAAAAGTCCACGGTACTGAAAAGCAGACTTTTTGAACACGGACTGATGCTTGATAAATCGTATATAAACAGGGGGTTGTTCTGTACATGTACAAAACGTTGAAGCCGGGTTTGCTGGTATTGGTCCTGTTGGTTGTTACGATGCTGAGCGCATGTTCTACGAAGTCCGAGCCGGCGGCTGAGCCTGTTGCTGCGAGTTCAGGAGGGGCGGGCGAAGCAGATCAACCCTTAACCAAAGTGAAAATTCAACTGAAATGGGTGCCGCAGGCGCAGTTTGCCGGGATCTATGCAGCGAAGGAAAAAGGTTTTTTTGCAGAGGAAGGCATTGATGCCGAGATTATTCCGGGTGGTCCGGATATCGTGATTGAGCAGCAGGTGGTTAATGGCGCGGCCGATGTGGGCATTACGGGTGTAGACAGTTTGCTGGTCAGCCGGGATAACGGTCTGCCGCTTGTCTCGCTCGCTCAGATCTCACAGAAGAGTAGTTATCGCTTGATTGCCAAGAAGTCCCTAGGCATTACTGATCCCACTCAGATGAAGGGCAAGAAGGTCAGTACCTGGTTTGGCAGTCAGCAGTTTCAGGTGCTCGCGTTCATGGAGAAGAATGGCCTAGATCCGAAGAAAGATATTGAACTGGTGAAGCAAGGGTTCACAATGGATCAGTTTTTCAACGATCAGGTGGATGTAGCTACGGCGACGATCTATAACGAATACCACGTTGTGCTGGAAAGTGGAACGAAAGAATCCGATCTGGATGTGTTCAACATTGAAGATGCCGGTGTTGGCATGTTAGAGGATACGCTGATTGCCAAGAAAGATTGGGTAGACAGCAACCGTGAGCTTGCGGTCAAAGTGACCCGTGCCATTTTGAAAGGCTGGAACTACGCCATTGATCAACAGGATGAGACGGTCGATATCGTAATGAGTAATGTGACGGATGGCAGCACCACCCGCGAGCATCAGGTCACGATGCTCGAAGAGATTGCAAAGCTGATCCGCCCGGAAGGATTTACGGAACAGCAAGTCGGCAGCTTTGTTGATGAGTCATTTACCCGAACTGCGGATATTGCACTGAACTATGGCTTGATCAAAAAAGCTGCCAACCTGGATGAAGCGCTGGAGAAGAGTATCTATGAAGAAGCTGTGAAATAAGCGTGGACGAACATTTACACAAGAACGAAGAGTGCAGAACCAATCTGAAGAAGCGAAGCGTGCGCCTTTATCCCCGGATTTTTCCTTAAGGAAAAAAATGAATCTAGAAAATCTGGGGATAACAGCGATCGGAAGATGGTACTGCAATCGGAGTGGGCGAGTGTAAAGTCTGTAGGTCCAGCTTAAAGAGGAGGATGACGAATGAGTTCTGTAGATCAGCAGCCCCAGCCGCTTGGCGGTACGAAAGAAGAATGGCTGGAGAAAGATCGCAAATACGTATGGCATCACATCTCGCCTCATAACGATCATCCAATGATTGCAGTGAGTGGGGAGGGTAGTTGGATCACCGATCAGGATGGTACGCGTTATCTGGATGCGATGTCGGGACTGTGGTGTGTGAATGTGGGGCATGGCCGGGAGGAGATTGCGAGGAGTGCCTACGAACAGATGAAAGCACTCGCTTATGTACCGATGACGCAAAGTCACGAACCGGCGATTTTGCTGGCGGAGAAGCTGAATGACTGGTTGGAGGGGGAGTATCGAATATTCTTCTCCAACTCGGGTTCAGATGCAAATGAGGTGGCTTTCAAAATAGCCCGTCAGTATCACCATCAGAATGGTGAGCCTACACGGCATAAATTCATCTCCCGTCACCGTGCCTATCACGGCAACTCCATGGGCGCACTGGGCGCCACCGGTCAAGCTGCCCGCAAGATCAAATACGAGCCGCTCGGCGTAGGGTTCTCTCATGTTCCGCCACCGTATTGTTACCGCTGTCCGTTTGGACGAAACAAGGATGGATGCGGACTCGAATGTGCAACCATCTATGAAGAGGTGATTCGTTGGGAAGGTCCTGAGACGGTTGCCGCAGTAATTATGGAGCCAGTGATTACAGGAGGCGGCATGATTGTGCCCCCGCCGGATTATATGCGCACCGTGCAAGAGATCTGTCAGCGCTATGGCGTGCTGCTCATTGTAGATGAGGTAATCTGTGGTTTTGGCCGCTCCGGGCAGAAGTTTGGTCATCAGAACTATGGTGTACAGCCAGATATCGTAACGATGGCAAAAGGCATGACCAGTGCGTATTCACCGCTATCAGCAACGGCGGTGCGAGCCGATCTGTATGAGACGTTCCGCGAACCCGGACCGGATGCCCATTTTCGCCATGTGAATACATTTGGCGGAAATCCGGTGTCCTGCCGAGTTGCACTGGCGAATCTGGAGATTCTGGAACGAGAGAATCTGGTCAGCCGCGCGGAAGAACTGGGACATCTGCTTCGTGAGAAGCTGGAGTCATTGCTGGAGCTGTCCATTGTGGGGGATATCCGTTCATTCGGGTTCGCCTGTGGCATTGAATTGATTGAAGCAGACGGGTCTCCTGCGGAGGCGGACAAAGTAATGAAGGTACTCGCCAGTTGTAAAAGGGATGGCATCCTGATTGGCAAGAACGGCGATACCGTGCCGGGGTTTGCAAACATTTTGACGATTTCCCCACCATTTGTCACCACCGAGGATGAGTTGGATCTGATCGCTGGAAGTTTGCTCATTGCGCTACGTAGTCTGGACGCAGGTTAGTTGCCATACACAGGTACGACAGGCGTTTACGGTTTAGCAAGCAAAATGAAAATTTTCATATCATTACGCGATAAATAAGCGCAAGGAGGCGAGGCAGGATGCAGACCACAACAGGCAAAGTCATTAATCAGCTTCGGCTGAATGAGCGAATTGAGCAGTTGTCACAGATTGGCCGAATCTCGGAGACGGGTGTTTGCCGACTTGCCCTGACCCCGGAAGATATGGACGGCATCATACAGGTTCGTCTCTGGATGGAAAGTGCCGGTCTTACGACGCGACTTGATGCCTTCGGCAATCTGATTGGTCGTCTGGAAGGGGCGGATCAGGCACTGCCGATCCTCATGATTGGTTCCCACATCGACTCTCAGCCTTATGGCGGTCGATATGATGGAGCGATTGGTGTGCTAGGCGCGCTCGAAGCAGTGCAATGCCTGATCGAAAATGGCATTCAGCCCCATATGCCAATTGAGATAATTACCTTTTGCGATGAAGAGGGTTCCCGTTTTAACAAAGGCCTGTTCGGCTCACGTGGTATAACCGGTCAGTTGGAAGAAGGCGAACTGGAGCGGCAGGATAAAAACGGAGTGACCCGTCGGGAGGCGCTGGAAGCCTTCGGCTGTTCTCCTTCGGATTTTGAAGAGGCGATCTATCCGCCAGGTTCCATAGGGAGTTATCTGGAGCTACACATTGAGCAGGGGCCGGTGCTGGAAGCGATGAATGCTCCAGTAGGTCTGGTGACGGGCATCTCGGGTCCGTTGTGGCTTACTGTGACGATGAAAGGCATGGCGGGTCATGCCGGCTCCGTTCCGATGGGGATGCGGCATGATGCTCTGGTAGGTAGCGCCAAAGTCATTGCGGCTTTTGACGATATGGTGAGAGAAGACCCGGAAGCTCCAACCGTAGGTACGGTGGGAAGTTTGAGGGTGTTTCCAGACTCACGGAACATCATTCCGGAGGAAGTCAGCTTCACGGTTGATTTACGAGACATGGAGATGGAGCGCAGGAACCGGCTTGAAGCCCGATTGATGAACATTTTGGATGACGTGAGTTTCCGATATGGTCTAACCTATTCGCTGACAGAGGATACGAATAGTGAGCCGCGGTATTGTGCAGAGCCAATCAAGTCGGTGATTCGTTCATCCGCGGAAGAGATCGGGGTTACTTTGCCAGAGCTGATGAGTGGTCCGTTCCATGATGCGTTGGCCCTTTCGCTTGTGTGTGATTATGGCATGATCTTTGTCCGCAGCAAAGACGGCATCAGTCATCATCCCAGCGAATATTCCTCGCCAGAGGATATTGGGCTGGGCACGGAAGTGTTATATCGCACCATTCAGAGGATGTGCAGTGGGATGAACCAACCAATCATTTTACCTGAGGAGGCCTTGTGACGTTATGGGCAAAATCAGCATCGGATTAATCCAGGCTTCCCATGAAATTGAAGGTTCGGCTCCCGTTGAGGTACACAAAGAAGCTGCGGTTCAGAAGCACATAACGCTGGTCCGTGAAGCTGCTGCACGAGGGGCCAAGATCATCGGATTGCAGGAAGTATTCTATGGGCCGTACTTTTGCACAGAGCAGAATCCCAAATGGTATGCATCCGCTGAACCGGTGCCGGAAGGGACAACGACCAGACGTTTTCAGGAGCTGGCAAAGGAGCTTGCGGTGGTGATTATTTTACCTGTGTATGAGGTGGAGGGCATTGCTTCGTATTACAATACGGCAGCCGTTATAGATGCAGATGGTACGTATCTGGGCAAATATCGCAAACATCATATCCCGCATGTGGAAGCGGGTGAGGGTACGAATGGGTTTTGGGAAAAGTATTATTTTAAACCAGGTAACCTTGGGTTTCCGGTTTTTGATACGGCCTACGCCAGAGTCGGCGTGTACATCTGTTATGATCGTCATTTTCCGGAAGGGGCACGATTGCTCGGGCTGGCGGGGGCAGAGATTGTGTTCAATCCGTCTGCTACGGTTGCGGGGACATCGGAATATCTGTGGAAACTGGAACAGCCTGCTCACGCGGTAGCTAACGGCTATTACGTTGCAGCCATCAACCGGGTCGGCGTGGAAGCGCCGTGGAATATGGGTGAATTTTATGGACAGTCGTACCTAGTCGACCCGCGAGGCAGAATGGTAGCGATAGGTAGCCGGGATCAGGATGAGGTCGTTATTGGCGAGATGGATACGGAGATGATTCGTGAGGTGCGGAATGTGTGGCAGTTCTACCGCGATCGCAGGCCGGAAACGTACGAACATCTGGTTAGTCTGTAAAAGTAGCTGGAAGTGCGCGGATCAAACTTCAGGAGGTGCATGACATTGATGAACAGCTCAGGAACAACGTTATCCGATTATGGGTGGGAGAGTCGTTTTGCCGAGATGAAACCCGCCATGACAGGCAAGGAAGCGATGGAGGAATCAAACCGCTGTCTGTACTGTTACGATGCACCTTGTATCAAAGCCTGTCCAACCGACATTAATATCCCTTCTTTTATTAGCAAAATATCCACAGGGCACCTGAAAGGTTCGGCCCGCACCATCATGGATGCAAATCCGGTTGGAGCCAGCTGCGCACGTGTGTGTCCCACAGAGGAATTGTGTGAAGGTGCATGTGTTCTGAACGAATCGTCGAAGCCGATTCGCATTGGTGACTTGCAGCGTTACGCCACCGACTGGGCGCGGGCGAAGAATGAGCCGTTATTCCAGGCAGCACCTGCCAATGGGAGAACTGTTGCTGTTGTGGGAGCAGGGCCTGCTGGGTTGTCGGCGGCACGTGAACTAGGGCGTGCGGGTTATGAGGTGACGATCTATGAAGCCAAACCCAAAGGCGGCGGGCTGAATACGTTCGGCATCGTGTCCTTCCGTCTGCCCGAATCGGTTGCGCTATGGGAAGTGGAGCAGGTAGAAGCGCTTGGTGTACAGATCCGTTATGGGGTACGCATCGGTGTGGATATCCCTGCTTCGAGGTTGCTGGAGCAGCATGAAGCGGTCATTCTGGCCTGTGGCATGGGTTCAGTACCTATGCTGGGCATTGAAGGGGAGACACTGGAAGGTGTCTATGATGCGATTGAACTGGTGGAGTCTACTAAGCAGGGTGTTCCGCCCGCATTGAATGGTCTGAAGGTCGCCGTTATTGGCGCGGGCAATACGGCGGTAGATGCAGCAACCTGTTCGGTACGCCTTGGTGCCGAGCGGGTGCAGATGTTATATCGGCGCGGGGAAAGCCAGATGACGGCGTATGCGTTTGAATATACGTTTGCCAAGCAAGAGGGTGTGGAGTTCCGCTGGTTTACGATGCCGCAGCGTATCATTGGAGACGAGAACGGTCGGGTTCAAGCTGTGGAATGCGTGAAAATGGAGTTAATTACTCCGCCTGGAGGTGGGCGTGCGTTGCCCGTGCCTGTGGAGGGATCGGAGTTCATGATTGAATGTGATACGGTCATCCGGGCGATTGGACAGCATCGTTTATTACCATTAATCGAAGCGTTTGGGCTGCGTCACCACTGGGGTGTTGTCGAGATCGAGCCGCATACGTACCGTACCTCACACCCTCAGATTTATGCGGCAGGAGATGTCGTTTTTGGTCAGGGTCAGGGTGAGGCGATGGTTGTCTCGGCTGCACAGCAGGGTAAGCTGGCTGCCGCCGCAGTCATGAAGGCACTACCTGGGCAGGTGGAAGAGACGGCGTGAGTTGTGAGCGAGACAAGGAAAAGTGGAGAGTACACGGAAAGCGTGAAATGAAAGCATGCAAGGAGAGAGTATGGGTGGGAGGGCGTAAGAGACTGCTAGAGTGATAGAGGTGTAGATCAGATCTGAGCAAGAAGTGTGGTACATCAATTCTTCGTGTCCCTGACGCGCTAACGAACCCAGCACACCTTATAGTGGCAATTATGGAGGATTGGAAAATCTAACGAATCTCACACGTCTTATTTTGACGAATACCTGTTGAAATGAAGCCGAAATGAACGATTACAGCCAAATAAGCTTTCTACGATTCGTTAGATTTTTAAAGTGCCGCTAATGTGCCCAATAAGAGGTGTACGGTTCGTTAGAATTTAGGTGTTATCCAGAAACCCCACTACTACGCAGAGATGCTGAGCACGACCAAATATCCAGTACAACGATAAAAATTGAACTAAACATTTACACGAAACGGAGAGGGCAGAAAGAACCTGAAGAAGCGGAGCTAAAAGCTTTCTGAAGGAAAGCTGCATCGCAAGCATACGCTTGCCTTTATCCCCGGATTTTCCCTTTATAAAAGGAATCAAAAAAATCTGGAGATAACAGCGATCGGAAGGTTATTCTGTCATCGGAGTGTCCAGTGTAACTAATATGTTCAAACAACACCAAGGAGGGATCGTTATGGCTGACTTATCCATTAATCTGGCAGGTATTCGATCACCCAATCCATTCTGGCTGGCTTCTGCACCACCAACCAATACGGGATATCAGGTCCAGCGTGCGTTCGAGGCGGGCTGGGGTGGTGCGGTGTGGAAGACACTGGGTGAGCCAATTATCAATACATCCTCGCGTTTCGCGGCGGTCCATTTTGGTGGGCAACGGGTGGCGGGGTTTAATAATATTGAATTGATATCCGATCGTCCGCTGGAAGTGAATCTGCGGGAGATCGCCGAGACCAAGAAGCGCTTCCCGGACCGTGCGGTTATCGCTTCACTGATGGTGGAACCTACGCGGGAGAAGTGGCATGAGATTGTCAAAAAGGTGGAGGCTGTCGGCGTCGATGGCCTGGAGCTGAACTTTGGTTGCCCGCATGGCATGGCTGAACGTGGTATGGGAGCCGCCTCTGGTCAGCAACCTGACCTGGTCGAACTCCAGACGATGTGGGTGAAGGAAGTGGCGACCACACCGGTGATTGTGAAGCTTACACCGAATATCACGGATATTACGGCGACCGCCCGGGCAGCTGTACGAGGCGGCGCGGATGCGATCTCCCTGATCAATACGATTAACTCCCTGGCAGGTGTGGATCTGGATTCGTGGAATACCGTGCCGCATGTGGGCGGCAAAGGAGCGCACGGTGGATATTGTGGCCCAGCTGTAAAGCCCATCGCACTGAACATGGTTGCGGAGTGTGCCCGTAATCCGGAGGTAGGTGTTCCAATCTCAGGGATTGGTGGCATATCTGATTGGCGGGATACGGCAGAGTTTTTGCTCATGGGCGCTACAGGGGTTCAGGTATGTACCGCAGCGATGCATCATGGATTCCGCATTGTGGAGGACATGATTGAGGGGCTGAACGATTATTTGGATGAAAAGGGTCTAAGCAGTGTAGCAGAACTGGTAGGTCAGACGGTTCCGCGTTACTCCGATTGGGGCAATCTCGATCTGAACTACAAAGTCGTCGCCCGCATCAACCGCGATATCTGCATCAACTGCAACAAATGCCATATTGCCTGTGAGGACACCTCGCATCAGTGTATTGATATGTTGACCGACCCATCCGGTTCCTATCTGGAAGTGGTGGAAGAGGACTGTGTTGGCTGTAATCTGTGTTCGATCGTTTGCCCGGTGGATGGGGCGATTGATATGGTTGAACTTGTACCTGAGCAGGAACCTGTAACCTGGAATGAACGTCAGTCTGCGATTGCGATGCTGCAATCGGTTAGAGATCAATCAACCAAGGAGGCGATATCATGAGTACCCGCAAATTGATTCGTAACGGTGTGTTGGTCACAGCGTCAGATACCTTTGAAGCAGATATTTTGATCGAAAAGGGTAAAATCACACAGATTGGCATCGGACTGATGCCTGACGAACGAACGGAGGTTGTGGATGCAGCAGGCTGTTACGTCATTCCGGGCGGGATCGATCCGCATACGCATCTGGATATGCCCTTCGGTGGAACGGTAACGGCGGATGATTTTGCGACGGGAACAACAGCGGCAGCCTTTGGAGGTACAACGACGATCATTGATTTCTGTCTGACACAAAAAGGCCGTCCATTAATCGAATCTCTCCAGGAGTGGCATGCCAAAGCCGAGGGTAAAGCTGCCATCGACTACGGTTTCCATCTCATGATCGGCGAGATGAACGATCAGGTGCTGGAAGAGCTGCCGCAGATCATTGAAGAAGAGGGTGTGTCATCCTTCAAGGTGTTCATGGCGTATAAAAACCAGTTTCAGGCGGATGACGGGATTCTCTTCCAGACGTTGCAAAAGGCAAAAGAGTACGGCGCACTCGTCATGGTTCATGCCGAGAACGGGGATGTCATTGACCTGCTGGTTCGACAGGCGCTCGCCGAAGGGCGAACGGAACCGATTCATCATGCGCTGACTCGTCCATCCATGCTGGAGGGAGAAGCGACAGGTCGGGCGGCGCGTCTCGCTGCACTTGCGGATTCACAGTTGTATGTGGTGCATGTGACCTGTGCGGAAGCGGTGGAGCAGATCGCGCGTATGCGTGAAATGGGCTACCGGATCTGGGGGGAGACCTGTCCTCAGTATTTGACACTGGATCAATCGATCATGGATCAGCCGGACTTTGAGGGTGCAAAGTATGTTTGGTCACCTCCGCTGCGGGAAGCAGCACATCAGGAAGTGCTGTGGAATGCATTGAAAAGCGGTCAGTTGCAGACGATTGGCTCCGATCATTGCTCGTTTAATTTCGAGGGGCAGAAGGACTTGGGCAAGGATGATTTTAGCAAAATTCCTAACGGGGGGCCTGTCATCGAAGATCGTCTCAGCATTCTGTATTCCGAAGGTGTAGTCAAAGGAAGGATCACACTGAATCAGTGGGTTGATCTATGTTCGACAAGAGCGAGCAAGTTATTTGGACTATTTCCGCAGAAAGGGACTCTGGCTGTAGGGACAGATGCGGATATCGTTATTTTTGACCCCTCTGTAAACAGGGTGATCTCGGCAGATACGCATCATATGAACGTGGATTACAGTGCATTTGAAGGGATGCAGGTACAGGGATGTCCGGTGACGGTGTTGTGCCGCGGGGAGTATGTCATTCGAGATCGGCAGTATACCGGAACAGCAGGGGCAGGCCAATATGTGAAGCGCAACAAGTATGATGCAGGCGCGCCCATACCGATGAAACAGCCTGTGACGGCAGTGAATGGAGGGAGAAGCTGATGTCGGATCATGATGTGTTTGAGACCGAGAGGATCGCCATAGAGCGAATGGTTGCACAGGGTTATCGGATCTATGCGGTACGGGAACATCTGGAGGGTGCTCACGTCATATGGGGGCACCCGGATCTTCCCGAAGAGAAACAAGAGCAGTACGTGGGCACGGCGTCTGGACGGAAGTGGTTCAGTCACATTTTGATTCGCCAGCTTCAGGAGCAGCGGGGAGCGTAGACCATACTGAAGCTCTTCATGCGATCGGGCCGTGTACGTACTCATAAGCGTAGATGGCAAGTTCGATCGCGACCCTTTTCTCGGGGAGGATATAGTCTTCTCCCAAAAGGGCTTCGATTTTGTCCAAACGGTGATACAGTGTCTGTCTGACGATATATAGAGCGGTGGCCGTCTCTTGCTTGGAGCAGCACAGGACCAAATATTGCTTGAGGGTCCGCAGCAGCTGACCTCCTTTCTCCACATCGTAACGAATGAGCGGCCCCAAATATTCTTCGATGAAATCATCCAGGTTGCCACTCTGCTTCATACTGGCGATGATGCGGTAACAATGAAGATTACTGTAAAAGGGCTGCTGCATCTCGCCGATGTCCTTCTGAATTCGCAGTGTCTCCTTCGCGGATTCCAGACTATCCTTGAGACGGGAGAGGTCTGTGCAGTTATGACTGATACCGATCAAGCCTGAGAAGAGGCAGTGGGTCTGCTCCTGCTCGTGCTGCTGTAGCTGTTCGATGCAGCGCCAGAGACTGCTTTTGCGCTGAGATCCAGGTAGTGGGTCGAGAATGATAAGAATGATCTGGTGGTTCAAAACGGTGCTGTAGAGGGTGAAGTTCTCCCGAGCAAATACCGACCGGGCGACGATGTTACGTTGGATCAACAACTTCTGAAGTCTGAGGCTATCTGTGTATGCTGGATTGCTGTCGAATAAAATAATAGTGGCTTTGCTCGTTGCGAGAAGGGGATTAACGGTAGATATATATTCATGGATTTCCTTCGTGGAGTGGTGTCCGTTAAGCCAATCAATGACCCACATATCTTCTTTGTAGCGGCGTTTCTCTTCCATGTATTTGGTTCGCATCCAGTCCTGAGCAATCGCGGCCGCGCATCGTTCCAGTGCCTGAATGACGAATTCATCCGAAGGTTTGATCGGTATGCTTGAATCTTGATCCGTCAGCTTTTGATACATCAGCACAAGGTCGGCAAAGGTGTAGTCCAACGCCTGAACAGGCATGCTGATCACATCCAATGTGTTATCTGACAGCTGCATTAAATTCGAAATATCCTCCCCCGCCAAATGTTCCCGCTGCAAAAACCAATCCTGCCGACGAGTCTCCAGCTGCTCTGGAGGGCAGTAGGGAACGGCACTTGCTTCCCCTTCAAGTGGATATAACGCCACAGCACATCCGGTTGTTCGTGACAATAATCGAAGCAGAGGTTGTACGCCATCTCCATTCAGAAGAAGTTGGTTAAAGGAGGTGGTGAGACTATCGAGTTCAGCGATCATCCGCTGATGACTGCGAATCAGGGTGAAATGCAGGTCTTGCGTAATATCGATATAACGGACTTGTTCGTGGAACCAGATCAACGGAAAATCCGCTGCTACTGCAATTTCTTTCATAGCCCCGAGCTGTAACTTGGTGTGATCCCCCAGTTCCATACAGAGTCCGGCAGCCCCGCGTGCAATTAACTGACGCAAAAAAGACAGGCCTTGCTGCTCACCCTCCTGCCAGCCAATGCCTGTTGTCAGCACCAATTCCCCGCCATTGAGCAAGTCCCCCACCTCGGGAACCTCCATGATATGAACCCAGCGAACATACCGCTCCAGCGCACGATCACTGGCCAGGACTTCTGCCTTGCGAAACACAGGACGTTTTAACATGTCTCTGACTTGAATATGAAGCGTTGTCTCCCCCACACAACCACCATCCTTCCCCAATCACATGTGATCTATCTGGAGTCTGGAATCCGTCAACTTGCATAATTAATCCATATTATAAGTCTATTTACAGCCAATGGGCTGAAATCTAACGTTCATTTGTTTCAAATGACAAATGGGACTGTTCTTTTTGTGATTTTGATTAAAATAAAGAATTTATATGTCAGTCTATATGACGTTTATTTAACGATGAGTTCGCTATCATGAACGAAAAGCACTTCCGGACGATGCTTCATGCGAATCCGGAAGTACAAGTGAATGTAGTTATTCTGTTTGAACGGTAGAACTTGAGTCGTTAAATTCGAATCCGTGTGCACCGGCATCTGTAAATTTAAAACCGAGCTTTCGAAGATCTCCGGTAGACATATATAAATTACCAAATGATTTTGGAAGATCCTTTTTGAATAGAGTCACAGCGTTATTGTCTTTTGTTAAATTGACATGCGTAGCATCTGTTGTTAGGGTTACCCCGGTTTGTTCGGCAAATGCTTTAATCGGAAAGTACGTTTTTCCTTTTAGCGAGAAGGGTCCCTGCCCTTTAAAAACAAGATATTTGCCATTGTAGATAAAAGGTACAGGATCGTTAAGTGAATTTAATTGTTCATAGCTGAAATTGTCCCAGTAATTCTCTGGATGACTATAGGACTTATAAAACATGAAGGTCTGATCATCTGCAGGTATGGCATAATCACTTGTTACTGAATAGAAGACAGGTGGAAATGTGTTTGGCATACCAGTGCTGTAATTAATCATCATTAAATCATCGGAGAACCATACTACGTCGCGACTTCCCAACCCATAATGAGGTTTGATTTCACGTACCAATTTGGGTTCGCCGGATAAGTCATATAGATACATTCTTAATTGCTGGAGCTTTCCCTTTTCCACGATTTCCTGAGAGAGCAACATGTATTTTTGATTCGGTGACATAAAGGTCATCAGATATCCTTTGCCTTTGAACAGGATCTTTTTCTTTTTTCCCTTAGTGTAGCTGAGAGTTGTTGTGTTTTCAGAAAAAGGAGTGTATGTATGAGGCATGTATAGCTCCAATTGCTCTTTCTTAAAAGGAATGATTCTGCGTGTATATCCAATATTGGACTCCTCGGTAGAGGCCTGAATTGCCAGCTTCTTTAGTTGACCATCGATCAAGGTAAACATGGTTGGATTCTTTGAATCAGTACTACTAATAATGTGAGTTCCATAACTTGGATATTTTTTGAACCAGGGCATGAACCTCTCACCAACACCACTAAATCGGTCTGGATAACGTGTAGCTGTAGGAATGGGTTTGCTATCTGTAATGCGATACAAGTAGGATGCCGGATTGCGAATAGAATTACTTTCTAGCATATATGCGCCTGCTGAAGGATATACGAACACCGTAGCGTCAGTAGGTAGATCCACAACTTTTCTCAATGTCTCAGTTTTGAGATTAAACTCAAAGAGTACTCCACCGACACCATCCTCAGGATCGATAATTCCATAGGCCTTCAATCCGGCAGGTGTCATCGTAAGTTCGCCTTGCCCTCGATTCCTCCAATTCAGATCTATTGATGACTTCTTCATATTTTTGATTGGCGGCTGATTAAATGTAAACTTCTCATTCATTCGTTCACCCGTGTTAAAGCTGGTCGTACTCATTTTTACTGTCACAACCATTTGACCATTCTGTACATCTCCACTAAATGTAGCCCGAAACCGTAAATGTTCCTTGGATGAGACCTGGGGAAGTTCCTTTTCTTCAATGGGTAATGCGAGTGCTGTGCCTGGAATACCGACAACTGTGATAGAAATAAGAAAGATAACAAGTAAACAACAGGTGTAAAGACTCGTTCTGGACCTAAATAACATATACAACTATGACCTCCTATAGTTTATTAAAATTAGAGCTCTCATTCAAAAAAAAGCCCCTTAGCTTTATATCGGAATTCAACCATTCCAATATGCGCTAAGGGGCGAGAAGCTAATATTATAGTCTACATTTAAGTTGTACTCGAACCGTTACATGAGTACAATCAACGACTTCTTAATCTTCGATTCTTTTCTTTTTAAATTTCATCAGGAACTCATACACAATCGGTACGATAACCAGCGTGAGCAGCGTGGAGCTGATCAGACCACCGATTACGGTAATTCCTAATCCTTTCGAGATGATCCCCGCACTTTCTTCGAGGCCCGTAACCAGTGGCAACAGGGCACCGATAGTTGCGAGAGCGGTCATCAGGATTGGACGCAGACGAGTTGCACCGGCTTCCAGCAAGGCTTCACGGGTAGGCATACCCTCTTTTTCCTTGTGAATAACACGGTCGATCAACACGATAGCGTTGGTGACCACGATACCGATGAGCATCAGTCCACCCATCATGGCGGAGACGTCGAGCGTACCACCAGCGATGAACAGACCTACCATAATACCAATGACCGTAAATGGCAGGGAGAACAGGATTGCGAATGGTGCCAATCCGCCGCCGAATGTAACAACGAGCACGAAGTATACAATGGCGATGGCCGCCAGCATGGCGAGACCCAGTTGAGTAAAGGTATCATTAATCTGTTCGGTTGTACCGCCGAACTTCACTTCAACGCCATCAGGCAGATCCAGCTTGTCGATCTCAGCCTGTAGGTTACTCGAAGCTTTCGTTACATCCGAAGCCAGGATGTTGGCTGTGACTTGTACAACAACTTTACCATCAATTTGCATGATGGAGTTCGGGGATGTACCTTCTTCCACTTTGGCAACATCTTTGATTGGTACCTCGATGCCAAGCGGTGAAGTGACGGTTTCATCCTCAATCTCTTTAATGCTGCTGAATGTTTTGTTGTCTGTCTCTACATATACTTTGTACGTTTTGTTATCGATATCGACTTCCGTAAGCACAGGACGTTCCCGTGCCGGGCTCAGCGTCATCGCCAGTTGGCCTGCAGTCAGGCCCAGGGAACTCAATTTCTCCTGATCTGCCACGAGCGTATACTGCCCGTAGGTGTCAGCAAGTGTAGTGTCTGCTTTTTCAAAATTATCCTTATCCGCTTCAACCAGTTTCAGAATTTCGTCCGATACAGGTTTGAGTTGCTCTACATTATCGCCATAGATGGACAGGCTCAAGCCACTGCCACCCAGACCGCCGGACATGTCGAGCTCATTCCAGGTACCTACGGTAACTTCTTTCTTCAGACCTTCTACAAGCTGTTCCTTCACTTTGGTAAAGTCTTTCGTGTCTTCGTTATATTCAATATAGAATAGAGCCGAGTTGGAACCACCGCCACCCATGCTGCTCAGTGGATTACTTCCGCCGATGGAATATTGCATTTTCTCCAGACCTGGTTGTTCCAGCAACCACTTCTCGGCAACGAGTGCTTCTTTTTCGACATCTTCACGCAAAGCTCCGGTTTGTGGGCTGTACGTAATAGTCACGTATTTATCCTGTTGTTCTGGCAAGAAGCTTGCACCGATGAACGGGTACAGGAACAAACTGCCGACCAGCAAGATCACTGCAATACTGACGGTGATGAGTTTGTGTGACAGGGTCCAGTTCAGCAAGCGTTTGTAACCTTCCGCCATTTTGCCTGGTTTTTCTTCGTGATTCTGTTTGTTCTTCAACCCTCCACGGAACAGGGTGTGCGCAAGCATCGGCACAATGGTAATGGCAACGATCAGGGATGCCAGTAAAGCGAATACCATGGTCAGTGCAAATGGTGTGAATAACTCACCGACCATACCGCTTACCAATGCCAGTGGCAGGAATACCGCAATAGTTACGATCGTGGAAGAAAGGATTGGCACAAACATCTCGCGAGTTGCTTCGCGGACTAGTTCACGGCCTTTTAATCTCTCACCTTTGAGTGTTAATCTGCGGTAGATGTTCTCGATAACAACGATGGAGTCATCGACAACCCGTCCGATGGCAACCGTCATCGCACCCAGCGTCATCATGTTCAAAGTAATATCCATCATATTGAGAGCAGTCAATGCCATGAGCAAGGAGAGCGGGATCGAGATAATGGAGATAATGGTTGAACGAATATTACGCAGGAAGAGCAGGATGATCAGGATGGCAAACAAGGCGCCAAAAACGGCTTTGCCCAACATCGTGTTCACCGAGTCCTGAATCGGCTTACCTTGGTCAAGCAATACAGTCAAATCAGCATTTTTGAACTGCGATTGCAACTCTTCAGCTTTATCTTTGACTGCGTTAACGACATCAACCGTGTTGGCATCGTTGGATTTTACAATGGAAATACCAATCGATTCCTTGCCGTCTGTCCGGGAAATGGATTCCGCTTGACCGATGACTTCGATCTTGGCAATTTCACTTAATTTCACTGTCGGGATACCAGCTGCGTTGGCAGCACCTGAAGGGCTACCTACACCGGCATTACCACCAGCGGCTTGGTCCGTTCCTTGTGAAGCACCTGGAGCGGTACCTTGACCAGCTTCACCAGTTGGTGCTCCAGAGCCTTGTGGGGCTGCGTTTGAACCATTGCCTGCGGAAGCACCGGCACCGCCGGGTACAACTGGAATGGCAAGGTTTTTCAGATCATCGATGTCGATGATGTTGCCATCTACAACAACGGCTTTCTGGGATTTATCCAGTTCAAACAGTCCAAGGGGCACACGAATGGATGAACCTTGAACGATGCCGTTTACCGTATCTTCCGTTAGGCCCAGCTCGGCCATTTTGGCTTGGTCAAACTTCAATTGAACTTCTTTCACATATTGACCGGACACCTGAACCTGAGCTACACCGTCAATGTCTTCGAGTGCAGGCTGAATATCCGATTCAACCAGTCGTGTCAATTGTTCCAGGTCACCGCCGTCCTTGTCGGACAGGCTCAGAGATACAACCGGGAAAGAGTTAATGCTGAACTTGGAAATGGTCGGCTTCTGCACACTGTCAGGCAGTTGAACTTCATTCAGTGCCTCACGAACGGTTGCAGTTGCGTTGGTCAGATCTGTTCCATAATCAAATTCGAGTGTGATCGATGCTGCGTTCTCCATGGAAGTGGAGGTCACCGTCTTCACGCCATCTACATTGCGTAGTTTTACTTCCAGCGGCTTCGTGACATCCTCAACAATTCCCTCCGGTGCAGCCCCCGGATCAATGGCAGTGACATTCAGAAACGGTACGTTGATGTTCGGGATTGTTTCTTGTTTCATCGTCAATCCGCTGTACAAACCTGCGAAAGAGATGATAATCGTCAGAATCCAAATCGCAAACTTGTTGTTCAGTGAAAAATTAATAATACCTTTCATACGATGGTTTCTTCTCCTCTCTGTTTCTCCTGTTTATGTGTGTGACGAGTCAGCCTGGATGAACCGGCTATACATGGCATCCAGAATATGCTGAAGCTCGGAGTGCAAAGATTGAATGGCAGTTACGTTCTCCAGATTGTGCATCATGCCCAGAATAATGGCACGACGCGGTGTGAATTCCATCATCTCCTGCCGGAGAATGGCAATGGTCTCAAGTACATCATTCTTTGGTTGCCCAGCAGGCAATTCGGAGGCAGCAATATCCTGCATTTGCTTGATAATATGAATAGGATGCCGCATCACCGTGGAATCCGGATGGGGTTCGGTAATCCATGCAGGCCAGTCCTCCAAAGGAATCAAAGGCAAAGGTCGCTGCTTAAGGAATCCGTGCGCTGCATAGTCCATCATTTGCAGTAAATTTGTTGCCATTTTGGTAACAGTAAGGGACGGCATCTCTGTAAACCAGATCTTGACGTAGGAAAGGAATAGCCCCTGTGTCAGCAAAATAAGGTCAATCGTATAAGGTTCAATCTCCGATCCGTACTGCTCCTCCAGCTTATCCTTAAACCAATGTAAGGTACGGACTTCCAGATCTCTTTGCAGCGGATGGCATTGTTCCTTGCGTTGCTGTTCATCATCCATCATCATGCTGCGCATCTGTACTCGCAAAAATTCCTTGAGCTCGGCAACATGGATCAACAGTGTCTCAATCTGCTTGTGAAGACGTTCACGCGAGGTAAGGCTGGTTTCATGCTCAATCTGTGTCATCTCGTCCATGAGCGTGTACATGCAGTACTCCAGAGTACTGGCTTCTAATTCCTCTTTGGATTTGAACATGATGTAGAGGCTACCTTTGGACATCCCGCATAATTCTGCAATCTCTTGCATGGATGTTGCAGCACTGCCTTTGGATGAGAATAACTTGAGTGCTGTAGTAATGATGAGCTTTTTCTTCTCATTCATCTCATGTATAGGGTTCATTAACGATGCATTCACCTCATCAGGGAACTTGTGAGTTCTTGAATTGACTTTAAGGTCAAAATAAGTATAAACGATCTGGTTAAAGGAATTCAAATGGGAGTAAATTGGAAAATGTATATGGGGAAAAGTGGCTGATCAAAGGGAAGGAGAGACGGCAAGTAACAAGGTGCAACTTGTATGTACGATAGGGATAAGGTATCAAGAACGTTTAAGTTAGTTTCCTCCAGTGAAGGCGTATAAGGCGAGTATAATAATAGCGACTAGAGCGATGAGATAGAAAATGGCCATGGCGATCAGAAGGGTATACCCGGTAAAAGAGCCCATGCGTGCCAATAATTTTCTCATGATTACGACATCCTTTCTTACGTGGCAAAGTATAAAGAGGTTCCCTATTTATATCATTCCCCAAAAAAGACGACTTTCTGATCGAAGTCGTCTTTTTTATATGCAGAATTTAATAGATATCATAATGGAAGCTAAGAATTACACGATAACGGAGATTGCAGAACCGATTTGAAGAAACGAAGTGTTCGCCTTAAAGGTCTAAGAAAGTTTCTTCGGAAGCATATGCTATCACCGGAGATATAAAGTATAACTTCATTTCACTTTCGTTACGTGATCAGTTTCAGACCAACGGCTGCCACCAAAATCATCGCGATAAACAGGATACGCTTCGCTTCTTTCCGTTCACCGAACAGGAACATGCCTGTTAACGTACTGCCGACCGTCCCGATCCCGGTCCACACGGCATACGCTGTGCCCATCGGAATAGACGTCATGGCGTAGGACAACAACGAGAAGCTGAACACAAACGACACCAGCATAAGTACGATGTATGGCCATCCTTTCTTGGTGGAAGCACCATTAATACCGATTACGCCGAAAATTTCACATATCCCTGCACCTACAATTGCCATCCAAGCCATTATACTGTACCTCCTTTGGCTTCTTGCTGATCCGTAACCAGCTTCAGTCCGATTACGCCGCAGAGCAGCAGCCCGATAAGCAATACTTTGGCCAAGCGGAACGGTTCACCGAACAATACCATTTCCGTAAGGACGGTACCCGCCGTACCAATTCCCGTAAAGACGGCATACACCGTACCCACAGGCAGCCTTTTGGAAGCGGCAATGATCAGTCCAAAGCTGATCACGATGGCAATCCCCGTTAAAGTCCACTCCCAGGCATTCGAGGCATGTTTCAGCCCGCTTACCCAGACAATCTCAATAATTCCACCGATAAATACATATAACCAGTTGCGGTTCATGTTGTTAAATCTCCTTCCGGCACAACGCTGTGTGCCTCGTCGTTCAAATGATGAATGCCATGCCAAAATACAGGCCAGGCTGCTTCCAACCGTCTCTTGTACCGACGGGAACTTCCATAGATAATTTCCACGGTAATACCGTCGAGAAACGTCATGAATGCAATGGCAGCCTGTTCCGCGGGAATGGCCGGAATATCTCCATTACGCATTGCCCTTTGCAGCAGACGAGTCAGTGCACGTTCCATACCATCGATAAACGGATACACTTGATCCATCACTTCGCCATACAGAGAAAGGGGGGGGTAAAAACAATTACGCAACATCAAACGAGCCGAAGCATGGGCATTGTATTCTTGTTCGAACCAGATCAACAAGCCTTTCAGCCTCTGCTCCAATGGCAGATCCGCATGATCGCGGAAATATTCCAGTGTGTGCCGTGTTACCTCGTGAAATGCAAAGTCCAGTGTGTGTAAAAACAAGTCATCCTTGCAGCTGAAATGCGCATATATGGACGGTTTTTTAATCCCGACTTCATCAGCAATAGCTCTCAGAGAAGCTCCCTCATAGCCATCTCTGGCAAAATGGAACAGGGCTGCATCCCGAATGGATTGTGCAGTCATTCAATCACCTTCCTAACGGTCGTTAGGTAATTATATTTCCACACTTTACATCACCTGTCAAGATGAAAATATCCGCCTGCACAGTAGAGTACAGGCGGATATAACAGGTATGGATGTGGTTTCTGATCAAAAGGTCGTAAGACCCAGAATCAGTTGCAGCTTATATAGGATACCTTTCAAAAACGTAGTCTTCTCCTGGAACTCATCCAGGTCTAACGTGAACTCGGCATCATTATTATTCCAAATACGCTCAAAATAATTCGCGATATCGAGTGTGAACTTATTGTCTGGAGGTGCAGCAACCCATAGATCATTCTCCAGATTGTAGTCATTCATGTTTCGTGGTGTAAAGTTGGTTGAACCCCCTAGGACAATATGATCTCCGGTTGCTTTGGCAAGATAGATCATTTTGGTATGGTATTGCTCCTTGGTGGTGTTATACCAGCGGATCTGAATTTTACCGTCGGACTTATCATGCAATTCAGCAGCGACAGGACGGTTCGGAATGCCGATCTTTTCCTGACCAAAGGCATTTTCATTTGGATCTAGTACAAGCCGGATCTCGGTTCCTCGTTTTGCGGCTTCCAGCAGGGCTTCCAATACTTTCGGAGAGGCCACATAGAACATGCCCATCCATAAGGTGTCACCTTTGCCAGCCTGATTGATCTCATGGAGTACAGCGTCATTCACTTTGCCTTCAGTTAAATAGCGTATTCGCAAATCTCCCATGTTTGAATTCGAGGAAGGAGCTGTGTAGGCAGGAACCTTGCCTCCGCCTGAGATGTCGAGAACAGCTTGCTCTGACTGAAGAATATCGCCAATGATTGGACCTGTTACTTCAAATGCAATATTCGAGTGGTAGGCACTCGCATCATGGATATTGCCAGAAGAGACAATTGCCGTCTTCTCACTAACCACAACTTTGCGATGATTTGCTTTCACGTTGAGCAGCTTGAGATAGGAACGCACAGTGACGTCCGGACCATCCGTAGCCATGAGGTTCTTGATCCAGCCATCTCCGGATTGGCCGAACCATTGGAAGAAGGTCCGCCAGACCGCAGAGTATACCGGAGTTGAATCACGCAGAGGGTCCACATCCGTGATGACCACATGAATGCCTGCTTGTTTCATTTGTTCCAGCAACGGATTGGGTGCTGAGTTATAGTTGGTATTTACTTCATCTGTAATGAACCAGATGTCCATATCAGGATGCTGATTTTTTTTGGCGACCAGCGCTTCGGTGAATTCAGTACTCACGGGAGGAAAGTTCTGTCCCTTGTGCTGATAATTATTGAACAGGAACATATCCACCAGGACAAACTGCTCTGCTTCCTCGACAATCTGCATCATGCGCTGGAATATCTGTTGTTCATGCTGCATCTGTCCGTCGGAGGAAGGATAAGTGAGGTCATGCAGGAACTCGACTTGATCCACACGATACTCCGGACTTTCGTAGGAAATGCCCGCTGGTAATGGTTTGTAGGTCTGATAGAGCATGACGGCGATGAGCCATAGGACTAATAGGACAAGTCCTGTTCGTATGTATGGAATTTTGCCGCGTGAAGACTTGCGGTCTGATGTATGGCGGCGTAATGAGGCCAACGGTGGACTCCCCCTTCTGTACTTGCTGACTTCTATTACCACACGGATGATAACGTTGACGCAGGAGAACCCGCTAGCATAACGACTGTAGCGTTAAAATGCATATGGCAAAATTGGCAGTATGCAATCGACAGGTGTCTGAGCGTTGTGTATAATGAGTGTATTATTTTTGTAGAATGTTAGGGTTTTCATATGCCTGACAAGGACGGGGAACCAATGATATAACCTTTGAAATCTGGACATTTAGGAAAGAAAGTGGGTAATAAGGTGTATTCCATCAAACAAGTCGCTGCCATGCTCGGTATCCCGACGGTGACGCTCCGGGCTTGGGAGAATCGGTATAGTGCGGTCACCCCTGAGCGGACGGAATCGGGTTATCGAATGTATACCGAAGAGAATGTTGCGGATCTGCGCTGGTTGAAAGAACAGGTTGAGCTACATCAGACCAATATTTCGGAAGCGGTACGGATGTTGAAAGTAAACAAATTAAATCCGCCCGAGGCTGTGCCCACGCCGATCATGGCTCCGGTGCCTACGATGGAAGAAGCCTACGCACGCATGGCAGATCAGATCTATGACTCGCTCTACAACTTTCAGGGTGAACGTGCCAATGGTTTGATTGATTTTGGGTTCACCATGTATGGGTATGACTCGATGTTCTATCATGTGTTGGTGCCCATTCTGGTTCGGGTTGGAGATGCATGGGAGCAAGGCAGGGCTTCGGTGGCTCAGGAACACTTCATGACACAGCTGATATCACAGCGGTTTTATCAGTTTTTCCATCTGTTCCCGATCTATCCGCATCTGCCCAAAGTTCTGGCGTTGTGTCCGGAAGGGGAGCATCATCAGGTCGGATTGCTGCTGTTCTCTCTCTTTATGCGCAAAAATGGAGCAGAAGTACTGTATCTGGGTGCGAACACGCCAGAAGAAGGCATCTTCCCGATTATTCGGGAGCAAAAGATCAAGTTGGTCTGCCTGTCGATCACAAGTCCAGGGCTTCTTGTTAAATGTGATCAACTCGTCGAGCGGATTATGAACGAGTTCCCGCATATTCGCTTTGTACTTGGAGGTAAAGGCTATGAGCGTGCAGAGCATGCGCGTTATCCGCAATGGATTATGCCGGAGAGTTCTGCGGACTGGCAGTCGTGGATGGAGCGTGAATATCTCTCCGAGCGACCACCTGGTGCGAGGTTTGGACAGGCAAATAACTAAACATAATCTCAAATGATATGAATAGGTTAGTGTATAAAGGACATCCTTTGACGAAAGTGATCAAAGGGTGTTTTTTGTGTTTATAAATGGATTACCAGGTATTTTGACCGACGGGTCATTTTTTGGTTTACAAGGTCGTATAATATTTGTATTATATTTGTATAATGTTTTTGCTAGTTACCGCTTAAAGTGTTCTTGGGCGGTTTAATAATAGGTTAGGGGCTAGAGAACTATAGGAATTCCCTACATAGAAAGGTGAGTGGCATGATACCGAATCAACAACGCAAACGTGCAGCTGTCATTGGCGCAGGTCCAGGTGGACTTGCAGCAGCGATGTTATTGTCCGGTCAGGGGTACGAGGTAGATGTGTATGAGAAACAGCCAGTCATCGGGGGGCGTTCTGCCAGATTGGAACTGGGTGAATATCGATTCGACCGGGGTGCTACATTTTTGATGATGCCACAGCTGATCGAAGAGATGTTCGATGTGGTGGGACGCAAATTATCCGATTATGTGGATATGAAAGAGCTAACTCCGCTGTACGCACTGAACTTTGGTAACAAGGTGTTCAAGCCTTCTCGTAATCGGGAAGATACAGCTGCACAGATTAAGGAATTGTTTCCGGGCAATGAAGACAATTACCTTCGGTTCATGCAAGAAGAAGAAGTGAAGTTTGGCAAAGTCATGCCTCTGCTCCGTCGTCCTTTTGGCAAGTTGACTGACTATCTACGCAAGGATGCGGTAACAGCTCTACCTAAGCTTGATGTCCACAATACAGTCTATGGAATCTTGTCCCGCTATTTTACAGACGAGCGTCTGCGCTGGGCATTTACATTTCAATCCAAATACCTTGGCATGTCTGCCTGGGATTGTCCGGGCACCTTTACCATATTATCGTTTATTGAGCATCACTACGGATTGTTCCACCCCATTGGCGGCGTGAATCGGATCTTCCAAGCCATGGCCGATGTCGTGGAAGAATACGGAGGACGCATACATACTTCCACCCCGGTGAAACAGGTCATCGTTCGCAATGGTCGTGCAGAAGGGGTGTTGCTTGAGAACGGTGAACGCATCGAAGCAGACCATGTGGTGGTGAACGCCGACTTTGCACATGCCGTGAACCATCTGTTTGAACCAGGCGTGCTTAAGAAATATACCCCGGAGAAAATGAAACGCAAAAAGTATTCCTGCTCTACAGCAATGCTGTATCTGGGCGTGGATGGTGATGTGGATCTGCCGCATCACTCGATCTATTTTCCCGAGGACTACCGGTTAAACGTTGATGAGATCACAAAGCACAAAATGTTATCAGCCGATCCATCTCTATATATTCATAACCCTTCCAGACTTGATTCGACGCTGGCACCGGAAGGGAAATCTGCTTTGTATGTTCTTATGCCTACGCCTAACCTTACCGCAGACATTGATTGGGAGGCAGAACGGGAGAATGTGCAGGAGGCCATGATGAAACGCATGGAAGGCATTCCTGAGCTGGCAGACATACGCAGCCGTATTGAAGAATGTATGCTGTTCACTCCACTTGATTGGGAGACTGAACTAGATGTGTATCGCGGAGCAACGTTTAATATGGCACATAACCTGGGTCAGATGATGTATATGCGTCCCCATAACCAGTTTGAAGAGTTGAAAAGTGTATGGCTGGTAGGCGGCGGAACACATCCGGGCAGCGGGTTGCCCACGATCTTCGAATCGGCACGAATCAGTGTCAGACTGATTCAGGAAGAGGACGCACGCACACGTTCCAAGCCATCCTCTTATGTGAAGACGGCAGAAGCCAGAGGGCATTCATGAAGCGGGCCGCTATTGTAGGCGCAGGGATTGGCGGACTCACTTCGGCACTGTTATTGAACCGTCAAGGCTGGGATGTCACCGTGTATGAACGGGGTTCCCGCGTTGGCGGACGCATTGGATATGAGCAGGAAGGTGAGTATCGGATCGATCAGGGGCCAACCATCGTACTGCTGCCGGAGATGTTACTTGGCATACTGGAGGAAGCAGGCGTAGATCGTTCGAAGATTGAGCTGCTTCGCTGTGATCCGTTATACAGAGTCCACTACCACAGTGGTCGTGTCATGACCAAGATGACCTCACGTGAAGAGCAGACGGCGGAGATTGAACGTTTGTTCCCTGGAGAGAGCCGAGGATTCACACGGTTCATGAAAGATATGGACACGTTGTTTCCGGCAGGCCGGGCAGCGTTTCTGGAAAGGGCTTTTCCGCGCAAAAGGGATTTCTTCACCCCTTCGCTCATGTCCCTCATGGGCAGATTGCGTGCACACAAAAGTGTCCGGAAAGCGGTAGGCGATTATTTTCACCATGAGGAATTGCTCGACGCTTACTCTCTGCAAAGTCTATACATCGGTGGATCACCGTTTGGGACGCCAGGCATTTACTCCCTTTTGCCTTACGCAGAGCATGAATATGGTATCTGGATGGTCAAAGGTGGATATGCAGCATTGCCGGCCATTCTGGAACAGGAACTGATATCACGTGGTGGACGTGTCGTGCTGAATTCGGAAGTGACCGGACTCAAGATTAAAAATGGTGTGTGTGAAGGTATAGAAACGGCAGCAGGCGCAGAAAATGTGGATGCAGTTATCTACAATGGTGATTTCCCCCATCTATCAGGTTTGCTTGGACAATCACCAGAGGTAGCACGTAAAAGAAAACCGTATCGTCCCTCTTCCGGATGTGTATTGCTCTATGTGGGCGTGGACAAAACCTGGGAAGATGCAACGACGCACCAGTTCTTCCTGCCACCGAGTCTTGAAGGCAGTTTGCAGGAAGTGTTCAATCAGCGACGCATTCCGGCAAAGTCCTCATTTTACGTATTTAATCCGGTCGCATTGGATGAAACTGCAGCGCCTCAAGGACAGAGTGTATTATATTTCCTCATTCCCGTACCAGATGCCGAAGGTGTCGACTGGGATCAGGAGAGTGAAGCATTGGCAGAACGGGTACTGGAAGAAGCGGAGCAACGTGGATTCCCGGGACTTCGTGCAGCGATCAAGTGGAAAAAGGTACGTACACCCGCTGACGCAGAGCGAGACGGGCTCTATGGGGGCGGAAGCTTTGGTATAGCACCTGTATTATTCCAGTCCGGTGTATACCGACCGCAACCCAAACCATTCCCTAATATAAAGGGATTATATGCCGCAGGAGCATCTGTACATCCAGGTGGCGGAGTGCCGATTGTAATGCAGAGTGCACGGATGGCCGTCAATCAACTCATGAAGGAGATGGGAACATGAATGAAGCGATTTTGAGCAGGTGTGAAGAGTTGATGCAAAAGGGTTCTTCCTCTTTTTATCAGGCCTTTAGAGGGCTGCCAAGTCCACGTCGGGAAGCGGTATATGTCATTTATGCCTTCTGCCGCATGATTGATGACAGTGTAGACGAGCCGGAACATTCGCCATATACGATTCACGAGATCAATGATTTGTTTGATCGGCTAGACGATGCGGAAGGACACTTTATCTGGCCAGCACTGAGATGGTTGTTCAGCAGTTTCCCTCATCTGGATAAGGGGCCATTTTTCCGTCAGATGGAAGGGCAACTCACAGATCTTAAAGTAACGCATTATACAACGATGCAGGAACTGGAGCATTATTGTTATCTGGTGGCCGGAACCGTAGGCGAGATGTTGTTGCCTGTATTGCGGGATGATAACGGCGCGGAAGTAGCCGTGAACGGGATTGCTTTGGGTAAAGGGATGCAGATCGTTAATATTATTCGGGATGTTGGTGAAGATCGGGCCAGAGTGCGTCGGTATGTTCCGCTGGAGATCATGGAGAAGCATGGTTACACCGAGCAGGACTTTGAAGACGGGGTTGTGGACGAACGCTTTATTGCCATTGTTCATGAATTAAAAGCTGCAGCATTGAACTGGTTCCGTATTGGCATGGATCGTCTGGATACGTACCCAACGGAAAGTGCGTTTTCCATCGAGCTGGCAGCAGCCTTTTACTCCACCATTCTACACGCGGTTGAACGCAACGATTATGACGTATATACCAAACGGGCATATGTTAGCGATGAATTGAAACTGGAGATGCTGGGTGCGATTGTGAAACGTTACCCGATGCTGGCCTATCAAGCCTCCCGAACGGCGGTATCCTGATGATCCAGTGGCTTTACTGGGCGTGGTATGTCATTGGAGCAACCTTGATGCTAACGATCGGTGTGCCTGACGTATTATCTTTTTCGAATGGTTTATTTCTAATCTTCTACGCATTGTATGTGCTGGATCTGATCTATCAAGGGCGTAATCGGACAGGCCTGTCCGACCAGTCAGTCATCTGGCTGAAACCCGGACTCTGGATATCCTCTGTGATTATCTGGCTTGGAGGTATGGGCGTAGAGTGGGTAGGAGTGCATACGCATTGGCCCTTTGGTGAGTATGCTTACTCAGACTTCTTCGGGATTCATCTGTTCAGTGTGCCAGTTACGCTGGGTTTCGCCTGGATCGCAGTGGTGGGTAACTCGGCGCTGTTAAGTGGCGGTGGTTCAACGTGGACTGGCAAATTGCTTCGAGCAGTGAAGACCGGGTTCTGGGCGATTGTACTTGATCTGGTGCTCGACCCTGTTGCGCATGCAAGAGGATTCTGGGAGTGGCAAGCCCCAGGTGGATTCTACGGTGTTCCGTGGACCAATTACATAAGCTGGTTTATCATGGGTGCATTCTTATCCCTTTTCCTTCCGGCCATGCCTAATGACCGTAGCTCATTGCTGCGTGCAAAATGGTTGTATCAGCTGTTTATTCTTCTGTTCGGCCTGCTTGCTCTAAAGGAAGGGATTACAGGCAGTTTTATCATCGCCATTGCTGGTGTGCTTCTTGCCGAAGGGAGCTGGCTCTATGATTCGCGCCGTAAAATCAAAACCGTTTAATCGTATTTTTGCCTTATACAATCACTATTATCTGCTACGTCGGCGCTTCCGCTCCTTCACGCTCACAGGGTCACTGGACCCACAGGTGGACATCAGGGACAACTCCCCGATTGAAGCGACTCGTCCGGTGATCTATTTCATGAATCACAGCTCCTGGTGGGATGGTCTGCTGCTCTATCATGCGGCCAGGCAGACATCGCGGGGTGATCATTATGTGATGATGGAGGAGCAACAGCTTCAGCAGTATGCTTTTTTTCGTAAATTGGGTGCGTATTCGATCAATAAGGAGAGTGCGTCCGGTATTCGGACCTCTCTACAGTACACCAGTGAATTATTGGATTCAGGTAAAAGGGTCTGGATTTTTCCCCAAGGAGAAATTCTGCATCAGGAGGCCAGACCAATTCAGTTCCGTCCAGGCATCGGATTGTTGCTTCGTCGTTCTCCGAATGCCATCGCCGTACCGGTAACCTTGTGTCATGGGATGGTCCAGCATGATTTACCGGAAATATCGATGCAGGCGGGCCCAGCTGTGATGGAAGACTGGAAGGCGTTGAAGAGTGAAGAGATTGCCTCCAGACTCGGCCATGTGCTGGAACAGCAGTTAGACGATCATAGATCAGAGCTTATACGGATGGGGCAGGGAAGTTTGCCAGATGCGATTCCACTGATTCGTCATGTACGTTCGACAAGTGAAAAATACGATGCGGCACGAAAGCGGGTGAACCGTTAGCATGAATGCATCTGAAATCTTCTGGATTGTGCTTACCTGCATATTGGGCATACAGTTGCTGTTCGCTCTATGGAACGTCTCCTGTCTGCCCAAAGTGCGTTCATTCCGAGCAGACTCAATACAACCACCAGACCTGCTGGTCTCGGTGCTGATTCCAGCCAGAAATGAAAGACTACATATCGAAGGATGTCTGGAAAGTGTGCTCGCGAGCGATACGTCAGGATTCCGGATGGAAGTATTGGTGCTGGATGATCGCTCCGAAGATGAGACAGCGGCCATGGTACAAGCGATTGCGGATCGTGATACGCGTGTGCGTTTGCTGCATGGCGTTGATCTTCCCGAAGGCTGGATGGGGAAATCCCATGCGTGTCACAGGCTGGTTCAGGAGGCCAAGGGAGAATGGTATATGTTCGTGGATGCGGATGTGCGTCTGGAGCCAAGTGCCATTCGGCAGACTCTTGCGGCAGGGTGTGAGCAGAGCGGGGGGCTGGTAACCGGTTTTCCTTATCAGGTAACAAAGACGTGGATGGAAAAGCTTGTTGTACCGATGATGGTCTTCACCATCATCAGTCATCTGCCCATTTTCATGATACGTAGATCATCCAGTCCGATGTTTGTGGCCGCTACGGGGGCTTTTTTGCTGATTCATCGCTCCAGTTACGAAGCTTCCGGTGGTCATGCTGCCATTCAGGCACATCTGGTGGATGATATGAGTCTCGCCAAAGCAGTCAAGCGTGCAGGTCATCCGGTGATGCTGACCGATGTGCATGATGTAACAAATACCCGTATGTATCAGAACGGGGCAGAAGTATGGAACGGATATAAGAAAAACATGTACGAAGGTATGGGGCGCAAAGACGTGCTGCTGCTTGGCACGATGTTAATGTATACACTGATGTATATTGTGCCTCCACTAGGATTGATTATTGGACTCCTTATGGGCAGTTCGATGTCCATTCTGTATGGATTGTTAGGAACATTATTAGGTATGGCTGTAAAAAGAGTAGCGGATCATGCTGGCGGACAACCCTGGTGGCTTGCCCTTCTGCAACCGGTCAGCATGGCCTGTGTCATTGCCATCGGATTCGCTTCCTGGCAGGCAGGCCGCTCCGGCAAGGGGTATGTATGGAAAGGTAGGCGGTACAGTTGAGAGGTAACGTCATTATAATCGGTGCAGGATTTGGAGGTCTGTCGTGTGCAATACGACTGGCTTCACAAGGTGTGCAGGTGACCATTCTGGAACGGCAGCAACACGTAGGTGGCAAGCTACAGCATTTTGAGCGGGACGGGTATCATTTTGACCGGGGACCGAGCACAATCACGATGCCATCGACCTTTCGTTCAGTCTTCGACCATGCGGGTGTAGCAATGGAAGATTACGTACAGTTATATGAGCTAGAGCCGCGCACGCGTAATGTATTTGCAGATGGCACAGTGGTAGATTTGTCAGGCAATCGCGGGTGGATGAAGGAGCAGATCGCAGCGTACAGTCCGGAGGATGCGGCTCGTTATGATGCATTTATGGATGAGTCTGCTGCACTGTATGCGGAAGCCAATCGTCATTTTCTGGGTAAGTTGCTGCTGTCTCCTTTTGACAAATACAATCTCCAAATGCTGCGCAGCCTGCTCCGCGTGCGGCCAACGGTGAAGCTGGATAAGCTGCTACGCTCGTATTTCCAACATCCGCATACGCTCGCTATGTTCGGACGGTACGCGACCTATGTGGGATCATCGCCGTATCAATCGCCTTCCATCTTTGCCATGATGGGTCATGTGGAAGCAGAGGTGGGCATCTACGGGGTTAAAGGTGGAACCTATCAACTGATCGAAGGAATGACCCGGCTGGCACGGGAAAAAGGTGTACAGATCATTACCGGCACAGAGGTCCGGCAGATTGTTGTTCGGAATGGAAAAGTGGCTGGCGTGGATACGGATCAAGGCTTCCGCGAAGCAGATCAAGTGGTTGCGAATGGAGATGTGCTAAGCGTGAATCGACTGCTGCTCGCACCGGAACATCGGAAAGAGATGAGCGATGCCCGCATACAGAAATATGAACCATCCATCTCGGGATTTGTGACGCTGGCAGGTGTGCGAAGGCAATATGATGCACTGCTGCATCATACGGTTTTTTTCCCGGAACGGTATGAACCGGAGTTTGACCATATTTTCCGTGACCGTAAAATGCCCGAAGATCCGACGATTTACATCTGTTATTCCGGTTATTCGGAAGCGGGCATGGCTCCGGCGGGAGCCAGTAACCTGTTCATTCTGGTCAATGCTCCCTACTTGTCGGATTCATGGAATTGGGAGCAACAGACGGAACGTTATGGAGCGTTTGTGCTGGAACAGTTGGCAGGACGGGGAATCACCGGGTTGAATGAATCCGATGTGCTGATCCGGTACACACCGCGAGATATTGAACGGGATACTTTGGCGCATCAAGGTTCGATCTACGGCATCTCGTCCAATTCGGTGAAGCAGACCTTTATGCGACCGGGCAACCGAAGCAAAGATGTACAAGGTCTCTGGTACGTAGGCGGAACGACACATCCAGGCGGCGGAACCCCGATAGTGACATTGTCCGGACAGCTTGTTGGTGAGCAATTGGCATCGGAAATCTTGAGATAAGTTTGTTGTGCAGATGATGGAGTGAAAATGTGTTTTGTTGATCCATGTGCGTGTGTATCGTCTCTGCTAATTAACTTTGAAGCTGCTACGGATGATCCGTGCTGTTGAGTAGGTATGAGATAGTGGTGCTCCGGGATTTAAGTGAGACATTTGGTGTCGGGGCATCCTTTCAATAGCCGGTTTGGAACGTTATACTGGATAGAGTTAAACTGCTGAGCTGTAATGCTTATAGGATTAATGTTTTTGTCTTTTGCAAAAGACGTATATACATAAAAGCTAGGAACAGGCAGGTTATCCTGTCGATCCGCACGATTCTCACATAGGAGGTCTCATCATGAATGAACAAGAGCGAGCCGGCGAACGGCTGCTTCCCGAAGTGGCTACGGGAGAACGGAAGCTAGAGCACGTGCGCCTCTGTCTTGAGGAGAATGTGGCAGGAGAAGGGGTAACCAGCGGTATGGAGCGGTATGCGTTTCGCCATCATCCACTGCCGGAACTGGATTTTGAAGAGGTGCATCTGGAGACTTCGTTTATTGGTAAAAAAGTACGTACACCCTTGCTCATCAGTTCGATGACGGGTGGAAGCAAAACAACGGGCGCCATCAATGAGCGCCTCGCTCGAGTAGCAAACGCCAGAGGCTGGGCGCTCGGCGTAGGTTCAATCCGGGCTGCCGTGGAGCAGCCGGAACTGGCAAGTACCTTCGATGTCCGCCGTTGGGCACCAGACATCCCGGTCATTGCCAACCTGGGTGCGGTACAGCTGAACTATGGCTTCACCACGGCTGATTTCCAACGTGCCGTAGATATTGCGGGTGCGGACATGCTCGTCCTTCACCTGAACACGTTGCAGGAAGTCTTTCAGCCGGAGGGCAATACTAACTTCAGTGGATTATTTCAACGGATTGAAAACTTGTGTCGTGAGCTAGACGTGCCTGTTGGCGTAAAAGAAGTAGGTTTTGGCATCGATGGTGTGACGGCTCAACGCTTATATGAAGCAGGTGTCGCGTTTATCGATGTAGCCGGGGCTGGAGGTACAAGCTGGGTACAGGTGGAGAAGTACCGCAACAATAACCCGGTACGCCGGGCGGCAGCGGAAGCTTTTGCCGACTGGGGTATTCCCACAGCGGAGTGTATTCAGGAAGTACGAGCGCTGAATCCTACTGGTGCCCTGATTGGCAGCGGTGGACTGTACACTGGCGTGGATGCGGCCAAAGCCCTCGCGCTCGGGGCGGACCTGGCTGGTTTTGGCCGATCTCTTCTCGAATCCGCAGTAGCTTCCGATGATGCGCTGAATGAGCGGCTGGAACAGGTTGAGTTTGAACTTCGTACTGTCATGTTTGGCATTGGTGCAGGTCAGATTGAGGATTTGAAGCAGACGGAGCGACTGGTGGAGCGGCGTTAGATAAAATTTTGAATTATGAAAAGATGTAATGTTTTGTCTTATATAAGGAACAATCTATTCCCGTTGGCACATGCTTGAATTGATAGCTATTATCATATTCAGGTTGCGCATTAAAACACACTCCCTTTGGAGTGTGTTTTTTAATTTTCAACCCACTTTTTTAGAAATTGATGATGTAACTTTTTTCGTGCTCGCGCCAACTTCTGACTTATGGCTTGCTCGGAATGACCCAGCAGTCTAGCTATCTCTTTGTAAGACATTTCCTTAATATAAAAAAGGGTGATAATGGTTTGATAGTCCTGTTTTAACTCTGTAATGGCAGTTCGTAGCGCTTCATATCGCAGCTTTTTTTCGACTTCAAGAGCAACACTAATTTGCTGTACTGCAAGCGTCTTATTATCTTCAAATAAGCTAGCTATGTCTATTGACTGACGATCTAATTTTGTTTTTCTTAAGTAATCCAGAGCGCAGTTACGAGTAACTTGTCTTAACCAAGCTTTGGAGTTATCAATTTTATACTTATTGACATTGGAAATGACTCTCAGGAAGCTTTCTTGAATGACATCCTCCGTTAAAACATGGTCTCCGCCTAACAAATATGTAATATCTTGATGCACCAAATTATAAAATGAACGATAGACTGATTTTTGTAACGGAGGGGGAAGGTCGTAATAACTTTGGTGGAAAAGATAATTCAAATCCAAGATACCCCAATCCTTTCTTACATATTTTAGTTAATGAAAGAAAACAAAGGTCATCCTTAATGTTATAGCATATATAAGGATAATATAAGCGGATTAATTCATAAAATACATAATTATGGATTTTTTTTGATGAAAAAAACGTTAGATGAGGAGATAAACTGGAGTCTCTATATTAGTAACAACAATGAGATTAGCTTTATTGAAAGGAGGAAGAACATTCATTACAAGGATTAACTATTTTTTATGGTAGAAATTTTTTGGAATATCAATAATGGAGGAGTGATTTTAACATGAATAAGAAGAAGTTAATGTTAATTGGATCTTCTGCTTGTCTCGCACTATTCTTATCCGTAGGTGTTGCTGGTGCGAATTTAGGAAATGTCCTACAGAAGCATCTAGTGGAGGATGAGGCGGTTCTGCAAAATAATATCAACAATATGAGTAATGAACAATTAATTGATGAAATTGATAACTTGGCTGCTACAGTGGGTCAACCTTCAACACTGGCTAAGAACAATAGTGTGGGTCAAAATGAGATTAATACCCTCATTCCTTTTGTATCGGCGCTTTTCGAAAGAAAAGATCAGTTGAAAGATGAAGATATTCTTAAGATGGTTGCCGATAATACAAAGACAGTCATTACACGTGAAGCGCTAGTGGATTTGTATGTGCTTAAACATGAACAAAATAAAGATGGTGGGGAATTAAAACAAATTCTTCTTCAAGATGGTATTGATGCACAAGTGAAATCGAGAATTGTTGCTACAGCAGATTTCACTTTAGATGATGTGGGGTTATTAAAAGATATTATTCATGAAGACGATGATATTCTTGCATTTAATGGTTTGAAACGTTTAAGTAATATCAATGTAAGCGAGGCATATGGAATTTCAGAGAGCATTTTGTCTAATATTGAAGAGCAATCTCCAAATAAAATTTCTGCTGCGTTAAGAGCTACAGCAAAGTATCTTAAAAATGAAAGTCAGTCTACCCTTCAAAAAAATACAGTGGATCTAGAAGCTGATTTCATTGACACCAGTTTTAAAATTATAAAATCAAGTAATGATGAAGTTCTTAAAGATTCTGCAATTTTCGCCATTTCCGAGATCGGAAGTCAAAAGGCTATTACACAAATTATCGAAAGTGATTTGGTCGAACAGGAACTTAAAGCTTTTGCGGTCGATCAAAACTTTATCACTCTAAAAGAGATACTTACAGGGAATCCGACAGAAGACGAAATTAGATTCGTAGTTTCTGCGTTAGAAATACTACCGATTGTGGACTTGGTTGAACCTCTTAGTGAAGTAACTTCAAGTATTAGTGATCCAGATTTGAAAAAGCGGAGCGAAGAAGTCATCATTGTGGCTCAAAAGGAAGGCATCAGCGGAAATTATAAATGGGCTGAATGAAAATATATGAAAGAGAGGCTGATTATAAAATGAAAACAATTAGCAGAAAGCTATCTCTAATTCTATTTGCTATAGTTCTCTTAGGGACTTCATATACTGGAGGTGGAACAGCTGATGCAGCTACTGGAAATCAAGGGTATGCTGCCTATAGAGATGGAGTGTTTTTTGGATTTGACTGGCATGCAGGATTATGGGATGAACCTGCATCAAACTATGGTCTTCCTATTCTGCATGCTCCAGGAACCGGAAAAAGTGTACAATGGGACACTTGGTCTAACTTCATTGATGGTAATAATTTCAAAGGGACATATAGACCAAATACTGCCCCCTCTTCAGCTCAGAGAGATTTGTTTGTTGCTATGGGCAGAAATCTGCGTACACAAAATATTTCTTATAACTTAGGTTACCAGGTATATTATAGTACTGGTAGCGCAAGTACATATGTTAAGTATGATGAAGTGAGTTCTATACGGTGTGATGGTGTTATTGAATATATTTATGAATGGTACAGTTTTAGAGTATATGGAAACGATACTCAATGGGATGTCACTAAAAATGATTTTTGGATCAGGGAACAGCACAGTGGAACTCTGATCACTCCTAAAAAACAAGTGAACTACCTGACAGCGATATAATGGGAAAATATAAACATTTACTTCTAATGCTTCTGATCGTTGTTCCTTTCACAATTATTAATTTTAGTTCATATTTGAAAGGGCATACTCCGAGTATCTTTCAAGCGGCAGCATCGATACTCTTTATCCTTGTATGGTTTGTTTATGGCATAATGCAAAGTGACAAATACAAAGAATATGCATTGCTCTCCACTTTGTATTGGTTAGCAGGTGTAATTTTACTTACTATAGGATATTTTGCGAATTCGGCAATTATATTTATTCCTGCGACTATTATTTGGGCAGGCCCGGTTTACGGAATAAGGTATTTCTTAGAGCTACCAGCTAATCTTGTTTTTGCCTTAGTGAGTATTGTGATAGTTTATGTGAGTAGTATTGTGGGTGTTTTATTGGGGAAAATTTTTAAAAAAAGGTCCGTAACCTTTGGGGAGAAATGATATCTTATACATCTAGAACACCAAAAGTAGCTTCTGAATTATGAAGCTACTTTTGGTGTGTAAACTTATTTATTGGTATGAGGTACATTGTAGCTGATTAATCGCCTCTCTTTGGATGTATGCAGATTACTCAAATACTATAGAACCAAGGAACGAACTTGACTGGAAAGGCCCCCTTTGATCTACATACATTCCTCTTTCACAGTGACATTCTCATTGGTTACAGTAACGTAGGAATTGCCGGACAAGTATTCCGTATAACCGCAAACCATTTTATTATAGGTTTTTCCGCGACTGTCTGTGAACGCCAAGGAGACGACGCCCTCCCCGGAAAGTTTCAGTTGCGGGGCGAATTTCACGTTTGCTCCGCTGGGAATATCCTTATCGAATACGTAGGTGGAGCCACTCTCATTGTTGTTGTTGTTAAACGAGTTGTCGCCTTGGACTAGGCTAGCCTGAATATTGGTGAGGTCATAGTCGGACTGATTGTGGATCGTGATCCTTAAGTGGCGAAAGGGATCGATTGCATTCAGAAAGCTCATAAAAGCGACGATGGAGATTCCGAGTATGATAGCGGATAAGATAATCATTTTCTTTTTGGAGAATCGGCGACGTGTGTTCAATATGATCCACTCCTTTCCTTCATGAGGTATAAACGATGGGAAGAGATCAAAAGTTATAAATAAAATGGATAAATATGAAATTGAAGCTCGAATCGTCAGAATAACTTCATGCGCTAAGCGGGAGAACAGGATACAATAAGATACTAGTAGTGCAAAAAGGATTGCACAGAGATCATACATAATTAAGATCACTCGAAATAAGGAGGGGAAAAAGTTGAAACTTTCTCCAATGAATCAGGAAGATTATACGAGTTTTTGCATTCGATCGATTAAGGATTTTGCACAGGAAAAAGTAGAAGCGGGTACCTGGGCTGAGGAAGAGGCACAGCAACTGGCGGAGGAATCTTATGAACGTTATCTGCCAGAAGGCTTGAATACACCGGGAGCGTATCTCTACAATCTGGTGCATCCTGTGGACGGAAATGTGGGGTATATCTGGTTTAATATCACGGATAATCGCCGCGGGAAGGATGCTTTTTTGCTGGATATTGTGGTTGAAGAAGCGCATCGTGGTAAGGGATACGGAACAGAGACAATGCAGGCGCTTGAACAGACGGCCTTGAGTCTTGGCGTGGATCGCATTGGTTTGCATGTGTTTGGACATAATGTGCGGGCGAGCAGCCTGTATCGCAAGATGGGATATGAGGTAACGGATCTGACGATGTATAAGGAAATCAAAGGGTAAGCCTAATAGCGGATATTCTAGGCAAAACTCAAGATCTGCGCAAAACGAATTATCCGCAGTAAACGGGGATATCGGGAAGCGTATGGGACTCTGGTCGAATTGGCGAAGTTCCTTGATGCCTTGAGGTTTGTCATATATAATGTATAGGATTATCCATACCGAACAAGTAATCAATGAGGAGTTGTCATATACATGGCTTTGAAAGCAGGAATTGTAGGGCTTCCGAACGTCGGAAAATCTACGTTGTTTAACGCTATTACACAAGCAGGTGCCGAATCGGCAAACTATCCGTTCTGTACGATTGACCCTAACGTGGGGATCGTTGAAGTACCAGATGAGCGTTTGGACAAACTGACAGAACTCGTTGTACCTAAGAAAACAGTACCAACGGCGTTTGAGTTTGTAGATATCGCTGGTCTTGTTCGCGGTGCGAGCAAAGGCGAAGGTCTCGGTAACAAGTTCCTTGCCCACATTCGTGAGGTAGATGCGATTGTACACGTGGTACGTTGCTTTGTAGATGAGAACATTACACACGTCGATGGTAAAATTGACCCGGTGAGCGACATCCAGACGATCAATCTGGAGCTGATCCTGGCCGATATCGAGAGTGTTGAGAAGAAAATCGATCGCTCCAAGAAAAACATGAAGGGCGGCAACAAGACTGCCTCTCAAGAAGTAGAAGTATTGGAGAGAGTGAAGGCTGTTCTGTACGATGACAAGCCGGCACGCAGCATGGAACTTACGGATGATGAGCTTCTGATCGTGCGCGATCTGCACTTGCTTACCCTGAAGCCTGTTCTGTACGCAGCCAATGTAGCTGAGGACGAAATCGGCGACGTGGCGAACAATGCTTACGTGCAAAAAGTAAGAGAATTCGCAGCTGCTGAAAACGCAGAAGTGGTGCCGATCAGTGCGAAGGTTGAAGAAGAGATCTCTGAGCTGGAAGGCGAAGATAAACAAATGTTCCTGGAAGAGCTCGGTATTGAGGATTCCGGTCTGAACCTGTTGATCAAAGCAGCTTACAAATTGCTCGGTCTGTACACATACTTCACAGCAGGTGTGCAGGAAGTTCGTGCGTGGACAATCCGTAAAGGCACCAAAGCGCCAGGCGCAGCGGGTGTTATCCACACGGACTTCGAGCGCGGATTCATCCGTGCAGAAGTTGTTTCCTACGACGATCTGGTTGCAGCGGGTTCCATGAACGGTGCCAAAGAGCGCGGACAACTTCGTCTTGAAGGTAAAGAGTACGTTGTAAATGACGGCGACGTTATGCACTTCCGTTTCAACGTGTAGGTTGTTACACCTTTATATGTAGATTCAATAACATGACCCTACGACCTTCTCGTGAAGTTCGTGGGGTCTTTGACTTAGAGTTTTGCAGATGAGGAACAAGAAAAACCACCGGGATTAGGTTGGTCGCCTTGCAATCCGGTGGTTCTTCATTCATTTGATTGAAATTCGCCGTGGTCGCCCACCGGCCTTTGTTAGAGAAGTCACGATGTTAGCGCATCGTGGCTTTTGTTTATTTTACATTTCGGAACAACATCGAACAACAATTTCATTTTGTATTTCGCAGCACTAAAAATTAGTTCATCCGCCTGCGGAACAGTTACTATTCAGAACCATAAGAATATGCTATAATTAAGAGTCGTATACCACGTTAAAATTCGCGCTGTAACAGATGAGCATAAGCGAGTTTCATACAGGGTACGCGATTTCTTGATTTCACTTTAAAAGTAAAGGATTTGATGACGTTGTAGCGATGTTATACGTCGATCATACAGGAATGTGAATACATGCTGCGGTCAGGGGATTCGGTGAGAATCCTGTGCGTTGTGGAATATAGATTATAGATGTTATGAATAATTAAACCGAAATAATTATTAAAAACGATATTTGCATGGACAAAATAATGTGTGAGGTGACTATACATGTTGGATAAATTACAGGCGTTAGCCGACCGTTATGACAAGTTGAGCGAGCTTTTGTGTGACCCGGATGTGGCAAGTGACAACAAAAAGTTGCGGGAATATTCCAAAGAACAATCTGATCTGCAACCGACTTATGAAGCGTACAATGAATACAAACAGGTAAGTCAGGATCTCGAAGCTGCAAAGGAAATGCAGGGTGAGAAACTGGATGATGAGATGCGTGAAATGGTCAAAATGGAAATTGACGAACTAAGCACTCGCCAGAAGGAACTGGACGAATTGATTCGTGTACTCATGCTGCCAAAAGATCCGAATGACGACAAAAACGTTATTGTTGAGATTCGCGGAGCAGCTGGTGGAGATGAGGCAGCGTTGTTTGCAGCAGATCTGTATCGGATGTACACACGTTATGCAGATGCACAAGGCTGGCGTGTAGAGCTGATGGACGTTAACACAAATGATCTCGGTGGGTTCAAAGAGGTTGTTTTCCTGATCAACGGACGTGGCGCTTACAGCAAAATGAAATACGAAAGCGGCGCACACCGTGTGCAGCGTATTCCAACAACTGAATCCGGCGGACGTATTCATACGTCAACTTCAACGGTTGCGGTTATGCCTGAAGCCGAAGATTTCGATATCGAAATTCATGACAAAGACATCCGTGTTGATACGTTCTGTTCCAGTGGTGCCGGTGGACAATCGGTTAATACCACGAAATCCGCAGTACGGGTAACGCACGTTCCAACGGGAATTGTGGCGACATGTCAGGATGGAAAATCACAGAACTCCAACAAGGAAAAAGCGTTGCAGGTTCTGCGTACACGTATCTTCGATATGAAACGTATGGAAGAGGAAGCGAAGATCTCTGTTGAGCGGAAGAGCAAAGTGGGAACGGGCGACCGTAGTGAGCGTATTCGTACGTACAACTTCCCGCAAAGCCGTGTGACGGATCACCGTATCGGTCTGACGATGCACAAGCTGGATCAGATCATGAACGGGGAGATTGAAGATATCTTGTCTGCACTGACGATTGCTCAGCAGACCGAGTTGATGGATAGAGGAGAATAATCTGTGACCCGCGCGCAGTTTGTCATGACGCCGGAACAGAGCTGTCGGGAAGCCTTCGTGGAGGCTTCCTCTTTTTTGGAGAAGTGCGGCGTGTACGAGCCGCAAAACAATGCCCGGCTGCTGTTGGAACATGTACTCGGCGTTTATGGCGCCGCGTATTACATGATGCAGCCGGAGCCTTTTCCCAGCGAGCATCGCAGCCGCTGGGAGGACGCCGTCACGCGCAAGGCTGCGGGTGAGCCGGCGCAATACATTATCGGCAGCCAGGAATTCTATGGGCTGCCGTTCGAGGTCACGCCGGCCGTGCTGATTCCGCGGCCGGAGACCGAGCTGTTGGTCGAGGCTGTGCTGCGCGAAGCCGACCGCGTGTTTCCCGACGGCGCTCCGCTCGCCGTCGATATCGGCACGGGCAGTGGGGCCATCGCGGTGACGATGGCTTCACTGCGCCCGCGCTGGCAGGTTGGCGCCGGGGATCTCTCGGCGGCTGCCCTGCAAGTGGCCGCGCGGAACGCGGCCGCGAACGGGGTACAGATCGACTTCCGTGAAGGCGATCTGCTGGCCCCGTTCGCCGGGGCCCGGGTGGACATCCTGGTGTCCAACCCGCCATACATCCCGGCGGCGGATATCGCCGGGTTACAGCAAGAGGTGCGCGATCATGAGCCGCGCATGGCATTGGACGGCGGTCCGGACGGGCTTGCACCGTACCGTATCATGCTGGAGCAGTTGGCGTTGTTGCCTGCGCCGCCGCAGATCATTGGTTTTGAGCTGGGCCAAGGGCAGGCTCGCGACATCGCAGCTCTGCTTGAATCGGCGGGACATTGGCCGGAAATTATCATTGTACCGGACCTTGCCGGAATCGAGCGGCATGTCCTGGGTGTTCGTACTTCGGAACAGGTGACGAAAATGTAAGGTTCCGCGGGTTTTCTTTTTGCCGTGAAATCCTCTACAATGAGATATACCGAAGATTTCTGAATGCTTGGGGGAACATAATTACATGCTGCAC
Organism: Paenibacillus sp. VT-400; assembly: GCF_001029205.1. Classification (NCBI taxonomy): domain Bacteria; kingdom Bacillati; phylum Bacillota; class Bacilli; order Caryophanales; family Paenibacillaceae; genus Paenibacillus; species Paenibacillus sp. VT-400. The sequence goes on along the minus strand of NZ_LELF01000047.1, from coordinate 182,717 downwards.
AAATTTAAAAAAATAGACTATTCTATTGTCTTTATACTCGTTATTCTGATGGGTATCAGTATTTTATCGATTTACAGTACAACGTTTGGTCGTCCAAAGCTGGAGGGACTCCCGAAAAGCGCAGTGATCTTTTATATTTTGGGCTTCGTAGTCTTTTTTGGGATGTCGATGATCAACTATAAATTCATAATCAAAAATTATTTATATATCTATGGCGTGGGGATGCTCCTGCTCATATTCGTTATGTTCTTTGGTAAGGAGTATTATGGTGCAAAAGGTTGGCTGTCCATCTTCGGGGTCAGTTTGCAGCCTGCTGAATTGTTCAAGTTATGCCTGATTGTGTTTTTATCGGCCTTTTTGGCCCGAAAGAAGAACCGTCCGCTCTATTTTGGACGTGATGTTATCCCGATTACACTCTGTGTTCTGCCGCCGTTACTACTCGTATTGCTTCAAAATGACTTGGGAAATGCATTAAGCTATGTAGTCATTCTTGTGGGCCTACTGTGGATTGGTAACATTAAATTTACGCATGCCCTCATTGGCTTTATGATCGCAGTGGCTGCTTTTATCGGTGGTACACAGGCGTATATTCATTACCATGATGAGATTGTTAAATTCCTGAATGACATTGGACGTTCGCACTGGGCGGATCGTTTTGATCCTTGGCTTGTACCAGAGCTGACCTCAAGAGATGTACTCTGGCAGACGTATAATGCAAAGCTTGCGATTGGTTCTGGTGGGATTACAGGCAAAGGCTATATGGAAGGCACGACGATTCAGTCAAATCGGGTGCCGCTGGCCTATGCTGACTCCATCTTTGTGCAGATTGGGGAAGAATTTGGTTTCATCGGTGCCTCGGTACTGCTTCTCCTGTACTTTATCCTTATTCACAGGCTGGTGCTGATTGCACTGGAGTGTAAGGATCGCGCGGGGCCTTATCTCATTGTTGGGATCATAGCGATGCTGCTTTACCAGATCTTTGTTAATATTGGTCCATTCATTGGTCTGATGCCGTTGACAGGAATTACGCTGCCGTTTATCAGTTCGGGTGGTACCTCCATTATGATCAACATGATCAGCATGGGTCTTGTGATGAGTATTAAGGTCCACACGGAAGAGAATGAGGATATTCTTGGCTCTGCGGAACAACCGAGTATTACGGATCTGGTGAGGAAATTGCTAAGACGCAAGCCATCCCAGCAGGAGCAATAACGTTTCTGAGTCAAACCGTGAAATAGCACGTCAGATTTATGTATATAAGCTAGATAACTATAGAACCCTGGAACAGACCAACCCAAGTTACATTGGGTGGATGTTTTGGGGTTTTTATTGTTTTTACGGCGTAATTCAGGCCGTTGAATAGTTCGTTTTTTAACCTGAAACGACCCTGATTTCCATTTTATTATCCAATTATATACAATGGTAATATTGAGTTCAATTGGAAATCATAGAATGCTAGATTTCAGGGGGATGGACAGAGTCATGTTGAGAATGTTGAAAAAGATGGACGGTGTTATTCTTTTTGTAATGCTGTTGCTCATGATTATTAGTGTATTTGCGATTTATAGCGGAACGCAGACAGATGCCAACCTGGCGAATCATCATGTCAAAACGATGTATTTCTATGTGGCCGGGTTCATTGCGGTGCTTGTGATCGGGCTTGTGAATTACAAGTTATACGTGAAATATGCGTTTTATTTGTATGGCTTGGGGATCATACTACTGATCCTGGCCAATGTCCTGGGAAGTTCAATCAATAACGCCAACGGTTGGCTGAAGCTGGGCGAGAACTTTTCTTTTCAACCGGCAGAGCTGTTCAAGATGATTCTGATTCTGTTTCTCGCCCATTTGATCGTGAAGAGACAACGAGGCACGCTGAAATTTTGGAGAGATATTGTGCCGATTGGCTGTTGGGCGTTTATTCCGTTTGCCCTTGTTATGGCTCAGAATGATTTGGGGAATGCGCTGGGGTATGTCGTGATTCTGGCTGCGGTATTCTGGATCGGAAATATGAGGCTGAAGCACGCATTGATTGCACTGGCGATTGTGGGAGTGGCGTTCTTTGGTTTTGTCAAAGCTTATACCTTCTACCATGATGAAGTATTCACTTTTCTTGAAAAGATAAAACGTGAGCATTGGGCGGAGCGAATTGATCCTTGGCTTGTACCGGAAAAAGCTACCTCCAAAGCTTCCTGGCATACGAAAAATGCAGGTTTAGCCATCGGTTCAGGGGGCATCATCGGCAAAGGTTATTTGCAAGGAACATCCGTTCAGAGTGGACGAGTCCCCTATACGTATTCTGATTCCATTTTTGTTGTGATCGCAGAGGAGTTTGGGTTTGTTGGTGCATCCGTACTGATTCTGTTGTACTTTATCCTGATCCACCGCATGGTGCTGATTGCTCTGGCATGCAGAGATCGCGCGGGACCCGTCATCATTGTAGGTATTATCGGAATGTTATTGTATCAGGTGTTTGAGAACGTGGGGGCGTTCCTCGGACTGATGCCACTCACAGGTATTACGTTACCGTTCATCAGTTACGGCGGCACCTCTTTGCTTATTAATATGGCTTGCATCGGTGTAGTCATGAGCATTAAGTTGTACGGGCAAGAAGAGGAGGATGAACTTCTGATGGGGGAGCAGCAACCTCGGTTGTCGGAACGTTTATGGAATATGCTCAAGAAAGAGAAAAGTGCTGTGTAACTGTTGAGTCGGTGTAAGTGAAAAGTAAAGTGGTGAGACGTATAACGTGATCGTTCATAGGAATAAAGAGGTTGATTTGCCCTGTACCAGGTGCAGATCAACCTTTTTAATATGATGGGTGAGAAAGTGTGAATCATAGAAACGATTTAGTAGATTTATTGCAAATGCTAGGTTTACTTCCGTCTCTACCGGGCATACTGATAGACATGAGAGAGTTGCAGGTAGCGTGATCAGAGAGCCGAGGGGGAGAACGGAATGAGCAGAAGAATTGTAAAGCAAATTGGACTTATTATTGTATGTCTTATGTTGATTATCATGATGTGGGAAGGTCAGAAAACGGATGCAGCTGTGGCGGCCACAGCAATTCCAGAACAATCGATTCGCTTGCGTATTCTAGCAAACTCGGATGCACCGGGAGATCAATTGGTGAAACGCGAGATTCGGGATGCGGTCGTTGCTCAGATGGGCGAGTGGGTAGCCGAACTGGAGAATCCGCAAAGTCTGGATGAAGCGCGCAAGGTTATTCGTGAGCATTTGTCCGAGATTGAGAATAGAGTAGGAGAAGAGTTGGCCAGTCGCGGTTTAAATTATGAGTATCAGGTGGAGCTGGGTTCCGTTCCGTTCCCGACCAAACTATATGGTGGCACTGTGTATCCTGCCGGAGATTATGAAGCGGTTCGGATTACGCTGGGCGAAGGGAAAGGTCAGAACTGGTGGTGTGTGTTGTTCCCGCCGTTGTGCTTCATTGATGCAGGGACCGGGGATGCACTTGCGAAACCTTCAACGGTATCAGCCGCAGCGGCTGAACCAGGAGATGCAGAAGCATCTGTGCAGGGAGATACACCGGAAGCAAGATTCTTTCTGTGGGATATGGCTGTGAAACTGTGGAGTTGGGTAACTGGATTGTTCGCATAACAACCAGTTTATACTATGATAAAGGGCGACTTCGATTATGGGAGCTGCCCTTTTGATATGAATTAGTGGTGAATTTCCGGGCGAAGTATGAAGGGCATCCGAGTTGGGACAGGTATGTTATAATTACTTATATTGAATATGGATATGAACTAACCTACTTGAAGTTTAGGAATGATGATATATGAGCAGAGAAAACGAACCAGTGCAACACACCTCTGAGATGAGGGATGATAGAGAAGAACGTGATATGAAAGCTCCGGGAGAGCTGGTCACTGAGATGTGGGATGTACGCGTCTTGGTGAGCGCTGAGAACGATCACGGATTGGGTAATATTGAAATGTTGGATGTGAAAAAGGGGAGCGCCGATCAACAGGCGCTCGCCGACTTGCAGGCTGCCGCAGCCTGCATTCGTCAAGGTCAGACGGTGGCCTTTCCGACCGAGACGGTCTATGGCTTGGGTGCTGATGCGCGTAGCACAGCAGCCGTGGAGGCTGTATTTGTCGCCAAAGGCCGACCTTCCGACAATCCACTGATTGTGCATATCGCGCACCGTGACCAGTTGGATACTCTGGTCACGGAAGTGAATGAAACGGCGGAAGCGCTGATGGCGGCCTTCTGGCCGGGACCATTGACGCTGGTGCTGCCGGTTAGGCTGGGGGCGGTGTCCCCGCGTGTCACCGCCGGTCTGGACACGGTGGCCGTGCGCATGCCGGACCATCCGGTGGCCTTGCAGTTAATCGCGGCGGCGGCATGCCCTGTGGCTGCGCCAAGCGCCAACCGCTCCGGGCGGCCAAGCCCGACACTCGCGTCTCATGTACGCGAGGATCTGGATGGCCGCATCGGCGGCATTGTGGACGGCGGCCCCACCGGGGTGGGCGTCGAGTCCACGGTTGTGCAGGTCGGTGACGACGGTACCGTCACCATCCTGCGCCCTGGCGGCATTACGGCGGAACAACTGTCCGCCGTTGCCGCCCGTGTCGCCACGGACCCCGCGCTGCTCGCGGAGGGGGCCGATGGCGTGGGCAGCCCGGCGCCGCGCTCGCCGGGCATGAAGTACACGCACTACGCACCCGCAGGGGCGCTGTGCGTGGTAGAGGGGCCGCCCGCAGCGGTGGCGGCCTGGATCAGCGCCGCCCTCGCAGAGGCGGCGCAGCGCGGAGAGCGCACCGCTGTGCTGGCGTTCGCCGAGCACGCGGAGCAGTACCGCGCCGATGCCGTGTTCTCGCTGGGTGACGCCAGCGAGCTGGAAGAAGCAGCGCGCCGGCTATACGCCGCGCTGCGCAGTTGCGATGAGCAAGGCGCCACATATATTGTGGCTGAAGCCTGCTCACGCGAAGGGCTGGGAGCAGCCGTCATGAATCGGCTGCTCAAGGCTGCGGGGAACCAACTCATACAAGTTGGCAACCAGCGCCCCTCTTAACCTCTCCTGATCATACAGTCAGGAGAGTAATCACTCTTTTTCCAAAACAAAATCAAGATTCTATAAAGCCGGCATCTGACCAGAGATCCGTCGCCGTTTGCCTTTCATCGGTCATGTTTAGGTCCTTGTCCGCATATCGTGTACAAGAACCTTTACGTGACTTGGGGGTATGGGGATGTGGGATGTGTCTGCCCATGTGGGGCAGTTGGTAACCATTTTGATCATGGCTATTGCGCTTGGCCTCGATGCGTTCTCACTCGGGATCGGAATTGGCATGAAGGGCATTCGGCTGCGGGATGTATTGCGAATCAGTATTGTAACGGCTCTATTTCATATCATCATGCCGCTCATCGGCATGTATATGGGCAAATACGTCAGCTCCCTGCTCGGTGACATTACGACGTATGCGGCAGGTGGATTGCTTGTTTTGCTGGGTGCTCATATGATTCTGAATGCATTCCGTGAAGGCGATACAAAGCTGGTGGACCACCGTTCCCTGCTCGGCGTTGTGTTGTTCTCCCTCAGCGTAAGTGTGGATTCATTCTCCGTTGGCGTTTCCTTAGGGATGTTTAGCAGTGATCTGATCTTGACCGTACTTGCTTTCGGTGTGTGTGGCGGGGTGATGTCGGTTATGGGTCTGCTATTAGGCCGTCGGGTAAGCCAGAATCTCGGGGATTACGGCGAAGCAATTGGTGGCGCAATCTTGCTTGCGTTTGGACTTTTGTTTATGTTTTAGAATAAAACTTGAGATATCATATCATTCGCATCATATGTAAAATGGGGAGGCTAACACAATGAAACATATTTTATTCGTATGTACAGGAAATACGTGCCGCAGCCCCATGGCAGAGGGGCTTTTGCGAAAACTGGCATCGGAGCGTGGCATTCAGGTAGAAGTTCGTTCCGCAGGTGTGGCAGCAACGTCAGGTATGCCGATTTCCCGCCACGCTGAAGCGGTTTTGAGAGATCATAACGTTGAAGGTCCACCTCATTCCACACAGCTTAGCTCTAACCTGGTAGGTTGGGCCGATCTGGTTCTTACATTAACACGGAGTCATAAGCAGCATGTCATGCAGGTTTTTCCCGATTCAGTCCACAAAACCTATACATTGAAAGAATATGTGGAGGATGATGAACAGGTATTAAGTGATGTTCAGGAGTTGGACAGCCTGTTTGCAACGCTGGAGATGAAACGTGCCCTTGGCCAAGAGATCCTGGCATCGGAGCGTGAGCGAGCCATTGAGATTAGACAACGAATTCCAAGTTTCGACATCTCCGATCCGTTTGGGGGAAGTCGTGATGATTACAATATAGCTGCAGCTGAGATTCGGACGGCATTGGACCGGCTTTTGGATAAGCTGGGATAATTCTGATCCTGCGAGGCAGGTTATAGAAATAGGACACGTGATGTAAATTAACCGTTGATTTTAGCCGCGGGTTGTTTTATGATGAAGGGGAAAACAGGGATCCGGTGTAACTGGCGACGAAGTGGGCATAACCACGATGGAGCACCGGAACAAACGGCCGGTCGCCTGGGCAAAAGAGCAATTCTGCGTTACCCGCAGACTGCTCTTTTTTTCGTCTTTCATCTGATTATTCGCTATAATAGTACCTGAGATGCCGTGCAAGAATACGAAGGACAACCAAGAGACAGCGGGCATGATTTTATCGGGAGGCGATAATAGGATGACTATAGAGTTAGATTCGGAACAACCCGGATTGCAGGAACAGACCGCGTCTATTCTGCATGAACTGGCGCTTGCCGGACAGCTTGGACCTGGACAGATCGTTGTGATCGGTACAAGCACAAGTGAAGTCGCAGGCGCTCGGATTGGTACGAGTGGTGCCATTGAAGTGGCGCAGCAGCTTCTTGCGGGTATACGCGAGGTGCAGGAGGAATTCGGTTTTGACACGGTATTCCAATGTTGTGAGCATCTGAATCGTGCGCTGGTAATGGAACGTTCTGTGCTTACTCGTCTTGGATTGACCGAGGTTGGTGCTATACCCGTGCCCAAGGCCGGAGGTTCAATGGCATCCGCAGCATATCGTTCGCTGACCGATCCATGCCTGGCTGAACATGTGCAGGCCCATGCTGGCCTGGACATTGGGGAGACGATGATTGGGATGCATCTCCGGCATGTAGCCGTACCTTATCGTACAGCGCTCCGCTATGTTGGAGATGCTCGTGTTACCACAGCGTTGACCCGTCCGAAGTTGATTGGCGGCGAACGCGCGGTGTATCGTATGGAAGAACAACCAGATTCGACATTTTGTGACTAACATATAAAGCGAGACTAATTGGGTTACACTCCTGACTTTGATTGCATCACTATCTTCCGATCGCTGTTATCCCCAGATTTTTTTATTCCCTATTTAAAGGGGAAATCCGGTGATAAAGGCGACCACTTCGTTTCTTCAGATTGGTGTTGCACTCGCCGTTTTCGTGTAAACATTAGTTTCGCTTTATAACTTCACTTATAACTGGGAGGAATTTAATCATGGAACAATTGCGCAAGAATGACCCGGCAGTACTGGAAGCGATGAATCTTGAACTGAAACGTCAACAGAACAACATCGAACTGATCGCATCCGAGAACATCGTAAGTGAAGCAGTAATCGAAGCAATGGGATCTGTTCTGACCAACAAGTACGCTGAAGGATATCCAGGTAAACGTTACTATGGCGGTTGTGAGCATGTGGACATCGTTGAAGACATCGCGCGTGATCGTGCAAAAGAATTGTTCGGAGCAGAACACGTGAATGTTCAACCTCACTCCGGTGCACAAGCGAACATGGCAGTTTATCTTGCAGCGTTGAAACCTGGTGATACTGTACTTGGTATGAACCTTGCCCATGGTGGACACCTCACACACGGTAGCCCGGTTAACGCATCTGGTTTGCTGTACAACTTTGTAGCATACGGCGTACAGGAAGATACATTCCTGATTGATTATGATGAAGTACGCAAAGCGGCTTTCAAACACCGTCCTCGTCTGATCGTTGCAGGTGCAAGTGCATATCCGCGTACCATTGATTTTGAAAAGCTAGCTTCCATCGCCAATGATGTTGGCGCTTTGTTCATGGTGGACATGGCTCACATCGCAGGATTGGTTGCTGCTGGTTTGCATCCAAACCCGGTTCCACATGCGCATTTCGTAACAACAACTACACACAAAACGCTGCGTGGACCTCGTGGTGGTATGATTCTGTGCCGCAAAGCGTGGGCAGCAGCGATTGATAAAGCCGTATTCCCTGGTTCCCAAGGTGGACCTCTGATGCACGTGATCGCTTCCAAAGCGGTAGCATTCGGTGAAGCTTTGCAACCATCGTTCAAAACGTATGCAGAGAATGTCGTGAAAAACGCACAGGTTCTGGCTGAAACACTGATCGCTGAAGGATTGAACATCGTATCCGGTGGTACAGATAACCACTTGATGCTGATCGACACACGCAGTGTGAACATCACAGGTAAGGAAGCTGAGCATGTGCTTGATTCCATCGGTATTACCGTGAACAAAAATGCAATTCCATTCGACCCTACAAGCCCGTTTGTAACGAGTGGTATTCGAATTGGTACACCTGCTGCAACTTCCCGTGGCATGAACGAAGAAGCTATGGTAGCGATCGGTAAGATCATTGCCAAAACGCTGAAAAATCCAAAAGATACAGCGAAGCTGGATGAAGCCCGTGCAGAAGTGACTGCACTGACAGACCAATTCCCGCTCTATACAGATCTTAAATACTAAAAAACTTTGCTCATGCTGTTTGTATTTGAGTGTTTTTAATGTACACACGCAGACGGAGCAAACCGAAAGAACCTGAAGAAGCGTAGCGCTCGCCTTTATCACTGGATTTTACCCCTTATTAAAGTGGTTCAAAAAAATCCTGGGGATAACAGCGATCGGAAGGTCATTCGGTTTGCGGAGCATCATTAGTGTTTACACGTTTTTGAACATACTCAATGACATAACAGCAAGAGCAAAACAGGACCGGATGGATCATTTTCCGGTCCTGTTTTTTATAGGATTCGGTAATCTGTAATGATTGGGTGCCCTTTGATGGTGTAATTCGTTGTTGGTGATGATATAATATACAGGATTTATCGAGCCCATGAATGGCGGCTAGGTATATTTGGAAATGCTGAACATGAAGAACTTACCGGAGGGACAAATTAGATGGGAAAATTAGTAATATGTGATCACCCTTTGATTCAACACAAACTGACGTTTATACGCGACATGCGTACGAATACGAAAGATTTTCGTGAATTGGTGGATGAAGTAGCAACGTTGATGGCTTATGAGATTACAAGAGATGTTGAACTGGAAACGATTGATGTACAGACACCTGTAGCTGCAACACAAGGTAAAGTCATCTCTGGACGTATGCTCGGACTGGTGCCGATTCTGCGCGCAGGACTCGGAATGCTGGATGGCGTTGTGAAATTGTTGCCAGCGGCAAAAGTTGGACATGTTGGTCTGTTCCGTGACCCGGAAACACTGCAACCGGTAGAATACTACACCAAACTGCCTACAGACGTAACAGAGCGTCAATTGATTGTAATTGATCCGATGCTGGCAACCGGTGGTTCGGCAATTGCAGCTATTGACGTGCTCAAAAAACGTGGCTGTACCCAAATCAAGATGATGAACCTGGTTGCGGCACCGGAAGGCGTAAAAGCTGTGCAAGATGCACATCCCGATGTGGACATCTATGTAGCAGCATTGGACGACCGTCTGGATGATCATGGTTATATCGTTCCAGGGCTTGGAGATGCAGGAGACCGTCTATACGGCACTAAATAAGCATATTGCATGCGGAGTAGAAAAGGGGCTTGCTCGAATGTCCAACAAAATTAAAGTCATGACGATCTTCGGGGTGCGTCCGGAAGCCATCAAGATGGCTCCGCTTATTTTGGAATTGCAGAAACACCCTGAGTCTATTGAATCTATTGTTTGCGTAACTGCGCAGCATCGCCAGATGTTGGATCAGGTACTTGAAGTTTTCGACATTCATCCCGATTATGATCTGGATGTGATGAAGGACCGTCAGACATTGAATGAAATCACAATTCGTGTGCTTGGCGGTCTGGAGCCAGTGTTAGCCGAAGCTAAGCCGGATATTGTACTGGTTCACGGGGATACATTAACTACCTTTGTAGCGAGCTATGCAGCATTCTTGCAACAGATTCAGGTAGGACATGTGGAAGCGGGGCTGCGGACGTGGAACAAGCTGTCTCCATATCCGGAAGAGATGAACCGTCAGCTGACGGGAGTACTGGCTGATCTACACTTTGCGCCTACGGATTGGTCTTCTTCCAATCTTGCCAAAGAAAATAAATCGGAGTCTAGTACGTACGTCACAGGCAACACGGTAACAGATGTGTTTCAATATACTGTACGGGAGGACTACACACACCCGGTACTTGATTGGGCCCAAGGCAAACGCCTTGTGCTGATGACAGCTCATCGCCGTGAATCTCAAGGCGAGCCTCACCGCAACATTTTCCAGGCCGTCAAACGGATTGCCGACGAATTCGAAGATATTGCCATCGTGTACCCGGTGCATCCAAGTCCTGCTGTGAAGGAGCCGGCTCACGCGATCTTGGGGAATCATCCCCGTATTCAATTAATTGATCCACTAGACGTAGTGGATTTGCATAACTTTTACCCGCACACTCACTTGATTTTGACCGATTCAGGCGGTTTGCAGGAAGAAGCACCTTCGTTTGGTGTGCCTGTGCTCGTATTGCGCGATACAACAGAACGCCCGGAAGGTATTGAAGCCGGAACGCTGGAATTGGTAGGTACCGAAGAGGAACGTGTGTATGAACGGACCAAAGCTCTGCTTACAGACAAAACCCTATATGCAAGCATGAGCCAGGCTGCCAATCCATACGGTGATGGACATGCTTCGGAAAGAATTGTCAATGCGATTTTGCATCATTTCGGTGTAAATAGTGAGCGTCCGGAATCATTTCACAGAAAATTCAAAAAATAATACATTTTTTCTGACGGATTTATAAAGGGCAAGCATACAGTTAAACTGTACGGTTTACGCGGGTTTATGGGCTTTGAGGGTCTGTATTCCCGTCGTTTCCCCCTTTAAAACGCTAAAATCATTCAATTGACAAAGGCTCTCATCATTCAGTAAAATTAACTGGGATTGCAAGGGTGGCGTGGAAAATGGCCGATTCGAACAAACCAAATTCATCCCGTAACCATGACGATAATGTATGGAAAGCAATGGGACTCGTGACAGCTTTTGGGATCGAGATTGCCATTCTCGCTGTTGCCGGGTATTACGCTGGCTCCTGGTTGGACAAGACCATCGGAGGTAACGGAATATGGATCGCCGTAAGCGTTCTCTTTTTTCTTGCGGCAGGCGGTGTAAGCATCTACTTTATCGCGAAAAAAATCATGGGGGAAAGTGATGAGTGAACTAACCAGATACCGCAGATCGATGACTGTTTTCGTCATGTACTTTCTTATGATTTGTTTTCTCGCAGCGGCCTTTATGCCACGTGTGGAGACAATTGCTTTGGGACTGGCCCTGGGTACAGGAGTTAGCTGGATCAATGCATTTTACCTGGGCTACAAAGTAAGGAAAATGTCTGATGATGCGGCAGAAGGTAACTTGAAGCGTGTCAACTTGGGATTTTTGACAAGAGCGGCATTCGCTGTGCTCGGTATATTCATATCGATGCGCTTTCCGCAGTACTTCAATACATATGCGGTTGCAGGCGGTCTCGTCATTGCACAATATTCCTTATTGATTATAGGGATTGTCTATTCCCGCAGAGCAGAATGATGTTAAGGGCTGCAGCTTTCAAGTCGAGAAAGGGGTGAGAAAAATATGCATGAAGCTCCAATTATTATGCTTGGCGGATTTCGACTGGATCTATCGGTCCTGTTGATGCTGGTAGTTACAGGTGCAATTGTTTTTATTTTTGCTGTACTGGCAACACGGAGATTATCCGTTGAAAATCCCGGCAAGCTGCAAAATTTTATGGAGTGGGCAGTAGAATTCGTCCGCAATCTGATTTCCAGTACAATGGATATGAAGAAAGGTAAACATTTTATCTCTCTCGCTCTTTCCATGATTATGTTCATTTTTGTAGGGAACATGCTCGGCCTTCCGCTCGTGGCTGTATCTGAGGTAACAGATGTTAATCAGGCACAGGTATTCGGTAAGCCGATTGTTACAGCGGTGGAGGCGTTTGAAAAAGCGCATGCCAAGGACCCTGAAGCACACCCACACGTTGAACTGGCCTGGTGGAAATCACCAACAGCCGACTTGTCTGTAACGATGGGACTTGCTCTCGTAGCGTTCCTTGTATCTCATGGACTTGGATTGTTCCGTAACACAAAAGGATATCTCCAGCATTACTTCAAGCCATTCGCCTTGTTCTTGCCAATCAACTTGATTGAGACGGCATCCAAGCTGTTGACACACGGTATGCGTCTATTCGCGAATATCTTCGCGGGTGAGGTACTGATCGCAACGATCCTGAAACTGACCACATTCAAAGTGTTTGGTGCTATTGCAGCGATTCCGCTACTTATGGTGTGGCAAGGCTTTAGTATCTTTATCGGCGCGATACAGGCATTTGTGTTTGTTATCTTGATGATGGTGTACATTTCACAGAGCATCGAGACGCATGACGAGCATTAAGTTTCAAGCCCTACGAAGATTTCTTCACCAGGCTGAACAATAAAAAATTCGATTTATCATTTTAAGGAGGATATACAAATGGGAGCAATGGCATTAATCGCAGCAGCAATTGTTGCAGGACTGGGCGCGTTTGGCGCAGGTATTGGTAACGGTATGGTAATCAGCAAAACGGTGGAAGGTATTGCCCGTCAACCGGAAGCAAAATCCACTCTTCAAACAACAATGTTTATCGGTGTAGGTTTGATCGAGGTATTGCCGATCATCGGTGTGGTACTCGCGTTCATGTTCTACGGTATGGCTTAATCAAATTTTAAAGGTTTGGCGGGGAAGGCCATAGCCATCCGCGCCTTCTTTTTAGGTAATGTCCGGTCTAACGGATGACGTTTTAAGGATACCTCCAGGAAGGAGTGAACAGATTGAGTTTCATATGGGAAAATACGCTTCTTGCGATTGTTGCATTTGCAATTTTATATTGGCTGCTTAGCCGTTATGCCTTCGGGCCTTTGTTCTCCATTATGGAAAAACGTCGTGAACTCGTGATGACGCAGATGAATGAGGCTGCACAGACTCGGGAACAGGCCATTGCCTATGTGGAGGAACAAAAACAAGCTCTTGAACAAGCACGTCAAGATGCTTACGACATCATTGAACAGTCCAAACAAACAGGTGGCAAACAAGCTGAATCGATTTTGGCTGATGCAAAAGCTGAAGCTAATCGTCTGAAAGACGATGCAGTACGCGAAATCGAGAGCGAGAAGAACAAAGCAGTCGCAGCACTTCGCAGCGAACTGGGTACAGCTTCCGTTCAGATTGCATCCAAGTTGATCAAAAAAGAAGTTGAGAACGGTCCTGCACAAGAAGAGCTTGTGAACCAATACCTCAATGAGGTAGGAGGCCGACAATGAGCCGCGATACGATAGTTGCCAAGCGTTATGCGAAAGCATTATTCGAAGTTGCTCTTCAGCAACAGCAGGTGCTTGAGGTTGAACAGGAACTGGTTGCAGTAGTCAGTGCATTGACCGGAGATGCAGATATCGAGAAATTTATCGTATCCCCTAACATTTCTGATGAAGCCAAGCAGAACGTAATTCACTCAAGTCTTGATGGCAAGGTATCCGATTCAGTCCTTCGTACAGTCTTGTTGTTGATTGAGCGCGGACGCGTTGAATTGCTGGGAGACTTGCTGAATGATTATCGGAAGATCCAAGGTGAGTCGCTGGGCATCGCTGATGCGCGTGTCTACTCGACTTATGCGTTGAATGATGAAGAAAAAGAAGCGGTAGCCCGTGAATTCGGTGGCCGTGTGAATAAAAAGATTCGTATCGAGAACATTGTTGATCCGACTCTGCTGGGCGGATTGAAAGTCGCCATTGGCGATACGATCTATGACGGCAGCTTGGCTGGCAAGCTCGAACGTCTTGAGCAGTCTTTTAACAGACGAGTACAGTAGATTGGGGTGAGGACACTTGAGTATCAAACCAGAAGAAATCAGTACATTAATTAAGAGCCAAATCGAACAATACAAGACCGATATCGATGTAGTCGAAGTCGGAACGGTAATCGAGGTTGGTGATGGTATCGCTCGTGTTTACGGACTTGAGAACGTCATGTCCAACGAGTTGGTTGAATTCCCAAGCGGTGTTATGGGACTCGCCATGAACGTCGAAGAAAGCAATGTCGGTGTCGTTATCCTGGGACCTTACTACGATATTCGTGAAGGTGACCAAGTGAAACGTACTGGTCAAATCATGCAAGTGCCTGTAGGCGAAGCATTGATTGGACGCGTTGTGAACCCGCTCGGTATTCCTGTAGATGGCAAAGGGCCAATCGCTACAACGGAATTCCGTCCGGTTGAAGGTAAAGCACCAGGCGTAATGGATCGTAAATCGGTTCATGAGCCGATGCAAACAGGGATCAAAGCCATTGATGCAATGGTTCCAATCGGTCGTGGACAACGTGAGTTGATCATCGGTGACCGTCAAACAGGTAAAACATCCATCGCGATTGATGCGATCCTGAACCAAAAAGGTAGCGGCATGAAGTGTATCTATGTGGCTATTGGTCAGAAACAGTCTACGGTTGCTCAAGTTGTGGAAACTCTTCGTCGTAAAGGCGCAATGGAGTACACAATCGTTGTAACTGCAGCAGCTTCCGATCCATCACCACTCTTGTACATCGCACCGTATTCCGGTTGTTCGATGGGTGAGTACTTCATGTACAAAGGCGAGCACGTTCTGGTTATCTATGATGACTTGACCAAACAAGCCTCTGCATATCGTGAGCTTTCCTTGTTGCTTCGTCGTCCACCGGGCCGTGAGGCTTATCCGGGTGACGTCTTCTACCTGCACTCCCGTTTGCTGGAGCGTGCTGCGAAGCTGAATGATGAACTTGGTGGTGGTTCTTTAACCGCACTGCCGTTTATTGAAACACAAGCTTCCGACGTATCTGCATACATCCCAACGAACGTAATCTCCATCACGGACGGACAAATCTTCCTGGAAGCTGACTTGTTCAATGCTGGACAACGCCCGGCGATCAACGTAGGTATTTCCGTATCCCGTGTCGGTGGTTCTGCTCAGATCAAAGCGATGAAAAAGGTTGCAGGTTCCCTGCGTCTCGACCTCGCTCAATATCGTGAGCTTCAAGCGTTCTCCCAGTTCGGTTCCGATCTGGATAAAGCGACTCAGGCCCGCCTGAATCGTGGTGCGCGTATGATGGAAATCCTGAAGCAAGGTGTTAACCAGCCGCTGCCTGTAGAACAACAGGTTGTCAGCTTGTACACTGCGGTTAAAGGATTCCTGGATGAGATTCCAACAGGTGATGTTACTCGTTTCGAGCGTGAGTTCCTCGCGTTCATGGAGAGCAGCCATCCGGAGATTCTTGCATCCATCCGTGATACTAAAGAATTGACTGCAGACAACGAAAATGCACTGAAAGGTGCAATTGAGAAGTTCAGAAAGAGCTTTGCTGTCTCTGTCTAAATAAATGATTGCAGGTGCGGAGTTGTCTAACCGATTCCGCATGTCTGCATGTAATACTTTGACTCTGTCAAAAAAGATGATGCTTACGATGTAGTTTTGACTTTGTCAAAACTAGTGGTGATGCTTACGAAGTAACTTTGACCCCGTCAAAGTTTTGAGGTGGTGAAATCATGGCAAAAGGCATGCGCGAAATTAAGCGGCAAATTAAAAGCGTACAAAGCACCAAGCAGATCACCAAAGCAATGGAGATGGTAGCTGCTGCAAAACTGCGTAAAGCGCAGGAAAAAGCGGAAGCAGCCCGTCCTTATTCGGAGAAACTGAAAGAAGTTGTAGCTAGTATTGCATCAAGCACGCAAGGTATACAGCATCCGATGCTGGAGAGCCGTCCGGTCAAAAAGACAGCTTACCTGATCATTACATCGGACCGTGGTCTTGCAGGTGGATACAATGCGAACGTTTTGCGTCAGGTTAATCAGACGCTCAAAGAACGCCACAACTCCCAGGATGACTACGAATTGTTCGTCATTGGACGTAAAGGACGCGATTACTTCAGACGTCGTGAAATTGCGATGGCATCCACAACAACGGATCTGTCGGATTCGCCTTCATTTGCAGACATCAAATCCATCGCACACGAAGCTGTTCATGGGTTTGAACTGGCTGAATTTGATGAATTGTACATTTGTTATAACCGCTTTGTGAATGCGTTGACCCAGATTCCTACGGTAGAAAAACTTCTTCCGATGGAAACACCTGAGGTAACTGCTGCGGAAGGACCAACGGCAAGCTACGAATACGAGCCGTCTGCTGAAGCTGTACTGGAGGTTCTGCTTCCGCGTTACGCGGAAACGCTGATCTATGGTGCACTTCTGAACGGTAAGGCAAGTGAGCTCGGCGCGAAAATGACGGCAATGGGTAATGCAACCAAAAATGCATCCAAACTCATTAACGACTTGTCATTGACATACAACCGTGCCCGTCAAGCGGCGATTACGCAGGAGATTACGGAAATTGTGGCAGGTGCCAACGCAGCACAAGGCTAACCGTTTTTTTATTAATGAAGGCTTGCAGAGCAAAGATAAACGAACGGTACATTATTTTTGCAAAAGTAGCAGGCTTGTAGGAGGGGAACGTTAAGATGAACAAAGGACGCGTTGTGAGCATCATGGGTCCGGTTGTTGACGTCGAGTTTGATCGCGGCGGTCTGCCGGAAATCCTCAATGCCATTACGATCACTACAGTTAGTGAGAGCGGCGTTAGTGTAAACCTTACACTCGAAGCTTCGAAACATCTGGGTGACAACCGAGTACGTTGTATTGCGATGTCCTCCACGGATGGACTTGTTCGTGGTATGGAAGCTTTAGATACAGGAGCACCAATCTCTGTACCCGTCGGAGAAGCAACACTGGGTCGTGTATTTAACGTACTCGGCGAAGCGATTGATACTGGCGGTGCCGTAGCTGCTGAGCACAAGAACCCGATTCACCGTTCAGCACCTGCATTTGATGAACTGACTACCCAAGCAGAAATGCTGGAGACAGGAATCAAAGTTATCGACTTGCTCGCTCCCTACGCTAAAGGTGGTAAAATCGGTCTCTTCGGTGGTGCCGGTGTAGGTAAGACGGTAACCATTCAAGAATTGATCAACAACATCGCACAAGAGCACGGCGGTATCTCCGTATTTGCGGGTGTTGGTGAGCGTACACGTGAAGGTAATGACTTGTATCACGAGATGAGTGATTCCGGCGTTATCAACAAAACAGCAATGGTCTTCGGACAAATGAACGAGCCTCCAGGCGCACGTCTTCGTGTAGCCCTCACAGGTCTGACGATGGCGGAATACTTCCGTGATGAAGAAGGCCGTGACGTGTTGCTCTTTATCGATAATATCTTCCGTTTCACCCAAGCGGGTTCAGAAGTATCTGCCTTGCTTGGACGTATGCCTTCCGCGGTAGGTTACCAACCTACGCTGGCAACAGAAATGGGTCAACTGCAAGAACGTATCACATCAACGAAAAAAGGTTCTGTAACATCCATCCAGGCCATCTACGTGCCTGCGGATGACTACACTGACCCGGCTCCTGCAACGACGTTTGCCCACTTGGATGCAACGACGAACTTGGAGCGTAAAATTTCCGAGATGGGTATCTACCCTGCGGTAGATCCACTGGCTTCCAGCTCCCGGATCTTGTCCCCTGAAGTTGTAGGTGAAGAACACTACAGCGTAGCTCAAGGCGTTAAACGTATCTTGGCACGTTACAATGAATTGCAAGATATCATTGCAATCCTGGGTATGGACGAGTTGAGTGAAGAAGATAGAGCGCTTGTATACCGTGCTCGTAAAATCCAACGTTTCTTGTCCCAGCCTTTCCACGTTGCTGAAGCATTTAACGGTATTCCGGGTAAATACGTTCCAGTTAAAGAAACGGTGCGCAGCTTTAAAGAGATTCTCGAAGGTAAGTATGATGATCTTCCGGAAGCAGCTTTCCTCTTTGTTGGTACAATTGAAGAGGCAGTGGAGAAAGCCAAAACACTGGTTTAGTCTGAATCCAGGATTGTCCTTATGAAGCGGGCTATCCTTCGGATATTTCAGGAGGGATGGAATTGAGCACCTTTTTGTTGGAAATCGTAACACCCGAGCGTTTGGTCTATTCAGAACAGGTGAATAGCATTACGGCTCGTGGTATTGAAGGGGAACTGGGCATTCTGCCAGGTCATATTCCTATGGTTACACCTTTGCAGATTGCACCAATCTATATCCATAACGGAAAAGAAAATAAACGAGTTGCTATCGGTGGCGGGTTTATCGAAGTTCGTAAAGATAAGGTTGTTGTACTCGCAGAGAGTGCTGAATTCCCGGAAAGCATTGATGTGGATCGTGCGCGTGCGGCGAAAGAGCGGGCAGAACGTCGGCTTGCAAGCCAAAGCAATCAGGACCACTTTGATCACCGTCGTGCAGAGATTGCGCTGCAAAAAGCGGTTAACCGGATTAATGTGTTCGGCAAATAAACGATTCTTTGAAGCCTGGCGGCTTAGTCTGCCGGGCTTTTTTGAGTTTGTTTAATAGAATTGTTTTATCGAATATATCAAAAGGGCTGACCACAAATCCATCCTATCCCTTCAGTAAACAGAAGTATTTTAAGCAAAATATTCACCAATTATGAGGATTTGAATAGAATGTAGGACTAAAGTAGTGGGCGTATTTACCACTAAGAGAACCATTTTTTTCATGAGTAAATTTAAATTATTTCCGAGGAAATGACAGAATCGATATCGAAATAGCGCTCTTTTATGTCGTTTTAGTCACAAAATCCCGGCATTTTAAAATTAAAATATTTTAGAAGTGGAAATCAATGTAATTGACAATGTATGATGAAAGAGCCTATATTCCATAGAGTCAGCAGAAGCAGGAAGCTGCGTAGTAGATTCCATAGTCATGCACAGCCGCATTGTTGCTGATCGGTGATTGGGCATCAGGAGATTCCTGCCTGGCAGGAGTAAATCTGACAGTACGCTCAGTATGTTGTGCTTAAGACATTCCAGTATACTAACAAGTTATGGGTGCCGGGCATATGATATGCTGATCGCTGCAACAAATGTGGAGGTAAAGAATATATGGATACTGATCTGACGAATCAGGTGAACCAAGCGTTAAGCACCAACGGCTTGGTCTCAATCATCGTCTCCCTGTTATGTATTGCATTGTCTTGGTGGGCTTTGACAAATCTCAAACTGGATTTAATCATCAGGCAACCACGAGGTGCTCAGGGAAGACTGTTGCATTTGTTGCTCGCCATCATTTTGGGGCATGCCGTTGCTGGCTTTGTCATTGACTACTTGTCCTGGACTCAAATGTTGCGTAATTTGTTTTAATGTTGAGATGGTTGGTTAATCATCTGTTAGGTTCTTCAAGCTGCTCATTGTCGAATAACATCGATTAATTGTGTTAACAATTAGAGTATGAGTTGTCGGTAAAGAAATTAAGAAAAAAATGTGACGTAAAATTGGATGAATTTGAGATGTTTTATGTAAAAATGCTTGTATCGTACAATTCAACAATGTTATGATGGAAGTTAGGGAATTCACAATTGTTCACTTATTTTGTAGTTATAAACGGGATATCCGGTTCATGCCGGCTAATAACCATCCCACTCTGTCTGTTCTGATGCTCTGCTGGCTTGTAAGACACTGATTTTTACATGCTGAATAGCAAGATGCACGGCACATGGTATCATTGATATGGATTATAAAAACCAATTCTTTTCTGAACAGACATCTGTGGCAATATGCCAGAATATGTCGAAATTCCACACACAGCAACAGTCCTTTCTAGCATAGTGGGGCTTACGTATTCCGGAATGAAGAAAAGGGAATAAAAGCGCGGAGGGAACCATGATGAGCAAATTTATCGTCCGCGGTGGCAAAAGGTTGACCGGAAGTGTCAAAGTTAGCGGCGCTAAAAATTCTGTTCTTCCGATCATCGCTGCCTCTCTCTTAGGGGAAGAAGGACAAAGCGTTATTATTGACGCGCCTCCTCTAGACGATGTGATGACGATTAACAAGGTGTTGGAATCGCTGGGAGCGGGAGTTACATACCGGGACGAAGTGATTACCGTAAATGCGGAGAAACTTACTTCCTGTGAAGCCCCGTATGAATGGGTAAGTAAAATGCGGGCGTCTTTCCTGGTCATGGGGCCTTTGTTGACTCGTATGGGTCATACAAGAATCTCACTTCCTGGTGGATGTGCCATCGGTACACGGCCTATTGATCAGCATTTGAAAGGTTTTGAAGCCATGGGCGCAGAGATCAGCTTGGGCCAAGGTTATATCGAAGCTCGTAGCCAAGGTCGGTTGCGTGGCGCGAAAATTTATCTGGATGTGGCTTCCGTAGGTGCCACTCAAAATATTATGATGGCTGCAACATTGGCCGAAGGTGTAACTGTTCTGGAGAACGCGGCAAAAGAACCTGAGATTGTGGATCTTGCCAACTTCCTGAATGGAATGGGTGCCATCGTACGTGGTGCTGGTACTGGAGTGATCCGCATCGAAGGTGTGGAGAAACTGACAGGCGTAACACACACCGTTATTCCGGATCGAGTAGAAGCTGGTACGTATATGGCTGCTGCTGCAATCTCTGGTGGTGACGTGTACATTGAAGGTGCAATCTCTGATCATTTAGGCTCCGTTATCGCGAAGCTTGAAGAGATGGGTGTAACAATCCAACCGGATGAGAATGGCGTGCGTGTAATCGCAGATCGCCCTCTTAAAGCTGTGGATGTAAAAACATTACCATACCCAGGATTCCCGACCGATATGCAATCCCAGATGATGGCACTTTTGCTTGCATCTGAAGGAACAAGTGTCGTGACAGAGACTGTTTTTGAAAACCGATTCATGCATGTGGATGAATTCCAATTGATGAATGCGGAGATCAAAGTCGAAGGACGTTCGTCCATCGTCACAGGTAATGCCAAACTGAAGGGTGCCAAAGTAACGGCTACCGATCTGCGTGCGGGTGCCGCACTCATTATTGCAGGTCTTGTTGCTGAAGGTACAACGGAAGTGGGCGGTGTTCATCACATCGACCGTGGCTATGTACATCTCGCTGAGAAGCTTAACGGACTTGGCGCTGACATCTATCGGATCTCGGTTGATGAGCCTAAGCTGGAAGCAACCAAAGCACCTAGTGAAAAAGTGGAGAAAGAAGTACCGATGTTTAAGGTACAACCAACTTTGGCTTAACACTGGATTGAATAGAAAAAATATGGTCCCTCTATTATGAGTCACACGGTTGTGTGGATTATGAATGCGATGGAACGTATATTGTAAAAAATGATAAAGCTAAGCCATCTGGCTTGGCTTTTTTTGTGTTTACTTTTAAGAAGACAACGAGATATTTGATACCTGATTCTATTAATAGCTGGTCCTAACTTGTATAGCATAACATCGTATTCTGTATCGATTCTCAACCAAATGAAAGAGCGTACTTTTATATAGAGTGTCGATTCCAGCTAACACTGGTATTCAGCGACAGATCAACGTTTCTAAGATGTACATAGCAAAAGAAAATAAGAAATTGAACAGAACGAAAAGGGCCTCGTTTCTCTCAAATCAGGTTCTATCAGATCAAGCCAGCTCATAACCTAAACTATGGATTTGAACAACACGACCGGCACATGACCGGCCATAGATAACGGAGGGTTATATTCGAATGAAAGAAGCTCGTGTACAGGTAAAGGTACCCCTTGTCCCTCGTCCAGGTATGCAAGAGCCGGAGGGAAATACCGTTTCTGGAGTGGAAAAAGACAAGCCTGCCCCATTGAACCTGAGGACTGTTCCATCACAGCCTGCAAGATTATCCAATCCAGGACGGGTGTCGGCAGATGAACTGAACCGAAAGACAACCGAGCATATTCATATACCTGTTATTGAGCTGGACCAGTTCCGCCGAGTGAAGCGTCGCCGAATGCGGACATTTGGACGAAAACCCCGATGGGGACGTAATACGACGCGATGGCAACCTGCTGCCGCTGTATCTGCCTTATTGGCAATGGCGTTACTGATTCCGGTAATTCTGGTATGGCCGCGGACAAGCGAATCACCAAAGCCGATCCCTGCTCCAACAGATTCAAGCAGTACAAGAACCCCAGCTCCTGCGCCAGCCGTTCCTGTTACGTACCCTGAACCTAAAGTGCGCGTATACCTGTCTGCAACGGGCACAACGATGAATCTGCCATTGGAAGACTATGTTACCGGGGTTGTGGCAGCTGAGATGCCAGCGGAATTCAGACTGGAGGCGTTAAAAGCGCAGGCAATAGCTGCTCGTACATTTATCGTGCGTAGGTTAGCTGCGAGTGATACAAGCGGTGTTCCATCAGGTGCGGCGGATGTAACGGATACGGTCAGCCATCAGGTGTTTATTCCGCCAGATCAGGTGAAAGCGGATTGGACGCGTCTAGGGAAGGCGAAGGAATGGGAGAAGCTGCAACAGGCTGTACGCGAAAGTCGAGATACGGTGATGACATATCAGGGCAAGGCAATCACCGCATCCTTTTTTTCCACAAGTAATGGGTATACCGAGAATGCTGAGGATGTATGGGGGAACGCTGTGCCGTATCTGCAAAGTGTAGACAGTCCGTGGGACAAAAACCTGGCACCAGGATTCAAGCAGACCGTCACCATGAAGCGTAACGAGATTCTGCAGAAGTTAAACCTGGATGCCATTCCGGTTACCGCCCAGAAGGGTGGATCGTGGATGGAAGTATTGTCTACAACCAAAGGGCATCGGATTAAAGAAATGCAGGTCGCAGGTGAAACATTCAGCGGACCCGAGGTGCGTAAGCTGCTTGGATTAAGATCCAGCCAGTTCAGTTGGAAGACCACAGGTGACGAAATCCAGATTACAACGTACGGTTACGGTCATGGGGTTGGCATGAGCCAATGGGGAGCAAACGGCATGGCGCAGGAGGGACACACGGCCACCCAAATTCTCAAACACTACTATACCGGCATTTCATTCGGACAGGCATCCAAGATGCTTGCATCGAAGTAGGAGAGATGAACACGGATGGATAAAGCGAAATAATTCGAATGAGTAGGAGTATGTGCGAATGTATACAAATGTATGTGAATGAGAGCAGTTTTGGTTTGGAACTCATCTGACTCCCCGTATATCATTGCACGCTAACGAACCTGGGAGATCTTATTGGGCGTTATCACAGTGAATGGAGATTCTAACGAATCTCAGACGCGTTATATCATGACATACCACCGAACTGATCCGATAATAGCGTCCAAAAGAGTAATTAGCGTGTCTATGGTTCGTTAGAATTCCTAAGCCACGGTTTCCCCGCCAATAAGGCCGCCTGAGTTCGTTAGAAATATATTATTATCTAATTATTAGCAGAATTGAGGGTGCTGTCATTCACCACATGCTCATTCGCAATAAGCAGCCAAACCAAAACCAAAATCAGAACGTTGAAATCAAGTTCCCAATCCCTAAGGTTAAAAAATTGATTTATGTTCCCTGTCTACCAAGCAACTTCTAACTATACTGTAACCATTCAAGATCCAGCTTCTTTTAAATCTAGATGTTAGATGGAACATTCAGTATTGGCGCGCTTTGTCTATCTCTAATCTCACATCTCACTTTCAAAGAACCTGGGCGGTTTAAATCTGCATTATCCAGTCACATCCTATATCCTTTCTCTCACCGATAAATGCACTTCATAGAAGGATTGGCCTCTACAGCCAATCCGGACCAGTCTACCAACACCCATTCCGGAGCTTTCGAGATTTGGCTATATATGCGGAGAGTACTAGCCGTATGGGGAGCGCAGGGGACAGAAAAGACCTGTAGAAACGAAGTGTCCGCCTTTACTACCGGATTTCACCATTCCCGAGCTTTCGAGATTCGGCTATATATGAGGAGAGTGCTAGCGTATGGGGAGCGCAGGGGACAGAAAAGACCTGTAGAAGCGAAGCGGCCGCCTTTATCACCGGATTTCTCCATTGGGAGAAATAATCAGGAAATCCGGGGATAACAGCCGGTCGAAAGGTTTTCTGGCCCCGAAGCGGTGTACGCACTAATTACTCACCCCTCACATATATAGCACTCTCTGAAACCTCCGTGAAAATAATTAGAGTCGCGCGTGTATAAAAGAGTTGCACCCGGTAACACTTGTTACTGAGGTGATTAACATGAATGAACAAAACAAAAAAACAAACCAAGAAGAAACTCCTAAAACAACTCAAGGAGTACCGGCTAGCCAGCCCTCTTCATGGAAAAGAGCAATGTCCAAACGCTGGGTCTTCCCGGCAGCCTACATCGCAGCAGCAGGCATTATACTAACCTTAGTGTGGGTCTATCAGGGTACAGGCGACAAAACGCTAAACTCGGACCCTGCTAGCGGGGTAGTAGAAACAGGCGCATCGGTGGGTACAGAAGGAACAGCAGTAGGCGAAGAAGAAAGTGTGGAAGTTGTTGCAAAGTCGGAGAATTTTGTATGGCCGGTAGCGGTACCGTCCGAAATTTCGGTAGTGAAACCTTTCTATGATAGCGAAGCTTCAACCGAGGAACATGAAGCGGCAATGGTGCAGTACAATGATACATTCATCCCGAACACAGGTGTGGATCTGGCACGTGGGGATAACAAAACGTTTGAAGTAAAAGCAGCGCTTGCTGGTAAAGTTACCCGGGTTGAGCAAAATCCGCTCACAGGTCAAGTTGTGGAAATCACACATAGCGATAACCTGAAGACGGTGTACCAAAGCTTGGCAGACGTCAAAGTGAAACAGGACGACGAAGTGAAACAGGGAGATGCGATTGCATCCGCTGGCGTCAATGAATTGGGTAAAACGCTTGGCAACCACCTTCACTTTGAAGTGTACGAAGACGGACAGCCAGTTAACCCGCAAGGATATCTTCCGGAAAAATAAATGAATTTTACCGCAGCAACATGACGGGCAGAGGGTTAAACCTCTGCTCTTTTTGTGCTTTTCAGAAAATAATGGGACCTTCGAAGCTTGTCACACCTCTAAACCGCGAATATATAGGCATGCTCCTCATATAATGTACCAAACTATCCACACAGTAGGGAGGCGGGAGCGTGCACGATTACATCAAGGAACGGACCATCAAAATTGGTCGCTGCATTGTTGAGACGAGGAATACGGTCCGTACCATAGCCAAAGAATTCGGCGTGTCAAAGAGTACTGTGCATAAGGATCTGACGGAGCGTCTGCCGGAAATCAACCCTGATCTTGCTGACCAGGTGAAACACATTTTGGAGTATCACAAGTCCATCCGCCATTTGCGGGGCGGTGAAGCGACCAAAATTAAATACAAAAAAACGAGTGGCAAGAAACGTGAGGTGTTGGCTTCCGCCAAATCGTAAGCATCTTCACAAAGACGTAGGCCAAAAAGCTCACACATGCATTGAATCCCTCCCCTGAAGTATGATATGTTAAATGCTGGTACAGGATCGAATTATGACATCTTATCAGCCCGATTTTTACATATATATGTTGCACTTTGTCGAACGAGCGGTGACGTGATAAGGGACTCTTTTTCACAGGATACGCTGACCAAATAATATCACTTTGGGGGCTCTTTTATGTTTAGCAAGGATATCGGTATTGATCTTGGCACGGCCAACGTGCTTATTCACGTGAAAGGAAGTGGGGTTGTCCTCGATGAACCTTCCGTCGTGACCATTGAAAGAGATACGAAGCGTGTCCTTGCTGTTGGGGAAGAAGCGCGTCGTATGGTGGGGCGTACTCCAGGTAACATTGTTGCCATTAGACCGCTGCGTGACGGCGTTATTGCGGACTTCGAGATTACAGAAGCGATGCTCAGACATTTCATTAATCGTGTGGGTGCAAGAAGCTGGTACAGCCACCCTCGGATTTTGATTTGTGCACCAACGAACATTACTTCCGTGGAGCAGAAGGCCATCCGTGAGGCGGCAGAACGCAGCGGTGCCAAAGAAGTGTTTCTGGAAGAAGAGCCGAAAGCGGCAGCGATCGGTGCGGGAATGGATATTTTTCAGCCGAGCGGCAATATGGTCGTGGATATCGGCGGCGGTACGACTGACGTTGCAGTCCTTTCTATGGGCGACGTGGTCACCGCCTCTTCTATTAAAGTCGCAGGGGACAAGTTCGACGAAGCCATTATCAAGTTTATCAAAGCCAAGTACAAGCTCATGATCGGTGAACGGACCGCTGAAGACATCAAAATTGCGATTGGTACCGTACATCCGGGTGGACATCAAACAGAGATGGACATTCGCGGACGCGATATGGTATCCGGCCTTCCCGTTACCGTAACGATATCGGGAAATGAAGTACAGGAAGCGCTTTGGGATTCCGTACAATCCATCATCGTGGCAGCCAAATCGGTATTGGAACGTACACCGCCTGAATTGTCAGCGGACATTATCGACCGTGGTGTTGTATTGACTGGCGGAGGTGCATTGCTGAACGGACTGGACGAGCTTTTGTCCAATGAATTGCATGTACCGGTATGGGTTGCGGAAGATCCAATGCACTGTGTCGTGAAGGGGACAGGCATAATGCTTAATAATTTGGATCAGGTGGTTAAGAAAAAGTTCTAATCTGCCGATATAAATAGCAAAGGTTCGCCATGCTCGGAAAGCAGAACGGACAAGCAGCCAACCTGTGATGCAGGTCAAGCGCTTGAGGAGAGGGGTTAATTCATGTTAAGAGGTCTGTACACCGCTACTGCGGGAATGATTACGCAACAACGCCGCCATGACACAGCAACACAGAATATCGTAAATATGAACACCACGGGATACAAACAGGTGAACAGCGTAAGCCGTTCCTTCCCGGAAATGCTCATTACTTTGGTAGGCGGAGATGCAAATCTTCCAACAAAGCGGCTGGGCAAGCTGAACACGGGGGTGTTCGCGGAAGAAAGTTTGTCCATGAATTTGCAGGGGACTATTATGGAGACTGGGCAGAAAAATGATTTTTCCATTTCATCCAATATGACTGTCAATGATCCGCAGACTGGACAACCTGTCCCGTTTGACGCATCAGGCAAATTTGTACGGGCCGACGGCACGGTGACTTACCAGCCTCAGGCGTATTTTACAGTTCAGGATGCAGAAGGTAACACCGGATATACACGCGATGGTCACTTCGAGATCACTGGAACGGGACAATTGCTGAGTTCAACAGGTTCACAAGTGTTGGATAATAATGGACAACCTGTAGTGTTGACAGGTTCTGTGGAGCAATTTAAAGTGGATGAGCAAGGCCGTTTGGTGAATGCAGCAACGGGTGCACCAACAGGGGTTACTCTTGGCATTAGTGTCATTGACCAGCCGAATCAAATGGTTCGTCAAGGTAATGGCAATTTCAGTCTCAGCGATGCAAACGGGGCAACGTCCCGGATGATGGCTGCAGGAGATAATGTGCAGATCCGTCAGGGTTACCTGGAAGGTTCGAATGTCGATGCCTCACAGGCAACGGTTGATATGAACGCCGCATTCCGGGCGTATGAAGCAAACCAGAAGGTCGTACAATTCTACGACCGCAGTCTGGATAAAGCCGTCAATGAAGTCGGGCGTGTATAACGCCGACGTTTAAATATAACCGCGCAGCGGAGAGCCAAACGCCCTTTGCGTAGCAAAGCAGAGAGGCTCACGCGAAGCGCAAGAGCCTAGACGCAGCCGAGCCTATGCGAGGAATGCGTGGCAGTACCTGAGCGAAGCGATGGTCTCGACAGTCCTTTGCGGAGCAAAGCAGGGAAGAGACCCCGCGGAGCGCAAGAGCCTAGACGCAGCCGAGCCTATGCGAGGAATGCGTGGCAGTACCTGAGCGAAGCGACGGTCTCGACAGTCCTTTGCGGAGCAAAGCAAGGAGAGACCCCGCGGAGCACAAGAGCCTAGACGCAACCGAGCCTATGCGAGGAATGCGTGGCAATACTTGAGCGCAGCGACGGTCTCGACAGCCCTTTGCGGAGCAAAGCAGGGAAGAGACCCCGCGGAGCTACACGCCGCATAAAGAGCGTGCCGTGCTATGATTCAGCCATGTGAAACTATGGCGGGAATCATAGCACGGCAGGCGCGGCGCACACACACCACCGTCACTTAGCAAGATCGTACCCCACTTACCTAATCCGCCTGTTTCGGGAGTCCAGAGGGCAGCGCCATCTGGGGCCCTCCCTACTAGGGAGGGTTTGGGAGGGTGGACAGGACACAAGGGAGGGTATACCACCAATGAATAATTCCATGATTAGTGCCAAGGTGTCCATGACTGCGATACAGCAGCGTCTGGATGTCATTTCCGATAATATTGCCAACGTGAATACGGCAGGCTATAAGAGCAAGCAAGCGGCCTTCGAGGATGTGCTGACCCGGGTTCAACAACAACCGGACAAGTACAAACTGGATGGACGTTCCACACCGATGGGATATAACCTCGGTTTTGGTGCTCGTTTGGCAGATGTAACGAAGGATATGTCTCAAGGCCCCTTGAACGAGACTGGCCTTCCGACCGATCTGGCCATTGAAGGAAATGCGATGTTTGCAGTTGAAGCGAATGGGGAGAAAATGTGGACACGTCAGGGTGCATTTCATTTTGTACCTGATACAAGACCTAAGCCTACTCCGAATTCACCTGATATGATGGTGATGGTCAATGGCGAAGGCCACTTTGCCCTGGATCGTCAAGGCAATCGTATTACGGCACCGAATAATAGCAAAGTTGCTTTTGATGAAAATGGCAACCTGTTAATCCGACGCGGTAATGCGGCAAATGCAACCATTGGAGCACAGCTGCAAGTGGTAGACATTGAACGCCCTGAGGGGCTCGTACAGTATGCGGATAACCTGTTTGGACTGGATGCGGGATTAACCGAGGATGATGTATTTGGCGCTGATGCAGCTACACGTCAAGCAGCTGCATTGATTCGTCCAGGATTTCTGGAGCAATCCAATGTGGATCTGACACAGGAGATGTCTTTGCTTATGCAAGGACAGCGGACATATCAGCTGGCGGCAAAGGCGCTAACTTCAAGTGATTCCATGTTGGGTCTTGCCAACAATATGAGAGCGTAAAAGGTGAGTGTGATGACAGAAACACAGCAGCAGAACAGTAAGCCGGAGAAAAAGGAAGTCAAGAAGAAGAGTGGATGGCGCATCGCAAGATGGTTCCTGGTTCCGGTCCTGCTTGTTCTTGCCCTCGCTGGCGGAATGGTAGCTGGATATGTGGTACTGGGCAAACAGGATATCGGTTCCGTATGGCAATGGAGTACATGGGAACATGTATATAATCTGGTATTCGCTCCATAATGTAACGAGTTAAGCGAAAACTCCTGCGCAGGCAGGAGTTTTCTTTTTGACGTTGAAAACAGTATAATGATGGATGACGTTTGACGTCACAAAAGAGGCCTCCCCTGCGAAAGACATTCGTCATCGCGAAGAGAGACCCCTTATCTTAACCTTCACTACTGCAGTCATGAAGGATATAACTAGTGTTAACCGAAAATATGCTTTCCATACAAAATTTAAAATTAAAAACCTTTTATATGAGCTTCGACTTGATCATAATCAGGTTTTCCATGTCCGCACTAAAGTCAGTGAAGGGAACGGAATCGTTCGAAAGAAGCGAAGCGCTCGCCTTTGTTTCCTAATGTTATCCATCTGAAAAATAGTTCAGAAACATTAGGAAACAACAGCGATCGAAAGAACGATCCGTAACCGTAACGGTCACCTATGCGCACATGAAAAATCATGATGAAGAACGCTCATATAAACATCCTGAGAGGAGATTACACTGTGCTCGATATCAAACAGATTCAAGAAATCATCCCGCACCGCCCCCCGTTTCTGCTGGTGGACAAGATTCTAGAGATTGAGGATGGCAAACGTGCCGTTGGTTTGAAAAACGTAACCATTAACGAACCTTTCTTCATTGGTCATTTCCCAGAGTATCCAGTAATGCCGGGTGTACTGATTACAGAAGCACTAGCTCAAGTTGGTGCGGTAGCCATTCTGAATTTGGAAGGCAACAAAGGAAAAATCGGATTTTTGGCGGGACTGGACAACTTCCGATTCCGTGGACAAGTTGTGCCCGGAGATACGTTGATTCTGGAAGTGGAGATTACACGTCTGAAGGGTTCTATTGGTAAAGGTAAAGCAACTGCCCGAGTGAACGACAAAGTGGTCGCTGAAGGCGAGATTATGTTTGCACTGTCTGACCCAAGCTGATTACATATGTGAGCATTGACATCATGCAGGAACGTAGACGGACCGAATGATGCAAGATGCTGAAGTAACTCAGCACACCTGAATTTATATAGACGGAAGGGGTTTATCGGAATGGAACAGTTAAGCACAGCAGCAGCAGAGACGTTGCAGCAATGGTTGGAGGATGCTTCGATTGATGAAGCAACGAAACAGGAGCTTCGTGACTTGCAGGATCAGCCGAAAGAGCTGGAGGAACGTTTTTACAGAAACCTGGAGTTTGGTACAGGTGGATTGCGTGGAGTCATTGGTGCAGGAAGCAACCGGATGAACCGTTACACCGTAGGTCGGGCAACGCAAGGATTTGCGCGTTATTTGCTTGAGCAGCATGGTGATCAAGAAGGTAAACCTTCTGTTGTCATTGCTCATGATTCCCGTCATTTCTCACCTGAATTCACACTGGATGCTGCGCTTGTACTGGCTGGAAACGGCATTGTAGCCAAGCTGTTCCCATCCCTGCGTTCAACTCCTGAGTTGTCATTCGCAGTGCGTCATCAGAAGGCAACTGGAGGGATCGTTGTAACAGCGAGCCATAACCCACCGGAATATAACGGATATAAGGTCTACAATCATGAGGGTGGTCAATTGGTACCGGATGAAGCGGAGAAAGTCATTCAGTACATTCAGGAAGTGCCTTCCCTTGCTGACGTGAAAAAGCTGACGCAAGAAGAAGCAGAAGCTCAAGGACTCCTGATCTGGTTGGGTGAAGACCAAGACCAAGCGTTTGTGGATACCGTAGCGAGCCGCAGTCTGAGCCGTGAACTGATCCAATCCGGCATAGGCCGTGATTTCAAAATCGTTTACACACCGCTACACGGAACAGGTAACATTCCTGTACGTCGCGTGCTGGAGCAGATCGGATTCGAGCAAGTGCACATTGTAGCTGAACAGGAACAGCCGGATGCTGAGTTCTCTACCGTGAAATCCCCTAACCCGGAAGAACGCGAAGCGTTTACGCTTGCAATGAAGCTGGGAGAATCCGTAGGCGCTGACATTCTGATCGGAACAGATCCGGATGCAGACCGTATGGGTGCTGTCGTGAAAGACAATGATGGCAAATATTTCGTCTTGTCCGGTAACCAGTCTGGTGCCATTATGGTACATTACCTGCTCAGTCGCCTGCAAGAGACAGGTACACTGCCAAGCAATGGTGCGGTTGTCAAAACAATCGTAACAAGTGAGATGGGTGCTGTTATTGCTGAACATTACGGTGCAGAAGTGATGAACACACTGACGGGCTTCAAATATATTGGTGAAAAAATGAACCAGTTCGAAGCAACAGGCAGTCATACATTCTTGTTCGGATATGAAGAGAGTTATGGCTACCTTTCCGGTAACTATGCCCGTGACAAGGATGCTGTCCTTGCCTCGATGCTGATTGCTGAAGCAGCTGCGTATTATAAGAGTCAAGGCAAAACGCTGTATGATGTCTTGCAAGAGCTGTACAACCAATTCGGATATTTCTTGGAGAAGCTGGAGTCCCGTACGCTGAAAGGCAAAGACGGCGTGGCTCAGATTCAAGCCAAAATGACGGACTGGCGTTCCAATCCGCCACAAGAAGTAGCGGGAATTGCTGTACAAGATGTACTGGACTACTCCCTTGGTCTGGACGGTCTTCCGAAGGCGGACGTACTGAAGTTCATTTTGGCAGACGGTTCATGGTTCTGCTTGCGCCCTTCAGGAACAGAACCGAAGATCAAAGTATACTTCGCCGTGCGTGGAGAAAATTTGGAAGATGCGGAAAGCTGGATCGAGCGTCTGGTGACTACAGTGATGTCGCGTGTAGACGCACAATAATACGAATGCAACAATGAGCAAGAACATGAGAAGGCCTCTCCGCACCGTAAGGTTGGTTGGCGGAGGGGTTTTTCTTTGAAATAAAAGTGTAGATGGTTCTAGCATATAAGAGGGCTTGTTGACACAAGCTGTTTGTAACCTATTGTATAAATGTTAAATGAACGAATTACTTGAGCTGAACGTGCATTTGGTTCCAACACTTGAGGAGGTACATGTAGTGCGTCAAAAATGGCTTTATTGGAATAACGCTTCTCGGAAGTGGTTGTGGCTCGTCGTTATCATCGGTCTGGTTGCGTCCATCCCTGTAATCAGTGATCGGGTGCAGACAGAATCTTCTGCCAAAAAGGTGGAACTTGTTTTCAACTATCGAGGACTGCTGGATATCTCAGCGTATCAGGCACATCCCCAAGATTTCATGAATGAACAATTGACTCGTCTAAAAGACGCAGGCGTAACAACGATGGCTGTGTTCGAAAGTACATTGGACGAGCTGAGAAAGACACGCCGACTAATGGTATATAACGGACAGGATCTCGCGAACCTGACCAAAGATGTGATCCCTTCTAATGCAAATTACACGTATGTGTTATTTACATCGGAGGAAAACGCACAGACGTATACCCCTATTATTGAACAAACGTTCGCTGATCGGCAGATTCCGGTAGTACCTTGGGAATATGAAGGTCGTAGCGGCTTAATATTGCAGACTCCTCCGGAGAATGCCAACATGCAGCCTTTGCAGCCCGATCCGGTTGCCGTGAAGATGCTGCGTGATAAAGGTTTCTACATTTTGCCGCGGATCTCGGACAGTGTGCCATACAGCCAGGAATCGATGGAGCGCTTGCTTACCTTCTTCGAAGAGAATGGCGTAAAGCGCATCTTGTTTGATGGTGATGCTGTGAAAGGGTACAATGATAATGAAGAGATGAAAAGTCTCGACCAATTCGCACAGTTGCTGAACAAGCACAATATTGGTCTTGCAGCCATCGAGAACTTGAAGAAACCACAGTCTGGTTTCCAGACTCTTGCATATAAAACGGATTACAACGTTACGCGTCTGTACTCGCTTAGTGATGGAGATGCCAATCTGGACGTAGACACGATTGCTGACCGTTTTGTTCTCGCAACCAAGGATCGCAACATTCGTATGCTCTATATGAATGCATCGCCAAGCCGGAATACAGCAAAGGCCATGATTACAGATCCAATTGAGAATCTCATCAACAGCCTGGGTGAGCCGGGTCATGCCGTAGAACGGATGGCGAAGCATGGATTCGAGCTAGGACAAGCTGAGGCATTTACAGTTAAGGATTCTTCGATTCAGCGTTATGCCAAGCTGGTTGCTCTTGTTGGTGCAATTGCCATGATTGCACTTATGGTTTCTTATTTTATTCCACTACTGACCTTGATCGCATTTGTGGTTGCTTTGGTGGGCAGTGCAGGATTGTTCCTTTTGAAACCAACGCTGCTGGAGCAAGGAATTGCCTTGCTTGTGGCCATAGCGGCGCCGACCATAGCGATGGTGCTGGCCGTTCGTACAGTGAACTATCAGCAGCAGCGTCAACCCGACGCATCTGCGGGTCGTCGTTTGAAACAGACATTAGTTTTATATGTAAGAACGTCAATTCTGTCGTTCCTGGCGGTACCTTTTGTCATCGCATTGCTTAACAGTATTACGTACAGTCTGGTCATTAACCAGTTCCGCGGCGTGAGTCTGTTGCACTTTGCACCTATGGCACTGGTAGCGATCTATATTGTGTTTTATCGTGGCTCGGGTTCATTCTCTATTAAGAAAATTAAAGAAATGCTTCGTATGCCAATTAATGTGTTAATGGTTGTTTTGGCGCTTGTTGCTGCCGTTGTTGGGTACTATTACTTGAGCCGTACAGGCAACTCGGGTTCAGTAACACCATTAGAGATGTTCCTTCGTACCACGTTGGAAGATACGTTCGGTGTACGTCCGAGATTCAAAGAATTTATGCTGGGACACCCGCTGTTTATCGTTGGCGTGTTCGCCGCTTTAAAATATCGTAAAGTCATCTTTGTGCTCATTATTGCAGCGATTGGACAGTTGTCCATGGTGGATACGTTCGCGCATATCCATACGCCGGCTGTATTGTCACTCATTCGTGGAGTGATGGGATTGGGACTTGGCTTAATCTTCGGTATCATTGCTGTGGGTGTGTGGCAAGTAGCGGAAGGATGTTGGAAAAAATGGTCACCACTTCTCAAAAGTTAGTCATCTCGGGGTATTACGGATTCCGCAATAGCGGAGACGAAGCGGTGCTAAAGTCGATTTTGACAGCGCTGGAAGAGGAAAGCCAAAGGTCGAACATAACCATTGAACCGATTGTTCTCTCGGGTGATCCCGAGTCAACAACCGCCATGTACGGTGTGCGATCCGTGCATCGTATGAAATTGAAGGAAGTCCGTGAAGCACTCAAGGAGAGCGACGGGTTAATCAGTGGCGGAGGAAGTCTATTGCAGGATGCAACTGGACTGAAATCCATTCCTTATTATCTGGGTGTAATCAAGCTGGCCCAGTGGCTGAAAAAACCAACGTTTATCTATGCACAGGGGATTGGCCCTGTGAATCGTAAAATTTTCAATCCGATGATCAAATCGGTTTTTAAGGCCTGCACCTATGTATCCGTACGGGATGAACAATCTGCAGACTACCTGCGTGGGCTGGGGTTACAGTGGAATCAGATCCATGTTGTACCCGACCCTGTAATGGGTTTGCCATTACCTGAAACAAAAGTTGAGAGGGGCGCAGGTGCTGTCTCAGCAAATGCTGCTACTCAAGCTAATCGAGTGGAACCTTCAACTGGAGGACATACCAAGCTTCCTGTGATCGGCGTATCGGTACGTTTCTGGGAGTCAGACCGGAAGGAACTTACGGCTATTGCCGCAGGATTGAAAAAGCTGTGCTCCAAAAGAGCGGTGCACTTGCGTTTTCTGCCATTTCATCTGCCAGTTGATGAACAGGCATCACGATTCCTTATGGAAATGCTAGGTGATGTGACCAGCAAGGGCAGCGAGATTAGCATCACAGAAGATCTGACCGACCCTCAGCTTATGCTGGAGGAAGTCAGCAAGTGTGATCTCGTCATCGGTATGCGTCTGCACAGTCTGATCTATGCAGCTTCGCAATATGTGCCTCCGGTGGGTATCTCGTATGATCCGAAAATTGATCAATTCCTGCTTCGTCTGGATAGTGAACCAGCAGGCAATACGCATACACTCGATGGCGACAAACTCGCTAAGACTGTAGTTGGACTGCTGGATCAACGTTCACAGTGGTTGAAGGAACATGAAGAAGGTATCACCCAACTGAAGCAGGAAGCCAGAGTGCCTGCACAGCAGATCATTAACTATTTAGGCCGCAAAGGATGAGATAAAGATGAGTCAGACCGGATCAATACCTACCGTTTCAATCTACGGCATTCCTTTTTCCAAACTGACGATGAAAGAAACGGTAAAGGTTCTCCAGGAAGCTGTGCTATCCAAGCAGACACCACATCAGGTCATTACAGCCAATCCCATTATGGTTATGGCCGCATTGGAAAATCCCGCAATTATGGAAGTCATGCAAGCTGCGGAATTGATTGTTCCTGATGGAACGGGTGTCGTATGGGCATCAAACTATTGTGGAGATCCTGTAGCTGAGCGAGTGCCGGGTTTTGAGCTTTTACATGAATTGCTGCGTGTTGGAGAAAACTATCGATGGGGCGTATATCTGCTTGGTTCTACCCCTGAGGTGATTCAAGAAACGGCAGTTCGGTTACAACAGCAATATCCGGCGATTCGAATTGTGGGTTATCGCGACGGTTATTTTGGTCCGGCTGAGGATGAACAGGTCGTCGCTTCCATTCGAGAAGCAGCACCTGATCTGTTGTTTGTAGCACGTGGGGCCGACACCCAAGAACCGTGGATTCACCAGCACAAAGATGCACTACAGGTTCCCGTAACCATGGGCGTTGGCGGCAGCTTTGATGTGATTTCGGGCAAAACCAAACGTGCGCCTATGCTGTTCCAAAAGTTAAGACTGGAGTGGTTCTATCGCTTATTGCGTGAACCAAGCCGGGCTGGACGGATGCTTGCGCTTCCGAAATTCGCTGTTAAGGTGATGCGTGACAAAGAAAACGTGACGAAAGTCCGTTAAAAACAGGTAATTGCGAGATAAATGCGTGTTTTTGCTAGAAATTGAGGATGGCTTTTCGGGTGTGATGAGCGTATAATTCATTCCGGATTACATGTGCGCCATTCCATGAAAAACGGAAGTTGTTGCATACGGCCACTTCGATGTCAGAATAACCTTTTGATCGCTGTTATCTCTGGATTTCTTTTATCCACCTTTGCAAGGTTGAAATCCCGCGATAGCATATGCTTACGGTGTAGCTTTCTTTCAGAAAGCTTGTAGGCGAACGCTTCGCTTCTACAGGTTATTTCTGCCCTCTCCGTTCTGGTGCAAATTGCATTTTTCATCAAAAGTGACTAACAAATAATTTTATATATAAAAAGAGATCAGGGGATTTATAATTTCGTACAGGTATTATAATTGGGGGTCGAATGTTCAAATGGTAGCGATCTTTATCATTGGATTTATCGTGTCAATGGGACTGGCTCTTGCCCTGACACCACTTGTCAAAAAGTTCGCAGTCCGCATTGGCGCAATGGATACGCCGAATGCACGTAAAGTACACACACGGATCATGCCACGTCTTGGTGGTCTGGGGATATTCCTGGCCTTTATTATTACAGTTGCTGCATTGCTTCCGTTTGTATCGGCATGGTTCACGACTCGTGATATGAGTTTTGTCAGCGCGTTTCTGATTGGTGGAACAATTATCGTACTGATCGGAGCACTCGATGATCGGTTTGAACTATCGGCCAAAGTGAAGTTGCTTGGTCAGATCGTTGCTGCTTCTGTCGTTGTATTTGGATTTAATATCCGGGTAGATTTCGTTAACATTCCGTTTCAGGATTCCTACTCTTCACTCGAAGCTTGGGTATCCATTCCGCTGACGATCTTCTGGATCGTTGGTGTAACCAATGCGATTAACCTGATTGATGGTCTGGATGGTCTGGCAGCCGGTGTATCTGGTATTGCAATTGGTACCATTGCCGTGATGTCCTTCCTGATGGGTAACATGATGATTGCCTTGATGTGCCTTGTGTTGCTGGGTAGTATTATCGGATTCCTGTTCTTTAACTTCCACCCGGCCAAGATCTTCATGGGGGATACCGGATCACTATTCCTTGGTTTCTCTCTGGCAATGCTATCTATGCTGGGATTCAAACAAATTGCTATCGTGTCCTTTATTACACCGCTGATCATTATCGGTGTGCCGCTCTCGGATACCTTCTTCGCAATTATCCGTCGTGCGGTACAACGGAAACCGATTTTCGCACCGGATAAAGGTCACCTGCATCATTGCTTGCGTGAACTTGGATTCAGTCACCGTCAGACGGTACTGATCATTTATGGAATTGCCGCATTCTTCGGAGTTCTGGCGATTATCCAATCTTCCGCTGCCATGTTCGAAGCGAACTGGGTAACGTTTGTGGTCATCTGTATCATGATGTTCTTCCTCCAGGTGGGAGCAGAAGTCATCGGGCTTGTTAGCAAGACGAGAAGACCGGTTATTAACTTCCTGATGCGCATGCGCGTCAAGCTGAATCCGGAGACTCGTTCGAAATCATAAATAGATAAATGTAATGGTTACAGCTATTCTTGAATATTATTCCAGACCCAACCTTATCCCTTGTGGATAAGGTTTTTTGTTTATTTTGAGATTTTTACTAAATAATTGGAACCTTTTGCCGATATATAAAGGTAACTGACTTAAAAAGAGGAGAGATGATTGAATGCAACGTACGAAGAAGCCGTTAATCTGGCTGATGATGGTGGCGCTGGTTGTATCTCTAATACCAGCTGGCCTTGCACCAGTCGCATCGGCGGCGGGACAGACAAGTTACTTTACTCCTGATAATGCTGGGAATGTCCAATTGAAAGATACAGTAGGCCTCAAATTGACTGGAACCGGCACGGATGTGCTATCACGTTCAACTGCTTTTGTGGTAACTAGTAGTGAACAGCCTGTAACTGGTACGTTCACCAATGTTACAGGCTCCACTTTGGGGGCCAACGTTCAACTCATGAATCTTAAAGACGGAACTTGGGTTCCAGATAGCACACGAGTAGCACCAGCAGTTGTAACCGTTGATCCGGATCGTCCGGATAACCGCTTTAAAGCAACACTAACATTGTTTGCCGGTATGAATAAAGTTACGTTCACAGGTTCACAAGGACCAAGTGAAAGATCAGAGAGTTTTTATATTTTGTATGATTCTGTTCCATATATTGAAAAATTGCAAGTTCTTGGAGGAGCAGACAACCTTGATCTGAATGAAGGATCTCAAGTGGTCGTAGATACAGGCGAAGTAACACTTAGTGGTGTTGCCAAAAACTCATCCAAAGTTACGGTTTCCCTGAATAATGGTGAGTCTCTTCCAACCGCTTTGCAACCGGATGGACAATTTTATTCTCCGATGATGCGACTGAAGGCTGGTTTAAATGATGTGAAAATAACTATTGAGAGTGGCGTAGACAAGAACGTCTTCAATTACTCATTGTTATACTATGATGAAACCAATCCATACTCTAAATTGGATCTGATAGAGGGCGTGGCTCCAGGTGCTTTGGCTCAAAGCATGTTATCTACTAGACCGACTTATGGAGGAAATCCTGCGGAAGCCAATGTGATGGTGGAATTGCTTGTCCCAGACGATGAGACAAATGCTTTACCACAAATTACAATTGATGGTGCAATCAACTCTACAATTACTCCAAATGTTGTACCGATACCGAGTGTTGGAGTCAATACACCGTCCTATGCTTTGATTTCTTTTGATATCCCATCCATTACTTTTACCAGCTCCGGAACTCCTGCGGAATTGGATCGTTTGCAGAATCACTCACTTACTGTGAAATATGGTAAAAGCACGGCAACAACAAATATGAACTTTCAGTACTTGGCAAATGAGACA
This sequence comes from Paenibacillus sp. VT-400, assembly GCF_001029205.1. NCBI lineage: Bacteria > Bacillati > Bacillota > Bacilli > Caryophanales > Paenibacillaceae > Paenibacillus > Paenibacillus sp. VT-400. The sequence continues at coordinate 143,400 of NZ_LELF01000047.1, read as the reverse complement.
GTCATTACAGATCTGAAGTATCTCAGAGATTATAAAGGAACAGGTGCAATTCCTGATGGTGTGCCTTTGACAGGTGCAAGTGTCAATGCGGCGGATTTCTACATTTTGGTTGAGACAAGTAGAAACCCAAACGGTGCAGTGTTATCAGCTGAGTATCTTCCAAGAGGAACTAGTGCGATAGATCTGCAGTTCGTTCAGCAAGTTACGCCAACCAAATATATTTATCAAATTAAAGGCTTCAAAAACGGAAATCAGACAGTTCAGTTTAAATTTGATGGATCGGCGTCAAGTCGCAATGCAACCATTTCGTTTGCATCCAAAAATTATATTTTCGTAAGTAATTTATCGGATGGTCAAACATATGATATGAACTCAAAGGCGACCGATGAAATTACAGTTGAAGGTAAATATGTAGATTTTGCGACACTGGATAGCAACTTCTTCGTAGCTGAAATTTTTGCAAATGGTGTCAAAGTATATTCTACTCATCCCCAGAATCCAACTGGGACAACAGCACCACAACAATTGCTTACCTTGGGTAGCGATGGTAGCTTTAAGGCTATTATTAAAGTAGACGGAGACACGGGACCTCTTTACTTTGGGGAGAACCGTATTGTACTTACAGGTACCGGTACGGGAGATAAGGGGCAGTTAAACGAAGTTTCCAAAGAATTACGCATTTATATCAATGACAATAATGTGTCTACCATTAAAAATCTACAGCCGTCACCAAGTAGAGCTCGTTCAACATTTTTGGAACCCTTTAATCCTGACGATCAATGGGTGAAGAACTTATTCAACCTTTCCACCGATTTTACATTTGCTGATAAGAAGTACACCACAAGTCTTAAAAATTTCGATTTGGCTATTCGTGGTGCAGGAGCTACCCGTATGAGTCTGAGTATGGGTACCCAAAATATATTTACACTGAACATACCAGAAGGGTCTGCCGGAAGTACAACATGGGAAGACCCAGAAATCTCTGCTGAGTATGCTTTGAACAACGGTACAGTTATTGTTGATCGTACCGGTAGACAACAGGATTTTGTAGTACGTCTAAGAGATTTGAAGGCAGAAACTCCGGGCACATATATCTATACCCTTGACCTGTATAACAAAACTGGTGCTAAAACAAGTCAAAAGATTGAAGTGGTAAGGGAAGCTGCTGGTTATCGCATTATATCCCCACAACCCACTTCCGGTAGCCAAATTGTCGTTAACAAAAACTTTGTTCACTTTGATATTGAAGCTGAGGGAGCAACTTCGATTGTCATAGACAAAGAAACGGCTAAAAAACTTCAAGGAACGGAATCTGACCGTTTTGCTCTCGACTATGTTGGACTCAAAGCGGATAAAGTGAATAAAATTAAACTTACTATTGATCGTAGTGGTGTAAAGACCACCGATACAATCGAGGTGTATTATACGAGTGCTGCAGGTGTGGATTCACAGTATATGGCACCTAAAGTTGCAAATAAATACTCTGCATTCAACAAGCAATTAGAGCTGAGTTTTCCAAAAGGGACAGTAATGGAGAGTACAGACAATAGTGGAATTGCTAAGTTTTACCCGAATAACAAGTTGCTATTTGGTATTGCAGACCCGAATACGGGAATTGTGGAACGTCGCAATGACTATGGCAGTATCGTTGGTTTTAAAACAGAGGATGGAGATCCTAATCCATTAAGCGTACCAGACGAATATTATAGAAGATTCTCTGCTATAACAGGTGATTCTGTAAACTTTAGTCCAATCTCAGAGATTTATTGGATTAGTGGTGGTCTCGGAGAATCTGGAACCAGAGGCACTGATAATTACAAGGAGCCAACGAATGGGATTGGTCCGTATACTTTGGATTCTTTGTATGGTAATCCTTTGACGCCTACTGAACGCAAAATTAAACCCTCTGTTCGTGGTTCGTTGACATTGACATACGATTCAAATGTCGTTGATGATGCTGGTTCTACAATATCGGTCTTCTACTACTCTCCAAGTCGAGAATGGAAACGAATCGGTGGAGAAGTTGATTCCAAGAAACACACAATTACTGTACCATTTGATAATTTTGGTTATTACAAAGTAATGAAATTGAGAAGAAGTTATAACGATATTACGAACCATGGATGGGCCAGAAATATTCTTAATGCATTGTATGCCAAAGGCTTTATGACACCATTGCGATTTGAACAATTCGGCACAGATGATCGGACATCCAGAGGTGAGTTTGCTACACTTCTGGTAAAAGGATTGAATTTGCCTATCACTTCGGACAGCAGAAGAACCTTTACGGATGTAGCTCCTGGAACGAGTTCCTTCACTTGGGATTATGACAGTATTGAAACAGCAGCTAGAGCAGGGATTATTACCGGTTTGACCGATGGAGTATTTGGTCCGGACCGTCCTCTCACACGTGAGCAGGCAGCTGTTATGATTGCGAGAGCGCTTGAACTCAAATTAGCCACAAATGATAGTAAACTCCAAAGTGCATTGGCCAAGTCTTTCATTGACTCAGGTAGCATGGAAAACTATGCGGGACCTTCGGTACAAGCTGTTACCAAAGCGAAGATTATGGAAGGCTCACCAGTCACAGTAACAGGTCAGAGCAAACCACAATTTGCATTTAATCCCAAAGGCAATCTGACACGTGCAGAAGCGGGTAAAATTGCAGTTGAATTGCTCAAAAAGAGCACAAAAGTATTCCCTAAAAACTTAAGCTAGTTTTGAGATGGATTAATGCATTTTAGGAAGGACCTGCCCCTCATTCTGCAAGGGGTGGGTTCTTTTTATGACTGTGAAGCAACTGATATAGAACTCTTTTATAATAGAAGAGATCTGTTTTTTACCAATAACTATTTTTGTAATTTGTTAGAGATTAAGATACAATAACGGTAAATACACAATGATCTAGAGGGTGAAGTTAGCTAATGAAACCGATTTATTCGAGAGCCCAATTGGGTTACATGAAGGCAAAGACACAGTTCGAGAAGCAGGCAGTCATTCTGGAGAAAAAGTTGGAAGATACACGTAAGAAAGAGGAGATCTCTCAGGAAGTAATGGAAGGACTTGTACAGTCCACTGGCTTCCATGATGCGTATAACAGTCTGGTTCTGGCCGAGAATGAATTGATTGAATGGTCTCACACCACGATGAAGCATGAGAAGACATACCGGGAGAACAGACAACCAATTGACGATATGTATCTGAGATTGAATAGTGATCCGAATATGCGTGCTCAGATTATTGAATTGGCAATGAAAATTCGTTAATCGTTAGCTTATAGCAATTGTAGTGTTAAAAGAAGAGGTGCCCCGAGGGGCACCTCTTCTTTTATTTTTAATTTTGTAGAATTTGTCGCTTCATCGTGGAAAATAACGGGTATACATAAACGACTAAATCATTTCTTAAGCAAGATGTTCTTAGAAAATATCGTGATAAGTACAGCTGTGATAAAGGTTTCAAACCTAATAAAGACCCGCACTGCATCAATACATAAATAAATTCAAAACTTTTTTTGATGAATCCGCAACTTTTTGAAATCTGCTGCGTTTAAGATGTAGAGTCGAAAACATTGGGCAACTTACCAAGAATGACCTCGTGAAGAATCTTGTCTATTTATTAGAAAAAATTGCTTTACGGCACGAGAGACCCATTGTATAATACGTAAGGTAGGATTAGGAAACTACTCTATTTACGTATGATTCTATCATTTATTTTTGTTTACAAGTTTCTGTGATATGCTCACAGACATCATTTATATTAACTTGCTCATAACTCTGGAAAGGGGGTGCGACAATAGAATGAGGAATACGAGCGACCCTATTAAAGAAAATTCCAATGTTATGAACGCCCAAGGAGGAGACAAAAAGGTTATGAAGAAAATTTTATCCGTAGCACTGTCTACAGCAATGGCATTCTCAATGTTTGCATCTGTAGCATTCGGTGACACAGCAGTAACACCACAACAACAGTTTGATGCATTGAAAGCAAAAGGTATCTTCAATGGTTACCCAGATGGCACAGCTGGTCTGGACAAAGAGATGACTCGCGCTGAGTTCGCAAAAGTTATCACTAAATTGCTTGGTTTGAAAGAGATCACTGGAACTCTTTCTTACACTGACAAAAACTACACAGCTAAAAACTGGGCTGTACCTTACATCGAAGCAGTAACTGCTGCAGGTATCATGGAAGGTAAAAACGTAGAGAAAAAAATCTTTGACTTCAACGGTAAAGTGACAGTAGCTGAAATGGCTACAATCTTGACTCGTGCACTTGATCTTGAAATCCCAACTGAAACTAACAACAATGCAGCAGCATGGGCTAAAGGTTATGTTCAAGCAGCGATCAACGCAGGTCTGATCGACGCTAACGCTAACTTCTCTGGTAATGCTTCCCGTGAATTGTTGGTAGGTGCAGCTTACTCCATCGATCAAGCTCAAAGCATTAAAGTTGAATCTTACACAGTATCTGAAGCTGGTAAAGTAGTTGAGTTCAAAATCAGCGACGGCGAAACTGTAAAAGTAACTTTGGATAAAGCTCTTGAAGCTAACAAAGAAACTGAAGTGAAATTTACTTACAAAGATAAAACTTTCACTGAAAAAGTTACTTATGTTGTAACTGCAGCTCAAAAAGTTGTTAGTGCAACTGCTAACAACCTTAAACAAGTTGTTGTAACATTTGATGGTGATGTTGATGCTGATAGCGCTGAGCTTGAGTCTAACTACACAGTAGACGGATTCAAATTCAAATCTGCTACATTGTCTTCTGACAAGAAAACAGTAACTTTGTTGCTGCCAGCAGAGCAAACATTCACTTCCCAAAAAGCTTACAAGTTGAATGTAAGCAATGTTAAAAACTCTGACAAATCAAAAGTGTTCAAAGAGACAGTAACAGTGACTCCAGTTGACACTACTTTGCCAGAAGTTTCAGAAGTAAAAGGCCTCGGAACTAAAGCTTTCAAAGTTGTATTCTCTGAGCCGGTTAAAGCTTCTTCTGTAAACACAACTTCTAACTTCCGCATCGACGGTAAAGCAATTTCTGGATATGTTAACTTCACTTATCCAAGTGTTGCAGTTATCACAACTGACCTGAGCGTTGGTAAACACACATTGACAGTAAATGGTGTTGAAGACTATGCAGGTTACAAACTTCTACAAAAAGAAGTTGAGTTCGAAGTAGTTGAAGACACTACAGCTCCAGAAGTAGTTAGTGCTAAAGCTACAAACCTGAACAAAGTAGAAATCGAATTTAACGAGTCTGTTAAATCCGTGAGCAAAGCTTACCACACGTCTTCTGGTAAAACAGGAACTGTTACTGTTGAAGATAACAAAGTAACTGTTGACTTCGAAAACGACAACAAGCTTAGCTTGGGTGAAAACACAATTACTTTGGAAGGCGTAACAGACTATAGCAACAACTCTGCTACACGTACTTCTAAAGTGACTCCAGTGATTGACACTACTCGTCCAGAAGTTGCTTCTGTAACTGCTGAAGTTTACAACAACAACCACGTATTCACTATTGAATTCAGCAAAGCTGTTGAAGCTACTGATGTTGCGAAAACAGCAAACGCTAACTTCACTTTGAAGAATGAAAAAGGCGAACTGGTTACAACTAGAGGCTTCACAGCTGCTGGTCACCCAGTTAATGCTCCTAAATTCGTAGATGGTACTGGTAACAAGCGTGTTCAAATCACTACAATCGGTGAGTTGCCACAAGGTAAATATACTTTGGAAATCGCTGGTATCCGTGATATCGCTGCGATTGCAAACACAATGTTGCCGTACACTACTACTGTAGATGTAAGTGACGTTGCTAAACCAAAAGTTAACGATGCTTGGTTCGTTCAAGAAAACACTGGTAATGGATCTTTGAAAGATCTGGATATCTACGTTACATTCAGCAAAGAAATGGCTGTAAGTGGTAACGGTAGTGCGATTGATCCAAACAAATATAACTATCAAATCGGCAATGGTCCTTTGTTGCCACTTCCTAACAATACTGAGGTAACTCAAGTAAATGCACAACAAGTGCGCATTTCCTTGCCTGCCAAAGAAAATGGATACTTGGCTACAACTGATACTCTGAATCTGCGTATCGCTAATGTAGCAGATACTAAAGATAACTACATCGCTGGAAACGTAGTTTCTACGCCTGTTGTAGCTAAAGACTCCAGAAAAATTGGTGTTGAGTCAGCTAAAGCTGTATCTGACAAAAAAATTGAAGTTCAATTCAATGGATACTTGTCCTCTGTAAGTGCAAGTGACTTCGCTATCAGTGCGACTAGCGCAACTTACGGTTTGAAATTGAACAGTGTTGAGACTAAAGATGGTAACACTTTGGCTCACTTCGAAATCACTACAGGTCAATCTTTGGATGCAACAGCTTCCACAGCTAACTTTGTAACAATTCGTTCTGTTGAAAACATCCAATCTGTAAGCCCTAATGGTATTAAAGTTGGTACTGTTAACGAAGGTTTGACAGATGGTATCGCGCCTAAGTTGGCAGCAAACAGTAACTTCAACGTAGTTGAAGGTACAGTCCAAACCAATGGTAAGAAACAATACACAGCTACATTGACATTCAACGAAGCTTTGAATGTTGCTAACAACACTACTGGCTTCTTGGCTCGCCTTGGCGGATCTGAAGCTACCGTTACTGCAGTTGCTGCTGGTACTAACAGTAATGAAGTAGTAGTTACATTTGAAGCTGCTGGTACTACACAGTTGACTGGTTCTTATGTAGAACTGTACCTCAATTCTACAAATGCAACTAACAAATTTGTAACTGACAAATCCGGTAACGCTGCTGATGCTTCCAACGTTTCCGTACAAAGACAGTACTAATTTATAAGTTTTTTAGAGAAGACCCTTAGAGAAATCTAAGGGTCTTTTTTTATTGTGGTTTATTCGATAAATCACAACAACATCGTAACTTTCTCACCTTTCCAAACGTTTATACTATAAGAGCAACAAGCAACTTATGGGAGGTTTGGAAGTGGATCAAAAGAAAATGTTTGTGAGCTTGCTCGCGAGTGCGATGTTGATTAGTTCAACGGCTGGCATTGCTATGGCGGCGAGCACAACCAATAAAACGTCTGCCACCAGTTCAAATAGCAGCACATCGAAGAAAACGACATCAACCACGAAACAGGTTGTACATACACTCGGTAACCTATCGGCTGTTAAAGTGACTGCACGAAGTTCCGTAAGATTAACAGATGTAAATATCTTGGCGCAGGACGATGGCAATGTGGTTACGTATACGTTGTCTTATAAGAACAATGACAGCACCCCAATGATGATGCTCGATTACTGGAGCAAGGTGAAAACCAAGGGTGGAACATCGTTCGCACCTAAACTGATTGCGAAGGATCAGGAAAAGAAAACGGTCGCCCCTGGATCAACAGTTGAGTTGACCTATGTCATGAAAGTGGGTCGCGAGGTGAAACTCAGTGATCTGAACTTCCTCATCGTGAAATGGGATTTCAGTCAAGCTAACTATGAACGTACGCTGGGTAAGTTTAACGTGCCCGCATCCTATAGTATTACCACACCTGTAGGCAAACCAAAGACGGTTCGTCTAAGCGATTCTGCCGTGAAGGTGAAAGTATCAGGTATTAAAGTGTTTCCAGGTGAGGATAAGAAACAGTATGTGAAAATTGGCGTGAATTTAAACAATATTAGTTATAAATTGCTTGAAAATCCGAATATCAAATGGATCTTGCGTACACCAAGTGGAACCAACTATCCGTTAACTCCGGATAAAGACAGCACGAGTGTCAGCATCCAGGCTCAAGCTAATAAGGCCCTCAGTTTGATGGCATCTCTTCCTACGTCAGTGAAGCTTCAAAAGTCTGAGTTGTTGCTGGTAGAAGAACAGGGTGAAGAGAAGAGTGTTCTGCCTGTTGCTGCATTGCAATTGCCAGAGGCTAGCAAAACGAATGTAGAGGTTGCTGCCAATCAACCAAACATTATTTCAGTTGAAGGACAACGACTATCCACATTGCTTGAATCCGCTAAAGTCCGAATCGATGATGGTGAGTATAGCCTTAATCTTCAAATGAAGCTCAAGAATGAAGGTAAGAAAGCCATTAAGGTGCCGACATATACCTTCGAGGTACGAAATACAGACGGAACAGTCTATCCGATTGAAACTAAAGCATTGGATACATTGAAGTTGAACCCGGGTGATATCAAGACCATTAAGCTCAGTGCAACCCTTCAGGGTGATGGAGATACGAGCAAAATCAAGTTGTATGTGATGAGTCCGGTAGACAAAAATGAAAGCACAGAATCCACAACGTCTTCTCCTACAAATGGATTTGTCTTCTCCTATCCTGTAGGTGTCTATGGGATTCCTGAATCGGTATCCAGTGGAGATGGATTGACAACCGAAACGGTCATTAAGAATAACAAAGGTACATTTGGTGTGTCTTTTGGATCGTTACAGCGGTTGCCGTGGCTTGATAGTGATATTATCGCCGCAAAAGTGACCATTCGTAATGCAGGTAACAAAACAGTTCAACTTCCTGAACTTGAAGCAATGTTTATGATTGATTCTGCTGAGATTGAAGGAGACAAGAAGTTAATCTACACACAAAGTGGCAAGCTACTTGGAGCCGGCATGACAACCGAGGCTTACCTTTTGACCAAGATTCCTTCTGAAATACGTATATCTCGTCTCGAACTTAGTCTAAACGAGAAAGTTAGTGAAGAAGAGACGAATGAGTGGATTACGTTAAATACGTCTGGATTAATTCCGCCTGTATCTTATGTTGGAAGCGGCAAGACATACACATCGGGTACTGCTGATAAAGAGACCGAAATGGGTGTGCGGAGAACGATTCGTTATCCGGGAACGTCATCGGACATCGTATATACCGAATTCGAGATGACGAACAAATCACTACGTCAAAGTGGTCTCGGTAAACTGGTAGGTTACTTCAAAACATCGGATGGCCAGTATTACAGAGCAACAGCGAAGCAAGCAGAGCGTCTGCCTGGACCAGGTCAAAAGTCGATTGTTACGTTCTGGGCTAAGATTCCGAAGTCCGTTACCTTCTCAGACCTGCGCCTGATTGTGGGTGAAGGTATTGCAGACAGCAAGTTTGTAACGGGTGAAGGTGAAGCGACTGCTTATGTGAATGCTCTGGCATTTGAAGTGCCGCCAACCTCCATTAGTGTTCAAGGCTCGTTGACCAATGTTGATCTTTATCCTTACTCTTGGACTGCCAACAGTGTGAGAGCATATCTGGCAGGGAGTTCGTCTGTACAGATCGAGATGAATTACAGCTTATCCCGTAATGAAGAGATTGAGATGGGTGAGAACGAGCACAAGTTAATCCTTACAATGACGGACCAAGCAGGTAAATCATATGAGAAAGAGCTGACTTTGGGAACCGATCTGAAAGTGGGAACCAACCAGACACTGAGCTGGAGCGTAGAAGATAGCTTCTACGAGAAGTTGCGTGGTGGTTCGTATCGCTTAAGCGTAGATGATCAGTTCCAGGGACAACGTCTTCGTCTTGCAGAACAGAGCTACGGATATGATTTGACCAAGCTTCCGAAGGAAGAACCTGTCGATTTGAGATAAATGCAGATATTCGAATAATCGTTAGATTTGTCCACAAGACCTCGTTTCTTCCCCAATGGAAACGAGGTTTTGCTTGTCGCATGTCTATTTTTTCTCTATAGTTAAAGTTAATAGATTACCAGAGGAGGAAAATGATTCACATGAAACCTTATATGAAAGTATCTCTCGCTGCGCTCGCCATTGGTGTTGGCGTCTGGGTTGGGTCGGTATACAGTAATACAGCCATCGGTGCAGGTACAAGCCAGCCAGGAACAGCAGATGATCCGGTTGTAACAAAGAGTTATGTAGATCAGCAGATCCAACAGGCTTTGGGCGGTAAGATCCCGACTGGAGGAGGAAGTACCAATAAGGGAACAGACAGCAATGCAGGAAATGGTAACAACACTGGCTCTACAGGAACCGGTAACTCCGGTAGCACAGGTGGAGACACATCCCTTCCTCCACTGGTCTCGGGCGCTTCTGAAGCCGTTGAGATCGTAACGGTGAAGCCGGGTCAACAGCTGATCGGCAAGTCTGGCGCGGAGTTCATTGTACGTAGCGGCAAAGCTGTGATCGTCAGTGAGGGTACGAATGGTGTAGCTGATCTGACGGACGGGATTGACCTGACGAATGGACAGGCGGCGCCGACCAATCACCTGCTCTCTTTTCCAAGGGATGGACGGGGGATCACGGTATTGGAAGGAAACAAATACAGCTTAACTGTAATGGTTCGTGGTGGATATACTCTAAAATAGGATTTGTAGCTGTTAAAGGAATTATTCATTAGTCATACATTTCATTTGCTCAGATTACCCAATTCTAACAAACATTAATACGGCTAGCCAGCCTTGTTCCTGCTCACTCTATTACTGTTGACAATCAATTAATGGAGGTGCAGGAATCATGGCTAGAAGCAATCGCAAAGTGGTACCCGAAAGTCGTCAAATGCTGGATCAGATGAAGTATGAGATTGCTGCAGAGTTTGGTCTCAATGTAGGTTATGGTGGCAGAGGTTTGGCTGGTGCGGATACAGAATTTGGATCTGAACTGGGTGAAGTAAGTGATCACTCCTATGGGCAATACAAAGGGTGGGGACATCTGACTTCCCGCGAGAATGGATCGGTTGGTGGAGAGATCACCAAAAGGCTAATTCGCCAGGCAGAACAGCACTTATAGGGCATTTTCCTTACCCCATTTCGTTTGACACGTCTTGACAAATACGTTAAGATGGCACTTGAGGTATGCAACCTTTTCCACTAGGGAAAGGTTGATTTTCGTTTGAGGCAATTACCTGAAAAATCCTTATCTTCGGTACTGCGGACCTGCGTCCTTAATCCATTTTGGAAAGCTTCGAGGGTACAGTGAACGAATCGCTGTCATGTTTTGTTCGGGCAATCGCCATACTACTAGTTATGGGAGGTTGAAACTTCATGTCTATTAAAGGCCGACATCTATTTACATCGGAGTCTGTAACCGAAGGACATCCGGATAAAATCTGCGATCAGATCTCAGACGCCGTATTGGATGCATTTCTTGCAAACGACCCCAATGCTCGCGTAGCTTGCGAAGTTTCCGTAGCCACAGGCTTAGTGCTTGTCATCGGTGAAATCAGTTCAGCTTCTGAATACGTGGACATTCCGTCCATCGTTCGTAATACAATTAAGGATATTGGCTACACACGTGCCAAGTTCGGTTTTGATTATAACACTTGTGCAGTTCTGACTTCTCTGAATGAGCAGTCCGCTGATATTGCCCAAGGCGTGAACGCAGCGCTTGAGAACCGTGACCCGGAACAAGTCGCTCGTGAAACAGAAAACATTGGTGCAGGTGACCAAGGTTTGATGTTCGGTTTTGCGACGAACGAAACACCTGAACTCATGCCTTTGCCAATCGCATTGTCCCACCGTATCGCACGCCGTCTGGCGGAAGTGCGTAAGAACGGTACATTGGAATATCTTCGTCCGGATGGTAAAACGCAAGTAACGATTGAATACGACGGTGACAAACCGGTACGTGTGGATACAATCGTTGTGTCTACTCAGCACGCTGAAGAGACTACGCTGGAGCAGATCCAAAAAGATATCAAAGAACATGTAATCTTGCCTGTCGTTCCAGCTGGATTGCTGGATGAGCAGACTAAATATTTTATCAACCCAACAGGGCGCTTCGTTATTGGCGGACCTCAGGGAGATGCAGGCCTTACTGGACGTAAAATCATCGTAGATACCTACGGCGGTTATGCACGTCATGGTGGTGGTGCGTTCTCTGGTAAAGATCCAACTAAAGTAGACCGCTCTGCAGCATATGCGGCCCGTTACGTAGCGAAAAACCTTGTAGCTGCAGGACTTGCAGACAAAGTGGAAATCCAGCTCGCATACGCAATTGGTGTAGCCAACCCGGTATCGATCAACGTGGATACATACGGAACTGGCAAAGTCAGCGAAGAGAAATTGGTTGAGCTCGTGCGTAACAACTTTGATCTTCGTCCGGCTGGCATTATTCGTATGCTGGATCTGCGTCGCCCAATCTACAAACAAACGGCTGCTTACGGTCACTTCGGCCGTACAGATCTGGATGTACCTTGGGAACAAGTGGACAAAGTAGACCTTTTGAAAACTCAAGCAGGTCTGTAAGCTTCTGTTCAACACGTGTAGAAGCCCAAGATTCCTATAAGGAATCTTGGGCTTCTTTTTTTGCATTAGTATTATGGATATCTCTTCATTACAAAAAAGGAAATTATATTTACATATAATAACTATTCGCTAATCAAATATTTCCTTTTTGCCGAAATACATAAAGAGGTCTATACATGGAATAAACAGTTGAATCTGGATGAGGAGGAACGAAAGGTGAGTATAAAAGGAATGATCCGCAAGGGGATCATCGGATTGTTAATTGTATTATTGACTACGCAAGGTTGGTATAGTGGTTTGGGGTTGAAAGAGAGTACTGCATATGCAGATGATGATTTAACGGGTTTGGGGATTGAGTCATCTATGCCAGCATTAGGTGCTCGAAACGTTGATAGTACATTACCATTTAGTCTTGTCTTCAAGAAGCCAGTAAGAAAAGTTACAGGTACGCTAGAGAACATATCCATATACAGATTACCGGAGAACAAGCTGGTTGCAGAAGTTCCTGTGAATTCTGCAGTAAATGTTTTAGCCGATTCCGCTGATATCCCGGGTGTAGGAAAAATCATTAATTTTCAGTTGAACGAAGCATTAAAAGGTGGGCACTACGCCATTCGAATTGGAACGAAATCCTTTGAATACGGAGATAATGAGCCTTTTGATGGCTTAAATGAAGAAGCTTGGTCATTCTATACCTTGGGACTAGGGGCTACGACTATAAATTCTTTATTCCCAATTAACGGTGCAGTTTCTGTTACTCGTGATTCAAATTTACAAGTAACTTTTAGCAATCCAATTGAGGCTGGTGTGGGAGAAATCGTAATTTACGAAGGCGGCGTTGAGTTTGAGCAGTATGACATGGCTCTACCGCAGTCTCGTGTCGTGATTAGCGGCAATACGCTTACAATTGATCCCGTGAAAAGTTTTTCCAATAATGCTACATACTCAGTTGACATAGATCAAGGAGCTTTAAGAGACAAGGCAGGGAATGATGTCGCTGGAACAGGAATTAACGGGTGGCAATTTACAGTTTTTCAATCGGACCCAACTTCCTTAGTGGTATCTTCTCTATCACCATCTAACGGAGCGAGTGGAGTCGCGCTGACAGGAGAGCTGATAGTTACATATAACAAAGAGCTTGATCCTCGCTATCCCGGATCAGTAACGCTAAGAAATGCGAACGGAGCAGTAATAACAACATCTACGTCTGTCAATAGCTCGAATCATCGACAGCTGCGAATTATCCCATCGAGTAGTCTAACTAGCAATACAAGCTATACCGTGGATATTCCAGGAGGAGTGTTGCGAGACAAATCAGGTAATCTGTATACAGGACTTAACGGAGCCACATCGTGGACATTCCGTACACTAACGTTAGATCGAACTGCTCCTGTGCTCAAAACCTCCAAAATGTACAGTAATACCATCATTCGTCTGACCTATGATAAATTGCTCTCAAGTCTTGATCCTCTGCCATCCAGTTTCTCCGTTACTGTTAATGGGGAGTCACGTAGTGTATCTACGTCTTATGTGTCTGGAGATAGTGTTTACGTAGTTCTAGATACAGGTGTAGCAGTAGGACAAGTGGTTCGCATTGGATACTCCCCTGGAACATCAACGCGCAAAATTCAGGATTTATCTATGAATTCGGCAGCTGCCTTCGGAGCCAGAGATGTGGAAAATAGTTTGGAATCAATCATGTCCAAGCCTAGAGAAGGCAGCGTCTATAACAGTACGCTCAATCTCTATTATCCTGAGACCGTATATATTAACTCTAGTGAAGCATATAAACAATTCAGCGTGACTGCGGATGGGACTTCTGTGGGTGTAAGTAGCATTTCTACCAATAACAGTTCACTTATCACCCTGAACCTTAGTCGTTCGATTACGAATGGTGAAGTCGTCCGTGTATCCTATCAGCCGGGTGAATGGGCTGTAAAGGATAGTCGCGGTCAAGCGCTTGCCGGATTTAACGAATTTTACGTTCGTAATAGTATTGACACGAAGAACCCTGAGTTCCAAAGCGCGGAGGTCAGCGGCAATAAACTATGGATTCGCTACAACGAACCGCTAAGTAGATCAAATAAACCTTTGAAAAGTCAGTATTCGGTGCTGGTAGACGGGAAAGCTGTGTTTGTTAATGATTCGGAAATTGAAGATGATGTCGTTACACTGACATTGGCCTCGCCAGTTACAAGTACACAGACTGTGACGCTATCTTACGTTCCTGGAACGAGCCGTCTAACGGACCTAAACGGAAACCCGGCGGGATACTTGAATTTAACCCCCGTGACGTACACATATGGAAATGGAACGATCCTGTCTGGTGTGTTACAAGGAGACACGATACTCATTAACTTCCGTAATGCTTTAAAGGCAGAGTCTGCATTAAGTCCAGCTCAGTTCAGAGTACAGATTGGTAGCAATAACGTAGCTGTTAGCTCCGCATCGGCATCCGGCTCAGTTGTTACTTTAAAGTTGCCCACTTCTGCATCTGCAGGACAAACAGGAATCGTTAGTTATACACCGGGTGCAGTTTCGCTTCGGGATGCTCTTAATACTGAAGTAGATGCTTTTGGTCCACTGACATTGCAAATAAAAGAGGTAGATACAGTTACACCCACACCCACTGCTCCATTGGAGGGCCGTCCCTCATGGATTAGTGAAGTAGGTGCAGCTGAATCCGGTTTTGGACAATCAATGTACATTATGAAAAGTGATACAGCTGCTGTCGAAACTATAACTTCACGGAACAATCGTCCAACACGGCAGTTTACCATTGATGAGACCAAGCTTGCCCAAGCATTTGAATATGCGTATTCTAGCGGGAAACTAAACCAACCCGTCATGTTCGAAGTTCCAGAGAGTGAAGCAACAGCATCTGTGGGAATCCCGTTCCATACGCTCTCTCGGATAGCTGCAACTTACCGCACGGGTTCATTTGGCATTAAATATAGTGATAGTGTCTGGCTTGTGCCCTTGTCACAACTGGAAGTTGTGGCTATGGGACAAAGTGCAGGGATAACAACAGCCCCTGGTACTGCCATATTATATGTGCAGTTAGAGGCTCTTCCTATATTCTCCCTAGGAACGTTAGAGTATATGTTAACAAGTTCAAACGCTCAGCGACTGGCTAACGTGACAGAAGTTCATATTGAGCTCTATAACGGAAATACCGGGCAAACTGTAGAACAGAATATCAAAAGTCAGTTTTGGATGCAACTTCCTGGTAACACGTCAACAGTCTTATCCGGATTCACTGCTGTGGATTCGAACACACAGACGTTATCCTATGTACCAACAACTTTCAGAACTACAACATCTGGAATGGTTGCTAGAGGTAAATTAAACGGTAATCAGATCGTAGCCCCCGTGACTCATTTGGTAAGCTTCCCGAATGCAAAACCATGGGCACGAGATGCTATTACAGAGTTGGCCTCCAAGTGGATCATAAGTGCTGATAACCTTACTGCATTTAAGCCAGATATGAAAATCACTAGAGCAGAGTTTGCTGAGTTGATTGCCAAAGGATTAGGGCTAAAAGGCAATCGTGCAGCTGCACAACAGTTCCGAGATTTGAATGCAAACAGTTCAACTTATGCATATATAGGCGCTGCAGTGGAGGCGAAAATTATTGAGGGTGTTGGCGATAATAAATTCCAACCCAATAGATTCATCACCCGGGAACAAATGGCCATTATGTTGATGAGAGCAATGAATTATGCTGGGCAATCAGCACCCCTTCAACTTTCAGTTGAGGATACCTTATCTAAATTCAAGGATAAGAAATCTATTAAATCCAAGGACATTGTTGCCAAAGCAGTACAGACAGAAATTATTAATGGTGTGTCGGATACTGAATTTAAGCCGCTGGCACATGCAACAAAAGCACAAGCGGCAGTCATGCTAAAACGTATGCTAAATAGAATTGGTTATCTTTAACCGATAATCTTAAAGACATAATCATTGTTAGGTATCTAAAAAGCACATCAGCCGAACTACTCACGCTGATGTGTTTCTTTTTATATAGACCTATATATGAATGAAAGGAATATTACATCCGAGATATGAAAGTGTGCTATTTTCATAATGAATGCATGCTAATATAGGGGACAAACGTAACTTTTTCCACAAAAAGCAGTCTATTAATAGAAGAGTATACTAGAGATCTCGCTATCTGCTGCCTACTTGGCAGTGTTCGTGATGTCTAAGATTGATATACAAGATGGGAGAGACGTTTCAGACATGCTGGGGAAACATGAGAAACAGCTGGAAGACGTTAAGGGCAGTAAGGTGAAGAAATGGGCAATTGTGACGCTGGCGGGTGTAATCTGGATTGCACCGGTGATGAGCGCAGGCGGGCAGATGTGGTCAGGCACTTCGTGGAAATCGGTGGCCGCAGCAGCATCTACAAATACAAGCAAGTTGAGTGAAGAAATTCTGACTTCGGGTGCGAAGCTCATGAAATACAGATATACAACAACACGTTCCGGTTCCACGGTCAACGTACTGGCGGATGTAGTCCAGGTGGATCTGCAGAACCCGTATGTGAAGCTGGATGTAATGACAGGCAAGGGCGGTAATCTGAACAGTAAACAGAGCACAGGTGCCATGGCCAAGGAAAACGGTGCAGTAGCTGCTGTAAATGGCGATTACTTCAATGTATCCGGGGAACTCTCGCCAATTGGTGGACAGGTCTCCGATGGCGTTCTGGTCTCCACACCTTCCGAACTGTCAGGCATGTATGCCCTCACGGTGACCAAGGATGGCAAACCGATGATCGATGAGTATTCTTTTGACGGAACAGTGAAGGCACAGGATGGTTCAACCTTTGCTTTACGTGGGATAAATAAAGAGGATTATACAGTAGAGTCGGGTGCGGTGAAGTATAGTCATGCCAACTCGATGTATATTTATACACCGGCATGGACATCGAGCAAACGACCAAATGATCCTTCGACAACCCCAACAGAGGTTCTCGTGCAGAACGGAGTAATCACCCAAATCTCGGATAAAAAAGCGCTAAACATGACGGTGCCGAAGGATGGGTACATTTTGCGTGCGCATGGAACAGCGGCGACATGGATCATGAGCCATCTATCCGTTGGGCAAACCTTGGATGCGGATTACAAGCTAAAAGCCAAAACAACCGGGCAATCGGTTGATCCTAGTAACCTGGAGATGATGATTGGCGGTCACACCATTTTGGTAAACGGTGGCAAGGCAGCTTCCTTTTCCCGTGATATCGCATCTTCCGGCATCGGTGGCATTCGTGCAAGAACGGCAGTAGGATACTCTCAGGATGGTCGGTATGTCTATATCATTGCAGCGGAGAAAAACAGTAACAGCAGTGGGATGTCGCTGACGGAACTACAATCCTTTATGACCAGTGTAGGTGTCTGGAAAGGCATGAACCTGGACGGAGGAGGCTCCACAACAATGGTAACCCGTCCGTTGGGTGAGCAAACCGCCGGTCTGACGTTCAACACAGAGTATGGCACCGAGCAACGTCAGGTTGTAAACACGCTGGGTGTGTTCTCTACGGCTCCTGTAGGTAAACTGAAGGGCTTTGCCGTGAGTGGCAGCCAAACGTTGCTGGTGGGGCAAGAGGGCAAGTACACAGCCAAAGGATATGACACCTACTACAACCCGATCGCAACAGGCGATATCAGCATGTCCTGGAAGTCCAGCAACAACGGCATCGTGAGTGTCAGTAACGGCACGATCAAAGGCGTGAAGCCAGGCACAGCAACGCTGACGGCAACGAGCAATGGAGCTTCATCTTCTATTAAAGTATCGGTATTGGGTGGAAGTGAATTGGCTTCACTGACAGCAGGATCAGGTCTCGGTTCGCTTAAAGCAGGCACAACGATGTCCATTCCGATAACGGCAACAACGAAGAGCGGACAAAGTGTTACGGTTCCTGCAGACTCGCTGACATGGGAATTTATCGGGTTCAAAGGTAAAGTCACTGCTGACCAATTAACCGTATCTTCTGTCAATTCTGGTGCACAAGTAGGATATGCGATTGGACGTTATGATGGTTACAGCACAGTCGTAGTACTCTCGGCTTCTGCGAGCGAAACGATCTGGGAGAACTTCGAGAATGTGAATTATCCGATCAACTTCACGACAAACGCAGCGGGTGTAACTGGTACAGCAACCGTTACAGCAGGAACTGGTGAAAAAGCCGGCTCCAATGTACTGCAACTCGGTTATGATATGACTGCTGGAACAGGCAAAATGTACGCTTATGCACAACTGAATGGCTCTACCGGTAGAGAGGTATCTGCTGCAGCTACATCGATGTCAATGGATGTTATGGGAGATAAAAGCCTGAACTGGTTACGTGCCGAATTCACGGATGCCAATGGCAAAACGGTATATGCCGATCTCGCCAAGGCGATTGACTGGAACGGGTGGAAGAAGCTGAGCGTGGACCTGAATGGACTGAACATCGCCTATCCGGCGAAGCTGAAGCGGGTCTATGTGGTGAACGTGGAGGAAGGTCAGGATGAGCGTGCGAAATCAGGTACGGTTGCTTTTGACAACATCGCATTCACGATGCCTTCCAAGTCCAGTGAAGTCGGATTGCCTACGGGGACTGCCTCACTTGTGCTTGGACAGAAGTCGATGACGGTGAATGGAACGAAAAAAGCCATTGATGCAGCACCGGTCCTGAAAAATGGTACAACGTATGTGCCAATCAAACATGTTTTGGACGCTTTTGGTGGTCAGGCAAGCTGGGATAGCAAAAATCAGCGGATCACGGTATTACGTGGTGGCAAGCTGATTGATCTGGTTGTAGGGCAGAAAGAATTCATTCTGAATGGTAAAAGACAGAGCGCAACTGTTGCACCATACGTAACGGGTGGTAGGACTTTAGTCCCGCTCAGACTCGTTTCCGAGCAACTTGGTCTCACTGTAAAATGGGAACAGAAAACGAAGACCGTTACCATCTCATCGTGATATGGTATGATATATACCGGAAACGATAGAAATGGAGTCGAACAAACGTGGATTTACAAGCCGATGCCATAGACCGCGTCATTAAAAACGCCATACAAGTCATGGAAAACAGCAAATATCAAATGTTCGAAATCATGGACTCGACTCGCGATGAGCTGAAAACGCTCAACGAGGAGTTGAAGTCGGTGTTGAAGGAGACGGCGGAAACGATCGAGAAAGTAGATCAGTTGGAGCTGAACTACCGCCGTTCCCGGATCCGGCTGACTGAGGTTAGCCGCGACTTTGTCCGTTATTCCGAGCATGATATCAAGCAGGCATATGAGAAAGCAACACAGCTGCAGCTGGATCTGATGATTTATCGTGAGAAGGAAATGTATCTGAAGGCCCGTCGGGATGATCTGCAGAAGCGTGCCAAAAATGTGGAAGCTTCTGTGGAGCGTGCCGAGACCATCGGTTCGCAGATGGGTGTTGTACTCGAATACCTGTCAGGTGAACTAGGTCAAGTGACCCGGATCATTGAAAATGCCAAAAATCGACAAATGATTGGTTTGAAAATAATTTTGGCCCAGGAAGAAGAGCGGAAACGTATTGCTCGTGAAATTCATGACGGGCCTGCCCAGATGCTCGCCAATCTAGTGCTTAGGACGGAAATTGTAGAAAGAATGCTCATTAAGCAGGATTTTAAGATGGTCCAGGCCGAAATAGTAGATTTGAAAGGCCAGGTTCGTTCCAGTCTTGAAGAAATGAGAAAAGTTATTTTCAATCTGCGTCCTATGGCACTGGATGATCTGGGACTGATTCCAACGCTTCGGAAGTACGTGCAGGATTTTGAGGTAAAAACGAAAATCCGGTCGCTTTTTGAAACAAGAGGTAAGGAACATCGTTTATCTTCAGCCATGGAGGCTGCAATCTACCGCCTCGTGCAGGAAGGTCTGTCGAATGCTGCAAAGCATGCTTATCCCACTTATGTTGTAGTGGAAATTACATACCAGGCTCAGCTCGTCAAAATTGTCGTTCAGGACAATGGGCTTGGGTTCAAACCGGAGCTTCTTGCCAAGAAAAGCAAGGATCATACCCACTTCGGTCTGATTGGGATGAGAGAACGGGTTGAACTGTTAGAAGGAAGAATAGAGATTGAATCCGGAGAAAATCAAGGAACCAAAATAGTGATTCATATCCCGACAAACGTGGATAAGGGAAAGGAGTAGCAGGATGATGGAAAACCGTGATACTGGTAAAGCATCGATTAAAGTTCTTTTGGCTGATGATCATCAGCTGTTCCGTGAGGGACTGAAACGCATTTTAAATATGGAGGACGACATTGAGGTCATCGGCGAATGCGGCGATGGAATTCAAGTGCTCGAATTCTGCAATCAGGATAAACCTGATATCGTATTGATGGATATCAACATGCCAATCGAAAACGGGGTTGAAGCAACGGAGAAATTGCGTGAGCTGTTCCCTGATGTCAAAGTGATTATCTTGTCCATTCATGATGATGAAAGTTATGTATTTGAGACGCTTCGTAAAGGGGCTAACGGATACTTGCTGAAGGATATGGAGGCCGAGTCTCTGATCAATGCGATTCGTTCCGTGCATGAAGGACATGCGTTCATACACCCGAAAGTAACAGGCAAACTGATCATGCAACTACGTCGTATGACGTACCTTAATGAAACAGGGGCAATGAGTGAAGGAGCTTCGAAGGAAGCAGGTGTTAAATTTGTCGCTGGCGACAATAACCCGCTCACACGTCGTGAGGCTGAAGTGCTTCGCTTGATGGCAGAAGGTAAGAGCAATAAAATGATTGGTGAATTCCTGTTCATTAGTGAAAAAACAGTAAAAAACCATGTCAGCAGTATTCTGCAGAAGATGGAAGTGGACGACCGTACGCAAGCTGTTATCAATTCGATCAAATATGGTTGGGTTACGCTCTAATACCTTATATTTTTCGTAAAGCAGTATTCTTACGTTAAGTCAGTCCATTGGTTGATTCAACCTAGACGAAGTATAGATTGGTGTTCACTCGCGCCCTTTCCAGAATGTTGGATTGGTCTGCGGGTTAATGGACTTTATCACTGCAAATGAGCAAAGTGTAAGGTTGTGCGGAACATATGTTCAAGCTTAGGCGTGAATGAATGACCTGGCCTGTCTTTCTTCGTCCGGTGTCGATCAGCGTGGAATATGAGTGATAGGAAATGTAAGTGTAACCCTTCAGGAAGTACAGCATATACTTGTTGTATACAGGGATGTTCGCCATGGGTGAGCATGACCTTCCGAGGAGGTGCAGTTGCCATGGTTGCTCATCTGACTATGATTCTGCTCATATACTTCCTGGCGGCAATGGCCGTTCATGCCATGCACCAGCGCCATCTTTCCCGTCCGGAATCTGAAGGTTTCGAGCAGATCCTGCTCATCCCTTCCAATCAGGCAGGGCGGATCGAAGGCATTGTAAGAGAACTTTGTCGGGAATTATTATACCGTGGTAAGAGCTTCAGATTAACAGTTGTCGCTGATCGTACAGAAGCGGAAACGATTACGATTATTGAAAAGCTTATGCAAAGGCAAGGCATGGAGACATCCTATCTGCCTGCTGTCCCTGCTGATATTGAACGGGTAGCACAGACCGATCACACGTTTCGACTGATTGATTTGCGTGAGTCAGAGCAATAAATCATCATGTGAACGGAAATGGGATTAACATTTCGCAGATCTACAGTGAAAAGATTACAGCAGAAGCTGTAGTCTTTTTTTGTAATTGTAGCCAAGTCTGCTTTTAAATTAAAAATGGGTTTTTATGCAATCTATGGTTATTGTCTGGGTTTTGACGAGTTCATGAGTATTAAAATAAACTTTTCGAAGTCAGAACTCTTAATTTAAAAGTATAGACGATTCAGATTGGAAAAAGTTTCGCAATTTTATAGAAAGATTCTGGTTATTAGCAGAATTGGTGTGATGGATCATGCTGTGTGACTAACCTTGTGATGTAAAGATTCAATTGGTATAGTGATAAGTAGATTGATCATAAGAAGATGGAATATGGACATGAAGCACATGCTCCGGCGTACAGCCGGGTTGGCATGTGCTTTTTTTGCGTTCGGAGAATGTGCGATGGGGGAGGAGAGTAAATGAAGGTTGCTTTGTATATGTGCCGTGTAGGGGAAGGGTGGAGCATGATGTTATCACTCGACATTCGAGTGGATGTGGCTTGGTGGCTGGAGGGAGGAAGTGGGCGACATGTGCTGCGCTGGTTGCTGTTAGACAAGGCGTTACCGTTAAGTCAGGCATCCTGGTTGGTTGAACATTATGAGATGGAGCGAGGTATGGATCAGTGGGGCCAGCGCGAATGGCAGAGTTATCTTGCGCGGAAGCTGGATGTGTATGAATTGGCCTCGGGGGAAACAGAGGCCAGAAAAGGTATAGCGGGCAAAGCTGGAAGTACCGCTGTGCGTGGCAATCAGGTAGGCGGGATGCCCGAGCCGTATCCCGCCGGGCAGTGGGCTCAGCTGGAGCGGGACGCGGCCCTGCTGGCTGAGCGGATCAGCGGCCGCCAATTACTGGCGGCCGAGGCGGAGGCGTTGCTGGCGGACACCGCCCAGCCGCCAAGGGAGTGGCGCGCGGCTGCGCAGCTCGCGCGCTTGCACGGGCGGCTGAGTATCACAGCCGCCCTCGAAGGGCCTGCCACGCGCCGTCGGCACGCGTGGCTTGGACGCGCGCGGAGCGCGCCCCGCTGCCACCGTTGTGGCAGCGAAGCTAGGCAGCGCGTGCCCTGCGCTGCCTGCGGCCTGGCGGCGTGCGCCTACTGCGAGGCTTGCCTCGCGCTGGGGCGCAGCCGTGCTTGTGCGCTGCTGCTACGCAGTGCAGCGCAAGGGGCAGTGCCACGACGCGGCGAAGCACCGCGTGGCACGGCCTTGGCCCCCACCGGCGGCGGGCTCGCCCGGTGGGGGCTTAGCGCAGCGCAGAGCGCGGCAGCAGCCGCGGCGCTTGCGTTTTTGGCCCGGCCGCCCGCAGGGGATGGGCCGGGGCGGTTCTTGCTGTGGGCCGTGACCGGGGCCGGCAAGACGGAGATGATTTTCCCCCTGCTCCAACATACATTGGACCGCGGTGGACGAGCACTGGTCGCTACGCCGCGCAGGGATGTGGTGCTGGAGCTAGCCCCGCGTCTGGCCAAAGCTTTTCCGGACACCTCACTCGCTACCCTTTACGGAGGCAGTGAGGAACGCTGGAAAGATGCTCAGCTCACGCTTGCGACCACACATCAACTGATGCGTTTTTATCAGGGGTTTGATCTTGTTATCATCGACGAATTGGATGCTTTTCCCTATCACAACGATCCCATGCTCGCTCACGCGGCAGCATCCTCCTGTAAGCCGGACGGGAATTTTGTCTATCTATCTGCCACACCACCTGCTCGGCTCCAGAGGGAAGCAGCACGGGGGAAACTCAATCATGCCAAAGTTCCAGTACGTTTCCACCGTCATCCTTTGCCCGTGCCAAGATTGGTCAAGATGGTTACCGTTGCTGAATGTATTAAGAAACGAAATTTTCCTTCTGCCTTGAGGACTAACATCCAAATTTCATTGAAGCGTGACGCCCAGGTATTTGTCTTTGTGACACGCATTGCCCAGATTGAGGCGTTTGTGAATCTAATGCGTCGTACTTTTCCCGGAATCCATATCGAAGGAACTTCATCTCAGGATCCTGACCGCGCTACCAAAGTTACTGCTTTTCGTGAACGTACCATTCGTCTGCTCGTAACCACCACAATTCTGGAGCGTGGTGTAACCATTCCGCGTAGCGATGTTTTTATATTGGATGCAGACAATGGTCTCTTTGATGAAGCTTCACTGGTCCAGATGGCGGGTAGAGCAGGGCGTTCCATGGATGACCCGGCGGGGAGAGTGGTTTTTGCATCATCTCGTCGGACACGTTCACAGGTGAAGGCCGTTGCACAAATTCGGAAAATGAACATCATCGCTCGTCGCAAAGGCTACCTGCACCCACCATCCTAAACATAATCGTTATCTGACAAGTTCGTATCCACATTGCACAATACATTCCCAAGACTGGAGGTTTGCTCATCCATGTTCAACTGGTTCAGCAACATAACCGATTATGCGCAGCACCTGACCGGACGTCTTCATCACCTGCTCGCCCCGCCGGGAGCGACTTGTTTAACATGTGGCACTCGAGCGATTCTGTCTTCAATCTATCCGGGCATATGCCCACGTTGTGTGAAGCAGATTCCATGGATTCGTTCTATCCGCTGCCTGCGTTGTGGTCGGGGTGTTGGGTGCCCGGACTGTGCTCGTCCACACATGCAAAACCGTTCTTTTATCCTCAACCGCAGCGCCGTACAGTACAACGCTCTTATGAAAGAATGGATTGGCATGTACAAATTTCGGGGCCATGAACGATACGCGCCGCTCTTAACCGCGCTGTTGATTCAAGCCTTTCAAGCGATGAGAGATGAACGAAATTCTGCTTTGGCAAAAGAACCCCCAGCCCCCGTGGCTCATTCCGCCACACATGCTCAACAAACGAAGCCACAATGGCGGCCTGACGCGGTCACCTATGTCCCGGTGAGCAGCGAGCGGCTGGCCGAGCGTGGCTTCAATCAGGCGGAGCGGCTGGCTGCTGGACTCGCCACCGCTTGCCGCCTACCCATCGTTGATCTGTTGCAGCGCCAGATCAACACCACCAAACAAAG
The DNA here is from genome assembly GCF_001029205.1 of Paenibacillus sp. VT-400. Lineage (NCBI taxonomy): Bacteria > Bacillati > Bacillota > Bacilli > Caryophanales > Paenibacillaceae > Paenibacillus > Paenibacillus sp. VT-400. The sequence goes on along the minus strand of NZ_LELF01000047.1, from coordinate 118,518 downwards.
CTTCAAATCACGCGGTGAGCGTATTGAAACGATGAAAAACGCTTTTTCCATCAACCCGGATGGCACGAAGTTAATTGAAGAGCTATACAAGGGATCTCATCTGCCAACACATATGGGCATATCGCATGCCAAACCCATACAGTTACTGCTGATTGATGATATCTATACAACAGGCAGCACCTTGGACGCTTGTGGGCGGGTTATTCTAAATGCTGGCTTCCACATGGCGATTCCGGTCGAGATTTACACCCTGACACTGGCAAGATCCTAGAAAGTAAATCCAAGTAATAAATGACGGTCCAGCATTCTTCAGCCACTTTAGGTGGGTGATCTATACTGTATAATTAATAGTAGACAGGAAAATATGTTCCTTTATTAATCATTGGTACGTTAATGCGTGTCTCCATTCCATTTATTCTGTTTGAAATATAGTTGTTTGATGAAATTATAAATGAAAGCGTAATAAGAAATTTTTTACATGTAAAAAAGAGGAATTGGTTTTCTCGCGCAGAATAGATAGTTTTGCCGTTCACCACTGGTGACAGCATAGGGAGTGGCACAACATATCTGTTGAAGGGGAGAACAAAAGTGGTCGCAGGAAAAAGAAAAAATGGATTTTACTTATGGACCGTCCGTCTACTAGTACTCATGCTGGTATTCGGACAGTTTGGCGTGTACGGGGGGAACCGGGCAGATGCCGCAACGAGTAATAGAATTATTGCATCCAGTAATGATTATCGTTTTGTATTATCAGAACAGAATGGAAATCTGATGGTGAATCAGAAACAGGTTGATTTGGGTTGGGTCAGATCATACAGCTTTTCAGCAACAGGGTATTCCTTCTCAAGAAGTCAGTCTATTAGAGGAACTGTTGAAGATATGACCAATGTTACCTTTGGTAAGTATACTTCTACCTATACTGGGCAAGTGACTAACGCATTTATCGTTGACTTTTCCGAGGTGTGGGAATATTACAGTACCATGGAATATAGACAATCAGGTACGAATGTAGGTGTTTGGGACATCTCCAGAGTCGATGAATTTGGTATGGAAACACCCAGATATGTACAAAGTTATGAAGCCTCTCAACTGAGTTTGGTGATTAGTGCGGATACAGGTGCTGTGGTAGATTTTGTATCCAACCTTAATCCATATTACACACGCAAGGCAGAATCATTCAGCTTTGTTAAGGAGTCGGGAACAAAGGAGCCAATTACTACGGTTCCTGCTATTCCAACTGGCCTGGTAGCCACTGCGAATGATGCGACGATCAACCTTAACTGGTCAGCTGCACAACAAGCAGTTCAGTATGAGATTGAAGAAAATGGAGTAACTAAAGGTCCATTTTATGGTCTGAACTATACAAGTGGCCCTTATAAAAATAATACGAACTATACTTACAGAGTACGTGGTATTAATCAAAGAGGTGTAGGTGAGTGGAGTGATCCATTCTCTCTGAGAACTTTGCTTGAAAAACCGATCTTAACCGTAAAAGGCGAAGAGGGAAAGAATACATTGAATTGGAAATCCGTTGAAATTGCAGATCGATATCAATTGCGAATTGATGGAGGAGAACCTATTGAATTGGGCAATGTGAACTCATATGAGCATGACGATTTGGAGGCCAATTCAACACATACCTATGTGCTGAAAGCTTTCTCAACTGATAATGAGAGTTCATGGAGTAAACCACTAAGTCAATTGACAGTACCTAACCGTGCAGATGGTTTGAAAATTACAGATGCTACATTGAATAAATTGTCTGTATCCTGGACTGCTGTTAAGGGAGCCACAGGATATGATCTGGAGATCAATGGGGCAGTTGTTGCGGTAACAGGAACCACATACAACAAGACTGGACTTGCTGCCAATACAGAATATACCTTCAGAATCAGATCCAAAAATTCAGGTGGGGCAGGAAGTTGGAGTGATCCAGTAACGGGAACCACTCAATTGAGTACACCCGTAGTTCAGTCTAATGCCACGGCAGAGGAAGTTGTGCTTGTATGGGCTCCAATTGAAGGTGCAACTTCGTATGAGATTGAAGCAGATGGAGTTGTTTCTTCAGGTTTAGAAGATCCAATCTTTAACCACACCAATTTGACACCAGGCACAGCGCATAAATATCGTGTGCGGGCAATCAATGAGACGAATACAAGTGCTTGGACACCAGTGGTAACGCAAAATACCTTGCCTGGCTCGGTGGGTGGATTGAATGTGAGTGCAGTCACCAATGCAGCCATTACGCTAAAATGGAATGCGGTTACCGGTGCTTCAGGCTACGATCTGGAGATTGACGGCACTCCGATTTCTTTGACAGCTACAAGTTATACGAAGAGTGGACTCGTCGGAAACACGGAACACACTTTCCGTATTCGTTCAAAGAACGTTGCAGGTGCAGGAGCCTGGAGCGAAATAGTAACAGGTCGTACGCAATTTAATCTTCCTGTATTGAAGGCATCCTCGGAAGAAACAGCAATCACATTGACGTGGACCTCCATACCAGATGCTACTGCATATGAAGTTGAAGCAGATGGCGTGATTGTTGCGAATGTAAGTGAATCAAACTACACACATGGAAATATATTACCAGGTACTTCTCATAAATATCGTGTTCGTGTAGCTACTGACACTAACACAAGTGCTTGGACAACTGTCCTGACACAGAGTACATTGCCCGCAGCGGTATCAGGTCTCAGTTTAACATCCACAACAAACACCACAATTGCCTTGAAATGGAGTGCAGTGACCGGTAGCTCTGGATATGACTTGGAGATTGATGGAGTGGTAGTTCCAGTTACTGGTTTAACATATACGAAGAGTGGTCTTACAGCGAATACGGACCATACGTTCCGTATCCGTTCCAAGAATACTGCAGGTGTGGGTGTGTGGAGTGACGTAGTAAGTGGCATGACTCAACTCAATACGCCTGTTCTGAAAGCATCTTCCCAAGAAGATGCAATTACAGTAACTTGGGCAGATGTTACTGATGCAACCAAATATGAAGTGGAGGCAGATGGTATTGTTGTAGCTACGGTTACGGCGCCAGTCTATACGCACGAGAGTTTGACTCCAGGAACAACGCATAAGTATCGTGTACGAGCCCTGACGGAGATGAACGTTAGCCCTTGGACTGCACTTCTCACTCAGAATACTTTACCGGGTTCAGTCACAGGATTGAGTGTAACCTCTGCAACCAATGTCGCTATCGCGCTTAAGTGGAATGCCGTAATTGGAGCAACGGGTTACGACTTGGAGATTGATGGCACGGTAGTAGCTGTAAGTGGATTAACATACAACAAGACAGGTCTTGCAGCCAATACGAATCATACGTTCCGGGTTCGCTCCAAAAATACGGCAGGTGCCGGAGTATGGAGTGATATCATTGACGGTACGACATTGTTGAATACCCCTGTTTTAAAAGCTTCCTCGGAAGAGACTGCTATTACAGTAACATGGGCAGATGTATCAGATGCGATCAAGTATGAGATTGAAGCAGATGGCTCAATTGTTGCAACAGTTAATGAGCCGAAATATGTGCATTCAAGTCTTCAGCCAGGAACAGCGCATAAGTATCGTGTACGAGCACTGACAGATACAAACAACGGGGCTTGGACTGCTGTCTTAAATCAAAATACACTACCAGGTTCAGTTACTGGACTGGGTATTACCTCTGTAACGAACACAACAATGGCTTTGAAATGGAATGCTGTAACCGGAGCAACAGGTTATGAGCTTGAAATTGATGGCACGGTAGTAGCTGTAAGTGGATTAACCTACAACAAGACAGGTCTTGCAGCCAATACGAATCATACGTTCCGCGTTCGCTCCAAAAATGTGGCAGGTGCCGGAGCATGGAGTGATGAGGTAAGTGGTACAACGTTATTGAATACCCCTGTTCTAAAAGCTTCCTCGGAAGAGACTGCGATTACATTGACATGGGCAGATGTAACAGATGCAACCAAGTATGAGATTGAAGCAGATGGAGTCGTTACTGGTACAATTAGCGAACCGAAATATGTGCACACTAGTTTGCTTCCAGGAACGGCGCATAAATATCGTGTACGTGCACTGACGGACTCTAATACAGGTGCCTGGACTGCGGCGCTGACGCAAAATACGATACCTGCTTCGGTTACTGGTTTAAGTATTAGCTCCGTTACCAATGTAGCCATTGCCTTAAAATGGACGGCAGTAACGGGAGCAACAGGATATGATCTTGAGATCGATGGTACAGTTGTACCGGTAACGGGAGTAGCTTATACAAAGAGCGGGCTTGTGACAAATACGGATCATACGTTCCGTATTCGTTCTAAAAATACAGCAGGTGCAGGTATATGGAGTGAGATTGTAACTGGCACAACTTTACTGAACACACCTGTGTTGAAGGCTTCTTCTGAGGAACAAGCGATCACGTTGACATGGCCTGAAGTTAAAGATGCAACCAAATATGAGATTGAAGCGAACGGAGTCTTAGTGGGTACCGTTAAGGTGCCTACTTATACTCACAATAATCTTATAGCTGGAACAGCACATAAATACCGCGTACGCGCTCTGACCGAAATCAATGTTGGAGCTTGGACTGCGGTCTTGACACAAAATACGTTGCCTGGTTCTGTGACCGGGCTAACGGTAACAAGTGTAACGAACACAGCTGTTGCTCTGAAGTGGAACGTAGTCTCAGGAGCGACGGGATATGACCTTGAAATTGATGGCACGGTGGTACCTGTTAGTGGAGTGGTTTACACCAAAACGGGACTTATCGCCAATACGGATCATACATTCCGTATTCGTTCCAAAAATACTGCTGGGGCTGGAGCTTGGGGAGATGTAACAGATGTTACAACCCAGTTAAACACACCTGCTCTGAAAGCAACATCAGAGGAAACAGCTATTACTTTGAATTGGCTTGATATTAAAGATGCAACTAAATATGAAATTGAGGCAGATGGAACAATTGTTTCTACAGTAACCAATCCCTCATATGTTCATAGTAATTTGCTTGCAGGAACATCGCACACCTATCGTGTGCGTGCATTAACGGATAAGAACAGTAGCGCTTGGTCTACGGTCTTGACTCAAAACACTTTCCCGGGCATTGTGACCGGATTGAGTATGAATTCTGCAACAACAGTAGCCATTGCTATGAAATGGAATGCAGTTACGGGAGCAACAGGATATGATCTGGAAATTGACGGTAAAATAGTCGCTGTAACCGCTTTGGCTTATACCAAAACAGCACTTCTAGCCAATACAGAGCATACCTTCCGCATTCGTGCCAAAAATGCTGCTGGCATTGGTAGCTGGAGTGAGATTGTAACCGCCTCGACCCAATTAAATGTACCAACAACGCTGAAAACTGTACCTGATGAAACCGCAGTTACGCTGACATGGAATGAAGTTGTTGGTGCAACAAAATATGAGATTGAGGCAGATGGCATAGTGGTTGCTACTGTAAGTGATCTCTTGTATGTCCATAATGGAGTACTTGGTGGAACAATTCATAAATATCGTATTCGTGCCCTGACCGACACTAATGTTAGTGCATGGACAGCAATATTGTCCCAAACTACGTTACCTGCCAGTGTCTCAGGTTTAAGTATTAACTCAGCAACAACAACGGCTATCGCGCTGAGATGGGGTGCTGTTACCGGAGCTACCGGGTATGATCTGGAGATTGATGGTACGGTGGTTGCCGTGAGTGGAGTTGCTTATACGAAGAGTGGACTTGCACCAAATACGGAGCATACTTTCCGGATTCGTGCTAAAAATGCTTCTGGTGCAGGAGCTTGGAGTGAAATTATAGCGGGAATGACTCAATTAACTACACCTGTGCTGAAGGGAACTTCGGACAGAACAAACGTTATTCTGACATGGGACGCGGCTATAGGTGCTTCGTCTTACGAAATTGAAGCCGATGGGCAAATTGTGGCGACTGTCAGTGATGCAACGTTTATTCAGTCTGATCTGTTACCGTCCAGTTCGCATAAATATCGTATTCGGGCATTCAACGATCAAAACACAAGTGTATGGTCTTCTGTACTAAGTATTAGAACATTGAATTAGTGATATATAATGGGGAGCAGGATTGCGTATATGTGCATCCTGTTCCCCTCTTTTGTTTTGCAAATAGACTATGGCTTCATCAGAGAAAATAAGGTAATGTATAGTTATTATCTATTCGGAAATGGAAGTTTGAGAGGGGCGTTTTAGCGATGAATCTAGGTAACTGTCCTCGCTGTGGTAAATTATATGCGTTGAATTTTCGAGATGTATGTTCAAACTGTATTAAGGAAATAGAGAAGGAATATCAGATATGTGTAGATTATTTACGCGAAAACAAGGGCACCAACATACAGGAGCTATCCGATGCAACGGAAGTTTCAATAAAAAACATTACCAAGTTCATCCGTGAGGGACGAATTTCCATCGAGAATGCCCCGAATATGATGTATCCTTGTGAAGTATGCGGAACATTGATTCGTGAAGGTCATATGTGCGACTCTTGTCGTAATCGTTTAACGAAAGACTTGGCAGGAGCAGCTCGTGAAGTAGGTCAGAAGGATAACAACAATTTAGGCGGACGAACCTACAATGCTGTCGACAAACTACGCGATTAATAGGAGCGAGGGCTCAAATACATGTTTTGCTATAACAAATGTTTTGAAACGTACCGATAAACTTATTAAAGATTATCGGTTTTTTTTATTATCCTAATCATTTTGACAACATAAAGATTGAAGTAAGAAAAACGTATATCAACATAAATTCCTAATCATGGAAGGAAGTGCATTTTAAATGAAAATCAATGAACCGAGTAGAATTGGCGCCATCAATTCATATCAAAGGAACGTTGAATCCAATCAGCAGGCTGATGCCAAGAAGAGCCGCCGTAAGGACGAGGTATCCATTTCTCCGGAGGCGATGAAGATGCTTGAGGAACAAAGTCGTACACAGGATGCAGGACGCATACAACGGATACAGGAACTCAAAGAACAGGTGAGTTCGGGAACATATCAGGTAGATAGTAGCAAGCTTGCTGACAAGCTGCTGCCGTATTTTAAGTCTTTTGATAAGGAATAGGTGATCACGTAATGGCAGCACTGGACAGATTGATTGTAGTTTTGCAGCAAATGGAACAAAGTCACCGCGATATGCTGGCACTCAGTGAGGTCAAGAGACAGGTCATTGTCAAAAATGATGTAGATGAACTCATTGCCCTCCTCAACAAAGAATCTCGTTTCATGAAACAACAGGAGCCATTGGAGATCGAACGGCAGAGTGCAGTTCACGAACTGCTACAGGAGCGTGGAATCAAATCTATGCTGAACCTGAATATTACTGAGATCTCAAAGCTGATTTTTGATCCGGCTGATAAACTGCGATTGCTTGAAGTCCAGAAGAAGCTGGCGGGAACACTGCAGGAGTTAAAAGAAATCAATCAACTGAATCAAAAGTTGATCGAGCAATCCTTGATGTTTATTGATCTTTCAATGGACATCTTTGCTTCTCGACCAGAACAGGATGCCACATATCAGCATCCTGCTGATAAGAACGGTAATCCAGGGCGAATCGGTCTGTTTGACACGCGTGCCTGATTAATTAGGGGGAAACCAGGTGACATCTACATTTCATTCAATCGAAACGGCTAAACGCAGTTTGTTCACACAGACGACAGCTCTTAGCACAACAGGCCATAACATAGCCAATGCCAACACGGAAGGCTACTCACGCCAAAAGGTAAACATGCAGGCATCTATTCCAATGGAGCCGTTCGCATTTCTGCATAGCACAACACCAGGACAGCTTGGTACAGGGGTAGAATTTGACTCTATTACACGTGTGCGTGAGAAATTTCTGGATGACCAGTATCGCAATGAAAACACCAACTTCGGGAGTTGGTCCATTCAACGAGATACACTTGAGAAACTTGAAGCTATTGTAAACGAACCATCGGACACCGGTTTTCGAACTGTTATGGATAACTTCTACAAATCATGGTCAGATCTGAGTAAAAACCCTGAGGACGTTACAGCACGTCGTATTGTCAAGGAAACAACACTGGCTCTTACGGATGCGATGAATCAGATTAGCCGTCAACTGGATGCACTTAGCGAGGATCTGGATAGTAACATTGCTGTGAAAAGCAATGAAATTCAGGGCTACCTTGGTAACATTGCGAACCTTAATAGTGCCATTGTAAAAGTCGAGTCTCTTGGCGACAATGCCAACGATTTACGTGACCAACGTGATCTGATGACGGACAAGTTGTCCAAAATCATGAATGTTACAGTTACGGATTCTCCGCAAGGATACCAAGTTCAGATGAATGGACAGGCACTCGTCACAGGCGGGGCGGTACAAGTTGCGGTAGACCCTGCTTTTCTGAATGCTGCGTATACAGCTGGCACGCTCACCAACGGTGAGGTCCACGGCATGATTAAGTCCAGAGACACTTTGGTGACTGATTATCAGAAGCAAATGGATGACTTAGCTAATACACTTGCTAATGGGGATATTGAGATCACGCTTCCTGCGGGTTCTGTCTTGCCAGATAATACTGTACTGGATGGAGTTACATACACAGGTGCAGCACGGACACTGGCAACTGATCTGAAGGTTACAGTCAAAGGCCTAAACGGATTGCATCAGCTTGGATACAGTATGGACGGAACCAATTCGCCAGGATTACCTTTCTTTACAGCAGCGGGTGGTGGAACAGCGATTACAGCTGGTAATATTTCATTGAATGCTGAAATTTTGGCTGATCCGAATAAGATTGCAACTTCGCTCCGAACCACTACGGATTCTTCAGGAGCAGAATCTGTGATTAAAGGTAACAATACACTGGCTAATCTGCTGGCTAATTTGAAGGATACTCCAATGAAATCCGTTGATGGATTGAGGAATGCAACGATTGGTGCTCAGTTTAGTGCAATCGTTGGACAGTTGGGAGTTCAATCTCAGGAAGCGGCACGTCAAACGTCCAATTCTGAGTTTCTCGTAGAACAAGTGGACACTCGCCGTCAATCGGTCAGTGGTGTTTCCTTGGATGAAGAGATGGCCAACATGATTAAATTTCAGCATGCTTATAGTGCTTCTGCACGTTTTATGACCACATATGACCAATTGCTCGAAAAATTAATTAACTCTACCGGCGTAGTAGGCAGATAATAGAAAGGAGTGACATAACAGACGATGAGAATTACGAATAATATGTTGAGCTCGCAATTGATTCTTAACTTGAACCGTAATGCACAACAGATGAATAGTACACAAACTCAATTGGCAACGGGACGTAAGATCAACAAACCTTCTGACGATCCGGTAGGGATTACGTACTCCCTTCGTTATCGTGCAGAACTGTCTTCCAATGAACAGTATCAAAAAAATGTGGATAGCGCAGTATCATGGTTGGATTTTAATGATACAGTAATGGACCAAGCAGGCAGCGTGGTTCAGCGGTTGAGAGAATTGACGGTACAGGCAGCTACGGGGACTAACCCTCAATCTGCACTAGATAGCATCAACGAAGAGGTCAAACAATTAAAAGCACAACTTGTTGATATTTCAAACAGCACGTTGAATGGGAAGTATGTATTTAATGGTGAAACCTACGATGTGAAACCTTATGACTTTCCTACCAGTGCTGACGGTTCGTTCGATACAACTAATGCTGCTTCCGTCGTTACTGATTCGGGTAAAATTAATTTTATCGTGGGTGAGAGTATCCAATTACCAATTAACGTAACCGGTAATGAAGTGTTTGGTGATTCAACGGAAGCCGATAATCTATTTGTAATCTTTAATACGATTAGTCAGGCTCTCGCCAGTGGGGATCAAAAAGAAGTGTCGAATCAGCTTGCAAACATTGATACTCGAACAAACAAGATGCTCGCTATTCGTGCAGAAATCGGGGCGAAAACCAATCGCATTGAACTCATGCAAGGTCGATTAAGTGATCTTGAAGTGAACTTAACGGATTTGCAAGCAAAGGTTGAGGATGCAGATTACGCTGAGTTATCAATCAAGTCTAAAATCCAGGAAAACATATATAATGCTTCACTTTCTGCTGGTGCTAAAATTATATCTCAGTCATTAGTTGATTTTCTTAGATAACAAAGGAGAGATCATCTGATGAATACTCTTCCAGTGGTACAAATACACACAACGCCTACGCTATTACATATCGATGCGGACATTGGTCAGTATTCGATTCGTCAGCCGAAGGCGGAGGTCCAACTCCATACCAAGCCTAGTAAATTAACGGTTCAAAGTCATGCAATAGAGCTGAATGTGGATCAGTCCAAGGCTTTTTCTGCCTATCATGGTGGGAATATGATCGATATGAATGCCCGAATATATTCGGGTATTCAGCAATTATTCATGCAGAATATGGCTGAGCGTGTGCAACAAGGAAATGATATGGCAGCCATCCACAAACCAGGCAATACGATTGCCAATATTGTAGGAACGAATTGGCAAGCTAAACCGTTTCCTGAGACACGCACGGCAGCTTCCTCTGATAATGTGGATGTACGTGTGTTTACGCAAGCACCAGACATTCGCTTTGAAGCAGCGGAATCCGAGATGAATGTGATTGTGAACAAGCCAGAGATTGAATATCAACGTGGTAAATTGGATATTTATGTGCAGCAATATGCTTCTATACAATACACTCCGCCTACGATTGATATGGGATTATAATATATAATGTAGAGCTATAGACGGTTATAATACCCCGCTATAGCTTTTTTCTATAAAATCATCGCCAAGGAGGCGTTTATTATTTTTATTGAGACAAGTACATGGGGAAAAATTGAAGTGGATGAAAACAGTATATATCAATTTCGAAGAGGTCTGCCTGGTTTTGAAAACGAAACTAGTTTTGCACTAATCCCTTGGGAAGACACACCATTTAGTTACTTACAATCATTAACGGAGAAAGAGCTCTCTTTTTTGGTAGTCAGTCCATTTGAGTTTAAACAGGATTATAGTTTTGAACTGAGTGAAGAAGATAAAGAAGAACTCAAAATCAAAGAAGATGTAGCCGTTTATTCCATAGTCACTATACATTCAGATGTGACAAAATCAACGATGAACCTCTTGGCCCCAGTCATAATTAATCCTGCACATCGGGTAGGTAAACAAGTTGTTCTTCAGCAAACAGGTTATGTGACTAAACATCTCATATGGACAGAAGAATCGACTTCGGCAAAGGAGGGGGTCTGAAATGTTAGTATTGTCACGTAAAAAGGGAGAATCTATTATCATTCAAGATAATATTGAGGTAACTGTACTGGCAGTGGAAGGTGATACAGTGCGAATTGGTATCTCCGCCCCCAAACACATTGATATCTTTCGGAAAGAGGTATATGCATCTATTCAGGAGGCTAATCGAGAGTCTGCAAAACCTGATGCTCCTAGTGTCGCTGCTTTTATGGAGTTGCTTCAAGGCATTGAAAACAAAAAAAAATAAAAATATTCCAATTTACTATTAACTGTTCTTCTCTTCCTGTCGATATATAGTTTAGACGCTGCTTCGGCAGGGCGGCCGACCTTAATGTCGCGGCGTTTACCACAAGGATGTGGAACTAACTTATTTTCAGGGAGGAAATTTCTAATGATTATCAACCACAATATTGCTGCAATGAACACTCACCGTCAATTGGGTGCAAACACAACTAACACAAACAAGGCTATCGAAAAATTGTCTTCTGGTCTGCGTATCAACCGCGCTGGTGACGATGCTGCAGGTTTGGCAATTTCCGAAAAAATGCGCGGTCAAATCCGCGGTTTGGATATGGCTACTAAGAACTCTCAAGATAGCATTTCATTGATCCAAACAGCTGAGGGCGCGCTGAACGAAACTCACTCCATCCTGCAACGTATGCGTGAGCTTGCAGTTCAATCTTCCAACGATACAAATACAGATAAAGACCGTACTGCATTGCAAGATGAAGTAAATGAATTGGCGAAAGAGATCACTCGTATCTCTAACACAACTGAATTTAATACTAAGAAACTTTTGGATGGTTCTGCTAGCACTGGTGGGGGCGTTACAAGTGCTGCTGACTTGACATTCCATATCGGCGCGAACCAAGATCAAAACATTACTTTGAAAATTAAAGCAATGGATGCTAAAACACTAGCAGTAAGCGGAGCAGGTGCTTCTAACGTGGCCGCAACTGGTACTGCTGCAGGTGTTGCTGTTGATGGTATCGGCATTTCTACACAAGCTTCTGCTAATGCCGCTATCACAACGATTAACACTGCGATTGAAACAGTTTCTTCCGAGCGTGCTAAACTGGGTGCTTACCAAAACCGTTTGGAGCACACAATCAATAACTTGGGAACCACTTCCGAGAACTTGTCTGCTGCGGAATCCCGTATTCGCGATGTAGACATGGCGAAAGAAATGATGAACCAAACGAAAAACAACATCTTGGCTCAAGCTTCCCAAGCAATGTTGGCACAAGCGAATCAACAGCCACAAGCTGTTCTGCAATTGCTTCGTTAATTTCAATAAAATTATATATCATCACATTAAACTGCCAGGTTTTACCTGGCAGTTTTTATTTTGGTTTTTGGTTATAATTTCATGTTATTTGAGGCCTACATTCGCTAACAAAAGGTATTAAATTTTCCGACATATAGTATAAGACTATTAGAGATGAGAGGACAACCATGAGCAAAACAATATCGTTATGTATGATTGTCAAAAATGAAGAACAAGTACTCGGTAGATGTCTTGAAAGTGTCAAAGATGTCGTTAATGAAATTATTATTGTAGATACGGGATCAACTGATATGACTCTTGACATTGCTCGTAAGTATACGGACAAAATATATTCCTTCGAATGGGTAAACGATTTTTCTGCAGCAAGAAATGAATCACTAAAATATGCAACTTCAGACTATATACTGGTGTTGGATGCAGATGAATATTTGGAAGTAGGAGCGGACTTTCAGAAGGACTTAGAGAAAAACTGTGATTACTATTTATTTAGAATAAGAAATGAAATATCTTGGGATAGAAATTTTACCTTCGCGGCAATTAGATTGTTTAAGAATCACATATCTTTAAAGTTTGAAAATAGATTACATGAGCATTTGAACATCATTAACGGCACGGCAGAATACACTATGGGTGAATCAAATTTGTTAATTAATCATGTTGGTTATACCGATGGTAAAATGCTCGAGAAAGATAAACACAAACGAAATTTGCCCTTAATGGAACTTGAAGTAGCAGAAAATCCTACAGCGTATAATCTTTACAATATGGGGAAGACCTATTTTGCTATTCAGGAATATAAGAAAGCAGTAGATTTTTTTAAAAAGGCATATCCATTAAGTAAGGATCGAGTCTTTCTTCCAGAGTTGCTTACAAAGCTAGCTTATGCCTTGGCAGAAATCAATCAGATGGAAGATGCTCTATCCATACTGGCAGATGCTGTGATGATGTTCCCAAAAGAAACAGAGATGAGATATATATTGGGGATGATTTATCAGAAAGCTGAATATTACCGGGATGCTGAGGTATGCTTCCGTAAATGTATAGAACTTGGAGATCAGGGTTCACTTATTACTGAAGGTAGTGGCGGTTATATGGCTCATATGAGATTGTCTGAGCTGTATGAAGAGATTGGACAATTAGAAGATAGCCATAGAGAAGCCGTATTTGTGTTAAATCTTAAGAGGAATTTTGCTCCAGCTCTACAGCAATATTTAAATCTTATGCTTAAGTTAAAAGTGAGTACCGAAAACATCCAAAGTGGAATAAATCAGCATTATACGTTAAAAAGTGTGGAAGATTTGCAGCAGTTGTTAGATATTATGTATGGCGTACGAAGTCCTCTATTGGAGAAATATCTTACAACTTATAACATAACAGTACAACCTAATGTGCTGGCAACTTCTAAAATTTACAGCAAAAATTATATGGAAGCTAGTTTATTATGGAATGAAATAGCGGATAAACAAAATGAAAATGGGCAAGATCTATTGCTACTAGCTTTCCTTCTGAAAGATGTTAGTAATTTAGTGCATATACAAAATTTATTGAACTTAAGTAACAAAGAAAGAAATGCTCTGGAGAAGATGATTACGGATCAAGATGGTAAATACTCGTTAACCCCTGTGATTGAGAGCCGCCTATTGGATATTTGCTGTAAAATGATTATCTTACAAGAGTTTGAACAATTTCAGTTACTTGTCGAGAAAATGATAGAAATCAAATCAGAGTCAAGACTAAGTATAGGAAAATTGTTAAGTGATTATCGATTTGATGAGTTGGCTATTGATATGTTAATTACTATGTTCAAAGATCAACCTAATAATGTTCAACTTGTCCGGTTGCTAGGTGATCTTTGTCTGAGAAATGGCTATATGGAAGATACTCAATTGTTCTTTTCTAAACTATTGACTATGGATTCTCAATACAGTTCCTATGAGAGAAGTTTTAAACTTTATGAAAAACAAGAAGACACAATTAGTTGTCGAACAATAAAAGAAGAAATCAAAAACCGATTTAGGAATGTATTGTGGGTAAGAGAAGCTTGAAAAGACTCTCTTCTTTAGTAAATATCTATTTGAACTAGGGGTATCTTCGTTAGGAGGAAGAAAGACGATGGGGAAAATTAATAGTGATCTGAATACAGAGATCAAACTTTTTAAAGAAAATATAGAATATCTTATATCAAGTGGAGATTTAGAAAATTCAAAAAAACTGATTGCAGAGTTTCAACTCATAAAGGATAAAGATATAGAAATTCAAAATATGAAAGCTATTATAAGCATAATGGAAAATAGTCTAGATGATGCTGAACGATTTCTTTGGGAAGCAGTAGGCATAGAATCAGATAGTCCAGACACGCTTTTTAATTTGGCTTATTTATATGAAATAAAAGTGGAACTTGAAAAATCTATAAATTTTTACAGACAAGCTTATCAAAAAACAGAGAATTTAGAACGAAAGTTTCAAATAAAACAAATATTATCACATTTTGAAGATGTAGAGTTTCCTATTGAAAGGAAATTCATTGTATTGTCATCATGTCCATGGGGAGTAATGCTTCAACGCCCACATCAAATAGCAAGAGCATTATCCAAGTTAGGATATAAAATTGATTATATTCAACCTTCTATTGAAGTAGAAGCTAGTAATGAAAAAGTTACGAATGATGAATTAATGAAATTTAGTGAGGACCATATCAGACAATATGAATTAATCAAAATACACAATCCGGTTTCAGCATATTATAAAGAAAACTACCTATTAAATAATTATAGCAACATAGTCCAGGATATAATAAATGAATCAGATGAAGAAGTTATATTGATATGCTACCTTCCATCTCAAGTTAATATAATTAATCAGCTTAGCGGTAGATTCAAGGTGGTTTATGAATGTGTAGATGATCATAGTGATCTGGAACATTCATACTGGAGCAATAAGCAAGATCGAGAATATGAGATTCAAATTTTGGATAGAGCCGATGTAGTAACAACAACTAGTAATGCTCTTTACCTTACTAAATCCATTCAAAACAAAAATAACAATGTATATCTTTCTAAAAATGCTGTTAATGTTGAAGACTTCACAAGATATGAAGAAACTATACTACCTGATGATCTTCTAGAGATACCTAGTCCAAGGATTTGTTACATTGGTGCAGTTGATAGCTGGTTTGATAAAGAGTTGTTTTATGAGCTTGTAAGAACTAATAAAGATAAATCATTTGTTGTTATAGGGCCTGTAAAAGAAGGTATTCTGAATGAAAAAGAAGATAATTTATACATCTTAGGCTTGAAAGAACACCGTGAGTTAAAATCGTACTTGAAGTTTATGGATATAGGTATTGTTCCTTTTAAGGATAACACTGATATAATTATAAATTGTGATCCGATAAAAATGTATGAATACGTGATGAGTGGTTTACCTGTGATTGCAACAAATATGCCTGAGCTCATTCTTAATAAATCTTTTATTAAGACATGTAAAAATATTAACGAATGGAATTCAGTTATAACTCACTTTATTAATTTTAAACTGCCAAAAGATGAAATGAGAGAGTTCATTCACGATAATACTTGGGCGATGAGAAGTATACAAATGATAAATTTAATTGATGATAGAACTGATCAATATAATAGAGATTCTATCTTGAAAAAAATGAGGAAAAATTGGGAGACGGCTATAGATGATAATGCTGTTTTACTATCCATGTATTCATTACTAATTGGAGAGAGCGATAAAGTACGTGCTCTAATGTTAGCTGAACAAGCTTATTCAGAAGTCGGAATATACTATACGTTTAAAAACTACATGAAATTATTGATCCTTAACGATGAATTATCAACTGCAACTCAAGTCGTATTGAATTATGAGGGAATCGATAAAAAATACAAAGCTGAATTAATTTATGCGAAAGAAAATGGTAAAGATATCTTGGTTAGATTGTTATATTGCATAAATGATTTCCATGAGATTTATAACTATCTAAATGACAAAAGAGATTACAATGAATCAATTGACTATGCGAATTATCTCTTTGAAGTAGGTAACCTAAATAAAGCTTTACAGATTTATTGGAATAATTCTTTCAACAACTATCTAGTACATGATTCCCCATTATCATCAGTTAACATTGCTTACTTATTAGAGCTATCAAAAAATAATCGCTATAGTTACTTCGAAGAAAGATACGAATTACTCTGTAAAAAGTACCTGGAGTACGAAAAAGACCATAGAGAAAATGAGTCTGGGAATTTGAGAATTACAATCCTTATCGTTACAAGAAACAGACCTGCTCTGCTAGAACGATGTTTATTATATTTCTCAGGGTTTAGAAATATAACTCTTAATATAAGGGTGCTAGATGGTAGTGATACTTATGAAAAAGGAATTAACTTAGAATTGCTACAAAAAAATAACTTTAAGAATGTTATCTATTCTCACTTTGATAGCTCTTCTTCTCCTATAGATAGGATCTCACATATTTTTCCTGAAATTGAAGATGAGTACTGTGCAGTATGCGCGGATGATGACTTTATAGCCGAAGAAGGTATTATATCATCGATTAAAATTATGGAAGCTAATATGGAGATTGTTACTGTAAAAGGTAGATCATATGTGTATAAAAATAATAATATCTCTGAAATTTTTGAATTCCCTAAGGATTGTTGTGAAAGATTAATAGAGGATTCTCCTGTGGATAGAATTAGTAAATTAACAAAAAATTGGGTACCACAATTGATTTATTCTGTATTCCGTAAGGATACATTAAAAATAGTAACGAATTTATTAACAAAAGAAGAAGTGAGATCTTTACCCTTTGTATTCATAGAATATTTATGGTATTTCGCAATACCTTTGATTGGTAAGGTTGAGAATATGGAAATTCCATTAAATATTCGGGATTTCAGCATGGATTCAGAGGGACATGTAGCTTGGGGATTCGCCAATTATATCGAAGAGGATTCTTTTAATGAAAAATATGAAGTATTTAAATCAGCTTTAGTTAGTTTATTCGAAAATTCTGAACAAGCTGATGAGTTAGACGAATGTATGGATCAAATAATGGATTCATTCTTAGATAATAGTTGGGGAATTAAAGAAAGGTTTGTTGTTAATCTGTAGAAATATGTAAATAGCCTATTTTTAGGGAGTGTATAATTTATGAAAGCCGTTATTTTGGCGGGAGGATACGGTACAAGAATTAGTGAAGAAACCCACTTAAAACCGAAGCCAATGATTGAAATTGGTGGGAAGCCTATTCTATGGCATATTATGAAGAACTATTCTCATTATGGTATAAACGATTTTATTATTTGTTTGGGGTATAAGGGCTATTTAATAAAAGAGTATTTTGCTAATTATTACTTACACATGTCGGATGTGACTTTTGATATGAAAAATAACGAAATGCAGGTACATCATAATACAAGTGAGCCTTGGAGGGTGACTCTTGTAGATACCGGAATAGAAACAATGACAGGAGGTCGCTTGAAAAAGGTAGAAAAGTATGTAGGAGACGAAACTTTTTGCTTTACGTATGGCGATGGCGTCAGCGACGTTAATATTACTGATGTTATTAGTTTTCATCGAAATGCCGGAACTAAAGCTACTCTAACAGCAGTGCAACCTCCAGGTCGTTTTGGTGCATTAGATATTTTAGATAATAGTAGAATAACAAGTTTTGAAGAAAAACCTCAAGGGGATGGAAACTGGATAAATGGAGGGTATTTTGTCCTTGAACCTGAGGTTTTTGATCTGATCGAAGATCCTACAACAGTTTGGGAGCTTGGTCCGATGGAGAATTTGGCGAATGATAATCAATTATCGGCATTCAAGCATGACGGTTTTTGGCAACCTATGGATACGCTTAGAGATAAAGTTAAACTGGAAGAATTGTGGAGCTTGAGAAAAGCACCGTGGAAGGTGTGGGATTAAATGGCGTCTAGTTTCTGGGAGTCTAAAAAGGTATTAATCACAGGACATACAGGGTTTAAAGGTAGTTGGTTAGCGTTATGGTTACAACATTTAGGGGCTGATGTATATGGTTATAGCAGCCCTCTACCGACTAGCGATCCTAATTTGTATGAAATTGCACAAGTATCCAAGAGCATGAATTCTATGTATGGTGATATTTTGGATTTTGGGAAAATGCAATCTTTTATTCGTAGAATTCAGCCGGATATCATTTTCCACCTTGCAGCGCAGCCCTTGGTTCGTGAGTCTTATGCTGATCCAGTTGGGACATTTTCTACGAATGTTATGGGGACAGTGAATTTATTAGAGATTGCAAGACACGTCGATTCGGTACGAGTTGTTATAAATGTAACAACTGATAAATGTTACCAGAATAGTGGAGAATCACTACAGGGTTTTGCTGAAAACGACCCTTTGGGAGGACAGGATCCATACAGCGCTAGTAAAGCTTGCTCGGAATTTGTTACTTCTGCATTTGAGCAATCCTTTTATTCTAACAATGGAAAATTATTATCCTCAGTTAGAGCGGGGAATGTGATCGGGGGCGGTGATTGGGCCGTTGATCGTATCATACCAGATATTATTCGCTCGGTAATAAATGGGGAAGTAATGAAAATTCGTTATCCTCATGCTGTTAGACCTTGGCAACATGTGTTGGATTGCTTGGATGGGTATCTATTGCTTGCTCAAAACATGTGGAGGTTTGGTAATAAATTCACAGGTGCTTGGAATTTTGGCCCGAGGGAATCTTCAATTTTGTCAGTGGAGAAACTAATTGAACAATGTAACAGACATTTGGGAAACAGAATTAAATGGAACTGTGAATCTGAAAAACATTTGTATGAAGCTTCCCGTTTGGTTCTTAATGTTGACAAGGCAACTAATTTGTTACAGTGGGAGCCACAGTTAAACATAAATCAGACAATAGAATGGACTATGGACTGGTATTTGGGTTATATGAACAGTAGTTCCGAGCACAGAACGTTGCAACAAATAAAGGATTTTGAAAAAATAAAAGCAGAAAAATTGCCTTAACTTAGGGAGAATGATTTGATGTCAACTGAGGATTGCCGTTGCTGTGGAGCAGCATTAAATACTGTTTTTCTAGATTTGGGGATTTCACCACTGGCTAATTCATATGTGAAGTCAGAAAATCAAATGGAGAATATGTACCCGTTGAGAACATATGTTTGCGAAGTCTGTTTTCTTGTTCAAGTGCAGGAGTATGAGTCACCTGAGCATATATTTAGTGATTATGCATATTTCAGTAGCTATTCAGATACTTGGCTAAGCCACTCGAAGAATTATGTTCAACACATGATGGATAAATTCCATTATACAAGCGAAACACAAGTGATTGAAATTGCAAGTAATGACGGGTATTTACTCCAATACTTTAAAGAAAAAGGGGTAGCGGTACTAGGCATCGAGCCCGCAGAAAACGTAGCTAAAGTCGCTGTGAGCAAGGGAATCGAGACTTCGGTGAATTTTTTTGGAACTTCAGTAGCAAAAGAATTAAACAAAGAGGGAAAGGTAGCGGATTTACTTCTGGGAAATAATGTGCTTGCACATGTCCCTGATTTGAATGATTTTGTTGCAGGTATGAAAATACTGTTAAAGCCTCGGGGTACTATTACAATGGAGTTTCCTCATCTACTTCAACTTATAGAGCATAATCAATTTGATACGATATACCATGAGCATTATTCATATTTTTCACTTACCACAGTTATTCGACTTTTTAGGCAGCACAATCTAACTGTTTATGATGTCGAGAAATTGAGTACTCATGGTGGATCTATTCGTATCTACGCAACTCATTCAGAAAATCCGAATTTTCTAATTCAATCCTCCGTTCATGAACTGCTTGCTAAGGAAATTAAGCTTGGGATGACAAATATCGAGATGTACAAAGGATTTCAAGCGAGAATTGTTCAGTTAAAGCGTCGAATTACAAAATTCCTTATCGAATTGAAAGACGAAGGGAAGATTGTAGCGGGTTATGGTGCCCCTGCTAAAGGGAACACTTTAATCAACTACTGTGGTATTGACTGCGATATTATTGATTTTACAGTGGATCGAAGTACGTATAAACAAGGTACTTTTCTGCCTGGGTCACGAATTCCAGTGTACTCACCTGAGAAACTAAAATTGGCTCAACCCGATTATGTATTTATCTTGCCGTGGAATTTAAAAGACGAAATTATGGAACAAACTTCATTCATTCGTGAATGGGGAGGTAAATGGATTTTACCTATACCGGATATACACATTGTTGAATGACTGAAAAGGGATGTGAGCACACATGGATAAAGAACGCTTCGAGTTGGAGAAGAAAGAAAATATGAAACGACAAGCTGCTGATACTGAATTGAGGAATACTGTGCACAATTTTATTCTTCAGCAGACAGCACATAACTATACCTACAATTTCACATGGTTGGGACTACCTATCATTCAGTTCCCACAAGATGTTATTGCTCTGCAAGAAATTATTTGGAAAGTGCAACCTGATGTAATTATTGAAACAGGTATTGCACGTGGAGGATCAATTATTTTCCATTCATCTATGCAAAGATTAATTGGCAAGGGCGGAATAGTCATAGGGATAGATATTGATATTAGATCTCAAAACAAAGAAGCTATCGAGAATCATCCTTTTTCGGATTGTGTCCATTTAATTGAAGGTGATTCTACTAGTGATGAGGTTATAGAACGAGTAAAGGATATTATTTCAGAACGTAAAAGTGTGATGGTCATACTAGATTCTAACCATACTCACGATCATGTTTTAAAAGAATTAGAGGTGTTTTCCCCATTAGTTTCCAAGGGGAGTTATTTAGTCGTGTTGGACACAGTTGTTGAAGACATGCCGGATCACTTTTTTAAAAACCGTCCGTGGAAAGCGGGAAACAGCCCCAAAAGTGCTGTAAGGCAATTCTTGCGGGGAAACAATCGCTTCATAAATGATAAAGATCTAGAAGATAAACTTTTAATAACTGTTGCTCCTGAGGGGTATCTGAAATGTATTACTGACTAGTGAGCATCCAACGGAGGAATATTTGATGAGGTTTATCAAAACTATGTTACCAGGAGCTTATCTTATAGAAATAGAGTTGCTGACAGATGTGAGGGGACATTTTGCTAGGGCGTGGTGCCAAGATGAGTTTAAGTTACATGGACTTGAGAGTTCATTTGTTCAGTGCAATATCTCATATAACGAGAAAAAGGGAACTCTGCGAGGATTACATTATCAGACTACTCCCTACGAAGAAGTCAAAATAGTTCGTTGTACGAAGGGGGCTATTTGTGATGTTATCGTTGATCTGAGACCAGATTCTCCAACCTATAAAGAGTCGCTTTCTTTTGAGTTGTCGGATGAAAATTACAAAATGCTTTACATCCCCAAAGGGTTCGCACATGGTTTTCAAACATTGTCTGATCATACGGAAGTTTTTTATCAGATGACCCAGTTTTATAAAGCGGAATATGCTCGTGGAATCAGGTGGGACGATCCTGCTTTTAATATTGAATGGCCTGAAGAAGACAAGAGAATTATGTCAGAAAAAGACCAGAATTATGATGGGTATCATTCATGAAAAAAAGAATAATTGTGACTGGAGCAAATGGATTTATTGGGAGCCATGTAGTGGATGAATTGTCGATTACAGACTGTGAAATATATGCTATATCATCAAAAATTGAAGACAAGATAAATACTAGTAATATTACATGGTTGAAAGCTGATTTACTTGATGATAATCAAATCGAAGAAGTATTCACTCGTGTAAGTTCACCCACTCATCTTCTGCATTTGGCATGGGACACCACACCAAATCATTATTGGAACTCCTCATCAAATTTCAAATGGGTAAGTGCAAGTCTTTCTCTATTTGACCGTTTTCGTGTAGCTGGAGGTAAAAGGATTGTGGGAGTTGGCTCTTGCGCAGAGTATGATTTAAGTCAGGGATTATGCAAGGAATCTGAGACCCCATTGAACTATAATACAATCTATGGATCAAGTAAAAACTCATTACATCATATGTTAATGACATATTCACAGCACTATGAGATTTCGAGTGCGTGGGCACGAATCTTCTATCTGTATGGCCCACGTGAACATCATTTACGTTTGGTTCCGTCGGTGATTTTATCTTTGCTGGAGGGAAAGGAAGCAAAATGTTCCCATGGACAGCAGATTCGCGATTATTTGTACGTTAAAGATGCAGCCCGGGCGTTAGTGGAATTGCTAAGCAGTCAAAGTAATGGACCCGTTAATATTGGTTCTGGCAAGCCGGTAAGCTTATCTGAAATTATATATAAAATTACTGATATCCTTCAACATAGAGAATTAATCCGGTTAGGGGTAATTCCAACCTCACTTGAAGAACCTAAGGTCGTTCTGGCCGATATAACTAAGCTGAGAGAAAATACTGGTTGGACTCCCTCCACGAAGATGGAAGATGGGTTATATGAAACTGTTCAGTGGTGGAAGTCTAGTCTGTTTGGAGGTAAGTAATGTTGAATGAAAATTATTGTCCGATATGTCAGTCATCTAGTTTAAGTGAAATACTAAAACGTAGTAATATTCCCGTGTACCAAAATGTCCTAATTAATAGTTTTGAGGCTGCAAGACAAATCCCGAGAGGTGATTTGGAGATTTTGGAGTGCATGGAATGTGGTTTTGTTTATAATAGCATGTTTGATACTAACAAAGTCGTTTATAGTAGCGACTACGAAAATACACAGTCATACTCCACATACTTTAATAGTTATTTAGATGATTTGGTAGAAACACTTGTGAACCAAAAAGGTGTCAGTAATCTCAATGTAGTAGAAGTTGGGTGTGGAAAAGGCGGCTTCTTAAGAAAAGTAGTTGAGGCTGGAAATAATTATGGATATGGGTTTGACCCAAGTTATATTGGACCGGAAGTTGATTACGGTGGGAGATTGAGATTTGAAAAGAAACTCTATAATGAAGATAGTGTTGATATCAAAGCCGATGTAGTTCTTTGCCGACATGTTATTGAACATATCTCTGAACCTGTTATGTTACTTAGATCTATAAGAAAAGCACTGGTGCACTCTCCCCAAGCCAGAGTGTTTTTCGAAACGCCCTGCGTTGACTGGATTTTTGAGAATAAAGTTATGTTTGATTTTTTCTATGAGCATTGTTCATATTTTAATGAGAAATCGATTTCCAAGGCATTTGAGCTTGCAGGGTTTGAGGTTGTGAGTATAGATCGTATATTTAATGGTCAATACATGTGGTTAGAAGCAAGACCAACCGAATTAGATGGAGAATCGAAAGACAAGTCATATGTACATTATGCTGACTCAAGTAGTATTGGGTTTTCCGAACATGAATTTGAGTGGAAACGTAGAACAATGGAGCAGCTTTCTATTTACTCAGCATATGGGAAAACTGCTATTTGGGGAGCAGGGGCTAAGGGAGTAACATTCTTGAATTTAATTGATCCAGAGATGAAGTATATCGATTGTGTAATAGATGTGAACCCTAATAAGGTAGGTAATTATTTACCTGGAACTGGTCATGAAATAATTGGAATTGAAAGTGTAGGGAATAAAGATTTAGCAACGATTATTATAACGAATTCAAATTATCTGAATGAAATAAAAAAAATAGTTCAACAGAAGAAACTTAATATAAACCTTGTCGATATTGAAACATGGTCAGCTCAACAATCATAACGTTCTGGAAAAAGAAAGAGCAGAGACAAGTTGTACGAATGCTAGCTTGTAATAATTTTTTGAGGAAGAGACATTAAAATCAGTTCTGTTATTCAATCTCAAACCTCTTTAACCGATAAATATAATAAATAATTCCATCGGAGGATGAACGATGAATCTACAATTTTCATTTTCGACGAATATGGTGAATGGAACGTCAGGTTCAATAAGTCAGCCAAGCGATATATCACAAAACCCAAGCAGTAAACTTTTGCAAGCAGTCAGGAATGGAGTAGATTTATCCAAGCTGGAACAGCAAGGGGTCAACATTCCTTTTGGAGATGAACACCTTATCAAAGCGATTGATAGGGCGGTAAAAGCTCTTCAGGGGCCTTCAACTACTTTGGAAATGAGCGTTCATGAGAAAACGCATCAAATTCTAGTGAAGGTTCTTAATAAGGAAACAGGTGAGCTGATTCGTGAAATTCCTCCAGAGAAAACGTTGGATTTAGTTGCCAAGATGATGGAAATAGCCGGAATTATAATTGATGAAAAGGTATAGGGGGTTGGGTAGATGAATATGCGTATTAATGGTTTTTCAGGAATGGATATCGACAGTATGGTTAAATCAATGATGACAGTGAAGAGAGTTCCACTGGATAAATTGAATCAACAAAAACAAATTCTCGATTGGACAAGAAATAGCTACAGGGAATTAAACAGCAAAATCGTTCAATTTAATCAAAAACTTGCAGATATGAATATGTCTAAAGCGACAAATACTCAAAAATCAACTGTCAGTGGTAATACAACAGCAGTTAGAGCAGAAGCAAACGCGGATGCTAGCGCTGTAGGTTTGACTGTTGAAGTGGAGTCACTCGCCAAAAAGTCTGGTATACAGAGCAATTCGGGATTGCTTACAATGGGTGGCGATAATGCGAAGTCAAGCACTACGTTGGGGGAGTTATCAGGTAATGCAGGACAAAATGAATTTGATCTTAATATAAATGGGAAAACAGTTCAATTTTTAAAAGGGGATTCAATATCCACTGTGGTTGCACGTATTAACTCTGCAATTCCTACAGTAACCGCAACTTTTGATGAGGTAAGCGGTAAATTCACAATTACTAGTAAAGAGTTTGGCAAAACGATTACGGATTTGGGCGAAAGCAAGGTTATCGATCCAGATACAGGCGAAGAAACGGTTGTAAACGAGTCTAAATCCAGTTCTCTTTTCTCAGTACTCAATTTCTCTGATACTACTGCAGATCCATTAGGTAATGGAAAGAAGTTTGGTGAAGGGGGTACTCTTAATTTTACAAAAGGTAAGGTTTATATTACTAGTGCCTTAGATCCCACACGTAAGCTTTTTGACACTGACAGCGATACACTAACCGTAAATGGCGTCAAATTGACCTTTCTGGAAGAGACGTCTGGAACTCCTTCCAAAATTACTACACAGTCTGACCCATCTAAAGCTGTAGAAACAATCAAATCATTTGTTGACACATACAACGAATTATTGGGGTTAATGAACTCTAAATTATCAGAACAAAAGTATAGAGATTATGCTCCGCTGACATCAGAACAAAAGAAAGATATGACAGAAGATGACATTAAGAACTGGGAAGAGAGAGCTAAAAGTGGACTTTTAAAAAATGACACTATTTTAAGCTCGGCAGTAGCTTCAATGAGAACTTTAATTACTAGTAACTTAAAGGGTTTGAGTGAAGCGGGAATAACAACAGGGCAATATTATGAAAAAGGTAAGTTGCAAATAGACGAAGCCAAACTTAATGATGCACTGTCAAGCAATCCAGATAAAGTTCTGAGTATTTTCCGTGGCTCCAGTTCGGATATCGATGGAAAAGGGATCTTTAGTGGATTGAGAACTGAGTTAAATTCAACATTAGACCTTTTTGTGAAAAAGGTAGGTACTTCCAATAGAGATGCTGACGCCAGCATGACATTGAAAACTGAAAGTATCATGGGTGAGCAATTGAAGAATTACAACAAAAGAATTTCTGATCTGGAAAGAAAAATGACAGCTTGGGAAACCCGGTACTATAAACAGTTTGCTGCAATGGAAAAAGCGATGAACCAGTTTCAATCACAGTCGTCGAGTTTATCAAGTTATTTTCAATAATCAAAGGAGGAATAATTCCATATGATTACATCTCCTTATGAGAAATACAAACAATCCTCGGTACAAACCTCTACGCCTGGTCAGTTGGTTATTATGCTATATGATGGTGCCATCCGATTTGTGAAGGTTGGTCTAGAGGGTATTTCAAGCAAGGACCACATGAAGGCTAACGTCAATTTGGGGAAAGCCCAAACAATAATTAGTGAACTGATGTCTACCTTGGATCACTCGTATCCTGTATCTAAAAATTTGTTCTCAATGTATGAATATATGAATCACTTGCTAATTCAATCCAATATTAAAAAAGAGACACAACCTGCATTAGAGGCATTGAACTACTTGCAGGAACTTCGTGAAACCTGGGTCGTCGCCAATAAGCAATATATAGGGACATCAATGAATGAATAGTAACCATGCAGCCATAGATACGGTTTTAAGTGAACTTTCGGATCTTACACATAGTTTTATGCTAGAATTGGAAACAAAAAGTTCTGATGAGACCGAAAATTTCGTTAAAGAAAGACAGGTATTGGTGGGACAACTGCAAAAGGTTCTGGATGTTCAAGAGATGGATAGCGAGCAACAACATGAGCTGAAGCGTATTCTGGGTTATGACCAAAGAATACAGGGTCACATGTTATTTCTTAAAAATGAGGCGCAACAGTGGCTGACTCAGCGAAGTGCAGCAAGATCTCAGCGGAGCGTGTACGAGAACAACTACGCAGTAGATAGTTATTTGATGGATAAACGGAAGTAAACTAATGTCGAAACCAGTATTGCTCTTTGCAGTACTGGTTTTTCTGCACTTACCAACCCTCCAATTACCTGATATATTCAGGATATCCCACCTTTCAACACAAACCCCAATTAATCTACAAAAAATTCCAAGAAAACATTTACTTTTCCAATTGACAATGGATAACTTTGGATGGTATTATCTGAATTGTGGGCAGAGGTTAAGGCCGAAAGCTTCACTTCATTTGATGACGAAGGGAATGTTAGTGCATGCAAGGTAAAGTAAAATGGTTCAACGCAGAAAAAGGTTACGGTTTCATTGAGACTGAAGATGGCGGCGACGTATTCGTACATTTCTCCGCAATTCAATCCGAAGGATTCAAAACTTTGGAAGAAGGTCAATCCGTAGAATTCGACATCGTCGAAGGCGCGCGTGGACCGCAAGCAGCTAACGTAATCAAATTATAATCATCCGGACAATCCGACCTACATATATGGTTAGATGGTTACCAAATTGAATTATCGCTAGCATCAGACTCCGGTACTTTCCGGGGTCTTTTTTTGTTTCAATAGATGAGAGATTTGAGAATCATCCGAGGAACATTTTTCTATTGAATTTAATAGATTTAAAAGATAGATTGAAGTTCATTTTACATATTAGATTGAGCTGGCCCAAAAACGGTTAAATACATCATCAAGCGCCTAATAATTCATACCAAGTAAATATTCGATTATGGCTGAATATGATGAAATATCGCGAAATATGGCGTTATGCCTACGTTGGCAGATGTGGCTTGAACAGATGTCATTATTCGGTCACCGGGAGTTTTTACATGGCGCTTACATTCGTGTTATAATGAAGTGGCAAAGGAAAAAGGAGGAGTGCCCTATGAATTTAAGTATTCGAGGTCAACAAATCGAGGTTACTGATGCTTTGAAGGATTATGTCGACAAAAAGTTGAGTAGACTCGAGAAGTATTTCGATGCACCCCTTAACTCTGACGGTGCTGTTACATTGAGCACGACGAGAGGTTTGCATACGGTAGAGGTGACGATCCCTTTGAAAGGCATTGTGCTCCGCGCCGAGGATGAGAGCGACGATATGTACGCATCGATTGACTCCGTGGTGGACAAGCTGGAACGTCAGATCCGCAAACACAAAACAAAAATTAACCGTAAGTTCCGCCAGGAAGGCAGCCTGAAGACACTCTTCGTTGAAGATCCAACAGGTACTGTAGCTACAGCTGAACTGGATGCGGACACGGATGACGATGATCTGGAAGTTGTACGGACGAAACGCTTTATGTTGAAACCAATGGACGTGGAAGAGGCCATCCTCCAAATGAACATGGTTGGTCACAATTTCTTCGTATTCTCCAACATTGACAGTGAAGAAGTTAGCGTTGTTTACAAACGGAACGATGGTAAGTACGGATTGATCGAACAAGGTTAATCTTAACGTACAGGATCATCGGATCGAACTTGCATATGAATATCTAATAATAATGAAGACAGGGACTGTAGTTTCCTGGATTAGACTTAACAAGAGCTTCCATCCCTTAGGGATGGGGCTCTTTTGTGCGTAGAGGAGCTGGGAAATAACCTTTGGAAATAAAATGGTGAAACTATTCCCTATGCTGCTGCGTCTAATAGATAGTAAGAATAATCATAATTGGTACAAGTTTATCACCAGATTCGGATGTTTACGAAAATATTCGTACGCCTACATTCGAGAACTGGATATGAGATTTCCATCCAAATTTACCATCAAAATTCGTTGACAGAGCTGTCTAGCCTGCAAAACGAAACATGACAATCGGACGCTTCCGCTAACGACTATGATTTTTTGCACTTAAACTCCATTTGATATGTCTCATAAGTTCAAAGAAGTGTGCCGTGGCGTGTTGCGGCGGCCCTTACAAACTGTTACAATTTATGCAAAGAGAATCATTGTCCTGATGAGGAATTGTCAACGAATGATCGCTAATCACAATCAATGACAGGCACAGCACCATGAACATGATTCGCAAGGCTCGGGCTTCGGCTAGTTTTTAATAACCGAATCCGTTTGAATACCGAATTAGCTTCATGAGGAACCCTTGGCAAGCCTGAAGTTGATTCATCCATATTACTTATTATATTGTTTGTCACCCCCGGGCAAGTGGATACAACATCCATCCGATGGTGTCGCATGGCGGCAACAGGGGGTCTATTCTGTTTTGCACGAAAGGGGTATACCATGCTAGGACTTGTCAAAAAGATCTTCGGCGACATGAATGAACGTGATGTTAAACGTCTGATGAAGACGGTCGATGTGATCAATAAACTGGAACCACAATTTCAGGCGTTGTCTGATGAACAACTGAAAGGTAAAACGGACGAATACCGTGCTCGTATTGAAAAGGGAGAAACAACAGATGAGCTTCTTCCAGAGGCATTTGCAACCGTACGTGAGGCATCACGCCGTGTACTGGGCAAACGTCACTACGATGTACAGATGCTGGGCGGTATCGCTCTGCATGAAGGCCGTATTTCCGAGATGAAAACGGGTGAAGGTAAAACGCTGGTAGGAACACTTCCGGTATATCTGAATGCGTTGATGTCCAAAGGTGTACACGTGGTCACGGTCAATGACTATTTGGCACAACGGGATAGCCAGGAAATGGGACAAATCTATGAATTCATGGGCATGTCGGTAGGGGTTAACCTGAGCGGTATGGACCATGCTTTGAAACAACATGCGTATGCATGTGATATTACGTACGGAACGAACAATGAGTTTGGTTTTGACTATCTGCGTGACAACATGGTGCTGTACAAAGAGCAAATGGTACAACGTCCATTGTTCTTCTGTATCATTGATGAAGTAGACTCCATCCTGGTCGATGAGGCGCGTACGCCACTCATTATCTCTGGACAAGCTCAGAAGTCGACGGATATGTACTATGCAGCAGATCGTTTTGTGAAACGTTTGGTGCCGGAAGAAGACTTTACGGTAGACATTAAGGTGAAATCCGTAGCGTTGACTGAGGCGGGCGTGGCAAAAGCAGAAAAAGCATTTGGTATCGAGAACTTGTATGATCATGCCAATGTAACTCTCAACCATCACATTGTACAGGGCTTGAAAGCAAATGCAATCATGCGTCGTGACGTGGATTATGTGGTCAGTGATGAAGAAGTTATGATCGTCGATGAATTCACAGGTCGTCTGATGTCTGGACGTCGTTACAGTGATGGATTGCACCAAGCGATTGAAGCCAAAGAAGGCATTGAAGTACAAAACGAGAGCATGACGCTTGCTACGATTACCTTCCAGAACTATTTCCGGATGTACCGTAAACTTGCGGGTATGACGGGTACAGCGAAAACCGAGGAAGAAGAGTTTAAAAAAATCTACGGTCTCGAAGTACTGCAAATTCCAACCAACCGCCCAAACAAGCGGGATGACATGGCAGATGTCGTGTACAAGAGCATCGATGGCAAGTTCAATGCCGTTGTAGAAGAGATCGTGGCACGCCACAGTAAGAATCAACCGATTCTGGTAGGTACAGTGTCCATTGAGAACTCTGAACGCCTGTCTGACATGCTTAAACGCCGTGGTGTCAAACACCAGGTACTGAACGCCAAGTACCACGCGGAAGAAGCTGAGATCATCTCAGGAGCTGGTCAAGCGGGTGCAGTAACGATTGCAACCAACATGGCAGGACGGGGTACAGATATTATCTTGGGTGATGGTGTAGCTGAAGTAGGCGGCCTTCATATCATCGGTACAGAGCGTCACGAATCACGCCGGATTGATAATCAGCTACGTGGCCGTGCGGGACGTCAAGGTGACCCGGGTTCAACACAATTCTACCTGTCACTGGGTGATGAATTGATGAGACGTTTCGGTGCAGACAATGTATTGAACATGATGGAGCGTCTTGGTTTTGAAGAAGACCAACCGATCGAGAGCCGGATGATTACCCGTGCAGTAGAATCAGCGCAGAAGCGTGTTGAAGGTAACAACTTTGACGTGCGTAAAGTCGTTCTCCAATATGATGATGTAATGAACCAACAACGTGAAATTATATATAAACAGCGCCGCGAGGTACTGGAGTCCGAAAATATCAAACAAATCGTTATGGATATGATCAAGCCTTCCATTGAACGTATCGTTGAAGCACATTGTAGTGACGATATCCCGGAAAACTGGGAGCTTCAGGAAGTTGCTGATTACATGAACAGCAAATTGCTGGACGATGGTTCCATAACTAAAGATGATCTGTGGGGTAAGGAAGCAGAAGAGATCATCGAGTTCCTGTTCACGAAAGTTCAGAACAAGTACAATGCACGTGAAGAGCGAATTGGCGAAGAGATGGTTCGTGAGTTCGAGAAAGTGGTTGTGCTCCGTGCAGTAGACAGCAAGTGGATGGATCATATTGATGCAATGGATCAATTGCGTCAAGGTATCCACCTTCGTGCCTACGGCGGTACAGATCCACTGCGTGAGTACCAGTTCGAAGGCTTCGAGATGTTCCATCAGATGATCGCTTCGATTCAAGAAGAAGTAGCGACTTATGTGATGAGAGCACAGATCGAGAGCAATCAGGAGCGTCAAGCGGTTGTTGAGGAAAGTCAGATCTCGACAAGTGGTGAACCTGCTGAGAAACGTCCAGTGAAGGTTTCTGACCAAATCGGACGTAACGATCCATGCCCATGCGGTAGTGGCAAGAAGTTCAAACACTGCCACGGTCAAGAGTAGTTAAAGGGTTCATTTATACACGAATGACATGAATGGCTCCTTGCAGCCGGGTATTCCATAGGATGAAGTGAAGGATGCAAAACCGATTAATGGTGCATAGTTATAATAATATGACCATGATCACGGGGAAGAGATATACTGATACAACAGTAGTCTCAACACCAGGGTAACGCATCGGATACTTGATCTGGAGGAATGCCCTGGATGCGGGGAGCTTATCTTAATGAAAAGAGGAATTGCACATGATCGATCCAAACGTGAAGCATGACCTGCGTGAAATAGGCAAGAAACTAACCAACCTTAGGGGGTCTCTTTGACTTAGATCTGAAGCAAGAGATGATCGGCAACTTCGAAGTGAAGATGTCTGCTCCGGATTTCTGGGATGATAGTGACAAGGCGCAATCCGTAATCGCTGAGCTAAATGCGGTGAAGGGATCTGTGGATCAATACACCAAACTCCAACAGGACTATGATGATGCGGTGATGATGGTAGAACTGGCTGACGAGGAAGGCGACGAAGACCTCGCTGCAGAGATCGGTAGAAGCGTCACAGCGATCGTGAGCAAGGTGGCAGAGTTCGAACTTCAGCTGCTCATGAACCAGCCGTATGATAAGATGGATGCCATTCTAGAGCTTCATCCGGGCGCAGGTGGTACCGAGTCACAGGACTGGGGACAAATGTTACTGCGGATGTACACACGTTGGTCCGAGAAGCGTGGCTTCAAGGTTGAGGTGCTGGATTATCTGCCAGGAGATGAGGCGGGGATCAAGAGCGTCACGCTATCGATCAAGGGGCACAATGCTTATGGTTATCTGAAAGCCGAGAAGGGTGTACACCGACTGGTGCGGATCTCTCCTTTTGACTCATCGGGCCGTAGACATACGTCCTTCGTATCATGTGATGTGGTTCCTGAGATTGATGATACGATTGAATTGGACATTCGAACAGAGGATCTCAAGATTGATACCTACCGTGCGAGTGGCGCGGGTGGACAGCATATCAATACCACCGACTCAGCCGTGCGGATTACCCACCTTCCGACAGGTGTAGTTGTAACGTGTCAGAATGAACGTTCACAGATCAAGAACCGTGAGCGGGCGATGAAGATGCTTCGTTCGAAATTGTATGAGCGTAAAATTGAAGAGCAAAAACAACAGCTGGATGAAATCCGAGGAGATCAGTCGGATATTTCATGGGGTAGCCAGATTCGCTCCTATGTGTTCCATCCCTATAGTATGGTAAAGGATCACCGTACAAGCGTAGAGACTGGAAATACAGGGGCAGTAATGGACGGCGACCTCGATGCATTCATCGATGGTTATTTGCGTAGCCAGATTAAAGTAGAAACCGATTAATATAAGTTCCTGTATGGACCCATACGTGTAGGCGTATGCTGGTGTATACGGGAGCTTTTTTTTGAATAATTTTATAGGATAGAAAAAATGAGCGAACAACTGATCAGTCACATAAAAGGAGAGCACGAGAACATGCAACAACGATCACAACTTCACAATAATCGCAAAAAGAGGATAACTAGCCTCATTCCACTCAATGGTCCATGGAGAAACGTCGTGGATACGGTATCTATCATTGTAGGTTCGTTTTTAATTGCAGTGGCCTTTAATTTATTTTTATTACCAAATCAGATCGCTTCGGGTGGGGTGTCCGGGTTATCAATTCTGGGCAAGGAATGGCTTAATTGGGAGCCGGCATATACCCAATGGGCAATTAATATCCCACTTTTGATTGCGGGTTTCCTGCTCATTGGCAAGCAGTATGGTGTTCGCTCGGTATTGGGCAGTATTGTCCTGCCACTGTTAGTTTATCTCACGAAGGATTGGGCCATTCCAACAACGAATCCGCTACTTGGTTCACTGTATGGTGGGATTGGTGTTGGTTTAGGGATTGGAATTGTATACCGAGGTAGAGGATCAACAGGTGGCATGAGCATTCTTGCCAGAATCGTACAGAAATACAGTGGATTGAGTTACTCGCTGTGTGTAGTCATCATGGATGCTACGGTTATTATTATGGCTGCTTTTGTATTGTCGTTGGAGCAGTCCCTCTATGCGCTGATTGGGTTGTATGTTACTGGTAAAGTGATCGATGCTGTTGAGATGGGGCTGGGCTTTTCCAAGGTGGCTTATATTATCTCCAACCAGACCGAAGCGATTAGCAAAGTGATTCTGGATGACTTGGATCGCGGATTAACAAAGCTGGAAGCCAAAGGTGGTTACACCGATGATCAACGAACAGTACTGATGGTCGTGGTTGGGCAAAATGAGGTACCAAGACTTAAAGCGTTGATCCGGTCTGTGGACCCGGGAGCATTTGTCATTATCAGTAACGCGCACGAAGTGCTCGGCGAAGGCTTTAAGCGGGGAGAACATGTGTGAACGGGTTGAAAACTAGTGAGTGAGCCGCGTATGCTCATAAGTTTGGAAGTTCAAGACAAGAAAAAACAGGTACATCTTTCTCCAAAATGACGGGAGAGGATGTGCCTGTTTTTTTACTATAAATATTGACCGCTACAAAATCGGAGATAGCAGACGGGAAATGGCTTCTTTGAAGCGGATAATGAGACTACGTTTTTGGTATTCATCGAGCGTCATTTCTCGCGATACATGCAGGTCGTGCTCAAAGGTTTGTACAAGTGCTGTCGCAATCGCTTCATCGTACATAAAAGCATTAACCTCAAAGTTCAACCGGAAACTGCGGTAGTCAATATTGGCGGTTCCCACGGATGCAACCAAACTGTCAATGATAAGTGTTTTGGCATGAATGAAGCCATTATCATATATAAATACTTTGGCGCCCACCTTCAACAACTCACCAATATAAGATAGCGTAGCCCAATATACAAAGGCGTGGTCGGGTTTATTTGGAATCATAATGCGAACATCTATACCGGACAGACACGCGAGACGAATAGCTTCGAATACACTGGCATCCGGGATAAAATAAGGCGTTTGAATCAGAATCGATTGTTTGGCCCCATTAATCATCTTGAGGTAACTGTTCTTGATATGTTCAGTCTCTGCATCCGGTCCACTGGAGACAATCTGCATGGCAATCTTTCCTGTACCCTCGATATGAGGGAAATGCGCCGGAACATAAGGTGTGTCGTGTTGTTTGGACGCTTCATTCCAATCCAGGAGAAAACGGGTCTGCAGCGCATGAACGGCATTCCCTTGAATACGCAGATGTGTGTCACGCCAGTAACCGAATTTGGAGTTCAAGCCGAGATACTCATCTCCAACGTTAAACCCGCCTGTGTACCCAAGGTTACCATCGATGATGACAATCTTACGGTGGTTCCGGTAGTTCATACGCAAGTTGATCAGACTGAATTTGGAGGGGAAAAAGACTTCAACCAAACCGCCTGCTTCGCGCAATTCTTTGAAAAAGCGTTTGGATACCCGCCGCGATCCGAGCGCGTCATACAGCAAACGAACTTTGATGCCTTCACGCGCTTTGCGGATGAGTGCATCCCGAATTCTTTTGCCCAGACGGTCGCCTCTATAAATGTAGTATTGTACGTGCACGTGATCCTGAGCCGCTTCGATGTCATCCAAGAGCCGCTGGAATTTATCTGTTCCATCCGTAATGATCTCGACCGCATTATCTTCCGTCACCAGAGCACCGTTCTGCTTCAGGTTCATATAGATCATGTCCTGGCTAGTCTCGGTTGCTTGGTTGCGGAAAGGTGTGCGGTTATCGTGCAACTGCGTGAGCTGGGCTTCAATACGTTCCTCTAGCCCGAGCTTCTTACGTTCTTTCCACTGGAAAAGCCGGTATCGGGTCAGGTTCTGACCGGTTAAAAGATAAAGTACAAACCCAAACACCGGAATAAAGTTCAAGACGAGCAGCCAAGCCCATGAAGCGCTGGCATCCTTCCGTTCGAAGAAAACGACTGCTGCCGCAAAAATAATATTCAGGCCAAGGAGTACAATAAGTAAAATGGATTCGATATGCACTATAGTCCCCCACGTCTCATAATGACCATCATGAATCTATTCATATGTCCTTGGTAGCAGGTTAGTTATGAATGAGACCCTGATTGTAATGTTTCCTACTAATACGTATTTTAACAGATGTATACCTATTCGTCCCGGATGAGAAAAAAAGATATGTTCGGATTGGATGAAAATCCATGTGAAATTGATGATAGAGTGTTGTATTTATATAACCAGAGTCGTATAATAATACACAAATATGCATATAAGCGACGGAATTGCTGTGTTCAAGTATCCTTCAGGCAAGGACATAGCACAAGTAGCGCATACATCGAGATTGGGGGAGCGAGAGTGAATAACAAATTAAAAGTAGCAATCGTCGGTTCCACCGGCTACGGCGGGGTGGAGCTGATTCGTTTTTTCCAGAACCATCCGCTGGTTGAAATCACATCGGTGATCTCATCATCGAGCAGTGGTGAGTCCATCGCAGATGGATTTCCGCATTTGACGGGCGTGATTCACAGGCCACTCGACGGTGTAGATCCGGCTGAAATTGCGAGTCGTGCGGATCTGGTATTCACAGCGACCCCGTCCGGCGTAAGTGCTAAGCTCGTACCAAGCCTGCTGGCAGCAGGACTTAAGGTGATTGACCTGTCTGGCGATTTCAGACTTAAGGATGGAACAGTGTACGAAGAGTGGTACAAACATCAGGCGCCTCCAGCTGATTTGCTGGAACAAGCGGTATACGGCATGGCTGAGGTGTATGGCGAAGAAGTGAAGGGGCAGAATTTTATATCCAACCCAGGTTGTTATCCAACGGCTACACTTCTTGGACTGATCCCTGCAGTAGAGGCAGGCTGGATTGATCCTTCAACTATTATTATTGATGCCAAATCGGGCGTATCCGGTGCAGGACGTGGAACCCATCTGTCGTACCATTATGCAGAGATGAACGAGAATCTCAAAGCCTATAAACTGAATAAACATCAACATATTCCCGAGATCGAACAAGTGCTTGGCAATATAACGGGAACGCCTGTTACAGTTACCTTCACAACACATCTGGTGCCAATGACACGTGGAATTATGAGTACGATGTATGCAAACCTCGTTGGGGAACACAGCGACCGGGAGATCGTGGATTTGTACCGCAAATATTATGAGAACCGACCTTTCGTACGTGTACGTGAACCGGGCATCTGGCCTTCTACCAAAGAAGTGTACGGATCCAACTATTGTGATATCGGATTTGCGGTGGATCCTCGCACAGGGCGTTTAACGATTATTTCGGTCATCGACAACCTGGTGAAGGGTGCTTCCGGGCAAGCGATTCAAAATATGAACCTGATGATGGGATGGGAGGAGAACCTCGGGCTGAACATGACACCGGTATATCCATAAGAGATGGAATTCAAGAAGAGCATTGGAACAATGGACGTAAGAGTGCATTCTTGGAGTTAACTTAGGGAGATCGGATCAGGGTTAAGCAGGCGGATCATCGGCATATAGCTGAACGCATACGGGGGATATGATATGGGAACGAATGTGGAGCAACAGAAATTTACCGTGGTTGAGAACGGAACAATTGTAACCCCTGGGGGATTCACTGCTGGTGGACTTCACTGCGGATTGAAAAAGACATCTCGCAATGACATCGGAGCGATCCGCTGTGATGTACCGGCTACAGCTGCTGCTGTATACACAACGAATGTGTTTCAGGCCGCACCACTCAAAGTAACGCGCGAAAGCTTGAGCAACGGACGCCTTCAGGCTGTTATCGTTAACAGCGGCAACGCCAATGCATGTACAGGGCAACAAGGTGAAGAAGATGCTTATGCGATGCGTTCGGCGGCTGCGCGTGAGTTGGGTGTGGCAGAAGAGGACGTGGCTGTGGCATCCACAGGTGTCATTGGTGAATTGCTCAAGATGGATGCTGTACATTCAGGCGTCACCGGACTTCCAGCGCATATGGGCAAGGAGTCGAATGAGGCGGAGCAATTTTCACAAGCGATTCTGACAACGGATTTGGTGAAAAAGGAAGCTTGCGTCTCCGTTATAGTTAACGGCAAGACGGTTACGATTGCGGGAGCCGCCAAAGGCTCGGGTATGATTCATCCGAATATGGCGACAATGCTCGCTTTCATGACCTCTGACGCGGTCATTGGTGCAGAAGCGTTGCAGCGCCTGCTGCGCCAGGCAACCAATCATACATTTAACATGATTACCGTTGATGGGGATACAAGTACAAACGACATGCTGGTAGCAATGTCCAGTGGATATGCAGGCAATGAAGAGCTGACCACAGAGCATCCAGATTGGGACGCTTTTGCAGCCGGCTTCACCTATGTATGCCAAGTTTTGGCCAAAGCCATTGCTCGCGATGGCGAAGGAGCAACCAAACTGGTCGAGGTAGAAGTTACAGGAGCAGTAAGTGATGAGTCCGCGCAAGCAATCGCTAAAACTGTCATCGGTTCGAGTCTTGTGAAATCAGCCATGTTCGGCGCTGACGCTAACTGGGGACGGATTATTGCAGCCGTAGGGCGTGCAGGACAGCCGGTGAACCCGGATACCGTAGATATCCGTTTGGGAGATATCTCGGTACTTGCGCAGTCCCGCCCAGTCGTGTTTGACGAAGAAGCAGCATTAGCGTATTTGCAGACCGATACAGTTCGCATTGTGGTGGATCTGCACCACGGCGAAGGAATAGCAACAGCCTGGGGCTGCGACCTGACGTATGACTACGTCCGAATTAACGCAGCATACCGTACGTAATAAGACTTAGCATTTATTCTATTGAAGCTAACAGCTTCCCTATGAGAAGCTGTTTCGTAAATATATAGAAAATCTATAAGGA
Source organism: Paenibacillus sp. VT-400 (assembly GCF_001029205.1). Lineage (NCBI taxonomy): Bacteria > Bacillati > Bacillota > Bacilli > Caryophanales > Paenibacillaceae > Paenibacillus > Paenibacillus sp. VT-400. Next base: position 79,895 of record NZ_LELF01000047.1, on the reverse strand, counting down.
TTGAACTTTATTTGGTCTTTGAGATAACTGGCGAAGGCAGTGGAGAAGACGGAATCGATTCTGTAGAAGCGAAGCGTTCGCCTTTGTCTCCGGGTTTCCCCTTTAAAAAGGGAATCAAAAAACCTGGAGACAACAGCGATCAAAAGAACGATCCGGATTCGGAACGGTCTGCCACCGAATATCGCATCAATTAAGTGTTAAGCCTTTTAGAATATTTGAACGAAAGGAGCTTGCCCTCATGAATTCAACAATGCCAAACGAGAGTACCGCAACGGAAGCGAGCACAGAGAAACAGATGTTTGTCATGAAATGTGGAGGCAGCACGCTGGCAGCATTGCCCGAGTCTTTCTTTGCGGATCTGCGTGATCTGCAGTCTCAGGGCACGCAGCCGGTAATCGTGCATGGCGGAGGTCCTGCGATCTCGGATAATCTGGCGAAGCTTGGTATCGAAACCGAATTCGTTAATGGCCTGCGCAAAACGACTGAACCTGTGCTGGACGTAGTGGAGATGGTGCTTGCGGGCAGTATCAACAAACAGATCGTGCGCCTGATTCAGCGTGTGGGCGGTCGTGCACTAGGCTTGTCCGGCGTGGACGGGGGTCTCATTCAGGCGAAGCCCGTATCGAACCACGCAGAGATCGGTTGGGTAGGCGATGTCACTGGTGTGAACGCAGAGATTATCCAAGGCATCGTGAACATGGGTTACATGCCAGTTATCGCACCAGTTGGCGTAGATGCAACTGGACAACGCTATAACATAAATGCAGATACAGCTGCGGGTGCAGTGGCGTCTCATCTCGGAGTAAGTCGGATGATTGTCGTGACCGACGTTCCAGGCATCATGAAGAACGTAGGCGGTGAGAAAAAAGTACTGCCATCCGTATCTGTACAAGAGATTGAGGACATGATCCAGACCGGAGAAATCTATGGCGGCATGATTCCCAAAGTACGTGCAGCTATCGCATGTATCCATGGCAAAGTACGTGAGGTCGTCATCGTAGACGGCAGCGAACCCCAGATCCTGAGCCGAGTGCTCGGCGGAGAAATCATCGGAACAAGAATAATCCGTATGCAATAATTTGCTCGATACGCTAGGGTCTTAATAGTCTTATTTAAATAAAAAAATATGTGCATGGCTTTTTTATATAAGAAATCTAATATTACACTCACAATAACGTAGGGTGCAGAACCAATCTGAAGAATAAAAATGCATAACGGAGAGGACAGAAATAACCTGAAGAAGCGGAGCGTGCGCCTTTATCACAGGATTTTCCCCATTGAAGGGGAATAAAAAAAATCCAGGGATAACAGCGATCGGAAGGTTGTTCTGTCATCGAAGTGGAGTATGCATACGTTCGGAAGATGGTTCCGCAATCGGAGTGATCTAGTGTAAATAAGAGCTCTTATATAATTGCCGTTGTACCACCAATAAGGAGTGATATGGTCATGGCAAAAGGCAACGAACAGCCAGGTTCTGGCACAGCGGTAGCGGGCGCAACAGCAACAGGTGCAGCGGCACAGACGGAAAGCTCGCTTTTCCAAACGTATGCACGTTATCCAATCAGTCTGGTCAAAGGTAAAGGCAGCTGGTTATGGGACGATCAGGGGAACCGCTATCTCGATTTCATGTGCGGACTCGCTGTAACTAGCCTGGGCCATGCACCGGAGAAAGTTGGAGCCAAGCTGAAAGCTCAGATTAATGAGCTGTGGCATGTATCCAACCTGTTCCAGATTCCAGGCCAGGAGAAAGCAGCAGCATTGCTGACAGCCAATACGTGCGCTGATGCAGTGTTCTTCTGCAACAGTGGTGCCGAAGCGAATGAAGCAGCTATCAAAGTTGCACGTCGTTATCACCAAAAGGTGAAAGGCACAGATCGCTATGAAGTGATCACCTTTGCCCAGTCCTTCCATGGACGGACACTTGCTACACTGACAGCAACCGGACAGGATAAGGTGAAAGAAGGATTTTTGCCATTGCCAGCCGGATTTGTAACTGTACCTTTGCATGATATCCCTGCCCTTGAAACGGCAATTGGACCTAACACAGCAGCTATTATGCTGGAAATGGTTCAGGCCGAGGGTGGTGTATATCCGGTTGAACCGGAATTCGTCAAACATGTACGGAAATTGTGTGACGAGCACGGATTGTTGCTCATTGTTGATGAAGTACAGACCGGAATGGGACGTACAGGCAAACTATTCGCACACGAACATTATGGCATTGAGCCAGACGTGTTCACCGTTGCCAAAGGTATCGGCAGTGGTTTCCCTGTAGGCGCAATGCTGGGTAAAGGTTTCCTGCGGGATGCATTCACGCCAGGTAGCCATGCGACAACATTTGGTGGAACACCACTAGCTTCATCCGTTGTGATTGCAACAATTGAAACGATGCTGGAAGATCGTTTGCCAGAGCGTGCAGCAGAGATGGGTGAATACCTGATGAGCTCCCTGCGGAATCGTTTGGCGGGTAATTCCTTTGTGAAGGAAGTTCGTGGCTTGGGATTGTTGGTCGGCATTGAATGTGCTGAGCCGGTAGGTGATATTGTACTTGCTGGGCAAAAACGCGGTATCTTGTTTGTCTCTGCAGGACCGAATGTGATTCGTTTGCTTCCGAACCTGTATGTGAGCAAAGAAGAGATCGACGAGGCGGTATCCTTGGTAGCCACATTGATCGAAGAGCACGTAGCGGCGAAAGCCTAACATAAAAATGAGAACCTTTCTGTCTCGGGGCCATTACCGGCCTCGAAGCAGAACGAGATGATGAATCCCTGTAGCCGCGCGGTGAACTTGCAGAAGGCGGAAAAGAATAAACTTGAGAAGCACCAAGACAAAGTGTCAATGTTGCTCTCTCTTCTGCCCATGCGGGTGCAGGGAACCGGAAATAAGGAGGACATTATACATGACAGCACAACAGACGGAAAAGATTCAGAAGATTGATCTGAGAGGCCGAGATTTTATCGAATTCACGGACTACACGGCCGAGGAGATTCGTTATCTGCTTGATCTCGCGATTGAGATTAAAGGCAAGCAAAAAAGCGGTGTACCTTTTCAACCGTTGAAAGGCAAAACGATCGGACTTATTTTTGAAAAATCATCCACACGTACGCGTGTATCCTTTGAAGTGGGTATGTTCCAATTGGGCGGACACGCGCTCTTCCTGAGCAAAAATGATATCCAGCTGGGTCGCGGGGAAACAACACATGATACAGCCAAAGTATTGTCCCGTTACCTGGACGGCATCATGATCCGTACCTTTGGACACCATAATGTAACTGAACTGGCAGAGCATGCGGATGTTCCGGTCATTAACGGCCTGAGCGATGCGGCGCATCCTTGTCAGGTACTGGCAGACTTCCAAACGGTGCTGGAGCACAAAGGCAAGCTGGCAGGTCTGAAAATGGCCTACATCGGAGATGGCAACAACATGGCGCACTCCCTGATGCTCGGTGCAGCGAAGATGGGAATGCATGTTGCTGTAGCAACGCCAGAAGGTTATGAGCCGGATAGTGCAGTTGTGGAGCAGGCACGCATTATCGCACAGGAGAGCGGTTCTGAAGTGACTGTAACGTACAGTGCACAGGAAGCAGCCAAAGATGCAGATATCGTGTATACGGATGTATGGGCGAGCATGGGCTTTGAGGAAGAGCAGAAGATTCGTGAGCAGGCATTTGCCGCATATCAAGTGGACGAGGAACTGATGAAAGGCGCGAAGCCGGATTACATGTTCTTGCATTGTCTGCCAGCACACCGCGGCGAAGAAGTGAGTGCCGGTGTAATTGACGGACCGAACTCTCTGATCTTTGATCAGGCGGAGAATCGCTTGCATGCACAGAAAGCATTAATGGCTGCATTAATGAGCGAATAGATGCTATTTGCCTTTATGGGTTGATTTTAGGCGCAGATTTCGCGATGATAGATTCATCTATAATGTACTTTAAAAAGTTAATTAAATAAGAAGCATACACAAACACGGAGAGACAGAAAAAGCCTGAAGAAGCGAAGCGTGCACCTGAAAGCTTTCTGAAAGAAAGCTGCATCCGAAGCATAGGCTATCCCCGGATTTTACCCTTTGTCATAAAGGGATGAAAAAAATCTGGGGATAACAGTGATCGGAAGGATTTTCTGGCTCGTAGGATTCAGTGTATGAAGGCTCTGTTTAACTTAACTGATCTTGGGGAGGACCATCGAACATGGCTAAGGAAAAAATTGTACTCGCGTATTCAGGCGGGTTGGACACATCTGTAATTTTGAAATGGTTGAAAGAAACGTATGATGCAGAGATTATCGCTTTCACAGCGGATATTGGACAAAAGGATGAATTGGACGGTTTGGAGGAAAAAGCACTGGCAACAGGCGCTTCCAAAGTATACATTGACGATCTGCGCGATGAATTCGCAAAAGATTTCATCTATCCGATGTTCCAGGCAGGTGCCCTCTATGAAGGACAATACCTGCTTGGCACAAGTATTGCTCGTCCACTGATCGCTAAACGTATGGTGGACATCGCTCGTGCAGAAGGTGCTACAGCCATCGCTCACGGCGCTACAGGTAAAGGAAATGACCAAGTTCGGTTTGAGTTGAACGCGGCTGCACTGACACCAGACATTAACGTAATTGCACCTTGGCGTCTGGAAGAATTCCGTAACCAATTCCCGGGACGTGCCGAGATGATCGCGTACGCTGAGAAACATGGTATTCCGGTAACCGCTTCTGCGGCTAAACCATACTCCACAGACCGTAACTTGCTGCATATCAGCTATGAGAGCGGTGTGCTCGAAGATCCTTGGTTCGATCCAAGCGCGGACGAGAACAAAGACATGTTCCTGCTGAGCAGTGCACCTGAAGATGCACCAGATCAAGCGGAATATGTTGAACTGGAATTCGAACAAGGTGACTGTGTTGCACTGAACGGTGAGCGCTTGAGCCCACTGCAAGTGATGGAGCAACTGAACGAGCTGGGTGGCAAACATGGTATTGGCCGTGTAGATATGGTTGAGAACCGTTTTGTTGGTATGAAGAGCCGTGGCGTATACGAAACACCAGGTGGAACAATCTTGTTCACAGCACATCGCAAAATGGAGTCCATCACGATGGACCGTGAAGTGATGAACCTGCGTGATAGCCTGATCACACGTTACAGCACACTCGTTTACAACGGCTTCTGGTTCGCACCGGAACGTCTGGCGCTGCAAGCACTGGTGACTGAAAGCCAGAAGAACGTTACAGGTACAGTTCGTGTGAAACTGTACAAAGGCAACATCATCGGCGCAGGCGTGAAAAGTCCTGTCAGCCTCTACAATCCGGACATCGCAACGATGGAAGCTGATCCAACGCAAGCCTACGATCAAGGTGATGCAACAGGCTTTATCCGCCTGAATGCACTGCGTTTGAAAGTAAACTCCGGCGTGGAGCAAAACAAAAACTAATTTCAACCTGCATCTATAGAGCTATATCAATATAAATGACAAGGCAGGCCGTTCTTGCACATCTGGCAGGAGCGGCTTTGTCCATGAGCGAAAGGGGAGTACTCACCGTGAGCAAGCTGTGGGGAGGACGTTTTACAAAACAAACCAATCATTTGGTTGAGGAATATACGGCATCGATCAATTTTGACAAAGCTTTGGCTGAGGAAGACATTCAGGGTAGTCTGGCTCATGTAACGATGCTGGGCAAATGTGGCATTCTGCCAGCGGAAGATGTAGAGACGATCAAAGAAGGATTGATCACCGTTCTGCACAAAATCCGTGCGGGCGAAGTGGAATTCTCCGTATCGGACGAAGACATCCACATGAATATTGAGAAAAACCTGATCGAGACGATTGGTCCTGTAGGCGGTAAATTACATACAGGCCGTAGCCGGAACGATCAAGTTGCAACGGATATGCACTTGTACCTGCGTGAGCGCGTCGTTGGATTTGTAGGCATGCTGCATTCCTTGCAGGAAGCACTGATTGGACAAGCGAAAGATAACCTCGATACAATTGTACCGGGTTATACGCATCTTCAGCGGGCACAGCCGATTCTGTTCGCTCATCACCTGATGGCGTATGTATCCATGTTCCAACGGGATGCGGAGCGTCTGATGGACAGCTACAAACGCATTAACATCCTGCCACTGGGCGCAGGTGCGCTCGCGGGCACAACATTCCCGATTGACCGTCATTTTGTGGCGGAACAACTGGGCTTTGATGGGGTTTACGAGAACAGTCTGGACGCAGTAAGCGACCGTGACTTTATCGTTGAGTTTCTGGCGGCAGCTTCGCTGATCATGACTCACTTGTCCCGTCTGAGTGAAGAGCTGGTACTGTGGAGCAGCACAGAGTTTGGATTCGTTGAACTGGACGATGCGTTCTGCACAGGCAGCAGCATTATGCCTCAGAAGAAAAACCCGGACGTTCCTGAACTCGTGCGTGGTAAAACAGGACGTGTGTACGGCAACCTGATCGGATTGCTGACGGTACTGAAATCTCTTCCACTGGCATACAACAAAGACATGCAGGAAGACAAAGAAGGCATGTTTGATACAGTAGCGACGCTGGAGGGTGCACTGCAACTGTTTGCTCCAATGATCGCGACAATGACAGTGAACAAGGATCGCATGCGTCAAGCGGTCAACCAGGATTTCTCCAACGCTACGGATATTGCCGACTTCCTCGTGGGAGAAGGCTTGCCTTTCCGTCAGGCGCATGAAGTGATTGGTAAAACGGTACTGTACTGCATCCAGAACAGCAAGTATTTGCTGGATCTGACGATTGATGAATTCCGTCAGTTCTCACCACTGTTTGATGACCGGATCTATGATGTGCTGCAACCGGAAGCGGTAGTGAACGCTCGTAATGTTTACGGCGGGACAGCTTCGGGTCAAGTTGCTGAAGCGATTGGACGCAGTGAGAAGGTACTGGAGATCACCGAGCAATGGATTACGAACCGCGGTTAATACCACCGCTACTATAAGGTACCCTTACAGATACAACAGTACAACAAAGAAGCAGGCCAGAGAACTTTGTTCTCAGCGGCCTGCTTTTTGTGTTTTACAGCGATGTGCTTTAGATACATTCTACTCAACCGCGAACGGATGTTAGGTTGTTCTACTATCGGAGTACCAGTTTAGTTACTCGCGGTAGCTCCATTGCAATTCTCCACTAATCGCGCTTTTGTAAAGGCAACCATTTCAATACATCCTGAATCTTGGCATCCCAGTAGCCCCACTCATGTTCACCAGGCCCTTCCTCGTACGTCAGTTCGAAGTTCGTCTGTTCACAGGCTTGACGGAAGGTTTGATTATCCTCATACAGGAAATCTTCCGTTCCGCAGCATTGGTAGAGCAAAGGCCGAGGACTTTCGCTAGATTGTCTTTCTTTTAACAGATGAATCAGATCATTCTCGGTGCCTGCCACCTCTGGTCCGAAAATACGTTGTAACTCCGTCTGTTGCAATGCTGAGGATGCGTTTCTATCCATATGTGCAGACATATCGAGTGCTCCAGACAAACTGGCAGCTGCAGCATATTGATCTGGTTTACGAAGGGCCAGCTTGAACGCCCCATAGCCACCCATGGATAATCCGGCAACGAAATTGTCCTCCCGTTGGTCTGAGAGCGGGAAGAAAGAACGAGCAAGTGCCGGCAGTTCTTCACTGATAAAGCTCCAATAACGTCCGCCTTCTACCATATCTGTATAGAAGCTGCGGTGAACCTGTGGCATAACAACGGCGATTCCGAGGTTGGCCACATAACGTTCGATGGAAGTCCGACGCAGCCAGATGGAATCATCATCAGACAGGCCGTGCAGCAGGTACAGGGTTGGGTGTAGTCCTTTGCCAGTCACATTCTCCATACCGATCTGATTGTGGGTTTGTTGCGGCAGAATGACATGCATGCTGGTGCTAAGCCCGAGCGTATCCGAGTAAAAATCACATTTAATAAGTGCCATGAGTATAAGAAACCCCTTTCATAAGTTCGTTAACCACGTGTTCTGACATGAGACGATGGGATGGAAATCGGATGCCTAGTCCTCCAAAGTGTTTATATGTAACAGGTTATACGCATTACGCTTCCATTGCAATAACAAGATCTACAGTAGAAAACAAAGAATTTCACACCAGTGGTTAAAGTGGAAATATGTAATCAGATCATCGATTTTTAAGTATAGTTTACAACGTAACAATGTTATGTTACACTCATTTCAATAAAAAGGGGGACCATATATGACGGATGATTTGATCTCCAAGAAAGAATTGTTGGACCTGACAGGAATCTCATACGGCCAGTTATACCGTTGGAAGCGGAAAAATCTCATTCCGGAAGAATGGTTCATTCGGAAGTCGTCCTACACCGGACAAGAAACCTTTTTTCCCAAACAACAGATTTTACTGCGCATTGACAAGATTCTCAATATGAAAGACGGATTATCGCTGGATGAGCTGGCAGACGTGTTTTCACCTACGTTGGGTGAAGTAGAGATGTCTGCACAGCAACTATTAGAGCGAAACATTGTTTCACAGATCTCGCTGGATCTGTTAAAAGAAGCAGGTCGAGAACAACCGCTGTATGCTTTGGAGCAGATTATGATGCTCTACGTCCTTGATAAGCTGTTAATGAGCGGAGATATTACTCGGCAAGAGGGTTCGTTGCTGATCAAAGTGATGTCCGAACATTATTATCGTTTTACAGGCAAACCCAGCGAACTCGTGCTTATTCGTAAGATGGGTGTTCCTTCATTCATGCTGGTAACAGCAGGAACGGAGTTTTATTTTGACAATGGTGTGAAAGTGGTTCTTAGGCAGCCGATGGGAACATTTATGGAAGAATTAAAACTCAAATTGGGATAAGGAGAGGATCATCTATGGAAGAGCGGAATAAGCGGAATGATCTGAATGTGGCGGGTATAAGTCAAACGGCAGGCGGGAATTTTCACCGTGTATCTATTGATGGCATGGCTAAGGTGAACGGCAACCTGGACTGCACCTCTATGGAAGTGAATGGAACATTGAAGATGCACGGCGCTTTGACCTCCGAGAGTGCAGCGATTAACGGCATGTGCACGTTGAATGGACCTCTGACCAGTTCTCGTGTTCGGGTGGATGGTTTGACGACGATTAACGGAGATCTCCATAGCCCTGAACTTGAAGTGAACGGAAAGTGTACCGTACGTGGAAGAGTAGATGGGGAACGAATTGATATTGGCGGTGTGATCGATATTGAAGGGGATGTCCAATGTGAGTCCCTGAATGTACGGGGCAATATTAAGATCAGCGGCTTACTGAATGCGGGAACAGTGGAGATCAGGCTGCATACATCTTCTTCGGCTAAAGAGATTGGCGGAGAGCGTATCGATATTCGTCGCAAGGAACAACAGAATGGCTTTTGGAAAAGTATTGGTCTGGGCGGGACCCCTTCATTTAAGACATCCTTAATTGAGGGTGATGAGATTGTGCTGGAAGATACCGAAGCTGACATTGTGCGGGGGAGTAACATTTTTATCGGTCGCGGCTGTAACATCAGACTGGTTGAGTATTCAGGTGAACTTGAGGTAGATCAGGATGCCAAGGTGGGCAGCAGTCAGCGAATTTAAAGTTTGGATATGGAGAGAAAGGGATGGGATCGACATGAATAACAATCATGGGCGTTCATTGGACAAAAAAATGGATATCAGCATCGTTGGTGATGGCAGTTCTTCTGGTGGCGTGTACGGCAAGATCAAGGTCGTAGGGGACGCGTCCTTTAACGACAATCTATCTTGTGATCGATTCAAATGTACGGGTACATCGGTCATATACGGATCGCTTGAATCCACAGATATTAAAATTACCGGAACCCTTACTCTGACAGAGCGAGAGGCCAGCAACGGTGGTGAGGATGGAATCCAGGCATCTGGCCTGCATGCCAAAGCTGAGCATATAAAAGTGGTCGGTGAACTTCATCTGTCAGGGGATTGTCAGGCGGAAAATATCAAGCTGAACGGACGGTTGACGATAGCGGGGATGCTCAGCGCTGAACACATCACACTCAAAATCATGGGTCCATCCGAGGTCAAGGAAATGGGTGGTTCCATCATCTCTGTGAAGAGTGGACGGTTGAATGACTTGTTTACGGGGAATAAATCAATTCTCAAAGCACAGATTATCGAAGGTGATGATATTGAATTAGAGAATACGGAGGCCGAGATTGTCCGTGGCGATAAAATAAAAATTGGTCCTGGCTGCCGGATTGGTACAGTGGAATACCGTTCATCTCTGCAAATTCATCCGCAATCGGAAGTTTTGCTGCAAAGCAATCGGTCCTTGGACTGATTAACGCAGACTTCTTTTCGGATATACTAATGCAGTCATATGAATAGAGCGTGAATGGAGAGATTGAGTACAATGGTTGCACGTAAAAACAGTATTGGATTGGTGCTGGCAGGGTTACTGCTCAGCATATTAATGGCTTCGATGGATAATACCATCGTGGCAACAGCTATGGGGGATATTGTCGGGAAGCTGGGTGGGCTCGACAAGTTCGTCTGGGTTACCTCCGCGTACATGGTGGCTGAGATGGCAGGGATGCCGATCTTTGGTAAGCTATCCGATATGTATGGACGGAAGAAGTTTTTTGTATTTGGTATTATTGTGTTTATGCTTGGCTCAGCGCTGTGCGGAACGGCAACGTCTATTGTGGAATTGACGATGTACAGAGCGATTCAAGGTATTGGAGCGGGGGCCCTGGTGCCGATTGCTTTTACGATCATGTTTGATGTCGTTGCACCAGAATCTCGTGGTAAATTGGGTGGATTGTTTGGAGCCGTCTTTGGCCTCTCCAGCGTATTCGGACCTCTGCTCGGTGCTTACATTACCCAGTATGCGACATGGGAATGGGTATTCTATATCAACCTGCCGCTAGGCTTGATTGCATTTGTGTTTATTGCGTTCTTCTATAAAGAATCCCATCAGCATCAATCCCAACAGATCGACTGGCTGGGTGCTGTAACACTGATCGGTGCTGTTGTGTGCCTGATCTTTGGTCTGGAACTTGGTGGCAAAACATTTGCCTGGGGTTCGTGGCAGATTCTTGGCTTGTTTGCCGGATTTGTAGCATTAGCCCTGCTCTTCCTTTTTGCAGAAACCAAAGCCAAAGAACCAATCATCTCCTTCAGCATGTTCCGCAACCGGGTCTACTGGTCCAGTAACGTTATTGGTATGTTCAGTGGTGCGGCGTTCATTACAGCATCCGTGTACATTCCGATCTTCATACAGGGGGTACTCGGTGGTAAAGCGACCAACTCCGGTCTTGTGCTTCTGCCCATGATGCTTGGGTCCGTTGTGACGGCGTCCCTAGGCGGGGTGTTGATGACCAAAATCAAGTATCGTAATATTATGATTCCTACGTTAGCCTTGCTTGTCATTGGACTTGGATTGTTGACTACACTGGATGAGAATTCATCCCTTTGGACGATACGTATCTACATGGTGATGGTTGGTCTGGGTGTCGGTGCTTCGTTCTCCGTACTTAGCAATGCAGCCATGAACGCATTTGAACCGCAAAGACGCGGAGCAGCAAGCTCCACACTTAACTTTTTGCGGTCCCTCGGTATGACGATGGGCATTACGATCTTTGGTATCGTACAGAGCCAGGTATTTACGCGTAAAATGAATGATGCTCTCGCTGGTTCAGCTGCGGAAGCAGGCGGTGCTTCTGCGGGTGGCGTGCCGCAGGGAGTGGATCTGACCGATCCACATGCGCTGCTCTCACCAGAACTCAGACAGGCGATTCCGCCTCAGGTGCTGGATACCATCACACATGCCCTGTCCTCTTCCATCGTGCAGTTATTTGCCTGGGCTGTAATTCCGGCTGCACTCGCGTTGGTCGCTTCCTTCTTCATGGGAAAAGAGAAGATGGTCGTAGGGGAAGGGCAAGGCGAATACACCGGCGGTCACTAAACCGTAATGCAGTAAACTAACTATAAGTTAAGGTAGTACAGCTGATCGTAGCTTGGTAAAACTCGAATAACATATCTTAAACCATAAAAAGACACACTTCTCGCGTATCCTTAAAAGGGACGGGAAGTGTGTCTTTTTGTTTTCGTAGGATCAGTTTATCCTAGAATGCATGAATTACAGATTGAACTCTTTTGGCTGCTTCAGAAAAGGAACCTAAGGCTGTTTCGTATCGCTAATCCCGTCCTCGACAACAGAAGGCCCTTGTGGGTCAGGCAGGCTGCTATGACCGGAGCGGGCAATCAGGCGATTCTGAGCTTTGTACGTGTCCCGTGTAATCGTTTTGGATTCGACCACTTTGCCGTCCAGCCTCTTGGTTCTTACCGTCTCAACAATATATCCAGGCTGTCCGTCTTGCAGCACCTGCTGTGCACCATCAGGCAGTACAGTACTGGACACATACTTTACCGGAACACTTAATGTTTCAATGGTGCGAGATTCAAGTGCATAGCTGACATTCTCCGGGAATGTGCCGAAAAATTTCACCATCAATTGATGGTTCTTCACCTCTGCATGAATGAGTAAGGATTTTCCTGTATTGTTCTTGAAGCGAAAATTGATGGCTCCCGAGGCAAAGGTGGCATCCAGTCCTTTGGGCAAATATTTGACCGGCAGGGAATGGTTGCGACGCTCAATAATATCAAGACCCGTCAATAGCGCTGCGTTATACACCGTACTGGATACCTGACAGATTCCCCCGCCAATTCCGGGGGTTAGTCTGCCATTAACAATGACCGGGGCCTCACGAAACCCATACTCCTTTTCAGCTTTACGGACGACCTTCTCATAATCGAATGTGGCATCTGGTGGCAAAATCATGCCGTTAATCGCTTCCGCTGCTGCGCTGACATTATGTATCCGGCCTTCACTACTATTGCCCAGACCCGTGGAGAACTGGATGATCTTTCGGTCAATGCCTTCCTGGCGCAGCGAATCAAGAGTTACTTCAGGTTTCAGCGTATACAGTGGTACCTGGATCAGCAATGGGGCTGGTTTTTCATCCGGGTTCAGTACACTGAAATCTCGGTGCAACTTGGTCTGAATGAGACTTGTGAGTGTATCCCAATCAATGCGGCGGACGCCCTTTTCCGGGATATACTGGACTTTGTCACTTGTGGTAATGCGGCGAACAGCGTCCGCAGGTGTACCGAAGGTTTCTTTTTCCCAGGCAGGGCTGAGATGTTCTTGGAGTGGTCTTGAGTTGTAGGTCATATCGAGAGAGAACTCTTTCGGAAAATGATAACGTGCATAAGCGCGTTCCCACAGGTTACCTTCCTCCAGCTGTTGTATCGCGGATTTCAAGCTGTTAACGTTGTAGCTCACCCCCACCTGAGCTGCGCTATACGACATCGTCTGGGGGTTGGGTTCAGTCACTTCAAAGGTGACAGGCCAGTCCTCCAGCTTTTGGATCTGCTCATCCAATTCATGCAATACGTTCTTGCGATTCTTCCCCTCCACCAGCATGCCGCCAACATGAACGTTTTTGGGCAGGGCAGGTTGATTCACGTACATATACAGCAATCCATAAGACGCGGAGCCGATCAAGAGGATGGAGAATAGAACAATGACCGTCAAATGTATTTTTTTCATAACCGTACGCTCCTTTATACTTCAGTTGTTCCCGACTTTGTAACACTTTCTATATATATGATCCAATGCAGGAAAACTTTCGGGTACTCAATAGGTAACAAATTTGTTACAATAAACTTCATATGAATCCATGCTTCACCATTGAAACAGGAACGAAGTGGATTTTTCCCTGATGAAATTCAGGTCTTTTTAAAGGAAATGCCGGGATTGTGTCGAAATTATAATGGCTAACTATGCGAGCAGGAAGTGATGATGTGATAGAAATGCAGGACGTGTGGAAGACCTACGCCAATGGGACCCACGCATTACAAGGGGTGTCGGTGAAGATCGACCGCAATGAATTTGTCTATATCGTCGGTCCGTCCGGCGCAGGTAAATCAACATTTATGAAATTGATGTACAGAGAAGAAGTTCCGACCAAAGGACAAATATCCATTAACGGATTTAATATTGGTAAGTTAAAGCCAAGAAAGATTCCTTATGTGCGTCGTAACATCGGCGTTGTGTTCCAGGATTTTCGTCTGCTGCCACGGATGACAGCATTTGAGAATGTGGCATTTGCCATGGAAGTTATTGAAGCACCGAAGCGTCATATCAAAAAACGAGTGATGGAAGTGCTCGACTTGGTGGGACTGCGGAGTAAGGCAAATCGCGAACCTTCACAGCTCTCGGGTGGAGAACAGCAGCGTATTGCCATTGCACGGGCTATCGTCAATAACCCATCGGTTATTATCGCGGATGAACCTACAGGTAACCTCGATCCGGAGACGTCGTGGGGCATTATGCAACTATTGGATGAGATTAATTTCCGGGGAACAACCATTGTTATGGCAACCCACAACAAAGATATCGTGAATACGATGCGTAAGCGGGTAATTGCGATTGAACGTGGACAGATTGTACGGGATCAGATGAGAGGGGAATACGGTTATGAATTTTAGTACTCTCTTGCGCCATCTGCGGGAGGGATTCAAAAACGTATTCCGCAACGGCTGGATGTCTGTGGCCTCCATCATGTCCATCATTGTGTCGCTATTGATTCTTGGTGTGTTTATGTTGCTGGTGCTCAATGTGAACTCCATGGCGAATCAGGTTGATAGCCAGGTGGAGATCAGCACGTTCCTCGAACTGAATGTGGACGAGAACCTGCGTAACACACTGGAGAAAGAAATCAGCGCGATGCCTGAAGTAAGTGAGATTCGTTTTGTTTCCAAGGAAGAAGGACTCAAGGAGTTCCGTGAGCGTCTTGGAGAGAGTGCAGATAACGTGCTTAGCGGTTTCGATGTGGACAACAACCCACTGCCGGAGACCATTGAAGTTGAGGTCATTGAACCGGAAACCGTCACTTTTGTGGCGCAAAAAATCGAAGCTTTGAACGAAAAACACCCGGAGAAGCCGATCATGAAAGTGAACTACGGCAAGGAAACGGTGGAAGTGTTGTTCAAATTTACGAAGCTTGTTCGTAACATCGGATTTATTTTTGTCGGGGGACTGGGTCTCATGTCCATGTTCCTGATCTCGAATACGATTCGCGTAACGATTCTGGCACGTCGCCGGGAGATCGGAATTATGAAGCTGGTTGGTGCAACCAATACCTTTATTCGCTGGCCTTTCTTTATTGAAGGTGCACTCATTGGATTTATTGGCTCTGTCATTACGGTTGGTGTGCTGTTTGTTGGGTACAGCCAGTTGATGAAGACGATTGGTCAGGATGTTTTCATGCAGATGCTTAACTTGATCCCGCTCGGCGAAATCTGGGGGCTGTTTGGAACACTGTTGATCGGACTTGGTGTGCTGGTAGGTATTTTGGGAAGTACACTGTCCATTCGGAAATCACTCAACGTTTAATTTTGTTTTCAACGATCGAATTGCAGAATATGTCGAAAAGAATGGTAAAGCAGGTTCATTAATGGACGCTGTTTGACGATATGTAGGAAAGACGGAGTCTTTTAAGATTGAAGAAAGCAAAGAACATGCTGTTCACCACCTGTGCAGGTTGCTTTCTTGTGAAATCATAGGATGGGGGATCATCATTTTGAAAAAAACCGCTTCGCTGCTGGCCTTTACGTTATTGGCCAGTTTGACGCTTCAACCTTCTGACGGATATGCCAAGAGTAGCATCAGCGATATTGACCAACAGATTCAGCAACTGGAGAGCAAGGCCGCTTCTGCCAAGCAGGAGCAAAAAAAAGCGGCTTCCAACAAAAAGGAAGCACAGCATTACAAGAACAAAACCAACGCTTATCTGAAGGTTGTTATGGAACAGATCAATGTCGTTAGTGATGAACTGGCCAGTGTATCCTTGCAGATCGAGAACACGGAGGAAGATCTCCGTACAACAAAAAAAGATCTGCAAGCGGCAGAAGAACGCATTGTTGCAAGGGAGAAACTTTTGGAGTCACGCGTGCGTCTGATGTATACGGACGGTGCTGTATCCTATCTGGATGTATTGTTGTCCTCTACTAGCTTCACTGACTTCCTGACCCGTGCGGATTCACTCAAAACGATTGTGGATCAGGATCAGCATCTGCTGGATGAACATAAAGCGGACAAGCAACTGGTTGTGGACAAAAAGGCAGAACTGGATGTGCAATATGCGGAAGCCAAGAGTCTGTATGCACAGAAGAAACAGCGCAAGTCCCAATTGAATGAAAAAGAAGCGGAAAAGCAAGTGCTTCTCGCTTCATATGATGCTAAAATTGAAGAGTCAGAAGAGCTGACACAAGAGCAGGAAGATGTATTAATGCAGATTGCCAGCAAACGTTCGGCACTTCTTCAAGAGAAAAATAAATTGCGTGAACAGCAGGCAGCTGCCGCAGCCAAAGCAAAAGCCGCAGCAGCGGCTCGGGCGAAAGCTGCAGCCAAGGCGCCTACTAGAGTGAGTTCGGATAGTAGCAGTGAGGTCACGTATTCATCCGGTAATGGTATCTTCTCAAGACCGGTATCTGGAGGACGTATTTCTTCTGGATTCGGCCCCCGTACCCATCCAATTACGGGTGTAGTGGGTAAAATGCATGCCGGTGTCGATTTTGCTGTTCCTCAGGGAACTTCGGTTCACGCTGCTTCTGGCGGAATCGTGATCATGGCTGAATGGTATAGCGGTTATGGTTATACGGTTATTGTGGACCACGGCGGTGGACTATGGACGTTATATGGTCACTTGCGCGAAGGTGGATTCAAAGTCAGCAAGGGAGACACAGTAAGCAAAGGGGATACCATTGCTGAGTCAGGAAATACAGGGAACTCTACTGGACCTCACTTGCACTTTGAAGTGAGAGACAACGGTACCGCTGTAAATCCGATGAACTATTTGTAATTATTGCTCCATCGTTCGAATGGAAAAAACATATTCCGTACAAGCTAGACATATAATAAGCTGGCATGTTCAGGGAATGGATTCTGGCAACAATGGAATCGGACACGCTTCAAAACTAAAGGCGGTGACAAACGGATGATGAAGAAAAGATCGGCGCTACTGCTTGTCATTGTGGGTCTCCTTGGCGGTAGTTTACTAACCCTGGTATTAATGACGTATCCGGGAATAGCGAGCCAGGCCACACCGGGCGAAGGTTTGCTGGCCAGTGTAACCGGTAATACACAGCAGAAGAACGATTTGAAGAAGATTGAAACCGCGATGGATTTGATCTCAAGCAACTATTATAAAGATGTGGATCAGACCAAATTGATTGACGGTGCGATCAACGGCATGATGGAATCACTTGGTGATCCGTACTCCAACTATATGGGGCAGGAAACGGCTGCTCAGTTTGAAGAGTCGATCGAAGGTTCCTTTACCGGTATTGGCGCAGAGGTATCCTCACAGGATGGAAACGTTGTTGTTGTTTCCCCAATCAAAGGATCTCCTGCCGAGAAAGCGGGTATTCGTGCAAAAGACATGATTATGTCGGTCAACGGCGAATCCTTGCAAGGTTTGGAACTGAACAAGGCTGTTAACAAAATCAGAGGTCCCAAGGGCAGTGAAGCGAAGGTACAAGTTAAACGTGCTGGATCTTCCGAGCTGATTGATTTTGTGATTGTACGTGATGATATTGATCTGGAGACCGTATATGCTCACATGGAGGATGGCGGAATTGGCGTTATTGCCATTACTCAATTCTCTTTGAATACAGGCGATCGCTTTAAGGAAGAGTTGGCGAAGCTTGAGAAGCAGAACATGAAAGGTCTGGTCATCGACGTACGGAATGATCCAGGCGGTGTATTGCAAGTTGTTATTGATATTGCTGAACAGTTTGTTCCTAAAGGCAAGGTTATTGTGCAAGTTGAAGACAAGAACGGCAAAAAGGAACAAAGTAAATCCAATGGATCAGCCAAAGCTTACCCAGTCACAGTCCTGATGAACAAAGGCAGTGCGAGTGCGTCGGAGATTTTGGCCGGTGCATTACAACAATCAGCAGGTGCTAAGTTGATTGGTGAAAACTCCTTTGGTAAAGGAACCGTACAGACGAGTTATGACAAGCAGATGGGTGACGGCAGCTTGCTGAAGATCACCATTGCCAAGTGGCTCACTCCGAACGGAGACTGGATTCATGAAAAAGGAATCAAACCGGATATTGCGGTAGACCAGCCAGATTATTTCTCGGTGGCACCGATTAACAAAGAGAAGTTACCACTGAAATATGACAGTAATAGCACGGATGTGAAAAGTGCGCAGACGATGCTGAGAGGACTCGATTTCAAACCGGATCGTGTGGATGGATACTACGACCAGAAGACGGAAGAAGCGGTCAAGGCATTCCAGAAGCAAAAAGGCATTCAGGCTACAGGCCAGATTGACGAGAAAACCGCTGAATCACTGGAAGCGGCTCTGATTGAACGTATTGCCAATCCTCAATATGATGCACAGCTGAAACGCGCGATCGAAAATGTCTCAAAGGATATTTCGTCCGCTGTGTCGAAGCCATAAAGAAGGCTGATTTTCAGCCTTCTTTTTTTCTGAACCGGCTGAAAGAGAGGGGTGACCGACCACAATGGAATGGGTATGGCCGTGGTTAACTACATTAGGGGAAGCTTTGTTGCAGTTGTTTATTCAGCCGTTTTATTATATTGCGGTGATCCTGATTGCGCTGATCTATCATCGTCAGTTACTACAGGAGCGTAAATTGTTTCATGTCCGTTTGCAAAGCTCGATAACACAGACGATTCGGGCGGTGCTCGGAGGCATACTCATCGGTACCATTGTCTCGATCGTGTCCCTATTCCTCGGTGCACACCTTACACTGGGAAGCCTGATATGCATATGGGCTGCAACATTAATTCTATCCTTATTCCGTATCCGGTATCTGTGCTTTGCTTATGCGGCCGGGTTACTGGGTGTGCTGCAATTTGGTTTGAATGTGGCTTCAGGCTGGCAACCATCGGGTTGGATGGGCACTATCACGGAAACGCTACGTACCCTGGATATGCCTGCACTGCTTGTCCTGGCTGCCCTTCTACATATGGGTGAAGCCTTGTTGGTACGCATGCAGGGGGTATCGATGGCATCACCACTTCTCTTCGAGGGAAAACGCGGGAAACTGGTTGGTGGATATCAATTGCAGCAGTTCTGGGCCATTCCTCTACTGATTCTTGTTCCAGTCACAGGAGGTGGCGCGGAGCTGGCATGGAATCCACTGATGAATGCAGGTCATAGTTACATGCTGGTTGCGTTGCCGATTATGCTCGGATTTGGTGAGATAACGCAGAGTATGCTTCCGGGACAAAAGGTACAGATCTCATCCAAGCGGTTGATGATATACGGGGCAACTTTGCTCGTGTTCAGTTTGCTTGCTGCATGGTGGTCTCCACTCATGGTGGTTGCTGCGCTGATCGCATTTATTGGACATGAATTTCTGGTATGGTACAGCGCGTTTGAAGAGCAAAACCGTAGTCCGGTATTTGTCCATCCGCAGCATGGGTTGAAGGTATTGGCTGTTATTCCGGAGAGTCCTGCAGCGGATTTGGGGATTGAAGCAGGAGAGACATTGTACAAGGTGAATGGTAAGTTGGTTCATTCACCGGAAGAGTTGCATCGTGCTCTGCGGATGAACCCAGCTTTTTGCAAACTTGAAGTGCGAAATCACCAGGGAGAAAGCAAGTTCATGCAAAGAGCGATCTATGAAGGGGAGCATCATCAGCTTGGGGTCATTATGGCACCGGACAATCACGAGGTCTGGGCGATTCGGTTACGTCCACTGACGCTGTTCCATATCATCAACCTCAAATTGTTCGCCCGTCTGAAAAAACCACAAAGGGACGAAGCTCCCTTGGCATTACCGCCAGCCCCTGTGGCCAGCGATAAAGGGTCAGTGGAGATGTAACTAGTATACGTGATGAAGTATGTTGCATAAATCAAGCAATGAAAAAGGTATTTCCGAGCGCCGTCACAGGCAAGGGAAATACCTTTTTTGTTATTGTTTTAACATAAAGATGGCGATTTGGGTCCGATCACGCAAGCTCAACTTACCGAGAATATCCGTGACATAGTTTTTGACAGTGCCTTCACTGAGGAACAGCTTGGCGGCAATTTCCTTATTGGATAAACCCTCCGATATGGCCTCGGCAACCGCCAGCTCCATACGTGTCAGTCCATAGGCTTCGATTGGGTTTTGTGTCAGAGGAATCGCAGCAGGACGAAGAAGGCCTGCCAATTTGCGGGCTATATCCGGATGGATTAACATATCGCCGTTATGTACGGTCTTGATGCCTTGAATTATCCGTTCGGGGGGGACGTTTTTGAGCAAATAACCGCTTGCTCCATTCTGTAATGCCTGAATAATATACTCATCGTCGTCAAACGTCGTCAGCATGAGCACCTGGATTTCAGGAAAACGTGCCTTGATGCGTTTGGTACCTTCAACTCCGTCACATTCCGGCATCCGAATATCCATTAAAACCACGTCCGCAGACGTCCCTGATTCAAGCAATTCCAACGCTTCCTGCCCATTTGAGGCCGTGCCTGTAACGAAAATGCCAGAGTCGAGTCCAAGCAACACTTTCAGGCTCTCACGAATGAAGTAATCATCGTCTGCGAGAATCAGCCGAATAAGTGGGAGCTGGGCTGAATCATTGTTGTTGTTCACATCATTACGTTCGGACATGAGAATATTCACTTCCTTTTTCAGAGTATATCCATCTGGTTCGTTAATGGAATGCGTGTAATCACTGTATACGGATAAGCCGATTGAATCTCCAGGGCTCCTCCCACCATTTGTGTGCGCAGAAGCATACCTTCCTGTCCTATGCCATTTCGCTTGGAAGAATGAGGATTGATTTTGCCATCATTACTCACACTCATACACACTTCCTGATCCCCAAATACCAGCTCTACTTTGATTGAAGAAGCATTTCCGTGTCGCAGGGCATTGGTAAGGGCTTCTTTGGCATTTTTGTATAAAACAATTTGTATGCTGGGATACAGCACATGGGATGGGCCATGAACTTCATAATTGGTCTTCACGCCGGTATCTCTGCCCACTTCCTCTAGGAGACGATCCAGGGCGTAGGCTTCGGATGCATAGGAATTAGGTTGCAGTTTGTGCAGTGTGCTGCGCATATCATCCATACTATCGGCCAATTGATCGCGAATCTGTCTCACCATTTCCGTTCCTTGTTCCATATTCAGGGGAAGGGTCAGCAGGGCGGCTTCCGACATCATTTTGGTGCGAATCAGCCGATGCCCGATATCGTCATGAAGTTGTCTTGAGATCCGGGTGCGTTCCTCTGCCTGAGCCACTCCTTCAAGTTGCTTTGTAAATAACAGCAGCTGCGCACGAGCTTCTTGTAGTTCGTAATGTTTGCTGCGAAGCTCGTCATAGACTTGTTCCAGTTGTCCGCGGCTGTTCGCCGCTCTTGATCCCTGCCAGGACAGAGCCGCTGTGATAAGCAAAAGCAGGTTGCCAAGAACCATCGCAGTTGTCTCTGTGGAGAGTAATGTAGTGGCGGTTGTATTTAGTGTAGTTAACCCTAGCTGCGGTGCCTGTGGGACAGAATAATGCCAATGCAAAGCGACATTGTTAGCGACAAGCTGAATCGCAAACATCAACCACCTCCGGCTCCCCTTGAGTCTGTACATATACACGTAGAGCACGGATAGAGAGAGGAATACCATAAATGTTCCATACGAAGCAATCAGCCAGCAGCTCCAGAGTATTTCGGCCAGCAGCAAAAGCCATTGCTGTGTACTTGAACGGTTAAAATCTTTCCACACGGAGAGTACAAACGCGATGATGATATACAAGGTGTAGACGGCTTCATTTTCCAAGGGCAGCATCAACAGGTACAGTACTGCTGGAACGATAATTAATCCATATTGCAGAAACCGCATTGGCATATGTAAATGACATCCTTTATATAAAAAGTGGAGTACAAAATCTCTTGGTAATGCGCCCTTGATTATACCATAAGCAGCATTCGAATCAGGAGATGACTTAAGTCACCTTCAATTCATGACTTTTTGTACCTTCGCTACAGATTGCGATCCGTTACAATAAAATTATGAAATCCAGCGGCGAAGGCCGAAACGGAAAAGGGGCGTAAAAGGGATGGGCATACTTGAAGTGGATCATGTAGTAAAACGATACGGCAGCAAGCTGTCCGTGGATCATTTGAACCTTAGTGTCGGCAAAGGCGAGATTTTTGGATTGCTCGGTCCCAATGGAGCAGGAAAAAGTACGACCATCAGCATGATTGCAGGGCTCCTGAATATGGATCAGGGTGAAATTAGATTAAATGGCATATCGGTCAAGGAGCGACCGCTTGAAGTGAAGCGCAAGATTGGACTCGTTCCGCAGGATCTGGCTTTATACGAAACCATGTCTGCTGCCGAGAATGTGACCTTTTTTGCCAGACTGTATGGACTGCGTGGAAAATTGCTTAAGGAAAGAGTGCAGGAGTCTCTTGAATTTGTAGGGTTACAGGATAAAGCAAAGGATGCTCCCTCGACCTTCTCTGGTGGTATGAAACGCAGGTTAAACATCGCATGTGCGATTACACATCGCCCGGATCTCATTATTATGGATGAACCTACAGTTGGCATTGATCCGCAATCTCGGAATCATATTCTTGAATCGGTACGCACACTCAACAAGATGGGTTCAACAATTATATATACAAGTCATTACATGGAGGAAGTGGCTGCGATTAGTCACCGGGTTGCGATTATGGATCAGGGGCGAATTATTGCCTGTGGGACTGAAGCAGAGCTGAGAGAACGTGTAGCATCGGAGGAAAAAGTAGTGCTCTCCACTTCCGGTATCGGTCCCGACGTCGTGGAAGAACTGAAACTTCACCCCCGTGTGCGGATGGTAGACGTTTCAGAGAATACACTGACCATTACGCTGCCTTCGGCACAGCAGGATCTGCAGGATCTGCTCTTCATTTGCAGCAAACATGAAGTAGCGATTCAGTCGCTCAAGGTCGAAGAGCCGGATCTGGAAACGTTGTTCCTCAATCTGACCGGGCGTACGCTTCGGGACTAGGGGGAACAAGAGATGAATATATGGCATATTTGCATCTTTGAATTAAGGCGTATTCTTAAGATTCGATCTGTGGTGTTAAACCTGTTTATTTTACCGTTGCTACTGATTTTTATATTGGGCACGGCACTTTCCAGTACGATGGGTACGGCGGAGGATGTTATTCCGGATACTGTACGTGTGGGAATCATCCATTTGAGCACTGAATCTGGTGGAAGATCAAGTACAGTTAATCAAGCGCTGGATACATTCGTTAAATCCCCGGAAGTGGCTGAGATGGTCAAGGTGCAGAACTTTACGACAGAAGAAGAGGCCGTTCATTCGCTGCGTACCGGCAAGCTGGACTTTGCTGTAATGATTCCTTCGGATTTTGAGCAAAACGTGATGATGGGGAAAGAGGCCAGGTTACAGTGGATACGAGGAAAGGACAACACACTTAATACCTTGGGTGAAACTTTGTTCACACGTTTTACGGATGAATGGAACCGACAGATGGCGATTACCAAAGTGCTCGGTCCGGAAGTAATTGCTGCCATGGCCTCTGCTTCGGAGTCTGGTACGGCGAATTCAACCTCGCTTGCTGTCACTAATCCCGGTAAGACAGGTACGGCGTATAGTGCCTCCCAATACTATGCAGCTTCCATGCTGGCGATGTTCATGTTGTACTCAGGCATGACAACCAGTACCAGCCTTTTTGGAGAGCGTGATAACAAAACGTTAATTCGCCTTCAGGCTGCGCCTATAGGTAATGGAGTTATTTTCGCAGGCAAAATTGCAGGTAATAGTCTGCTCGCTTTCTCACAAGCAACAACGATCATCCTTATGACATATTGGCTCTACGGTGTGGATTGGGGAACCCATCCTTGGTATATTGTGCTGACTTGTGTATGTATCACAATGGCCTCCATGACCCTTGGTGTAATCGTCGCACTGGTATGCAAAAGCACAGCATCGGCCAGTGCAACCATCCAAGGTATCATCGTTGCAATGACATTTATTAGCGGTGGGTTCACGCCCATTCCGATTGATTTTGTACAACGGCTTAGCGAATTTACGGTTAACCACTGGGCGCTCCAAAGTTTTCTGAGAATGATGCTGGATGCACCTGTAGCAGAGATTGTATATAGCATTCTGATGTTAGGCGTGGTATGCGCTGTATTACTGTTCATCTCAGGGATGATCTATAGAAAGGCAGGATACCGATATGAATAGTCTACACATTGCCTGGTTGATGATTAGACGTACACTTGGCCGTAAAATGGGCTTCATTACGTTTCTACTTCTGCCTTGCCTGGTGGTTACAGGAGCAGTTGCTCTTTTTGGAAGCGAGCAGATTGCACGTACTGTTATTCCCTATGTGAATGAGGATGGAGGGGTGGCAGGGACATGGATGATTCATGAACTTGCTGGCAAAGAGGAGTACCTGCTCAAGCCGATGACAAACGAAGCAGAAGTGAAGGAAGCTATTGCTCAGCAAAAAGGAAGCTCTGGCATCATCATTCCGGCACATTATACGGAGGATCTGTTACAAGGAAAGCCAACCGAAATTCAATTGGTGGAACTGCGTATAAGTGAAAGTTCCTATACCCTACGAGCAGCAGTTGAAGGTTTGACGAGCGGATTGTTACAATCTGCTTCAGCTGTTAAGGTGGCGGCAGGTCCTGTCTCAAGTGAGACAGATATACTATCGAGTATACAGAAGCCATTTGAACAGCTTTTACAGGAGATAGGAAAACATAAGGTTGCTGGTGAAGTCACCGATCTTCAGATCTATCCCAAGCCAGGCCTGAACAATGTGACTGGATTTACAATCATGTTTATGATGGGGCTGTTGACCAGTGCAGTGGCTGTGATAATGGAAGATCGCAGGAAACGTACGATGGCCAGAGTATATACGGCACCCGTCCGTGCATATGAGATTGCGCTTGGTAATTTCCTCGGCAGCTTTGTCATTGGCATGATACAGATTGTTATGGTTTTGGGAGTCAGCAGGTGGCTGCTGCATTATGATGCCGGTATTCCTTTTGGCATTCATTTCATCATCTTGGCTGCATTCATGCTGGTCTCCATGGGGATCGCAAGTACCGTGGCAGGATTAATCCGTAATCCCAAAAATGCCAATATGCTGAATTCACTTGTCATTATGCCAACCTGTATGATAGGTGGTTGTTTCTGGCCTATCTCGTTGATGCCGGATTATATGCAAAAGCTCGCCAACTTTGTTCCACAGAAATGGGCGATTCAGGCGGTGGAGACGATCTCTGCTGGCGGTACATTGTCGGATATCACATTGCCACTATTGATTTTGTTTGGCATGGCTGCCATTTTGCTGACTGTAGGCTCTGCGATTCTACGCCCTAGCCAGCCAGGAGTAGAGGCATAAGGTAATACGACATAAAAGAAAGCACGCTCTGCTGAATTGAATTCAGTTAGAGCGTGCTTTCTTTGCATAAGTAATGATGCATTATGGGAGATATTGATGATTAAGGTTGGAGTTGACGCAGGACCGTTATTTCAACCCGACGGTTCTTTTGTCTTCCGGCGGCAGTGGTGTTGTCACCCGTTGGGCGAGTATCCGCATATCCGGCATACTGGAAGCCGTCCGGGTTAAGTTTCTCTGTATCCAAAAAGAATCGTAATACAGACAGTGCACGTTCTCCAGAAAGTTCCCAGTTGTCTTTGTACGTGGAGTTGGCCCCGACCGGAATATTGTCCGTATGTCCTTCGATGCTGACAACGGTATTCAGATCACGGAACAGGCTGGCAAGTTTACTGAGCGTTGGTGCTGCACCATCCTTTAGAGCGGCCTGTCCCTGATCAAACAGGAAGCGGTCACTGAGGGTAATGGATAGGCCCTGTGGCTTGTCCGCAACAAAAATCTGATTTTCCAGTTTATTATCCTCGATATATTGGGTAATCACATTGAACAGATTTTGCAATTCCTGCTCCTGTGATCTGAACTGTTCTTCCCGTTCTGTGAGGGGCTTGTTGTCATCATCTGGTGTTGCAGTCCCGGTATCGGAAGGGTTTCCTTCACCTTTTGAAGGATCTTCACCCTGCACCTCGGATGGTGGAGTCTCTGTAATCGTTTGACCGGGTTTCTCGCCGAGTCCCTCACCAAGCTCAAGGATAGAGTCGGACGCATTAAATGTATTTTGTAACGATTGAGTAACGACGTCATATTTACCGGAATCGAGATTGCTCATGGCATACATGATGACAAAAAAGATCAAAAGCAGAGTTATGAGATCGGCATAAGTAATCATCCAGCGATCCCGATGATCGATAGTTTCACGTTTTCCGCGCCGTTTACTGCGCCGACTCATCCAATCCCTCCTTTGCTAGGGGGCGTATATGCTGACGATGCGTAAGGGTGAAGGACTCCAGTCTTTTGCGTACAAGCTGGGGATTCTCACCGTTCTGAATGGCAAGTACACCTTCGAGAAGCATTTCCATGGTCTGAACTTCGTCGGCACCTCTGGATTTGATCTTGGAGGCAATGGGCAAAAAGATAAGATTGGCACTGGCGACCCCATACAGGGTTGCGGTAAAGGCAACAGCAATGGCAGGTCCGAGTCCGGTTGGATCGGTCAAACTGCCAAGGACCTGAATAAGTCCCATCACGGTTCCGATGATCCCCATGGTTGGAGCGTACCCACCAGCGGATTCGAATATTTTGGCATAACCCTCATGTTTTTGTTCAATCGAGTCAATTTCCATCTCCAGGATCTGGCGAACCACATCCTGATCGGTACCATCAACAACCATCTGAATACCGTCTTGCAAAAATGGATGCGGATGATCCATAACCTTGCGTTCCAATGCAAGTACACCTGAGCGGCGTGCGATTGAAGACATCTCCACCAGTTCTTCAACCCACAAGCCTGAATCATTATTGTTACGTCCAAAAGCCATACGCAGAGCAGCTGGAATCGTACGAAGGCGATGCGCCGGGAAACTGGCAACCACAGCAGCAATCGTTCCACCGAATACAATTAAAGCAGCCGTTTTTTGCAGGAGACCAGACAATTGGCCGCCTTCCCACAAAAAACCGCTAATGACTGCGGCAATTCCGGCAATAATACCGATAAGTGTCGCAATATCCATAAATTAACCCACTCCTATCTTCATTTCACGTTTGCATCACTAAAACGAACGAGGTATAATTAAACGGGAACAAATATTCCTATTACTATAAGTTTTCCCATATGAAAATTCGGGGAACTTCGACAATATATAGTGACTATTATTTTAGACGATAGGGTGAGATACGGCAATGAGCGATATTATAATGAGCGACAAAACGTTCGAAATCGAGTCAGAGTTTTCTCCCCAAGGTGATCAGCCTGCAGCCATTATAGAATTGGTGAAGGGTGTTCAGGAGGGGAAGAGGTACCAGACACTGCTGGGTGCAACGGGTACGGGTAAGACGTTTACGATAGCCCAGACGATAGCCCAACTGCAACGTCCGACGCTGATTATTGCACACAACAAAACGTTGGCAGCGCAGCTTGCAAGTGAGTTCAAAGATTTTTTTCCTAATAACATGGTTGAGTATTTCGTCAGTTATTACGATTATTTTCAGCCAGAAGCATATATCCCATCCTCCGATACGTATATCGAGAAGGATTCAAGTATTAATGAAGAGATCGACAAACTGCGGCACGCAGCGACAAGTTCGTTGTTTGAGCGCAGGGACGTCATTATTGTAGCGAGTGTTTCCTGCATTTATGGTTTGGGTTCACCGCACTCGTATTCAAGCATGTTGCTGTCACTTCGGGTAGGCATGGAGAAACCACGCAATCAGATTTTGTCTCGTCTGGTAGAGATCCAGTATCAGCGGAACGATATTAACTTTGTGCGGGGTACGTTCCGTGTTCGTGGGGATGTTGTTGAGATTTTCCCTGCCTCCAAGGGCGAACATGCAATTCGGGTTGAGTTGTTTGGTGATGAGATCGAGAAAATTACGGAGATTGATGTGTTGACCGGAGAACTGATTGGCGAACGGGAACATATTGCCATCTTCCCGGCGTCTCACTTCGTAACCCAAGAAGAGACAATGAAGGTTGCGCTGGTGAACATTGAGCGTGAACTGGAGGAGCGTCTTGAGGTGTTGCGTGAACAGGGGAAACTGCTGGAGGCTCAGCGACTGGAGCAGCGCACACGGTATGATATCGAGATGATGAAGGAAGTTGGATTCTGTTCGGGGATTGAGAACTATTCCGGTCCGCTGACTTTCCGTGAACGTGGCGATACGCCATACACACTGATGGATTACTTCCCGGATGACATGTTGATCGTGGTCGATGAGTCCCATGTGACCCTGCCACAGATCCGTGCGATGTACAATGGTGACCAAGCGCGGAAGACGGTATTGGTTGAACATGGTTTCCGACTGCCATCAGCATTGGATAATCGTCCGCTCAAATTCGAAGAGTTCGAAGGCAAGATGGATCAGATCATCTATGTATCAGCAACACCAGGCCCGTATGAGATCGAGCATACCGATACGATGGTGCAACAGATTATCCGTCCAACCGGACTGCTTGATCCAATCATTGAACTGCGTCCAACAAAGGGGCAGATCGATGACTTGATTGGTGAGATTAACGACCGGATTACCAAAGACGAGCGTGTGTTGATTACAACATTAACGAAGAAGATGTCCGAGGACCTGACGGATTATCTGAAGGAAGTTGGAATCAAAGTTCGTTATCTGCACTCCGAGATCAAGACGTTGGAACGGATGGCAATTTTACGTGATTTAAGATTGGGCGTTTTCCATGTCCTAATCGGAATCAACTTGCTCCGGGAAGGTCTCGATCTGCCCGAAGTTTCCCTCGTCGCTATATTGGATGCTGATAAGGAAGGATTCCTGCGTTCCGAACGCTCACTGATCCAAACGATTGGTCGTGCGGCACGGAACAGCGAGGGTCGCGTTATTCTATACGGTGACAAAGTGACGGATTCGATGGATAAAGCGATAAAGGAAACAGAGCGTCGTCGTGCAATCCAGATTGAGTACAACGAGAAACATGGAATTACACCACAGACGATTCGCAAAAAAGTGCGTGATGTAATAGAGGCAACCAAAGTTGCCGAATCCAAGAAAGACTATCTCACAGGCGCAGCCGAGAAGATGTCGAAGAAAGATCGCCAGGCACTTATTCAGCGCCTAGAGGTAGAGATGAAAGACGCAGCCAAAAACCTGCAGTTTGAGCGTGCTGCCGAGCTTCGCGATGCGTTGCTGGAACTTCGCGCTGAATAAGATACTGCTCATTCATATGCTCCGGTAAAGATGGATCTGTAACAAGAGAACGGCCAATTGGCCGTTCTCTTGTTGAGTAAGGAAATCGTTGATATCTACCGATAATAAGAGATGTTGAAATCCTGAAATCAAGTCTATACTGATAGAAATGTTGAAATTGGTTAAAAGGTTTATAGGAAAGCAATTGGGAGTCGAGAGTGCCCCAGTGTTGACCTTGGAGCCGAGCCAAAGGCAATGGCGACCTGACGCGACCAAGGCGAAGCTGAGAGCGTCCCGCTCTTGACCTAGGAGCCGAGCCGAAGGCAATGGCGACCTTGTCGCGAACGTGGCGAAGCCGAGAGCGTCACCTCGCAGTAGAGCGGCCGTATAAGGTTCCGGCAATGAGCCGGAACCTTATACGGAGCCGCGGGCACACGACCACCCTTCACATAGCAAGACCCGACCCCTCACCGTTGCACCGCTTGTTTCGGGTGTCCAGAGGGCTGCGCCCTCTGGGGCCCTCCCTTGGAAGGGAGGGTTTGGGAGGGATCGAAAAGCCTTTAAAGGTTTGGATTAACACACTGAGAGGATGAATACTATTGGCGAGCGATAACATTGTCATTAAAGGCGCACGAGCGCATAACCTGAAAAATATCGACATTACCATCCCGCGTGACCGCTTTGTTGTATTGACCGGCCTGAGTGGCTCAGGCAAGTCCTCGCTGGCTTTTGACACGATCTATGCCGAAGGACAGCGGCGTTATGTAGAATCATTGTCAGCTTACGCACGGCAGTTTCTGGGACAGATGGAGAAACCGGATGTGGATTCCATCGAAGGATTATCTCCTGCCATTTCAATAGATCAGAAAACAACAAGCCGTAACCCACGTTCCACAGTAGGAACCGTGACCGAAATTTATGATTACCTGCGCCTGTTATTTGCACGTGTGGGCCATCCACATTGTCCTGACCATGGCGTGGAGATTAGTTCCCAGACCGTAGAACAAATGGTTGACCGCATTATGCAATATCCAGAGCGTACCCGGTTGCAGATTTTGGCACCCATTATCTCGGGCCGTAAGGGCGAGCACAAAAGTGTATTTGCTGATGTGTCCAAGCAGGGCTTTGTCCGTGTACGGGTAAACGGGGAACTGCGTGACCTGTCAGAAGATATTCAATTGGAGAAAAATAAAAAGCATACAATTGAAGTGGTTGTTGACCGGATCGTTGTTAAGGATGATGTACAGGCGCGTCTGGCCGACTCTATTGAAACAGCACTAAATCTGTCTGGTGGACAACTCCTGGTGGACATTATGGGTGAAGAAGAGCTGCGATTCAGTTCCAACTTTGCCTGCCCGGTGTGCGGATTCAGTATTGAAGAGCTGGCACCGCGGATGTTCTCATTTAACAGCCCTTTCGGGGCTTGCCCGGATTGTGATGGGTTAGGTGTCAAAATGATCGTTGACCCTGATCTGCTCGTACCGGATCGGGCTAAGACCATCGAAGATGGAGCTTTTGATGCTTGGACAGGTGGTACATCCACCTATTATCCGCAGTTCCTGAAGTCAGTATGTGAGCACTTCAACATTCCGCAAAATGTACCTGTCGAAGATCTGCCAGCTGAGCAGATGAACAAGTTGTTACAGGGTACAGGTACGGAGAAAATCCGTTTCCGCTATGAGAATGATTTTGGACAACGGAAGGAAGCACTGGTCACCTTTGAAGGTATCGTGAATAACCTGGAGCGTCGCTACCGGGATACAGCATCTGAAGGTATTCGTGAGTTTATTGAGGGTTACATGAGTGCGAAGCCTTGTGGTACATGTAAAGGTCAGCGTCTGAAACGCGAGAGTCTTGCGGTTACGATCAATGATCACAACATGGCCTATGTGACTAGTTTGTCCATTGGTGAAGCTGGCCGATTCTTTGATACATTGGAATTGTCGGAGAAAGAGCAGACGATTGCCAAGCTTATTCTGAAAGAAATCAACAGTCGTCTCGGCTTCCTGGTGAATGTTGGTCTGGATTATCTTACACTGAGTCGCGCTGCCGGAACATTGTCCGGTGGGGAAGCTCAGCGGATCAGACTGGCTACACAGATTGGTTCCAGCCTGATGGGTGTGCTGTATATTCTCGATGAGCCAAGTATTGGCTTGCATCAACGGGATAATGACCGTCTGATCTCAACACTTGCGCATATGCGAGACATTGGTAACACCTTGATCGTGGTTGAACATGATGAAGATACGATGATGGCTGCCGACTATATTATTGATATTGGCCCAGGTGCAGGTATCCACGGAGGTACCATCATGTCACAGGGTACACCGGAAGAGATCATGAACGATGAGAACTCCTTAACCGGTCAATATCTGAGTGGACGCAAATTCATTCCGATTCGTACAGAACGTAGAAGTGTAGGAGACCGTTGGTTGGAAGTGCGTGGAGCCAAAGAAAATAACCTGAAGAATCT
Organism: Paenibacillus sp. VT-400; assembly: GCF_001029205.1. Classification (NCBI taxonomy): domain Bacteria; kingdom Bacillati; phylum Bacillota; class Bacilli; order Caryophanales; family Paenibacillaceae; genus Paenibacillus; species Paenibacillus sp. VT-400. The sequence goes on along the minus strand of NZ_LELF01000047.1, from coordinate 48,139 downwards.
GAACGTGAAGATTCCTGTAGGTGTATTTACTGCGGTAACGGGTGTGTCTGGCTCAGGTAAATCCACATTGATCAATGAGATCCTCTACAAAACGCTGGCACGTGATCTGAACCGTGCTCGGGTACGTCCGGGTCAGCATAAAGAGATTCGTGGTCTGGAGCATATCGATAAAGTTATCGATATTGACCAGTCGCCAATCGGGCGGACACCACGTTCCAACCCGGCTACGTATACAGGAGTCTTTGATGATATCCGGGATCTGTTTGCTCAGACGAACGAAGCCAAGGTACGTGGATACAAGAAAGGCCGGTTCAGTTTTAATATCAAAGGTGGACGTTGTGAAGCCTGCCGTGGAGACGGCATTATCAAGATCGAGATGCACTTCTTGCCGGACGTCTATGTTCCTTGTGAAGTCTGCAAAGGCAAACGATATAACCGGGAAACGCTTGAAGTGAAATATAAAAACAGAAACATTTCCGATGTGCTGGAAATGACGGTTGAAGATGCAACCCAATTCTTCGAGAACATTCCGAAGATCCATCGCAAAATGCAGACGCTGATGGATGTGGGTCTGGGTTATATCAATCTGGGACAACCTGCAACCACATTGTCTGGTGGTGAAGCCCAGCGTGTGAAGCTCGCTTCCGAGCTATATCGCCGCAGTACGGGGAAAACCATCTACATCCTCGATGAGCCGACTACCGGTTTGCATGTCGATGATATCGACCGTTTGCTGAACGTATTACACCGTCTGGTTGATTCCGGGGAATCAGTGCTGGTGATTGAGCATAACCTGGATGTGATCAAAACGGCAGACTATGTTGTTGATCTGGGTCCAGAAGGTGGTAGCGGTGGAGGAACCATTGTTGCAACCGGAACACCTGAGGATATCGTTAAAGTGGAAGCTTCCTATACCGGCAAGTACTTGAAGCCGGTTCTGGAGCGGGACACCGAGCGGAGCAAGGCACTGCAATTAGTAGACTAAGGTCCTCTAACCAGTAGTTATATCAATATGAAGTGGCAGTATTGGCCCTTCTTTTCGAAAAGGTTGAGACGTTGGATTACGATCTGATGTGCTCTGCTTCCGAGAAGAAGGGCTTTTCATTTTGAGTGATGCACGTGTTTCCCCCAGACTAAGGTTATTTCGTGAAAGTGTTTACATATGCATAATGACGAGCATTACAGGAATATTCGGCCAAATTGGTTTTTTTTCATTTTTATGGATGATAGGGCTTGCATTACAAGCAGGGTACAGATAACATAGAGGAAGATATTAGGGTATGCGTTAGCTGTTCAACTATGGTAAGGAGGTCTGTCTATCCATGCTGTTTGCAGAAGCTGCCACGGCGAGTACATCGAATTTTAATGCATTTGATATTTTTGTCATCTTATTTACGATCCTGATTTTCATCGGAGTTGTTCGGCTTCTTCGGGCACCGAAGAAAAATCTGTTTGCGATCGGATTTGCAGTAGTCAGCCTACTGGTATTTCTGATGACAGACTATGCGATGATAACCGGTTGGTTTGCTCAGTAGGAATACCACTGAAGTGAATGGAATTTAAGCCAAAAGAGGTATGAAGGAACACTTTCCATGGGAGACATGGAGGGTGTTTTTTTCGTGTATATCGAGCGATTGAACAAGATTCTACCTTCTCTACTAAAATAGGACTTAAAACAATTGTATATCCAGATTCTGTATGATACATTGAGGGATACCGGAATTGCAGATGAGAGAAAGAGAGAATAGATTCAGCGATGAATCCGATGTCGAGTCGCGCAAGAAGGATGTATAGAGAGGGTCAGGTGAGAATATGAGCGTGTTGGGTAAAAAGGGGATAGCCATACTGATGGCTGCTGTACTCTCGATTAGTGTGGCGGCAACGGCCGGTGCAGCTGAATCCAAAGCGGCGATGCAAGCGAAAGTGGTAGACGGTCAAGTCTATGTGAACACCAAGGATCTGCTCAAGGCAGTTGGTGGAAGTGGACAATATGATGCCAAATCAGGAACGTACACGTACAAGGGAAGTGAAGCTATTCCCAAAGTGATCGAAAAGGTATCTCCTTCGGTCGTAGGCATTATTGGGAAATCTACCGAAGTGCAGGACGGTGCAACATCAGACGACCGTTATAATCTTGCACATGGTACAGGTGTCATTATCCGGTCGAACGGATGGATTGTAACGAATGCTCATGTGGTCGACGGATTAACGAATCCCGTGGTCGTAACGACGGATGGCAATACATACAAAATTACGAAAACATACAGTGATGCACTAAGTGATCTGGCGCTAATCAAAATCAATGCCAAATCACTCAAACCGGCGAGCTTTGCCAAAGCTTCACAAACTACTGTTGGAGAAACGGTGATTGCCTTGGGTACGCCGATTTCCTTTTCTTTGCGCAACTCGGCAACGGTAGGGGTAATTAGCGGCTTGAATCGTGGTGTTGAGGCGACCTACCGGTTGATTCAGACCGACACGGCCATTAACCCAGGAAATAGCGGAGGACCACTGGTCAACCTGAAGGGTGAAGTAGTTGGTATCAACTCGATGAAATTCTCTGCGGTAGGCGTAGAGAGTTTGGGGTTTTCGATTCCCGTGGATACCGTTCAATATATCATCGATCAGTTTTTTAAATATGGCAAAATAAAACGTGCAAGTCTGGGGCTACAGCTGGAAGAAAGCTGGTCTGCGATTGTGGGCCTGCCTACAGATGATCCATTAACGATTACGGGCGTACTGTCTCCTGAAGCCAAGAAAGCCAAAATCAAAGAGGGCGATGTCCTATACAGTGTCGCGGGCACACGTGTCTCTTCAGTAGTGGATATCAATGAGTTGCTCAAAAAGTATCTGCCTGGGCAAAAGGTAAAGCTGTTGATGCAATCGGATGGCGATATCGTCACCCGCACGTTGGTGCTTGCTGATCGCGCAGACATCGTAGACGAGGAAGATGAAGCGTTCCTTGCAGATGAAGAACAATAAAGCCCGGCGATCAGCCCGGATGGAGAGAGGACGAAAGAACGGAATGAAAAAGTCATGGATACGTGTGCTAAGCACAGGTGTATTAACCGGGATGCTGACCATTGGCGCGGCATTGCCTGTATGGGCATCTGATCTGACGACAAGTGAACTACGTGTCAAAGCTGGGAGCACGAGCGCCTACATCAACGGCGATAAGCAGGCCATAGCCAAACCTTACAAGTTCAAGGGTGTTACGATGGTACCTGTCGGTGTATTCAAGAAAGCATTTGGCAGTGAAATCCGGTTGGAGAAAAATGATGTCGTCAAAATCAAGGAAGGTCCACACACGGTTACCCTAACGATTGGCAGTTCAATTGCCTGGGTGGATGGTGTAAAACATGAGATGGGTGCCGCTCCCAAGATGGTGAATGGTGTACTTATGGTTCCACTTCGTCCGGTTGCTGCCGGTATCGGGGCGACGCTAGCTCCAACCAGCTCCGGAGAAATGGTCATTCGTCTGTTGCAAACCGATGATTCGGTGGATGACGAGGATGGCATTCATCCGGATGAAGGCAAAACCAGAATTGGCAACAGTTTTTACGGTTGGTCCATTAACTACCCGGCAGACCTTATAGTTTTCCAGACCGGTGAGCAGGAGCGCATGATGACTTTTGGCACTGCGGACAACAGTTATTATCTTGAAGTGTATGTCAGCGATCAGGATGTGGCTCTGGATGCGGATGATTTGTTGCAGCAACTTGTCCAGGAGGCCAAACAATCGGGAGATACGGTGCTGGATCGTCAAGCGGTGTCGAAAGACAAAACGCCTTATGCACGGATTATCGTGAAAGATGTAGACGGCATGTTATGGGAGATGCGTCAGTATCTGAGCGAAGGTCGTCAATATGATGTGTACCTCGCGGATTACGAAGCCCTGAATTATAAAGATCTGGGCACACGTGCAGCGCTACTCAATTCATTCCAGCCAACCTATGCGGAATCGGATCGAACGATCAAGGATCTGTCCACCGTAGATAATGGCATGCGCTCCGCTTGGAACGATGACTATGGTATTGAATTGAAGATTCCTGCCGGCTGGTCGATGGATAACAATCAGATGATCTATGAAGCCAAGGATGGTGCGTATCTGCAATGGCGTGTCACTTCGGCGAAAGCAGGTACAACGGTAAAAGACTGGAGCGGCCAACTGGATAAGTGGATGCGCGAGACATTTACACCAGAGAGTTACGAGCCAATTGGTTCATATACGATGGATATCTCGGGAGAAACTGCCGAGGTGAATGAATTCCGTTATAACTTTGGCGGGGGCTGGCAGACCGAGTTTGATGTTCTTTTGCAGAAGAATGGGTATCGGTATTATGCAGAGTATACGTTCCCTGAGGAGCAAAGTGCAGATCGGGCATGGTTTGAACGGATTATGAAGAGTGTGGAGATTGACTTTGATACGGTTGCCGATAATTTCGGTCAGCTGGATGAAGATCCGTATTTGACAGACAAAACGAAGACACTTACACGTACGTCCAAACGTTATCATTACAGTGTAGATATTCCGCGTTACTGGACGCCGTATAGTGATCGATTCGAATATTCACCTGTGGTGTACACCTTTACTGGCGGAGAATTCTCCATTGCGGCGAGCGAAGACAAGTCGATCGAGATGACGGTCAGCCAATTGAGAGAAGCCTATGCCGAAGCCACCAAAACCCGTAAGAACTTCAAGTTGCTTGGCAGTGAAGAGCTGACGTTTGCGGGTGTGCCTGCATTTTCCTTTACGTATCATGAGCTGGACAAAGGCGTGCCATATGCGGGTCGTCAGATCGTGTTTGAAAAGGACGGAACAACCTATACGATCACAAGTGGGCTGAATGATGCCAACAAGACAGAAGTTCAGGCAGCCGCCTTGGAAAAAGCAGTGAACTCATTTACTTTTATTAAATAATATTGATGCATGCCGGAGGGTCAAAAGACCTTTCGGCTTATTTGTTTTCTGTATAAGATAAATTAAATATTTACACTGGGACGAAGAGTGCAGAACCGATCTGAAGAAGCGAAGCGTGCGCGTTTATCACCAGATTTTTCCCCTTTAGAAAAGGAAATAAAAAAAATCTGGGGGTAACAGCGATCGGAAGATGGTACTGCAATCGAAGTGTCTAGTGTAAATCTTAATGGAAATGAAAATGGTAAACGGTTTTTTCAGGAAAACGTAGAAGAGTCGGTGCAGAAGTGGTACACTATACTAGTTCAGGAGTTATGACTACTGATCTGATGAATAGGAATGACTGTAAGCTTGGAGTTCAGGCAATACAGACATAATAGATAGATATTGTAATACCGTGACAATGCAGGTGTACCCGATAAGGTGCAGTCTTAGGCTTAGTATGTTCAGACGTTTAGGGATATAGGGATGAAATCCGGCGGATAGCCGGTTATGGGGAGGATCTACATGAAAACAGCAACAATACGAAGAGAAGACGTTGAACTTCTGGCACCGGCTGGTGACTGGGATTGTATGCGTTCGGCGGTAGCTAATGGCGCAGATGCAATTTTCTTCGGAGTCGAAAAGTTTAATGCACGGGCACGGGCGAACAATTTCCGTATGGACGAGCTGCCGGAGATAATGGCGTTTTTGCACAGTTATGGCGTAAAAGGTTTTTTGACCTTTAATATATTGATTTTTGAAAATGAATTGACGGATGCCAAAGAACTGATTGACGCTTGTGTCGATGCAGGTGTGGACGCTGTAATTGTTCAGGATTTGGGTTTGGTGAAGATGATCCGCGAGATATCACCGGATTTCCCGATTCACGGTTCAACACAGATGACAATTACGTCTCCGGAAGCGGTCGAGTTTACGAAGCCGTTTGATATGGAACGTGTCGTTCTGGGACGGGAGAACAACCTGAAGCAGATCCAGAAGATCGGTGAGCAGGCAAAACTTCCAATGGAAGTATTTGTTCATGGTGCGCTGTGTGTATCCTACTCGGGGCAGTGTCTTACTTCCGAAATGTGGGGAGGACGTTCGGCGAACCGCGGAGAGTGCGCACAAGCTTGTCGTCTTCCATACGATCTGATGGTGGATGGGGTGCACAAACCGATGGGTGATGTAGCTTATCTGTTGTCTCCTAAGGATCTGGCAGCGATTGATCTGATGCCGGAACTGATCGAAGCAGGAGTAACTTCTTTCAAAATTGAAGGACGTCTCAAAACGCCAGAATACGTAGCAAACGTAGTAAGCAAATACCGCAAAGCGATTGACCGTTATTTTGATGGAGATAACACACCGCCAAGCAAGGAAGAAGTTCGCGAATTGCAGCAAAGCTTCTCCCGTGGATTCACGCATGGTTTCCTCAGTGGTACAAACAACAAAGAACTGGTGGATGGAACATTCCCGAAAAGCCGTGGTGTCTACCTCGGTCGTGTGGATCAAGTGTTGCGCGATGGTGTGGTCCTGAAACTGGATGCACCTGTGAAACGTGGAGACGGAATTGTATTTGACGCCGGAGACCCGACTCAGAAGGAAGAAGGCGGACGGGTATACGATGTGCGTCGCAAAGGTGTAAAACTCGAAGGCGAAGCCGAAGAGGGCTGGATCGTTGACGTTGTGCCAGGCCGCAGTGACGTAGATCTGCGCCGCGTGAAAGTTGGCGACAAAGTGTGGAAAACGAATGACCCGGCGCTGGACAAACGTCTACGTCAAAGCTTCGAGACCGAGAAGCCGTACCGTGTATTCCCAGTGAAGGTGAAGGTCATCGGCAGCCCGGGGCAGCCGCTTAGCACATGGTGGACAGACGTGCAGAAAGGCACGACCGTCCGTATTGATTCCGAGATGGAACTGGACATCGCCCAGAAGCGTCCAATGACACATGAATTGCTCGAAGAGCAGTTCGGACGTCTGGGAGGCACCGTGTTCCAGTTGGAAGGAATGGACGTCAACCTGCACGGTGACGTCATCATCCCAATGCGCGAGTTGAATAATATTCGCCGTCAGGCGGTAGAACAACTCGCGGGTGAACGTCCTAAACCGCCTGTCTACGTGAAACGGGCGGTAGATGTGTACGGCGATTCAGTTAAACCGGCATCGCCAGTCACTCGCGGTCAAGCAGAGCTGACCGCGCTCTGCCGCAGCCTGCCACAAGTGGAGGCAGCGATTGAAGCAGGAATCGGTATGATCTATGCCGACTTCGAGTTTATCAAACAGTTCCCGGCAGCCGTGGAAGCTGTGCATGCCGCTGGTCGCAAGATCGCGCTGGCAACACCGCGTATTCATATGCCTGGGGAGAACGGATATCATAACAACATCCTGCGTCTGAAGCCAGATGCGGTATTGGTACGTAATACAGGCGCACTGTACTTCTACCTTCGCCACCGGATGGAAAACCCGGATGCGAAGCACCCGGAATTGATCGGCGACTTCTCATTGAACATCGCCAATCACAAAGCAGTAGAATTGTTCCTGGAAGCCGGATGTGACTGGATTACGCCATCCTATGACCTGAACATTCAACAAATGGTTGATTTGCTGGGCCACTCCCGTACAAGTCAGACTGAAGTGGTTATCCATCAGCATCTGCCGATGTTCCATACCGAGCACTGTGTATATTGTACGTTCATGAGTGAAGGAACGGACTTCACGAACTGTGGCCGTCCTTGTGAGGAACAGCGTGCATCACTGCAAGACCGGATCGGCATGTCCCACCCGGTACGTGTGGATGAAGGTTGCCGTAATACGGTGTACAATGCAGTGGAACAGTCAGGTGCCGAGTATCTGACCAACTTTATGGATCTGGGTGTATCCCGTTACCGTGTGGAATTCCTGGAAGAGACACCGGAGCAGGTACGCGAAGTTATCGATCTATACAACCGCGCACTGCGCGGCGAGATCAGTGGTACACAAGTTTGGAAAACACTCAAAGCAACGAACCAACTGGGCGTTACACGTGGTCAATTGGTGAAATAACGTTTGTATGGTACTACAACAGTTACAAGCATGAAGGAACCCCAATCTCTGCTTCAAGGAGCTCTTGGGGTTTTTTTACATCATGATACAGGAGGCGAAGAAGCGTGGCGCCATTCACAATTATGGATATCAAATTGCTGTGCGGGGTCACGGCATTCAAGCGCGGAGAAGATTATAACCAATCTGGCAGGGTGACCAATCTGGTGGTCAGTGAGAATCAGCTTCATTTTGAAGCACAGGTACGTGGATCGGAGCGTTATCAGGTGACGGTGGATATAGATGGATCAGGTGAGGTTGTGGCAGGCTGCAGTTGTCCGGGTGACGGCAGGCATTATGACTATTGCAAACATGTCGCTGCTGTCCTGTTGGCTATTCACGAATGGGGTGAGCAGCAGGAGCGTAATGCCACGATTGCTTCGGGGAAGCCTCCTCAACCTGCTCCAGGCCAAGGAGCCAATACCAGTTCCAGCTCAGGTTCCAAGTCCAGGGTTGGGACGTTGGTCGAAGAAAGCATATGGGAGCGACCACAGTCCGCTTCACAACGAGAGCAACTGAATGATGCCCCAGAGCGTCCGCCCGTTCACTTTGCCCAAGCAGGTCGTCCAAGCTCAGCTTCGGGGTGGGGCCGCTCGGCAGATAAACCTTCTTACCGTACGGCGGATCAGATTCTGTCCATGTTTGCCAAGGATCGGAGACCGCTGCATGGAAATGATCGTAAATACACTGCCCCTGTCAGCCGTTCCTCCCTGCGGGAAGAATTGCAGGTTCAGTTTATATGTAAGCTGACACAGGTTCACAAGGGTGGTGGGAAACTTGCTCTTGAATTGAAAGTGGGTAACAAACGTCTGTATGTGGTGCAGAAAGTGAAGCAATTCCTGAACTGTATCGAGAAGGGCGAGCCAATGTCATTTACCAAGCTGTTCCACTATGATCCATTGATGCATGTTTTCACTCCGCAGGATCAGGCCATTCTCTCGATGCTTATTCGAATGAGGCAGAGTGAGGAGGCCTATCGCCAATCCATCTCCGGTTATCTGGGAGCTTCGGACGGACGGGATATATTGATTGCTCCTCTCGTATGGAAGCCATTGCTGGAATTGTTGCTACAGGCTGACAGCCGGATGGAGGGCACGGGATTTGCCAATGGACCACTCACACTGGGTGAGGGGGTACTTCCTTTATTTTACCGGATCGCCCAGGGAGCGAATGAAGGATATCAGCTTGAAATTTCTGGACTGCGTGAGCTGATTCTTCTCCCTGCTTATGATGCCGCTGTGGTGGAAGGACAGTTGCATATGTTGGAGCCGATGCAGATGCGAAGTCTGGAGGACTTGAGTGGGGCGCTCACGTCGTATGGAATCAAGGAAAGCATCGATATTTCGACTCAGCAGGTGGATGAATTCGTACAGCATGTCGTGCCAGAACTGCGTACGCTTGGACATCTGTCCATTGATTCACAGGTGCGTGAACAGATCGCGGAACCGGAACTTTCACCGAAGCTGTACATCGACTTCTATCGTGAACGTATTACAGCGCGTCTGGAATTCGACTATGAGGTCATGGTTATTAATCCACTTGCAGAGTATTTAATAGATGAAGAAGAGAAAAAGGTTATTTTGGTGCGTGATCGATACAAAGAACGGAATCTCATTGAACGGCTCGATCGTTCTTTCCTGGAACGTGATGGTAGTGTCTGGGCGAGCGAACGGGAAGATGCCATCTATGATGTTATGTATCATCTGTTGCCTGAGCTTGAAAAACAGGTAGACATCTATATGCCAAACGCCGTGAAGGCCATGGTGCAATCCTATCCAACACCGCCGAAAGTACGAGCAGATTTGGGGAGAGGACTGGACTGGCTTGAGATTTCATTCGAGATGGAAGGTGTGGACGAGCAGGAGCTTCAAGAACTCATGCGTCGCATTGTGGAAAAGAAACCGTATTTCCGTCTCAAGAGCGGTATCTTTCTGTCGCTTGAAAATGAAGGTGCAGACAGTTTCGCTCATATGGCCGATTCACTGGGACTTGGAGCAGATGACATCAAGAGCAGCCATATCCGGCTGCCAGCTGTTCGGGCGTTACAATTGCCAGGCAGGGATGAAGTTTCCGGTCATGTGAAGTGGGGAGGCTCCCTGAAACGTTTCCTTGATGATCTGCGAGATCCCGAACGGATGGATTTTGCATTGCCAGAGACACTGACCCCCATCCTGCGGGATTATCAGAACAGTGGATACCAGTGGCTGCGTACCCTCGCTTATTATCGTTTTGGCGGCATTCTGGCGGATGATATGGGACTTGGCAAAACGTTGCAAAGTATCGCCTATATCACAGCGGTTCTTCAGGAGAAGCCCGACTACAATATGGACAATACGGGCGTTGATAAATACCGGGAGAGCGGATCATTACGGGGCGGTGAAACGTTGGCGACTTCCAACATTGATTCCGAAACTGGGCTCCCATTGGATAAGATGGATTCAGAGAATACGGATGGCCTATGGTCCACGATGCAGCAGGATGGACTGACAATCCGAACGAGGGTCATTCATCCCCCGGTACTTGTCGTGGCGCCTGCCTCGCTAACCTATAACTGGGCTAATGAGTTTGCACGGTTTGCCCCGCATCTGAAAGTCCTGATCGCAGCCGGTCAGAAAGAAGAGCGAGCCAATATGCTTTCTGGAATGGATGAGGCAGATGTGATTGTGACGTCGTATCCTCTGTTGCGACGGGATTTGGATACCTACCTGGGCCGAACCTTTCATACGCTCATTCTGGATGAAGCTCAGGCAATTAAAAATGCTTCTTCTCAGACCGCGCAGGCAGTCAAACAGATTCAAGCTCCGCGTCGTTTTGCACTCACAGGAACGCCTGTAGAGAACTCACTGGATGAATTGTGGTCCATTTTTGAAGCCGTCTTCCCAGGGTTGTTTCCAAGTTACAGAAGATTCCGTGACCTTCCTCCGGAACGGATCTCGCGGATGGTGCGTCCGTTTATTCTGCGCCGCCTGAAGAAGGATGTGTTGGAAGAATTGCCTGATCGAATTGAAACGGTACAGCGGTCAGAGCTTACGGTTGAGCAGAAGAAATTGTACGCCGCATATCTTTCCCAACTTCAGGATGAAGCATCGAAGGATATGGAGGATAACGGATTCCAGAAGAATCGTATCAAAATTTTGGCTGGCATCACGCGCTTACGTCAGTTGTGTTGTCATCCGGCCCTCTTTGTGGAAGGATATCAAGGCGATTCCGGGAAAATGGAACAGTTGCTTGAAACGGTCGAGGATTGTTTGGCTGCAGGGAAACGAATTCTCATCTTCTCCCAATTTGCGAGCATGTTGAACCTGATTCGTCAGACCCTTTCGGCCCAGGGAAGGAATCTTTTCTACCTCGATGGTCAGACCCCTGCACAGAGCCGGGTTGAGATGTGCCACAGATTTAATGAGGGCGAAGCTGAACTGTTCTTAATCTCCCTGAAAGCTGGCGGTACCGGACTAAACTTAACAGGGGCAGATACCGTTATATTATATGATCTATGGTGGAATCCTGCCGTGGAAGAACAGGCAATTGGCCGTGCCCATCGCATGGGACAGAAACAAGTGGTGCAAGTCATCCGCCTGGTTACCGAGGGTACGATCGAAGAGAAGATTTTGGAACTCCAGCAGCGCAAGAAGGACTTGATTGCCGAAGTAATCGAACCGGGAGACGGAGGATCGACGACCTTATCCGAACAGGATATCCGCGAATTGTTGATGGTATAATGGAGTCCAAGCATCTTAGCTCTCAGAATCATTAAATATATGAATCTATACAAGTTTAACTAATCATTTACACGAGAAACGTAGAGGACAGAAAAAAGCTGGAGAAGCGTAGCGTTCGCCTTTTTCACCAGATTTCACCTTTGTAAAAGTGAATTAAAAAATCTGGGGATAACAGCGATCGGAAGGTTGTTCTGTCATCGTAGTGTCAGTGTAAATAATCTTTAGTTCAACTTGTTTAGCAAAAGGAGTGGGTTCGTGTGCGTATTCGCAAAGCGATTATTCCAGCCGCGGGGCTGGGTACCCGGTTTTTGCCTGCGACCAAGGCGATGCCTAAGGAAATGCTGCCCATCGTGGACAAGCCAACGATCCAGTACATTATTGAAGAAGCCGTAGCTTCTGGCATTGAAGATATCATTATTGTGACAGGTAAAGGCAAGCGGGCCATTGAAGATCACTTCGATTATTCTTTTGAGCTGGAGCAGAATCTGGCGGACAAACAGAAGTGGGACTTGCTTAACGAAGTACGCAAACCCTCCGAGATGGCAGATATCCATTATATCCGTCAAAAGGAACCGAAGGGACTTGGTCACGCCATCTGGTGTGCCCGCAAGTTTATCGGCAACGAGCCTTTTGCCGTCCTGTTAGGGGATGACATCGTGGAAGCGGACCATCCCTGCCTGAAGCAGATGATCGATGTCTACGATGAACTGCAATCTCCGATTGTTGGTGTACAGCCTGTTGATTGGAGCGAGGTATCCCGCTATGGGATAGTGGACGGAGAGTTGCTGACCCCTACCGATGATCGTGTTTTTCGGGCCCGCCGCTTAATTGAGAAACCAAAGACCGAAGACTCTCCCTCCAACCTGGCTATTATGGGACGTTACATTCTTACACCGGATATTTTCGAGATCCTGGGTCAACAATCTGCTGGTGTCGGGGGAGAAATTCAGCTTACGGATGCCTTGTCCCGATTGAATGAACAGCGGCAGATTCTCGCATATCACTTTGATGGATTGCGTCATGATGTTGGCGAGAAGTTGGGCTTTATTGAGACATCTATTCACTACGCATTGCAGCGCCCGGATCTACGTGATGATTTGTTGGCGTATTTAAAGAAGATAACGGCATCGAACTAACACATCCCTAACGTATTAGATCAAAAAAAAAGGTTTGCCCTTTGATGAAGGCAAACCTTTTTTTTTGTGGAATTATAGAGGACCACTAGTGCATTTTGTTATTAGAAATTCAGTTCTGCTATCTGTTTTATCTCGTCTGCTTCGTTAGGTGCGACAGCGATAAGCTTATCATATATAGCTTGATCCTGTTGCCCATCCTTAGTTAGAGCGGCAAGGTACCAACGAGCAATTTCACGGTTGGTAGCATCGTTCAGATCGTCTGCAATCCCACCCTTAAGGATAGTAGCTGCTCCAGCTGAATCGTTTAACATATATTTCATTTTCCCCGTGTTCAGAATCATTGTTGGAGTCAGCTCGAACGGCTGTCCTTGAAGCTGTCCTTCAGGGAGAGTCTGTAGATGTTCTACTCCATCAACAACATGCTGATAGGCTTCCAGACCTGAAGTAAAATAAGATTCCTTCTTAGCTGTATCGCCTTGTCCGAGTGCTTGATATCCTAGATCGAACGAACGGGTGATTAGCCGTTCGTACCACTCCATATCCCAGATATAGTTGTTGGCATATTCTTTTTGAAGAGTGTAGGCTTGGCCAGATTCCCCTTTCATTTCATATAGACTCATGAGTTGTTTAACAATGTTCTTATTAAATGGTTCTGCTTCAAGACCACGTTGGAGTAACTGTATGGAGTTCGAATAGAACTGATCATCTTGTGTTTGCTGAAAGCCTTGTTGATAGAGGGAACTAAGCATTAGCAATGAATCTGTGTGTGTACTGCGAATCGATAGATCTTTATCGAGTGGCACCTTTATCTCTTGGAAGTCCTGGCTAGTTTGAGCTACCTTTTTCGCCTCGTAAGCGTAATGATTTGCTTGCAGGAAGCGAACGGATGTAATGAGCAGGACAATTGCTGCAATACCGGCAATTACACTGTAGATCCCACGTGCCGCAGATTTGCTAAACTTCAATCGACGTAGTGGTTTGGGATCCATCGAAGCAGTCATACCGCCGAGGCCAAGGAATACCAACATTCCAATAAAGACATAGCTCATATTGAAATCGAGTAAACTCAGTATAAGAATGGACATGGACAGGATAAAGTACACAAAATGGGATTCACGCTCTTCTTCACTACGCCTTAAAAAAGCACGCACATACTGATAGAAAACAAAGAGTATAAATGCCATAAAGATAACAAATCCAATGATCCCAACTTCTACGAGGTATTGCATGAAGAAGTTGTGTGCTTGAGCACTGACATAAGGATTGTTCTGATACTTTTCATACAAAGTGGTCCATGCTCCACCACCCGCACCTATGATTGGATAGTCAGCAAATAGTTTTGTGGCATCTTTATAAAACGTAATTCGCTCGAGTACACTGTGTTGTTGGAAATTGATATTTTCAAGTCGTGTACTAATGCTATCAGGTAAAATGTTTCTCACACTCGTACCGAGCAGAAGCACGGAAACAACAACTGTGAGAATAACAGATCCTAGTGGAATCCATAAACTGGAGCCTTTTCGAGCTGACCAGGATTGAATGCCATGCTCTAGTTGTGGTGCGATCCAACGCTGGATAACCCAACTTACTATTGCCACAATGGTGGATGCTGCTAACAGATAAATCCAACCCTTGGCTGCGAGTGAGCCGGAAAATTGTAGTTGCAATTCAAGTCCTGCTGTATTTATTGGATTCAATACAACCAGTGTGCCGATTGCGGCTACTCCGCTATAGATAAACCATAGAATTTGTTTAGCGGGTTTTAACAATAATAACAGTATAACGAACACAATCGGAAGCATGACAAGCCCAGTCCGGGAAAGTGTCAACAGTAGCGACAAAATAATAGGTACAAGCATAAAACTATGTAGAAACTGCGTGTACACTTTTTTGGAACGGATCATACTAAAAATGGTGATAAATAAAAATGCCATTAGGAATGCGGCGTATGTATTAGGATACTGAAACACTGATGCAAGTCGTGGTCCGTTTGAATCATTCCAGATCGCTTGGTTGTATACACCGTTAATAACTCCTGCAGAAAACCACCCCACCAGCTTGCCGGCGAAACTGAAGGCTCCTAGCCAGTTTAACAAACCAAAACCCACAATAACATATGCAATTCCTATTAAAGAAGATTGTATGATATGATTGATTTTGTTGTTTTGAAGCAGGTACATCGTCATCACAAAAATTATCGCATAAATGCACTGGATGAGGATCATATTGATTGCCAAATATTCCGATGCAGCACTGATGAGGGATAGTACATAGGTAAGTGGAATCAATAGCACGGCCACTTTGAGCCAATCTTGCTGTGTTTCTAACTTGATTTGTTTGAAGTAAATGGCTACCCAGATGATAAATAGGAGGGTAGTGATTGCAACCGCCCAATAAATGGGAGCTTCAAATTGCAGCAATTGCCCATTGAATAGCGCAACTTGAAAAGCGGACCAGAGTAAAAATATGATCAGTCCTATGGTCAGGGTCCATAGTAGAGGCGAAGTTGAGCTAGTACTTACTTTGCTCGACGTCTTCCTTTGTTTCCCGTATACTGGATTCGACAAGGTTTGAGTCTCCTTTTCTTGTAGATACGACAATATTCTAACATAGGATTATTCAGCTATTCCACTTCAAATAAAAAGTGAGTGAGGACTTAACATATGTATTCGGAGTTTGTAAAGATGAGAAGGCTAATTTTTGATTTGGCCAAAAGTGACTTCAAAAAAAGGTACCTGGGATCTTATTTCGGTGCTGTATGGGCGTTTATCCAGCCTCTGGTGACTATCCTATTGTTTTGGTTTGTGTTTCAAGTTGGGTTTAGATCAACTCCAGTAGATGATGCACCTTTTATCCTGTGGTTGATATGTGCCATGATTCCTTGGAATTTCTTTTCAGATGCATTTCAAACGGCAACTACGTCCGTGACCGACAACAATTTTCTCGTTAAGAAAGTTGTATTTAAATTAGAGATACTGCCGATTATTCGTATTTGTTCTTCATTGTTTGTCCATTTGTTTTTTTTAGTTTTCCTTATACTCATGTTTACAATATATAAATATGAATTCACGCTATACTATCTCCAAATATTCTATTATCTGATTGCTACAGTATTGCTTGTTGTAGGTCTATCTTGGATAACAAGCTCAGTGATTCTTTTTTTTAAGGATACCGCACAGATTGTGGCCTTGATCGTTCAATTTGGGTTTTGGTTAACTCCAATTATGTATCCACTAAAAATGATCCCAGAAAAATACATGTTTCTCTTTAAGGCTAACCCTATGTACTATATTACAGACGGTTACCGGAGGGTATTTATTTATCGGCAGTGGTTCTGGCAAGACATGAAACTTACAATTTATTTTTGGTCGTTTACTCTTGTTACACTTGTAGTGGGGTACTTCTTATATCGCAAACTGAAACCGCATTTTGCTGATGTTCTCTAAGGGTGGAATATAATGAACAATTATGTGATTGAGGCTAAAGGCCTAACTAAACAATATAAACTGTATAATAAGCCGGTAGATCGATTGAAAGAAGCTTTACATTTTTCAAACAAAATATATCATAAAAAATTCACTGCGCTAGATCATCTTGATTTTCAGGTAAATAGAGGGGAATGTCTCGGCATTATTGGTAAAAACGGATCTGGAAAATCTACGTTACTTAAAATGATTACGGGCGTACTCACCCCAACATCCGGTTCACTTCATGTAGAAGGTAGTATTTCTGCGTTATTAGAGCTGGGAGCAGGCTTTAATCCTGATCTTACAGGACTGGAGAATATATATCTAAATGGAACGATAATGGGCTTTTCCAAGGACGAAATGCAGTTGAAGCTTGACGAGATTTTGGAATTTGCGGACATTGGTGAATTTATATACCAACCAGTTAAAACATATTCCAGTGGTATGTTTGTAAGACTTGCTTTCGCAGTAGCCATAAACGTTGACCCTGATATATTGATCGTAGACGAAGCACTCAGTGTTGGTGATCTACGGTTCCAGCAGAAATGTTACAGAAAAATTGATGAGCTGAAGCAAACGAAGACCATTTTGTTTGTAACTCACGATATGTCAGTAATTAACAAGTATTGTGATCGAGTTGTATGGATCAATGAGGGGAAACTTGTGGAGGAAGGTTCGCCAAGAGACATCTCAAAAAAATACCAAGCGTTTATGATTGGCGCTAATTACAAAAAGCTAGATCTTAGTGAGTTGTCTGATTCCGGGGAAGAGTTCACTGGTTCTTCGAAGGCACACTTGGTAGATTCATTACAAGGTAATCTAGATATGATGGGTGATGAAAAAGCAGTTATCACTGGAATATCAATGTTTGAAGCCAACGGGCAAGATAAGGTCACGCTTGTAGAAGCGGAGCAAGAAGTGGAAGTCCTGATTAGACTGGATATTTATGAAATTATTGATTATCCCATTGTTGGTTTTTCAATGAAGGATCGGCTTGGAAATATTATTGTTCAGACAAACAATTATATCCTTGGAGACGAACTCGAGTCACTTCGGCCTGGTGAAAGTTACGTTTTTAGCTTTGGTTTCCGATTCCCAAGCCTTAATCATGGTTCTTATACAATATCGCCAGCGATTGCTTCCGGGACGCAACAAGAACATAAGCAACATAGCTGGGTCCACGATGCTTTGGTCGTTGAAGTGTTACCTCTTGGCTATGAATCTGTTAGTGGTATTCTGTGTTTGAAAGATGTTTCTTTTTCAGCAATCGTATAGAAAGTGGGGATAAACTTGGATTTTACGGGGGAGCGATTTATACCTAATGAATCAGATGAGGAGTTAGAGATTGAGCATACTCAAAGGTACAATATGCTAAATCAATTAGTCGAAAATAAATCAGTTCTGGATGCCGCATGTGGCGAAGGTTATGGTTCATTTTTATTATCAAATTCCGCGGCTAAGGTTATCGGTATAGACATTGATTCAGAGACAATTAATCATGCGAAGAATAGATATGTGAAGGATAATTTGGATTACTTTGTAACGAGTATAGATCATATGCCCTTTCCTGATCACTCATTTGACATCATTGTTTCATTCGAAACATTGGAACACGTAGATGAACAAATGCAGTTAGCATTTTTGAAAGAGGTTCAAAGGTTGTTGAAGGAAAATGGAACCTTCATTATCTCTACCCCAAACAAGAAATACTATTCTGATGAAAGAGGATACAGTAACAATTTTCATGTGAAAGAATTATATAAAGAAGAATTTTCTGAACTACTAAAAGAATATTTTATTTATGTAAATATGGTCTCTCAGCGTTTCGAAGTGGTATCACTAATCGATAACCCTTCAACTGCAAGAGGGACTGAATTTTTTATGCAAGAACAGGAGAAAAAAGAGGGATTTTATGAGAAGTATATGATTGCATTTTGCTCAAATGATTCTCAGAATGCCCAACCTGCATACTCCATTAATGTACAGTCAGGGCAATATCAAAATCTTATTGAACGAGTTATGACTCTTCAGGAAGAAGTTGAAGAACGGAATAATCATATTTCTCTTCAAGACAAAGAAGTTGAATTTTTAAGAGAACAGTATAAGCAACTCGAATCAATCCGGATCAGGCTCGCGCAAATGAAGGATGTTAAAGAAGATTTAAATGATCAGTTAGAACATTCTAATAAAGAATATGAGGCAATTCAAAAGAAACTTGATGAACTTTACGGCACAAAGCTGGAGGCCGAGAACGAACTTCAAAAAGTGAAAAAAGAGAACGAATATTTCTCACAGCAGCTGAATGAACACTTAGTTCGGATCGAGAACCAGAAAGGGCATATCGATCTATTGCTTCAAGAAGAGAGGACACTCCAAAATATTTACAAGTCCAGCGGTTGGAAAGTTCTGAGCAGTTATTATAGGTTGCGTGATAGTCTGGTTCCTATGAACAGCAAGCGTCGTATGTTGTTAAAACTCACCAAAATGACTATAAAAAGACCTCAAATCATGTTATCCGCCTTGAACAAAGCCAATTTTCGGAAACTTAAATATTATTTAAAAGCGGAAGACACGGGTCGACTTAACGGCAGGATTAATAACTACATTGAGAAACATAATGAAACGCCACTTCCAACTCTTCAAGTTGCAGTGCCTGACATTGTGAATTTTGAACAGTTGAGCTTCCCAATTGAAGAGAATCCAAGAGTGTCCATTATTATTCCTGTGTATAATCAATGGAAATATACGTATCTTTGTTTGGCGTCCATTCTTGAAAACACCACTGATGTAACCTACGAAATAATCATTGCCGATGACATGTCCGATGATGATACCGTAAAGATAAATGAATATGTTTCTAACATTAGAGTAGTAAGAGATGGAGTTAACCGTGGGTTCCTACTTAACTGCAATAATGCAGCGGCGTGTGCTAAAGGAGAATATCTATTTTTCCTGAACAACGATACGAATGTACAGCCTAAATGGTTAAGTTCACTAGTGGAACTGATGGACTCAGATTCCCGAATTGGTATGGCAGGATCCAAGTTGATTTATCCGGATGGTAGACAACAGGAAGCAGGCGGCATTATTTGGAATGATGCGAGTGGTTGGAATTTCGGAAGATTGGACGATCCAAACAAGCCAGAATACAACTATGTGAAGCAAGTTGACTACATTTCAGGGGCGGCAATTTTAGTTAGACACAATATATGGAAGGATTTGGGCGGATTTGACGAACGCTATGTGCCCGCTTATTTTGAAGATACAGATCTGGCGTTTTCCATTAGGGATTTAGGATATAAAGTTATATTCCAACCCAAATCTGTCATTGTCCATTTCGAAGGAATATCTCATGGGACAGATACAAACAGTGGGATTAAAAGCTATCAGGTCAAAAATAAAGAGAAGTTTTTGCATAAATGGGATTCGGTGCTGAAGCAAGAACATTTTCCAAATGCAGAACATATTTTTTGGGCAAGAGACAGATCTGGAGGTAGAAAAACCATTGTAGTCGTGGACCACTATGTGCCGCATTATGACAAAGATGCAGGTAGTAGAGCGACGTATTTCTATTTACAGTTATTTGTTTCGATGGGTTTCCATGTGATTTTCATAGGAGATAATTTCTTTAAACATGAGCCTTACACTTCGAACTTACAAGAACTTGGAATAGAAGTCTTATATGGAGACTATTATGCGAAAAATATAAACAAATGGATTAAAAATAATGGAGCCTATATTGATTATGTTTATCTTAATCGTCCACATATTTCTATAAAATACATGGAAACGTTTAAGAAATTCACTTCAGCGAAAATCATCTATTTCGGCCACGATCTTCATTTTCTTAGAGAAATGAGAAATTATGAATTAACGGGAAATATAAATCTTATAAAATCCTCAGAAGAGTGGAAGAAAACAGAGTTTTCCCTATTTAATGATGCTGATGTTATTCATGTAGTAGGTTCATATGAACAATCACTGCTTCAAAATGAGTTCCCGAATAAACCAGTAAGAAATATTCCGTTATTTCCGTATGAACATTCTTATAATTACGCTAAAAAGATTGAGGGCTTTGATGCTAGAAAAGATTTGCTATTTGTTGGTGGTTTTAACCATGCTCCGAACTATGATGGAATCGTATGGTTTTTGGATGAGATCTTCGATACCATCAAGAGGGAAATTCCAAATGTGAAGCTTTATATTGTGGGTTCGAATCCTCCTGATGATTTAAAAGCAAGATCCGCAGAGGATGTAATCGTTACTGGGTTTGTATCCGATGAAGAACTGGAGAGATATTATAATCAGTCCAAGCTTGTCATTGTGCCTCTACGTTATGGAGCGGGCGTCAAAGGAAAAGTAGTCGAAGCGATTTATTATCAAGTGCCTGTTATTACAACATCAATCGGTTCAGAAGGATTGGAAGAGTCTGAGATAGTAATGACAATAGCCAATGATGCACAGCAGTTTGCTCATTCCGTCATTCAATTGTATCAAGACGAAACGATGTGGAATGCCCATTTCCAAGCATCAGTCCAATATATAGAAAAATATTTCACGCGAGAGGCTGCTAGTAAGATCCTTGCTCTCGATTTTAAAGACTAGGAGATACGAATATGATAAATGTTGTGTTATGCGGAGGGAATGGTACCCGGTTATGGCCGCTATCTCGAACTTTGTATCCTAAACAATTTAATAAAATGATAGGAGACCGCTCTTTATTTCAAATGACCGTGGAGAGAAATGCCTCCCTTTGTGATCAAACATATATTGTATCTAATGAAGAACAGTATTTCCTGGCATTAGATCATCTTAATGAGTTAGAGATGAAAGCAGATAAATTTATCCTGGAGCCAGTCGGCCGGAATACCGCGCCGGCTATAGCTTTGGCTTGTTTTGCTGCAGAGGAAGATGAATTGGTATTGATTACACCATCTGATCATGTAGTTCAAAATCAGCAAGAATATAATCGTTGTCTCGAAATAGCCAAAGGACTGGCTCTTGAAGGACACATGGTAACATTTGGGATTAACCCGAATTATCCTGAAACAGGTTACGGATACATAGAAGCGGATGGTCAGATTGTGGTTTCCTTTAAAGAAAAACCAGATCTATTAACTGCTGAAAGGTATTTGAAATCAGGAAACTTTTATTGGAATAGCGGAATGTTTCTATTCAAAGCAGGGGTATTCCTCAAGGAATTAGAGGCCTCAGCCAATGAGATTTATGATAGAACGCTCTTGGCTTTTAACAATGCAAGATTCCATTACGACACCATTCGTGTACTCAAAGAAGAGATGGAGGCCATACCTTCTAACAGTGTCGATTATGCGGTTATGGAATACAGTACCAACGTAAAAGTCGTCTCGTCCGACATTGGATGGTCCGATCTTGGCAGCTTCGAAGCTTTATATGAACAACTGCCCAAAGATGAGGCAGGTAATTCTCTGGCTGATCATTATATTAGTGTTAATTCTTCGCGTAATCTTATCCTGTCAAATGACAGGACGATTGCAACCATCGATGTGGAAGATCTCATGATTGTAGATACGCCTGATGCATTAATGATATCCAGACATGGCTCTTCTCAAAAAGTAAAAGAAATTGTTAATGAATTGAAACGAAGAAAATCTAATCTTTGTGATAACCATGTTACTGCTTACAGACCGTGGGGAAACCATACGGAATTAGATATTTCAACGAATTATAAGATAAAAAAAGTGGTAGTGAAGCCAGGGGAAAAGCTTAGTGTGCAAAAACATTTCCACCGTAATGAACATTGGATCGTTGTAAGCGGGACGGCTTTAATTACAGTGAATGGAGAACAGTCCCTACTTCGTAGAAATGAATCAACCTTCATTCATATGGGCGATGAGCATACGGTCCAGAACCCAGGGAAGATAGATTTACATTTAATTGAGGTTCAAGTAGGGGAGTATATTGGAGAAGATGATGTGGTCAGAAGTTGATACTTAAATCAACAATGTTGGGAGTATAGCATGAATAAAGTAAATGGTGATAAAAGACAGAATGTATCGCGTAGGTTAAGTGAACTGCTGATGGGGAGAAATAACTATTTTGACCTCATCAGAGTGGTTGCAGCAATACTTGTAATTTTTTCTCATGCTTATCCATTGTCGGGTGATGGATCCGGTGAACCGTTAAGTCGTTTCTCAAACGGTCAAATTAATTTTGGAAACTTGGCTGTGTTT
This sequence comes from Paenibacillus sp. VT-400, assembly GCF_001029205.1. NCBI lineage: Bacteria > Bacillati > Bacillota > Bacilli > Caryophanales > Paenibacillaceae > Paenibacillus > Paenibacillus sp. VT-400. The sequence goes on along the minus strand of NZ_LELF01000047.1, from coordinate 25,630 downwards.
ATATTTTTTGTAATAAGTGGATTGTTGATCACTCAAAGTTATTTACATTCTAATAATTTAATTGTATTTCTTAAATCTAGGCTCCTAAGGATTTTTCCTGGTTTAATGGGGGTTCTGCTATTTTCTGTATTTATCATAGGACCGATAGTTACAGAACTTCCGTTAGCAGACTACTTTACAAGTGGCGGAATTGTGGAATATCTTAAAGCGGTTTTCTTGTTTCCTATGCAATGGAATTTACCAGGGGTATTCGAAAGTAATGTATATAAAGGAGTAGTTAATGGATCTTTATGGACTATTCCATTTGAATTCATTTGTTATCTTTTAGTGGGCCTTCTAGGATTCTTAGGGATTCTAAGGTATAAGTATGTAGTTCTTTTGTTTTCTCTTATTTTGTATTATTTTTATACGTTTGGTGATTCCCTGCTTGCTAATAGTGGACATTTGTTTGGTATGGAAATTAAGACTTTGATTGAATTATCTGTTTATTTTATGGCAGGAAGCATAGTTTATTTGTTCAAGGACGTAATCATAATAAAAAAAGAGATGGCAATGCTCAGCCTTTCATTATTATTGATTTCATTTTTCAATGGGGGCTTTAAGCCTGTATTTGTTATTGCAGGAACATATTTGATACTTTATATTGCTTATTTACCTAAATCCAGAGCGCATGTACTGACCCAATACGGAGACTTTTCTTACGGTTTGTATTTGTACGCTTTCCCTGTTCAACAGATGGTGACTTATTTTTATGGAGGAAGCACCTATGTATGGTTGAACTTCTTAATTTCGGTTCCAATTACATACATTTTGGCTGTTATCTCATGGTATGTAATAGAAAAAAGAGCTCTTCTTTTCAAAAAACGAAATTTTTTTGGGGAGCGTCTTACTTTGGCGATGTTACAATTGAATAATCATTGGAATGGTTGGATAGCTAAGGTTTGCGGTTACTTCTTTCGTATGAATTGGATCAAGTTTGGCGCTTATCTTATAGTTGCTGCTACGATATTTCTTACTTATCAATCGCAGCCTACAGCTATCGAATTTCCATATACAAAGAATCAGAATATTCTTAAAGGAGATTGGCTTCCCCAGAGTAATAGTGAGAAATATCGTTGGGTTGCAAAGCAGGCAGGTATTGTTCTTGACTTGCCGACCAATGGTCATTTGTTAATTGATGGTTTTGTTCCAGATACATTTACTGAAATAAATTCGATAAAAGTATATTTAAATGATGAGGAGATATACAATACTGCACTTGTAATCGGTGAAGGCTTTTTTCTTGACATACCCATTAGTAACGGGAAAGGAAATTCTATAATACTAATGGAATTCAATGATGTTCATTCTCCTGATCAAGCTAGCGAGGATCAGCGTAAGATGAGTGCACTGATCAGTAAAATCCAAGTGAAATAATTCTTTACGGAGTAAAGGGGCCATTATCTAGTCTTTGGATAATTTGAGTGTTTCTAAGCTCAAGCATGAGAAAAAAATTGCAGCAAGATGGATTGATGCCTCCAGCCCGCGTCTGTTGTTGCTATGACCCAAAAGAAGTTTTTGGAAAAGGAATGAAAAATCTATTTTATAGGAATTTTTGATTTCACAACTTGCTGGGATTTTGATTAATTACTTCAAACAGCTTGGCTATTTTAAGTTTTTTATACGTAGGCATTATGAATTACTTTTTGTGTGAGGGCCTAATGATATAAATTTTGAGTATTCTATATCGTTGCTTGTATTCTTTGAGTTCATAAATTCTCATTTGAATAAAGATTATTCATTGATTATTTGTTTATTGATTTTCATAATTGGAGGAACATATGGAGGAAGTTATTCTCAGCCTTAAGAAAAAAAAATACTATACGTTGTTTGTTTCGATAATATTGATTTCGTTATTGTTACAGTTTACTACCTTAAAAAATATTGTATATAAAGTATATAAATGGCAGTTGTTTCAACCAGAAACAATACATGGAGTAATGGAGATTTCATTGATTGTTCTTCTATTTTTGATCTGTATTCTATTTTTCAAAGGGTACTGGAGTGTTTTTTTTGCAACCTTAGTTAGTGTTATATTTTTAATTTTCCATGGGGTGTTCATATCTGCACTTCTTGTTTTATTGTATTTTGAAGCTATGATATCGGTTGGACGGTCAATTTCAAAATATATGTTTATCAAAGATAATAAAAATCAGTATTTAGTATTTTTCTTGATTGGATTCCTAATATGGAGTTTTATAGCCATTGTCAGTTCTTATTTTAACTTCGGAACCTTTAGTGATTTGAGAATAGTAACTGTAGTTTTAACATTAGCAAGTTTCCTTAATGGAGTTAATACCCCCTTTGTTATAAGTCTCTATATTAGAGCAACAAAACTTAATCCAAGAGAGTTGTTGCTTGCCTTCTTTTTATTGCTTTTGGTATTGATTCAATTCGGAAAAACTAATACTTTATTAGCATATGAATATGATTCTGTGTGGTACGGTTTACGACCAGAAGCGGTTCTAGTTGGTAATAGTTCCTTTTTTGACAATCTTGGTTTTTTGAGTTTCGTACATGTGTATCCTAAGCTCTTTGAGCTATTTAGTATTCCGCTAAGTAATTTAGGGAATTATAGTTACATTCTTTCTATAAATGTTATGTTTTATTTATTTATAATTTTCATTATTTATTCTTTACTAAGAGAACTAAATTTAGATAAATTTAAATCTCTGTTTTTTACCTCTTTAATAAGCTGTGTGCCCGCTCTATCAAATATGGCCTCAACAGCTAAAACAGACTTATTTTCTACTACACTAGTTCTTCTTGGGTCTCTCTATATATGGAGATGGATTATTAGTTTGCAAACAAAGGATAACGTTCAAACAGGATATTTCTGGATAGCGATAATTGCTTTCATTCTTTCTCTAGGCGGAAAGTCAACGAGCATATTGTATGCGCCACTCGTTATATTTGGAGTTATAATTTATTTAATGATTAATGGAAAGTTGTTTGGTATCAAAACAATACTTCGTGGAGTTCGTACTAATTATAATTATTTAACACTATTTGTGGTCTCAGTTGCTGTATTTATAGGGATTTGTTATCGGACATACAGGATAACGGGGGTTCCTATGTATCCAATCGTGGGTGGATTGTGGGAATTTCTAGGGTTTAAAGTGAAGTATCCCTTTCTTATGAAAAATGTTGGTGATACTTCTACATCTGCTTCTTTTAAGTTAATTGATATTTTTGGTCGCTGGTATCATATGTTTCTTGATCCTCAACCCTTTGGGCACGTAATAATGCTCTGGATTGGAAATATATTTTTATTTTTATTCTTTCTTTTCCTGGTTTTTAATGTGTGCAATGTTAAGAGAATATCAAAAGATAGCTTTCTTCTTTTAGTATTACCAGTTTTCCTTGCGTGGTTGTATTATGGAACTACATTGCCAAACGGAGGAGATGGTAATGTTTATCAAATTCCTTTGATTTTATCAATGATAGGTTTATTTAAATTTATTTCGACAGTTTCAATGCTCCAATTAAGAAAAGTAGTGTTTGTTTCACTTATTCTATTTGTGCCTTTACAATTTCTGACCATGTTTATATCACATCCATCGTGGAGCTATGGCCTCTCACCATTACAACTTCCGTTTCACGAAAATAACACACAAAAATTTGAACGTAAACTATTCGAATATAAGGGTATGTTAGGTATTGAGAATTATTTAAAAAATACTGGGAATATGGAGAAATGCTTGGGCTTTGGTGATGATGTCGCCTTGAATCAGCTTTCATGTCGAATGGAAACCGTTAACGCCTCGGCATCCGATTATTTGGGTAATTCTAAAGTATTTTCTGATATGGAAAGTTTAATTAATTATCTAAAATGGAATGATACGCAATATATAATAATGCCTCATTCTAATTCTGGAGAATGGCCATTAGTTTATAATTTACTTGATCAAATAAGATCTGCGAGTCGAGCTAATGGAAATATAATAGCTGACAATCAGTATGATCTGATTAAAATTGATTTTGCTACAATTCGAAATAATTTGAGTAATGATGTTGAGTATTTAGATGGTTGGTACAATTATGAAGGAGGTTACAGGTGGATAAGCAAAAAAGCAACCGCACTGATTACGACCGGAAGTGAAGGGGGAATTGATATAAATGTTAGTTTGCCGGAGAATTTAAAAAAAGCGACGCTGAAGATATATATCGACAACAAATTATACCGGACAGAGTTCTTAGAAAAGGGTCAACGCCAATTAAAATATGACTTGGACAAAAACAAAAAAATGGAAGTGCGTCTGGAATTAGATAAATCGTTTATTCCGAACAAAGTTGGTACGGGAGAAGATACAAGAGAGTTATCTTTAGTTGTTAATAGCTTTAAGGTTAAATAGTTAGACTTAAGTTAGTTGAAAGAGTTTAATTGTTTTCAAGAAAGGAAGAATTATGAATATCTCTATTGTTACTACAATGTACCGTTCCGCCACGTACCTTCCTGAATTCTATACAAGAATCAAAAAAAATATATCCAAACTTGGTTTGTCCCATGAAATTATTATGGTTAATGATGGGTCGCCTGATGATTCACTGGATGTTGCAATAGGAATACAACAACAAGATCCATGTGTGAAAGTAATAGATTTATCTAAGAATTTTGGTCATCACAAAGCTATATTAAGTGGTCTCTCTCATACTAAAGGCGATTTGGTATTTTTATTGGATTGTGATTTGGAAGAAGAACCAGAAAATCTAGAGATCTTCTACGAAGAATGGTTACAAGGTAACAATGAGTACGATGTGATCTTTGGTGTGCAACAGGAAAGAGAAGGGACGTTTTACAGAAAGATTGCAGGTGATTTATTTTACAAGTTATTTAATTTAGTATCAGATCAAAAAATCCCCAAAAATCCATGTACGATTCGGTTGATGACTAGGCGTTATGTCAGAAGTTTATTAGAATTCAAAGACCAAAATGTTTTTCTTGCAGCTATGTATGAGAAGGTAGGATATAAACAAAAGCCATTGGCTATCAAAAAGACCTACAAAGGTTCTAGTTCCTATAATCTTATTAAAAAGCTAACATTAATGATGGATGGGGTCACTTCTTTCAGCAGTAGGCCACTTCTACTTATTATGGGCAGCGGATTTTTTATTGCTTTTCTCTCATTAACCTATGCTTTCTTCTTGGTATTCCAAAAAGTGTTTTTCCAATCAGTAATAGGAGGATGGACCAGTGTAATGGTTTCAATCTGGTTAATGAGTGGTCTTATTATATTTTCTGTAGGAGTAGTAGGGATATATATATCAAAAATATTCAATGAGACTAAGAACAGACCAATTTCTGTGATTAGAAAAATATACGAGGAAGGACATGGGGACTATGAAAGTGTTAATAACAGGTAGTACTTCACCACTGGCAAGGAATTTGTATCATAGTTTATCTTCTAAGCACGAAGTGTTTTTGTCAGGAAGAAACCATGATGCCGAAGTCTATATTGATTTCTCTGACCTTAATTTAGAGATTCCCAATCTTCCAGAAAATCTTGATGTTATTATCCACTGTGTCGCTAGTTTCGAAGGAAATTCAGTTAAAGAAGCTATGCGAAATGAAATTGTTAATTCTTTAGGTTCGTTTAAGATTATGCAAGTTGCCGAACGAACTAACTGTAAGAACATTATATATATATCTTCTCTATCTACTTATAGTCATGCTGAAAATGAGTATTTTGGGTCCTATGGATTATCGAAACGGCATGGTCAAGAGAATTTAGAGTTTTTATGTTTATCGCAAGGAATAAATTTTACTGCATTATTGGTATCTCAAATATATGATGAGCATTTACAATTTTTTAAACATCAGGGGATGTTTTATCGGATCATCAAGCAAGCTTACGAGGGACAAGATATTAATATTTTTGGGAATAAAGATCCGTTAAGAAATTATTTGCATATTAAAGATTTAGTGAAAATCATTTCTAAGACGATCGATTTGAGGATTAATGGAAAATATAACTGCACTTATCCACGCTCCTATAAAATAGGTGAATTAGCAATGCTGGCTCAGTCTGTTTTTAATAAGGGCGGAACCATTAATTTTCTAAGGGACAAACCTGATATTGGAAGTATATATATTCCTGATGATTGTGAATTATATACTATGTTAGATTACAAACCAGAAATTGACTTGAAGCAAGGTATTGAAATGCTTAAGCTACAATATGATCTAAGAGAAAGTGGGAAATAGTCCTTGTATAATATTCTCGTTACAGGCGTAGGAGCTATTATCGGATATGGGATAGTAAAGTCGCTAAAAAAATCAAAATATCCCGTTAATGTTGTAGGAATGGACATTTACGAGGATGCTGTTGGACAGCATTGGTGTGATCATTTTGAAAAAGGTGTTATGGCGAAGGATCCGTTATTTACGGATTTTCTAATAGAAGTGATTGGTAAATATAAGATTGATCTGGTTATTCCTGGGATTGAACAAGATATAACTCGGATATCTGCAGATTATGAGAAATTAGGCAATACAAATGTTAAATTTGTCATTAATAACAGAGAGTTACTTCATGTATCTGACGATAAGTGGTTGACACATCAGAAGCTTGAGACCGCTGGAGTACAATCGATTCCTTCTTATATACAAGGAGAATACCATCATATTTCTAATGAGGTCGGTAAACCTATGCTTCTTAAACCAAGAAGATCTTATGCTTCTAAAGGTATTTTGGAGATTGACAATGAAGCGGACTTTGACTATTGGAAAAAGAAAATTGGAGCCAACTTTATGGTACAAAAAATTGTTGGTGATTCGAGCAGCGAGTATACTGCTGGTGTGTTTGTAACAAGAAGTGGACAATCGCAAAAAATTGTTATGCAGCGTCAATTGAGTGGAGAAGGTTCAACTTCCAAAGCGAAAATTGTCAAAAATCAAGTACTAGAAGCTGAGATTGATAAATTGGTTCAAATATTCAGACCAGAGGGACCAACAAATTTTCAGTTCAGATATGAAAACGGACATTACTATCTACTTGAGATAAACCCAAGGATTTCTTCTTCTACTTCTTTACGATCTTCCTTTGGATTCAATGAGGCAGAAATGTGCATTGAATATTATTTAGAAGAAAAAGACCCCGAATTAAGGGAATTGAAAACAGGAAATGCTGTTAGATATATTGAAGATTGGATAAATTATGATAGCGATAATCTCTGATATTCATGGCAACTATCCAGCATTGTCTGCTGTATTAAAAGAGATTGATTTACTGGGGTGTAAGCAAATCATATCACTCGGAGACATTGCCGGATACTATTGTATGGTAAACGAGTGCATAGAGGCGTTAAAGAACAGGAATATCATTCATTTGATGGGAAACCACGATTATTATTTAGTTAATAATATCACTTCTGGACGTTCCAAAACAGCTGATCGATGTATTTTGTATCAGAAAAAAATATTAACTTCCGAAAATTATAGTTGGCTTAGTGATTCAAAAAACTTACATGAAATAAATGATGTTTGCTTTGTGCACGGAGGCTGGAATGATTACTTAGAAGAATACCTTTATTCAGTTTCCGAAGAATATTTTAGGAAGTTAAGATGGAACTATTTTTTTTCAGGTCATAGTCATGTTCAGTTTAAGGTTCAACTAGGAAATAAATTATATTGCAACCCGGGATCAATCGGACAACCAAGGGACGGTGATCCGAGAGCTGCTTATGCATTACTGCGTGAAGATAAATCTATTGAATTACGAAGAGTTGAATATGCTATCAAGGACGTAGCCTATGAGATGGAAAGGTCGGGGTTTGAATCCTATTTTTACTCTAATTTATATACAGGTGAGAAAATAGGAGGAGGCATCTCGAGCATAAAAGTTAATGGTGGTGAATTATGAATAGAGTGGCTGTTCTTCAATCAAGTTATATTCCGTGGAAAGGTTACTTCGATATTATTCATGATGTCGATGAGTTTATCTTCTACGATGATGTCCAATACACAAAAAATGATTGGAGAAACCGTAATAAAGTCAAATGCTCCTCAGGTACTCAGTGGCTTACGATTCCTGTACAGAGTTCTAATGCTTCGTTGATTTGTGAGGTTATGCTACCTGAGACTAACTGGAATGTTAAGCACATGAAAACAATAGAAGCTTTATATTCGAAAGCACCATATTTCAAAAAATACAAAGATTTCTTGGAGTATGTCTATATGGAACGAAGTTGGAATAGTTTATCCGAACTCAATCAGTATCTAATAACTTCTATTTCTAGTGAATTTTTAGGCGTCTCAACAGATTTCAAAGATTCAAGGGAATACAAGAGTGAAGGTAACAAGTTAGACAGATTACTCGATTTACTATCTAAGTCTAAAGCTGATCTTTACGTTTCAGGACCAGCTGCTAAGGATTACATTGATAGTACTCGTTTTGAAGAACAGGGGATTGAATTAGTATATAAAAATTATGACAATTATCCAGAATACAATCAATTTCACCCCCCCTTTGAGCACTATGTATCGATTTTTGATGTGTTATTCCATACTGGGCCGGATGCTTCCTATTTCATTTGGGGCTGGAGAGAAGATGAAAATTGAACTAAGAAAGAGCTTTCTATTCCTATCTTTAAGTGTTATTTTTCAATCAAGTGCTTCTCTTTTTTCAAAATATGCTGCTGAAACTGTCAGAGAAGGTAACTTATTATTCTTAATTACTAACAGCTACTATATGTTGTCTTTAGCATGTTTATTTTTTCAGGCTCTATTCTGGCAATATACACTTAGAGAGTTAGAATTGTCAGTTGCTTATCCATTTACAGCTTTGAACAATATTCTGATTGTTGCTTTCAGCTATTTTTTATTCAATGAAGAAGTCACTTTCAATAATCTAATCGGAGTGCTTATTATTATGATTGGTATAATTATTTTAAATATAAAGAGCGAAGAGAAATGATCATAATTCTTAGTACATTGTTGGTCTTGATTAACAGTCTAGCTCAAATTCTACTGAAATTAGGTGCAATGAGAAGTAGAGAAAGTAAGGCAATACTCTCAATTAATATACCTATTTTAATAGGCTATTTTCTTTTTTTAGTAACAACAGTCTTATCTGTTTATTTATTGAAAGTTATCCCATTAAAGAATTTTACGTTAATCATTGCTCTAAACTACATTGTTACTTTATTGTTTTCATATATTATATTAAAAGAAAAACTTTCCAGACAAAAGTTTCTTGCAAGTTTCATGATTATTGTCGGAGTAATTGTATTCAATTTATAACGCTATAAATATTGAAATATATGATAGGAGCTCTTCATCAATGATATTATTTAACGTACCTGCTGTTACAGGAAAAGAACAAGAGTTTATCGAAAGAGTTGTTCAAAATCGCAGGTTTTCTGGTGACGGAGAATTTACTGGTTTAAGTAGCAGATGGATGGAATCAAAATTCGATACTACAAAGGCTCTGTTGACAACATCTTGTACCCATGCTCTGGAAATGTCAGCTATATTAGCTGACATTAAAGAAGGAGATGAGGTTATTCTACCTTCTTATACCTTTGTCTCAACAGCAAATGCCTTTGTGTTAAGAGGGGCAAAAATTGTCTTTGTCGATATTCGTCCAGACACGATGAATATTGATGAAACTTTAATAGAGGCGGCTATTACTCCTCGTACTAAAGCTATAGTTCCTGTTCATTATGCAGGTGTGTCTTGTGAAATGGACGCCATTATGGAAATAGCTGAGAAATATAACTTATTTGTTATTGAAGATGCGGCGCAAGGAGTTATGAGTAAATATAAAGGTAAGTATCTTGGAAGCATAGGACATTTAGGGTGTTATAGTTTCCATGAAACCAAAAATTATAATTGCGGAGAAGGCGGAGCCTTACTTGTGAACGAGCTACCATTCGTTGAAAGAGCAGAAATAATTAGGGAGAAGGGTACTGATCGTTCCCGATTTTTCAGGGGCCAAGTAGATAAGTATACATGGGTTGATTTAGGATCATCGTATTTACCAAGTGAAATAAACGCTGCTTTTCTATACGCTCAATTACAAACAGCAGATGTAATTAATGAGAATCGTAGGAAAAGTTGGGATTTATATTACAGGGAATTAGAAGAGTTGCAACGTCTCGAGAGGATTACATTACCTTTTATACCTGATAATTGTATTCATAATGCGCATATGTTCTATTTGAAGTGTAAATCTCTTGATGAAAGAACGCGGTTGATAAACTTTTTGAAAAGTAATGAAATACAGAGCGTATTTCATTACATACCCTTACATTCTTCAAAAGCAGGAGAAAAGTTTGGTTATTTTCATGGAATGGATAATCACACTACAAAAGAAAGTGAGAAGCTTTTAAGGCTACCAATGTATTATGATATGAATAGTAGCGATATTGGTAAAGTTATTGAAATGTTATATAAGTTCTACCTCTAAAATAATAATTAGGATGTGACTACATTGAAAGGAATAATTCTAGCAGGTGGGACAGGCTCACGCTTGTATCCCTTGACCAAAGTTACTAATAAACACCTTCTTCCTGTGGGGAAGTATCCTATGATTTTTCATTCCGTATATAAACTAAAACAAGCCGGTATTGTGGATATTCTGATTGTTACAGGTAAAGACCATATGGGGGATGTTGTCAATCTGCTTGGTAGTGGTAACGATATGGGGGTCACTTTCACATACAAAGTTCAAGATGAGGCTGGAGGTATCGCTCAAGCTCTGGATCTCGCTAAGCATTTTGTAGGAAATGATCAAATGACCGTCATATTAGGAGATAATGTGTTTTCGGATGATATCGTTACTTATGTAGATAATTTTAGGGTACAGGGAACTGGAGCCAAAATTTTGATTCAAGAGGTTTCGGATCCGCAACGTTTTGGAGTACCTGAAATTGAAGGAACACGCATAGTATCCATTGAAGAAAAACCGCAGTTGCCTAAAAGCAACTATGCAGTTACTGGAATATACATGTTTGATAGCCAGGTCTTCGACATCATCAAGACACTGAAACCCTCTGGACGTGGGGAGCTTGAAATAACCGATGTAAACAACGCATATATTCAAAAAGGAGAGCTAAGCTTTGATATCTTGCAAGGTTGGTGGACCGATGCCGGTACGCATGCCTCTCTTGCACGAGCTAATGAGCTTTCCCAAAAGATTGTGTTCGGAGAAGAGTTTGGAAAGTTAAAATTATAATAAAAGGGGAGTTCAATCATGAAAGTGACTTCCTCCAAGTTGCAAGGCGCAATGTTGCTTGAACCAGTCGTTCATGGAGACAATCGTGGTTTCTTTATGGAGAGTTATAATGAACAAATCATGAGGCAGAAGGGACTAAGCCATCATTTTATTCAAGATAATCAGTCTCTTTCTACACAGCCAGGTGTGCTTCGTGGCCTGCATTATCAAATCAATCCAAAAGCTCAAACCAAGCTGGTTCGTGTTATTGCTGGAGCGATCTACGATGTTATCTTGGATATACGTACAGGATCTCCGACATACGGCCAATGGGAGGCATTCATTCTTAGCGAATATAACCACCGACAATTGCTGGTTCCCAAAGGGTTTGCTCATGGTTTTTGTACGTTGGTACCGAATACCCAAGTATTTTATAAAGTGGACGAATACTATTCCCCTGAAAATGATCGTGGAATATTATGGGATGATCCAACACTGGGTATAGACTGGCCTACATTAAATCCAATTTTATCAGAGAAAGACAAACAGCATCCTCTGTTTAAGGACGCAGAGATGAATTTTTAGATAGTGAAGTAATTAGGAGGTTTCAACTGTATGAAACTGCTCGTTACCGGCGGTGCCGGATTTATCGGAAGTAACTTTGTCATGTATATGCTTGAGCAGTACCCAGACTATGAGATTATCAACGTGGATGCACTCACATATGCTGGCAATCTGGAGAACTTAAAGTCACTTGAAGGCAACAAGCGACATACCTTTGTTAAAGCAGATATCACTGACGCCAAGGAGATGGACCGCCTGATCGGTCAGGGCGTGGATGTGGTTGTTAACTTTGCAGCTGAGTCTCATGTGGATCGCAGTATTCTGGAACCGGATGTGTTTGTAAGAACGAACGTCAACGGTACTCAGGTATTACTGGATGCTGCCAAAAAGCACAATATTACTAAATTTGTTCAAGTTTCAACAGATGAGGTGTACGGCTCTCTCGGACCTACCGGATTGTTTACGGAAGAGACCCCACTTCAGCCGAATAGCCCGTACTCTGCCTCCAAGGCTGGAGGAGATTTATTGGTACGCGCTTATCACGAAACCTTTGGTCTTCCTGTGAATATTACACGCTGTTCTAACAATTATGGACCGTTCCAGTTCCCGGAAAAACTCATTCCACTTATGATCTCGCGTGCGTTGAATGATGAAGCTCTGCCTATATATGGAGACGGGCTGAACATTCGAGATTGGTTATATGTAGAGGATCATTGCAGTGCGATTGATCTGGTCATCCACAAGGGACGCAATGGTGAGGTGTATAATATTGGTGGCAATAACGAGAGAACCAATGTACACATTGTTGAAACGATCCTGGAGCAGCTCGGTAAACCCGAATCTCTGATTCAATACGTACAGGACCGTCTTGGACATGATCGCAGATATGGTATTGACCCGACCAAAACGATGACTGAACTCGGCTGGAAGCCCAAATATAACTTTGAGACGGGAATTCAAGAAACCATTCAGTGGTATCTCGATAACAAGGAATGGTGGACACGTATTCAGTCTGGTGCCTATCAGGATTACTATGCGAAGCAATACGGTTCTCGTTTGGGAGACGCCAAGGCATGAAGGTGCTTGTGACTGGAGCTAACGGACAATTGGGCCGGGATATGGTGCTTCTTTTGGAAAAAGAGGGGCATGACGTCATGGCTTGTGATCGCGAACAATTGGACATTACGGATCAGTTTCAAAGCAATGATGTTATATCGACGTATCATCCAGAGGTGGTTATCCATTGTGCGGCTTATACTGCGGTGGATGCCGCCGAGACGGATGTAGATGGAGCCTACCTAATCAACGCCACAGGAACCCGAAATATTGCGGTAGCTGCTGAGCGTATTGGAGCAAAGCTCATTTATATCAGTACGGATTATGTATTCGACGGTACCTCCGAAGAGCCTTACCAAGAATATGATAACACGAATCCCCAGAGCGTCTACGGTAAGTCCAAGCGTGCGGGAGAGCTGTTGGTGCAATCTTTATCTTCCCGATGGTTTATTGTCCGCACTTCGTGGGTGTATGGCGTTTATGGTAATAATTTTGTGAAAACTATATTGAAACTTGGTCAGGAGAAGCCAAAGCTTCAAGTTGTACACGACCAGAAGGGATCACCCACGTATACGGTTGATTTGGCCTACTTCTTGCATGATTTAATGAGTACTGAAAAATACGGCGTCTACCACGCTTCCAACAGTGGGGCATGTACATGGTATGAATTCACTCAAGCAATTTTTGAGGAGGCTCAGTTATTATCTGGTTTCCATATTCAAGCCAAAGTTGATCCATGTGCTACAGATCAGTTTCCTCGCCCTGCCCCACGCCCGCGAAACTCAGTGATGGAGCATCTGTCGATCCGTACCAATGGTTTTAATGATCTTAGGCCTTGGCGTGAAGGACTGTGCGATTTTTTGAAAAAAATATCCGAAGTACAAAATTAAGCACTCTAATCTCCCGCCCATTAATGGTTGAGCGGGAGATTTTTCATGGTATAGAAAATATCTATAATACCTTTCAACTGCTACCTCCTCCAAAATATGATATACTCTCGTTGGATAGATATCGTCTATCTTAAGAATTGATAGTTTATTGAAGCTTGCTTTTACCATGTATATTTCGTATGAGGACAAGTTCCAGTTTTTATATAAAGAATCACAAGTCAGGAGTTTTACAAATGGCCCAAGTATCAGAAGCTTCCCATTCGGTCGGTTTACAATCAACAGAGGCATTTCAAAAGGTCGACACTAGCATCATCATCGTCAATTACAACACCCTTCAGCTGACGCTGGATTGTCTGGACTCTGTCTATGCCTCCAATACTTCATACAGCTACGAGATCATCGTCGTGGACAATGCCTCGCAGGATGATTCTGTGCAAGCGATCCGAGAGGCATATCCACAAGTGCATCTTATAGCTAACGAAGACAACACAGGCTTCGCAGTTGCCAACAACCAAGGCATGAGAGTAGCGAAAGGACGCTATATCCTGTTACTCAATTCTGACACCGTTATTCAGCCGGATACGCTGCAAATTATGGTCGGATTCATGGACCGCTACCCCGAGATGGGGGCCTCAGGCTGCAAAGTCATCCTGCCTGATGGCTCCTTGGATAAGGCTTGTAAGCGTGGATTTCCTACACTATCGGCTTCATTTTATTATGCATTCGGTGTTTCTCGTCTTTTCCCTGATCGGCCGAAGTTCAATCAATATCAACTGGGACATTTGAGCCCGGATGATGAATATCCGGTAGACTGTCTTGTTGGTGCGTTCATGCTAGTGCGGCGTGAGACGGTTGACCAGGTTGGCGGGTTGGATGAGACGTTCTTTATGTATGGAGAAGATATTGACTGGTGTTATCGCATCAAAGAAGCGGGATGGGGAATTTTTTATTATCCGCGTACATATATTGTGCACTACAAGGGCGGCAGTGCTCGTCGTAAACCTTTGAAAATAACGTATGAGTTTCATAGAGCGATGTGGGTGTTCCACCGCAAACACTACGCGAAGAAGTACAATCTACTCACGAATACGGCTGTGTGGATGGGGATTTCACTCAAGTTTACGTTATCTTTATTACGCAGCAAGTTGTCTCCTCCTTCCCGTCAAGTGCGGACTGAAACCCGCCTGAGAGCGGAGAATGAAGCATCTTCCGAGGTGAACCCATGATTCGGCGTAATCAACGATTTCTAACCCAATTGTATATTGCGGCTGATTTTGGCGTGATTCAGCTTTCGTTCTTGGTGGCTTGGTGGCTGAAATTTGAGAGTGACCTGTTAACGAACCAAAATCCACTACCTATAGAGAAATATATGATGTGGAGCTTGGTTTACGCAGTTCTTGCCATCATCACAGGACTGATGTCCTCTCTTTATGTAGCCAAGCGGAAAAAACGATTTGTAGACGAACTTTGGAAAATTCTCCAATCTCATGGCATAGCCTTCTTCATGCTGCTGAGTCTGATGTTCTTTTTCAAGGAAGTAAACATCTCTCGTGCATATCTCGCCATGTATATGATTGGCAATGTATCATTCACACTATTCTATCGTTATATAGTGAAAGTACAACTGAAACGCTTCCGTAAAAAAGGATTTAACCGTCAGTTTGTGCTCATCCTTGGTGCTGGATCACTAGGTAAACGTTTCTATGATAACCTTAGAAATTATCCCGAACTTGGATACGAAGTAACTGGATTTATGGATGATTATCGTCACTGGGATGAGAGTGAACAGAAAAGATACAAACCTATTCTCGGCCGAATAGACGAACTGGAAGAGTTCTTGTCTACGCATCTTGTTGATGAAGTCATTCTGGCATTACCTCTGGATGCTCACGATAAGTATTCACATATTATCAATGTGTGTGAGAAGGCAGGAGTTCGGACACTAATCATTCCTGATTTCTTTGATTACTTGCCAGCACGGCCGCATTTCGATAACTTTGCGGGTATGCCCATGATTAACGTTCGCGACATTCCACTGGATATTGCGGTGAACCGATTGATGAAGAGAACTTTCGATATTCTTTTCTCTCTTACTGCGATCATCTTAACTTCTCCGGTAATGCTCGTTGTCGCGGTAGGAGTACGACTTACTTCTTCTGGGCCCGTCATCTTCAAACAAGAGCGAGTAGGACTTAACCGACGCAACTTCATGATGTTCAAATTCCGCTCGATGAAAGTCATTCCTGAGGGCACAATGGACACAGGGTGGTCCACCAAGAATGATCCGCGACGAACGGCTTTTGGCACTTTTATAAGACGCACAAGCCTGGATGAGTTACCTCAATTTTTCAACGTTTTGCTTGGTCATATGAGTGTAGTTGGTCCAAGGCCAGAGCGTCCATACTACGTGAATCAATTCCGGGATGAAATTCCTAAATATATGATCAAACACCACGTCCGACCGGGAATAACAGGATTGGCACAGAGCAAGGGATTACGAGGAGATACCTCGATTGAGGATCGAATTGAACAAGATATCTTTTACATTGAAAATTGGTCTTTATTATTTGATATCAAAATCATATGGGAGACTATTCGCAAAGGCCTTAAGAATGCTTACTGAGATTCACAATTCATTTAATCTTGCATACCACCATTTAACAGCCGCCTCGGGCGGCTATTTTGTTTTGCCCCTCATCAATTCGGGTAGTTAGCTAACAAAAAGGTACTGAGGATGTGAAAGCTATATGAAACGCATTGCCGCCGTGTTAATACTACTGATCGTTACCGTGGGCACACTCTTTTTCGCCTACGAAAGTGAGAGTGAGGAGCAACGGGACGGATTTACTGCTTATAGATTAATCGCCCATGCGATGGGCAGCATTCGTGATCAACCATATACCAACGCCTATGAAGCGATGATTGCCAATTACGAGAAAGGCACACGTGTATTTGAGATCGACTTTATGTTAACCTCGGATCGCAAAGCCGTAGCCAGACATGAATGGACCGCTAATATGAGCAAAATGCTAGGACAAGACGAAGAGCTTCCGGAGGATAAACAGGCCGGGGCGTTGACACATGATGAATTCATGGATACGCCAATCTTGGGCATGTATCAACCCATGGATGCCGATGGCATTATAGATGTACTGGCCGAGTATCCGGATATGTATATCGTAACCGACACCAAGGAACAGAAGGATGAGGATATTCAGCAGGTGTTAAGATCCCTCGTGGATGCAGCGGAAGAACATGATCCATCCGTGCTGGACCGGGTGGTTGTACAGATCTATAACGAACCGATGCTCGAAACGGTGAAAGAAGTCTATGCATTCCCTTCCATTATCTATACGTTATATGCCACACAGGATACAGAAGCTCAGGTTGTTGATTTTGTACAAAAGAATGATATTGATGCCGTGACTATGCCGGAATATAAAGTAAACCAGAATTTCGTCGCCAAGCTGAATAGTGCAGGCTCAGTCACCTACGTGCATACTATCAATGACACTGAACAGGTGGCTAACTATGAGAAATGGGGCGTGTACGGGGTCTACTCGGACGTGCTGACGGAGCAGGAACTGGATGAGATGAATACACGTTTTGCCTGGAAACCGTAAAAATTCATGTTTTTCTGTTCCCCTTTTTATACGAACATTGACACTCACTGTCTGCTGACTTAGACTTAGTTTACAAGCTTTCTAGGATGCAGAAGAACCTCTGGAGGAATGTTCGTTGATAGACATGATTAAGCAGTGGAGACATGTATTTAAGCTTGACCCGGACCGGGAAATTACAGACGAAGAACTCGATCTGGTCTGCATGTCGGGGACCGATGCAATTATCGTCGGCGGATCTTCCGGGATTACCTATGATAACACGGTAGACCTGTTGTCCCGTGTGCGTCGTTATGAGTTGCCATGTGTGCTTGAAGTATCCGATCTGGAGGCTGTTGTTCCCGGCTTTGATGGATATTTGATCCCCATGGTCCTGAATGCAACAGACAGCAAATGGATGATTGGGCACCACCAGCAAGCCATAGAGCGTTATGGTTATCTTATTCCTTGGGATCTGCTTATTGCCGAGGGTTATATCGTCCTGAATGCAAACTCCACGGTAGCGCGGTTGACTGGTGCAGATACGGATCTGACGACAGGAGCTGCGGTGGCATATGCCCAGGCAGCGGAGCGTCTGCTCAATCTTCCAATTGTATACATGGAGTACAGCGGAACGTTCGGAGATATGGAGCTTGTTGGTGAGACACACAGACAATTGGATCGGGCACACCTTATCTACGGCGGCGGAATTGATGATCCTGAGAAAGCCTCGCAAGCTGCGCAGGTGGCAGACACCATCGTGGTAGGTAACATTGTGTACAGCGATTTAACTAAGGCACTTGAGACGGTGTTGGCTGTAAAAGGAACCATTTAATCGGTTTAGTTTACCATTCCCCCATTTTCCCCTTATGATCTGTTAAAATAGAACTTTGCCCTTACTAATTAAAGAAGTTATATGAGCGTAATGTCGTTTACACGATAACAAAGAGGAGAGAAGTGAGCTGGAGAAACGAAATGCTCGTTAAAAGCTTTCTGTAAGAAAGCTAAATCCTAAGCATATTTCTATTACCTGATTTTGTTCTTTTTTTACTAAGAAATTCGTATACAGGGACTATGTTTACACGAGAACGAAGAGGACAGAAATAAGCTGGAGAAGCGGAGCGTTCGCCTTTATTACCGGATTTTTACCTTTGAAAAGTAGATCGAAAAATCCGGGAATAACAGCGATCGGAAGATTATTCTGTCATCGTAGTGATGAGTGTAACCGATAGCTCACTTATACCGACCAACCAACGAAAGGAGCATGCATGCATGCAACCTGTAAATATACATGATGCCGTTGCACGGCTTAACACCCCTCAACGGCAAGCCGTCGAGGCGACGGATGGCCCGCTGCTGATTATGGCCGGAGCGGGCTCCGGCAAGACCCGGGTGCTGACACACCGGATTGCCTACCTTATTGCAACACGGAAGGCACCCCCGTGGGGCATTTTAGCGATTACATTTACGAACAAAGCCGCCCGTGAGATGCAAGATCGTGTATCCCAACTAGTTGGTGGCTCCCAAGGCCGCGACATATGGGTATCCACGTTCCACTCCATGTGCGTGCGTATTTTGCGTCGTGATATTGAACGTATTGGCTTTACCTCCAACTTCAGTATTTTGGACTCATCGGACCAATTATCTGTTATTCGCAGCTGTATGAAAGACCAGAATATTGATACCAAGAAATTTGAGCCCAAAGCAGTTCAATCCATGATGAGCACGGCCAAGAATGAACTGATCAGTCCGGAGCAATATGAGAAGCAGTCGGGAGACTATTTCGAGGGTATTGTGGCGAAGGTATATAAGATGTATCAGAAAAAGTTAAGAGCCAACAACTCACTTGATTTCGACGATCTCATTATGCAGACCATTCAACTGTTCAAAGAAGTGCCGGAAGTCCTCGACTTTTACCAAAAGAAATTCCAATACATTCACGTGGACGAGTATCAGGATACGAACCGTGCACAGTACATGCTGTGCCGCATGCTCGCTGACAGTCACCATCACATCTGCGTTGTAGGGGATAGTGACCAGTCGATCTATCGCTGGCGTGGGGCGGATATCAGCAATATCCTGAACTTTGAGAAAGATTACCCTGAAGCAAGTACGATTTTGCTGGAGCAGAACTATCGTTCAACTTCCAATATCCTGAATGCAGCGAATGAAGTGATCGGCCTGAATACAGGGCGTAAACCGAAGAAACTGTGGACGGACAAAGAGGGTGGTTCGAAGATCAAGGTGTACCGTGCGGATTCCGAGCATGATGAGGGGTATTTTGTTACCTCCGAGATTAGTAAAAATGTGAAGAACGGCAAATCCTATCAGAACCATGCCATTTTGTACCGTACCAACGCTCAGTCCCGGGTTATAGAGGAAATTCTGATCAAGTCTGATATTCCGTATCAGATTGTCGGCGGCATCAAGTTCTATGATCGTAAAGAGATCAAGGACATTCTGGCGTATCTGCGCCTGTTATCTAACCCGGACGATGATATCAGTCTTACCCGGATCATTAATGTACCGAAACGTAGCATTGGTGATACAACGGTAGCTAAGCTTGCGGCTGCGGCAGGAGAGCGTGGAATTTCTATTTTCCGTGTACTTCAGGTCGTAGATGATCTTGGTTTTGCTGGTCGTACGCGGAATGCGCTGGTGGAGTTCTATGACATGATCGCTGCGTTGCATCAGATGGTAGAGTATCTGTCTGTAACTGAACTGACCGAGAAGATTCTTGAGATGAGCCAATACCGTCTTGAGATGCAAAATGAAAACACACTCGAATCCCGTGCACGGCTGGAGAACATTGAAGAGTTCCTGTCGGTAACGATGGAATTTGAGAAAAATAATGAAGATAAAACGCTCGTGTCGTTCCTCACCGATCTTGCATTGATTGCTGACATCGACAGCATGAACGATGATGAAGAGGATCAGAGCGACGCTGTTACCCTGATGACCATGCACAGCGCCAAAGGTCTGGAGTTCCCGGTTGTCTTTATCGTAGGTATGGAGGAAGGAGTCTTCCCGCATAGCCGTGCCTTTATGGACAATGAAGAATTGGAAGAAGAACGCCGACTTGCTTATGTAGGAATCACCCGTGCGGAAGAGCAACTGTTCCTGTCTTGTGCCCAGATGCGGACCTTGTTTGGACGTACAACAGCGAACCCGCCTTCCCGCTTCCTGGATGAAATTCCGGATGAGCTGAAGGAAGACACCTCCATGGCTCGTGATCGTTACCGTCGTGGAAGTAGC
Source organism: Paenibacillus sp. VT-400 (assembly GCF_001029205.1). Taxonomy (NCBI): domain Bacteria; kingdom Bacillati; phylum Bacillota; class Bacilli; order Caryophanales; family Paenibacillaceae; genus Paenibacillus; species Paenibacillus sp. VT-400. Next base: position 5,071 of record NZ_LELF01000047.1, on the reverse strand, counting down.
GGAGGCGGCTCATATGGTGGACGTGGGTTAGGCTCTAGTGGAGGAAGTAACTTCGGTGGCGGCACCAAGCTCTTTGATCACCAAAGTAAAAGCGGTTCATCTGCTACCTCATCCACGCCAACTTCGCGTGTGACCACAAGTGTCTCCCGCCCAACATATTCTACGCCATCATCTGCTTCCAAGCCGGTAGCTTCTGATGGTGAAGCAGGATTCAAGGCAGGAGATAAAGTGCAGCATGGCAAATGGGGGACAGGCACCATTGTTGCGGTCAAAGGGACAGGTAATGATACCGAACTGCAGATTGCCTTCCCGGCTCCGGTGGGTGTGAAACGTTTGCTTGCCGGATTTGCCCCAATTACGAAAGTAGAATAAGAACGAAACCTCCTTTTGCACGATAACAGAGAGAGCAGAAATAACTTGAAGAAGCATAGCGTTCGCCTTTATCCCCGGATTTCCACCTTTTAAAATGGATTAAAAGAAGTCCGGGGATGACAGCGATCAGAAAGTTATTCTGTTATCGGAGTGTCAGTGTGGATATTCATTCATTGAAATTATGTAGTGATATCAACGATGGAACGTTTTTCTGTTATCACAGTTCAGTGCAATAGGAGTGTTCGTTCTACATATATAGATCAAATTAACGGAGGGATGGCCCTGTATGGACCCGATGCACCGGATGGAGCAACTCGTTACCGAGCTGAACCAGCATAATTATCAGTACTACACGATGGATCAGCCACAGATCAGCGATAAGGAGTATGATCTTCTGTACGATGAACTGGTTACGCTGGAACAGGAAAGCGGCATGGTTCTGCCTGATTCTCCAACACAGCGTGTGGGTGGCGAACTGCTCAAGGGGTTTACCCCGCATCGCCACTTATCTTCCTTATGGAGTCTGGACAAAGCACAGAATATTGAGCAGCTTCGGAGCTGGAATACCCGTGTACTGAAACTGATTAATGACTATAACAGTAAAAATCCCGATACGCCTTTACCGGAACCAGGTTATGTCATTGAGTTGAAGTTTGACGGATTGACGCTGAACCTGACATACACCAACGGTGAGTTGGTGCAAGCCTCTACACGAGGGAACGGTACCGTAGGTGAAGGTATTTTGGCACAGGTAAGAACGATCCGATCCGTTCCGCTCAAAATTCCTTACACAAGCGGTACGATTGAAGTACAGGGTGAAGGCATCATGAATCTGTCTGTCCTGGATCGATACAATGAGACAGCGGCAGAGCCACTCAAGAATGCGCGTAATGCAGCAGCAGGAGCGCTCCGCAACCTGAATCCGAAGGCGACGGCTGAGCGTCGGTTGAATGCTTATTTTTATAATGTAGGTTATTCGGATGACATTCAGTTTGCCAATCATCAGCAGATGATGGACTTCCTGCGTGAGAACCGATTCAAAGTTAATCCATCCATCACGTATTTCCATGAGTTTGATGATGTGATGGAACAATTGGCTGCGATTCAGGAGAACCGGGGTCAGCTGGACTATCTGATCGATGGAGCTGTTATCAAAATTACGGACATGCGCACCCGCGAAGTGCTGGGTTATACCGATAAATTCCCTCGCTGGGCGGTGGCATATAAATTCGAGGCTGAAGAGACCACGACGGTTCTTAACGCTGTGGTATGGAATGTGGGCCGTACTGGCAAAGTAACTCCGTTGGCACGCGTAGAACCGGTTGAACTTGCTGGAGTAACGGTACAGAACTGTACTCTTAACAATGTCGGCGATATTGAGCGCAAAAATCTGAAGTTTGCTCTGGGTACACGGGTCTTTATTCGCCGCTCCAACGACGTCATTCCTGAGATTCTGGGCAAAGTGACGGAGGAGAGTGATGGCGAGGAGATCGTCTTCCCTGAGCAGTGTCCTGCATGTGGATTCCCACTGGAGCAACGCGGAGCGCATCTGTTCTGTAACAATAGACTTGCGTGTAAACCACAAACGGTGGCACGTATTTCCCATTTTGCTTCCCGTGATGCTATGGACATTGAGACGTTCAGTGAGAAAACGGCGATTCAGTTGTATGATGAATTGAACGTACGTGAGCCTGCCGACCTGTATACGTTACAGTTTGATGATCTGGTGAAGCTGGAGCGATTTGGGGAAAAGAAAGCGAACAACCTTATCGCTGCGCTTGAGCTTAGTAAAGATAGAGACTTGGCTTCCTTCTTATACTCACTGGGTATTCCGAACACAGGTAAATCGACAACGCGCATGCTGGCTGATCATTATCGAGATCTGCACGCCATTATGAATGCAACCGTGGAAGAACTGGTTGAACTACCCGACGTCGGTGGTATCGTGGCTGAGAGCATCGTAAACTTTTTTGCAGATCCGTTTACACAGGCTGCGATTGAGAAAATGCTCAACTTGGGCGTGAAAGCTCAGGCACCTGAGGCACCAGCCGTTGCTGTTGTGGAAGATTCCTTCTTCAGTGGTAAAACGGTCGTCTTGACCGGAACGCTGCACCAATTGACGCGGGAAGAGGCAACGCAAAGACTGGAAGCGCTCGGAGCGAAGGTGACCGGCAGTGTGTCGAAAAAGACAGATCTGGTGATTGCCGGAGAGAAGGCAGGTAGTAAACTAACCAAAGCTCATGATCTCGGTATTCCAACGATTGAGGATGAGGACGAACTTGTACGTCTTTTGAACCCACAGGGTTAGAGGATAAATGAACAAAAGAGTTCATATAAAAAAAGCCCCCGAAGACACGAATATATGATCGGGGGCTTTTGCTATTTATTGAATTACTTTTACAACGAATGAACGCTCACCAATTTTATCTTATCTGATCATGACCCACTTAAATTGTTAGGAATGCGTTGAGATGCGCCTGTAAGCCATGCATCCTTGTCATATCCTCGCTCTTCCCAGTAACCGATATGTTCACTGTCGATGAGTTCAATGCGATTCAACCATTTTACTGATTTATAGGCATACATCTGAGGAATGACGAGCCGTACCGGACCGCCAAGATCAGCAGGGATAGGTTTGCCATCATGCATGACAGCGACCATAATATCTTCCATTTGCGCTTGATCCATCGTAATGGCATCCGTATACACACCATCACCGGAATAAAATTTCACACTGTGAGCTTCCGGTTTGACCCCGGCTTGTTTCAAAAGCTGTGCAAGAGAGATACCTTCCCAGGTATTCTTATATACAGACCAGCCCGTTACACAGTGAAAATCACTAACCTGTACGGTGCGCGTCAGCTTCACGAATTGTTCCCAATTCCAAACCTGTGCCCGTTCAACCAGTCCATCAATTCGGAAAGACCAGTTAGCATTGGAGAAGGACGGTATAGGCGTAACCGTATATACGCGGAAATGACCTTCAGCTCCGCCTCCAATGGGAGGTGAAGAGGCAGACAGCGGTTGTGGCAGAGGAACCATACGGTTAGGATCGTTCTCCAGCATGCTATCAATACTATTATCGATCTTGAGATTTCGTCCTACCCAGGATATAAAAGTAGGACCAAGAGTCACGGCGAGACCAACCCCCACAGCAGAACGGATGAAAGCTCGTCGTGTATACAACGGTTGAGGTCGCTCCTCTGATTTGAGGGGATCTCTCTCGGAACTGCGATCAAACTGGGAAGAAGATATAGCAGCCGGAGTTTCTTTTTCATCCGATATTGAATCAGATGGGTCAGCTGTATTTTGAGTTCGTGTTGAAGTTGTAGTGGTTTTAACCGCACGACGTGCAGGATCCTTTAACCATTTGGTCCGAGTGATGGAGTGATAGATAATATAAGGTAAGCCCACCCAAGTCAGCAGGTCATGGATCAAAAGTGCAGCATTCGACCATCGAGGTCCAGCTAGCTTGAACTGCCATAATACAATACCCGAGATGAGCCAGCCTACCAGCAGCGCAAGAACAAAGATGGTGTTCACCCTTTGCCAAGGCCTATTTCGAAGTTGTTTCCAGTGCTTTCCGGCCAAAATCAAGTAATATACTACGGGTGCCAGCATAGCTAGCCCAACGATGATATGTAGCCATTTTAACCAGACACGTCCAATTCCGAGTATCTCGCGCCAAAAGCCGCCTACCAGCATAAGACCTGTTATAGCAAGGATCACAACAATCCAGGCATTCCAAGCATGGATGGAAACCAACTTTTTGCCGTAACCTTTGCGTCTGTTCTTCAACCATTGCTTCAAGTGCGATCACCCCATATAGGTTAGTAATGAGTTTATTCAGAACTTTGATATGTAATAGCTAGCTGTGAATGGAGTACGTGATCTGTGTAAAGGTGCAATGCGAGATGGTTATACGATTGTTCATAGGCTACTTATGAAAGTAGTACACTTGACTGCTTAACCTTATCCCTATATCTATATACCTTATTATAGAGTTTTTGGATCACTTTCTTCAAACCATTAGAAGGGCAGGGATCGTTATCCCATCTTGGGTTCAGAGAATGTGCTAATCTGTCGAATACAGGTTGGAAACAAGACACCGTAGATGAAGATATGATGATATCAAAAGGTTGATTAAAAATGCTTGCGAAATAAATCACTACGTGATATATTATTTCTTGTCGCTTCAAACGAATGATTGTCATAATCATTTGAAAGATGACGAAAACAAAGTGTTGACAGTAAGTTAGTTAACATGATATGATAAGATTCCTGTCCGGTTGACAAACATCAACATAAACGGACATACAAGTTCCTTGAAAACTGAACAAATGGATAGTAACTTTTGATTCACAATGAATCGTCAGATTCAAAATGAGCTTATCGCTCTTTTCAATACTTTATTGGAGAGTTTGATCCTGGCTCAGGACGAACGCTGGCGGCATGCCTAATACATGCAAGTCGAGCGGACTATCAGAGAAGCTTGCTTCTCTGATAGTTAGCGGCGGACGGGTGAGTAACACGTAGGCAACCTGCCCTCAAGTTTGGGACAACTACCGGAAACGGTAGCTAATACCGAATAATTGTTTTCTTCGCCTGAAGGAAACTGGAAAGACGGAGCAATCTGTCACTTGGGGATGGGCCTGCGGCGCATTAGCTAGTTGGTGAGGTAACGGCTCACCAAGGCGAC
>NZ_LELF01000046.1:0-526 GCF_001029205.1 Paenibacillus sp. VT-400 | reverse complement strand
TGCAGAGGCATACCAGGGGAACTGAAACATCTAAGTACCCTGAGGAAGAGAAAACAATAGTGATTCCGTCAGTAGCGGCGAGCGAACGCGGAGAAGCCCAAACCAAGGAGCTTGCTCTTTGGGGTTGTGGGACGTCTCACATGGAGTTACAAAGGAACCGGTTAAGCGAAGAGGTCTGGAAAGGCCCGCCAAAGAAGGTAAAAGCCCTGTAGTTGAAAGTCTGTTCCCTCCGAGACGGATCCCGAGTAGTGCGGGGCACGTGAAACCCCGTATGAATCCGGCAGGACCATCTGCCAAGGCTAAATACTTCCTAGCGACCGATAGTGAAGCAGTACCGTGAGGGAAAGGTGAAAAGCACCCCGGAAGGGGAGTGAAATAGAACCTGAAACCGTGTGCTTACAAAAAGTCAGAGCCCGTTTTAGGGGTGATGGCGTGCCTTTTGTAGAATGAACCGGCGAGTTACGTTCCCGTGCAAGGTTAAGGTGAAGAGCCGGAGCCGCAGCGAAAGCGAGTCTGAATAGGGCGA
>NZ_LELF01000045.1:0-399 GCF_001029205.1 Paenibacillus sp. VT-400 | reverse complement strand
CCTTCGCTGGCGGGCAGCAGTCCGGTGAGCATTTTCATGGTGGTGGATTTACCGCAGCCGTTCGAACCAAGGAATCCAAAAATCTCCCCGCGTGGAATGCGGAAATTGACGTGATCAACGGCAACGAAGGAACCAAAACGCATGGTCAGATCGCGCGCTTCGATGGCAATCTCTGCGTTTTCAGGTTGATACGGTGGGATCACTACCGCCTGATGCGCCTGGCGTTGCGCTTGCGGTAACAGATTTATAAATGCTTCTTCCAGCGTAGCGCTTTGCGTTTGCTGCCGTAGCTCTTCGGCGCTGCCAGTTGCCAGCACTTCTCCGGCATTCATCGCTACCAGCCAGTCGAAGCGTTCGGCCTCTTCCATATAGGCGGTGGCGACCAGCACGCTCATATTG
>NZ_LELF01000044.1:0-480 GCF_001029205.1 Paenibacillus sp. VT-400 | reverse complement strand
TATACACTTGACTTGTTTGCACAAGTTCAGCTTAAAGGAATGTTCTAATTCGCGTTTGTTTCGTTTCGATATCTAGTTTTCAAAGAACAAGCCAAATAGATGAAATTTTTTGGTGGAGCCAAGCGGGATCGAACCGCTGACCTCCTGCTTGCAAGGCAGGCGCTCTCCCAGCTGAGCTATGGCCCCATATAAAGTTTAAAGGTATAGATGGTGGGCCCTGGTGGACTCGAACCACCGGCCTCACCCTTATCAGAGGTGCGCTCTAACCAACTGAGCTAAGGGCCCACATTACATATACTATTTGAACCCAAAATGGGTTACGCTTGGCGGCGTTCTACTCTCCCAGGACCCTGCGGTCCAAGTACCATTGACGCTGAAGGGCTTAACGGTCGTGTTCGGGATGGGAACGTGTGGAACCCCTTCGCTATCGCCACCAAACGTTTGAGAGTTTGAACTCTCAAAACTGAGCAACGAGTGAGT
>NZ_LELF01000043.1:0-575 GCF_001029205.1 Paenibacillus sp. VT-400 | reverse complement strand
GCATGGCTGGTAACAGTTCATGGCGAGGTAAACCCCACCGGAAGCAAGACCAAATAGGAATCCATTAGGCATGGCCCATGCTGGATTCGGGTAGGTCGCTTGAGCGCATGAGTGATTGTGCGCCTAGAGGAATGATCGTTCACGACAGAACCCGGCTTATCGGCTCACTTCAACAAATTTTGATCAAACAGCACAATATGGGGTTGACGTGATTTACAGAAAATCCCATAATGCGCGCACAGTTTAAGGCTATGTAGCTCAGTTGGTTAGAGCACCGCACTCATAATGCGGGGGTCACAAGTTCAAGTCTCGTCATAGCCACCATATTCTGAAAAAGCCCACTCCGATTGAGTGGGTTTTTTTATGGCTGAAATTTATTTTGCGTTCGTTCGCCGCTACTGACGGAATCACTATTGTTTTCTCTTCCTCAGGGTACTTAGATGTTTCAGTTCCCCTGGTATGCCTCTGCACAACCTATGTATTCAGTTATGAGTAACTGGAAATTACCCCAGCTGGGTTTCCCCATTCGGACACCCCCGGATCAAAGCTTGCTTACAGCTCCCCGAGGCAGTTTC
>NZ_LELF01000042.1:0-395 GCF_001029205.1 Paenibacillus sp. VT-400 | reverse complement strand
CAGCCATAACACTACCAAAAAATGATTTTTCTTGAAGTCTAAAACAAAAAGGCGAAAATAAAAGGAGAAAAAGATACGGCGGAGCAGTGGCTGGGTTCTGAGATATTTTTTAAGCCGGGCGAGGTAAAGCATGGTACTATTAAATTACTCAAATAATCTCAGAATGCCTACCTCTGCCCGGTAATTTTTTACTGCGCGTTCCAGCCTCCATCTACCGGCAGTGCGGCGCCCGTAAGTGTGGTAGCACCGTCGGCAGCCAGGAACAGGGCCAGCTGCCCGAGAATTTCCACGGGCACAAATTCTTTCACCGCCTGTTTCAGCAGCAGCACCTGGCTCACCACATCCGCTTCGCTCATCTGGTGCACTTTGGCCTGGTCGGCGATCTGCTTTTCCAC
>NZ_LELF01000041.1:0-463 GCF_001029205.1 Paenibacillus sp. VT-400 | reverse complement strand
TGAAAGTTAAAGACCAGATTTTTACGCAAAAGCCCTATCCGAACTGGACAGCTGTGGGCGTGACCTGGCTGGCTGGTTTTGATTTTGAAATTAAAGTCATTGCCCGTATCCCTCAAAGCACTTAGATCAGCATTTACTTTAAAATTTTCTTCACGGACTAGATTGAGATTGTTAATTCAGCTTGCAGCACAATTCGGTATAATGACCCATTCCTTATTGTTCTTGCCTCTATGTCTGAAAAGTTAATTAATTCGCCTGTGAATCATTGGTGTGAATTCGAGTTCATCTCAAAAACTGTGAAGAACCCGAATATTCATATTAAAGGGAATTATTCCTACTATTCAGCCTATTGGGATCAAGGTTTTGAGCGCTGTGTAGTACGTTATTTACATGACAAGCCTGCAACGCCTGAGAAGCCGATTGATCAGCTTTATATCGGTAATTTCGTCTGTTTTGGCGCAGA
>NZ_LELF01000040.1:0-215 GCF_001029205.1 Paenibacillus sp. VT-400 | reverse complement strand
CGGTCGTGTTCGGGATGGGTACGTGTGGAACCCCTCCGCCATCGCCACCAAACGCGTAGCTTACATTTCAGAGATCGTTCTCTGAAAACTAGATTCGAAACGAAACATGCGAATTATCACTTGCTATTGGATAAGCCCTCGACCGATTAGTACTGGTCAGCTCCATGCATTGCTGCACTTCCACCCCCAGCCTATCTACCTCGTCGTCTTCAAGG
>NZ_LELF01000004.1:0-213 GCF_001029205.1 Paenibacillus sp. VT-400 | reverse complement strand
CCCGCATTTTTCAACATGCGTGGGTTCGGGCCTCCAGTGCGTGTTACCGCACCTTCACCCTGGACAGGGGTAGATCACCCGGTTTCGGGTCTACGTCCACGTACTCATTCGCCCTATTCAGACTCGCTTTCGCTGCGGCTCCGGCTCTTCACCTTAACCTTGCACGGGAACGTAACTCGCCGGTTCATTCTACAAAAGGCACGCCATCACCCC
>NZ_LELF01000039.1:0-180612 GCF_001029205.1 Paenibacillus sp. VT-400 | reverse complement strand
GGGGGGGGGGGGGGGGGGGGGGGGGGGGGGGGGGGGGGGGGGGGGGGGGGGGGGGGGGGGGGGGGGGGGGGGGGGGGGGGGGGGGGGGGGGGGGGGGGGGGGGGGGGGGTCGCCTTGGTGAGCCGTTACCTCACCAACTAGCTAATGCGCCGCAGGCCCATCCCCAAGTGACAGATTGCTCCGTCTTTCCAGTTTCCTTCAGGCGAAGAAAACAACTATTCGGTATTAGCTACCGTTTCCGGTAGTTGTCCCAAACTTGAGGGCAGGTTGCCTACGTGTTACTCACCCGTCCGCCGCTAACCATCAGAGAAGCAAGCTTCTCTTCAAGTCCGCTCGACTTGCATGTATTAGGCATGCCGCCAGCGTTCGTCCTGAGCCAGGATCAAACTCTCCAATAAAGTATTGAAAAGAGCGATAAGCTCATTTTGAATCTGACGAGATTAAAAATCTCATTTATGCTCCAGTCGATTCAAGCCAAGGCTTGTTTCAAACTTTCGCGTTTCATTCTGCAAGCAGAATGTTTACTCACTCGTTGTTCAGTTTTCAAAGATCAAACTTGTTTTGTTACCGAATGTTTTTCTCTTCAGCAACTCTTATATAATATCATGTCCGAACCAACTTTGCAAGCTCTTTTTTTTCAAGTTTCTTTCGAAGCTTATTTGATTTGCTTGCCGCACCAGTGTTAAACCGTGTTTTCTTGGCCGGATTAATAATATATCACGTATAGATATTAATTACAATACTTAATTTCAATAAAATTCATTTACTACAAATCAACTACCTTTACTGTGTTGCTCTCCTCTATCCAAGTGTAAAGTTTATTATAGCTTAAATGACATTCTTTCCATTCATACATCGCAATACATGTCCAATTGATTTTAAACTTATTAGCCTACATCTCCTCTCTTATATTTTAGCTTCATTAATATGCTCAATTTAGGTTGTCCTTTTATCAAGGTCATGCAAAATTACTGGGGGCACTGTAAGTTACCACGAGTATAAGTAGAAGTATTATAGAAGATACACAAAGAAAGTGATGCACGCATATAACTATACGTGAACCACTTTCTTGTGTGTGTTATTACATTATATATAGATGGAAACTCTTAATGTTGTGCCTGTGCTGATGCTGGAGGCGTCATCGTCATTTGTCCATTACCTGCTTTTTGCATGCCAACTCGCAGCAACGTAATTCCCCACGTAATAATCGAGATCAACAGAAGATGAACCATGTATACCCCCACTGCTTCTCCACTATAGATCAAACGCATAAATCCCTGTACCCCATTGGAAGCGGGCAGAAAGTTACCGATATAACGGTAGAATGGCGCCAGCATCTCGGCTGGAATGATATTTCCTGCTGTCATCAACTGGAGTGGAACCATCGCTACATTAAATAGAGGGCCTGCATTGCCAAACAGGGCAAAACTCATTTGTGTAAAACAGATACAAGCCAGACTCACCAGCACATGATACAGATACAAAGCGCCGAAGGAACTCGCAACATCCGTGAACTGAAGAGCAACTGTATCCACAATCAGAGGAACGATCACAGCTATACACAATAACAGCAATTGCCGTCCCCAGAAGATTTCCCATTTGGAATGGGTACGTTTCATGATATTCGACGTAATATTGAACTGAATATTCATGGTCATCGAAGCAATATAGGTGATAAAACCCAGAATCATGGGTAGCATCGATGTTGCAAAATCACTCACGCTGTTCGTTTTATTAATTTCAGCCTTCACAGGCCCTTCATTCATCTTCGCCATCGCTTGTCCAATAGCTGCACTCAGTTCATCGCTGTTTATACTATCGTTATTGAGTGTCACTTGAACCTTGGATTCCAGAATCCCTTGACCCATTTGTGCAGTCATTCCGGTCGCAGCATGTTCCACAATGGATTTGGCTACATCGGCATTTCCCTGATTGATATAAAAGGGTAAGCTCGCCTCTGTGCCTCCTGCAATCTGGTCAGTGAATCCTTCCGGAATAACAATAACCATCGCATAGTTACCTGCATTCATCTGTTGCTCAGCTTCCTCGGCAGAACCCAGTACATTGACATGGAAAGGCGCGAGCGTTTCAATCTGCTTCTGCACCTCTTTTCCCTGTGTCCCGTCTTCGTTCACCAGAGCAACTTGAAGTTGATCCACTCTCTCCGTGGCTTGATGATAACCCGTCATCCAGATCACAACAAATAACAGCGGAACAATCAATGCAAAAACCAATCCTATTTTTGTCTGTGGCACTTCAAGAAAATCTTTGAAGCTTCTCATTCGTTCACGACTCCCGTTAGTTAAAATTAAAATAATTGCACTACATATATATGCACATGCACATAATTGCTCAAAAAAATTTATTTCATCTTTTCATAGATGCGATTCATTACATTCATGAATGCTTCAAGCTCTTCAGGGGAACATTCGGCGAGTGCCTCTTGCTCTTGCTGTTTTGCCTTTGGTGTCAGAACGTTATTCATTTCCAGTCCTTCCGCCGTCAAACAAAGCAAAACCGCTCTGCGATCCTGTGGATCTTCTTCTCTTGTCACCAGACCTTTGCGAATCAACTTGTCTATAATTTTGCCTACCGTTGTCTGGTCCCGCACTGTTAATTCAGCCAGTTTTTTCTGTGATATATGACTTCCAGCCTTGCTCAATTCATTCAAGACTGCAAATTGTTCCGGAGTAATATCCTGTTCACTCAGATTTCTGGTTGTTGTTTTTTTGTATGCCAGATACGTCCGTGACAGAATCAGTCCAAGTGGATTTTCATCCATATTAACAGGCATGCTGTTGCTCCTTTCTCTATATAGTAGCACTACCATCTAATTTGCGTAAGCTCTATATTATTACCATATTTACATTACTGTCAATTTAATTTTTTATCTTTTCAAGCAAAAAGAGACCCACCCGTTAGTCAGGCAGCTCTCTCCTCTGGCATCGTCAAGCCACACTTACTCGGGCTTGCCACTTGAAGTTTCGGTATCGTCCTTCTTCTTTGTGCCTTTACTTTTATAAGGCTTCGGTGCACTTTTCGCCCGGTTAGCAGCGGCTTGCCAACGGTTCCATCCTTTTTTACCCGTACCACGGCCGGTGCCGCCTTTTCCTTTTGCATTGCTCATGTTATCACTCCAATAATCCTGTATATGCTTAAAAATGACCGTCCTCGGTAACTTATTATGCAACCCAGCCCATCTAATTCACTTCCAGCATTTCTTATTATACCAAAAATCCACGTCTTTACGTCCATTTCCATAAATCATTGTATTGTTATTCTGTTATGAAAGCGGTATAGTGGACATAATTGAAAGAGGAAGCTGCGTCTTCTTCGGGATTGTTACTGGTAAGCAGGCGATACCCAAACCAAGGCTGTCTATTAAGCCTTAGTTTGGGTTTTTTGTTTTTATTACGACCAATTGAGGTGAAACACATATATGATCATCCGTCAGATTTTTAACAACAATGTCATCCGGGCTGAGAACCAGGTTGGTCACGAATTTGTTGTCATTGGCAACGGTCTTGGCTTCAAAAAGAAAAATGGACAGCCTGTGGATGAGGATAAAATCGAAAAAACCTTTGTGCTTAAATCGGATAAAATACCACAAAAATTAATCGATTTGATTAGGGAAACATCGGTTGAATATTTGAAGTTAGCGGACGAAATTGTGGGTCATGCCAAAAAGGAAATGGGCGATATTTTTAGTGATAATATCTATATATCATTGATCGATCATATTCAGTTTGCCATTACCCGGTACCGTAAATCCGTCGGGCTGAAGAATTCCCTTTTGTGGCAGATTAAGAAGTTTTACAAGAAGGAGTTTGGGATTGGCATGAACGCTGTGGAGCTGATCAAGGAACAATTCGGCATCCAAATGGATGAACATGAGGCCAGCTTTATTGCGATGCATTTTGTAAACGCTCGTCAAGATGCTCAAGGCATGAAACAAACCGTTGAAATTACAGAAGTTATTGATGATATCTTCAACATTGTGACCAACCATTACCACATCGCCCTGGATGAAAATTCGTTTAATTATTCCCGGTTTATTACCCACCTGCAATACTTTGTGCAGCGTATGTTGAGTAATGAACAGGAGCAATTTGCTTCTGGAGATAACTTTCTGTATGAACAGGTGAAGGACAAATATAGCAAGGCATTTGAATGCACACAACGGATCAATCAGTACCTTGAAGACAAGTTTGAAAGTGCCATGTCCATTGATGAAAAGGTGTATTTGACGATCCATATTCAACGTGTCACTTCCCGTAACGAGTTGCTGGACACGGAATAAAAAAGCTTGCAAACGATTTCGGCGTCATATATAGTAGGTCTCACAACTTAACGACAAGGATTGTTACTGCTCAAGCAGGCGATACCTAAATGATTGGCAACAGGTCATCTTTCCGATGATCATAGCCATTCGTTTAGGTATTTTTTTGTTTTCAGGCAATCTTAACAACAAAGGAGAATGAACATGGATCATAAAAAAATGGGGGATGACATCGTTCGTCTCCTCGGCGGAGAAGCCAATATCAACGGTCTTGTACACTGTGCGACCCGATTGAGATTCGACCTGAAAGATTCGAAAAAGGCCGAACGCGAAACGCTGGAAAAACACGATGGTATTATTACCGTTGTCGAAAGCGGCGGCCAGTTCCAGGTTGTCATCGGTAGTAACGTGGCTCATGTATATGCGGAGATTATGAAAAACCGGGATTTCGGAGGAGATTCCTCTTCATCGGCTGAGTCTACAGGGGAAAAAACCTCGCTATTATCCAAAGTTTTTGAAATTATATCCGGAAGTTTCTCGCCATTAATCCCGGCTATGGCAGGATCAGGCATGCTAAAAGCTTTGCTGACTGTCCTGACCATGCTCGGATGGATGTCGGACACAAGTGACACATACCTGATTTTATCCGCTGCCGGCAACGCTGTATTTTATTTCTTGCCCATCTTCCTTGGCATCACACTGGGTATGAAGCTGAAAGCCAATCCTTATGTAGCTGGCGTAATTGGTGCCGCTCTGATGGAACCGAGCTTCACCGGGCTGATGGATAAGGGCTCAGATGTATCGTTCCTGGGTATACCGGTTGTCATGATGAATTATTCAGCAAGCGTATTCCCAATCTTCATATCCATTAGTATCTACGCTGTTCTGGATAAGTTACTCAAGAAAATCATTTTGAAAGACCTGCAATTGTTCCTTGTACCAATGATTGCTTTGATGATTATGGTTCCGCTGTCCGCAATGGCCTTTGGACCATTCGGCACCACGGTAGGTGACTGGATCTCCTCTGGCGTAACTTGGCTCATTGGTGTCAGCGGTATATTATCAGGGGTTGTACTGGGTGGATTCATGACCTTCATGGTTGTGTTCGGACTCCACTGGGGCTTTACTCCAATCACGATACAGAATATCGGGGTTGGCGGCGATCCAATTGAAGCCATGGCTGCTGCAGCTGTATTTGCACAAATCGGTGTAGCCTTCGGTATTTTCCTGAAAGCCAAAAAGAACAAAACCCTGCGTACTCTTGCTGGCTCAACCAGCCTTACAGGTTTACTTGCAGGAGTCACTGAACCAATCGTATATGGTCTGATCCTGCGTTATAAACGTGTGATTCCTATCGTGGTTATCGCAGGTGCGATCGGCGGTGCCATCAATGGTCACTTTGGTGTTAAAATGACCGCTTATGTGTTCCATAATATATTTGCCATTCCCGTCTATACACCAACGGTTGTCTACGTAATTGCGATTGCCTGCTCCTTTGCGGTAGCAGCAGTATTAACGGTGATGTTTGGTTACGAAAGCAAAACGAAAGACACAGGTTCCGAGAAAAATGATTCTGTCTCCAGCACATCGGCTGAAAGTACGCAGGCTGAACTTCCTGTCGTTCCTGAGACCAAAACAACGGAGAACAAGAAAGAACAAATTTATAGCCCACTTACTGGTAAAGCCGTAGCACTGAGTACCATTAATGACCCGGCTTTTTCGACTGGTGCTATGGGCAAAGGTGTCGCGATTGTCCCTGAGATTGGCGAAGTTGTCGCTCCGGTAGACGGTGTTGTCACTTCCCTCTTCCCGACTGGACATGCCATCGGGTTAACAACCAACGCAGGAACGGAAATTCTGATTCATGTTGGGATCAACACAGTAGCGCTGAAGGGAAAACACTTCACTCCTGTCGTTCAGGAAGGTGATATCGTCAGACAGGGCGATCTGTTGATCCAGTTTGACATCGATAAGATCAAGGAAGCCGGATACGAAACCGTAACACCTGTCATTGTCACTCTAACGCAGCAGGAAGTGGATGTATTCGAAACAACTCAAGAGCATGTACAGAAAAATGATGTCCTTTTGACTCTCGTTGTCTGACCCAACTTATATCATACGAATTCAATTTAGGAGGAACTAACCATGAAACATACTCAACTGAAACCATTTCCTAAAGATTTTTTCTGGGGAGGTTCAACCTCTGCCTATCAGATTGAGGGAGCCTGGAATGAAGATGGTAAAGGCCCTTCTGTCATCGACATGGGGAATCATGTGGAAGGCGTAACCGACTTCAAGGTAACCAGTGATCATTATCATATGTACAAAGAAGATGTGGCGTTGCTCGCCGAAATGGGCTTCAAAGCCTACCGCTTCTCCATCGCATGGACACGCATCTATCCGCAAGGAGCGGGTGAGGTGAATCCGAAGGGACTCGCCTTTTACGATTCCCTCATTAATGAGTTAATTAAATACGGTATTGAACCCATTGTGACGATGTATCACTTCGATCTTCCTTATGCGCTTGAAGAAAAAGGCGGGTGGTCCAACCGAGCAACGATTGATGCTTTTGAACAATATGCCAAGACTCTTTATGAGAACTACGGAGATCGGGTTAAATATTGGCTGACCATCAACGAGCAAAATATGCTAATCCTGCATCCTGGCTCTCTGGGTACACTGGATACAACACTTGTTGATCCGCAAAAAACACTGTATCAGCAAAATCACCACATGCTGGTTGCTCAAGCTAAAGCTATGGTCCTGTGTCATGAAATGCTGCCTGAAGCCAAGATTGGCCCAGCTCCCAATATCGGTGTAATTTACCCGGCGAGTTCCAAACCAGAAGACACACTCGCGGCTGATAACTATGCTGCCATTCGTAACTGGCTCTATCTCGATATGGCGGTATATGGACGTTATAACCATATTGCCTGGAGTTATCTCGAAGAGAAAGGATATACGCCTGTCATTGAAGACGGAGATATGGACATCCTGGCTCAAGGAAACCCTGACTTTATTGCGTTTAACTATTATACTTCCCAAACGGTTGGTGAAAGCCTGAACGATGGTAATGACTTCTCCCATACAGGAGATCAGCATGAAATCGTAGGTGAACCGGGCGCATATAGAGGAACTGTGAATCCCAATCTGCAAAAAACGGAGTTTGGCTGGGAAATTGATCCGGTGGGCTTCCGCTCTACCCTGCGCCAAATCTACTCCCGTTATCATCTGCCATTGATTGTTACGGAAAATGGTCTGGGTGCCTTTGATAAACTGGAGGAAGGCGACGTGGTTAACGATCCATATCGTATTGAATTCTTCAATAAACATATCGAACAGATTCAACTGGCTATTACGGACGGCGTGGATGTATTTGGCTTCTGCCCTTGGTCTGCGATCGATTTGGTCAGCACACATCAAGGGTCGAGCAAACGTTATGGATTCATCTATGTGGATCGTGAGGAATTCGATATCAAGGAATTGAGACGTATCCGCAAACAGAGTTTCCACTGGTATCAAAAACTGATTGAAACGAATGGAGAAATTCGTTAATATACGCACTAATAAAAAAAGTCGACTGCACATGAAACATGTGTAGTCGACTTTTTTGGTGTTGATGCATTGAAATGGAAGCTTTATTTTCCAATTATAAAATTACATTTCAGCCTTCGGTTGTTTTACCGCTTTGGCCCCTCTGAGTACTCGTAGGGATAACAGGAAACAGATCGCCAAAACGGCAGCTGCCGAAACATAAGGATAATTAATATTCACATCGAACAGTGCTCCAGCTACGATTGGACCTGCGATATTTCCCAAACTGGTGTAAGCCGAGTTCAGTCCGGCCACAAAGCCCTGTTGTTCTTGTGCCAGTTTGGACATCTGTGTACTGATCGCCGGACGTAAAATATCCATACCCAGAAAGACGATAAACGTTACGACAAGAATCATCCAGTACGTACTTACAAACAAGGTCAACAGTACAAATACGGCTACAAATAACAGACAGACCGATATAACCATCTTTTCACCAAACCGATTGAGCAACCAACCGATCAGAGATACTTGCACAACCGCACCCGCGATGGAGCCAAATGTAATAATAAATGCAATGTCTTTGGTCGTGAAGCCAAACTTGTGATCCACAAATAGTGAAAATACCGTCTCATAGTTCGCCAGACCAAATGCCATAACAAACACAATAATCAAGCTGAAAAAGTACGGTTCACGGTATGAATTCAGCAATTGGGATACCATACCCGGAGCTTTGACCTTCGTTAAACCAGGGATAGGTTTACTTTGTTCTCCTGTGCTTCGCGTGGATTCCGGCAAAATAATCAATGTGATAATTGATGCCAGCAACCCGGCAACCCCTGCGGCGTAGAATGGAATTCGAATGCCAAAGTCCGCAATGTATCCACCAATTCCCGGACCGATGATAAATCCAGTTGTAATGGCTGCATTAATCAAGCCCATACCTTTACCGCGTTCTTCCTCTGTTGTAATATCTGCGGTATAAGCCATAACCGCCGGGAAGATCATCGCCGCACCAATACCACCAAGCATCCGGGCTGCGAAGAGCAAGACTGGTGCATTGACCGCACCAAACATAAACTCGGATACGGCAAAGATCAGCATGCCGCCAACAATAATTTTTTTACGTCCCCATGTATCCGACCAACGACCCGCAAGCGGGGAGAACAGAAACTGGGTGAAGGAAAATGCCGCTACCAGCAATCCAACCGTGAATCCGGTGATATGCAGTAGATCCATATACGCAGGCATGATCGGCACAACAAGACCAATACCTGTAAAAACGAGAAAAATATTAAACATTAACAGCAGCAATGCGCCCCTGTTCCGTGTTAGTAATGCCATGATTCCATCCTCCGTAGTTGTCAAAATGTTGCTTAAGCTTTATCTTTTGCAATCCCGTGCAAGAATACACTAGCGGCCTGACGATATAGAGCGAGAGCCTGATCAGGTTCCATCCCCCGTGACATCTGACTAAGGCCAATAATGGTACTTTCCAATATGAGCGCGAGATTATCTACATTGTCTGCTTTGAACTCACCGCTCTCAATGCCTTGCTCTATCATTTGTTTATTAAATTGAATATGCCGCTCAAACATTAAGGAGATCCGCTCCTCAATATCATTTTCTTTCTTTTCCCCTGTGAAGAACTCATCAGCTGCCTTCGTCAGCGGGTGATTCATATCATCCATGACGAGTTGTTCCGCCAAACCATAAATTTTCTCCGTGGAGGTGCGATAGAGATGTTCTTTGGCCGCCCAGCTCTCTTCCCACTCCCGGTCCCACTCATCGATTAGATAGAGGAACAGACCTTCCTTACTTTTAAAATGGTAATATATATTGCCTTTGCTGCTGCCCGTCGCAGCTACAATATCCTCAATGGACGTTGCTTTATAACCTTTTTGTACAAAAAGGGCTTTGGAAGCATCCGCAAGTTTTTTCTTGGTCTGCTCGGTTTGAAGTTGCTTTTTATTCATATTCATTCCATTTCACTCCGTCCCATCCATACTGAACATTCGTTCTGTATTTTAACAGATGCACCCAATATAAGCAATGAAAAAGGAGAATTGACACGCATGCCCACTCTCCCTCCACAATCATTTCACTTTTTTACCTTTACCATGCAATATTTTCAGTTGACCATTCTCATAACCCAACTGATACTCGACCCGATATTGCGATATTATATATTCCCCATCTTTGCGTTCATTTGCTGTAATCATTGCCTTCACTTCCATCTCGTCATCGCCTTTGTTGACCGAGGATACCTCACTGATGGTCACCTCACTTGTATTCAGATATCCTTCTCTGAACTTGGCATATGTTGTAGCACTCTGCCACTCGCTTCCGAGCAGTGCATAAGCGGTGACATAATCACTCAGATTAAGGCTTGTATAAAAGTCCGTTACAATTCCTTCTGCTTGCAATGTCTTAGTGGCTGAACCCAAGTGAGTATCTCCAGCCGTCCGTACCGACGTTGTGCCAGAAGGATTTTTGGACCACGCCTGCACCTGCTTGAGCACACTAGTCATAGGGATACTGAATCCTATTCCCCCCTCCTGTTCCACGACCGCCGAATTAATGCCGATCACTTCACCAGTCTCCGCACTAATGAGTGGTCCACCACTGTTGCCATGGGTTATTGGTGCAGAAATCTGATAGAGGTTACTATAGATGTAAGGTGCTATTTCAAAGCTACGCCCCAATCCACTGATGATTCCGGTTGTTACGGTGTTCTCTAGCCCAAGTGGACTACCCAATGCCAGAATCTCGTCTCCGGTCTCAGCTTTGGATTTGGCGATGATTAACGGCTTAACTTTTTTCAAATCAGGAACCCTGACTACAGCTACGTCTGTTTCATTCCCAATACCAATAACCGTCCCCTTATATTCCTCATGGTTCAAGGTCCGAATAGTTACTTCATTCGCCCCCTCCACCACATGTGCATTGGTCACGACATCTCCCTGATCATTGTAGAGAAAACCGGAGCCCAATCCGCTGCTACTCTCGATCGTTACAACTTTCTTCTGGCTTTCTTCTATAATCTGTTTGCGTGTCTTCTTCACAGGTTGCTTGGAGGCAGTCGTCGCTGCCGCATTTTCCGTTTCCTTCGCGGCAACAACTGCCAGTCTGGGCCCATCCTGCAACTGATCTGCTGAATGCTGGTGTATCCAGAACACGCCTCCTGCTCCAGCACCAATGATAATAGCACTGGATATGATCGTACTCCATGTTCGTTTGGTCATTCCAACCTGTCCTCCTATTCGAGATACCACGTTGCATTCACAACAGAGATTTCCGCTTCCTCGTACACACCATAATAATAGGTTTCAAAAACACCTTCTTCCCCCACATCCAGCCAGCTTGGATACACATCTGCATAAGTTTGGCCCAGGTATATACCGTCTATATTATAAATATCAATTAAAACTGTAACGGAAGAGATCGGACGAGTTGCATTATTGATCAATGAACCGCTAATATAAAGATCCCCGTACATATCAAGCGTCGCATCAACGTTCACGACACTTACTGCCGCCGTTCGATTCATCAGATCTTCTTCTGCAGCCTGTTGCTCCGCCAGTTGAATCCGATCCGCTTCCGCTTTTTCAAATGCCTTTTTTTCACTGAGCACCCGTTCACGATACGAAGTCAGTTTTTCATTTTCCGGCGCATAGGACAATCCCTGGTCAACCGTTTGTAACGCAATTGTGAAATTCTTTTGCTTTACTTGCTGTTCCGCCTCTTTATAACTTATGCTTGCGAGCTTGTCGACAATTTGCTTCTCTACCGTCTCAGCTTCCTTGCCTTTCAGGTCTGATATAGTGTCCAACTTCTCGGCTAGTGCCTCAATTGTTGTCAAACTGTCGATTTCCTTTTTCACCTTCAATACGGCCAGCGTTACCTTTCTGTTGTTGAATGCGGCACGCACTTTGGCAAAAATAGGTTCTTCCCGCTCCATCAACGCTTTGGCTACAGCCTGAATGGTCTTGTCTCCTGCGGACAGCTTTCCTGTCTTCAAACTTGTGGACGCCTCATCCAACTGATTCATCATGTTGAACGCCTTCGCCGTAATTTGCCGATCCTGTATAAGTGCATCATAGTTCGGTCGTTTCGTTAGAGCGCTGTCCAGCAGTTGGAGAGCCTCTTTATATTTTCCCTCTAGTGCAGCCTGTTCCGCCTGTTGGTGCAGTGATTTAACCTCTGCATTTATACCTGTTTCCTGCTTGTAATAATACGTTAGCAAAGCTCCTACAACTACTGCCAGAAGTATGGGAATAATCCAGCTAAATGCAAGACCTTGTCCCGTATTTCCCTGTTTGGAAGCCGGTTGCTGCTGACGGGACAACGAATCAAGTGCTTTTTGCGTTCCTTTATCCATGTCTATGGCTGTTTCTGCCCAGATCTGCTCCTCTGTAGAGCTTGGTTCTTTCAATTTGGTACTACACTTTCTGCACGTGTTATCCGCCGGACTGTTTTTGGTCCCACATACATGACAATACACCCTGATCCCTCCACTTAAGAACATATGTATACTTTGCTTTCCTGGGGTTCGCCTATCGCATCAATTGCTAAAAAACACCAACATGAATCGATATTTATCATATAGTAAAAAGGAATATTACACCATATATTCTGTAGATCTCATGTTTAAACGAGTCATACTGGATGCAAAAGAACCTTCCTATTAATCTAGGAAGGCTCTAGTTATTTTCAGTTTATTACTCGGAAGGAAAAGCGCTGAGATCCATATAGGAAACTTCCCACAGGTGATCATCCAGATCCTGAAAACTCCATCCGTACATAAATCCGTGATCCTGTGGTTCGTTGGATGGCTTCCCTCCTGCATCGAGGGCAGCTTGTACAATTACATCTACCTGCTCACGGCTATCTACAGACAGGGCAACGATGACTTCGGTTGTATCGGCGGCATTGGAGATTTTTTTCGAAATGAAGGATTGGAAACGTTCCTCCACCAGAAGCATGGCGTAAATATTTTCCCCGATGATCATACAAGTAGCAGACTCGTCCGTAAAATTGGCGTCAAACTCAAATCCCACCTTTGTAAAAAACTCAACGGATTTCTTTAAATCTTGAACAGGTAAATTGACAAAAATCTGCTTAGCACGAATAGCCACCATTGATCACCTCGAACTCATAGAATACATTCCACCTCAAAATAACACCTCGCGAATACGCTGTCAATTGAATATAATGGAGACATTCCAACTTGTGAGGTGACACGGATGTTGCTCCGTATTGTTCGAAGTAATTAGTCGTCGGGCTGGGTCAAAACGCGTACCAGCTATCAAGGGACACGTCTGTCCATTTGATCCTATTCGACCATTTACATTAGAACGATTTGGCACAACTCTCTTGTCCTGTTCAAACAAACTCACATTGGAGGAATATGAAAATGAAAAACAAAATAGATTACGCTGACTTTTATGAACGCGTAGGCCGGACGAATGGCTGGAACTTCAGCTCCATGAACGTTGTCTCGGAGAACATCGGATGGAACTTCTATGAGGAAGTTGTTCGCCATACGCGATCGTCCGATCTGTTGCTGGATATTGGAACAGGTGGTGGAGAAGCCATTCTGTCCATTGCGGAAGAAACTTTATTGCTGGTGGGAATTGATCTCGCTCAAGGAATGATTGAGACCGCACAGCATAATCTTCAGGCTACGGGCGGTCATTCCAATGTACGCTTTCTTCATATGGACGCAGAAAAACTGGATTTTCCAGATTGCTTCTTTAATGTGGTATCTTCCAGACACTCAAGATTCTCTGCTTCAGAAGTATTTAGGGTTCTTGCTCAGGGTGGAGTATTTCTAACCCAGCAGGTCAGCGAACATGATAAATCCAACCTTTCAGAAGCTTTTGGCCGTGGACAGAGTCTTGGCATTCAACCTGGCACATTGATGGAACGATACAAGCATGAACTTCAAAGAGCAGGTTTCCATGACATTCAGGCCCGTGAATATAATGTGGTGGAGCATTACGCTACACCTGAAGATTTGATGTTTCTCCTAACCCATGCACCCATCATTCCTGATTTCGGAAAGGTAGACACTGACTTCGAGCGATTCCAGCAGTTTGTGAATGAACATCACGACGAGAAGGGCATTCGTACCAACTCGGCACGCTTCATGATCACTGCAAGGAAATAAATGATCCCATATTGAATAAAATGAAACTAAAAAAGACCCAGTCTCATGTTCGAACTATAACATGGTGACCGGGTCTTTTTATGATGTTTGCGAGGCTATATATTAAATCGGATTTACTGCGTAATCTCCAACTTTTCCAAAAAAGGCTTTAATTTATCCACGACATAGTGGCTTCCACCTCGGCCGTTCACCTCTTCAATTACAGCGGATAACAGGAAGGTCAGAGAGTCGGTATCAAACACTACGAAAAATCCGTTTTCCTGCCCCTTCTCTCCCTTCTTCGCTTTCAGTTCCGCTGTTCCCGTCTTGCCCGCGAGTCCTCCAGGAATTGAATTCAAGGTATGGGCGGTGCCTCCCTGCCGGGAAACAACTTCTCCCAAAGCATCCTTAACCGTATTTGCGGCTTCCGGAGTAATGATTACCTCAGGGTCAGTGCTTTCTTTTCCCTCGATCAGAACAGGTTTCACCAGTTTCCCTTCATTAATAAAAGGTGTAAATGACGACGCCAGATGTATCGGGGACATTAACATCTCCCCTTGCCCGTAGGACGTATCAGCGAGTAATACCTCGGAAGACAGATCCAGATGTGCTTCGTTGGCATATTGGCTTGGCTTCAGATACAGTTCATCCAGTCCAAAGTTATCGCCAAAACCAAACTTCTTGATCCCATCAATAAACTTGGCGCTACCCATCTCGATCGCTTCCATCGCAAAGTAAATATTGTCCGAATACACCAGAGCATCGACCATGTTAACCGGGGATAAACTCTTCACACGCTTAACATAATAACCGCCCCAGCTATCGTCTTTACGCCATTGCAAGCCAGAGATATCATGGGTTTTGTCCGCTGTAGTCACCTTCTCCAGCAGTCCCGCTGCGGCTGTAATCGCTTTGAAGGTTGATCCTGGTGCATACCGGGTAGTGACTCTGTTGATAAAAGGAAGCTTCTCATTCGCCGAATAAGCATCCCATTCTGCCTGAGTAAGTCCTGTGACCATTTTGTTCGGGTTATAGGAAGGCGCACTGACCAACGCCAGCAGGTTGCCGTCCGTCGGATTCATTAGAACCATTGCACCGGCATCTCCACCACTGGATAATGTCTGATACAATTTCTTTTGTTGTTTGGAGCTAATCGTCAGTTGTACATTCTGTCCATCTACAGCATCCTTGCGAATAAGCTCAGAACGAGAGTTACCGGATTCATCGGTGATTTCGATCAGACCACCACGTTCACCACGCAGCTGTTTCTCCATGGACTGCTCCAAACCCGCTTTGCCGATCCAATCTTCTGCGCGATAATACCCTTCCGTATCCTTATCCAGATCTTCCTTGGTGGCTTTGCGCACGTAACCAATCAGGTGCGCAGCCGCCTCGCCGAGTGGATAATAGCGGATTTCCTTGCTTTGCATCGTAACCCCGCTTAAAGATTCTGGCACGTCAAACTCCTCCGTTGAACCAATCGGGACAAAATACTCCGGCTTCACCCATGTCTGCGCAAGCGCCTTGTGAATGGCATCTTCCGAAACCTGATAATGGCTCGCGATTCGGGTAATCATCTGGTCCGGGTTATCACCAAGTTTCTCAGGTACAATGCCCCATTCATTCATCGTCCCCGTGGTAGCGAGCGGCAAACCATCACGATCCACAATGTCTCCACGATCGGGGAACAGTGTCCTCACTCGTACCTTACTGCCCTTAGCCATGTCATTCAGGATCAGCGAAGGCTGCCAGTTAATTTGCCAGTTTTTGCCCCCGTCCTCAAGCTCGTGCCGGACCAGTTTTAATGTATGCGTCTCACTGACTTCACCCAAAAAAGTTGTCAGTTGCAGGTTGTAATCCACCTCATACGTATCCGGGTTTTGTTTCTCTGCATCGGTCTTACTGCCATCGGAAGTCGTTTCGGCAACCTCCACAGGTTTAACCTCCGCCTTGACGGTGGATACTTCCATACCCGAATAGATCGCATTGTATTTCTCAACAAATTGTTCTTTGTTCATGCCCGACTCTTGCAGCGAAGCAGGTGTCATCAAGGTGTACAACTGGTCAAATTCTTTTTTTTGCAGATGCTCTATGTACTGATTCACGGTAGTCTGGGGTTTGGCCTCTGCTTCTTTGTTATTCTGCATGTATAGATACATTCCGATTCCACCTGCAAACAAGATGGGCAGCAGTCCGTACATTAATTTACGTTTGGATTTCATGGTTACATCACCTCTAATATACACTATAGATTTCCAGAGCCATTTAAACAATGAAACAAATCTGACGAATTTATCATTAAAAATAGCCGAAAGCTCACATAATATGTTTAAATAAGGAGAGTGAGATTACATACTAAAGCTTTTTTGCTATGCAAAAGGCTGAAAAGGAGCCCGATGATGGAAATCAGCTATTTTTTACTCCCCAAAGCCGAAGTGGCCTATATCAAGTCTACCGCTTCCATGAAAGATGCTATTGAGCAATTGGAATCGCAACACTACACCGCCATTCCCGTGATTGACCAGGATGGAAAATATGTTGCGACCCTGTCCGAAGGCGATTTGTTATGGAAAATGCGAAATACACCCGGATTGACTTTTGATACGATGGATCAGGTTCAGGTCCATGAGATTAACAATCGGGTATATAATGAATGTGTATTCATTGAGGCTGAAATGGAGGATATGCTGACACTTGCAGCAGACCAAAATTTTGTGCCCGTGGTGGATGTCGATCGTGTCTTCCTCGGTATTATCCGTCGTAAGGATATTATTGAATACTATACGCGTAACATTTCGGATTAGATGAAGCCAAACATCCCGTAATAATCGAAGGGTACTCCTGTGGTCATATTTTGGCCAAACCGGGGTACCCTTTTTGTTTCATGGTCTGGTCGGAATCACTCTACTTGCGCTTAGCCCGCTCTTCAATGTAATAACTCAACACGTCCCTCGGGCTTCCCTGAAATGCACGCTCTCTGCCGAACTCATACGCCTGATGCAGATACGAATACGCCTCGTCATGCTGTTCAAGTCTTATGCAGATCATACCGAGATCGATCAACGGACTTGTACTTCTATCCGAACTCCGCGTACTTAACGATATCTCAGCCCACGGCTTCGCCAGTCCATACTGCTTCAGATCGATATGTGCATTCGCATGACAGGATGCAATCCAGCTTGCAATCTCCCATTCCATCTTCGGCTCGGGCAACATGCCCCATGCCTGATCATAATAGATAAGTGCTTGTTCATGCTGCTGCGTCTCATCCAGCATATTACCGGCTTCTACCGTTTCTACAATTTGTCGCTCCAGTTCGACATGTTCCGGTGTTAGATCTTTCATTGCACCGTATCCTCCTCTAGAACGAAATACCACTCCAGAAAAGCATTGAAATCAGCCCACTGCGGCTCACTCTCACCATTAAGAAACCGTTCAATCGATTCGCCCAGTTCCACCAGCACCACTTCTCCCGTCTGACGGTTGTAGAAAAATCCACCTTCACCTTCAAAACTGTCCAGTGGAATATACGCCTCGGGAAGTCCCAGTGTAAGCTGTGCTACATTCATGTCTTCCATATACACGGTGTTCTCCATAAACCAGCAGATCTGATACAACTCCTGATGCCTGCTGTAGAAAGTTGGTCCATCCTCTGCATGTAAATAAAATTGTGCAAAATCCGATTGAAGATCAATTCCAAGCTTCCGCAATGCTTCTTCGTAGGCTGCTGGAACATCTTCATGCCACCAGCCTTGCTCCTGGCAATGATCAATCACTTTATTGGATAACATCGCAGACCTCCTAATTCAATTTTGCTCACAATACCTGTTCAAAAAGATTGGTTTTCAGTACCGAGAAGATGGGATGAAGCTAGAAATGGAGTAGCGGAGCGTAGGGAAACTACGTGAGCAACGGACATTTCGGCTGAATTCCATATTCAATGCTGATGATGCCTCTAGGCATCCTTCGTAATCAAAAGCGGACTTTTTGAACAACCTCTTATAGTGATTTTACAGGTATCCAGACTTGGGGAGGTATGCCATCACCTCTGTACACTTCAAGTTCTGGAATCCCTGCATGCTGATATGAAGTGGAAAGAAACCACTCTGTCATAATATAGTGCCACAACCGTTGTATCGCTTCCGGCTCTAGTTCATCAGCTTCAAATACGACCCAATGGGACGCAGGAAGTTCGATGGACACCAAACCTTCAGGCACTTCACCTGAGTAAGAGGTAGCAATCCAATACTCCATTTGATTATCCTTCAGCTCTCTCTGATCTACACAGATGCCCACCAGACCGGGAATAGCTCCGTTATTGAACCCGTTTAAAAGTTCCTCAATGCCGTCTGCCAAAGCATCCTGCCACATCTTAGGAATTTCTCTTAAATTCTCTCCACCCACACAAGAGAACGTTCGTTTGATGCCCACAAAGGTAAGGGACTGTTGTTCGATCACATTATCATTCACATTCATTAGATGGACTCCTCTCCGAGAGCGATACGGGGCACGGTTCTCCATGACCCATTCATGTTGTCTCATACTTGAGATGTATCTCCGTTATGTCCTACAGATACTTTATCAAAAGAGCAGAACGATTGGAAATAGCGCCGGTGCTACTGGTCATATGAAAGTAGCAGGAACAGAAGTAGACGTGCGATTCATGACTTAAAAGAATATTTACCTACCATTCGTTCCTGCTCGATGTTGGGAGATAGACATACTGGGTTCTTCCCGTCCTTCATTTCCTTATTCTGGTGCAACTTTCTCCCTAGTCGTTCGTCTAACTACTGACCAACAACTAAGGAGATGAATATGCGAATAACTTGCAGCCCCGGTTTTCCTGGAAGCATGATTGGATCGATTGATCTTCAGCCATCGAAGTATTACACCCCACCTTCCAGTAACAGCAAGATCACAGATTATGTTGACCCCGAACTCATTACCATTCCCTATGTGGATGATCCGGAATTCGGATTACACTTTGACAACATGAAGGTTATGAACGGAACTTATAAAGATGAAATGCATGTGAGCTATGATGTCGAATTTACGATTGATGTAGATAAAAAAGGTTATATTACGCAATTTGAGCATACGTTCCAGCTGGAACGTTATCTGGATCTGGTTCGCACACAGTCCTATAAAGTGATCAAGACAAACTGGCGTGGACAAACATTTCACGTGATGACGTACAGTTACCTGGAGGAAGTCATTCATCCGAAAAATGTTCTTTTTAAATGTAACCTCGCAGAAGACGTATTTGTGGTAGCTGAACTT
Source organism: Paenibacillus sp. VT-400 (assembly GCF_001029205.1). NCBI lineage: Bacteria > Bacillati > Bacillota > Bacilli > Caryophanales > Paenibacillaceae > Paenibacillus > Paenibacillus sp. VT-400. The sequence continues at coordinate 161,368 of NZ_LELF01000039.1, read as the reverse complement.
GTCTCCAATCGCTCAGATGAAAGCGTAACTGAGCACGGTATCAGGGATCTTCATTTCCGTGCATTAATCTCGGCACGAGATGATCTGTACCCATTAGATTATATGTGTGAGCCTGATTTCGACCTGAGTCTCGACTAAAAAGTAGATACATATGTAAAAAGAGCATAAGCTGTCCCGAATCAGCGGGGTGGCCTGTGCTCTTTTTTTAACAAATGAACCACCAACTCCCTAATTTAAACATCCTCCTTCACATGCTCGGCCTTATGCTCTCATGCCTGGCTCTAAGCAAAACCAGCTGTAATGTCGATGAATATACCATAATGCTGAACATGCATATGTTCTTCGTACGTTCAGATATGAGAGGGGTTGGAAACATGGTTTACCGGAAAAATAAAATACATTCATTGTTCACTCTGCCCTTGGCAGGTTTGCTGTTTCTGTTATGGGGTGCTCAAGCGGCACATGCGGAACAGGTCGACAGTTTGTTACCTGAGCGAAGTCAGCAGGAGATTGTCCAAAAGTGGAATCAGTGGATGAATGGCAATGATACATCTCCCCTGTATACAAAGACACCTTCGACAAGTGCTCCCTACTCTGCTGGTGTGGTAAGTGACGCCTATCTGGAACAAGGGCTGAATGCAGCCAACTTTTATCGTTTTATCACGGGGCTACAGGGCGATCTTGTCCTTGATCCGGCATTGAATCGTCAAGCCCAGCATGGGGCTGTTGTGGTCTCCACGGGTGGATACCTGTCCCATTCTCCAAAACAACCAGGAGATATGCCAAAGGATTTCTTTGACACCGGTTCAAAGTCTGCCAGCAGCTCCAATCTGTACGTTACCAGCAGTGCAAAGAATAACGTCCTGACAAACAGCATTCAGGCCTATATGAATGATTCGGATGCCTCCAATATTGATCGATTGGGTCACAGGCGCTGGATTTTGAGTCCACAACTGCAACGAATCGGATTTGGACTCGCCACTCGTAGTGAAGCAGGCAAGACATATGATCAGTACTATAGTGCCATGCAGGTATTTGATAAAAGCAGAACGGGGGGAACTTCGTTCAACTACAGCCTGTTCCCGAATCAGGGCGCATTTCCAATCGAAGCTTTTGGCAGCACACAGGCCTGGTCTGTTCAACTGAATACAGATGTATTTGCGAAACCATCACTATCTGAGGTACAGGTCGAGATGACTCGGACTTCCGATCAACGTACATGGACCTTTAATGCAAAGAATCAGAACAGTGGCTTTCCAACCGGTTATTACAACGTGGACCCTGCGGATAAACAATGGTTTAATCAAGCCTATTTCAATGTAGAGACAGGTGGATATGGATACGGCTACGCCATCATATTCCGTCCCGACGATGTGCAATTGTTAAAAAACGGCGATACGTTCAACATTCGAATTACAGGTCTGCAAAAGAAAAACGGTACTGCAGCGGAAATCTCATACTCCACACGTTTCTTCCATGTGGACGGTGTTCAAGATACAACACTTACCCGTATAACGCCAGGACAACCAAACCTGAAAGTCCGAGCAGGAGAACAGATTGATCTGCCTTCAATCACTGCCGTGAATGATAACGGAACATCCTATGTTCCACAGTCTAACGTTTCCTTCACCACGACGTCAGATCGCATCGCCATCAAGGATGGAAAAATCATTGGAATTCAGGCTGGTAAAGCCGAAATTCGGATTCGTTTTGAAGGGAAAGAAGCGGTTGTCTCTGTTACGGTCACGGGAATCCCCCAATTAACTGATATTCGCACACATTGGGCGAAAGATGCCATTCAATGGGCCGTCCAACAGGAGATGGTCAGTGGATACGAGGATGGAACGTTCAAACCCAACAATCAGGTGAGTGAAGCCGAATTCCTCTCCATGTTGTTTAAGCTGTATGCGAATTCCCATGTCATTCAGAGCATAGATGCTGTAGAGGGACAAGCTATCAAAGGAAACATCTGGAGTGACCGTTACTACACCTATGCTTCCGCGTTGAATCTGAAACTGGATGCCAGCAAACAGAATCCGAAGCTTCGCAATCATGCCTTGAACCGAACAGAAGTAGCCGTAATCGTGGCGGGGCTTGGCGGTAAAAATTATACCCAGGATGAAGATGCCATCCGGTATCTACTGAACATGGGATACTCTTCCGGCAAAACTGCAGCTACGGTGCAAGGTTATGCGGGACAAGAATCCTTGACCCGGGCTGAGGCTGTTGTTTTTCTCCAGAACCTGAAGGAAAAAGGCTTCGAACTATGGAGCAGGCCGAAGAATGCCACTGAAGCTACCGAGAATGAAAAGAACGGCGGACTACCGGATCAGACCATGAAAGCAGTATATTCTTCCGATCACACACTGGTCCTTCAAGGTACGTTCCCGGCGTATGCCAACCAGACGATGCCGATCAAAATCCATGGTCCTTCGCCTGCTGTAGAGCACATCCAGACGCAGCAGGTTACAACAGATGCCTATGGCAATTTCAAATTAACGGTAAGTAACCTTGATGCGAAGGAACTTAACCTCTATGTGGACGTGCGCGAAGATTATTCCTATTGGATCAGTGTAGAAGCGGGGCGTACTGCGATAAGTGATTATACGGAGTAACATATAAAAACCAGCTTAGGAATTCTACATTGAATTCCCAGCTGGTTTGTTTTTTCTCGAAATATATTATTTCTGGTGTGAACATCACATGTTTTTATTGAATTGGAGAAGCGTCGGTCTGCACTAGAAATTAAATCGGATGATCGAATTGCTCTGCCTTTTCTGTCATTATCCTCGTTAACCTCACTCTTAGTCCGCCAATCCACTCCGGCTCATGTGACCACTGCTCTGCAACAGATCGAAGCATACGCACATAACCGTACAAGTTGGCAAAACGGCGACAAGCGGGGAACATACTCTCCAGATCATAACGTTCTCCTGCCTTGGACCAGTAACCGTTCAGGAACAATTGTTTCTTCTGCTCCCATTGTTCAGGCTCGATCTCCTCACTTAAACTATCCAGACTCTGTTCCACGTCCATTGCATACCAGTGATACATCGCGTCATCAAAATCAATGGCATAACAAGACTGGCTACCTTCATCATAGAAGACATTGTCCAGTTCAAAATCGTAGTGGATGAGACCGAAATTTTGCTGGGTCATCGGTAAAGTCGCAAAATACGTTCGAAGAAACTCCACCTCATTCAAAGCAGCCGTTTCACCAGGAAAACCCTTCAGGATCTCCTGCATCCAATCCAAAACATCCGTATAGGTCCAGCGTTTCTCCTTTTGCTCAGGCATGAATATACGTGATAAATGATGCAGCTCACCCAACGCCTGACCATAGCTGTACAGGATGGAGTCATTCAAATCAATACTTCCTAACTGCGATCCGGGTACTCGCTTGAATACGGAAGCATAGTACGTTCCCCATGGGGTGTGAGCCTCTACAAGTTCTGTCCCTGAATGAGAAGGTACAGCCTCCATGGCTCCATACTGATTCGTTCGAAGATAACGGAGGAACTCCAATTCCGCGCTAAGGTTGACTTGATTTTTTTCCTCTACCGGAGCAAATCGAAGTAATCTCACTTCCCCCTGATCTCTGAACGGATACACGGCATTGGAGGATATGCGATAATACTGAAACATATTCAGCGACTCAGGATCATAGTTCCAATTCTTTAGGATCATCTCGGCAAGATCATTATTTTGAAATAAATATTTTAATTTTAACATGGGCATTTCTCCTTTTTGGTCATTTTATGTGTATTGCTTGTAGGCAACGAATGCTTATTTTTGCGCGCAAAAAGCCGCAGGCTATGCCTGCGGCTTCAAAAAAATTCTGAGTGTATGAGAAATTTGCACAAGCAAATAAAACTCGCATACGCCAGAAAAAATGAGCAGTTATATCCCTATATATCGGCAGATCTCAGACCGGACTGGGAAACTGGATGTTTTCACCCTGCATTTGATGGTCTGCCGGAATTATTCAGTTCATGCTTACCTTCATTGTAGTAATGGAACATACCATCTTAGACCGTCGTTTCATGACGCTCACTCCCTTCAAAAAACCAGTTGTTACCATAATAGCCGATAAGCCAAATGTAAGCAATTACAAAATGATGATAATCCCATCATTTTTTACTGGACAACCCTCACCCGTTCCACCGTCTCGGTGTTGTCCTTATACCACACCATCACGATGTTTTCTTTTTGAAGATCAGACACTTGAATGGACGAATTCGCACGTGAGCTGGAATTGCCCGAGCCCGGCGTCCCCATACCTTCAGTGATAACAACATCATCACCTATATTCAATCTCATCTCCACTCCGGTATCCTTCCACTCCATGCTTGGAGATGAGGTATCCTGCACCTCAAGTAACGCCAGCGTAACTGTGTTTCCATTCACGGAGATGACTCTACCAGTAATGTCGGCATTCATCATCCCCTGCGTCATGCCAGGACTGCCTGTTCGATCATTCATGCCCGCGGTGCCTCTTCCACCTCTCGGTGTTCCTCCATTCATGCCCAGGCCACCACCATTCGGCATACCGCCACCGTTCATGCCTTGCACAGAACTGGTCTTGGTAATATTCTGAGCGGTTATAACATCACAGGCCGTAAGCATAACCGAGTACACTAGCCAAAGGAGTATTGTAACCGATGTGAAATATTTATTTTTTCGCATATGATCACCTTTTTCTCAGGGAATATCTCTCCAAGGTACCTTCACGATGGAATATGAAATCATACGTATCTTTGAAACCCATATAGGACAGCACAACCAACAACGGATATACAGGGTAGATGTATCTGGACTTAATCTCCCACAGAATATAAAATCCGATGAATCCGAGAATGACCAGGATTAAGGAGACTTCATCATACCGTTTAAGACAAATTCCACCAATCAACCGGATGGAATTAAAACAGTACATCAAGAAATTCATCACATATACGATCCAGAGCAAACCTGTCCGATAAGCCGAATCCCCTTGTAACAGTTCTGTTATCGCATTGGTGTAACTGTAGGAGCCTGCGATTCCGCCTCCCCCTCCTCTTCCGGCACCCATGGAACTTTCATTGCCGATTCCGTAGCGGTCCATCTGGTACGTTCCTTCGGTCCAGGTCCATACGATCTTTTTGTAATACATCTGCACCAAGTCACTCGCACTTGCTTCAGACAGTTTGTTTCCAATCTCTTGTTTAAATAATGCTGTGCTCTCTGCCTTACTGTAGTTGGCCTGCCTCTGGTAGATCTGATAACTCTCCGTATTGTCCCAGAAGCCAAAACGCTCCAGATTAATCCCCATATTCAGCCACATATAGACCGGTGCAGCATTTTCTCCGACGAGTTCGCTCACAGCAGCGGAGGATTGAAGAACCGCATTCTGAGTCCAGGTTGGTACATTAAACAACATAGCCAGCACACCAATGGAAATGATGACTTTCTTCATTCCGATGCTCCGCAAATTCAGCAGGATATATATGATAGCAGCAATTAGGACGATCACGCCGATGCTTCGGAAGTAATTGCCCATCGCGAGAAAAACGGCGGCAATGACAATTGTTTTCCAAGACTTTTAACGCACAAATCGAATAACAAAGTATAAACAAGATGTCAGAAAAGCTGTGGCAATCACATCGTTATAGATCAGGTTGTTCAGGAATAAGGAAGGCAGGTACGTGGCTGCAAAGATCAACACACCGTAATCACGTTCCGTGGATCTGTCATTCACTTGTTTATAAATAAGATAAATCATGAACGTTGTTAACGTTGAAAACAAAATATTAAATAGTTTGATGACCAGATAGTTATCCGGGAACAGGTACAGCAGCGTTTTCAGGTACAATACGATCGAATAGTTAAACGGGAACATGTGCAGATAACCACCCTTTTCAAACGAAGAGTAGTCTTGGTCATACAGCATGTTCATGGCAAGTGAAAGAACGGTCTGCGAATCATCGGTGGGTACTCTCGGAAATACAAAAATGATGATGATCTGAAAGGCCAAAGAACTTAGCAGCACAATCGGAATGACAACTTTCGGACTGTATTTGTTCAGCTTCAGACATAGAGCGTATAACCCGACACCTGAACCAAGAAGCAAAAGAATGACCGGGAGAAAAATACTCCACTGCTGCATGCCCAAAATGGGATTGTCCCCATACAAGGCGTAGTTGTACTGTGCCCGAACCAACAAGGACGAAGCAATAAACACCGCAACAAACACGAGCAAAATGAGATAAAACGACTTATGCAGCACCTTAGACATGCAAAAACTCCTTTTCGATTACAGGATTCCGTGAGTATTATAATGGCTCTGGCTGAAAAATCGCTGAAAAGGAGTAACGCTTGCGATCGGTGCAGCTCAGTATGTGTATACAAACAGAAAAAGACCGTCCCTTCGATAAGGTAACGGTCTATATGTCCAATTTTTTAAAAGTATAGGGCCTTAGCTAAATGTTGAAGATCACTTCTCGTCCTTGATAAACTCAATGATATCCTGGATTTCACAATCCAAAGCCTCACATATTCGATTCAGCGTATCGAACTTCACACCATCGGTTTCTTCATTATATAATTTGGCAATCCCATTTCTATGTAATCCGGTTAGTCGGGATAAATCAGCAATATTAATTCTTTTCTCACCCATAATACGAGATAAATGAACCTTGATCATACGAATTCTCCTCCAAACTAAAATGCACACTGTGATGTTGACAAAGGGTGCCTTATTCTGTCCAATACACACAGATAGACCGCCCCCCCTCGCAAAAGGATGCGGTCTATTGTTGGATCATCTTTCTAAGCGGAGCCCACCGCTTTTAAAAGCGGCTATTGCTCGGAGGAGTCGTGTTACCAGCACGGCTCTCTTTGCATTTTACGTCTAATCTGCTCTTATTATACCATACTCAAATCTCCGGCGTCACATGTAAACCACGCTAGATACGATACATTTCTTTATACTCATCCACATATAAAACTTCAATACAATTCGACCAATTCAAAATCGAACCGACAAAATCCTGAATATCCAGACCCGGCATCTCATACGTCTCCGCTGTGTTCACCGAACCTGTTGCGTCCTCAATCAAGGTTACCTTAAACCCTTCGTGTTCCGCTGTAATTGCCGTAAACAGACAACAATATTCCATGTTGAATCCAACAATAAATACATGTTCTACTTGATGCTCTTGTAGCCAAGTTTTTAGCTCCGGATTGCTGAAGGCACTTGGTTTGCTTTTCTCCATAACGGGATACTGACCCGTACCCATTATAATTTCCAGGTTCGCAGCATTTTTATAGAACAGTGAAGAAGCCTCCTGATCGTAATCTACATGTTTCATGTATATGATTGGCTCATGTTGCTGTTCAAAATCAGCGATAACCGCTTCAATCTTGCCCAACTGAACTGTGAAATCCTTTAATGATGTAATACCATACTGCACATCCAACACGATTAGTGCTTTGTTCATCTGTACTTCCCCTTCAGTAGACTAACAGGTTTTTACCATTTATCACTTCTTCTGCTTCTTCTCCCGAGCTTTTTCCACATTTTCTTTCACGCGATACTCCACAATCCGGCGAATGAGATCCTCGGGCAATGGCTGATCCAGCGGAAACTGGACAGACCCCTTTCCCCCTTTATACTTGGAGAGTTCCTCCTGGAAAGCTTGAATTCCCCTGGGAGCAGGGTAAAACCCAATATGATGCTGGTAAGCGGCAAAATGAACCAAATTCCCATGCTGTGCATACGTAGGCATCTGGTAACTGATCTTCTCTTCGGCGTTCGGAGCCGCTTCACGAATAATCTGTCTTAACGCCTGTAATCTCACCTGTACATCGGGTGCAAACTCTGAGATATATTCATCTACCAGCACCGAATAATGGTTACTCTCAGCCATCTTGGACTCCTTCCACCACGGATACATCAATGGATTCGTGGTACGGGCATATTTGCTTATATTGTACTTCAAATGGACAAACGGAACAGCTATTTTCCTGCAACTTGGAATGTTAAATTTGATTTTTAAGTGAACTAAGCCTTATAATACGTTTAAACAATTAAACATTATAACGGAGTGAGCCATGAACGAATCGATGGGTAACCAAAAAGTTATTGATATTTTCGAGAATCTAAGTCCTTATCTTCAAGGTTTGGGAGATCCCGTTCGCCAGCGAATCATATCGCTGCTCATTGATCAAGAGAGCATGAACGTATCCCAGATTGCAGAGCATGTCCCCATGTCACGCCCTACGGTCTCTCATCACTTGAAAATATTGCGTCAATCCGGGCTGTTATCGGTTCAGAAAAAAGGTACGGAGATGTATTACAAGCTGGAGTTCAACGATGCGATCGAATTAATCAAACAGCTCGTTCATCTCGTGGAAGTGGAATGTCAGAGCTAGCGCATACCGCGCTGGTGTACTGCATTCCTTTTCTTCACCTCTATATGTTCAATAGTTTAAACATATAAGTACATAAACATATCAACGGAGGTATATAGAATGAATAGAAAAAGAGTTCTCATCGCTGGAGGCTATGGTGCTGTAGGTGCACAGCTTGCCCGCATTTTGCATGACAGGCATCCTGATCTGGAATTGGTACTGGGAGGCCGTTCTGCAGGTAAAGCAACACCTTTTCCATCCAATCGTGTCCAAACGGTTGTTGTTGATACCAATGCAGACGATCCACTGATTCACGCAGGAGAGAATATATCGTTAATCATTAATGCAGTGAACGATCTGGATGATCGGCTACTGGTATCGGCAGTGCGGAGAAAAATTCCACTTATCGATGTAACACGCTGGACTGAGGTGTTCAATCAAGCGATCCGTACAGTAGAGCAGGAAGAGCTTCATGCTCCGGTAGTGCTGTCCTCTGGATGGATGGCAGGAACGGCGTCACTCTTTGCCATGATACTTTCTAACTCTCTGCAACATGTCGAAGTAAACATTCATGCCCTATGGTCGCTGCGGGATAAGGCCGGCCCTGATTCGGCAGCCTTCATGGACAGGATGAGTATTCCTTTTCAGGTCACCGAATCCAACACGAACCGACTCGTCTACCCCATGACAGATCCGATTAAGGTTCATTTCCCGAACGGGTATACGACCCCATGTTACAGACTGGACACACCCGATCACGTCACTTTGCCTCATACCAGCCATATCGATTCCGCCAGTTTCCGCATTTCATTCGATAGTAAGGTATCTACATATGCTCTCGCCGGATTGGTCAAAACCGGAGTATGGAAGATGATCAGTGGTGAACGTTTCCAGCCATTCCGGCGGAAATTGCTCTATAATCCGGGAACCGGGAGTGCACATCATCTGGTCATTCAATTGAAAGGGCTGGATGCGAAAGGTAATCAGGTTGAACGAACGATGACGGTCTCTGACCCACTCGGTCAGACCCACATGACTGCACTCGGCGCTGCGGTGCAAGCCGAGAAGATACTGATGATGCCAATGGACAAACCTATGGCTCCAGGCATCTATTATCCTGAGCATCTGTTTGATGATCGAATGGACATGGGTGTGGTTACTCATTTTTTCAAACAATACGGCGTTCAAGTAACCCACTCCTGATCCAGACACAACAAAAAATCCGCGAAGCCGCTCACTGCAAACAGTGGGAACATCGCGGATTTTACGAATTATAATGGAGGGATCTATCGTATCAAGTACAAACTTGGGTCTGGAATTATAGTGTCATAGCCCGACCATTTCGCATCAGGTAATCTTCTTTTGTTTTGTAATCCGGCATGATGCTGCCGATCCGCCGCCAGAAGGAGCGATCATGATTCATGTGGTGAATATGGCACAGTTCATGAATGATGACATAATCCATCACTTCCAGTGGCGCCATCGCCAGACGATAATTGAACGTAAGTTTTTTGTCCCAGCTGCAACTGCCCCACTTGGTGGGAGAATCTACGATCTCTACTGACTTCGGCTTCACCTTCAACTCCTGCTGATAGCGACCGATGCGCTCCCCAATCATACGTTTACACTCGGCAAAATAAAACTTCTTCAGATTCGCTCGCAGCTCTTCTTCTGTCAGACCCTCTACAGGGATTAAGTCATGCAGTACATGCTCCTTGCCAAAAAGCAGAAACTTCCCCTTGCCCTCATCTTCGTATTCCTTGGCTTGAGGACCTTCGAGCGCCCGCTGCATCAGTGCGGATTTCTTCAAAATTACATCCCCGTGTTGCTCTACAAGTTGCCGGATCATGTCTTCACTGGTACCATTGGGTGCTTTGATTGTTACCATATAAGGTAAGTCCATGGTGATGGACACTTTCTTGCGTTTACCGTATTGGATATGACAGTTAATGCTGTGATTATTTAATTCTATAGTTAACATAACGCGCTCCGCTTCTGAAGTTATTCTTTCAACCAAATTAAATTGTATACCATCTCCGGCTATAATGCATACTGTTCGGCGATATATATGTTTGCATTGTATTTTTATACATAATTATGTATTATTATTTAATCATAAAATTGGAGGTTGGATATGACGCATACCATAGATTCAGAACATAAAACCATTGAAGAACTATCGCTTAACCACTGGCAACCCTTGTCCACCTTATTATATGACGGCTGGGTACTGCGTTTTGCCAAAGGATATACCAAACGTGCCAACTCCGTTCAACCTATCTACGACTCCACTCTGGATGTGCATAAAAAGATTGAGGAATGTGAGCGCATCTATGCCTCCAATCAGTTAAGTACCATATTCAAAATCACGCCGTTTATTCAGCCGGATCATCTCGACCAGCTTTTGCAAGAAAAAGGGTATGGCGTTGTCGATCTGACCCGTATCCAGACTCGGAGTCTGGAAGAGATCAAAGAGCCTGTGCACCAAACTGTACAGATCGACGAACAGTCGACCACAGCGTGGCTGGATCATTTTTGCCGATTGAATCAGGTGAATGATCTGCAAAGGGAAACGACGGAATTAATGTTGGACAATATCCGGACAAAGGTAGGTTTCATCTCGCTGTTGATCGATGGGCAAGTCGTCGCTTGTGGGTTTGGTGTCATCGAACGTGGCTACATTGGATTATATGACATCATAACAGACGCTAACTTCCGGAATCAGGGTCTTGCTGAACAGATGATCTTGCATCTATTGCATTGGGCAAAAAAACAAGGTGCTACCTCCAGTTACCTGCAAGTCGTTGCGAATAATGTACCTGCGTTAAAGCTCTACGCGAAGCTGGGTTATTCAGAGATTTATAGCTATTGGTACAGAGTCAAAGAATAGAGTGTTTGCTAATCAAGCTTAGCTTGTGGATTCTTTTATCATATTCAGTCTGACAAACAGATTAATTCAAAACAACATCTTGAAAGCAAAACTGCCCTCCTCCTATGAAGGAAAGGCAGTTTTTAATTTTTCTTAGTGATTGTCCAAAACTCTTCACACCGTTTATCAGCTACTCCGTACTCTTTCTACAAAGGCAGCCTCACTAGCACCTCATATTTCACGCCGGCCTGTATATTCTTGATGATGTCGCCTGCAATCCGTTGACCGTCAACATGCACCTCAATTTGCTGGACAGTTGCATCCTTCTTCATATTTACATGCAGCTCAGCCCCGCGGAACAACCGCGTAACTGATGCCTTGTTCCAATCTTCTGGTAACTGCGGCCGCACTTGAAGTCCTTGTGCATGACCTTGCAGTCCAAACAATCCGTCGATCAGACAACGATACACCCAAGGCACCGTGCCCGTGTTGAACAGATGACTGGAGCGCCCAGCTGTACGTGGGAATTGCCGATAAGCTCCGCGATAATAATTCGGGATAAATACGGGTAGCTGACCTCGCTGGAGAATATCCTCGCCATCGGGGCCCGGAATCATTTTACGCAACAGACGATACGCCTTCTCCTTCTCGCCCACCAGGTACAACGCGTAAATATAGAACGCCGCCGCGTGATTGTACACTGCACCATTCTCCGCACTTCCCGGATGTTTCTGCGTAACTCGACCTACATCTTCCCGCATCGCTGTGAAAGACGGCGCGAGTTTCTCGACACCATATGGCGTCTCCAATTGCTCCTCTACAGCACGGATTAACTTCTCCTGTTTCTCCTGATCCGCAGCACCGCTCATAAGTGCCCAGCTCTGAGGATTGATATAGATGCGTCCTTCCACGTCTTTGCTTACACCAAACACTACGTTATCATCCGTAATTCCGCGGGCATACCAGTCCCCATCCCACAGATACTCATTGGCTACCGCATTGGTCTGAGTGGCTTCCTGACGGAATTCCGCTGCAACCTCGCCATGCCCTGCCTGTTCACCAATATCTGCCCACACATTGAACGCATAGGCCGACGCAATGGTTAACCAGCCGGATACGCCTTTGCCTTTGTACCCCACCATGTTCATCGGATCACACCAGTCACCCTGATTGATATAGTTCAACCCACGCGCATCACGCTCATGGATCAACCAGCGCATCGCAAGATTCATATGTTCCAGTACGGAAACCTTTTGTTCACTGTCTGTAAAAGCAACCTGTTCCTCCAAAATGCTATAGTCATTCGTTTCATCTAGATAGGTCTTCATACAGACCGGAAGCCAGATACAGTGATCGGTATGAGGAACCTGGTTAATATATTTCAATTCTGCATCCGGGTGCAAAATAATACCGTCTGGCATCGCACCGCTTATATGCTGTTGAGACAAAGCGGTCAAGAACGCAGCCCGCGCAATCTGCGGCTGAATATAACTCATACCCATGTTGTCCTGCAAATAATTCCGCGTCTGCGGATCGGTTGTCAGACGATTGGTTTTGCCATGATAGTACATCTGGCGAGGTAGCCAGTGATTCACGACATTATCTAACCAGCTGTCCGGTGTCTTGATCTGGATGTTTCCTTGCCCTTCCGCAATATAACCAGCATACTCCTGCTCGGCTGCGGTGAAACCATCCTGTCCTTCCTCATTCTGCTTCACAAAATAATGCTGACGAATGCCCTCAATCTCTGTCTCATCATGAGCCGGGCCAAAGATAAATCGATACGCCTGATCAGCTCCAGCTTCCAGCTCTACACTATATTGCAATACAGCCACAGGTGTCTCATACCGCGCATCTCCACCTGCGAGTGTCTCTGACTGAAGGGCCGAAGGATTATGTAGTCCACCTTCGCCTTCAAAAGTCTCATGATTCACTTCCCACGCGGTCGGCTGGTGATCTGCTAGCAGATAGGTTTTGTCACTATAGTTTTTGATTTTGCTATAATCCTGATATTTCTGATAAGGCGTGATTGCCGAGCAGACAATGCCCTGCAAATCTTCCACATATGTACCGGACTGGTTCATCCAGGACATATAACCGACCGTATAATACGGGTAGATACTCAGCTTGCGTTTTCTCGAAGACAGATTGGTTACCTTCACACGCCACAGCTCCATGACATCTTCCTTCGGCAAACGCAGGGACATCTCGATGCAAATGTCGTCCTGAACCACCTTCCAATGAATATCGTGTTTACCGACAGCGAACGTATAGCTATCCGCCTGCTTGCGAACCGGTTCATACGGGGCGGAGAAGATTTCGCCACTTACTTCATCTTTAATGTACACAAACCGTCCCGGATGGTGGGCATAGTATGGCTGCTCCGGTTGCATAAACGTCTTGGCTTCCAGGTTGGGCGCATACGAGTATTTGGCAGGTTCGGGCTGCATGAATTGGGCCACCGCGTACCCCCGGCAATTCACATGAATCATCATCTTTTCATTCCAAAGGAATCCGGATGCCTTCGGTAAACTTGTCGGGCTTGTTAGTTCAACATATTGATTATCTTCCGTTGCTTTAATCATCACTGAACCTCACTTTCAGATTATGGAGTTAAAAGACAGAAAACGTTTTAGGTAACTTGTATACAACTTTGTCCATTATAACACGGGAACGCTTACAAAGAACTGAAAACTAAAAAAGAGCTGAGAAACTCAGCTCCGATTACGCTCCAATTGTTTCTCGATGCCCAACCTGTCGATCTGTATCCAATACTCTGCAATTTGTTCGTTTTCCACTCGGTATACCGCACTGGCAATTTCAATCACTGGGAGGTTGGTTGGACTGTATCCGTCCACTTCGCCAATATGGGTACCCGTTTGTCTCCAGCGAACATAAACTTTATCACCTTGCGTCAGCAACTCCAGAATTTCGAGTGAAAATTCCCCGTAAGCTTCGATCATCTCTCGCACATGATCCGTATAATCGGAAGGTGTTCGGGTGACCGTGACCTCAGCTTCGGATATTACTTGATGAGCCAGTACTTGTTCCGCCATCACGCTGCTTGCATAATCAGGATTTCGGCCTGATCGGACTTCTTCAAAAAAGGTTCTGACAATCTGTTCTGCTGTCATACGCCAATCCAGCCTCCTCAATTATTCAACTGTTATATATAAATATGTAGTAACTCTTGTATTTTAACATGGTCCCCCCGCTATGGAATTACAACTGTTCTATTGATCTACAGGACTTAAAACCTACCCTCTCACCTTGACAATGCGTCAATATGACCATAAACTAGCAAAGGATATTAGGAAATTAATAGGAGGTTTGGCCGTTAAGAGGTTCGAGTATGGGTTTTAACCAATTTTGATAATCTTTCGGTGTGTAGAAACGTAGCATTAGAGCAACTCAGAAAAACAAGAAAGCGGTGTATCATGAAACGTCTATTTTTCATTATGTTTGCACTCACCCTGTTACTGGCTGGATGCCAGAGTACTGAACAGGAGAGTAGTCCGTCCGAAAATAACCCTACAGAAGTAGTAGAAGGTTCTACCATTTTAAGTTTGAAGCAGAAATACGGCTCTGAATCGGAACAAGCGATCATGCCGATGTACAACGTAGCTCAGGATGAAGAATTTATGTTCAAGTTTAAAGCCGATTTACGTAAAAGTAACCTGCGAGCTAGTGACATTATTAGTGTACATACCGATATTAAAGCACTCAAAGCAAGCGATGTATATGCCATTCCAGAGACAAACGACAATAGTGTTTCCATTAAGCCTCTTGGATGGGGCGTTTTAAGTTCAGATTCCATGATGAACAAGGATCAAAGTTCTTGGGGCGGTGCCCCCATTTATTACATTCGTCTGAATTATGATCCAGATGCGGAAAATCTAACACTACTCGATCAGCCCATCATTATTCCGTTTACAGTGAAATCGGAGTTACCCGTACCTAACCTAAGATACGAAATTGACAAAGATAGACGGTTCAAGTTGGTCTGGGACAAGGTTGAGGGTGCAACCGAATATAAAATTTATAAACGTTCTGACCTAACCAACTTCGATACAAATGTACCTCTAACTGGCGCAGAGGACGCTTTTAGTAATAGTCTGCCTTTAGATATTGCGGTAACGACAGAGACGTCTTTCAATGATTTTTTGAGAGACGGAAAAGGCGGGCTAGGCACTTATAATGAAATGATAACTACCACTCAGAACCATGGTATACGAGGAGAATATTACGTCACTGCAATCGGCGGAGGCAAAGAATCCAATTTTAGCAGAGGTGTCCCTACAGCTCCGCTTGCTTCCCAGTTGCCAACATCTCTGAAAGAACAATTGTATAGGGAGAAATTAAAGAATATAGATGTACTTCCTCAGAAAGCAACAGTTGAGTACAATGACGGCTCTCTAGCTCGTGAAACCATTGTCTATGATACCAAAAGCGTAGAGATTTCAGAGTTCAATGAAACAAATATTCCTTTTCATATTAAAGGAACAGCTCTGAAAAGTTACGTACGCGTAGAGAATGTAACTCAAGCAGACCTGGACAGACTTTCTCAGCAAACCGTAGCCGATTCCAGCAACGGACTGGTGGAACCGAAGAATGACACACCTTACGTTCCTGCACCTGACGTGCCAACAATCATCAACAATCATGTTGCACCTGAGTCTGCAACAGAAACAGAAGAAGCACCGGCTTCGGAAACTCCAACTACAGAGTCCACAACCGATACTGAGACTTCAGAAGATGCAACTGATCCTCTATCTACTGAGGCTTCCGATGATACTTCTGATAATTCTTCAGATATGGCTTCTGAAGAAGCTTCCAATGAAACACCTGCTCCAGCTCCAGAAGCTGTAGAAGACAACCTGGTAGATGAGCAGAAATCGAATACGCAGCAAAATGTAGAACAAGGTAATCAGGAAACCGTGCCTCAGCCTGCTACAGGCGATGCAATGATCAATGCAGATTCCGCTTTGGAAGAAGTTTTAGCCAAAAATATGATTGCGGCACAAGATAAAATTTCGTTAAAAGCTTTCCCCGAAGCTCAAAATTTCACGACACTCTCAGATGTTGTTCTGAAAGTGATGTACCAGAATCCATTGATTCTTGGTGTGGAAGGTTTCGAATACAACTATGGTACACTTACCCTTTCCATTTATTACAATGAATCGGCTAGTGGTATCCAGAAGAAGCAAGATGAGATTATTGCCAAAGCGAACGAAGTTGTTGCTTCCATCATCAAGGATGGTATGAACGAAGATGAGAAACGTAAAGCCATCTACGATTATCTGAACGATAACGCGAAGTATGATGATGCAGCACTGGAAAATGCGGAGCAAAACAACTTCAAAAATGTCGATCCGCAGTTCAATGACTCGTTTACCACATACGGTATTCTGGTCAAAGGGGTTGGGGTATGTGCCAGCTATGCCTCCGTCTACAAATTGCTCTCCGATCTCTCGGGACTGGAAAGCATCGTCGTAACGGGAGCCTCCAGTGGTGTTCCACATGCATGGAACAAGGTCAAAATCGGTAACGAATGGTTCCATGTAGATGCTACGAACAACCTGACGAACTCCGGCATCCCATACTTCCTGTATAATGCCAACGATGAGACTGCTGCAAGTCAGAAAACGATAGCGGATCAAGATTATTGGCTTGATTCCGAGCTCGCGTTGTTTAATGGCGAGAGCGATGCCAATGATTATTATGTACAGAATGATCTCGAAGTCGCGTCCATTAATGAGTACAAAACCAAGGCTGAGAGTGAACTCAAAAAAGGAGAGAACCGGGTCATTCTCCGTTTCGCCTCACCTGTTGACTCTGATGAGCTGATGACAGCTGCCGGTGAAGCCCTCGCTGCAGTGGATGAAGCGCTTCTGAATACAGCACAATTAGCCATGCTAGGCAGTTATGCCATTCTGGACCCGAAACCAGAGCAGAAGTAACTTAGTTACACAGCAATCCCCTTTGCTTTTTCACAAGCAAAGGGGATTTTTTGTCTATTATTAGATGACTTCAAGCCATTGATTTAACCTGTTGCAATCTGGTAATAAAAGAAGAAATAAATGCTTTCTCTTTCATGAGATTCTGTTGCAATCTCTCACTTATTTTACTGAGTGTACTTGCATCACGCGTTATATTGTATTTCAGAACTATATTTCTCAATTTAAAGTAGTCCTGTTTCAGAATAGTGCTTAATTCCATAAAGGTTGCATCTGGCTCAATGATTGATTTCTCCATTAAATAAGATAAACGTAACTCCATTAGTAGCTTATGTTCATAAAAAAGATGAAAGACTCGTGAATCCAATGCTTCTCCAACTAGGGCTGCCTGCTCAATGTCGGTAAAGATGCGTTGAATGGCTTGCATTCCAAAATCGTATTTCTGATCTCGCACTAAGTCATATGTCTCGCTTGAGTTAAGATAGTTTTCCATCGCCGTTATAATCTGCTCCACATGAATTGCATAATTGATATTCTGAATTGGCTTGAGGAATCTCACTTCTGTCCAAAAACTGTACTCATTAGACATGGTCCAGTAGCCTTTCTCAAGTTCATCCAGACTACATACGCTTTGTATGAATTTACCATCATCAAGATTATCAGCAATGTATATCAAATTTTGATCCAGGTCATACCCATACACTAATAATTCATGCATGAGATGTTCTTTTTGATAATAGTCTGTACACGCAATATAGTATCTATCTGCATAAATATATAGATAATATCCCATATCTATCGCTTCCGTAATCACTTGCTTAAGTGATGTTCCCCATTTGCTAATCACAATTTCTTGTGGCAGGTTGTAAAAGGAAATTCCCGGACAGGTACTTAGCAGAAACTGATGAGAATCAAACGAAAAAATTCCCCATCCATGTGCATACCTGATTTGTATAAAGTTATTGAAAATCCATGGCCATAAATCTTCGTTCATAACGGATGTTAATGTCCCATATGATGTGTACGTGCTTATGACAGGGTCACCTAGTTTAAGTACATTCTTGGCCATTACAGAATTCCTCCTTCGATTCCTAGGCATAGTGTATTGATCTGAACAGATTCATTGTATAAGCAACGCACTCTCAGAGCTGGGAGTGAAGATCTTGTTCTTGAATATATTACCATGTACCTTTTCCGTTTTATATAAGAACGCTTTCATTATAAAAATATTTTATTTCTTTCATCTTAACGACAAAAAAGAGGATACCGCCCCCAATATGGAGACCGTATCCTCTGATACCCTGATCGGATTATCTAAAACTATTTACGGACTAACCGTACCACCATTCGCATTCAATGTCTCCCCGCTTACATAACTGGATTCCTGGCTTGCCAGGAACACAAATGCCGGAGCCATCTCGGCAGGTTGTCCTGCTCGACCAAGCGGTGTGTTGGAGCCAAAATCGGCTAGCTTCTCGACTGGTTGTCCACCCACGACCTGGAGCGGTGTCCATACCGGCCCTGGTGCAACAACGTTGACACGTATCCCTTTGCTACCCACCTGTTGTGCCAGCGCTTTGCTGAACGTGTTAATGGATGCCTTCGTTGTTGCATAATCCAGCAGGATTGGCGAAGGTTTGTACGCCTGAATCGATGATGTGTTGATAATGGAGCTGCCCGGCTTCATGTGTTTCACAGCTGCTTTGCAGAGCCAGAACATGGAATAGACATTTGTTTTGAACGTTGCATCGAATTGCTCGGTAGTCAGATCCGCAATCTGCTCCACAAACTGCTGTTTACCTGCCACGTTAGCAAGGATATCAATCCCGCCAAGCTCTTTTACCGCAGATTCAATGAGTTCTTCACAATATTTCTCATCCTTCAGGTCACCTGGCATCGTAATTGCTTTACGACCGGCTTCCTCAATCAGCTTCACAACTTCCTGCGCATCTGCTTCCTCTTCCGGCAGATAGGCCAGAACAACATCTGCACCTTCACGGGCAAACGCAATCGCTGCCGCCCGGCCAATTCCGCTGTCGGCTCCGGTCACAACTGCTTTGCGTCCTGTTAAACGTCCGCTGCCTTTATAACTTTTCTCACCCGCATCGGGAACAGGTGTCATCTCACGCTGAAGCCCCGGCTCATCCTGTTGCTGTTTCCACTCCGGTGTAGCCTTTGGATATTGGGTCGTTGGATCTTGCATGGTGTGCTGGTCTTGATTAGCCATGTTCAATTTCCTCCTCGGTTATTTACATTGATCACTACGATCACAGAATAACCTTCCGATCGCTGTTATCCCCAGATTTTTTTCTTCCTTATATTAGGGGAAAATCCGTTGATAAAAGCGAACACTCCGTTTCTTCAGGTTATTTCTGTGCTCTTCGTTATCATGTAAATGTTAAATTTATTATCAGAAGTTGTTTTCATAAATGTTGCACTCCTTCCTTTGTAACCGAGTTGGGTGAAATTTAAACTAAGCTAACCGGATTCCCAGACAACTGTCACATATTGAATCTCCCCTAACTGGAGATTGTATAATGAATCATGAGGTGATCTCGTTGAATGCAAATAAAGAACCCTATTCCATCGGTGAAGCAGCCAAACTGATCGGCTCCACGGTGAAAACGATCCGTTATTACGATGAGATTGAACTGTTACAACCCTCCAGTCATACGGAAGGTGGGCATCGGCTCTATACAACGCAAGACCTGTGGCAACTCGAACTCATTACAACACTTCGTTATCTGAATTTCAGCATACCGGATATTCGAAAGCTCATGTCGGGTGAACTGGCGGTAGCACAGGCACTGGATCTGCAGATTGAAGCGTTGGAAACCCAGATCGGCACGATGAATTCCATGCTCTCCATTTTGCAGCAAGCGAAGCAGCATGAAAAAGAAACTTCCCTACATTCCGAACAGTCTCTCACCTATATCTCCAGTCTGGTAGAATCGCTAACGGCCAATGCGAGCAGACGAAAACAATTCGTTGCTGCCAAGGTGGATGAATCTCATCTGCTGGATAGCATTCCGCAGGATTGGAGAGTGTCGTTTCTGCACTTTTTTGATAAATACATGATGAAAGATACCAAACTGACGGCTCAGCAAACCCTGGCCTGGAAGGAAATTCAGGAACTGATCAATGATCCGGCCTATTGGGCTGATCTAGCTCGGCTGGAGGTTCCATTCTTCATTATGGTGAATCAACCACAAGTCGAAGCGGACGTCTGGGTGAAAAAAATGGAGGCTATTCGCATTCGCACTACCGAAGCGCTGGACAAGCGTTGGGCAATCGATAGCCCTGCTGTGCAAAGCATGGTGTGGGACTTTGTGTTGATGTATGCAAGTGTCGAGCATGCCGAAACACCTGAAGTATTTTTTAGTAAACAGGCCCGATATATGCTGGACTCTGTGACCGATCGCATTCTGCGTTTTAACAAGCTGTGCAAGGTGATGAATCCCGAATGGAGCCAGATTGTAGATGGCATTAACCTGTTGCAGGAGGGCATGCGGTTACGATTAAAACAAATGGAAGAAGACTGAACTCCAGTCTCCTTCCATTAATACGTTTAGCCTTTTTTCAACAAATAGGATTCATGTTCTCCCACTTCCCTGTCCATATGGAGCGGTTGCCCTTTCAAGTAGTGGTTGAAGAAATCAATCGTTGTATCGTTGACCAACTGTTGTGTCCCCCTCGCATCTACACCCTGTGTCCATTCGAGCAGTGGAGAGATCAGGTAGAGGTCGGAGAAACTCAGATGTTTGGTGTTGGTCAGCTCCATCCAGAAGTTCCCTCCTGCGGTTACCGGCTCATAGCGCTCGTACACTTCCTCGTAATATTTCTCGGCTTCCGGACGGGTCGTGCCCATCGCAGCAATTTCCTCGTCACTCATCACACTTGTGCCTGCAACGGTTGAGTCTGCACTCATCATCAGGAACGGCTTGCCCACGCCTTCCGCAGGGATACGTTTCTCGCCAAACAATACACCGTCCATATTCATGCCTGCTTTCACACGTGGATCATCCATTAACATCTGTACTGTCGTTGCTCCGCCAAATGAATGCCCAAACATGCCGATGTTGTCCAGATCCATACGTCCTGTAAAGCGTCCGCTCGGATCTCCCGTACCCAACTTCTCTACCTCATCCAGTACAAACTGTGCATCCTTCACCCATGTCTCATTCAACTTGTCCATGTAACTGAATTGCAGCTGTTCAAAGCCTTCTTTTCCTTCCGATTCAAACTGCGCCACACGTCCATCCGGGAATACGGATACCAGACTGCTATACGTGTGATTAATGCCTACAACAATGTAACCTTGACTGACCAGCTGCTCAACCTGGAACGTATTCTGATTTTCATACCCATGCAGACCATGAGAGAAAAGAACAACCGGATACTTGGCTTCGGCCTCAGACAACTGAGCTTCCTGTATCGCATGTGTTTTGACCTGACTCAGACTGGAAAATAAAAGCTTTGGCAGTTTCAGCACTTCATTGAAGGCTGTCGCATAGATATCCGGCTTATTAACATAAGGAGCTGTTGCGCCCTCTGCTTCTGGATTCGTTGGGTACCAGATCTGTACCATCAGCTCCCGTTGATCACCGGCAGAACTCGTCAGCAACTCCTCACGGCTGTTATCTGTCCAATCGTAGGATACCGTTCCGATTCCATAAGGACCTGCTGACTTGGCAAACGAAAACACAGGGAACAGCAGCGGCAAGCCAATGCATACAATAGCGTATCCCAACACCAGGAGAGACGTTGCAATGATTCGAACACGTCCGAATTTCCCTGCCACAGTCGATGTGGAAGATGGCACCTCGGAACATTTACTATTCAGCGAAGTTGCACCTGACTTTTGCTGGCGTCTTGCCTGTGTAACTAACACAACCAGTGGAACCAACGTGAGCAGATACGCCGGAATCATCGGCCAACGAAGTCCTTCGACCACACTATGGACGATCAACAGCACACCCGATATGACGAATCCACCCCATACCATTTTCCGAAAATGTTGACTCTGTCTCCCGATCCCGATTACCCCCACGAACATAAGCAGGTTAAAAATAAGATGAATCCATTCTACTGTCCTCATATGCTTAAAGCCTCCCTTTCTACCTCCAATCTTAAAACCTCCAGTTACAGGAGATTCAAGCATGATTTTTCCGAATAAAAAATGCACTCCCTGAATGACGCTGAATCACCCGCAGGTTCTCCATTGTATTCAAGGAATGCACGTATGAAATTACGATATAAGTTGATTTTTGAATATTAGACTAGCGATCTTCGCCGCCATCTATCTGTTGTCTTTTGCCAATGCCAAATGCGAAATATCCTGCCACCACGATTGCCATAAACGTAGCTCCAACAACCAGAGGCAAGCGCGTATCCGGGTTAAACGCCATACCGATAATGACGAGGATCAAATACACAATAATAATGTAATTGCTGATCGGGAACCATTTGGACTTGAAGTTATGATCCGCCATCTCGTTGTCCCAACGCTTTCTGAATCGGAACTGGCTGAACGCCAGCGCGAACCATGGAACCATACCCGGAAGAACACTTGCACTGTAGATGTACAGGAACAGCTTGGAGTCCGGCATCAGGTAGTTCAGCACAACCCCAATCAGCAACAAGGAGATTGTAATGACGATACTGTTGCGGGGAACCCCACCTTTGGACAGCTTTTTGAAAAAGGCAGGTGCCTGCCCGTTCTCAGCCAGTGTGTATAACATCCGTCCTGCACTGTAGATCCCGCTGTTACATCCCGACATGGCCGCCGTGAGCACCACAAAGTTAATGATCCCCGCTGCAGCAACAATACCAACTTTGGCAAAGGTGAGCACAAACGGGCTGCCCGTCTCGCCTACTTCGTTCCAAGGGTACAAGGTTACGATAACAAATATGGCACCAACGTAGAAAATAAGAATACGCCACACGATATTTTTGATCGCTTTACGCAAAGTGTGTTTCGGATTCTCCGCTTCGCCTGCTGTAATACCGACCATCTCCACCCCTTGATACGCAGCCGTTACGATACACAGCGCGAAGAGGAAACCTTTGATGCCCCCAGGGAAGAAGCCACCATGACTGAACAGATTCGACAGTCCGATTGGCTCTCCCCCGTTCCCCAAGCCGAAGAAGATGAGCCCGGTTCCGATCACGATCATCGCCACAATAGCCGTCACCTTGATCATCGCAAACCAGAATTCAAATTCCCCATAGAACTTCACCGCCGCCAGATTTGCCGCCGCAATGATGAGCACCCCAGCAAGTGCAGGCAGCCACTGTGGAATATCCGGGAACCAATACCCGACATAGATACCAATCGCCGTAACTTCCGCCATACCAACCGTAACCCATAGGAACCAGTAGCTCCAGGCGGTCAGAAATCCGGCAAGCGGACTAATATATTTGTGAGCAAATGTTGCAAACGAACCCGTGACCGGCTCCTGAATCAACATTTCCCCCATAATGCGCATGACAAAAAAGATAACGATACCAGCCAATAAATAAGCCAGCAGCACGGATGGACCTGCCCATTTGATCGTACTTGCCGATCCCATGAACAAACCAACGCCGATTGTACCTCCGAGTGCAATCAGCTCTACATGGCGGGGCTTTAGCCCTCTAGATAGTTGCTTTGATTCCAAACGATTCTCCCCTTTTCTTGTGTACAGCTTCCTGATGTAATCTTTAATTTTCACATTCACATTAACGCAATGCAGAATTACTCCACCAAATTGTACGAGATGTGTCGCAGAAATACAACAAGGAATGTGAGGAAGATCAGCTAAACAGGACTTTTACATGAAAAAGGTGCCTCTCCTCATGCCCTCACCTGACATGATTAGGATAACCCCTGATGATTTATTGCAAACAGAATAATCCTGATTTTATCGCCACTGGAATAGGGATCTGAAAACCCATAAAAAAAGAGCTGCCAGAAAAATATCTTTGGCAGCTCTACAATCATTTTTGTAATCATCCGGAAGGCAAATGAACCTTCACCGTTGTCCCCACGCCCACCTGACTTTTCATTTCGACAGTTCCGTGATGGAGCATCACGATTTTTTTGACGATGGCAAGGCCCAGACCGTTACCACTGATGCTACGATCGCGTGACAGGTCTGTTTTATAAAACCGCTCGAAAACATAATCCAGTTGCTCCGGCGCTATTCCAATGCCCGAATCGGTTATCGTGAAAAAGATTCCATCTACCGACTGGCTCGTGCGTATTTCGATATGCCCACCCACGGGAGTAAACTTAATGCTGTTGCCTAGTAAATTCATCCACACTTGGTTAAGCTGATCCTGATC
Source organism: Paenibacillus sp. VT-400 (assembly GCF_001029205.1). Taxonomy (NCBI): domain Bacteria; kingdom Bacillati; phylum Bacillota; class Bacilli; order Caryophanales; family Paenibacillaceae; genus Paenibacillus; species Paenibacillus sp. VT-400. The sequence continues at coordinate 136,825 of NZ_LELF01000039.1, read as the reverse complement.
TGCCCTGATTTTGATACCGTCCGCCAATTCTAAGTGAATTGGAATACCTTTGGCTGACCATTGAGGCTCGCAAGTCACCACCACTTGCCTGATTTGTTCATCAAGATTATAGGTAGTTGTCTCGAACGGATGATGATCGGAATCCAGAGACGCAAGCTCCAGCAGATTATCACTTAGTCTGGATAGTCGTCCACTCTCTGTAATAATGATATCGAGGTAATAGTTACGATCGGCCTCAGCGACCAGGCTGCTGTTTTTCAACGCCATGGCAAAACCGGAAATAGAGGTCAGCGGCGTTTGAATCTCGTGAGATACATTGGAAACAAAATCCTGTCTCATCTGTTCCAGCTGTTTAAGCTCACTCGCCATTTCATTAAAACTCTGCGTCAATGCTCCCATTTCATCCACGCGCTTTGTTTGGATTTCCACATTAAAATCACCCTTCGCCAGTCGTTTGGTTGCCCGCGTCAACACCTGAATCGGCTTCACCAAATACCTTGCAGCAATAAGGATACAAAAACTTCCGATCAACAGTGCAAGCAATAACACCAGTAAAATCATCCGATTAATGATATTTTCGTTCTGCGGAGAATACTGCATAAACATGGCTTGTGGTTCCCCTTTGTATGGAAAAGGGAGACCGATGAACGTCTGCTCCACTTCTCCAGGAGAACGATAGACCTGACCCTGCAACACCATTTGAACCACTTCTGGTGCGATTTCAACGGTCTCTGTATGGTCTAGGTCATAATAGGTTACGTTACCCGAAACGTCATATAGATGAATGGGATAGGTGGACACTTTCACCATACTTTTGATGAAAGCATCCCTGTCCTCAGGTTGCGTTTGCTCATATAGACGGATCAGTTCCTCCCCTACAGAAATCATGTCATTCTGACCGATATGATTTACTTCTTTTTTGAAAAGGAAGATCCCGATGAAGAAAGAGGTCAGCAAGCTGAAAACAATGACGACCAGAAACGTGCAAATAATACGAACATATAAGGTTTTGATCATGTGATGACTAACCGGTAGCCCAGACTGCGAGCCGTTTCAATCTGAAAATGGTGTGCATCACCAGCGAATTTTTCACGTAGTCGCTTGATATGAACATCAACTGTCCGGTCATCCCCTTCATAGTCACTTCCCCAGATCTTAATGATTAATTGTTCCCGGGTAAAAATCTGCCCAGGCTGGTTTGCCAACATGAACAGCAATTCAAATTCTTTTAAAGGCAAATTGATTGTTTCTTCTCCACGAATCACTTGAAAGCTGCGTCGATTCAGCATAATGCCCCCCAATTGAATCGTCTGGGAAGAGACAATCAAGTAACGTTTCAGCAATGCTTTTACTCTCATCACAAGTTCCAGCGGATCAAAGGGCTTCGTTAAATAATCATCTGTTCCCAATTGAAATCCCTTCACTTTCTGGGCCGATTCCCCTTTTACCGTAACCATTAGCAATGGCATATTCAGATCCATACGCCGGATCTCCTTGCATAATTCCCAACCATCCAATCGCGGCATCATAATATCAAGGATAACCAGATCAATTTGGGATTTCCCCACAATCTCCAGTGCTTCCGCTCCGTCTTTGGCTACCACAATCTCGAATCCTTCATTACGCAAAAATAAGGTAATCAGCTCACGAATATGCACATCGTCATCCACAACTAGGATTTTGGTCATATCAAATGTATGCCTCCAATATCTATCTTGTTTCTTCCACTTGGGAGGAGGTCTTCAACCAAAATGCCAGCCCAGCAGGTTCCAATGATAGAAAAATAAACTCAAGACCACTGCTGCTACCGTTACAAACGTATAGTGCACACGCTTCAGTAACGTCCAATATTGGTTTTTCCATGCCAGAACGCTCATGATGAATATTGCCGCAGTCAACCCTACAAGGATAACCGGCATAAACAGATAGAGACGTAAAGATAGTGGAATATGGCTAAGCCGATCAATCAAATCCATGTTCATTACCAGAAGCGTTGCGCCCAAGGTTAATAATCCCCATATAGACGTAATAGCTGACAACCGGACTGCCCATTTCTGCGCTTTTGGCATCACTCTGATTTCGCGTCTGCGATAAACAAATCCATGCAATACAGTGATGAACAGAACAACCGAAATGCCGAGCAAGAGGAGCCAGAACTTCGATTGGTTCATTAACGGTGCAGGTTCCAGCGGCATTGGGTTTAATATATCCAGAAACAGATACGTGACCTTGCCCTCTGCATCGGTGCGGAACCCCATCTGATGTGTCCCTCCGACCTCCTGGAATAAATTCACGCCAATCGGAGTATATACTTGCTGATCTGCACCACTTCCAATAAACAGTCGGTTATCCGAAACCTCAATATTGATTTGAGTCAGAAAACTGAAAAACTTATCGATCTTCGTGTGATTACGACGGGTAAATTGATAAGAGCCTGCATATTTTTCCAGAGACTCCCCTAATTCAATAGAAGCTTCATTAGGCTGCTTAGTTGCATGTACAGGATAGTATCGGTCAAAAAAGGCTTGCGCCAACCCTTCTGCTGCCGTTCCGCCTTCCCCTCCACTATAGGAAACAAAGATGCCCACTTTTTTGTCCGGTACAAGATAAAGCGCTGTATTAAACAGCTCATCGGCCCCTCCATGAGAGATCACACGCAACCCATTCATATTCAACTCGTAAAAGCCCAGATCCATGGCGGGTAAACGTTCATCAAACTGGAATGCCGGAGAATGCATGAGCTTGGCTATTTCCGGCTTGAGCATTTGTTTATCTTCATATCGCCCGTCTTGAAGATGGGCAATCATGAAATGAGCCATATCGTTCGCTGACACGCTCCCTGATCCCGCAGGACGGAATCCGCCCTCATACGTTGGCCGTTTGGTTACAAACTCTCCGTTAGCTCGGGCGTATCCAAGGGCGGCATAAGGTTCCAGAGACGCTGGAACAGGCTCCTCTACCGTAGCATAATTCATGCCCAGCGGATCAAATATATTTTTCTGTATATAGTCATTGTAGGCAACACCGCTCACTTCTTCGACGATAAGTCCCGCGAGTGAGGCGCCATAATTGGAATACGACAGCATCTCGCCTGGTGGCTTAACCCTTGCAGGCATATGTTTTGCCATCGTTTCAGCAATAGAGGCGGGAAGTTTCCCCGGATCGGTAGTGATCTGATAACCTACACCGCCTTCCTCGAACCCTGCGGTATGGGTCATAAGATGGCGCAATGTAATCGGTTCCTCATAGGTTTTCGGTATTTTCACCGTTTTTAGATAAGTGTTGACGTCTGAATCGAGATCAAGCTTGCCCGCCTCAACCAATTGCATCACCGCGGTCCATGTGAACAGCTTTGTTGTTGAAGCAATTCGAAATAAGCTGGTTTGGGGATCAACGGGTTTATTTTCTTCGATGTTCGAATGTCCGTACCCTTTGGAGAGCAGGATCTTCCCATCCTTCACAATCGAAATGACTGCGCCTGGAATCTGTAAAGATCGCATTTGCACATCCATCATCCCATCCATGAATGCCGTTAACTGATCAGTATCCTCCAGATTAGCTACGACTCCTTGCTCCAATTTACCCGGATTTAATCCCTGATTGGATACTGCTGCCGATAGTGGCATGGTCCCTAATCCAGTTGCCCCTAATATCATGCCTAACAATAACACCAGAAAAACTATTTTCCCAAAAATCTTTCTTATCAACGATGACATGACTTGTCCCCACCACTCCGCATATTTTTTAATACCTGTTCCTTACGCTTTCTTTCGAGAGCATATCAAGCACGTATGAACGGAGCGTGAACCTTTTTTTCATATTTTGCCAAATTAAATTACCTTTAGTAAGATAGGAACAGATTGAATAGGAAAAGGAGACTTTACATGCCTGACTTTTTACTGGTTTTATTTTTGTTTAACCTGTCTCTCTTTCTGCTTCACGAAATGGATGCCATCAGGCGGTCCGAGTGGAAATTGTTTATGGTGTTAAAAGATATGGAAGATGATAAAGCCTATAGGTATTTCACTTGGATTCACCTGCCAATGTATACCATCATCCTCTCTCTTCTTTTTAGCTCATATCAGACCATTACATTTTGGGTGTTAGATATCTTTTTCATCATACATACCGTATTACACTTCTTTTTCGAAAAACATCCTAGAAATGAATTTAAAAACGGGTTCTCCAGATCATTGATCTACCCTATGGGAATAATTGCTTTAATTCATTTGATATTCCTAATCATCTAATCTGTTTACACCGACGGAATGAAGGAAGCTGGAAGGGTATTATAGAATAACAGTGAATATGGAGGTGTGCCTATGCAGCAGCATCATGCAGAACGAGTTGAATTATTTGTTTCCAATACCCAGATCATCAAGGAGTCGTTCAAATGGCAACATGCGATGATGCAACGTCTGGCTGCCCTGCTCTATGCAGCGGAGAATAAAACAGCGGATGGGGAAGCTATTCGTCAAAGCCATGAGTTGATTAAGCAAAACACAAAGCTTTTCTCTGCATTCAGAGGTAATTCGGTCATTAGCATTGCTACCATGCTCTCCCTTACAGCGGATGAAGAGACAAGACTGGCAGACACCTTGCATGTCTATGACTTGATGAAAGAAATCAAATTTCGCAACTCTGATTATCTGGTTATTGCCGCCTATCAGATCGCTACTCAGACATCACCTGACCAGTTTCAACCTACGGTGGAGCGGGCCAAATTATTTTATGACGGCATGAAAGCAGAGCATCGTTTCCTCACTGGACAGGATGACTACATTTTCGCTGCCATGTTAGCCCTTTCCGATCTCAACGTAGATACTGGTGTGGCACGTATGGAACAACTCTACGGGGAATTAAAACCAGAGTTCTCTTCCAGAAACAGTGTGCAGGCGTTAACACAGATCCTGGTTCTTGGAGATGATCCCCCGGATGCAGGTGCTCGTGTGATTGCCTTAAATGAAGCTTTTCGCAAAAGGAATCTTCGAATGGACAAAACCTATACGTTAGCCTCTCTCGGGATACTTTCTCTACTGCCTTCGGACAGAGACTCATTAGTGGATGAAGTCGCGGAAACAAATGACTGGTTACGGACTCAAAAAGGCTTCGGTGCCTGGTCAATCGACAAACAGGAGTTGCTCCTGTTCTCGTCTGCTCTGGTAGCCATTCAACATGTGGAGAATCTGCGGAACGGTGTGCTTACGACAGCAATCTCAACCAGTATCACAAATATTATCATCGCCCAGCAGGCCGCCATGGCCGCAACTGCCGCAGCATCGGCTGCTGCCGCTTCTTCATCATCGAATTAATAAGTGACCCTGTTACCTTCAATATAAGATGAAAAAGACCCTCCCGAGTTTAAGTTGACTCGGAAGGGTCTTAAGCATTCAAACCTACACCTAAAATAATGTTTATCATTCGCTAGGAAATAATCCCCGTATCCCGGAACTCTTCCACGAAACTATCCAGCCAATCCGAACCATAGTCCAGCGCACCCATATCACTCTCAATAAAAGCAACATCTAGTCCCATCACCCAGAATCGGCGAGCAACAATAAAGAGATCAACCGCCTGCTCATCTTCGGCAGAGAAACTTCTGACTGAACGATATCCTGCCATGAGCGCATCCCATAATGCTGCTTTTCGCTCATCAGACTGCCTTTTTCGAACTTTCACTTGAGCTAAATCATAGGCACGCCAGCCTTTGGCTGCCCACTCGAAGTCATAATGGATGAACTGATGTTCCTGTTGAAACACATTGTTATTCCCATGCATATCGCCATGGCACAGACCAAAGTCCAGGTCTTGTCTGGAAATGGTAACGATGCGTTCTTTTAACGTTGTGGCAAACGTATGGAGAAATGCTGCTGCTTCATTGTTCTCACCGATATAGTGGATAATTCGCTCAAGGGGTTCGTCAATAAGTAACTTCAGATCCAGCTCATATCGTGGCAGCTCCATGTTCACCTGATCCATAGCCTCATGCAATTCAGCTGCAGATTGGCCAAAGGCGTAACAAGACTCCTCATCCTCCAGATTGTTCTCCGTACCCTCAATATACCGAAACATTACAGCAACCCGCTTGCCTTCCGCAGCCTCCAACACCGTATATCCCGTATGATCTTTCTTCTCGATGTATTCTCCAATGTCGGTATGTTCCGCAGAACCTAGAACGTTCTTGAGTTGAGACAATAATGAAAGCTCATACTGAACATCTGCCTCCGTGATTTCAGTGCGGTAGATACGGAGAATGTACATGCCACTGGACGTGCGAACCCGGTAGGTATCATTTAATCCTCTAAGCCAAAACAAACATTCTTCCCATGTTCCAATGTCATATTGATTACTCAATGCAGACTCCAGGTACCTGGGGTTAAGCACTGAACGTAAAGCAGTCGGTTGAATGGACATATGTATGCTCCTTCGGTTTAATATGATTGTTTCTCATCTGATGAACGATGTAATCCTTTCACCTATCAACCTATAACATAGTATATTTTTCGTTTATTTTCCAGAATATATATTTTGATAAACAAATACTCTTTAGACTCCTATAGCTCCATTTCTCTCATCAGCAGGTTAGATAGGGCTATTTACATTGACTCGCTTTCCAGGTTTCAGCAGGTTATTACACGCTGGGTCGATGCCAGCGCTCGACAATGCAGCACATTCACGAAAGGCAAAATGTTTGCACCCCCTACATTTCTGAACATCCAGATGCAATAATGCATAATTGATGGCTTCACCCGTGTGCTCAAACATATGATCCGAACCAATCCGTTCAATCAATCCTGTTCTCTTCAGCATCTCCAACGGTTGCGCCTGAATGCCTGAAAGTAAAACCCTGCCCCCGGATCTCTCCATATGTTTGACAACACGGGCCAGATTGGATTCACCTGTTGTATCCATAAAAGGCACCTTGCCCATGCGCAACAGCAGAGTGCCTGGTCGACGATGAATCGAATCCATGACCGACTTCTCGAACGTATCCGCTGCGCCGAAAAAAAGTGGCCCTTCAATTGTATATAGGCTTATTTGCGGACAATCATGTCCTTCCCGAACCATGTGGGCCATGACTTTCTCATGTTTATGATCGGGATCGGGTAGTACTTTGGCAACCTTCAACATCTCACTCATCCGTTTAACAAATAAAAGGACAGCCAGAATCAACCCAACCTCTACAGCCGTTGTTAAACTTGTAAATACGGTCAGCAAAAAGGTAATCAGCAGAACGAGCGAATCACTCGTTTTGGTTTTCATGACATGTATGAAGGATTTTCGTTCACTCATATTCCAGGCAACCAGCATGAGAACGGGAGCCATACTGGCAAGAGGAATGTGCGATGCATATGGCGCAAAGAGAACAAGCACCAGCAAAACCACCACACCGTGAATCACGCCAGACCATGGCGATACTGCGCCGGATTTGATATTTGTTGCTGTACGTGCAATCGCTCCTGTTGCAGGAATACCACCAAATAACGGCGTCACCATATTAGCAATCCCCTGCCCAATCAACTCTCGATTGCTGTTATGCCGACTTCCGGTCATGCCATCGGCAACAACTGCGGATAGCAGCGATTCAATTCCACCCAGCATGGCGATGACAAAAGCGGGTTGCAGCAAGTTCACGATACGTCCCCAAGTGATCTCAGGCACATGAAACTGAGGCAATGAGTTAGGTATCGCGCCAAAGGACGAACCAATTGTAGCCACCTGCCCTTCAAAAAAGAACGCCGCGACTACCGTCGAAAGAACCAGCCCCACCAGTGATGCAGGCACCTTTGGTGCAAACTTGGGCACAAGCAGAAGAACAGGCAAACAGATTCCAGCTGTAAGCACACTGTATATATTAATCGTCGAGATATGCATCCCGATTTCTTTCATATTGGACCAGAAATCCTCGTGTTTCTCTATGCCTCGAAGTCCCAGAAAGTTCGTAATTTGTCCGCTAAAAATAATGACGGCGATCCCTGCCGTAAAACCGATAGTCACCGGCTTTGGAATAAACTTAATTAATGCCCCAAGCTTGAATACGCCCATTAGTACAAGCATCAAACCGGCCATCATTCCGGCGATCAGCAGATTCTCATATCCATACTGCATCACAATGGCAAATAGGATCGGAATGAATGCCCCCGTTGGCCCTCCAATCTGGAACTTGGACCCACCCAGCAAGGAAATGAGAATCCCTGCGATTACTGTGGTATACAATCCATACTCCGGTTTGACCCCGGAAGCGATGGCAAAGGCCATACCGAGTGGAATCGCAATGATACCTACAATCAGTCCTGATAACAGATCCTTGCGAAAAGCGGAAGCATTGTACCCTGCATATCTCCCCATCCATTTCATGTACAAAAACCTTCTTTTCTTCATATATTTGAATATTTGAATATATTTAAAAGACTACTCCCCTGCATACGTCCTGTCAATCGGATTACGCACAATCTCAGCAGGAACTTAACACAAAAAACAAGAACCTCCGGTGATTACACCCAGTTGCTCTTGTTTATTGTGTCAGGACTCTTTTCGAATATCTTCCAGCATGGAAATGGCATCAACCAGATGATTGTCAAAAATCTGTTTGGTGACTGCCAGCAGGTCCTTAATCAGCGGATCACGCAGCGAATAGGTGACGGTTGTCCCTTCTTTGGTTCCATGGACAACGTTTTTGCTGCGCAATACAGCCAGTTGCTGTGAAACGGCAGAGCCTTCCGATCCCAGAATGCTTTGCAGTTCATTCACGTTTTTGGCTCCTTCACTCAGCAGCTCCAGAATCTGAATCCGCATCGGGTGTGCCAACGCTTTGAAAAAATCCGCTTTAAACTGTTGTATGCTCTGATTCATACGCTATGCCCCTTCAATCGAACTTTTGAAGATGCAAATATCATAACATAGAACGGGTACCATGCTTTACTCTAACCGTAAACGGTTTGATGGAAAAATTAAGATTGACCTTGAAGTACACTTCAACCTTTATACTTCACTTATAGTCTCCACAGACCGTATATCTGAACTCCATCAGGAAGGGTGATTCCTCAATGAACCTGTATATCCATAATCACAAACGCTCGTTGACGAGCTTTCTATTCGAGAAATATATCGGAACGTTAGATACCAAGAAAATTTTTTCAACACGCGAGCTTACCCGCAAACACCTGGATCATATGGGCTTGGAAAACATTAAACCTTATATCTTGGGTAAAACAAAACTGTCATCTTCCATTAAAGAGCGCTCCCATGAAGACATGCAGGTGTTCACCTTAAACGATCAGCATTCCCGTGAACAGAGGGTCATTCTCTACATTCATGGCGGGGCGCATACACACCAGCCGCTGTCTTTACACTGGAAATTCATGGACCGCATGGCTCAGGCTCTGAATGCCAAAGTTGTTGCTCCCATCTATCCAAAGGTTCCGCATTTTAATTATCAGCACACGTATCCGAAACTGCTCAATCTATACCGGGATCTGCTTGCCTCCGTGGACGACCCAGCACAACTCACCATTATGGGGGATTCCGCAGGCGGGAACATATCCCTAGTCTTGACCCATTATCTGAAGATGCATGATCTCCCGCAGCCCAAAGATATCATCTTGTTATCACCTTGTGTGGATATGGTGCTGGACAATCCGGTCATATTTGATTACGAGACACGCGACCCTATGCTCGCTGTGGAAGGGTATGATGTCATCCGGCGGATCTGGGCAGCTGACAAACCGTTGAACGATCCGTTAATCAGTCCAATCTACGGAGATTTCGCCGGTCTGGGCAAAATCAGCATCTTTATCGGGACTCACGAGGGTTTGTTTCCTGATAATATGAAGCTCGACAAACTGCTGACGGATCAAAGAATCGATCATCAAACGTACGTTTACCCCAAAATGAACCATGTCTTTGTCCTCTATCCGATTCCGGAGGCCAGGGATGCGCAGCGTAAAATAATTAACATCATAAAAAGCTCAGCACATGAAGCTGGACAATAGACTGTAATGCCTCCCCATAGCCCTTTCGCAAAAAGAACGAAAAAAAGCTCAATCCCTGGACTACCGCCACCGGATTGAGCTTACTTTCTGTTATTCTATCATCTAAATATTATTTATATGAACCATATTCAAACCAGTCAAAGTCCGCTACCTGATCGGAAGAAGTACCGTTGCTGCTGCTAAACATTCCGATACAACAGCCAACAAAGCCGCCGGCTACTTCGGTGCTCAGGCTGCTTGTATCCACCTGTTCCGCGACCAGATGATACTGACTTCCATCCGTGCTGTAATAGAAGTTTAGTTGCTGACCTGTTGCGGCCAGTTTGATATACACCCGCGGTACATCACCCTCCAGTGCGATTTGCGCTATGTGGGTATCCTGACCATCTATACAGGTCAATACACGCAGCACCTGCTGTTTATCCGCCAGAGCACGCTCAATCCGTACGTGATACAGATCGTTCTGAATGACGACAAGACCAGCCGTTTCATTGGCATTCCCGGGCACAAATTCCATCGCTGTAGCTGCGACATAATCCATATGCCTTTGACGCAGACAAACAAAGCTGGAATTTTCTTTTTCCTTCAATGTTTGCGGTTTCAGCTTCAGTCGCAAGTATCCTTTTCGTTCGGTTAATGAATAGAGATCCTCCTGAGGATTGCGCAGGAACATCCATTGCAAGCCCAGTTTATCACTGTCAAAATGGTCAAAACGCAGTTGCGGCTCTACCGGAACAGGCTTCAAATCTAACGTGCCCTGCTCCTCCAGGATTCCGCGGCCCTCATTGACAACAGGCCATCCGTCCTCCCAAACAACAGAAGCAAGGAACGTCTCCCGCCCCAGGTTGCTATAGCTCCCTCCATATGGACGCGAAGCAAGCATGACCATGAACCATTGATCATTCGCAGCCTGCACCAAGTCGGCATGTCCTACATTAACAACAGGGTAACGTTTACCCAAATGGCGATGTGTAATGATTGGATTATTCGGATTCCCGACGTATCCTTCGGTCAAACTTTTGCTACGAGCAATGGTCACGGCATGGTTTGGCCCTGTGCCTCCCTCTGCAATCAATAAATAGTAATATTCATCGATCTTATACAGGTGCGGGCCTTCCGGCCAGATGACATCCACCATCGCCCCGCGCCACAGAACGTAACTGTCTCCCACCAGCTTCATACTGCCCAGATCCAACTCCCGCAGCCACACTTCCCAGTTCCCATTGTAACGAACTCCCTCGGAGCAAGGACGTGTACCAAGGTAATACGCTTTGCCATCATCGAAGAAAATCGTAGGGTCTATGCCTTCTGCGCCTTCAATAAAATAAGGATCAGACCATGGCCCAGCCGGGTCGGTAGCGGTTACAACAAAATTGCCGCCATGTGATACATTGGTTGTAATCATATAGAAGGTGCCTTCATGATACCGGAGCGTTGGTGCGAATATCCCCTGTGAATGGCCTGCTCCCTGAAGATTTAACTGTGAAGTGCGGTCCAGCACATTGCCAATCTGTTTCCAATTCACTAGATCACGGCTCTGAAAGATCGGAACGCCAGGAAAATAGGCAAATGTTGATGTCACCAGATAAAAATCTTCACCCACCCGGCAGACGGATGGATCTGGATAAAACCCAGGCATAATCGGATTGTTAAACGTGCATTGTTCGCTTTGATTTGAATTTTTCATTCTTTTACCCCTCCAATGGTTAGTCCAGTCACAAAGTATTTTTGCAAGAACGGATACAGTAAAACAATCGGCATTGCCGTCACAACCGTGATTGCTGCCCGAATGGATACAGGCGTCACCATGTTGGTTACATTTTTGAATGAATCCACGTTGACGGTTCCCCCCTGTGAGGTCGCAGAGGATAACAATTTCATCAGCTCATACTGCAAGGTGGTCAAATTCCGATTTCCCGCCGTGTACAACATGGAGTCAAACCAGGAGTTCCACTGACCTACAGCAATAAACAGTGCAACCGTAGCCAGAACCGGTTTGGATAGGGGAAGCACGATACGCATGAAAATCCGAAAATCTCCGGCTCCATCCATCTTCGCGGATTCAATCAATCCCTCCGACAGTCCCTGAATGTAGGTACGAATGACGATCATGTTGAACACCCCGATCAACCCGGGAATAATGTATACCCAGAAGCTGTTCAGCAGCCCCACTTGTTTGATCAGCATGTATCCCGGAATTAAACCGCCGCTGAAATACATCGTCATGACAAACAGCGTTGTGACCAATTTGTTAAACATATACTCCTTGCGGCTCAGCACATAGGCCAGCATGGCTGTACAGAACAGCTGTACAACCGTTCCCACCACAGTTCTGGCGACCGAAACAAATGCGGCTTGTGTCAGATTCGGGTTTTGGAATACGGAGACGTAATTTTGCAGCGTCCATTCCCTCGGCCAGAGATAGATCCCCCCGCGGATCGTATCCAGCCCGTTATTGAAAGATACGGCAATGGTGTTTAAAAAAGGATATAACGTAACAACCATGACAAGCAACATAAATATGCCATTGGTGATGGAAAAAATAGAGTCTCCCAAGCTTCGGTTTCTGCTAAATAGTTTCACAGCTCTGCCCCCTTATCATATCAATCGCTCTTCACCAAGAGACTTGGCAATCCCGTTGGCGATAAATATGAGCACCAGACTGACCACACTTTTGAAAATGCCTGCTGCGGTGGCAAGTGAGTAGTTGCCGAGATTAATCCCGTATTTCAAAACAAAAATGTCGATCGTCTCGGATACATCCTGCACAAGTCCGTTCCCCAACAAGTATTGAATCTCAAAACCCGCGTTCAGTACGTTACCAACGTTGATGATAAGCAGGATAATAATCGTTGGTTTGATGCTTGGAAGTGTGACATTGAACATTTTACGAAACCGTCCGGCTCCGTCGATGGAAGCTGCCTCGTACAAGCTCGGATTAATCGACGCCATGGCCGCCAGATAAATAATCGTGCCCCAGCCAATTTCCTTCCACATGCTGGACAGACCTACAATCCCCCAGAAGTACTTGGGTTCGGCAAAAAAATTGATCGGTGCATCAATCAGGCCCAATTTCGTCAACAGCACATTCACTATTCCTGTTTCCGTTGATAATACATTCGCAACAATACCTGTTACGATGATCCACGACAGGAAATGTGGAAGGTAGGAAACCGTCTGTACCACGCGTTTGAACAATACCATTCGCAGTTCATTCAATAAGAGCGCCAGACCAATTGAGCCGACAAATCCCAGAAACAGACTGATCAGGCTCATCGCCAGCGTATTGCGAATGACACGTAAAAATGTAGGGTCCGTGAATAACGTTCGAAAATGATCCACCCCCACCCAATCCTGCTCCATAAAACCAATGCCCGGTCTATAATTCTGAAACGCCATCAACCAGCCCCATAATGGTCCATACGCAAAAATAGCGATAAACGCAATAAACGGAAATGACATCCACATTAATTGTCGCTGACTTTTCATTCTGGACAGGTTGTACCCGATCCAGCTTGTTCCCGCTGGGATATGGCTGGTTTTTAACGAAGGCTGCAACTCCTTTTTGGCCATGTTTTTTCTCTCCTTGCTTACGAGTTTATCTATATCACCCAGTCTGGGTGAATCGATTCCATTCCTATCCAATCTCCAAATCTAGCGTGTAAGAAAGGCTACGGGGTTCCCCATAGCCATTCTGTGTGACAGGACTTTACCCCCACAGTTCCATACGTCTGCGGACTTCTTCCGTCAGCGCATCTTCATACGCTTTAATATCTGCACTTTCCTTGAGCGTGGCTTGATACTCATCCCAAGCCTTATCAAATTCGGCTGGTGAAGTCATAATCACTTTTGGCAGCCATTTGCGTTTTACATCGTCCATTTTCTGTCTGGCGATGGTCTCCGGTTTATTCGGTTCAAAATTATAGGTATAGATTGGGAACCACGGTTCATTTTCCTCCGCAGGCTCAAGGAAGTCGGTAAACTTCGTATATCCATAAGCCTTCAGCACTTTTTTATCGATGTCATTCAATGTAGCAAGATACTCCTCGGGCTGCTCCTTTGGGTCAAGAGCATTCTTCCCATCAGCGGTCATGCCTTCATGATGCGGGAAATAGACCAACGGGCTTCCCGTGTTTGCCAGCACCCAGTCCGGATCTTTGGAATTCGCACGTTGCTCTTCATTTCTGGAGAACACGCCTTTATCATCGACTTGATAATCCACGCCTTCCTGTCCCCAGGTTCTCAATACCTCCATCTCAGGGTCCAGCAAATCATTAATATATTGAAGTGCTCCCTCGATATCCTCGCAACTCTTTGTAATGGCCAGGCCACCATTCACATTAAGGATTGGATTGTTCTGATAGCGCCCTTTAACATCCTCGGAGAGTGTAATGGACAACGGTACATAGGTTTTGTCATACAATTTTTGCTTCACGAGCGATGCCTCGGCATCAAGGAACTGCCATCCTTGATCCACCATACCCAGCACACGTCCGGTTGAAATTTTGGAGATATATTGATCATAGTTTGCTGTAAAGGTTTCATTATCGACGAGGCCTTGATGATATACCTCATTGATCTTCTTGAAATATGCTTTCGCTTCCGGAATGGTGTTATAGTTTTTGGCCGTCAGTGTTTCTTTATCAACGATAGCTGCGCCTTCGTTAGGATAACCAGCCATGAAGAGCGGAGGGTTCTCCAGTGCGAAATAACGCCAGTCATAGGAGATAATTTCAAATCCAATGGTTGGCTGACCATCAACAGTCGGGTGAGCTGCTTTATACCGTTCAATCAAGTCGAAGTATTGGTCAAGCGTTTTGATTGTCGGATAATTATCCCACTCCAGTACGGCCTTCTGAATCCAGAATGCTTCTCCGTCATGGGATACTTTCATCGACTTTTCTTGTATATTGCCGAATTGAGGAATGAAGTAGATATGTCCATCCGTCGTATTTTTCATCTTCTTCCAGTCTTCGCCCAGGTAATTTTTGATGTTTGGATATTTATCGATGTAATCCTCAAGTGGTACTAACGCCCCTGCTGCTACCAGTTGCTGAGTACCATCACTCCCATCGATAAAATCGGGATATTCGCCGCCTGCAATGAGTACACCAATCCGCTCTTTGGCTGTTTGGCCCGTAAGCCAGTCCATCGTGACTCTGACACCT
Source organism: Paenibacillus sp. VT-400 (assembly GCF_001029205.1). NCBI lineage: Bacteria > Bacillati > Bacillota > Bacilli > Caryophanales > Paenibacillaceae > Paenibacillus > Paenibacillus sp. VT-400. Next base: position 121,665 of record NZ_LELF01000039.1, on the reverse strand, counting down.
GTTTTCTCCTCAATAGCCTTTAACACCCGATTATCGTCAGGCGCAATTTTTCCCGGTACGGCAAAAAATGCGGAAAATTGTTTCAATTCCCTTCCATCTGCTGTCTTTTCCCCTTTCGAGGACGATCCCGGTGTACATCCAGTGAGTGCGATGACCAGTATTAAAGCGAGCAGAGCACTATACTTGATTCTTTTTCTAACATCCTTTTTCATCATGACCCCTCCATCGATTATATTGACAGAAGCTTTTTGGAAAGCGCTTTCCAAAGGCTGACTTAAAATTATCATGCTTCCATGCCCCTCTCAACGGGATAAACTATAGATGGAATCCCACTAATTCCAGCATCTGCGAAAAAAAATATCCCGCCGCTCCGTCAAGGAGTGCAGGATGTTAATCAAGAGAGTACGCAGCATGGGCACTTTTACGATATTGTGCAGGAGTCTCCCCCATGAGTTTCTCGAACCGGCTAATAAAGTAATCGGAATCCCGATATCCCACCATTGTTGCGATTTCGTATACTCTTTGATCTGTTCTGCGCAACAGCCGGGCGGCTTCCTCAATACGCAATTGATTCAAATAATCACTGAAGCTGATCGAGAAATGCTTTTTGAAAATCTGACCCAGATATGCACTATTCATGTAAAACTGCTCCCCGAGCAATTTCAGGCTGATATTTTCTCTGTAATGCTCGTGAATGAAGGCCTCAATTTTGGCTAATACGCCCATCGCATTTGACTTTTGCTGCTCCTTCAGTTTCTCTGCGCACATGAGCGAGAATTCGCATAAATGTTCAATGTTTTCCTCCATGGATAACATCGCGTAGTTCACCTTCAGAAAAGTCGATTCCATCAACCCCGAATCTGGAGTAACCGTATCGTTATTCACGAGATCCAGCAATGTGTATGCCAAATAATGCAAGTGGATGCGGACAATACCAGGCTCGATTCGCTCATCCAGAAAAAATTGAAAAATGGCCTTTGCATGACTGTATAACTCATCCGTCTGCTGTTCCTCAATAGACTTGACTAGCCCATCAAACAATTGTTTTTCGAACTGTCCCGGCCGATTAACAAATAAGGTCGTATCCATAAGTTCGAAGTAATAAATGGGCCTGCAAGTGGTGAAGAAACGTAAGCTTTTCATTATGCCGCAGGATTGATAAGACTCGTGCAGCGCCTCCAACTCATGTACTTCCTTCCCGACATAACAAGCAATAGCCGCCTCTTGACCATGGCTCAGATCGGCATGTAATCGGGTCAAATATTGCTCCAGGGTCACTGCCTCACGGTTCACCATCAGGTCCGTAACCATAAGCAGAACCGCATTTTTATCACCTGTGAAGGGTTTCAAAATTTGTCCCGGCAAGGGCTTGCCCACCCATGCCTCAACCCGAGCGCACCAATCCGTTCCCTGTTCTGGACCGGCTTCCGCCTCAATCAGGATGCAACGCAGTATGCCGACATCTTGATAGTGGGACTGCAGACTCGTAACAGCATCCTCCTCAGCCACCCCAAGCAAGATTGACTGCATATGCTGAGCCATAATAATTCGATCTTTTTTTTGCTGATATCGCTTCTCTTCCGTCCGCGCATTAAATGCGACCCTGAACTCCTCAAGCACCTGAACCAGTTCGGTCTTCACAATAGGCTTGAGAATGTAGTCATCCACCTGGTATTTAATCGCCTGCTTGGCATATCCGAACTCATAGAATCCACTTAGAAGAATCAGCTTGATGTCACCGTTATATTGCTCGTACAAGGTTTTGGCAAGCTGCATTCCGTCCATTTCCGGCATCTTAATGTCGGAAATCACCAGATCGGGCTGCATAGCGCGTATGCACTCCAATGCCTGCATACCATTGGAGGCCTGACCGCAAATCTGAAATCCGTAAGACTCCCAATCAATTAACAATAGAAGTCCTTGGCGAATAAATGGCTCATCGTCCACAATCAGCACGTTGATCATATCCTCGCTCCTTATTCATGAGATGCCTGCATAAGAGGAATTTGAATGCCAATCGTTGTTCCCTTCCCCTTTTCACTGAATATGTGCACCTGAACGAAATCATCAAAATACATCCGCAGCCGAATATATGCATTCATCATACCAATGCTGCTAAGCTCGCTCATCCGATCCATACTCGGGTCTTGCATCATTTTGCGGAGCGAGGCCAGCTTGTCCTGATCCATACCGACTCCGGTATCTCGAATGGAAATGTACAGCTCATTACTTCGAATTTCGAATAATACCTCCACGACCCCATCATTCGACGTCCCCTCAATGCCATGGATACAAGCATTCTCCACAAAGGTGAGAACGGTTAGCTTGGGTATCATCATGGCAGCAATGGATTCGTCTGTGATCCGGATTGCAAATTGCAGCTTTTCGCCAAAGCGATACTGCTGGATACTCAGATAACTCTCCACAAAATTGATTTCCTCTGCAATTGTAATCAGATCATCGCCCCAATTGATCGTCTGACGTAACAGCAGTGCCAGTTTATGAATGACATCGGAGGTTTCGAGCTCGTCCTTGATCAAACTCCGCATACGGATCGTTTCAAGCGTGTTGAACATGAAATGGGGATTCACCTGACTCTGAAGGGCTTTCAGCTCCGCCTGCTTTTTGGAGAGCTCAAGGGCTTGCCGCTCCACCTGGCCCTTAAACACAATCTCAATCAGGTTCTTGATCTTGATGACCATCATGTTATAACTATGGGTCAGGCTGCCGATCTCGTCTTTGCCCACAGGTCCCGATATCACCTCAAATTTCTCATGCTTCACTTGATCCAGGTGCTTCGCTATCCGATCAACTCTGATGACCAGTGATCTGGATATCAACCAGATTAGCAGTGTCGGCACCAACAGATTAAGAATGATTAGTAAAGTCAAATTAAGCTTGGAATTAACAATCTCCGACAGAACGTCCAATTTCTCCGTGCTGACGACAATCTGCCAATCCTCGGATACGACGGGAATCGATTGCATGGATTGAACAGGATCAATTGAACTGTTTGCAATCAGATTAAATGGCTTGCGCATCTGATTCATTTTTGAATCGTTCGAGAAAATGACCCTGCCATCCGAAACGACATACACCTTCCCATTTGCTCCCTCATTTTTTAGCGATTTGTTGATGAAAGCGTAGTCCAGATCAACCTTTAACACCTTTTCAACCTGCTGCTCCCCAAAGTAATCCAGCTTGCGAATAATGCTTACTTTGCGTCCTCCCTGACTTTGCGACATCTCCGCCTGCTGTTTGTCAAAATACGAATAGATCATGATATGGTCGCTTGTGTTCATCAGCGCTTGATACCAATCACTTTTCTTCACCTCATCATCCAGCTTAATGAAGTTTCCTCCATTGACGAAGGTATCATTGCCAACATAAAACGTAATTTGATTCACCTGCTGGTAGCTGTAGTAGTACCTGACCAGATTGTTGTTGCTAAGCATATCATAGTAGGCAGAGTAATAGTCTTCCTGATCGCGATACTTGAACTCCATGAACCGGTTCAGCGTTCCATCGGTATAGAGAAAATTGGACACATACAAGCTATTGTCTATACTGTTCCGCAGGTTGAACTTGATCCTTTGCTGCATTTCATTGAATCGGCTATGCTCCTTCTCTTCAATGTTACCTTTGATGCTTTGGTAAAACACGGTATTTGTGACCAGGACCGGGACCAGCACACAAAAAATGAACAATATGTACAACTTGGTTTTGAGACTCCAATCATCCAGAAACTGAATACGCTTACAGTATTTCTTTCGGCTCATGTTATGTCTTTGTCTCCTCTAACCATGTCATATATCAACATTATTATAACGAGTACAGGATGGGTTGGATACTGTAATCCAGGATTTCCGGGAAGCCTTTAATCAACCTCCCGTTCAACTGGCCCAACAAGACAGACACTAACACCCCACATATTTTCGTATGAACCCGATCTGATCTTAAGTCGAAACGACGATCACGTTATAATTTCAAGAGCATTTCGTACTGGCCCACATGATATGAAAAACCTGATTTGACCAGGAGGAAATCTTGCATCGGTTTCAGATGAGACTCCACATTGAGGACACTGATTCTAGGCGATTCTGTGCGTTGCACCATCTCTGTCAGGATGCTGCTTGCAATACCTTTGCCCCGGTATTTTTGGTTCACTGCAAGCTGGGGAATATCACCTGTTTTTTGATCTATAATGCCATAGCCAACAATGCTTTGATCCTGACGTGCAACCACATAGATAAAAGCTTCCGGTAAAGCGTAGATGGAATCAATTGAATTTTGCCAGGAGGGCTCCACATCCCAAAATTCCTTAAACTGCTCCACATCGATTCTCTCCACACATTCCACCGTGCAGGTCGTTTGCGGTATGAATTGATCTTTTTGCAACTGGAAACATGAAAATTCCCTTTGAATTTTGAAGTTTTGTTTACTGTACAGCTGAACTGCAGATTCGTTGGATTGGATGACTTCCAGCAAATATTGCTCTACATTTTTTTCTTTTAACAGCTTTTGAATATTCAAGAGCAGATCGCTTGTAATGCCTTGCCGCCTGCAATCTTTTACAACGCCTGTCCCAAGATCATATGCAGTTGTCTTTCCATTCCAGCTTCGAAGCCCATTGATAACAAATCCGACCATTCTCTCATCCTTAAAGGCTCCCATAGATATTTCGGGGTGATAACCCCTTCGTTGGAGCATTTGTTGAAACTTCCAAAAAGGCAAATCCATTTTAACTTGATAGTCGGAGAACGCATCCACAAACGCCTCGTGAAGTGTCTCCATGCTTATTGTGTCCAACAATTTATAACTGTACATTAGGGCACTCTCTCCTTTGAACAGATGAAAATAATAATATAGTAGAGCTCATGATCCCTATCTTTATATACATATTCTACTAGATAGTGTTAACACTATACAGTAAGATCCGCAATATATACGTTAATGAAATTGATTCAACTCATAAATAAAATAGACCGCTCCCTGGTTAAGGAATACAGTCTATCGAGTCATTATTCTATGGGGATACCGATTTTGTTAAACCAATTTTGGTGATCACCGTATCATACGGCTCCAATTCCACGGTCTGTTTTCCATGCTCTGTATTGATCGTCGTGGACTGAACCTGATTGCTATTATTGATCACAACCAATATGTTGCTCTCGGGGTAGTAGGCGCACTCGGTATACAAGTTATCCGTGATGTACTTTGTTTCATGGAATTCATTGCCCGCAAATCGAATCAAATTCAGAAGTAGTCTTGTATTTTCCCAGCTGAATTCGAAGGAAGGCAGGTAGATCCCTTTTCCTTTTCCAAAAGCATGTGTGGACAGTGTGATTCGACCATCCGTTTCATTCACTACAGCTGCTGATCCATCAGTAAGATAAATGTTATCTTTCGGAAGTATGCTGGCCCCCTCAGGCACCAAACCATACTCATCATTAACCTCATACGACCATTTTCCATGAACAACCCTTGCACCTGTATCCTCATCCACTCCAAGCACATGCGCCATTCTAAAATAGCTGTCGTACCCATCCATTGCCGAAGGCTGGTTAATGCCAATAAAGGTACCACCCTCATACACCCATTGGGTCAATAAGTCCACAGACTTGTGGTCACTCCAATGCGCTCCACCGCTCCATGCTGAACCTGCAGAGCCGGCATTGATGACGACATCTACATCCTTCAATGCCCCCTGTCGAATATCATCAAAATCAATAAACTGCACGTCAACAGGCAACCCGGCTAATGCCTCATTCACATGAATCAGATCATGCATATGCGTTTCATGAAAATGACCGGACAAGGTCCACGATCTTAACTTGCCCCAGCTATGCAGCACGGCTACCTTTGTCTTGATCTGATATGGTTTTCCCTCTTGATGCAGCTCTTTCATTTCCCTGAATTCATGGGCAATCTTCTCGATATAATCCACAAAGTCCGGGTAAGGCTCAACCAGATGCAAATATCCACCCAGTCCAATCCGGTCAATCGACTCACGCAGCAGCGCACGCCGGATATTAATCCAATATTTCTTGGCATCCAGGGTAGGGTCGCCTCCCTCTTTGAAGGTAGGAAGCCCGCCTAAGCCAACTGGGAACAGGTAGGGATGCAAGCGAATCTCATGGGTATCAGCCTTAACGCCTGAGCACATTCTTGCCTCATAACCGGAGAACACACATTTGATCATGCCGTCGAATCCAAACTCCTCAAAGCGGTCATTGTACGGCTCCATGCCCACCCAGCTGTCATCATAGAAGACATACGCCAGCTTGTCATGCTTGTGTACAATATCAATTAACTTTTTACCGAATTCAATCACAAAATCATTGATAAATGCCATCCAGTCCAGTTTGCGCTGATTCGCAGGCATATGAGTGACCTGATATTTACCGCCATTTACAAAGTCCTCGGCGGAGAGTGAGTACCCATATTTTTGAGCAAACAGATCCAGCGCTCTCGAACTTACCGTGAAATCGTATGAACCCCAATCCGAGAACAGATGGCGATTCCGCTCATCACTGCCCCAGATCCAGGCGAAGTTATAAAATAGGGACGTAAAACGTACAACCGTTGTTTCCGGGTGGTCTTGGCACCACTTTTCCATCCAATCCAGTAGATAGGTTTGGGTGTCTGTATAGATCGGGTCAATCTGCATCAGATGCTCTTTGTCCCAGTTATTCGTCGTATGGTTGTACATGGAAATCTCTTCCCATATCCGATAAACCATGAAACTCACGGTGTATTTATGCCAAGGAGCAACGCCAGTAATGACAACATTGCCAGATTCCCTTTCATAATTCCACTGTCCTCTAGGCACCTCTTCCCCAGTCGTTCGATCATAAACTTGCCAATATTTAAACGCTTCTTTCGAATCATTCACCCTGAATTGTTCAGCGAAGAAGTCCTCCATCAGATAGATGGATACATAATCTTGGACAGCAACCTTTGGATTCGTTATTAGAAAACATTGCTGCAGCTTATCCAGATTACGGGATGCCCACTCATTATGATCCCGAATAATGCAAATGGTTGAATAGATGCCATATCCGGCATTGATAATCTCATCGGACAACTTTGTACCGTCACTGTCACGGATCACATCGGCACCCCAGCGATCGGCAAGTTCCAGCGTCAGTGCTTCATAACCGGATTCTCCCGGTAGTGTAAAAGAGCCTTTGGTTGGTTTGGACAATGTGGTTCCCTCCCTATCTCAACATATCGGACAGAAAAGCGAGTGCCAGGCCCTGACCCCAGCCCTGAATCCAGTCTTTTGGAATATTGCGATAGCCATCCCGATCCTTCATCACCGCCGTACCGCCAGATACACCAAGCACGCGTCCATCTTCGCTAATGTTGTTCAGGATACCTTCCAGTGCCTTTTGCACGTATTTGGTATGCAATGGATTACCGTTATTGATCATGGCTGCTGCAATACCCGCGGAAGCTGACACCTCTTCATACGATTCTTCGTCATCCAAAACCGTACGCCACAAGCCATTCTCGGTCTGTACCAGCTTGAGAGCCGCCAATTGATCACGAAGGGCACACTCTACATCCATACATTGCGGATACAAGTACCAGTCGTTCAATTGCGGTTTCACTTGAGACATCGTATAGGCTCCCCAAGCGTTCGCTCTGCCCCAATAAAATCCGGACATGTGGTCCTTGTTGATATTGTTATAACCGTGATACCACAGACTGCTGCTCGGATCTTGCAGGTATTTGATATGCCAGTAATACTGATTCAGCGCATCCTGGATCATGGCTTCATCTTTTAATTTGCTACCTACGCGAAGCAGGAAAAATGCCGCCATAAACAAGGTGTCCGCCCAAGCCTGTTCCGGAAAATCATTGGAAACCGATACCGTATGCTGAAGCACATTGTCTCCAAAGCGAAGTGCATGATTCTGGAGATAATCGACTTTGCTGAGGACAATATCCCAATATTTCTGATCCCCGGTTTCTTCATATAAAGTGATGAGCACATGGCCCATAGCACATGTATTTACCGTCCAACTTGGCAACCCCAGCTCGATATATTCGTCTGCCCATTTCACCAGCCTGTCCAGAATCTCTTGGTTGCCTGTCGTTTGATAGGCTCTGGATACACCATAATAAGCCACTCCACCGGGCCAATCCCATGTCAGATCCATATCCAGTGTTTTCTTGGTAACGCTGTCTATTACGTGTAGAATCTGATCCCTGTCATATTTCACTTGAAGCATTGTTATTCCCCTCTCCCTGCGCACACGCCCCCAAGTGCGCCCTGAGAGGTGTCCGTCCATTTTTGTAAACGCTTTACTTATTCCATTGTACGCAGTAAAATAGTCTCAATCTAAGCATATTCATAACAAAACTGCGCAATTTCAATCATTTATACATAGGAGTCCTCGAAAATGTCCAAACCGAAGAAACCGGTCATCGAATATCGTCACTACAGCCTGCCCATTGATTTCCCTGTCCTGTTACTCAGTGGAGACCGCTGGAGAATATCCGATATCAAGAGTGAGCATCTTCATTTCCATAACCACATGGAGATTGGCATCTGTTATTCAGATGGAGGCATCATGGAGATTAAGGGAGAATCTGTGCCTTTTCGAGCAGGGGACATCACGTTCATTCCCCGATATCTTCCGCATACCACATACAGTTCACCTAATAACGCCAGCCTGTGGGCTTATATCTTTTTTTCACCGGAAGAACTCTTCCGTCATTCGCTCAAAACAGCACAAACTCACATTGAACCGAATCTATGGGCGATTCAGGGAACCAATTGCATTCTGAATAAGGAACAGCATCCCAAAATTCATATGCTCGCAACTTCAATCGTTGAAGAAATGAAGCAGCAGTCCCCCTACTATCGGGAGAGCGCGTACGGCTTGTTGATGTCTCTATACATCGAACTGCTTCGAATTCATGCGAGCAGCGAACGCTTGTCATCTCAGGATCACGAACGGGAAAGAGACCTCCAAGGTGACTTGGTCATCTCACCTGTGCTGGAGTTTATCACCAAAAACTATATGATGCCTGTGACCATCGATTACCTCGCTGATCTGTGTCATCTGAGTACAACGCATTTTCGCCGCAAGTTCCATGAAATTATGGGAACCACGCCGCTTGATTTTCTGAACAGTACCCGGATTGAAGAGGCATGCAAACGATTAAAAAGCACCGAGGCCTCCATTCTGTCCATCTCTGAGCAGGTCGGCTTCCGATCCATCTCCAGCTTTAACCGCTGCTTCGCCAAACTGATGGGCGAATCGCCTAAAGCCTGGCGCAAAGGCGCTCATACAGAAGCACAGTCTGCAAAAGCCTCAATATTGGAATTTACGGGGTGGGTATGAAGGAATTTGTCGAAATGTGATTGCGCCCCCCAGAGATATTCGCTACAATGCCGATAGAATACAAGAGATTTTGTCCGAAGCTACCAAAGGATTGAACAATCTCTAAAGGAGCAGCATTTCGTGTTATTAAAAATTTCAGGTGTTGTCCTGACTGTTGTACTTGCCATTACCGTACTGCTGCTGTCAACGATCAGAGAACCACAATCTGCTGCACTTCATGCCCGTCAGGGTGTTCTGGACCTCTCGGCCTGGAACCCTGAACAAAACGAGCGGATCAAGCTGGACGGGGAGTGGGAATTTTACTGGGAGCGATTGCTTCCTGACGAATCTGCAACATCGAATCAGGCTGGTCCAACGAAAGCACCCGACACTTATGCAACCGTTCCCGGATCCTGGAATCGACTTAAAGTGGATGGTGAACGACTGCCAACCCACGGCTTCGCCACGTATCGACTGGTGCTGCGTAATGCACCTGTTGAAGGAACACTGGCGATCAAAAAAATGAACATCCGTTTTGCTAGCGAAATCTACATCAATGGCAACAAGCTGCTGGAAGACGGGCATGCCGTGGCAAAATCCGCAGGTTACCGACCAGGCAACTCCCCCCAGATTGGCTTTTTCCCCTATCATGGCGGTGACATTGAGATTTTGATTCGGGTGGCTAATTACGATTACACGGACTCTGGCATTCCGGGTCCACTCTTTTTCGGCGAACAAGCAGCCATGCTGAAAAAACATCAATTCAACACAGCTATCGAATTTGGCACGCTTGCTGTACTGGGTACCATTTCGATCATATTCCTCATCAGTTACCTCGGGTCTGCACTCTACCGAAACAGGGACGATTCCCTGCTGCTGATTGGTCTAATCTGTCTGCTGTATGCACTCTATAACGGCATGATCAGCGAACGTGTGTTATCGATGGCGGGCACGGAAATCTCCTTTAGCACGCTCTATAAATTAAAAGATTTCTGCTCCGTGGCATGTCTGGGTCTGTTAACCTTTTACTTCTACCGATTCAAAGCAGGCATCCTGTCCGGTTTGCTCACGGCGGTGATCCTCATCATCTTCGGAGCATACTTATGCATGGTCGCGATTCTGCCTATTTCCATCTATGGGCTGGCTGCACCTTACGTCGTCGTTATGTACACGTTGCTGTTAATCTGGTTGCTGTATCAATGTGCAAAACAGTTCCTAACCAGTGAGAAGGGCGAACGGCTGTCTACTTTTCTGTGGTACGCAGCCCTCTTAAGCATCATGCTGTATTGTCTGGACATTAATCTCTTCTCGATCTCGCTCAAGGAAAATATGAATATTGGGCAGGCTTCCATTGTCCTGTTCAGCATCCTGATGCTGTTTCTGGCGGTGCTTCGGTTCTTCGAGGCTTATCGTACCGTCCGCACTCTCAAAGATCAGTTGCTCTTGCTGGACAAGGTGAAGGATGACTTCCTGTCCAATACTTCGCATGAGCTCAAAACACCGCTGAATGCGATTGTTAACATCAGTGAAAGCCTGCTTAAAGGCGCAGAAGGTCCCCTTACCGATGAGCAAGCGCACAATCTGGCGATCGTGACGGGAAGTGGCAGACGATTAACCTACCTGGTCGATGAATTACTGGATTATTCGAAAATGAAACATGGCGACATTCCGCTCCACCGGTCTTCGACCGATCTGTACTCGTTTGTCGAATCGGTCATGCGTATGCACTCCTTCCTGCTTGGCGCGAAAAAGGTGGAGCTTATCAACCGCATCCCGGCGCATTTCCCGCCGATCCATGCAGACGGCAACCGACTGATTCAGATTTTGCATAATCTGATCGGCAATGCCGTTAAGTTCACGGAACGTGGCACGGTAAGCATCAAAGCTACGGTTGTGCAAGGCAAAGCGGAAATACGCATTGTGGATACCGGCCGTGGTATCGGTACGGACAAGCTGGAACATATCTTCCTGCCGTTCGAGCAGGAAGCGGATACGGGGCCAGTCGTTGCTGGAGGCACCGGTCTAGGACTAAGCATTACGCGCAAGCTGGTCGAGCTGCATGGCGGAACCATTCATGCGGAATCAGCACCCGGCATGGGTGCTACGTTCATCCTGACCTTTCCGCTGGCAGAGAATAAAGGAGAGAAACGTTCCAACGTCATGCCACTTACCATCGCTCCTACAGGTCCTGGTAATCGGCTACTCCGGTTCGAAGAACCAACGATTGTACAAGGGAATAAAGACGAATGGATCATCGTTGTGGATGACGACTCGGCTAATTTGCAGACGATTGTTAATCTCTTGAAGCTGGAAGGATACAGTTATGCAGTCACTTCACGCTCACCTTCAGTACTGGAGCTGCTGGACAAACTACCTGCCGTGCATCTCGTCATTGCTGATATCATGATGCCCGACATGTCGGGTTACGAATTGCTGGAACGGATCAGGGAGCGCTTCTCTCCTTCCGAGTTGCCTGTACTCATGCTGACGGCGAGTAATAAAGCCAATCAATTGAAGCTGGCCTTGGAGAAAGGCGCCAATGATTTTGTATCCAAGCCGTTCGAATCGGAGGAACTGCTGGCACGGATCGGCGGTTTGACTCGGATGAAAACATCCGTGCAAGCTGCGCGAGATGCCGAGATATCCTTTTTACGGTCACAGATGAACCCGCACTTTCTATATAACGCCCTGAACGCCATTGCCGAATTGTGCGTGGATGCGCCGAATCGGGCAGAACAATTGATTTTGCAATTATCGAGTTACTTACGGCGGAGTGTGCACTTTAAACATCTGGACTCAAAAACTAGCCTGATGAACGAACTGGAGATGATCGAGGCATACGTAGCGATTGAGCAAGCCCGCTTTGGCTCAAGGTTGGAGGTCATTATCGATGTGGATGCGGATGTGAACCGGAACATGGACATTCCACCGCTCACGTTACAGCCCCTGATCGAAAACGCAATTCGGCATGGGCTGATGTCCAGCATTCGCGGTGGTCGGGTCATGTTGTCCATTCGTAATCTGAATGATACGGAAACACGTTTCACCATCGAGGACAACGGAATCGGCATAACCAAGCAACGGATGGACGAAATTCGGCAATCCACGGACGGCAGTAACGGCGTTGGACTATGGAATATTTCCAGCCGGTTGAACCTGCTGTATGGCAGACACCTTCAGATGGAAAGTCTGGACGGCGAGGGAACGCGGATTACATTTGATCTTCCAAATCAACGTCTAAGCACAGATGGGAACGGGGGTTATGAAACATGAAGATGAAAGTCATCATCGTGGACGATGAGGATTTGTCGCTGAAGCGACTGAATCGCATTTTGACAGAAAGCGGAGAAGTCAAGGTATCTCGTGCGTTTCATGACCCGGAGGAAGCCTGTGAATATGCGGCAGAGAATAGCTTCGATGCGGCATTTCTGGACATTACGATGCCTCGCATCTCGGGTATGCAACTCATTGGTGAACTGCGTAAACATCATCCTTCGCTTCCAATCGTGCTGGTGACCGGTTATGAGGAATATGCGGTGCAGGCCTTCGACAAAGAGGTCATCGATTACGTCATCAAGCCGGTCACGGCTGAGCGACTGAACCGCAGCATCAAACGGTTGCAGGAAAAGCTTCACAAGTCCGTGACAACACCTGAACCAGCGGTGCCTGGACCCAAACTGAACGTTCGTCTGTTCGGTGAATTCACCGTGTTCGGCGGAGCCGGAGCAGACAGTCCCATCAAGCTTAGAACGCCCAAGACGGAAGAATTGCTGGCATTCTTGCTGTATACCAAATCAACCACCCGCGATGCCTTGGCTGATACGTTGTGGAAGGACCTCAGTCCGCAGAAGGCCTGGACGAACATCAATTCCACACTGTACTACGTGCGGCGTGCCATCGGCGATAACAGTGACGTGCCGATCATTCTCAAGGACAGAAACGGTATCCGTATCGACCGGGAAGCGATTAACTGTGATCTGTACGAGTTCGAGACTTTGTTCCGGCAGATGCGTCAGGCCTCGGCACATCGCCCCGAGCTCTTCGAGCGGATGGATACGTTGTATACGGGTGAACTTCTGAAAGGAAGGCATTATGAGTGGGCTTTTGCGTGGTCCAGACAGCTGGAACTGGATTTCATCATGACGATGGAAACTGCGGCCCACTATCACGCGAAGGCAGGAGAGCCGTTACGGGCGCTGTATTATTTTGAACGTATCCTCCAGATTGATTCGATTCGGGAAGATATTCATCGCGAGATCATCCTGTTGTATCTGTCGCTTGGACGAAGAACCGAAGCGCAGCGACAGTATCTGGTGCTGGAGGAATTGCTCAAAGAGGAGCTTGGCTCCAGTCCGGCAGCGGATATCAAACAACTGCTGCGACAGTCATGAAACAGCAAAAAAGCCCATGCCTTGGCGATAATGAACTGCTCCCATCGTAGTCTTCTACGGTCTACTATGACAGGAGCAGTTCAGTGTTGCTTTTGGCTTGGGCTTTTTGCAATATATGGACGTTCATTCGTCCTTGCAGGATTATTTTACATTACCATTGTCTAGAATCAATTACTCATTTATAAGTTTTTCTGTATTAAGGGTAAAGCCTTCAATCACAACATCTTCGTCCACTTCAATCATGATGCAACGTCTGCCTTGATAATTCACCTGCTTCACATATCTCAGGTCTTGCGGGCTAACCGAAATCGTAGCAACCTTGGTCTCAATCTTAATGGACTTGGACGTAAACTTCGGCATAACACTGGTTGCCTTCATCTCATAGTTCTTGTTATCAACGATGGTTTCGAAGGCACGTTCTACTTTCTCCGTTGTCAGATCCTCTATACCACTTGCGGTCAGTACACGTTCCAGATCTTTATAATCCAGCTTTGGAGGTTCTTCCTCATGGGACTCTTCGTTAATCTCGATGACTCGGTTAATCTCCTCATATACATGTGCAATGGTGGCTGAATCGAGCTGTTCACCGGCCACTTCCTTAACGATATCTTCGAAGATCGCCCGTTCTTCCAGTGCGGTTACGGATCTTTCTCCATTCAATACATTTTCAACAAAATGCGGATCCGGGAAATTGGATTTCCCTGTACAATACAGTACACGATTCACATCGGAGTAGTTGTCCGTCACGCTAGGGTACAAGAATCCTTGCTCTGGCGTGCTTAATTTGATAATCGGATCTACAATGATGTTGTATTTGAATTCTCTCTCCACGTAATCAAACAAGAGTGTCTTTCGCTGTTTCTCCGTGGAATTCACGCTGCACAGAATGAACGGATGGGCGAACACCTCATTCTTCTCACTCTCTTCCGTAGCTTCATTTCTAGCCTTAGTCGGCAGATAATACTGTCCACGCACGAAAGTAGCTACCATATCCCGCTCAAACTTCGTATCTACCAACATTCGATCCACGAGCAGCAGCATCAGATCCTGCCATTCATCCGGATCACCTGTTACCAGAGCCTGGTGAAGCAATACCTGCGCCGGGTCCTCCGCCGCTTCCTGGAACTTCAATTCAAACAACTTCTGATCCAAATCACCTGTCAGCAATTTTTTGAAATTGCCCATGTACAGCTCCTGCTTCTCTCTGTCCACCAGTTCGAACGGGTGACGCTCCCAGTGATAGACCTCATTGGTTTCCTTCGTAATATACACGTTGAGAATATCGTAAATATTCAGTAGATCGTGATCGAGTTTAAACTGCTTGCGTATATGCGCGACTTCTTTTTTATTCATATTGTATTTGGCAACTCCTTAGATATGTTTCTAGCTTTATTAGTATAAAGGATCGACAGAAAATTTGTTGACTAAGTTGTAGCTTGACGGTTACTAGATTTCAGTTACCCAAGTACGTGATATTCACAACAACACAAAAAGGGAGACACTCTCTACGTCCATACGAGCACCTCCTGCATGTGTTACATCTCCTGATGTTCTAGTCTATTACAGCGATTCCCATTAACATCTTACATATTTACGCTTGAACCCCGTCCGCCCTGCATCCACTGCCTTTTGGATATTCTCAGAGGCATTCAGCAGCTTACTCTTGGGCTTGTCCTTGTTCACTTCGACAGGTCCCACAGCCTTGGCTATCTCCACTGCCTGATCGTGCAACGGTTGATAGGATGTTGCAACGGTATACAAGAAGTTGTTCATCGAATATTTTGTTCGTTCCGGAGATTCGTGAATCGTCTTTTTCACCTGTTCAAGCATCTCCATCAGTTTATTCTCCGAAAATTCAGCATCCTTTCGACTGCCGAGCAACCAACAGTAACAGCTCCATCCTGCTGACATTTTCAGCTCATCTCCGCTGGCGATCCACTTATCCGAAACTTCTTGAGCAATATCCGTCTCTGCCAACGTGACGGCAACGATGAAGTCAGAGATCATGTAAAAATAAGCAGCGTCAATCCAACGGTCAAAATCAGCTTCCGTCATTGCTTGAGGATCGGCAATCACGCCAGCAAAGTACATCGCATCATAATTCCCCGTTGCATATAGTTGCTCTGCCAAAGGTTGATCCTTTTTGATCCGCTTCGCCATTGGTTTCATCGCCCCGGTTGCCACGCCAAATAGCGGTTCATGCGCACCATTGGAGATATAGATTTTTTTCGTTCGTTCTTTGCCCAGCGCTTCAAGCTCCTGCATTACTTCATCTAGATTCATTTCGCAACACTCCAAATCCTATAAATTATATATCTGATCATATCAAACAGACAATTATGTTTAACGAAAAACCGATGGAAAATCGCACATTATCCAATTGGAATCCTTCTGCCATATGCATAATCGTTACGGCGGGATTATTTCCTTTCGTATGGGGACTCCTTACTGGAGTATTTTTCCTAAAAAAAACTGAATACTATTCAAATTTCCCTATGGCTCTGACAACCTGTTTTCGAGCATTATCACTGATCATAACATCCATACCATTGTTTCGCACAGATCCCTGAAAAGATAGATATAACTTCTTCGCAGACAGACATTTTTCCTTTCTTATGCTTCTATTGGCAACTTCTGAATACTTGCCGAGGGCCTGATTGGAAAGAGCTGATTCCCCCAGCACAAGCAGAGCAACATATGTCCATGTCCAAGCAACGTTAAGCTATGGCAGGATACGTCACTCATCGTTTATGTTCAGTTTAGTGTTGTTAACAAAACCGAGATGAGGAAGGATGCGAGAGCATGAGCAACAATCAAGTGTTAGGCTTTGCCCCTGCCCTGGGCTGGAATTCGTGGAATACCTTTACGTGGGATATTAACGAACAATTAATTCGGGATGTCGCTGATGTGTTTGTATCGGAAGGTTATCTGGCCGCTGGTTACGAGTATATTGTCATTGATGATTGCTGGAGCCTGAAGGAACGGGATGCGAGCGGTAATCTGGTGGCTGACCCGGATAAATTCCCGAATGGAATGAGAGCGCTTTCTGATTATATCCATAGCAAAGGACTAAAATTCGGCATGTATTCATGCGTAGGTACGCATACATGTGCCGGGTATCCAGGCAGCTTCGAGCATGAATTCCAGGATGCTGCCCTTTTTGCCGAATGGGGCGTTGATTATTTGAAGTATGATTACTGCTTCAAGCCGCGCCATATCTCAGGAGAGCTGCTGTACAAACGGATGAGTCTTGCGCTCAAAAACTGCGGACGCGATATCCTGTTCTCCGCCTGCAACTGGGGAGCCGACGACGTATACGATTGGATTCGGGAATCGGGCGCTCATATGTACCGCTCCACCGGCGATATCCGTGACAATTGGGATTCAGTGAAGGAACTTGCCCTGTCTCAATTGGGCAAACAAAGCTACACCGGCTCCTTCTGCCATAACGACATGGATATGCTGATTGTAGGTATGTACGGTGGAAGCAACAATGATTATATTGGCAGCATCGGCGGATGCAACGACATCGAATATAAAACCCACTTCTCTCTCTGGTCCATGATGGGTTCCCCATTAATGATCGGATGTGACGTGCGCAAGGCTAACCAGATTACAAAGGATATTCTCCTGAATCCTGACCTGATCGCTATCAATCAGGATGTAGAAGCGCGCGGAGCTTACCGCATTAAACCAGAACCGCAATGGTTTCACACGGACGATGTATTTATGCTGGTGAAGGTACTCACAGATGGAGATCTAGCTATTGGTTTCTTCAACCTGAGCGACAGCCAGCGGGAATTGTCTTTGCAATTTTGGGATATGGGTCTGCCTTACGCTGCCGGTTATGCCCTGTCCCTGTATGACTGCTGGGAACATCAAGAGCTTGGCGTATTCCGTGAACGCTTCGCTCCCGTTGTCGCAGCACATGATTGTTTACTTGTGCGTGCCAAACTAGTGAAATAGATGGCTCAACATCGCCTGTGCACCTCCTGTCAGGTCCCGCTCTCTTCAGACGATGTGGGCATCTACCTCAAATTGATCTCGCGCTCTGCCCAGCAATTTCTGTGCATTGATTGTATAGGAGTGAAGCTGAACTGTGGACGTGAGCCTATTGAGAAGCTGATCCGTTATTTCCGAGAGTCCGGGAACTGCGCCCTGTTCCGTTAACGTTATGCCTTGGTCCCGTGCAGCATCATGTACGATGTTGGCGTGTGTGAAGTTGCTTTCTTGAATACTTTGGAAAAATATAACGGATCATTGTAGCCGACAGAATAAGCTACCGATTGAATCGGCAGGCCCGACGTTTTCAACAGTTCACAGGCGCGCTCGATTCGGCAGGATGTAATATACTCCAAAACAGACTTGCCGGTTGCTGCCTTAAACAGACGAAACAAATAACTGCGCTCCAGATTAACTGCCTTTACGATCTCGGTGACGGTCAATGTTGGCTTCCAGTAGTTCTGCTCGATGTACTTTCTCGCCAGCCAGACATAATCCTTGGCGTCCACCTGCGGCTCTTTCGGATAATGCTCCATATAGTAGGAGAGCAGCAGACGCAAACGTGCATCCGCCCGCAGTAATTCATAAGATGATGCACCCGCGTTCCAGGCAAGGTGGAAAAAAGGCTGCAATGTCTCCGGCGAGACCGTCACCACGGGTTGTACCTCTGAGAGCTGTGTCAGCCCCAGCAACCGCCCGGCATCCTCACCGCTAAACTCCACCCAGACGTACTCCCATGGATCTTGCGGGTCTGGATAATAGTAAATCTCCTTTTGCGGAAATATGATAAAGCTTTCCCCCGTAACGAGCCGAAAAACGCGGCCGCCCGTCTCCAGCGTCCCTTGGCCGCGGATAATATAGTGCAGCGCATAAACGTCACGCACGCCTGGCCCCCATTGGTGAGGGTTAGCTGGCTTGTGACCACCGCTGATAAAATACAAATTACTGGCTCTACTGCTCTCATGCCAAATCGGATTCAACCTTGATTCCCCCTTTCTAATGCCACGTTGATCAGATGTTCGGTAACGCTTACAAGCTAAATCCAGAGAGGAGAATGTTGTATGCTTAGATTGGTTACGGTAGAACATGGACAAGTGCAAGGACTGCCCGCAGCGGACCCGCGGATTACCAGCTTCAAGGGAATTCCTTTTGCCGCACCTCCTGTAGGTGAGAACCGCTGGCGCGCTCCACAGCCGCAGTCGAGCTGGGAAGGTGTACTGCAAGCTTTTGATTTTGCCCCCATCTCCATGCAAGCCCCAACAGTCATCGATGACAACAATATCTATACCCGCGAATGGGCCGTTGATCCCGACCTGCCCATGGACGAGGATTGTCTGTATCTGAATGTCTGGACACCAGCCAAGCGTACGGACGAGAAGTTGCCTGTTTTTGTCTGGTATTTTGGCGGGGGCCTGCAAGTCGGCCATACGGCCGAAATGGAATTTGATGGCGAGCGAATCGCTCGTAGAGGTATTGTCGTTGTGACGATTAATTATCGACTGAATGCCTTTGGCTTCCTGTGCCATCCTGAGATTAGTGCCGAATCCCCACATGCACCCGCCAACTTTGGTCATCTTGATCAACAAGCAGGTACCCATTGGGTCAAACGTAACATTGCCGCCTTTGGCGGTGATCCAGACCAGATCACCATCGGCGGACAGTCGGCAGGCGGAGGAAGTGTACTCAGCCAGATGACCTCTCCGCAAAATAAAGGTTTGTTCCAGCGAGCCGTCATCATGAGCGGTATAGCTACCGAGTTGTACCCGAAGGTCCGCGTGCCTTCTGTCCGCTCCACACTAAGGGATGCAGAGCAAGCAGGGGTTGAATTTTTCGACTTCCTGGGCGTATCTTCCCTGGCTGAGGCGAGACAACTGGATGCTGAACATCTCCGTGACAAAGCACTCGAATACAAAAGCTTCTGGGGAACCGTCATCGACGAACAATTCTGCGCAGGCGATCCGTTTACTCGTTTTGTTCAGCAGGAGCGCGAGGCGATCCCCGTAATGCTGGGGCATACGTCTTCCGAATTTTGGACCCGTCCCGCCGCAGCCAATTTGGAAGAACTGAAGCAGATGGCTGTGGAGCTGTTTGGCGAGGATGCTCCTGCCTTTTTGCAGCTATGTGAGGCTGATTCCGGCCAAATCGAACATGCTCTGCAACAAGCATCGGTCCGCATGATCCAACATGCCATTCTGCTCGCCATCCGCGCGAACAGCGGTCATCCGTCTGAAACGCCTCTCTACTATTATAACTTCGACGCCGAGATTCCGGGCTGGGATCAGCCAGGCACTTTTCACTCCGTTGATCTGTGGTTTTTCTTCGAAACACTCGCCAAATGCTGGCGGCCTTTCACAGGCAAGCATTATGATCTGGCTCGCCAGATGTGTAATTACTTATCCAACTTTATTGCTACAGGTGACCCAAACGGTTCGGACTCCACCGGAAAGCTGATGCCTCATTGGACTCCTTGTACTACGGAACAGCCGTATCTAATAGAATTTGGCGATCAGGCTCAATTACAGAAGGCTGAGCCCGGACCGATGCTCGCGTTTTTAATTGAACAATATTTCAAGAAACAGAATGCACCTGTTGTTTAAAACATGAGGTTTGCCCTCTCGCGATATATGTAAGAGCCATGCTGTCGCATGGCTCTTTTTGTATAGTGTGAATGGTAGAGCGATGTTCATTCGCCCATACCTATTAGCAAGGTACTCCACTACAGCAGTCTAAGGTAACAAAATCAGACAGCCAGAGAAATCCAACGGAAGACAATCAGCATCATTTCAAGAGATCCGTTTTTGTTGCTCGCGATAATGATAACGTCTCTCTCCCCTCCATTAAATATGAGTCTGTGTTGGTTTGTTGATGATGACAGGTAGCATAATCTGTAGTGAAAAGATATCCTTTTCCTGCGACACCGTCAACGTCCCGTTGTGCTGCTGGATCATTTTCTGACAACTAACGAGTCCAATTTCGTTGCTATCTTTCTTTTTGCCAACACGTTTAATCTTATTCTCCACCTCAAGAATAACCCATTGTTGCCTCAAAGAAATCTGGATATGAACGGGATGCCCTGGATCGGCGTATTTTCGAATATTTGAAAATATATTATCCATTACGCGACGCATGGCGACCAGATTGATTTCCAGCAAAAACTCCTCATGATGTGCATCTGTCTGAACCTGCACGTCTATATCGTCCAAAACCACTAATTGCTCATCTATGAGTTGATCGATAAGCGCTCTGCCCTCATACATTTCAAATTCTACTTCCTCTTCCTCAGCGGCGGAGGATACCGTAAAATATTCGAATAGTTTGTCCGACAACACTTTGATCTGATAGGCCTTCTCCCGGCTATTATGAATATACTGCAACAGATCCTCATGTGTCTTATATTTGTTAAGCTCTATGATATCCATATATCCTAATAGAATCGTGAGTGGCGTTCGCAAATCATGGGAAATCGCCGTGATCAATTCACGGTTGGCCATCCTGACCCTCTCCTCGCTGTCCAGCCGCTCCACAAATGATTTTCTCATCTCATCAATACTCTGGGCCAGAGATGACAGTTCATCCTTTCCCGATATCGTAATCGAATAATCCAAATTTCCACCTTCGAGTATTTTGATCTCTTGTTCAAGCACGCCAATATAAGATGTTTTCTTATTAATCATCAGTAGAAAGGAAACAATGAACACAATGGCCGCTATGAAAACACCAATAATCAGAATGAGGTTGTAATATTGATACTCATAAAAGCTAACCAAGTATATCTGGGCATCCTGATCCGCAAAATGGATGGTGGTGATGGGTATTTTCGATGGCACGAATTGAGTTAACAACTCTTCATTGATGGCAGGATCAATCTCCGTGTTGGAGGAAAATATCAATTTGTCTTTTGCAAAAATATACAGATTTAAGTAGCGCTCATGTCTTATCCAAGCAGACAATTGCTCATGATCACGGGTTGACACGTTCTGGTTATCCACAAATGCTTCGAATCGATCAAGCGCATCTTGCTGCCTGTTCTCTACAAAAGTGGATTTGCTTAAATAACTATCCAATACAGTCTCGCCAACAACTTGTAAAATAACGAGTGCACTTATGGAAATGACCAAAGAAATGACAACCGCCAGAACCAGTTTAATCTTCAGCTTTTTTCCGATTAATAATCTATTCAATTTTGTACCCCTTCCCCCAAACAGTCTTCACATATTTAGGGTTCTGCGGGTCATCCTCCAGTTTGCCTCTCAAGTTACGAATATGAACCATCACCGTGTTATTACACGTATAAAAGTAGGGTTGCCCCCAAACACTCTCATATATATTTTCTGCCGAGAATACCTTTCGTCGCTTCTTAGCCAACAGCAGCAAAATCTGGTATTCAATTTCAGTTAGAGCAATCTCCTTCTCTCCAACAAACACGGTTTTTGAATCCTGATGGACGGTAAGATCCTTAACGATAATTTGGTCCGCTTCTTCCGTCTTCTCCTTGCCCCGATAAACATAATACCTTCGCAGTAAAGCCTTCACCCTCGAAACGAGTTCTGTATAGGAAAAGGGTTTGGACAAAAAGTCATCACTGCCTGAGGAAAAGGCCAATTGTTTGTCAGAATCCTGCGTTTTCGCCGTGAGAAACAGGATCGGTGCGCTTGTTTTTTCACGAATCTCCAGACAAGCCTTCAGCCCCGATTTATTGGGCATCATCATATCCAAAATAATGAGATCCGTCTCTTCGTTCACTTTATCAATCGCATCTTGACCATCTATCGCTTCAATCACTTCATAATTCTCACTCTCTAACAAAATCCTTACAATTTCACGAATTTCACTGTTATCATCAGCAATTAGAATTTTCTTGCTCATCTGATCCCTCCGTCTAATTTCAGTATAATATGCGCTATTAGCGACTACCAGCAAATACAATCGACTTAAGAATTCTTCAGAAGTTATGTAGGTATCTCTTAATAATTTCGTCTTATACTGTAAATATGTAGAAGTTATTAGACAAAGGGGTCGTCAGGTATGCCACAAACTTCGAAAAAAGTAATGATTAACATATTGTTGGGTCTGTTCATCATGTTGTCCATTGGTCTACTGGTATATTATTCTCCTGCCCTTATTAAAATCATGTCTTCCATGGACAACTTCAGAGCGTATATTCATTCAACAGGCCATTGGGGTCCGGTCATGTTTATTTTATTCCAGATTCTTCAGATCGTGGTTGCACCCATTCCAGGAGAAGTGGTACAGATTGCAGGCGGTTATATCTATGGGGTTACACTTGGGTCCTTGTATACTACAATAGGCTTGATTATAGGCTCAGCGATTGCTTTTTATTTCACTCGTTTTATCGGTCGCGCCTATATTTCACGGCTAATGCAAAAGAAAAATAATAAGTGGATGTCGTTAATTCATGATGAGAAGAAGTTCTCCGCTTTTTTATTTATCTTTTTCGTAATTCCCGGCTTGCCCAAAGACATGCTTGTATTTGTCGCCGCACTTACATCGATTAGTTCGTTTAGGTTCTTCACGATCCTTATCGTCGGTCGTCTGCCGTGGATCATCGCATCTACCGTTGTAGGGTCCACAATTCATATGCAACAATACACCATCGCCATTATTATTTCTGTTATCGCTGTAATCGGGTTCGTATTCGGTTATATCTATAGGGAGAAATTGGTGGGATTGTTCTCCCGGTCAGACAGTACCAAAGCCAAACCCAAGGCTATACCCAGTTATAGTACGAATAGGGAGTCTCGTAAAATAAAAAGAGATACAACATGAACAAAGCCAATCTATTGATATGAAAACCGGAGGTATATCATCTTATGCAAATACTTAAAACCAATCGATTAATCCTGAGAAATTTCACCGTAACGGACGCAGCCGGACTGTTGGAATACACAGCAAATCCCAGAGTGAATTGTTTTATGGATCAACGAATTTCAACGTTGGAAGACGCTGCGGCAGAGGTCGCAAAAAGAAGCAGTGACGATTCCCACATCGCGGTTTGCCTGAAGGACAGTAACGAGTTGATCGGTGAGCTGTTTGGTATGAGGGAAGATCGGGATTCCGATACGGATAAAGATTCGAATTCAGATACGTATAGTATAGGTTGGAATTTTAATGGCAGATTTGAAGGGAAAGGGTACGCCAGTGAGAGCGCCAATGCTTTCATCGAAAATCTCTTTATGGAACAGGGAATAAGAAGATTGTACGCTTATGTCGAGGATGATAACTTCCGTTCTCAGAAACTGTGTGAGAAGCTGGGCATGCGCCGGGAGGGTCTTTTTTTGGAGTTCGTTTCATTTGTCAAAAATGAGGACGGCACACCGAAATACGAGAATACGTATCAATATGCTTTGTTGAAAAAGGAATGGCTGGCACAGCGTGAATCTCAGAAATAAAGAATGACAAGCCCCATCATTAGTTTAAAAAAGTTATAGAAATGAGAACGTACCCATACGTACGTTCCACAACAAATACGGCGGCTTCTCCCTGGATAGATTCCAGAGGAAAAGTCGCCGTTTCATTATCGCACAGAACACTATTGATCGAGCAATGTATTTATAAGGTCACAATACATTTAGCTTGAATTCTAGACGGTGCTGCCCCAATATTGCTTTGCAATCTTCTGCCCTTGATCAATCTTCGCCCATTGCTGAGCTTCGCTTAATTCGTTACCACCATCGCAGGATGCAAATCCGCATTGGTGAGACAACAGCAGCCGATCCTTATCGATGATTTTGGATGCTTCGTCCAGCAAACGGACAACACGTGCTTCATCATCGAGTGTACTCGTTTTGGATGACAACAGACCCAGTACAATTTCCGTTTCAGGTCTTTCCTTGAACACTTCCAGAGCTTCAATTGAACCCGCACGATCATCATCCCACTCCAGGAAGAAACGGTCATACTTCAATTGCTTCAGGAACAGATTCGCAATTTTGGCATACGATCCACCACCCATGTTGCGGGAATCATAATTGCCGCGGCAGTTATGTGTCCACATTTTCAAGCCAAGGCTATGACCAAAGTCAATCACGGTATTATTAATATCAATGAATTCGGTAGCAAGTCCCTTTACTTCATCTTGATTAATATTTTCCCCTGTAAAAGGAGAGTTCGGGTTGTCGTCTGCAAACAGTTCCCACAAGCAATCATCGAATTGCAGAATTTTACCGCCCACTGCAGCGAATTCCTCCACGAATTCCTTATACGCGATCACAAGACCCTCTTTGAGCTCCTGTATGTTTTGATATACAGCATCCGTACCACCAATGTTATCTGACCAGGAAAGCTCACCGAAAATATGGGAAGGAGACGGTACGCAAAGTTTCGTTTGTTGCTCGCCAGCCGTGTCTTGCAGTTGTTGGAACAGTTGAATGAAATGATGGTTCTTTCCACTCAATTTATCAGTGATGCGCAGTCCAATATCTTTGCGTGTTTCATACTTCGAAGTTCCGTCCACATCTCTGAAAAAATAGCCGTGATCCGCGATGTAACGCTTCACTCCGCCAAATCCCCATACAAAGTCCAGATGCCACATCGATTTGGAGAATTCGCCATCGGTAACCACGGACAAGTTATGTTCGATTTCCTTAGCGACAACTTGTTTGATTGCCTCTGTCTCACACTTCTCATATCCTTCGTAGTTTTCATAGAACGGATATTGGATATCATCATTATGTTCAATTTGCGTTTTATATTTCAGCAGCTCATCCGGCCGCAATAAACTTCCTACGATCTGGAACTTATCAGTCATGTAAAAAACCCCCTCGTTGTATACAATGATCATATCATGCTGAGAGCAGTTAGAAGGGATACTAAAAAACCATAACTGGTTATAGTTAAAAGCTATATCCACTTATTAGACAGATTTCAGTGAAACCGTCACCGACACAGTGTACCTCTATCCGTGAACGTTATTCAATTTCACACCGTACGACGACGCAGTTCATAAAAATACTGAACGGCTGGATGCTTTAATTTGACCTGCTCCGACATATTTAGAATTCTCTTTTTGCCAACTCGTCTGTCCATTAAAGCCAGAATATTAAACAAGATATCCTTGCTCTCCAGATTATCCTCTATAGAAGTGGATAAATACGTCGTAGCTGCAACGGTAAAATTCGATTTACTAAGTGCGGTCTGAGCCAACAAAAGCTCTTTGGCAAGTACGGAGATTTTTCTACTTCTTGCCATGACTTGAAGACGATCCTCGGGAATGGGTCCTTTGGAATCTTTTCTGATAGCTTCAATCTCTTCATCGCTCACAGGAATCATGATTTCCGGGTCGCTCTTGATCTCCTGCTCTGACTGATACCATCGGATTGGGGTTGTAGTATCACTCATGTTGAGTACATTCTTTTTATCTACAGTAATATAACAATTGCCTGATTTATCAGGTGAATAGCTATAGCTGGTAGCACGGTACTCCACCCTTCCAACTAACGCAGGACTAAGAAAACTCTCCAGTTGTTGCTTCAATTTACTCCAGGACATATATCCTCCTATTATCAAAAGCCTACCGCATGAATTACGGCGATCATTTCAAATATTTTTCAATCCGTCTCCAGTATCAACATTCATCTAAATTATAACATAGCAAACCAAATTGATGATGGAAGAAACCCAGTTATTGGTTTTAAAATTCCCTATGTGATAAAATTGCAGAAAATTATCTACTTACTATTAAATCGTCATAGCCTACCATTGGAACATACGTTGTTATTCACAAAGGAGAGGAAGAGTGTAATGGCTACGAAGAAAGCAACCTTACCTGCTCATATGGAAAAACTCGTTAAAGATAATGATATCGCTACCGTAAAAGAGGTTTTCGAGCAATGCGAATGGGATGCCCGCGGGGGCTACAGCAAAGGTACGACCCTCAGCTTTCGTCAAATATCGGATGAATTGGTTCGTTGGCTGGTAGAGCAAGGGGCAGATATTAATGCACGCGACAAATATCAACGCACGCCTTTACATGCCCATGCCTCACATTGGTCAGGAAATGTGCCCCTGTTCCTTGAATTAGGTGCGGATCTGGACGCTGTGGATTATCAAAATGAAACTCCGTTACATGCAGCGGTCAATGGGTATCGAACCAAAGTGGTTCAAGAGTTGGTAAACCAAGGCGCTACGATTAACGTAGAAAATAAACAGGGAAATACGCCATTAGCTAAGGGGTTAGCCAATTGCAGGAATAGCGATATAGTCAGTCTGGCAGAGATTGCCGCAATTCTGCTGGATGCCGGAGCATCGGTCACCCCGGATATGAAAGAATCGGTGAAGCGGATCGGTAAGGATTTTGAATTCGTCCGTGAGAAGTTCAATAAGGACAAGGTCGATGAAGTTTCAGATGCGCTGATCAAACTGTACCAGTTATTTGATGTCGAACCGGTAGCGAATCGGATCATGCACGATGGGACTTCCCCCATTCAGGTAAAGGCAACCACTTGGACCAAACAGCACCAAGAGCTGTGGGAATATCTCATTCCGGCCCAAGGCCACGCTCAAACGGTGCAGGGAGAGGTCATCCGCATCACAGGACGTGTATCCCATGAAGTATTGGATAATGGCGGTGGAAACTGGGATGCGGAGTATCGCAAGATGCTCGATGCACTGATTCGTCACCTGGGCTCTGGTACGCCACTCACCCCCGCACTTCTCCAAGAGGCAGCAGACTTGGTCAGCAGGCTTCGCGATGGATACGATTTTGATGCGCCTGCCAGATTATCCGAGTTGGCGGTATTATGGGTGCTTGCCAATCCTCAACCGGTCGCTATGGAGAAGCCTGCGTATACGCGTTAAACAGCAAAGCAAAAAAAGAAGCGGAAGAGTTACCGCTTCTTTTTTTGCTATTAAATCTACCTGAATCATACTCCGTATCCATGATTACAACGATTCGTTTTCTTCGTCTTACTCTACTCCGCCTGTTCATTACTTTCAAACTCATTGAGCAATTCGCGTACTTTAGAAGTGGTCTTGGCGTTCATCAAGCTGTTTCTCAGCTCACTAGCACCGCGGAAGCCACGAACATAGATTTTGAAAAAACGGGCCAGCGGGCTGAACGAACGTGGTTCAAGCTCGGAATATTGATCATGGAGATCCAAATGCAGCCGTAGCAAATCAAGCAATTCCGTGCTGCTGTGTTCCTTTGGCTCCTTCTCAAAAGCAAACGGATTCTGGAAAATACCGCGTCCGATCATAATGCCATCCACGCCATATTGCTCAGCTAGTCTCAGGCCTGTCTCACGGTCAGGAATATCCCCGTTAATCGTCAGCAGTGTATTGGGCGCTATCTCATCACGAAGTTTCTTAATCTCCGGAATGAGCTCCCAGTGAGCGTCTACTTTGCTCATTTCTTCTCTCGTCCGCAGATGAATGGACAGGTTCACAATGTCTTGCTGCAAAATATGAGTTAACCAGTCGCGCCATTCATCGACCTCAGTAAATCCGAGACGCGTTTTTACACTGACCGGCAGTCCCCCGGCTTTCGCCGCCTGAATAATCTCCGCCGCAAGGGCTGGCCGGCAGATCAATCCACTTCCTTTTCCATTCTCGGCTACATTCGCTACCGGACAACCCATATTGATATCGATGCCTTTAAATCCTTCTTTCGCCATACCGATACTCATCTCACGGAAGAATTCCGGTTTATCTCCCCAGATATGAGCCACAATCGGCTGTTCGTCGGCTGTAAACGTCAGACGCCCGCGCACACTATGGTGCCCCTCCGGGTGACAATAACTCTCTGTGTTCGCAAACTCCGTAAAAAACACATCTGGTCTTCCCGCTTCACCTACGACATGCCGAAACACCACATCCGTCACATCTTCCATGGGTGCCAGTATAAAAAATGGTCGTGGCAATTCACGCCAAAAGTTTTCCTTTGTCATCTCAAAAGCTCCTCTATACCTTCCAGGACAGTCTTTGTCCTCATTTAATAGTTAAAATAGTAAAACTCGTAACTCATACATCTGCTTGCTATCATTTACATGATCATTCGCAGTTTCGTTGCAATTCACATTATGCTGTCCTTGCTTCTTCACTTATACCATGCGAATGAACTTCCTTCAAACAGCAGTATCTGTTATTACTTCCATTAGATCTTCAGATTAACGGAACTTCGATGATCTCAAAATTGCCCTTTCCCGATTTTATCACGTCTTTATTAGATTTTCAGCCCGATTGCTCTTGCCGAACTGGAAAAGCTCCTCTAAAATGAAGCTCGACAGGCTTTTAACCTGCAAATCGAGATTTTAAGGAGGCCTGAATGATATATGGAAATTTCACTGGATATGATCAAAGACAAAGTCGAATGCTTGCAGGCTTATGACTTTCGTGAACTGGAACGAGCGATCGAAGACCGAATCGGAATGAACAAAGCATTAATGCTGCGCGTGAAGCAAGTTCAACATCAAGTAACGTTTGACCCTTTTCGCAACAAGATGTTATATAGTGCAATCGTGCATTTTAACGTAGATTAATGGACCAAGATTTTGAAAAGTTAAAAACAGTTCACTGACGCAATTGCATTTAAGCATATCCGATAAAACATGCAAAAAAGAAGACGCGAATTCGCTCGCGTCTCTTTCTATACGAAACTCCACTTTCTCTTGTTAAAACTCCTGCTTAACCAACAACAACTTATAAGCAGAATTTCACCTGTAATCATACTTTACATAGTTAAATACGGGATCGTACCACTTTACAAACAGTCATTTTTGAAGATTAAGGGGGTAATACCATGCAAGAATTAATATTTATGAAGAATTATAAAAACAATGAAGTACTGCGCAAGAGTTTTTTCGAGCTTGCTGTCAACACGTTTGAGATCAATTTTGAAGATTGGTATCAACAAGGATACTGGGGCGAGCGTTACATCCCTTATTCATATGTCGATGGAGACCAGGTTATTGCCAACGTTTCTGTTAACATCCTTGAGCTCATCATTCACGGTGAGAAGAAAAAAGCGATTCAAATCGGCACGGTGATGACACATCCTGATTATCGGGGGAAAGGACTCTCTACACGTTTAATGAATAAAGTTTTAGAGGAATACGAGAACAAGTACGATTACATGTACCTTTTTGCCAATGAATCGGTGCTCGATTTTTACCCCAAGTTTGGGTTTAAGCCTGTGGAAGAACATCTTTTTTCAATGAATTATACGGCAAAAAAATCACCCGAGCCTGCGAACATCCGAAAACTAAATGTAACTAACGCGGAGGATTTACGTCTTATTCAAAAATTGGCATCGGAAAGATTGCCTGTTTCTCAGCATTTCGCAACCCATCATTCTCAAGGAATACTCATGTTTTATTGCCTGAATGTCTTTAGTGATGATATTTATTACTTGGAAAACGAAAACGTCATTGTTATTTATCAGAAAGAAGACAATCATATTGAGCTCTTCGACGTTGTTAGCTTAAACGAAATGAATATGAAAGATATCTTGGATAAGATTGCAGATGAAGATACAGAGAAAGTAACCTTTCATTTCACTCCAGATGCAACAGATGATATCGTTCTAAAAAGTTCGATCACCAATGAAGGTTTATTTGTAAGAACCCATGGTGAACATCTCTACCCTGTGCACGTTAAACATCCGATTACATCTATTGCTTGATGATTTATTTAATAAGACCTACCACCAGACCATACTTAAAAAAGATCAAAAAGGAGCAGGATTCCCTGCTCCTTCGTTATGTGAAACTTCTTTCTCTCATCAAACGTAAATTCACAAGGTATAATGAAATCAGATGACCGTTCAGCATGATCTTATGACCATCATAATGAAGGAGGGGACATTCGTGGCGTTTATCCCGCTAAACTGCCCCAATTGCAACGGAAGAATTGAATACAAGAAGGATGAGGTTTTAAAGTGTCCCTATTGTGAAACAGAACTTTTATTGAAGCAAAATCATGTCTATTACGTAGACCAGACTATTAATCATTACCATGGAACGCCCCCTAAAGTACCACCGAAGCAGACTGCCTCCGTAAAGGTAATGCTGATACTGATGTTAGTCCTAACTGGCGCGATCGGTACATATTTTTATTATAGCAACAGCTCCACCTATCCAAAAACAGAAGCCAATCTGCCTGTACGAAAGATGCCTGAAAGCGAGGTTCTGCTCTCATTTTTGCGAGATATCTTTGATAAAGGGTCCGCTTTGCCAACAGAGGAGGAATTGGCTCGTATTCGCTATTTAACTGTAGAGCATTCGGAGAATGATCAGTGGAAGTTTACATATAGCCTCTCCGATCCCTTCAGCGATGAACAGGCCGAGAAGATCACTTATATTACTCAGGACAAGAAACTGAATAGCCAGCGGATTGATCAGCGAGATTTTGAAGCTTTTAAGGGACTGACGGCATTGGATCTGACGAATACCTATGAAATATCCCAGACGGACCAAACCACTCTGGCCCATATGCCCGGATTAAAAAGTTATGCTGGCGCTTTTAACGAATCCTTTAGTACATTTTCGGGCTACTTTGGCGACAAGTCTAAAATTACGGAGCTTTCCACTCAGCTTCGCAGCAATCAGGAGTTGGCCCTACTACTGGAATTCCCCAATCTGAACTCTTTATCCATTACCTATGTGGATGAGTCCGTAACAGATTTTCACTTGTTAAACCAACTGCCAATCAAGTCCCTGTCGCTCGCCTTTGTCGATGAACTCGGATGGTTGTCGTCCATGACCGGGTTATCATCCTTGTCTATACAGTACAGTGAAACCACAGACCTGCAGCCGTTGTATGCCTTGACCCAGCTTCAGGAGCTTCAGTTGTCCTATTTAACGAATGTAAAGTCCATCGACTTTGTGCAAAATATGCCTGCTCTACAAACGTTAGATATTGAAAATGTAAACTTCTCCAGTCTGGAGCGCTTGACCGGCAAAAACTCTATTACCACACTACGCCTGGCTTCTCTAAGTGAGCTTGGCTCGGTAAAGGCCATAAACAGTCTGCCCTCTTTGCGGGAATTAACGTTGTCCGGCTACTACGAGAATGCAGAAGCGCTGACACTGCCTAAAGTAGAGCGAGCGGAAATTCCAAGCTCCTTTCTCCCCGGGCTAAAGGCCCCGGTTACAACCAGTCTGACGCTCCGTGGCGGAAGTGGGGAATTGAACTTGGCTGCGCTGGGGAAATTCCCGAAACTGGAGCAACTCTCGCTCTGGGAGATCGATGAAATAACCCGTCTTGCCGCCCTGGACGGCTTGTCCCGCCTAGAGACCTTAAACATTTACGACTCGTCACTGTTCAAGGAAAGCGACGCCTTATATCGTTTGAAGCAGGTGAAATCTTTGGTTTGCTCCGAGTGCAGGCTGAACTTTGAACAAAAGGCGGCCGCGGAGAACAGCGTACTTGAACATTTGACCTTAAACCAGTCATATTTTAGCATGAACAATACCTCTGTTACTGAAATTGACCAGATGATGCCTTACTTTGCCAACATGTCCGCTCTACGTTCCTTCACTCTGCAAGACAGCAATTTGGCTTCTCTCGAATTTATGAGTAAATGGAAGGCCATAGAAGAGCTTCATCTCGAGAACAACGCCATTTCCAATATCGAGACCCTAAGCCAGCTGCCTAATCTGCAAAAGGTATATCTATCAGGTAATTCCGTACAAAACAAATCCGTTCTTGGTGCGGGTGTGCACGTATATTAGACTACTATAATTAATGGATGATATTGAAACAAAGACAAGAAGGGGTTCGAGAATTATGTATAAATTCTCGAACCCCTTCTGTTTATGTTTAGCTTCTAACCAACATCGCTACACTCCAGAACGCTGCGGATTGACCGTGCCAAAGATATGATACGGTGTTATCCCCTTTGAAAATAGACTATCGATCAGTTTGATCAATTCCTCCGACGATAGATCTTTGTCGTTGCGTATCCAAAGACGAAACATAGATATTAATGTTGAAATGTAAAACTCAATGATATATGGTGCCAAGACATCATCTGTTGGAAAATCCACAATCAATCGCTCAAAGGGAATTTCTCTTTTCAAGCGTTCCACAAAATGAACAGAACCATAGTCGCCCAATATAGCTTTAAGAACTGAAATCTCCTCTGCATTTTCTAAGCATTGAAGTGCATCTTGAATAGTATGTGTAGAAAACTCTCTGCCTGCCATTTCCTCCTTAATGGATTTCAAAATACGCTCCTCAACGCAGTCCAACAACTCATAGATATCTGTAAAGTATTGATAAAATGTACTCCGATTATATCCTGATTGGTTAGCAATCTCTTGAATAGATATTT
The DNA here is from genome assembly GCF_001029205.1 of Paenibacillus sp. VT-400. Taxonomy (NCBI): domain Bacteria; kingdom Bacillati; phylum Bacillota; class Bacilli; order Caryophanales; family Paenibacillaceae; genus Paenibacillus; species Paenibacillus sp. VT-400. Next base: position 88,645 of record NZ_LELF01000039.1, on the reverse strand, counting down.
TTTCGATGGGTTTTTGGCTATATAAATCGCAGAATACATTTATAAATGTCTGCCTTGTTTTGTCCGTAATTTCAGGTTGCTTTTTCATTATTTTCCTCCGTTTGCTGTTCGATCAATTATCCGACAGATATTAAAAATCTGATGGTTGATGACCGGATAGTGAATCAATACAATAATATTATACAACACGTTGTTGGATCATCAACAAGTATGAATATTGATTATTAGGAGGCTAAGATGAGAATTTTATTTTTCGGTAGAGGTGTAATATCGACCCAATACGCGTGGGCTTTCGAAAAGGCAGGCCACACCGTTGAGTTTTACGTTAGAAAAGGGAGAAAAGAAACCTTCGGAAGTCATATAGCGCTTGAAATGTGGGACGCACGAAGAGCGAAACGGTTAATCAAGGAAAACTGGAAAGTCAAGCTGCATGAGGAGATAAGCCCAAATTACGATCTTATTATTGCGAGTGTCAACACGAAACAACTTCCCGAAGCAGCACAATTACTATCGACTACCGCGGGTAACACCCCGATCCTTATTTTCAATAATATTTGGCAGGATTTAAAATCATCGATCTTGCCCTTGTCTATGAACAATGTTGTCTTTGGTTTCCCAGGAGCAGGAGGCGGCATTGAGGACAATAAGCTTAGGGGCGGCTTCTTAAAAACGATATTTCTGGAAAAACCACGTGTAGGCACGGAACAGATAAACAACAAGGTCAAAGAACTATTTGAAAGCGCCCATTTTAAAATCAATTGGATAAAGGATATGCAAAGCTGGCTATGGAATCACTTTGCCGTGAATGCGGCGATGGAGACCGAGGTGTTAAAACGGGGAAGTTTTCCAGCACTTATGAATCATCGTGACTCATTCGCAAATGTTGGTAAGAATATGCGGGAAATGGCACCTGTACTTAAAGCAAGAGGCGCAAAGATGGACGCGATTACTCTACTGTTGACCAAAATTCCATCAGCACTTCTCGGCACGCTGTTTAACAAGGTTATTTTTGCAAAGGGCAACTTACCGCGACTTTTCATTGAATACAACAATAGTAAAGCCGGTTTTGCAGTACTTGAAGTTGTGAGAGAAGCAAAAAAGTTAGGTATACCTTCACCACGTCTTACTGCGGCATTTGCAAACACTGAGCAACAACACAAAGCTATTGAAAAAGGATAAATCGGAAAACTTGATATTGTTCAGACCAACATCAACTCTACTAATGGTTATAACAACTATAGCCCGAGCTTTAGAAGCTTCGGGCAAAGTAATTTATTAAAACAGGTAAATGTAGCTTCAAAACACTACACCCTAACCAACATCGCTACACTCGCCACATGCACCGTATGTGGGAACATATCCACCGGCGTTACCTCAACCGTGCGATAGCCACCATCCTCCGCACAAGAAGATCACGTGCCAACGTACTCGGATTACAACTCACATACACCACTCGCTCCGGCTTCATCTCCAGGATCGTTTCCAGCAAACGTGGATCACAGCCCTTCCGCGGTGGATCAACAACGATCACGTGGGCTTCAATGCCTTGTTCTTTCCAGCATGGAATAACGTCCTCGGAAGCACCAACTTCGAACTTGACGTTACGCATCTCGTTCAGCATCGCATTACTACGCGCATCTTCAATCGCTTCGGGCACGATCTCCACCCCGTACACCTGATCCGCATGTTGCGCCAGGAAAAGAGGGATCGTTCCACTCTGTGATGTAATCTGCGAAAGAAGCAAAACTATTGCGCCCCCTTGGATACAACATCTGGCTTTTTAAGCCAAGAATTTTCACTCTTAGATAGAGAGGTTTTTTCAATGAGTTGAGTTTTCGGATTTTCGAGCTGAAATTTAGTTTTTCTGTTTTTGTCAGATACGCCTGTTCGATGAGATATTCTCCACTTACTCTTTTATACATAGATCTTTACAAGATCATCACCTGTCATAAATGAAAGATAAGACGGCCTCGTTGAACTAACGGGACACGGTAGTTCATAGGGAAAAAGAAAAAGAGGGGTTAATTCCCCTCTTTGCTATTTTCGCCAATACATCTCAACTATTAGTCTTTCCTGACCAACAGTGAGTAACACTCCACATGACTAGTGTGCTGTAACAAAATCAAAACAAAAAAAACGGCATTTCTGCCGTTTGTGTTTAAAGTGTTGATGCAGACAGCGGCGGCGGCTTCTCTGTTCGCGGCGGTTTTCATACGATGAAAAGACACATGCACAGTATGCCTGTTGATGCGGCTCATTTCTAGCAATATTAGATGTGATTTTACCTGAAAGCCTTTAACATTAAGAATAATTGATTATTAAAATGTACTTCATTCGTATATATTTTTGTAAATAAACCAATGCACTTGTCTATGATTTCCCCAGTGAACTTTTGGGACATGATGGCTTTATTCGAATAGATCCTTACTGTCTTCCAGTCATGAATAATTTGGTCCAATAACGGGTCAAGCGTATGTTTTGCATTGATATGATCAATGTTGTACTTATAGAGAGTATCTAACCTGTATTTCTCAGAACATTTTCTATAAATAGTACTGCTCAGTGTTTCTATAATCGTTTCATTTTTTATAATGAGCTCGTAATTTTCTGCCAACAACAGTATATTATTCAAACTTTCCGTTATTTCATTTTGATACCTGCACATATTTTCTACGAATGTATTGATGGTTGTGTGTGCTAAATTCTTATTGTTCAAGTTCTCATGATTACCGGGGGGCACTAGCGTATATTCCCAAAAGTAGTCTGGCATCTTTACGTGTTCCGAAGTCATACATGACCATTTAAATTCTGAAAATGGCAGAGAATATTGTCTGTATTCTGTAATATCATCAACCGTATATATTTCCTCGTTCGTAAGATTGAAGCCATAGACAAAAACAGGGTGCAGTCCATGTTTTTTGTTATAGTAAAAGTCTCTCCCGCGTTGATAAAATAAATCAATAAATATGGAAATCGGATGACCACTAGAAATAGAGTTTATGATCTCATCTTGTAACGTATCTAGTTCAGGGGATTTTTTACGAATAGAGATCCCCATTTCCTCAAGGATCTGATCTCCCTCCTCAAGATCCAACACCTCTAACTTGAAATATCCTCTTGTTTGTATTTTTTGTTTATCAAATCTATAAATACTAATAACATTATTCAAAATCGGCAACTCATCTTTTTTAAAATATCTGGCAAGCGTTAACAACAAATTATAGCCGCAATTAAAATAAGGAAAATTATGATGAGGATACATTTTTGTCATGCCGTCGAAGGGCTGAAAGGTGTCCAGGGAAATAATTTCTTCCATAAAATATTTCTCCTATACTAAAATTATTGTTGATATCACGGCTATATTACCTCTTAACAAGGTTCATCATACGGTATTGCCGCGTTCCAGCCTTCATCTCTTCATATTTCTTCGAGCCGGGCAATGCGATGAATTCATTGATATCTCCAATATTCGTGCTCGCTTTGGCGTTGCTCGCAATCCCTTGTGTGCCAGTACGCTGCTTCGCACTCTCATCACATGATAGAAGAACATTCGAAGTCACATCCTGATTGCGGATTACAGACAGGCCTGCTTCCTCTAACAGCCTGATGTTCTGCGCTACCTGATCTCCCAGCATCAGCTCCGTATACAGAAATACGCCGCCAACTCTCATTATCCGGTACACCTCTTCATAGAATCGTGATCGGTTCGGATAGGCATGTGCGGATTCTATATTTAACACCACATCGAAGCTCTCGTCTGCAAACGGTATATTCTCCGCATCGCCGACGAGATACAAAGATTCACCCCCTCGGGATTTGGCATTGCAATAGGCAATATTCGCCGGGCAGATGTCGAGACCGACAATAGACAGCGGCTTGAAATATTTAGACAGAGCTGCTATGTTCCCTCCCCTGCCGCATCCGATGTCGATCACCTGCCGCTCCCGAATCGCCGTCCTGCCCACTGTCTCAAGTAGCAGCTTGACCGAGTTTCTATTCCATGCATCGTCGGGCTCAATCACCGCATGTTGTTCATTCCCGTGCGGGACGTAACCATAATTTAAGAAGGTTGCGAATCGGCCTATACCGGACAGCGCAAGAGAGTGCGAAATCTCACTATAATCCCGAATTTCAGCCTCTTTCCGGTTCCATTCGGAAGGGTGGACAAACTGCTCACGCCGGTCGAGCATCGATACATAACGGTCATCGTTCGTATATACCGCATCGCAGCTGCAGCATTGCAGCAATGCCTCCGACTGGACCAGCACGCCCTTGCAGCTGGAGCATACCAACCTTGCATGTAGATGTTGTAGCATGACTATCACCCAGCCGACGTATGCATTTGATTCAACGCGTACACATTATAGTAATTTGGGATATTCAAATCTTCATAGTAATCGATCACGGCATAGAAGCCGTTGGTTTGGAAGATGTTCTCGAGCCTGCTGATCTGCTCTCCGTCCAGTCCGTGTACCTCCATTACAATTTGCCTGATTTTGCCCCAATCTTCCGGTTCGATTCCTTCCAGCACCTCGAACTCACTTTTTTCCACATCGATTTTGAGCAGATCAATTTGGTTCAGATCATAAAAACGGATCATTTCGGAGATCGTAGTTAGCTTGCAACGATAGATTTGTTCATTCAGAAGCTTCGGCGACATAAGATGATCGACAAAGCGGTTTAGCATTCGCCGGTCAGCGAAATTATCTTCGTAATGGTTGATTAACCCGTATCGGAGATCTTGATCGTGGTTCTCCCTGTATTTGATCTGGACAGAGTCCGTGGACATCGTAGGAAAATAAGCAAACTCCGCTTCCTTGATCTCATTGGAAAGCCCGACGTTAACCGTCGTTACGCGAGGCAGCGAGCTCGTATTCATCTTCAAGAGTTTAAACGTCGGAGGCAGTGGCTCAAAGGCATACACCCTGCAGTCGCTCTTGCTGCTGACATATAGGCTGAACATGCCGATATTAGCCCCGACGTCCAGGACCGTGCCATGATCCGGAAGCGTAATCCCGTGCTTGAAATACATCTCCTTGTGGAAAATCTCATTGTAGAGAAACTCGGTCTCTCCTTCGTTGTTTTGATAGATTTCAATCCCGTTGTGCAGCCGTTTCTTTGTAATGGCCTCTGTTTGCAATGGATGACGCTCATGCTCCGTCCTGCTCATTCAATTCACCTTCTCAACAATTTGTTTGTAGGGCATTTCTCTAACTGCTGGCGCTTTCATAGCGTTTGACGGCCAGCTTCCAGAACAGCCTGACCACTAGAAGCGATATAACGGGAGCTACAAAAATCCATATCCCAAGGAACAAGTCCAATCGATCGATCAAATAAACCGACGGCATGTTGGTGATGAACAAGATCGGCACAACATACAGCCCTATTCTCCGCAGCCATTTGGGGTATATGTACATCGGCATATTGTTCAAATCCCAACATTTGTCGAGTATTTCGAAGATCGAACCGGATTTCACCGTCCAGAAGGCAAGGATTTGCGGAAGTAGAAGCACCGAATAGGTCACGATTGTGCTACTCAAGATCACGCCGATATATCCGGCCACGTGGATCAAGCTTGGCTCGATGTCAAGACGCCGCCAAGCCAGTACGATCATCGTGATCCCGGCGATCAGGTTCGGGATCGGAAACGCGAAGTTAACGTGCCGGAATGAAATCATGAACTGCAGCGAAAGCGGCTTCGTCATATACAAGTCCAGCGTCCCGTTGCGGATATGGCCGGCGAATCTATAAAAGTTATCCATAAACAGTCCTGTATAGATTGCGATCATAATCGTATAGGTCCCCGTGAAGATCAACATCTGGTCAGGAGAAATGCCATTGATTTCGATCCCAAGCTGGAAAACGAACAAGATATAGATCAGCTTGGAAAACAGAAATACGGTCTCCATGATCAAACCGGAGTAGAAATTCGCTTTATATTCCATGTAACCGACCAAGCTGTTCTTTGCGAAAATAAAGAACATACGTACATGCTTCCGAAACTCCGTCAAGCTGATACTCACAGATCTAACCTCCAACGGCTACATATTTCCTCATCCCGGAATCCCACGACAACTTGGAAATCATCATAAGCACAATTACCCAGACCGCTTGTAAGAGGAGTCCGCGCACGATTTCATGAATCGCCATGCTCCCATTGATGATGTTAACCGGGAAGAATACGACATATTGAAACGGTAAATAGCTGGAGATTCTGGCAAACGTATCTCCGAAAATATTAAGCGGAAAGATGGCACCACTGAGCAGATAGACGCCTTGATTGAACGCGATATAAACGCCCCAAACCTCGGTAATGATGAACGCGAGAGCACTAATTGAATAAAAAAGCAGGAAGTTGATGAGCAGTCCGAACAGAATGCTGACCAGGAACATAACGATCTGCACCCCTCTAAGCTGAAACCCCCAAATCTGAGTAAAAACGATCATCAGTATGACGAATAAGACAAGGACGACCCCGATCTGAACCGTTTTCCCACCGAAAAAATTGCATATCCGATAGCTGAAATAATGAATGGGCTGAGCGATAAATTTGCTCAGTCCACCCGTCTTGATATCATTCGCGATTTCCCCTTCGAAGCCGGCAGAAACCAGCTTGGAGACGACGCCGGACAACACGGAATAAATGATGATCTGTGAATAAGTATAGCCGTTAATAATCTCTTGCGGCGAACTGCGAAACACGGCTGTCCAGAGGAAGCATTGGACGAGAATGATGAAGCCGCCGCTGATGATACTCATAAAGAAATCGGTCCGATACTCCATCGCATTCTGAAGCGCAAGGATGTACGTCCTTTTATACTTCTGTAAGGCTTTCATGTCTGACCCCATCTTTCTGATACAAGCTTTCGATGCCTCGCTCGACAGGTATATCTTCAACTGTGAAATCGAGGATCGGGAACCGGTCCAGCATCATCTTGGAAAGCCGCTGAAGGTCATGCTTATCGATCTCCATGACGGCATTCATGCCGTCATGTTGCATGATAGCGCCATACTCGCTTAGCGCTTGCCTCGGCACTTCGTCCGTAAATTGCAGCTTGATGATCTTTTTTGCATGAAACAGCTCGTTCACACGCCGAAGATCGCCGTCGTATACGATCTTCCCTTGATTGATGATGATTGTTCGTTTGCATAAATCCTCAATATCCGCCATATAGTGGCTTGTCAGAATGACCGTTGCTTTCGTCTGCTGGTTATAATACTTCAGGAACTCCCGAATGCGCTTCTGCGAAATCAGATCAAGTCCGATTGTAGGCTCATCCAGAAAAATCACCTTAGGCCGGTGGATGAGCGACGCAATTAGCTCCATCTTCATCCGTTCCCCCAGCGAAAGCCTACGTACCTGAATATTGAGCAGATCTTTAACATCAAGCATCTCCGTAAGCTCATCCAGGACAAGGTTGTAGGGCTTATCCTCGACCTCATAAATGCATTTGTTCAGGTACAACGATTCGTTCGCCGGTAAATCCCACCACAACTGCGATTTCTGCCCCATCACGATCGAGAACTGCATCTTGAATTCTTTTTTTCGCTCCCAAGGGACATAGCCTAATACCGTCGCTTGCCCGCTTGTCGGATACAAGATGCCGGACAGCATCTTAAGCGTAGTTGTTTTGCCGGAACCGTTCGGGCCTAAGAACCCGACCATCTCGCCTTGCTCGATTACAAGTGATATCTCGCTAACCGCTTCTTTGATCAGTGATTTCCGCTTCACTAAATTTTTTAGCGATTTTTTGAACCCCAATTCTTTTTCGTAGTAATTGAAGCTTTTGGATAAGCGTTCCACTTGGATAATGCTCACTGGTTCACCTCATTTATGCTCATGTAGAATAGTTAAACACCGTGCAAATGCAAGACACTGCACTTGGAACATGCCGGTGTCAGTCGTTCATCCATCATTTCCCTTATCCTTCTGTAGGTCATCCCGTGCCATAATTCCTGTACGGACGCTTCATTTAATTTGCCGATCTCGAACTCCTTGAAAAATTTGCATGCAACAATCGTTCCATCGGGCGTAATATCCATCCGGTTCGAGAGAGCCAGGCACTTCTTGTTCATCGCGCCTTTACTCTTCACCTCTTTGCCGAGCACGAAATCTTCGATCTGGTCATAATCCAGATTCGGCTGGTAGCGTAAACGCATTTTCCAGACCCGATTATTCACCCGGTCCAACTCGCTCATCAAAGCAGGGATACGCTCCGGATCGAGCTTGTAGTTAAAGGCGTGCCAGCTTCGTTCGCCCTTGTGCTCGCTCGCCGGAAGGAAGTCGAACTTCTGGTCAAAGTAATCGTCCATTCCCTGCGTGCATTCGTCCGAGATGTACCACGGGAAGCAGACCATGACCATATCTACACCGACGTCCTCCAGAAATTCCAGCAGATCGTAAAGCTTGTCGGTCATAGCATCGTTAACGACGGTATGGATCGTAATTTTGCCCCTGAATCGGTTTTCCTTGCGCAGCTGGACTAGCATCCGAATAGCATCTATCGCCTTGTTGAATACCCCTTTGCCGCGAAGCGCATCATTCTCTTCTTCGAATCCATCAAGTGCAATGAGCAGCTCCAGATTGTCGGAGATTCTCAGCAAGGCGTCCAGCTTTCGCTCGATCAGCATCGCGTTCGTGCAGATCGTTGTCTCGCGAGGATGGGCTTCAAGCAAATCGGCCAAACGGTCGAAATGGCTGTATACGAGCGGCTCGCCGCCCCAGATATAGAGTCTCGACTTGGCTGGTTCCGTCTCAAGGATCAGCTTCTCCAGCAGCCCGTAGTCGAGCTGTTCCCGCTGCTGCTCCGGTGTCATAAAGTGATGGTAGCCGGTGTCGTTCCATTGATAGCAATGCTTGCAACGCAAGTTGCATTGGTTCGTCAGTTTAATCCCGACCGACTCTGGCAACGGTGTCGCGTAACCCGCTATTTTCTCCATGTTCCGCTTTGTTTCCACTGTATTCTTGATAGTACGTTTCAATATTTGCAAATCCTTTGGGGAATGTTTAATCTCTGATTTTGGATTCATATCAACACACCCTTCTTAAACTTATTAGGTCATTCACATGAATCAATAGATATAATACCTTGAACAAGCCGTACAAATCGGAAGCATATTTTTTTTCATATACGCGCGATAATCTTTGTACTTGTCACTACTCCAGATATCCAGCAAACTCTCTTCGTTCACGTTGCCGAAGGTCAAATCATAGAAGGCATGGCAGGGCGAAACGTCGCCCCTTGCCGTAATCTCCGCATAAACCCATGGAAGGGAGCACCGATTTCGTTTATCAGCCATCTGATGGAATTGCCCCGAGAAATAGTTACTCAAATTTTGTTCATCTATCGTCTTCGGATAGGTGATCACATGGATGCGGTTTTTCAAGCAATACGCTTTAACATTATTGAGCTGTCTCGTCAATTCCGGAATATCGATCTGGCTGAACGAACTGGTGTCCCGCCAGACCATCCCCTTGGCATAAGGAGCTTCATGCACGTCGAATTTGTCACTAAGAACCTCCACATATTGGGCATACTGCTCTTCCGTTGCATAGAGCTGCACTTCCATGCTGATATGGTCCAACATCGACAAGTCGATATGCTTAAAGAAAAATTCCTCAACGTACATATAGTTCAAGGGCGTAATGATAAAGGATACACCCATTTTCGGAAATTGCTTGCCCTTGCTTTCCCGAAGCTCATAAAGCTTCTCGATCCCCTTGATTACTTTCTTGAATACACCTTTACCTCTCTGCCTATCGTTGATTTCCTCAGGGCCGTCGAGCGACATCCAGATCTTATTTGGAGCAGTCTCGACAAGCATCTCGGCATGCTGCTCAAGCAATGTGCCGTTCGTGGGGAAGTCCGCTATGCTTCCATAGTGATTGATCATGGCGAGAATGTCGCTCAGCCAAGGGTACATCAGCGGCTCGCCGCCGAAGAAATCGTAATACGGCTTGCCCGGGCTGCACTCGACGATGATCTTTTTAATGAGATCCGGATCCAGATGCGCTAACGTTTTTTTGCTTTTGTAGGGACCTTCGAGTCCCCACTCATAGCACATCTTGCATCGTAAATTACACTCCTCCAACAGCTGCATGACGATCCATCTCGGATAGCTTGTCTTTGTCTTATCTTGGACGACACTCAATTTGTTTACGCTCATCGCATAACCCCTTCTGCCATTGAAATCTTACCCCTTCGTTAACGCGACTCTCGCACAATAATGATCCACATAATTCGTCCGTTCTCCGGGTCTGTTCATGATCGCTTGATGCATCTCCCTAAGGACCTCTACGGAAAAATCCATCTCCCGCCACTTCTCGTAGCGTATTCCGAACCCCAGTGATTCCCACAATTCCAAATTGCTAAGCTCGTGACTTCCGAACGGCTCCAGCAGAATAAGAGGGGTTTCGGATGCAAGCGAGTCGATTAATGTGCCCGCTCCCGGCTTGGCCACGATAGCCATCGCCTCCGAAGCGATATCGAATAACCAATGATGATCAACCTCAGCGGCGTATGACTTCGTGTCTTCTCCCGTTATTTCGATGTATGGCGGAAACTCGTGCAGGCCGTTCGCACTCTTCACCCATGCACACCATTCCGGATCATTCATCCAATATCGGTGGTCGGGATCGGGCTTCGCTTCCTTCCAATCGTAAGCTACGATATCAAGCCCATAGTTATGGCCGGCAAGCTCTGGAATTGTACTTTGATAAGTGCCCATCCCCCAGCCGCCGCCATGAACAACAAGTCGCCGCTTCCTTGAGTCGAAGGGCAGTGCCGTGCGATGAAGAACTGGGATTTCGCATCGAATCTCCATCTTGTCAGTGTCATAGAGACAAGCATTGTAATAATACTCGTCATAGCGAGAATGAAACTTCTTCAAGCTCTTCCAAGACGGGGCCAGATCTGAATCGACGTAGAGCAGGTCTACATGAATTTGATTCGGTAGCATCTTCTCCCTATACAAATCCAGAATATAGATCCAGTGTCCGGATAACGATATGAATTCGTACCGGTCTTCCGCTTTCCACGCCTCCAGCAATAGCTCGACCTGGGCATAATCAATGCTGTTGCGTATATCCATCGGCATTCGGGCCGATAAATTGGCAAGTGCGAAATTATTGTGGTAAGCCTTTCTGCTGTCTACAATATGATCCATCTTGTCTTGCTCCAAATAGCTTTCGAACACGAGCACTTCCGTCGCGATATCCCTTTTCTCGAAATCACTTGCAGCTAACAGGCCGGGAATATAGAAACCCAGACCGAAACCCGAGCATAGAATCGTCACTTTCCGCTCACCCATAAAATTTCTTCCTCCATTCATGGCTTCAAGCGCTTCGGACTGCATCAGCGGGCGATCTTGAAGGATAACGACGACAGCACCTCATTAACCTTAGTGGTCAATCGTTCGTTATCCCATTCCCCTTCGATCAACGAATAATATAATCTGCCTTTCACCTGCTTATTCCGGATCCCCTTGCACTCGCTGACGACTCTGTTAATAAAGAGCGTATTCGCGCTTAAAGGTAAAATACCGAATCCTCGATCAGGCTTATATAGAACACCCTCGCGGTCCAGCGATTCAAGCAATTGATCGAATGATACATCGCATGCAAACTGTAAAGTCGCATGTGTCATGCTCCCGGCCGTGTCGTGCTTTTTCAGGTAGCGGTCAACGTAATGCTTGATCAGACTCATCGATCTTCTTGCATTCACCTCAACAATCGGAACGATGCGGCCGTCTGTCAACAGCATAGAATCGACGCATACGTCGCCGTGATAACCCGACCGATAAAGCTCGCGAGCCGCCCGTTTCATTACATCAAAATACTTCGCTTCCTGCAGCATATGAAGCAACCTATCGTCTGCTGTATAGGAGCCTTGGTAAGCGAAATTGTGATTAACCAACTGCTGCACTGAGATATGTCGGTAAGTGCCGTCCGGATCGATGTGGAATTGGCAAGAAAAATCCAATTCCTTGCGGAGGAACGGCTCAATAATAAACCGAACCGTTTTTCCCTTGCTGCACTGATCGGCGACATAGGATGTGACTCGCCGCAAAATCGCTTCCGACTCGATCAGCAAATTGCCTTTCCCCGATACCCCAAACTCATCTTTGATCAGGAAGGGTCCTTGATTCAGCAAAGTCAAGCCGCTTGCCAGCAGCTCTTCGGGAGAATAGACCGTCTGGCTGTCACACCGAAGATCAAGGCGACGGTTCAATTCGGTTGAATACAGCTTCGAATTGACAGTCTGAACCGTTTCGATAGCTGGAAAATCCTGTTCCAGCCCGTAACGCGCTGCAGTACGATCCGCCCCCGGAATGACGGCAAAGGGCGACAACCGGGCGCCATCCAGCAAGTAGAGATCCATATCACCCATTTGATCGGCTGATGTGAGCAGGTCGAATATATTGGCGGTTCTGCCTGCGCTTCCTACATCAAGACTCTCGAGATCGGTTGAATTGGACAGAAATTTAAATCCGATCTCATGCAAATACGCTTTATGGCAATCGTTCATTCGATAGCGAGTAATGAGCCTATCCTGCGCCTCGCAAAATGGGAAGAGCAACTCATCCATGGCCATCACGATATTCTCCATTTCAGGATCGTGAAACGACGGCAGTTTGGCTAGATTAGGGTCGCGCCAGAAGCGTTCCGCGTCAAATGTCCCGATAATGAGCTCGAACTTGCGTCTATCGTTCATACAGGCGCTGTTTTCTGCAGCTCCGAGATATAATTGCAGAAGGTCGTTACCGACTCCATAAGATTGAAGTCGAATTGTTCAAAATCGATTTCAATACCGAAACGCTCTTCCACCTGTAGTACAAAAGTAATTAGCTGTAAAGAGTCCAATCCTCCGTCTTCCATGATGTTCGAATGCTCGTTCAAACTGTTTGCCAGTTGGGCGTCTTCCTTGATTTCGCATATCATCGCTATGATCTGTTCTTGCATAGGTACCTCCCGTTTAATGGATTATTGACCTTGGTAATAATGGATCGTTCTAGCGAGTGCATCATGCAAACTGATCGCCGGCTCCCAGTCCATAATCGTCCTTGAAATGGTAATATCCGGCTTCCTTCTCCTTGGATCGTCTTCCGGCAGCGGGAGAAACTCTAACTGCGCGTTGGACTTCATTAGCTCCTTCAATATTTGGGCGACTTCAAGTATGGTAACTTCCTCCGGATTCCCCAAATTGACTGGCTGTTCATACGTGGTGCTCAGCAGTCTCACAATCCCTTCCAGCAAATCGTCGATATACTGAAAGCTTCTCGTCTGTCTGCCGTCGCCATAAATCGTAAGGTTTTGCTTGGACATGATTTCATTAATGAAATTGGTAATGACGCGTCCGTCATTTAAATCCATCTTCGGGCCGAATGTATTGAAGATCCGAATGACCCTTACCGGTATACCGTATTTCCTGTTCATCCAGTAGGTGATCGCCTCTGCATACCGCTTCGCTTCGTTGTAGCAGCTTCTTGCTCCAACCGAATTCACGTTGCCATAGTAGCTCTCCGGCTGAGGGTGAACAGTTGGGTTACCGTAGATCTCGCTTGTTGAAGCCAAGAAGAAAGCAGCCTGCTTTTCTTTGGCCAGATACAGCAGATGCATCGTCCCTTCGCTGTTGACCCTCATCGTTTCGATCGGATAGGACAAATATTTGGGCGGACTGGCAGGACTTGCAAAATGCATCACCCAATCGACAGGGCCTTCAATTGCGAGCGGATAAATGACGTCATGCTCGATAAACTTGAAATTTGGCGACCGTAAGAGATTGTCTATGTTGACAGTAGACCCGGTCAGAAAATTATCGACGCCGATAACGGTATGGCCTTCCCGCAGCAGCCTCTCGGCAAGGTTGGAACCGATGAAGCCTGCGACTCCTGTTAATACAATGAATATTATGATCCCCCCCCTTGCTTAAGGTTTGTGAAACCACTATTAATTCAATCGAACAGATATGGTTCTATGCATGAATCACAAGATGTCGGGTCAAATACTAGGATAGGAGAGATTCTTGAGGTGAGTGGATTCGCTGTGGTTGTGCTGGAAAAAAGCGCTTGAAGCAATGCGGATCGTTGAAAGACAAGAAGGCAATAGGCTGTCAGCAAACGGAATCTTTAAGACAAGAGCAACGGTTTGGCTTACTCAATACGCTGTATCGCAACGATTATAATCCCGGCATCACTCCCTCCATAAATATGCCCTGATCACCACCGACTTCGGGTTAAGTATTCTATTCGGGTACAAGAAGAGATATCCACAACTGACATCATCTGCTCCCTCAACATTACTGAATGCCTACCTTCTTCAGCCATCGTTCAAGGAATATGGATTCTTCATTTTCTATATTCGTTATCAGCGTTTGTAAGCTTTCGGAAATACTCGTATCCTTTGTCAAATTATATTTAATCGCTAGATTCACAAGGATCTTTGCCTTAAGTTCAATGGCTGTGAATTCATCTATATGCTCTTGATTTAATTTATTTAAATGCCGATTAGCGTACAAGTACTTGAATCTTAGCGTCATTATCTTCTTATGATCATAAATTAAATGAAAGGGTCTTATATCAAGCATAGCCTTATGTTCCGATGTCTCTTTCACATAATTATATAGAGTTGTGTATATTTGCATGCCGAAGTCAAGATTATGCCTGTCGCCCCCGTAGTTGAACATCTCCCAATACTCCGGCGTTTTGTTAGTGAAATAATTACTTATCGAATTCACTAGGGTATCTGCACTGAATTTATCCTGATTTTGATCATTGAATGTATACAGATAAACCATTTCTCTAAGGTAATCATGATTGGTTGTTAGATGATTTGTATCGAACGCAAGATTGAAATCATTAAAAGATATCTCAGCCTGACTATACACCCCGTTCTTAAAAAAATCGGAAACATACAACATCTCTCTATCCAAATCATAGCCGTAAACAAATATGTCATGATGCAATTGAAGTTTATTGTAGCGATCGCTTAGGGGCACGTAGAAATAATTGATCATGGTGTGGACATAGTTATTAGCATTAATATTTTCTACAATAAAATGAATAACAGAGTCCCATTTAGTTGTTACAGTATCTCTATGTATCTTTTGAGTAGTAATCCATTTGCACGCATCCGAAGGCCGTAGCTCATAAGTCACAGGAAAATAAAAATCTCCCCAATGATGTTTATAATCTTTGTTAATAAACAATTGGATATAATTGCTAAATATCCATGGGTGTGCGCACTCGTAATGGGTAAGTATGGACAAGAGATGAGCATGTTGCGTATAGGTTGTAATCATCGGATAACTGACCGGCAATATTTTTCTGCCTAACGTTTGAGTTGAATTCTTCAACCTTTCGTTCACCCCTGGTTATCTGGTTAATTGGCTTAAGGATTCCGAATCAGTATATCTCATTTAGCAATAAGCGCTTTGTACTTGCCCTGTCCAGTTTTCCTGTTTTTGTTTTTGGAATGTTATCGATAATCCTCCATTGTCTAGGCACTTTATACGATGACAAATGCAATTTGCAATGTCGTGTCAGCGCATCTATATCAACCAGGCAATCTTTAAAGACTTTCAGAAATGCGATGGGCACTTCGCCTAACAGATCATCGTGTACACCAATAACCATGACCTCCTCCACTTCTTTCAAGCCGTACAAAAATTCCTCGATTTCTTCCGGATAGATATTGATACCGCCGGATATAATGATATTCTTCTTTCGGCCTGTGAGTATAAGACACCCTGATTCATTCCAATATCCCAAATCTCCTGTCTTCAACCAGCCCTCAACAATGGTAGCGTTCGTTAACTCCGGGTTTTTGTAATAACCGAGCATTACATTCGGGCCCTTTACCCAAATTTCTCCAATAGCTACTCCTTCTACCTCATTCTCTTCTTCGTCAACAAGACGAATAGAAACGTCATTTATGGGTGATCCACAGGATAAGCAGCGATCTCCCCGTTCCATCATGCTCACCCGCGGAGAAGCTTCGGTCAATCCATAGGTTTGGATAATGTCCGCGTGAGGGAATACAGTCTGAAGATGGTCTATTAATTTCGCGGGAATCGCCGCACCGCTAATTACAATCAATTCAATTGAATCAAAGGCACTCCAGTTTTTTGTCTGATGGAAATCAGAAACAAATTGCATCAATTGCGTAGGCACCGCTGAGAATGCCGTGACCACCTTATTCTGAAACATTTTAAACGCTGTGCGCGGCAGCAAGGGCAAGCTGATAAGTTTAATTCGGGTTCCATACAACATGCAAGAAATCAATTGCGTGACAATCGTAGAACTGAAATGAACGGGCATCGTTACAAGAAACGAATCTTGTTCTGTATACCCCACCTTTCCGCCATGTGCCAACGCATTCGTTAATACATTCCAGTGGGATAACATAACGATTTTAGATTTTCCGGTTGTGCCCGATGTAGGAAGGAGAATCGCACATTGATTGGGATCGGACTGATTGGTTAACGAGATCGATTCGAACGAAGGCATTGGTTCTTGCGATAAATCCTGAGCGGTAACCCAAGGAATGTCGCAATTTAAATGCGCAGGTTGTGCATATTTGCTGATAACCAATTTGGCGTCACTGGCATTTAAAATATTTTCAATTTCAGTATTGGATGCCGAATAAGGAACCGGTACTAACACATAACCGCAGAATTGAATGCCCAGCGCCGCCATAATGAACAAGGGCTCATTATTTGTGTATAATGCAAGATGGCTTCCGGGCTCAAGTTCAAAATTCTTGTGGATATATAAAGAAATTAAGTAAGCTTCTGTCATCACTTCTGCGTAAGTCCATTGCTGCTTTAGATCTTCAAGGATAATATGATCTTGGCGATCAGAGGCCTCCAGAAATAGACGCTGAATGATAGTCATCATAGCGTTCTCACAGTCAAATAATTAAGGATTAATCCAGCCGTGGAGAACTTTTCAAATAACAGATCTTCATCAGGGATCGAGATGTTAAACTTCGATTCCACTAAAACAATAAGCTTGATAAAGCCTACTGAATCGATCCCTTGGTCCAACAAACGGGTATCGTGGTCTTCCGGATACTCGATGTCCAGCTCAGCAAAAATTTCATCTCTCAAGATAGATTCTATTGATTTAGACATCATATTCCCCCGTTAGATAATCTTTAGAAAGGCTGATTAAAGAGGATAGTATACGTGATGAGCAAGTGAGAGTATTGTGAAGAAGAATAAGTTCATAACGATGTACAAGGTGAATTTGCACTGAAAGAGTTGTTTGCATAGTTGTATGCAGAGATTCTGCAATTCATGCTGGAGGCGGAGTATGACACGATGCAGGACATAAAAAGCTTGACGCGAAGAGTACAACGACGGAAATACTTGAGGGTTCCCTCGTCAACATCGCAAAACCTAAAAAAAGCATTTTCCTAAGCAATGAAGCGTTGCTGAAAATGCTCTACAAAACTACGATGAATGTCACTCGTAAATGGACAGAGTGTATATAAAACTGGGAGTAAGTCCCCAATCAACTCTCCATTTTCTTCCTCGAGGGGATCGAATTATACTGCGTAAAGTTTTTCTTGGAGAGCGTTTACACTAGTAGATTTACAGCACCAAGCGCTCGATATATTAAATATAATTACATATATGCCAATTGTCAACAGTTTTGAAAAAGCCCGTTGATGCCCTCTGGAATTCCATTCGTCATCTGGTTGTTTCTAGTATTACAGGTACAAAAAAAAGACACGGAAGAACAACTCCGTGCCTATATAAAGCAATTATCCCGCTTCACCGAACTTCAAATTGAAGGTCAACAAGTCTTTAAGCAGGCACTTCAAAGACTTATTCAAAAAATTGAAGCTATTAAAGACGGTTCAATCAAAGCCATACATTATATATTTCCCGACCTCAATCCATAAGGAAGTTGGAACAACGAGAGGCGTAGGTATTAATCCTGCCCCTTCCATTTTAACATCGCCACCGATTCCACATGGGATGAGTGCTGACGGTAGAATAAACTAAGATGTGGCTGTATCCACCTTTTAAACAAGAACCAAACGGTTAAAAACCAATTTAATCAAACATTACATATTTTCAACATATAGGTGTGTTATTATAACTATATACAATTGTAAAAGGTGGGATTGGGGATTGAATAATAATTTGAGTATTGCTAAGGAAGCATTAAATAACTACTCAATAACATGTAAATCGATTGACTTTATTGGACAGAGTGCAAATACTATCTATAAAATAACTGACCTGGAAAACAACTGCTATAGTCTCCGCTTACATATATCAAAAAGCGAAGCCCTTGAAAGTATTTGGACTGAACAAGAAGTGATTCGTTCAGAAATGGTATGGCTTCACTCCTTAGCCTTAGATACAGATTTAACCCTACCTTCACCATTTAAGAATATCCACGGGGAATTCATTACAGACGTAAACAGCACAAAATGCACTTTAGTAAAATGGGTGGAAGGTGAGCAGAAGCCATTCATTACTACATTAGATGATGCTGGATACGTAGGCGAAATGATAGGTAAATTACATAGACAATCATCGGATTGGAAAACCCCAAGTTTATTTGAACGTCCTACATTTGATGGCTCTCGTATATTGCAATCACTCGAAAAGCTTAAAGAGCAATCTAACGCAGGATTGCTTAAAGCAGGTGATATAGAGATTCTTCAGAATGCAGGTCAACGTGTAATTAAAATGATGAACTCTATCGAGAGAACATCCAGCAATTGGGGGATGATTCATGCGGATTTGATTCCAAGTAATTTTGTGTTTCATGGCAAAGAAGCGAGACCTATCGATTTTGGTGCTTGTGGCTTTGGTTTTTATTTATTTGATCTTGGCTGGACTTTTTCATATATTCATCCTTCATTCAGAAACCAGTTACTTAAATCATACACAAAACAGTACACGTTACCAGAAAACCATATTGACTTATTAGAAGGTTTTTTTATTGCTGGACAACTTGAAACAATGAATTTTTGGTTGGGTCTACCAGACTCTAATGAATGGCTACCAGAGCATATTGGAAAATTAGCCAATAGAGAAATTAATTCCTATGTAAAGAATGAATCGTTTCTCTTCAATGGTATACCTTATTGGGAATAAAATTTCTTACACTGTAGAACGCTATTAATCTAAGATTAGTAAGTACACAATAAGAACCATGTAGAGAGGTCTACATGGTTCTTACGCCTTTATTTTCTCACCTGTTAAACTGTGCTGAAGAACACCCTGATTTATTGATTTTATGTTATATGCAATTCATTCTGATATATTCATAATAAGTAATATTTTTTGACTCCCCGACCATCTCGCCCTCCGTATGTTTATGTATGCAACCGCTGAGGAGATGCATCAACATCGGTTTATTTTTAATATGGCGGTTTGAGTTAGGCAAACGGCTCGATGCCCCCCCCTGCTACACCAAATAGTTATTTTTTGGCATAGCAAGGGTGAGCTGTGATAGAAATATGGCGTATAATCGCCGAGGTATCCGTATCATCAGCCTCGCAAATAGCGACAAACTCAGCGGAGCCAAGGTCTGGTATCAAACGCTCCGTAATCACCACGATTATTGTTTGCCCCCCAATCCCTTTCGGGAACCAGGACAGTCACATCCTTTATATAAGAAGGAAATCTTTATAAGTTCGGCTATGGCAGGCTATGCCTTACCGAACTTTCAAGGCAAAAACGCCCACCATCAACGGCACTGCCAGGAAGAGTTAGTTCCTCGGTTATATTTTTAGGCGATCATACCTTCAACGCCGATCTTTTTATTTTCACATCCGAAATCTCTTAAACGGACTATTCTATTAGCTGAATCTGTGCATCTGTAATACATTGTCTTTCACATCCTTTGAAAGATCTCATATCATACACAAGACAAGTCGAGTTGATAACTGTAACGAAATTATAAAAGGACAAATCCACCACAATTTGATGGATCTGCCCTTTCTATTTTCTCAATAAATTGGCATATTTAACGCCATCTAAATACTGATTTGTAATGTCATAATGCGTAAAGTGAAAATGGATTCGCTCCTGCCCCACATAATTAACCTGCCAGTCTGTTAATATTTGCGATAATTTTGATCCCTTTATTTCTTTCGTATAAAAATTTCTGACTATCGCTTTTGAATCTGATTCCAATACCCTGCAAGCTACTTCATCAACACCAACAATCCCTATTTTCAATGAAAAATCATTGAAATAACGGTCAAACATACGATAAGCACATGCAATTTTTGTAGCCATGCTGTAAACATTTTGTTTATTGTGAATATCGAACATTAACAGAGTAATTAGAGGTCTGCCCTGGATGATTTTCACTTGAGCAACATACATATGTGCATTTAACATGCTATCAATTGAGTAGCAATCCAATTTTCGAGACTTTAATGAAGCATACATTTGGCTATCCATCTCAATTTTTATTTCTTTACCACCTACAAACTCCGCTAAAGCCCTCTCAGGAGTTGAATATACTTTCCCCAACACCTTTACCTTCCGATGCCATAGACCCCTTTCTTAACCCCATCGAACGCTTCTGCATAATCTCTTTCAATTTGTTAATTTCGTAATTGATCTCATTGATGTTTAAAAAAGGATGCAGTGCTGCTGAACTATCTTGGATTTTGTACAACAGTTCAATGCCTTGGTTTCTGGCATTCAATATGTTGCTATTGTCTTGATTAACCAAGGCGATCACTTGCTCAAAAGTAACATTTCTGCCTCGTTTGCAAATTCGAGGAATAATCTTATTTAAAATATAACAATTCTTGAATATTGAAACGAGAATACGCTCATTTGAATTCGCCTTTGGAACAGCCGCAACGTATTGACTACTAACCTTCCCTTCAACAAACCGAATTCCGAATTTTTTTAAGGTTAGCATGTGAAGCTGTGTTTTCCTGCCATAAGCAAGAAACGCTTCTTTTCGTATGATTTCAGCATTAATCAGTTGCTTAATATGTCCGTAGAAAGCTGAATAACTATTTGCTAAGCCGAATTCTTGAGCATATCGATAGAGCTGTTTAATTAGGATGACCTTGTTACCGAAATGGTAGATGATATATAAATATTCACTATACCGTTCACAAACAAACTGCTTATTTGAATTGGAATTCCCCATTATTTCACCTCCTATACTCTGGTTGTTTCGTAACGATAATTCATAATTTCCACGAGTGCCTCTTTCGCCCTCATCTCATCCTGTCCGTAGGTATTTGTAACTACTTCAAATGCAATCTCCATACCGTTTATGTCGACATACAAGGCATCAGGCATCGATATTAAACCTCTGTTAAGCATATCCTCGTAAACCTTTGCAACTTCTTCTTTCCCCTGATTTCGCAGATCATTTAATTTCTCCTGAAACTTGTCACGAATCTGACTTTCCGTAGCCCACTGATCACGACATTCTACTGAAATACTAAAATATTTTTCTGCAATCGCTATATCATGAGTTGGATTCTGAGCATGATATGCTCTTTCTAACCCCCAGAGTCGACATCCCATTGCACGTCCTAATTTAGTGAGTTTGTAACATTCCTTGATCTTACCAGAATGCTTATAGACTACCTTTTCGTAATGACCATCCCGTATCAAATTCTTGATTCTTGAATCAGCCAATCCACATTGGCGTAGGTGCTCAAGACTAACATGCCCTGTACGGAATAGGGCGGTAAAAGCTAAACGATCACGCTCAAAAAATTGCGTAATACAAGGCTTGCTTTTTCTCGGCATAACAGTATCCCTCCTTTGAAGCTTCAAGCGGGATATAGGGTCACATGTGCGTCTCGTAAAGAGATGCTTGCCCAGAATGCGCAACTGGTTTTCCCAAGGGGCGAGCGAGTCGCACTTCGTTTCATAGTGAATCCCGAAGGGTGAACGGTCGCCACAGGCGAATGCAACGAAGTGATAGAGATTCCTACTGAACCGATACTCCCATAGGGAGAAGGTGAAGTTGGAAGTCTCTCGACGAGCGAAGCCCCTCTTCCCGTATTTTTGTATTATAGACTCCTCAGTTGGCGATATAACTCAATTGACGAAGGAAAACAAAAAAAGGCTCCATGCATTGGCAGGTAGCGATATTTCTATATAAGCATATCTCGCTTTAACGCTTTAAATCAAAAAACCTCGAACACATAAGCCGTAGACAAGATCATCAACGTATTATAATTTAGAACATAGTTTCTCAAAAAATAAAAAATACGAAACAATGGAGGAATGAGGAAAATGAATAAACATCAAAAAATTGCAATTTATGTCCGAACTGCAAGAGCCGCTCAAAATAAAGGTGAATATCAATCAGTAGAGCATCAACGAGCAATATGCTTAAACTTTGTAGAAGAACAATTTGGAAAAGATGCCGAAGTGGAGTTATTCATTGATAACGATGTAAGTGGAACGTCTTTAAATAGAAATAGATTGCAACAACTTTTATGCGAAATTAATAATGGAAATGTTCAAGCTGTTGTAGCCTATGACATTAAAACTATAAGCAGATCTGTTAGAGATCTATACAATCTAACCAATAAATTAAATGAAGCAAATGTCCCATTTGTAACAGTAACTCATGGGGAATATGATCAGATTCAACTCAGATTACTTGAATATATTACTCAAAAAATGCGTGAAGATATGTCAAAAAGGATTAAGAGTGCTCTAAAGCATAAAACAAAAAAAGCCCAATAATATAAGACTAAAACAGTAGGTTGCGTTAATGTTTATTACTTAAACGCTTTATATCACTAAAGCTAAGACATTAGTCGAACCGTTTTTCAAACTCAAAGGCTTGTTTTTTTCATATACTCAAATCACTGAAACGAAATACTGCAGATTTCATCGGTGAAGTGATAGAAATACGATTCATACTCTTTTGTGGAAGAAATGTGTATCGAATCCTTCCGACTATCCAGCATGCACTCAAACTAAATAATCGGAGGAGGAATTAATATGCAAGTTGAGCGAATTTTCAATATTGAACACAAAATGTCTTTCGAGGACATCATGCAAACCTTGATTGACGAGAAAGTTGACAGTTTAATCAGGTCCTATTACGATCATAATCAGGTGAATACGGTCACATCTCATGACGAAAGGAAGAATGCCGCATGAGATGTGCAATATATGTACGAGTTTCAACTGACAAAGAAGAACAGAAAACTTCGCTTGAAAATCAAAAGAATCTATTTCTCAAATACGTTTCGGAAAGAGGTTGGACTGTATTCGACTTTTATGTCGAAATTGAATCGGGAACAACTTCTAAACGCCCAGTTTTACAACGACTTATAACCGATGCAAAGGCGAAAAAGTTCGATATGATTTTGGCAAAAGAGCTTTCGAGGCTTGCAAGAAACGGAGGTTTATCTTACGAGATTCGAGATGTTATCCTAAATCATAACCTTGATATTATTACGTTAGACAATGCCATTAATACTCCCGAAGGTAATGTTCATATGTTCGGGCTTTATGCTTGGATGTATGAACAGGAGTCCCAACGAATTAGTGATCGTGTAAAAACGACTTTCAAACTTAAAGCCCAACGTGGTGAATTTAAAGGTTCAATTCCGCCGCTTGGTTATGGACTAAAAGACGGTCGATTATATGTTCGTAATGACCCAACTCCCGATATTGTTAGGCGGATATATAGAGGCTATTTGGCGGGAAAAGGACATGATTGTATCGCTCGTGAGTTGTACGAAGAAGGCATTCCTACACCGTCACAAATTGCTGGAAAGAAAAACGCTTCTGAAATGTGGGGAGGATCTACGGTTCGTGGAATTCTTACGAATCCCCATTATGTGGGCGATCTGGTACAATGCCGATCAACAACTAAAAGTGTAACAAACAAAAATAGGAACTATAAAGACCCGAAGGACTTCATCATCGTCCAAGATACCCACGAACCAATTGTTACAAGAAAAGACTTTGAAGTTGTTCAGCAATTACTTGAAAGTAGAAAACGGACGAGACCGCAATCAGAGGCACATCTATTTACAAATACCGCATATTGTGCCGATTGTGGACGTGGCATGCACTTTAAGAAGAATGTCAAAGGCTACTTGTGCGGTAGTTATAATAAATATGGAAGTAAAAAATGTACCGATCATCTCGTTCGTGAAACCGAATTGATCTCTGTTATTCTACATGATATTCAAATGCTTGTTTCCAATTTAAGTAATGATGCTGTGATTAAAAAGCTTGAGAACCAGTTAAGAAAGCAAAAGCAACAGAATGAAAAAGTGCTCAGAACATTAGATACTCAAATGGAAAAGTTGAGAAATCGGAAGAAACAAGCTCATGATAAGCATTTTGATGGAGATATGCCAAAAAGAGAATATGATGAATACGTTACTTCTATAAATCTGGAAATAGACGAACTGATGCAGAAAAAATGCCAATACGATGAATCGCTTCAAATTCAAGATGATACTTTAGCTTTTTCGGAATTGAAGAAAACCCTTGAGGAGTTCCTATCTTTCAAGGAGCTTACGCCAGAAATCCTTCATAGATTGATCGATCGTATCGAAATTAAAGCAGACGGGAGTCCGAGAATCTTTTACAGATTCTCGAACCCTTCTGCTTATTCTTTACTTCTAACTATCAACGCACAGCATTCAACGTGCACCGTATGCGGGAACATATCCACCGGCGTTACCTCCACGGTGCGATAGCCGCCATCTTCCAACACACGAAGATCACGTGCCAGCGTACTCGGATTACAACTCACGTAAACCACGCGTTCCGGCTTCATCTCCAGGATGGTATCGAGCAAACGCGGGTCGCAGCCTTTTCGTGGTGGGTCGACAACGATGACGTCAGCTTCGATGCCTTGTTCTTTCCAGCGCGGGATGACGTCCTCAGAGGCACCAACTTCGAACTTGACGTTGCGCATCTCGTTCAATAGAGCATTGCTCCGCGCATCCTCGATCGCTTCAGGCACGATCTCTACCCCATACACCTGATCCGCATGTTGCGCGAGGAAAAGAGAAATCGTTCCGATGCCGCAATAGGCATCAATTACTGTCTCTTTGCCGCTCAGTCCAGCGTACTCTACCGTTTTGCCATACAGTACTTCCGTTTGCACCGGATTCACCTGATAGAACGAACGCGCAGAGATCGCAAACTGCACATCACCGATATAATCATAGATTACATCACGGCCCCACAGGACGCGGGTCTCATCGCCAAAGATGACGTTGGTCTGTTTCTTGTTCACGTTCTGGCAGATGCTTGCCACATGCGGAATCGCTTCACGGATACTGCCAATCCATTCGTCTTTGTACGGAATGTCTCGACCATTCGTGACCAGTACGAGCATCATCTCGCCAGTACGGAATGCCTTCTTCACAACCACATGGCGCAATAAGCCGCGACCTGTCTCTTCGTTGTAGGCGCTAATTCCAAAATGATTGCCGATCTCTTTAACCTTTGCGACCACTTCGTCATTGTGCTCATGCTGAATGAGGCAACTCTCCATATCGATGATGCGATGGCTTCCTTTGGCGTAAAAACCACCTACCAGACCACCCTCGGTCACACCAATGGGCACCTGTGCCTTGTTCCGATATCGCCACGGCTCGTCCATACCCATCGTAGGAAGGACGCGAATACCCTGTTCCGTATTTTTTGCATCCTCCACCATCACGTTCAATTTGCCAATCCGTTGCAAATTATCGATCACCAACTGGCGTTTCCACGCAAGCTGTCCGGCATAACTCATATGCTGGATCTGGCAGCCGCCGCACTGATCGTAGATCGGGCAAGGCGCTGACACTCGATCCGGGCTTGCTTTCACGATTTCCAGCAGTTTGGCGTAGCCGTACTGCTTCTTGGTTTTCATCACACGCACACGCACGGTTTCACCTGGAAGCGCACCCTGCACAAAGAGCGTGTATCCATTCGCACGACCTACACCCTCACCGTCATGGTTCATGCCAATGATGTCGATGACGGTCTCTTCATTTTTGCTAACGGGCAGTCCTTCGATTGGTGCAGATTCATGCGTTCTTCCCTTTGGACGAACGGCAGAAAGAGATGCGCCTTGTGGCCGCACCTCTTTTCCCTGCTGACGTGTAGATGGACGAGATGATTGACTTGGCTGACGGGACGCTGAAGCGTTCCCTTGCCCCTGAGAGGCAGCCGAATTCCGGCGGTTTTTTCCACGACCGCTGCGGTTCGTATTAGACAACGTACATTCACTTCTTTCTTCTTATATGGTATCACATCAAAAATAACGTTCCGAATTTCTAATGAACTTCAGAAACGTTATATCATCTTCGGATGGTGTTTTCCGACCTTTTTCGTTCATTTTCTCCAAAATAACGACGCTGAGATTCGTTAGATTCGAGGATTCTGCGATTTCGCCACATTAGGGCTTTCTGAGTTCGTTAAGCTCAACACACAGTGACCACATGAGATTATACGCGATCCCACCGTACACAGCAACTGGAAAATGCACTTCCATCACGCCTTACGGCAGAGCTGAATCCAACTCTCCTCACCACTTGTTCGATGCTATACAACAACCACTGCGGCATTAACGCTTTCCGCAAGCGACCACATTCTCCGCCAAGTGCCAAGTTTAACGATACAACATCAGATGATGACGCAAATTCGTAAACGTAGCAGGCAGCGTGCCGCCCAACTCTCCATCGAGGTTCAGTTGCACATAACCTGGCGACGTAACTTCCATATGACTCGTCTGGAAATGAACCACTTTCTTGTCGTTCAGATGTTCCCCACGCAGCGCAAGCGTTACGAGGCGGATCATATCAGCCAAATTACATTTCCTCACGCAAATGACATCGAACAGACCATCATCAATGGTTGCACCTGGAGCCAACTTCTCAAATCCCCCGACCGAATTGGTATTGGCGATGAGGAATAACATGAATTCATCATGGATTTCTTCCTGACCGTCGGCGCGAATAATCAGCTCCTGGGGAGACAGGCTCGCCATTTTCTCAATACCCTTCATATAATAGGCCAGTTGCCCAATCATCGTTTTCAGACGACTCGGTACTTCATAGGTCAGTTCAGTCAGTGATCCACCGCCGGCGATGTTGATAAAATATTTATCATTTGCTTTGCCCAGATCGAGCGGACGAAGCTGCTGGTTAATGACCAGATCCACGTAATCTTCCCACTGTCTCGGAATGCCGAGTGCACGTGCAAAATCATTTGTCGTTCCCAAAGGAAACACACCCAGCGGAGGACGGTTCTCCCGCTCCGCCATACCATTAATCACTTCGTACAACGTGCCATCGCCACCAGCAGCAATAATCATGTCATATCCGCGCTCAATCGCGAGTTCGGCTTCCCGGGTTGCGTCACCTTCGCCCGTTGTTGCGTGACATGAAGCTTCAATACCACCTTGATCCAAACGCTGCAAAATGTCAGCCAGACGTTTCTTCATTTCTTCCCGGCCTGAGGTCGGATTATATATTAAGCGAGCTTTTTTCATCTCATACGCCACCTATTCCACATTATCCATGAGTCTAAACGACCTCATATTCTTACGTTGCATCAGTCCACAAAAGGGCATATTTTTTACACAATAATGAACTTCCGTTAATGTTGCTCTAATCTTTCGTCTTACCTATATCTATGCATCAGGAATTCCGTCTCATGCCAAAGCCTTTAACTCCTATCATATCATCAAATGTAAAGATGTCCTAGCCTTTGACACTCCCACCCCTAAAGGGGCAAGATCACTAAAGTGATTGGGATTCTTAGCTAAGCTTAACGTCCTCATTTCATTTCTGCTTTGGACAGATGCTAAGATTAGGGTATGCCATTACCCCTCCTAAGACAGTGCATATAGCATCTTAGGCTGATTGACTGTTACCGCCAATCACAGTTGCGTAGCGAATATTCATCGCCCCAACGATATCACGATGTCTCTTGAATCCACATGGGCACGTATATCTTCTATCTTGCGCCTTGTTCTTTTTTGAACACTCTGGACAGGTTTGACTTGAATATGCAGGGTTCACATATTCCACTTTGATCCCTGCCATGTTTGCTTTGTATTCAATGAATTGTGCCAAACGGTAGAATGACCATGTGTGTAGATTCTTTTCGTTTTTACGACTTGTTCTTGTCGTCTGCCTAATATTCGTTAGTTGCTCTAAGCGAATGACAGAAGTCTTATTTTCGACTGCGAAATTAACGATTTCACGACTGACTTTGTGGTCTTTGTCTTTCATCCATCGTTGTTCTTTATCATCTAACTTGCGAATAGCGTTCACTTTCTTTTGTTTTCCTAGTTTTTGACGAACACTACGAAACTTCCGTTTCTTGTATTTGTTTTCTCGCCCATTCCCAAAGAATCGAGCGTGATCATTATCTGTGATGGCTACGGCAGGGACTTTCAGCCCTAAATCAATGCCCAAAATCCGCATACCCGTTTTTTCAGTTATTGGCATGGTGACAGCAATTTGGGCTATCCACTTACCTGAGCTTTTCGTGACACGGAGCGTACCAAGTTTATGCTTCAAAAGGTCAACGTTTCGATGGTCCTTGTCGATGAACAATGCACGAATTTTTAAACGCTTAGATTTTCCTTCTACCATGAATGGAATGGAAATGTGCGTGAAGTCAAGAGAATAGTTTTGGTTATTCCATACGCAAATCGGTTTCTTTAGGATCGGTATGATTGCGTATTTACTTTTCTTAACTTTGTTAGAGAAGACACTATTCGCATCTTTAATCGCTTGATTTTTTACTGCACTTGGTAGATTAGCAGGAATGTCTTTTGTTGTCTTCTTCAACCTTTTCTTTTCTTCTACCATCTCGGCCACGAGTGTATTAACAACTCGGATATATTCATGACTACTTTGTTGCAATAGTTGGATCTGCTCTTTAGTCGGCAGCAGCTTTACCTTAACCGTTAGGGTCTGAGACAGTTACTTCACCCCCTTGTCTTTTGTTGTTCAACATAACGCTTGATGGTCTCACTTGATACATTTCCAGCGGTAGAAACAAAATAGGAACGTGTCCACAAACTGGGCAAATGCAGAAGGTGTGGAAACTCTTCTCGTAGTTTTTTTGATGTGACTCCTTTTATTTTTGCCATGATATCAGCAGGGCTTAATGTTGGAAGTGCATTGAGAAACATATGTGTATGGTCTTTGTCGCACTCCATGGCAACAATCACAATTTTAAGCTCTGCACATACCTCATGCACCAGTTCCTTGAAGCGCTGTTCTACCTCTAATTTGAGAAATATCTTTCTTCTGTATCGTGGGCAGAACACAAAATGATAGTTCAACAAAGATACGGTTGTGTTTGTTCTTCTATATTCATTCATATCTATATTGTATCAGTTTAATAGATGAATTGAAACAAACTAAAAAAATTAAGAAGGCAGACATTTCGGATACTTGAAGCATCACAATAGTGATACTCCGTATCCGACCTCACTTTCATCCCACATCTAAAGAATTGGGCTTTCTCGTTCGGGAATTCTGTAATCTATAAGTATATTTTTTCATATACGTACCTACTAAACCATCCATTACCCAATAAACCTCACGCACCGATCCTGAATCTTCCCCACTACCTTTTATGTAAAATAGTCTCATTAATCAACCATTCTGCCCGCTTGGACAGGAATTAGTCTTCGATTTCGATGATCTTCATATGATTATGACATAGATATGCTACAAATTTACAAATCTTAAGATGAAAAGATAAATAACATAAACCTTTTTCCAATATAGTTTTAGTGAACCCTCGACTTAGCACTACATCATACCCTTGAAGGAGATGTGTAAATGAAAAAAATCGTGTTAATGCTCCTGGTCTCACTTATGGCATGTATTCCTTGGGTCACCGTTGTTGAAGCAGCAGAAATCAATCATGATCAGGTTGTCGGATTTCAGGAAGTCACACCAGTCACCGTGATGCAACAAGCAGCCAAGCGTTTTCAGCCGTTTTTGAAGGTCTATCATGGATGCGTGCCTTTTCCCGCAGTGGATCAACAGGGCAATACCAGCGCTGGCTTGAATACGTCCGGGTCATCGAATGGGAACTGTAGCTCAAATACAGGGCAGATCTACTCCCGCTCCGCATGGCACAATGGGGTGTGGGCTATCATGTATTCGTGGTATTTCCCCAAAGACTCCCCTTCCTCTGGACTCGGCCATCGTCATGATTGGGAAGGAATCGTCGTGTGGGTCGATAATCCGGCAGCTGCCAATTCCAAAATCCTCTCTATCGCATATTCCGGTCACGGCCAGTTTACCAAAGTTACACCTAGCAATAACAATACACAAGGTAACCATCCGTTGATTTCCTATAATAGTACCTGGCCGCTGAACCATGAGCTTGGCGTTACTAATGCTGTGGGTGGAACTCAGCCTTTGATCGGATGGGACGATCTGACTTCTGCGGCACGAAATGCACTCAACACAACAAACTTCGGTAGCGCCAACGTGCCTTTCAACGATAACAATTTTACCAACAATTTAAATAAGGCCTGGTTCAGATAAAAAAAATCCCCTTCAAGTGGCAGCTCACTTGAGGGGGATTTCGTTATGAAGTTATCGTAGTATCCCGGATACCTGTATCACTTTTTCAACCAACCTCAAAATCCGATTTTTCTGCCTGCACGCAGCTGTTTATACCAGAAATAGACGGTGCAGCCTACACAATAACCCAGCAGTGCCGCGCTTGCAGCCGCGAGAAGCATGACGGAGAATACATAACCTGCGCCTACCCAACCAAGCGAGAACGAGATGAGTGCCAAAGACAGGAAGAGCACGGCCAGAATATTGTTGAATCGCTGTAGCTCCACCGCCTGCGCCTCTGTACCTTTACCAGTCAGCACGACTTTGCCAATCTGTACGAACAGATTAAATTTGCCACCGGAAGCCAGCCCCACCACCTGAATGATCCACAGCAAGCCCAGAACTACAATTGGATTGAACACAAACGAGAGCAAAACAAACAATACAATACCAACCTGATTTGCTTTCACATAGCGCATAGGTACTTCCCGCATCTGTATATCTCCTTATCCCCATTTTATTAGTTGGTTTTATTGTAGTCGGTATTGGGTTAATGAGCAACACTTCATTTAAGGGGAGTAAAATCTCTTTTCAGCACATCCCAATGGGGAGTCGGGGTGCCTGTTGTCTTTTTCCAATCGGTAAATGCATTATTTAACGCCTCAATCTCTCCAAAAGAACCCGCGACCAGCTTATGAACCGGAAGCATGCTATAGATCTTCAACAGAAGGTACAACATCCGTTGATGCTTGCGGATCATTTTAGCCTGAATCTCCGGTATAATCGTTATGCCCATAGCCTCAAGTACGCTAAAGCCTTCATCCATCGCCCTAATCATATGTTGGATTTGCTTTCTATTCCCGTCCAACTTGATCAACTCACGCTCCTCATTAAAGCTCACCGCATTAAGCATCAGAATGGGGATGATATGGCTTTTCAGCCAGGCATCAATATCGCTCAGAACATTTAACCTGTATTTCACATGTTGGAAAGCTTGATCCAGCAAAGGTTTAAAGCCTATTTCACCGTCCAGACTACCGATCACCATTTGTCCGTTGCCTCCACCGACCGATAACATGCGGTCCTTTTCCCGCTTCCCTGCACTCACATGAAATCCAAACGCGACCTTTTTTGGTGCCCGGCTGTTTTCCTCCAAAAAGTTTTGCATGCTTCGTGCATCTGCGTTGTTTCCCACAATCACAATATTACTGCTCTGATTGTCTGCCAGGACAGGCAAGACTGAAGGAAAATCGTTATATTTCATGACAACAAAAATCAGATCATATTGGTCATCCACTTCCAACGTTCTGGCTACCCGAACCTGATCAACTGTCGTTTTGAATTGAAAAATATGCCGGATGACGATTCCATCCTTCTCCAGCTCCTCTGCCCGCTTCCCTCTAGCCAGAATAGTAACATCATTGCCGCCGCGCACCAGAACCTGTGCCAGTTGACTGCCCAAAACACCTGCACCATACACTAATATCTTCATTGGTTATCCCTCAATTTCATGGTTTATAAATAATCGTTGTTTTATCAACATTTGTTGATAAAATAAGAGTAACAAAGCACCTACTGTGCTTCAATCGTTAAAATATCCGTTTTTGTTGAATAATCAACGAATGATTCCTTATTGTTGAAAACCATCATAGGAGGGGCCATGGACAGACGAGTACTCAAGACACGAAAGGCGATAATCGAGGCTTTTGTGGGGTTACTGGAAGAACGGGATTTCGAGCAAATTACGATAAACGATATTGCTGATCGGGCTAATGTAAACCGAGGAACAATCTATTTGCATTACGCTGACAAGTTCGACCTGTTGGATCAATGCATTGAGACCTATTTGCAGCGGTTGTTGGATGCCTGTATGATCGAAAGCCCTACTACAACACCCGTTACGGCCAAGGATGCGCTGCTCAGAACTTTCCGTTATCTGGAACAGCATGCCTCTACCTATACCACACTTCTAACCAAAAAAGGTATTCCGGCATTCCGTAGTAAGTTGATGACATTGTTGGTCCAGGGAGTGGAGGAACAGATGGATGCCTGTGGCATCCAGGAAGGTATGAAAAAAGAGATCACCATACAGTTTCTTGCTTCCGCTGCTGTGGGCCTCCTGGAGTGGTGGATTATGAATTCCATGCCTTATCCGGCCGAGGAGATCGTTGACCAATTAATAAATTTACTGGAGCTACATCTGCAATTGCACGCACCCATTAATGGATAACCCAATCTCTTTCAAGTGATCTACAACAAACAAAAACCACGTCCTTCGACGTGGTTTGATTGTTTATGAAGCTATGGAGTTCAAATCAATTGATACTGCATTACTACGAGCGATGCGATCACACACCTATGCCAAAGCGATCACTTCAAGAAGAAGCTTTAACTTCATTACATCTCTCCAGCAAAATCTGGATCTGGCGCTCCAGCCACTGCCCAAGCAATGGATGTGGCAACAGTGTCTCACCGCTGTACACATAGTTCAGTTCTTGCAACCGACCCGGGATAACGTTCCTCGTGAAATAACCGGCACTCAAAAACAGCGGCGCCACAATGACTCGGTTCCCCCGCTCTTCGCTCCAATACTTCACTTTGTCGTACACACTCTCCGGATTCAGCAATGCATAATCCGTATGGGCTACATCACTAACTTCCTGCACACGCTCTGCAAGGGAAGAAATTCCGGCTTCCCAACGCTCGCGAAAACCATCATGAATACTCCCATGGCCAACCAGCAGAATCGTTTCTTCCTCCGGTTGCTGCGACAGTACTCGGACTTTGTCCCACACCATCACGGCAATATCCGGATCGTTATCCACCGGATAACCGAAGTGAACCCGAGCCTTCACATCGAACGGTTCCAGATCCGTTTCGCGATCAGGTGTTTCCTTTGCACCAATGGCATATTCAATTTCATCCACATGTGTACTGCCGGACGAAACAAATAGAGGTACGACCAGAATATCGGTTACGCCTTGTGCTTCCAGTCGGTCGATACCGTCCTGGATCAGGCGTCCTTCCACAAGTTCAAGAAAACCGGCTTCAACCGGTAATGGAACAGGCAGATTCAACCGGGAGATCGCGTCATCGACGGATTCCACCCAGGTCTGCTCCTGTGAACCGTGACTGATGATGAGTACACCCGGCTTCTTCATGTTAGCGTCCCAGGCGTTCCAGCGTCATTTTATAACCATCATTACCGTAATTCAGGCAGCGTTTCACACGTGAAATTGTAGCTGTACTCGCACCTGTCTCTGCTTCAATCTGGTTATACGTATTGCCTTTACCCAACATACGAGCCACTTCCAGCCGCTGGGACATGGATTGGATCTCGTTAACTGTGCAGAGGTCATCAAAGAAAACATAACACTCTTCAATATCTTTTAGCGTCAAAATAGCCTCGAATAGTTGTTCAATGCTTTTATCATTTAGCTTTTTCAGCTGCATTTCATCATCATCCCCTAGCGGTTACTGTGTACCTACATTGTACTCACCCTGAGTTGGTATTTCAAGCGTTACCGATTTCACGCACTACAGAATAAAAATACATGTTACCGCTTACAAAAGGTACTATTGTCCTCCCCTCGTGTACATCGGGCGAAATTTCCGCGCTTTTTCCCAGTTTTCACCTGTATATATCCGATTACTTATGTAGGATTTCAATCCTCCTAAATGTTACAATTTTGTGTCTAAACTTCATTTTACTCTTCGTGAACCTGCCATCTTACATGCGCCCAAATCCGCAAATATCCCGTTTTCCGGGATACCCGCCTACGCCGTCTCTCCGCGAATGACATACAGTATAACAAAAGGGAGTTCCACAAGGGTCTATGATGTACATCTGTCATGCAACTCATGGAACGCAATTCCGAAATCCAACATAGAAGGAACGTGATCGTTCATGCCACAGCATTATTATCACCGCCAGCCAGCACCAGGGCAACGTCCGTCTTCTCATGCTCATCGGCAGGCGCATACTTCTGCCTATATGCCGCCCGGTGTGGTTCCGCGGTCTTTGAATGAAACCCAGATCCAACCGATGTATCCTGGAGTAGAGCCCCATTACCCGAGCTTCGGTGAAGTCGAAGCTTCTGCAGTCGTACCCTATGGGCAGGGTGTGGCTGGCGGGAACTTTTATGGAGGTGCAGCTCAGGTTGTTCCCCCACCTCCGGTAACGGCGCCTGCTACTGGCAGTTCCGGCTTTTCATTAGCCAACATCGGTGAGTTAAAAGGAATGATCGACCGCTTCGGCGGCATTGATGGAATCATGACTGGAATAGGCAAAATGCAAAAGGTCGTCGGTGGTATCCAGCAGATGGCTCCGATGATGAAACTCGTTATGGGCATTCTGCCTTTTGGAAAAGGAAAAACGGATAACAGCGCGGCCGATGCAGACTATGAAGAATATAAGCCGTCCCGCAAACGCAAAAACAAACGTCGGAACAAAGCAACGAATGTTCCACGTCGCCGTAATACGACTCCAACCCGTCGCAAATCCAATTCCACGAAGCGCCGTCCCAAAAGTCGCAAAGGTTAAGAAGATTCAGGCACCCCCATACAGAAGGTGGGTGCCTTAACACCGTTCATCCGTATACAAATAAATTTCAGGAACTTACGTTCTTATTTCTGTAATTTGAGGTATACTGGATAGTAACTAAAGGAGGCGGACCATGGAACTTATCAAAGACAAATACACTCCCGCATTAATCAATCGGACCGGCGAACAGATGCGTCAATTCTACCCTAAGCTAGATACACAGCAATTTCATGAATTGGTTTTCGCTGAAGGCTGGGAACAGTTGGAATTCAAAGCGCGCATTCGCAGAATCACATTGGCTTTGACCCAAGTACTGCCTGACAATTATGAGGAAGCATTACATATTATCGAACAAGCCGCCCCTACGATGAGAGGCGTTGAATATCTGTTTGTACCGGATTTTATCGAAGTGAACGGACTTGACCCAGAGGATTACGAGTTATCCATGAAGTATCTGACCCTCTTCACACCTTATTCCAGCTCGGAGTTCGCGGTACGCCCGTTTATTGAACATTATCCAATCCAAACGATGAAACATATGATGGAGTGGGCAGAGAGCAACAACGAGCATATCCGCAGACTTGCCAGTGAAGGCAGCCGGCCACGTTTGCCATGGGGTGCGAAACTCCAGAACTTTATCACTGATCCAACACCTGTACTTCCGATTCTGCATGCATTGAAACAGGACGAGTCCCTCTATGTTCGCAAAAGTGTCGCCAATCATCTGAATGACATCTCCAAGGACCACCCTGAACTAGTTATGGATCTGGCCACGACCTGGTACGGACAACATGTACACACAGACTGGATTGTCCGGCATGCCAGCAGGTCATTGCTAAAGAAAGGACATAGCAAAGCACTAAGTCTTTTTGGTTATAATGAGCAGGATTCGATTCACATTGAGCAGCTTCAGCTTGTCCAGGATACGATTAGCATTGGCGAGGATCTTCATTTTTCGTTTGATGTCGTTAATGAGAGCGGCGAGTCACAGATGCTGCGAATTGAATATGAGATGGGTTATATGAAGGCAAACGGCAAGCAGGCTCCCAAACGATTCAAATGCTCCGATAAAATGTACCCGACAGGCAGAACCAAGGTAGCCACTAAACAATCTTTCAAAGTCATCACAACGAGAAAATATTATGCCGGTCTGCATACGCTAACGATTGTTGTCAATGGACAACCTACCTCTACTACTACCTTTGTATTGGAGTAAGAAGTGTAATATATGAACGTTGCATTTCAGCCGATCATGAAACTAGGGCTTGTCTTAGAACTCTAAAAGGAGCAGATTTTTCCAAATTTACATTCCAAGCCAGAAACCTTTTCGCAGACGTACCGGGGTACATCAAGAGAAAGTAACGCAGCAGGGGACGAAAAGGCGGTGAAAGATGCCCATAACTGAGATTTAAGACACGCCCTAATATTACATCTAATGAAGTTCAAGTCATGAAATTAAATTTTTGGAATTTTCGAAGGAGATGTCCCATAAGTCATGAATCTGACGGGGGACATCCCTTTTAGCGTTATTTTGTTTTAAAAAACCTGACACACGCTATTCGCTCCATTTGCTCATATCTGAGATCTAACAAATCACAGAGACGTTATTTCGACGATTTGGTCGATTTTTTAGGTCTTGACACCGTTTTATGACGGAATAGCGTTACTGAGGTTCGTTAAATCTTGCATACGTAGATGATCCGCCTTTTAAGATGCGGGAGGCTCGTTAGCGCTTGAAGCGAGGAGGAATTCCTTTTGGGACATCCCCTTTTTGAACTTTTTTTCACCTAAACTAATAACTATTTCTTCATCAAGTTATACACATCATTCAACTTAATTACCTTATCCACATGTGGACATCTTCTCAGAAAATGATTCTATATGTACTCCATGACCTCTTATACACACCATCCACAGGCCAAAAAGCGATCTTCACAGAACGCTATGTACAATGTGAGTAGGCTTGGAAGGGCCCAGAATTAACGAGTCTTTGTAGCGGCAACCAGTCGGGGGTCTGATCATACCGGTTCGTGGACAGCAACAGCAGAAACTAACGGAAAATCCGC
The DNA here is from genome assembly GCF_001029205.1 of Paenibacillus sp. VT-400. Taxonomy (NCBI): domain Bacteria; kingdom Bacillati; phylum Bacillota; class Bacilli; order Caryophanales; family Paenibacillaceae; genus Paenibacillus; species Paenibacillus sp. VT-400. Next base: position 51,504 of record NZ_LELF01000039.1, on the reverse strand, counting down.
TAAAAAAACACCGCAGCTCTATCATTCGGATTGCAGCGCTTTTATTCTCTTTCAATCATCCTTCTACTGTTCTTTGGCAAGCCGTGCTTCCAACTTGGCAATCAATTGCTGCACATGTACCCGCCATTCGTCCCAGCTCGATGATTCCCGCCACAGCTCCGCCAAATCCCCCTCGCAGTCCCCCTCAATGTCAATCCAAATCACGTTTAAATGCTTCAGCAAAGCCCCAAGTGCGGCACGATCGGCTGTGAACACCCTTACTTGCGTCAAGGCCCGTTCTTCCTCCTCATGATCGTAATTCAAACTGCCATTCTCTAGAAACTCGATATACAGCTCCGCAAGGGCGAGCACTGTTCCGTCATAAAGGAAATCATCCTCACCAAACCTCGCCATCAATTCACCCAAATCCAACGTGTCACGAGGAAGCAAGTCCTCGATCGCTGCCACTAAATCCAGCCCTTCATCACTTTCCAATGCTTTAATGCCCCATGCTCCCATACGATGTCCTCCTGTCACTGTCTGTTGAACTATACATTTAAGTATAACTATTCATTAATTGAAGTGATATCCTCTACTTAAACCAACCGCGCTTCACAAACCAGGCGACCATGCTTCCGCCAAGCACAAACATCAACAGCAGCACCGCACCATACCCAAACTTCCATTGAAGCTCAGGCATATAGGCAAAGTTCATGCCATAAATACCCGCGATCAGTGTGAGCGGCATAAATACAGTCGTAATCACCGTGAGTGTCTTCATGATCTGATTCATCCGGTTGGAGTTCAGGGAAATATAACTGTCGCGCAGGTCAGCAGTCATCTCCCGATCGGCTTCAATCATGTCCGTCAGCTTCAATAAATGGTCATAGATATCGGTAAAATAAGCCGTATGTTCACCTGTTCGCTGCACATGCTGGGAGTTCACCACCCGATAGAGCAGATCCCGCATCGGTACTACGGTTCTTCTAAGCTTCAGCAATCGAGTCCGCAGATCAAACACCTGGTTCATCAAGTCTTCAACCGATTCTTGTCCACCCCGGTTCTCCAGTTCAGCCAGTTCATCCTCAATGGCAAATAGAGACGGAAAATAATGATCGACCAGCTTGTCCATCACCGTATAGGCTGCTGCCACCGGACCTCGCGCCCAGATGGTTCGTTCATGTGCATGGTGCAACAAGCGTTCCCACGCTTCATCCACTTCCTCCAATACGCCATGATGAAAAGACACCAGGAAGTTTGATCCGAGAAACAAGTCAACCTCCTCGGCTTCCAGTGTGGACGGGTTCAGTGCATGCAGCACAAGAAACTGCAGATTATCATAATAATCAAGCTTTGGCCGCTGCAACACATGCAGACAGTCCTCAATAGCTAAAGGGTGAAAATGAAAATATGTATCCAGCAAACGGCTTTCCTCTTCCGTCGGCTGGTTAAAATCGGCCCATACCCAGGCATAATCGTTCAGATCCAGCTGTGTAAGTGGTACGTTAACGGAGACTTGATGTTCTCGTGTAATGGCGAGTGTACGAATCATAAATTAGACCACGTCCTTGTCCTGTATCTTTACGTCATTGTACAACTTTAACCATAGGTACGTCTCCCACGTGTCCAAAATATCCACAGACGCTTTCAAACTCGACAACAAAAAAAGCCAACCCTGTTGGCTTCTCTCATTTCCCTATCCACAGTTCCCTGTATCCACAGGAATATCTTCTTTTGGTTTATCATTCCACGGATGGCTATCCACATATCCAGCCTGTCCACACGTTCATGCACAGGCGTCTCTTGATTTTGGTTGTATATTTATCCACATATCCCGATATTCACACAGTTATGAACAGTTTGTCTGGTAACTCCGAATTTGTTCGGGATAACTTCTCTTTTTAGAAAATAATCCAGTACAATAACCCTGCCAGTGCCCCAGTAATCGGAATCGTAATGAACCACGTAATAATAATACGTCCAGCAAGTCCCCATTTCACAGCAGAGAAACGTTTCGCGGAACCCACACCCAGAATTGCTGATGTGATCGCGTGCGTTGTACTCACTGGAAGGTGAAGCAACGTTGCTGTGAAAATAACGGATGCAGCTGACAGATCGGCGGCAAATCCGTTGATCGGTTCAATTTTAAAGATTTTGGTACCCATCGTTTTGATGATTTTCCAACCACCAATGGATGTACCCAGAGCCATCGCAGTTGCTGCTGAGATTTTAACCCACAGCGGAACATCCAGATTATCCTGCACACCTGCTGCAACCAAAGCAAACGTAATAATCCCCATCGCTTTCTGTGCATCATTCGTACCATGCGTGAATGCTTGCAGTGCTGCCGTGAAAATCTGTACCGTACGGAAACCTTTGTTCACGTTATGCGGACTGCGTTTGGCGAAAATATATTTGAGAATCGTCATGACCACATAACCGATGGCAAACGCGATCAGAGGTGATAATAGCAAACCTCCGACGATATCAATGAATCCGCTCCATTTCACTTTATCAGATCCTGCGCCAACGAGCACGGCACCTGCAAGGGCTCCAATAAGTGCATGTGAGGATGAGGACGGAATACCGAACCACCATGTAACCAGGTTCCAGATAATCGCTGATATCAAGGTGACTATGACGACCTCTATCCCGTTATCCAGCGTGGTGGGGTCGGTCACACTCCCCCCAATCGTCTTCGCAACACCTGTGAACATCATCGCACCGACAAAGTTCATCACCGCTGCCATAAGAATAGCTCGACGCGGCGTCAGTGCTCGGGTTGAGACCGAAGTCGCAATGGCATTGGCCGTGTCGTGAAAACCGTTGATGAAGTCAAACGCCAGTGCAAGGAAGACGACTATACCCAATACCCAAATCGTTGTTTCCATTATTCTCTGGCTCCTTAAGAATTACGCATAATGATGGATTCAAGCACGTTCGCCACGTCTTCACAAGCATCCGTTGTTGTCTCAAGACGTTCGTAAATTTCCTTACGCTTGATCAGTTCAATCGGATCAGACACGGTAGCGAAGAGATGTTTGATACACATGCGCAGCACTTCGTCGCCTTGGTTTTCCAGATCATTCAAACGAATGGTATACTCACGGATCGCGAGCAATTTTTTCTGGGACAGCAGATGGATCGCCTTCTGAATTTCGTAAGCCGATTGGCGCAAAATTTCAGCAAACTGTATGACGAACTCATCATCTGGATCTGTCAGTTGGTACATATAGAAACGGGAAGCCGTTGCTTCGAGTCCGTCCAATACGTCATCAAGTGTTGTTGTCAGCTCCATAATATCATCGCGTTCGATCGGCGTGATAAATGTTTTGTTGAGTTCTGTAATGATCGTATGCACATAATCATCACATTTCGACTCGTACTTCTTCATTTCATTAGCAAAAAGAGTCACATCCTGAAGGTTGGAAACATGCTGGGAGAAATAATCTGCCGCTTGAACAACCGTATCTGCCATATTCTCCAGTGTCTCAAAAAATATATCCTTCTTCTTCTTAAGCTTCATAGCTCTATCCCCTTTACGAGAAAAATTGCCGACAACCGATGAAACATGAAATGACAACCTTTGATATCTTATCATATTTGTTTCATGGTTTGTACAAAAGGTGTGATCCTTTTTTATATTCTTATCACATTAATCTGAAATGAATCTTAATTATTTGGAATAATGGTAAATTCAAGTCAAGATTTTACACTGCGTTTACAATTCGACATCAAAATTCAAAATCGACACGATTCTACTTTTCACGCTAAGGACAAATATAATGCCTTTTCGACAACAAAATGAATACATGTTTCATTGTTTTCTTTCATTACATCCTTTTATTGCTGCGCAGCCAGCTTCACATGACTGGAAAATTCCGGTTGATTGGGAACAATGCTGATAAAGGTTTTACCCGGTACAAGAGCAACTTCACTGCCACCCTGAACAAACCGTATAATATCCCCCTGCTTCTTCACCCACTGCCCACGAATCATCTTGCCCTTCTGAAAAAGCATGGCTTCCCCGCCCTGTTCCAAATTAACGGACAACCGACCTACACTATCGAGCACCTTGTGATCTGCACCTGCCACAATGATGTTCGCTGCGCCAAGTTGAGTCCCATTATCCAGATCCTGATCTGCCTTGCCATTCACCATTCTCATATATCGTCCGCTAACTTCATCATAATCATACGTCACCCGGTAACTATCCAATAAATAATGGATATTGAATTGCTTCACTGCCTCTCCTGCGGATGTCGAGCCTTCTTCGTTATAGGTGTATACCGGCGACTTGAAATCATGGCTGTAACCCTTGATATCTGACCCTTCTCTCAGCTTGTCCGCTGAAGTATACAGATTATGTGGGGCTTTACGATCCGAGGAACGCCAGAAGTAAGGTCCACCATTCGAGATTTCATCCATATGCTGTTTCTGCTGCCTTTGCAAAATGGAATACGCCTCCGGACTGCCTCCGGCGTGAACAAGTACCCCATCATAACTCTCGCCGAGCTCAATTAGATATGGACGTATACTGCGAACGGGTCCAACCGTCTCCGCACCGCCTCCACTCTGGAAGATGGCTATGAAACGGGTAATGCCTCCCTCAGCGAGAACTTCAAGAATGATATCGGCTGAACTTAGACCCGATTGGGGCCGAGCTGCGGGTGCATTATTAATCATTACGGCGAGTGGTCGACGCGTAATCGCTTCATCTACAGGCAGACCCGTCAGAGGTGCTGTATAGAGAGACGTGTTGGATTCCTCCACGTGTTCTTCTTGTACAGGTGCAGGTGTCGGTTCTGGCTGAACTGGCATCTGCGCCACCTCCTGGTTTTGGCAGGCAACAAGACTTAATGAGAGAATAAACAGAGATGCAGCCGATGCTGCTTTGTTCCATTTAAAAAGCTTCAATAGAGGACCTCCTGAACGATATGGCCTGGTTCTAAGTTGTGATATATGTCTCATGTGGGCAACCATTTCACGTATTTCTTTCCATTTAATCACACCCCATCCGATTTGTCTGCGCCTAGAAGGCCTTGATACAGCTTGAAATTCACATTCGAAACAGCATATAGCCAGAAAAATATGTCCTAAATGTGAACTTCTCAAACCTTACTTAAAATTTGAACTAGATTGTGATTTTAATCACAAACAAAACAACTTTTGAACTATACAATAAAGACATCAAAGGTGATCACTTAGAAAAACAAAAACAACACACACTAGATTCCATGAAGGAGTGGTTCATATGTTCAGCACAAACCAATGGCTTAGAGAAAACAAAGTAGCAATGTGGATTTTGACAGTACTTCGGGTGTATATCGGTTATGATTGGATGACTCACGGATGGAGCAAATTGACTGGCGGATTCCAAGCTGGCGGGTTCTTGGCTGGTGCGGTAGAAAAAGCAACAGGTGATCATCCAGCAGTTCAAGCATGGTGGGCAACGTTCCTTGAGAAATTCGCAGTACCAAACGCAGGACTGTTCGACTTCGTTATCCCATTGGGTGAATTCCTTGTAGGTTTGGGTCTCATCCTCGGTTGCTTCACTACACTAGCAGCACTGATGGCTATGGTCATGAACTTCGCGTTCCTCTTCTCGGGAACAGTAAGCACGAATGCTCAACTGGTTGTAATGGAAATCTTCCTTGTCGTTGCTGGTGCAAATGCAGGTAAAATCGGTCTGGATCACTGGGTAATGCCTTACCTTCGCGGATTGTTCACTCGTAACAACAAAGGAAATCTTCCTAAAGACACACCAACGATTAGCCCTACTCAAAAAACAGCTTAAGCAATCATTCATAGTATTCTCGGCCCTGCTCCCAATCCCCCTGGAGAGCAGGGCTTTTTACTTTTCAAAATCAGCCTGAATGCCTGACTGACTTGCCCATCCACAGAAAATCGTATTATGATGAAATAAAGTTGAACTTCAAAGGAGTACACGATATGCCGACCCAGCGACGTCTCGAGACCGATGCGGACTTCCAGGAAGCCATGAATATGAAGTATAAGGTTCGAGTTTTTAAAGATAATCACCAGATTGACTCCGGTGGCATCATTATCCGTTTTGACAGCAACACCGTAGTAGTACAATCCAGTGTCAGTGAGCTCGCTTATCATTCGCGTACAGACTGTGAATTGTTCGAAATCCGCAAATAAAGATCTATTGCATGAATAAGTCCTCGTATTGAAAAAAGGTTACTGTAGCCCTTCAAGGGTGTACAGTAACCTTCTTTTGTTTATATATTGTAATTGTATGCATTAATACACGTTATCCGTACGAAACTGGCTTCAAGCACCATAATCAGGCTGTTGTCTGTTCCAAGTTACACGCCGTCTCCAAACTGCCAGCAGTTTAAACTGAGCGTTCCATAAGGGTAAGACTGGAATAGACGCTTCGCTGATCGGGACATATCCGCTGTACCCATGGCGTAGAACAAAGGTGCAATGTGTTCTGTACCATACGACGGAACCGCCGTACGTGCATGAGGGGCTTTTTTGTCATATTGAAACAGTTCTCTTGTGTTCCACTGCTGCAAGCGCTCCCCAATCCAGTTATCAAATTCAACCGCCCACTCTTGCGGTTCATCCGTATTGCCCAGCAATCGCAAATTGTGAACCGTTCCACCGCTGCCAATGATTAACACATCATCATGACGTAGCTGTTCCAGCATTCGGCCAATATCATACTGTTCCTGCGGCGTACGCAGCGAGTCTACAGATACAGCAATCACAGGTATGTTAGCCTCGGGATACATATGGAGCAACGGTACCCATACGCCATGATCCAGCCCTCGGCCTCGAATCGGCTGATGTGCCAGATTGCTGCGGGTGAACAAAGCACATATCTCGTTCGCTAAATCTGGCTGCCCAGATGCAGGGTATTCCATCGTATACATCGTAGAAGGAAATCCGTAAAAATCATGCAAGGTCTGATGTGTATCATCCATCGTCACGGACGGCTTAGGACAATCCCAATGCGCCGTAAATACGACAATGGCTTTCGGAGCCGGCAGCCTGTCTCCAAGCTGGTTCAAGAAGTGAGTGTAGTCATTGCTCTCCACCGCCAGAGCGGGAGAACCATGCGCAATGAAAAGTGCGGGTAATGTCATTGCTGCCAACCTCCAGACACGGATAGAATGCTTACTCCTCTATTTTACCCTTAAGAAGGCGCTTTTCCAAGCTGACATCCCCAAACAGTTGTAATCCTGCCACTTATATCATCCAGTGTTGCCAATCCTGCTCGATCTTCTGACGTTCGCCAAGCCACTCTCTGGTACGCGTAATGAGCTGTTCCCGCTCTTTACCTGAAGAGAAGGTGTGATCGCCCTGGAAGATGATCTCCTTGTCACAGCGGCCCTCTTGGCGCATCCAGAATACCTTTTGATACAGGAATGCGTAGTCTACAGGAATAATCTCATCTGACGTGCCATGTACGACGAGTACATCTCCGCTAAACTTAACTGCTTCCTGGAATGGCTGTTGTTCAGCAAGAGACTCGAAGAACGTTGGTGTGAATTTGTATCCGAGATAATCAGCCGCACCCAGTTTCACGCCTTCATCGTATACTTCCCGTCCCGTAATCTTCACGATATCATTGAATGGATAACCCACGGAGGACCACATAACCAGGTTTTTGACACGTTTGTCACGTACAGCAGTTAGTAATGCAACGGCACCACCCAGACTATGACCAATCAGCGTAACACGCGTAGGATCTACATCACTGCAATTCACCGCGTAATCCAGCACCGAACGGGTCTGCAGCACCATGGACTCCAGTCCCTCCGCTCCGTACTCCCCACTGCTCTCTCCGCAACCGATATAATCGAAACGCAAGACCAGATAACCGTCTTCAGCCAGCTCCCGTGCAGTCTTTACAAACAAACGATCCACGCCGATCCGGCTACCAACGAAGCCGTGGCAGATGACCGCCAGAGGGACCCGTTGCTGACTCTTCTCCTCCTTGATATCTTTCACAACCGGATAATGAATCGTGGCTGTTAATTCTTCCTGTCCATGACGGATACTGATCTGACGTTCCATACCGATTTCCCCTTTCCACGCTTAGCCTGTTAACTTCCATTTATCAAATATATATAATCCGATAAGTTTAGTGTGTATTAAGATGTTATTCATATATTATCATCCCGTACCCTGCAAGTCAACGTAAGTAAGAACCCTTTCTACGTCGACTACCAATCTACATTTTATCGGATAATAAGCACAAAAAAATGAGCCACGCTGATGACAGCTGGCCCGGATATCGTTTGGAATTCAAACCAAGTGTTGCAGGATCGTTATTCGTAGCTTCTACGGAACATCTCGTGGGTCTCCACCCGTCCATTCCACTCATGCTCATGACCCGAATCACTATTGTCCCAGAAACTTCTTCCCTTCAAATTCCCATCTGTCAGTTCTTCTGCATACTCCGTATCCTCCAGGTTCTCTTCAAAGGATACAACTTCGTCCACGACTCCACGGGAGTTGCTGTTCAGTAGCAGCTTCCGCGTCAATTCTGTTTGTTTATCCATAACAAGCACACTCCAATCTTGGATTTCTGTTGGAAATGCTACTATTGTGATGGAATCGGCTGCTCTTTATGCATACTTCACACAATCGTTAGATCTGTGAGGCGTGAGGGTATTTTTTCACATGAACGGGGGAAAATAAACGAACAAACATAGGTAGCATATGCCTCGGAATCCTTCTGCCGAAAGGAATGAATTCATGGAACATCTACTGGAATGGATTCAACATCACGGTAAACTGGTACTGTTATGCACCTGTGTTATACTGGCCTGTGTATGGATATGGGTCCACCATGAGCAGCTTTTTTATAAGGAATGACTTTGCGAAACGAGAGCCCTTCCCGTATACTAAAATACCGTCAGGGTCTTCAGTCCATTGGAAGATCAGAACGTGTGTAGACAGGGGGAGCAATCATTGGGGATTTCCTATAAGAAGCTTAAAGAAATACAGAATCGGCAAATAACTGAGATGAGTCGAATGACACCTGAACATGTGAAATTGTATGACGAGATCAGCACAATTGCGCGTCATGCGCCAGCGGACGAGAGAACACAGGAAGAGTGGATACTCTCCGCAGGAAAAGCAATCGTACAGGCTCAGCGGGATAACAAACCCGCTCGCGAGTTATACGGACCTGATCTGGAACAAGACATCCATACACAGCTCGGGATTACAAATACAGCACCGGAGAAGACGGCTGTCGTTGAGATGGGTAAATCCAGCCCAACCCGTGATCATAGTTCAACAGCTTCATCGAAAAAGAATGCCAACGCTGTAGAACCACAGCCAACTGAGAATCCAGAGCCTGTGAAACGGACACCAAAGTGGTATGTCATGATCGCTTGGGCGGCTTTGTCTTTTGTCATGTTGATTCAAGGATGTGTGGGATTGTTCGTGGGTTGGACTGGCGGAGATACGGAGCCGTTCCAACACATCAGTCTGTTCTCTCTGATCGTTGCGGCAGTTGGCGGTATTGCATTGGTGGAGATGCTTCGCCGTCTTGCTGAGCGACCAGACGATGAAGGAGCAGACAAGAACACCGTACCTAAGGTTAACCTTAAGGGAATCATCATTTACATCGTCATCGTGGTCCTTATGCTCTTTGTAGGGTATCCACTGCGTGATAAACTTCCGGTATTTGCACTGGCTCCATGGGTGAGTGCAGTGATCGGAGTTGTGGGACTTGCAACGGTAAGGCCTTTATTTGGACAAAAGAAAACAGCATAACACGTTATAAAATCGATTAAGGGGCCTCACGAATTCGTGAGGTCTTTTTCCATTTGGAGCTGGTTCCGCTGTTTGATTCCTTTACCCGGTGTTTCTCCAAACTCCCGCTTGAACATCCGGATAAAATAGTTCACTTCCATCCCTACGGTCTCTGCCGCCTCTCGTACACTTGCTCTTGGATGCTTGTCCATCCAGTCCGAAGCCTTCTGCAAACGTAATCGTTGCATATATTGATGTCCTGTCACGCCATAATGCTGGTGAAATAATCGATTGAGATGCTGCACCGAATAACCCACTGCGTCAGCGATGTGCTTCAATAACAGGTCATCCGGGTAGTGCGTATGCATCAATGCTACTGCTCGGATGAGTGCATCCTTGCTCGGATCGGTCTCCCGATTAGAGTGTTTTACAGTGCCATCCTGTGCCCTAGATGATCCAATACCTCCTGTGCCGACATCAGATGGTATTTTCGATTGTGCTAAATCCAAAATGAGCTGGTAGATCAGGGTTGATGTGTCCCACATCTCCGTTGCTCCTTGATCCAACGCGTGCCAGAGATTGGTCATCCGTGACCAGATGATTTCAAAACCAGAGATATGGCACGGTTCGTTCTGAAGCAAACCCGTGGATTGTAGTACCGAACCAGCAGATGTACCGCCAATACCGATATAACCCAGTTCTCCTTTGGATTTGGAATGAGGCACATACTCATGCGCAATCCCAGGTTCCACGATGAATACCTGCCCTGCTCCCATCGTCCATGTCCCTTTTCCCGGAAGCCTGAACTGCCCCTCACCGCCGCCTGACAAAAACAACTGATACACCGGAAATCCATCTGGTCTATGCAGAACTTTCTCTTCCTGCGTGCCCACACAATACAGGTACAGCGGCAGCCGGGAATCCGGCAGGCCCGTCAAACGAAACGCAAGCATTCCATCATTCCTTTCGGCTCATAGGCTTTTACATAAGGTGAACTAAAGAAAATTACACGGGCCACTCCGTTTCGTGTAAATGTTTAGCTCGATCTATATAGCCAACTTTCCTTTATTATCCATTATTTGTTCTCGATGTAACAATGGTCTTAGGAACCTTTTTGGCGACAAGATTTTCAAAAAGCGAGTCTGAAATTCACGCCAGACGATTGTCGTTCATACATAATGAAAACACCCTTTCCGGATGGAAAGGGTGTTCGAGTTTGTTTCAGTGTAGATTTTTACATTCAGCCCTGTGGAGGTGTTTACCCCTCACTTGAGGCTGGTGGATTGGTAATAGACGTCTGCTCCTGTGTAGGCGTAGGCTGAGCTTTTTCAAGCTTGAATGTATCCGATGGGCCTGAAAGTGTATGTTTATTCGTTGTTGTATTTGCAGCAACTGAAAGAATATACACCTTGTACTCGCCTCCTTCCACCAGATTGGCTCCAGTTGAATCTATAGCTGATTTCGTTAAAGTAACTTCAACCGCTGCAGGATTTCCAATTGGGTAGCTAGTGTTAGAGCTTGCTGTAGTAATATCCAAATTATCTGTTCCTTTAACAATAAAGAGTCGGTATGCAGAAATCCCCGTTTCAGCAGTTGGTTTAGTAAAGGTAAGCTTATAACTCGCTTCGGTTACAGTACTTGTATTTTGAAGGCCTGTAATAGTAGCAGTTTGAACCACATTTGCTTGTGTAAAGATATTAAACTCATTGGAAGCAAGGGACAGATTGGAAGCACGTGATGTACTGTCCGAAACGGACAAGACAAACACTCTGTATTTCTGTCCAGCTACAAGGGCACTACCATTAATATCTCGATGTCCACCGTTTAGTACTACCGGACTGCCTGCATTGTTTTTGTTGATTTCAATAAAAGAATTAATTCCAAGAGCAGAACTTGTATTAAATCCACTCACTTGGTTAGCAGGCACAATCAGGATACGATAATTGGAGATATTGGTCTCGTTAGTTGCCTTATTGAAGGTTATTGTTACATCCGAAGGCGTTCCAGACTGTCCTTGATCTTTAACGGTTGCATTCACATTACTCGCCACTGCTACAGCGGAATTTGAAGTCAGTGTCACTATACCGGAGGCTGACGATATTGCATTCACTAAAGACGTGTTATTATTAACAGCCATCACGTACACTCGATAGCCTACATCATTACGGATCAAGTCACCATCCACTGATCTCGAACCATTAGACAAAGTAATCGTCTGGTTGCTTCCAGTTCTACTTACATACGTATAATTCGAGCTATTCACTGTATTGGCTACGTTCAGATTGAAGCTGCCTGCATTTGCATTTTTCACTACAAACACCCGATAATGATTCACATTTGTCTCATCTGCGGATTTAGTGAACGTCACACGCAGATCACGTCCATCTCCAGTATCCCCAATATCAGTTGCAACCACATTGCTCGGAGCTGTTACAGCCGCGTTTGCCGACAATGTAATCTGGGAAGAGTAACCAGACAAAGCATTTTGACTGGAGTTTCCGTTGTTGTTCACCGACAGAACGAATACCCGATAAGCAACATTATTGCTAATGGTATAACCATTGGTATCTACCGCATAGTTTGGAAGCGTAACGGACAGGTTACCACCCGTTTTGTTCACCTGCGTATAGTTGTTTGACGCATTAGCTGCGCTTAGTGTGAAGCTGCCCACATTAGCGGAACGAACTACATATACTCGGTAGGCAGAGATTCTGGATTCATCCGCAGCTTTGTTGAAAGAAACCCGCAGATCACGCCCATCACCGTAGTCACTAATATCCGCAACAGACAGGTTGCTAATAACTCCCGCGTTACCGGTCGTTGTCAGTCTCAGAGCTGTGGAGGAAGCTGACAGCGCATTGGTGTATCCATTTTGCTGATTGCCCACCGCCATCACAAAGATGCGATAATCTTGCAGATTCGTTACATTATAACCACTTGTGTCCTTCATGGATGAAGGCAAAGTCGTTGTAATGTTGTTACCTGTTTTATTCACCGTATAGTACAGACTGGAGGACAGGTTACTCGCCGTTGTCAGATTAAAGCTGCTGGCAACCGAGTTGCGCACCACAAAGACGCGATAATTCGCCACCTTGGACTCATCTGATGAACGGTTGAAGCTCACCTGAATATCACGACCATCTCCATAATCCGAATTATCCTTTACCTGCGTAATTACTGGAGAGGTTGCTGTGTTCACGGACAGCGTAAGTGAAGATGTTGCTGCGGACAGCTTGCTGTCTGTTGTTGTATTAGTGCTTACCGACAAGATGTAAACTACATATGCTGTACCGCTTTTGATCAATTCGCCGGACGTATCCCGTGTCGAAGAAGTCAGCTGGCTTTTCACTGCGGTACTGTTTCCTTTGTATATGATCGTGGAGTTTGCACTGGACACTTTGTTCGCTGCAGCCAGATTGAACGCAGAAGAGTCCTTCGCTTTAACAACAAAAGCACGATAATACGTAATGTTCGATGTTGTGCTCGGCTGCGTGAAGTTAATCTCCAGATCGCGGCCATCGCCATAGTCACTAATATCTGCGGCACGCAGACTTGTAACCGCCTGTACCGTGGATTTCACATTATTGAGCTTCAATGCTTGGGAAGACCAGTTCAATGCATTTTTATAATTATTGCTGCTGTTACCAACAGTCAATACATACAGACGATACGTTTCATTGCTGTTAAGCAGATCCCCGTTTACGTCACGTGTCTGTGCATTAAGTGTCAGTTTCGGGTTGCTGCCATTTGGTGTAACAGATGTATAGTTCGCAGAAGGTACGGCAGTTGCTGAGGACTCCGTGAAGCTATTCACATCGCGAGTTTTCACCAGCATAATCCGGTAAGCAGATACCGCCTTCTCTGAAGTTGGACGTGTGAAGCTCACGGTCAAGTCACGACCATCTCCGTTACTTCCGGATACCGAACCATAGATGTTCCATGCAGCATATTGTGTCTCATCTACTGGAGGTGTTGCTGTTGTCTTGATATCTACACGCTGATTGCGTGAGTTCCAGAATACTTTTTCTCCAAAAGCTTCACTGACAAAACGAATTGGAACCATCGTGTTGCCCTTAATCGTGTTTGCAGGTACATCCAACGATATCGCTTCCCCGTTGATGTATGCCGTTTTGGAACCAAGTGTCAAAGTAACTTCCTGATCGTCGCGAGTTGCAACAATCGTTTTGGTTCTGTTCGTGTACTGTACCTTCGCATCCAATCCTTCAAAAATCGACCGTAGCGGAACCAGTACGCGTCCACCTTTCATCACAGGTGCCTGAACAGATGATAACTCTGCATCATTAATATATATACTGATCCTCGCGGCTGCATCCATAACCGACGTTGGAAGTGCGGACATCAGCATGGCCGATACAGCCAGCGCTGACATTACCTTCTTCACTTGTTTCCCTCCCGCTTTCCTCATATCCCATATCCCCATTCTCGCATTTAGTTAACATCGAAATAGATTCGCTGTTCATTTCATTAATTCCTGTATTTACCTATGCACCACTAAGACGTTCCGATCGGCTCAAAAGTTTCCAGTTGTACAAAAATTATTTTCTCAGAAATCTTTCTCTATCTTCCACCCTCCAAAAGTTAAAAATAACAGAAGAATTTGTCACCATTCCGCAACCACATCCTGCACCAATTGGGTTAATGTATAGTGACTAGTGAACAACACCTATCATTTTCTCAACTACGGGAGGTTCATATCTATGACATCATCGTTCCAATCTGCCAAACGTAAAGGCATGCGCACCTTCATTACAGCCACCGCCATCCTCATGCTGCTCCAAACGGCTGTCGCTCCCTTATCCGGAGTCGCTGCTGCCGCTTCTTCCAGTACAGATACCAAAGTCACGACTGCCAGTTCAACAACGATATATAAAACATTTCAGTCCATGCTCTACAAAAAGAAAGGCTTGCCTGCCGCGGATATTTATCTCGAATCTCATATCGATCAAGTTACGACTCATCATGCAACTCTGATGGTCTTACAACTGGAGAATGCCCGCAACAAGGCGTTAACAGCCATGACGGACCGTCTACTGGTGCCTAATGTTCAAGACAAGATGATCAAAGCCTACAAGTGGAATGATAGCTTCACCCAACTGATGAGCCGCACCAACGACGCCAGTCTGCGTGCACTGCTCCAGCAAGCACGGGATAGCGGTTATCGCCTGGTTATGCTGGAAGGTTCCCTCTATCCGATCATGAATTATATGGCTTTTCAGAAATATATCTCTTACGTGAAACCAGACATCAAACAATACATTAATATCATGGCAGTTGAAACCAGCAACCTTGCCGCCGATGATGGTGCACTGGTCATTGGTTATCAAGAGATACTCAATCGCGCTTTGAATCAGGAACGATTCCTGAACGAATATCCGAAGTCCAATCGATTACAACAGGTGAAAAATCTGATGCATAACTATACCTTGTATACGTTTTATGGCCTGAATAATACGCCTTTATTTGACTATGAAACGAACAAAATGACAGCCAATGCCCAGAAAGGTTACAAAGCTGTCTTACAACGTAACTCATCCGAAGACAGTGCCTTCCTGACCAAACTCGAAAAGTTCATGGACATCGTAACCGAAGCCAAATTCGAGAAAACCGCTGCTGTCGAGAAATGGCTGGAGCAGAATGTGCCGGTCAGCGACTACGCGAATTATTGAGTTAATCTGCTCCCACGGTTAACACCCGGTTCAAGCCAAAACTTGGGCTAAATCCTAACAGATAACCACGACAAAAACCGCCACAGGATTTTCTCCTATGGCGGTTTTCTTCATGCTTTTATCATCAAAACTGACTCAATCCGTCAGCTCCCTGCACTATTGAATCGGTTTGACCATATGATTATACTCATGTCCTGCGATGACAATCACATCGTCTTTGACATATCCCTGCCGTTCATAGAGCCTTAGCGCACGGCCGTTGTCCCGTTCTACAATCAGGGAAACCTGTGAGTGACCCTGATCTCTGCCCTGCTGCTCAAAAGCAGCCATCAGTGCCCGGCCGATGCCCTGCCCCTGATAAGCTTCACTTACCGAGAGAGTATCCAGATAATACTCCCCCGGACGGGTCTCTTTGACCAATGCATACTTCTCATCCCGGCTTCGTCCAGGTCGATCCAGAATCGGCTGGTCCAGACGATCTGCTTCTCCGCCATCATAGGCTACCAGAATCCCCGCAATCAGCCCATCCTGCTCCATCACTGTCACATGACGATAGCTAATCCGGTTGTTTTCCTGTACATAGAACGCCTGCAAAATCTGCATCGCCTTCTCATGATCCGCCTCACCCGCAAGCGCGTATGCAATGTCTCCTATCGCCTGATACAGCAAAGGAATGACCTGATCAGCATCTTCTATGCGCGCAGGTCTGATCAGAGGAGATGTTTCTTGGTGATCTAATTGCATCTTGGAATCATTCATCAGATTAACATGTTGAACAGATTTAGATTTTTGTTCAGTTCGGTATAGGCGATACCTTTGCGGTTCATACGTTCAATGAGCGGGTGGTAATCTTCCTTGTACATCAGCTCGATGCCCACCAAGGCAGGGCCATTTTCCTTATCATGCTTTTTCGTATATTCAAACCGGGTGATATCATCATTTTTCCCTAGAACTTCCTCCAGGAATTCACGTAAAGCTCCTGCACGCTGCGGGAAATTAACCATGAAATAATACTTCAGACCTTCATATATGAGGGAACGTTCCTTGATCTCCTGCATCCGGTCGATATCGTTGTTACCGCCACTAATTACGCAGACAACCGTCTTGCCCACGATTTGCTCACGATATTGCTCAAGCGCCGCAACAGCCAAGGAACCGGCAGGCTCGACAACGATCGCATTTTCATTATATAACTCCAGAATAGTTGTGCAGGCTTTGCCTTCCGGCACTTTCACAATGTCATCAAGTATACTATTGCAGATATCAAAGGTGAGATCACCAACACGTTTCACCGCTGCACCATCCACGAATTTATCTATGTCATCCAACGTCACAACCTGTTTGCGGAACATCGCCTCACTCATGGAAGCTGCCCCAAGTGGCTCAACTCCAATGATGCGTGTCTCTGGACTCACGGTCTTCATGTAGGTTCCCACGCCAGCTGCCAACCCTCCGCCACCAATCGTCACGAATACATAGTCGGCATTCTCATCGAGACTTTCCATGATTTCCATCGCTACCGTACCATTACCTGCAATAATCTTCGGTTGATCAAAAGGATGGATAAACGTCATGCCCTGTTCGTCACATGCACGCATCGCTTCAGCATAAGCGTCATCATACGTATCCCCGATGAGCACCACTTCAACGTTACTGCCGCCAAAACGTCTGACCTGCTTCACCTTCTGGTTCGGCGTTGTACTCGGCATGAAGATTTTGCCGTTAATTCCAAGGGCATTACAGCTAAAAGCAACACCTTGGGCATGGTTGCCTGCACTCGCACAGACAATACCTTTCTCCATCTCGGCTGGTGTTAGACTGCGAATCATATTATAGGCACCCCGAATTTTGAACGAACGCACCACTTGAAGGTCTTCCCTTTTCAGATACACATTACAGTTATATTTGGCCGACAATACAGCATCCCGCTGTAACGGCGTTCTTACAATGACCTCACGCAGCACATGATGTGCGCGTACGATATCTTCCATGCCAACACTGGCACGACCGGGACTTGTGGTTCCCGTTGGTTCCTGTTCAACTGGTTTCATGTTGTCTCCACACTCCGCTTTTATGGTCTATATATGTTGAACTAAATTTTATTTACACTGACACTACGATGACAGAATAACCCTCCAATCGCTGTTATCCCCAGATTTTTTCGATTCCCTTTTCTCAAGGGAAAAATCCGGTGATAGCGTATGCTTCCGATGCAGCTTTCTTTCAGAAAGCTTTTAGACGAACGCTTCGCTTTTTCAGGTTCTTTCTGTCCTCTCCGTTATCGTGTAAATCATTAATTCAACTTATCTAGCAATGTCGCGCACTGCTTTTCTTTGTATTGTATCACTTTTGTTCTGTTCTTGCGCCTGAGCTCTCATCATTTATCATTCGTACAATCTCATCAATAATGACCTGAGGGTCTGTATACATAACCATATGTCCCGATTGATCGGCCCCAATCCATCTCGCATTGGATAGCTGGCTCACCGTCTGGCGATGCGCCGTGATGAGGGCAGGTCTGATTTTCCCCTCTCCCTTGCCCGGGTTCGTACCCGAGATCACGCTAACTTCCAGATTACCCAGAGCCGGAGGATGTTCCAGGAGCCCTGCCATGTCATCCAGAAATGTTTTGCCTTCCGCAAGCATCGTGCTGGCTGCCCGTACAGTGAAATCCTCCTTGAGGTGATCCGCTGCCACATCGTCAGGCTGAGCACTTCCAGCTTTGCTGCCAAGCATCTTATATAAGCCAGTCCGCGCCATGATTGGAATAATGAAACCATTGATGGCAAAGCTCTTTTTAGTAAGCTTGGAAAAATACATTTCGCAATGCTCGTCTGATGGATCTACCAGAATAATGCCACGTAATCGAGATAGATGTGCAGCTGCCGCAGCCCGTACAATCGGACCGCCCCAGCTATGTCCAACCAGAATGAATGGGCCCGGGCCCAGAGCTGTCAGCAGTTCTCCAAGATCCCCTGCAATGCGTTCAAGGCTGCGGGGAGCTGAGTCGATATCACTTCGTCCCGCCCCTGCCCTGTCATACACAACAGTACGTGCATGCTCAGCAATGGCTGGTGCAACCAGTCCCCAGTTTGATCTAGAGGCGCCCATACCGGACTCAAATACAACCGTCAGCTCTCCTGTTCCCCTGGACATATAATGTAGTTTGCGACCATCGCGGGTCCGAACAAACGCACTTGAACCAAACGTATGTGAGCTAGGGTTAGGATTCATATTCCCCTCCTGATTACGTGCATAATCATCTATCACCGAATCTAATTGAAAATGATTATCAATTACTTCATTATAGAATAATCCATGCTTTACGACAACCATGTTGCTTCAGCAAGTTACAGCAGTCCTGTCACCTCTGTCACATTGCAAGGATCATCCCCACATCCCACCGTTCTGTTAACCCTCCTTTTTCCTTATGCAAAAAGAAAACCCGATCCATGATTGGATCGGGTAACTGTACCAGCGACTATGCGGCTGGCCCTCATGCACATTCTTATGACTTCGTGCGCAGTTCCTGCACGTATCGCATAATCGTAATCGCTTAATCCAAGGATGGACGAATACTCGGTTTAAGAGCCCAGCCCCTTATCCCCTAATACCATGATCCTTGTTGTTCAGCTGCTCCAGAAGTTCATTCATCGCTTCTTCCGTCATGGCCCCACCGCTAAACGCAACCAGTGCTCGCAGCGGCATATATTTCATCATCGCATCCATCATATCTGCATGATCCCCGGCATCATCACCGCCGAACCCACTGGCTTCCTGGAATTGTTGCAAAGCCTGGTCCAGTAGCTGTTTATGGGCCGGATCACGCTGGATATCACCCAATGTACTATTACGCGTATAGGTTGGAAGGAATGTCGCTGTAGACTCTACATTCACACGTGTGTGCACATGAATGTCCCGTGAGGAACTGCCTACTTGAATCTCGAACTCTCCGGTCTCCACATGCCAGTCCTTCATATCTACGTTGTAATAGGCGAATGAACGTTTGTTTAGTGTGAAGCTCGCCACTTTGGACTCTCCAGGTTCAAGGGCCACCTTCGCAAATCCTTTCAATTCTCTTACAGGACGAATTACTGTGCTCTCTACATCGCTGACATACAACTGTACAATCTCCTTGCCCGCTCTGTCACCGGTATTGGTGACCCTTACTTGCACATTCACCTCATCCTGATCGGTCAATTCTGTGCGATCTACCTTCAGGTCAGCATATTCAAATGTCGTATAACTTAGTCCATAACCGAACGGAAACAGTGGCTCCAGCTCTTTTTTATCATAATAGCGGTAACCAACAAAGATGCCTTCCCGGTAATCGACACGATCCCCTTCACCCGGGAAATTTAGATAAGATGGATTATGGCTGAGCTTGGCAGGGAACGTCTCCGCCAGTTTACCGGACGGATTCACCTCACCATACAGCAGATCAGCTATCGCTCCACCAACGGCCTGTCCACCAAGATAAGCTTCAAGCACCGCTTGCACCTGCGGCAACCAAGGCATCTCCACTGGAGATCCGTTGCTCAGCACCACAACCACACGTGATTGTACTTTTGCAATCTCTTCAATCAGACGAATATGATTGTCAGGCAGACGCAAATGGGCACGATCATACCCTTCGGATTCATAACGATCCGGCAATCCAACAAACACAACAGCGGTATCCGCTGACTGTGCTGCCTGAACAGCCTCATGCATCAATGTCTCATCCACATCATCCGCTTCAATCCGATAACCTGGGGCATACGAGAAGGTTACACCTTCGCCAGCCACCTGGGTCATCTCTTCCACAATATCATCCACTTTGGTCGGATTAATATGGGAACTGCCGCCGCCCTGGAAGCGGGGTTTACGCGCAAATGCCCCGATTATCGCCACATCGCCTTCACGCCCAAGCGGCAGGATACCTTCTTCATTTTTCAGCAAAACCATACTCTCGGCTGCCACCTTACGCGCAAGTTGGTGATGCTCATCCTTGTTATATGTAGCCCCATCTTGCTTTTGATCAACGGCATTAAAGATCAGCGTAAGCAGACGCTCCACCGCCCGATCCAGCTTGTCCAGCGGCAGTTGTCCGCTTTCTACGGCATCGATCACTTTACGCTCACCGATTCCACCACTTGTTGGCATCTCCAGTTCCAGTCCTGCTGCAAGGGCATCTGCACGTTCATTAACCGCACCCCAGTCTGATACCACAAGACCTTCGTGACCCCATTCGTCTTTCAGAATATCCGTAAGCAACCATTCATTCTCACCTGCATACGTACCGTTCACCTTATTATAAGAACACATCACCGTCCACGGCTGTCCATCCTTCACCGCACCTTCGAAGCTCGCCAGATAAATCTCACGCAGCGTCCGTTCATCCACCACCGCATCAATCGACATACGCCGTTCTTCCTGATTATTAACTGCAAAGTGTTTGAGAGACGTACCCACACCTTGGCTCTGCACACCCTGAATATGACCGGTAGCCATCTGCGTAGATAACAACGGATCTTCGGAAAAGTATTCAAAATTACGTCCACCCAATGGGGAACGTTTAATATTTACACCCGGTCCAAGTAATACCGCTACATCCTCGGCCTGACATTCCTCTCCCAAAGCCACCCCGACCTGACGCGCCAGCTCCTTGTCCCATGAACTAGCCAATCCTGCCGCAGACGGGAAACAGGTTGCAGGCACACTCGACGTTAGTCCAAGATGATCCGCACTCCCATCCTGCTTGCGTAGTCCGTGAGGTCCGTCCGTCACCATGATGGATGGAATGCCAAGACGCTCCACCCCTTTCAGATGCCAAAAGTCCAGTCCCGAGCACATGCCCGCTTTTTCTTCCAGTGTCATCCGCTGTACCAGTTCCTTGATGTTACGTTCCACATTAACCCCTCCAGTTCATGATGTTGATACATAGCTATATCACTAAGCATACAAGGTTATCTACCACACATTCAAATGTTTACCCGGTTAGTAACGGTTACATAACACCAGTCAATCATTTCTTCTTCCTGACGATGATCAAAATAAAAAGGAAAAACAGCCCGATCTTCACGATCAGGCTGTCTCTATATGTTTCATAACCGTCTATCCACCAATTTACGCCTGTGTCTTAAACCAAGCTGCTGCAGCTTCTGCCTCGGTACGAGTTAACTGATGACCCTGACGCTCCCAATGCGTGTTTACATCGGCACCTGCACCGCTGAGCAGCGAAGCAAGTTCCTCGGTTTCACGTCTTGGTACAATCGGATCGTTCTCGCCCGCACCAATGAACACAGGCAGACCTTTCAGATCCGGCAGTTCCAGTCCGCGCAGCGGTACCATTGGGTGATGCAAGATTGCACCTTTGAATACATCTGCTTGATGGAAGATCAAGCTTGCCGCAATGTTGGCACCGTTAGAGTAACCCAGTGCATACACGTTGGACCGATCGAAACCGTATTCCACCGCAGCTGCATCTACAAAAGATCCCAGCTCTGCCGTACGAGCAATCAGATCTTCTTCATCAAAAATACCTTCGGCCAGGCGGCGGAAGAAACGGGGCATCCCGTTCTCCGATACATTCCCCCGCACCCCAAGTATGCCAGCTCCTGGTGCGATCATCTCCGCCAGACCGATCAGATCATTCTCGGTTCCGCCTGTGCCATGAAGCAACAGGATTGTTGGCGCATCCGTCTGAGCACCTGCTTTATAGATATGTTTCATTGTATTGGTTGTGGTCATGATTTGGACTCTCCTTTCCATTCACGTACTTCAATTCGTGGCAACAATTGTTCAATCTGCTCACGCTGTGGTTCATACCATTCAGGCAACATCAGTTTCTCACCCATGCTCTCTGCTGGTTCATCCCGTGCAAATCCCGGAGGATCCGTAGCCAGTTCGAACAGTATACCACCCGGCTCCCGGAAATACACAGCGTTGAAGTATTGACGGTCAATAACTGGCGTTGGATGATATCCGGATTGTTCAAGATCCTGCTGAATTTGTTCATGTTCCGCGTAATCTTTGGCACGCCATGCAATATGGTGAACCGTTCCGGCTCCGCCAATCCCGCGTTGGATACCTGTGGACTGAATATCAATGATCTGACCAATATCGCCGCTTGCCTGAAGACGAAGGAGTCCGTTCTCTTCACCGACTTGCTCCAGACCCAGTTTGCTCACCAAGACGTCCATGGTTTTCTCAGGAACGTGGCTGAACAATACGGCTCCGCCAAATCCTTTGATGGCATGCTCCGGTGTCACACCGTTGAAACTCCAGTTGCTTGGCTGACCGCCTTCACGCTCAACCAGTTCAAGCAACAGACCGCCTTTGTCGAAGAAACGAATGTACTGCTCACCAAATCTGGTTTTATTTTCATATGGAATATCGAAGGAAGCAAGACGTTCTTTCCAGAAAGGCAGGCTTCCTACAGGAACCGCATATACGGTAACTCCAGTCTGACCTGACCCAATGACACCTCTTCTAGAATTTTGCTGTGGGAAAAAGGTAATGATTGTGCCCGGTGCACCCTGCTCATTCCCGTAATACAAGTGATACACGTCCGGTGCATCAAAGTTTATTGTTTTTTTCACCAGTCTGAGCGCCAACACACCTGCATAAAAATCAACGTTTTTCTGCGCATCGTCAACAAAAGCTGTAATATGATGAATTCCTGAAGTTCTGAACATAATCTCCACTCCCTTGGTTTATTTACACAGACACTACGATGACAGAATAACCTTCCAATCGCTGTTATCCCCAGATTTTTTTGATTTCTTTTCCTAAGGGAAAATCCGGGGGATAAAGGCGAACGCTTCGCTTTTTCAGGTTTTTTCTGTCCTCTTCGTTACGTGTAAGTTATTAGTTCGACTTATTTTGCTTCTTTTATTTATTGCTTTTTGTTATTTATCTTTAAATTAAGATTCTTTAATTTATATTAATCCATTGGACCTCAATATGCAAGCTTTTATTTTAAAATTAAGATTTAATACAAAAAGCAGGCCCCGATCACTCCGGGAACCTGCTTAGCGTTATAACGATTGATTAGCTTGTTTCGTATTCCTGTATCACTTTTGTATTACTGCTTCTTAAACCAGTTTCATTCTTTTTGGTGGATTCACCAAATCTTTATGCTCGTATTCATCCTTGATATCTCCGACAATCTCTTCAAGGATATCCTCCATCGTAACCATACCTACCGTAGCACCTGCCTCGTTTTTCACGGTTGCAATGTGTACACGGCTTTGCTGCATCTGGATCAGTACATCCTTGATTGGAGAACGCTCGGAGAAACTCGGCGTATTATGAACAAATGTCTCCATATTGAAATCTCTGCCCGCAGCTACACTCGTCAGCATTTCTTTCGTGTTAATGAAGCCAACAAAATGAGCCTGATCCCCATTTGCAATAACAGGGTATCTCGTGTATTCGTGTCGATTCAGCGTTTCAATGATCTGATCAATCGGCATTTCCTTATTCAAAGTAACAATTTTATCTCGTGGAATCATGATCTCCTGAAGCAGACGCTCATCAAAAGCAAAAATGTTTTTGAGATAGTCCAGCTCCGTCTGGTTGATCTCGCCACTCTCGTAGCTCTGTGCCATAATCAGCTTCAGCTCTTCTTCGGAGTGAACGGTATCATGCCCGGCAGGTTTTACACCAAATATGCCAAGTAACAGACGAGCAGCTCCATTTAGCGCGTAGATGAATGGATTCATGATTTTACCGAACCAGTACAGTGGTGGTGCCAGCAACAGCGTCATTCTCTCTGCAAATTGAATCGCCAGGGTTTTCGGCGCCAATTCACCAATAACCACGTGCAGGAACGTAATGATCGCCAGAGCAATACCATAGGAAAGCACGGTAGACAATGCCGCTGGTACTTCCATTCGCTCAAAGAGCGGATGCAGCATTTTCTCAACAGTAGGTTCACCCAAGGCTCCCAATACCAGCGCCGTAATGGTGATCCCCAATTGACATGCCGACAGATAATAATCCAGGTTGTGCGCCACTTTTTTGGCCAGTACTGCCTTTTTGTTGCCTTCCGAGATCAATTGATCGATTCGGGACATCCGTACTTTAAGAATTGCAAATTCGGCTCCAACAAAAAAGGCTGTCAGACCTATAAATACGGCTACTAAAAATAAATTCAAGGCTATTATTCCGTCCAATGATTTCCCTCGGGTTGAGGGATTCACCTCCATTAAATTTTAAAATAAGGTTTGCACGAGTGACGTTCCGGTGACGGCTCGTTCTTCCGATCGCCATTGCCTCCAAATTTTCCTGATTGTTGTTTTCAAAGGTTTAAAATTGGTTTGCAAACGCGAACGCTACGCTTCTTCAGAATCGATTCCGTCCCCTACACTGTTACGTTGCCAAAACGTTTTAAATTCTGAGGGCAGTAGCCAAATAGGCAGTCAAACCCTAGATTACAGTCATGATCGAACCAACCAAGATCAAACCAGGTCGCTAGTAGCTTCCTCAACCTGTGCGCCGCTCACTCGTTCCAGAAGAACTTGTTTGATGTGATAGTTTTCGGTATCCACAACGGTCCAGACATAATCGCCGTGTTCTACCGTGTCTCCTTTTTCCACACCTACACCCTTCTGGTACTGAATCCATCCGGCAACGGTGTCCATCTCTTCATTTCCTTCAAAGCTAAGTCCGAACTGCCGCTCCACTTCATCCAAAAGTACCCGACCATTAATGAGATATTGATTCTCTCCGGTCTCCTGAATATCGGCCACCTCATCGGCATCGAATTCATCGCGAATCTCACCGACAAGTTCCTCCAGAATATCCTCCATCGTAATGATACCCGAGGTACCCCCGTATTCATCCACGACCACGGCCATGTGTACACGTTCCTGCTGCATTTTAATCATCGCATCCTGGATACTTGTAACTTCGGAAACAAATGGGATCTCACGAACGAACTCGCTTAGTTGATATGATCTTGCAGCTACCATGTCAGGCAAAATCTTTTTCACATTCACAACGCCGATAATGCGGTCCTTGTCCCCATCCTCGATGACAGGGTAACGTGAATAGTTATGTTCATCCAATATAGGAATAATATCGTCATAGGTCATATCCTGATCTAATGTCACCAGTTCCGTACGTGGCACCATGATGTCTTTGGCATCACGTTCGTCGAACACAAATACATTTTCCAGATACGAAAGCTTGGTCTTGTTGTTCTCGTCACCTTCGTAACTCTGGTTCATGATGATTTTGATCTCATCCTCCGAGTAGGCCTGATCATGTTTGGCAGGCTTCACACCGAATCCTCGCAGAAGAACACGTGAAGTTCCATTAAGCGCCCAGATGAACGGATACATGATTTTACCAAACCAGTATAGCGATGGGGCGAGCATTAATGTCAGTTTTTCTGAGAATTGAATCGCCAACGTTTTCGGTGCCATCTCACCAACAACCACGTGCAAAAACGTGACGAGGATAAAGGCGATCGCATAGGAAGCAATCGACGAGATTGAAGCAGGTACATCTAAATAATTGAATACCGGATATAACAATCTCTCAACCGTCGGTTTTCCGAGCGCTCCCAGTCCCAGTGCAGTGACCGTAATACCGAGCTGACAGGCTGACAGATAATAATCTAGGTCCGAGACAACTTTTTTAGCCAATACGGCCTTTTTATTGCCCTCCGCGACCAGTTGATCCACTCTTGATGTACGAATTTTGACTACAGCAAATTCCGATGCTACGAAAAATGCAGTCAATGCAATCAAGATAATAAGTAAAACGATATTCAATATGGTAATTATGTCCAATGATTTCCCCGGTTCTCAGGGATTCACCTCCAGAGATAGTTACAGCGTGATACGTTAACTGTGTTAACCATTCATCAACTGTTAGTCTTTCAACACGACGTCTGCCTTATATAAAATTGATTTCAATGATATCTTTTGTATAAGTCTTACGTTTGACCTTGTAAAATTACAAAACAGGAATTCAAGATGAAGTCAATGACTTGCAGAAACTTCTTCATTCAAATCGGGTTACCCCTCATGCTGTCAATTGTTCCTCGCTTAACTCCACCTAGATTCGCCATTTGGACAATTTACAATATCGCCTACCCAATAGATATCCACCTCCCCTCGTACTCATTCCTGTTTCCGAAAAGTATACCATGTTTCCCGCTCAACCATCCAGTTGCACGTTATGGTTTGCCACAAGCTTACAGTATAATGTTCACAAATTAGTCTCTATGTATGTTACATACTTTATATAATATGATTGATATTACCTCACAATGTGATAATCTTCACATGTTTAGTATAGTCCAATTTATAAAAATACTACCCCTTACTTTAGGGCATTAAACATGCGTGATCTCCCTGATTTAATCCCGTTTTGAATCTTCCCCATATTCTTTCCCGTATAAAACAAGTCCGTCCGTATGCACAAGATACATCTATATACGTAGCAAAGAGCCCGCAAGATGCAAATACCTTTCCGGTATACATCTCTACGGGCTCTTATATTTATTCTATACGAGTGCTTTGGCAGCAATATCCGTCCGCTGATGTTTACCATCAAAATGGATACGCTCCGCCTGTTCATAAGCTTTGTTTCTAGCTTCGGCAATATCCGCACCAAGGCCAACTACACCCAGAATCCGTCCACCATTCGTAACCCAGTCTCCCGCTTCACTACGCGCTGTACCTGCGTGGAATACCACGGCATCATCCACTTGATCCAGTCCTTCAATGACTACACCTTTGGCATAAGGACCCGGATAACCTCCTGAAGCAAGTACCACACATACAGCAGCTTCATCGCTCCATTCAATCTCAATGTCAGCCAGCTTGCCATGAACGGTTGCCCAGAAAATATCGAACAAGTCGCTCTTCAAACGTGGCAAAACAACCTGTGTTTCGGGATCACCAAAACGTGCGTTGAACTCAATCGTTTTTGGTTTACCATCTGGTGAAATCATCAGCCCGGCAAACAATACACCCTGGAATGGGCGTCCCTCGGAAACCATCGCTTTGGCAGTTGGTTTGATGATCGTCTCCACGGCTTCCTCAATAATAGAAGCAGGGATATGTGGCAAAGGTGAGTATGTACCCATACCGCCTGTGTTTGGCCCCTGATCATTGTCGAATACAGGTTTGTGATCCTGTGCTGCGGCCATTGGGCGAACCGTCTCCCCATCGACAAAAGCCAGAATCGACATTTCCTGTCCTGCGAGGAATTCCTCGATAATCACTTTGGCTCCTGCTTCACCAAATACTTTGTCCACCATGATACTCCGAAGTGCCTGATCAGCCTCATCACGAGAATAAGCTACCGTCACACCTTTGCCCGCAGCCAATCCATCTGCCTTGATGACAACCGGGATTGCTTGCTCATTCAGGTATGCTTGAGCTTGTTCGTAGTTGTCGAATTTTTCATAGGCTGCGGTTGGAATGTTGTATTTGTGCAGCAGATCCTTCATGAACGTTTTACTTCCCTCGATCTCTGCTGCATTACGACGAGGTCCAAATACCGGAATACCTGTCGAATCAAATGCATCCACGATCCCATCCGCAAGCGGATCATCCGGACCAATAACCACCAATCCCACTTTAAGCTCTACAGCAAGAGCCGTTAGTTTATCGAATTCATTTACCGCAATGGCATGACACTCAGCCAGCTGAGCAATACCTGCATTTCCCGGTGCACAGTGAATCTTGTCTACCTTTGGACTCTTTGCCAGTGCCCAGATGATTGCATGTTCCCGGCCACCGCCGCCTACTACCAGAATATCCATTCGTTCTGTTCCCCTCCGTGCATAACTGAATTTGTTACGCTATTGCGTGTTGAAAAACCTAAAAAAGAGGGGGTGTACCATAAGTCATTAGCATGACAGGCGACACCCCTTATTAAACATTTTTCGTTCTAGTGTTTGAAGTGACGAACGCCTGTGAAGACCATGGCAATTCCGTATTCATTGGCTACTTTGATGGATTCTTCATCTTTGATCGAACCACCAGGTTGGATCACTGCTGTAATTCCGGCTTTTGCTGCCAGTTCAAGTGTATCACCCATTGGGAAGAACGCATCGGATGCCAGAATAGCACCTTTTGCTTGCTCGCCCGCTTGCTCAATCGCAATTTTGGCTGCACCCACACGATTCATTTGTCCAGCGCCCACACCCACTGTCATGTCATTCACAGCAAGCACAATAGCGTTGGATTTCACATGTTTAACTACTTTCCAGCCAAACAACAGCTGTTTCAGTTCTTCTTCCGATGGCGCACGATCGGTTACCACGTTCAGCTCGCTCGCTTCGATGGAGTGTACATCGGACTGTTGCACGATCATACCACCGTCGATGGACGTTACCACGAATTGGCTCTCCCGTTTACGAGCAGCATTCAGTTCACCCGTTTTGAGCAAACGAATGTTTTTCTTCTTCGTCAGGATATCGAGAGCCTCTTGTGTAAAGTCAGGAGCAAGTACGATTTCCAGGAAAATCTCGCTCAATTTGCCTGCTGTGTCGCTGTCGATAATGCGGTTCGCTGCCACAATGCCACCAAAGATAGACGTTGGATCCGCAGCATATGCCTTGCTGTAAGCTTCATAGATACTTGCGCCAATGCCCACGCCACATGGGTTCATATGTTTAACCGCGACAACGGCTGGTTCTTCAAATTCTTTGACAATCTGCAATGCTGCGTTCGCATCGTTGATGTTATTATAAGACAACTCTTTGCCGTGCAATTGCTCGGCTGTTGTCAACGTATCTTGAGCAGCCAGCGGTTTGCGGTAGAATGCCGCCTGCTGGTGTGGATTTTCGCCGTAACGCAAATCTTGGAGTTTTTCGTAAGTAACCGTTAGACGCTCTGGCAGTGGATCGCCATTTACGTTGGACAGGTAGTCGGAGATGAGTGCATCGTAAGCCGCCGTATGACGGAACACTTTTGCCGCAAGCCGTTTGCGAGTTTCGAGAGTGGTATCTCCATCGTTGCGCACTTCCTCCAGCACTTGGCTGTAATCAGATGCGTCTACAACGACACTGACAAAGGCATGGTTTTTGGCTGCCGAGCGAAGCATCGTTGGACCGCCAATATCGATGTTCTCGATGGCATCTTCGTATGCTACGTCCGGTTTCGCAATAGTCTCTTGGAATGGATACAGGTTCACGACAACCAGATCGATATAGCCGAGACCGAGTTCTTCCATCTGGCGTGTGTGCTCTTCGTTATCACGCACAGCCAACAACCCACTATGAACTGCCGGATGTAATGTTTTGACACGTCCGTCCATGATTTCGGGGAATCCGGTCACATCCGAAATTCCGATGACAGGTACGCCTTCCTTCGACAACAGGCTGCTTGTACCTCCTGTCGAAATAATCTCCACACCCATTTGCGACAGCTCGCGGCAAAAGTCCACGATGCCCGTTTTATCCGATACGCTAACCAGCGCTCTTTTGATACTCACAATATGCTCCTCCTTTAATGTCCCATGGCTTCGCGTTTCATGACGAAACACAGCCGATTTATTTCCCGAGAAATATCACAAAATGCGTACCAATATTCGACTTCTGTTATAGAAGTTGAACCAAGATGTTTACACGGGACACTCCGATGACAGAACAACCTTCCAATCGCTGTTATCCCCAGATTTTTTGATTCCCTTTTCTTAAAGGGAAAATCCGGTGATAAAGGCGAACGCTTCGCTTTTTCAGGTTTTTTCTGTCCTCTCCGTTAATGTGTAAAAAAATTCAACTTATATCAAACCGGTTTGTTAACAGTCACGTGACGTCCGTCTAATTGAACCAGACCTTGCGCGAACCAGGAAACAACTTCAGGGTATAACTGCTGTTCAGCTGCATGGATGGAACGGCTGATTGACTCAGGCGTATCCTCTGGCAAAATGGGAACCGGATGCTGGGCAATAATCGGTCCGGTATCCATGCCTCCGTCCACAAAATGCACGGTCACACCCGTAACTTTCACACCGTATTCCAATGCCTGTCCAATCGCATCCTTACCTGCAAATGCCGGTAGCAAGGACGGATGAATGTTAATCAACCGCCCTGCGTAACGATCCACCACAACGGAAGTCAGCAATCTCATATATCCCGCAAGAACGACCAAGTCGATCTTTTTGGATTCAAGTACTTCCACGATCTCTGCCTCATAGGCTTCACGGGAAGCATAATTTTTCGGAGTAAACAGATGACAATCCACGCCTGCATCCTGTGCCCGCTGCACAACGCGTGCAGACGGTTTATCACACACGAGCAGATCTACGGATGCATTCAGCCCACCGTTTCGTACTGCATCAACCAATGACTGAAAGTTAGACCCTTCACCCGAGGCAAATACAGCTATGCGGTAGTTCGCCATTAAACATCCGCTCCCGTGAAGGTTACTCGCGCATCTCCTTCAGTAACACGGCCAATGATGTACGCTTCTTCGCCAGATGCTTTCAGTTGTTGCAGCGCTTCCGATGCATCTGCTTCATTAACGACCAGTACAAGACCGACACCCATGTTAAATGTGGTGAACATGTCACGGTTCGAGACAGCACCCTTTTCCTGTAACAGGTTGAAGATTGGCAGGATCGGCCAAGATCCGTAGTCAATATCCACATTCACGTTGCTAGGCAACATACGTGGGATATTCTCGATGAAGCCGCCACCTGTAATGTGTGCCATGCCTTTTACTTTGACCTTTTTCAGCAGGGACAACAGAGGTTTAACATAGATCTTTGTAGGTTCCAGCAGAGAATCACCCAGCTTACCGCCCAGTTCCGCTACTTCATCATGCAGATCAAGACCCGCATCTTCCAACAAAAGTCTGCGTACCAGCGAGAATCCGTTACTATGCACACCGCTGGAAGCCAGGCCAATCACTGTGTCGCCAGGGGCGATGGTTGTACCGTTGATGATCTTTGCTTTGTCCACGATGCCTACCGTGAATCCGGCAATATCATATTCGCCTTCACTGTACATGCCCGGCATTTCCGCCGTCTCGCCACCGATCAGCGCACATCCCGACTGATGACAGCCTTCAGCGATTCCCGCAACAATAGCTTCAATCTTCTCAGGAATGACTTTGTCACATGCCAGATAGTCAAGGAAGAAGAGTGGTTCTGCACCCTGTACCACAATGTCGTTCACACACATCGCTACCGCGTCAATTCCGATGGTATCGTGACGGTCCATGGCAAATGCAATTTTCAGCTTGGTGCCTACGCCATCCGTACCAGATACAAGCACTGGCTCATCGTATTTATCTTTGTTCAAACCGAACAGGGCACCGAATCCACCCAGATCTGTCATCACTTCCGGACGGAAGGTACGCTTCACGTGTTTTTTCATCCGTTCAACCGCTTCATTACCTGCCGCGATATCAACGCCGGCCTTTTTATATGCTTCGGACAAGTGGAATCATCTCCTTTTTTTTCGCCCCACCTAAATCCTCCCGCCCGGGAGGACCCCATAGGACCTTGGCAGGCCCTCTGGACACCCGCCAAAAAAGCGGTGCAGAGGTGGCTGGTGTGATCTTGCTATGGTTGGTTCGTGCGTGATCTCGCGGGATTGTTCGCCGATTCCGTTGGCTGCAAGCCATCGGTCGGCGAACCCCGCTCAGCTACGCTGCGGGCAAGCCCGCTGGGCAGCTGCTTCGCTCGGCTGCCTGGCCCCTGTTGCTCCGCAAGGCGGGGCTTAAGGGCTCGGGCTTGGCCCGGGGGCAGCTGCTTCGCTCGGCTGCCTAGCCCCTGTTGCTCCGCAAGGCGGGGCTTAAGGGCGCGGGCTTGGCCCGGGGGCAGCTGCTTCGCCTGGCTGCCTGAGCCCCTGTTGCTCCGCAAGGCGGGGCTTAAGGGCGCGGGCTTGGCCCGGGGCAGCTGCTTCGCCTGGCTGCCTAGCCCCTGTTGCTCCGCAAGGCGGGGCTAAGGGCTCGGGCTTGGCCCGGGGGCAGCTGCTTCGCCTGGCTGCCTGGCCCCTGTTGCTCCGCAAAGCGGGGCTTGAGGGCTAACAGCTGCAGCCGAATTTTTCCTCGCCGCCAAAATCGAGGCGGGTTGGGTAATCATGATCAAAACATGCCAGACATAGTCCGCCTTTAGGATCATCCTGATTATCTCCCTGAATCGATGCAATCAGTCCATCGGGACTGAGGAACTCCAGGGAGTCCGCATTAATTTCACGGCAGATTTCTTCCACCGACAACTGTGAAGCAATTAATTCACGGCTGTCAGGCGTATCAATACCGTAGAAACACGGGTTTTTGAAAGGTGGTGATGTAATCCGTACATGTACTTCCGTTGCTCCTGCATCACGCAGCATGTTCACGATCCGTCGGGAAGTTGTTCCCCGTACGATGGAGTCGTCAATCATGACCACACGTTTGCCTTCCACAACGCGACGCACAGCGCTCAGCTTCATCTTCACGCCCTGCTCCCGCAATTCCTGGCTTGGCTGGATAAACGTACGTCCGGTGTATTTGTTCTTGATCATACCCATCTCATACGGAATACCTGTCTGTTCAGCGTATCCAATTGCTGCCGAGATGCTGGAATCTGGTACCCCCGTAACCAAGTCCGCATCCACAAACGACTCAATCGCCATCCGGCTTCCCATCCGTTTACGGGCCGCATGCTGGTTCGTACCATTCATATCACTATCCGGACGAGCAAAATAAATATATTCCATCGCGCATAATGCCTTGCGGTGTTTGTGATGATCAAAGCGATCCTCGTGTAGACCATCTGCATCCAGCACAAGCAGTTCACCCGGTTCAATGTCACGGATTAACTCTGCGCCGATTGTTTCCAGTGCACACGTCTCAGATGCAAACAGATATGCATCTCCCAGCTTACCCATCGTCAGCGGACGAAGTCCGTGCGGATCGGAAGCAACCAGCAACTTGTCGTTGGTCATGATCAGAAATGCATAACCACCCACAATACGCTGGAACGCCTCTTTTGCCGCTTCCACAAGCCCTTTGGAGGATCGTGCAATTAGATGCGCAATAACTTCAGTATCACTCGTTGTTTGGAAAATGGAACCGCTCTGCTCCAGCTCGCGCCGGATCGTTGGTGCATTCACAATGTTTCCGTTGGTCGCTACCGCCAAATCGCCATCACGGTATTTGAATACCAGAGGCTGTGCGTTCGTCAATTTACTGTCACCACTTGTTGAATAACGGACATGTCCAATGGAAATATCCCCGGTCAACGTCTGCATCAGGTCTTTGGTGAACACTTCCTTCACCAGACCCATGCCGCGATGATAGTTAAACTGACTGCCATCACTCACACACATGCCTGCACTTTCTTCGCCCCGATGTTGCAGCGCATGCAGTCCATAATAGGAGAGCGAAGCCGCGTCAGGATGTCTGAACACCCCGAACACGCCGCATTCTTCCTTCAATTTGTCGAGTCCTTCCTTGCCGGACCCTTCATTATAATAATCGCCTGTCCACAACGGTCCTGTCGTCAGTTCATGAGACATGGAATCGCATCCTCCCAGACCTGAGCCAAACCTCCTACAGGTTCGCTCACGGCTGATGTTCCGTTCAATTCAATCGTCAGGTTACTTCCTTCTACACGTCCAATCACAGCTACAGGTACACCACGCTCACGTACAAATGCTTCAAGTTTACCCGCTTGCTCAGGCGTAGCCGACAACAAGATACGGGATTGGCTCTCACTGAACAGAGCGTGATCTCCACGCAATGTCGTCTCCACGTTCACCTGTGCTCCTACGTTACCGCTGATGCAAGACTCTGCGAGTGCAACAGCCAATCCGCCTTCAGACAAGTCATGTGCCGAGCGAACGAGACCGGATTGAATAGCTTCCAGCACCGTGCTGAGCAACGCTTTTTCCGTTTGCAAATTCAGCTCTGGCGGACGGCCTTCCGTTTGACCATGAACCGCGTATTGCAGCTCGCTGCCACCCAGTTCAGCTTTTGTCTCACCGAGGAGGATGATAACATCACCTTCGGATTTGAATGCTTGTGTCGTGATATGATCCGTATCATGAACGAGACCTACCATACCGACAACTGGCGTTGGATAGATGGAGCCTTTGGCGTTTTCGTTATACAGACTTACGTTACCACCGATGACCGGTGTATCCAGCACACGACAAGCTTCCGCCATACCGTCTACCGCTTTCTCCATTTGCCAGAAAATATCCGGTTTCTCCGGGTTACCGAAGTTCAGGTTGTCCGTAATCGCCAGCGGCTCAGCACCGGAACATACAATGTTACGCGCTGCTTCACTTACGGCAATCCGTCCACCAACTTCAGGATCAAGGTACACATAACGTCCATTACAGTCCGTTGTCATCGCGAGACCTTTGCGTGTGCCACGAATCGTAACTACGGCTGCATCCGAACCTGGGCGAACGGCAGTGCTTGTACGCACCATGTAGTCGTATTGATCATAAATCCATTTTTTACTTGCTACTGTTGGTGATGCCAGCACTTGTTTCAGTGCTCCGCCGAGATCCGACACTTCGTCATAACGAAGCGTGTCGATGGAAGCACTTTGCTCGTAGTAGACAGGTACAGAAGAAGGTTTGTCATACACTGGACATTCGTCAACCAAAGCCGTTACCGGCATATCTCCGACCACTTCGCCGTGGTGGATCAATTTCAGACGACCATCATCCGTTACTTTACCAACTTTGGCACAGATTACGCCCCAACGTTCAAAGATTTCCATCGCCTGCGCCTCATCCTTCGGCTCAACGACGAACAACATGCGTTCTTGGGACTCAGACAACATCATCTCGTAAGGCGTCATGCCTTCTTCACGCTGTGGCACCTGATCCAGATACAGTTCCAGACCGTTACCCGCTTTACTTGCCATCTCTGCACTCGAACATGTCAGACCTGCAGCGCCCATATCCTGAATTCCGAGCACGATGCCCGAGTCGATCAATTCCAGACAAGATTCCATCACCAGTTTCTCCATAAATGGATCACCAACCTGAACCGCTGTCCGTTGGGACTCGGATTCTTCCGTCAGTTCAACCGATGCAAAGGTTGCTCCATGAATACCATCCCGGCCTGTTGGCGGGCCCACATAGTACACCGGGTTACCTACACCTTTAGCTACGCCGCGCTGAATCTTGTCATGATCAATCAGACCCACACACATGGCGTTAACCAGCGGATTGCCTTCATAGCTCTCATCAAACATCACTTCGCCACCAACGGTAGGAATACCGATACAGTTACCGTATCCAGCAATACCCGCTACCACATGTTCGAACAAATATTTAACGCGATCGCTCTCCAGCTTACCGAAACGAAGGGAGTTCAGTATTGCTACTGGTCTTGCACCCATGGAGAAAATATCACGAATAATGCCTCCCACACCTGTTGCCGCACCTTGATATGGCTCAACCGCGGAAGGATGGTTATGGCTTTCAATTTTGAATACAACGGCCTGGTTATCACCGATATCCACGATACCGGCACCTTCACCAGGTCCCATCAGGACACGTGGTCCAGTGGTTGGGAAACGGCGCAGCAATGGCTTGGAGTTTTTATAAGCACAATGCTCGGACCACATTACACTGAACACACCGATTTCCGTGTAGTTTGGCTTACGCCCCATGAACTCACAGATCAGTTCATACTCGCTGTCAGATACGCCCATTTGTGCGTAAAGTTTATGTTCTGCGACCTGTTCTGCTGTTGGTTCCTTAGCGGATAGCTGCTGCGTCATGCCGATCCCTCCATGCTTTCAAAATAGATGTAAACATACGTTTGCCGTCTTCCGAACCAAACAGTGAATCCACTGCACGCTCTGGATGCGGCATCATGCCGACCACGTTTCCAGCCTCGTTACATACTCCTGCAATATCACCCAAGGAACCGTTCGGGTTGGTACCATACGTAAATACGATCTGGTTGTTCGCTTGCAGACTCGCTAGCGTCTCCTCGTCGCAATAATAGTTGCCTTCACCGTGAGCAATCGGGATGACAATCTCTTCGCCCGGTGCGTAGTCCCGTGTAAATGGTGTATCTGCGTTTGCCACTTTTAATACCGTATCGTGACAACGGAATTTTAGGGAAGTGTTGCGGATCAATGCACCTGGAAGCAAGCCTGCTTCCGTCAGGATCTGGAATCCGTTGCAAATACCCAAAATATATTTACCTTGTTCAGCAGCTTTCGCTACCTCGTTCATTACCGGTGCAAAGCGGGAAATCGCTCCGCAACGCAAGTAGTCACCATAAGAGAAACCACCCGGAACTAAAATACAATCATAAGCCGAAAGATCTGTAGCCGTGTGCCATACATAATCAACCTCTTGTCCAATCGCATCTTCCACTGCCTTGTAACAGTCGATGTCGCAGTTGGAGCCAGGGAACACAAGAACTGCAAATTTCATGAGATTAACCCTCCAATTCGTAGCGGTAATCTTCAACAACGGTGTTGGCCAGCAGCTTTTCACACATGACTTTCAAACGTTTCTCCGCTTCCGCACGATCTGTTGTATCCAGGTTCAGTTCCATGACTTTACCGATCCGTACACTTTCCACTTCGTTGAATCCCATTGAATGCAGGGCTCCTTGAACAGCTACGCCTTGCGGGTCGAGTACGCTTTGCTTAATAGTGACATATACGGTTGCTTTGATCATGATCCTTATGTTCCTCCTCAGTAATGAACGGGATAAATGCTTTACGCTGTTAAAAAAGTTGCTTTTGGTGCTTGCTCCGGGGCGGATTGTTCTTTCCGGTCGCTTGTTGTCCCCAGGTTTTTTGGATTGTTTTGGCCCGCTCTGCGGTCAAAACCCGGGGACAAAGGCGAACGCTATCGCTCCTTTAAGAACAATTCCGCCCCTCCGCTAGTCCATGCGACGTTTTTTAAAGGCCTAAACCTTTTACGTTGCACGGTGTGTAATGGTCTAGACTGACCATTCCTTCAAAACAGTGAATGGTGAATGGTCTTTAAGTTACTTTAGTAATTAGTGAATTTAATTCTCTTAATTTTTCAGGCTTCCCCTACCTGTGGGAAGCCACCGCTCTTAATTGCCTCACCCACCAGTTTGAACACTGGCGGAGGGAAAGATTTGAGCTGGAGAAACGAAGTGCTCGCCTTTGCAACCGGAATGTTTCCTTTTGAAAAAAGGATTCCAATCAAAACATTCCGGGGGCAACAGCGATCAAAAGCCAAACTTTCCCATAGCTCGCTCAAACATTAAACTTTATTATCTCGTTAAACGGTTATAAATATCGACGTATCTTGCGGTTGTTGCTTCAACTACCTCTTGTGGGAGTGGATCGGGTATGCTGTTCTTGTCCCAATCAGTTCCGGCGAGATAGGTTCGCACTGGCTCTTTATCCATGCTGTCGATCTCGATGTCGAGTTCATAATTCTCTTTGGCCCAGAAGCGTGAAGCATCTGGGGTGAAGATTTCGTCAATCAGGATGACCTTGCCATCCACGATGCCAAACTCGAATTTGCAGTCTGCGAGGATGATGCCACGCTGATCACAGTAATCACGGGCGAATTCGTACAGTCGTAGGCTTTTTTCCTGAAGCTCAACTGCGAGTGCGTCTCCCACCAGTTCTTTCATGCGATCCATTGGGATGTCCTCATCGTGACCAACATCGTTTTTGGCTGCCGGTGTGAAAATGGGAACTTCGAGCTTGGCGTTTTTGCGAAGTCCATCAGGCAGTTTAATGCCATTCACTTCACCACTCGTCTCGTATTGTCTCCATCCCCCACCCGTGATGTATCCACGCACAACACACTCAATATCAATGCGTTCAGCTTTGCGTGTTACCATGATGCGGTCTTTGAGCAATTCAGGGTCTGTGATAAGGTCACCCAGTTGATTCACATCGGTATGAACGACGTGGTTCTCCATCATGTCACCTGTCAGTTCAAACCAGAAGCTGCTTAGTTTGTTCAGTACGTTTCCTTTCTCGGGAACTGCCGGGTCCAGCACGTAATCAAATGCCGAGATTCGGTCGGTAACCACGATTAGAAAATGTTCACCCAGATCGTACAATTCACGTACTTTTCCTTTATATAACAGAGGTGCTTTAACGAGATCTGCCGCAGTGGACAGTGCCATGGGCTCACCTTCTTTCAGGAGATGTAAAGTATACGTCCAATTCCCCTCTTCACGCGGGGCCACTCCGAATGCAGAATAACCTTCCGATCGCTGTTATCCCCGGATTTTTCTGATCCCTTTCTCAAGGGGGAAATCCGGTGATAAAGGCGAGCGCTTTGCTTCTTCAGGTTTTTTCTGCCTTCTCCGTTCCAGCGTGAACACATAATCAACCTATACTTTTAGAGAGAGAATAATTCAAAACCTTAATATATTAGTCGTTCAAGCCGAGCTTTTTGAAGATGGTGTCAACGTGCTTCAGGTGCCATGATGGGTTGAATGCATCTGCGATTTCTTCTTCGTTCAGCACTTCCGTGATTTCCGGTGTGGATTTCACGATATCCTGGAACTGGCGTTGTTCTTCCCATGCTTGCATCGCACGTGGTTGAACGGTATCGTATGCTTGCTCGCGGCTGAAACCTTTGTCGATCAGCTTTGTCATGATGCGACCGGAGAATGGTACCCCGTAGGTGCGCTCCATGTTGCGTTTCATGTTTTCAGGGAATACCGTCAGGTTCTTCACGATGTTACCAAAACGGTTCAGCATGTAGTTCAGCAGCATCGTTGCATCCGGTAGAATGATACGTTCTACGGAAGAATGTGAGATGTCGCGCTCATGCCAGAGCGTTACGTTCTCGTATGCGGATACCATGTGTCCGCGAATGACGCGGGACAGACCGGAGATGTTTTCACTACCGATCGGGTTACGTTTGTGTGGCATCGCAGAAGATCCTTTTTGACCTTTTGCAAAAGCTTCTTCCACTTCACGGAATTCACTCTTCTGCAGTGCACGTACCTCTGTAGCAAACTTGTCCAGGGACGTTGCGATCAACGCCAGTGTAGCCATATACTCCGCGTGACGATCACGTTGCAATGTTTGAGTCGAGATTGGCGCAGGTTTCGTGCCCAACTTCTCGCAGACAAACTCTTCAACAAACGGATCGATGTTCGCGTACGTTCCTACTGCGCCTGAGATTTTGCCGTATTGTACATTGTCTGCTGCATGACGGAAACGCTCCAGGTTCCGTTTCATCTCTTCATGCCACAATGCCATTTTCAGTCCAAATGTTGTTGGCTCTGCATGTACACCGTGCGTACGTCCCATCATAGGTGTGTGCTGATAAGCCAGTGCTTTTTCACGAAGAATTTCAATGAAGTTCACGATATCCTTTTCCAGAATCTCATTTGCTTGACGCAGTACATAACCCAGAGCCGTATCCACGACATCTGTGGAAGTCAGTCCGTAGTGCACCCATTTCCGCTCCGCACCCAGACTTTCAGATACCGTACGTGTAAATGCGATAACGTCATGACGTGTTTCCTGTTCAATCTCATAGATGCGGTCGATGTCAAAAGATGCGTTCTGACGAAGCAATGCTGCTTCTTCCTTAGGGATTACACCCAGTTCGGCCCACGCCTCACATGCACAAATTTCAACTTCAAGCCACGATTGGAATTTGTTCTCTTCGGTCCAGATGGCTCTCATTTCGGGTCTGCTATAACGTTCAATCATGAATTTGTATTCCTCCAGAGGTTAGTTTGTTCAATCCATTGCAATCCTTCTTCAACATCCTGACAGAGCAGATTCACATGCCCCATCTTACGTCCTGTTTTTGCTTCGGTTTTACCATATATATGAAGCTTGGGAATCACACCGAGTTCTATCGCTTCCGCATCAGGCTGCCCTGTTCTTGCGATAATGCCTTCCAGATGCTCTCCAAGCACATTGACCATAACAACCGGACTCAATAACGAAGTGTCCCCAAGTGGTAATCCGCAGATCGCACGGATATGTTGTTCGAACTGAGAAGTCGCACAAGCTTCCATCGTATAGTGACCAGAATTATGTGGTCTTGGTGCCAGTTCGTTGACGTACAGTCTTCCATCCGCCGCTACAAACAGTTCCACAGCCAGCAACCCAACAGCCTTCATCGATTCTGCCACCGCTGCTGCCAGCTTTTGCGCTTCAATCTGGATGTCTGTGGCAACTCTAGCCGGTACAATTGAAGCATGCAAAATGTTATTCACATGAATGTTCTCCGCTGGCGGGAACGTCTTGATCTCCCCATTTGTACTACGCGCTACAACGACCGATATTTCGCATTCAAACTTAATGAATTGTTCCAACACCAGTTCCGAACCAGTAGCTGCAAGTTCTTCGTATGCCGCAACAGCCTGACTTGCTTCCCGGATGACCCGTTGACCTTTGCCATCGTAGCCTCCAGTCACCGTCTTCAGTACACAGGGCACTCCAAGTTCGCTAACAGCAGCAAGCATCGTATCCGCACTTGTGATTTCCCGATAAGGCGCGACTCTCACTCCGGCGGCTTCGATCGCACGTTTTTCACGCAACCGATGTTGTGTGGTGTACAGTAACGCACTTCCTTGCGGAACGTAAGACTCACGTTCAAGCAGCCCAGCCACTTCTGCATCTACATTTTCAAACTCATACGTAATGACATCGCATTGCCGAGCCAGTTCAAGTGCAGCTTTGGCATCGTCATAACCAGCTTCAATCTGACGAGCAACTTGACCACAAGGTGCATCCGCAGCGGGATCAAGAGTAACGAATCGATAACCCATTGCCGTTCCTTCGAGCGTCATCATCCGTCCGAGCTGTCCGCCTCCAAGAATGCCGATGGTTGTTTTCCCGGGCAGCAGGACTTTTTTTAGCTCTCCTGCTATACCGGATTGGTTCCCTGCTCTATTCATAGTTCTTCACTACTTTCGAGTACTTCTTGTTTGATGCGCTCTCGGCGAGCTTCAGAGCGACGTTGGACATCCGGGTCAAAAGCACCGATCATTTGAGCTGCCAGCAATCCTGCATTCGTTGCCCCTGCCTTGCCAATCGCCACAGTTGCGACGGGAATACCACCAGGCATCTGAACAATGGACAACAAGGAATCGAGACCGTTCAATGCTTTGGATTGAACCGGTACGCCAATGACTGGAAGCATCGTTTTGGCGGCAACCATACCGGGTAGATGTGCTGCCCCGCCTGCCCCTGCAATGATCACCTTAAATCCTCGATCAATCGCCTGCTCTGCGTATTCAAACATCAGATCCGGTGTACGATGGGCGGAGACCACCTTTTTCTCATACCCAATCTCCAGCTCGTCC
This sequence comes from Paenibacillus sp. VT-400, assembly GCF_001029205.1. Classification (NCBI taxonomy): domain Bacteria; kingdom Bacillati; phylum Bacillota; class Bacilli; order Caryophanales; family Paenibacillaceae; genus Paenibacillus; species Paenibacillus sp. VT-400. The sequence goes on along the minus strand of NZ_LELF01000039.1, from coordinate 9,887 downwards.
AGCACCTCGCACGCATGTTTCATCGTTTCCCAATCCGACTTGCTGCCCATAATTACAGCGACTTGCAGTGACATGAATACATCCAACTCCCGTCTGCGCTTTTTTGATTACATCTGACTATTAAGGAACTCTTATTACGTGTGAAATGAAAAAATCCGCTACCCGCGAAAACATCACATTTTCTCCGGACACCGGACTCCAAGAAATACGTATCCCTCATTTGGGCATGCCAAAAGGGGGCTTGCTGTCCGCATCTGGTTGCATGCGACTCTCAGCCGTATCTCCTCGTAGTCCGGAAATTTACGGTTCCCGGGTAGATACTTCCGGGCCCTATTCCCGGCGTTATACGAGCAAATATCTATCAAACTATCTTCGTTCATTTTAGTAATCTCTTATTACACATTTCGTTCCTACTCGACCTTATTCTTACCTGATCGACACATCTAACATTCTAACAATCCCCTACAGCTAATGTCAACTTAAAGACGAACATTTAACATATTGACAAATATAATGTTCGGGAATTGCTTCTTTAAATTCGTTTAACCAACCATTTCATCCCATAAAAGAAAGCCGGCTCCTCTTCAATCTCTCGAAGACAACCGGCTTCCTGCTTTTCAGTGCGTACACACTTCATCCATTATTTTACGATCAGTACTGGAACCTGCGCATGCTGAACCACATTGTGACTGACACTACCCAGGACAAATTCCCGAATACCACCCAGTCCGCGGCTACCAATAATAATGATATCAGAATCATTTTCTTTGGCAAAATCAAGCAATACTTCCGCAGCTGCTCCTTGAATCAGGTCCACATTGGCCGTTACACCCGCAGCCTGAATTCGTTCTTTCGCTTCATCCGTCGTCTGCACGGCCAGATTGTAATAGTCATTATTAAGTGAAGGTGGCAATGGAGCCAACCCCTCACCGATGAATACACGTGGGAAATCAAAAGCATGAATGACATCCAGTACTGCATTTGGGGACACTTTAGCTAGCTCAATGGCACGATCAAGTGCTTTATTTGAAGCTTTGGAACCATCATAAGCCACTAATATTTTGGAAAATAACATGTGAATCCCGTCCCTTCCTTTATATGTAGAGCACGCGAAGCAAGCTTCGGTCTGACATGTAATAAACTAACAGAACCATATAACTCCTTAAACGTTCCGGAACCACAATGAACCATTTATACGAATGAATTTACATATCAGACGAATTAATGATACACCTTTCACTTCAGCGTAAGTCTTGTTTGAATGGTTACGCATTTGTTCCATGTGTTCATTGAATAAAGTAACCATAGATTACCGCATTCAAGAATAACAACAATGGAATGCCAATGGTGAAGCTGGGATGTTTAGTCTTGTGCCTTTTCCGATACATCGCGATCCAGACTCCCAAAGCACCGCCTATAAATGCTAATAAGAATAACGTCCGTTCGGGTGTACGGTCACGACGCTGTTGTGCACGCCTCTTATCATCCGACATCACCAGATAACCAACTACATTAATAAATAAAAACCACAATATAAGTCCGGTTTGCATATAATTCTAGCGATCCCCCTGTCCCGGGACATCTCCCTGTCTCCATTATAGTCCTCATCAGAGACATGTTCAACGCACCGGATAGGGAACCGCAATTTTGTGTAATAACGCTAACCTCGCTCTAACCTAGGACTCCTGCTTTGGAATACCGTTCAGGCTTGGTGCTCTTTTGGCTGCCTTGTCCGGGCGCACAGCGATACTCTCTTCCCGAATACTGTCTTTGTTTTGCTGGTTATGGATCTTCTCTGGTTTGTTATGCGGCATGTAGGTATCACCTCCTAGGCTTACGTTGCCTGAAAACGTAGGATCTTATACGACTTCACATAGATGAGTAGAGAAAAGTTATAATCAGTCCCTTTGGAGTAAATGAGTACATCATTCGCATGGCTCGTACCGCACGAGATACTACCTTAATTACCTCAAGCGTGTTACTCTCCCTTTTTCTCCATAGCCGCCTTCAGCAGATCTCCAAGGTTAGACCCAATGGACTCCTGCTTCGCATATTGTTTCACCAGCTTTTGCTGATCGCGTTTGTTCACATGCTGTTTATCCTTATCCAACGTTTCTGTAATACCACAAGGCAGACATTGCACGTATAACCCCGCCTTGCCTTCTTTGATTTCCATCTTTTTGTGGCACTGCGCACAACGTCGGTTGGACAGTCTCTTCTCTGCCGAACGACGATACCCGCAGTCCTCGGTAGGACATACCAGAAACTTGCCGCGCTTGCCTTTCTTCTCCAACAACCGTGCGTTACAGTCCGGGCAATGGCTATTGGACACATTATGCGGCTTGTACTCTGCTTTGCTGCCTTTTACCGTAGACACCAACTCTTTCGCCATGGATCGAATACTATCCAGAAACGGCCCCGGTTTCCCTTGCCCACGAGCGATGCGTTCCAGTTCAGCTTCCCAGCGGGCAGTCAGATCCGGTGAACGAAGCTGCGGGGCAGCCAGTTCAATCAACTGTTTTCCTTTACCGGTTGGATGCATGCTGTTGCCTTGACGATCTATTGTATCGGAACTGACCAGCTTCTCGATAATATCCGCACGTGTAGCTGGAGTGCCGAGTCCATGCTTTTCCATCTGGGAAAGCAAAGCAGCTTCGGTATACCGTTTGGGCGGCATCGTCCGTCCACTTTTAATATGGCAACGCTGAACCGTCACGGACTGCCCTTGCTGCACATCTGGCAAAAGCGCACGCTCATGGTCTGCTGCATCATCAGTACGGTCATCGTCATCATCGCTGTAATCGCCGCCGTATACTTCACGCCATCCACTTTCTTTCACCGTTGTACCTTTAACATGGAAGGAGTCATTCCCCACCTGAACCGTGATCGCAACCGAATCGTACTTCGCTGCCGGATAGAATAGGCTGATAAAACGACGTACGATCAGATCGTACAATTTGCGTTCCTCTGGATTCAATTGATTCAGAAGCACCGTCTGCTCCGTTGGGATAATCGCATGGTGATCCGTAACTTTGCTGTCATCCACAATCCGTTTGGTCATATTCAGATTTTTGCGCAGTAAAGGACGTGCCAAAGACGCATAAGGTCCAATGGCTACACTATCCAGCCGTTCTTTCAACGTAGCTGTCATGTCCGAAGTCAGGTATCGACTGTCCGTACGTGGGTACGTGACGAGTTTATGCTGTTCGTACAGACGTTGCAGGACATTTGATGTTTGCTTTGCAGAGAAACCATACTTCCGGTTGGCATCCCGTTGTAGTTCCGTCAGATCATATGCCAGTGGATGCGGCTCAACCTTCTCGCTTTTCTTCACTTGGGCAATCGTGCCCTTGCGCCCATCTACCCGTTTCTTCAATTCTTGTGTTTCTTGAGGGTCGAAAATTCGTGAATCTCCTCCAGCTGCCCGCCACACAGCCTGAAAACCTCCCATGTCTGCCGTTAACGTCTCATACTCCTGCGAGCGGAAACCGTTAATTTCATTTTCCCTGTCCATAATCATGCCCAAGGTCGGAGTTTGTACACGTCCAGCAGACAACTGGGCATTGAAACGAACGGTTAATGCACGGGTCACGTTAAGTCCGATCATCCAGTCAGCCTCCGCCCGGCAACGTGCAGATTCATAGAGGCGGTCGAACTGACTGCCTGGCTTCAGCGAAGCAAATCCGTCTTTGATCGCCTTATCTGTCTGGGATGAAATCCACAGGCGTTTAAAAGATTTTTTCCACCCCGCCATCTGCATGATCCAACGAGCCAGCAATTCTCCCTCACGTGCTGCATCCGTCGCAATGACAAGCTCACCCACATCCTGACGCTTCATCAGCTGCTGCACGGCTTTATATTGATGGTTGGTCTCTTTAAGTACTTTCAGTTTCGTACGATCTGGCAGAATGGGCAGGTCCTCCAGATTCCATGTTGCATACTTTTTGTCGTAATCCTCGGGTTCAGCTAATCCAACCAGATGTCCAAGCGCCCAGGTAACGATATATTTCGGGCCTTCCATATAACTTTTATGTTTATCACGCGCACCCATAACTCTGGCTATTTCGCGTGCTACAGATGGTTTTTCTGCGAGTACCAATGTCTTCACTTCATATCTCTTCCTCTCTGTAATACCTTATGTCTCTTCTATTCCTATCTTTTCATTATATCATTTCACGCTAAAGGTATGCTCTGTCATCTCTACTTCCTAACTACTCGCATCCTGTAACCTCATGTTTAATAAACTTATTAAAATGATGTTATATTTATTAACATTATATTATGTAATAGTTTTTATGAGTACATGTAAACAGAAGCATGAATAAGTATTAACACTATAAAGTATTGATGTATACGTTTTTTTGGATAAATATAAACATTGTAAGATTACCTGACATAACTATACAATGTGTCAAAAGCATAGAAACAGAATCGCTACACACATCAATGAGACACAGGAAGGGAGCGTGGATGCATGACTTATCATGGATCTGTATTGAAAAAAAGTGGGGCTTTGTTACTGGCAGGTGCTGTTGTTGCCACAACATGGGGAGAAACGGTACCTTCGGCATCAGCCGCAACGGCAACGCCTACGAGTAAAACAACAGTAGCAGCTGTATCCAAAGGAAAAGCGCCAGCAACTCCGGTAGCATTTGTTCAGGCTATGGAAGAAGCGGCTACACTTGCAGGTGTTCCTTTTACCATGGACAAGCTCTCCGGCACAACCGTACAACGTAAAGATGCTGCGGTCGCCTTGCAACAATGGCTCAAGCTGGATTCGACTACCGTATCATTCAAAGATGTCCCGGATGAAGCCACTTTCGCAGGTGCTGTTGGTGCATTGAATACGGCAGGGCTAATGAAAGGTTATACCGATTCCCTCTTCCTTCCAAACGCTGTACTTACCGAGAATGACCTCTCCATACTGAAAGACCGCATTTATAACTACATAAAACCGTTTGTCCTGGAGGAAGCAACCATCATGGATCTCCAGACTGCAATGACGCAAGGAAAACTGACATCAAAAGAACTGGTTCAAAAATATCTGGACCGCATTGAAAAATACGATGATCAAGGTGTAAGCATCAACGCCGTATTAACCCTGAACCCGGATGCACTCCAAATTGCGGAGCAATTGGATGAAGAACGTGCAGCACAAGGTGCCCGCGGGCCTCTGCATGGCGTTCCGATTCTGGTGAAAGACAATTTCGATACCAATGACATGCCGACAACCGCAGGCTGTATCTGTCTGAAAGATTCCATTCCTGCTCACGATGCTGAACAAGTGAAGAAACTCAAAGCAGCTGGCGCCATTATTTTGGGCAAAACGAACCTGCATGAATTCGCATTCGGCATCACGACATCCAGCTCATTAGGCGGACAAACACTGAACCCTTACGCCCTGGACCATTATCCAGGTGGCTCAAGCGGTGGAACAGGCGCAGCCATTGCATCAAACTTTGCTGCAGCCGGCATGGGTACAGACACTGGCGGTTCGATCCGAATCCCATCCAGCTTCAACAGCCTTGTGGGTATCCGCCCAACCATCGGACTGTCCAGCCGTGAAGGCATTATTCCACTGGCTTTGACACAGGATGTAGGTGGACCTATGGCTCGTACGGTTAGTGACGCTACAATCATGTTGGATGCTACAGCCGGATATGATAAAAAGGATGTCGCTACAGCTTACGCGGTTGGAAAAATCCCTTCCAGCTATACAGACTTCCTGGATGTAAACGGACTGAAAGGTGCACGCATCGGTGTGGCCACAGAACTCATCCCAAGTACCAAAGCTGAAGAAAAAGCCGTTGCTGACGTGATCAACACCGCTGTGGAAGAATTGAAGACACTGGGCGCTACCGCAGTTCCCATCTCCATCCCGAACTTGACTGAGATCAATAAATATCCAAGCCTTAGTGGATATGAATTCAAGTTCCAGTTGAATGACTATCTGGACTCATTGGGTGCAGACGCTCCATATCACAGTCTGTCCGAGATCATCGCTTCCGGAGAGTTCGACAAATCTCAGGAGCAATCCATGAAGACTCGGGATGCACGCCAAACGTTGGAGACTACCGAATACAAGGACATCGTCCTGAAACGTACCCAAGTTACACGTGAGTCCCTACTGAAAGTTATGGCAGATAATAACCTGGATGCCATCATCTACCCTACGTCCACACAAGCCGCTGGTGTTATTGGCGAAGGACAAAACTCTGGTGGTAACAACCGATTGAGTCCTTTCTCCGGCTTCCCGGCGATTACTGTACCTGCTGGTTTCACAACTGATGGTTTGCCAGTAGGTATGGAATTTCTGGGTCGTGCCTTTGATGAAGGTACCTTGATCAAGCTGGCTTACAGCTACGAACAAGGTACACATCACCGCCAAGCACCTAAGCTTACGCCGTAAAATATTTATGGGATTAAGCAATTCCGGTTAACACAAAAAATAGATGCAATCATATCACTTTTTTGAAACGAGTTAACCCACTAAAGAGACCACCTTCTTCATGACAGCATGAAGTTTGGGTGGTCTCTTTTATGTTCTCTATTTATTTTTGTGTTGCATACCGTCGGATGTTACTCATTCCTGAACGTTGCCTGGCACGCCCCATTTCAGCACCAGACCTGCGTACGTCAGACCACCGCCAAAGCCAAAGAGAGCTACGTTCTGTCCTTCTTTCAATTTCCCTTCATCCACTGCAAGCTGTAAAGCAAGCGGAATGGAAGCAGCAGATGTGTTCCCCCGATACTCGACACTGGTTAAAGTACGTTCCAAAGGAACCGGACCACGTTCGCAAACAGCTTCAATCATTCTCATGTTGGCACTATGCGGGACAAACCAGTCAATCTGGTCAGGGCTTAATTCAGCTTTCGTTATAAGTTTACCCAATTGCTCTGGAATCGTCCGTACAGCCCACTTATAAATCTCTCGCCCATTCTGAACTAAACAACCTTCGCCCTGTAAAGGCACACCATTCATCTCCGAAGACAGACCACTCTTATAGAGATGTACACCGCCTTCTCCATGTGTACCTGATATGGCTGCCATAAAGTCACCTTCAGCACCCGATGATCTCTCCACCAAGAAGGCCCCCGCTCCATCACCAAACAGTACACAAGTCGTGCGGTCTGTGTAATCCGTAATTTTGGATAATGTCTCTGCTCCAATAACCAGTACTTTGCGGTACATTCCACTGGTCACCAGACTGTCGGCTAGCTGTAGTCCGTAGGTAAAACCTGCGCATGCAGCATTTAAATCGAGTACGCCTGTGTGTGGGATCTTAAGATTAGCCTGTACTCTGGATGCTGTACTTGGGAAAGCATATTCAGGTGTACTTGTAGCCACAAGGATCATATCCACATCTTCTACACTTACATCATAACGACGTATCATATCTTCTACAGCCTTCGTAGCTAGGTCAGATACAAATTGATCTTCAGCTGCAATTCGCCGTTCTCTCATACCAGTACGCTGTACAATCCATTCGTCACTTGTCTCGACCAATTTCTCCAGATCAGCATTCGTTAATATTCGATCCGGTACATATGTCCCCATTGCCGTGATGGTTGCCTTTGATTGATGATTCATACCGGTAGTCACCTCACTTGTTTTTTACTATTATAGCACTAAGTCTTAGTACTTGGTACTAATTTTTTTATAATATTTACTCGATTTATACTTGAAATCAGCATTAATTTTATGCGAGTGAAGAGATGTTTCTGAACCATTACCCTATTTACGAGCTTTTTATAGACACTTTGTCCTTATAAAAGGGTTACATCAGTCGAATTAAAAATTACAGGTTAAGGTGAACCTCAATAACGGGGACGGGGGATTGACATTTCTGCTAGCTACGTTTGAAGAAACGAATACAAAATCTCATAAAAAAACAGGTTGTCGCAATATCGACAACCTATTCCATAATTATAATAACGGGGTTATGAACTTCACTTCCGGGAACCGACTATCGGGTCCGTTCATTAGAATTCCGCCCTTTTCTTTCAGATACATATCAAAGAAATCCAGCATATAGGAATTAATAATGAAATTCGCTCTATCGGGCGCAATCTTGCCTGTAATACCCAGAATTTTGAAAATTGGAGAAATGAACTGCACGTCTGCAAAATTTAAATGCTCCGCATTATCGATATAGAGAACTTGTCCCCCTGCGGCAACTGTTTTACGCATCCGATCAAGCTCCAACTGTTTGTCTTTCTTTTCTTGATCCACCCACTCTCTTGTATTACCCATACGCTTAAGTTCAGCGTCCGTGTAAACTCGGTGATCGATCAACATTTTTAATTTTTCGTATCCACTTTCCGAGTTCATGAACAAAATCGGCTTCCGCAGGCCCTCTTTGTCATGCAGACCATAAAGTCCTCCATCAAGGTCTATCCCAGCTTTTATTCGTGGATCGTAAGAAGCATCATAGGCCGTCGCTCCTCCAATGGAATGACCAAACACTCCGATATGACCCAGATCCACCCTCCCTTTTAGCTGACTTGGAATTTTCCCCGATTGAATCAGTTCGAATTGGTCCAGCGCAAACACCACATCGGCGGTTAACACTTTTCCCAACTCGTCACGTTTTTCTCTTTCTGTTCTGTAATCATGTTCGGGTGAAAACAAATCGCTGGTTGTATTGGTCGTGATTTGACCGTCCGGAAACTCAGTTGCAAATGTATTATAGGTGTGGTCGATCACTGCCACGATATATCCGTGACTCGCCAGATTTTCGGCTTGTGACGTGTGAAGAAACCTGGAGGAACCAAAGCCGGGATTTGCAAGAACCAGTGGGTATGAGACCTCAGCTGAAGAGACTTCAGTCGCAAAGTATGCATGACTGGGTACATACTTCAGGTGTTGAAAAGTAAACCCGGGGAGGCCATAACTCTCCGCCATATAAGATAAGATTCGGGGATTAGGGATAAATGGAGTATACTTCCCATTGCCAGCTTCAGCCGGATACCATACCTGAACCATTAATTCTCTCTTGCCTGTCTCTGATTTCCCGAATGTCTCCTTCCGGTTTGGATCGACGAAATGAAAGACTTGTGTGCCTACTTTTAACTTGCCAGTTGGTGCTGGAAGGTCAAAAACCGGAAACACATAGTGGAAACAGACTGTTGCGATCAGCCCAATTGCAATAAAAAGGGGACTAAGCACTCTAAGAATTCGGGAGACTGGCCACACGCCTTTCTGCGTTCGAACAACTTTTATAAGAGAAAACATGAACATCAGGATCGTAAATCCGTATAAAAATAAAAGCTGAATTCTGTATCCTTCGACAAGAAGATGTATCACTAAAAAAATGGAGCCTGCTCCGCTTGTCAGGAGCAAAGCTATTCTTCGTATACGTGGATTGGGAATGAACAAAAATGCCAATAAACAAACACTTGAGAAGAATAATAAAATTTCAATAAGCCTCACGCCAACTCCCCCTGAAAATCAACCTCATCGATGGATAGGGTTAGTATACAGGAGGCCCTAGATTGATTGTATTGATCTAACTTACAATTGCCTTACAACCGTGTAAGTTAAGTGAGAGGACAATAATAAGAAAAAGCCCAACAAATGTGAGCTGTTCCTCTTTCATAGATCAGATTAGATAAAACAAAAAGACACACTCGAAATCATTCAAGTGTGTCTTCCTATTGCTTGGCGGCATCCTACTCTCCCAGGACCCTGCGGTCCAAGTACCATCGGCGCTAGAGGGCTTAACGGTCGTGTTCGGGATGGGTACGTGTGGAACCCCTCCGCCATCGCCACCAAACGCATAGCTTAGCTTACATTTCAGAGATCGTTCTCTGAAAACTAGATTCGAAACGAAACATGCGAATTATCACTTGCTATTGGATAAGCCCTCGACCGATTAGTACTGGTC
>NZ_LELF01000038.1:0-365361 GCF_001029205.1 Paenibacillus sp. VT-400 | reverse complement strand
TGTACGTGGACGTAGACCCGAAACCGGGTGATCTACCCCTGTCCAGGGTGAAGGTGCGGTAACACGCACTGGAGGCCCGAACCCACGCATGTTGAAAAATGCGGGGATGAGGTGGGGGTAGCGGAGAAATTCCAATCGAACTCGGAGATAGCTGGTTCTCCCCGAAATAGCTTTAGGGCTAGCCTCGGAAAACAGAGTCGTGGAGGTAGAGCACTGATTGGGTGCGGGGCCCGCAAGGGTTACCAAGCTCAGTCAAACTCCGAATGCCATAGACTTACTTCCGGGAGTCAGACAGTGAGTGCTAAGATCCATTGTCAAAAGGGAAACAGCCCAGACCATCAGCTAAGGTCCCCAAGTGTGTGTTAAGTGGGAAAGGATGTGGAGTTGCACAGACAACCAGGATGTTGGCTTAGAAGCAGCCATCATTGAAAGAGTGCGTAATAGCTCACTGGTCGAGTGACTCTGCGCCGAAAATGTAACGGGGCTAAACACACCACCGAAGCTATGGCTTGATGCTTTGCATCAGGGGTAGGGGAGCGTTGTATAAGGGTTGAAGGTGTACCGTAAGGAGCGCTGGACATTATACAAGTGAGAATGCCGGTATGAGTAACGAAAAGATCAGTGAGAATCTGATCCGCCGAAAGCCTAAGGGTTCCTGAGGAAGGCTCGTCCGCTCAGGGTAAGTCGGGACCTAAGGCGAGGCCGAAAGGCGTAGTCGAAGGACAACAGGTCGAAATTCCTGTACCACCGTAAGCCGTTATGAGCAATGGGGGGACGCAGTAGGGTAGTGACGCGGACTGATGGATGTCCGTCTAAGCAGTAAGGCTGATGTGTAGGCAAATCCGCACATTGTAAGGCTAAGCTGTGATGGGGAGCGAAAATTATAGTAGCGAAGGTCATGATCTCACACTGCCAAGAAAAGCCTCTAGCCAGGTGATGGTGCCCGTACCGCAAACCGACACAGGTAGGCGAGAAGAGTATTCTAAGGCGCGCGGAAGAACTCTCGTTAAGGAACTCGGCAAAATGACCCCGTAACTTCGGGAGAAGGGGTGCCCCGGTAGTGTGAATAGCACGAGGGGGCCGCAGTGAAAAGGCCCAAGCGACTGTTTAGCAAAAACACAGGTCTGTGCGAAGCCGTAAGGCGAAGTATACGGGCTGACGCCTGCCCGGTGCTGGAAGGTTAAGGGGAGTGGTTAGGAGCAATCCGAAGCTGTGAACCGAAGCCCCAGTAAACGGCGGCCGTAACTATAACGGTCCTAAGGTAGCGAAATTCCTTGTCAGGTAAATTCTGACCCGCACGAATGGCGTAACGACTTGGGCGCTGTCTCAACGAGAGATCCGGTGAAATTTTAATACCTGTGAAGATGCAGGTTACCCGCGACAAGACGGAAAGACCCCATGGAGCTTTACTGCAGCTTGATATTGAATTTGGGTACGATCTGTACAGGATAGGTGGGAGCCTTTGAAGTGTGAGCGCCAGCTTGTGTGGAGGCAACGTTGGGATACCACCCTGATCGTATCTAGGTTCTAACCTGGTACCGTAATCCGGTGCGGGGACAGTGTCAGGTGGGCAGTTTGACTGGGGCGGTCGCCTCCTAAAGAGTAACGGAGGCGCCCAAAGGTTCCCTCAGAATGGTTGGAAATCATTCGAAGAGTGCAAAGGCATAAGGGAGCTTGACTGCGAGACCTACAAGTCGAGCAGGGACGAAAGTCGGGCTTAGTGATCCGGTGGTACCGCATGGAAGGGCCATCGCTCAACGGATAAAAGCTACCCTGGGGATAACAGGCTTATCTCCCCCAAGAGTCCACATCGACGGGGAGGTTTGGCACCTCGATGTCGGCTCATCGCATCCTGGGGCTGAAGTAGGTCCCAAGGGTTGGGCTGTTCGCCCATTAAAGCGGTACGCGAGCTGGGTTCAGAACGTCGTGAGACAGTTCGGTCCCTATCTGTCGTGGGCGTAGGAAATTTGAGAGGAGCTGTCCTTAGTACGAGAGGACCGGGATGGACGTACCGCTGGTGTACCAGTTGTTCCGCCAGGAGCACCGCTGGGTAGCTATGTACGGACGGGATAAACGCTGAAAGCATCTAAGCGTGAAGCCCCCCTCAAGATGAGATTTCCCAGTATGTAAGACCCCTTGAAGACGACGAGGTAGATAGGCTGGGGGTGGAAGTGCAGCAATGCATGGAGCTGACCAGTACTAATCGGTCGAGGGCTTATCCAATAGCAAGTGATAATTCGCGTGTTTCGTTTCGAATCTAGTTTTCAGAGAACGATCTCTGAAATGTAAGCTACGGCGTTTGGTGGCGATGGCGGAGGGGTTCCACACGTACCCATCCCGAACACGACCGTTAAGCCCTCTAGCGCCGATGGTACTTGGACCGCAGGGTCCTGGGAGAGTAGGACGCCGCCAAGCGATTTCCCTTTGGGGTATTTTTTTTGCCCCCCTTGCTAAGGAATAAGGGATTAGGGCCCTTAGCTCAGTTGGTTAGAGCGCACCTCTGATAAGGGTGAGGCCGGTGGTTCGAGTCCACCAGGGCCCATAGCAAGACCACAACAAGAAATACACAGTGTATGGGGCCATAGCTCAGCTGGGAGAGCGCCTGCCTTGCAAGCAGGAGGTCAGCGGTTCGATCCCGCTTGGCTCCACCATTCCCTGATAGCTCAGTTGGTAGAGCACTCGACTGTTAATCGAGTTGTCACAGGTTCGAGCCCTGTTCGGGGAGCCATATGGAGAGGTGTCCGAGCTGGCCGAAGGAGCACGATTGGAAATCGTGTAGGCGTCACAAGCGTCTCGAGGGTTCGAATCCCTCTCTCTCCGCCAGATATTTTTTTAGCAAGGCCCGTTGGTCAAGGGGTTAAGACACCTCCCTTTCACGGAGGTAACAGGGGTTCGAATCCCCTACGGGTCATATTATGGAGGCTTAGCTCAGCTGGGAGAGCATCTGCCTTACAAGCAGAGGGTCGGGGGTTCGATCCCCTCAGCCTCCACCATATAACTTTATAACGACGCGGGGTGGAGCAGCCCGGTAGCTCGTCGGGCTCATAACCCGAAGGCCGCAGGTTCAAATCCTGCCCCCGCAATTAACTTTCCTTGAGAAAGTGATCTGGAACCGTGGTGTAGTTGGCCTAACATGCCTGCCTGTCACGCAGGAGATCGCGGGTTCGAATCCCGTCGGTTCCGCCATTTTTTAATTGAATATACACCGTGCCGGTGTAGCTCAACTGGTAGAGCAACTGACTTGTAATCAGTAGGTTGGGGGTTCAAGTCCTCTCGCCGGCACCATTTTTAGTATTTACATCTGAATTTGTGATAGAATGTATATTACAAGTAAAATTGTTAATACTAAGATACTCTTAGTGGATGAATGGCTTACTCTATGGCGGTCGTGGCGAAGTGGTTAACGCACCGGTTTGTGGATCCGGCATTCGGGGGTTCAATTCCCCTCGATCGCCCCATGATTTTTTAATGGGGATTAGCCAAGCGGTAAGGCAACGGACTTTGACTCCGTCATGCATAGGTTCAAATCCTATATCCCCAGCCATTTCATTACGAGTCATTAGCTCAGTTGGTAGAGCACCTGACTTTTAATCAGGGTGTCGAAGGTTCGAGCCCTTCATGACTCACCATTATATTTTGCGGTCGTGGCGGAATTGGCAGACGCGCACGGTTCAGGTCCGTGTGGGCTAACCCCCGTGGAGGTTCGAGTCCTCTCGACCGCACCATATGTTTTGCGGAAGTGGCTCAGCGGTAGAGCATCGCCTTGCCAAGGCGAGGGTCGCGGGTTCGATTCCCGTCTTCCGCTCCAATATTTGCGCCCTTAGCTCAGCTGGATAGAGCGTTTGACTACGAATCAAAAGGCCGGGAGTTCGAATCTCTCAGGGCGCGCCATTATTCTCATAAGTATCGGGATGTAGCTCAGCTTGGTAGAGCACCTGGTTTGGGACCAGGGGGTCGCATGTTCAAATCGTGTCATCCCGATTTTTTTTATTTGCGGGTGTAGTTCAATGGTAGAACTTTAGCCTTCCAAGCTAATAGCGTGGGTTCGATTCCCATCACCCGCTTCCTAGTAACATATAGAAGAGCCTTTGCTTATAGCAAAGGCTTTTTTTGTGTTAAAAAGAATAAGTGTAATTTATTTAAAATAGGGTCAATTGTCATTTGATTAAGGATGGAATCTTTGTTTAAATAAATAGAACAATTCGTATCTGATTAACCGTATTTATTTATAAAGGAGGACAAACAGTAATGAAAAGAGCTCTGGTCATTGGTGGAAACGGAACATTAGGTAAAGCCGTCGTTGCGAAACTGAGAGATTATTCCGTTAAGGTTATTACAGCAGGTAGACAATCCGGGGATGTTCAGGTGGATATGACGTCGACAGAGAGTATTACTACCCTCTTCGAAACGGTGAGAAATATTGATTACGTCATTGTGGCGGCGGGCCAGACCCATTATGCGAAACTCGAAGAACTGACACCTGAGAACAATATGATTAGTGTGCAGGGTAAACTGCTTGGACAGGTCAATATCGTATTGATTGGACAGCACTATATTAACGACAAGGGGAGTTTCACGCTGGTTAGTGGCATTATACAAGACCACCCTATTGAGAAAGGCGCATCAAGTGCTATGGTCAATGGGGCTATTGATTCGTTTGCCAAAGCGGCAGCGTTTGAGTTACCAAGAGGCATTCGTTTGAATTCGGTTAGTCCTAATCTGTTTGTAGAGTCGGCGGAAAAATATAAGGATTTCTTTATTGGATTTAATCCTGTACCTGTAGAGAAAGTGGCTAATACGTTTATCCAGAGTGCACTTGGGATTGAAACAGCCCAAAATTTCAAAATATATTAAAAGCCGGAAAGTTATATATGATTTTGATGATTACCTATCCCTAATTAATTGCAGGAAGAGAAGGGTGTACATGAAGTGCATTTAAATGTTAAGCATGTAGAATGATTTTTCATGAAACAGGACTGAATGAGACCATTTGGAATATTAAATATAAAGGAGATCCACCGAAAATCCGGTGAATCTCCTTTTGTTTGTTGTGGATGAAACAGAGGTATATTGACTATTATGGAGCAGGTAGTCCAAGAACTTCGAGCATTTCATTACGTTTGAGCGATTCGGCAATGGGGCCGTCAATGAGCCATTTCTTAGCATTGAGGACATAGACATGACCATTTTGAACAGCGGGTAGGCTTTTCCATACTTGGAGTTGCTGGATTTCATTGAGTTCATCTTTTGTTTTTTGCAACGCTTCAGCTGACCCATCTGAGCTAATAGACACGATAAACAGATAGTCTGCTTTGATTTCAGGCAAAAGCTCAACCGAGATACTGGCATTCATCCGTTCCGGATTCTCCGCCTCAAGTTTCGTAACGAGTGCGTCGGGAGTGAATCCAACCTCATAACCCGCTTCTACATAACTGGAAGCTGTAAATGGCGTGGAAGGAATGGACGAGAAGAACAAACGCATATCTTTCTCTTCCAGGCGCAGGAATGCAGCTGTAGGTTTGGTCTTGGTGATATCGGCTGCGAGCTTCTGAGCTTTAGTTACTTGATCTTTATTTTTTTGTAAAAGCTGTTCAGCCCGCTCTTCAATATCTAGCGCAGTAGCTACCTGCACGATAGATTCCTGCCAATTACGGCGATCATAAGTGATCGTAGGCGCGATCTTCTCGAGTTGTTCGAGAATTTTGGCATCCAAACTGGCATTGGCAATAATGAGGTCCGGATTGGCGCTGACTACAGCTTCAAAATTGACACTTTCATTAATGGGTTCGACAGCCACGCCTTGGGCTTCAAGTTGCTCATTCAGATAATCTTGCCGGCCAATAGGTGTAGCAAGTACCAGTGGTACCTCCAAGGAGAGGAGAATATCCTCCATATTAATGGACACAATCCGTTCAGGATGTGCCGGGATTTCTTTGCTGCCACTGGCGCTCTCCACGGTCTTAGTAGCTGATTCAGTGGATGAGTCGCCATCTGTACCCGCAGCTGATTTTACGCCATCTGCAGATGGCTGCGAAGTGCTTGCAGGTGTCTGCCCACACGCAACAAGTAACATGGCGAGTATGAACAGTATCCCCGTTATTTTGACATAATGCTGTTTGTACATCATAATCCCCCTGTGTTTCTAATGATATTGATTCTCAGTACACTATATATTGTAGCGGTCTCATGTTGGGGGAGACATAGCCTTCTGTGCTATCCGGTCATGGATTAATGTGCTGAGTTCCACCAAAAAGTTTCAGGGTTTCATCGATGATCTGATCATGAGCATACGGTGAATAATCCAACCAAGGCATTTCATCTAGCAGATATACATGCTTGTTCTGCACGGGCATCAAATGTTGCCATAGCTGAGTATGTTGTAGTTTATGCCAACGTTGCTGGGATTCTGAGTCCTGATCCACAATCAGTAACATGCGATCTCCAACCATTTGAGGCAACTCCTGTTCATCCATTGCACGATAGACTTGCCCTGGAAGCAGATCGTGTGAAGGGGACACGCCAAGGTCGTTATATAGAACAGCGCCCCCATTGCGTCGCCCGTAGATTAACAGATGACCCATCATGATATGAATAATGGAGACCGTATCCTTACCGATTAGATGACTAAGTTGCTCTTTGGCATAGGCTACTTTGTCATCATACTGTTCCAACCATAGCTGAGCTTCTTGTTGTTGTCCCACAATGGAGGCAACTTGTACGAAGTGTTCCCGCCAGCTCAATCCTTTCCAGGGGATAACGATGGTAGGCGCAATTCGCTGCAGTGTTCTTTTTAACGTATGGGCTTCGTACTCATTACAGAGTATGAGGTCCGGGCTCGCTTGCATCAACAACTCAACGTTGGTTTGCCAGATATGAGGATTCATGCGTTTGCTACGTCCCAGATGATAAGGGATATTCGAGAAAAACAGATTCCTGTGTTGATCACGTCGATTATCGATCAATGCCGCATGGGGGATGATCTGTAATGCCAGCAGATGGCCGGTGGTTCCGAAGGAGAGAGCCGCAATTTTGCTGCGTTTCTGCCGCTGATAGGTGGAGGGAGACACGCCAACATATTTTTTGAATTTGCGACTAAAGTAAAACTCGTCCTGAAAACCAACCTGTGAGGCGATATGTTTGATGGTTTGGCCGGGGACGAGCAGCATCTCTTTGGCCCGGTCCATGCGGATGCTATTCACGTATTCCATGGGACTGATGCCAGTGCTGTTTTTGAATACCCGCGAATAGTGCCACACACTCATGCCTGCCACTCCGGCAAGAACTTCACGAGAAAGATGCTCAGCATATCCAAGCTCAATAAGTTCAAGCGTTTGATCCAAAGCAGAGGTGTGTTCGGAATCTCCTATTGCACTTTCTTTGGGAGGAGCATACACATGGGTTAACAATTCATGCATCAAAGTCTGAATACGAAATGGACGATTTTCTTGAGGTACAGAGATGCATTCATGGAGCTGGGAGGCAATTCTGGTACATTCCTGAAAAAGTTCATGCGGTAATTCATCAGCGTAAGATGAACGAAGTAACCCTTTTTGGTATACCTCCATTACAGTAGAGCCGGAAGTAGCTTTATTGATATCGGAGAGAGGCTTCAACATATCAAAATATATCGCGATGCCTTGTAAAGGATGAACCTCATCCGGTGTATATTTTATCGCTGTTCCTGGCAGGATTAGATACATCTTGCCGATGGTGGCATGATTTTGCCTATGCCCAATACGAATATCGGCTTCACCGCCAGTACAGATGAGCAGAAGATGTGAGTCCGCTAATACGAATGGGGTAAGAAAAGACGCTTGATCGAGAACTTCGGATGTCTTGAATCTTGCATATAGGTCACGGGTATGGTCACCGTTATATATCAGTGGAAAGACTTGCAAAGTCACCAGAATCCCTCCTTAACTTGCAATAGTAACATTACATATGATGTGTTTGAGAATCATTATCAATTATTGCATATTGTCATACAAATAAGAAGTCCATATGATAATATGAAATGATATACACAAGAGAAAGCGAAGGGGGTATATAGAATGTGGTTTATACTTGGTTTTATTATCTTAGTTTCGATATTTGGTATTCGAACGACGAGTCGATCCAATAAACTAAAACAGCAGTTCGGATCAAGGTTACATGCAGTAGGGATTCATCAGTCAGGGCTTCCACAAGTTGCGGAAGGCAGGCGGGTGGATGTGCTGATAGGTAATGGGAACTTATATATTCAAAGTGGTCAGCAAACGCTTGAACTCTCATTAAGAAAAATCGGGAGTGCAGGATATCCAAAAAGAACAGGTAGCTCAAATTCGAGAAATTATCTCGTAATACACTACGAGATGAATGGTAGGGTACGTCCGATAGTATTAAGATTTATGAAGCCTGCGCACGCTAAAGCATTTCTATGGGAAATCGAGGGCCAGCTATTCGCGCGAAACTCAAGTGATGGAATTATAAGACTGTAGAAACTCTGATCATTGAACCGCGTAACTCTCCACTATAAATTGAATTGATATAGGTCACCGAGTTGTAAAATAGCCAATACATATTTCCCATCATCCAAACTGTTGAGGGAATAACCAGTAAAATCTCAACCGATGTTAATCGTAGAATTACTTAAATGACAGATGATTTAATTCACTACGCAAAAAAAGACAAGCCCTCTCCTACGATGTCCGCAGGAAGAGGAACTTGTCTTTTTTGTTAGATCTAGCGATTAGTATCTTTCCAGAATGGTCTGTGTTTTCAAGCCATCGGCAGGAATCAGCCAGTTGTTGTTCTCCAGCAACTGCAACAGTTGGGTACGCAGTCCGGATACGGCTACAGCATCATCGGTTTTGAAAGAAACCTCTACGATATTCTCAATACCTGTACCTGCTGCGTCACGGATCGGCCATACTTCGAGTGTAAGCTCTTGACCACTCCATGTACCTTCATATCGTTGGAATGTGATTGGACCATATGCACGGGATTGAGTCAATTGCTGCTTGCCCCAGTTGGAGGCAGACCAGTTTTTCAATTTGCCCGGAAGCTTGTCCAGTAACATGTTCAAGGCTTCTTGCTGGGAAGGAAGTTGGACTCCTGTCGCTTTGGTATCGACTTTTTTGGTGTTGGAGAAGCTCAGCGTCTGTTTGCCGTATCCCCAATCAATCTCAGCCTCGTAATTATCATCCGATTGATCAAAACCCTCTTGGTTAGCCAGAGTCAGCGCTGCATTAATGTCGCCATTGATTACAGGATAGCGTTTTTTATAAGTCAATTCGTAGTTATTTTTATCATCCTTTTTGCGAAAACGAACGTTCCATCCTTGTTGATCCAATCCGAGAGCATTGGTGTCGAAGTACTCTACGTTAATATTTCTTGGCGTGGAATTTAGGCCGAGTGTCTGGATCACTTCACTGCGTGGTGTCCCATCTGTATTCAATACAAGTTCCGGCTTGGCCAGAAACTTTACTTCATAAGCAGGAACGGCGTTGGCAGCAGCAGAAGCCTGTGGTGCTCCCACAAATGTCATTCCACTTCCCAATGTTACGATGCTCAGCATCAATGAGGCGGTTACCTTTTTCCACTTTTTCAAAACCAATCACTCTCCTAATCTGGATTAACGTACAGATCCCACTTTATCGCCCGAATATATGAAAGCGATTAAAGGGAAGTGCACATTGCGTTAACCCTGCATAGATTTGATGAATGGCAAACGATAGTTTATAGAGGATGAGGGCAATCAGCTATGGAAAATGGGGGAGCCGTGACTCACCTCTCGCAGCACTTCTTTGAAGCGGTTTACCTGAACTGAAGGGTGGCGGTCCTTGTTATGTACCGTATAGATATGGCGCGGCGCTTGCTCTCCGGGAATGGGAAGAACTTGAATGAGCCCGTGCTGTTCCTCCCACTGTACCGCCATACGAGACATGAATGAGACATGCCCCCCAATTAACACCAGCTGTTTGATCGCTTCCAGGGAATCCATCTCCACCGTGCTACGCAAACGAATGTCATGTTGCGCAAGCCATTGATTGGTTAGCCGCCGTGTACTGGATTCATTGCCATGTAAGGCAAAAGGAATCTGCGCGATATGATCAGGTATTAATGCATCCTTCTGGGCCAACCCATGTTGCGGAGAGCAGATTAATACTAAGTCATCTTCACACAGCGTCTCAGCTTGCAGGGCGGGTCCAACAAATGGCTCAGAAGAGATCACACCCAGATCAATCTGATGCCTAATTAACATTTCGCGAATAACAGGTGATGGTTTGACGGATAAGACGATACGGATGCCCGGGAACTCCTGAGAAAAGGTATTTAGTATGGTGGGCAGCAAATATGTAGCTGGTACATAGCTTGCTCCAATGTGCAGGGTGCCCCGATAGAGACTGTCATATTCCTTTACGACCCGCCTTGCCTCTTGGGTCAGAGCATTGATTTTGACGGAATAGTGGAGCAAAGCCTGTCCGGCTTCGGTTAAAAATGTCTTTCCACTACGCGATTCGAATAATCGCACGCCCATCTCTTCCTCCAATGACTTCATATGAAATGTAACGGTAGGTTGCTTGATCCCCATTAACTCGGCCACGCTTGTCATGTGATGATGCTTATCGATCAGCTCAACAATTTGTAGTTTGATCAGATTCAATGTCCCAACACTCCTTTCACTTCTACTAGCCCAATATATAAGATGATCTAATATTTTTCATAAAGACGGAGAGTACAGAACCAATCTGAAGAAGCGAAGCCAAAAGCTTTCTGGAAGAAAGCTGCTTCGGAAGCATAAGCTTCGCCTTTATCCCCGGATTTCTCCCTTCATAAAGGGAATATAAGAATTCTGGGGATAACAGCGATCGGAAGATGGTGCTGTAATCGAAGCGACAACATGAAAATTAATTTAGTTCACCTACTATAGATTTAATCTATGAACATCAACAGAATTCATCTAAAAAGTTAATTCCAATTTTACATACAAGACATACAACTCGCGAAAGCGGACGTTAGACTGAGAACAGTGCAAGAGATCAAGTAACAGAAGACAGGCAGGGATGCTTATGAAATTAGAGATGACAGGAATTCAAAAATCATTTAATCAAACACCCGCACTGCTGCCAACAGATCTAACGCTTGAACATGGAAAGTTCACGACCCTGCTCGGCCCATCGGGCTGTGGCAAAACAACACTGCTCCGCATGTTGGCCGGGCTGGAACAGCCGGACGCGGGGGAGATTCGTGCAGATGGTCAGTGTATCTACTCTGCGGCGAAGCGGATTGATATACCAACACACAAGCGTAATCTGGGCATGGTGTTTCAGGATTTTGCATTATGGCCGCATATGACCGTATACGAAAATGTAGCGTTTGGCCTGAAGGCCGGAAAACAGAAATCTGATCTGCGACAAAAGGTGAACGAAGCGCTTGGCATGGTTCGCCTGCAAGGCATGGAAGATCGATATCCTCATCAGCTGTCTGGTGGACAGCAGCAACGGGTTGCTTTTGCCAGAGCCGTAGCGGTCAGACCTGGTGTGATCCTGTTCGATGAGCCACTGAGTGCACTGGATGCTGTACTTCGGGAAGAGATGCGGATTGAGATGATGTCGCTGGTCCGGGACATGGGACTGACTGCGCTGTACGTCACACATGATCAGATTGAAGCGATGTCGATGTCGGATGAGATTGTGGTGATGCAGAAGGGGAGGATATTGCAAAAAGGAAGCCCGGAAACGATCTACTCGGCACCAAGTGATCCGTATGTCGCTTCGTTTATCGGAAAGTCCAACTGGCTCACGCCTAATCAATCGATGGTGCGACCAGAGCATGTCACCTGGAACAAAACAGGTCATGACGATCTGTGTTATCCGGGGACGGTACTTAGTGTCAGCTATGTAGGCGAGCGTTATGAAGTACGAGTTCAGATGGAAGGGCTTGGCGTATGGACAGCCTATATGAACCAAAGAGTGCGCGTAGGGGAGCGGGTGCAGCTCTATGTAACCCCTGAGCGGATATGCCGAATGGACGGTTATGACCACCCGAGTATGAAGCAGAACGAAGCGATCGCAGTGGCATATTAAATTGTTGAACGAGCACGCAGTTGAAAGCAGGGGTACACATTTTATAAGAAACCAGGGGAGATGGACGAATATGTTGGGTATGAAAACACGGAAAAAGAGCGCACTGCTGTTATTAACTGCGGTAATGAGTATCAGTTTGTTCGGATGTAGTACAGGGAACACAACCACAGGCAATGCGGCACAACCCGCGGGTGAAGGAAACACAGCAGCAGCGGCGGAAACAACGAAACCGGCTGGCGGCAAGTTGGTTTTGTATAGTGCTGGCCCACAGAAACTGGCGGATAACATCGTGAGCGGATTTACGGACAAAACGGGGATTGAAGTCGAGATGTTCCAAGGAACGACAGGCAAAATTCTGGCTCGTATGGAAGCTGAGAAATCCAATCCGGTTGCAGACGTTGTGATCCTGGCCTCTTTACCTTCCGCACAGGCTCTGAAAGCCGATGGACTGACTATGCCATACCCTGAAGCAGCCAATGCAGACAAGCTGAACAAGGACTGGTCGGATGCAGAGGGCAACTATTTTAGCAGCAGTGCTTCCGCACTGGGGATTGTGTATAACACCAAACTGGTATCTACACCACCAACAAGTTGGGCAGAGCTGGCTACGCCTGCGTGGAAAGATGCAGTGAACATTCCGGACCCTACATTATCAGGTTCAGCACTCGACTTCATCACAGGCTACCTGAGTGCGAATGGTGAAAAAGGATGGGATCTGCTGAGTGCCTATAAAGCCAATGGTGTAGCGATGGCAGGCGCCAATCAGGAAGCACTTGATCCAGTCATTACGGGTGCCAAAAGCATCGTAGCGGCAGGTGTGGACTACATGGCGTATTCCTCCAAAGCAAAAGGTGAACCACTGGATATCGTTTATCCTGAGGAAGGCACGGTAATCAGCCCAAGGCCGGCAGCGATTCTGAAATCCAGTCCAAATGTAGAGAATGCCAAAGCGTTCATTGACTATCTATTGTCCGATGAAGCACAGAAGCTTGTTGCAGATGCTTATCTGATCCCAGGCCGCAAAGACATTGAAGCGACTAACCGTGCCAATGTGAAGGATATTCCACAACTTAAAGTGGATTGGAACTGGATGAGCGAACATGGCGAAGAGACAGCGGCGCGTTTTTCCGAGACTTTTAAGTAAGTACTTTTGCATATGCAAAATACCCAAAGAAGAACAAGTATAGAGACACAATTAGGCAAAAGGAATACCTGCTGTCTGTGGAAAGTCATGTGAGGTGAACGTAGTGAAACCTGTTGTATTGGACAACAACCGAATTTTTCGGAGAGTGGGCGTGATTCTGGCCCTCTTTCTGCTGACCATAAGCATTGGCGTGCCGCTCTTGCTGATCTTCTGGCAAAGTGTGTATCCGGACGGACAATGGGACTGGATGGCTCCGATTCGCACGATTACAGGTCATCATCTATCGGGTGTATTGCTGAATTCCGTCTGGCTTGGTATCTGCGTTGTAGCAGTAACCACGCTGCTGGCGCTACCGCTGGCCTGGATGATGGCGAAGACTCGGATGGGCGAGCATCGCTGGGTGGATGTAATCCTGATGATTCCGTTCATGACCCCGCCGTATATCGGATCGATGGGCTGGATTTTGTTTATGCAAAAAGGGGGATACCTTCAGCAATGGGTGCCCTCATCTGCGGGCTGGAGTGAGCTGTTCTTCAGCTTCTGGGGCATGGTGCTCATTATGAGCTTGCACCTGTTCCCATTCCTGTATCTGCTGCTTCGGGATGCATTGATCCGAATCGGTGGCAATCTGGAAGAAGCGGGAGCTGTGCACGGTGCACGTGCGGGGTATCGTTTCAGACGTATTATTTTACCCTTATTGTTGTCGTCTTACGGCATGGGGATCATGCTGGTCTTTGTCAAAACGATTGCGGAATTCGGAACACCGGCAACCTTCGGGCGCAAGATTGGCTATTATGTCATGACCTCCGAAATTCATAAGTACATCTCCAGTTGGCCGATTGACTTCGGCAAGGCGACTTCGCTGGCATCGGTGCTGCTGTCCGTCTGTCTGGTGATGTGGTATATGCAGTCTGCCATGAGCCGGAAGTTCACGTATCGTCTGGTTGGTGGCAAAGGGCAACGTTCGAAGCGATATTCTCTTCGTGGCGGAGCAGGATGGTTGTGTGGGGTGTATCTTGCAATCCTGTTGATCCTGTCGATAGGTATCCCATATTTCTCCATCATCGCCGCTTCGACCATGAAGTTACGGGGATCGGGAATTGCATTTGATAATCTGACCTTGGATCATTACAAAGAGCTGTTATCTTGGGGATCGGTGAGCATGAAGGCCATTGGGAACAGTCTGGGATTATCCCTCGCGGCTTCAACCGTTGCTGTTATTATCGGTACTGGGTTTGCACTCGCGATCGGCAGATCATCTTCATTCATGCAGCGTGTGATTGACTTGTTCAGTCTGTTGCCTAATACGGTGCCGGGCATCGTGATGGTCGTGGGTCTGATTCTCTTCTGGAACTCACCTTGGATGCCAGTCACGTTGTATAACACCTACGGCATGGTTGTGCTCACGTATGTCGTTCTCTTCTTGCCCTACACCGTGCAGTATGTAAAATCGAGCTTTACCCAGATTGACGGAACATTGTTCCAGGCTGGGCAAGTCTTTGGCGGGAAACCGCTGTATATTCTACGGCGAATCCTGATCCCGCTGATCCTACCCGGCATGCTGGCCGGATGGATGATGACCTTTACGATTGCTACCCGGGAGTTGGTAGGTTCGTTATTGATTCTTCCGCCGTCGATGCAGACGTCCGCTACGTATATTTTTGCCCAGTTTGAACAAGGTCAGGTATCCCTCGGCATGGCGATGGCCGTCGTGACAGTAGGTATGACGGTGTTCATGCTGCTTGGAATCGAAATGCTGAATTCAAAGAGAAAGTGGAATGCATCATGATCAAACTGAACGTATGGGGCGGCGCAGGGGAACATGGACGTTCCGCCTATCTCCTGAGCGGGAGCCGGTTTCGGCTTTTGCTGGATTGTGGTGTGAAAAAAGAAGGCAAAGGCCAGTATCCGCTGATCGATCCGGAGATGGTCCCACAACTGGACGCGGTCCTCTTGTCCCACGCCCATGAGGATCATTCGGTCGCCATCCCTTTGCTGTATAAGATGGGCTACCAGGGTGAAGTGTGGACGACGAGAGAGACGAGGGCGCAGCTGCGTACGTATTTTGCCAACTGGCGAAGGTTTGTAGAGCGTATAGGCGAAGAACTTCCTTATGATGAAGCAGACGAGCAGGCTATTCGTTATCGGTATCTGGAGGATGAGGTTGTATCCCAAACCTGGTTCGAACCCATTCCTGAAGTAAAAGTGATGTGGGGACGCAGTGGACATCTGGCTGGATCGGTGTGGTTTGGGGTTGAAATGGAAGGTAAGCGGATTTTTTATTCCGGGGACTACACGTCTGAATCGATGCTTTTACAGGAGGATTGTCCAGCGGAGGCGTTCTGGCAGACAAGCATGCTTCGTGAGAATCCGGTGTTCGATGCTCCGAGCAGCGAGCGGTGGGGTACGGAGCAACTAATCGTTATAAACAGTGGGCAAAAGGCTGGAGAACTCATAACGTCACCAGATCAGACATCTTTTGCATCAGAGGCGTCGTCAAGAACATTCGTATCCAAGGAGATACCCATGAAGCAGAGAAATTTCACATCCAACGGAGCAGATGGAGCAGGCAAAGCGGTCAGAGCAAACGTAGCAGACGCTGCGCCAATATCTTCCGTCGGGCTGGTAGATCTGGCGATCGTTGATGCGGCCTACGGTACGGACCAGGATACACAGGCCGACAAACTGGAACAGCTGGAACAAGCCATTCGCCAGACGATTGCTCAAGGTGGAAAGGTGCTCTTACCTATGCCTGTCGTAGGGCGTGGACAGGAGATCATACTGTGGGCACAGCAACAATTCCCGGCTATTCCAATCGTAGTGGAACAAGGGCTGGTGGACGGTATGAAGCAGCTTATGCATGTTCCGTATTGGTTGAGGGAGAAGGGAGAGCATGTCATCGGAAGTTCGTTGAAAGACAAAATTGATGGCTTTCTGACCGGACGAGGATGGGATCTGCCTACTACTACCCAAGAGCGGGAACAACTGTTGGAACATCATGCTGCTTCGCTATGGTTCATTCCGGACGGCATGATGCAGTCCTCGCTTGCCCGTTGGTACTATAGTCAATTATCGGACAGGGAGGAGAATCTGATTCTGCTCACTGGGCATGTTGCTCATGGTACATTTGCTGATAAGTTGCTACGGGTTCCTGACAAGTATGGAGTGTGTGATGTGCGGAAAATACGTTATAAAGTACATCAGGGCTGGAAGGATGTTGAACGGATGCTGCATCAGGTTCCAGCAAGGCATACGGTCCTTGTGCATGCTGACCGGGCAGAGACAGACAGATTAAAAGAAGGATTGCTCAGAAATAGCCCGTCACCGAGAACAGTGATACATTCACTGTCTGCTGGTGACGAGCTATATGTGTGAATTGTGTATGAATCGAATTGATGCGTCAGATTGGAACGTCCCTGGGGACGTTCTTTTTCCATTGTTGTCTGATCAGTTAGGGTTCGCGATGAATGGGGTGTTCCAGTTCGGCATGACCCATCAAACTATCAACGGCTTCACCATCCACCAGTATATCCAGACTCTTCACTTCATCAAATTGAAACATCGTTGTTGTTAAAGCTTCCAATGCGAGCAATTCTCCACTGGTACCGAGGTTCGCTTCAGCGGGGATATGAACATCCAAAGTCACCGTACCCTCAGCATATTGGACAGAGAGCAATTCCACCTGCTCCCAGAGGGAAACAAGCTCTGAATCGGTGTTCGTTTGCAACGCTGCAAATGTTTTTTCATATTTTTCGGAGTCATCCTTGTACTCAATTTCCTTCTCTGTTTTCTCTAGCTCAAGTACCTGAGAGTCTGCCAAATATACATCGACGGTTTGTGTATTCATTGTGCCCAGATCCACCTCCGTTTCGGATGGGTTTGGTGCCTGCACCTGTCCTCCCTGAACAGCAGGTTCATTCGAACCGGATTGGCTCACTGGCTTCTGGGCACATCCAACTCCGATAAGGATCAAGCATGATAATATAAGTGCACAACCTAACTTCTTATTCAAAGAAACACTTCCTTTATCTGATTTATTTGATGATTTATAGGCCCAAATACTCCTTGATTCCATCGGCTATCGCTTGAGCGGCTTTCATCTGAATAACTTCGGACGACATCAGTTCTTCATCGATTACATTACTCAAGAATCCTACTTCCAAAAGCACTGCAGGCATGGTCGTGTCTCGGATTACTTCCAAGTTGCCATTTTTCACACCACGATCTCTGAGACCCATGGCTTTCACCAAACGTTGATGAATGATAGTAGCTAATTCCTTGCTGTTACTGCGTTGATAATAATATGTCTCCGTACCTGTGGCTTGGGGGGCGGACTTCACGCTATTGCCATGGATAGATACAAATACATCCGCATTTAATTGATTGGCGAGTTGAACACGCTCAGGGCGGGTCGGATAGGTATCACCTTCACGAGTCATCACCAATTCGATATTGGGTTCATTGAGCAACAGGGCTTGTACTTTGTGAGCTAATGCCAGATTGTATTCCTTTTCGGGTTTGTTCGTGATGCTGATCGTCCCTGGATCACTGCCACCGTGTCCTGGATCGATGACCACAACCTTGCGTCCTGAGTCGCCTACTGGAGTGACTGGAGCAGGTGAGACATTGTCACGCGCAACATTCAGATCAATAATCAGTTTGTCGGCAATCACATTGTGGCTGTACTGGACATTCTTCACATTATTCAATTCTACGACAATGCGAACTTGTGCCGGTTCTCGTTTGAACAGTGAATATCTCACTTCTGTCACATTGGGATAACCGCTCACATCCAACTTGCCGTTGAGTCCTTGATCCAGAGGCTGGGAGATATCACCAAAGGTGGCTCCGGGTAAGTCCACAACCAGACGATCAGGGTACTTGAGGGTCGTTACTACCGGCTGAACGGCCCCATCGGTGGATAACACGAGCTGATTATTTGCAAATTGGATATCGGTAAGCTTAGCGGTAGAGCTTGAATCCCCTTTTCCAGGACTATTTCCTGGTTCAATAGCAGGTTCCTTACTAGTGTTCGTTAAGTATACGATCTTGTCTTGGTTGTTCCATCTCACCTTAAGCCCCATTTGTTCACTGACAAATCGAATGGGCACCACCAGCGTTTTATTCAAAATCTGCGGTGCTGTGTTCAAAGTGACTTGTTTGTCAGCAACCATGGCTTGCTTTTGGTCCACGGTTAGGGAAATTGTCTGTTGATCTTGCTGAATTTTTACAGTGCGTGCTTGTTGGTTCCAATCGACTTTGAATTTCAAATTTTCGGCAACGACACGAATCGGGATCATCACGTTTTTATTGATAATCGTCACCTGTACATCACTTGGGAGGACTAATTCCTCTCCATCCATAAAGATTTTCGACGTGCTTGCAGCGGCATTTCCCTGATTAGGGAGCAAAACGAGTAAGAATAGACTCAAAAACAGTAGTAAAATGGTTTTCTTCATTATGCACCTCGACTAGTATTAGATCATTTTCTTAATTCCAAAATATCCCTACATATTATAAACGGTAAAAATGTAAAAATGTTTCTCTTCTGATATCTAATTATCAATTGATGGAAGAAAACATGATGTGTGATCGCAAATGGGGTGAATATCTCTCTTTTTATTTTCAATGATGTAATTAAATTTCATATAATATTTGACTTGTGAAATTTAATATCATATACTGGGTGAAATTATGGCAGGATGGCGTGTTCATCGGGTCTTGCAGGAGGTTGGAATTGGATGGATACAGGCAGCTATCCGATGTGGGAGAAGTATCGTTTGAAGCAGGAGCATCTGGTCATCGGACTAATGTCAGGAACGTCACTTGATGGAACTGACGCGGCACTGGTGCGTATTCAAACGGATATGAGCGGGGTATTACAGCAGATCGATCTGGTTGATTTCGTCTGTGTGCCGTATTCGAATGGATTGAGGGACGTACTGATCCGGTTATGTTCACCGGGGACGGCGCGTGTCGACGAGCTGACAGCCGCGCATTTTGGTGTATCGGAGTGGTATGCGCATAGCGTTACGGAACTGATGCAGTCTGCCGGTATCTCAACGCAGCAGGTGGATATGATTAGCATGCATGGACAGACGGTATGGCATGCTCCTGTAGCATCTGCATTTCCAGGGCCAACGGGAGCAAGTATTGATGTAGTATCGACATTGCAGATCGGTGAATGTGCTGTCGTTCGAGAACGGACAGGACTGCCAGTGATTGGCAACCTGCGGGCAAGGGATATGGCCGCTGGTGGGGAAGGTGCCCCGCTTACGCCTTATGCGGATGCTCTGATGTTCCGCAGCCCGACGGAAGGGCGGCTGGTGCAGAATATCGGTGGCATTGGCAATGTGACGGTGCTTCCCTCCGAGTCATCCACCGAAGGTATTTCGGCATTTGATACGGGACCAGGGAATATGGTGATGGACGCCATTGTGCGGCAGGCAACGGATGGGCGGCAGCATTATGATCCGAATGGAAGTATTGCCGCACAGGGGAAGGTCGATCAGGGTCTGGTAGACTTGTGTTTGGAGGATGAGTATTTCAAAAGACTTCCACCGAAAAGTACCGGGCGAGAAGTATATGGAGCCGCGTATGCAGTGAGACTGATGGAGATGGCCACAAAGCGTTCCTTATCTCTTGAAGATACGCTGGCTACTGCCACCTGTCTGACCGCGGAAACCATCGTGCGTGCAGTGAAGGATTTTATCCTGCCCAAGGTGCAAATATCGGCCATGCTCGCGTGCGGTGGTGGCACTTCCAATGCCACGTTAATGGAGATGATCCGTCAGAGACTACCGAAGGATATCCGTTTGGAGCGAACGGCAGATTATGGTATACCCGATGATGCTCGGGAAGCCATTGGATTTGCTTTACTTGGCCATGAGGCACTTATGGGAAGAACCAATACACTTCCGGCAGTAACCGGCGCAAAACACGCCGTAATCTCGGGCAATCTCACACTTTAGTGAGACCTGAATTTAATATGAGTTCAGTTATGGAAGGGCGAGGAATTCGATTAGACGCGAGTGGAATTATAAGATAAAATGCTTGTACATGAATGCAGTACGGAAAGGAGGAGCGAATGGAAGGCATGAAAGGTGGACTTGTACGTTTACGCGCATTAATGGATGACTTGACCCCGTCCGAACGGAAGATCGGAGCTTATATTCTCGATCATCCGCAAGAAACTGTTCAATCCTCGGTGGCCCAGTTGTCTGAACGGAGTGGAGGCAGCCCAGCTGCCATTATCCGTCTTTGCAAATCACTAGGTGTAACGGGTTTTCAGGAGCTGAAGCTGAAGATTGCCGGAGATTTGCAGACGAGTGAGCCATATCAATATACGGAGATTCGTCCCCAGGACTCCATGGAGAGCATTATTCAGCATGTGTCCGCAAACAATATTCAGTCGGTGAAGGATACGGTTCATATTCTGGACCCACGTCTGGTGGAAAAAGCTGTGGACGTGCTTCATCAGGCAAACCGGATCTTTTTCTATGGAGTAGGGGCCTCCAACCTGATTGCGCTGGATGCACATTACAAGTTCATGCGAATCAATCGCACAAGCTTTTCGTTCGCCGATCCGCATATGCAGATTTCGTCCGCAACGACGCTTCGTGAGGATGATGCGGTTGTATGTATCTCGTATTCAGGGGAGACTTCGAACGTAATCTCCTGTCTCAAGCATGCTCATGATGGTGGTGCAGCGACAATCAGCATTACCAAGTGGGGCAGCAATACACTCAGTAGTATGGCGGATGTGCCCCTGATGATTACTTCTACCGAAAGTGATATTCGGAGCGGAGCCACTTCGTCACGGATTGCACAGTTGAACGTGATCGATATTTTGTATCTGGCGATTGCCAGTCGGGATTATAACCAGTCGGTGGAATATTTGGAGAAGAGCCGACAGGCTATTCTGGAGCACAAGTGAAGTAGAACCATATGAATCCCTTTCTGTTTATGCAGGAGGGGATTTTTTGACGGATTATATCCGCTTTTAGAATAAAAAAAAGAGCCCAGACTAATGTTGGGCTCCTCTCTTACCACCTCTAATAATACCCCTTGTACGGCTCAGGAAGGCCCCGCAATGGCGCTGCGGACAAATCCGTCAGCCAGATCAAGCCTGTGCTGGGCTTCCGTTGCGTCCACACCTGCCATCAGCATGACGATTGCCGTTTTTACATGACCGTCTGCACCGGTAAAAGCCTCTTCAATATCCGCTTCATTCGCTCCGGTTGCCAGATGGATCATGCGTTTGGCCCGATGAACAAGCTTCTCGTTCGAAGGATTCAGATCAACCATGAAATTACGGTAAACCTTGCCCAGACGAATCATGGCGGTAGTGGTGAGCATGTTCAAAATCATTTTCTGTGCGCTGCCTGCCTTCATACGTGTTGAACCCATGACAACCTCTGGGCCGACAACAGCCTCAATGCTCACATCAGCCAACAGGGTCATCGGCGTGCCTGCATTATTACTCAGGCTGATCACCGTAGCCCCGATCTCCTTGGCGTGTCTCATCGCAC
Organism: Paenibacillus sp. VT-400; assembly: GCF_001029205.1. Classification (NCBI taxonomy): domain Bacteria; kingdom Bacillati; phylum Bacillota; class Bacilli; order Caryophanales; family Paenibacillaceae; genus Paenibacillus; species Paenibacillus sp. VT-400. Next base: position 343,618 of record NZ_LELF01000038.1, on the reverse strand, counting down.
CCAGCACATACGGCGTTCGTCCACTGGCTGCAATGCCAACCACAACATCGTTTTTGTCTAAGCCATGTTCATCAAGGTCCGCAGCTCCCAACTCCTCATTATCTTCAGCACCTTCAACCGGGTCCTTCACTGCCCGGAATCCCCCTGCAATAATACCCTGCACCATGGATGGCGGGGTTCCGTAGGTAGGCGGGCATTCCGAAGCGTCAAGTATTCCTAATCGTCCACTGGTACCTGCGCCTACATAAAAAAGCCTGCCGCCAGACTGAAACGCCTCCAAGATCCGATCCGCAGCTTGAGCAATGACCGGAATGAGGGGCTGAATGAGCTCCGCAATCCGTTGATCTTCCTTATTAATGAGCTCCATAATTTCTGCCGAAGGCAATTCATCTATATGATCCGTTAGTGGATTGGGTTGTTCTGTTAGTAGTGAATTCAGCATGTGATTCATCCGTATGGCCTCCTTCTCTCTTTTAAAATGATTCATTCAGGGAACGGTGTTGTCTTGCCAGTTGTGCTGCGCCAACCGCTGGAGCGGGGGCATCTTCACGATATACAAAGTCCAACTCTCCATAATATTCAGATAACTTGTGAATAAATGTATTTCGGAAAAGTGCAGCGTATCGAAACATTGATCCGGACAGGACAACCGGAGTGGATGCAAATTCGGGATGACGGGCAATCAGCGCCTTGGCGGTATCCGCCAATTGTGAGGCTTCGTCAATGATCAGTGCGCGGGCGGCCTCATCTCCGAGTTCAGCTGCTTCTATAGCTAAGCGGGCGATGGATGCGGTCTCGGTTTTGCCCCAATCCGTCTGATACACTCGCGTCTTTAACTCCGATATATCCCGAAGGTTCAGATTCTTTAGAAGAAGCGGGGTTAAACAGGTTGGAGGAAGAACACCGTCATAACTCTGCATAACCACTTGGAGTGCACGTTGCCCAATACGATAGCCACTCCCCTCATCTCCGAGCAGATGACCCCAGCCTCCTGCACGGTATCGCTCGCCTTCCAGCGTAAATCCGTACACGATGGAACCTGTTCCAGAGATACACAATACACCGTGCGTATGTCCGAGAGAGGCCATCAGAGCAATCTCTCCTTCGGATACAACCCAGACTGGACAACCTTCTGATGCCTGTTGATTACGACTCTTCATATAGTTATTTACTGCTTCGGCTATAAGTTGCCGTTCTTGGATCGTATCTACACCTGACATACCAAGGCATATACCCTCACAATTTGTCGATAAATCACTTATTAGATTAAATAGCTGTTCCAGCACTCGTTGCAGTTCGGAAATGGCCTGTTCAGTTGATACGCTGTGAGGATTCGTGGGACCACCGCTGAGTCGGGCGAGGATTTCACCAGATTCAGAAATGACTGCTGCATCAGTATTGGTACCGCCTCCATCTACGCCTACATATACTCGCAAAGTGGCTCACCTCGCTTGCTTGGGTTTTCTTTTTACATAGTATAGTTGCATGAAAAGAAAAAGTAAAATTAAATTTTATAATAAAAAATAATGTTGAATTTTTATTTTACAACTCATATAATGAATTCAATCTACAATTTTGGAAGGAATTAATACTGTTAATGTTAATTAAGTTGACGTTAATATTGCATTTAAGAGATTTAGCCTGCGACTGGCAGGCCCAATCTACAGGGGAGGTGCTTTTCCTTACTGCCGCGTGTATAGGTGGATGGCGTTTGAAGGTTGAACGATCACAAAGGGGTAGCATGGTTAGGCAATGAAAGAATCGGATGATGACATGCAAAAGGAGATGAAGGGATGAAAAAGAAGGGTCTGGTATGGGCAATGTTGTTGATGATGGTCTGGGTTACTGCCTGTGGGAATAGCGGAGGTGCTGCTTCGGATGACCCGAATGCCGATGATACGGTGACGGTATGGACCTACCCTGTACATGGCACATATGAAGATGAACTGAAGGATCTAATCTCTGATTTCAATAAAGAACACCCAAACATTACCGTGAAGACGGAAATGCTCTCCTGGGCGGAAGGGCCCAAAAAATTCGATGTCGCTTTGAACGCAGGCAACCCGCCGGATCTTTACTTTCATAGCGTAGACGGCACATATGTGAATACGGGATTGGCACTTGAGCTGGACAGCTACCTGACACCTGAGATCAAGGACGACTACCTGCCAGGTACGCTGGATTTAGGCCAGATTCAGGGGAAACAGTATGGACTGCCTTTGTATCAATTCCAATGGGCTTGGGGTGGTAACAAACGCATTCTGGAGGAAGCGGGCATTGATTGGAAGTCCATTCAACAAAATGGCTGGACCTGGTCCGAATTCAACGATGCTGCTGCCAAGCTGACCAAAACGCTGGATGGCGGGGCCAAGCAATATGCACTGGTTACCGACGGAACCTCGCTTGACTTCATTGAAATGCTGTCTCGTAACAACGGGATGATCGATGTTCTTGATAAAGACGGCACGTTCCAATGGAATGATGGTCGCATTCTGGATACCCTCTCTTTTATCAAAAACCTGATGGATCAAGGGTATATGCCGAAGGAAACGGCGGCTCTCGCTCCAGCGAAACGGACGGATATGTTCTACGCGGGGGAAACGGCGATTATTTCCAAAGCGATTCCTTATTATGATGTGATGATTCAGAATCGCAACAAGGACATCGATGATGGCAAGGTGCAGGGAGAGAAGATTGATTTTGTCCTGTTGCCTGTACCACATAATGATGATCAACCTGCGGCCACAACGATGGGCGGCGAAGGGTATGTAGCCTTCAAACAGAAAAAGGACAAGGGCGAACAGCATGCTAAAAATACGTTCCTGGTGATGGAGGCGCTTAGTGGTGCCAAAGCAGGGAACTCGGCCAATGAACTGGCGCTTCCATTCGTAAGACAGTCCCAGGTGGATCTGTTTAAAGGAAAAGAGCTTGGTCAACCGGATAATCTGGCTGCTGCAAAAGTCATGGCAGAGAATATCGCGATGCCGGTTGTACTTGAACTGGATATCGACAAAGCATCTCAGCAAAAACAATTCAAGGAACAGGTTGTGAAGCCTAATATTCAGGCGCTGTTCTCGGGTGAAAAATCACCGGAGCAGATCGCAGAAGACTTCAAGAGCAAAGGCCAGCAGATGTTTGGACAATAACTTGGACAATCAAACATAACGTAAAACCACACTGATTAGGAGAGGAGGATTCGCCATGCAGACCGCCCTCGCGCCAAAATCGTCAGTGCCCCGGACTTCCCGGGTTGCCCGGTTTTGGCGAGACTACGGGTGGGCGTATTTGTTTATTTTGGCGCCTGTCCTGCTGTTTCTCATTTTCACACTGTATCCCGTTCTGACGGCTCTTGTGATGAGCTTCCAGAAATACAATATTATGAACTCAACGTGGGTTGGATTGGATAACTACGAGCGTTTGGTGAAGGATGAGACATTCTGGAAGTCGATTAAAAATACAGTCATCTTCACCGTAGGCACAGTCCCGGTCAATATTCTCATTACATTTGTACTGTCCTATTTCATCTATCAAATGAAAAGCAAATGGCAGACATTTTTCAAAGCTACCATGTATCTGCCTGCGGTAGCCTCCGGGGTGACCATCTCCATTGTATGGCTGGCGATCTTTGACCCGACGGATTCAGGACTGCTTAACCGTTTCCTCGGTCTGTTCGGCCTGGATCCGGTGATCTGGCTGGGCCAGTCGGGAACGGCACTCTTTTCCCTTATTCTGATGAACTGGCTTGGATCGCACGGAGCGGGCATTATTCTGTATCTGGCAGCCATGGGTGGTATTCCGAAATCGCTGTACGAGGCGGCGGATATTGATCATGCCAGCGGCTGGACCCAGTTCAGCAAGATTACATGGCCGCTGCTCAAACCAACGACGCTGTATCTGCTCGTCACGGGTGTCATTACATCCTTCCAGGTGTTTATCTCGGTATATCTGATGACACAGGGTGGACCAAACTTTGCGACAACTACAATCGCTTATCTGATCTATGAGACGGCATTCAAGTTCTATGAATTTGGATTGGCTTCGGCCCAGTCGTTTGTATTGGCGATTATCATCATTGTCATCTCCGTCATACAGTTCAAATATTTCTCCAGCGATATTGAGTATTAGAGGTAGTTCAAAACACGTACGATTAGAGCACGTTGCATTAAGCATCCGGGGGTGAATGAAATCCATGAAATCAACACAGAAAAAGATTCTGCTCGTTGTTGCATCCATTCTGCTGGTAGTCTGGGCGCTGGTGACGGTCATTCCGATGTATTGGATGCTCGTTGGTTCGGTGCAGGATAGCGCGATGTCGGCTTCGTTTAAACCACAGATGATTCCGGAGCAGTTGTCGTTATCACCATATGAGCGCTTTTTTGCCAAAACCGATGCCTGGCGCTGGTTATACAACTCGCTGTTCATCTCGATCATTCTGACCGTAACAAATGTATTCTTCGCCTCCCTGGCGGGATATGCGTTTGCCAAACTGAAGTTTCCGGGTAGTCAGGCGGTATTCTGGACTTTGCTTGGGACCATGATGATCCCGGCGCAGGTGACACTGATTCCTTTGTACATTCTGATGGTCAACGTGTTTGACCTAGGGGACACGTATACGGCCATTATTCTGCCTGCTGCCGTTAGCGTAGGGAACATATTCTTGATGAAACAGTTTATGTCTACGCTGCCCACATCGCTGATCCATGCGGCACGTATCGATGCATGCAGTGAGTTCGGTATCTTCTGGAAAGTCATTCTGCCGATGGCAAAACCGGGAATCGCGGTGCTGGCAATTTTCACGTTTGTAGCTTCGTGGAATGAATTTTTCTGGCCGTTCCTCATTACCAATTCCAACGAGATGCGTACCATTCAGGTGGGGTTGGCCTCGTTTGTATTTGCCGAATCAACGGACTTCGGCGCAATGATGGCAGGGGCTACAATAGGTGCGCTGCCCATGATCATTCTGTTTTTCTCACTGCAACGTTACTTCCTGCAGGGCATTACGATCGGTGCGGTTAAAGGTTAACTGTTAGTTCAGGACAAGCGACAACGTAAAGGGGGATCTACCTATGGCACGCGTGGAGTTTCGCCAAGTGCGCAAAGAATTCAAAGACGATCATAAAGGAACGTTCACGGCTGTGGCCGGCTCGGACTTTGTTATAGAAGATAAGGAATTCGTAGTGTTTGTGGGTCCTTCGGGCTGTGGCAAGACAACGTCACTGCGGATGATTGCCGGACTTGAAAAGCAAACGAGCGGTGATATTGTGATCGGTGACCGGCTTGTTAACGATCTGCATCCGAAGGATCGGGATATCGCGATGGTGTTTCAGGATTATGCACTTTATCCGCATATGACCATCCGTGAGAATCTTTCCTTTGGCCTGAAAAATCTGAAAAAGCCAAAGTCCTATATTGATGAACAGGTGCAGAATGCGGCCTCCATTCTGGGACTGGAAGCGATGCTGGAGCGCAAACCACGCGAGCTGTCTGGTGGTCAGCGCCAGCGTGTTGCGGTAGGACGGGCGATCGTCCGTGATCCGCAGGTGTTTTTATTCGACGAACCACTGTCCAATCTGGATGCCAAGTTGCGGGTACAGATGCGGGTGGAGTTGGGTGAGTTGCATAAACGTCTCGGTGCCACGATTGTGTACGTGACGCATGATCAGGTAGAAGCCATGACACTTGGGGAACGCATCGTGGTCATGAATCATGGAGACATTCAGCAGGTGGCTTCACCAAAAGAACTGTATGCGAGTCCGCGGAATATGTTTGTTGCCGGATTTATCGGTTCTCCGGCGATGAACTTCATTGATGCCCGGATTGAAGGCACGCAGGTTGTCGTGGACGGTGCATCATTCACCTTGCCAGCAGATGTACTCGCTCGTCTTCAGAGTCATCAAGGCAAGCCGGTGATTATGGGTCTGCGTCCAGAGCATATTTTTGGTGACGATGTCGCTCCCAATATCCCGACAGACCATATGCTGCAGGCGCGAGTTCAGGTTGTAGAACATCTGGGCTCCGAGAATTTGGTATATTTCCATTCCGGTGCCCGTACTGTTACGGCCAAGGTCCACCCGGAAACACATGCTTATGTAGGTATGGACAAAAATTTTGTGCTGGACCTGCGTAAGGCACACTTTTTCGATCCAGAGACGGAGCTTGCGATCGGACGTGAGTAAGAGACGATGCCTGGTGAAGAAGGAACGGTGAGAAAGGGGAGAATAAAAATGCGTAAGCTGAGTGAAGTATTGATCAAGTCGGGTGCGGAAATCTATCGGGATATTATTCCGGTGGCCTTGTACAGTGTCGTTAGTTCCATCGTATTGGTTCCCATTCTGATGTTTGCTCCGTTGCCGATCGCGGTGCTGCTTCTGGCCTTGATATATATGCCCATCCTGTTCGGTGTCTGTTATTCCGTGCATCACAGATTGGAACGTAAGGAACGGCGCAATGGACTTAAGGATATTTGGGTCGGAACATTGAAGGGAATAATCCCGGGAGGATCGGTGGGTGTGCTTTTCGCAGTGCTTGGCTTCATTCTATGGTCAACTTGGTGGTATTACGGTGGACAGGGTGGAATTACAGGTACAGCAGTGGGTGTATTCCAGACATTCTTTGTTCTCATGGCGCTGATGTCACAGTTCTATACCTGGCAGCTTGTTTTACAAAAAAACATGGGCATCGTTCAGGCGATGGGGGAAAGTGTAAAGCTGTTCTTCCGTCACCCGGGGTACACGATGGGCGCTTGTTTTCAGGCCATGTGCCTGACTGCTCTGCTGATGCTGACTGTCGTTGGTTTCGGAGCGTTGTTTGGAGGTATGTTTGCCATCTATCAGCATAAGGTAGTTCTTAATGTGCTGGAGCCTGAAGAAGAGCCTGTCGTAACAGGCGGTAATGATCACCAGCATACAGGCTGGATCAGCCAGGGGAATGTGTGATGGGTCAGTTGAATGGGGCGAAGCAGATCCCGGTTGTAAAAACGGGAGTTGATCTTCTGTCCAGAGGGTTATCGCATCCATGGATAACGGGTAATCGAATCGGTCTGATTACAAACCCGACTGGTATTACAGCGGATTTTGTATCGACAATAGATGTGTGCGCCGGACTGGCTAATACCGAGCTTACAGCGCTCTATGCCTGTGAGCACGGACTGTATGGAGAGCTTCAGGCGGGTGTCAGATTCGGAGACATGCTTCATCCACGTCTGGACATTCCGGTGTTCAGCCTGTATGGAGATTACAAGAGACCTACGCCTGCAATGCTGGCTGGAGTGGATACGGTGCTGTTCGACATTCAGGATGTGGGCATTCGTTATTACACGTATGCCTCAACCTTGTTCCATATGATGGATGCCTGTGCTGGAGCAGGCAAACGTATGCTGATTCTGGACCGTCCCAATCCGCTGGGTGGAAACGTTGTGGAAGGCGGTGTGCTGAACGCGGGGTATGAATCACTCGTTGGCGCTTGGCGTGTACCTGTACGTACCGGATTGACGATAGGTGAACTCGCCCTGATGGTCAACAGCGAGATGGATGTACCTTGCGAATTGGGCGTGGTTGCCATGGAAGGATGGCAGCGCTCCATGGAGTTTGCGGATTGTGGTCTTCCCTGGATGTTACCCTCTCCCAATATGCCCACGCTGGACAGTGTGCGGGTATATGCGGGTATGTGCCTGTTCGAAGGCACTAATGTATCGGAGGGCAGGGGCACGACCCGCCCATTCGAGTGGATTGGGGCCCCTTGGGTTGAGGGTGAACGTTTGGCGGAACGATTTCGGGAATACAAGCTGGAAGGTGTACATGTGCATCCAGTGTACATGTCCCCAACATTCTCCAAACATGCAGGTGAGCTGTGTGGTGGCGTAAGGATTTTTGTAACGGACAGCAGGAAATTTCGGGCGGTAGAGACAGGGTTGGTGCTTTTGCATGAACTGGTGTCACTCTATCCGGAGCAATTCTGCTGGCTGGAGCCACCAGAGCCGGGTTCAAGGTACTTTATCGACCTGCTGGCAGGGGGTAAGGAAGCCAGGGAAACGATTCATGACCGCGCGGAATTCATTCGTTTAATGGACGCGTGGAATGTACAGGCAGCGGAATGGAAGGAGCGGCGAAAGCCGTTTTTGTTATATGAATGAACGGATGTTTGTTAGCGGAGGGAGGCATGAAATGAGTGGGCCAAAAGAGTTATACCAGTCGAAGCTGAAACAGATGACCTTGCGTGAGAAAATCGGGCAAATGCTGCTTTGTGGCTTTCATGGCACCGAAGCTGCTGGCGATGTGGAATCCTTTCTCCGAATGTATCCAATCGGTGGCGTAATCTACTTTGCTCGCAACGTTGAGTCGCCAGAGCAGGTAGAGCGGTTATCGTCAGGGTTACAGCATATTGCCAAAAGCAGCGGTAATGTGCCGCTCTGGATATCCATTGATCAGGAGGGCGGCATGGTTGCACGAATTACCGAAGGAATCGCCTTGATGCCTGGACCAATGGCCATTGCCGCTGCCGGTTCCATTGACGATGCATATCAGGCGGCATATATCAGTGGGTTGGAGCTGAAGGCCATGGGCATTAACATGAACTTTGCTCCGGTATTGGATGTAAACAATAACGCGGCCAATCCGGTCATCGGTGTACGATCATTCGGCGAATCTCCACAATCCGTTGCAGAATATGGAGCCAGAACCATTGCGGGAATACAGGACGCTGGAATTGCAGCGACAGCCAAGCACTTCCCGGGGCATGGGGATACGGATACCGATTCCCATCTGGACCTCCCAATCATCACTCATGATCGTGAACGGGTAGAGCGCCTGGAGTTGATTCCATTCCGAGCCGCTATCGTCGAAGGTGTCGATGCCATGATGTCGGCGCATATTTATTTTCCTGCACTGGAGCCAGAGCGTCTGCCCGTAACGCTATCGCAAACCGTATTAAGCGGTCTGCTTCGCCAGGAACTGGGTTATCAGGGCATGATCGTGACAGATTGCATGGAGATGGATGCCATTGCCGTGAACTATGGCACTGTCGATGCAGCCGTAATGGCGGTAGAGGCCGGGGCAGATCTGGTGTTAATTAGCCATACGGCTAAGCTTCAGGCAGAGGCATTTGATGCGTTGTTAGCAGCTGTGAGGAGCGGGCGGATTAGCGAGAGACGTATTGATGAGTCGGTGAATCGCTTGCTGATGTACAAGGCGAAGCGTGGTTTGTTGGAGAGTGGAATGGGCGGTGCAGATGATGATGAAGTGTATGGTGTAGTATCGAATGCATCATTGCCAAAGGCATCAAACGCTCCTGCTCTATCCAGTGGGTCGGAGCGCAACAGTTCATTACACCAAGAGGTTGCCCGCCGTATTAGCGAGAACAGTATCACACTGGTGCGCGATCAGCTGAATATGCTGCCTTTGAAGCCGGAACGCACGCTGGTCATAACGGTTGCCACGTCCGTGACGACAATTGCCGACGAAAAGCTGAATCAGACGTTCACCTTGGGCTCAGCCTTATCCATGTATGGTCTGGATGTTGTCGATCTGACGGTCACGCCTGAGGAAGTCGCCATTCGTTCCGCACGTCTACTTCAGGCAGCGGAAGCAGATGACATTCGGCAGATTGTGGTGGGAACCTACAATGCGGGAAGTCCCTCCGGCGATCCGCAGTGCAGGCTGATTGGTTGGATACAGCAATTGGGCAAACCACTGGCTGTTGTAGCACTGCGAAGCCCCTATGATCTGCTGGCGCTCCCGGATGCCAAGGTCTATGTAGCGGCTTACGAGAGCCGGCCACTTGCCATGGATAGCGTCGCTCAGGCGCTGATGGGGCGCATTCCTTTTGCGGGGAAACTTCCTGTAACATTAAAGCAAACAGATGATGAAGAACGGATGTCTCCTAGGCAGTGATAAGAATATGAGTAAATCTACCTTTTGCAGGATGGAGAAGAGCTGGATTGTGGGCTGAGCTTATACGGAAGTGTGAGTCGTTAAAATGAAAACATATATAGAGCAAAGAGACGATCCTTTAAAGGACCGTCTCTTTGTGCTGTATAAGCGATTAAATATAGATTATTGCAATTGCAGTGCTTTGGCTGTCTGTGCCTCAACTTCATCCAAAAGTGAAGTCATGTCCATACCTGCGTGGTTGCCAAGCAGGATAATGGTGATATCATCGGACAGATTACGTGAAAAGGCTGTGGCAAACCCGCCACCACTACCGTTGTGGAAGACGGTACGGTTTGCGCCATTCTCTTTGAGAATCCAGGCGTAGCCATAGTTTTTATCAGAATAAGGCTCATACATCTGTTCAATCGTATCCTGGCTTAGAATCTTGTCCGTATACAGCGCACGATCCCATTTCAGCATATCGTCCACCGTGGAATAGATGGTTCCTGATCCGGATTGAGACACATAGTAAGGTGCAGTTACCCATGCGTTATCTTCTTGAACAAAACCACTAATCGTGTGCACTTTACGGGAGGCCTCTCCCGAATTCTTCATACCAAGTGGTTTCAGTATCGTCTGCTGCACGTAATCGGCATAACTCATGCCAGATACCTGTTCAACGACGTATGCAAGTAAAACATACCCGCTGTTGCTGTACAGATAGGCACTTCCTGGTTCAAACTTCAGCGTTTTGTGGCGAATCTCCTCTACAGTCTCTTCCATAGAAGTTCCTTCACCCCGACCAAATGCAGATGGCAGACCTGAAGTCTGGGATAACAGCATATGCAGCGTGATCTGATCTCCCTTTGGTATACCGGAGATATACTTGGAGATTGGATCTTGCACATTAATCTTACCATCCTCAACCAGACTCAGAATGGACGCGGCCGTGAAGGATTTGCTCAGCGATGCGATTCGAGTCTTCTGATCCGGGCGGTTCAGCGTCTGTTCATCGGCAAGTCCGTAGCCTTGCTTTAGAAGTACTTCGCCATCGCGGGCGATCAGAGCCATACCTGGATAGTTGATCTCGCGCAGATACGTATCAACGCTGGCAACCTCGCTGTTCAGCAGGCTGACTTGATCAGTGACCATACTTACACTCATCTGCCCCGTGGCTGTACGTTGGACCTTGATGTCTGCTTTGATTGCATTAGCCATGGCCCGGACAGGTACCATCAACGTACCGTTAACGGTACGTGAATTCACACCTGTAGCTAGATCGACCTTGTTTACTTTAATGGAATTGCTGCCAGCCTGATGGATTAGCTTGTCTCTGCCAACGGTAATGGTAGCCGTCTTGGTGCGATTATCCCATTTCAACGTGCCTTTAACCGATGTGACCACATCCCGAAGTGGAACAAACGTTGAACCTTTGATGATAAGTGGTGCGTTCTTCCAGGATTGTTGCTCACCATTCACTTCAATGTGAACTGCTTGCGTCGCCTGCGCTACGGATGCCGTAATACCAGCTTGTCCCAGAATCGGGCCTGCACACAGGATGAGCGCTAACAGAATGCGGAACATGGATGAATATACAGTGGAAACATGTAGCCTTTCATTTGCCTTGCGTAAGATTTGAATCCTCTCCTTCCAATCGTTTCATGAATAACCAGCTTATGAGCATTGTAAACGATCTCGCTAAGGGGGTCAAAACGAATAGAAGGATTAGGTGAATCCATCTAAACTGATCGAAAAGATTAAATTTATTCTAATTTAGTATCTATACATAATATTTTTACAGCGATTGTCCGATAAAAGGATGGGTGAAGATTATGATGGGGGATAGTTATATGAAGAAAAGGATTCGAAATTGGTTTACTTTAACCGTAAAAAAACGCCTGATCGCTGCATTGCTCCTGTTCCTGATTGTACCGAGCATTACTGTTGGTTGGTTGTCTTATCAAAAAGCTGCTGACCAGGTTAAAATGGAAATTATTCGTTCCGCACAAGCCAAAACAGAAATGCTTAGTCTGCAGATAAATCAAATGCTGGATATGGAGAAGGATAACGCAGCGCAGTTGGCTGCGGGTATTACTTCAAACGATATTATTAATAAATCCCCTGCACTGCAAAGGCAGATGGATCGGATGTCTCAGAATCATAAGGAACTGGGTGTACTCACCGCAGGTGCGGAAGATGGCAGCTGGATGAAATCTCCTGATCCCGGGGAACAGATCTATGACCCACGTGAACGTTCATGGTATACGATGGGCATGTCCCAGGACGAACCTGTAATCTCGGATACGTTCCAATCGGTCACAACAGGTGAGTGGGTTGTAACGGCAGCTGCCAAGCTGGCTGATGGCAAAGGGGTATTCGGGGCCAATGTCAGTCTCAATCATCTGAAAGAATCCGTTGATCAGATACGTATTGGTAAAGAAGGCAAACTGTACATGCTAGATAACGGGGGTAAATTCCTGTTCCACTACAATATTGAATCCGGTACACAGTCGGATGAAAGCTACATTAATGAGATGTACACGAAGGAAAGTGGAACGGTGAAGTATACATATGATGGTCACGAAGTGGAAGCTGTGTATTTTACCAATCCGGTGACAGGTTGGAAAATTGTTGGTGAGATGGTTCCTTCCGAAGCAAGTGAAGCGGTAATGCCTATTTTGATCCGTGCAATTACAATTGTCGCATCTGCATTGGTTATCGGGTTGATTCTGCTTATATTCATTATCCGCAGTATTCACCGGCCATTGCTGCAATTAACGCAGGCAGCATCCAAAGTAAGCGCCGGGGATCTCACCGTTCGGGTTGGTTTGCAGCGCAAGGATGAGTTCGGACAGCTTGGAGATAGCTTTGATACGATGACGACTTCCCTGCGTAGTGTGCTTGGAGAGGTGCATGATACGTCCAGCCAGTTGGCAGCATCTTCTGAAGAGCTAATGGCAAGTTCGGAACAGACATCCAAAGCCACAGAACAAGTGGCTGAACTGATGCAGGATGCAGCTGCGGGTACGACTTTGCAGAACAATAGTCTTGCTGCTACAGGTCAACTCGTGGGCGAAATGTCCATTGGAGTCAAAGAGATCTCATCAAGTGCTGAAGACACCGCTCGTATCGCTCTGGATGCATCCACTAAGTCGGAAGCGGGTATGGTTACAGTAGAAGAAGCGGTTACCCATATTCAGCAGGTGAATGATGAGAGCAAAGCCATGTCTGTGGTCATTGAGGATCTGCGCGCGAAAAATGAAGAGATTCTTGTGATTGTGGCCGAGATTACGGCCATTGCCAAGCAGACGAACATTCTCGCTTTGAATGCATCTATTGAAGCTTCAAGAGCTGGTGAGCAAGGGCGTGGATTCGCGGTCGTAGCCAACGAAGTGAAGACACTGGCTCACAGTTCAGGCGCTTCAGCCGAGCGGATTAATGAGCTTATGCATGAAATGCAGGAGAAAACCAATGCGGTGCAATCCACTTTTGCCCGTACGGGAGAAGGTATGGTGAAGAGTTCGCAGATGGTTACAGAAGCAGGCGAAGCATTCAATAACATTCGTACTGCGGTACAGTTGGTGGCTGCACAAGCTGGAGAAGTATCCGCGGCTTCCCGTCAAATTGATGGGGGCATGAGTCATATCAACAAGGCAGTAAGTGATACCATGGTTCTGTCGGACAGAATTGCCTCTGGAACGGAAGATGGATCAGCGGCGGCTCAAGAACAGTTGGCTACAATGGAAGAGGTTGCAGCTTCTTCGGCAGCATTGTCACGTATGGCTGAAGATCTGCAAAGCATGATTGAACGGTTTAAGTTGTAACAGGGAATGAAATGAGACTGCAGGGTTGCGACCCTGCGGTCTTTTTTCTGTTGAACAAGGGACATCCGTTATGTCTTCAAACACAGCATTCTTTTCTGTTATATTGACATATAATAAACAAAATTATAATATATCTATAAATAAACAAACATAATTATAAAATATTTGATTAATATACGGTTGGAATGACCATAACAATGATAAAAAGGAGCTTTTACATGAAATCATCGGAATCCTGGTTGCAAACAGCTTCATTGGAAGAGATCAAGCGTGGTTATATGGAGGAGGGTCCCGCCTATATATGTGTCTGCTGCGGATATAGGACGGAAGCGGGGATTATCTATCCTGAAGATGGAGTGCTCTATGAGGCAGCCCGTTATATGCGAGTGCACATTGAGAAGGTTCATGGATCGGTATTTGAATATTTGCTGGAGCTGGATAAAAGCGTAACCGGATTGTCTGATGTCCAGCGGGGCTTGTTGTCACAATTCTATGAAGGCAAGAAGGATGCTGAAGTACAGAAGACCCTTGGCATCGGGAGTGCTTCCACGATCCGGAATCATCGGTTTGTATTAAAGGAGAAGGGACGGCAGGCCAAAATATTCCTGGCATTAATGGAACTTCTCAAAAGTAAGGATACCCAGGCTCCAGCCGAATGGGTGTCGCCGGTGACAAGGCATGAACATACGATCCATCCGAACTCATTTGATATTACAGAACAGGATCGGGAGAAGGTGCTAAACAAGTATTTTCCAGAGGGTACTGGCGGTCGGCTGACGACGTTTCATATGCAGCAAAAGCATAAATATATTGTGCTCATCGAAATTGCCAAACGATTCGAGACAGAGCGCAAATATTCCGAGAAACAGGTCAATGAGCTGCTGAAGGAAGTTAATGATGATTACGTGGAAATACGGAGGTATCTCGTCGACTATGGTTTGCTGGAACGTGAGCCAGACGGCAGTCAGTATTGGCTGGGAAGCCACGCAGATCAACAGAGCGCCGAAGTTGGAAAACAGGAGCGCAAAGCAAAGGGGGAGCAGGAGAAGATGGATCGTCGCAAAGAATTACAGGAACAGGCCAAAGAAGTTAAAACGGAAGCGGGCGTCTACCAGATTCGGAATGAACGTAACGGCAAAGTTTATATCGACAGCACACTTAACCTGAAAACCATTAACGGACAACGGTTTATGTTACAGATGGGTAGCCACCTGAATCGAAGATTGCAGGCTGAATGGAATGAATATGGAGAGAATGCGTTTGTGATCGAGGTGCTGGAGACATTGAAACAAGATGATAACCCGTATTACGATCCCAAAGATGCACTAGCCAAATGTCTGAATCGCTGGTTTGAACAGTTAGAGCCCTACGGAGATCAAGGGTACCACGGAGATAAAAAGCAATCTGCTGAATAGGAGAGTCATCTCCTTTCTGAAATGCCTGACCTTTTATAACCCAAAGCCCCTTTGCCAATATGATGGCAAAGGGGCTTTGGGTGTTACAGACTACTTATTATTATATAAGTTGAACTAATCTTTTACACGATAACAGCGATTGGAAGGTTATTCTGTCATCGTAGTGTCAGTGTAAACAATCTTTAGTTCAACGACTACAGCTTGAATTGTTCCACCAGCTTCTGCAGCTTGTGAGCCAGATGGGCAAGGGAATCAGCAGAGGATGATATCTCCTGCATGGAAGCCACTTGCTCCTCCGTAGCAGCAGAGATGTTCTCCGTTCCATCGGCATTGGTTTCCGATATGGCGTGGATCTGATCAATGGATTGCACCACTTCTGCTGTACTTGCGGACATCTGTTGTGAGGCGGCTGCAATGTTCTCAAGCTGATGATTGACGACCCCAACAGCCTCACTAATCTGGGCAAAAGCTTCATCTGCAAACTGAACGGCACGTATGCCGTTGTTTACATCCTGTTGCCCGATCTGTACACTGTGATTGGCCATTGAAATCTCCTGTTGAATCGCTCCGACCATCTCTACAATCTTCTGGCCGGACAGGCTCGATTGTTCCGCCAGCTTGCGGACTTCGCTGGCAACAACGGAGAAGCCACGTCCATGTTCACCTGCACGTGCTGCTTCAATAGAAGCATTGAGAGCAAGCAAATTGGTCTGTGCAGCGATATCTGTAATGACAGATACCATCTCACCAATGGATGTGGAATGCTGTTCAAGTCGTCCAGAAGTATCTGCCATACCTTGCACAAAGCGACTCACGGAACTCATCTCGGATACGGCCGTCTGCATGGTCGCATTCCCTTTATCCGCGAGCTCACTTGCTTGCATGGCAGCTTCGGATACTTGCTGTGTGCTGTTCGTTACCTGTCCCACACCTCCAGCAAGTTCATTCATCTGCAGTGCCGTATGTTTCAGGCTGCTTGCTTGTTTCTCAAGTCCAGCTGCGGATTCTTCCGTGATCAAGGCGACTTGCTCTGTTGCTTTGGTTGTCTCCGATGAGTTGACTGCCAATTGTGTGGATGAGGCGGTTAACTCGTCAGCCGTGTGTCGCACGTCCTGAATAACGGTTCGCAAGGATTCGCTCATCTTATTGAAGCTGGTGCTCAGCTTGCCGAATTCATCCTGTCCCAATACAGCAACCTCGATGGTCAGATTACCATTACTAATTTCGTCAGATGCCTTCACCAAACGGTTCAGTGGTTTGGTGATTGATTGCACAATCCAGAAAATAATGACGGAGCTTACCGCAATTGCAATCGCTACAACAATAAGTGTGGTGTATAAAATCGGACGGACAGAAGCCGTCACTTCCCCACTGTCAATGACACCAACCACGGTCCAGCCCGTCGTTTCATTGGTGGAGAAAAAGGCGTGTTCCTGGTTTCCATTTAGTGTATAGGTCAGACTTCCGTTTTTCTGTGCGAAAATATCTTTATAGGGTGCCATGGTTCCTTCGGTCCCCGGTTTTTCGGTAGGATGTACAATGATTTTATTGGCATTATCAATGATATAGATATAACCCTTCTCGCCAATCTTCGTGGAGTTAACCGTCTTCGAGAGGGCTTCAAGCGATAGGCTGACAGAGACGACACCATGGCCATCCGCTGAGGTCTGAGCTACCGAAGCAACAACATTGCCGGTATTGCTTGATAAGTAGGGGGTGATTACGGTAGGGACATCTTTGTTCTGCGTAGCAGCCTGATACCACGGGCGTTCGCGCGGGTCATATCCTTCTTTGTTCACCGCAGTTACAGGGGAGTTAATATACACGCCCTGATCGGTACCGAGAGAGGCAAGTTCCACGTCATCATGGGTTTCCTTATACGCGTCGAGCAAGGTACGGATGGTATCTGTTTCGTCACCCTGATTGGGTCCGACATTGCCTGCATCCAGCTGACTTGCCAGGAAATCAACATTTTTGCGTGTTGCACCAATGATCTGGTCAATGGTCTGGTTGAGCACAGTAACACTGCTGATCGCGTTCTCATACATTTTCTCTTCAACCTTGGCATCGGCTGTTTGGAACGAGATAATGCCCAGACTAATGGTTGGAATGAGCAATACAATGGCAAATGACAAAATCAGTTTCTCTCTCATCTGCATTGTTCTTTTGACCCCTTGTTTACGAATTTTTTTCATACACATTCCCCCTCTGTGTAACCCATCCTCATGTCTAGTGGACAAGCCCATCTGGTAAAAGATATTTCATTCCATCCTTTCCAGAAGTTTCTGGTGCTATCGTATGACAAATTTCGAGTTTATTCAACATAATTTATGAGTTTCGCGAAAATATTTTTTGGTTTTGTAGGTATTTAGGATTACATCTGTTCTATAAAAAGTAATCTGTCTCTCCCTTAGTGCACATCTTGTGGTATATTTCTGAATTAATGTGAAGTGAATTTTGTAAAATGTGAAATCCATAAGGCATGTAACTGGTCATGTTGAATACACAAAGAAGTTGTTTTCATGAAGAATGGACCTGGATGGATCTACATCCATATATATCGGTATATGAGGACAGAAATTGGAGAGGGGTTGTACGGCAGTTGGACCAAAGTACACTACAGATATCTGGACAGGAGAACATGGAAGAAGAGGTCCAGGACCAAGCTACATTCATGCAAGGGGTCAAAGATTGTATCCCAACCCTGCTTGGTTATTTGAGTATTGGTTTTGCAGCGGGTGTCATTGAAATGACCGCAGGTCTGAGTCTGGCGGAAACGGCACTGCTCAGCCTGATTTTATATGCAGGATCGGCTCAGTTCATTGCAGCAGGCATGCTCGCATCGAATGGGTCAGCAGTAGCGATCATATTCACCATATTTTTTGTGAATCTTCGCCATTTGCTGCTCAGCGCAGCTGTATCGCCGTATTTTCGGCATCTGACCCCGCTTAAAAATATGTGGATTGGTTCATTGCTTACGGATGAGTCTTTTGGCGTAGCGATGACACGTGCGATTGGCAGAGAAAGGCTCAGTGAACGCTGGATGCATGGTCTGAATATTACTGCGTACCTGAACTGGTTCGTGGCTAATATGGCGGGAGCGTACTTTGGACGCTGGATCACTAACCCGGAACGACTGGGTCTGGATTATGCCCTGCCAGCGATGTTTATTGGACTGGTTGTACTCCAGTTGGTGCATCGCAAAAACAAAAAAATACACATTAATGTGGCTATTATCGCCGTTGTCTGTGTAATCTTCGCCAGCATGGCTTCACTTGGCAGCATGAGTGTCATTGTGGCTGCGGTCATTGCGGCAACGATGGGAGTGATCATGGAACGATGGAAGTAAGATGGGATGTTTTCTGGATTATTATGGGCTCAGCGTTGTTAACATTTATTCCGCGTGTACTGCCACTGATGCTGTTCAGCAAGATACAGATTCCAATGTGGTTATTACGCTGGCTGGAGTATGTACCCGTAGCGGTCATGGCAGCGTTGATTGGTCAGGAACTGTTCATGTCGGGCAACCAGTTAGTGCCGATTACGCACAATGCAGCTCTGTGGGCCTCCCTGCCTACGATTGCAGTAGCCATCTGGACACGCAGTCTGCTTGGAACCGTATTGGTCGGTATTGTAGCTATGATGATTTTGCGATATTGGATCGGATAGTTGAACTAAGGAATATTTACACTAACCACTTCGATGACAGAACAACCTTCCGATCACTGTTATCCCCAGATTTTTTAATTTACTTTTTTAAAGGTGAAAATTTTGGGATAAGCGTATGCTTCCGATGCAGCTTTCTTTCAGAAAGCTTTTAGGCGAACGCTCCGCTTCTTCAGGTTCTTTCTGTCCTCTACGTTCTCGTGTAAACGGCTAGTTCAACTTATATAGGTTGTATTGTAAAATCCGGTAATTCCTTCGCCTGATCGGTTAATACTGTTCTATAGAGGACAGATAGCCTATCTGAGCGAAGGGAGCTGGATTCATGAGTGAACTGAAGCGCAAGCTGTTAATTACGGGAGCTGCCGGAGTCATTGGTCGCAGTCTGCTGGAGGGGTTGAGAGCTAAGGGTGCGTATGACATCGTTGCGGCTGATCTGCGTGAAGACGAGGAAGCTGGCATTGTAGCCATGGATGTGACCGATGGGGAACGCCTGAAGGAACTGATGCAGGGGGTTCACACCGTTCTGCACATTGCCTGGGCCAAGGATGAGGAAGATTTTCTGGGCAAAGTTCTGCCAATCAACGTAACCGGAGCCTACCATGTGTATGAAGCCGCACGGTTGAATGGTGTTCAGCGGGTGATCTTTGCAAGTTCCAACCATGCGACAGGTTTCTATCCTACAGGTGAAGATATTGAAGTGGATGACCCGTACCGGCCGGACAGCTTCTATGGACTTAGCAAATGTTATATTGAACTGCTGGGACGTTATTACGTTGAC
The DNA here is from genome assembly GCF_001029205.1 of Paenibacillus sp. VT-400. NCBI lineage: Bacteria > Bacillati > Bacillota > Bacilli > Caryophanales > Paenibacillaceae > Paenibacillus > Paenibacillus sp. VT-400. Next base: position 324,069 of record NZ_LELF01000038.1, on the reverse strand, counting down.
AAATATGACCTGTCCTCATTCAACATTCGGATTGGAAACTTCTCGGGTGATACATATCCGCACTCGGAGCGATCGGCTCATATTTGGATATCATCAAGGGACATGGTCCAGCTCGCTGAGTGCTGTATTGAAGCCGATTCGGATATGAAGTATCTGAATCTGTACGGGACTTCAGCGAATACAGATAATTACTATGATATTAGATATCTAGCGCAGAAGATTGGATACCACCCACAGGATGATGCGGCCGAGTTGTGGGAAGAGGCAAAGCTTAGAGGCATACCTGACAAACAGGATGAGACAGCCTATCAGGGCGGAGGCCATGTGGAAAAAGAACCAAAAGATTTATAAGATTGGGTATCTATATAAGATGAATGAATCAATTACACGATAACGGAGAGGACAGAAAAAACCTGAAAAAGCGAAGCGTTCGCCTTTATCCTCGGATTTTCACCTTTATAAAAGGGAATCAAAAAAATCTGGGGATAACAGCGATTGGAAGGTTGTTCTGTCATCGTAGTGCCAGTGTAAATATATGTAGTTCAACTTATATAGTGATGAAAACGCTATTTTCTATTGTGGCCGAAAGGGATAAAATGGAGACTGAGGTGTTCAGTGTTTCCATTTTGCACAAGAGGAAGGAACGATTTCAATCATGAGTACTAGTCCATCCGTTATATTGTTTCAGGGAGACTCGATTACAGATGGGGGAAGATCACGCAATGATGATCCAAATCATTTTCTCGGACACGGATATGCGTATCTAATCTCCAGCAAACTGGGTATGGAACTGGCGGGTAAGCAAAAGACCTTCTATAACAGAGGCATCAGCGGGGATCGGGCATCGGACCTGTACGCACGCTGGAATGAGGATACCATTAGTCTAAAACCGGACCTGATCAGCATCCTGATTGGGGTTAATGATGCCTGGCGCACGATGAATGGTGAACCTAGCGGGGTAACGGATCGTTTCGGACGGGCGTATCGCCATTTGCTTGAAGAAACTCGGGAAGTGATGCCGGATACGGGGCTGATTTTGATGGAGCCGTTTATTCTGAGAACCGGAGCGACTGCGGAGAAATGGGAAGCCTGGGAAGAGTATGTCGGTCAATATCAGAAACTGGCCCAAGGTCTTGCTGAAGAATTTGGAGCTGTGTGGGTGCCATTGCAGCAGACGTTTAATGACGCTCTGAAACAGGCGGATGCAGCGTACTGGTTATGGGATGGCGTACACCCAACCGCAGCAGGTCATGAGCTGATTGCACGCCAATGGTTGTCTGTTGTACAGAATTCTTCGCTTGCGATTGTGTAATAACAACAGCGGACAGCTAGGATATGGGCAGCAGCATTATAGGTATTCAGGATTAATTGAGGATGAGGATATAAGATAGTTAAGAATATGAGATAACCATAAAAAGCCTGTGGTGACAGGCAGAATGCAACGGAGAACCTGACGAAGGTTCTTCGTTTTTTTTTTTTGGTTAGGAAGGAGAAGGAAGTAACGTCGCGGAAAGGGTTCTAATGGATAATTCTTCAAAAATGCTATCATATCCGGTAAAATGAAATCGATTACATTATAATATGGGCATGACAATCCATTAACGAAGAGTGGTGAATCCAATGGAAGATTCCATTCACGAAGTCGAAAATGAAAATATAAACCAACGTGGTACTGAGAGCAGAGCATTGAGTTCCTTAAGTGCCGACAGACTCTTGGAGAAGTTATCCCGGCCTGAATTGGCTACGTTATACACAGACTTGAAGGCTTACGGTGAACGCGCTTTGATTGAACCCATGCCTTCTTTAACGTTCCGTCTATATCGACAGTTCAGCGATACGGGTGAGCGAAAAGCCTATGAAGAGGTATATTTTGATCGGAGGGGCAGACTTGCTGCTGTGGCGATGCTCGCATTAGACACAGCTAGGCCGGATGCACTGCAGGCGCTGGAGGAAATGTTGTGGGACGTGTGTGGTGAGTATACGTGGTGTTTGCCCGCGCATCTGGGTACGGGAGAGGTCAACCAGGTGAATGAGAACATCGATCTGTTCGCCGCAGAGACGGTACATATGCTGGCCGAGATTGTGACCATTCACGCCGAGCGGCTGGATGGCCTTGTCATAGAACGGATCAGGTCTGAAGCAGAACGGCGAATCTTCATCCCGCTTTACCGGGAGCAACGGAAGTTCCACTGGCAGACAGCGGATCACAACTGGTCGGCGGTCTGTGGTGGGTGCTGTGGCATGGCCGCATTGTTGCTGCTCGAGGATGAGTCCACACTACAGGAATCGATCTCCCATACGGTCAGCTGTATGAACGCATTCTTGAGCGGATATGGCGAGGATGGCGGCTGTGCCGAAGGCATTGGATATTGGGTATATGGATTTGGTTATTTCACCTATTATGCCGAGATGCTTCGTGAGTACAGTGAGGGCGAACTAGATCTGCTGACGGGTTCCAAAATAACAGCTATCTCAGCCTTCCCGCTGCGAGTTCATCTGTCGGGTGGCACATATGTGAATTATTCGGACAGTGCCGAGCAGGAAGAGATCCCTTCCGGATTGCTTTCCCTGCTCGCATCCCGATTTGGGTTGCAGGTGGATTTGCCGCTTCATATCCCACTGCTTACCGATGATTCCTGTCATCGCTGGGCTCATCTGTTGCGGAACGTGATGTGGAGCGATCCGCCAGTGTACGGTGATGAAGGTGCCTCTGGGCAGGCTGAACGAGGATTTATTTTTCAAAATCTGGGCTGGATGATTGCAAAAGGATCGCTCGATTCCCGGGATACAAAACATGCGAACGGGGCACCCCTTCATGTGGCTATTTCCATTAAAGGCGGGCATAACGATGAACCTCACAACCATAATGATCTGGGGCAGTTCATTATCCATTGCGGTGGTGAGAATATTCTGTGTGATCCAGGAGCAGGGTTGTATACCCAAGCGTATTTTGCGGCAGGCAGAGAGCAGCTGTTCCACATCTCGTCATCCGGGCATAACGTTCCGCTCATTGAAGGCCAGGAGCAATGCTCCGGTCGGCAAGCGCAAGCCCATGTGTTAGAGGCAAAGCTGGCAGAGGGTGGCTGTGAGCTGAATGCAACATTGGATCTGACATCCGCTTACTCTGGAGCTGCTTCACTGGCTCGTTATACGCGCCAATTTTATTGGAAGATGACTTCTGACGGTAGAGGGCATGGAGCGGAATTGCATCTAATTGACCGTTTTCAATGGAAGAGTAGGGTGGTGTCTTCGGCAGAACGATTCTCTTCTGTGGACGATTCAGATGCAGGATGTTCAAGCGTTGTGGAGCGATGGATGAGCAGAGTACAGCCTGAAGTGGTGAAGAGTGGTAATCTTCGCTGGCAAGGTGTACATGGAACGGTTCATATGACGTATGATGCGAACCAGTGGCAAATTCTTACGGAGAAACTGGACACAGTTGATCATGACAATGTACCAGTCACATTCTATCGGACGTCACTATCATGGACAGGTGTGATTGATGAGACGGATGTTCAGACAGAACGCCCTAATCCGCTTGAAACAGTATGTGAGGTACGCTTCATCATTAATCCGAAAATGGGAGAAACCGAGGTGAGCATGCGTGAGTAAATATACATCTGCGTCCACATATCCATGGAAAGACGAACTCGAACATTACCGTACATTGGCAGAAAAAGCGGGTCCCCCTCCGGCAGACGGCTGGAATAGGGAGCGCAAGTTGGCACTTGTTGAAAGTGTTGTTCGCGCTTACACACCATATCAGGACAGTCAGGGTGCAATTATCGACCCGTTCTCGGGTGTGGAGAGGTATTATTCTACACCAGCCTATGCGATGGCTGCGGCTGTTCTGGTTGACGCGGGATGTACAGATCTGCTGGATTCCGCAGCGGTAGCCCTGTCACAGAGCATTGATGCCGTGGTCAAAGGTAGCGCACCAGACAATCACCCTGATTTTTTTCCGGTGCTCATGATGAGAGCTTATATGTTGTTGAAGTCACATCTGCCTGAACAAGCACAGATCTGGGCTGAGGCACTCAAGACGATCCACCCTGAACAAGATTATGTATTTACGATGAGCAAAATGAACAATCCCAATCGCATGATTAACTGGAACGCCATTATGATCTCTGGCGAATATCTGCGGTGGCATGAACAGCTGGCGAGTGAAGATACAACGTGGATGGATCGTTATCTGGAAGCCTATCATCTACCCCGGTTTACGGCCCTTGGCTTGTATCAGGATGGACCGCTGGACCGTCCAAATTGTCCATTTTCCTATGATATTGCCACCCGTTATCACCTTGGGGTGATGCTTGAAGCTGGTTACGAGGGAACCACTGCCGATACGTTACGTGAGCAGCTGCGCCATGGTGCCTTCAGCTCGTTACTGACGCTCTCGCCGCTAGGTGAGATTCCACCGCGTGGTCGCAGCTCCCAGCATCAGTGGAATGAAGCGGCGGCGGCTTATGTATGCTCCACACATGCAACGCAGGCTCTGAAGGCGGGAGATCGGGTGATGGCGGGTGCTTTTGCACGTGCGGCCAATCGGTGTTTTGCTGCTGTTGAGCGCTGGAAGATGGAAGATGGACGTTTGAAAATCGTGCGCAATGAATACGCGCCAGAAGATCGGCACGGGTATGAAATCTATACCAACCACACCTGTTACAACCTGTGGACGGCAGCAGCGCTGGCCCACGCTTGTCTCAGTGATCCGGGAGACGATGTGGGCGAAGTGTATCTTCCTTCCGAGGTGGGCAGTAGGGTTTTGCAGACGGATGGGTGGTTCGAAACTTTGATTGCTTCCATACCTGGTCAGCAACTGGTATTACACACGGCGATGAATGATCCGTATACGATTTCTGGTTTGGTACGGATTCAGCAGATGGGGTTACCTGGTCTGATTGGTCCGTCCGTTGCCAGCCATGTTCAGGCCGGATTTACGGAGTTTGCCGAAGGGGCGGTCCGTCCGCTCAGCTACTGTCCTGCCTGGAAGACACCAGATGGGGTATGGCACAGTCTTGCAGAGGGGATTCCATCCGGTGGTGCATATGATCGGGATGTTGGGTTGGACCCTGCACAAGGAGGAGGGGCAATAGTGTACGAGAAGGATGACCATAATACGCCGAATAAAGTAGAGAAGCATCTGGTAGAAAGAGCGGCAGAAGATGGCGGCGAGCAACAGGTTAATTCTTTTGCCGTGACATGGGTCGGTCCATTACCGGGAATTGAAACATTGCGTACTCATTATGTGCAACAGGCGGATGTGCTGACTATAACGTATGAATTCGAAGGTGAGATTGCGGCGGCAGGTGCACTCATTCCGTTGATGTTCCATGATGGCCGTGAACAGGCGGTAATTACCCATACGGATCATAGCGTGCGAACGGAGTATCGGGGGGCGTATGTAGAATCCACTGCGCTTGATCAGGGAGCCATAATTCATCTGGAGGAACAGGCTGTGGCCTCCCGTAATGGTTTACTGAAGGAAGCCCGGATTGAAGTGAACGGAGCACGTAGGTTGTCATTTGCGATCCGATTGGGCGAGGTTAACTGAAGGTGTTCAGGTTGAGGATCATTAGATCTCCAAACATCTCAAAACAGCTCGAAGCATAGTTGAAAGTGTTATTCGTGGATGATTAGTGATATTTATCGGATAGATATTGCAGTTACGGCATACGACGCTATAGATAAGTTGAGGATGAGCTGGAGCATCAAGCTTAGATGTCTGGTATTGAATCGAGGAGGGATATGTTCATGAACACATCAACGTCGGTAAAATGGCTCGAGGAAGCGTGGCAACAGGGGGCTGCCAAGACAATTCGGAATGCAAAGCGGATCAAGGATACATTTCCACACATTGCCCCGCAAGGGACGTATGATCGGAATGATCCGGAATGGTGGACAGCAGGTTTCTGGCCTGGATTGTTATGGCTGGTCTATGGGGATGCGCCGGCAAGTGAAGCGGCGGCTTCGCTACATCGCATTGCCGAAAGCTGTGAGCGGCAACTGGAGGGTTGTCTGCGTGATCCCGAATCGGTGGATCACGATCTGGGGTTCATCTGGCTGCTTAGTGGCGTAGCCAACTACCGCCAGACGGGCAGCATGGATGGACGGCGGCGTGGCATGCTTGCCGCCAACCTGCTCGCTGCCCGGTTCCACGTGCGCGGTGAGTTCATCCGCGCCTGGAACTTCAGCTCGTCAGCAATGGATACGCGCGGCGTAGCCATCATTGACAGCATGATGAACCTGCCGCTGCTCTATTGGGCATCCGAGCAGAGCGGCGACCCTCGCTTCCGCTGGCTGGCGGAAGCACATGCGGACACCGTGGCGCGCGAATTCATCCGCGCGGACGGGTCCATCTGCCACGTGGTGGAGTTCGATCCACACACGGGGCAGAAGCTGCGAGAGCATGGCGGACAGGGCCATGCTCCAGGTTCCGCCTGGGCGCGGGGCACCGCCTGGGCGTTGCACGGGTTTGCGCTGTCTTTCCGGTATACGGGCGAAGCCCGATATCTGGAGACAGCGGAGCGTGCGGCCGATTTCTTCCTCGCCATGCTTGGCGAAGAGATCGTGCCGGTGTGGGATTTCCGCGCACCTGCGGAGCATCAGGTGGCGTGGGACTCGTCCGCTGCGGCGATTGCCGCGAGCGGGTTGCTTGAGCTGGCGAAGCTGTCGCCACGCGGGGAAACCTATGCTGCCGCGGGAGAACGTATCGTTCGCGGGTTGCATGAGCACTATAGCTCTGGCGACTCGGCAGCGGAAGAAGGTCTGATCATGCAGGGAACGGTGCATTACCCGGAAGGGCGAGGGCTGAATGTGCCGATTATATACGGCGATTATTTCTATATGGAGGCGCTGGCGAAGCTGCGTGGACATGCGGGGTTATTTTAAAAGAAGAATTGAGAACTACGGGCTGGGAGAACGGATTAGTAAGGTATTAGTGTTGTGAGCCTTCGAATTATTTCATTAGATTCAACTAGTTAACCAGTTATATATTCAGTATTTAGTTGTCATTAGCGTCATTAGCAAACCATCATCACCTGTCCACGTGAGGCTGTCTCCAGTATTAGGAACGATATCCCTTCTATTGGAGACGGAGTATACCTAAGCTTGAGCTTTGAATAGACAAATCAAGGTGAGCGGACAGGCGGATGGTGTACATAATCCAAGGAAGACAAAAGAATGTCTGGTCTATGAATACTCATTCTTACGGGTCCAGTTGGGGTGCAGACTTAGCTATGCTCTACTGAAAAAATCAATTTTCACTTCGAAGGCGTACGTCTCAGGATGACAAAGTCGGCAGAAGATTGATCTGGATAACGCTGCGGAATAATCTCATGAACTTTGAAATCAGGATAGTCGAAGAGATATTCAAACAGATTACGGTCCTGAATTGTATCAATCCCCGGGTTGCCGTTTTCTTTCAAACGGGTGTAAAGCACCACCCATGCTGTTGAGGAGTGCAGAATATCATAGAGGGTGTTGCGAAAATCTGTTTCATCCGTGATGTGATATAACACATCCAGACAGACCGTCAGATCGGCTTGCAGGAAACCTCGGTTAATCCATAGGCCTGGTGTATACAGCATGAAACTCTTGGAAGAATCCTTGGCAAATTGGGAAGCACAACGCTTTACTGAAGAAGCCGCTACATCCACGCCCAGGTAGTCCTCATAATTCATGTATTGCAACTGGTTGCCATCCCCACATCCAAACTCAATGACACGATGAATCCCTTCACGTTGAATCAGTCCGTTCACAACCTCGGCCTTGAATTCAGCCAAAACCCCGTATGAACCCCTCCCAGAAGTTTCACCCGAACGATATGTTTCCTCCCAATACCCGATGTAATCAAAAGGCTTACGCATTATGTTTCCTCCAATCCTGTTAAAAGAAGTTCAAGACAGTCAATATACATAGGTATGCGTAATATTCGCAGGTATGATCGGTTGAAACAGGAATAGAAGATAAATTAATTTCCATAGAATTCCCTGAAAATTTCCTGAAAGTCTAAACATCTGGAAAGAACTTGCCGACATAAAACATAAGGAAAAAAATGATGATAATCGGGGGGAAATGATGTTAAAGCCAAGATTGACCAAGTACATGGTGATGATGCTGGTGTTGATGCTGAGTATTTCCAACGTAGGCTTGGCCGCTGCGGCAGACAAAGAACTGTCCAAAATTGTGGTTTCCAAGAATGAGATGTCGCTCGAAGTTGGTGATTCCAGTTCCGTTACAGTGACAGGTGTATATTCTGATAATACATCGACAAACGTAACGATCAGTTCATCCTGGAGTACCAGTGATACTTCGATAGCAACTGTATATAATGGTGCAATTACAGCCAAAAAGGAAGGTACAGCGACGATTACCGCAGCTTACCAGGGTCAGAGTCAGACCGTTCAAGTGAAAGTGACGAAGAAGGTTAAAGCTCTTTCGAAAAACGTGCAAAGTCTGGACTTGCGTACGGGAGACACGAAAGAAATTATTTTGACAGCAACCTATAGTGACAATGAAACAAATAATGCAGCAGCAAGTACTGCAGAATGGTCTACCAGTGATGAGAAGGTTGCTACCGTTGTGAATGGTAAAGTAACTGGACAAAGCGCGGGTACGGCAGTTATTACTGCGAAAGTTGGCAGCCAAAGCGTGACGGTGGATGTTAACGTTGAAGTGGTTAAACGTGTAGATGTAGATAAACAGCAGGTTAACCTGTTGTTGAACAAAAGTGAAAGTGTGAAAGTGACGGCTACGTATCCAGATGGCACAACCAAAGATGTAACGGATCTGGCGGAGTGGACATCCAGCAATGAGAAGGTCGCAGACGTTCTTAAAGGCGAAATTACAGGATACTCGGCAGGTTCTGCCAAGATCACAGCCAAATACGGTACGAAATCAGTATCCGTTGACGTGGATGTGGATCTGACGAGCAAACTGAGTGTGGTGAAACAAAGTATTTTCTTCCGTTTGAGTGATACAACCAAAACGGCTAATGTCGTTGTAACGGCTTCTTATCCAAACAGCAGCGATGTGAATGTAACCGATCAGGCAACATGGACATCCAGCAACGAGAAGGTTGCAACGGTATTCAAGGGACAGGTCACAGCGATTAGTGCAGGTTCAACAACGATTAAAGCAACCTACAGTGGCAAAACCGTAGAAGTTGCTGTGGATGTAGATACGGCAAGATATTTGGATATCAAAGATGTGACTGACAAGCTCGCCATGAGTGTTACAGGTGAGAACAAGTCCAAAAAATTGGTAGCCAATGCAGAGTATATTGATGCAAGCACAGAAAATGTAACTTCCAAAGCAACATGGACTACAAGCAATCCAGATGTCGTATATGTATCAAACGGCGATCTGATTGCATACAAATCCGGTACGGCTACGATTACAGTAGCTTATGGCGGTAAAACGGTTAAATTCACAGTGAATGTAGACGTAGCAGACAAGTATGAGATGGACAAGAAAAAAGCATCGGTAGCTGTTGGTGGAACGACTTCGGCCAAAGTGCTGGCGTTGTATGGTGAAACATCCAAAGATGTATCTGAAGATGCAACTTGGAGCAGCAGCAGCGACAAAATCGCTGAGGTAGATAGCAAAGGGGTTATCACAGGTGTTGCTACAGGTAAAGTAACCATTACCGCGAAGATTGAAGGCAAAACACTGACTCTGCCTGTTGAAGTAGGTATGGCTAGTGGACTGGAAGCAGATGTGAGCTTCGTTGTTCTGTCTGCCAAAGAAACTCAGACGATCCTTCTAACAGGTACGGATGAGGACGGCAACACGTTGGATGTTACATCCGAAGCAACCTGGAAATCCAGCAATGCACGTGTAGCGGATGTGAAAAAAGGCGTGATCACAGGTAACAGCAGTGGTAAAGCCAACATCACAGCAGAATACGGCTCCAAAAAAGTGACGATCCAAGTTGAAGTGGATGTCATCACACGTATTGAAGCTTCCGAGCCGGTTCTTTCCCTGAAATCAGGCGATACAGCTGATCTGACGGTAACTGCCTTCTTGAGCGACGGTAGCGAGCGTGATGTTACGGACAAAGCTGAATGGAAAACGAACAGCTACAAAGTAGCTCAAGTGACCAAAGGTAAAGTCAAAGCTACAGGTTCAGGTAAAGCCAAAATCACAGCAAAATACGGTAGCAAGTCTGTGACGATTGCTGTAGATGTGGATACACTGAAATACTTGCAGACGGATAAAGTAACGTTGACCATGAAACCTGGTGAAAAGGTAACTGTGGCTGCAACTGCAACGTATGCCGATGGCAGTGAAGCTAATGTATCCAAACCGGCTCTCTGGAAATCTTCCCGTATTGCAACAGCATCGGTGAAAGATGGCATTATTCAGGCGAACGGCAAAGGTAAAGCAACGATTACGGTGACATTTGCAGGTGTGAAAACCAAAGTAACGGTAGTGGTTGAAGCGAAGTAAACGATATTTTTCAACTGTGAGTGTGAAACGCGCAAATAAAAACGGTGATGCCAGCTAATAGCTGGTATCACCGTTTTTTGTTTATAAACTAGAACGTGTCTTCAAGCGCTAACGAATCTGAAACGTCTTATTAAGGGATCGTTCCCTGTATGTTCTATAACTACATCGTATGAGACAATACCAGCGCACCATAGGCAAAAGCGATCACAATCAGAATGGCCGGATGCAACTTGGTTTTGGTCATGACCCAGAGCGAGATGCCTGCAATGATCAACGTCTGCCAGATGCCGATGGAATCAGTGGACAGCTGCCCGAATTCCCATGTGAGCAGAATCATGAGTACGGCGATAACAGGCTGCACAAGCAGGGTCATGCCTTTGACTTTTGGTGACGTGCGATGTTTGTTCAACAGACGAAGTAATATAATTAGTGCGGTCGCGGAAGGTACGATTGTGGCAAAACTTGCGATAAATGCCCCAAACCATCCTGCTACGTGGTACCCGACAAATGCAGCAATTTTGGTTGCAATCGGGCCGGGAAGGGCGTTACCAATCGCCAGTACATCACCGAATTGCTCGGTGGTCATCCATTGGTAATGGTTCACAATCTCTTCCTGCATGAGCGGAATGGAAGCCGGACCGCCCCCATATCCCAAGATGTTTGCTACGAAAAATCCCCAAAATAATTCCCACCAGGTCTGGAGCATCCTTAGGACACCCCCTTATCGGACTCGCCTTTGGACTTGAAGCGCTGAACCAGATCCAGATGGAAGACACCATATCCCAGGAAAACCGCGATCACAATCCCCGGATGGATATCCAGCAGCTGCAATAGTACAAAGGCAATTACGCCGAATAGGGCGGCAAAAACTTTACCAAGTCCCTTCCAGGCTTTCATGGCAAATTCATAAGCCATCATGCCCAGCATGACAAAAATGACCGGCCTTACGGCGGCTATCATGCCTGCTACCACTTTCGACTCGCGTAGCGCGTACATGGAACCGAGCAGAGCAATAATGGCAATACTTGTCGGCAAAATATGAGCGAGTACAGACACGATCGCGCCCAGCACACCTTTGGTTTTATAACCGAGATATGCGGCCATTTTGGTCGCGATGGGACCCGGCAAGGCGTTGGCGATAGCCAAAATCTCGCCGAACTCCTCATCACTGACCCATTTGTAACGCGTAACGGCTTCGTAACGGATTAACGGGATCACCGAAGGGCCGCCGCCATATCCGAGAATTCCGGTTCGTACCATTCCGATGACGAGACCGTTGTAATCTTTCCAACCCATGCTGATTTCCTCCTAGAGTCTCATGCCCATCCGGCTTTTATAACGTTTCAACAATAGCTGTGATTCCACTTTGACGATACCCGGCATCTTATAGAGCTTCTCCAGCAAAAACTGCTCCATCTCTTCCATATCCGCAAAAATACCGTGCATGTGCAGTGTACTCGGGCCTGTCATATGATAAAGGCTGGTGACGGCTGGCTCTTCATCCAGTTTCTCAGCGACTTCATCCAGGAAGGGCGGTTCGACATCGACATTAAAAAAGGCCGAGACTTGAAGCCCAACCTTGCCAGGGTTGATTACAACGGTGAAGCGTTCGATGATTCCTTTTTCGGATAACGCATTAATGCGCGCCTGAACAGCTACACGTGACAACCCGATCTGTGTACCCAGGTCCGTATAGGATATTCGGCTGTTGTGGTGAAGCGCGGCGATGATTTTGCGATCCATCTCGTCCAGATTGTACATTTGTGGAATTTCTCCTCCTTTGGAGGAGCGTTTCTCTGACATGTTGACCATCCTTTTCTCTCGCTATATGAAATGAACAATGAAATTTTACTAATCATACAATTTGTATGTGGCATTCATAGTTTAATGACGAATCGTAACTGGAGTCAATCTATTTATCATGATTATTGAATTTAACCGATTTTGAGCCTTCATTTTGTCATTTCGACCAATTGGAAATAAAAAGACCACTCGCACAGTCCAATAGCGAGCAGCCGTTAAATAATAGATAAGCTGGAGTAAAGCACAAAGTGTGATACGAAGCATGTACGGTTATCCCTGTGCTGTCTTGGGCAGTAAAAGGGTAACGGTAGTCCCTTCGCCAGGCTCGGAAGAAACTCTCAACGTTCCTCCTGCACCACGGGCACGCTCTTCCATACTGAACAATCCAACGCCATTGCCTGCGGTTGCTTCGCTGAATCCAGCACCTTGGTCTTCAATAATAACCATCGTCATGTTCTCAGCGTCTTCTATAGTAACACGTGCCTCGGCAACATCGGCATACTTCGCGACATTGGTTAAGGCTTCCTGAATAATCCGATAGATAGCTATCTCCCGGTTCATCTCCAGTCGTTTGCGCAAATTACATTCCAGATCAACTTCGATCCCGTAGTGACGGGTGTAATTCTCGATATACGTACGAATCGCCGGAACAACACCCAGGTCATCCAGAACGGATGGTCTCAGCTCCCATGCCATACCGCGTACATCTTCCATGATGCCCGTGACCTGTTTACGAAGTGCTTCAACCCCGGGGTGAGGCTGGTCTGCCAGCAGGCGATCCATCTGAATCACCAGAGAGAAGAGACTCTGTCCAATCCCGTCATGCAGTTCACGCGAGATCCGGCGTCGTTCCTCTTCCTGAATGTTCATCACTTGGGACATCATCTTTTGCAATTCTGCTTCGACGGATTTCAGCTTGGTGACCTCGCTGCGTACAGCCAGGTATTGATAGGGCTCCCCGTCGTTATCAAGGAAAGGCACGATGGTGGTGTTGACCCAATAATGACTGCCATCTCTGGCACGATTGAGAATTTCCCCGTTCCATACCTTACCTGAGGATATCGTGTCCCACAGGTTTTTCATAAAGCTTTTGCCATGGTATCCGGAATTAATGATTCGATGATCCTTACCGATCAGTTCCTCGCGCTCATACTGCGAGATTTCACAGAATTTATCATTCACATACTGGATTTTACCCTTGCGGTCTGTCAGGGCTACAATGGAGGATTCATCCAAGGCGAATTTCAGATCACTCAGTTGATGCAGGGAACCCTTCAACCTGCTGCGAAATTCATTATCCGTAATGTGATTATCGATTTCGTTCAGCAGGAGGCGTACGGGCTGGTCTGCGAGTCCACTTAATCTGTTCTTGCGTGCACTACTCAAAGTTCAGCAACCCCTTTTTCATAGCGAACTTCACCAGTTCCGGTCGTGTACGCAGGCCAAGTTTCTCCATCAGATTGCTTTTGTGGGATTCGACCGTTTTGACACTGATGATCAGATGTTCGGCGATTTCCTTGTTGGCGTAACCCTTGGCAATCCAGGACAAAATCTCTTTCTCCCGCTCGGATAACGTGTCATACGGTCCGGCGTTTTCCTGTTTGGCTTTGTCCAGGTATTCACTCATCAGCCGCTTGGTTGCACTGGGGTACAGATAGGCGCTACCCTCTGCTACGGAACGAATCGCAGCAAGCAATTCTTCATGCGGCGCACTTTTGAGTATATATCCGGATGCTCCCGCGTGGATGGCGCGGAACAGATATTCTTCATCGTCATGCATGGTTAGTATCAAAATGGAGACATCTGGCATCAATTTCTTCAATTCAGCCGTAGCGGTCAGACCGTCTTTGCCTGGCGGCATGCTGAAATCCATCAAGACCACATCTGGTTTCAACTCTTGAGCCTTGGCAATGGCTTCATCGCCATCTGCGGCATCTCCAACGATATGTATATCATTCTTTCCTTCAAGTAAGGCGATCAGCCCGGAACGCACGACAACATGGTCGTCTACAACTAATAGTTGAATCACATGATTTCCCCCTGTCCGCTTCCTTAGTTCTATCTATATCATAACAAAAAAAGAAGCCATTCAGAGCTTTAATCTCCGAATAGCTTCTCTCACGCTCTAGTTCAAACTTTATCCAAACACCTTCGGCTGAAGATGTAGAGCGACTTGCTCCGTCTGCCGGATCATATCCGGGGAGAAGGTGCAAGGCAATCTGCTGCCAACGAGCAGCACGGCGCCAGGCACGCTTCCTTCCTGGAACACAGGTACCGCTATGGCACATACCAGCCGCTCAGCAAGCATTAACGGGCAACGACCGGGTGTATGCTCCCCGGTGGATTGTGCATCAGATCGGGCTGTGCGTCCAGTCCGAAGGGCTGTGCCCACCAGATCTTGTCCGGGGCGCATTTCCATGCGTTTCACCCGTTCATTACTAGCCCCAGAGGTATACTTCCAGCGTAGCATCGTCCCGTTCAGACAGGCAAGTCCACAGAAGTCGCTGGATGTGTTCAGGCGCAGGCCGTCGATCATCTCCTGAATGCCAGATGGCAGTTCATCATGCATGAGAGGACACTTCCTTTTTCGAAATTATAACGTACGTGACGTGTAATTATTATCATTAACCTTTGAACAGGATCATCTTAAAGAGGTAGTTCAAAAAGTCCGCTTTTGATTACGAAGGATGCCTATCGGCATCATCAGCATCGAATATGGGATTCAGCCGAAATGTCCGTTGCTCACGTAGTTTTGCCTACGCTCCGCTACTCCATTTCTAGCTTCATCCCATCTTCTCGGTACTGAAAACCGCTCTTTTTGAACAGGATCATCTTAAAGTAAGGGTATTACAATGTTAATTCTATTGTAGACCCTTTCCCGTACGTTGTAATTCAGGGAAAACCCCTATTTCCGTTCTATAATCTACTGAACTTAGGCAGTGGAGGGCTCCTGAGTCAGGTGCACCAAGGGATTGAAGAAATGCGAAGGATGAGGCATATCGGTGAAATGTGACTTTTCTCACAGCAAACTCAGGGAGTTTCTCGTTAAGGATCAGGTAATCCCCCGATAACCCTCGCGCTACTTTCGCGGTATGATGGATACATAAGGAATCACCAAGGGGGACGAAGGTTATGGGTACAGTATTTGTAGAAAGAACAACCCAAAGAGCAGAGCAGAAACAAACGGAGGCGGGCAAAATGACACGAGAAACAGGCGGAATCCTTTCGTTCGTTACATCTGAGCAATGGGGCCTGATTGAAGCAAAAATGCAGCCCAAACGGGTGAAGTCGGGGTATAGTCTCTTTCTCGAAGGCGATGAAGCCGGATATCTGTACTACATTCGTTCGGGACGAGTGAAAATGACCAAGTCGACGGAGGATGGCAAGGAAATTATTTTATCCATTCAGCAAAGCGGCGATCTCATCGGTGAATTCGGCGGCATCGGAGGATTGAATCATAGCTACAGTGCAGAGATGGCGGAAAAAGGGGAACTGGCCATTATCTCGCTTAGCGATCTGGAAAGTATACTCAGCAAACATGGCGACCTTGCCTTGAAATTCTTGCAATGGATGGCACTGTCGCAGCGGATCACCCAGTCGAGATTCCGTGATTTGCTGCTCTATGGCAAGGCGGGTGCGCTCGCTTCGACACTGATCCGTGCCAGCAATTCGTATGGCAGGGTTACACCGGATGGTATTGTGCTGGACATGAAGCTGAACCATACCGATCTTGCCGAGATGATTGGAGCTACCCGGGAGAGTGTAACGCGGATGCTGGGGGCATGGAAGGAACAAGGTACGCTGGATATGATGGACGGCAAACTGATGATTCGAGACCTGGCAGCCCTGCGCTGTATGTGCGGATGTCCGACGTTCCCGAGCTGTCCGGTAGAGCTGTGCCGACTGTAACATAGATTGTTCCGGTGTTCCGAGTTGAGGGAAGCACAACGGTTGCATCCCTGAGGGACAAATTTGATTTGGATTTCAAATGAGGCCTCAAGGCTTCACCTCCATTGGCGATTGGGGTCGTTACGGAGTAAAAGAAAGAAAGCTGGCGTCCCATATATGGGAGTCAGCTTTTTGTGTTTCTTTGAAATTGTTCATGTGCATATTCACTGGAGAGAATCGAATAGATCACAGAGTCATGAAAGGAACCTTTGTAGAACCAGTGCTCGCGTAATAGCCCTTCTCGCTGCATGCCAATCTTCTTCATGACATTCTCCGAAGCTGTGTTGTGCGGACGACATTTGGCGTAAATCCGGTGAATTCCGAGTTCGTTGAAACCGAAACCTAGTAAAGCGCGGGCTGCTTCGGAGGCGTAACCTTTCCCTTGGTAAGCGGGGTTAAGGACGTAACCGATCTCTGCATTGGTTTTCTCCATCACGTGAATACCTACTCCGCCAAGGAGAGTTCCATCACTTTTCAAACATATTGCAAGTTCAAAGCCCTCTCTTGGATGTGCCTGCTGTGTGTCCAATACAAACTGCACGTATGCTCGTGTATCTTCTTCGGTATTTGGCCCCCACGCTGTATGCTGTGTAACTTCCGGCATGGAAGTATAGGCATGAATCCTCTCCCAATCGGTCTCAAGAATATCCCTGATGATGAGTCGTTCGGTCTCCAGTTGCAACGTTGTTCACTCCTTCACTTTTGAATAACTTTACTCTACATTGTACAACAAAAATAGCCCATAACAGATTCAACGAATGAATCGGTCATGAGCCATAATGTAGATCTATGATGTATGTGGCATGCTATTGTGGTTGTTTACATTGAACTGCAGGATAAGTATAAGCCAACTTGCGGATAATTTCCTTTTGCCATCTCGTATCACCCAGGTTGGTTGCCAGGTTCAGAAGATCCAAATAATCGTCAAGCTGCAGATCAGCCTTTTGCAGAGTTGTATTCATTCGATGTTCGTTCCCCTTTATCTATAAAATCGTAAAATCATATGCAGTAGAAAGTTACAAAGAGACAAGTTCAAGAATGATAATCATTATCACGTTTCTATATTCATTATGCAATGAACGTTGGTAAAATGCAATCCCAAGTCCACATCGAATTTAACTTTTTTCTGAAAATAGGCTCATCCACAGCACATAGGGAATGTATACTCCGAGATATGCAGACGGATACAGGAACCAGCCATTCAACAGGAAATGATGAATCTCGGTGGTGAATGTGGTCATATGAGCATTCGTCGCATACACATCACCAGCGATGACCGTTGCCGCACTATAGAAGCAGAGCAGCGCAACGATATGAAACAATCGTCTAACCATCCGGGAACGAAGAGCAACATAAGCCATAATCAGCGGAACGATCAACAAGAGTATTAAAAATACCAATTTCATCATCGTTTTACTCCTTCGGTAAATGGAATCCTAATGATTATCAGTATGGGCCAATAGACTCAACTTCTAAACTTTTTCATAAACTTTACAAAAAGAAAGAGGAATTCAGCATATGAACAATTAAATTAAAGGAGGATAACCCATTATCAGGTAATTTGGAGGAGGAGAAAGGGAATATGAAGAAGGCGTTATGGCAGCACTGGATCGGGGCATTCCTGGTCTTTATCATGATGGCAACCGCACTGCTGGGGCCGGGTTCGCAAAGTCCGGTACAAGCTGCAGCACCACTTACGGTATCTCAGGCCATCGCTGCCCAGAGCGGTGGAGGCACAGCAACGGTTGAAGGAATCATTGTTGGACATGCTACCGGGTCGCTTACCGCGAAGTTTACATCTCCCTATGCCAATGATTTTAATGTTCTGATTGCAGATTCAGCGTCAGAGCGGACCAACGCCAGATTATTGGATGTACAGATTCCCTCATCTTTCCGTTCGCAATATGGATTGGCGTCCAACCCCAGTCTTGTAGGCAAAAAGATCATCGTAACCGGAACCTTGGGTGCCTACAACAGCTATGCAGGAGTCAAAAACCCAACGTCCATCACACTTTCCTCCGGAACAACCAATCCTGATCCAGAACCAAACCCGGGCACAACACTGCCGGACGGTACCGGCAAGAAAGTATTGTTCGATAATACCCACGCCCAGACAGCAGGTGCTGCCGACTGGATTATTGACGGGGCATTTTCAGATTTTGCCAATAGTTTGCGAAACGCAGGCTTTGCCGTGGATCAGCTGGAACGCAGCATCCCGTATACATTCGGTGAGCAAGCTATCACCTATAATAAATTGAAAGATTACGACGTCTTTGTCATCGGCGAAGCCAACGTGCCGTTCAAAGCGACTGAGCAGGCAGCGCTGGTGCAGTACGTGCAGAACGGAGGAAGTATCTTCTTCATCTCCGACCACTATAATGCAGACCGCAACAAAAACCGCTGGGATTCTTCCGAAGTATTCAATGGCTATCGCCGCGGTGCCTTCCTGAATCCGGCCAAAGGCATGTCTTCGGCTGAAGCCGAATCACCAGCCATGCAGAGTGTGACGAGTTCAGACTGGCTCGCGACGAACTTTGGTGTCCGTTTCCGCTACAATGCCCTTGGAGATGTGAACGCATCGGATATCGTTGCACCTGCACAATCCTTCGGCATTACGACTGGTGTTATTTCTGTAGCCATGCATGCGGGATCGACCATTGCGATTATAGACCCGAACAAAGCCAAAGGCTTGGTGTATGTACCAAGTGGTGTGTCCAAGTGGGGCAATGCCGTGGACCAGGGCGTATACAATGGTGGTGGACGAGCTGAAGGAGCCTATGCTGCCATTGCAAAGGTTGGTGCAGGCAAAGCCGCATTTATCGGTGACTCTTCACCTGTGGAAGACGCGACTCCGAAATATTTGCGTGAAGAGACCGGTGCTACCAAGAAGACCTATGATGGATTCAAAGAAGTGGATGATGCAACGTTCCTTGTGAATACTGTGAAATGGCTCGCGGTCAAAGAGAGCTACACCAGTCTGGCACAAGTGCCAGGATTGACATTGGATACGGCAACAAGCCTGCTTCCTATCGAAGCTCCGGCCGCATCAACCGAGCCGCAACTTGAGCCATGGGCTGCACCAGCGGCAGGGTACAAATGGTATGATCCGACTACGTTTAAGGCAGGTTCATACGGAAAAGCACAATAAGTAAAGTAGACAAACACCAAATCATTATGCAAATAGAGTCTGACCGTGGAGTTTTGCGGAGAGGCTCTTTTTTTGCTTGTTATATCAGTTACAATGAAGCTCGTGATTAGCTCCTACAGCCCCGCCATTGCATAAATATGTGCTCCAGAGGGGAAGGTATGGGTACTAATGATGCGGCGTGAAGCCCAACCCAACCAAGGAGGCGGCGAATGATGACCCAGCAAGCAGACTGTGACAGTTCCTCGATGAGGCAGAAGCTTAAGGCAGACCTCCATCGTGTAGCAGAGCGTATGAATCTGACGTTATCCCGATTTGACAATGACAGTGCCTGTCTGCTGGGGCAATTTGCAGAGATTCGAGCGGAGATCAAGCAGATCGAGGTGCTCGCCTCTTCGTTTTATCTGGATTGTTATCTGTCACCCTTTACCGAGAAGTTTGCCGAATTAACATCGAGCGTACAGCATCTATCTGACCGGAGATATGGGGCGTTGATTGTGATTGAACGGGAGATTCCGTTGGAGTCGATCATTCACTCAGGCGTGACTGTGGATGCAAGAGTGACGCATGCGTTGTTGGAATCGCTATTCATTCCTGGTGCGCCATTACATGACGGGGCTGTGTTGATTCGTGGCAATCAGATTGTATCCGCTGGTAATGTGCTGCCGTTGTCGCAAGCGGAAGTGCATGAACGAAAAATAGGCACTCGTCATCGGGCAGCACTGGGACTCAGTGAATTGACGGATGCGGTTGTATTAGTTGTCTCCGAGGAGACAGGACAGGCTTCATTTGCTGTAGATGGCGATTTGCATCCAATCAATGTGGTTGAGACGCTCCCTTAAATGTGAACGATTAATTGGTCTACTCGGGGCGAATAGGTTGATGTAGTTGAGAGAATTGTACCTTTCTCCTGTAAGGGAGAGAGGTTTTTCTATGGATAGACGATAAAATTATAATCTGAAATTCGACAGCTTTGCTCCCGCCATATGAGAAACATCGATCGATGCTTCTCTGACATTGCGATGTGATTTTGCACAAACTGGGTATTCATGGGTACAATAGAGGATGGTCAATGAATAGAGAACAATGCGATTGGATCGCAAAAATGGTTGGAGGAGACGGTTAGCACATGAGTTGGTTTGAAGCAATGGAGTATCACGATTATGAGGAACTGGTTCTGTGCCAGGATCGAAATTCAGGGTTAAAAGCAATTATCGCCATACACGACACAACACTCGGCCCTGCGCTGGGAGGCACGCGGATGTGGACTTACGCTTCAGAAGAAGCAGCCATTGAAGATGCCCTGCGCCTTGCCCGTGGTATGACATATAAGAATGCGGTATCCGGCCTGAATCTGGGCGGTGGCAAAACCGTTATCATCGGAGATCCGCGGCGCGACAAAAACGAAGCGATGTTTCGGGCGTTTGGACGATATATTCAAGGGTTGAACGGACGTTATATCACGGCCGAAGATGTGGGAACAACGGAAGAGGACATGAACTTGATCTATCAGGAAACCGATTATGTGACAGGCATCTCCGCGAGTTATGGTTCATCCGGTAACCCATCGCCTGCAACGGCTTGGGGTGTATATCGGGGGATCAAGGCAGCGGCCAAAGAAGCATTTGGTACCGATCTGCTGGAGGGTAAAACGATAGCGGTCCAAGGTGTCGGCAATGTGGCGATGCATCTGTGCAAATATCTGTATGAGGAAGGTGCACATCTGATCGTTACGGATATCCATAAGGACTCGGTGAAACAGGCTGTGGACCGCTTCGGCGCAACAGCAGTTGATCCCGCAGACATCACGAGTGTGGAATGTGATATCTATGCACCATGTGCACTGGGCGGCACGATTAATGACGATACGCTCAGAACGCTCAAGGCAAAGGTTGTAGCGGGCTGTGCCAATAATCAGCTGCTGGAGACCCGTCATGGGGATCAGCTGTATGATATGGGCATCGTATATGCGCCTGACTATGTTATCAATGCAGGTGGCGTAATTAACATTGCGGATGAGTTGAACGGTTATAACGCGGATCGGGCGTGGAGCAAGATCGGAGAGATCTATTCCACTCTGGAGAAAATATTCGAAAGCTCACGTACCGAGGGCATCGCAACCTATGTTGCCGCAGATCGTCTGGCTGAGCGACGGATTGAACAGATGAAGAATACGCGCAGTACATTCTTGCAGAATGGTCATCACTCATTGAGTTCCCGGAGATTGCGCAAGTAAACTTAATAGATTCATAAAAAAACTTAAAACGGTCTGTTAGATAACGGCAACATCCATTTCCAAGATGGATAGTCGATCTGACAGGCCATTTTTTTATGTTGCTATCAGAATTTCAAAAAAAGAAAAACAGTGGCAATATTTCCCTAATTGATCAATTTTATTATGGATTTTTCCGATAATGTATGTACATCGTTCAGATGCAGATGGTTCAGGGAAGTGGGGAGAAGGAAATGGGGAAAAGAAAAGGTGTAGGACATAAGATCAAAAATATGTCGCTTAAAATCAAGCTGCCTTTCATGATCAGTGTATTGGTTGTTTTGGTTCTGCTTGGTGCAACGACCACAAGTTATATGATTTCATCTGATGTTGTGGTCAAGAAAAGCAAGGATGAAATGAATGTGATGGCTGACCGCCTTGGGGAAGGGCTTTGGACAGCTATGCAACTTCAACAACAATTGAGTCATTCGATATCCGTACATAGTACTTTTAAAGAACTCTTAAAGTTGCGTGATACAACTGACATGACGGATGAAGAATTTTTATCGGATGAGAACCCGTATTTCAATAAGGCCAATACGATCTTGACCGACAGTATATCGGAAACGGAAGGAAGTAAGCCAGATCTGTTCGTTTTTGATAAGGAAGGAATCATGGTGGCAGGAACCATGCCAGAAGTCATTGGTCAGTCACGGGGAGATCGGGAATATTTTAAGGAATCTATACAGGGGAAATCCTTCATCAGTGACGCGGTCGTCTCTAAGACTGGCAAGAAGCTCATTATTGTATTCTCGGAGCCTATCACCGATGAAGAGGGGAATAACCTGGGTGTGCTTGCTATGTCGGTGGACAGCAACTTCTTCCTGGGGCAACTCGGAGACATTAAAATCAATGGTCAAGGCAGAGTTGAAGTACTGAGTCGGAGCGGCATCATTATGTATGATTCACTGGACCCTTCCGTTGTGGGACAAACGCTGGAAGAAGATAAGGACGCGATGGGAATTATCGAGGCTAGAGCCACCGACAAAGTGAAAATCACTTCGATGGATCGAGAAGATACCTACTATCGTATTAATCAGATTCCGGGTGCAGATCTCTCTGTGCTCATTATTGACGATTATGACGATATCAAGCGTCCGATAGAGGATATGCAGCGCCAGATGGTTATCGTGATATTGATCGGGATTGCTCTGGCTATTGGTGTGGGATTGCTGATTTCTCGCAGTATTACAAGACCTATCATACGTCTGAGCGGTCTGTTCCAACAGCTTGCTCAAGGCAATCTGACCGTTAAGGCCAATGGCAAGTATAACAGCGAATTCAAGGATCTGGCGGAGAGCTTCAATGGTATGGTGGAGCAGAACAGGAACCTTATTACCGATATGAACAGTTCGATTCATGTCCTTCAGGCCAGCACTCAGGAGTTGGAGGAGACATCCAGACAGACGGCAAGATCCATTGATGAGACATCGGCAACGTCCATGGGGATTGCCAAAGCCATGGAGGCTCAATCGGAAGATACCGAGCAGATTGCAGGCAAATTCAACAGCTTTGGCGATAAAGTGGCTGCCATGAACAACAGTGCACAGGATGTGAAGGCAAGAGCAGATGAGATCGAAACGGTATTCCACAATGGGAATGAAGTCGTGAATGAACTGATGCGTATCAATGAGGTGAACGAACGGGAAGTGGAGAAAATCTCGGAGATTACCGTCAAACTTCAAACCAGTTCGGGCAGTATTAGTCAGATCACGGAAGCCATCAGCCAGATTGCGAAGCAGACCAATCTGCTTGCATTGAATGCTTCAATTGAAGCATCACGGGCAGGTGAGCATGGCAGAGGATTTGCAGTTGTGGCCGAAGAGATCCGCAACCTGGCAGAGCAGAGCTCCCGCCAATCCAAGGAAATCTCCAGCATTATCGAGCAGAATCTGGCCGATGTAGCCGAGAACAACCAAAGTGTTGCAGAGATTCATACCATCTCCTCCAGACAGGATGAGCTTGTCTTGCAGACTCGTCAAGCGTTCGATGTGATTCTGGAGAAGGTAACGGTTATCAATCGACAAATTGCCACGATGGCAGGACAGATGCAGGAGATGTTACAGAACAAGGATGATGTACTGGAGTCAGCCCATAGTTTGTCGGCTTCAGGAGAGCAGGTATCCGCTTCGGTTGAAGAGGTAACAGCAACCATGATGGAGCAATCTTCAACAGTACAGCAGTTGGCCAACATGGTGGATACGATCGATCAATTGACGCAAAAGCTGGCCGAATCGGCTGCGCGATTCAAGGTGGAGTAAGGGTTAATTGAATAGCTATAGAGGGAAGCAAGGCAAAAGGCACTCTGTATGAGTGCCTTTTGCTTTGTTTTTTATGGTCTCGATCAATGTGCTTTAGTCCATTTAGTGATCAATAAGATCAGCGGTTGAAAGAGGGGTACTAAGTTATCTATATCAAAACGTGATGCACTTCTGGTTCAGCAGCTTCATGAATTGATCCAGCGCACTGCTGACATACCGATCCTCACCGCGGACAAAGGTTGTCGTGGTATGGGTAAAACGATCTGCCAGATCAAATACGGAGAAATCATCCGGTTTCTTGTGAATAACATTGCACGGCATAATGGTAAATGCGATTCCTGACTCCACACAGCTGAGCAGGTTTTCCATCGTACTCACTTCGATGATATTACGTGCGGACAACCCTTCTTCCTGCAAAAATTCTTCGGTCATTTCACGATAAGGACAGCCCTCGGGGAAAACAACCCACGATACTTGGCACAGACTTTCGGGTGGTGTATCCATCTGCTTGGAGATGATATGAACGGTGTCCTGCATCTCGTATTCCACCTTCAAACCTTCTTTCACACAAGCCCCGCTGATAAAAGCACCATCAATCTCATCGTCCTGTATTTTCTTGCGCAGTACTTTGGGTGAAGTGGCGTTAACGAGTGAGATGGACACCTTCGGGTAAGTTATCTGATATTCATTCAGGATCTCCATAAAGCGGCTGGATGCCGCCGTTTCCACAATGCCGATTTTCAGCGTGCCAGAAGGCTCACCGGGATCGGTCATATCCTGCTTTAGATCATGCAAAAGGTTGTGAATCTGTGTGGCGTACTGGACGAACTGTTCTCCTTTGGAGGTCAGTACAACGCCTTTGGGAAATCGGTTGAACAGCTGGATCTGATATTCCTGCTCCAGTTTTTTGATACGTGTAGTGACATTGGATTGTGCGTAATTCAGTTCTTTGGCGGCCTGTGAGATTTTGCCTGAACGCGCCACCGCGAGAACAATATCGATATCGGAAAGTTCCATGTTGTATCCTCCTGAACGTGGATTAACTTCAATTGCTTCCGCAGATGCTGATGTTAGGTATCTCTTTGAGAGATACAACTATATATTTCAATCATTTTACGATATATCGGAGCCGCCGTACAATATCCTTAATGACAAAGAGAGTAGGGATATGACATGGATAACACGAATACACGTTCAACATTATTAAGCCCGGTAACGATTCATCAGTGGCAATTAAGGAACCGAATTGTGATGGCACCGTTGACCCGGGGATTTGCTGATGATCGGGAGGGGACCGTGACGGATGAGATGGTGGCGTATTATGAGCAGCGTGCGCGAGATGGTGTGGGACTGATCATTACCGAGGGCATTAACCCCAATCTGGCAGGCAAAGGCACTTACGGCATCCCCGGTTTATATACAGATGAACAGACGACTTCTTGGAAAAGGGTAACGGATGCTGTTCACAGACATGGCGGCACCATTATTGCTCAACTGTGGCATGTCGGCAGGTTGTCCCACTCCGATCTGATCGGAACCACTCCAGTGGCACCTTCCAGCCTTGCGGCAGAGGGAAGAGTGCATAAGCTGCATAAGCCGTATCAGGTTCCTCAAGCGATGAGTGCACAGGATATAGCGGATACAATTCAGCATTTTCAGACGGCTGCCCGCAATGCGGTTCTGGCGGGGTTCGACGGGATCGAGCTGC
The DNA here is from genome assembly GCF_001029205.1 of Paenibacillus sp. VT-400. Taxonomy (NCBI): domain Bacteria; kingdom Bacillati; phylum Bacillota; class Bacilli; order Caryophanales; family Paenibacillaceae; genus Paenibacillus; species Paenibacillus sp. VT-400. The sequence goes on along the minus strand of NZ_LELF01000038.1, from coordinate 298,477 downwards.
ATGCTGCGCATGGGTATCTGATTGACCAGTTTATCAATGAGAAGACTAACCACAGAACAGATGAATATGGAGGAGACACTGCGGGCAGATTGCGGTTCCTGCGGGATATTATTGTGGCTGTGAAAAAAGAGATCCCTGTGGATCGCATATCGGTACGATTTTCCGAGAAAAAGGATGATGATGCATCCTATGCTTGGGTAGACAAAGCTGGAATGATCGATGCATATCTGAACTTGTTCCGTGAGACGGGAATTACGATCTTGCATCCCTCAACAGACCAATATACAAAAGCGTGGGAAGAGGAGCAGTCCTTTCACGAACGGATTCGAAGTCAGTGGGATGGAATCATCATTGGTGTGGGGGATTTGGATGTTCAGACCGCAGAGCACGCGATTGGTAAGGGAAGCATAGATTTGGCTGCGTTCGGCAGACCGTTTATCGCCAATCGAGATCTGGTACAGAGACTGCATGCGGGTCAGCAATTGATTGAGTATGATGCGAATGCACATTTGCCTGTTTTGGTGTGAAAATAAAGTGGAAAAAAGGGCAGAACAGGCTGCCCTGAGGTTCAGATACTTTTTGAGTGATCCAGCGGTTTCATTTCGTTTCTTCTTGTTGAGCTTTTTTCGATATACCAGAGAATAATCATAGACAACGCATAGAACAGACTGACAGCCAGAATAATGATCCATACACTTTCCATGTCCATGCTTTTGATGAAAATGCCTGTCAAATATGGGCTAAGTGTATAACCCAGGCAACCTACGAATAACAGCAAGCCATTAAACCGGCCCTGATGTGTATCGGGTACACGCGAAGCAATATACAGGTTGATATTGGTCTGCACGAGAATCTCTCCAATGGTCCACAGCACCGTGGATAAGGCGACGATGGAAAAATGGGGGAAGTAACCCAGCAGGTTCAAGGCTCCAAATCCGATTCCATAGAAGAGTGCGCCTGTAGCTATCGAGTTTAGGGCAGTTAATTTGCGTGTAGCGGACAGGATCACGGTGGTAAGAATAATGACGCTAATGGCATTGATGGTCATGACAGAGCCGTAATATGCTGCTCCGTTCTCGCCAAATGAGTGATTCATCTGGAGTGGGAGACTAAATGAGTATTGCATATAGATAAAATAGTTAAGAAATGACACAACGATGAAAAAGGAAACAAGTGGATTTTTCAGCAGTAGTCTGAATAACGGCGAAGGTGGTAGGCTCGATCGTTGTTGTTCTTGTTGTCCAGCATGTTCGCTGTTTGTTGATGCCAATTCCTTTCGTGTGCCGATCTTAACCTGGTTGATGATGATAAAGGTAGATATCAGAAACACGGTACCGATACTAATAAAGACAATGTTGACGTGATCCTTGATAAAAAAACCGGCGACCAGTGGTCCGATGGCTATACCCAGATTGGCCCCCAGATACATGAGGGAAAAGGCGGACTTTCGCTCTTTCTCCTCCGTACACAGTTGAATAATCAGTGCATTATAAGCAGGCCGGGTAATACTGATGAAGAACATGACTGCAATTAGAAGATAACCAACGGTAATGGTGCCTGACCAAAAAGAGCAGCTTATAATCATGATGGCAGATAACAGTTGGCCGATAACAATAATTGTTTTTTTGCCCATAAGATCGCTTAAATAGCCGCCGAGAAGTACACCGGGTCCGCTAATCAGGGCTGCCATGGACACAAAGATCCCTGCACTGACCACATTCATGCCCATCTGTAACGTAAGCACCAAGGTAATCAGGGAGAATACAAAATCTCCCGTGCTGTTAATCGTTCTGGCTAAACAGAGATAATAGATATCGCGGCTCAGACCCGCGTAGGTTTTGAATAACGACAATAATTCCAGCCCTCCCCAAGATAACAGTCACTCCAGACCAAAAACGGTGAGGATCATCCGTACATCTTATACAGTTTCAGTTTCAGCAACCGTCACTTCAATCTTGAAACGATCGTACATATCCAGCAGGGTTTGACGCAATTCCTCGAACGAATCACCCTCCACGATAGCATAGCCTGAGCGGGTCATGGTATCGTTGACGTCCCCGGCCCGCTGCCCCACTTGATAGGATACATTGAACTCAATGATGCCAGGGATATCGGCATAATCCTCTATTCCGGATATGTGTTGAATTACCCCTGCACGTGAAGGGAAGCAGATCATGCCTGTGAATTTATGGCGCGTCTCCTGTTGCTTAAATTCATATATTCCAACTTCCAGATCAGTGACGGCTTCGAAGAAATCAACGCCATGGGTGTTCTTGATACAAGGAGGCATAACATGTGATCCCCCGATTCTTGCACCAATTTCTCCAAACACCACTTCTCCTTCCGGAGTCAGAAAAAGTTCGGCATGTGTTACGGATTGATTGATACCCAAGGCAGCAATGACCTGTTCATTGAGTTCTTTGATGTGATGGATAAAATCAGCTTCCGTGCCTTCAGGGAACGTAATACTGGCTGGAGGTTTCTGCTTCGTCGCAATATCCAGGCAGTTATACAGGTATTGGGAAACAGATGCAAATACAACTTTGCCCTTGGACACAATGGAATCACAATGAAACTCCGTACCGTGGATGAATTCCTCCAGCAAATCCCTTTGCTGTGCTTGTCTTGTATGGTGTAGATAATGTACCAGTTCATCCATGCTGGATAATTTGAACGTATTGATACTTCCATATCCGCTGAGTGGCTTCACAATAATCGGAAACCCGTGTACAGCAGTGAAACGAATATAGTCCTGTTCATGTAGAGCAATTGCAATTTCGGATGTCCGAATTCCGCGTTGATGCAGCATTTGTTTCATGATCCATTTGTTGCGAACAGCCTCAGCCTGATTGCGCTGCATACCGGGGATCCCGAACTCGGAACGGAGCTGACCACCGATCTCAATCGCATTCTCACCCGGCGTTAACAGAGCAGAGATGGAATGGGATTCTCGGATCTGCATCATATGCTCCCGGATGGCATCTACGGACTCCAGATGATCGACATATCTAATTTCATCAAAGAAGTCCCTGAGCACCTCATCATGATGCAAATTATGCCGTTCAATAATCAGAATTTTCTTGTGATCCGCCAATTTCTGCAAAGGTTTAACGAAGTTTAATCCAGTTGGAAGCCTGAAATCAGATATGTATACAATGGTTTTCATACGTTCTCGTAAATCCCCTTTCAACAAAATACTAAAAATAGTAAAAATTCATTTCATAACATTATAGCTCAATATTTTCCATTTTGAATACACCTTTTAGTTAAAAATATGAACCAAAATACATATTTATGTTGCGTTAAAGTGTTAATTGACAATAGGAAATTTTTGGTATACGATCTTTAGCGGATTAGAAATAAAAAGGAGGAAATAGAAATAAATGGAGATCGTTAAAGAGAAATATGCCATACTGGGAACGCTGGGAGACGATGAAGGATTCCTGACTTGCAGCATGCATATCGCGAAAAAGCTAGGCAACTCGGAACGTATCAAGCCATACCCTGAATTTGAAGCGGCTGCGGAAGACTTGAGATCAGGGATCATATCCTGCTTGCTGGTCCCCGGGGCGTATCCCAAGCTTAACAGCTTCATCATGGATTCTGAACTAGCGGTGTCTGAGAGCTTTGTGGAGAAAATTCCTGCGCTGGTTCTATCCGGCTTCCATGCGGTATGTCCCGATCAGATCGATATTATCTATCATCATCCAGCAACCACATACTTGTTATCTGAACTTGATACAACCTATAGAGAGAACAGCACCGTATCGTCCAACCCTGAAGCTTGCAGGAAGGTCATGCACAACACGGAGAAGTCCATTGCGCTCACGAATCAGCTATGCGCTGATCATTACGGGCTTGTGACCTACAAAGTATTGCGTGAGGGAATCAATATGCCATGGGTATGTTTTACTCAAAATACACAGAGGGTGAATACAGTCATATGAAAAGAATTGCTATTATACTGGATAAAAATCTGGAACCTGGCGCCGCCGCCAATGTGGCTGCCCTGTTAATGGGACAAGCAGCCCTGAATGAGCCGGGGTTATATTCTGATCAACCTGTGCTGGATCATAGCGGCGTTCAGCATGCGGGCATCCGATATAGCACTGTCATTCTGAAGGCCGGCGAGAATCAACTGATCAATCTGGCCAAACTCTGCTCAGATGACAGCGGGGGACTGAGCCATGTTGTTTTTTCACAGACAGGCCAGTCGCTCAACAATGCCTTTGAACAATATGCAGTTGAGATTGCTTCGATGGAATTGGAAGCTACCAAAGTGGTAGGTGTCATTGTATGGGGCGAGGATGATCAAGTTAGGGCAGCGACCAAAAAATTCAGTGTCATGAAATAAGGGAAAAGGGCAGAAGCGGATCTTTAGAGATCACTCTGCCCTTCTTTATATATGAAAGAATTGTTATAGAGGTTGTTCTCGGTACTGAAAACCGCCCTTTTTGAACACGCACTTATAGATGTTTGCTGACAACGGCTGCTTTCTTTTCCGTAAAGTAGTACACCAAAGCGAGCAGCGGCATGATTAGACCAATCAGCGTTGTGAGACTCCAGCCCCCGTTAGCATAAGACCAGCTTCCAAGGGATGAACCAATCGCACCGCCGAAAAAAAAGATCGACATGAATATGCCATTCACACGTCCTCTCGCTTCACTTCCTAAGGAGTAGATAATGCGTTGACCCAGCACCAGATTTCCCGAGACAGCCATATCCAGTGTGATCGCCACGATCACAAGCAGGATCAATGCCAACGTGGAGTGGCTCTGGAACACATAAGCAAGACCGAATGAAGCAGCGGCGATCACCATGGCAGCACCCGTCAGAATACGTGTTAGTCCGCGATCTGCCAATCTTCCGGCAATAGGAGCGGCAATAGCGCCTCCGACACCAGCCAGTGCGAACCAGGCGATTCCTTGCTGTGACATGTCAAAATCGTTAGCGAGCCTGAGCGGAACCGTGGTCCAGAACAAGCTGAAAGCACCAAACAGGCTGGCCTGATAGAACGCCCGGCGGCGCAGCAACGGCATCGTTCTGAACAGTGTGCCCAAGGACACGATTAATTGCCCGTATTTCAAGGTGGGTTCAGGCTGGCGAGCAGGAAGAGCGCGTGATAGGAGCAACATGAGAAGTGTTATGACAATGGCGGAGAATACAAAGACCGTCTGCCATCCGAAGAGGCTGGTGATAAAGCTTGCGACAGGACGAGCCAGCATGATGCCCAGCAACAGACCACTCATTACATTGCCAACAACCCGTCCGCGTTGTTCCTCGGAAGTAAGATATGTCGCATAGGGCACCAGAATTTGAGCGACCACAGAACCTATACCAATGAACAGAGAGGCAGTCAGAAATACAACAGCTGTAGGTGAGAAAGCCGCAGCAATCAGGGCAACAACCAGTACGATGAGGAAAAGAACGACCAGGCGTCGATTCTCGGTAATGTCACTGAGCGGCACGATAAACAGCAAACCAATGACATAACCAATCTGAGTCAACGTTACGATCAATCCGGCAGCGGCAGAAGACAGACCCGTTGTCATGCTGATCGGACCGATAACGGTCTGAGCATAATACAGGTTTGCCACGATCAATCCACAAGCTGACGCCAGCAAAAAAATAATCCAGGTGGGTACAGGTGCCTTCTTCACTTGTTGTCTCATATCCATCATAATCATCCTCCACAGTTCTAAATTGGTATTCCCAATAAACAGGTGATATTTAAAAACGTTAATTACTAAACGGTGTGTTCACTAATTACAAATATATAATAAACTAAACGTATAGTATTGTAAATGGGCTCTACATATTTTAATGAGAAAGTTAATGAGGATGAAAAGGTGAGCGTAGGATGGAATTGTGTGTACTCATGGCAGTTTAGTATAATGAACGTATCGTTTTTATGAAAAATACTGATGATTAAATATACTTTATACATCCAGGAGGGCTCAAGATGACTGCCAAAAGAGGACGTCCGCGTAACATGGAAACCCAGAATGCCATTCTTACAGCATCGTATGCGTTGTTGTTGGAGCACGGATTCGGGGCGGTTACAATCGAGAAGATTGCTGAACGTGCACAGGTGAGCAAAGCCACTATCTACAAATGGTGGCCGAATAAAGGCGCTGTCATCATGGACGGATATATGTCTGCTGCAACGGCAAGATTGCCAGTGCCGGATACAGGCTCGGTATTGGAGGATATACGCATACATGCGAGTAATCTGGTTCGTTTTTTGACCAGTCGGGAAGGAAAAGTGATTACACAGATTATAGGGGAAGGGCAGTCGGATGCAGGGCTTGCCGAAGAATACCGTACAAGGTACATCCAACCGCGTCGGCGTGAAGCTCGGGGAATTCTGGAGAAGGGTGTGGAGCGCGGCGAATTAAAGAGTGGGACGGACATTGGATTATACATTGATCTGATCTATGGGCCGGTGTTCTATCGTATGTTAGTAACGGGGGAAGCGATGGATGATGCGTTTGTAGATGTGATGCTTCGTTCATTGTTGGAAGGCATTCAGTCCAAGTAGATAAGGGATAGTCGCGATACAAGTGGGAGGAAGAGGGAAGAGGGCGATTCGTAGGAATCACCCTGGAAGGAGCACATGTATATTGTACGTGGGAGATTGTTAGACCTGGAATATAGGTGAGATGGCTGTGGGCCACGAATCTGTAACATTAGAGGAAAGGAAGGATGAGTGCTGGGTTAACACCGGGGGTTCATTCCATACCGAACTGGGCAGTTCGCGGCGTAATACAGGGGCAACTTCCTTGGCAAAACGCTCCACTTGCTCCAGTTGCTCGCTATGCGTCAGTCCATCTACGCTGATACTCAGCACCTGATGTCCGTAAGCGGCATGATAGTCCAGAATTTTCTCAATGACCTGTTCCGGACTGCCAATTAACGCAGGACCTCGTGCAATGTTATCCTCCAGATCGGTGAAGGGGGACTGGTTATGCTGTGCGGCGGCAGTGGCATGGAACGCTTCATAATATGGCTTATAGCGGCGAATGGCTTCTTCGCCCGTATCCGCAAGATAGAGACTGCCGGCACCAGAGCCAATCACTGCTTGCTGCGGATCATGACCATAATAATCGAGGCGCTCCCGATAATGATCAATTAACGCTTTATATTTGGCCTGAGGATGAAAAGAATTCGACGTGAAGAGCGGCTCGCCATATTTGGCAGCGAGTTCGGTCGAGACCGTGCTCGACGCGCTACCATGCCAGATTGGGATGGATTGCTGAAGCGGCCTGGGCCACGTGGTCACTCCCTCAAGAGGAGGGCGATACGTTCCCTGCCAGGTTACATTCTCTTCAGACCACAGCCGTCTTAGCAGATGGTAGCGTTCATCGAGTGAGTCCCATTGTTCCTCTTCGCGTATGCCAAACAGCGGATAGTGGCGAGGGTCATTGCCTTTCCCGATGATCATCTCCAGCCGTCCGCCCGATAATTGATCCAGCGTGGCATAATCCTCGGCAACCCGGACTGGATCAAGTATACTAAGAACAGTGACGGTAGTTAGTAACCGAATGCGTGTGGTTGCTGCGGCTATTGCGGTTAATACGACAGGTGGCGAGGAAGATAAAAAAGGCGCACCGTGTCGTTCACCGATCCCATAGGCATCGAATCCCAGTCGTTCAGCCAGCTTCGCTTGCTCTAATATATTGTGGAATTTCTGCTGAGTTGTCAGAGCTTCCCCGGTTACGGCATTAGGCAGATTCATCATGAGACTAAACAAGGCAAATTTCATCTGACCTTCTCCTCGAACTGAATTGATAGTATCTGTGTCGTATAATCCTATTGAAATAGTAGGATATGTAAGTTGAATTAAATGTATCACGTTCTCACGGATTCTTCTAATGGATTTTTTCTATAAGCAGGAACAGCGAGGCCTCCTTGCATAAATGTGAAGGAAATTGCCACGATTTTTATTGACCGCTGTAAAATTTAGGATTAAAATTGTGCTTATCATATAAATTCAAAATTATGGATTTTCATTGTGGAGGTGGGATACATGGAACCTACAACTACGATACGCTCATATATTGAGGACTACATCAGGAAACAGGGGTACACCCTGCAGTATTTTGCCGATATATCGGGAGTTAACGCTGGAACGCTTAGCGCAATTATTAAGGGGACTCGGCCCATCGCTATGGCGCAACTGGATCTGATTACCCAAGGCATGAAGCTGGAAGAGGGGTATTTCTACGAGATTTATGGGGCTGAATGTTTCGTGGAATCGGCACCTCATTGGAGGAGACTGGAACCATTCCTGCAACGCTGTGCTGAATTGGACAAGCTCGAATGTATTCATAAGGTTATCCAGGAAGTGACGGATGATCGCTCGTATATCTCGGAGTTGTTTGAGATGGCGGAAGGCATGCTTGAACGTGAACAGACGAAGGCTGCACGGATGTTGTACGAATGTGTGGCGGAGTGTGAGAAATATCAACACTCGGAACGTCTGGCTCTGTGCCAGTATCGCATCTTCACCCTCTCGCTTGGTCAGAATCAACATGATAACCTGCGGGCCGCTGTGCACTTTGAGCCATATATTAATCGGCTGGATGAGGAACGGCAACTGGATGCGATTAAGGATTTGGCGAATACGTATCTGGCTTTAAGGTATTGGGACAAGGTATTTGATTTGGCAGAAGAATTGGGACAAAAGACTAGTTTCCTGACTTCTTATAAAAAAAGAAAATTAGAAACACCTAGAATTACCTCATATCCTCATTTTGTATACTCGGCATATTCAAATCTATTAAAGGCTGCTGCCTGTGATGGAAAAGAAGAGTACCTTGATGCTCTCCGCTATACAGAGGCGTACTCCAATTTGATTAGAATTGAACAGCCAGATGATGAGGATCTTAAATACATTAATAAATTTAGTGGATGGGCTGAAGTAAATCGGTACTTATACAGACTTATGATGGGAGATTCCGAGGTTATAAGTCCTTATATTGCAATAGTTACAAAGAACGAGGCAGAGGTTTTGCCTGCAATGTTGAAAATAATGGAGGCAGCTAACCACCATAATATAGATGTTGATTCAGTTCTTGAAAAAATGGATTCATATGTTTCAATGTATAGCAAAACCTATGGAGATATTGGAAGTTATACTGAACAGATTACGAATGAACGTTACGTTCAATTCCTCAAAGAGGTATCAATATATCAATTTAATAGAGAAAGATACACAATGGGATTTCAACATTTGTTTGAATGTTTAGAAGTAGCACAGAGTATGAAGAGTGAATCCGTAATTATACAGTGTGTAGGACTGTTTGAAAGACATAGATTCAAAGTTTCATTAGAGTTAGAAAATAGATATAAAACTATAATCGAGGAGGTCTATCGTAACTATGAGAAAAAAGGTAGCTTTGATCGTAGTTTTGTTTAGTGTTGTTTTGTTGATCAATGTCTTTTCTCAGGGCAATATCGAAAATGTTATAATGTATAGCCCAAGCACTCATGGTGGAGCAGGATTATAGGAGATTTACACTGTTTTGAAAAGTAAGTAAGCAATATCAGATCCTGATTTAAGGATGATAATGCTTACTTACTTTTTTTTGTTGATTGACCGATGTAAAATACAGGATTAAAATAACATTTATTATATGTAATTGAATTATAAGTGATTTGGATGACGGAGGTGAGATCGTGGAATCGGTACCTACGATAAAAATACATATTGAGAAATACATGAGAGAGAACGATCTCAAGTTGCAGCATTTTTCCGATATTACTGGGATTAATGTTGGGACATTAAGTGCCATTCTTAAAGGTAGCAGACCAATGTCTATGAACCAACTGAATCAGATTACTTTTGTAGTGGGATTAGAAAAAGGTTATTTTTATAAAAGTTACGGGGTAGAATCCTTCATTGAATCTGCGCCCCACTGGAGACGTTTGGAACCATACCTATACGAGTGTGCTGAACTTAGTAAGCTGGATTGCATACAACAAGTTATTACTCATGTGACGGACGATCGATCTTATATAGAAGAGTTATTTGAAGTAGCTGAAGGCTTCTTTGCTAGAGGATTAAATGAAGCAGCTCTTATTTTATATGAGTGTGTTGCAGACAGTGAGAAATATCAACACTCAGAGCGGTTGGCCTTATGCCAGTACCGCATTTTCCTGCTTAATAAAACGCTGAATAAATTTGATAATCTCAATGCAGCCGTAAAGTTTGAACCGTATATCGATAAATTGAATGAGGAAGTACAATTGGATGCCATTAAAGATTTAGCTAATATATATGCTTCAATTAGCTTATGGGATAAGGTTCTGGAATTGGCTCAAGAACTGGAACGGAGAGTTAACTTTCAGATTAAATTTCAAAATGAAAAGCATAAAACTAAAGGTAGTAAATCCTTTTATCCTCTATTTGTTTATAATGCTTATGCTAATCTGCTACAGGCTAATGTCTCTGAAGAGCGAAAACAATATGTACAGGCATTAAGGTACATAGATATATATGAAAATATTCTGGATGAAATTAAAAGTCCAACTAAAGAAGAACAAGATTTAATAAAGCTATTAATGGGGTGGGCTAAGGGTAATCGATATTTATATACATTATTTTTAGGTGATTTCGAAATTCTAGATGTTTTATTTAGATTATCTTGATGCCAATCCTAAAGAAATCCTAACAGCTTTCGTATATATCGTGAAGTGTGCTAATCAGTATTCGTACAATATTAATTACGCATTGGATAGATTCCATAATTATCTTGATAAGAACAGGCTAGTTAACTACGTACTAGGAACGAATAATTTGCATGATTTGAATTTTAGCTATACTCACTTATTCTACGAACTAGCAAAATACAATTTAAATCAAAACCAGATTCAGCAGGGGATCGAACATTTAATTACTAGTTTCGAACGTTCTGTCTCAAGTAATGATGACATGATGTGTATCAAATGTATTGACTTATATGGAAAGTATAGAAATCACGCTAGTAAGACCCAGGAAGAGCAGTATACAAAACTAATAGATAAGTTAAGTGTACCAACTTTTCGATAGTAAAACATCTGGGGAAGGACGATGAAGACAATGTCCAATATACGTTACTATATTGAAAGTCACTTGAAGAATAAGGGATATAATCTACAGCAATTTTCAGAAATCGCTGACATTAATGTGGGCACATTAAGTGCTATCATTAAGGGAACCAGACTTATTTCAATGAACCAACTAGGCCAAATCACATCAGCAATGGATTTAGAACAGGGGTACTTTTATGATATGTATGGTGTGGAGTGTTTTATTGAATCTGCACCCCATTGGAGACGCTTAGAACCGTTTATATATCGTTGTGCTGAGATTGGCAAGCTGGATATTATTCAACAAGTCATTACTCATGTGACAGATGATCAATCCTATATTGATAAGTTATTTGATGTGGCAGAGAGTCTCTATAGTAAAAGCATGAATGAAGCAGCACTAATTTTATATGAATGTGTAGCCGACAGTGAGAAATATCAACACTCGGAGCGGTTGGCCCTTTGCCAGTACCGTATTTTCCTACTTCATAAAACACTGAGTAAATTTGATAATCTCAATGCGGCGGTTAAGTTCGAACCGTATATTGATAAATTAAATGAAGAAGTGCAATTGGATGCAATTAAAGACTTGGCCAACGTGTATAATACGATACATTTGTGGGACAAGGTCGAAGCATGGGCACGGGAACTGGAACGGATTGCAGAATTTCAATTAAAAATTCAATCCCGTAGGCGAAAAAATAAAAAAAGGCTAACAGCCTATCCTCTTTTTACATATGTAGCCTATGCAAACTTATTAATATCAAGCGTTTATGATGCCCGCAAGAAGTACGATAAGGCCATAAATTATCTGAAAAAATACATGGAGATAATTGAGATAGAGAACCCTACAGAAGAGGATCAAGAAATAATAGATTTATTCAAAAAATGGGGGGAGGGTAATCGACTGTTGTACCAATTAATGCTTGGTCAAGAAAGTGTAATCGATTCTTATTTGGATTATATCGAAAACAACCCGTCAGAAATGTTAGCTGGATTGGTTAATATTTTGCAATCGGCTAATCAGTATTCCTTTAACATTGACTATGCCTTGATTCGATTCGAAAATCAGATCAAATTAATTAATACGGATATGCAAAATAAAAGTGGATATAACGATCAAATGTTTAACCGCGTGAATCAAGACTTTTATTATGAATTGGCAAGGTATCAAATGAAAAAACGTAATTATTCAATTGGAATGGATGCCTTACTTATATGTTTAGAGCTCTCATCTTCAAGTAAAGATGATCTGATGTGCATTAAATGTTTGGATCTGTATGGGGAGTATCGGAGTGAAGCCGATGAATCACAAATGAAAAAGTACAAAAATGTAATAGAAAAGTTAAGCACACCAACTTTTTGATAATGAAATATCTAAGAAGGGACGGTGAAGAAAATGTCCAATATACGTTCCTATATTGAAAATCACTTGAAAAATAAGAGATTCAAGACGATCACATGCTAGTAAAGTGTGTAGATCTATACGGAACTTATAGACAGCAAGCTAGTTTGTCTCAGCAAGAGACGTATTCACAATTATTTAAGACGATAAATATTAAATAAAACAAACAGCCTATCTGCTTTTGAGGTAGGCTGTTTTGTGTTTTGAAAAGGGATTAGACAGAGCGCAATGCCTTTTCTAAAGATTTGTTTTTACAATATTATGCAAAACATATTATGTTCTAAAAAGCACTTGTAGTCATTAGCGAAACTAAATAGCTTACTCATATTAAATGTTTTTCTAGAATGTCCTAGAGGGGTACATGCCATGAGGGAACTAAGTATCTTGAAAAACCAGATCGAGCAAGGCCGGCAAGAGTTGAGTCGCTTGGTAGATCAATATGAAATCTCAAATATAAAAGTGATTGAACAGTCTATGGCACTGGATGAGCTAATTAATGAATATAATAGAGTTACTTTAGGAGTGAACGTAAAGAGGTGTAAAGTATTGTGAAGCTAACTTAAAATCATAGTCATACTAAAAATAGTGTTTGTATGGTGATCATCAATGTTTAATAACAATAGGGCTATATTATGGATTATTATTCATAAAAAGTTTATTTAAGTTTCTTTTGAAAATGATTATATGATTAATCTGATACAAAGAAAGAAAAGAGGTGATTGCAACGTTAGGATATGGATAAAATTTGATTTAAGTCGATGAAGAGAGAATTTTAGCTTCAAAGATATCACAGTCTTATGATCTTAGTTTCTTTATTAAGTTAGATAGGTTATTAACGTGACTATTTTTAAACTTATGAGGAGGTTCTATCTATGAAAAAATTTGGGAAAATTCTATTAACAGCAATTATGATTTCTTCCGTATTTTCAACGGTGGCATCTGCTTCATCTGAGGGACCAGTTATAAGTACGAATACGCCTGAAATAGTGAGTAATAATGATATTTCTCAGACAAGTGCAATAGGTATTTTTGATCCTAATTTTAAAGAAAAAGCTAGTTCACAAGGACTTGATCCTGAAACAATTATTGCAGGGTATTATGTTCCTTTTGATAAGACCCGTTCCAATCTATCAAACGATCAGGTGCTTCCTTCTGCGATAGGAGATTACTATCTGAAAAACATTGACATGACCCAAATTACTGGAAATGTTATTGAGCGTGCGATTGGAAAAGGTCCAGCGCCCTTGTCCTTGTCTGTTATTGATGGTGTAGCTACTACGTTCTCTGCTGAGGTTTCTTCGAAAGCTGGATGGGGAGGCGCAGAGATTGCTGCAAAGCTAGGCACGACCTATCAGGCAACTCGTAACTTTAACAAAACATACGGACCAATCCAAATTCCTGCAAATAAAACATATACCATTTACTGCGCACCAACATACAACTACTATTCGTTTCAGATATGGAAACAAGGTTTCTTTTCTGATTCTTATATTGGTACTTATGAGTATAAAGAACCGACGGGTTTATACTTTTACTGGCAAGATACTACTGGTTGGTAACTAGACATAATTTCACAATTTTGGTAATATGGTAGCGCATACAACAGCAATACTATATTATCAAAGGAGAATTTAAATTTGAAAAGTAAAATGATTTCCTTAGTAGCCCTTATCTGTTCACTTATATTATTTGTTATTGGATTTCAGTTTATTACTCAAAGTACTGATTGGGGTATGGACAAAGCTATGTTGGTTCTTGCAGAATACCAAAATGTTAAGTCTGATACGTCTGATATCTTTGGTAGTTTCATAAACTCAGAGATTTGGTCGTATAAAATTGAAGGAATATTATTGATATTTTTAGGGATGTTAATGTTGTATTTAGCAAATTCATTACGAAGTAAATAAGTAAAAGTATTCGGGTTCCGAATACTTTTTTTCTTATTTACTGTACTTGCCAATAATCGCTTCAAATATTTGTAAGTTAAAAAGCCTGACAGTAGCCCTATGCCACTTTGAGCTGCGTTTTAATTTGGTTTAATGTAGCTCCGCCTTGGGTTTGGTTGTAAATATACTCAATAATGTCATACTTTTTCTGATCCATAGCCAGCCTAACCTTCGCCGTCCGAAAATACGTTTCAATGGCCCAACGTTTGCTGTAAAAGCTCAGAATTTCTTCATTACTTAGGGAAACATCCGTACTTAGAAAAGCTCTCATTTGCTTGGGATCAAACCCTTCTCCATAACATAGGAGCAAAGCGGCGTTCTCCACTACATTGAGCTTGCTTTCATAGCGATATACCCGGTAATCGGAGGAGCCGATGGTCACCAGATCGGTATCCGTTTTCGAGATGTAGGAAGAAAAGCTTTTGTGCGATTGCCGGATGTCTTGCGGATAGAAAATACGGTTCGTTTTAAATCACTAATGAAGTGAAATCCACGCTCTGAACTCGTTTGAAGCACTGAAGCCGATGGATACCAAGAATCCATAGGACGTAGGTTCGGCAGGAAGACATAGGGAAGGCTGAATCAGATCATTAACTAGATCGATTTTGCTTTTCCCTTGCAGATCGTGACGTTCTGTAGCAAAATAAAACATCTGCTCACCCGAGCGGAGTAGCGTTTTGAGCAAGTACAGTTAGGTAATTACGCTTCTAATGAGAGATAAAGAAGGAAATCAATTGGAGGTTGTCCTTTGAAAATAACTCGTGAATACTCCCTTCTGTTTACTAAAATGAGGATTTAATAAAGAGGAACTTATTTTATTTGAATGTGTGGCAGGCAGGATGTGCTTAAAGATTAAGCGAACCTTGATGCAACCACCATGCTTATCCCCCTTCCCTTCTACTCCATAAATGAGCGACAATAATTACCAGTAAAGAGTTAACTTCTGCAACAAACTGTGCTAAACTGGAGATAATAAAAAAAGAGCAAGGATGCGCGAACATCCCTACTCTTTACAACAGCCGCTTCTAAGGGCGGTGGCTGTGCATAGGTAGCTGAAATAGACCATTACCTTAGCTGGGGCGGTCTATTTCTTTTTGTTTTGATTATTTAAGGCAATGACAATAGTTACAATCAGTCCAATCAAGGTCACAATGAACCCCGCAAAACTGATCATCAATGTCAATACCGTTTCAATCGCCACAGGCATCACCTCCTTTGCAGGAGACTAGCCGACCACCCATATTAGCCATTCTGTTGATAGGAATATTATACCATACATGCTATTATGGTGGATACCGTTGCAGCGATCAGTACACATCTGATTTATATGTCTAGTGATTGCAATCGACAATGAACCCTATGTAGATGAAGAAATGAGTCCGGCTGAGATCAGTAATCTTTAAGTGGATCATATGAGGCGTTTATTCAAACGGGAGATGGCATCAATCATGACTTAGCTTTTTTGAGGCAGGTAAAGTAGGGAGATATAAATTAATTTTTGTTTTATGAAAACCACCTTTGCAAACGATCATTTTATTCTGCAAAGGAATATAATATGAATTTTTTGGCAATGTATCCTAAAATGTTATACAAAGAGGGGGTGCATGCTGTGAGTGAACCGGTACAGATCACAGATAAAATCGAACGGAACAGGCAAGAGTTAAGTCGTTTGGCGGAGAATCATGGCATGCAGGACAACAAAGTCCTCCGACAGTCCATGGTACTAGACGAGCTTATTAATGAATATTATCGATTCAAATATAAAAGCCAACTCAGGAACAGACAACCGATTGCATAATGCAGTCGGTTTTTTGGTCTAATTAGTGTTCTATAGAAATAGCGTAGTCGACTGTAGCGATACAGTCGGCTTTTTTTGCGTTCACCCTGAAACCTATGCGTATAACTTGAAATTCCGTACCAATTCCAGGATTGGCAGGATAGCGGATGATCATTAAAACTGGATATGATGACCCCAGTTATATCCAGATTGATCTGTGAAGGGGGCTCATACAATGATCGGGAGAGGGAGGGATGAACGGAAATGATGGACAAGGTACGCATTTTTTTCGGAAAAAATGTAAACCTGCGCACCAAGTTGCTCCTGTTGTTCCTGGCGCTGACGTTGCTGCCGCTAAGTTTGCAGGGATTGATGAACTACAAGCATTTCTCGCAGACGATGGATCGCAAGACCGAGCAATTCACCATTGATATGGTTCGCCAGATTAACGCCAATCTGAATCGGCTGCTGAAGGACTATGAGCGGTTGTCGCTCTTGCCGCTTTACGATCAGATGGTGCTTGGCATTCTGGGCAAATACAACGCTTCAATGGGGTCGGGAACATGGGCGAGGTCTGAGGATTATCTGAAAATGAAGCTTTACACATCGGGTCAAGCTTATGACCGGCCCGAGATTCGGGGAATTCATCTGATCAGCAACAGCGGTATTTTGTTCTCCAATCTCGATTCACTGGCGGTCAAGCCGGTATGGGACAGTAGGCAGGATGAATGGTTTGCAGAGCTTGAAGACTCGGAAGGGACATGGCGTCTGCTTCCTCCGCATCAACCCGGCTATTACACGGGCGGTCAGCAAGAATCGTATATATCGGTGTGCAGAGTGCTTCGAGATCCGGGAACGCTCCAGCGATTGGGTTACATTTTGATTGACATTCGTCTGGAGGCTTTCGGTCAACTGTTATCCAATCTGAATTATGAGCAAGATGCAAGTCTGATGATTGTAGACAGCAAGCAGCGTCTGCTGTTCGAACGGACCTCAATCGGAGGAATGTCTGCGTACGACCAGTTGCTAATGCAGGGACAGCTTCAAAGCTATGCAGGAAACCAAAAAGTTATTCTGGATGGGCAACTCTATCTCTATGTACAACACCATTCCAGCTATTCCGGGCTTTCGGTGATCAGTCTTACACCTATTGCTGTGATTCAAAAGGAGTCGGGTGAGATGCTCACCTTTACAATATGGTTCGCAGTGTTATGTATGGCGGGTATAGCGATTCTGGCGGTTCTGTTATCCTATCGTATCACCCGGCCACTGATTCGACTGAAGCACCACATGATTCGGGTGGAGCAAGGAGATTTTAGCCAGCGTGTATCATACTTCAGCAGTGATGAATTCGGACAGATTAGCCGGGGCTTTAACCGAATGATGGAAGAGATTCATCGACTGTTCAATGAGGTGTTTCTGCTGGGTATTCAAGAGCGGGAGGCCGAGTTGTCAGCGTTACAAAGCCAGATGAATCCCCATTTTATATACAACACGCTGGAGTCCATTAACATGATGGCCATTCGCCAGAAGCATGCTGAGGTATCGGACATGGTGACGGCGCTTGGCAAGCTGCTGCGTTATACGATTGATAAGGTGGACCGGATGGTTCCACTTGGAGAAGAACTTGCTTTTGTACAATCCTATGTACGCATTCAGCAGGTCCGTTACAACGGCAAGTTAGAGATTATCTATGACATCGAAGAAGCAATAACCGAGTATTTGATTCCCAAGCTGGTACTGCAACCGCTGGTGGAGAATGCAGTCTACCATGGCATTGAAGGGCAGGAAAATGGAGGAGTAATCTGGGTATCTGCCTTGAAATTCGACCATGAGCTGCTGATTAGTGTACGAGACAACGGTAAGGGTATGACTCAGGCAAAGATTGACGAGTTAAATGAATCCATATCAAAACAACCTTCCAATGAGGCATTACGTTGCCATGCCGGGGACAGTCTGGGGCTTAACAATATCGCCCAAAGGCTTCGCATCATGTATGGAGAAGGCGGCAGCCTAAGCATTGATGGAAGTCCCGGGCAGGGACTGGTGGTCACGATATCCATTCAACTTCTACCGAAAGGGGATTGAAGTGCATGTATAAAGTATTGCTTGTAGAGGATGAGACGGTCATCCGTCAGGGACTGAGGGAACTGATCGTACAAGTGTCTTCTCAGTTTCAGGTAACGGGCGAAGCATCGAGCGGTACCGAGGCGCTGGATTTTCTGAGATGTGAGGTGCCGGATGTGTTAATCACGGATATCCGCATGCGTGAAATGGACGGACTAACTTTGGTAAGCAAAGCAAGAGACATGTACCCTGAATTGCTAATGCTCATCATTAGCGGCTACGGCGAGTTTGAATATGCACGCAGAGCGATGGAGTTCGGGGTGTTGAACTACCTGTTGAAGCCAATCGATCGTTATGAACTGGCATTATGCATACAAAAGATTCAATTGCTACTGGATCGCAGATACGGTATTTCAACCCTTTCTATCCCTGAGCCATCTGGGAAAACAGAACAAGCTGCTGGAGATACACGGAAGATTATCCGAGATGTGAAGGAGCACATCAAGCAACATCCCGATGGAGATCTGCGACTTCAGACGATAGCCGATCTTGTTAACTTGAACCCTACTTATTTAAGCCAATTGTTCAAGAATGAAATAGGCATCAATTATTCCGAATACATCACAGAGGCACGTATGGAGCGGGCCAAGTGGTTGCTGATCAACACGGGTCTCAAAATCTATGATGTGGCACGGTTATCCGGGCATCAGAGCCCCAAACACTTCATGTTGGTGTTCAAGCAGCAGGTGGGATGGACCGCGGGAGAATATCGAGACCGATTCAGTATCTCTTGAAAAACCATACCATTTCTGTAGTTGACGTGATTTAAGGGGGAACGATGCTTTCGTTATACTTTGGTTGCACATGTATACCACGACGTCCATAAGGGGGATTTACATGAAAAAAGCAGGACTGATACTGGTTTTTATATTCATGATGATGGCTTCAATCGCGTGCGCAAGCTCCAATTCTAACAGTGAATCTGGGAGTGCAAGCGGAGAGAATGGAGAGGTCGAGCTGAAGTTCATGATGTGGGGCAATCAGGCGCATATGGATGTATACAACAAGTTGATCGATGACTTCACAAAGGAAAATCCAGGCATCAAAGTAACGATGGAATCCGTACCTTTCGCAGAATACCAGCAAAAAATCTCGGTGCTTGCTGCCGGAGGCTCCCTTCCCGATCTCGCCTGGGTATCAGAGCGAATGATACCACAATTCAAGTCCAACCACATTTTGGCCGATGTATCCGAGTTCAAGGATGATGCACAGTTTAAGCTGGATGATTATATTCCAAGTACATTGGATTTGTTCCGTGATGGCGATCAACTGCTAGGGCTACCTTTCTCTACACCTCCGGTGGTCATGTTTTACAATAAAACGCTGTTCGACCAAGCCGGCCTGACTGATCCAAACTCACTTGCCACCCAAGGACAATGGACATGGGAACAGTTCGAAGAGTCCGCCAAAGCCATTACCAGTAAGGATGCGACCAATCGAGTCTATGGTGCCAACTTTTTTCGCGACTGGAAGACCTGGGCGGTGCTTTCCTCCTACTCCTGGTCCAATGGAAGCGGTCCATTCGACGAAGGCATGACAACGTTCACCTGGAACGATGCCTATGGCGTACAGACCTTTGAATTACTGGAACGCATGATGTTCACCGATGAATCACACCCAAAGGCGGGCGAACAGGTCAGCTTTGATGCGGGTAATGTGGGCATGTTCTTTGATAATTACAGCTATGTTTCCAAAGCAAGAGAAATTACGGATTTTGAATGGAGCATCGCTCCTATGCCTTCCGGTTCTCAAGGCAGTGTGCCGATGCTGGGGCAGGCCGGATATGCCATGTTCAACGACAGCAAACATCCAGAGGAAACGAAGAAACTGTTGAAGTATTTTGCCAGTGAGCAGGGGATTCAGGCGACAGCCACCTACTTTGTACCTCCGCGTACCTCTGTTCTGAACTCAGATGCATTCATTCTCCAGCCAAATAATCCGAGCAAAGAGCATATCGTGCAGGCCGTCATTGATGAAATGCCAAAAGCGCGCTTAATTCCCGGTCATATCCGTTGGCAGGATATCGACAATGCGGTATTGCAGGGATTTGACCGACTGTTTGCCAAGACAGCGACAGCTGAGGATAACCTGAAACAAATGCAGGAAGAGATCCAAAGCGTGTTGCAACCCTAAATCATTCGATCGAAACCGGAGGTGAGAACAATGGGCAATTTCAAAGAATTACTTGAACGGGAACCGCTGTCGCTGGTGGTCAGCCTGCCTGAGAATGATATTGCTTTGGCACGGGCAGCTATGGAAGAGGGCGCTGATGCACTGAAGGTACATTATAATGTCGGTCATCGCGCCAGCGGGAATCATTTTGGTCCATTGGACATGTACGCCGAGGTGTTTCGGGCGATCCGCAGTGAGTTTGGTGGCCCGCTTGGGGTTGTACCTTCTGGCAGTATTGATGGAGCACAAAGGGAGGATGTGGAGGGGCTTTCCGGGCTGGGTTTTGATTTCTATTCCATCTATGCACATCACTTGCCTTCCTTCATGTTGAATGACTTGAGGCTGGACCCAACGTTTGCGATCAATGAGGAATATGATGCTTCCCTCGTAACATCAGCAGCGCACTTCGGCTTTACCGCTCTGGAGGCATCCATTGTACCTGGAAAAGAATATGGTACACCGCTCAGCTTCGCGGATGTGCTTAAGTATCGCCGTCTGGTCCTGCAAGCTCAGATACCGGTATTGGTTCCTTCCCAGCGAAAGCTGGTGCCGGAGGATGTTCGAGTGCTGCGCGATACCGGGGTAAAGGCGATCATGCTTGGGGCGGTCGTGACAGGCAACACGGAGGAACAGTTGCGAAGGGCTGTGAACGGGTTCCGCAATGCGGTGGACAGTCTGAACCGTCCGGACTATATAAGTTGAACTAAAGAATATTTACACTTGCCACTCCGATGCCAGAACAACCTTCCGATCGCTGTTATCCCCAGATTTCTTTTGAATCCCATATATAAAGGGGAAATCCGGGGATAAGCATATGCTTCCGATGCAGCTTTCTTCCAGAAAGCTTTTAGGCGACCGCTTCGCTTCTTCAGGTTTTTTCTGTCCTCTACGTTCTTGTTGTAAATGTATAGTTCACCTTATATAGAATCGTCGCAGAGTTCAGCTTCGGAGGAAATTTGATTAAAAGGGGGAGGCCTGATTGACCCATTCACGCAAGCGCAAAAGAGGGGGGCCGCTCGCCAGAGAGGCCCAGATCGCGGGTTGGCTGTTTGTATCGCCGATGGTGCTTGGGTTTACCCTGCTGCTGTTGTTTCCCATGGGTCTCGCGTTATACATGAGCCTGACCGACTGGCCGCTGCTGGGAGATCATCATTTTATTGGATTGGATAATTACTGGAATATTATGACAGACGCCATGTTCTGGAAAGTACTTGCCAATACGGTTTATTTCACAGCGGGGCTGGTGCCGCTTAATATTGTGCTCGCCCTGCTGCTTGCGTTGCTGCTATCCAGAAATCTGCGGGGCATCGGAATTTTCCGAACAGCGATCTTTGTTCCGGTCATGACCTCGTTGATCGTATGGGCCATCGTGTGGAAGCTGATGTATGCGACAGAGTCGGGATTGATTAATCAGCTTCTGTTGATGGCCGGCATCAAGGGTCCGGCCTGGCTTTACAATGAAGATTTGGCAATGCCGGCGGTGATTGTGACAAGTGTGTTGAAAAATGTCGGTCTGAATATGGTGCTGTTCATTGCAGCGATTCAGCAGGTACCGCGTTCACTGTACGAAGCAGCAACATTAGATGGGGCTGGCAAGAGGGGAACCTTTTTTCACGTCACGCTGCCCATGATCACGCCAACCGTGTTTTTGACCGTAGTCATGACCGTGATTGGTTCACTCAAAGTATTCGGGCAGATCTATGTGATGACACAGGGCGGGCCGAGCAACAGCACCAAGGTATTGGTTTATTATATCTGGGAAAAAGCATTCAAATTATTTCAGTTTGGTTATGCTTCTGCTCTCGCATATGTACTGTTCTTTATCGTGCTAATTCTGACGCTGCTGCAATGGCAGCTCCGAAAGAGGTGGGTATTCAATGAAGGCGATGCCTAGTCCTTCGGGGCGGAAGATAGGAAGTACTCTGGGGACATATTTGTTGCTGACTCTGACTTCCCTCATTATGATTGTGCCATTTATCTGGATGATATCGACATCATTCAAGGAACCCCAGAGCATATTCACCTATCCACCGCAGTGGATACCGGATACTTTCCGATTTCAGAACTATATCGATGTCTTTCGATTGATTCCGTTTCACCGTTTTTATTGGAACAGTATCTACATTTCTGCGTTGGTTGTGCTAGGAACAGTATTTTTTGCTTCCCTCGCCGGTTACGCATTCGCCAAAATTCCGTTTAAAGGACGTAATGTGGTATTTCTCATCCTGCTGAGTGCGATGATGATTCCCCATGAGGTGACGGCGATACCGATGTTTCTGTTCATGCGGCAGCTGGGGTGGATTGATACCCATCTTCCGCTGATATTATTGCCGATCTTTGGCGCGGGTGGTGTGTTTGGCATCTTTGTGATGCGGCAGTTCTTCATTACGGTGCCAACGGAACTGGAAGAAGCGGCGATGATTGATGGTTGCAACCGATTCCGGATATATGCGCGAATTATGCTGCCCATTGCCAAGCCGGGTATGGCTACGCTGACGATCTTCACGTTTGTGACGATCTGGAATGAGTTTTTTGATCCGTTGATCTTCATTAACTCGCGTGAGCTGATGACACTGCCATTGGGTTTGTCTTTGTTTACAGATGAAGTGGGTACAGCCTGGCAATATCTGATGAGCGCCACCGTCATGGCAACCTTGCCACTGTTAATTGTCTTTTTCCTGGCACAGCGGCGCTTTATTGAGGGGGTTGCCATGACGGGACTGAAAGAGTAAGACGTGTAATACGTGCAATAGAACGGAAGGAGGGACAACATTTGCATGAACGGATGAGCATGAAAAAGGAAGAAGCAGATGTCGTTATTGTAGGAGGGGGCCCTGCGGGAATAGCGGCAGCCATTGCGGCTGGACGGCAGGGTATACGAACAGTGCTGGTGGAGCGATACGGATTCGTTGGCGGGATGTCAACCGCTGCTATGGTTTATCCCTGGATGACTTTCCATACGGAGCAGGGTGAGCAGGTTATTAAAGGTATTGCGCAGGAGATTGTGGATCGTTTGCAGGCACGTGGCGGCTCCCCGGGACATCTGCGCGATACGGTTGGATTTGTGCATACCGTCACGCCATACCATCCGGCCATCTTTCAGGTGGTTGCGGCAGAGATGTTGCGGGAGGCAGGCGTCCGGCTGTTATTGCACAGCTTTGTGGACGAGGTGGTCGTTGTAGATGATCGGGTGGAAGCGGTGCGAGTGACCAACAAGTCTGGAAGAATGGAATTCCAGGCGAACGTATTCGTGGATGCAAGCGGGGATGCGGATCTGGCTTATCTTGCGGGGGCTTCTGTGGCAAAGGGACGAGACGGCGACCATCAGTCACAGCCGATGACCATGAAATTCCGTATGCGTGGTGTCGATCTTGGACGAGTGAAACAATACATGCAGGAGCATCCGGAGGATTTCTATGCCAAGACCCCCTTCTCGGAGCTGGACAGCATTCCGTTAACCGGGGTGAGCGGCTTCTATTCCCAGTGGAAAAAAGCAGGTGTGCCGATTAATCGCGACCAGGTATTGTTTTTTACCGGACCGGCAGAGGATGAAGTGCTGATTAATTGTACCCGAGTGCAGGGACTTGATGCGACGGATGCCGAGGATCTAACCTCTGCGGAACAGGAAGGCCGGAAGCAGGTGCTGATGATCGCTGAGTTTTTGCAGCGTGATGTGCCTGGATTCAAACGGGCTTCGATCTCGGCAGTAGCAACGCAGATTGGTATCCGTGAATCCAGGCGAATCATAGGTCATTACGCTTTGACCCAGGTGGATGTGGTTGCAGGACAAAAATTTGAAGATGTGATTGCCAGAAGTGGTTATCCGATTGATATTCATGACCCTTCGGGTCAAGGCGTTGTGGCTGCCTTTATAGAGGGAGATGGAGCATATGATATTCCGTATCGCTGTCTGATCTCTCGAAATATCCGCAATCTGCTGGCGGCAGGACGCTGCATATCCACCACACATGAGGCGCATGCAACGACAAGGTTGACTCCAAGCTGTATGGCTACCGGGGAGGCCGCGGGAACAGCGGCTGCACTCACAGTGAAGATGAAGCTGGACCCGGTGGAACTGCCGATCGCGCTGTTACAGGCGGAATTACGTCGCAATGGAGCAGCGATCTAGCGGATGAGCTGATTGTGGACGAATTGGGCGAATCGGGTGAATCATTAATAGTGGGAGTGGGTGTTTATTTAATTCGCGGTGGTGGCGTAAGTTTTAACGAACCTGAGGCGTCTAATTTCGGGATATAAGCTGAAATGAAAAATGTAACGAATCTCAGTGAAGTTATTTTACTCAAAACCCTGCAATAGGGGGTAAAAGTGGGGTGAATCGGAAGAATAGAGCGTCTACGATTCGTTAGATTAGAAACTATCCCCAAAATAGCTAAATAAGCTTCCCTCAGTTCGTTAGAAATTGGTGGGAAGCTTGTGAATTGATGAGCATAACTGTAGCCCCAAAGACTCCAAATCCACTGCATAGGTGGGTTTAGAGTCTTTGGGGCGCCTTCATGCCTTATTCTCTCCGATTATCAATTCATCCGTGCCTCAAGTCGCCTTGCGACAATGGACAGCGCGTAGTTGATGACAAAATACAATGCGGCTGCGAGCAGCAGGGCCGGGATAATGTAATCGAAACTTTGACCGCCAAGGATCTGCACGTTGTGCATCAGCTCCGGCAGAGAGATGATGATCGCCAGTGAAGTATCCTTCAGGAGTGAGATGAACTGGCTTACCATCGGCGGGGACATGCGGCGTAGCGCCTGTGGCATGATGATGCCACCGAGAGTCTGCATGTAACTCAGGCCCGAGGAGCGGGCAGCTTCCACCTGACCGCGCTCAACAGACTTCAGACCGCTACGGACGATCTCAGCGATCATCGCGCCTTCAAACAGACTCAGTCCAACAACTGTGGACCAGAAGACGGACATTTTAATCCCGAGCTGTGGAAGTACCATGTGGATGAAGAAAATGATGAGCAACAGCGGCAGATTTCGGATCGTGTCCACGATCACTGCCACGATCTGTGACAGAACAGGGATACGGGTAAACCGGATCGTACCCAGCACAGTGCCGAGCACAAAGCTGAATATAATGGATAGCCCTGCTACCTGCAGGGTAATCAGGAATCCTTGAAGCAGGAAACGAAGGTTGGGCCACGCATAGGCCCCGCTAAAGTCCATATTTTATTAGCCTCCTTCTGTGTGCAGGAATGGAATATCGAAGATCAATAGATGGGGCATGGACAAGCCGATATATTTCCCTAAAAATCTGCGCAGGTACAAGTCAATCTGTTACATGGTAACCTGACCTGCCGGTTTGTTCTTTTTCGGTTTGCCTTTGGTGCTGCGCGCTTCTGCATCGCTCTGTCCAAACCTGCGCTCCATATAATGCACCAGGAAGCTAAGTGGTAGTGTCAGCACCAGATAGAACAGCGCAACAATGGTGTACACACTTAGCGGTTGGAACGTATCCGAGTTAACTAGGTCGGCAAAATACATAAGATCCATACCGGCGACAACGGCAAGAATGGATGAGTTTTTGACCAAATTGATGAACTGGTTGCCGATGGACGGCAGTACAATCTTGATGGCCTGGGGCAGAATGATCAGATTCATGGCCTGTACATAGGACAAGCCGGAAGACCTTGCTGCTTCCAGTTGTCCACGCGGCACGGTCTGAATGCCCGCTCGGATCGCTTCGGCAATGAAAGCGGCGGTGTAGATGGTCAGACCCAGAGTACCGGAGACAAACCCATCCAGCGAGATGCCTAGTGCAGGCAGTCCAAGATAGAAGAAAAACACAACCAACAGCAATGGGATGTTTCGGATAAATTCCACAAAAGCCGTGCCGATCCAGTTCAGCGGTTTCACAGGGGATATCCGAAAGATAGCCAGGATCGCGCCAAGGATAAAGCTGCCAATGAGAGCCATAATGCTCACTTGAATCGTATTCAGGAATCCTTCCAGAAAACGATCCGAGTGTCGCATCAGTACGCTGAAATCCAATGTGCCCATATAGGCGAAGCCTCCGTTCTCCAGATGTAGAAACGGCGATTACGTCTGCTCATGCTTCGCATCCAGCAGACGAATTCGCCGCTTACCTATCTTAATTCGGGTTACTCGGGCTTCGCGCCCAGCCATTTCTCATGTAATGTGTCATATTCCCCGCTGTCTTTCATGCTTTTGAGTAGCGTGTTGACTTCCTCCACGAAGGCAGTGTCACCTTTGCGAATGGCCATACCATAAGGTTCGCTTGTGAAATTACCACCAACCAATTGGAAGCTGTTATCCGTCTGTTGCATACCGATGAGGATGATGTTATCTGTGGTCAGCGCTTCGCCTTTACCTGCTTTGAGAGCAGTGAATGCATCCTGATAGTTATCGAATTCAAGCACCTCAGCATCCGGGGCTTTCTCGCGAATATTCTGAGCGGATGTGGAGCCTTTCACCGCGAGTACTTTCACCCCGCTGAGGCTTTCCAGGCCGGTAATCGCACTGTCGTTTTTCACCAGCAGGGATTGGCCTGCTTCGAAATAAACATCACTGAAATCCACCTGTTCCTTACGCTCATCCGTAATTGTCATTGTGGCAATGATGATGTCGATGTCTCCATTTTGCAGCATGGGAATACGTGTCTTGGAAGTGACCTCTTTCAGTTCGACCTTGGTCTCATCTCCAAGGATTTGTTTGGCGAGTGCTTTGGCGATATCAATATCGAATCCTTCAACGTTGCCACTTGCAGGATCTTTCAAGCCAAACAGCTTCGTATCGTATTTCACACCGGCGATGAGCTTGCCGCGTTCCTTAATCCGCTCAATCGTGCCTTTCGCCTCGGCATCGCCACCACCGCTCGCTGAAGGTGTATCTGTACCTGTGCTACAACCTGACAATACAAGGGAGAGAATGAGGACAAGCATAAATGATGGCCATTTCAATAATTTCTTCATGAATAAAAGACCCCTTTCAAAATGGAATAGTGGATTATTCTCAATGATGAATCAGACGGCTCAGGAATTGCTGTGCTCGTTCTTCTCTGGGGTTGTCAAAAAATTCAGCAGCGTTGGCCTCTTCTACAATTCGGCCTTCGTCCATGAAGATGACCCGGTCCGCAACTTCACGGGCGAATCCCATCTCATGGGTAACGACGACCATGGTCATGCCATTATGGGCAAGGGAACGCATAACATCGAGGACTTCCCCGATCATCTCGGGATCGAGAGCAGAGGTAGGTTCGTCAAAAAGCATGATTTTGGGCTCCATGGCGAGTCCTCTGGCAATGGCTACCCGTTGCTGCTGTCCACCGGACAACTGGGAGGGATAACTTTCTGCTTTGTCGGCAATGCCCACCCGGGTCAGATACTTCATTGCTGTTGCGGCTGCCTGTTCTTTGGGTTGTTTGCGCACCTTCATGGGTGCAAGGGTAATGTTATCGATGACTTTTTTGTGAGGATAAAGATTGAAGTGTTGAAATACCATGCCGATGTCACGGCGGAAGAGGTTAATGTCCACCTTTTTCTGATGTAGAGGAATCCCACTGACGACAAGTTCACCTTCGGTAATGGTCTCCAGGCGGTTAATACAGCGGAGTAACGTGCTTTTGCCGGAGCCGGAAGGTCCGATAATGACGACGACTTCTCCTTCTTCAATGTGAAGATGGATATCCTTGAGGACATGAAAATGACCGAAATGTTTCTGGACACCCCTAAATTCAATCAAGAGTACACCCCATCCTTTCTGCAACGTCTGTGTGTAAAAGGAATAATAAGGAATAAATTGAAACTAGTTATTTAATCATACATAGTCATCCTGCTTATGGCAATTGGTTTGTGATAAAACATGACATAAGTAATGGGTTCCCTAGGGCTATAGCCAGAAAATATGTTATATATCTGTCATGTTATTAAACTCCTTGTGACGAATCCTGACAGAAAAATGAATCTATTCTCCTAGTTGCTTTCCAACCTTTGGAATAGTTGTATAGAGTATACTGAAAGTGATGTTTGATTTATGACTCTGATTAACAAAACAAATAGCATCAAGTTCCACGTGTACATGGCAAGAAAGCTAAACCCTACACGTCATGCCATTGATATGATGGAGCGAGAGAGCGTCCGTTTGAACGTACGTAAGGAAAGTAAAAGCGATGTATTGACCCTATAACAATTCCATTACATGTAGAGAGGATGATTCTGCACGATGAATACATATCACTCCCCAATGTCGACAGGAGCAAGTGCCCAGTCCGATGTTCGAGCTTATGAAGCCAATTTGCCCGTCATCCCTGCTCAGGATTTTCAGCTTACAGACTATGGAGCTGTTGGAGACGGCGTAACAGATAATACGGAGATGTTCCGACTTGCCATCGCTTCATGTGCTGAAGCAGGAGGTGGGAGAATCGTAATTCCGGCCGGGGTATGGCTCACAGGCCCGATTGTAATGCGCAGCCGTATCGAACTACATGTGGAAGCAGGGGCACTGGTTACATTTAGCCGAGATTTTGATCAATACCCATTAATTGCATCAAGCTTCGAAGGCTGGCAGGTGGTACGTTGCCAATCCCCGATCGATGGTGATCAACTGGAGGATATTGCGATTACTGGTGAGGGGATATGGGATGGGGGCGGGGAGGCATGGCGTCCAGTAAAACGCTCCAAAATGACCACTTCACAATGGAACCAATTGGTCGCTTCTGGTGGTGTTGTAGAGCAATCCGGTGGAGATGAAGATATCTGGTGGCCTACCACAGCTGCACTTGAGGGCGGCACCATCGCGAATCGATTGCATCAGGAGCAGGTACGTGATGTCGCTGCCTATGAAGAAGTCAGAGACTTTTTACGTCCCAACATGGTCAGTTTACGGAGATGCAAACGGGTACTGCTGGACGGTCCAACGTTTCAGAACTCGCCTGCATGGAATCTGCACCCCTGGGCATCTGAGCATGTCACTATTCGTAACGTGAGTGTGCGGAATCCGTGGTTTTCTCAGAATGGAGATGGGCTGGACATTGAATCCTGTCGTCATGTGGTGGTAGAGAAGAGTATATTCGATGTCGGTGATGATGCGATCTGTCTGAAATCAGGCAAGGATGCCGAAGGTCGTGAACTGGGTCTTCCATCGGAGTACATCACCATTCGGGATTGCACGGTGTATCACGGTCATGGCGGGTTTGTCATTGGCAGTGAGATGTCCGGTGGTGTGCGGCATGTGCGTGTGTTGGATTGTACATTTATCGGCACGGACATTGGACTTCGCTTCAAAAGCGCACGTGGGCGCGGCGGAGTGGTTGAGGACATCCAGATTGAGCGCATATATATGAAAGATATCATTATGGAAGCCATCTCGTTTTCCTTTTTCTATGCAAATCAGGAAGGGTCTGCTCGGGGCAGTGATCTATCTCAGGAGATTAGCGAAGAGACGCCGGTGTTCCGGGATATTCGAATATCGGATGTGGTCTGTGCCGGTGCCGACACTGCGTTGCTTGTGAGTGGATTGCCGGAACTGCCTTTGGATGGGGTGATCATCCAGCGTTACAACGTGCAAGCTCGCAGTGGTATCCAATGTGCTCATGCAAAACATCTGCATATCGCTGAATTGAAGGCGCAGATCACTGAAGGTCCGCTGGTTCATTTGCACCAGTGCAAAGGGGCAGAATTAGAGAGCATTCAGGGCAAAGGTGCAGATGGCCGACTTCTGATGGTGACCGGACACGAGTCCGCAGGCATTGTATGTCGTGAAGGCGATGCTGACACAGACGGTCGTCAGATATCTGTGGGTCCCGAGGTGCGAAGTGGCGTGATCATTCGTAGATAAAAAGTATGTAATAAGGTTTATACAAGTTGGTCCAATTCAGCCTTAGTGGCGTAGCCATAGATCCAGTAATCGTGATGCCTTTTGATATAAGGGGTACGTAATCTCTGGAGCAAGGCTACCCACTCGGCTTTTATATGAAGTTATCTGAAGATCTACCGGTGTTCCTTACGATAGCGTAGCGGTGTTGTACCGGTAACCTGTTTGAATGTTTTGTTAAAATGAGCCGTATGTTCAAATCCTACCTTCTCAGCGATCATCTGGACACGCTCTTGTGTGGACAGTAATCTTCGTTGTGCTTCCCGGACACGAACAACACGCAAATATTCGCTAAATCGAAACCCGGTAAACCGGCTGAACATTCGGCTCAGATAGGATGGACTGATATAAAAACGATTGGCTGCACCCTCCAGTGTAAGTGGTTCGGTATAGTTTTTATTCACATAAGTGACAATTTCACTGATTTTGTCCTGCATTGGATGCAAGGGACCGGGGCATGACTGCCGGATGTCCTCCTCTACCCGATGAATACGGATCAAAAGTTGGGCAAGCAGACTTCTTACGGCGATCTCATAGTGAGGGCGTCGCTCTTTGCATTCTTGCAGCATCTGCCACAATATACGCTCCATCTCGGGCTGTTCCGCTTCAGGCAGGCGAAGGAGTCTTGAACAATTAAAAGGCAGCAGACCACATATGCCAAGTTCCATCCCCGTTGCAAAAGCAGGAGAAAAACCGATTAATATCCGTTCGAAGCCGGGAATACTTCCTTTGGAGGTGGTATGTACATCGTGTGGATTAATCAGAATAAAATCACCCTTGCGGGCGGACAGAATCTGACCATTCATGGAATACACTCGTTCACCTTCAAGTAAGTAATACAGTTCGTAGAATGGATGAGCGTGAGGTTGTGGCATACCATTCCCATCATGTCTGCGCATATGTTCAATGGTAAATGAATGTTCACCGATTCGGTATTTGGGTCCAATCCGGTCCTCTATGAGACTCATGGTACAGCTCCCCTCTGCTTCACGGATTAACAACGATATCCATATCATAACGGAACATCCATCTTTTTGTAAACGCTATCATTGGAAATGAAATATTTCTTTAATCCTATCGTTAAATACCGAGAGAATGAATTCGGCATGGCACTTATGTGCTGTCAAGGTGACAAAACTTGAATGATGTTTTAGAGTAGGGAGAGAGAGGCGAAACTCTGGTTAAGGAGTGTCTCCAATATGATTTGGAAGGAAGGAAACAGGTTATGACGACACATGAATTATCGCCATTGGTTGCTGCGCTCAATATGCAACCTCACGTTGAAGGCGGTTGGTATAAGGAAGAATGGAAGGCGTCTTATCAGATTCCACAGTCCGTTCTGCCGGATACATACTCCGGTCCACGATTCTCGGCAAGTTCCACGTATTTCCTGCTGCACGCACATGAAATCTCCGAGTGGCATACGGTTCTGTCCGATGAACTTTGGCTGTGGCACAGCGGCAGTCCAGTTGAACTGAAGCTGGGTGGCAATGGGGAGAACCCGGAGAACGAGGAAGTTCTTGTTCTGGGGATGGATATTGCTGCGGGGCAATCACCACAGGTGCTCGTTCCTGCCGGCGTATGGCAGACAGCGCGTCCGCTGGGCGATGAGCCTGTACTGGTAACTTGCGTAGTAGCGCCAGGTTTCCACTTTGATGATTTCAAGCTTGTATCCAAAAGCGAATAGGTTTTAATATGTGAAAATCCCGATCCGAGATGCTCAGTGCATCCGAATCGGGATTTTTTTGGATCGAGCGTATTAAATATGCTGAGGTCTATGCCCAGTTCAGGGATGTAGGATTCCCTTTTGGATCAGCATCACTTTTGGCAATAACTAATCACTTCGGATTCTCGTTACTCATCCAGCTGTCCACATAAAACTCTTCATGATAATCCGGTTGCTGAGCGAGTTCTTTGAGCTTCTGTTCAGCTTCTTCAGCGGTAAGATATTCTCCAATAACTGCTGTAAACTCACCAGTGGACGTTTTGAGGAAAGAGATGTCCTCATCCGGATAGGACTCTTTAATTATACCCATCGATTCTCCAAAAGGCATTGATTCTGTGCGGAGAGAGTATACCTTCCAAGGTGTGACTGGTTTGCCGTCGGAAGTCAATTTCACTTCCAGGTATCCAGGGTTCTTGAATTCCGTTACGGCATACTGTACCCCTTCTTTTAAAACAACTACGAATCCGACGGAAGAGTCGTCTAAAATCATGGAACCATAAACATCTTTCACTAAAGGCTGGGTCATGAAGTCGGCTTTGACATTCTTTATATCCATGTAACGTGCACCGCTAAAAGTGAAGAGGATACGATTCGGTGCTTCTTTGTGTACCACATTATAATGGGGTGCATCATTAGTCTGATCTTGCTCGTCGGTGCTAAAATTGATTTTAAGCGTATTTTCGGTTACTTCCGATCCCACAGTTACTCCATCTGTAACTTTGCCTCCATCGCCAAATTGCAATACCTGAACAATAGATCCAACCACAGGTATTTTGACCATGGCGTTTGCGACAGTAGGAATGTTGACTATGAACAGAAAAGCAGCACATGCCGCTATGACTGAGGCATAACGAATCATTCGAGATGAACTCTTGCGAGCAGTGGCTCTTTTCTGTGCATGATGAATAACGTCAGTAAGTTGAGCAGGGATTTCAATATCTTCGTAACGATCTTTTCCTGTCATACGTTCTCAACCTCTCCTTCAATCAAATAAAATTTTAATTTTTTGATAATACGATAGAATTTGGACTTAACTGTATTTTCCGGTATGGAGAGCACTTCAGCGATCTCCCGGAAACGCATATTACCAAAGAACTTTAATATAATATAGGCTCTATCTTCGGGCACGAGTCGATCCAGTGCATCATACAGATCCATTTTCTCTTCCACGGATGCCCCTCGCTCTGGAGCCACAAACTCCTGAACATGATCCTCCATATAGGTCACTCGCTGGTTGCGTCGTATATGATCTATCGCTGTGTTAATCACAATTCGTGACATCCAGGAATCAAAATAAGTCATGGACTCCATCTTGCCATAAGCGATGTACCCTTTATAGACCGCTTCGGATACGATATCCAGCGCTTCTTGTTCGTTTTTAACATAGCAGTATGCCAGTCGATATAATTTATTTTGAATCTCTGTTATTTTTTTGCTGAACTGTTCTTCTTTTGTCTTTCTATGGTTCAGTCTAATCACTCCTGATCCCCCCTGATCAACCTAAATATTCAAGTCACCACTCGTTCCAGGCCTGGATTCTATATAAGTACTTGAGTTCGCTTGACACTCGTTAGACTGATGAGGAGACAAAATAGTTCTAAACGGTCAAAAAACTTTTGTTCTTTTGGCGCTGAACAGGATGGCGAGCCTCGCCTCCATTCTTAACAACGAATAGATTGCCTATAACATCACATACCAAAACACCCGCTCTTCTAAGATCGAAGGCGGGTGTAATCGAATTTATCTGCTTATATTAGAAGTTAAAGTTGTCTGGATCAGAACCAAAGCGTTTGTTCTCGTTCAGGCCGTTAATCTGCTCTATTTCTTCTGAAGTTAGCTCAAAATCGTAGAGATCGGCATTCGCGTGAATACGCTCAGGCGTAACGGATTTCGGTATCGTCACGATGCCGTTCTGCAGATCCCAGCGCAGAATCACTTGTGCGGGGGACTTGCTGTATTTGGCGGCGATATCCTTCAGCAACGGATGATCCATCAGATGACCTTGTCCGAGTGGAGACCAGGCTTCGATCTGAATCTGATGTTTGTTGCAGTACTCACGAAGCTCTGACTGAATCAGTAGTGGATGAAGCTCCACCTGATTAACCGCTGGTTTGATCGTGGCATCGATCATCAAGTCTTCCAGATGGTGAATCTGGAAGTTGCTCACACCGATCGCGCGGATGCGTCCTTCTTTATGGAGTTTCTCCAGCGCTCGCCATGTATCTTTGTACTTGCCCTTAACCGGCCAGTGGATAAGATAGAGATCCAGGTACTCCAGTTCGAGTCGTTCCATGCTGGCTTCGAAGGCAGCCAGCGTGGATTCATATCCCTGATCACTATTCCATACTTTAGTGGTAATGAACAGATCCTCACGAGCTACTCCAGATTCACGAATACCCTGAGCGACACCTGTTTCGTTGTTATACGCTTTGGCAGTGTCGATGCTGCGATAACCAGCTTGAATGGCTGTTTTGACAGCATGAACGACTTCGTCTCCGTCTTTAACTTTGAATACCCCAAAACCCAGCCATGGCATTTTGACTCCGTTATAGAGCGTGGTTGTGTCCTGCACGTGTTTCATGGTCCGAAATTCCTCCTCTTATTGATTCATTGTTCCACTATGTAATTACCCTGCTGTTCAGCAGCCAATCGATATCGAAGGGCCGTCTTGAATGATTATACTAAAATCTTCCTGGTCTTGGAAAAGGGAGCGATTCATTTTTACGAAGTAAACGCCGCTATTATCCTTTTTCTTCAACCAGAGGTTTGGTTTTGACGCTTGTGGGTGATAAGATGAAGTATACGAAACATGGAAGTCAAGACTTTGCTATGGAGAATTTACATAAGAAACGAAGAAGTGCGGAATCGGGTACAGATCGGACCGTACGACTAACGATAAAGGAGCAAGAATACAATGGCTAAACCTAAACAAACCAAAAAAGCAGCTGCCTGGTCTCTCGTGGTGATGGGAGCAGGTTTTGCTGCATCCTTGCCGTTCCAGGGCGTTCCCGTGGGCAAGTTGCTGGTAGGATCATTTGAAGCGGGACTCGTGGGTGGACTTGCGGACTGGTTCGCCGTTACCGCATTATTCCGTCACCCGCTCGGTATTCCCATTCCACACACTGCATTGCTGCCGAAAAATCGCGATAAAATGACGGAAGGTCTGGTCTCCGCAGTAGAGAATAACTTGCTCAACAAAGACAGCATTACCGAGAAAATTGCAGATTTCAAAGCAGCAGAGACGGTGCTCGATACGTTGACACGTGAGCTTCACAGTGACGGGATCAAGACGATGATTGATACACTCTGCAAACGAATTCTGGCTGGTCTGCCGTTAGAGCAGATTGCTCCGCTCGTAGCACGTGAGATCAAGTCACAGGCGGGCGCCTTTGATCTGGGTCCGATTCTGGAACGGGCTGCCCACCAGATGACAGAGCGTGGTTACGACGCCAAAGCGCTGGACTACGGACTGAAGCAAGCCGAGGAGTGGCTGGTTAAACCCGAGACGATCATGTTTTTGGGTGAAAGCGGCATGAAAGCCATTAGTGGCATTCAGATGAACGGTTTGATGCAGTTTGCGATGAATGCATTCCTGGGTTATATGAACGAGGAGCGTCTGGGTGGCATTTTGCAAGGATATCTCTTCGATCGGGTAGAGGATATGAAACGTGAAGGCAGTGCTCTAAGATACAAGGTGCTTGATATGGTACGTACCCAGACGGTGCGTCTGGCAATGAGCGAGGCTATGCAAGATGGAATCAACAGCTGGAAGAACAATATGCTGGAGGGCTGGAACGCAGAGGAAACGGTGCTGAACAAACTCACCGAACTGAGAGACAAGGCGCTCGCTGCGATGGAAGATGGACAGTATGTAGATACGTATGCACTGCCTGCCATTGAGCGGGTATTGGTTGATCTGCGGGCAGATGACGAGTTGATGACAGGCATGAATGCCAAGATCGTAAATGGCGTCACAACACTGCTGGAGAAAAATCATTCCAAAATCGGTAAACTCGTACGCGAAAATGTGGACAAAATGGACAATGCCACTTTGGTTTCGATGATTGAGGATAAGGTTGGACAGGACCTGCAATGGATTCGGATCAACGGAGCCGTTACCGGATTTGTTATCGGGATTGCGCTGACTGCGCTGCAGATGGCATTGGCATAAAAGTAATGTATGTAAAAGGAGGGCCGCTCCTACGAGGAGCAGGCTCTTTTTGTCGTGGATGGAAAAATTATCATGTACTTGATGCAAGAATTAGGAAAGTGGGTAATGTACACCAAAGTGTCCTATTTGAATCATATAGGAAGAAAGTTACATGAAAACGATTCTGTTAGCCGATATGGCTCATGTTGATTTTGTACTATGATGCAGGTAACAGATGAATAGGGTGTACTTCACATATAGTGAATGCCTCGATTCTATTATGAGGGGGGATCCGTATTAAACGTGCAGGATGGTTGAAGGGTTTATTCACACTAATGATGGTGTTTACTATATTTTTGGGAGGTTGTCAGAACATGAATGCAAGTGAGAAGGAAGCTCTATACCAAGAAGCTGAAGCAACCGTAATTCAGCACTTCAAGCAGAAGTTTGAACTGGATGTTGTAATTACAAGCAAAGAGTTGTTACCGGAAATGGCAGTGTCCCAGATTGGGCTGAAAGGGCATGTGAAAGATCATGAAGATCAGAGCTTTGGCATTTCGTACGACTACAAAAAGAAGGTAACCAAGAACCTGGTCATTAGTCCTGAGATTGAGGAAGTGATGATAGCCAAGGGACACAATCCATACGACAAATAAAGGGAGGTGTAGTTATTGAGTAACGGGTCCAATATTGATGATGAAACGTATAAAACGATGTCTGATCTAGCCTACCAGGATCAAAAGGCTGGAGACAAATTAACGGAACTTCCCGGATGGGAGGTCCTTGAGGGGACGGAAAGTAACAAATTTTCCGGTTTTGATGCCGTCACATTTTATAATCCCGAGACCAAGGAAGCTGTCATTGCTTATCGTGGTACAGAAGGAAGTGCGTCCTTGGATCGCTCTGTACCTGACTTTGTCATGGATGGCCGCATTGGGGGCGGAGAATTGATTCGTAAGGGTCAGCAGGAGGCCGGGAATTTTGTTAATAATCTTACGCCGGATTGGCTCGACAAAGGGGTCGAAGGTGTTAAGGACTTCACGGGCATATCCAAAGTGGAGGATTGGGCTGGCGACAGGGTAAGAGACGTGGAGAACTGGACCGGTGATCGCGTAAAAGATATTGAAAAAACCGTTTCCCCTACAGGCTGGGCCAATCAGATGTATCAATCCGAAGACTACGCAAATCACATGCAGAACAAGCATAAGGATCTGAATTTCTCGATGACCGGACATTCCTTGGGCGGGGGAAATGCACAATATGCGTCTGCTTATACAGGAATTCCAGCCGTGACGTTTAGTGCACCATCTGTAATGGGTAATCTGACGCCAGAAATGCGGCGCCGGGCTGAATCAGGTGCATTTGACGGGCAGGTTGTGAACTATGCAAATCCCAGTGATCTGGTAGCCAGCGGAACGCTGGGAGGATATGACCGGCATGTGGGATCGACCTATTACATCAACTCCGATTATGACTCGGCGAATGATGGCGTGAGTATTATCGATAAAGCCAAGAACTCATTTGGCGGGGAGAACTATCACAGTCTGGATCAATATGATTTCAAAAATGGTTACATATCCAATGACCTGTACGATCCGATTACTGGAGAGAGAATCCGCTATTCACCACGCCTTATGGATCACATGGGACCGTTCAGCAAGAACTTAGGTCCGTTACGTTCCAAGTCTGGCGGCGGTGGAGGTATGGCTTCGGCTGCTGCGGCTTCAGGTCTGATTCAGGTAACGCCGGAAGAACTGAAAAGTGTCGCTTCGCGGTGGAAGCAAAATGCACAACAATGCAATGCCGAGCTAAACCAGGTACGAAGCCGCATGGCCCAATATCTGCATACGAGCCGCAGTCGCAGGCTGGAGCCCATTGTCACCCAACTGGACGCGTCGATTCAAGAACTTAGCACATGGCATATGAAACATACCAGCCAGTTCCTGAACTTTATTGATGAGAAAGCAGATGCCTTCCGGCAGGCGGACGAAAGTCCGGTTCATTTTTAATTAGAATTTCTGGGTGCTAGCGTCGATATCACGTACATGGGGGAGGGGAACGCAAGTGGGTGGACAATTGCTGGTGGAATTGAATGATCTTCGAATTGCGGAAAAAGAACTTACACAGCTGCTTGCCCGTCTGCAAGCCGATGAACAGGAAGCGCGGGCGCTATACAGTCGCCTGAACGATTGGAAAGGCCAGTCCGCAGATCATACAAGACAGCAGATTGAAGAGTTTTTTGCGGGCTTGTCCAGACGTATTCAATCCATTGAACAGCAGAAGAAAAGCTTGCTGCAATATATTGAGATCATGATCCAGACGGATCAGGAACGCTAAAGAGTGGTAAGGCTGATGCCATATTGCGGATGGTAATCAGCGTGGATAAGGGTGTGGCCGTGGAGCGGCATGATTAGTGCCTTAACCACGGATTGTAAAGAACATGGGTAGCCAATCAAAATGATGATAGCTAAAAAGCCTACGGCATATCGGGTTTGATCCGGTATGCCATAGGCTTTTTGTTATCTGAATTTTTCTCAGGTTTTCGTAAAACTATAAGTTAGTTCTTAACGTTTTTTGCGACGTGTAGCCAACGCAATCCCCAAGAAGGACAGGATCAGGGCCAGAATGGATACGATCAATGTTGCTTGTTGAAGCTTCAGCGTACCCGGGTCTGTATCCGTGTTGTTTGGTTCACCTGTAACGGTGTCATTGAGTGCATCGCCCAGCGTGGTGTCATCGTTTGCTTTGCTATCGTCGGTAGCTGCATTATCCCCAGTGGCTCCTTCTGTACCTGCACTATCATGTCCTCCACCTGCCGCAGCATTATCAGCAGCAGCCGGATCTTCACTAATCGTCGTGATACTGTGCGGGTTGGCGTCACTTGGTTGGCCTGTCCATTCTACGATGCTACCATCACTGTAGTATTGGAAGGCATCCCAAGCTACTTCAGCTTCCGCCTTAGGGTTCTGTGCAACGAAGTTGAACTGCTGGAATTGCCCTGCCAGAATGCCTTCGTTATCGCCGTCAATCTCCCACGTAATTGATGTTACTTCATTGGAATCGTTCTTCTCTGTGGTGATTTTCCAGCCTGCCAGTGGTTGATATTGCTTGAATGCAACACCTTCCGGAACTTTCATGGTGATTTTGGTTGTAGGCAGTTCTTTCTCGGATGGAATCTTAATGGTGTACGTCTGCCATGCACTTGTCTGTGCAACGGATGGGCTAACGGTAACGTGAGCGCTAGCGAATCCGGCGAATAACATGAATGCTGCGGTACCTGTTGCGATAGTGGATGTTAGTTTGGAAATCCATGATGTTTTCTTCAAAATAAATAACCCCTCTCAGTTCTTATCATATATGATGCGGCCCATTTTCTTAAATGAGTGTCTACGTTCTGCAAAGGCCGTTTCGGTTACGAATGGTCTTTCGAGTGATTAAAAGCAGGTTACACTTGCTACTTCGATGACAGAATAACCTTCCAATCGCTGTTATCCCCAGATTTTTTGATTCCCTTTTCTTAAAGGGGAAATCTGGTGATAAAGGCGAACGCTTCGCTTCTCCAGAATCAATTTCATTCCCTTCACTACATTTGCAGTTTGTAGAAACACTAATTTTAGATTGGGTCACTTTTCAATATAAACGTTGTGTAACTATGGCTTGGCGGTGTCGATCTCAAATTCGGCATCCAGTGCATCCAACGTTTTGGTCAGGAGATGTACCTTGATATTCCAACGTCCAGGCATGGAGATGTAATCTTCAGCCTTGTACACACCGGTGTCATTTTTCGGAATGGTAATCTCATAGATCCCCATATCCATGTCCAGATGTGTGAGTGACAGTGTGATCTGTTCCAGATCGTTAACGATGCTACCGTCTGCACGTTTCACATCGACTTCGAATTGGTTCTCTCCCGTTACATTGGGACTCACCTGAAGTGTGATCGCCGAGCCGTCTTCTGTAGTTTTTGTCTCCTGATACGGACCGACCGCAGCGGGTTGTCCTGGAGACAGGTGTGTCAGTACGGCAGCAAGAGCGAGAATCACAGCACCAGTGGCAAGTTCGGCTTTCAGGCTGCCGGATAATCTGCTTCCCGTTGCTGCTCTTGCTAATCTGGCATGACGCCACGCGAAGACAAGCATCACAATAAGCAGGACGATCTTGCCGATCAGGACAAGGCCATAAGCTGTAGTGAACAAGGAAGTCAGCACAGGTGCTGGTAAAATAATCAGACTGCTGTATATCCCTGTAGCAACCAGAGCGGCTACGGCGCCAATCCCCCAGGCGGTAAACCTGCGAATAGCAACCCAGTAGACTTCTCCTCGCACCTTCGATGGCAGCTTATCCGCCAGTGGAGGCAGACATATCGCCATGGCGGTTAGTGCGCCAATCCAGAAAGCAGCACCAATTAGATGTATGAAATCCATGGCAATCGCCAGCGCACGTTGATCCGCCGCAGCCGGATGTCCCGTCATGGCATGCGTGAACAGCCATCCAAGCACGAGCACGAGTGATCCGTAAGAAGACCAGATGCGAGCACGGATGGATCGATCGCGATCATATCCGGAGAGAATCGTGACGGCCAGCAGCATTACAATGAGTATCTGTAACATCCAGATCTGACCAAAGGATGTCAGCTTGAGCGCACTTCCGATCAATCCCCAGCTTAGTTCACCCAGAGCCACACCAGATTCATATAACGTATTCAATGGCAGGCTGACCAGAGCGGCGAAGGAAGCAGCAGCATAACTGATCCATAACAATCTGTAGCTACCCGGAACGTCCATAGGTTCTCTTGTCATGGATGTCGGTGCAATTCGCAGCAGCAAGAATGCAAGTGTCCCCAGAATGACAGACAATCCGAGATACTGAATCCAGTCTGTCAGGGATACAATCCATTTCAGCGGCCCGCCTGTTGAACCGGAACCGGATGTAAGATCACTCAGTCCGGCAGGAGAACCGGATGGTTCACCGATATGAAAAACATATGCCCCTTGAATCGGGTGCCCATCGGCAGATACAGCTTTCCAGTTAACGGCATAAGTCCCGTTCCCGAGTCCAGCCTGCAGGCCAGTCTCCAGAATATGAGGGCGATCCACATCAATCTTTACATTTCCATCGTCTGCCTGATTGCCGTCAGGTCCGGTAATTTTGATATCATAAAAGGCCGTCTGCAAGGATTCGTTGAACTCCAGCGTCAGCCGCTCCGGAGCAGCTACGAGGATCTCATTTTCTCCTGGCGAAGCCTTAACAATATAAGCATGGGCAGATGCCCACTGTGGCATAACAAGGCAACATACGAGCAACAGACAGGTGACCAATGCCCAGTGCCGTTTGCCCCATTTCAGGGTAAAGCGTGTAAAAATCAAAAAATCATCACCCTCAGGTTATAGATTTGTAGTCATTCATGGTCCTTTAAACACAATCTAACCCATTATAACTTTGTCCAAAATGACTGCGTATGACTACATTGGGCTATAAAAAAACGATTTGGTCTACATAATTGTGACAAAAGCATGAATGCTATGTCATTTCTCACCTATGTCGGAAGCATCATTGACTCCGAATTAACAATGTTTATTTGCGAAGTTTACGTCCTGCAAGCCCGCTCTCTAGTGCGTAGCGGGTGAGTTGTACCCGGTTTTCAAGCTGGAGCTTCTGCAAAATGTTTTTGAGATGATTCTTCACCGTCTGGTCTGAAATACCGAGTTGATCGGCAATCTCCCGATTGGTATATCCCGCGGATACCCATTGCAGAATCTCAAGCTCCCGCGCCGTTAGCGGGTTATCTTGCACATCTTCACTGCGTGGTGCGGGGAACTCCTGCAAAATCCGGTAGGCCAGTTCCTTACTGAGCGGTGCATCGTCACTGACGATGGCGCGCAGGTATTCAAGCCAGGTGGAAGGTGTTAGATTTTTGAGCAAATAGCCTTGAGCGCCTTGTTTCAGTGCTTCGAACAGAAACGTCACATCATCCGATACGGTGACCATAACAACGATAACATAAGGGAATCGCAGCTTGATCTGACGGGTAGCTTCCAGCCCATCCATGCCCGGCATCTGCACGTCCATCAGGATCAGGTCAGGCATCCATTGTCCGGTGAGCTCCAGCGCTTCCTGTCCATTCGAAGCTGTACCTATCACTTCAAACAGGCTGTCCTCGGATAAAATGCTACAGATCGCTTCACGCGCATGCGCATGATCATCAACAACCAATACACGTACATGTTCCATATTAAGTATGCTCCTTTCCTATCGTCATTCGTGTATGCCCCGGTCTTGAATCGAGGGTAAAAGACCAACCCATCTCGGCAGCACGCTCCTTCGTAATTCGCAGTCCGTACCGATCCTTCAGATGAATAGGATCTCCACTTAGTCCATTCCCATTATCCTGAATATAAATGAACCAGGCAATTGGGTTACCTTCCGCATGAACCTGAACGCGGGTAGCCTGCGCATGTTTGCGTACATTCAGTAGTCCCTCCCGGATACAGGCGAGCAGTTCCACTTGTTCCTTGGCAGAGAACGTTACACCCCTGAGGTCCCAATGAATCTGTGCACCAGGTACCGTTTCCTTGACGAGCACTTCGACCTGCGCATGCAGTGAAATAATTTCTGACGTTACCGTAGAGGAGGGAACAAAACGCAACTGGGCAATAGCTTGCCTTACATATGTATTGACTTCATGCACGGTTTTTTGAATCTCCTGGATCTCATGCTCATGTCCGCTCCCTGCCAGACTACGGCCTGCTTTATCGGTCTTCACTGACAGCAGGAAAAGAGACTGAGATATGCCGTCGTGAAGTTCCCGTGCCAATTGGTCACGAGCTTCCAGCGCTGCTTTTGCTGCACGTTCCTGCTCCAGAGCAGCCCTGGCACCTTCGAGCATGTGGAACAGTCGGCTGAGCAGTGTCACGCTGACGAGGTAAACGATGACGGGTGTTAACCAGTTTCCAGCATCCATCGAAAGGTACGGCATCAGAAACTGATGGCGAATGTATTCCCAG
The DNA here is from genome assembly GCF_001029205.1 of Paenibacillus sp. VT-400. NCBI lineage: Bacteria > Bacillati > Bacillota > Bacilli > Caryophanales > Paenibacillaceae > Paenibacillus > Paenibacillus sp. VT-400. The sequence goes on along the minus strand of NZ_LELF01000038.1, from coordinate 255,246 downwards.
ATGCCAACCGTGAATGTGGGGATCAGCAGAATCATCCATTTAATTTGTTTATAGGACATGAATGCAGAACTCCTTTGATCTAGGATTAGCTTATTTAGGTACTTTATTTATACAGGGATGGGACCATTATAACGCAAGCTTGTCCAAGACCCTAGTCTGTGTCTTTGGAGAAAGCTGGGGAGGATCAGGGAGTATTTAGAAGGATATCTAAGAATGACAAGGGGTGAAATGTTGTCACGCTAGGTGAGGGTTGGTGTGTCCAGCTGAGGAAGGCTGAGTCCGTTTTCCCTATCGGAGAAGGTCCTCTATACTTAATATAGAACGTGAATTCATTACAAAACATGTTAAGGAGTGAAGCAACAACATGAGTCAAGAAGTATTGGAACGTCGCAGTGAATTGCTCAAAAAGAACATTCATCAGATGCTTGTTCAAGACAATCAGCACGGTATCAGTCGCCAAGACAACATGTTTTTGCAGCAGATGATTAAAGAGCTGCATCAGACCTCACATGAGCTGAATACCAAATCTTAATGTAGAATCTGCACGAGAATGAAGTTGTCTGGTGTACGATTCATTCCATGAAAATGAAAATGGCGCTATCTCCGATCAGACCGGGGATAGCGCTTTTACTTTTTCTGGGCTTATAGAAGAAGTTCTGTTTATTTTACTGCAACTGTTGCTGAGCGGTTCTTTTCTCAATATATTGAATGAACAACTCGGCAAGCTCCGGATCGAACTGTGAACCCGAACATGAGCGTAGCTCCCGAATGGCTTCTTCCATGTTCTTGGTTTCCTGATACGGCCTCTCTGTCGTCATGGCATCAAAGGAGTCAATCACGGTCAGCATTCGGCAGAGCCGGGGAATCTCGTTACCCTTCAGGCCGTAAGGATAGCCTTTGCCATCATAGCGCTCGTGGTGAAGTTCAATATACGGAATCAGATCGGCGAAGCGATCGTTCGTGATCACCATTTTTTTGCCCCAGGTGACATGTCCTTTGATCGTTTCCCATTCTTCTGCGGTGAGCTTGTCCTTTTTGTTCAGAATGGACCAAGGAATCTCCAGTTTTCCGATGTCATGAATCAGTGCTCCCAGCACGAAGCGACGTTTCTCCGCATTGTCCAGTGCGAGCAATTCACTGATATCCAGTGCATATTTGTAGACCCGTTTGGAATGTTTAAACGTATCCATATCTTTGTATCTGAACAGATTGAGCTGCTGTTCGATGTCACGAACGTCCTGTACCAGATCAATCTCGTGTTCCATGCCATCATTGCTGCCGTGGCGGTGCACGTTGTTTTTGCCCTGTTTCTTCGCATAATATAGTGCTTTATCCGCCTGATCCACAAGCTGGGATTTGTTATACATATCCACCTGATAGGGTGCGACGCCAGCAGAGAAGGAGAGACAACCGTGTGGAAACACTTCAACGCCTTCAAACGGCGTGTCGTTCAGTTGTTTACGCAGCTTGTTCATGAACCTGTAGGATTCGTCCAACTCCATGCCTGGCATGAGCAAAGTGAACTCTTCTCCTCCATAACGAAAGGCGGTAACAGGTGTGCCTTCCGTCTTTCGCATTAGAAAATCCCCCAGCAGGGCTAGCAGACTGTCACCTTGAAGGTGGCCAAACCGATCGTTATACTTTTTGAAATCATCGATATCAATAAGCCCCAGACAGAGCGGGGTTCCCTGCGTTCGAGCGTTAGTCAGTTCGCTTTCTAACATGCTTTCGAAATAACTATGGTTGAACAGACCCGTACGTTGATCCGTGTTGGCCTTTTCCTCAATCGTCTGATACATCACGAACAACTGCCTGAATGCATGGGAGAGCAGAATGCTAAGACTTAGATACAACAACAGGCCAAGTACGCCATTGTGCACAACCAGAATTGTCAGGACCAGCGCCAGAATCAGCGTACACAGATAAACCAGCAGGGATTCGGTAACGAATGCCCGCTTCATCTGCTGTAATGCATCCTTTGTTGAGAAATGAAAGAATAAGCCAAGTGTGATCGTGTTGATGATGAAGTAGGCTGCGAGCGCTGCAAAATAAGGAATCAGGTTATAGCCGTCCAGAGTTCCCGATTGCCCGCCAGTCCACTCAAACACGGCAGCTGCTCCCGTAATCATGAGACTGTAGATGCTGAAATTAACAATGTGTTTCCACCAGGTTAGCTTGCGCTCTTTGATTAACAGGATGATGGAGACAGGAAGCAGTACGGATAAACTGAAAGCTCCGCCAAACATGAATATACAGGCAAGGTATACCGATGAATCCATGGATTGCTGATTGCCTTTGGGTGGAATCTGGAACGTGAAATAATCCAGAATTAACGCCGCACCCAGCATGGTGTAGACCATAACCCAATCCGCCGTGGTTAGATGAAGGTAAGACCACTTGTTCATGTATAGAAAAACACCGATCCCGGTACAACTAAGCAAAATAACATACATACTGCTTCGATCTGCCTTATGGATAAGGTTACGAATAAAGTTCATAAAAAATCTCCTGCTTGAGTTTAGTCTAATCTTGATGTGTATATAGTTGGTGTTCTTCTATAGGGATATACTATATAGATGTATAACATACCAAGTTGCCTGCCAAAAATCCAGACAGAAAAAACAGGCCGCTGGCAGCCTGTTTGTCTTGTTGGGTGGTATGGATACTAGCCGCCCAGCTTGTATCCCGAAGTTAACGCTACAACGACAGAAGCCACGATGATTGCGTTGATGACAATGCGGGAATATTTCACACCTTCAAATTTTTTCATGGAGAAGACCTCCCTTCCTTGGAGTCTACCTGTTTTCTTCAAGCCTGATGAGTTTTAGCAGGTTGCACAGCCTTTTTGTCCCGATTCACCATCATGTATTGAATAAAAAGGAATATGCCAATATTCATGACCACATCACCGATACTGATGACCTGAGTCCGTGGATAAGGGCTGGAGAGTGGGATGATATCACCGAGAAAAGGCAGATTTGTAGATGCATCCATCATAAAATGCTTTGATACGGCGCCGCCTTCCCGGAGCATGTCTACATAGTAGGGTCCCAGTACAGCGGAGGCTTCCACAGAAACAGGCATGCGCCCACCGTTTACAGCCATAACGGCAAAATTGAGAAATACCCCAATCCAGATGAGCATGAAACCGGTATGGTGTCTGTTGAGCCACAGGAAAGCGAGCCCTGTAATGTAGACGGCAGCAAAGAGATATCCATTAATGGATGCCACCCATTCGAATCGTTCCTGGAGATAGAAAATAAAGAACTGGATTAGCAACAATACAGGGAAAATCCAGCCACTTCGCAGCTTGAGTGCTGCAAACTGGTTGAGCCCATGCCGCGAGCCGCCCCGAAAAAATCCAACGATCAAGCCTAGTAGAATACCGTCATATACCATGGAGTAACTCCTGTTCGTGCGGAGATATGCAATATGATTGCGTGTTTGTGTACATAAAGGATTCGACCTTATATTGGTAATTCCTGCATGAGAAAAATGATTTTGTTGAAGAAATTTGGAAAATGCTGAACAAAAAACCGCCTTTACGAATCTAGGGGTCGAAACCCCTGTAAAATTCGGTAAGGACGGCTGCTTATGGTGCCAAAATACGAGCTTTAATTCGGTTGAAGACGGAACTTATTTTATTCAGATCCACCGTTCAGATAGTTGAAGAAAGGCTGGTCCACCCAGAAGTCATACGTCGTAATGTCCGCATCAGGTGCCAGCTTCAGGAAACCTTCCCGAATGGATTTGGCATTTTCTTTCAGAGAGAAGGACTGAGCATAGTAATTGCCAAGCGCGATCTTATTATTGGAAATGACAGGGTAGTTCGCCAATGCGGTTGGTGAATAATACAGCGGTTGCCACCAGGAGCTGAGAATCAGTGGAGATGTACTGTCGCTGTTCTTTTTGGCATATTTCAGCACAATGTCGTTTAAGCGGACTTTATCTGACACATTGTTGAACTCGAACTGAATATCATATTCCTTCGCAGAAGCAATATAGTTACCGTTATCGATCTGTGTCACCTTATAATCAGGCGTTTCCTTCGGCTCGCCCCATTCCTTCAAATAAATGAAGGCAGATGTCTTGGGTTGGAATTGCACATCAGCATCAATACCTTCGCTACGCAACAAACCAACCAACTGTACAGCATGTTGAATATTATCGTGGCCGTAAGTAAGTGTCAGTTCATCGATAAAGTTGGAATCAAAGCGGCTATCCTTCAGATTATAACCTGTTACGAGATCATCTCGCAGGGCCTGATCCACAATCTTTCTCAGCTCAGGTGATTCGATCAGATCCGCTGTGCGATATGCAGCATACAGTTTGGAATAGATGTCCGCATCGCCGGAACGCCCAATCTCATGTTTGTATTTCCCTTGACTGACCAATACGCGTCCAAGCAAAGTATCAGCGAAATCTTTACTTGCTACGCCACCCTTAAGGAGAGCGGGGTATAGGCTTTCAGGAATCAGGCCTGTATCGATCGCAGCAGCCAGCTCCTGTGCGGCTTGTCCCTGAACACGGTTTGGTTTAATGCCAACTTTGGCAAGTGCTTTGGCCGTTTTCTCTGTGGGATATGTATAAGCGAGTTCCTTGAATCCGGCTGCTTTCACCGCGATGAAGACGGCGGCATAAGTGCTCAGTTGATCCTTGGCACGTACTTCTGTACCCGTAAGAACCCCATTATTGTATAAGGATACGGCAGCATCATATGAAGAATCACCAGAAGACAGATCGGTAAAGACAGGAGCGTTAGCTTCACTGTCACTTGCTTGAGTTGCTTCCGTGATGGCTGCAATGGCTTGAATGAAATCACCTTTGGTAATCTGTTGCGGCAATTGAATGTTGTATTTCGCTTGCAAGAATTGAGCAAAATCCGCTGCGCTTTCCGTGTAAGCAACTGGCGCCTGAGCTACCGGTCCTTTGACACTTTGTGAGGTGGTTGGTTTAGCCGGAGTTGCAGATGCTGCAGAAGCAGAAGCGGGCAAGCTAAGGCTGCCGAGTGTTACCGGAGCGGCGAGTAGGGCTGCCAACGTGATCTGGGTGATTTTTTTCAAATGAATAGCCTCCTTAAAATGGGTTGGAAAATAATTAGCTTTGGGTTATAATTCTGACAATTCCTATCAGAATATAATAATTGGATTGACTTTAGCACGGAGACGCGCTGGATGTCAACGAAAAAAAGCTTGATACAGAACGGTTTCCAAAGCTTGGTAGAAAGCGAATTGTCAATTATATTCTATTTGAGTGTATACGCTCAAAGATTTATTGACAAGGATCGACAGTATCCGCTAGGATAAGAAAAAAGAATGTTGAAAAGGGGTATTTTCAAAATGAAAAGAGGTTTATCGTTCGTCTTATCGATCATCATGTTGGCTATTTTGTTGGCAGCTTGTGGGAATTCGGCTTCCAAAGACGAACAATCCGCCCAAGGCAGTGATTCGGAGAAATCTCTTCGGATGGCCCTCGTACTTCCCGAAAAAATAGGGGTTAACCCTTTCTTTGTACAGATGGATGAAGGTTTCAAAAAAGCAGGCGAAGAATTCAAAGTAGATACCAAGACGATTGAATCGACAGACCCGGCAGCATTTGAACAAAATCTGCGTGCTGCGGTTGCCGAGAATTATGATCTGATTATTACAGCAACTTTCCAGGCAGAAGATGCATTGAAGAAAGTTGCAGCAGAGAATCCGGACAAGTCCTTTGCGATTGTAGATACAACCGTTGATCTTCCAAACGTTCGTAGCGTTGGTTTCCGTGAATATGAAGGGGCGTACCTGCTCGGTGCAGCTGCTGGATTGTCCACCAAAACAGACAAAGTCGGCATGATCGCAGCAATGGATGTACCATTGATCAAGAAATATACGGAAGGTTTCAAAGCTGGATTGGAATCCGTGAATCCGGATGCAGAATTCCTCGTGAACTATGTAGGTGGATTTAACGACCCAGCCAAAGCAAAAGAATTGGCGTTGGTACAATTCGGCAAAGGCGCTGACTTCATCGCTGGCGCATCCGCTGTAGGTGATCTTGGTGTGTTCGAAGCAGCAAAAGAAAAAGGCTTCTATACTTCCGGTCAGGATACGGACCGTACTGTTGAAGACCCGGAACATATCGTATTGTCTCAATTGAAGTCAACCGATACGGTTGCTTATGAGACTGTGAAAGATTTTGTAGAAGGCAACTTCAAAGCAGGCGCTGTTAACTACGGTTTGAAAGAAGACGGTGTAGGCCTGACGTACGTTACACGTGATAGTGAATCTCCATTGAATGCTTTTGTCGGACAAGAAGTGATCGACAAGGTTAAAGCAATCAAGGATGATATCGTATCCGGCAAAATCGTAGTCAAAGATCCATTGCAACAATAGTTTCGAATGTTCTTTTCAATGAATGAGTGATGGAAATGATCAGCCGGCTGCCCGATCAGGCAGCCGGTTTTGCTGCTATTAAATGACCAGTATATGTTCAACTTATCGTTTACACGATAACGGCGATCGGAAGGTTATTCTGTCATCGTAGTGGCGAGTGTAACCTTTTTAAGTTGAACTGAGGGGAGCGAACGCGAGATATGCTGTTGGAGATGGAGCAGATTACGAAGAAGTACGGTGGCTTCACCGCTAACCGGGACATCCGTTTTAATTTGCGTGAGGGAGAGATTCATGCCCTTGTTGGTGAGAACGGGGCCGGTAAAACAACCTTGATGCGTATGCTGTACGGTATGGAACAGCCCACGTCAGGCACAATCAAAGTCCGTGGACGTGAGGTAAGCTTTGCTACGCCGTCCCAGGCGATGGCAAGTGGCATCGGCATGGTGCACCAGCATTTCATGCTGTTCCCTTCCTTTACGGTGGCGGAGAACATCGTGATCGGACGTGAACCGGCTAAGGCAGGCGCATTTGATCGCAAAAAGGCAGCAGCCCAGGTAAATGAGTTGGGCAGACAATATGGCATGCCGGTTGACCCGTGGAAAAAAGTGTCCGAGTGCCCGCTTGGCATGCAGCAGCGTGTTGAAATTCTTAAGGTGCTGCATCAGGGCGCAGACATCATTATATTGGATGAACCTTCGGCGGTACTGACACCGCTTGAAGTGAAGGAACTGCTGGCGAACATGAAATCGCTCGCCAAGCTGGGCAAAACCTTTGTACTGATCACGCACAAGTTGCAAGAAGTCATGGATGTAGCCGACCGGATCACGGTGCTTAGGGATGGTCAGGTGACAGGTACGTTGGAAGCGAAGGATACACATGTGGAGGAATTGTCCCGTCTGATGGTTGGTCGTGAACTTGTGCGTATGGACAAGCAGCCATCGGTTCCAGCCGAAGCCGTGCTTCAAGTGGAAGGGGTTAATCTGTCCGGAGCGAAGGATCGTTCGGCGCTCAAGGAGATCCATATGGAAGTTCGAAAAGGTGAGGTCGTTGGTATAGCGGGTATCTCGGGTAACGGCCAGTCGGAACTGATTCAGGTCATTGCCGGACTGCGTAAGGCGGATAGTGGTCGCGTTGTGCTCTCCGGGCAGGATACAACCAACTGGCCTGTACGGCGAATAAGGGAGCATGGACTTGCTCATATTCCGGAAGATCGCTACATGTGGGGAGCGGCCAAGGATGCGAGCGTTCGCGAGAACGGGCTAATGGGACACCATCATCGCTTGCAGTCACGGGGCATCATCAAAGCCAAAGCAGCAAAAACGATGGTAGAGAGCTGGATCAAACAGTTTAGCATCAAGACGGGTTCTGCGGAGACCAAGGCACAGTTTCTGTCTGGAGGAAACTTGCAGAAGTTGATTGCTGCCCGTGAATTTGCACAAGATACACCGTTTCTGATTGCAGCCGAACCGACTCGTGGTGTGGATATCGGAGCGATGGAGACGATCCATGCCGAATTGCTGCGCAAACGCAGTGAGGGCGTTGGCATTCTGCTCATTTCATCGGAGTTGTCGGAGATTTTGCAATTATCTGATCGGATTATTGTCATGTATGAAGGCGAAATTGCCGGAGAACTGAGAGCAGAAGAAGCGACTGAGGAACAGATCAGCTTGTTAATGGCAGGAGGGAAAGAGCGGATATGAATCGGGTAAAAGAAACACTTCGCGGACTCGTACAGCCGCTGCTTGCCGTATTCATCGGTCTGATTGCAGGGGCTGTAGCGATTCTGATCGTTGGCGGTGATGTGGTAGATACGTATGCGGAGATGTGGAAAGGAGCCTTCGGCAACTTCTACTTCTTCACCAATACGTTGGCTCGTTCCACACCAATCATCTTGGCGGGGCTTGGCGTAGCATTGGCATTCCGTGCCGGATTTTTCAATATGGGAGCCGAAGGCCAGATGATTCTTGGCGGGCTTAGTGCCGCGCTCACGGCGCTCTATCTGCCAGGACCAGGCTGGTTTGTGTGTATTGCTGCGATTGTGGCAGGTATTATTGCCGGGGGAATCTGGTCCCTGTTTGCAGGCTGGCTGGATGCACGCTTCGGGATGAACTTATTGATCACAACCTTACTACTTAACTATATTGCCATTTATTTCGGGGGCTACATGGTCTCCTATCCATTTAAGGACCGCACAGGATCTGCAGCAATGGCTCAGACACCCATGATTGACCAGAGTATCTGGTTGCCGAAGTTGTTCCAGGGCATGGGGCTGCATGCAGGCTTCATTATTGCCATTGTAGCGGCCATTCTGATCTACTGGTTCACGCATAAAACGGTGACTGGTTACGAGATCCGCATGCTCGGCAGCAACCCGTCCTTTGCAACCTACGGTGGTGTTCGCCGCATTCGCATGATGATGCTGTCCATGGTCATCAGTGGTGGACTTGCTGGACTCGCGGGTGCGGGGGAAGTGCTCGGTACACAGTACCGTTTCCTTGATGGCTCATTGTCATCGGCAAGTTACGCATGGAGCGGCATTATGGCCACGTTGCTTGCCCGCTCGCATCCACTCGGTACAGCTGTAGCAGCTATTTTGCTGGCTGCGTTACAGACAGGTGCCATGGGGATGGAACGGAATACGGATGTGCCGCTGGAAGTCGGCAGTGTCATCCAGGCGGTATTGACGTTATTTGTATCAGCTCAGATCGGTTATTCATTCCTGAAGCGGAGAAAGGAGAAAAAGTCCAATGCAACAACTGTTTGATGCAGCCATGTTTGGCTCAACCTTGCGGATTATGACTCCAATCCTGCTTGCAGCGCTCGGTGGGGCTTTATGTTCTCGTGTCGGTCTGTTTAACGTGGGTCTTGAAGGACTGGTTCTGATCGGTGCGTTCTCCGCTATTGTCGGTAATTATCTGTTTGGCAATGTGCTGCTGGCGGTACTCTTTTCCATTATAATTGTGATGTTATTCTCGGCGCTCTTTGCCTTTATAAGCATTAATCTGAAGGCCAATGCCATCGTGGTCGGGATCTCGCTCAACTTCCTGGCTGCGGGGGTGACGACCTTTGCATTGCGTGCGATTTTTGATGTAAAAGGTGCATACTACGACAAAGACATGGTGGGACTTCCCAAGTGGGATATTCCGCTGATTAAGGACATTCCGTGGGTCGGCGATGTAATATCGGGACATAGTCCGCTGGTTTACCTCGGTATTGTGCTCGTGATTGCACTACAATTTTATCTGTTCAAAAGTGTATCCGGCTTCCGCCTGCGCTCCGTCGGTGAGAACCCGATTGCAGCACAGAGCATCGGGATCAAGGTACGTGGCATCCAGTATGGTGCCGTTCTGATGTGCGGTGTGTTGTGCGCTCTGGCTGGAGCACAGTTGTCGCTTGGTCAGGTGACGATGTTTACCGAAGGCATGACTGCTGGTCGTGGTTTTATAGCGCTGGTGGCAACGATGTTAGGGCAAGCGAATCCGCTGGGCGTGATGGGCTCCAGTGTGCTGTTTGGCTTCATGGAAGCATTGAGTATTCGTCTGCAAGGATTCTCCCTGCCAACGCATTTCACGTTGATGCTGCCGTATATTGTGACGCTGGTCGCGATGTTCTTTTTCAAAGACCGTACCTATGCACAGGATGCACTGAAAGCGGGCGGAAGCTCGCGTTAATTCCTGAATGTCTATGTTAGAGACAGTAAAAGAAGGAGGAATTCCACTTGCATAACAAGGCTGAACGTTTGAAAAAAAGTAAAACCCCGGCACCCAAAACAGGTAACGATCACGGAGATCGGCTGCCGCCAGGACAGATGCTGACGGAGAAATTCCCGATTCTGCATGAAGGGGAAGTGCCGGAATATGACCTGTCCACATGGGACCTGAAGGTATTCGGTGAAGTAGAAGAGGAGAAGGTGTTCTCCTTAGCTGAGTTGCAGGCGATGCCACAGGTGAACACGGTGAGTGATATTCACTGTGTTACCCGTTGGTCGAAATTCGATACGCCGTGGGAAGGTATTCGCTTCTCCGATTTTGTGAAACTTCTGGGGGTTAAGCCGGAGGCAAAATACGTCATGATTCATGCGGATCATGATTATGAGACAAACGTACCGCTTGAAGAATTGATGCATGATGATGTACTGCTTGCATTCAAATATAACGGTGAGCCACTAACACCCAAGCATGGTTTTCCACTGCGTATGGTTGTGCCACAACTTTACTTCTGGAAGAGTGCCAAGTGGATACGTGGTCTGGAGTTTATGACAGAAGACCGTAACGGATTCTGGGAAGTGAATGGTTTCCACCATTTTGCCGATCCGTTCAAGGAACAACGCTTCTCGGGTGAAGATCTGCCGATTCCGGAAGACGAGTGGACGAAGAAGGAGTTTGATTGATATGTTGATGCCTATTTTGCAGATTCATTCGGAAGACATGCCTGCATACGCCATCGTCTGTGGTGATCCGGCACGTGCGGAGAAGATTTCTCGTAAGCTGGAGCAGGCGAGAGAACTGGCGTTCAGTCGGGAGTATCGTACATTTGTTGGATTGTATGAAGGGGTGCAGATCGCTGTGGTCAGTCATGGTGTAGGTTCACCTGGAGCAGCTGTGTGTTTCGAGGAATTGATTCGGGCGGGTGTAACAACTCTGATTCGTGTAGGTACAGCGGGATCGTATACAGCTGATTATCCGGCAGGCAGTGTGATTGTGAGTACAGCCGCTGTTCGTACAGACGGGTTGACTCGCCAACTGGTACCGGATGGTTTCCCGGCGGTAGCGGACATTGGGTTGACTCAAGCGTTGATCGAAGCTGCTCGTGAGCAAGAAAGCGCGGATGCTGCAACCTTTGCAGGCAAAGTGGGCGTTGGTATTACCGTAACACTGGATGCATTCTTTGCAGGCGTGGAAGAGATTCCACACCGCAAATACAAGCAGGCTGGAGCACTTGCAGCCGAGATGGAAATTGCGGCGCTCTACATCGTCAGCACCTTGCGTGGCGCTCGCGCCGGAGCCATTGTCGCGATCGATGGATTCGCGGACAGTGATCTGGCAGCCGAGTATGATCCGCATACGGATGCGGTGGGACAAGCGGTGGAGCGCGAGATTAATGCAGCGCTACGTGCGCTAGCCGCGCTTGCTCGCCAGGATCAGGTATAGGTTGGTTAAGGCAAGTATACATTTTTGCTCATTGTTACAACCAAAACAATAGATGATGTCCATTTGAGGTGGACAATATAAAAAGGGCGTCCCGTAAGGTCATGAATATGACCCAGGGGGCGTCCTTTCCTTTTTAAGAGGGGGATGCAGGTACAGTAGCGAATTGTATTTGCATGGCATGTCATTAAATTAGGAGAGTGATTAAATATGGGCTGGAGTGAATTGCGTGAAATTTCTAATGAATACAGCGATGAGGTACAGCGGATTGATGAGCAACTTTTGAAACTGGTTGCAGCCAGAAAGGACTTAACCGGAGCAGTCCAATACCAACCTCCTCAAAATACCATCGATGAATGGGTGAGCTTACTGGATATGAGGGAGGAAGATATCCGATATGTTCTCCGTAGCGTGCAACCGATGCCGCAAAGACACTACTTTCCAAGTGAACCTCTTCAATTGACGAGTGTAGTGCCGATTATGAAAAAAATGATTAAAGATTCGTGTGAGTATATGATCACGCATTCGATGCAATATGAAGGTGAAAGCCTCGTTTATGTGGAGATTCAATATAAGGGGAATGAAGCTGAGCGTATACAAATGGTTCCACATTTGGCTCTGGAAATATTCAGCGAACAGAGATATATCACCATGAGACATGGCAGTCGTGGAGGAGGTGGGGAGACGCAAATTAGTTTCCGAGTGGTTCCTGCCCTTCCTTCTTCTCTGGAAAACGTTCGATTCTCCTTGATTCCCTCAATACCAGAGATGGAATACAAAGTAGAGGAAATCATTTTGGATAAACAGGTTGATTTCGATTAACGGAAGGGTTTAGAGATGGATTTAGCTTAACTTGGGGACGGCCTGTCCCTCGAAGAGAATGATAATGCAGAAAGTGGGCACGTTATATAAAGGAACATCAACATGAATACGAAAAAAGGGAGGATTCTACGATGACACAGAACAATCAACCTCAGGACGAGGCGGAAATTCGCAACAAGCTGGATGAAGACGGGGATTCCTTGATGGAGAAAAAGAAGATTTTGAGCGGAGTAGACATTGAGCCGCAGGCGGACGAATGGGCGGCGAAGCCATCACCTGTTGCTTTTAATGAAGGAAATGCTTCTTCGAAAAAATAAACAACATGAGAATCATATGGGCTTGATGGAATGAAGATAAATTTAGCGAAGCAGGTACCCTTATGGTATCTGCTTTTTGGTTGTATAATAATGTAAAATTCAGTAGATGAAAGAGTGATGAGGATGAGTACGGGTAAGATTAACATCAGAAAGGCAGAAATGAGGGACTACTCTGGCGTGTCATTGTTGATGGATGAGCTGCACCAGATGCATGTCGAGGCGCGGCCGGATCTATACAGAGCGTTGGAGACTAGAATGGAGAAAAAGGAGTTCATCGAACTGCTGGAAACGGACAAGCGTTACCTATATGTTGCCGAGTCTTCCGAAACGGGCTTGATTCTGGGTTACGGGAGTGCGCAGTTAAGTGTAATTCAGGATAACCCATTGATGGTGGATCGCAAGATGTTGTACATCCATGAACTTGTAGTGGATAACAAACATCGGGGCCAAGGAACAGGTAAACAGTTACTACAAGCATTCATCGAGTTAGGGAGAGAGCTTCAGGCAGACAGCGTGGAATTATCCGTGTCAACGTTTAACTCTGGGGCACAGACTTTCTATGAACAGATGGGTCTGGTCGTCCGCAGCAGCAGGATGGAGTATACCTTGTAAGATGCATCGCTCTATTTAATTAGGAAGAATTCATCCATTTTTAACAAAATATCAGAATACTCTTGAATACCCCCATGGGGTATGTTACTCTTAGAAAAGAACGAAAGAAAAGGGGTGTTCATGATGGATCATCAGAGCCATCCCGAGGAACCTTTGCAATCCTCCAAGTCAGATTCAACGGAAGCTTTGGCAACAGTCCAAGAAGCAGTATCCTGTCATGCCGAGGGCAGTGATGGGAAGCATGTGCGCAAGAGTCACCATTCGCAGGAGATGAAGAGTAACCTGGTTTCTCGTTTGAACCGTGTGGAAGGTCAGATTCGCGGGATCAAGGGATTGATCGAGAAGGATACGTACTGTGATGATGTGCTGACGCAGATTGCGGCGGCTCAGTCTGCTCTTAATTCAGTAGGCAAACTTTTGCTTGAAGGCCATATGAAGAGCTGTATCGTTGAGCGTATTCAGGCTGGTGAACATGAGGTTGTGGATGAACTGCTGGTTACGATGCGGAAGTTAATGAAGTAAGCTGAATCAATTCACCTAATTAATTTTATCATTTTAATATACCCCAAGGAGGAATTTAGAATGTCTAATATTACATTGAACGTTACGGGAATGTCGTGCAATCACTGTGTGAAGTCGGTTGAAGAAGCTGTGAAGAATACCGGTGCGAGTGGTAAGGTTGATCTGGCAGCGGGAACAGTAGCCGTGGAATATGATGAGCAGAAAGTGAACGTGGATCAGATCAAAGCTGCGATTGAAGATCAGGGATATGATGTAGTCTAACTGCATCACAGGCTTAAACCGAACATGCTCATGGGTGAAAAAGAGGTCAGAGTACCTTTTTCCAAGAGTCAGGTTTAAGCCTAATTTTCTGTCTTATATATACCCCTTGGGGGTATGTTGGATGCCACATGCAATAAATTGAATTGACATGAAAGGAGCTGACATGATGGATAACTCAACGAATAAACCAATGGATAGATCATCCGAACCAATCCCAATACCACCTATGGCAGAAGCACCAGGACTGAAGGCAACACTGCACATCACGGGGATGACCTGTGCTGCATGTTCGACACGAGTGGAGAAGGGCTTGTCTCACATGGAAGGGGTGCATCAGGCCAATGTGAACCTTGCCATCGAACAGGCAACCGTATCTTATGATCCGAAGACAACCAACGTGAATGCCTTGCGAGATAAGGTGGAAGCATTGGGCTACGGTACGGTGTCCGAATCGGTTGATCTGAACATTACGGGTATGACGTGTGCTGCCTGTTCTGCCCGGATTGAAAAAGGACTTTCCCGACTACCGGGGGTATCTCAGGCGAATGTGAATCTGGCGCTGGAAACAGGGCATATCGAATATGCCGCTGGTGCATTGAAACCTTCGGATATTACCGCCAAGATCAAGCAGATGGGCTACGGTGCTGAATTGCAATTGACGCAAGAAGAGACCACATCGGTTCGTGAACGTGAGCTGCAACGCAAAAAGTGGAAATGGATGATATCTGCTTTGTTATCGATTCCTTTGCTGTGGGCAATGGTGGGGCATTTCTCGTTCACATCCGGAATCTATGTCCCAGATCTGTTCATGAACCCTTGGTTCCAGCTGATTCTGGCAACGCCAGTACAGTTCGTGATTGGGTGGCAGTTCTATGTGGGAGCATACAAAGCACTGCGCAACCGTAGCGCCAATATGGACGTCCTCGTCGCACTGGGTACCAGCGCAGCGTTTTTCTATAGTCTGTATCTGACGTTATCCAGTGGGTACTTACCTTCTGCAACCATGGATCATGGTGCAATGGGAACGAGTACAGCCGCCATGCCTTCGGTAGAACTCTATTATGAGACAAGTGCAATTCTGATTACGTTAATTTTACTGGGAAAATGGTTCGAAGCTGTGGCGAAAGGTCGCTCTTCACAGGCGATCAAAAGCCTGATTGAACTGGCTCCACGTGAAGCCCGTGTCATCCGGGATGGACAGGAAGTGATGGTTCCTGCCGCATATGTTGCGGTGGGTGACTTGGTTCTGGTGAAGCCGGGGGACAGCATCCCGGTGGATGGTATCGTTGAAGAAGGGCAATCCTCTGTGGATGAATCCATGCTAAGTGGAGAGAGCCTTCCCGTGGATAAAAAGCCGGGAGATCCCGTTACAGGTGCTACGCTGAACAAAAACGGGGTATTACGACTACGTGCGACCCGAGTGGGGTCGGACACGGCTTTGTCCCAGATCATTAAAGTAGTCGAGCAAGCTCAGGGCTCCAAAGCACCGATCCAGCGGATTGCAGATGTCATTTCAGGCATATTTGTTCCCATTGTCGTGGGTATTGCCGCGTTGACATTCCTGATCTGGTATCTGTTTGCAAGTCCGGGTGACTTCGCTGGTTCCCTTGAAAAAGCGATTGCCGTGCTTGTCATTGCCTGTCCATGTGCACTGGGGCTGGCAACGCCTACCTCTGTCATGGCTGGATCAGGACGTGCGGCTGAATATGGCATTCTGTTCAAGGGGGGCGAACATCTGGAGTCGGCACAACAGATTCAGACCGTGGTGCTCGACAAAACAGGTACAGTAACCCAAGGTAAACCGGTCCTTACTGATGTTATCACGGCTCCGAATTGGACGGAATCCGATCTGCTTGAGCGTGTAGGAGCGGCCGAGCAGAGTTCCGAGCATCCGCTGGCAGAGGCGATTGTTGCAGGTATTCGTGCCAAGGGTTTGGAGTTAACCCCAACAGAGAAGTTCGAGAACATACCGGGATACGGCGTGCGAGCTTCAGCAAAAGGGCAAGAAATTCTGGTCGGCACGCGGCGTTTGCTTGCAGATGCACAGGTGAATATCTCTGAGGAAACCGTTCAGCAGATGAACCGTCTGGAGGAACAAGGACGTACAGCGATGCTGGTAGCGGTAGATGGTCAGTGGGCAGGGATTGTGGCTGTGGCTGACACCATCAAGGATACCTCTCGTGAAGCCATTGGTCGACTTCAGGCGATGGGGATCGATGTCATCATGATCACGGGAGACAATGAGCGAACAGCTCGTGCTGTAGCAGAACAGGCAGGGATCGGTAAAGTTCTGGCTGAGGTTCTGCCGGAAGGCAAGGCTGCGGAAGTGAAGAAACTTCAGGAGAGTGGTCTGAAAGTTGCCATGGTAGGTGATGGCATTAATGATGCTCCGGCACTTGCTACTGCTGATATTGGAATGGCCATCGGAAAAGGAACGGATGTAGCGATGGAAGCGGCGGATATTACGTTGATGCGTGGTGATCTGAACAGCATTGCAGATGCCATTGAGATGAGCCGGCGCACGATGGGTAACATCAAACAAAACCTGTTCTGGGCACTCGGTTACAACGTTATTGGTATTCCTATTGCGGCAGTTGGCTTCTTGGCTCCATGGCTGGCAGGGGCGGCGATGGCGTTCAGCTCCGTATCGGTTGTCCTGAATTCCCTACGTCTGCAACGCATGAAGCTGAAGAGAAATGACTGACCGACCTTTGTTTGGTGATATATTCAACGCCTCATTGTAATAAAGTGAGGATTTAAATGCACGGTTCGCTGCAGCGGTCCGTGTTTTTTGTTGAGAAAAATACAGTTGAGTCGCCAGAAAGTAAGCCTGAATCGTTGGTATAGATGCTCTTTTCTTCGGGAAAAGGATAGCATAATGCTCTTTTGTGAAAATGGATCAATTGTATTCATGAATAAAGCTTACGTTTTCTGAATTTTTCAAAAATGAGTTGACAATATGGACATATTCACATAAAATTTAAACGATCGTTTGATTCAAACAACTGTTTAAATCAAATTAGAACTATTTGAGTAATGGAGGACACCTTTTATGTTACAGGCTTTACGTACATTGTTTAAAAAACCGCCAGTGATTGTAGGGATCGTAACAGCACTTATGTTCCAAGTGATCTTTAGCGTGATCTGGATGACCGCATATTCTGGAGTAAATGACCGTACGAAAGAATTGACGGTTGCGATTGTGAACGAGGACGGAGAAATGTCCAAAGGAATCGCGGATTCGCTCGCAGGAACACTGCCTTTCCATACCGTATCCAATCTAAGCGCGGCTGAAGCGTTGGACCAGCTGAATCATCACCAAGTACACATGGTGCTGGATATCCCGGCTGGGTTTAACGAATTGCTTCAGACGGCTGGCTCAACCGCCGAGATTAAATACACCATTAATGAAGCGAACCCGGTTACGATTAAAAGCATGATGCAAGGTGTATCACAAAGTGTGACAAACACGATTAACAAACAAGCTACAGCACAAGGAGTACAGACGGTGTTAACCGCTTCAGGTGCGCCTG
The DNA here is from genome assembly GCF_001029205.1 of Paenibacillus sp. VT-400. Lineage (NCBI taxonomy): Bacteria > Bacillati > Bacillota > Bacilli > Caryophanales > Paenibacillaceae > Paenibacillus > Paenibacillus sp. VT-400. Next base: position 237,661 of record NZ_LELF01000038.1, on the reverse strand, counting down.
CCGATCAGGCTGCTGAAGCCGCTACAAACCTGGCTACCCGAGTGGAAGGAACAACAACGTCCATCAACCCGGTTAATGGGATGAATAATCAGATGGTGCCAATGATGATGGTACTGGCTTCCTATGTAGGTGCCATGATCATGGGGATGAACCTCCAGACAGCCATGGGTATGCTGTCATCTACCTATTCCCGCTTGACTTTGTTTGGCGCGAGAGTAGTCATTAACGTGGGTTCTGCATTGGTTGTTTCCTTGCTGGGATCATCATTGATCGTGGCACTGGGAGGACAGATTGCACAAGGATTTGTTGCATTCTGGTTGTTCCAGGCGCTCTTCCTGTGCACGTTCATGTTCTTCTCCCAGTTCTTCCTGATCTGCTTCGGACCTGCAGGAAGTCTGTTCAACATCATCTCACTGTCCTTGCAACTGGTATCCTCCGGTGCAATGGTACCGCGTGAATTACTGAACAGCTTCTATAGCGGCATTGGGCAGTACCTGCCTGCAACATACGCCGTTCAGGGTATTCTGAGCGTACAGTTGGGAGGCCCAGGAGTTCAGTCTGCTGCGGGCTCTATCGTGATTGTGCTGTTGGTTGCAGTTGCGTTGTCACTCGTTGTGACGTTGTTGAAAAAACAACGCATGCCAGCTATGGCTCCAAGCCCTGCTCAAGCAAACAACTAATACAGCAGATGTATACCATTGCTTTATAGGATAGGACAAGCACCCCGATGATTTTCATCGGGGTGCTTGGTGTAATATAATAGACAGATGATTCGCTGGCTGCAGTCCTTGAGCTGGAGCGAATAAGATGAACGGACAAGAGGGAGCGGGACGGAATGACTGAACCGGAGTTGGATATCAAAACGAGGATATTGCTTGCAGCCAAGAAGCTTTTTGCACAGCAGGGGTATGACGGGACGAGTGTTCGCCAAATATGTGATGAGGCAGGTGCCAATGTGTCGCTGGTGTCTTATCATTTTGGCGGCAAAGAAAAGGTGTTCGAAGCGTTATTTGAGCATTTCTTCCCTGGGCATATGATGAACGCGCTGGCTGAAGAGTCCATGTCCTCGCCTGTGGAAGGTATCCGACGAATTATTGGTGAAGTTGTGAAGTTCACGATGACGGATCGGGAGATGAGCGATATTGTGCAGCTTGAAATTACACTGCGTACACATCGCACAGCTACTGTATTTCGTTTTCTAGACCCTGTATGGACCCGAGTGAGGGAACTGTTGCAAGAAGGAAAAGACCAGGGATTGTTCCAGGTCGAGTCCGTATCTTATGCGATGCTTCAGGTTATGGGTGTGGCTTTGGCGCACAAACGGGCCAAGAATTCACGATTTGGCTTTGATTATCAGGATATGAATACAGACGAGCTTGCTGAGCAGACAATTGAGTTCGTACTACGAGGATTGGGAGTGAACCACCATGAATGAAACCATTGATTTGATGATGAAACACCGCTCTGTACGCAAATTCAAGCCAGACCCGGTAAGTGATGAGCAGCTTGCAGCCATTGTATCTGCAGGGCAGATGGCTTCCTCTTCAAGTAGTGTGCAAGCCTATACCGTAATTGCTGTGACTGACTTAGCGCAAAAGGCCAAGCTGGCTGAATTGGCAGGCAACCAGGCCTATGTCAATGAATGTCCGGTGTTTCTTGTATGGTGTGCTGATCTGTATCGGCTGAGTGATGCTGCGAAACGTCATCTTCCTGAGAAGGAATCGTATGCCGATTCAACCGAGAATTTCATGGTAGCCACAATTGATGCTGCACTGGCTTCCCAGAACGCCGCTCTTGCAGCGGAGTCACTAGGGTTCGGAATCGTATATATTGGCGGGCTTCGTACCCGGATTGAGGAAGTTGCTGAGCTGTTGGAATTGCCGGAAGGGGTATATCCGGTGTATGGCATGTGTATTGGTGTTGCAGATCAGGAAACGGGAATTCGCCCGCGTCTGCCACTTAATGCAGTTCTGCATCGTAATCGTTATAATGCCGAGCAGAGCATCAAAGGTGTTGAGCAGTATGATGAGACAACGACGGCGTACATGAAAGAACGGACTAATGGTGAAAGAACGACTCCATGGTCCGAACTGATGGCGAAGCGCCTGACTGAGCCGACACGGTTGCAAGTGAGACCGTTCCTGGAAGGCAAAGGATTCTTGAAGCGTTAAGTTGAACTGAAGGTAGTTACACTTGCCACTCCGATGACAGAACAACCTTCCGATCGCTGTTATCCCCAGATTTTTTGATCCAATTTTTGTGAAGGTGAAAATCTGGTGATAGCGTATGCTTCCGAAGTAGCTTTCTTTCAGAAAGCTTTTAGGCGACCGCTCTGCTTCCTCAGGTTATTTCTGTCCTCTACGTTCCTGTGTAAAAATTTAGTTCAACTGATATATAATAGTAGACTAGAAGTCAGTCGGGGCGAAGCCGACTGGCTTCTTTGTGTTGTGCTGGCAGGACAAGCGATAGTACTTGCTGTTACCTGATTGTACTCAAGTTAAGCCATAGAAACGCTTTGTGTTCTGATAAAAGAGCCGGGCGGCCCGCTCGGTTCCCATGCCAGTGATTTCGCTCCATGCCTGGATGACCTGTCTGGTCATGGCCGGGTGTGTCATTCGTCCCTGAAATGGTCCTTCGAAGGGCCACGGTCCGTCGGTCTCGGCCATCACTTGTTCTGATGGATATTGCCGGGCGAGTTCACGAATCTCTTCTTCATACCGAATATCCGGCGTGAAGGAAATGAAATAACCGTTGTCCGCCATGCGCCTTACGGTTTGGCGAGAACCTTTGAACCAGTGGAAATGAGCACGTCGGAACTGATATTGCTCCAGCAAATCACAGACGATATCCGCATCATCGTATACCGCATGAAGGACAAGTGGTTTGTTATGCTTTTTGGCAAGTTGGATGAAACGTTCAAGCAGTTCAATGTACCCGCTCTGATCGAAGCGTTGCCCTGCCTGCTCCGCTTCCTGACGATTGTAATAGGGAAGGCCAACTTCTCCTATGGCTGTGGCTTGTCCCATATGCTTCTCGATCCATTGGAAGAAGAGGTCCATTTCTGCAATGGACGGCAGTTCCTGTTCCGGATGGAAACCGAAGGCCGGATAGATGTTACGTGGATGTTGTTTTGCAAGCTCCAGATTGGTCTTGGCAGAAGCGAGATTCATGGACACGGCAATGACTGCTTCGACCTGCTGAGACGGAAACGATAGCAGCATCTCGCGTTGTTTGTCAGGGGTATACTGATCGAAGTGAATATGAGCATCAATTAATGGTGCAAAAGCTTGAGAATGCACGAGGGAATTCCTCCTTGTGTTCAGTTATATTCTAACTATGTTACGCAGAATTTCTTATGGCGGATCACCCATTAAAGGAAATAAATAACTTAAAAACCCGCACTATCAAGATAGGCGGGCTTTCTGCTGTTCTTCTTTCATCCACTGTGCAATCTGCCGTTTACGTTCCAAAAAAGCGGATTCCTCCGTAATTTCTTCTCGTCTTGGGCGATCAAAAGGAACATGTACCTCGTGCAACACCGTTGCAGGTCGGTTGGATAATACATAGACCCGATCTGCAAGTAGCAATGCTTCTTCGATATTGTGGGTGATGAACAGCACCGAGCGGCGGTTCTGTTCCCAGATATCGATCAGCCAGCGCTGCATGTCGCTACGTGTCAGTGCATCCAGCGCGCTGAAAGGTTCGTCCAGCAGCATGAGTTCCTGCGGACTGAGCAGGGCACGCAGAAATGCAGCACGCTGCTGCATTCCGCCCGACAGCATATGAGGATAGGCCTGCTCGAACCCGGCAAGACCCACGCTGCTTAACCACTTTCGAGCCTCTGCAAGTGCTTCGGCCCGAGGTGGAGCACTTGAAGCTACTTCACCAGCAAGCAGTACATTATCTTCAATGGTACGCCACGGGAAAAGGGCGGGCTGTTGCGGCATATAACTAATCTTGCCACGCTGTCCCGTTACATTCTGACCGTTCATAAGTACTTGGCCTTCCTGTGGCTTAAGCAGACCGCCGATGATATGGAACAGAGTGCTTTTGCCACAGCCAGAAGGTCCAACGATAGCAACAAACTCGCCTTGCTCCACAGTCAGGGACAGGCCGTTCAGAACCGGTAACCTGCTCCGCCGTTCACGGAATGATGCATGAACATCAACGACGTCCAGTGCAGGTGGAACCGGAGCAGGAGTCGTATTGGCAGGTCGATCAGGCGTAGCGGAGTTAACCTTTTCACCGTGCGTTGGCTCCATTACACTTGCTCCTCGTCCAGGCTGGACTTGTTCATCCTGTTGCCGATTCATATGGTCATCACTTCCTAATATACAGATTACTTGCTTTACTACCGCTTCTGTGGCCGCCAGCGCACGAGCAGCTTCTCCAGCAGGGCAATGAACAGGAAGAGCAGCAAGCTGAGCGCGACAATAATCATGATCGCCACGAATAGGCGGTCCGTACGATAAGCCGACTTTTGCAGCATCATATAATAACCAATACCCTTGTCTGCACCAATCCATTCGGCGATGATAGCACCCATCACGCTATAGGTAGCGGCGATTTTGACACCGGAGAACACGGATGGCAGCGCATGGGGAAGCTCCAGCTTCCAGAAGATATGATGACGTTTGGCACCAGCCATGCGCATATAGTTCATCATCGCCGCGTCAGTACGGGTCAAGCCATCCATGGCCGCCACTGCAACGGGGAAGAAGCAGACCAGGATGATCGTAATCAGCTTGGGCAACAGCCCGAATCCGAACCAGATTAACAGGAGCGGCGCGAGCGCGATGGTTGGGATATTTTGACTAAGAATAAGTAAAGGATACAGGGCCGACTTGAGAAAAGGGACCAAATGCAGCACCATTGCAATCAGTAATCCAACCGCTGTTCCAGCAGCGAATCCAATCAGCGTTAACTGAATGGTTGCGGAAGCGTGCATGCCAAGCCGTTCGGCCTGGGTTGCCGCTTCGCGGGCGATGTCGGATGGTGCAGGTAGCATCCATTTCTCAATATGGAAGAGGGAGACGGCTCCCTGCCATATCGCTATAAAGAGAATAACCGCCACAATGGGCGGCCATACACTTTTGAAATAGGCAGGCATTAGCGATACTTCTCCGTCAGGGTATCCATGCTGAAGCCGGTAGGGCTATGGGCGATTTTGATCTGGGAGATGATGCTTGGGCTGCCAGCCTCCACAAGTACCTCGTGCATTTTACGTACAACTTCCAGCAGTTCCTCCAGTTCACCTTCCATCGTTGTGTCGAGCGCATTCACCTGATACTTCAAGCCAGATTGCTGAATAACTTCAATGGCGCGATCTACGTAAGGATAAGAGTTCTCGCCATTTGGCGTTTTCGGGATAACCTGAATACTAAGTAGTGTGCTTGCCATGAGAGATCACGGCTCCTTTCATGATATATAAAATGAACTAATGACCGTTACACTAGCCACTTCGATGACAGAATAACCTTCCAATCGCTGTTATCCCCAGATTTTTTTGATTCCCTTTCTCTAAAGGGAAAATCCGGTGATAAAGGCGACCGCTTCGCTTTTTCACGTTATTTCTGTCCTCTCCGTCCTCGTGTAAATATTAAGTTCGTTTTATATGAGAAATTTTATTGGGGTAAAAAATCGTTTGTATATGCCTTGCTCACATCGATCTGTTCATCAAGCACTTTTTTGCTAAACATCCAGTCGGTGTAGTTCTGCCAGACTTCCTGTTTTTGTTCTCCCCAGCGCGGGGCGTCATCCGTGTATTTTGGACTAAGCCATTTCTGGCTTGCCAGTACGAGGTCTTTATCCAGATCCGGGACGGCCTTGATCAGAATGTTTGCTGCGTCTTCGGGATGATCAATTGCGTATTGATATCCTTCTGAAGTGGCTTTCAGAAATGCTTTCACCAGCTCAGGGTCGTTTTGGATCGTTTGCTCGTTTGTTACGAGGACAGGCGTGTAATAATCCAGTGCATCTGAATAATCCTTCACATATAACATGTCGATCGGTTCCCCGCGCAGTTCGGCTTCAATCCCCGTCCAGGCGTAGAAAATCCACGCAAAATCAATGTCCCGTTTTACTGCGGTGAAAAAGTCGGCGTCACCCATATTAATGTTTTTCACTTTGGATACATCGGCTCCGTCGCCTTCCATAATGGATTGCATCACGGCTTCTTCGACTGGGGAACCCCAACCGCCATAGGTTTTACCTTCAAAATCTTTCGGTGACTTGATATTCCGATCCGCCGGAGCAGCGAAACCAGATGTATTATGCTGAATAACTGCTGCGATGGAGACCAATGGAACACCCTGTGTGCGGGCTTGAGTTACACTCTCCTGATAACTTACGCCAAACGGTACTTCATTGGAGGCAACCATCGTATCTGCGCCACCGGCACCTGGTTGTACAATCTCCACGTTCAAGCCTTCGGCCTTGTAAAAACCTTGATCTACAGCCGCATATAGGCCGGTATGATTCGTATTCGGTGTCCAGTCGAGCACCACTTTAATATCTTTCAGGGCGGCAGTGTCACCTTTGTTACTGCTTTCCGCATTTGTGTTGCTGTTCTGTTCTGCCGGGGCAGCTTCTTTGCCGCCACATGCGGCTACAGTCACCATAAGCACGCATAAGAGCATCAATCCCATCGTTTTACGCCATTTCATCTGTAATTCTCTCCTTCGATATGTCCGGCCGAGTGGCACGGGGTACTCCTTGGCTTCATATCCAATCATCTTGCATAAATCGACAGATTTATACCAGTTGAGATCTGAATAACGTCACTTTTTTTAGCTCTCTGGCTATATAAAAGAACATTAAAAAAGCGTCCCGTATTCCGGGACGCGTGCAGGCGTTAGAGAGGTGGCGTTCAGCCATAGGGCTGTGCCATTTCGATATACTCCGATTCCTACGCTGGCATGATCCAGATCAGGTCTAAGGGTTAGTATCTTGGTGGGATACACTCTCAGCCGGCCAATTCCGACTCCCCTGGGAAACTATGAAGTTACGGGCATTACTAGGTGTAATTATAGGCCAGCGGGTGGAACGTGTCCAGTCAGGAACTGGATGGGGACACGTATGAACTTATCAAACAGGCCGTTATACATATGTATAACAGCCTGTTTAGATGTGTTATTTTCAATAATTATCGTGGCGAATCATATAAGGCAATCTGGCTGAGTGCAAAAGCATCGGATTTTGGGTCATAGCCTACCTGTTTCTGAGTGGTTTCCAGATTCAATCGTTTAAACCGATTATTCGAGATCCCATGCAGTATGGTGAAGGGCTCCAGATTGGTAGCTGTAATTGCTTTGAACATCAAATCACACAAGTCAGCCGGACTAATATACGCGCTCATATCCCTTGCTTCCAGCGCTGGTCCGTCCGGTTGAAAATCATCATATGCACCTATACGTATTGCTACACTTTGTAAACCTTCGGTATACGCAAAATAGGAAGCGAGCGATTCTCCGAAACATTTGCTAACCCCGTACAAATTCCGTGGGCGTGTTGGCATGTCCGGATAGACTTGAGCATCAATGGGATACCCCTCAATCGTCTGTGCACTGCTCGCCAGAATGACTCTTTGCACACCTTGCTCCTTAGCTGCACGGAATACATTAAATGTACCTTTGATATTGATGTCCAACAACGATTCATAGAATCCGGCATGCGGGGAAGGGTCTCCCGCCAGATGTACTACCACATCCATGCCTTCGCAAGCATGCTGACAGGCTTCAGGGTCTGTCACATCCAGTGTCATGATCTCATGGTCGGTTTCTTGATACGTATGCAGTCTGTCGATATTCAAATCCGTTAGTCGCAGGTGATATGCTTCTGACAAGTGTTGGGACAAGTCCCGGCCAATTTTCCCGGCTGCGCCGGTAATTAAAATGTTCATGAAATCAACTCCAATTCTTAGCGCTGGAAGAACTCAATCCATTCCTTTTCAGGTCCATAGATGAAGAAATAGCGGTAACCGTTAGGCAGTGTAATAATCTCTCCATCAATAAATACGGCTTTGGTGGCTTGGATGCGTTTGTACTCAGAATCAAGATCATCTACATGGATCGCAAAATGGTGTACCGTACCTTCGGAAGGCAGCTTGTCGCTGTAACCTTGAATTAACTCAATCTCAGTCTCATTACTTCCATTGAAGCCAAGGAAGGCGAGCTGAATGACGCCGTTGGTATGGGTTACCCGGTCTTTCAATTCAAGACCAACAATCTCCGTATAGAAACGCAGCGTGGTCTCCAGATCACGCACAGCAATGCCGACGTGGTCAATGCGTTTTTGAAAACTCATAATCCAAATCCTCCTTATACTATGAATCTTTCTACCATTTTAAGGGATATCATAGGGCTGTACTACATGGTTGTCAAATCCGGTTTTAATTTGGAAAAATTATAATTGTTCACAGAATGTTCACTTATGTGGTGGGTTTCCTCATCTCTATAATTACGAAGGTAAACAGAGAGGATGAGAGAATTGCCAACAAGCAAGAAGGAACAAATTATTTTCGGATTAATGATGTGTACAGGAATGGTCTTGGTCATGATGTTCTTCAATCTATGGCACAGTGGGTTACTCGGCAAAATGTCCCCGCTTGAGATACTGCTTCAATTCATATTATGTTTTGTCATCGCGTTTCTGGTGGAGTCTTTCATTGTTGGCCCTGTGGCGAGAAAGATTGCATTTTCTATGCCCTTCGACAAGTCCAATAAGATTCTAGGTGTGCTGGCTATGTCATTTTTTATGGTGATTGGCATGGTTCTGATCATGTCTTTGTATGGAATGATCTCGGCATATCTCGCTGATCAATTAAGTGGGTCATCCGTACTCCGTACGTATCTCCATACAATCGCTCGTAACTTCAGCCTGGCGCTTCCATATCAATTGATCATTTTGGGACCACTCGTACGATATGTATTCGGTAAATTCATCAAGGATAACGGGCCCGTAATGCCTGTCGTTAACAAAAGTGTGTGATTCAGATGGGGCTAAAGTATTTCCTGGGCAATCTTGTGCAAATGAATAGATATTATTCTCACCTTTAATGAAAGGTGAGAGAGAGGCAAAAATAGGGCGCTTGCCACGATGATTACAGCGCTAACGAATCGAGAACACCTTATTAGGCCAGTTTTTAGGGAATGAAAAATCTAACGAATCTCAGCGGCGTTATTATGTCAAAAAACTGCAACGAGACCTTGAATTTGAAAATAATTATCTATAATAACGTCTCCAGGATTCGTTAGATTTCAAATATCCTGAAATGCAGATAAATAGCGTGTGCTAGGTTCGTTAGAACAGAGTAACGCTACAAAAAAATGTCCACTGTCAGGTCATGACAGTAGACATTTCAATCTCAATCTCAATAATAGGTAATTCTAATTCTCAGGACTGCATCGAAACATAACTGTTAAGTCGCAGAATTTGCTATATGTTTGTTCTGCCATTGATACGTGATCACGCTAATAACAAGCAGGCCAACCGCAAAGATGGCAAGCATCCATGCAGATTGATTAACTGCCAGATGATCCAGACTCCATCCCGTGGTCAAAGGCAGAATGGCACCGCCAACCCCACCTGAGGCAATCAAAATGCTGGGTGTGGATTCTTCGGTTCCGGGCAGCAGTTTGCTGGCGAAGACAAGGGCAATGGAGAAAATGCCTGACATCGCAAGCCCAAGCAGCAAGATGATGAGAAATGCAGACCAGATTTGGTTTGTAAATGGAAATACCATTAACAAGAGAACAGATGCGAGACAACTGTACAGTACATAGACGCGGTATTGGAATTTCTCTGCGACATACCCGGCGAAGAGTCGTCCCACAGACATGGCAATCCAGAAACAGGTGACACTAAGCGCTGCTCCGGCTTCCTTCATGTTCATTTTCTCAATCAGAATCGCTGGCATGAAGTTCGCAAGACTCATCTCTGTGCCAACATATAGGAAGAAGAACAGAACGAATAATACCAGAAGAGTCCTGTTACGGCCACGATAGGTTGGACTGGGTGTACTTGCAGATGCGGGATGCATCTCACCCGATGTCCTTGCGGTGTGGGCATGTACTGAACCGTTATTTGAACTCCGTCGCTCCAGAAATTTATCCAGCTCTCCAAATGATCCTTTCGCCCAGAAAACAAAGGTCAGCGCTGCACAGATCGCAACAACGAGAAAGGACAAACGCCAGTATCCGGCAGCAATCAGACCGCTGGCCATGAGCGGCATGACCATCGCTCCGATCCCGAATAATACTTCCAGTCGACTCATGGCAACGGCTGTATTGTCTTTGATTGCAGCGATGATAATGGTGCCAATAACAGCTTCAACCATTCCGAATCCGAAGCCGGCAGCGGGTGCAATGACGAACATCCAGCCCCATGGTGGCAACAGCATGTAGGATAATTCGGCAATACAGAGTAAAGCTGTGGCGATTAACAGGCCCCCCCGTTTACCAAAGCGTCTGTTCAGCCATGGAGATAACAATACACCACCGAGGAATCCGGCAAATTGAGCAAAGATCAGCGTCCCGCCCTGACTATAATCTTTGCCGTAATGTTCAAGTGCAACCGGCAGAATGGAACCGAGCACAACGTGGGCAAGTCCAATCAGGAAATAGGACAGACATCCGATCCAAAGTAATTTTTTCATAAAGAACTCCTTCTACTTATATACATAATTGACGATCACAATAAAGCGCAATCTTGAAGACAAAGTCTATCATAACAGGACGTGTTAAGTTGTGCCATGAATTCCTGATCGATACAAAAGGTTGCAATCTGGTCCGGCGTTCGTATATACTGAGACACAACAATTACAGATCGGACCATGCCGTTGAAGAGAATCCAACTCGGAGGCGTTTTCGCCAGGGGAGCGATATTTCCCTAAGTTAACCGGAACCGCCCGTTATCGCGGACCAAGAGGCTGAAAGCAGGATATCCTGATTCAGCAAGTTGGGTGGCACCGCGAGCAGAGCGCTCCTCGTCCCAAGGGATGAGGGCGCTCTTTGTATTTTTACAGCCAAAGGAGACGGTGACCATGTTAGAAATGAAGTGGATTCGTGCACATGCAGAAGAGGTTCAGGCCGCAGCAGACGGGAAAAAAATCAAGATCAACATTCGCACATTGCTGGAGCGGGATGAGGAACGCAGAGCACTTTTACAGGAATCGGAAGAAGGACGCAGATTGCGCAATACGTTATCCGCGGACATTGGCAGACTCATGCAAGCCGGGAATCGGGAACAGGCCGAGGGTTTGCGGGCTCAGGTGAAACAGATCAATGAACAGTTGGAACAGGTGGAAGCGAGGCTCGCCCCTGTGCAGGAGGAAGTAACCAAGCTGCAATGGCTGGTACCCAATATCGTATCCCCGGATACCCCCAATGGCTCGTCGGATGCGGATAATGTAGAGCTGCGACGTGTGGGAGAGGTGCCAACGTTCGAGTATAATACCAAAGATCACGTAGAACTTGGGGAGTTGCATGATCTGATCGATATTCCCCGTGGAGTTAAGATTGGTGGTACGCGAAGCTATGTATTAAAAGGCGCTGGCCTGTTATTACATCGGGCAGTACAGCAACTTGCGCTTGATCTGCTGCTGAAGCACGGCTTCACACCGATGGAGGTACCGCTGATGGTCAGGGAGGACGCACTGGTGAACACCGGATTCTTCCCAACAGGTCGAGATCAGGTCTATGAACTTGAAGGGGAGAACAAGTGGCTGGTGGGAACTTCTGAAGTGCCGCTGGTCTCGTATTATGCGGATGAGATTGTTGATGTTCAAGAGCCTGTGAAGTTGGCCGCGGTATCGACGTGTTTCCGCAGTGAGGTTGGCTCCGGCGGACGGGATGTGCGCGGATTGTATCGTGTGCACCAATTTGCCAAAGTTGAGCAGGTCATTCTCTGTGCCCCTGATGCAGAAGAATCGGAGCGCATGTTGCAAGAGATTACGGGACACGCCGAAGAATTGCTGCAATTACTGGAACTGCCGTATCGTGTTGTCGCTGTATGTACCGGAGATATGTCGCAGAAAACGTATAAACAGTATGACATCGAGACCTGGATGCCAAGCCGCGTTGCATATGGAGAAACGCATTCGTCGTCGAATCTGCATGATTTTCAGGCGCGCCGTTCGAATATTCGTTGCCTGGATGCCGAAGGCAAGTTGGCCTATTGTCACACGCTCAATAATACGGCGGTGGCATCGCCGCGTATCCTGATTCCGTTGCTTGAGAATCATCAGCAGGAGGATGGAAGCATTCGCATTCCGGTAGCCCTGCGGCCCTATATGGGCGGGGCCGAGAGCTTGATTTTGCCAGAGCAGGACGAAGTGAAGTAGAGAGGTTAGGTAACGCTTTAGTAATTCAAAAAGGGGATGTTCCAAACGGCATGTTGCATGTGACGATGGGCATCCCCTTTTAAACTGAAATAGTATTTACATAAACCAAGCTCCTACTATGTCGGGCTAAATTCAAAAGTTTTTATAACGATTACACGCTGATCTCATGAATTGTTCCAAGACTCTCACTCACGTTATTCAACTTTATGCAATTCGTATCCGATATAATATAATAGAAGTAAAATATTGGATTATGGGAGATGGATATAGAAATGAGTAGAATCAAACTGGCGCTTCGAGGCACACTTGCTCTAATTATGGCATTAACAATACTGGTCCCTTCGTTGGCCTTGGCGGCTACCGGTGACGTGAAATCGATTGAAATAACCAATAGCAGCCCGCAGAAGATGAGTGTTTCCGAAACAGCTGCGCTTCAGGTGATGGCAACGGTAGAAGGTTTTGATAACAAGCAGGATGTTACCGAAGGCGTGACTTGGTCCACCAGTAATGCAGCAGTCGCTACGATGGTGAAAGGCAAAGTCAAGGCTGTGGCCGCGGGCGAAGCAACGATTTTTGCAGAAGTAGACGGGTCTAAAGCCCAGTTGGTTGTCCAAGTGCAGGAGAAGATCAAAAGCATCAAAGCTTCACCGAAATCCTACAGTTTTGTTAAAGGCAGTGAAAGCACCCTTCCGAAAGTAAGTATTACCCGTGCGAATGGTAAGGAAGAGGATGTGACGTCTGAGATTGTGTGGTCCGTATCCACTTCTTCGGCTGTGCTGGAAAACGGTAAAATCAAAGGCGTTACACCTGGCAGAGTATTGCTGCAAGGCAAATATGGAACAACGATTGTGAAAGTCCCCGTTGCTGTGACGGATGAAATTACCAAAGTTGAAGTCACTCCTGCCACAATGCAGCTGAACATCAAGAAGTCCAAGGCGTTGAAGGTCATCGGGACCTACGCAAATGGCAAAACGATCAACCTTTCGAAACAGATCGTATGGACCTCTTCCAATACAAATGTAGCTATCGTGAAAAATGGAACCGTTAAGACGCTGACCGAGGGACAAGCCACCTTGACAGGAACTTATCAAAATCAGACAATAAAGGCAGAGGTTACCGTTGTACCTTTGCTCAAAAAGTTGATTACAGGCCAGAAAAAACTGGTTTTGTCCCCACAGGGAAGTACAACGCTGAGTGTGATGGCCCAGTATGATACGGGCAAGACCACTGTTGTGACCAACAGTGCGGTGTGGAGCAGCACAAAGCCGGGCGTAGCGACAGTAACAAATGGCAAGATCGTGGCTGTAGGCAAAGGGAAAACGTCCATCACGGCCAAGTGGGGCAACAAAAAAGTGACGATCCCTGTTACGGTAAAATAAATCTTCATATAATCAAGCATCTTGCATGAATCAAAAGTTAGTTTCAGTACATGACACGTTAAAATCATCAATATCATCAAGGTAACAGACAACTAGGGGCGTAGACATACGCTCCTTTTTTGGATATATAGAAATATGTATCTGAAATGCCTTCTGCTTTAACAACTATATAAGGGGATTGGATGGGAGGAATATGAAAGCTTCGATTATAAGCTCAGACTCTAACTCTAGTGATCTGGCTTACCTGAAATATCTTCTTTTATCCCTAAGTTCCACACTTACATTTCAACGGAGTACTACGATTAAGCGCATGAAGCAACGCACCTATCAAAAATACAGAGAAGGTTACCATTTAAAATGTCATGGTGAAGAGGAGATACCTGAATGAAAGATCCAATGCAACCGGAAAATTGGCCTGCCTGGGCGACAGAGTCGGTAGAGATTGCTCCGGCCAACCCCAATTGGGATGCGCAGGCTCAGGATGAAATCCGGCAACTCAAACGTCTTCTAGAGCAGTTTAATATTCATCAATTCGAACATATCGGAAGCACGTCCATTCCAGGGTTACCCGCCAAGCCCATTATTGATCTGATGGCAGAGGTACAGTCATGGGATGACATGGATCTGATCGCGGATCAGCTGAATCCGTTGGGCTGGAACTACGTTCCGCCTGAACTGGATGGACGGGAGTACAGACGATTCTGGGTCAGGGTTAAGGATGGCAAGAGAGCTGTACACCTTCATCTGATGCGCCCGGGAGAAGAACGCTGGGATCGTCAAATTCGGTTTCGGGATGTGCTGAGAAAACGCCCAGATCTGGTGGAAGCTTACGCCGTCCTGAAGACAAAGCTTGCTGATGAGAACAAGGAAGATAGGGAATCGTATACCGCTGCCAAAACGCAATTTATTTTACAAGTGCTTGATGAAGGCGTGTGATTGATTGAAAAGCGTACTTATCAAAGACAGGCTGATCTATTTCTTCGCAGTCATGATGACCATGGCGGCAGGACTCGCATCCAGACACTTTGGTGATCGATTGCCGGATTGGGTGCATGAACATTTCGGAGATGCATGTTGGGCGGGCATGATTTATTTCGGAGTACGCATGGTGTGGCCTCATCGCAGCTTGGTATGGGCGATGTGTTTGAGCTGCGTATTCAGCTGGATGATTGAGTTCTCGCAGTTGATTCAGACGCCTTGGCTGATTGAGGTACGCTTTACCGTATTAGGTGCTCTTATTTTGGGACATGGTTTTCTGGGGATCGATCTGATTCGATATACGGTCGGTATTCTGTGCATGGTTATGATAGATCGTTATTTCCTGAGAAATAAGATGGCTGGATCATGAACTCAAGTGAATCATGGAGGTGTGCTGCATGAATGTAGAAAAACTTTTTGCCGAATTGCCCGAATTCGAAACACAGCGGTTAAAACTGAGGCGGCTTACGATGGATGATCTTGATGAATATTATGCGTTTGCCTCTGATCCGCGAGTGAGTCAGCAAAGCTTGTGGAACTGCCATGAGACGGTGGAGGATTCAATTCAATATATTCAGCGGGTGCTGGATAATTATGAACGGAAAACGGTACATATCTGGGCTTTTGTTTTAAAGGAAACAGGGACCTTGATCGGGAGAGGTGGCATTTTTCATCTCAACGAACCCATGCAGAGTGCTGAACTAGGGTACGCGATAGCCAGCAGTCACTGGGGTAAGGGGCTCGCAGCAGAAGCGATGCAACCTATCGTGGATTATTGCTTTCAGGAACTGGACTGCAATCGGTTGGATGGGAAATGTAATGCAGGCAACATAGGCTCTGCACGCGTAATGGAGAAGCTGGGCATGTCGTACGAAGGTTTGTTACGCAAACAGTTGAAGGTCAAAGGTGTATTTACAGATCAAAAATTGTACTCCCGTATCCGGGATGATCTATAATACTTCCAATGACACATAGGGTACATCGCAGAAATTGAAGGAGGCGGAACCATGATCTATAGTATTATTTCCCGTTCGTTGTGGGAGCAAGTGTCAAAAGGGACTGAGTATGCACCAGATAGCCTGGAGACAGACGGATTCATTCATTGTTCCACGAAGGAACAGATCCCATGGGTAGCCGGGCAATATTATGCAGGCCGCACAGATCTGTTATTACTTAGTATTGATGAGAAGGCGTTGAAGCCAGAACTGGTGTATGAGGATCTCTACGAATTGAATGAACTATATCCACATATCTATGGAGAGCTCAATCTGGATGCGGTTCGCAAAGTCATTCCATTTGAACCGAATGCAGACGGTACGTTTTCATTTCCTGAATAAATAACATGTGACGCTTCTATTTGGACGTGATCTGGGGACATTATACTTTTTCGAAGGGTGGTTAACGGATGGATATGAATCAGGTTTTTCTGGAGACAGCCGAGAAGCAATTCTTGTATTACAAGCAGCTCGGGGAAAAAGCCATGGCACAACTGGATTCCGAGCAATTGTTTCAATCCTGGAATGAAGACGCGAACAGCATTGCGGTAATCGTAAAACATCTATGGGGCAATATGCTGTCCCGCTGGACGGATGTACTGACAACAGATGGTGAGAAACCGTGGCGTGAACGGGACGCCGAGTTCGTGAATGATATTTCGTCCCGGGAAGAGTTGCTCTCCAAATGGGAGGAAGGCTGGAATTGTCTACTCGAATCCATTCGTTCGTTTACCCCGGAACAATTGTCTCATATCATATATATTCGGAATGAAGGTCATACCGTGATGGAGGCCATTATTCGGCAATTAGCACATTATCCGTATCATGTTGGGCAGATTGTATTTGCCGCGAAAATGCTTAAAGAAACAGCTTGGGACAGTCTCTCGATTCCGAGAAACGGGTCAGATCAATATAATGGCGGCAAATTTTCCAAACCGAAGGCACGCAAACATTTTACAGAAGATGAACTTCATATAGAAAAAGGTGAGGAACAACAATGACTCAAATTGCATTGATTCGCCATGGAAGTACAGCGTGGAATAAGGAAAAACGTTCCCAGGGACAGACGGATAATCCGCTGGATCAGGAAGGCAGGGAACAGGCGGTATTACTTGCCGCGAGACTGGCCGACGAATCCTGGGATGCCATCTATGCAAGTGACTTGGAACGTGCAAGTGAGACAGCTCGCATCATTGGTGATCGCTTGGGTATTCAGGAGATTCATCTGGACCCTAGACTTCGCGAGATGGGTGGAGGACAGGTCGAAGGAACGACGGAAGAGGAACGGTTAGCCAAGTGGGGAGCGGATTGGAGTACTCTGGATCTGGGACGTGAGCTTGTAGATGCAGGGACTGTTCGAGGTAGTGCGGTGCTTGAAGATATTGTACGGCAGCACCCCGATGGAAGAGTGATTGTTGTCAGTCACGGAGCCGTTCTGCGTAATACACTGCGAGGTCTGGTGCCTGAACTGGATATCAGCGTGAAGCTGTCCAACACATCCATTACCCGGATCGCCAAGAATGAGAATACGTGGCAATGCGAACTGTACAATTGCAGCGTGCATTTGGATTCTTAGAGAGAGTCTCAATAGATGGATGCCCTGACGTTAAAACGCTAGCAAACTTTGTGGACAAAGGGGGAGATGGCGCATGACCGAATTGACGTATGCATGGACGGAGGAGATCCTATCTCCGCTGGGTGAGACAGCGGTTATCATCCAGTGTGGAGATCAATTGTCTGACGCTGTGCAGCGCAGAGTGATGTCTGTATGTGCTTTGCTGGAAAAAAGCACTTTGCCAGCCATGATCGAATGGGTGCCTTCTTACACGTCCGTTACAGTATTTTATGATCCGTTCATCTCCTCTTACCCTCAGTTATGCAAGATTCTACTTCAACAGTTGAATCAAATGAAGGAATCCGTACAAGACAAACCCAGAACGGTCACGATTCCCGTATGTTATGGTGGCGAGTGGGGCCCTGATCTGGACTACGTTGCCAGTGAACATGGACTGACCGCAGAGGACGTTATTGCGATTCATACATCCGGGGATTATCTCGTACATATGATTGGGTTTGCACCGGGTTTTCCGTATCTCGGCGGGTTGTCTGAACAGATTGCTACGCCCAGACGGGCAACGCCAAGGCTTCGGGTTGAGGCGGGTACAGTAGGTATTGGTGGCAAACAGACAGGAATCTATCCAGTGGACACACCCGGAGGATGGCAATGTATTGGACGAACGCCACTCCGGTTGTTTTGGCCGGAAGAGAACGTACCGAGTTTGCTGGCAGCAGGTGATCGGGTTCGATTCAAACAGATTACGATGCAGGACTATCTGGCCTTGAAGCGGAAGGAGGGCGAACGATGAGTATCGAAGTGATTCGCCCTGGTCTGTTATCTACCGTTCAGGATGAAGGCAGAACCGGCTATCGCCGGTATGGTATTCATCCTGGCGGGGTCTTGGACACCTTTGCAGCCAGAGCAGCCAATATGCTTGTGGGCAACTCCCGACATGCGGCAGTGCTGGAGATGACGATGACGGGACCGGAGCTTCGATTTCAGGAGAGCCAGCTAGTCTCATTATGTGGAGCTGATTTGACGGCAACGGTGGATCATCTGCCTGTACCTTTGTGGCGTCCTGTGCTGGTGCGGGCAGGAAGTGTACTGAAGTTTGGCCCATGTCGTCATGGTTTGCGTGGATATCTGGCGATTGCGGGTGGAATAGCTGTGCCTGAAGTGATGGGCAGTCGAAGTACAGACCTCAAGACAGGTCTTGGCGGTGTGGAGGGCCGAGCCTTGCACGTGGGGGATCTGTTATCCATAGGTGAACCTTCTGGTGAAGCGCAAGGTTGGATGCAGCGTATGGAGCAGCAGGTAAAGCAGAGTAAGCGGGACCACCGAATATTGGCGCCTGCGTGGCTTTTATCTGAACGTGAAAGACCTGACTATTATGGGCAACCTGTTATTCGTGTGATGGAGAGCAAGGATAGTTCGCTGTTCAGCGAGACGAGTCTGGGACAATTCTATGCCGAAAAATACGTGATCTCTCCACAATCCGATCGGATGGGCTATCGCTTGCAAGGCTCCAGACTGGAGCTGGATCAGCCCCTGGATCGGCTGTCTGAAGCCGTTACCTATGGCACGGTGCAGGTGCCACCTGATGGTCAGCCCATCATCTTGATGGCGGACCATCAGACGATTGGAGGTTATCCTGTCATTGCACAGGTAGCTCGGGTGGATATACCAATCCTGGCTCAGGCTAGGCCAGGAACCCAAATTTCTTTTAAAAAGATTACGCATGATCAAGCCGGACAGTTGTATATGGAACAGGAAATCAATATGCAGTTCATGGATAAGTTGATACGCAGAAGAATGGCAGGAATGGGGGGCGCTTAATGAATACCTCGAAAACCTTGGATATCAATTGTGATCTGGGCGAAAGTTATGGTATATATCGCACGCTGTCGGACGAGGCCATTCTACCCTTGATTACATCAGCCAATATTGCCTGCGGATTTCATGCAGGAGACCCGGCTACAATGCGGCTGACGGTGGAGAGGGCATTGGAGCATCAGGTTGCGATTGGAGCCCACCCTGGGTTGCCGGATTTGCAAGGATTTGGCAGAAGACGTATGGACATTACGCCACGGGAAGCATATGACATGGTGGTGTATCAGATCGGTGCGCTGGATGCCTTTGTCCGTGCAAGTGGGGGGCACATGCATCACGTAAAACCACATGGTGCTTTATACAATATGGCCGCAGAAGATGCGAAGCTTGCTGAAGCCATCGCCGAGGCGATCTATCAAGTGCAGCCTGATCTGTATTTGTATGGTCTGGCGGGCAGTGAGTTGATTCATGCCGCGGATCGCATCGGTCTGCGTAGTGTGAGCGAAGTGTTTGCGGATCGAACCTATGGGACGGACGGAAAGTTAACTCCTCGCAGCCAAGCTGGAGCCCTCATTGAAGAATCGGGACAAGCGATTGCTCAAGTGCTTCGGATGGTGAAAGACGAAGTCGTTGTATCCACGGATGGTACGTTGGTTCCCATTAAGGCAGAGACTGTCTGTATCCACGGTGACGGTTCGAACGCTCTCGCATTTGCTCAAGAGATTCGTCGTGTGCTGGAATCGGAAGGCATTAAATTATCTTCGCATACCACGGGATGATAACCATGTTCAGCAGAACAACAGTAGTATCAGGTTGTTCGGATTGAACTTTGAAATTTTGGAATGACAAGGAGTGAATGAACAGAATGAAACCCATACGCAACTCGGCGAAGGCTGTCATTGTGCAGGATGGACGATTGCTGGTCATCCGGCTGGAAGACCAATATGGTACCGCTTATGTGTTCCCAGGTGGAGGACAGGAGAAAGGTGAAGAACTCAAGGATGCGGTCGCGCGCGAATGTCTGGAGGAGATTGGTCAGGCCGTGAACGTGGGAGAGCTGTTACATATCCGGGAGTATATCGGTAAAAATCATGAATTCGCCGAGTGGGATGCAGACATCCACCAGGTTGAATTTTATTTTGCGTGCAGCCTGATAGATCCGGAGGCAACCGTTTTTGAAGGCTCCAATCCAGACGACCACCAAGTCGCCGTGGAATGGATTGCCCTTGAAGAGCTGTCCCAGATTCGTTTATATCCAAAAACCATAGGTGAGTTGCTTCTTCAATCGGGCTCTTCATCAATCTATCTTGGAGATCTGAATTAAATCAGTCATGAAGAATTTAAGCGATAACCCCTTTATGTAAACATTTTTATAAAGAACTTTTCCAATTTTGTCACGTTAGCGTATCGGTTCATGGATTCACCATAGGTGAGGTGGGTACACTATAAGTACAGGCTTATTACAAAAGCATTTGCATTAAGCTGTCTCTAGTAATAAGGGATTAATGAACTGTCATTAAACACAAAGAGATAGTAACAACTACACTTCTCTTGTACTTTTTATTATTCACCCTTAATTGGAAGAACGGTAGACGTAGTGGAGGGGACGGAATCGATTCTGAGGAAGCGAAGTGTTCGCATGTATCTTGGGTTATCAATCATATATCCTTTGGAATTAAGCATTCACACGATAACGGAGAGGACAGAAGAAACCTGAAAAAGCGAAGCGATCGCCTAAAAGCTTTCTGAAAGAAAGCTACATCGGAAGCATACGCTATCACCGGATTTTTCCCTTGAGAAAAGGGAATCAAAAAATCTGGGGATAACAGCGATTGGAAGGTTATTCTGTCATCGTAGTGTCAGTGTAAATCGTCTTTAATCCAATGTATACGATGAAGAGATCAGGATCATTGCAAGATAACAGCGATCCAAAGAACGATCCGCACCCGCAACGGCCTTCTACAGAGTTCTTCCAACATCCCCCCAAACCGAAAGGAGCACTTCCCATGAACCAGACTGAATTGGAACAAAACATTGTAAAAGCATTGGAAAATAACCCTTTTTGCAGCTTCTCCACTGTGGAGAATGGTAAACCAAAATCCCGCTATATGGCGCTTTTCAACGATGGACTGAACATTCATCTGGCAACGAACCGCCGTACACACAAAGTAGAGGAACTGGAGAATAATCCGAATGTTAGCCTGCTACTAGGTTATGAGGCTGGTGGTTCCAAGGAAGTAGTTGAGATTGAAGGAACCTGTGAAGTGACAAAGAACGAAGGCTTGCGTGAGCAAGTGTGGAACGACGAACTGAAGGCGTGGTTCGATGGACCTAATGATCCTAACTATGTCATTCTGGACATTACCCCGACTCGTATTGAATACACGGGGAAAGATCATGAACATCATGTGTGGGCACAATAATCCGAATATGAACATAACCTCTGCAAAGTAGCGTCCTTATGCGAAAATACGCGCAGAGTTTAATCCAACCGTGAAAGCCATTAAGGTTTCACGGTTTTTGGTATGGATGAATAACGCTGAATTGGATATACATGTAAGGCACATGTAATATACGTATTTTAAAGATAATAAGCACTATATACCTACTAAAATGTTGAAAAAAATGTCGAATTCACGCATGATAATGTAAACTCGCCTAGGTATGTGCGGGTAATGTAAAAAATAATGCTTTTCAATGACTGAACATTGCGTTATGATTTGGAATGTAAACGACAAGCACAGACATAAATAGATGTTCATGTGAGATAAACTTACCTGAAATTCCGATGCATGTCATCAGAGCGTCAGTACGCACAACCCATGAAATCTATCTTTTTTCTGCACTCTTCGTTTGCCCATTAATGCATGATTCAATGTACATAACCGGGAGGGGTTATTTTGAAAATGAGAAAAAAAGTATTATCAAGCCTGACTGCCGTTTTGATTGCATTAAACGTGCTTGCGGTATTTCCGGTACCTGTGTCGGCTGCGGATGCTGCCAAAGTTAAACTGCGGATCATGGAGACCACAGACATTCATACCAATCTGGTTAACTATGATTATTATTCCGACAAAGAGACAGACCAATATGGACTCGCTAAAACAGCAACACTGATTAAGAAAGCCCGTGACGAAGCGAAGAACAGCCTGCTGTTTGATAACGGGGATCTAATTCAGGGGAATCCGCTGGGAGACTACACTGCCAAAATTGATCCATTGAAAAAGGGTGAGACTCACCCTGTATATAAAGCGATGAATCTGCTCGATTATGATGCAGGTAACATCGGTAACCATGAGTTCAACTATGGTCTGGATTTCCTGGACATGACGCTGGAGGGAGCGAACTTCCCTTACATTAATGCCAATGTCTATGTAGACGATGGTGATGATGATGAGACAAATGACAAGAACTATTTCACACCGTATGAGATTTTGGATAAAAAAGTAACGGATGAGACTGGCAAAGAACATACGATCAAAGTAGGTGTGATCGGATTTGTACCGCCACAAATCATGCAATGGGACAGCGCTAATCTTGAAGGTAAGGTCATCGCCAAAGACATTATTGCTACTGCGAAAAAATTCATTCCTGAAATGAAAGCCAAAGGTGCCGACATTATTGTAGCTATTCCTCACTCCGGATTTGAGGAAATTCCTCAAACGGATCTGATGGAGAACTCTGTTCTGTATCTGAGCCAAGTTGAAGGCATTAATGCTATTCTGTTTGGACATGCCCACAAAGTGTTCCCAAGTGCTGATTTTTCCGGCAAAAAAGGGGTAGACCTGGAGAAGGGCACCATTAACGGCGTTCCTGCTGTAGAGCCAGGATTCTGGGGGGATCACCTGGGGATTATTGATCTGGATCTAGAACAAGTGGATGGCAAATGGAAAGTGGTCGATTCCAAAACGGAAGCACGCCCAATCTATGACACAGCGGGCAAAAAACCACTGGTAGAGGCTGATCAGGACATCATTGATGCGGTTCATGAAGAGCATGAAGGTACATTGGAGTATGTTCGTGGTCCGGTGGGCGAGACGACTGCACCTATCAACAGCTTCTTCGCTCTGGTTCAGGATGATCCATCCATTCAGATCGTAACGAATGCACAGAAATGGTATGTCGAAAAACATATGCAAGGTACGGAATATGAGAAAATCCCTGTATTGTCCGCAGGTGCACCGTTCAAAGCCGGTGGACGTTCAGGCGCTTCGTATTACACGAATATTCCTAAAGGCACCATTGCCATCAAAAACGTTGCTGACCTGTACGTGTATCCAAATACGGTACATGCTGTAATGGTTAACGGCGCAGAACTGAAAGAATGGCTGGAATGGTCTGCAGGTCAGTTCAACCAGATCGACCCGGCTAAAGGTGGACAACAACAACTGATCAACAATGACTTCCCAACGTACAACTTCGATGTTATCGATGGTGTAACGTATCAGATTGATGTGACACAACCAGCCAAGTATGACGGCAAAGCAACCGTTGTAAATGCATCGGCAAGCCGGATCAAGGATCTGAGTTTTAACGGTAAACCGATTGACCCAGCGCAAAAATTCATCGTAGCGACGAATAACTACCGTGCTTCTTCGTCCAAGCTGGCTAACCCGGACGGTAAACGTATTGTTCTGGCTGCACCGGATGAGAACCGTCAAGTGATCATCGACTACATCCGTGAGAATAAAACGATTAATCCGGCAGCGGACGGCAACTGGTCCCTGGCACCAATTAAGCCATCTGCTGGGTTAACCGCAGCAGCGCTGAACGATCTTGAAGTTGTGTTTGCTTCTTCCCCGGATGCAAAAGATCTGGTTGAAGCAAACCCGGCGATGTCTTTCATTGGTACAAATGATGATGGTTTTGCTGAATACGGCATGAAATTGACTGGAGAAGCAACAACAACTCCGAAACCAGGTACGGAGCCTGCTCCTACGCCTACAAAGCCAACTAAACCTACGGAGCCGACTACTCCAACCAAACCAACGACCAAGCCACAGCCTGAGAAACCAGCGGGCGGCAAAGTGGTATATGTGGTGAAAAAAGGCGATAACTTGTACCGCATAGGTTTGAAATATGGTGTAGACTGGCGCAAGCTTGCGACAGCTAACCAAATCTCAAATGTGCATAACCTGAAAGTTGGACAGAAAATCGTGATTCCCGCTTCTTAAAGTTTAATAAGTTGAGGGAGACCGACAGTCATCAGACTGTCGGTCTTTTTTTCTGCAAATTTGAATATATTTGTTCCAAGAACCGTCATACAGGAAGTCATCAAAACAGTAGAGATTAATTTTAAGACCCATGATATAATATTTACAAACTTTGGGTATATACAAGTGAACATTAATGGACATGGAATCTAAATTGGCAAGGGGGGTCCTACATGAATTGCAGTGGCTGCAGTCCAATCTATCCTATAGAGGGCCAAGGTACCTTGTACTTGCGTCCCATTTCCCCCGCTTTGCTGGAAGCGCTACAAACGCCGGGAAGACTTATCGAGACGTCGGATGACATGATGTGGATGGATTTTTCGAATCTTGAGACGGTTCAGAATTTAATAAAAGAGATCGGCGAAATTGATCCGACATTACGTGATTCCCTAACCGTTCAGATTCTGCCTATTTACGAACAGGTTAATGAAGAAAGCTGGATTAGTCTAACTATGCAGGAGTCTCGTTTCAAACATGCGGAGCTTGTTTCCATTATTCTGGAGCATCAATTCAGCAGTCATATGCAACCCATCGTTGATGCATCGGAGCAGATTATCGGATATGAGTTTTTGCTTCGTCCTGCTGAGAATGGAAAATCCTTCAGTTCCTATGAATTATTTGAAGTTGCGCGTGAGACCGGACTACATTCTTTTCTGGATCGATTGGCGCGTATTACTGCTATTGAGACCAGTGCTCTTTTTCTGCCGCATGGTGTCAAACGCTTCGTAAATTTCCTGCCTTCCTCCATATACAATCCCGAATATTGTCTGACACATACGTTTGAAGCGATTGAACGTCTTTCGCTGGACCCTAAAGATTTTGTGTTTGAAGTCGTGGAAACAGAGCAGATTCAGCATATGCCCATCTTGCAGCAAATATTTGAGGTATATCGTTCCCGTGGAATGTCGGTTGCACTGGATGATGTGGGTGCCGGATATTCGACAATAGAGTTGATGAATCGGTTAGAACCGGATTTTGTCAAAATAGATCGAAGTCTTATTGACCGTTGTGATCAGGATTCGACCAAACAAGAGAAAATTCTTCATATTGTTGAGATGTCGAGTCGATTTGGAGGGCAAGTCCTTGCCGAGGGGATCGAACGAATGGAAGAGTTTGAATTCTGTCGTTCCATAGGTATTGAGCTTGCACAGGGCTACTATTTTGGTAAACCCTCTGCGCAACCTCCAGGCGGTCCTTACTCTAATACTTCATCTAATTCATGGAATAATTATTAACCTGTACCTTGTACAAGTCGCTTCTGATCAGAGGTGGCTTGTTTGGCGTGCCTGCACATTTTTCTCTCAAATAAATACCCTCATTTAGCCGATATATAAGATAAGCCTTTTAGATTGATCCATACATACAAAGAAAGAGGACATTTTTACATTTTGAGGGGGAGAAAGACATGAGTGAAACTCAGGATAATAAACCAATGAAAGCAGCGAAACCTACCAAACCAAAACATAGTCAAAATAAAAAGAAGAAAAAGAAAGGTTTTGTCTGGAATATAAGGAACAAACTATTGGTCTCCTTCCTGGCCGTTCTACTCCTGCCAAGCTTGGCAGTCGGCTTAATCACACTAACGATGGCTGAAGATGGCGTACAAGGACAATTAGTGGATAGTGCCATGCAAAGTGTGAGCACTGCCAATACCATTGTAGAAAGCCAAGTGAATTACAAGATTCATGACATTAACTATTTCGCGGATGCTCTTGATCCGAGGCTGATCAAAGGGGAGAACGATAGTCCCGAGCTTCAGTTGAAGCTGGAGCAATATCTGGGCTTGCATCCCGATGCCATGAATATTTTTGTAGGAACAACAGACGGAGTCATGGTTCGAGGTAAACCAACAGCGAGCAGCACACGGGGAGATGCTTTTGACCCTAGGGAGCGGGAGTGGTACAAACTAGCGATGGAAAAGCCAGGTACAGCTGTTGTATCAGCTGTATCTGTTAATACCGATGGTGTTGCAGTTGTGTTTATCTCCAAAACATTAAAGGATCAATCCGGTGTCATCGGTTTATCTCTGGACCTGACAGACCTGCAAGAGCAGACATCCATTAAGGTGGGCAAAGAAGGCTACGTCATTATTATGGATGCAAACAAAAACTATGTCGTATCCCCTGTAGCAGATGCAGGTACGCCGGAAACGAGTGGCTTGCTGGATGAGATGTATGAAGGTCCAGAAGGTCAATTCGATTACGTGTTCAACGATCAGCCGAAGATGATGATTTTTTCAACAAATGAAGCAACAGGCTGGAAAATTGCAGGCACGATGCTCAAGAGTGAAGTAACTAATGCAAGTAAGGATATTCGCATGGCCACATTTATTGTTATTCTGGCGGCTACGTTCCTTACACTCCTCTTTATTATCTGGTTTACACGCTCCATGCTGCGTCCAATTAAACGACTGCAGGAATCTGCCAGAGCCGTGAGTAAAGGTGACTTGACCGTGAAAATGGAAACAGGGCGTAAAGATGAAGTCGGAGAACTGGCGAAGTATTTTGAACGTATGGTCGATAACCTGCGGATGATGATTCTGGGCGTACAGGAAACGACAGAGCAGGTATCTGCTTCTTCTCAAGAGTTGTCTGCCAGTGCAGAACAAACTACCAAAGCGATTGAACATTCAACACTGGCCATTCAGGAACTGGCTGAAGGTGCAGAGCAGCAGGTAAACAGCGTGAAAGACGGATCGGGACAGATGAGCCGAATGGCAGAAGATGTTCGAATGATGTCGGAGCGTGTGCAGTCGATTACGGCGAATATGCGGCATACGTCCGGAGCGGCTTCGTCTGGGAATGAGGCAGCAGGACAGGCTGTGGAGCAGATGAACAGTATCCAGGAAACGGTGGAGCAGCTAGGGACGGTGGTTCAATCTCTGAATGCACGTTCCGTTGAGATTGGTAGCATGGTTGACGTCATTGCATCCATCTCCAAACAAACGAACTTGCTCGCATTAAATGCTTCTATTGAAGCGGCAAGAGCGGGGGATGCGGGTCGTGGGTTTGCAGTTGTAGCTGGTGAGGTACGTAAACTGGCAGAAGAATCCGGAAGTTCGGCAGCGCAGATCGGTGAGGTGGTTCATAATATCCGTCAGGACATGGATGCCGCTCTAATCGCTATGAATGCGGCTCAGACTCGGGTAGGAGAAGGAATTCAGGCCGTGAATACGTCAGGACAATCCTTTGCTCAGATTCGGGAGGCGGTGGAAGATGCTGTTCATACATTGGATGACTTGTCCGCAACAACGAAGCAACTGGAGAGTGGTGCATCCCACGTTGCCAAGGCGATGAGTGATATTTCGAATGTGACCCAGGAATCGGCTGCGAATACAGAATCCGTGTCTGCATCTTCGCAAGAACAACTGGCATCGGTAGAAGAGATTGCATCATCCTCGGCACACCTGAATAGCATGGCAGAACAATTACAAGGATTGCTTGGCATGTTCAAGATGGTGGAGGATACACCGAAGGATAAGGGTAAAGAATAATTCCTGGCATTGAACACCATAACTTACCACACATTTTATATTAAAAGAAAATAAAGATAGACAATATTCCTGTTGCCCTGTATAAATATATCGTCTGGTCATTCCGCGCATAGAGCGGTGTAATCTTACAGTATAAGATCGAATTAACGAAATAATATATTGATACAGGGTACAGCAGGAGGCTCTATGGTATACGTAGCAATACTGATTTTTGTAGTAACGATCACCTTGGTGATCTGGCAACCTCGTGGATTGGGTATCGGTTGGACTGCCTCTGGTGGGGCATTGCTTGCCCTGCTATGTGGAGTTGTCAGCTTAAACGATGCCTCGGATGTAGCATCCATTGTATGGAATGCAACGCTGGCCTTTGTTGGCATTATTATGATTTCTCTCATTCTCGACGAGACGGGTTTCTTCGAATGGGCTGCCCTTCATATGGCAAGGCTGGCTGGAGGAGACGGTCGCAGACTGTTCTTCTACTCCATTCTGCTGGGAGCCGCGGTGTCTGCCTTGTTCGCGAATGACGGTGCCGCGCTCATTCTGACGCCAATTGTGCTGGCAATGGTGCGTGCATTGAAGTTTGATGAGCGCATGGTGCTGGCTTTTGTGATGGCGAGTGGATTTATCGCCGATACCACGTCGTTACCGCTGGTCGTTAGCAATCTGGTTAACATTGTGTCGGCCGATTTCTTTGGCATTACATTTGTGGAGTATGCGGTACGCATGGTTGTGCCCAATCTGTTCTCAATCGTAGCGAGTACGGGGATGTTGTTTTTGTTCTATCGCAAAAGCATACCCCTTCGCTACGACATCTCCGCGGCACGTGACCCGAAGGAAGCGATCCGTGATCCACGGATGTTCCGAATCGCCTGGTTCATGCTTGGGCTGTTACTCGTGGCTTATGCATCTAGTGAGTTTCTGCCGATTCCCGTGTCGGTTATCGTTGGCTCTGTTGCGTTGCTGTTCGCTTTGTTGGCACGCAAGAGTGAGGCTGTTGATCTGAAACGGGTAATTAAGGAAGCGCCATGGTCGATTGTGGTGTTCTCGGTGGGCATGTATATCGTCGTATATGGACTGCGGAATGCAGGGTTAACGGATCATCTGAGCCGCTGGCTGGATGCCATAGCAGAGCATGGTCTGCTGGCTGCTTCGCTCGGGATGGGCATTATCGCTGCTGTATTATCATCGGTGATGAACAATCTGCCGACCGTGTTGATTAACCTGCTAGCCATCCAGGGCGCGCATACCGAAGGTATTATCCAGGAAGCATTGATCTATGCCAATGTCATTGGTTCCGACCTGGGTCCCAAAATGACCCCAATTGGATCACTTGCCACATTGCTGTGGCTGCATGTGTTGTCCCGTAAAGGTGTGAAGATCACATGGGGGTATTATTTCAAAGCAGGTATCATCCTGACGATCCCGACACTTTTGATCACGTTGGCCGGGTTGGCGTTGTGGCTCTGGATTTTAGGTTAGTACAATCGTAATTACATTTGGAACCAGAACAAACCGTTAAGGGCCTAGTGTTTGTAGGGATCGCGCTTATTGTTATGGATGTAGTGGTACTATACACACAAACCAACCTTTTTAGAAGGTTGGTTTTTTTTTGTTCTGTTTTCCTTCCCAAACGATTCTTAAATAGAATACTAACTTAGAATTTTAAAAAAGTGGGTATCATAAACGAATACACGATCACTTCCTAACTATTAGGAAAGAGTATAGGCTTGGTGGATATAAAGCGCTTGCATTAGTATGTGTGTAAGGAGGAAAGCCAAATGAGAAAACGTTACATTAAGCTATTAGAGCATTTAAAACAATCTGAGCATGATTTTGTGAGTGGAAGCGAATTAGCTAATCTATTTGATGTAACGACTAGAACGATTCGCAATGACATCAAAGAAATGAATGAAAATTATTTAGATAAAGCAATGATTATTGGCAATACTCGCAAAGGATACAAATTAGTCGGGGATTTATCCAGCCTGTATAAAAATGAAGATGATGACGAAGAAAGAGCATTTCATATTATCAAAGCACTGTTATCGCAGACTGATTTTATTACGTATGAGGATCTGGCTAGAACGCTTTATTTTTCGACTCAAACGATCCGAAAAGACGTGCAAAAATTATTGCAAACGATTCAAGCAGAAAAGCAGAACATCGAAATTGAAGCGATTATCTTCCAAGGTATCCGGCTTAAAGGAAGCGAAGTTGAGAAACGGATTTTGCTCAAAAAACTAGTCACTACCGATTGTCTCAAACACATGCCGATAGACGAAGCACTGCAATACTATTTTGGCGATTGGTTCAACGAATCTTCTATTCATTTTATCTACGCTTGTATTGAAGAAGAGGTTGCCAAGTATAATGTATTGCTAAGTTTTCAAGAATTATTCTCGATCTGTGTGAATGTTTTGATCAGTCTTAAACGAGTAAGTCTTGCACAAAAAATAACTGAACAGGATATGAGGTTGGATCATACAAGCTTTGAAGAATTAAAAATAGCCCAATCTATTCTGATCCGTCTGGCTCCAGAAATGGATATCCCTTTTGATGAATATGAGTATCAGTATTTAGGTTACCTGCTAATCGCATTGCAGATCTTACCTAAAAAGAATGAAGAAATCGGGCATGAACACGTGAATGAAATGGAACAAAAAATCAAATCAGTGATCCAAAAAGTTGGAGAGCAATATGGATTCATTAGCTACAAAAACCAAGGGTTACTTGATCGATTATTAGCTCATATTACCAAATCATTATACCCATTAAAGTATTATTTCCCTGTCGAAAATCCTTTTATTGCTCAAATAAAATCAGAATATACCAATGCTTATAATGTCGCAGTTGTGTTGGCAAAAGAATTGCAATTTTGCTTAAATATCAAAATACCCGAAAATGAAATCGGTTACTTGACGTTACACATTATGGGCATTATTGAGAACTCTCAAGATAACAGAAAACGGATTGCAATTATTTATGGCAAAAATCTATTAGTCGGCAAGCTATTGGAGCGTAAGATTAATCTCTATTTTCCGAATATTAGAATCGATAGTCTATTAGCTAATCATGAAATACATCTTCTTCCCGAAGGAATTGAAACGATTATCACAACGAGCGAGATTGCCGAACAACAGCAGTTAAATGTACAAAATATCATTCTGGTAAGTGAAATGATTACAAGTGATGATATGAAGAATATTTCGATTCAGTTAAATCGTGGACTACTCAAATATTATTTATCACCAGATGATGTTTTTTTCCTAAATGAAGACAATCCAATTGATTTGTTAAAAAAACTTACAGAACTAGGCGATATTCAGCATTTATATACCAGTATTGTGGAAAGAGAAAAAATGTCGAGTACCAATATTGGGAATTTGGTCGCGATGCCCCATCCATTTGATTGTGGAGATAACAAAAAACTACGTGTACTGGTAGCGATTAATAAGCAGAAAATGCTATGGGGTGATCAGATGGCGCAGATCATTTTTCTGTTTATTCCGCCGAAAAATCAGAAGGTGAATAACACCAAATTTTTCGAAGAAATTTACGATGTGTTTAAACAGACCAATATGACAGAAAAACTACTCCATATCACCAATTACGATGAATTTTTGGAAGTCTGGTCTTCCAAATAAATCTAGGAGGAATTCAAATGTTAATTAATATGAAAGATTTACTTAAAGTAGCGTATGAAAATAAATTTGCAGTCGGATCATTTAATGTAGCCAATAGCGAGTTCGTCAAAGTGGTCATTACAGCCGCAGAGGAGCAGAATTCGCCTGCAATTATGCAGATTCACCCGAATGAAATTGATCTAGTCACTGATGGGTTTATAGCTTATGTGCGAGAAGCGGCATCCAAGTCCAAAGTACCGTTTGTTATTCATCTGGATCATGGAGCGACGATCAAAGATATTACGCGTTCGATTCGCAATGGGTATACATCAGTCATGATGGATGCATCTCATTTACCTTTTGAGGAGAATATTGCGGCAACCAAGGAAGCGGTTGAACTGGCTCATCTGGTCGATGTATCTGTAGAAGGTGAACTAGGTACGATTGGGAGTAATGAAGGCAGCTCGGAAGGTGGGGCTGACGAGATACTGTATACGAATCCAGAAGAAGCGGCGATTTTTGTAGAACAAACAGGTATCGATACACTTGCTGTCGCTGTAGGTACTTCACATGGTATTTATCCTCAATCCAAAGATCATTCGATCAAAATCGATCGTTTGAAACAAATTCATGAAAAAGTAAAAATTCCGTTAGTGCTGCATGGTGGATCAGATAATCCTGATGAAGAGATTAGAGAAGCAGTGAAGCATGGGATAGCGAAGATCAATTTATCAACCGATATGAAGCGAGCATTCTACAACCAATTAAGAGCGACACTCGATGCAAATCCGAAAGCATATGAACCGGATCAACTGATGCCTGAGGCGACCAAAGCGGCAACAGAACTGGTGAAGAAAAAAATGGATCTGTTCGGTTCTACGGGTAAAGCATCCCTTTATAAACTGGGAGAAATTTAAGAGGAGAGATCCATCATGAAGATTTCTAATGTCTTAAAACCAGAAAATATCATATTAGATGTCACCGCTACGACCAAAGCCGAATTAATAGATGAATTGTCGCAAAAGTTAAACGATAACGGCTATTTAAGCGATATTGAGCAATTTAAAAAAGATATCTGGGCACGTGAAGAACAGGTTCCTACAGAAGTGGGATTCGGAATAGCCATTCCACATGCCAAGTCTACTGGAGTGCAGTCCCCTGCCATTATTATGGGCAGATCATTAAGCGGTATTGAATATAGTACCGAATCATGTAATTTATTTTTTATGATTGCAGTCGATCAAAGCTCTTCATCAGAGCATTTGCAAACATTATCCAAAATTTCGACCTTTTTGATGGATGAACTATTTAGAGCGAAACTTATCCTTGCTCGAGATCAAGAAGAGATTGTCCGTTTATTTGAACAGGCAGAAGAGCAAGATGCGCAGGCACTTCAACGTCCTAAAAAGCATGCTGGAAAAAAAGTGGTTGGAGTTACAGGCTGTCCTACAGGAATTGCCCATACGTTTATGGCCGCGGAAGCATTGAAAAATGCGGCCAAGGAACTCGGTGTACACATTAAAGTGCAAACCAATGGATCAACAGGTGTTGGAAATCAATTGACTCCTGAAGATATTGCTGAAGCTGATGGTATTATTGTGGCGGCAGATGTCAAAGTCGATATGGATGTTTTTGGCGATCGTCCAGTGATCAAAACCTCTGTCAAAAATGGAGTCCATCATGCACAAGAGTTAATTGAAGATGCGATTGCTGGAAAAGGTGTCGTTTTGAATCAAGGCAACAGTAATCTTAAAGAAGCAAAAGAAAAAACACGTTTAAAGCAGCCTAAAATATACAGCCATATTATGAATGGTGTATCCTTTATGATTCCTTTTGTAGTGGCAGGCGGTATATTGATTGCGCTTTCGTTTATGTTTGGTATTCATGCGGCTGACCCAAATAGCCCGGACTATAATGCTTTCGCCGCTTTTTTAAGTACAGCAGGGGGTAGTGCTGCTTTTGCATTGATGGTTCCTGTATTAGCAGGGTATATTGCGTATAGTATTGCTGACCGTCCAGGATTGGCACCTGGTATGATTGGAGGTATGCTGGCGACTATTGGAGGTTCCGGCTTTTTGGGAGGTATGCTGGCTGGATTTATCGCCGGTTATACGATCATAGCTCTGAAAAAATTAGTCAAAGGCATTCCTGACTCACTGCAAAGCCTGTCACCTGTGCTGATCTTGCCATTAGTAGGTTCATTTATAACCGCCTTGATTATGTATTTTGTCATCAACAGTCCGATGGCTTGGATCAATGAGTCGTTACAAGGTTGGCTAAATGGTTTAACAGGTTCTAATGCTATTTTATTAGGAGCACTTCTGGCAGGAATGATGGCATCTGATATGGGAGGGCCGATTAACAAAACAGCATCTGCATTTGGACTGGCAATGTTCGCCAATCAAATCTTTGAACCTTCTGCTGCTCTGATGGTTGGAGGTATGGTTCCGCCACTGGGTATTGCATTAGCCACAACATTATTTAAGAATAAATTTTCAATCGAAGAACGTAATGCAGGCAAAGCCGCTTATATTATGGGTGCGTCGTTTATTACAGAAGCCGCGATTCCTTTTGCCGCAAATGATCCCTTGCGAGTTATTCCATCCAATATTGTAGGTGCAGCGATTGGTGGAGGAATGAGCATGGCTCTAGGTATTTCGTTACAAGCTCCTCACGGTGGAATCTTTGTTATTCCCATTGCGGCAAGTAATCCATTATTGTATATTGTCTGTATTTTAGTTGGTTCCATCATTACAGCTTGTATGATTGGATTGTTAAAGAAACCTGTATATCAACCAAAAAGTAATTCAAGCGACCCGTCAGATAAAAAAGCCTTAACAACTATGAAATCTGCATAAATTCTCTAACCAGCTGGTGCCATGCACTGACTGTGAGGCAGTTTTTGTTTGTTCTATATAACGGATTGATTCAATATCTACATTAAGTATTTACACAAGGCCAGCCTTTTATAGGGTTGGCCTTTTTGCCTACTTCCCAGGCAGGAGATTGAAATGCCTGAGATCCAACGAGCGCTGACACAGCGCAGGGAAACCGCGATCAGAAGAACGATCCGTAACCGGAACGGCCACTCAGGGTATCAGCTTACTTAATATATCTATAAGTAAATTTTTTTCATGGAAATCTGGACACAATACGGATTAAAACAACGTCCGTTCCCGAAACGACCTCTTCAGCGCTAGATTAAATCCCAGATATTTCAAAATGCTGCCGATATTTTTAACATTGCGTTTACAAAACACTGATTTTAAGATGACATACCGAAACTACAATGAGTAAAGAGTTGATGGTGAACAAACAAATTCACAAAACGCCATCACTACATTGGGGGAGGAAAACAAAACATGTTTAAAAAGTTGCCGTTTATTTTGATGACCTTAACGTTCGTACTGGTACTCGCAGCATGCGGATCGAAAAATGACGCTGGTACAGAGGGTGCCGCAAGCAATGGATCAGGAGAAGCTGCTACTGAGCTTAGCGGTAACATTCTGGCAGTCGGATCGACAGCATTGCTACCTCTGGTAGAACAAGCTGGACAGAAATTTATGGCAGTTGATGAATATAAGAACGTAACGGTTCAAGTTCAAGGTGGCGGTAGTGGTACTGGTTTGACACAAGTATCTGACGGACAAGCTACAATCGGTAACTCTGATGTATTTGCAGAAGAGAAACTGGAGGACGAAGCCAAAGTAAAAGAACTGGTTGACCATCAAGTAGCAGTAGTAGCTATGGCGCCAGTTAGCAACAAAGATGCAGGTGTAGAAGATTTGACGAAGCAACAACTGGTCGACATCTTCTCCGGTAAAGTAACAAACTGGAAAGACGTTGGCGGCGCGGATAAAGCAATCGTTATTGTAAACCGTCCGAGCAGTTCCGGTACTCGTGCAACTTTTGAGAAGTATGCATTGGGTGCAAAAATGGGTGATATCCAAGGTTCGATTCAAGAAGATTCTTCTGGTAACGTAAAAAAATTGGTATCTGAAACGCCAGGTGCTATTGGTTACCTCGCCTTGTCTTACTTGGATGACAGCTTGCAAGTGTTGAAATACGAAGGTGTAGAAGCAACAGTTGAGAACGTAGAAGCAGGAACTTATCCAGTGTGGGCTTACGAGCACATGTACACAAAAGGTAAGCCAGATGCAGCAACACAAGCATTCCTGGACTACATCTTGAGTGACGAAATTCAACAAAATGACGTGACAGAACTGGGATACATTCCAATGTCAGGTATGAAAGTAAAACGCGATGCGGCAGGTAATGTGGTTGAGTAATCTTTGAACTTGCGCATACAGCGAAAGAGGCGGACTTAGGTCCCGCCTCTTTACGCGGTTTGCTCTAAAATAATCCCATATTTTGCATTAATTCTACTATAGAAGGATGGTTGTTATGGAACAGACCGAAGGGGGAACGGTAATGAATAACAAGTTGAAACCGCGCCGGCCCTTAAAAGAGAAACATTATTGGGAAGAGTGGACGGGACGGATCTATACGTCGATTTGTGTCGTTTTCCTGATCGTTGTCATGTTTTCCATTGTTTATTTTGTAGCGTCCAAGGGACTATCCACATTTTTCCAAAATGGAATAAGCATCAGCGAATTCCTTGGTGGAAAGACGTGGAATCCGACCGGAGAACCTGCGTTCTACGGGGCATTACCGTTCATCACTGGTTCTTTCATTACAACCTTGCTTGCAGCATTGATCGCAAGTCCGCTTGGCCTGTGTGCAGCGCTCTTCATGACAGAGATTGTCCCGGGTAAAGGCAAAAAGATCTTGCAGCCTGCGATTGAGCTCTTGTCCGGAATTCCATCCGTTGTATACGGATTTATCGGTCTGAGTGTCATCGTACCTTTGCTTCGCAGTATCTTTGGTGGAACAGGCGTCGGGATTGCAGCCGGATGTCTTGTTCTCGCGGTAATGATTCTTCCTACGGTAACAAGTATTATGGCAGATGCATTGTCCGCGTTGCCAAAAGGATTGCGTGAATCCTCCTATGCACTCGGTGCCACTCGCTGGCAAACCATCTACCGTGTCATTATTCCAACAACTTTGCCAGCTTTGTTGACAGGTGTCGTTTTGGGTATGGCCCGTGCTTTTGGTGAGGCACTTGCTGTGCAGATGGTTATTGGTAATGCACCGCATGTTCCAACATCCTTGCTTGAATCAGCTTCAACATTAACAAGTGTAATTACACTCAGCATGGGTAACACCACGATGGGTTCTGTTCATAACAATGCACTGTGGAGTATGGCGCTTGTCCTGTTGGTGATGACCTTTGTCTTCGTCATTCTGGTTCGCCTGCTTGAAAGGAGAAACCGGGTATGAAAATGAAGGCAAAGACGGTAGATAAAATTGCAACATCCGTTATCGTTGTACTGGCCCTGTTCATTGTTATTCTATTGCTCGGTCTGCTTGGATTCATCATGTATAGAGGCATTGGGCATATTAGCTGGAACTTCCTGACGAGCGCACCACAGTTGCTTAAGGGTGGCGGCGGGATTGGTCCACAGCTCTTCAACTCCGTATTCTTGCTTGTCCTGACCTTGATTGTTACCATTCCACTCGGATGGGGCGGCGGGATTTACATGGCGGAATACGCCAAACCAGGCAAGATTACCAGCTTCATTCGTCTGGTCGTTGAAGTATTGTCATCATTCCCATCCATCGTTATCGGTTTGTTTGGTCTCTTGCTGCTAGTAAATCAATTTGGTCTTGGGTTCTCCCTGATCTCGGGTGCCTTGGCTCTGGCGATCTTTAACTTGCCACTAATGGTACGGACAACGGAGCAGGCCTTCCGGGCTGTTCCGAAGGAACAGAAGGAAGCAGGTCTGGCGCTTGGACTGTCCAAGTGGAAGATTATCACTTCCATTCTACTGCCTGTGGCATTGCCGAGCTTGATCACGGGTACGATCCTGGCATCGGGCCGGATCTTCGGTGAAGCAGCTGCGCTGATGTTCACCGCAGGTATGAGTAGTCCACCTTTGGACTTTACAGATTGGAATCCGACGAGTCCAAGATCACCGCTTAATCCTTTCCGTCCGGCAGAGACACTTGCTGTCCATATCTGGAAAGTGAATAGTGAAGGTATTGGGCCAGATTCCAAAGAAGTGGCAGCAGGGGCATCGGCCGTGCTTGTCATTCTCGTGCTGGCGTTCAATCTAAGTGCACGCTGGATCGGTCGGGTTGTATTCCGCCGCATGACAGCTTCGAAATAAGGAGGAACCAACATGGCCATACCTTTTGGTACGGAACAGTTAAGCATATATTATGGACATTTCCAGGCGGTCAAGCAGATTAGCCTGACGTTTCCTGAAGCAAGCGTAACGGCTCTTATTGGGCCGTCTGGTTGCGGTAAATCCACGTTCCTCCGGTCGCTGAATCGGATGAACGACGAGATTGCCGGTTCCCGTACAGAGGGACATATCTGGATGGACGGTAACGATCTGAATGAGCCTGGAACCGATGTAATCAAGCTTCGCCAGAAGATTGGCATGGTGTGGCAGAAGCCAAATCCTTTTCATAAGTCCATCTACAACAATATCGCGTTTGGCCCCCGCTACCGTGGTACGAAGAGTAAGAAGGCACTGGATGAAATTGTGGAAAAAAGCTTGCGCCGTGCTGCGCTCTGGGACGAAGTGAAAGACAGACTGCATGAGTCAGCTCTGTCTCTCTCTGGCGGACAACAGCAGCGCCTATGTATCGCTCGCGCTTTGTCTGTTGAACCACAGATTCTGCTGCTCGATGAGCCGGCATCTGCACTTGACCCGGTATCTACGGGTAAAGTTGAAGAGTTGATTACCGAGCTCAAGAAGGAGCTGCGGATTGTTATTGTTACCCATAACATGCAGCAGGCGGCACGCATCTCGGATTATACAGCTTATTTCTATCTGGGAAGCATGATTGAGCACGGGGATACAGAGCATATTTTCACGAACCCGGACAATCGTCTGACGCAAGAATACATTATGGGTCGTTTCGGTTAATTGGATCATGGAGTGTAACATAGAGTAATAGACAAAGAGATTAAGAAATAATAGAGACAAAAGAAAGCACAATGCCTGGACGGTTGTTCGGGGATTGTGCTTTTTTAATTTATAATTTTAGTGGGATTTTCTGTATGCGGGATAAACATTATGCTACGATATTTAGTGTGGAGAACGTTTACATGACTTCGAAGGAGATGTTGATAATCACTACGGATCAGATGTCTTACGACCATATGGCAGCTCAGATTATACAGAACTACACTATTGAGAAACCTGTCGTTTCATATATTCGTCATAATGAGAATCTGACATATCATGTCGTTGATGAAGCAAGCGGGCAGAAGTATCTGCTACGTATCCATCAAGCCGCATATGCAAGTATGACCGGCATTCAGCATACGCTTCCTGCGCTGGAGGCAGAGATGAACCTGCTTCATGAGTTAAAGGCAACGACAGCATTGCGCGTGCAGCATCCGGTACGGAATGTATCGGGTGAATGGGTCACGGTATGGACAAGTGAGGCAGGTAAAGAAATCTGCTGTACAGTACTGGAGTGGATTGAGGGAAGGGACATCCAGCAGGGAGAACGCCTGACAACAGAGCAGATCTATGATCTGGGGGCACAGCTGCAGATGCTTCATCAATATGGGCGTGAGCAGAATCAGACAGATCGAACAAAGGTGCGGCCGGCATATGGCAATAGCCATGAGAACTTGGTCATGCTCGGGCAGCTAGATGAAGGCGTCCGACTGGGGATTTTTACAACGGAAGACTTCGATCTGCTTCGTGAGACGTTTGAGAACATTAATGAGCAGTTAGAAACATACCCGCAGCACGCAGGGACATGGGGGATCATTCATGGGGATATTACTCGCAACAATCTGCTGATAACGGAGCAGGGGATTTCCATGATTGATTTTTGTCTACACGGTTATGGATATTATCTTTTTGATGCCGGAGGGGCAGCACTTATGTTCAATCGGGAGGAACGTGACATATTCTTATCCGGTTATACCCAACAGATCGCACCACTGACGGATCGTGATATCCGGTTAATGGAAGGGTTTATGTTGATCTTTACACTGGGTTATTATGCCTTTCAGATGGCGAATGAGTCGAGGCACGAATGGATGAAAGATCGCATGCCGAAGCTATGCAGCAAGTATTGTAGACCCTATGTACAGAACGAGAGCATCTTCTATGAGTTATGAGGTGTTTCCTTTTTTAGGAGCTATAACTTAGGATTAAGATTGTGAATATTACCTGGGCGTCCTGAACAATCGGGGTGCTCTTTTTGCATGCATTAGATAGCGATCGTAATGGACATTTATGAAGAAAGTATAAACTCTGAGGAGAGTCAACTTTTCTTAGCTACAATATAGTCATGGGAGGATGAAGCAGCGATGAGAGACAGCGAGAATATATTGCTGGTGGAGGATGATCCGGAGATTGCCCGTATTTTGAGAGACCATCTACGTCATGAGGGTTATGGTGTAACTTGGGCATCAAGCGGTTTGGAGAGCTGGGAAGACTTTAGGGAGGGAACCTATCAATTAGTCTTGTTGGATCTGATGCTACCGGAAATGGATGGGTTCACGGTATGCAAAAACATTAGACTGATCAGCGATGTTCCGCTGCTCATGATGAGTGCTCGAATCGAGGAAGAGAGCAAAGTCAGGGGGCTTGGGCTGGGAGCTGACGATTATATTACGAAGCCCTTCAGTCTAACGGAACTTACAGCTCGCATTAAATCTCATCTGAATAGGTACCGCAGATATCAGGGCGTAGAGCCGGATTCGACAGATAGACAGTATAACGATGGGTTATCGATTGATTATTTGAATCAGCGCGCACAGGTTCATGGAGAACATGTGGCACTAACCAACAAGGAATGGGCTTTGCTCATACTACTTGCTTCTCATCCTGGCCGGGTGTTTACCAAGGCGGAACTGTATGAACATGTCTGGAGTCAGC
Source organism: Paenibacillus sp. VT-400 (assembly GCF_001029205.1). Classification (NCBI taxonomy): domain Bacteria; kingdom Bacillati; phylum Bacillota; class Bacilli; order Caryophanales; family Paenibacillaceae; genus Paenibacillus; species Paenibacillus sp. VT-400. Next base: position 197,277 of record NZ_LELF01000038.1, on the reverse strand, counting down.
CAGAGGCGGGGAACTCGAGTACAGTCACAGTTCATGTGAAGAGCCTTCGGGCCAAGCTTGGTGACGAGCCCCATCATCCACGCTGGATTCAGACGGTGTGGGGCAGTGGTTACCGGTTCGTGGGGGAGCCTGAGGAATGAAGTTGAAGTACTGGTTAATGCTTGCCTTCCTCATTGTAATGCTGCTGCCTGTCGCTGCTGGGTGGGCGCTGTACTCCCTGTATAACTATTACAATGATCAGCGTGCCGTAACGGAATATGTGGAGTTGTCCGGACAATTGGCTCCTATTGAACTGGCTTTATCTGACCCGGAACTGTACCAGCTGCACTCGCCTGATGCTTTCGCTGCACTCTCTGAATTGGAGAATGGCCGGGTGAACTTTGCTCTGTATTTACCAACAGGGATTCGGGTGTACACATCAGAGGGGAGTACATGGTCTGCTGGAGCTTACACCGTTGGGGGGGCGGAGCTGTATCGTAATTTGTACAACTTACAGATTCGTCATCGTACATTTTCGTTGAAGAAACCCGTATGGGAAAAGGGTGAGTTGGTCGGCATTTACGAAATCGTCATGCTACGTGGAGATTGGCTGGAAGGCATATCCTTGCGGACTACCTGGGTCATGGGTCTCGCTGCTACTTTCTTTATTCTGTTATACGGAACAGTGCTGTGGTTGCTATCCCGAAAGCTCTTTCGGCCGATGAAATATCTCATAGAACGAATGGATGCTTTTGCACGGGGAGAGGCTGCTACGGATGTGGTACCTGTTCGTCATGATGAAATGGGCATCTTGCTCCAACAGTTTGATGCAATGCAAGACAAGATCAGACATACTCAGGCCGATGTGGAGAGGGAGCAAAAAGAAAAAGAGCTCATGATCGCCTCGTTATCCCATGATCTGAAAACACCGTTGATGTCCATTAGTGCCTATACGGAAGTACTTAACGGTGATCGTCAACTGAAACGCCTTGAAAGGCAGGAATATCAGGATGTGCTGCTCGGAAATGTGGAGCGGATGAAACAGATGATTAGTGAACTTGAGATGTATACGGCGTTGGGTTCCAGTGAATCGGAGATGGCCATGGTTAAGGTGGAAGGTGAAGAGTTTTTTGATATGCTGCTTGGGAGCTATGAGGGACTTGCCGAGCGTGGTCAGATTGACGTGAAGATGGATGTCCGCACAGATCAACTGTACCGAGTTCATCCCGAACAACTGATGCGCCTGACAGATAATCTGATAAATAATGCACTACGCCACACAAGGACGAACGGTGTAATGGGACTAGGGGTTATTGCTTCAGATTGGGAGCTTCCTGAATGGATTATTCCTCCGCTTGGAGCTGAATTGGATAACTACAGGGCGGGAGCAACATTGATCATAGTACAAAACGAAGGTCCTGCTATTCCTGAGGAACAGCTCATTCGTATCTTCGAACCCTATGTTCAACACCAGAATCAGGAGGAGAAGACATATGCAGGTGGTTCGGGATTGGGATTGAGTATAGCCAAACGGGTTGCAATAAAGCACGGAGGGGATATGCGCATGTGGTCATACGAAGGATATGGAACGCTGGCAGCATGCCGATTGCCTGAACATGGAGAATGTAAACGCAGAGAGGGTGGATAAGATGATGAAAAAAGGATGGATGATGCTGGGTACTGCTGTGTTGGCAGGCGCCCTGCTTGGAGGTTGCGCGGAGAAGGATATGCTGGCTATGTCAGGAGATGAGATGATTGAGAAGGTTGTCTCAGCAGAAACAGAACCCGCCTCGTATTATGCGGAAGGTGTGATGAAGATATGGGCGGATGACAAGCTGACTAACACGATGCAAATTAAGGAATGGGTAGATGGTGAAACCGGACGAAAGCGCACGGAAACATCAGAGAATGGCAATGTCAGTTACGCAGTTAATGATGGAAAGAAGATCATCATATATGAAAAAGAAACAGGGGCAGCATATTCCATGGATGCATCATCCGTGTCACAACAACCTAATCAAACCCAGAAGCAAATATTGCTCGATCAACTAGAGCGGTTACGTACTACGCATGATGTGAATATGATGGGACAGGAGAAACTTCATGGACAGGACGTCATTCATATTGAATTGACACCAAAAGAAGAAGGCGCATTCTCCATATCTTCAGAGTATTGGGTAGATCCCAAAACGTGGATGATTGTCAAAGTAAACAGCGCATATGGGGATGGAAAATCAGAAATGGTCTATGATCCGATTCAGTATGACCCTGAATTCACAAAGGATACTTTCGTAATTGACATCCCTAAGGAGGTCGATGTGAAGGACTTGAACGATATGATGCAGAATTCCGAAGTGACCCTAGAGGAAGCGGAAAAAGCGTTGGAACAGCCGTTCCTACAGGACATGAGTGGAGAATTCGAACTATCACGGATCGAAATGTCTACATCGCGCGGTGAGCTGAGCAGAGATGAAGTAACCTTGTATTATGTAAGTAACGACAAGGTAGAAGTCAGCCTGACTGTATTCAAGATGCCGGAAGAAAATGTGGACGATACACTAATACCGGATGAAGCCGAGATTAAGGTTCGTAACACCGAGGGTTCATATATGAAGAGCATTCGGAACATATCATGGAGTGAGAATGGCTTGCGGTACTCCATCATGGGTGAAAACGAAGGATGGACAAAGGCAAAGCTGCAAGCTTGGGCGGAAGAACTGACCCTTCCCAATCCGTCTAGATGAGCTAAAGAATAATAATAAGGTTGCCGCAGAAACGAAGCGGCAGCTTTTTTTGTATATTCTCCTTTTGGTGTGGTGGATATCTATTCGATCTCCTTTCAGTCCATTCCAAAAAGGCAAGAGGGCAACTTCACGTTTACAGTTCAATATGCATATTCATAGAAGACAATCTTGATTTGGTGATGCAGGCAGGAGAAGGGGGCATCGCAGGATGGCTGTTTTATCAACAGGGCCAATAGAAAATAATATAGTGGTGGGAAGCGGCGAGCGTCCTACACAGAGAATTACAGTGAAATTAGACAATTGGAGTCTCACTAGTTTCTCTACCGTTCTGGTTCAAGGCTATTATTTGAATGGTGTTCGCACACTATACGTTGAGGAATTGTTTAATGTTTTGCCTAACCAGGTTATAACAAATGACTATTATGCAGATTTGGATGCATTTGAGTTTATATTTATCACAGGTGATGATACGGAGGATGAAGTTCAGATTTCCGTATGGGGGAAAAACGAGAACGGTCAACTGGTAACGGCACATCGTTTGGTGTCTGAGGAATTGTTAGGAGCGGACCCCGGTCTAGTCGGGGTAACGGGTGCGACCGGAGTTACTGGAGATACGGGAGTGACAGGCGTAACGGGGACGACCGGAGTTACTGGGGCTACAGGTGCAACAGGCGTAACAGGGGCGACTGGAGATACTGGTGTTACAGGTGCAACCGGATTGACGGGAGCAACAGGAGTCACTGGGGCTACAGGTGCGATCGGATCAACAGCAGCTTCTGCTCCTGCGGATTCTTCCTTGTTTGCTGATAGCCAGACCACGGCGTTGGGTCTTTCATTAGTAGCTGAAACGACGATTCAGACACTTAATGTACCTGTAGTGGCAGGTCAACGCGTGAAAATCGATAATAGTACACAAATAGCAATAGTTGTAGGGGCTAACTGGAGTATTGCGTATAACATTAATCTGAGACGTAATGGAGTTTTAATTAATCAATTGCAGCTCTCACGAAGCGGTAATGCTTCGGGAACGTTGAGGTTTCTTTCCTCCAACACTTACGTGGATACATCCCCGGCTACAACGACTAATGCATACACGATAAGTATCCAATTTACGACAACTAGCAACGTCACGAGTGCCTCAGCGGAAGTGAGAAATATTAATGCTATTCGTTTCAGTTAAAATAGACATCGAACTTATGATAATTACACGTTACTTTTGTTGACATATATGATATTGTACATTACTCTATGGGTATACTTGATCAAAAATTTAGAAATATACCAATTCGAATTGAATTAAAATAATACAGCGGATGATAACGAGCGGGAGAGACCTGGATTAGCCGAGCACAATGGCTAGTGCTCAGGCACCGAAGGAGCAAGCTGCTGCGCACCCGGCGCAGTGGTTAATCTCTCAGGTAAATGTACCATCGTTGGACGCAACTCTGGAGAGTGCGTGAACTGCGCCACCCAAGGGGTATATGATCAGTCAGCCCGGTGAACTTGTCTATAATCGCAGGCAATGCACCCTTGTCGTGAGACACTGCTGATCGTGAAACTCTCAGGTATCGAGGACAGAGAGAGGGCCTAAGGCCTTCTTCTGTCCTTTTTTGATGTCATCATATCCAAAAAAAAGGGACATTGTAGATGAAACTCCTGGATCGAAATGACGAATACATTTTACAAATATGAATCATGATTAATAATGGAGGGTTACAAGTGCGATTTAAAGATGTTTTCTCAATTATTGGTCCGTCGATGACGGGGCCTTCAAGTTCACATACAGCTGGAGCGGCAAGGTTAGGGAGAATTGCTCGACAGTGGCTAGGATGTACGCCAGATCGTGCCCGGCTGACGCTGTACGGTTCATTTGCAGATACGTATCAGGGGCACGGAACAGATCTGGCACTGATCGGTGGTCTGCTGGATTATGTCACAGACGATCCGCGTATCCCGGATGCAGAGCAATACGCAGAGGAAGCGGGGATGGAGGTTGAGTTTTATACAAGTGGCCTGCCTGCTCCTCATCCAAATACGGTCAAAATTGAGTTGTGGCATGGAGAACGTGCCTGCTCCTTAATCGGTGCATCCATTGGTGGTGGAAGCGTATCGGTGCATTCGATGAATGATTTTCGTGTTCAGATTAGTGGTGAGTTTCCAACACTCGTTCTGCGACATGCAGACAAAGCAGGGGTGCTTGCGTCGGTAACGTCCACGATCAGTTCATCCGGGGTTAACATCGGGTATATGCAGGTGGACCGGAAAGCCCGTGATGGCGAAGCACTTACCGCGATGGAAATGGATGGTGTGCCTAATCCTGATATGCTCAAGCGTCTAAAAGAGCTGGACCATGTGCTGGACATTCGTGTTATCGATTTGAAGAGAGGAGTTGATTCGGATGCGGTTTAAACATTTACACGAACTGAATACGATCTGTACAGCAGAATCCAAAACCATTGCTCAGCTGATGATCGAGGAGCAGGTTCAGGAGACCAATACACCGGAAGCGGATGTTGTGAAGCAGATGTCTGAATATTATCAGGTGATGAAGGAAGCGGTACGCAAAGGGTTAACGGAAGATACGACATCACGCAGTGGATTAACAGGTGGAGACGGCAAAAAAATGGCCGAGTACATTCGCAAGGGTGAGACTTGTTCAGGAGATGCTTCCGCACTTGCCATGGCGTATGCCCTGTGTGTATCTGAAGTGAATGCCTCCATGGGCCGGATCGTGGCAACACCAACAGCCGGTTCCTGCGGCATTATCCCGGGGGTGTTTATTAGCTCACAGGAGCGATTTGGCTGGACGGACGAACATTTGGTGAACGGATTGTTCTGTGCGGGAGCGATTGGTTATGTAATCGCCAACAATTCATTTATCTCCGGCGCCGAGGGTGGGTGTCAGGCGGAAGTGGGTTCCGCTATTGGCATGGCTGCGGGTGCCATGGTTGAACTGCGTGGAGGTACACCGGAACAGGTCGTTCATGCCGTTGGTTTGGCGTTAAAAAATACACTGGGCCTTATCTGCGATCCGGTCGCAGGCCTTGTTGAAATCCCGTGCATCGTCCGTAATGGACTGGGTTCAGTTACGGCGCTGGCTGCGGCTGATATGGCCCTGGCCGGAGTGCGTAGTGCCATTCCGTCAGACGAAGTCATCGATGTCATGCTGGAAGTAGGCAGTGCAATGCCGAGCCGCCATCGGGAGACAGCCCAAGGTGGACTGGCCCAGACACCAACCGGCCGAAAAATGATGCAGAAGCTGGCTAAACCAAAGGCCAAGCGTGCCGAGCCTGAGCCTGAGTCGAAGCCAGCGGATTCTGACACAACTACAAGTGGGGCGGACAATGCTCAAGTGGACAAGGATACTCGGGTTTAAGCTGAACCGGGACCACCGATATATAAATCAGTGACATTATGATGTATAACGGCGAATACAAAAATACAAAAACAAGCGTCCGCGAACCCGAATCCGGGTTATGCAGGACGCTTGTTTTATGCTGCCAGATGAAGCGAAGATAGGCTACCTAGATGTGGCTCAGATATATGTGTATTTATAACTCTAGTCCTGGCTCACAGCCGTACTCAGTACGGCATATCCATACGCAGGCAGTTCAATGGCAAGTACTCTATCTTCCTTGGCGGTACGATGGTTTCCGCCGAATAACTCGGTCCATTCCTCGTCACCGGCCTCCAGCTCGACAATAGCTGTCTCTTCTGATCGGTTGAACAGAACCAAAATGCGTTCCTCCTCATTTTGCCGCTCAAATACCAGTTGGCTGCCATCATGACGAGCCTGCAGGAAACGAACGGTGCCTTCTGCACGCAGGGCAGGATGAGCATGACGCAGGGAGATCAGTTTCTGATAAAAGTCGAACAGCTCTCGGTCCTGCTTCGCTTCATCCCATTCCATGCATTTACGGCAGCCCGGATCATGTTCGCCGTCCATGCCAATCTCGTCTCCGTAATAGATACACGGAGCACCCATGTAACTGAACTGGAATAACGCAGCTAGCTTCATCTTGCGCTGGTCGCCTTCACACAGCGTGAGCAGCCGCGGGGTATCGTGGCTGTCCAGCAAGTTAAACGCCACTTCGCTGGCCTGAAGCGGGTAACGGGACAACTGTCGCCCGATGGAGTTCGCGAATTGTTCGGCGTGCATTGTATTTTTCACAAAGAAAGCATTCACGGCATCGGTAAACGGATAGTTCATGGACGCATCGAACTGGTCGCCTTGCAACCAGGAGGAAGACTCGTTCCATACTTCGCCCAGAATGTAGGCATCCGGATTAGCGGCTTTGACTACACGGCGGAAATCACGCCAGAATGCATCGTCCACTTCGTCTGCCACATCCAGCCGCCATCCGTCCGCACCCACTTCCTTGATCCAGTACTCGGCAACCTCCAGCAGATAGGCCTTAACTTCAGCATTCTCCGTATTCAGCTTTGGCATGTGCGCTTCGAATCCGAAGGTCTCATACGTTGGAATGCCGTCCTTCACGTCCAGCGGGTATTCGTGTACATGGAACCAGTCTTTGTATTTGGATTGTTCTCCGTTCTTCTGCACATCCACAAACGGCGCAAATGTCTTCCCGGAATGGTTGAACACAGCATCCAGAAGTACGCGAATTCCGCGTGCATGGTACAGCTCGACCAGTCTTTTCACGGTATCTGCGTCACCAAAGTGCCGGTCCACCCGCAGGTAGTCTTCGGTATCGTATTTGTGATTGGTAGTGGCTTCGAAGATGGGTGTGAAGTAGATCGCATTAATGCCAAGATCGCTGATGTAATCCAGATGGTCGATCACGCCCTGAAGGTCACCGCCGAAGAAATTGAAAGGTGTCGGCTCACCACCCCACGGCTCTACCTTTTCCGGACTAATATCCGGGTTGCCGTTGGCGAATCGTTCAGGGAAAATCTGATAGAACACCGCATCCTTAACCCATGCGGGGGGTGTGAATACAGCTCCGGCATGAATATAAGGGAACTGGAACATACGGCCCGGGTCGTCCGGTTCTTCTTCCTGGAAGTCCGTCTCGGTCATCCAGATCTGTTCGTCTCCGTTTTTGAGCAGAAAAGAGTATTTCAGTCGGTGATAGGGAGGTTTCACTTCACCCTCGTAATAATCGAACATGGAGTCAGAGGTAAACTTGGTTAAGGGAACTAGCGCTTTGGTTGCATTCCACGCATATTTATCCCCGGTCAGGGCATGTACCTCTGTCAGATCATTCTTTTTGGTACGCAGGCGCAGATGGATTGTATCTTGGTCATAGGCATAGGCCCAGTTTCGTTTCGGTTGATGATAGATGGCTTCCAGCAGCATAATGAATTTCCTCCCGTCAGGTGTAGCACTGATATGTACTTGGTAGACTTGATTAATATGACATTCCCCACGTTAATGGATAAGCTATAATTAGCATGTGTGGTAACGTAAAGGCTTCAACATTTGCTCAACAAGACATGAATCCATATGATATAGACAGCTTTTATCATGATGATGCTCAGATATATCATTAACCCATTGGGGGCAGAAAGGAAACGAATATTCGGATGAAAACCAAACTGTTATATATTGAAGATGATACGGAAATTGCGACTTGGGTCAGAGCCGATCTGGAGGAGCGCGGTTATGAGGTGGTATGGCTCGGCAGTGGTGAAGGTGCAGCGGAGGCTGCTGTCGGTTGTTCACTCATTATTCTGGATGTCATGCTGCCTGGGCTGGATGGATTTACGGTGGGCCAGCGACTGAAAAAAGAACATCCCGCCGTGCCCATTGTCATGCTCTCGGCCAGAACGTCCATTGACGATAAGTTGCACGGTCTTGATTTTGCCGATGACTATGTGACCAAACCATTTCACCCCGATGAACTGGCTGCCCGGATTGAAGTACAACTGCGTAAGGCAGGAACAGCGGTATCCACGGATACAGCCCTGAAGCTGGATCATCTCTCCATCTATGAGAAGGACAATCGGATCATCAATGAGGAGACGGGGGATGAGATTATTTTATCGGGAAAACAGTTCCACATCTTCGCCTACCTGCTACGACATATGGGCATGATTCGAACCAAAGAGCAGATCTATGAAGCCGTTTGGAACGAGCCCTATCTGGATGGAGATAAGACTTTGATGGTACATATTCGACATCTACGCGAAAAGCTGGAGCTTGATCCGGCCAATCCTGCAATTATTCAGACAGTCCGTGGTGTGGGATATCGTGTGAAGAAGCCATGATCCGGTGGTTCAGGGAACGGAAGATCATGAAGGGAGATCAAAGCATGGAGCAAAAGCAATCCGGGCGGCGCAAGCTTCGCTTTGGGCGGTCCTTGATGTCCAGATACATCCTCCTGATCTTGGCGGCTGTATTATTTGTGCCCGTTGTACTTCCGATTATATCCGTTATATATATTGTCGTAGTGAATAACACGGACACGAATATGAACCGTGCCGCGCCTTACGGTGATGTTACCCGTATCAGTGACCTCTGGTCACATGAAGCGAAGAACCTGGATGGTGCTTCGGATAATGAGATTAAGGCCCGGTTGGAGCTATTACATGGCTCGTATCCCAAATCTTCCATGTATCGTGTGAATGTGAACGGGGAGACCCTCTTTATTCTTGGGGGTGAAGATGTAACGCTTCTGAATTCCACGTCTCCGGATGGCAGGACAGACACGACATTGAGATGGTCACTGGATTCCGGGCAAACGACAGAGACTTATATTCCAGCCTTATGGAATGCAAACAATACGGTGCAATTCATGAAAGAAGCTTCCTCTCGCGATCCACTGACCGTAGTTGCATATATTGGCGGAGATGAACAGGACAGAGGACAGGGCTTCATGGTCATTGAAGTGCCGCGATCACTTCTGCAAATTCAGAGTAACGGGCTCATGGAACTCTTGTATCTTGGTATCGTAATGACCCTCATCTTTCTGATATTCATCATTATGTCGATTCTCTTTTTCGCACGCATTCGCAAACGACTTATTCGTTTGCAGACGGCCATGATGACCACAGGCAAGGAAGGTCTCCCACTTCCGGTAGATATCCGCCGGTCAGACGAGATTGGTCAACTGGAAGAATCCTTCAATCAGATGGTGCATCAACTATCCGACAGCCGCCACCGTGAACGCGAGGAAGAACAATTGCGCAAACGTCTCATTGCGGGGCTTTCCCACGATCTGCGTACCCCGCTAACGGTGATTCGTGGACATATGCATGCTTTGCACAAGGAAGAGCTGAGTGAGCAAGGTGACCGTTCATTACATCGCATGGAAGCAAAGATGGAGGACCTCGGGGGGCTCATCGACAACATGTTATCCTACAATTTGCTCACAAGTGGGAAATATACACTGAAGCTGGAAGAGAAAGATATACTGCGGATCGTCAGGGAAACGGCGGCGGCCTGGTACCCGGTCTGGGAGAAAGAGCAATTTGAGATTGATATTGACCTGCCAGAGGAACCGCTGATCTGGCATATGGATGAACAGGGCACGCGCCGTATTCTTGATAATTTGTTCCAAAACGTGATCCGTCATGCCGCCAGCGGGAAATATATTGGTATATCTACTCAGGAGATTCAGGGTGAGACGGCAATCGTTATTCAGGATCGGGGTCCGGGAATGCAACCGAATTCCGACACAAAAGGCACAGGTCTAGGCTTATCCATTGTAGACCTGTTGATTCGTGAGATGGGTCTGCGCAAGCGGGTAGACAGTTCCGATACGGGTGTCCAGACATATATCTACAGTGGTAAGGGAAACAGGGAAAACAACAAACCGCTGAAATAGCTTTTTTAAACTAAACTTAAACTAGAGACTACTTTGGCTTTAACCTTGGAAGGTTACGATAGTTCCGAGGTGATCATACAGTGAGTGAAAATATTATTCAAACGGCGAATTTATGGAAAACATACCGGGACCGTGCAGCGGTCCGTGAACTTGATCTGCATATTAAAAAGGGAGATATCTACGGCTTCCTCGGTCCCAACGGCGCCGGCAAAACAACAACGATTCGCATGCTTCTCGGCTTGATTAAACCAACCAAAGGTGTGATCCGTGTCTTCGACAAGGATATCCGCAAGGATCGCATGGATATTTTGCGCCGTGTGGGTTCCTTGGTCGAATACCCATCCTATTACGGACATCTGAACGCAGTAGAGAATCTGGAAACTTTGCGCCGCATCATCAATGTACCAAAATCAAGAATTGCTGAAGTGCTGTCCATTGTAGATCTGACCAAGGATGCCAAACGTTCAGTGAAGGGGTATTCCCTTGGGATGAAGCAACGTCTGGGTATTGCCAGCGCTTTGTTGGGTGAACCGGAGCTGCTGATTCTGGACGAACCAACGAATGGGCTTGATCCTGCCGGTATTCAGGAGATTCGGGAACTGATCAAACGCATGCCTCTGGAACATGGCATTACCGTTCTGGTTTCCAGCCACTTGCTGAGTGAAGTCGAACAGATGGCAAGTCGTGTTGGTATTATCCGTGAAGGCAAGATGGTGCTTCAGGATACTATCGCAAGTCTGCATAGTCAGACGGGTAGCTCTATCCGGTTAACGGTTTCCGAGCCGGAAGAGGCTATGAAGCTGGCGAGAGAACAGGGACAATTTGGTCAGCAACAAGGTGCTGCGTTAACGTTCCCTTATATGGATAACAGTTCAGTGGCACTGCTTGTGCGCCGATTAATTGAACAGGATCATGATGTGTATCGTGTAGAGGAACAGCGTCAGTCGCTGGAAGATCTGTTCATGCGGGTCATTGGCGAGGGGGCTTCCATATGACCGGGCGTGCATTATCGTCAGACTGGCTCAAGATTCGGGGGAAAGGGATCTGGTTTCTTGTCTTTCTGGCCCCTCTTGGATTGACAGCGATGCAGGCGCTTAATTTTGGCTTACGGCTGGACTATCTGAAAGAGCAGTATGCAGATAACCTGTGGGGCGGATTATTGGGCAATGTGGTTGTCTTTGTGCCCTTGTCTCTGATGCTGGGAGCAACCATTCTCAGCTCCATGATCGCCAATGTTGAGCATGAACAGGGATCGTGGAAACAGTTGCTCGCGATGCCCATTCCCAGACCAGCCGTGTATTTAGCCAAGTTCCTGCTTGCCTGTGTGCTGCTGGTGATCTCCTGCCTGCTGCTAACCGCAGGAATTGTGGGTCTGGGTCTGATCCTCGGATTCCATGCCAGCGAAATACCTTGGACACATGCGATCAAGCTGGGGCTATTGCCTTTGGCTGGTGCACTTCCGGTGTTGTCACTGGAGTTGTGGCTCACGATGGTTAACAAAAATCAGGCGCTTCCCGTCACCCTGGGCATTGTTCTCGCGATAACGGGTATGTTCTCACTCAGTATCTCACCGAGCTTTCCGCTCGCTTGGGCACAGATGGCCTGGAATGGGCCTAATCCATACCTGTATGCAGGCATGGGGGCAGGTCTAGGGTTATTAATCCTGTTGCTGGGTATGGTGCATTTTAGCCGGAAGGATGTGGCCTGATATGAGCTTTGCGACAACGTACTTCCGAATCTTGTCCGCTGAACGATTGAAAATGAGCAAATCGCCCATATGGCTCCTGATTCTGCTGAGTCCACTCATTGCGCTGCTCATCGGACTGTTGTCCACGCCATCGGGCAATTGGCAGGTATTGATGACCACGATGGTTTTCCTGCACGGATTGTTATTGTTACCGATGCTGACTGGTGTGTTTACGTCCTTTGTCTGCCGTTTCGAACATGCAGGTGGAGGGTGGAAGCAGATGCTGGTTTTACCGCTCACACGTTCAGGTGTATATGCAGGTAAACTGACGATTGTACTCATGCTTCTGGCGGGCACGCAAGTATTGTTGCTGATGTCCATTCTGCTGGCAGGCATGTTTCACGGCATTACGATGCCAGTACCTTGGGGATTCTTGGTAGGTAAACTGCTGCCTGGCTTGCTGGCCTGTATACCCCTGGCTGCCCTGCAGATGTTCGTTTCATTGGTGTGGAGCAGCTTTGCCGCACCGCTCGCACTGAATTTTGCATTGACCATACCGAATATTCTCATTGTAAACTCGGCGACATATGGGCCGTATTATCCATGGGCACAACCGATGATTCTGATGACACCCGTGGACGGCGCAGGTTTCGGAGCCTACAATGTTCCACTGATCACAATGCTGGCGGTTGTTGGAGGCAGTGCTGTTATTTTTATTGGAATCGGCATGATGTATTTTGCGAAAAAAGAAATCTGAATAATCCGTTGCACCCTTGGTTATCGTAAGTCAAAATCCTCTTTAAGCAAAACATGCAAGCTCTATTGTATGTATGCTTCAGGAGGATTTTTTCTAATGTCTGACCCACCCATCATGAATGGTCAACTCCCGAATGATTTTGGCTGGTGCCCCGGCTACAAGTGTATTTTCGGGTACATCTTTGGTTACCGTGCTTCCTGCTGCCACAACTGCATTTCTGCCAATGGTCACTCCGGGCAAAATAAGCGCGCCTGTACCAATCCAGGCATTATCCTGAATCACAATCCGCTTGGCAGTCTGGCTCCCGTCATCCAGCGAGTCAATCCGGTGGTAGGCACTGTCGAATATGCTTGTTCGAGGACCAATCATGACATTATTGCCGATGGTCACTTCAACGTTAGCGGCAATCCCCACACCTGCATTAATCATGACGTCATCGCCAATCGTTAATCGCGCGCCTTTGACCACCGTTAACTGGGTTCCCCAAGGTTTGCCTATGATGTTAAGTCGTTTTCCTACCTGCAAATCACCCAATTTATTCAGATAAACCTTACCCCTGATTCGTGGCAGCAGGCCCATTGAGGGCTGGATTTTACCAAAGATGGCCAAACCTCTTAGTTTACCGTAAACAATTTTAACTCTGTTGGGCAGCATGATTCATCCGTCCTCTCCGTAATCAAAAAAACTTTTTTTAAAGATTATAGCCTTTTCGATACAAAATGTATCGTTAATTTTATATCGAGGCATCATAAGAGCGGCTTATCTCTCTTTCTTTGAGAAAATTTGTTTCAGGTGGGGGTCGGGTTCATCCTCTCAACTCCCTAACGAACCTGAGGAGTACTATTCAAGGATTTGAAGTGATCTCAGCAATCTAAGGAACCTGAGACATGTTATATCCAATGAAACAACCGTTTGCAGCGTATATAACAGGAGATTATGGAGATTAACGTGTCTGATGTTCCTTAAAATTTACAAAGGGCACATGGACGCCAAATAAGATGTCCTGAGTTCTTTAGAAAATCGTTTAGCCATCCGCCAGAATCAGCTGACTTGGAATTGAACTTCAAGCTTGTTAGAGGCTTACATTGATCCTTGTATAAATTGTCTGCCTTTGAAGGCGCCTCCTAAGTAAATCAAAATTCCAAGTATTACCTCACACATCATGTGAATTGAATCATAGATTGTAAGCAAAATGAGACGAGAATCTGGTAAAATAAAAAAAGCTGTTTCTAGGCAGGCTTACATGGTTATTCGAGGGTAGGCCCATTTTTGTAAGGGATAATTAATCCCTCCTGTTAGATGAAGATATTGGCTGAGAAAAGAGGGGTAAGCCTTGGATATTAATAAAACGGAAACCCTGAAGCGCATTATTTCTGAGGGAAGTTCTTACCAATCACTGTTTTTTAACCATCCGGATGCCATTTATGTAATGGACATCCATGGAAACTATATTGATGCTAATCCCTCGGTAGAGCGGATATCTGGGTATACACTGGATGACTTGATTCGTATGAATCAGAGTGAGATCTGTCCTCCGGACAGTGAAAATTCACGCAAACAATACATTAAAGAGGTACTGGCTGGACGTTCAGTCAGTAATCCCATTACTTTTTATCATAAAGATGGTTCCCTGAAACAGGCAGAGATAACGTATGTGCCTATAACGGAGGGAAAAGAAGTTGTAGGAATCTATGGCATTGCCAAAGATGTTACCGATATCCTGGAAGTGCAACGTGAGCTTAAGGAGGCACAGGAGAAATATCAGGTGCTGGCTGACCATGCACAAGATCTGATTACAACTTGTGCTACGGATGGCGAGTTGTTATACGTTTCCCCTTCCGTGTACACCTTACTGGGTTATAAGCCGGAGGAAGTCATAGGTAAGTCCTTCAAGGATTATTGTTATTCGGGAGATTATCCGGACCCTATGGATCTTTCCAAGATCGGCAATGGCTGCAAGATGCGTGTGTTGCACAAGAAGGGACATTATATCTGGATGGAGACATTGGCGAAACCTGTGGCTGGAGAGCGTGGCAAGAGTGTCCAGATTGTAAGCATCAGCAGGGATATCACCCAACATAAGGATGCGGAAAGACGTCTTCGGGAAAGCCGTCAGCGATACAGATCGTTGTTCGAACATAACCCGGCAGCTGTGTATTCATTGAATCTGGAAGGTAAATACAGCGCAGTGAACAGCAAACTGGTGCAAATGTTGGATATTCCGCGCAATAAGCTTATTGGCCAATCTTTTTTATCCAATCTGGATAAATGCGAAGTGCAACATGGCAAACATTATTTTGACATGGTGAAGCAAGGCGAACCGCAATATTATGAGACCCGAGTCGTCAATTCAAGTGGTCGGAAAATTGAAGTATCTGTTACGAATGTGCCCATTATTGTGGATAAGGAAATGGTGGGCGTTTATGGGATCGTGTCCGATATTACCGAGCGCAAGGAATACACGGAACGGATTCAGGAGCTCAGCAAGCAACATGAGCTGATTCTCAACACGGTTACGGAAGGAATATTTGGTTTGGATGCGGATGGAATCACCATGTTTATGAATCCAGCAGCAGCTTCGATGTTCGGTTATGAGGCGAAAGAATTCATTGGCAAAAACTCACATCCCATCATCCATCACACCCGTGCAGACGGAAGTCATTTGCCACAAGAAGAATGCCCGATCCACATGACCGTGTTGGATGGACGGATACGTTCAATCAAGGAAGATGTGTTCTGGCGTAAAGATGGCAGCAGTTTTCTGGTGCAGTATCAGGTGACGCCGATTATTGAACAGGGACAGATTCAGGGCGCGGTGGTTGTATTTAATGATGTGACTGGCGAACGTGAAATTGTACGTGCCAAAGAGACAGCTGAGCTGGCAGCTCAGGCCAAGTCGGAATTTCTGTCGATGGTTAGCCATGAGATCCGGACACCGATGAACGGGATCGTGGGGATGACAGAATTGTTGATCGGTACCGATTTATCGGAAGAACAGCGTGAATACGCCGAGATTATTCGAGACAGCGGCGATGCTCTGCTGAACATCCTTAATGATATTTTGGACTTCAGTAAGCTGGAATCCGGGAAAATGGCACTGGCTTATGAACCATTTGCATTACGCAAGATGTTGGAACAGGTTGCCGAACTGTTTAAACCGCGTGCAGATGAGAAACATCTGGAGATCAGATATCGTCTCAATCCGAGCATCCCTGAGTTCATGGTCGGTGACGCCATACGTATTCGGCAGATTCTGGTGAACTTGGTTGGCAATGCGCTCAAGTTCACAGATCAGGGAAGCATTGAGGTTGCCGTGGATATTATCAAGGGCAGAAAGCCTGAAGACAGTGTTCTTGATTTTGCGGTGCAAGATACGGGAATTGGCATCCCCGCTGACAAGCTGGATCAGTTGTTTCAGTCCTTCTCTCAACTACACCCGGTGATTAACCGGAAGTATGGTGGTACCGGACTGGGACTGGTCATCTCCAAGCGACTCGTGGAGATCATGGGAGGCAGTATCAGTGTCGAGAGTATAGAAGGGGAAGGCTCAACCTTCCGGTTTGCTGTTCCTGCGGCGAGTGTAGATGCTTCAGCAGAACAGACAGCAAGTCAGTTCCATCATGATCGCACACGTCAGAGTGATAAGGTGGCCATGCGTATTCTGGTGGCGGAGGATCATCCGGTGAACCGGAAGATTTTGCGAGAATATCTGGAGAAGCTCGGATACCACGCAGATGTATGTACCAATGGTGTGGAGGCAATTGATGCCATCTCTCAGAATGCTTATGATATTGTCCTGATGGATATTCATATGCCTGTGATGGATGGACTGAAGGCGACAGACCTGTTACGCCGCCTAATTCCACAGGATCGCATACCTCCAATCATCGCAGTTACAGGCAATGCCAAACGTGAAGACAAGGAAGCTTGCCTGGAGATGGGTATGCGTGACTTCATTAGCAAACCGGTTATGCTGAGTGAGTTGAAGCGGGTGTTACAGCAATGGGGGCCAAGGGACGAACCTCAGCTTGCACCAAATTGAACAACTACTCAAATCAATTATGAAATTGATTCATCTGGCTGTGAAAAATAATAAACGCAAACATGCCAATAATCCTCCTCGCATGGAGTATTATTGGCATGTTTGTGTCGGCAGGATTTTGAAGTTGAGCCGAAGCATACAGTGTGGAGTTGTACACGAATGGCTTATACCAGTGTCAGACGATTGATGTTACCTGATAGGATTTCACAGGAATTGTTGAATTTCTCACGTTCCGTTGCATCCAGATTCAATTCGATAATCTCCTGAATGCCATTGCCACCGATGATTGCTGGAACACCGACGCAAACGTTGTGTTGTTCGTACTCTCCGTCCAGAATAGCCGATACGGCGATGATCTTGTGTTCGTCATTGAGGATGGAACGAGTGATATGCGCGAGGGCATTGCCGATTCCGAATTGGGTAGAACCTTTACGGGTAAAGATCTCCCAGCCGGCATCCTTTGTTTTGCGTGCAATATCCTCCAGATCCAGATGTTTGAAGCGCTCCTTGTGCTGATCCATAATGTGCATAATCGGTTTGCCACCGATGGTCACATGCGACCAGGCCACGAACTGGGATTCTCCATGCTCCCCGAGAGCATAACCATGCACACTGCGTGGATCGATGGAGAAGACTTCAGACAGCAGTGTTTTGAGTCGTGAAGAATCAATGGACGTGCCTGTACCGATGACGTGTTCGCGCGGGAGGCCGGATAATTTCCATACCATATAAGTTACTATGTCAACCGGATTAGCAGCGACGACAAAAATCCCGTTAAATCCACTGTTCATGATCGGGACCACGATGTCTTTGGCAATCGACTCCGCTTCCTCCAGAATATCCAGCCGTGTTTGTCCTGGCTTGGGATTCGCCCCGGCAGTTAAGATAATCACATCCATATTGCCACAATCGGCATACGTTCCTGCATATACTTTGGTGCGGTTATGTGTGAAGTCCATACAATGGGAAAAATCCAGTGCCTGTGCTACAGCACGGTCATACGTCCGGTCCACCATCATAATTTCCCTGCATATCGATTGATTAATCATGGAATACGCACAACTCGAACCGACAAGACCCGCCCCGATCACCGCTACTTTGCCTGATTTGCCTAACACTGCCGTTCAGCCCCCATTTAGATTGAAATTTATCCGTTACTAATGCGTCCTATGTTAAGTATAGTCCTTTATTTTATGCTGGAATGCACTTCTACGTTACATAAGATAACACATGAAAAAGCTGTGCAGCAATGATATCCGCTATCGCGGGAGCGTATTGGAGTAACGGAGTTAAAAAAATTGACATGAATAATCCATAATCATAAGATTTGACGGCGTTTGCACCTGTGTCATTCGACATGACAGCATTCATGTTTGTTGTCGGATGGGGGGTTATTTGTGCGGATCATATACCTGACAAAACTTCTTAGGAATCCGCAGAAACAGAACAAAACCGCCAAAGGGATCTGCCGAGAAGCTGACGAATACATACGGACAAGCAAAAGATAAGCATACTTGATCCATGAGACAGGTTGCCCCGATCCGATGACGGTTCCATAAAGGAACGCTGAAGCCATAATGTTTTTATCCAAGAATCAATTTCATAACTCACTAAAGGTATTATGAAATTGATTCCCAAAAGACTTCATTCCGGGAGGGAATTAATGATGATTGAAGAAGCAGGAGCAACGACGGAAACGGCCAAGAGCCTGGGCATAGGTGCCAGTACTCTTCGTAAATATGCGGCGGCACTGGAAGAACAGGGATACCGGTTCGAACGGTCCGCCAACAAATCCAGACTATTCAAGTCCGACGACATCGAGTGCATTGAACGCCTGATGACTGAACTCAGAGAGCATAATCTACCCTTGGCTGATGCTGTGGTGACTGTATTGGCTCCAGAAGCACCTGTAGCTGTAGTAGAAGTGGATGTACCGGTGGTGGGAATTGAAGGTCTGTCAGAGGCGGAATGTGCAGCGACAGTCATGTCATCTGTACTCCCTGAAGAACCTGAAATAATGGGTAATCTGAGATCCTATGAAGGTCTGGGGCAACTGGTAAGTGAGGTGACTTATGGTGCTGTAGAACAACAGCAGGATGATCGGGTACAGCTGCTGCAACAGCGGGTCGATGAACTGGAGCTGACCCTTCAGCATCTGGCGGAGACACATATGGCGCTTCAGGAACAGATGGAGAAGCAGCGCCTGTGGATGAATGAGAAGCTGGAGGAAGAGCGGGATCGTGAACTCGTGACTAACTTGCGCAGTTTTCAGGGAAGAAAACGCAAACCCAAAGGAGTATCCCTGCGTATGTTGTTCGGGTTCCTGCCCAAGAAGCATAAGGAAGCTTGAGCAACAGGCATTTACCCATCGTGATTTTGCATTATGGGCCTGATATAATAAGCTCCATACAACATGAAGACTGGCAACGAACTGCTCAGTATAGATAAAGACTGAGTGGATCAGGAAGCTGGCGTGGGAGGATCTGTGGAGCTGCGACGAAGTTGGCAAAGATTGCTTGGACTATGGACGTATCGTCCTCGGCGGAAAGGCACGACCATTGCTGAGCGTTATACAATACAGGAATTGCTGGGTATGGGGAGCTATGGGCTGACATACCTGTGTACAGATGACCAGAACGGCAGGGAAGTGGCGTTGAAGGAGTCCAAGCCTAGCAAGGGCAGACTCTCTGCGCACCTGTTGGAGCGGGAGGCGGACGTGATGAGACGTCTGCATCATCCGGCGATCCCTGATCTATTGGATGTGTTCACATCCGGGAGACGAAGTTATATCGTTACCGAGTATATTCGTGGACATACGCTGGAAGATTGCATATTTGAGCAAGGTCTTCGATATACGGAGCGGGAATGTGTGGAATTGGCAGGTCAACTGCTGGCTCCAGTGGCTCATGTGCATGAGCAGGGATATATTCATGGAGATGTGCGGATTCCCAATGTTATTTTACGTGAAGGGACGGTGCATTTGATTGACTTTGGCCTGGCGAGACGCTTGGGGGAGCCGTTGTTGCCGGAGCTAAAGCGACGTATGCGTGAAGTCCCTGAGCCTGAAGATGAACCGGCTACACCGGATCATGATTTGCAGGATATCGGCCACTTTCTTCTCTTTATGCTGTATTCGGCTTATGAGCCAGAGAAGGGCCGTGAACCCGCCAGCTGGCAGGAGGAACTGAAGCTTACGCCGGAATTGCACCAGATGTTGGAGCGACTCCTTGGACTCCGTCCAGGTTATGAGGGTGGAGCGACGGAGTTACAGGCAGAAATTGAGAATGTGTTGCTGAAATTACAATGAATAAGCTCTATAGGCGGATCTATATTTGTTATCCGTGACCTCTTCGTATGATATCTGCAGGGGTCTTTTTCCTTTTTACTATATAGAAACAATAAAGGGGTGTTCTGTTAGCCGTGTGTATGGCTAGCGAACACCCCTTTATTACATATTGATTTATTGTAGCGTCTAATAAGCTGGTGTGTGATCATTACTCTTTAAAAGCAGTCGTGAAAGCCGCTTAGCTGGAGCTATATTTTCTGCTTTTGTAATACCCGGAGCCACTACGGCTATCCCGGTATTTCACATCTGAAGAAGAATAGCGCTTGTAGGAACGCTTGCCTGAGGAGCTGCTGTGACGTTTATATGAGCGCCTGTCGGAGGAGCTATGACGTTTGCGGTGAGATGAAGATTTGGAATCGATAAGTTTGCCGATAATCTTTTTGAACATGAGCTTTCACCCTTTCGACTTCAACTGTTTTAAGCATATACGTGGCCAGATATGGAGGGGTTTCGATTTTTTCATGGATAATTGTATTCATTGGACAGGAGCTTGGCGTATAATAGGATGTTGCTGATCGCACGGAATTTTTTATTTTGAGTGTTTAGCGTTACAATAGAGGACAGGATAAGATTTTAACGGACAGGAGTAGTTGTTATGATTACAATAAAGACCAAAGAACAGATTGAATATATGAAAAAAGCCGGAGAAATTCTCGCCGCATGCCATAGAGAAATTGCCAAAATGATTCGTCCAGGCATTACGACACAGGAGATCGACCAGTTTGCAGAAGCTTTTATGAAGAAAAATGGCGCTACGCCGGAACAAAAGGGATATAACGGGTACCAATATGCGACATGTGCGTCGGTTAATGATGTGATCTGTCACGGGTTTCCGGGAAAATATGCACTGAAAGACGGCGATATCGTTACAATCGACATGGTCGTTAATCTGAATGGCTGGCTGGCGGATTCGGCTTGGTCATATGCCGTAGGTGAAGTGACTCCGGAAGCACAACATCTGCTGGATGTAACCAAAAACTCTCTGTACAAAGGCATTGAACTTGCCGTGGTGGGCAACCGGATCGGAGATATCTCCAATGCGATTCAAGTGTATGCAGAAGGTGAAGGCCTATCGGTTGTGCGTGAGTTTATCGGACACGGCATTGGTGAGAAGATGCATGAGGAACCACAAGTCCCTCACTACGGTCCGCCTCATCGGGGTCCGCGTCTCAAGGAAGGCATGGTTATTACGATCGAACCGATGCTGAATATTGGTACGTTCCGAAGTAAGCTGGATTCAGATGGATGGACTGCTCGTACTTTGGATGGAAGTCTGTCTGCCCAGTATGAACATACGATTGCGATTACGGCGGATGGTCCAGTGATTTTGACAGCACAATAATAGCCAAAAGCAGCTACAATGTGACGATATTTGCATATTTCAAGGCGGCCCACGTTTGTGAACCGCCTGTTTCGGTTTAAACTATTAAGAAGTGATAACACAGAGCCAGTGGTAAGTGATCTCAGCTGACAAGGGTTAACCTTGCGTCCACTTGGCAACAAGGAGGTAATTTTGGTGTCTTTAAATAAACAGATCGTACTTGCTTCTCGTCCCGAAGGTGCCCCATCCAGAGAGAATTTCAAATTCATTGATGCACCTCTTCCTGAACCGGAAGCTGGGCAAGTCCTGGTACGTACATTATATTTGTCGGTTGATCCATACATGCGGGGCCGCATGAAAGATACAAAATCCTATGCTGCACCGTACGCGTTAAATGAAGTGATCAAGGGTGGAGCCATTGGACAGGTTGTGGAATCTTCGGAACCGAATCTGCGCAAAGGTGACCTCGTATCCGGTATGTGGGGCTGGCAACAATATGCCGCAGTGAATACGGCTGATCTTTCGCTAATTGATACCGAAGAAGCACCAATCACGGCTTACCTGGGTGCGCTGGGCCTGACGGGTCTGACGGCTTATTTTGGTATGGAGGACATCGGCAAACCGAAGGACGGCGAAACGGTTGTTGTATCGGGAGCAGCCGGAGCGGTAGGCATGATTGCAGGTCAGATTGGTAAAATTGTGGGAGCACGCGTGGTTGGTATTGCAGGCTCTGATGAAAAATGCGCTTATTTGAAAGAAAAGCTGGGCTTCGATGTGGTGTTGAACTACAAGAAGGAGCAGGATATGTCAGCGGCCATTGAACGGGCTTGCCCGGACGGCGTAGATGTCTACTTTGACAATGTTGGCGGTGACATCTCGGATGCAGTCTTGCGCCACATCAATCGGAATGCACGTATTCCGTTATGCGGTCAGATCTCGTCTTATAATCTGGAGAAGCCGGATATCGGGATGCGACCACAGACGTTGCTGTTAACAAATACAGCATTAATGAAAGGTTTCCTGCTGGGTGACTATACGAAATCCTTCAAGGAAGGCCGCGCCAAGTTGGCGAAATGGATCAAGGAAGGTCATATCCAGTATGAAGAAAACATTGTGGACGGGTTCGAACAGACGCCGGAAGCATTCATGGGTCTCTTCTCGGGAGATAATCTGGGCAAGCAACTGGTTAAGGTTGCAGATCCTGAATAGATATTGAATGGTTTACATGTACAATTAGGTTGAAAACGAAAAGACACGTTCTGCACACCGAGGGTGCAGCAGAACGTGTCTTTTTTATCTGTAAATCTGTGCGTGGTCTATGTAGGGTGACTAGTGTTCGGCGACCAGCACTTCTTTGTAGTGTTTGTACATATATACACGCCAGCGTACAATCATGCCAAAAGCCAGCAGGAAGAACAATCCGCCTGTTTGCGGAATACTTACATATCGCTGAATGACTTCATGCAGGATCAGGCGTACGGCCAACAACCCAAGCAAGATAAAAGCAAAGCTGCGAGAACGCGTTGCAAAAATTTCTTCACCTACTCGTTCAAACCGTGTACTGCGAATGAGGGGATAGGAGAAGAGGAACCAGCCCACCAGAAACGCAAAGAATGCCCAGAGTAGAGGAACATGTGTTGCCGGTACAACAAACATGAGAAATCCTGTGCTCATGCCGAGCGGAGGAATAAGGATTTTACGAATGGTCACCGGTCTGTGACTGGCTTTCATGCGGATGAAGATGGCAAGCAGTGCCATGACAAGCATGCCCACGGTTGCTCCGATTTGCAGGTAGTACGGACTGATTTGAGCCACGTAGAACTCCCTCTTTCTGGAATAATATGTTATCCGGAGATCCGGAACCCAATACGAATTGCCGGAATTTTCAGTTCCTATTATATCACAAACGCAGAAAGCCGATAGAAAGCTTAGTGTATCATATACCCGATATGTATTCACAGGGTGTATTTGAAAATTTTGTATTATTGTGCCCGTTGTAAGGCTGTTTATTCGATTAAGGGGAAATCATGCAATGATTGGACAACAATGGATGTATATCAAGCTTATCGGCTCACATCATAGAGGGTGGCTTGCAGGTAATACAGATTGGTTAGTACATGTGGTCAGCCTCATATGTGCAAGTGTACTAGCTTTTTTGCTGGTTATCTACAGTTACATCTTATGGATGAAATATAGCAGTAGACACAGTGAAAAGGTTAAGACGGTACTGATGCAGGAATTACTTTCCGAAGATTCAGTGTTACAGCAGTATCTGGGCCAAGGAGAAGTGAAAGCTGACTTATTGAATATGAGTGGAGATCAACAGAGTGTTTTGCAGCAGCTGTTATTGCAACGGCTTGCTCAAGGTCCGGTAGAGCACGAGACTCTGCGAATTCGTCTGTTATCCTGGCAAGTCTTTGGAAGTTCATACCGGTCGGTTCTGAAGACGGGAAAGTGGAGTGAACGGGTCAACACGTTGTTATATATTGAACAGTTTCATATGATAGAGCTTCTGCCCAGGTTAGAGGATATGTTGCGGGTTACTTCCTGTACGCCGCTTGAACGCTTCATCATATTGCGCATATATGCCAGAACCGGTTATTTCAGAATCGTGAAGGAATTGATGCGTGAGCAATATGTATGGTCCGATTCGCAGTATCTGCAGATTCTGCTGTTGCTTACCGATTCATCCTGGACTCGTCTGAAGGATCATTTTAAGGATGTACCTTACCAGGTCCAGTCTAATATCGTCCATGCCATTCGTATTCGAGATGACCAAACGGAGGGTGCCGTTGTTCTACTGGAGAAGCTCATTCTTGGAGAGGATGCGTTGCTGCGTACCCACGCTTATCAGGCAATGGCTCAAGTGGGCAGAGGTCGTGAAGATTTGCTGAAGGGGCTATTGCTGGTATGGAACGAATCTGGTGAGGAGAGGCAACGCTTTGAAAGACTAACAGTGACCCAGCTTATGGGTACTGTTCATGCGGATGCTTTTATTCCTAGACTGAAGGTAATGATGGGTGATCCTTCTTTTCAGATCCGACAGGAAGCGGCGAACTCTCTTGCCCGGTACGAGCAGGGACTTGAAGAACTCCGGGATACGGCTGTAAACCATCCGGATAAATATGCAAGGCAGATAGCGGAGGAAACGCTGGAAAGGATGCAGTATGGACGAAAGATGGATTGAGATGCTGCGGAGTTTTGTTTTGGCATGTTACGAGGGGATATTTATCTATCTTGTGTTAGCGATTGTGATGTGTAGTGTTCTGGTCGTTGCTGCCGCTCGCACATTGATCCGCCAGAGGGATCTGGACCCGCTGCAATATCATGAGATGTTGGATGAAGAACTGGCTCCTGCGGTATCCCTGCTTGTTCCGGTGCGGAATAGCGAGGATACGATCGTACAGCGAATCAGCTGTCTGTTGGATATTCGGTATGCACGTTATGAGGTTATTATCATTAATGATGGATCAGAGGATGAGACCATGCGGCGTCTAAAAGAAACCTATGATCTGATGCCCATTCGGAGTAAAGTTCATTATTCGGGACTCGGTCAGGAGACGGCTCAGATTAAATGTGTCTACCAATCCAGATTACATCATCGTCTGATTGTGATCGACAAGGCGTATGGGGGACGAATGGACTCCCTGAATGCAGGTCTGAATATCTCGCAATATCCTTATATCGCCTCTGTTGGACCCTGGACAGTTCTGGAACGGGATGCATTGGTGAAGATTATGAAACCCGTTATGGATGCTCTCCCAGGAGAAGAGGTCGTTGCTTGTAGTGGACGAGTAGATCTCATGGCCTCCAGAAATACGAATCAAACGGATTTAACGGATAACAGCACACGACTTACGGGCAGTACGTTGTATGTAATGCAGACCATTGAATACGTGCGTGCTTTTCTGATTAGCGGTGTGGGACTTGTTCGTTATAATATTAATGTGCTTTTATTTACGTCTGAAGTATTCGGTATATTCAAAAAGAACCGGGTGTTGGAAGTTGGAGGATACAAGCGCGATGACCAGGTCGCTCACATGGAACTGGTGATGCGGTTGCAGAAACATATGAAGCAGATTCGGAAACGTGGCCGTATTATATATATTCCCGATCCGATCTGCAGGGTAGAAGTACCCGGTACATGGCGTCAGCTGTGCAGACAGCGTATCGGTTGGCACATGCAGCTTGCAAGCAGTCTATGGACTCAGCGGAGCATGATCTTCAATCCGGCCTATGGCTGGATGGGGATGGTATCCATCCCTTATTTTATTTTGATCGAATTGTTGGGGCCTGTGTTGGAACTGGGAGCGATCGTGCTGTTCATTGCAGGCATAGGGCTACAGTGGGTGGATATTAACCTATGCATCATTCTCGTTCTGCTACTGACCCTCTATGGTTCCTTGTTGTCCGCAAGTGTGGTGATGTTCGAAATATGGTGTTCACGCAAGGCATATACGTCCCGAGAGGTGACACGTCTGCTGTTGTATGCATGTACGGAGACGTTCTGGTTCAGACCGCTGAATAACATATCCCGTATATATGGCATGTTGCAGGCTATGGGATTGCGGAAGGCAGAGGAAAAGGACAGCAGACATGGATTAGAGTAATCTAACGACCGACCGATCCTGACAATACCTTGGAACAGAGCAAGGAGGAATACGCTTCATGAAAAAAAGTTACAGGCCAGCCACGATGTGGACGTTGGCTTGTTTTACAGTGGTATCGGTGGTGCTGGTTGTCCCCTGGATTATGTGGCAATCCCAGGCCCCGGTTCCACTGAACATCATGATTATTGACAAGAGCAGACCGGACTTGTCCTATCAGGGGCACAAGGGGTTGGTTTGGCTTCTGAATCAACAGAAGATTGTACAGCACACAGGGGAATACTACTCGTATGAAGAGGATTATTACGGCTATGATCTTCAGAACGGGCTTCCACGGATGAAGCAACTGCTGCCTGATGAGGTGACAGATACTGATCTGATCTATCTGACGGCGAATCGGAGTAGTCTGTCTGCACAGAAGAGTGAAGGGAAACAAGGCGGAATCTATGAAGGATTAACGATATATGATGTGCAGAAAATCCGCGAGGCTGCGTATAAAGGGGTAACGATTGTTGCCGAATACAGTGCATTGGCAAATACGGCTTCCAAGATGACAAGAGAGCAACTATACCCCATCTTGGGTGTGAACAGCAGTGGATGGCAAGGGAAATCGGTATCTAATCTGCAAAGTATAGAGGAAGTACCCCGTTGGATTCGGACGAACTATGAGCAGCAGAAGAAGAAGAAATGGTCTTATCACGGAGCGGGTATGCTGCTGATCCATATGGATGGACAGGTCATGGTACTGGAGAAAGGTCCGGATGTGAAGACAGGCAATATACAGATTGCATTTACACCGGAAGGCAGCGATTGGAGCGGTATAACCCAGGATATACATTACAATGGCTGGTTTGATATCATTGTGCCGCAACAGAAGAATTCCATACTGGCCTGGTATAAGACGGATCTGACGGAGACAGGCGAGCAGAAGCTGGTGGATGCAGGAATTCCGGCGGAATTTGCTGCACTTGTCCGATATGACGACTATAATCGGTCGTATTACATGGCAGGGTCCTTTGGAGAGATGAAGCATTATTCCTTCTGGCGCCGAATCTGGGGATGGGAGGTCGTCCGGTCCAAGCTTACGCCAGATCAGAAAGATATTCCGGACATGTTCTACTGGAAGGTGTACGTGCCCGTGATGAAGCATATTTTGAATGAAGTGCAGGATGGACGGCAGCAATGGCCATAGATAGGCTATCGAGAACCGTTTCAATGGAAAGAGGGAAACCAGCGTCCATTCCACCTTTCGAGAGGAACGGGAGATGTACATATTAGAGAAGTGCGTAGATGTGAAAGGCAAAAGTGCGGTTGAGAGACAGGGCGTATCAAGTAAGGATCAGATTGCCAGGTGAAATGGGACTGGGACTGGGTAGATCGAATATGTTTCAGACTCTTACCGCCCTGAACAATGGGAGTTGTAGCTAGATCCAAAACAAAAATTATCCCGCTGCGGCGTACATGTAGTGTGAGCTATAAAATGATTCGTATCAGGCCACGTATTAAAACAAGTACTAAAGTGTGCATCACGACCAGGGTAAGCTCCGTATCGAGTATCGCCCCAATGTGTGTACTGAACTATAGCGTGATCTATACATGAATAGTAATAAAACATGTACTACTATGTGCATTATGATCAGAGTAAGATCCTTATCTAGTCATGTACCTGCATCCGTTTGATCAATACAATTTGGAGCTTGATCGCTCCGTATTTAGAGACCATGACACAATGTGTGTCTGGACGTGTGGAGTTCGTTAGTTGTTGTTATTCGCTCTAATTGCCGCTATAGCGTGTCCTCGGTTCGTTAGATTTTGGTCAGAGGACACCGATCATGGCATCGTGCAACCGAGGCGCCCTTTTTCTTCTGTATTAAATGAAATTATAAAGAAAGAAATTATAAAGAACACAAGCCGATGAAAGATGAATTCAAAGTGGATGTTAATGTGTTAAAAGTCATTGGCATAACTATAACATTATTACTGCCAAATCTATGGGATGTACCAGTACACGGCAATGTAAAAAGGACTGCAGATCCTCTGCAGTCCTTTTTCATGATGCAATGCGTGTCATACTAGTCCTGGTGGAGATGCCGGAGTCCGTGGAGGAAGGCGGATACGGTCAGACGCAGACTTTCGTCCGGATCAAAGTCCATGCCGAAGCCGCCCTGTGCCTCAATGGAGGCAAATCCATGGCAGAGACTGCGCAAACCACGAACGGCGTGCAATGCTTCCGCTTCGGTTAGCGGGTAGGGCTGCAAGCTGTGCAGCAGCAACTCCAGCGTGGCAGTGCTGGCCGCGGCGAGCTGTGGCTCCTCGCGATCCGGGGCATGAAATGAGGCTTCGTACAGCCCGGGGTGCTCGCGGACGAAGCCAATGTATGCCGCAGCGATGGCCTGAATGGCATCATCGCCAGTGCGGTCAGCGATAGCCGCGGTTAATGCGCGGCTAAGCTGTTGCACGGACATCAGCGCCATTTCCTGGCGAAGCCCGGGAAGTCCGCTGATGTGGTTGTAGAGCGACGGCGAGCGCACATCCAGCCGCTGTGCCAACGCGGCCAGTGTCAGCGCCTGAAAGCCGTCGCTGTCAGCAAGCTGGGTGGCGGCGCTGAGCAGAGCGCCGCGATCCAGCCCTTGCCGGGGGCTCATAGTTGCCCCCCGGCAAGATCAAACCGCTGCTGTGCATCAGCGGTTGCCGCGCGCATGGCGGCCGCGGGCTGGCGCAGCATCCGTCCGTGGCCTACAGCCAGCACGGACGGTTCCAGCTCCGCCAGGCGCTTCGCGCTGGCCAGAGCCGCTTCGCGGTTCCACGTCGCCAGCGCGGGGAACGGGAAGAGCGGGCGCACGCGGCCGGATACGGCAAGGCCGCCTTGCAGCTGGTACGCGTCGCCAGCGATGAGCACGCGGCTGCGCGTATCCATGAAGGACATATGCCCCGGCGTATGTCCTGGTGAGGCAATGGCGACCAGTGAACCAATCTGGTCACCGTCATCCAGCAAGTGGTTTGGCTGGGTGTGTACCGCTTTGGGCTTAGGCACGCCGCCGCGTACCGGGGTTTGTGGCTCACCGGGAAGAAGGGAAGTATCACCCGCCAATAGCCGGGCATCCCGTCTGGAGATGAAGACCTCGGCTTGAGGCAGTGCCTCTTTGAGACGATCCAATGCACCAATATGGTCGCTATGCGCGTGAGTCAGAATGATCTTGGTAATGGGTTTTCCAAGGGACTGGGCAGTTGCCAAAATTCCCTTAAGACTGACCGGTATTCCGGCATCAATCAGGGTTAAACCATCTTCCTCTTCAACCAGGTATACGTTCACAGGGAAGAGTCTTGGGAAAAACGTAACTTGAACGACATCAAATTCTCGGGTAATACGCATCGTTAAACCCTCCTTAAAACTAATGGTATTAGTATAATAACTAATGGGATTAGTTTTGGCAATACCTGTTGTTCATTTTATTTAAATAAAAAAAATTTAAAATAATGATGCACTTTACAAAAAAAGCGTTTTCAAATTGAAGATTACCGATTATAATAATCACGTAAGCCCTTTCATATGTCTATCTTATTGGAGCCCTTCGCGTAGCGGAAGGCTCACTTTTTTGTTCTTTTTGGATTAAAATGAAGACGGGATGTTAATCCTAGCTTAATTGTGTTGATGAGCTGTAAGTATTGGTATAACAGGAAAAATCACGTGTGATCTCCATGTTGGGTGAAAGTTGACAAACATAACTGTTATTCATATAATGACAGTTATACTTACCTTGAGTTGGAGTTCATCGGTGTTGTAAGCCGGGAAGGAGTAAGTTATGAACAGCGAATTTACCATAGCGGTGCATTGTCTTGTTTTTCTGTCGATGAGAGATGAGTGTATGGCCAATAGTGAAGATTTGTCCCAGAGTGTGGGTACACACCCGGCCAGAGTCCGTAAGGTACTTAGTGTTCTGCGCAAGCATGGTTACCTGACGACCAAGGAAGGTGCTCATGGTGGGTACTTGCTTAGCCGTCCGAGTGAAGAGATCAAGCTTGGAGAATTGTACAGACTGGTAGCTGGTGGTTCACTCGGTCCCAACTGGTGCTCAGGGGAGTCCGGTTCATCGTGCGTGGTATCTTCCAATATGCAGGATGTGATGGGGAACATTTATAATGGTGGCGAAGAGGCGCTCAGCGCTTATTTTGATCGTATATCCATTCAGGATGTGAAAGAACGCATAGGTCATGGGGAAACGTTGAACTTATCGCTGAAGGGATTATCTGCAAAGGAGAAGTCCTGACGGAGTCCACAACGAATGGTCCTCCATGAATATGGTCTTGGTTTAGTCAGGCATGGTGGACAAGTTACGGCATGGGCGTATGCTCCGGTGAAAGATCCATTGATGTTCTCAAGCGATTCCGGGCATAACCTGAACACAGATGAGGAGAGATCGTCTGCGCTGATGTTATTTTCGGAAGGGAAATCCCTGGTAGAGTAAACTTCGAGATCACCTTGCGAAAGTAAAAGAATTATAAACAAATTAGATTCTGGGGAGTGGAACACATGTCAGGCATTGAAAAAAATGAAACACTTCGCGTTATTAGCGAACGCCATGCTGTCAAAAAGTACGAAAAAGGGTTTGAATTGCCTGAAGCTGATCTCAATGCGATTCTGACAGCAGCTGCGGAAGCACCATCTTCATGGAACCTGCAACACTGGAGATTCCTCGTGATTGAATCCGAAGCAGACAAAGCGAAATTGCTGCCAGTTGCTTACGGTCAAAGTCAGATCGTGGAAAGTTCGGTTACGATTGCTGTTCTAGGAGATTTGGAAGCAAACCGTAACACCGTAATCTACGATCAAGCTGTTGAAGCAGGCGCACTGACTGCTGAGGTCCGTGACGCATTGGTTGGACAGATCAACGGTGCTTACAAAAGCCCGCAAATCGCTCGCGATGAAGCGATCCGCAATGCATCTTTTGCTTCCCAAAATATTATGCTTGCTGCACGCTCCCTGGGTTACGATACATGTCCAATCGGTGGATATAATCCACAAAAACTGATGGAAACATTTAACATTCCTGCACGATTTGTGCCAACGTTGTTGATTACTGTAGGTAAAGCTGCACAGCCAGCTCGCCCGTCAGGACGTTTGCCGTTGTCTGAAGTTGTTGTTAAAGGTTCTTTCTAAGTTAGAAAGTTAAATCTGATGATTGCATCAGTGATATAGGTATAATACAAACGGCCGCACTTTCCTGTTGAGGGAAGGTGCGGCTGTTTGGCATATTGGGGTTGTATGGAAAAGTCCACTCACGGTGACTCCAATCGAGCGGATTCACCACTCAAGTGAGTTCTTAGCTTCCATCATGAAATGATTACTTCTCAGGTATTTCCGGGATTTGTGGTGCATGGAACGATTCCATGTACTCGATTGCGTTATACATCATCACTGCTGCTTCGGCGCGAGTAATCGTTTGTTTGGGATTGAAGTTTCCGTCGGTATCCAGTTCATTGATTTTGAGAACGAGTGAACGCTGAATGGCACCTTGATACTCTGGCGTAAGTTCCTTTTCGTCGGTAATGTCCACAGGTTTGATATTAATCATCGGCAGACCGCCTTTGGCCTCGATGCCTTGCATCAGGAACAGTGTGAATTGTTCACGAGTAAGCGGTTTGGACGGATCGATACCCTGTGACATCTGAATGCCATTATATTGCGCACGGATAAATGCATCACTGTACCATACGCCATCTTTTACAGCAGAGAAGTAGTCACTTGGTACCGGCATTTTGATAAAACGAATCGTGTCCAGATTCAGATTTAGTCCGTCCGCAATCAGTTGAATGCCCTGAGCGGTATTTAACTCCAGTTCAGGTTTGAACAAGCTGTCACTCACGCCTTTGATGAATCCATCCTGATGGAGAGATTCGATTTTGTCTGCGCCTGCGATACCTTGAATATCTGTGAATTGGGCCTGCGCAGCGTTGATCGGGCCTGCACTTAGAGACAGCGTGAGCAGAGCTCCCGCAGTTAATGTAGCAAGTATATTTTTTTTCATGATAGGTTCGCCTCACTTTTCCAGGGATGATCCCTTTATATAAAAGTTATTTGCCCCTATAGACGACCCTTCTGTTCAAAAGGTTGCTGCAATTTTCCAACTGAAATTCATAATCATTCAGAAAGGGCTAAGTGAAGGCATTGCCTCTAACCTTTGGATTTATTTCGATAATCCGTGGGTGAACGTCCCATCATTTTGCTGAACAGACGGGAGAAGTAGTACGGGTCTTTGAATCCAAGCTCGGAACTGATCTGCTTCACGGTCCAATCGGTAAAATCCAGATAGCGGCAGGAATGCTGAATCTTCAGCCGCAGGAAATAATCGATGGGCGAATGCCCCGTAGCTTGCTTGAATAACTGAGAGTAATGAGGGACAGACAGCCGCGCGTGTGCTGCCAGTTCCTTGAGGGTGATTCCATTCTCCAGGTGCTCCAGCATATATTGGACGGATTGCTCGGCCGCACGTTTGCTGCTCACGATCCCACCATCTGTTCCTGTCGTCTCCGGTCCATAAGCGAGCATGCCCAGCATATAGCCAATAATCTGGGAGGCATACGTCATCGTCTGCATGGAGTAACCCGTCTCAAGTGCGCCGTAACATTCATGGAACAGCTCAAGCCATTTCTGAGCCTTGGCCGGTGGCATGGTAGTAATATGATGAGTTAACAAGGGTTCTATGTAGGATAAAGCGTGTTTCCCGCGCAGATGAATCCAGAAAATGCTCCATGGTTCAGCTGCGTTGGCTCCGTACACATGAGGGACATGTGCAGGTAAAATAACGAGGTTTCCCGGGCTGACATTATATGTCTTGCTGCCATCCAACGTATACCAGCCTGTGCCTTGGACACAGTACATCAGAATGTGTGATTCACAACCATCGGGACGATCACGGTAATGATGCTCCGCTTCGTGAAAGTAACCGATATCGGTAACATATAATCCTGACGTGACCGGATAAGCTGCAGTTTCTTGCAGCAGGGAGTCTGGAAGCACAATGAGTTTTTGCATACGAAATCCGTCAGATTTACGCTGTAGGGGTGGTCTGTTGTTAGGTCTCATACTTTGTATTATGGTGAGAGGCGATAAGGGAGTCAATGCCAGATATGAGAGCGCTCACCGGAGTTGTTCTCGATTTAGAAAGCCACGTTACAGGAAGTGAAGCAGTTGCCCGTGAATTGGGTAAGTACATACCAGTGGGAAGAATCAGAACAGTGAATATATAGGATAAGGGAGAGATTTAGATATGGAACCAGTCAAAAAACAGGAAACGCTTTTCTATACAGGTACGTATGCGTCAGCGGATGAACCCGGAATATTCCTATGTGCGTTGAATGCGGATACAGGAGAGATGCGAATCGTCAATCACATGGATGGTGTGGATAATCCGTCTTATCTGGCGCTAAGCCCGGATGGAAACTGTCTGTATGTGGCGAGTGAGACGGACGAGGGAGAGGTGTTGGTCTATCGGAGAGATGCGGCAACGAGTGAGCTGCACCTGATGGATCGAAAACAGACCAGAGGGGCTTCTCCATGTTATGTGTCTGTCTCCAAGGATGGTCAGTGGGTGTTCTCATCCAACTATAGTAGCGGCAGTGTCAATGTATTCCCGGTTGGCGATCAGGGGACGCTTGGTGAGATGAGTGCATGGGTGCAGCACACGGGAAGTGGAATCAACGAAGAACGCCAGGAAGGGCCGCATGCACACTCCATTCAACCCGATCCGTCCGGGCAGTATGCTATCGTATGTGACCTCGGTCTGGATCAGATTATTGTGTATCGCTTGGAAGAGGGACGTCTGGTTACCCATCGTGAGATGGATCAGCCACCGGGCGCAGGGCCAAGGCATCTTGTGTTCTATCCTAACTCGAAGTGGGCTTATGTGATCAACGAATTGGACAACACGGT
Source organism: Paenibacillus sp. VT-400 (assembly GCF_001029205.1). Taxonomy (NCBI): domain Bacteria; kingdom Bacillati; phylum Bacillota; class Bacilli; order Caryophanales; family Paenibacillaceae; genus Paenibacillus; species Paenibacillus sp. VT-400. Next base: position 163,074 of record NZ_LELF01000038.1, on the reverse strand, counting down.
TACGGCATTCCTGTACGATGAGCGCAGAGGAGAGTTCACTACGGTGCAGCACATTTCCACACTTCCAGAAGGGCATAAAGGAGAGGGTACGGCTGCAGACATCCGTGTATCTCCATGTGGACGTTTCCTGTATGCATCCAATCGGGGAGATGACAGCATCGTACTTTATCATATTGACCAGGAGAGCGGTGAGTTGGAAGCTGTAGAGTGGACGTCCACGATTGGGCAGACACCACGTAACTTTAATATTTTGCCAGGCGGGATTCTGGTCGTGGCGAATCAGGACAGCAATAACCTCGTAGGTTTCCAGATCAGTGAAGAAGACGGACGTCTGACTCATAACGGATTCAAGCTGGAACTGCCTCGTCCGGTATGTATTGCTCCTGTGGTATAAAAGTTGTAATACGGTGAAGTGAACGTGGAATATTACATCTGAAAAGTGGCCTATAAGCTGTGAAATCATGGAGAAACACATGGTTTACAGCTTTTTTTAGTCTTTTTATGAGAACATGGGAATCGTCCCATATCCGTGAGTCAGTTGATTGTGATTCCAGTCGACTGAAGCAATTCGAAGAACGGGCAACGGCTAGCCAAAGGATAAATCCTTTGGCTTTTTTCCTTTACCACCATCCAATTACTAAATTAGACCTATAGATGGAATTATATGTTTAATTTAAAATGAATATATTAAAGCGCTTACATAAAAAGATGGCGCTACAAGGGCATCGGGCTTACCAAACCAATTGGGGAGGCAATTGTTTATGGGGAATCGATCATCATTGTGGAAGCGCACATTACGTACAGCCGGAGTATCACTGCTAAGTTCCGCATTACTGGTTACTTCGCTTGGCCTTGGCAGCACGGCGGTAACACATGCAGCGGGAGCAAGGCAGATGGAATATCTGGATCGCGGTGTGGTGGCTGTGAAGACCGGGACAGGTGTGTTTATCAGTTGGCGGCTTCTGGGAACGGAAGGATCGAATGTATCGTTTAACGTCTATCGGGATGGAACCAAGGTGAACCCTACGCCCATAACAAACAGCACCAACCTTCAGGATGCAAGCGGGACAAGCAGTTCCAAATATACGGTTCGCGCTGTCGTCAGTGGAACGGAGCAGGCTGCTTCAGCGGCAGCGAGCGTGTGGGGCAACAACTATCTGTCTGTTCCTCTTAGTGTACCCGCAGGTGGGACAACGCCCGATGGAGTAGCCTACACCTACAGTGCCAATGATGCCAGTGCAGGTGACCTGGATGGTGATGGTGAGTATGAATTGATCGTGAAGTGGGACCCTTCCAACTCTAAGGATAACTCCCAGAGTGGTTATACCGGGGAAGTGTTTATCGATGCCTACAAATTAAACGGAACACGCCTCTGGCGGATTAGTCTGGGCAAAAATATCCGTGCCGGCGCTCACTACACCCAGTTCATGGTGTACGATCTCGACGGTGACGGCAAAGCCGAGGTTGCGATGAAAACAGCCGATGGCACCAAGGATGGCACTGGCGTGGTCATCGGGGATGCAAGCAAGGATTACCGTAATTCTAGCGGTTATGTGTTGTCTGGTCCCGAATTCCTGACGGTTTTCAATGGGCAGACTGGCAAAGCGCTCTCCACGGTGAACTACGAACCGGCTCGTGGCAATGTATCCAGTTGGGGGGATAACTACGGCAATCGGGTGGACCGATTCCTTGCCGCCATTGCTTATCTGGATGGAGAGCGCCCAAGTCTGGTCATGGCGCGTGGGTACTACACCCGCACAGTGCTCGTGGCTTATAACTGGCGGAATGGACAGCTGACCAAACAATGGACATTTGATTCCAATACCTCCGGTAACTCGGGTTATGCCGGGCAGGGCAATCATAATCTGAGTGTGGCGGACGTAGATGGAGATGGGAAAGACGAGATCGTTTATGGTGCCATGGCAGTGGATGATAACGGCAAAGGATTGTACACAACAGGGCTTCATCATGGCGATGCCATGCATTTGAGTGACCTCGACCCGGACCGCCCTGGACTTGAGGTATTTCAGGTCCATGAGACACCGTCCAATGCCGGAGTTGAATTTCGTGATGCAGGTACAGGTCAGTTAATCTGGGGAGTTAAAACAACAAAGGATATTGGACGCGGCATGGCGGCAGATATTGATCCAAGATATAAAGGTGCCGAAGTATGGGCAGACGGCAGTCTGTATACGGCCAAAGGGCAGAAACTCGGGACAACCCTGCCGTCCTCCACGAATTTTGGCATCTGGTGGGATGGGGATCTGCTCCGTGAACTGCTGGACAGCAACCGAATCGATAAGTGGAACTATGCCAACAACACAACGGTGAATCTGCTCACTGCATCCGGCGTTTCTTCGAACAACGGCACCAAGTCTACGCCGAATCTGCAGGCCGACCTGTTCGGGGACTGGAGAGAGGAAGTGGTGTGGCGGACGAATGACAGCTCAGCACTGCGGATCTATACCACAACAGCAGTTACGGACAAACGCATCTACACGCTGATGCATGATCCGGTGTACCGTCTTGGCGTCGCTTGGCAAAATGTAGCCTACAATCAACCGCCACACACCGGTTTTTATCTGGGAGAAGGCATGAGCACACCACCGGTACCCAATATCCGGTATGCAGGCAGATGAGGAGTGGACTGGCTGTCCAATTCCGTTCATGTTTCAATAGCCAGCGAAGTATGGGATTCGCTGAAGGGAGCAACGGACGCTGGTTCGTTGTTCCTCTTTTTTTACCAATAGCCCAGAAATACGGTAAAAATCGGAAAAAACGTTTGACAGGTATATAGACTGCCTTTATTATACGTATATAACTTACTAAACAGGTAGGAATAATAAAAATGAATTTGTTTTCATTGTGAAAACAGTCATTTTACAGACAGATGCAACCATGCAACCTGAACAGAATAACGTTCTCACCGTATAGACGGAGGAACACCGCAGCGCATCCTTTCCAGATGGAGCATGCACGGCCTTTAAGCCGGCATGACTTTATGGGGAGAAGTGCGCGGGGGTTCCTCCGTCTTCTTGTTTTTTTACGGGGCGTTTGATCCTGTTCAGCCGGCCTGAGGTAGTCATGCAGATCTATATCGGGGGAGTGTTATTTATGAAAAAGAGAATTCATAAGGGTATTTTGGTTGGTCTGGCACTGGTGTTAACAGGGGTACTGGCAGCTTGCGGATCGGATAGCGGCGGGTCCAGTGCAGCAGGAACATCGGGGGGATCGGAAGGCGGCACAGAAAAGGCCAAGGCCATCGAGCTGCTGAATGTTTCCTATGATCCAACACGGGAACTCTATGAGCAATATAACAAAGCGTTTGCGGCGCATTGGTTGAAAGAGAAGGGCCAGGAAGTAACCATCAAGCAATCCCATGGGGGATCGGGCAAACAGAGTCGTTCTGTTATTGACGGACTGGATGCAGACGTGGTGACGCTGGCATTGGGATACGATATTGATGCGATTGAAGATAAAGGTCTGATTAATGAAGGCTGGCAGGATAAATACGAGCATAACAGCTCTCCGTATACCTCTACGATTGTCTTCCTTGTACGTAAGGGTAATCCAAAGGGCATCAAGGACTGGGATGATCTGATCAAAGGGGATACGCAAGTCATCACCCCAAATCCTAAAACGTCCGGCGGGGCGCGTTGGAATTACTTGGCGGCATGGGGATATGCCCTTAAGCATAATAACAATGATGAAGAGAAGGCGAAGGAATTTGTTGGTGAATTGTTCAAACATGCGCCTGTGCTGGATTCGGGTGCTCGTGGGTCTACGACAACGTTTGTTGAACGTGGCATCGGTGATGTGTTGCTTGCCTGGGAGAATGAAGCTTTCCTATCGGTAAAAGAGCTGGGTCCGGACAAATTCGACATTGTCGTGCCTTCGGTTAGTATCTTGGCAGAGCCGCCCGTTGCGATTGTGGAAAAAAATGCAGACAAAAAAGGAAGTCGCGACGTGGCGGATGCCTATCTGAAATATTTGTACAGTGAAGAAGGACAGACGATTGCTGCTGAAAATTATTACCGCCCAACGCTGGACAGCGTGGAGGAAAAATTCAAAGATCAGTTCCCGGCGCTTGAGCTGTTCACGTTGAAAGATGTATTTGGCACATGGCGGGATACTCAGGCCAAACATTTTAATGACGGTGGTATCTTCGACCAGATCTATGTTCCAGGCAGCTAAGGTTGCTCTGTTCAATGAACACCTGATCAATCGCGCTGTGAGCGGCCAACCAGTCTTACCGGCTGAAGGCAGAGAGGATGAACGTGCATGAGCAAGGTGGTTGTGGCGCGGAGACGCACATTGCCGGGATTTGGATTAACGATGGGTTACAGTGTGTTCTACCTGAGCCTGGTTGTACTTATTCCACTGGCTGCGCTGTTATTTAACTCAACAGGGCTGACGTGGGCAACCATGATTGAGGTTGCGACCAATCCCAGGGTGCTGGCTTCTTTCAAGGTCAGCTTCCTGACCGCAGGTGCAGCGGCGCTGATTGATCTCGTGCTGGGACTACTCCTGGCATGGGTGCTTGTTCGGTATGAATTCCCGGGCAAAAGGCTGTTTGATGCGGTCATTGATCTGCCTTTTGCCTTGCCGACAGCGGTAGCAGGGGTTGCTCTTACGGCGATCTATGCCGGCAATGGCTGGATTGGGCAGTTTGTAGAGCCTTTGGGCATCAAGCTCGCCTATTCACAGGCCGGGATTACGTTGGCGCTGATGTTTATCGGAATTCCGTTTGTAGTTCGCACGGTGCAACCGGTGTTGGAAGAGCTGGAGGCAGAAGTGGAAGAGGCGGCTGCGACACTGGGAGCAGGGAGATGGCGGATATTCCGCACGATTCTGCTGCCAGATCTGATTCCACCGCTGCTGACGGGTTTTGCTCTGGCTTTTGCCCGGGGCATTGGCGAATATGGCTCGGTTGTATTTATCTCAGGCAATATGCCGATGAAAACGGAGATTGCTCCCTTGCTGATCATGGCCAAGCTGGAGCAGTTCGATTATGCAGGCGCTACAGCTGTAGCTTTGCTGCTACTTCTAGTTTCTTTCATCCTGCTGCTGATTATTAATTCCTTGCAGCGTTGGAGCCGAAAGGCGGGCAGAGCATGACAATGAAGCATGGTGGAATAAGGATATTAAAAGACGTCACTCACCCAAACCAAAGGAGGTGCAGCATATGGCGGGTTCTGTTCCACTGAGCCCTGTTCCACCCGTTAAGACCAGCCGTGGAACTAACCGTGCAACAACGGAAGCTCCCTGGGTCAAATGGTTGTTGATTGGACTGGCAAGCCTGGTACTCATATGGCTGCTTATTTTGCCACTGGCCATTGTGCTCATGGAGGCGTTGAAGCAGGGCTGGGGTGTGTACATCGCGGCTCTTACCGAGCCGGATGCCATGTCTGCACTGAAACTCACGTTATTAGTTGCGGCGATTACCGTACCGCTGAATACGATATTTGGTGTGGCCGCTGCATGGGTCATTACCAAATTCCAGTTCAAGGGCAAGGGACTTATGATCACCCTGATTGATCTTCCCTTTTCCATCTCGCCTGTGGTGGGCGGGTTGATTTTTGTATTGGTCTTTGGTTCGAATGGGTGGTTAGGGCCGTGGTTGTCCGAACATGATATTAAAATCATTTTTGCGCTGCCAGGCATTGTCATTGCAACGCTGTTTATTACCTTCCCGTTCGTAGCGAGGGAGTTGATTCCACTAATGGAGGACCAGGGAACCCGGGAAGAGGAAGCGGCGGTTACGCTAGGTGCTTCCGGGGGGCGAATCTTCTGGAGTGTAACCTTGCCCAACATCAAATGGGGACTGCTGTACGGTATTATTCTGTGTAATGCCCGCGCTATGGGCGAGTTCGGAGCCGTATCTGTGGTGTCCGGGCATATCCGCGGGGAGACCAATACGTTACCACTTCATGTCGAGATTTTGTATAACGAATATCAATTCTCGGCTTCATTTGCCGTAGCTTCCCTGCTCCTGATTCTGGCTCTTGCCACGTTGCTGCTCAAGAGCTGGCTTGGACACAAAGCCGTTTCAGAAAAGTGATTATGAGATGAAGAAAATACAGATTGACAGCTACTGGAAGCCCTGCTAATGTATAAACCAAGTATATAGGTTGGATAAGAATGATTTATAAATCCGTTGGATGACAGCGTACTTAGGAATATGGCGGGCAATAGCCCGAGAAGAGGAGGCGGCTCTATGGCTAAGCCGTTAAAAGTGGATGAGGTATGGTTGGACCGAATTGCCGGACAGCTGAATGACATGGAGTTTGGTTCATTGCATATCGTGGTGCACGAAGGTCAGATTGTGCAGATGGAGCGGACCGAACGTAAGCGTTTTGAAAACACGCCCTCAGGCAGCGCCTCCAAATCCGGAAGCACGGCACGAAGCAGTTCAGCCCGTTCACTACGCGGATCAAATGCGAGTGCAAAGGGATAGAGAGTGACGTGAGGGAAGCGAAGATAGGTGCATAGAAACACACAAATGTATACTTTTCAGAAACTCATGGGAAGTGTATGTTCCAGATCTTCCTACTTATTGTGCGCGACTTGTCTCCATATGCTCCTTATACCAATGATTCGCTTCAAGCAATACCTGTTGCCCACCTGCATCCATGAATTCTTTCACAAAGGTATCGAAATACCCCACAGGCTGATCGCCAGTGATGATGGAGATGTACGCTCTGTCTCTCATGCGAATCAATTCAGATGAATATTGAATCAGGGCAGGGGTTGCAACCTCCAGGCGATTATAGATACCATTCTCCGTCAACCCTGCAGATGCAGCCCACTGTTCACGTTTGTCCGAGGGTGTACCTGGAACCGTCATGCCGATACTTGAGCCGATCATATTAATATAATTCTCCATTCTGTTGTATGGGTAAAGTAAATGGAACGAGTTTGAATCTTCAGCGCTCCAATTCCAGTGTTTTCCTGGAAGGCCATACTCCATTTTGATCTGCTCCTCCGGATCGGGGTTGGCACTTACATAATCGAGTATCTCCAATATTTTCTCCAGTTTTCCCGGCTCCTTTGCAGCCTCAGCACCTATAGCAATAAAATTCATCAGCAGATTGTTCCCTTTTGAACCGCTATGTCCTTCAGGACCAATAACAGGAGAACCAAATACAACCTCTGCAGTTGCGTTCTTCTGTAACAGCTCATTAACATTGAACGAGGCTCCCACAGGGGTTTCTTGGCCATTTTCATTAAGGACACTGTAGTCTCCCTCTTGATTCCAATGATAATAGTTGCCCATCGAGGTCATCCCAATTTTTCCATTAATAAAAGCATGGGATAGATGTTTATAGCCGCCTTTATTTTCGCCGGTTATGAACTCAGGGTCGATAATCCCGTCCCGATACCACTTTTGCATATAAGTCAGGGCTTTTTTCATCTCAGGCTCCAAAGCGCCGATCACGAGTTGGTTGTTTTTTTCATTAAAATACAGTTGCTCGGTGAAAACGGCCTGTCCAAAGGCACCAAACACGACATTTAAGCCCTCTCTGGATAGGCCATACGTATCTTGTTTACCATTTCCGTCTGGATCATCTTTGGCAAAGGCATACATAACCGTTTCGAATTCATCTAATGTCTTTGGCACCTCCAGACCAAGCTGCTTAAGCCAGTCCTCTCGGTATACAACAGGGGTTCGATAGATGTTGGTCTGATTAATGGCCGGAATTCCATATAAGGAGCCGTTTATTTTTCCATACTCTAGGTAACGTGAATCATAATCGCGAATTCGCTGTACGATATTTGGCGCATATTGTTCAAGGACTTTCGGGGAGATTTCCGCTAAGACCCCTTGCATTTGATACTTAAGCAGATCATGTGGTTGTCTGATTCGGAACAGATCGGGTATTTTCCCTTGAGCAAGCTCCAGATCCAGCAGTTCCTCGTACCGCTTGTTCTCAAGGTTCCACACCTCCAGATCGACATCAAACCGATCCTCAATATATGTAATCATTTCGGCGTCTTCAGGAACAGGGATATTTTGATGCATGGTCCAGGATATCGTATACTGCGGTGCTGTATCCTTCTCAGCGCTTGCCAAATGTTCCTGCTGTTGCACTTGTGCTGTTTCTCTGTTTAGAAAGGTACAACCGCTCATCAATCCTATAAGAATAGATGTAGCAATCAATAGACATAGCGTTCTTAAATGGTTGATGTTCATAGCAGCTCCTTTCCTGATTTCAAATTCTATATAGGTTTAATCAAAGAATATTTACACGGACACTCCGATGACAGAACAACCTTCCGATCGCTGTTATTCCCAGATTTCTTTTGATTCCTTCTCTAAAGGAAGAAATCCGGGAATAAAGGCGAACGCTTCGCTTCTTCAGGTTCTTTCTGTCCTCTCCGTTTTTGTGTAAATGTTAAATTGACCCTATATAGATCCCTGCTCCATTAGACTGCGCATGAAGTTTTTTGGTGTACAGCCGTGAATTTCTTTGAACTTTTTAATGAAATAAGCAGGGGTACGGTAACCAACCGTACTTGCGACCTGCTCAACCGTAATTTGGCGTTGTGTCATGAGTTCCCGTGCGCGTTCCATTCTCTGATTCGTAACATATTCGGAATAAACAATCCCGGTTTCTTCCTTGAAAAGTTTACTGAGATATTTAGGGCTGATGAATACTTGCTCTGAGACATGATCCAGCGTGAGGTCGCCTGATAAGTGCTCGTGAATATAGGCTTTGACAGCCGAGATGGTATCCACACTTCGTACCTCGCTTCGCTTCTCCATCTGCATCACAAATTCGGTCACGAGATGAATCATCCATTCCGAATAGCGGTTGATATTGTAGAACAATGAAAATTGCTTGTACATATTCAATGAACTTGCCTCGGTGGGTTGCAGGCGCACCTGATTAATACACTCAGCGTAAATAGATAGCGTTTTTAATAAGATGATCCGACTGTATTCGGCTGAATAGGGGCCTTCTTTTATTGTCGCGACCAATTCCTGAATGGCCTGAACCGTACCTTGCACATTCCGAGTCTGCAATTTCTTTTCAAAGTTTACGAGGTATGACTCCGGGATCTCCAGACTGCTGGCTTCCCTGTTCAGAAGATCAAGATCCTGAATGGCAGACTGCTCGGGAAAGAAGTAGCTGTATCGAATCAGGGTATTCGCCTGATGATAGCTTGTGTGAATCTTCGTGAAGTGTTCTACCCATCCGCCTAACGATAGTACAAATTCCAGACCAAATCTGCTGCTCGCCTCAGCGTGAATAAAGTCTACAATGTGATCAGAGAGCGGTTCTTCGGGTTGGTTGGTACAGATGATTACTGCTATTTTGTGATCCTGCAATTCCTCTGCCAGCAGTTGAGTTCCATCCATTTCTGCGATCTCCAGTTGCTGGATCATCGTATACAACGTATGCTGCAACTGTCGTGGCTGCAGATCCTTCCACTTCTCATTGACGGGGTCAATGACAATGCAGCGGAAGCGAGAGTAAGCCATCGAAATGTGAACAGATTGCAGTTGCTCCGTAAGTTCCTCGGGTGTAAATCGGTTATTTAACATATTGAGCATGATACTATGCTTAATCATTCTGTGATTGGCCTGTAAAGTTTCTTCAAGACTATCAACTTTATTGGACAGACTGTTAAACGTTGTATCGATGAACCGATATTCGTCCTGCTTTAAGCTGGTTGGACTATCCATCCGGCTCTTGATGTTATTCATGATTCGTTTAAGAGGACTATAGTTGGCCCTGGTAAAGATGGACGACATCGCTATTCCAACCGCAACAGCCAATAAACCGAGAAGAACCGAAATCTCCTTCAAGCTATCCAATTTATAATAGAAGCTTTCATTAGGTGTGGTTGTGTAGATTCTCCATGCATTTCCTTTAAATTGATCTTGGGTAACGACATGAGAGTCATAGTTAAATACAGGTGTGAAGCTCTCATCTGAAGTATGAAAGGTGAGCAGCGACTGCGTCAGATTCTCCTCCGTGGAGCTGCCTATCAACGTTTTGTCCGCGGCAGATATGACGGTTCCGTCCTGATCGATGATTAATGTATTTGTATAGTCAGCAGGGAGCATATTTTTAATGATCTGACTGATCGCTGATTCTTTGATATCAATCGCAATCATGGCCTTACTGTCTTGTCCAGACGATTGAAACGGGTAACTATGGACATAGGAAATTAGAGGACTCATCTTGCCTTGTTCCCGTGATTCGATATAAGCATCCTGAGGCACCATGCGAGTCTTCATCCATAAGGAGCTTTCTGGAGTCTCTTTCATCGCAGTAATCCAATCCGTCGTATGATCCACACTCGAAGGCGTGTCCTCATAGAGCAATAGCCCATATACAGATGAGACGATGAAGTGGTTCTTCGTATCGTACACATGAATAGCTTCAATGAGATCGGAATAATTTTGCACCATATTTTTGAGGGACTGTTCGATGTCCAGGATTTTGCTATGGTTTCCTTTTAAGCTATCTAGATCGATACTTGCGGCGTTACCGAGTGCCAGGGACAGATAGACCTGATTCACCTTCTGGATCACGGAGCTCTCAATAGTATTGACAGTGCTTTTCAGTGACAGCTGATTATTGATTCGAATCTCTTTGCTGTATTGATGGGAGAAGAAGAGGTATAGAATGGAGCCGAAAAGAAGCGCAATGACAAGAACGACAGCAAGGTAGGAAAGAACCATCTTGGATCTTACAGTTTGAAATGGCTTATGCATTCTTTTTCCCCCTTCATGTCTCTTTTCTAAACAACTTCATCATTATATAGCAGGCCGATGACTAGAAATCATGTTGATCGAAATTTAACAAACTCCCACTCCCTAATTTACTTTCAGTTAATAAAGCGTTTACAAAAGTAGGTATTTTAATTGATAAATGTAGTATCTAACTCCATTTTTCTTGGCATATAAGCTCCGGAACGTACGATTTTGATATAAAACGGAATTTGTTCTATAGATGCGAAACGCTCCCTAATGCTACAGTAACGGCAGATCAGACATCTGTATAGAGTCTTTCTTACTCATTTGCAGATGCAGAAGCAAAAAAATAATTTACCATAACGGGAGCGTGTATTTGCAAGCCATGAGAAAACCACTTAAAAAGTCACTGGCATTACTTCTAATGTTGTCTATGGTAGGTCCGACATTTGCAGAGAAAAGTTTTGCAGCCGATCAGAAGATTCAGTTCTCTGATATTAAGGGACACTGGGCGGAAGCAAATATTCAAGCATGGGGTGATGAAGGATTAATTCGAGGTTACCTGGATCATTCATTTAAACCGAATACGTATATTACAAGAGCAGAATTTATGAATTTGGTAAACGGTGCCATTGGATATTCCGGACAAGCTAAAATTACCTTTAACGATGTGTCTGAGAGTGCATGGTATTACGAAGCAATTTCTATTGCAAATGCGAATGGATATATAGATGGATACACCGATGGCACAATGAAGCCGCAAGATCCGATCACCCGTCAAGAAGCAGCTAAAGTGATCGCTGGCATTTTGAATCTGGAGTTAAATGAAACAGCAGCGAATGTATTTAGCGATTCATCGTCTATAGCGGCGTGGAGCAAGGGAGCTGTAGGTGGAGCGGCAGCAACGAAAATTATCTCCGGATATGCAGATGGAACCTTCAAACCGCTTAATTCCATTACTCGTGCCGAAGCGGTGTCTGCGCTCGTTAAAGCTGTGGAAACAGATGCTACTACAGCTGCCAAACCAGCTAAGCCAAAGGGAACGGCAACTGTGCTGAATGTTAATCCCCCAGCAGATGAAGCTCGGTTGTCCGCCGTGAAGCACGGAGCCAATGCCGGAGACGACACCTTGAAAAATATTGCGGAAACCAATCCGTTTATTGATATTTTGGACGGTTTTGATCAAGTATGGTCCATGAACCTAGCGGATTGGAGAGATGGAACAGCGGCAACTAAAATTGGAGCTGACGGGAAAAATGCAAAGTATGGAGATGGACCGTCCCCTTATTATGACGGCTTTAAGAATGATCCAACCGTAGCTGTCGCTGATCAGAAAACATATGCAAATGAAGAGATCCGCAACAAAGCGACTTGGGAAGCCAATATCAAATATGTAGAAAAGGTCACTCAAAATCGCACAGGTGAAGAGACATTGGCAGCCTATTATGATGACCAAAGAGATAAGATCTATAGCGTGATGGAGGGCTTTGGTCCGTTGGCTAACACGTATGTAGATATCATCAAGCCAAAGACAAACGTTGAACGAACGGTGGACGAGATGAATGTGGTATTGACCGAAGAAACAGTGGAAGATGAAAGCCAAGGCATTGGAGATTGGGAAGCAAAGACGGAACTTTCAGACTTGGTCCATTTAGTTGATCTGGTTCGATTCAAAATTCCTGCCTCATCTAATCCCTCTAAATATTTCTACTCTTCCCCTAGACCGTGGAGAATGAATTCCAATGGAGAAGTGAAAGAAGTTGTTGACAGCAAGGGACTGCCTGTATGGGAAACCTTGGGCGAAGGTGAGAAAAAAGAAGTACCTCTGGCTTCAGGCGGCACCAAATCAACAGGAGAAAAACATTACCAGCAATACGAAACCAACGTTAAGCTTATTCCTGCGTTAACTTATGTCAAACGAATCGCTGAGGATGGAAGAGGAAAAGATGGCGCATTTCCGAGTGGACATACTAGTGCAGCTTACTTATCCGTATTTCCTTTGGCATACGCTACACCAGAACGATTCACTGAATTGTTAACGAGAGCAGCTCAGTTGGGCGAGAATCGAATCGTAACGGGGATGCACTCACCGCTTGATGTTATAGGAGGAAGAATACAGTCGACAGCCATGGCTGCATATGCACTTAATAAGGCTGAGAACAAAGATGTGTTAGAGAAAGGTTATGAGAATGCAGGAGAAGTATTTGGAGCTGCAGCCAAGGAAAAAAATATGAGTCTGTATGAGTATGCACATACCGTAACAGAGGATTACACGTTCAAGAGTGCTTACGATGAACACAAATGGGAAGATCATGATGCCAATAAAGCCTTCTATAGAGAAAAGATGACTTACGGTCTACCACAAACCGGAACCAAAGGTTTGGCTCCAGTTGTACCGCAAGGAGCAGAAGCTCTGTTGGAAACGCGTCAACCGTATTTAACAGATGAGCAACGCAGACAAGTATTGTATACAACATCCATTGACTCTGGATATCCTGTACTGGATGAATCCAAGGGCTGGGGTAGAATTGATCTGGTCACGGCTGCGGATGGCTACGGCGAATTCTTGAACAATGTAACTGTGGATATGGACGCTTCCAAAGGCCGCTTCAATGCACAAGACTGGTGGAGAAATGATATCACCGGTAGTGGAATGCTCACGAAAAAGGGAACAGGCACCCTTACATTGACAGGGAAAAATAGCTACACTGGCGGAACATTGCTGCAAGCAGGAACGCTGGTAGCCGAATCTGCAGCTGCTTTTGGTACAGGTGATCTGTATGTAGAAAATGGAACAGTTGTCGTTGATGTCGACGGAGCACTCAACTTAAATAGGAACTTTACCATGGATAACGGTACGTTGGAATTGGTAGTGACTGACAACAACAGTCAGCTGAATGTCGGCAGAAAGCTCTATATTGATGGAGGAAGTCTCAAACTCGACTTGTCCAACTATAAGATTGAAGGTTCTAAAGATATTACGTTAATCACGGCTAATGGAATTACAGGTGAATTCGACAGTGTAACTGCCGAAGGTTATGACGTGACTGTCACGTACGAAAAGGGACGCGTCATTGCACATGTTGTAGCCAAATAAGTGAAGTAATTATCCATGATATAAAGTGAACTAAAGAATGTCACACATGCTACTTCGATGACAGAATAACCTTCCGATCATTCTTCGCAAGACAAAATTAGTAATATAGAAAAGGGCTGAAGCTACAATGTAGTTTCAGCCCTTTTTGCGTACTTGAAGAATTTAGAGCGTGTCCTCTCAGTCGCGCTTGGAACAGAGTATGAGCAGGGATTGAGCGCAACGAATCTTGAGACACGTTATATCGAAATGTACGGCGTTGTAGAGCGTTTTTGTAGAGCGATTTTGGGAAATAACGTGTCTGAGGTTCTTTACAATTTTGAAAGAGGACGTATAGGCCAAATAAGACTTCCTGTGTTCCTTAGAAAATCGACTGGCTACTCAATAGGATCAGCCAGACGGAAGCTCGATAATTTTGGGACACTGACATCCATCATCGTATAGCATGCCGAGTAAGGAGACACGACCTGATCGGTGAAAATCCAGCCGAGGGAGGGCCAAGTCTCGTATCATCGATGTGGGTATCTAAGTTTAATCATACGGAAGCGGCTGAATCGTAGGTTATTCGTCGGTGTTGGTACCAGATGTACGACGTGTATTTCCTTCCATCTCCGTAGAGACTTGCTTCGTTGGTTCCAGATCCGTATGTCCTGCGTAGGGGCGATCACTTCGAGAGCGTGTCCCAGTCAACCCGAAACCTGAAGTGAATATAATCAGCTGTAGTCCAAGGGCGTAGGGCGCAGCAACAGGTCCAATCAGATGGAGCAAGGAGCATAGCGCGATCAGCAAGGAGAGCATTTTGGTTACTGTACTTGACCTATCCCGTCGTGGGCTGGCCCAGAGCAGGTAACCATATATTATGGTGATCATCAGGGAAATTGCGCGAATCCATGGCAAGATGCTGTCCCATGAGTCTACATGGACGTCCAACATCCGCTGACGAAATACCAGATCTGAAACCAGAAAACCTGTAGCCGCCAGTGCGGCTGGTTCGGCTACGGGCCGAAGGATGGTCCAGACCGCTGTGCCCCAATGATCTGCATGAGTCTCCCGGCTGAGTTCATCCGATAATACGGTGCATTCCCGTTCCAGTGCTCTGTGCATCAGTCCAAGTCGGGCAGGGTCATGATCCTTAATACAGTCACGGATCTGGTCCTGTAGCTGAGGAGATAGGTAAGATGCAGCTTTGCAGGCTAACATTGCTGTTATCAGATCGTCATGTTCGTGTTCCAATCGTTCATAATTCCGATTTTCCTGGATGGTAAGTTGTCCCAAGAGGGCTGTACTTATGTATAATGTATCTCGTATCCTTCTCATTCGCCTTTCGTGGCTGCGGCGAACTTCAGTGGCAGACCATATGTATATCCCCAGAAGCAAAGCCATGACTCCAAACAGTACAGCCACAGCGCCTGGGCGCGATGTTAGATCTTCAATCCAACGTTGAAACACACTTGTTCCTCCTTTGCACCAACTTCACGTATCATGAAACACGCTTCACGTAAGCTTTCTCTCACTATTACACAGGAAGTAGATGAATTCAAGCAGAAAGGGGCACAATTCATGGATCATGTGAGTATTGAACACACACCACCCGCAGCGGTGGAGTATCTTGCCTTACGGCAGATTGCCGGCCTTAGTGCAATGAGCAGGGAAGGGGCAGAGATTGGATTACGGAATAGCCTGTTTGCCGTATGTCTGCGTGAAGAGGATATGCTGATAGGCATGGGGCGAGTGATTGGAGATGGAGGTTGTTTCTTTCAGGTCGTCGATATTGCTGTACACCCGGATGTTCAGGGAATGGGGTATGGAAAACTGATCATGAGCGAGATTATGAATTATCTGCGTAAAGCAGTACCTGCCCGTGGTTTAGTCAGCCTGTTGGCGGATGTTCCGGCTGATCAACTTTATGCTCAATTTGGATTTGAATACACTAGCCCAAAATCGGAGGGTATGTGGTGGAGGCAGGGAGACTAGTGAACTAGTTAAATAACATACTCAGCGAACCTTTGGATAAATCCAAAGGTTTTTTGCTTTACAACCATTTATTTACAGGTATAATGTAAATTAAATCCAATTTACGATTTACAAATTACGATATACGGTTGCACTCGTGAAGAATGGAGGAAATGAATATGTACAATGACCAGAAAGCTCAGTTTAACCAGATGGTGGAACGATCTGTGGAGCAGGCGAACAAAAATCTTTCAGGAGCCAAGGGAGTTGTTTCCGTTCGATTAAGTCAGGAAGAGATTGATATCATTGATCAGCTTGTATTTCTTGAATTAGCCAAAAACCGTTCTGATGCGACTGCAATGTTGATTAGGGAGGGTATACGAACCCATCAGACCTTATTGAACGAGATACGCGAGTATACGGCCGAACTGGAACGGGTAAAAGCCAAGATACAACAGACGATTCGAGATTCAGGTTTGGTTACACGTCTGCATCGTATTAGTGATGATGAATCTGTTACGTACGAGGGAGAGGTGCGTGAAAAAGATGAAAAATGAAATTCGCAGCGACAGCTATCGAGCGGTTTTGCGCCTTCCTTCTTTTGTTGTGCTTCTTGTTGGTAGATTGATTTCTGGCGCAGGGCAGATTTTATTTTCTATGGCAACGATGTGGTACATTCTTCAATTAACAGAGTCGGCACTCGCTGCTGCACTGATTCCGATGTTGCCGTACTTGATCTATGCATTTTTGGGCATTCCCTTGGCTACGATTAGTGATCGTCTTCCCAAAAAGCAACTTTTGATCTGGACAGATATATTGCGCGCAGGCGTAGCTTGCATATTGGCTCTTTTGTTCATGACAGGATCCATGCTTCCGTGGCATATATACGCAGCCAATCTGCTCATTGCAATCCTTGGTTTTTTGTTCAATCCGGCAACCCAGACAGTCATCCCCGCTATTTTGCCAGAACCTGCAAAACAATTAGCTCCAGCCAATGCACTACTGAACTCTTCCTCCAAAACGGTTGAATTGCTTGGATACGCCTTGGGGGGCATATTGATCGCGCTCATCTCCGTTCAGTCCATCCTGTTCATCTATGCCGTTACATTTCTGCTGTCCGCCATATCCATTTTCTTTATCCGCATCCCTGTAACCAAAGTAGTGAAGCAAAAAGGAGTCTCCGGTTTTGTTAAAGATAGCATGCAGGGAATTACATTCCTGTTTTCCCGTAAAATTTTGGCCTGCTGCATTATCTTTGGAGCTATTATCAATTTTGCGGGGGCGCCATTGCACATTTTCACGCCGATTTTTGCCAATATGGTGCTGCAAGCCGGACCACAAGGCTACGGTCTGCTTCAGTCAGCCTTTGCCGCTGGCAGTATTGCAGGTTCTCTGCTCAGTGGTAAATATGCCAAACGACTCTCGCTCGCTCACTGGTTTTTGATCAGTTATCTCATCTCCGGCACAAGTTTGCTGCTCATGCCGATGTTTCCTAACCTGTATATCGCGATTGCATGTTCATTTTTGTTGATGATGGGACTTGCTCTTGTGAATGTACCCTTGGTTACTTCCATTCTTTTATCCACCCCGGAAGAAAAGAGAGGACGTGTCATGAACAGTATGGGTGTTTTGATGAGTGGCATTAGTAATCCACTTGGGTTGTTGCTGGGAGGGTGGTTCATTGAAACGTACAACCCTTCATGGGTATACATGGGGATTGGAACATTTGTTATTTGTATGGGCATGGCAAGCCTATTTGTCCGACCTTTCCGTGAAGAACGGAGCAAGCGTACCCGGCAACAAACGACCTCGATGTAGTCTGAATTCTGATGTCATATTGCGCCTCTTTTTTGTCCGAGGAAACAAGTAATTTGACATGATCAGGCGAAATAAATGGGTTTTATAAATAATTTATGTAAAATAATTCAATTAAAAAGAAGGAATATCAAATTTTATGTAGAATTTGGTTTATAAGAGGGGGAGACAAATGGGAGGTAATATATCATGGAAAACAAGGAAATTTTATCTGTACAGGATTTGATGGCACTAGAGGTTGAAGAGGATAACAACATGTTTGAGGAAACAAGCTTGTGTACAGTGTGCAGCTGGACTAGCTCACAAACAATCGTTGTCGAGAGCTAGGAACTTCTTTACACGCTCTATTCACTGAATCATTTGAAAGATAAGTCTTTGATTTTCGCGCATTACTAAAATAATTGTACCTCCCCCTCTTATTTTATTCAAAAAGGAGTGATTCTCATTGAAATTCGCAAGCGTAACCCCCAAGAAGGACGCCTTTGAGAACGCTTTGGAACATATAATCCGGGAACTTCCCCAATCCATCCAATGGTCGAATGACGGCCATTGGATTTGTTTTAGACCGGAAGAATTAAGGCTTCCCGCACAGGGCTGGAAAATTCATCTGTCTGTTATCCCTGTGGAAGGAGCTGAATTGCTGCGACGCATTGCACCTGTTCTCACAGAAAATGATGTGCAATGGAAAGTAGTGAGCAGCGGGCTGAAACTGATTGAAACATCTAACGGTTCCATACCTCTCCCTCAGACTGGGAAGTGTGTCACCATCTACGCACGAGACGAAGAGCAATTCTTGAGGTTACTTGAGCTAATGCATTCATGTACAAGCGATCTGAAAGGACCCGCTATTCCGACAGATCGGGCATACCTCGATAGCCAGTGTGTATTTTATCGTTATGGTGCATTCATTGATCGTTTCTACTATGACCGGTACTCGGGTGCAAAAGTGTATGCCATCCAGAATCCAGCAGGTAAGCTGGAGGAGGATCGAAGAACACCTGGCAGGTATAAACCGGAGTGGGTGAGTGAACCTGAGGAATTAATGCGGATTCAGGCGATGGAGAAGAATCGGGCTGATTCTCGTCATTGCGATTCCAATAACAATGAGTTTGGTATACGGAATATTCGTGTGAGACGTGTACTCAAGAAATCCGGCAAGGGAGGAGTATTTCTCATCTCTGGCACATCCTATGAACAGGCTGTCATGAAAGAAGCGGTCTACCGCATGCGTGTAGACGGTGGTGGGCGCTCTGCTCATAACTATTTGGATAATGAATATCGCGTGCTTGATCTGATGAAGGATACGGGGGTTACCCCAAGGCCACTTGATCTGTTTAGCACTGAAAATAACCGCTATCTGATTCTGGAGTATTTTGAAAGCATCAGCTTGCGTGAATATATCCATCGCAGACATGTAGCCGCAGATTACAACCGGGCGGATATGCATCGGATGAGTATACATATTCTCGATATGGTGCAGCAATGTCACGATAAAGGAATTGTGATCAATGATCTGACGCCCAACAATATTGTTGTGCTGACAGATGGAAGTGTACGCCTGATTGATCTTGAACTGGCTTATGTCAGAAGTGATGAGGGTCAGGCCGATCCATTGACCGGTCATACTCCGGGCTATGTGCCACGGGGACGTGAGCACAGCAGGCGATCCAGTTATGCGGATGATCTGTATGCACTGGGAGGTGTCTTCTATTACATGGCTTCATCCATCGACCCCTATCTGAAATACCAGCAATCCCATCTGGAAGCTGCACAGGCTTATCTGGATCATCAGAGTAATACACAGCTTCGTGGCTTGGGGAGTCTGGGCATCGAGATGATGTCTGGCGGACATGTGGAGTTATCAGAAATTCGTGAAACACTGGTTGCATTGCTGGAGCAGCAAGAGGTCACTTCAGGAGAAAGCATGGATGTAATAGAGAAGGATGAATGCAATCTGGAGCCAGAAGAAGTACTCCGTCAGGCCGAGCGTATGGTAAACAAGCTGTATACTTCTCTTGATTTTAATAACCCCTTGCAACTGTTCCCGGAAAACAGCATGAGCAAGATGTTTCATCCGGCGAATTTCAACTTTGGCTGGACAGGGATGATCTTTGGTTTTAATCAGCTTGGTCAGATTACACAAAACAGACAATACCATCAATATGCGTATGAAGTATTGGAATGGACATTGACGAATCACCCTTACGATCCAGATGAGACACCTGTAGCATTATACTTTGGATATGGCGCTGTTCCCTGGGCAATGGCAGAGACGGCTGAACGAATAAATGATCCATCGTTGCTTCGACGTGCAGAGGATCTGGCATTGGAAATCACCCGGCATGAGCCAGTACAGACCAATATTAGTCATGGAGCGGCCGGGTTGGGATTGATGCTGCTTGAAATATACCGTATTGGCGGCCGCCCTGAACTTCTGGCAAGAGCAGAGGAACTGGGTGTTTATATTTTGGAACAAGAAGAGCAGACAGATGAATCATTGAGTTTGTGGAAAGTGAAAGATAAATCGGACATAAAAGGCCATCATTCCCTTGGATTCTCTCATGGCATCGCAGGTATCGGATATTATTTACTTGCCTTGGCGGAGCGTACAGGAAAGGAAGCGTACTATTCTGCTGTGAAGCGGATTGTAGATACACTTGATCGTACGAGTCATGGAGGACAGAATGGCGTGAGCCTGTGGCCTGCATCCCCGGAAAAACCGGATACACTCTGGGTACATTGGTGTAATGGATCGGCGGGTATAGGTCGATTTTTGATGGCAGCGGCTGATATTTTGCAAGATCCCCTCTGTACCAGACTTGGACTTCAAGCAGCGGATGCAGTGGCACAGGCAACGGTATTTGCTTCTTTTGGGCAGTGTCACGGAATTGCAGGCAATGGCGATTTTCTACTCTTGGCTAACCGCAAGTTCCCAGGCAGATATGAAACCAAACTAGCGGAGTATACACAGAGTTTGTATGTATTGCGAAGTGATCTACAGGAAGACATATGGATGTGGCCTCTGGAGGACATGGAGTCCTTCTCCCCGGATTATATGACCGGTTACATGGGGATCTATACCTTCCTGCTACGTCGGTTTTATCCGTCTGTTACATCCGAACCACTGGTTTATTCAGGTTTCGATTATAACAGGGAGGGGAAAGCGTATGATGTTAACATCCATATCTGATATCCTGCCACAATGCCAGCACGAATCGGGGAAGACGGGGGATCGTTATTATGCAGTTGAACCTGGAAACGACGAAACCCTATCTTCGTTCATGGTAATTGATCAGGGTGAGGGGCAGTATACAATGGATTTATGGAGTGAAGCACATTCCAATCCATATTGGGGAGATCGGATGTCATCCGTTTTGGATAAAATCACATGGTCCTCTCTATATGCAACTGTTCCTGCTTCATTTCCGTGGGAGAAGCTTGGATACCGGGCGGATGTTCTTGCCCATCGGTATCGATTTTTCGGCAAGTTGAAGGACGTTCCCGTGCCAGCTATGCCTAATGAAGATGCGGTTTGGATGTCTACGGAGGGGCAGGCGGATTCCCTTGCACACTTGCTCCAGGCCAGTGATCCTACCTGTCCAGGTTGGGAAGCTGCTCGTCAAGCTATCGGGGATATTTATCAGGGTGTATATGGCAAGTTGCTGAAAGGTTCCGGGCTTGTTGAACTGGAGGGAAGGAAGATTGGTGGCTGCCTGTTAAGCGATGAGTTTGGCAGTGTACTCCTTGCTCATATATTCACAATACCAGAAGCGAAACGTCAAGGATGGGCCCGTTGGCTTGCTGCATATGGCCTCCATCGGTGCAGTTCAGATCCGGATCAGCGGATTAAAGCTTCACTTGATGCAAACAACAGGGGTAGTTATCAATTGATGACGGCGCTGAATTTACAACAGGTGCCTGAACTTATACACGTATGCCGAATCACGAAAGAGAGTGAACTTTCATGATGCCTGTCTCACTGGAAAGTACGGATTATCATGATCTGAGAAGTAAATGGTTTCGTGTGAATCATGAACCTGGATTGTTTGTTGTTGAAGGGACATCAGATGCGGTGAAGCATGAAATTCACAAACTGATAACGCATTGGCAGGATAAGGTTATACAAATTGCGGTTGGTGATCCGTATGCTACTCTCCCGCTGATCTATCAACTAAATCCATTTCAGCCAATAGATGATCTTGTGGCATGTAAAAATGCGTTATTGAGATTCCAAAGATCAGGGTGGACGCCTGGTAATCGGAAATGGGTTCTGGTTGAAGTATCTTCCTACCTTCACCCTGCAGATCTGGGAGCCATCCACTATATCCTGTATCGACAGAAATTAAGGGGAGTAAGTGTAGTACTTTTTTTTCATCGATATCCAACCATGGCGAGTAATCCTGAGGATATCCCCAAACTTCCGGTATCTATTGTCAGGGATACGCCCGATCAGACCCGACGTTTGTTGGAAGAACATCTACAAATGGTAAACAAGGATAAAGGGAAGGAAAAAGAGGCCACATTGGCGCTTTACAATCGGCTGGCCTGGGTTTTGTTGTCCAAATCGGCTGATCCGGCCCGCTACACGTCCTGTTTTCATTTTTTCGACCATAATTCGTTATTTCAACGGTTGTCGGCAACACAGCAGGCAGTACTCTGGTTTGAGCTGGGTCAGCTGATGACCAAAAACGGGAAGCAGTATACCGAAGCACGACACTGTTATTCGAAAGCTCGTGAAATCATTGCCCAAGTAGAGCTAACTGAAACGTATCGTACTGGGAAATGGGCTGCGCTTGATAATGGTGAAGCATTAATTGAGATGCAGGAGGGCAATGTAGAACGCGCAATTACGTTGGAGCAACAGGCGGGTCAGCGTATACGCCAGCTTCCTGATGGACCGGATAAGCGAGTTTTTCAGATTCAGACACTACTAAACATTGCGGGCTTGCAGCTCCGGGCAGGTCACAATGCAGAGGCAGGTAGGACGTTGCTGGCTGCGGAGAAGTTATGTGTGGATGCGTATGTAGATTGGCTGGGGCATGTACTGCAATTAAAAATGGTACTGCATCAACAGCTTGGTGAGCAAGAGCAGGAATATGAACTGTTGATTCAATTGTTACGTATGAAGACAAACACTATCCATTCCAAACTGCTTGGTCGTGCAGTGGAAATCGCTGGCGCGCTGATTACTCAAGGATCAGAGGAACGGGCATCCCGGGTGTACCGTCTATTGATGATGGGGCTGCCGGTTGCCAGTCTGCCACAGATCAGATTGATTCGGGAAACATTAGGCAGACTGGGGACCGTTACGCCCCTAGATGCATACACGCAGGACCAGTATATTGATAAACTGGAATCGCAATTGGAGGGATGGGAGCAGTTAAAGTACTGGAATGAAAGGAGGAAATCCGGTTGGGCTATCCATTCCTGACACGAATGAGTGTGAACAAGGAACGAACGAGTATGCTCTTGGGCTATGATGACAATACATGCGAATGGTGCAGTCTTGATGATACAGGTCGCATGGATAGCCGTCAGAGCCTTTCTGAACATGGGACAGAGTCAGATCAGCACACGCAGCATATTCAGTTTATGGGCAGGAACCGTGTTCTGGTGATTACACAGGACAAGTCGGGGAAATGGCTTCATATATACGAGAATGAGAAGCAAGTAATTCTGGTTCAGAGCCTATTTGTGAAGTTTCCATTTCCTGTGATGCAGGCCGCTTGGCAAGAGGGGCAATTAATTCTGCTATTTTCCATTAGACATCGTTCAGGAGCTGTCCGTATAGGTCTTTACGATCCCGAGAAGGATGAGGCGCGATGGGTTACTCCTGATCTGGACAACCCGCAATTTGTATTCTGGTCTGCTTCAACACGAGAGGTTGGCGTAAACGTTGGTGGATTCGGAAGAGTGTACTCGTATTCCGAAGATATCCTTCCATCATCCGAAATACCCTATACGGAGTATGCCTACCCTGTGATGGATAAGCAGGGGGATCTGATAGCCGTTTCTATTCCTGTGGAAGATGGCTTCCAGCCTGGATGGATCAGGCAAGGAGAGGATCGGGTGCATGAATGTTCAAGGGATAGCCAACCCTTCTCTGAACTGATCAGAATGCAACTTGATCCACATCAACAGCTAGTCCTCTGCGAAGGGATAACTTGTGGCAGGTGGCAATATGTTCAATATACATTGGACAGAGAGAAGAGGTATGAGCTGTATGATTATCCGGGAATCTTGACACAGGCTGTGCTCAGCAGGGACAGGCAGGGATTGATCGGAAAATATGAATCTATCGTACGTCCTCCGGTGCCGGGGATTTACCGGTTTTCGGAACAAACGCGTACGATTACCCGTTTCCCGGTTGAGCGAGATGAGAGAATTGGTAACCATCCTGAAGAGGAACCCGATGTAATCTATGGATGGGTTCGTTATGGGCATGATATGATTCCGTACATGGACATGCACCCGGAGGGTGCAGAACAGGTGGTCATCTATCTTCATGGTGGGCCTCATAATTGCCTGTTTGACAGCTTTAGT
This sequence comes from Paenibacillus sp. VT-400, assembly GCF_001029205.1. NCBI lineage: Bacteria > Bacillati > Bacillota > Bacilli > Caryophanales > Paenibacillaceae > Paenibacillus > Paenibacillus sp. VT-400. The sequence goes on along the minus strand of NZ_LELF01000038.1, from coordinate 138,961 downwards.
CCGGTCATCAGCGGATTATATCAGGCAGGAGTGCGGGTCATCGGGCTGAACTATCCCGGCAGTTCAGGATTCGGCATGGATTACAGGATGCGCATTCAGAACGATTGGGGCGGCGTGGATGCAGATGTCATCCAATTCATGCGGGAGCAGATGTTATCTTCCTATTCAAACGTATCTCTCTATGGGGTGAGCTATGGGGCTTATGTGGCATTGCTGGTAGCAGGTAAAAGCCCGGCGCTATGGAGTACTGTGGTTGCCTGTGCACCGTTTACGGATCTGGAAGGACTGTACGCAGGCGGAGGAGCGAAGCTGAGGTCATTTTTGGAAACTGAAATCGGTGAGCTTTTGCATGATCCATCTGCCCTACGGGATAGAAGCCCAACAGCTTATGTATCCGGACTCAGTGAGGTGGATATTCAACTCATTCATGGTCAGGCTGATCAACTATGTCCCGTAGAACAGACGGAGAGGTTATATCTGGACATCATGGAAAACAAGCAAATGTCTGGAGCTGTAGGCAGGATTGAGCTTCATATTGTACAGGATATGGCGCATGAGGCTTATTCGGAGCGAAGCTGGGCGCAGAAGGCTGTTGATTTTCTAACCTACAGTAGAGTATCCACGTAAGATAAATACGTGATGTTGAAGCCGCAAATGCGGCTTTTTTGGCGATATTTAAGGTCATGATCTGGAAAGGAAAAGCGGTTGGGGAAGTGTTGTTTGTAGTCTGGTGCATAGTTGGAGAGGTTAAACGAATGAACATTAACGTTTACAAGATGTCACATCCGGTTTAAGATGGCGTGAGCCGTTTAAGGTATATAACAATAGGATTAAGTATTAAAATAACGGTAAGTTGACAAGATGATATCTACAGAAAAGAGGGAATTCATATGAAAGTAGCCATTTTTGGAGCAACCGGAGCGATTGGCAAGACGATACTGTGGGAGCTGATGGATCGTGGGCATGAAGTGACAGCGGTGGTGCGTGACCCTTCGAAGGTTGAGATGGTTCATGAGCGTTTGCGTGTAGAACAGGGAGATCTGCTTAACCCGGATCAGGTGGCTGATTTTGCAGCGGGTCAAGAAGTGGTTGTGAGTGCATATGGACCGAAGTTTGGTGGAGAAGAAGAGATGCTGGAAGTGACACGTTCGTTGATCGAGGGTGTGCGCCGGGCAAAAGCAGGACGTCTGGTTGTAGTTGGTGGAGCGGGAAGTTTGCTAACCGAATCCGGTGATATGCTGATGGATACGCCGGGATTCCCGGAAGAAGTCAAACCACTGGCAAAAGCACATGCAGAAGCCTATGACCTGATTGAAGCATCAGGTATTCACTGGACCTACATGAGCCCTGCGGCGACAATCACAACAGGACGTCGGACAGGCCAGTTCCGGGTTGGCATGAACCGTGTGATTACGGATGATATCGGGGAAAGCTCGATTTCCGTTGGCGATTTTGCAGCGGCTTTGGTGGACGAACTGGACGATCCGCAATTTATCCAAGCTCGGTTTACGGTAGGTTATTAAGCGTAGACAGGCTTTGGAATGGATAATTTAATCTGAAGGTCTCGTACACGGAATCGATAGAGCTTCCAATGATGCATGGAGCGCATCATGGTAACTGGATGAGGTAAGAGGAAAGATAGCGATACACATACAGGATACAGCGTTTAGGTGCGAAGTTGTTGTTGCTTTTAGGTATGAGATGAGCTTGTCACGGGGAGGGATGAACGTTGTTTATCGTAACCGCTGAACAGATGAGAGCTGTGGACGAGCATACCATTCATCAGCTCGGTATTCCGGCAGCAAGTCTAATGGAGAATGCAGGCCGCGCCATAGCCGAGGAAGTCATCAAGCTGTGCCGGGAAGGGCAGGCAGAAGGCCGGCTTGTGGATTCAGGGCAGCTTGGCTATAGCAGCCAGACCGATGCTAGGCGGGCACACACCGGGCCCGGTGATCGGCAAGGTTATGGTGGCGACATCATCGCCGATCCGGCGCTGGTGATGGAGCGCCCGGGAGATCAGCAGTGGTACATGCTGATCGGCAAGGGCAATAATGGCGGCGATGGGCTGGTGGCCGCGCGCCATTTGGTTGAAGCAGGGCTTGGCGTGACATTGGTCTACGCCGATGCCCCTGATGCACTGCGGGGCGAAGCCGCAGTGCAACGGGATGCCGCCGCGAAGCTTGGCATCCCTGCTCTTGTCCACGAGCGCGAAGCCGTGGACTTCAGCCGGTGCACAGGCATCGTGGATGCGCTGCTGGGCACCGGCTCGCGAGGGGCGCCGCGGGGAGCTTACGCGGCGCTGATTGAGGCGGCGAACGACAGCGGCAAGCCGGTCGTGTCCGCCGATGTCCCGAGCGGGCTGAACGCCGACACCGGAGAGGTGTACAAGCCCTGCATTCAAGCCCGGGTGACCGTATGTCTCGCGCTGCTTAAGCGCGGGCTGGTGCAGTACCCGGGCGCTTCTGCCGCGGGGCGCATTGTGGTGCGCGCCATCGGCATTCCCGCGCGGCTTGCGCCAGAGCATGGCCCCTCGGTCCGTCTGCTGACCGACGAGGTGCTGCGCGGTGCGCTGCGCATGGATACAGGCCGTCTACGGGCACCGGACGGCCACAAGGGCACCTACGGCCACGTGTTGCTGGCCGCAGGAAGTCTGCCGATGAGCGGCGCTGGCTTGCTCTCGGCCAAGGCCGCGCTGCGCGCAGGCTGCGGGCTCGCCACATGGGCGCTGCCCGCGGCACTGCTGCCGCATGTCATCGGCACCGTGCCCGAGCTCATGCTCACTGCCGCCGCCGATGGCGAAAGCGGAGAATGGAACGCGGCTTCCGCCGACGCCGTGCTGCGTCTCGCGGAGAGCCGCGACGTGCTCGCGACCGGCCCCGGCCTCGGCCGCTTCAAGGGCGACACAGACTGGCTGCGCCGTCTGTGGCAACATACGGATCGTCCGCTCGTCATCGACGCGGACGCCCTCAACATGCTGGCAGACGCTGGCCCACATGGGCCTCGCGACTGGGGCCAGCGAAGTGCGGCGACAATTCTGACGCCGCACCCTGGCGAGATGGGCCGACTGCTGGGCATGTCGACCCCAGAGGTGCAGCGTGACCGCATTGGGCACGCTGCAAAATACGCCCGCGAGCAGGGCGTGACCCTTGTGCTCAAAGGAGCACGAACGGTCATCGCAACGCCGTCCGGCGAGGCGTACATCAACACCAACGGGCACGCCGGGATGGCGACTGGCGGTGCCGGAGACGTATTGACCGGCATCATCGCCGGTCTGCTTGCCCAAGGGCTCAGCGGGGAGCAAGCCGCCGCGTTCGGCGTATATCTCCACGGACAGGCTGCCGAACGAGCAGCCCTACTGCGCGGTGACCCATCGTCCCTGCTGGCCGGAGACATCATCGACGCACTGTAAGGATGGGGCAGGTGTGGGAATAGCTCATGGTTTTGGGTTACTGTCTATGACTAATCATTTCTAAACTGCAAGTGACCCATCGTCCCTACTGGCCGGAGACATCATCGACGCACTGTGAGGATAGGGCAGGTGTGGGACAAGCTCGCGGTTTTGGGCTGCTGCCTATGACGATTCGTTTTCAAACTGCAAGTGATCCAACGAACCAGCGCACCAAAAAGTAGATGAGTGAACGTTGTCCATTGCTCAGTACTCAGTGCTCAATGCCCAGTGCTTATTGCCCTAACGAACCTGATACACCTTATGCCTCGGTTTACATGGAGGAGCAAAAGCTAACGAATCTCATCCACGTTATTTCTGTGTATTTCAGAGAAAACACCTGAAAAACCAGACTAAATTAGGAAATAGAGTGCCTGAGATTCGTTAGATTTTATAATCTGAAATTAATGGCCAAATAAGGTTTGCACGGTTCGTTAAACGTTTGGATCTGAAACGCTGATGCCTTGTTATCTATATAAGTTGAACTAAAGAATATTTACTCTGGACACTCCGGTGACAGAACAACCTTCCGATCGCTGTTATCCCCAGTTTTTTTTATAAATTAGGAAATCCGGGATAGCGTATGCTTCCGAGGCAGCTTCTTTCAGACAGCTTTTAGCTCCACTTTTTCAGTTTCTTTCTGTCCTCTCCGTTTCGTGTAAATGTTTATTTCAATCTTTATACTTTCATATCTTTGAAACGAATTAATGGTTAGATGAAACAACGATTAGTTACTGAAAAGGGGAGCCCTGTCATGATTCATGACGGAGGCTCCCCTTTATTTGTTTGTATGTTCACGCTACCTGATCTTGGCTCGGCTATAACCTGCCCATAACCTGCCCATAATCTGCATCTAACCTGCATCTCAACGACATCCGAACTACGTCCGGTCCGAATTCTCCGGCATCCTGTTACAGCCGGAATCGCAGCAGTTCCTGATGCATCTCTGCGCTGATATCACGCAATGACTTCACCTTGATACTTGCATCAGCGAAGGAACGTTGTTGTTCCGACGTGGAGGCGGTGATTTCTTCACTGCTGGCAGCCGACTGCTCGGTGATGGCACTGATATTTTCGATGGCTTGTTGCACCTGCGTACTGAGTTCATTGGATTGTTGCATGTCCTCAGCAAGCTGATGGATACCCGTACTGATGCGCTCCACACTTTCACGAATAGCAGAGAAGGATTCGCGAGTCTGGCCAGTGGCTTGTTCCTGTTCGCCGAATAACTGCATGCTTTGTGCTACAGAGTTCTTCACCTTGTCCATGGAGGTTGTGATCTCGCCAACAGCTGCATAGATATGTTTGACCGATTGCGCAGATTGTTCGGCGAGTTTATTCACCTCGCCCGCAACAACAGCGAAGCCACGTCCGGCTTCTCCAGCGCGAGCAGCCTCTATGGAGGCATTTAACGAGAGCATGGTTGTTTGTTTGGCAATCTCCGATACATATGTCGTCATCGTAGTGATTCGAACCGCGCTTTCTTCCAGTTCCCGCACCGTTTGTTCCACCTCGGCCATTGCCATGCGATTCACTTCGGCCAAGCGGAGTTGCTCTGCTACAGCCTTATTACCTTCCTCAACGGTAGTTAATACTTCACGACCATCGATCACCGATTGGGAAGTGGACTCCAGATTGCTATTAAAGGTAGACTGCATTTTGTCCACAACCATCACCGTTTCACTCAGATCCTCGGCAATCTTTTGACTGCCAATCGAGAGTTCCTCCGTGGTGCGGGATACTTGCTGCACGATCGCTTGGGCTGTATCATTACCGCGGTCAATATCTTGCGCCATCAGATCGACACGATGACCCGCTTCACCAATCGACTGAATAATGCCGCGGATATTATGAGTCATGGTACCGAAGGAACGACTCAGGTCATCGAGTTCATCTTTGCCCCGAGCTTCCGGTAATTGTCCGGTCAGGTCACCGTCCGCAATTTGTCCAGCGGCGTCTTTGAGTGTTCGAATACGCTTGGCAATCTGACGTGAAGTATACATATTAAACAGCATCACGGCGACGAGCAATACGATAGCTCCTGCCAGAGCGGCTTGCCACGTTTGCTGAATGTCACGTTCCAAATCGACGGTATATTGATCATAACGATCCCGAGTCATCTCATCCAACGAATAGATATCATTCTGTATGCCCCGAACCCGAGTGCTGTAACGTTTCGCTTCCGCACTGTTCATCGCACTCATCGCTTCGGTGGCTCCCTGTTTGAGAGCTTCTAATTTTGTCTCGATGGACTGAATAAGTTGTAACTGCTGATCTGTTTCGAGCAATCCGTCCGTAAGTTCCTGAATCATCGTTTGACCTTCATCCAGCAAGCGAAGTACGGCGTCCTGGTTTCCTGCTGTCATGGAGAATGAGTAGACATCCAGCGCTTGCTGGGTCTGAATCTGATTGGCGTTCAGTTCACTCACCTTGAGCATGGCTGGTACCAGATTTTGATTTTTGGCATTCATGTTGAGCAATTGCATGATGATATAAGCGACTAGCACAAGGCATAGAAGTAGTGAAATTAGAGCATTAAGTATCAGTTTTCCCTGTAGTTTCATGTGCGTACCTCCTCGTATCCGATGGGTTATTGATCAAGCTTAATTTTGATTTGACCGGAAGAGATCTTTGCCTTCAGATCTTCGAAGGTTTGCTGTTGTTCATCACTGAGCGTGATATTATGTAGAGCAGTCAGACCCACGGCGTTCTCCGCCAGCCCCTCCACGATTTCCTTTTGAGGGAAGGTATGATTGTTTTGAACAAACGTGTTAACGGCATTATAGATAGAGACATCCACATTTTTCAGCATGGACGTAAGAATGGATTTTTCCGCCAAAAAGAATTGATCGGTATCTACACCGATGGCGTATTTCCCTAATTTCTGAATCTCCGTCAGTGCACCTACGCCTGTGAGACCGGCAGCAACGTAGATCACGTCAGCGCCCTTTTCCTGAATCATCTCTGTAGCCAGTTGTTCACCCAGCTCGGCATTGCCGAAGTCCCCTGCGTAGACGACATCAACGGTTGCATTCGGCTTGACAGCCAGAACACCTTGTTTAAAACCCTGCTCAAAATTACGAAGGACCGGTATCTCTATTCCACCAAGGAAGCCAACATGATCTTCCGTTGAAGCCATAGCGGCAATAACACCTGCCAGATAACTTCCTTCTTCCGCCCGGAATGAAATGGAGGCAATGTTAGGCAGTTCGGACTGACTGTCAATCATGAGGAACTGCTGGTCAGGATATTTGGCTGCAACTTTCTCCATATCCGCTTGGACAGCATCACTCAGGCCGATAACCAGATCGAATTTGGCTTGCGCAAACTCTTCAAATGCAGCTTCGGCATTGTCGCCCGGTTCACGATAGTCAAAGACAATGCTTTTCTCATTTCTGGCCTGAACCAGTCCATCAAAAGCAGCATCATTAAAAGAACGGTCACCCAGACCCACTTCCGTAAGCACGATCCCAACCTTTGTTCTTGTGTCTGTTGCCGTTGTTGTATTGTTGGCTGAACATGCCCCCAGGATCAGTACCGTCAGGATCATCATTATGGTGAGGCCTAGACCTGCGCGTCTGTTCTTGTTTGTTTTCATGTGTGGTACCCTCATTTCTGTAGTCGCATTTTTCTGTTTTGCGTGATTCCTTAGCTCCAGGGAAGTACGTGTGCATGATGACACGTATGGTGAGGATTTCCCTTTATCTATATCGGTCAGAAAGGCACTGTGATTTATGGTATGTAGTGAAAATTTACGAAAAAATAAATATTTTTCATAAATTACACATTATTTTTACATTTATCTTGTTAAAAGGGTACATAAATATCTACAGTATGTTGTTTACTGATGTTAGAAGTCCAAAAAAAGGCACAAGAGAGATGACATGAATCATCTCTCTTGTGCCTTAAAATTTCACCCTATACGGATGATAAGTGATCATCCTATTATAAAAATGACGCGAGTTTTACCAAGCCGCAATCGAGCCATCCGCTCGGGTTTCCGTACCCCCGCATAATACGCCATTGTCCGGGTTGCGCCAGATGATCTGACCGCGTCCAAACTGGGATGGATCGAGTGCCACTTGAATATCATGTCCTTTGCGGGCGAGTGCCTGTGCAATGTGCTGCGGGAAACCCGGTTCCACGAGAATTGTTTTGCCCTTCGTCCACTGCCAGCGCGGAGAATCCAAGGCGGCCTGTGGGTTCAGGTGATAATCGATTGTATTCATGACCACCTGCACATGACCCTGCGGTTGCATGAAACCACCCATGACACCGAATGGCCCAACCGCTTCGCTGCCACGGGTGAGGAACCCCGGAATGATCGTGTGATACGTTCGTTTGCCTGGCTCCAGGGCGTTGGCATGATTAGGGTCCAGTGAGAAGTTGTGTCCACGATTCTGCAAAGCAATGCCTGTTCCCGGAACAACGAGCCCAGACCCGAAGCCCATATAGTTACTCTGGATAAACGAAACCATGTTGCCTTCACCATCAGCCGTAGCCAGATACACCGTTCCACTTGCACGTGGATCACCTGCCTCAGGTGCTCGTGCGGTATCACCAATGAGTTTGCGCCGTTCTTCCGCGTATGCCTCGGACAGGAGTTCCTCCACCGTCACACCCATTTTGCGTTCTTCAGTAATATATTTCTCCCCGTCGGCAAATGCCAGCTTCATAGCTTCAAGTTGCCGATGATATGCCAGAACGGATTCTTTCTCGTCAAAATCATATCCCTTCAGGAGATTAAGCGCCGCGAGAGCAATCAATCCTTGTCCATTCGGCGGAATCTCCCATACATCGTAACCACGATAGGAGACGGAGATGGGATCAACCCACTCAGGCTGAAAAGCCTTCAGATCTTCGCGAGTCAGATAACCACCGTGCTCTGCCATAAAGGAATGAATGCGCTCTGCCAGTTCTCCTTCGTAAAAGTCTCGCGCTTCGCTCTCGCCAATCTGGCGCAAAGTCGCCGAATGATCCGGCGAGCGCCACATCTCTCCAGCTGCGGGAACACGCCCGCCTGGAGCAAATGTCTCAAACCACGCACGCCCTGCCTCAGCATCACCCTGGCGTGCATAGATCTCGGCTGCCCTTGCCCAGTGGCGGGCCAGCCCAGGCGCAAGCGGATAACCTACCTCCGCGTAGCGGATGGACGGTTCCAGCGCTTCCGCCAGCGTGAGCCGCCCAAAACGGCGGCTCAGCTCAGCCCAACCCGCCGGTGCGCCAGGCACCGTCACCGGAACAACCCCAAGCTTCGGCATCTCCGTATGGCCTGCCGCTTGAAGCGCCTCAATGGATATGCTCTGAGGCGCAGGGCCGCTGGCATTCAGGCCATGCAGTTCGCCCTCGGTCCAGACGAGGGCAAAAGCATCGCCTCCAATGCCATTGGACGTTGGCTCCAGCACCGTGAGTGCTGCCGCAGTTGCAATGGCGGCATCGATGGCATTGCCGCCTTTTTTCAATACATCCAGACCGGCTTGTGCAGCCAGTGGCTGAGACGTGGCGACCATGCCTTGTTTCGCATACACAGGCACGCGGTATGAGGGGTACGGTTGGTAGAGTGGATCGAAGTTCATCAGGTTGTTCAGCTCCTTGTCGCTAGATGTCAGGCTCCGGCATAACCGGATCATACTCCTAACCCTCTTCGCAACTGGACAACCGATATCCTGCCACACCTGCCAAATCCAACCTGACATCAGTTTATGTCGTTACCATATCGCCGCCATTTACATGAATGCATTCACCTGTGACGTAGGATGAATCGCGGGAAGCGAGATAAACGTAGGCTGCCGCCAGTTCGTAAGGCTGACCAGCCCGACCCATAGGCGTATCTGTTCCAAATACCTGTACATCCTCAGCGGAGAAACTGGCAGGGATGAGCGGTGTCCAGATGGGTCCCGGAGCGACAGAATTCACACGGATTCCCTGTGCAGCTAGCGATTGGGCGAGTACACGAGTCAGCGATACGACGGCTCCTTTGGTAGAAGAGTAGTCGATCAGTTGGGTATTGCCTTTATATGCCGTAATGGAAGCCGTATTGATGATGGAGGCACCTCTGCACAGATGGGGGAGAGCGGCCTGAATCAGAAAGAAATAGGCGAACACATTGGTCTGAAAGGTGTGATACAGCTGTTCCTCTGTAATATCAACGATGCTTGGCTGCACATACTGTACGCCATGATTGTTGACCAGAATATCGATCTTCCCGTAGGTTTCCATGGTTGTGCGAATGACGGCTTCACAGTTTTTCTTTAAGCGGAGATCAATCTCGATTAAGAGACAGCGCTGTCCCAGTTCTTCGATCCGTTCACGAGTCCTTTCGGCATCTGTCCGTTCATATAGATAAGCAATGACGATATCCGCACCTTCCTTGGCAAAAGCGATGGCGGTCGCCCGGCCGATTCCACTGTCACCACCCGTAATAATGGCAACTTTACCTTGGAGTTTGCAGCTACCGATATAGGCAGGATCTTCACTGATCGGTTCAGGCACCATCAGGGTTTCCAGACCAGGTTGCTGGTCCTGATGCTGGGGTGGAAATGCCAGCTTTTGCTCCTTGCATACCGTTTTCTCACCATAAAAAGGATAGACAGGATTCATTCGCTTTACATCCTCCTCGAACGTTCATTGATACGGATAACCTATGCATTCGCCCAGAAGAAGGTGCGGGGGGAAACAGCAGAGCGGTTGTTTTTTGCACAGAATATACCATAATAAGGATAGATCCTTAAATCGATGGAGGTGTCAGGAGCCACATGAATATTCAAGGAATTAATCATTTGTGTTTTTCCGTATCCAATCTGGAGCGGGCTATTACCTTTTATGAGCAGGCTCTCGGTGCCCAAATTCAGGTGAAAGGACGCAAACTGGCGTATTTTGAGCTTGCCGGTCTGTGGATTGCCCTGAATCAGGAGGATGTTATTCGCAACTATACGGAACGAACCTATACCCATATTGCATTTACCGTTACAGAAGAGGAGTTCGACGCGTCTGTGCAGCAGCTGCGAGCAGCGGGGGCAGACATTCTTCCCGGAAGGCCAAGAGATCCGCGGGATGCATTATCCGTTTATTTTACCGATCCGGATGGTCATTTGTTTGAACTGCATACAGGTACGATGAAGCAAAGGCTGGATTATTATCGCGAAGACAAAGATCATATGACCTTTTATACATGAGTTTCATGTGCAAGTAGAGGTAAATGGTAATTAACGTATTTAAAGTCATTGCAATTATCCGTACAATACATCTTAGGTTCGCTGAAGTGTACACGGTATGTTCGGCTGCCAAACCATATGCACAAGGAGAGATGGACGTGGATAATAAAAGATTCAAGCTTCGGATTGTTGCGAGCGGGTTGTCTATGGCCATTGTCATGTTGTTTTCATTGTACAATGGACATCTTCAAAATTCAGGGGAAGCTCTTCAGTCCCGTGTATCATTGGGCTACTCGTCAGACAAACAAATAACGGTTCACCCGCTTGATCTGAATGACCCTGTTCCTGAATAGTTGTTAGGAGAAGATGGGGGCCGTATTTATTTGATATAGGATTTATAGTCATCATAATTCATTTTCTGTTCTTGTCCGCTAAGAATTAAAAGTTTGTGGCTAATATCAGCCTCACGATCTGCATGGATGCGTTTAAGCAGATCGTAACTCATTCGAAGGAAATAATAGCCTTCATTGGTGTTGTCTTTCTCATGAAATACAATGCCGAGAAGACGATATAGTTTTGCACGGAGCATGCCTTCATCTCGCTGATCCAGCAGTTGAAGAGCTTCCTTGATGGCTGTTTCGGCCAGTAAAGGTTGCCGTTCTTCGAGATAAATTTTACTGATCTCCTCTAATATAGAAGCCTTCTTGTGAGGCAGATTGCGTTTGTCGTAGATATCGGCGCATTCTGACAGCAAGGGAAGGGCTTCTTTTTTTTGTCCTATATGAAGTTGAATGACAGCCAGATTGTGAAGAGCAAGTACATAGGATTTACTATTTGCCTGTTTATATGAATCTACCGATTTCTTGGTCCAGTCATAACTTAAGAGCAAGTGTCCGTCCTGTTCGGACATATAATAGGCCTTGCCCAAACCCAGCGTAATTTCGCCATATAACTCCGGTTGCCCGGTCATTTGGGCTTCTTTTTCGGCTTTGAGATAATAATCCAGTCCCTTATCCACGTTACCGAGCCGCAAATGGGTTGTTCCGAGAAAGGTTAACGAACGGATATGTTTATCTTGCAGATGTTTGAGTTTGCTACTGTAGGTATAGGACTGTTCGTAGTATTTACGGGCAGCGTGAAACAGTTCTGCATGAAATGCAGCTCTTCCCATTTCCAGGTAATAGTCGACAATGCGCTCCCGGTCTCCTGTTCGGGTGACTGTAAAAGCCGCAGTTTCCCCATCATCCAGAGCTTGGCGGTAATCGCCAAGCCTATTGTGGCTTCGCATGATGAGCAGATAGGCTTCCGTTTGATCCAGTGTATCTTCCGTCAGAGTCAGAACTTTGTGAGCCATACGGATACAGGCAGGATCATTCTGCTCAGCATAGTAGGCTTTGGCTTTGTCCAGGACAGCTTCACCAATATCGGTGTCCGTTGTTGCACTTCCTCCCAAGAAGTACTCCATTGGTGTATTGAGTCTGCGAGCAATGATTTTCAACATACGCTGAGAGGGAACGGCTCTGCCTTTTTCGATGAGGCTGATGTATGAGCGTGTCATATCCTCACCTGCCAGTTGTTTCTGAGACAGTCCAAGTTGCTCCCGGATTTCCCGAATTTTGGGTCCGATCATGATCATTCACCGTCCCTTGAATTAGTTTGTAATTACGTTGTGAAATGTGAGTTGTATATTGAATGCTTGGAATTGGTATGAACAAGGGGTAAGGCGTGCGAGAAATCCATTTACCTCCTTTTACAGTTTAAATCCAAATTGGGAGATTATAGAATGATAGTATCCAAGACGAAAGGAGGAATAAATCAATGATCATTAAAGCGACTCCCATTACATTGGAACAATTGAAGAACAAAGAGTTGGAAGCAGTACAATCGGAAGTGAACGTGCTGGGCGAAACACGTGAAGTTAGTGCTCGTGCAGTCTCTGCTCGTGCAGTATCTGCCCGTGCAGTAGCAGCTCGCGCTGTATCGGCTCGCGCAGTAGCAGCTCGTGCGGTATCTGCTCGTGCAGTAGCGGCTCGTGCATAATCCCTTGTATCTACTATGGCATTATGGTTAGTCCAATAGATGAGAGCTTCGGATGAAGCTCTCTCCCTATATTGAGAGTGCTCCGTATGATGGGTATAACGAGGTGTCCTAAACCGATGCATATCAAGCAAATATGGTCATACATTCCCAAGTTCGTCGTTCCTGTCCGGGAGTTGAGCGAACATCTGGGACTCAAACAAGCCCAGACCAAAGTGTTGGAGAAAATTCACGGTCTGAAACAGGTTCCGCAAGACAAAGACGGTGATCTGACTAAGCTGTTAGGACGTGTGCTCGCCCAGGTGGTAAACAGTCCGACAGTTGTTCCATCTTCTATCAAGTATATCATTTATTGCCACACAATTCAGGAAAATTTCCCCTTTCCAATGAAGGTATTGCAAGGTCTGAAGCAGGCTTACGGGATGCATCATGCCATTGCATTTTCACTGACACAGCAGAACTGTGCCTCAGGATTGATTGCGCTGGATGTTGCTGCAACTTTGCTGCCCTCTTTGGAAGAGGATGATCATATTTTAATCGTAACAGGTGAAAAAACATTCAGTCCCATTGTACAGCTCATCCCCAATACAACCGTTATGGGCGAAGCTGCGGCCGCCATACTGGTTGGTAAATCCGGCCCGGGAAGCAGGATGATGGGGCTTACGAACGTAACCCTTGGACAATTCTGCAACGTGCTGACAGGTGATCCCGAGACGCTCAAGGAATTTCAGGAAATCTATACACCCCAGCTCTGTGATGTCATTCACGAGGCAATAGATGGGGCGGGCCTGACGTTGGAGGATATCCGTTATATTGTCCCGCACAATGTGAATCTGTCTTCATGGAAAAAGGTTGCTGCACGATTGTCCTATCCATTGGAGCGGGTGTACACATCCAATGTGGGAGAAATCGGGCACTGCTTCTGTTCCGATCCCTATATTAATCTGAAAGAGATTTTAGATCAGGGGCTTTTGCAGAAGGACGACTACTATTTGCTTGTCACGGTTGGGCTGGGAGCAACATTCAGCGTGGCGGTGATGCAGTTCGCAGAAGAACGAGGTGATGAGATTGACCACACTGTTGACCGGATTTTCGAGAAAGCTGAAGCAGGCGCTTACAGGTCATGATGAAGCTGTTTTTATTTATATAAACAATTTTGAAGTCGAAGAATACTGGAATGAGCAGGGGGTACTGAAGTTGCCTTCCCTGAGTGTTGGTTCGGCTGCTGACGTTGTAAACCGGATGGAAGAGCTGGGGATTTTCCTGGCAGGTGAACAGGATGTCGTATTGCTCAAGGAACTGCCGGATTCCGGGTTTATAGCAGATGCACAGGCCATCGGTTTTGGTCGATCACGTTTAATTGCTACTGAATATAATGAATCAGGATTGAATATTACAGCTAACATCCTGCATTGTCAGCGTACGCTGGACAGGCTGCGTGAACTGGCAGATAGACAGGATATACAGGCTTATCTGGTTCCCTTCGGAGCCTCGGATCAGGAAGAAGAACTATCCCAACGTACAGGTATTCCCCTTGCCGTACCACCGGCTGACATTTTCCGCAAAGTCAATGATAAGGGCTACTCCCGAAGGCTTAATGCCGAACTGGGTGTCCGTCAGATTCCTGGCTGTGAGTGTTACTCCCTGGAAGAACTTACGTCCGGATTTGAAGATATGAAATCCGTGTTGGAACAGGGCGGGCGTATTGTTATGAAGGATTCGATGGGCGTCTCGGGCAAGGGAATCACCGTTATTGCAGATGAAGCCCGTTTCCACAAATGCATGAAATTGCTGGAGAAACAGGCAAGCAAGAATGGGACAAGAGCTGTGAATTATGTGCTGGAGCAGTGGATCAACAAAACATGTGATCTGAATTACCAGATTTTAATTCATCGGAGTGGTGAGGTTGAATTTCTTGGTGTAAAGGAATCATTGGTCGAACAAGGCGTTCATCAGGGGCATCTCATGCCACCACATCTTGGTGATTCGCAGATCGCGGTAATCCGGGATGCTGCGTTGCAAATAGGTGCTGCGCTCCATCGGGATGGATACTACGGTGTAGCCGGTATCGATGCCATTCTGGATGAGGACGGAAGTGTGTGGCCTAATCTGGAGATCAATGCAAGGTTTAACATGTCGACGTATCAGACTGAGATCCAGAACCAGTGGATTCCTGAGGGGATGTTAGCTTTGGCCAAAAAATATACACTTCGTTTGAATCACCGCCTGGATTATGAAAAGTTAAGGTCAACACTTGGTCCTCTGTTATTTGATCCGCTGAAGGGCGAGGGGATACTTATCAACAATTTTGCAACGGTCAATGCGGCCTTCAAAGGTGAAGATCGTGTGTTCTCTGGTCGTCTCTATGGTGTCATTATTGCTCATTCGACTGAGCAGCTACGGGCGACGGATGCTGCTGTTGAAGCCAAGTTATCATTCATAAACGAGGTGAAGTAGATGTCTGGAGATTATCAGATTCAAGGGCTTGCGATTTCGGCCATCGCTGCACAATTCGGTACACCATTATACGTCTATGACGCTGAGGTATTAGAGCGCGTATATGAAGAGCTTCGCAGCCTGCTGACTCCAAAGGTGGAATTATTCTACTCATTAAAGGCTAATCCCAATATTTCAATTGTTCACCTGCTTCAGGAGCTTGGAGCCCAGGCAGAGGTCTGTTCCATGGCCGAATTACATACCGCACTACAGGCGGGTACAAATCCGGAGCGTATAATCTTCCTCGGACCAGGCAAGACCGACGCGGAGATAACCGCATGCATTCGTCATGGCATCTACGCAATCGTCTGTGAATCGTTTCAGGAGCTTAACCGCATTGAAGCCATTGCAGGTGAAGAGGGACGGATTGTCCCCGTGGCACTGAGAATCAATCCTTCTTTTACCGTGAAGGGCTCACGGCTCACGATGGGTGGCAAACCACGCCAGTTTGGCATGGATGAGGATACTGTGATGCAGGGACGACAGCAATTGGAACGATGCTCACATGTGGATATTATCGGTCTGCATGTATACATGGGAACCCGTATGCTTGACGTGGAACCTATTGTGGAGAACACACGTCACATTCTGGAGCTTGCCGAACGGCTGGAGGAGCAACTGGGTATTCGGCTGCAGATGGTAGATGTGGGCGGTGGTCTCGGAGTTCCGTATTACGAGGGAGAACAGCCTCTGTCTGTGAGTGCCCTGTCTGCACAATTGAACCCTTTGTTCGAACAATTCAAGGAAAAACATCCTGACATCAGACTGTTCATGGAACTGGGAAGGTATCTGGTGGGAACCAGTGGGATGCTGGTTAGCCGAGCCTTATATGTCAAGGAGTCGTATGGAGAGACGTTTGTCGTGACTGATGGTGGTACCAATTGTCATATGGCTGCGGTCGGAATCGGCTCGTATGTGAAGCGTAATTTCCCGATTGCATCTTTGTCACGATACGGAGAATCCCCGGTTGCAGAGTTTAATATTACCGGCCCTTTGTGTACCCCGAATGATGTTATTGGCAAAAAAGTAAACCTACCTCCCGTTGAACAAGGGGATTTAATTGGTGTATTTCATTCCGGTGCCTACGGCCCTACTGCTTCACCGACCCATTTTCTCAGTCATGGAAGTCCGGCTGAAGTGATGATTAGTGGTGGAGAAGCCCATCTGATTCGGGAAAGGGATACTCCCGAAGATCTACTGGGCAAACAGCGTTTGATCCCTGTTTCACATTCCGCAGTAACCAACAGATGAGGAGAGATGATCATGACAACCGCAGTATTGCTTGAAGAAATCAAAGGTGCCCTTGCCGAAGTGCTGAATATGGAAGAGAACCACGCTGTTACATGGGACACATCTTTATTTGATGAACTTCATCTGGATTCAACGTCTGTTCTGGAACTATTGATGACGTTGGAAGACCGTATTGAGGGGCTGGAGATCGACCCGGATGAACTGGAGCCAGATGTATTTAACACAGTGGGTTCGCTAGCCACATATATCGAAAAGCAACTCGTTGCTGCCTGATGGCGGCGCCTGTTACCATCCGGGACATGAAGGTCAGGCTGTTTACGGACAAGCAGCCTCCGTTCGAACATCCGGAGTTGTTAAGATTTCACAGTGATTTGTTGGCGGGGTCCCCCGTGGTACCCCGGTTTCATCTGCTGGAGGGTCGTTATAACAATGCCTATCATGATATGAGTGTACTACTGCTCGAAGAGTCGGGGCTGGATCAGATCATGGGAGACGTGGATGTTCTCCTGCTGGCCTATCATTTTCCCAATATTCGTCCAGATATCTCCATTGTCAACTATCTGATGGACCGTTATCAGGCACGGTTCCTGAGTTTTGCCGTGAACGATATGGGGTTCGGGGCACCGTTCGCGGCACTTCATATGCTCCAGCATTATCTGAACAGCGGCAACTACGATCGGGGAATGCTGCTTGTGCTTGATCAGACGTCTCTTCCCTACGAGACGGAAGGAGTGGGCGAGATTGTAGAACCGGACACGGGAGCTGTTCTGGTTCTGGATCGGTTGGCAGAAGGCGGTTCATCCCTTGTTGGTGTGGAAATACAATATGCCGAGAGTTCGATTGCCGAGACAGCAGAATTGTTGCTGGACAGGCTTTGCGTTCAGGTATCCGTTAATCTGGCTCAGATCAGGCTTCTTGTCCATCCGCTGTTGGAGCAGGAAGTGTCCGGTACCGAATGGTTTCATGCTACAGGCTGGCAAGGGAGTTACGATCCTGCCCACTGGAGCGCTGCACCATTCTTTGGTCTGAAGCAACTTCTTGAAGATCGGTGCACAGATGAATACATATGTCTGATGCACCTGGAGCCAGATGACAAGTTTATCTATGCACTTCTCATTCATGCAGGTGGATACGAAGAGCTGTAATCAGGAGGAGGGAAACGTCATGGGGCTGGGTATAGTGGATATCGGTGTGTATTTGCCTGATCAGATCGAAGAGCCTGAGGTTATCCTCGAATCCTTGGGACTGGGTAAAGGAGAGCTTCAATTACTGCGCAAATATCATCGTCTGAACGGTGTTCCAGTTACCCCTCCGGGTCAGCATCTGGATAATTCTATCGTTCGCGCGATTGGACAGCTTGTTGACAGACAACCCTTGCCTGCCATTGACCTTGTGCTCTATGCCCATTCAGCACATGTACAAGCACCAGGGGATTATAGGCCCTTGCAGCGGGCTCTGAGTGAATATGGGCTCGAGCATATCCCCTTTTATAGTATTTCACAGATGAACTGTGCGTCCTCGATAGCCGCTCTTCAATGGCTTGAACGAATCTCCCGTACACAGCCTGATATTCGTAATGTTTTATTGGTATGTGCCGATCAGTTTAATTTCATGCCACCCGACTGGAGATATATTCGAAAGTCTACGATTCTGGGTGACTCGGCTGTTGCCATGCTTCTATCCAGAAACTATGGTCAGCACATCTTACAGGCTGCTCATGTTCTTCGGGATACGAGGTTCCATACCGGATATTATGCGGAAGTGGAAGAGATGACGTCATTTAACAAGCTGTATGTGGATCATATCATTCGAGGTATGGAAGAGCTGCTGTCAGCAGAGGGCCTGACACTTCATGATGTAGATCATATCTTTCCCCACAACGTCAATTGGACTACATGGAAGGAGTTTTCAAAGCGTACAGGCGTGGATCAAAAACAAATTTACCTGGATAATATCCCGCGGATTGGACATACCTTCTCCACGGATGCGTTCATCAATCTAAGCTCTGGGCTAGAGAATGAATGGGTGCATAAGGGGGAGAGGTCCGTACTGGTCAGCATTGGGCTGGGCAGTTTTTTTGGTTTTGCGTTAATTGAGCATGGAGATTGTTGATCATGAGTCAATAGGAGGAGTGCATATGTCAGTCTTGAATTCTGATGAGGTAGGTACTGTGCCGGCTGGTACAGAGGCCGCAGGTCGTCCGGTACCCACTGTAACAGATCTGCTGGAAGCAGCAATGTTGCGTTTGGATACACGTCCCGTGTTGTTATGCCAAGGGGGGATAATACTGGCGACACCTGAACTCGTGAAAAGTGGGCCATGGATATGTCATGCAGAGACAGGCCATATCTACGAATGGAAACAGGTACGTGCGGATCGGGTGGAAGATCGGATGTTGGAGCCTTCAGGTCTTTTACTCTACCGAATATCGGAACTTCGGAATGAAGATGTGGCATTTTTTGAAAGACAAGATGATGTCACAGGTGATATAACTGATCTTCGAAAACGGTTGCTTTATTTCCGTACTGAACTGTGCAACGCAGGATTGGAGCAAGTGCGTAATCATCTATCCAGTCGCAACTCAGGGGGGCAATCCACACTTCAGCATCAACTGGTCAAGGGCATGATTGCTGATGTTTTGACTGTACTATATATGGCTGAGACTATCCAGTCGGATGAATTCGTATTAGAGCAATCAGACATTTCGGAGGCGCGTACAAGTACATGGGTTCATCAAGAACTGGATGAGGCCTTCCGTCAATTGCAGCGTCTTGGAGGAGGATTTGGCTATTTGCGACATGCGATCTCGGCTTACGTGTATGCAGGTCAAATGGTCAAAAATATGCTGCTCATTCCGAAGGAGGCCTTCTGATGATTACACGATCTACCATTGCTGTTTTTGAGCAGGAAATGAAACAATATGCCACGGAATTACGTGATATTGGCCTGGTCATTGACCGTGAACCTGAGCGTATAGCTGAGTTCACACATCTGGTATCTCTGCGAACCATCAATCGCATGATGATCCCGCCGGAATATGGCGGTGAACCGATCGTCACTGTAGGTCAGGAACGATATTATGGTCTTTCCTGTCTGGAAAGAGTTATCGCGATTGAGGAACTGTCAGCAGGTGATGCCGGTGTATTTCTCGGGAGCCCGGGTCCATCGATGTCCAGTGTAATCATATCAGCTCTGGCTGACTCACAACAGAAGGAGCGGTACTATTCTCATTTTCTCAAGGGACCCGCATGGTCATTCTTCGCTCTTACTGAACCGGAAAAGGGCTCGGATGCTACGGGTATTGGCACACGAATTTCGCGGAACAAGGAAGGCAGATTGAACCTTGACGGACAGAAGTACTATATCGGTAATGGTAGTCGTGCCAGCATCGGACTGGTATTTGCTCAGACCAATCGTACGCCTCTCGGCATCCAGATTGCGCTGGTAGACACGTCTGTGCAGGGATTCAGCGCTACACCTCTGGATACGATGGGGGTTAGAGGTGTGCAATTGAGTCACCTCACGTTGGATGGTTTTCCGCTGGCAGAGGAAGATATCATCGGGCGTCATCTCAGTCCAACCAAGCGTGGATTATGGGGCGCGCTTCAGACCTTTCATCGCATGCGGCCTGGTGTCGCTGCACTTGCGCTTGGAGTCGCACGGGCAGCATATGATTATGTGAAGGAGCAGAGGTCTGTTTTCTCGGAGAGGGAGAAGGTGGAATTAGAGCGACTGGAGATGCGCCTGCATTCACTCCGTAGCATGATTCGCAGCGCAGCGGCGGAGATTGATGCGGATGTGCAGAAAGGGTATCTGGCTTCCCTGAGCAAAATTCGTGCTGGAGCACTGGCTGAGGAGGCCACGGAACTGGCGCTTGACCTGATGGGACCTGGTTCTATGATTGACCATCCTTTATTGAATAAATGGTATCGGGATGCGCGTGCCTTCGAATTCATGGAAGGAACTACCTCCATTCAGAAGATCAACGTTTTCCAAGCCTATGCCAATGGAAAAATGAAGCATGCCTGATACGCTGAATAACCCTCGTGCGATGTCTGTCTATGTTAATCATATCTGTTGGGTTACGGCCGAAGATCACTTGTATACCACGGACATGCTCGATGTGGAAGATTACTATTACTTATCTCCACACATATATATGGAAGAGAACTATTATGACAGGTCTATTGTGCGAACCCGCTCTTTGCGATCCGATGATCAACGGGTAACTGCCGGTGATCTTGCGCTAGTTGTCATGGAACCTTTGGCTTCTGGTACAAGTGAGTGCTGGGATCTGTTGATTCTGGCCCAGACCTATCCTGAACGCTACGCCATGAATCCACCTTTGGCCCGAATTCTGGAGTCTACCTCCTGGAAGGTGGACTATCCACTGGCACTTTCCCATATGGGGCCACTCGCTGCTACGGAAGGAATGCAGGCTGCAGCATGGACACTAGGGAGAGAGGAACGAGGGATGTTTGTTCTGGCGGAACAACGTGTAATTGAAGAGCACGACTCTCCCGGAGATCTGTCTGATATGGCTGTTGCCTTGGAGTTAAACAGACAGTCCGGTGCTCTTGCCGTGAATTATATAGGAAAGAGAACGGTTGACGATATCGAAGGGAGTGTTATGGCTTCAGAGATTATATCCATTATAGATGAGTTCATGGATGCTGGTCAGACGGAGAATATTCTTCTTCAATCCCGTTTACGTAGACACATAACCCCTTATTCGAAGCCAGGCATATCCTTGATCAAGTCAGTCTACCACGTACCTGAAACTATTGATTACCAAAGTGGCGACGTGTGGATACAGCTCGCTGAACAATTACAGAACGGAAATATAAAGGTGGATGATCGTGTTCTATTGATATCCTGGGATGGCGAACGGCTGTTATCAGCCTGCTGTGTACATGTAGTACATATGCCTGTCCTGACTCGTCTCACACTAAATCAGGAAGTGAAGACATCATGAATGGAGGAGGAGATTGAATTTGAAAGGTCTGGATTACACTTCGGGATCGGTGAACCGGCTGTTAATCCGCACTGCAATACCGATGCTGCTTGCTTCTTTGGTTAACGTAACAACGCAGCTGGTCAATGTTTTTTTTATGGGTCATACCAGTCAGACCGTGTTATATGTGCTATCACTGTATATTCCCATTTCCTTTATCATGATTGCGCTTGTGGAAGCCATGCAATTGTCGGTTCAGGTTGCTGTCTCACGGAGCAGAGCGGAGGGTTCGCGGGCTTTTACATCGCTACTTTGGCATATGCTTGGCAGCGCAGCTATTTTTTCAATTGTTGCTGGCGGTGTAGTTATGCTGGTGTCGCCACTTCTCTCCTGGTTTTATGCGGTCCCTATGGATGTAAGGCCCATGTTTACCATTTATGTGGCGGGCATGATGGCAACAGGTGTGCCCGCTGTGCTCGCAGCGGTGGGTGGTGCCGCATTGCGTGGGTTGGGCCGGGCTCAAGCGGCAGCGTGGAATTCCGTAGGTACGGCATCGCTCAACATTATGCTGGTGTACTGGTTCGTTTCGGTGGCTGGAATGGAATTGAAGGGAATTGTATACGCCAATCTTATTTCTTCAACACTCTCTTTGCTCATAAGCCTTCTGATTCTGATATTGAGGAAGGAATTTGTGTATGAACGGGTAACATTTGTGTGGAAACATCTCATTGCACTTCAGCAGGTAGGCATTCCCGTATTTATATCGTACTGTCTTATCTTTTTGAGTACTTTCTTTTTCAACAAAATCGTCAGTCGATTTGGGGAAGGGGTAGTTGCTGGATTCGGAGTTGGATACCGAATTCAGACGATGGCTATACTGCCCGGAATCGTTATTGGATCGGCTATCGGGATCATGATTAATCATAACCTCAAAGAGGCTCATCGACCACGTGCATACGAGAGCTATCGCAGAGGTCTGGTACAGTCATTCATTCTTTATGCTGTAATTGCCGTATCCATCTGGGTATGGCGGGAACCGTTGACAGCTTTTCTGATTGCGGATCCCGTATCCCGTGCAGAAGCGGCCCGATATCTGGCAGTGGTTTCCCTTTCCTATCTGACCATGGGTCCTATGATGACAACGCTGCTTACCATGGAACAGAGTGGACGCGGCTATCAGGCCCTGCTTATGAATGCTGCATATTTTCTGCTTATTATTGTTGCAGGGTGGGGGCTGACACGAATCTTTGATCATGTGGGATACTTCTATGGCGTCATTGCCTTTGTTAATGCAGCGAGTTTATTATGCATCTTACCCGTGATCAGGCTGTTCAAAAAGGACTACACAGGTTCATCCGGGCATAAACCAACTGACGCGGATGAGCAGGAGGGTCTAGCTGCTCAGAGTTATTCGACCTAGATATAACCAATATCAAATAGAGGAGGTCTCATTATGAAAGCTCCGGAACCTGTATACCTGGTACGCCGCATCGGCGATACGTTGATTGCAGCCGATGAGACGTTCAGCCAGTTCTATCAGATTGAACCCGCTGAAGAATTGGAGACACGTCCGATCCCCCAGCTAGATGGCATTGACCCTCCAGATGAGCCTTATTTTTCACTGGAACCTCTCGTAGGTCAAGATTCACCGCATCTCTATATGCTGGGTATTCCCTATTCGGGAGGTTCAGGTATGGATGGATCAAAAGTCGCGGGATTTGAGCAATCTCTTCGGGCCGAATCATGGAAAAAGGTAATGTATCCAGCTCTGACGCAATCCCGCATATCAGGACTATATGACATTGGCAGTGGCCAGAGATTGCTTGAATCAGTAATGATGCAGGATTTGGGTACTTGCCAAACAGATGATACGGATTCGTACTCGAAGGGTCTTAACTCAGCTCTGGTATATACGGAAAGGGAAGAGGCGCTACTGTGCTGCATTGGTGGGGATCATTCCATTACGTATTCCATCCTGAAATCCATATTGAGTCGATCCAATGAAAGAATCATACTCGTCCAGTTTGATGCCCACCATGATTGCGGGGTGGATGCTATTCATCAGAATGAGATGCATCATGCCAATTTTGTGAGGCATCTACTGACGGAGGACGGTATCGCCGCAGTCGTGCAGATTGGTCTGCGCGGCCTTCGTTCTGTAGATCAGATGTACAAACATCCCAAATTAATTCAGATTCCTGCAGAACAGATGACCCCGGAACGAGTGCGGACAACCCTGCTTGATATACAGCACAAGTTTCAGGCGGAAGCGGCCTATTTATCGTTTGATTTAGATTGTCTTGATCCTGGGAGTTTTCCTTATGTTGATTTTCCTATCAGTGGAGGCCCGTCATGGTTTAACACCCGAAACTGTGTGGTCGCAGCGCTGGAATCCTCCTTGCCTTACGTGGGCTTTGATATGGTGGAAGGGCAGGAAGCAGAATCGGATGAACGCATTCCGGGGCAATATGAGATGGCCCTCAGAATGCTTACGTATATGATGGATGGCATGCATCGAAATTACCTGCGACATGGAAAGGATGCTCTTAGAGTGTCTCAAGCCTTGGAGGGGACACGTAGATGATGAACTTTAGATCTTTATATGATATGTACCGTGAACAGGTCAGAGATGAACTTCATAAGGAGCGACAGGATGGCATTCATTTGGGGTCCTTTTATGCACTGATGAACATTATCAAGGAGATGGCTCCGCTTAAGCCGAAGCAGTCTGCTGAGTCCATCTGGATGGACTATCTCGCATTTCTTCGTACAATTAATGAGCACAAGAAAAGCCCCTATTCGTTTATGGAGTGGGATGAGGTAGAGGGGCGGGAACATCTGCAGGCAACGTTGCGTGAAGGTGGGGCGTTATTAACCTGGCATTATGGTTTTGTGAGGCACAATATGATTACGATTGGACAGGAAATACGTGCAGGCCATATGTCTGCCAAGCTTCCATTCTATCTGATCGCCGAGCAGGAAACAGTGGAACAGGAGAAGAAGCTATCCGGTTGGGAGGCCATCCGCAAGTATGCAGGTGCGGAACTGCTCAATGCGGAGGATGAGATGATTGGCATCAGGCTGTATTCCCATTTGCGGAAAGGTGGATCATTCAGTCTTTTTGTAGATGGACAGACCGGATTCAATACGGATAACCATGCTGTTGAACTACCTTTTCTAAGTTCGAAAATTCGCACTCGAAGTGGTATTTTTCGTATTTTGGCCAAAACACAAAAGCCAGTATGTGTATACTTTATGACCCTTACAGAGGACTTTCGTTCCAAGATCGTTTTTCTGCCACCGGTTGTATTGGATCAGGATATTCAGGCTTCTGCTGATAGGATATACGAGCCATTTCGCGAGCAACTGTTAAGCCAACCAGCATTGTGGCGTTTCTGGGACAGGCATCACCAGCAGGTCATTCACTTGCGAGATGATGAAACGTCAATTACTGATGAAGCAGTCAGCCGTGTGGACTGGATTTCCAAGCCACTTGATGGTTTTGGACAGCTCGGTCTGAACACGGACAGTGGAGCAATCTATAATATCAGTTCGTAGATGGAAGTGAGAGGAGGGGCGAAAGATGCAGTCTTTTACTACTGAGAGGCGTAACAATCTGTCGGTGCATGTGCTGCCAACACACCAATATGCCAATTATTATGTACAGATTAATCTGATCAATGCTCAGCAAACCATACCCTCAGCTATATTTGTCATGATAGTCCGTTTGTTAATGAACAGCTGTCGTCGCTTTCCATCGAACAGGCTACTCCAGCAACAGTTATGGTCCCTGTATGGTGCAGACCTGACCTGTCGTTTTGATTACAAAGGCGATACTCAGATTGCCTCGATCACAATGCGCATACCTCGTATAACAGAAGATAAGTTAATAACTGGAACGCAGATGGAAGCCATACATAGCGCTGTGCAATTACTCGCAGGCTTGTTGTATGACCCAGCGGTTGATGATCATGGCATGTTCGATGAGATGCAAGTACAGGATGAAATGGCTTGGACTGAACATCATATCGCGCATGATGGAACGGATTGGGACAAGGTGGTGCAGAGCCGCTGTCTGGAATGGATGGGATATGAAGGGCAGAACCGTCAATTGGCTCTGGATGAACTACGGCATTGTGTCATATCTCATGAGTTGTGTCGGCACTATCAGGCATTGATCCAAATTCCGATCCATGTTCATGTTCTTGGCGATATCTATCCTGGGCGAATTATGGATCTGATCTGGGAACAATTTGAATGTGGGAACAGGGAAGTGTTCAAACGCTGTTGTTCGGAGAGGGAATCAGAACTACACCCAATCAACACACAATATCCAGGAGAGGATGAAGTAGAGGGGCGACAAGGTAATCCTGCCGAGCAGCGGGAGGCTGAAGCCATGATGATGGAACTGTTGGACATTCAACAGTGCAAGATCAATGTTACTTATAGTACAGATATTCGATATGGCTCTGCTTTATATCCGGCTTTGTTTGTATTCCATACCTTATTTGGAGCGACACCCGCGTCCCGGTTGCAGGTTGAATTACGTGAACGTTCCCAGTTGGTATATCAAGTTACCAGCACATTGGATGATTTTCGGGAAACGCTTCACATTACAACGGGCACCAGCAGTGCTAACGTGACGGCTGTTCTCGAAGGAATCGATATGGAATGGAAGAGAATCTGTGACGGAGATGTATCCGAGAGGGAGTTATATACCGCTGTGCAGAATGTGATGCATTATGTTCAGGTCGGATTCGATCTGCCACATCAGGTCATTACAAATCATATGGATCAGGTGTTGAGCGAAAGTCAGATGACGACTGTACAATTCCTTGAAGAAATAGCAGAAGTAACTCCTGAAAGGGTGGCTTCCGTTGCTACCGAGTTGAGGAAAGAAGTCACATGGATTCTGTACCCTGAGAGTGAATATTCCGCATAGTACAGGAGGGAAATCATGAGTACTACTATATTAAATTCATGTGTCTGCAAGCGTTTATCCAACGGCCTGAACGTGAGTATACTGCCACAACCCAAATATAGTCATACATTTGTATCCTGTTCTGTACCCTATGGGTCCATTCACGATATTGCCCTTGCGGGTACGGCACATTTCCTTGAACACATGATGTTTTATAATCCCGATGGTCAGTCCGTCAAATCACTTCTTCATGCCGAAGGGGCCTCAACGTCGGCGCTGACGCGTTATGATGTAACGACGTACCAACTTGCTTGTACAGGCAATCTAAGGAACAGCCTTCAACTTTTTATGAATATGATTGCAACTCCCTATTTCACGAAAGGAAACATTGAGCGTGAGCGGGCGGCGATTCATCAGGAACTGGAAATGTACAAGGATCAACCCTCCTGGCTGGCTCTTCAGCAATTGTTGCAGATGATGTATGGTAACGACCATCCAATCACACAGGATGTTGCGGGCACACCGGAGAGTATTGCCGACATTACCGTAGAATTGCTGAGCAATGCCTATACAAGTCATTATGCGGCTTCTAGAATGTCTGTGGCAGTAGTGGGACCTGTTGAACCGGCGGAGATATTCGAATGGTTAGAGAACTTTTCGATGGATCAACCCAAGATCATGTCCCCTACTCCATTCATTCAGCCGTTGCAGGAACAGGACGAGACTTATAAGGAAATGAATGGTGGATCTTCGATACCTCTTGTCCGGTTTGGCTTTCAGGAAGAGAGGCCGGTTACGCAATTGGAGACTCAGGTTGCAACCATGATTGGTATCGAAGCCCTTCTAGGAGAGACTTCAACATTCTTCACAGAGAGTGTGAAGTCAGGTTTGCTCGGGAAGGGGAGTCATTGGGATCACTATTACAGGCAGGAATTTGCTTTCTCCAATGTCTGTGGGTATTCCGTTGATCCCGTTGAATTACATCAACGAGTTAAGGAAGAATGCAGTCGCATTCAGGACCGTACACTCTCTTCCGAAGATATATACTATGCTCGGATGAAGTGGATCAGTAATCACTATGCAGATATGGATTCATTGAAAAAACGTTGCATGCACGTCTCTGAATATGGCGTTATCGGGCTGGATTACATGCAAATGAGCGAATGTGCTATGAAACTGACGGATGAGGAGATCGGAATCCACCTAAAACGTATAGCGAAACCGAGTCATCTGAGGATGTCCGTTGTTCGTTGAGCAAGAAGAGCAGGGAGAGGGGGTGACCTTGTGAAGCCTGTAGTTACAGGATGGAAGGAATCCGCTGCGGTTTATTTTGTGGCAAATGAAGTACATATCTGGACGCAGCCTCTTCCGCACAAGGGAGAGGATTTTTTGTCAAGGTTGGATATAGACACCTGTGTACTGAGCCAGGATGAAATTGAACGTGTACAGAGAAAACAGAAACAATCCATGCATGATGCTCAAAAGCTGGTTATGTCGCGTACATTTCTGAGAGAAGTACTGGCAATGTACACGGGACAATCAGCGTCAGATATTTATATTGAATATGGTGCTTCAGGCAAACCTTATGTTCAGAGCGGACCACAGTTTAACCTTTCTCATACCGAAGGATGTTGTGTACTGGCATTAGCGGCTCATACAGAGCTGGGAATTGATCTTGAGTATGTACGTCCGTTGTTGCGGATGAGCGCGGTGATCAGGCGATTTTTGACGGAAGATGAGAAGTGTTATGTACTGAATCACAGGGAGGAAGAACAGGTAACGATCCGGCGTGTTTGGCAAGTCCTCACACAAAAAGAGGCTTGGATTAAGGTGTGTGGTCAATCTCTGTCCGGACAGTGGCGAAAACTGAATACGATGGGAGAAGGATTAGATGGGCATCACGTTGTGGAACGGGAAGGGCAACATTATAATTTTCAGTCTTTGAACGTAGGTCCGAATTACTCCGCTACCCTATGCACTACAGGGAAGACAAGACCGCTTGTACGCTGGATGAATGTTGCTGATGATAAACAAAGCTAAGGATAATTTTAAATTATAACTCACATATCTATTGTCTAAACATTGGCATTACCTATAATATGGACAAATGGTACCTTAATTTACCAATGTTAAATTCATTGGTTCAATTCCAAGGAGGTTTGTCATGATTCAGTTCCCTAAACCGGATGTTGAGCAATATTTTCAGACGTACCGTATTTCACATTTTGCCGTATCGGCAGACGAGAAACGTTTGTTCATGGACAGCAATCTGAACGGTCAGCCGAATATTTGGGCGATGGATTTGCCTGGAGGATACCCGTATCCTTTAACGTACTTGAATCAGAGCAGTCAATTTATCAAAGCAGACCCGCAAGGACGTCATCTTCTTACCGCGTTTGATCGGGATGGAGATGAGAACTATCATCTATATGCACTCCCACCCGAGGGTGGTGTTCCACTGCCTGTGGTTCCGGCGGAACCGAATGATCGCTGTTATTTCGCTGAGTTGTCCGAGGATGGACAGCGTCTCTATTATGTTACCAGCGCGGGTAATCCGAATTATCTGAATTCACGCCGCATCGATCTGGAGACAGGGGAAGATGAACTGTTATACAGTGGAGAAGAGGTTACGAGCAGCCTGGTTGCTGTAAGTCCTGACGAGAAGAGTTATGTCATTTTAAAAATGTACTCCAATACGTATCAGACGGCGCATCTGTATCGTAACAATGAAGAAATGGTGATTCTGCCAGCTTCAGAACGTTATAGTCAGGTATCTGATCTGATTTTTGCAGATGATAATCGTCTTCTGTTCATTACCAATGATGACTCCGCTTACGCCTATGTGGCTGAGTATTGTATCGATACCCGTGAATTCCGTTTATTGTGCAGAATCGAAGGGGAAGATGTGGAGTTCATCCGCTGGCATCAGGCTTCCGAAACCTTATATTTCTGGACACTTACAGGGCCGGAGAATCGTATGTACGTATTGGGCAAAAATGCCGATGAGCCTCGGCGCATAGAGATGCCGCTGGATACGATAGAGCAGGTGAACGTTACAAAGGCTGGCAATGTGTATATCCTTGGACGTGGAGCGATTCAACCGCATAATATATATCGCAAAATAGCAGGTGCTGAGTCCTGGGAGCCGCTGACCGCCAATCGGGTAACCGGACTGGACCCAAGTGATCTCGTGTACCCTGACGTTATTCGGTATAACTCCTACGACGGACTGGAGATCGAAGCTCTCTTGTTCAAAGCAAAACCAGAGCAGGCCAATGGCTACACCGTATTTTGGCCTCATGGTGGGCCGCAATCTTCCGAAGCAAAGTTTTTTCGGCCGATGTTCCAGATGATGCTCGCTCAGGGCTATCATATCTTTGCACCTAACTTCCGTGGCAGTACCGGATATGGTGCGGAATTCGTCAAATTGGTTGAGCGGGATTGGGGCGAAGGCCCAAGGCTGGACTGTGTTGCCGGGATCAACTGGTTGTTTGATCAGGGAATTACATCGCCAGAGCGGTTGTTTGTGGTAGGTGGAAGTTATGGGGGATATATGACCCTGTTATTGGCAGGTCGCCATCCGGAGCTCTTCCGGGCAGCGGTCGATATTTTTGGGCCAAGTAACTTGTTCACATTCCTGGAATCCGTACCGGAAGATTGGAAACCGATGATGGATAACTGGCTGGGTGATCCGGTCCGTGACCGCGAACGTTTAACGAAGGATTCACCGATTACGTATCTCGATCAGATGGTGAATCCAATGCTGGTCATTCAGGGTGCTAATGATCCAAGGGTCGTGAAGGCCGAATCCGATCAGATCGTGGCTGCGCTCCAGTCCAAGGGAATTGATGTGGAATACATCGTTCTGGATGATGAGGGTCATGGCTTCTCCAGAAAAACAAATGAGATTCTCGTGTACCGCCGGATGCTGGAGTTTTTGCAGAAACATCAGGAGTCACCCGTTGCACAAGCTTAAGTTGAGAGATTCCATCGTTGATCGAAGTATATAGTGGTATGAAGAAAACCGCCGGAGATCGTCCTTGATCTTTGGCGGTTTTATGCGTATACCCGTATGTTGGGCGACATATATGGAATGATACATACGTTAGTTTGGAAGGTCGCTATCCATTGAGCGACCTGTCCAAATCTACTAACTAATCTACTAATCTAACAATGCGACAATCGAATTAATGGACTGCTGCGCCCACTGTGCAAAAGGCAGGTCGGCTGCCCAAGTCACTTGTCCTGTGGCGTTGGCTTCCCCCCACCACAAGATACGTTGATAGAGCAGATGCATGCGGAGACGTGTGTGGAAGTGTTGGCATTTCTCCGCATCTGCTGCACAGACCAGATCCCGGTAGCAGCGAAGGAACTGTGCGGCCAGTTCTGGTTGACCCTCACGAACATACCTGGTGGATATTTTGGTTAGGTCGGCTGTACCGTCTCCGAAATAGGCCGTTGTAAAATCGAACAGACCACTAATCTGCCACCCTGAAGAACGGTCGTCCAGATTTTGTATCAGAATATTCTCGACCTTGAAGTCTCCCATAACAAAACACGGAACAGCCCTGGACCGAAATGCCGGTTCAGCATTCTTGAATTGCTCGTCCACCCACTGAACATCTTCATCCGTAATCACCGAGTACTGTTCAGCATCATGTAACCAGTGACGAATGGTTCCGTACAACCAGTCCAGATAATCGCCTGCAAAGGAAACAATCTGCTGCGCTACAGGATCATATTCCCCGGCATCAGGCACCTTCCAGCGATGCAGTTCAGCCAAAGTATGGGCAAACATACAGGCGATCTCTTCCTGATCTTGCTGTGACAGTGAAGCCTGGAATGCTGGATCATACAGGTGATTCCCGGGCAGGCGTGGCATTATGGCATAACTCCAGCCTAGCAGATGGGTATCTTCATGTAACAAATATGGATCAGGGACAGGGATGGACGTATGTTTTGCCAGTTGTTCTACAAAGAACTTTTCTTCCTGTAACTGTCCTGCATATAAAGGATTGCCTTTCAGAATATACTCTCCACGGGAAGAGCGAATGAGCAGTGTCTGACCCATAACCCCTTTATCTGTTCGTTGATAATCTTCAAGGGTTCCCAGGTCAAGCTCATTCAGCGCATCCTGCAATGGAACTGCGGCCACTTCGCCAAGTTGATTGGAACCAAAATATATACGGGTTGTCATATGGCGGGACCCTCCTGGGTTTTAGTCCTCATTCTCTTCGTCAGACAGGTCATACGTATCCTCATCGACCAATCCACGGATGAAAGCTTCAAAATTGGGCGCAAGATATGTAATCTCATAATCATTTTCCTGATCGACATGAACTACACAGGGTTCACCTTCAGGGCCACAGAAGCGATAATCCAGCATAACAACATCATGACCAGCGGATGGACAATCACAGATCACAATCCCCAGGTCGGGGTATCCCCAATCCTCGATCATGAACCGACTTCCCAGCTCACCAGCGAGTGCGTATATTTTATCGTGTCCAATTCCCATAATGCTTGAAATGGCAATGTGATCCTCAGCCCAGGAAGTCGCTTCTTTGGTGGGAAATACAGTGAGCGCAGGGATACCGCCGTTTTGCGTATTCATCAGTTGAATATAGGAAGCGGGCAGCTTGTAACCCAATTCTTTCTCAATAGTCAAAATCTCTTCTTCATCAAAAGGTTCTGATACATGATTGTCCTGCGCATAATCACTCTGTACCCAGAACGTTGCGGGATCATAAGTCCCTGAAGCGGCTCTTAGATGGTTCTGTGTACCGCTCTGCTCCAATGCTGCGATATTCTCTTCATGACGCTGGCGATCTTGACGCATCTTGTCCGCTTCGGGACGAATCTCGCGAAGGAATTCAAGGGTAGATTCATCATGGGGCAGAAGTTCATCAGCTCTCTCAAAAGCCAGTAGTGCCTGTTCATAACTCGCTATATGACAGTATGCATAACCCAAGCGGTATTGCCAGAGCGGGTCGCTTACCCCTTGCTCCTGGACAGACAACAAATGTTGAATGGCTTCGCGGTAACGTGCGTCATTGTTATAAGCTCTGGCGAGTTGACCAATCAGATCATAATTCCGCTCTGAGACGGGGATTCGTTCAATATGTTCAATAATGAGACTAAATTGGTCCTGCTCATGCCACAAGTTGATTTGTTCCATCAGTTCTCTTTCCATGAATAGGCCTCACTTCCGTAGGAGGGGTATGAATCTCTTTCAAAACTATCTTACAAGGTTAAGAGACAAAAAAACACTCCCGCATGCAGATAGCCATGAAGGCATTCTATCAAAGGGAGTGCTTTAATTTGTGTTTATTTATACCGGATATACTCAAGTAGTAGATACCCGATCAGAAGATTTTACAAATCGTCAAATCCGTTATCGTCGCCAACTTTACCGTAGTTACGGGATTTAGCTTCGAAGAAGTCGGTTTTGGTTGCATTTAGTGCTTCATCGGAGAATGGCTTAATCCAAGGCATGCAGTTTACATCCACACCTTCATATGCTTTTTCCATACCCATCAGACGCAGGCGTTTGTTGGCGATATACTTGATGTAATCTTCCAACTCGTTCAGGTCAATACCACGTACGTTGCTGAGTGTGTAATGTGCCCAGTTGGTTTCAAGCTCAACAGCACGATGGATGGTTGTGTATACGTAGTCCATGTTCTCAGGTGTGTTCAGTTCAGGGAAGTCTACCAGCAACTGTTTATACACTTCAGCGAAGAAGTAACAGTGTTGGTTTTCATCCCGCTGGATATACGAGATCATCTGGCTGGTTGCCATCATTTTCTGGTCACGGGCCAGGTTGTAGAAGAAGGCAAACGTACTATAGAAGAAGATACCTTCGAGTACCAGATCGGCTACCATGGCCTGGAAGAACGTCTGTGGAGACGGCTCGTCCCGGAATGTTTGGTAAATGTCTGCGATGAAACGGTTACGGTCAAGCAGGACTGGATCATGTTTCCAGTATTCAAAAATTTCCTTTTGCTCCCGATCAGATACGATCGAAGACAGGACGTAGGAGTAGGATTGGTTATGAACGACTTCCTGTTGTCCGATAATGGCCGAGATCGCTTCGAGTGAAGAATCGGTAAAGTAACGTTTTACGTCACCAACAAACATCGTCTGCATGGAATCAAGTACCGCGAGCAGGGAGATGTTGATTTTAAACGTACGTTGCTCTTCCTCATCCAGTTGAGCAAACTGGGAAGCATCTTTGGACATTGGAATCTCGTCTGCAATCCAGTGGTTGAGCAGCAGTACTTTGTACAATTTGTACATATGAGGCATGCGAATGTCGTTCCAGTTCAGGATACCGGAGCATTCACCTTCAATAATACGGGTTGATTGGTTAGGGGCTTCGGTGTTGAAAATTTTCTGTACTTGCATTGTTCCGTTCACTCCTTGAATGAATTTGCACTGTATAACTACGATGACAGAACAACCTTCCGATCGCTGTTATCCCTGATTTTTTTGATTCCCTCTTTTAAAGGGGAAAATCCGGTGATAAAGGCGAGCGCTCCGCTTCTTCAGCTTTGTTCTGTCCTCTTCGTTATCGTGTAATCATTAATTCTTTTATATATATTAGGGTTGTATAATGTGGCATCTATATCAACATCTTGCGATGCTGTGATCGTTTTTTAGGCAAAAAAGAACCAGGGCAACGCCATTTTGCAATCAAAACAGGATGCCCTGGTGGTCACCTCGAATCTAGTAAATCTTCTCTATCATGGATAAAGCGTAACTTGCGCAAAAATCAAGATTCTTCAATCGTTAATGCACGGCTACGAACATAATAAGTAGATTTCATGCCGGCTCTCCAGGCGTGCAGGTGCAATTCCAGGAATTCTGTTGCTTTGATATCTGGTCGAACGTAGAAGTTGAAACTTTGTCCCTGATCGACGTGGCGCTGACGGGCAGCCGCCATATTAATGGAAGCATGTTGGTCCACCTGGAACGCCGTTTGGTAATAAGGGCTTGTTTTTTCGGACAGATCCGGAGCCGGATTGGCAATTTTGTAAGTTGTTTTCTCTTCATAAGATAACAGCTCATAGAGCGGATCAATACTAGCCGTTGAACCGGCAATAATGGACGTGGAACCGTTAGGTGCAATGGCGAACAACCAAGCATTACGTACACCGTTTTGTCGTACTTCGGCTTGCAGTTCTTTCCACTGTTCGGTTGTCACGAACTCGCCTACGCGCTCACCTGATGTGTACTCGCGTTGGTCGAAGTAATGACCACTTTCCCAATCGGAACCTTTGAATTTCGGATAATGTCCTTTTTCTTTGGACAGCTCCATACTGGATTTCACGAGCAGGTAGTTAATTTTTTCATACAGATTATCGTTATACGTTACAGCTTCTTCAGACTCCCAATGAATGCCTTCGAGAGCAAGCAGGTGGTGAAGTCCAAACGTTCCCAGACCGACTGCGCGATATTGGCTGTTGGTATATTGGGCTTGCAACACTTCAATGTTGTTAATGTCGATAACGTTGTCCAGCATGCGCACCTGAATTGGAACGAGACGCTCCAATACATTATGAGGTATAGCACGTGCCAGATGGATGGAGTTCAGGTTGCAGACAACAAAGTCGCCAGGCACTTTGGAAATCACGATGCGAGTTTGTCCATCCTTGGTTACGAGTTCTTCCTTTTCAATTACAGTGGCAGACTGGTTCTGCATAATTTCGGTACACAGGTTGGAGGAGTATACCATACCGTGTGCACGGTTAGGATTCGAGCGGTTAACCGTATCCCGGTAGAACATGTATGGCGTACCTGTCTCCAGTTGGGATTTAAGTACACGCTTCATGATGTCAATCGCCTGTACTGTAATCCGGGACAGCAGTGGGTGATTCACTGCTTCTTCGTATTTATCACGGAACGCACCTTCGCCAAAGGACTCATCATAGAAATCTTCCAGTCCGAGTGCACGACCATTCTCGTCCTTCCAGCCCATCACTTTCTTTGTTTCGTGCGGACAGAACAGGCTCCATTCGCCGCGAGTGGATACCCGCTCCATGAACAAGTCAGGCAGACAGATGCCGTGGAATACGTCATGCGCACGCATACGCTCGTCGCCGTTGTTCAGCTTCAGATCGAGGAAGGCCAGAATGTCTTTGTGGAAAACGTCCAGGTACACGGCAATGGCACCTTTACGTGTACCGAGCTGGTCTACGCTGACCGCTGTATTGTTCAGTTGGCGAATCCAAGGGATTACACCGGAACTTGTATTTTGGTGACCACGGATATCCGAACCACGAGCTCTGACTTTGCCGAGGTAAACGCCGATGCCGCCACCCATTTTGCTCAGACGAGCTACATCCGTGTTGGAATCGAAGATACCTTCGAGTGAGTCGTCCACCGTATCAATGAAGCAGCTGGAGAGCTGACCGGCTACTTTTTTACCTGCATTGGACATCGTAGGAGTAGCTGCGGTCATGTACATGTTGCTCATTGCCCAGTATGCTTCCTTGACGAGATCCATACGTTTCTCGGCAGGCTCTTGGTGCATTAGGAACATGGCGATAACCATATAACGCTCTTGTGGCAGTTCCATTACTTTTCCATCAAAATCGTGTGCGAGGTAACGCTCTGCCAGTGTGAGCAAGCCGATGTAATCGAAGAGCAGATCGTTGCGGTAGTCAATGCACTCAGCAAGTTCGTCGATCTGTTCCTTGGTGTAACATTCCAGCAATTCTTCGCGGTAGATACCTTTCTTCACGAGATCTACAAGAAGAGGGTGGAATGCGCCATAAGGCTCGTCCGGGTAAGACTTGTATCTGCGGTTGGTAGCCGCTTTTTTGTAAAGGGAAGTGAGCAGGGAGCGTGCCGCTGCAAATTTCCAGTTAGGCTCCTCTTTGGTTACCAGTTCCAGTGCGCTCATGATAAAAGCGTTGCTGATTTCGTCTCCGGTAACTTCATCACGGCGGAGCTTGCTGTTTACCCCACGTACAAGACGTTCCTTGTCCAGCATTTCCAGTCCTTCCAAAGTACGGTCGGCATATACCGAGATGCGCATATCATCAAAGGCAAGCTGGCGGTTGTTCGGCTTGGTCACAACTTGTGGCATGAATATTCCTCGCTTTCGCATGTTTAAGAGATAAATTGGAGAAATTCTTTATATAAAGAATTGAGTGTTGTCTTACGGTGAGAAAAAGGTAAAGGTTGCTTTTGGCAGACTGAAACGGCGGTGACAAGTTCATGTCTTAAATCGCTCAACTTGCGGAGCACAAAACAGCACAATGCAGAACATGCTCATATAAAAAGCATTCTCCCGCCTCGCGGCTGAAAATGCCCATGGATGCTCTGGCTTCCTTACTGTCTTAGAGGTTCAGGATATCGACAGAAAAGGGTGCTTATGTAAGCTTTGGTCTATTGCAGATGTGCCTGTAGTTTGAGGATACCGGATGCAGTCCAAACAGCCCCGTTAACCTCCATGTCAACTCTGTTTCGAGAAAGCGATTTACACCTACAGGGACGTGCCTTTGGAGGTGATTTCATCCTGTTTTTCGCGAGAATGCAGAAGGTGACTAATAGAAGCGGAGAAATCTAGTGTTACTACATTTTGTAGCTGTCAACATACTGTAACCCAACATATTGTGTTTGTAAAGTGGGCCGATACAGTAAAACGTAATTCCGAGTATACCATTTAAGCCAGGAATCCGCAAAGGAAAAGGACTGGAAGATTTGAAGATTTATCAAAAAAAATTTTTGACCAATTTGAATGACGTCTTCACGTCAGTTTGAATTGTAACGCATTCAACTGGTAGAATAAAAATAGTCAAAAATCAACTAAAATTAGCGGCAGCGGTTGTTCACGGGGCCCAGAGGAGGCGGAGCAAAATGGCAATAGCAGAAGTGACTGTAATTCCAATCGGAACGGGTACAACCAGTCTAAGCAGTTATGTGGCGGACATGCAAAAGGTATTGGAACATCAACGGGGCATTACATATCAGTTAACTTCGATGAGCACCATTATTGAGGGACCGCTTAACGAGATCTTTACAGCAATTGCGGCTCTGCATGAAGCGCCGTTTCTGTCAGGAGCTCAGCGTGTTTCCACATCCGTCAAAATTGACGACCGTCGTGATAAACCGGATGCCTCAAGTATACAGAAGTTACAATCGGTTCAGGATAAACTGACGTCACATCAGGCGAGACCTAATTAATGGATTAGTGTAAACATCCGTATATTCGGTTATTCAGTATGTTATAAGTCATTAATTAAAGCTTAGATTGTGTATATTGTGTAGCTAACGTGAATTTCTGACATTTATAAACTGAAAGACAAAAAAGGACCAGCTTAGCGTTCATAAGCTGGTCCTTTGTGTACACACATTTATCATCAATTAATCTGCAACTACCAATGAGGCTCCAATCAAAGTGGCGTTGGTGTAACCACCGCCAACATTTTCAAAAGAGAAGTTGGTAATTGGTGCACCGATAACCGTGGCGTAATCACCATCAAGCAAATCTCCGGTCGTTGCAGGATATAACGCTATAATATCGTTTCCGTTCTCATCCATGACATGAACGATAGAGAAGGTTGCTCCGAGCGAGCTATCTTCTTCAACGGAAATGACTTCACCGCTAACTTGCACGAATTGATCATAATAGTTAGCCACATTTTTATTCAGATGGCGGGTCGTCACATTGGTGTCAACGAGATCCTTCGCCTTTTTGCGGAGTTCTGCTGTGCTGGCAGGGAATACATCGCTATGCTTGCCAAAGAAATCATAGGAAGCCTGCTCCATGAAGGCTGTATCTTCCGTAATGTACGGAGTTAACTCATTAAAGAAATCGGCAGCTGATGCTGTGGCAGATGAATTTCCAGTCGTTGCAGTTGGTGCTGTTTGCTCCAGAGGAGCAGTAATGCTCAGGGAATCAAGGATATCTTTGATCTCATCCTGATTATAAGTATCCTTGGCGTAGGTTAACGTCATGGTATAGAGTTCTGTATTGGTCGGAATCAGATACTGCACAAGGATAACATCTGTACCCGAGGAATGCTTATAGGCTCCTTCCAAGACACCAGCGCTATATTCTTTATAAGGCTTGTTTGTGTAGCTGGTTTTTTTATAATCGGAAATGCCGATGCTTGAACCGCTTTGTGTGTAATAATCCACTATATTATTGGCGTATTCTTCAGGATTAATTGAACCGGTTGAGCTGGCCTCAATCGTCAGATTCATATTATCTGCAAATGTGACTGATGAAGATTGGTCTGAAAAAGCAGCTTTAATGGATGGAGCATTCATTTGACTTGTATCTACGCTTTTCCAGGATTCAGGATATGCAAAAGAAAATCCTTCTCCACTATATGTAGTGTATTTCGTAGCTTTAGCTTCTGTTGAGACAGTTTCAGTTGCCTTGGATGCTTCGGTCGTTTGGCTATTGGTTGTTGTATTTGTTTCTGAATTACCACAAGCACTAAGCAATGTGGCTAATGCCAAAATCGTAATAAGTTTCTTCATTATGTCTAATTTCTCCTAATGTGCTTCCCATCGGTTGGGATTTTTTCTAAGGTCATCATTTCGTTTGGGATAATCTGGTTTAGGTGGTGGGCATGGAAACTCCTTTCTATTTTATTAGTAAAATAATAACATAAATAAAGATTTCAGTATTCATAATTACTAAAAAGATAATTTATCTGTATTTAACAAGTTAAAAGCTAATAATATACCGTATGGGTATCCATTTTGAGTGATAGTACATACATTTGGTTGATATAACCGTGGGATTTATTTATGAATTAAACATATATGAACATAACATTCCGGCTTAAGAACTAACCCTTTATGTAGGTGCAATTAGCGAATAGTCGGTGGAAAAAAAACAGCCCATTTTCGACCTGAGCCCGGTCCCATGTGTGATTGGTGCATATAGTGAACTGTACCTCAAATCAAAGGAGGGGTTTACATGAGTGGAGTAGTAGGTGGATACGGCGGCGCATGGACATCGACTGGCGCGATCTTGGTTCTCTTTATCTTGTTGGTCATCATCTCTAAAGCATTCTTGATCTAATAAACCGCTTGGACCCTAATATATTTGTAAAGGAGGGTTCTGCATGAGCAACGTAGTTGAAGGCGTAGGATACGGCGGCTGGACATCGACTGGAGCAATCCTGGTTCTGTTCATTCTTCTCGTAATCATCACTAAATCTTTCTGGGTATAATTTGGCGAGCTCTGCCGGGCAACCGGTGGGGTTTTTTTTTCTAGAGGACAAGCATGGTGGAGAGCCAGGCAGATAAGATAGCTTGTGGTTGAATGGAAGAATTGGTGGAATTCAAGAAATGGAAGGACGGCGTATGCTTCGAAAATGGGGAAGGTACCTCATGGCTAAACGCCCATTTTGTCAAAATGAGGGCGATAGCCCGGTCCATAGGTAGGCTGAATACATAGCTTAGGGGTGTAGGCAAATGTTAAGGAGGAATGAACAATGAGCGAAGTAAAACCGAATTCACCGAACGGACAGGGACACGTATACGGACATATGGGAGGTTATGAGCATATGCAAGGATACCAATACACAGGTCATGAAATGCATGGGTATGGATATGGTTGTGGAACAATGCCAATGGGATATGGCTATGGATACGGACACCATGCCAATCAGGCTCCAATGATGCACGGCTATCAACAGGGTTGTGGAGTATCCTATGGTCATGGCGGCGGAAGCTGGGGTTCCATGGGTACGATCCTTGTACTGTTCATCTTGCTGGTCATCATCTCCAAAACGATGTTTATCTAAGGATTTATGAGTGCAAGGGGACTTTGCTGATCGTGGATCGTTGTGATAGATGCTCCAAATAAACTCCGAGTTTGAGTTCCATGTTGGGGCATAACGTACCTATGATTCAGAGCGGGACAGCGTAGGATTTCATCCTGCGGTGTCCCTTTTTTATTAGAAGTGAAGGATCGTTGGGATTACTTTCTTTAACGAACTCCACAGACGCTATTCCATGCATTTTTGCCATTTCAAAAGTTTAACGAATCGTAGACGTCTTATTTCCTCAATTTGGGCATGTTTGGAGCTTATATTCATGAAGTGGCATGGATTAACGTGGCTGAGATTCGTTAGATTTTACATAGCACAGAAATCCTTAATATAAGGTGTGCAGGATTCGTTAGCGTCTGGTGAGCGTAAACATTTAAAAGCATATCCGAATTTATCTGATTATCTGATAAGTGGAAGGAAGACTTTTCTCAATGAAGAGGGGAGCAATTGCCTGTAGATGGTGCTAAATTGGATATGTAGACATGGATAAACACCCGGAACCCAATTCCGGGTGCTTTGTGTATGTTTTCAATCTTCTCAAGAATAAGTGATATCCAAAACAACAAAAGCCCTACCTCTCTTTTGTCCTTGCGGCTCCGATGACCGCGCCAGTGTGAATGGGAACATCTTGTGAAACTCTGTACTACCGGGTTATTGTGATTCAGGTTCTTCAATCTTCATAGGTTAATTGTGCTTAGAGTTCGCTGCGGTCGCAGCATGAAGAAAATATTCCGGGGTTTAAAGAAGACAGAAATCATATGAGGTTGTTTAATACAACTCTTATAGTATACCACAGGTTGTAATTATCTGCAATAAAAAGGAAAGCGTGACCAGAGCAACATGTTTTCGAACTGTTTTTAAGTTGGAAAGTGAAAGGTTAGTTTGAAAAGATACAGAAAATTTCTCAGACTATTTCTTCATAGGGGTAATCCTCTTCAAAAGATTCTGCGTAGGTTATAATAAGAGGGAAGAAACAGAAAGGGGCCCTCGCATGACTGAATCGATGGAGGACAGCAGGTTAATGCGGCAGATTGCGGAACGTGATGCCTCCGCACTGGAGCTTTTATATGACCGTTATGAGCGAGCGGTGTATTCTTTTGCCTATCGGATCGTTGGTGATCCCATGACGGCAGAAGAGACCGTTCAGGAACTTTTTATGCGGGTCTGGAATAATGCTGAACGTTACGATGCCTCACAGGGGAAGCTGACCACATGGATGTTTGCGATTACGCGTAACATTGCAGTGGACATGCTGAGGCGGAAATCAAAAGGGGCAGCGACTACTTCAGTTGAACACGAGACACTGGCGGCCTATGCCGATGAACATACAAACACGGAAGAAGAAGTGCAGCGTAAATGGGAAGGTACCCGGATTAAAGAGGCGTTGTCTCAATTGAACGGTGATCAGCAACAAGTTATAGAATCGATTTATTATGCGGGATTAACCCAGCAGGAAGTATCCAGCCGATTCGGGATTCCGCTGGGTACAGTAAAGAGCCGTGTCAGGCTTGCCATGCGACAGCTCCAAAAGTTGCTGGCCGATGCTGAATTGCATCCGGACGCGGGAAGGGAGGGCATACATCCATGATAGAACGACATGAGGAGTGGTCTGATCTGGCACCGATGTATGTGCTGGGCGGACTGGAAGCAGAGGAAGTGGCGGCGTTTGAAGCGCATATGGCAACTTGCGAACCTTGCCGCCAGGAGGTAAGGGAATTGCAGGAAGTGACTGGCTTCCTGCCACTTGCGGCGGAACCTGTAGCACCGCCGCAAGGCATGCGAGCACGTGTGCTGGGCAACGTGCTCGGACATGGGCAGGAGAGCGCCGAGGCGAAGCCAGCGGCTGCTCCTGCAGAGCCTGAAGCACCCGTGGTGCTTCAGGAGGATCTTGCGCCGCAGTACAAACGTGCGGCCCGGGTGGAAGAGGCTGCCCAGGCACAGCCATGGCAGCCACAAGCGCGCGCGCGTGCGCGCAACAGCAGCGCCTGGCGCATAGCCAGTGCCGGCCTAGCGGCCGCGGCACTGTTGCTGGGCGTGTACACGGCGCAGCTGCGGAGCCAGATCGACTCGCTGACGCAGCAAGCGGCGGGCTCGTCGGCTACGCAAGAGCAACTGGTGCAGGCACAGGCGCAGAATGCACAGCTGCAAGAGCAGCTGGCATCAGCTCTGAAGCCCGCACAGGGCATGCAGACTGGCGAGGCAGTGAAGCTGAATCCTGCAACGCAGGACATTGTAGCTCAGGGTCTCGCAACCATCGTTATTGACAGCAAAGGCACTCACCTGGTTGTGCAGGCTGAGAACCTGCCGAACCTGGAAGGCAACGAGGCTTTTCAGGTCTGGTTGATCAAAGGAGATACCCCTCAGAATGCGGGTACTTTCCTTAGTCGTGACGGAACGGGAGCGGTATATTACACATTGGATTCGGCCAACGACTATGATACGGTTGCCATCACGCTTGAACCGGATGCAATGGGAGATGAGCCGCGCGGTACAATGATTCTGGCTGCCAGGATTAAAGGATAAATATAGGATATATCACCAAAGGCTGCTCCGTCGTGGAGCAGCCTTTTTGTGTTTTCCAGTTCTGATGCCCATCCATTGGATTTTATTAATTTTTTTAGTCGGAGCAACCGATAAACAAATAGAAGGCAATACCCTTAATCTCCCTGTATCTCAAGGGAGAACTGGTTGCA
Organism: Paenibacillus sp. VT-400; assembly: GCF_001029205.1. Classification (NCBI taxonomy): domain Bacteria; kingdom Bacillati; phylum Bacillota; class Bacilli; order Caryophanales; family Paenibacillaceae; genus Paenibacillus; species Paenibacillus sp. VT-400. Next base: position 96,208 of record NZ_LELF01000038.1, on the reverse strand, counting down.
CATAGAGAGTGAGGGGTTCAGTTGGAAGCATACCGTTCATTTATCTTTCGCCTGATACGCAATTATCTGATCGGTTCACTGGCAGCTGTTTTTGTTGTCGGTACAGTAGTTATGGTATCTACTCTGCAAATACCCAATATTCAATTTGTTCGGCTCATCTTCATTGTACTGATTTCACTCTTGTTCATGCTGGTTGCAGAATTAATTACGCTGTGGGTGCAGCTAGGCCCCATAAGACAATTTTTCACTTCCGAGCATCACGAGAGAGACGAATTGAACCACATGTATGAGAAAATTCATCGTTTTCCGGGACAGACCATATATCGGATCATGGGTCCGCACATGCTTGGTTTCTCACTTCCGGCAGCCGGATTAACATTATGGATGATATCCACAGGGTGGCTTGAATTTCCTTACTTCTATACTGTCGTGGCCGCTGCGTGTGCCTTTCTGATTGCCATCATGCATGCGCTGATTGAGTATTACTTAACGGTGCGGGCGATTAGACCCCTGTTACTTGAGATTCGACATCGAGGCAAAGTCCAATACGGGATGGAACCTTCACTGGGAGGGCGAATCCTGGTATCGATCCAGCGTAAATTTCAGCTAAGTACGGCACTGATTGGCTTATTTCCTCTATTTCTATTTTTCCTGGCTACATATATCAGACTTCAGTATATGGACAGTGAATTTGCGAAAGAGTACATACTGTGGGGAATTCTCATCGTTGTTCTGGGCGCGGGGTTTGCGCTGGTGGGAAGTTGGCTGTTGATTCGTGATGTTCGTGATCCAGTTGCTGAACTGACGCATGAGATGAACCGAATTCAGGGGGGAGATCTTGGCAGACGAGCCCCGGATCTATATGCGGATGAGTTTTCGGCACTGATCTCCGGCTTTAATATGATGATTAATCGGCTGGAGATGAGACAGGAGCGCAATCGACAGCTGTTGCAAAGTTATTTTTCTACGCTGGCTGCTGCTTTAGACGCCCGAGATAAGTACACGGCAGGACATTCCATGCGTGTGGCAGAGTATTCGCTGATGATTGGTAAGCTGAGCGGAATGAGTGAGGAACAGGCGGATTTATTGTACAAATCAGCCCTGCTTCATGATATCGGGAAAATCGGCATACCTGATGAGGTGCTGCTGAAGGATGGAAAACTAAGCGATGAAGAATTCGCAATTATTCGGACACATCCCGTGCAGGGAGAGAGTATTTTGCTCCAGATAGAACCCATTGATGCCATGGCTGACTTTCTGCCTGGTGTACGATCTCACCATGAGAGATATGATGGCAAAGGATACCCGGATGGGATGGCTGGTGACGATATTCCCCTTTTTGGCCGCATCATTGCGGTAGCGGATGCCTTTGATGCCATGACGTCTGATCGACCATATCGGAATGGGATGAGTCACGAGAAAGCGCTAACGATTTTGGAAGAAGGAAAAGGGACCCAATGGGACCCCTATTTTGCAGGTTTGTTTATTGATGAATGGAGACGACAACAGCATCTTCAGAAACCATCGAAGTGAGGGATCAGCTGATTCCCTCTGTCCACTTCGATTCTTTTCTGCGTCTCCGGTGTAGAGCGAGGCCAGTTATGATGGTGAGAACACATTCGCCGAGTATGACCGCACCCAAGGCGTCATAGATCACATGTTGTTTGATCATTAGCGTGGATACTATAATGGTTGCTGCCCCGGCGGCCACCAAAATCTTGATGGGTTTGCGGATGCTTGGAACCGAGAGAACAGCACGCATAACCAGATAAGAGTGAAGAGAATGAATACTTGGAAAACAATTATAAGGACGATCCTGACTATAGAGCCATCCGAGGACAGATGCTCCCAGGCCTGTACCCGTTAGTTCCGGGCGCGGTACCATGGTCTGAAAGTTGAAGTAGATCAGATAACATATCCAGACACAGATATTCATGGATAACAAGACACGGTAATACGTCAGGCGATCCTTGGCACACAGGTAAGCGAGCACACCGAATACAAACGGGTACCAGCCCAAATATGGAATGGACATGCCAGGCACGTAGGGAATGATCCGGTCGAGCGGCGAATCAAGCACTACGAACCCGCGTTCTGGACTATTAAGAATATCATAGAAGAGCCCCATGACGGCCAAAGACAGCATTAAACTCAATGACAGCCAATAGGATTTGCTTTTTAACAATTGCACAACATCTTTCTCCTTTCATTCATGTTCCGACGAACATGACCCCAGCAAATAACTAATTCAAATTTAAACAACAATATATTCTACTACGACCAGCGCACAAATTGAATCCTGATTTGTGTATTTTTGTGTATTTTTTTGACGAAGAAGGAATGCGGAAGTTTCAATGGGCATGATATGATAGAGACACATACGGACGAAGGCACTTTGGCCAGTAAAGTCGGTACAACAGGAGTGAGTGAATGCAATTTTCAAAAATGTTCGTATTGAATATGGGGATGCTTATTACCATTGCATATCTTGCTAGTGTGTTCTATAAATATGTCGTAATACGTACCTCTTCCCGAGTGAAGCAGATCAGTTCCGTGCTTGTCCTTATATTTGCAGGTTGGATCAGTACGGTTTTTGGGTTTCAACTCACCGAAGAAGTGGTCTTTGATCTTCGATATGTTCCTTTAATTGTTGCCGTTCTAACGTATAGACAACCCTATAGCGTAATCATCGTGGGTATTGGAATTGGGCTGTCGAGGCTGACTTTTGGCATCACGGATGCTACATTGGCGGCAGTACTTAACATGTCTGTTTTGGGCGTGATATGTGCAGGTCTGAATATATGGATGAGACGCAGCAACTACAGGCTGATTATTAAAGGAATCCTTGTTACAGTTATCGTCAATGTAGTCAATAGTGTAAACATTGCTATCGTTGGTGTGATCCCGGCTACATACTTCTTTTCACATATTATGCCTTATACACTCCCTACAGGCATTTTGCTGAGCCTTATTTTTGCATTTATTTTACGTGATTTTCAGAATGAACAGAATCGAATTTTGCTGATCCAGAGTACAAACCGGCTATTGTCTGTGCAAAAGGAAGAGTTACAGAAAGCCCAGATTGTACTGGAGGATCGAGCGAAACAATTGATGATTGCCTCACAGTACAAATCGGAATTTCTCGCCAATATGTCCCATGAACTGCGTACACCGCTCAATAGTGTCATTAACTTTGCCCAGATGATCAGCGAGAATGCCGACACGATGGATCAGGAGGATATTGTACGTTTTGCCAATATGATCGACCACTCCGGGCAGGAACTGCTCACGCTCATTAACGATATTCTGGATCTCTCCAAAGTAGAAGCGGGGCGGCTGGATATTGTACTCGAGGATATCAGTGTCGCACAACTTACAGAAGATGCCATGAGCCACTTTCAGCTTGTTGCCGAGAAAAAAGGTATTCAGTTGGTTCTGGACAAAAAACAGGGACTGCCTGAGACGCTCTGGTCTGATCCCCAGCGGGTTCAACAGATTTTGCGGAATCTGATGTCCAATGCCATCAAGTTCACTCACCGGGGGAAGGTCACGCTGATCGTAAGCACCAAGCAGATTAAGAATGCAGGTATTCAGAATCGATGGCTTATTTTCTCCGTTCAGGACACAGGCATTGGTATTTCGGAGGACAAGCATCATTCCATATTTGAAGCATTTCAGCAGGCTGACGGGTCGATTAGTCGAAAATTTGGCGGTACCGGACTTGGCCTGTCAATCAGTCGGGATTTAGCGAGATTACTGGGGGGATCGATTGAACTGGAGAGCGCTGAAGGTAAAGGAAGCACCTTCCATCTCTATCTCCCGTTGGACCGTGAAAAAATGAGTTGACAACCTTCGCGCCGTGAGTAGAATTTGGGATGACAACTAGCATCGACCGGCTCTTGAGACCCGGTCTAAGGAGTGTATCCCCATACAGAAGACGGTCAACGTTAACCCTCCCCCGTTAGCAAGCAAACCACGGCGCAAGGGTTCGACACAACGCACGAATTTATCGATTGCAACATGGGAGGGTGTACCGGCAATTATTTTACAGACCTTGCTGGGAGGCCCATTTTTAACCGGATTTCTGCTGTACCTTGGGGCCGGGTCGAGACATATCGGCTTTGTGCTCGCGATTACGACGTTTGTGAACATTGCCCAGATCGGAGCAGCTTACTGGATGCAGCGTATTCGCAGCCGTAAACGTATGCTGCTGTTATTTGTGGGCACACATCGCATCTTGTGGAGTGCAACGGGACTGATCCCGTTTATATTCCCCAAAGAGTGGTGGGTAAGTGTATATATTGGCGTGTATACGGTTGCTTTTATATCAAATACCATCGGCGGTATGATCTGGACTTCACTGATTGGCGATATCGTACCTGCTAAGGTGAGAGGGCGTTATTTTGGAATTCGAAATACGATTCTGAATGCTCTTGGAAGCGTATGCTTATTTGCAGGCGGTATTGTTTTGGATCGTTACCCTGGAGAAATGGGCTTTCTGATCCTGTTTATTCCGGTGTGGATATGTGCTATTGCCAATACAGTCATCTATTTTTTCTATCCGGACGTTCCCTTTGAACGTTCTACCGAAAAGGTTTTCTGGCGCATGTTCATCAAGCCGTTCCAGGATCGTTCTTTCCTGAAAGCAACGCTGTTCTTGGCTTCATGGTTATTGATCCAGACCTTGATTGTTCCGCTTTATTCCTATGTTATGCTCGATTTATTGAACATCAATTATCAGACGGTATCCCTGATCACGGTAGTCCAGACGCTGGTTATGATGGCCGGTTTCTATGTTTGGGGCAATCTGAATGCCAGATTCAGTAACAAAACCCTCCTATTTTGGACATTGCCAGTCATTGCACTCTCCTGTTTGTCGTGGGGTTTAATGTCGTTCATGCCTGTATTGACTGCACTATTTCTATCTCATATCTTCCTTGGGATCGGTGTAGGTGGATTCAACCAGCTGGCATTTAACTTTACGATTGGAGACACACCCAAAAGTGAAAGACCGATGTTTGTCGCGGTGTATTCGGCTCTGACCGGAGTAACTTCGTTTCTCGGGCCGTTGTTGGGTGGCTGGTTGTATGAAAAGATGGAAACCTGGTCCGATGCGCTGGCCTGGATCTCAGCCTATGGATTTCAGATGGGGGTTGGTGTCGTGATGCTGATTCTGACATTTACCCTTGGACGTCGTGTACTGTTAAAATAGATATTGAATATTTACACGGGCACTTCGATGACAGAACAACCTTGTAAATGATTAGGTTGATCATATATATCTGGTATGACTTCAAAAAAAGATGGCGAAGTGGAGGGATGTAATTGAATCGTCTCGAACGGAAAGCCATGGTGATTGGAGCCACGGGGCTTGTAGGTGAATTACTGGTTCATAGTCTGCTGGAGCACCCAGCATACAGCTTGGTTCGCGTTCTGGTTAGACGTCCGCTTGAGCTGCAACATCCCAAACTGGAACAGCATGTGGTGGACTGGGAACAGCTGGAGAGCCAAGACCACTTATTCGATGGAATCGATGACCTGTACTGTTGTTTGGGGACAACGATCAAAAAAGCAGGCAGTCAGGAGAATTTCCGTCAGGTAGATTATCATTACCCGGTTCGTGCAGCTACTATTGCGAAGCAACATGGTGTATTACAGATGCTGGTGATCTCCTCCATGGGAGCGAGTGCAGGTTCTCGGGTCTTTTACAGTCGGACCAAAGGGGAAATGGAGGATGCATTGTCCGATATCGGTTTTCCGTCATTGCATATCTTCCGCCCTTCCTTAATTCTGGGAGATCGAAACGAGAAGCGGTTTGGTGAGCAGATGGCTGCCTATGCCATGAAGTTTCTGGATCGCTGGATGAAAGGCAGAGCGGACAAATACCGGGCGGTCCACGCCGCAACCATTGCACAGGCCATGACCAATATTGCGCTGGTGCAAGCCAAGGGAAACCATGTGTATTCAAATGAAGTCATTCATGTCCTTGGTGTGGACGGGGGCTAAGAAACCTTTGAACGAGCTGTTTGCTTCATGTGGCTAGTGAGGAGCGTTTCTCGCTTGAAGTAGATCGTGGTATAATAGGCAACAAAAATGAGTTCGAACCCTGACTCCATGCGGCAGCAGGATAACGAACACAAAGGAGAACTCGTCCATGAAAAAACCAATCTCTACCGATCAGGCGCCAGGCGCCATTGGTCCATACAGTCAAGCCGTTGATGCAGGCGATTTCATCTACACTTCCGGACAGCTTGGTCTCAATCCTCAAACGGGAGAGTTCGGCGCAGATGTACAGGAGCAGACACGTCTGTCCTTGAGCAATGTGAAGGCTATCCTTGAAGCAGCAGGTACAAGTATGGATAAAATCGTGAAAACGACGGTGTTCCTGAAGGACATGAACGACTTCGTTCCTGTGAATGAAGTGTATAGCACGTTCTTCGAACAGCCTTATCCTGCACGCAGTGCAGTGGAAGTTGCTCGTTTACCAAAAGATGCACTGGTTGAGATTGAAGTTATTGCCCTGAAATAGGACAACCTATTCGTTCTTTTATACATAAACAGCCGATTTCAGGTCGAAGACCAGAATCGGCTGTTTGCGTTACGTGTTTTCGTTATATTTAAGCGTTATATATGATGTAAACTACTCAATCGCGATCCTGATTCCGGGCGAAGAACAGCCATACCGCATAGATGGCCAGGACGATCGCAATGATGATTGCCGTATAATATACGGAAGTGACATCCTTTTGTTTAAGTGCAATGGCGATATATGCCCATGTAAATACAAGAGGATATACACTGTCCCGATAACGGAAGCTAACGAGTACAGCCAGCACCATACCGACAATCAGCATAATAATCGTCCAGGTTGGTTCGCTGATACCAAAACCATCCCAGCCAATTTTATATAACAGTACAGCTGCATTGACAATCGTTGCCACGCTAATCCATCCGAGATAGATGCTGAATGGCAGCTTCACAAGCCAGATCTCAGCAGTGGTTGGAACCGTAATGGTACGTGTTTTTACATACAGCATGATCAGGCACAACAGAAGCAGTACAATAATTAGTAAAGCGAGACCGGTCTGCAAGTTTTGAAAAGCAAAAATCCAGGCTACGTTGAAAGCGCAGCTCGCCAGGAACCAATACCCGAGACGGGTAATCGAATCCCTTTTCCAGGAAGCGGGCACGAACTGATAGATCACAAACCCTGCCAACAGCAAGTAGATCAGACCCCATATAGAGAAGGCATAGCCAGAAGGTGTGAGCAGCACAGGGTACATATCCGATACTTCTTTATTGGTCTTGCCTCCGATCGGCCGAGCGTTGGAGAGGTAGTTCACGATAATTACAGCGATAAAACCAATGGCGTTTAACCACTTGTACGGATTGTTACGTGACATTGTGTTTCCTCCTTGGTTTAACGAATGAATGAACCACGGGTCAGTCTACAATGAATATACCCAGTTCTTGCACATTCTAATAACAGCCGCAAAAAATTCACAAGTTGATCCTTCAGATCCTTGTGCTCTGCCGCTTATGTTGGAACGGCACTCTGTCCCAATGTACGCGAAACGAAGCAGAAATATGTCCATGCCCACGATGTCCCACTGGAAGAGGAGGAAGAGAATGCTCACAAGAGAAACGATGGAGCAACAGCAAACCTGGTTCTATGTAGTTGCACTGTTCGTAGGAGCAGTGATAGGGCTGAGTAATCCGGTATGGGGGAATGTTTTACACTACACCGTGTCCCCGGTTCTTGCCGTTCTGTTATACAGCATGTTTGTACAGATTCCCTTTTTACAGTTAAAAGAGTCTTGGTCCAACCTTCGATTTATGGGGGCGCTACTGGTGGCTAATTTTATCGTTGTACCTGTAGTTGTATGGTTGCTCACACTTGTCTTTCCGCAATCACCAGGTGTTCTGATCGGAGTCTATCTGGTACTGTTAACACCCTGTATTGATTACGTCATTGTGTTCACACAACTCGGCAGGGGCAATGAGAAACTGATGCTTGCCGCAACACCTCTTTTATTTGTTATACAAATGATAGTGTTGCCGTTTTATTTATGGTTATTGATGGGTACCGAGGTAGCGCAGATCATGCAGTTAGGGCCGTTTGTAGAGGCTTTTCTGTTCCTGATCGTAATTCCACTGCTGCTCGCTGTTGTTACACAAGTTTTCTCCAGAGGTACAGTGAGCGGGGAGCGGGTCATAAATGCGACGGCATGGCTCCCGGTTCCGATGATGGCACTTGCGCTGATCGTGGTTGTCGCTTCCCAGATTGGCAAAGTCTACAATGATATGGCGATCATCGTAAACGTGATCCCGATCTATGTTGCTTTTCTAATCCTTATGCCTTGGATATCTCGGCTCATTGCTACTTGGTTTGGATTGAATCCAGCCGCCGGGCGGGCGTTGATTTTCAGTTCAGCCACACGGAATTCGCTGGTTGTTCTGCCGTTGGCGCTGTCACTCCCGCCAGAATGGGCAACCATAGCTGCGGCAGTCATCGTTACACAGACGATGGTGGAGCTTGCAGGGGAATTAATCTACATTCGACTTGTACCTGCGGTGATTTTGCGGGATCGGTAAGCGTACTAGGGTGTATCTATGTTATGATATATTACAATTAATAAAACCATTTTTGGTAAATAAAAGGGGAGGTGAGAATCCCTATTTATCGGAAGATTATGTTCTACCTGGATATTGTCCTATTACTGTTCAGCCTCATCTATTTCCCCGTAGTAGCTCATAAGACAGGAAATAATATGGCTTATGGATTTATGGCTGTAATTTTAATAGGTACAATCTCTCGGATCGTATCCTATCTTAGAAAAGAAAGAGTCAACAAATCGTCATGATATAGGCTATTTTCTGTAAAAGTAAAATTAAAAAGAGTACTTCCGATGGGTCATGCCGGGAGTACTCTTTTTAATTCGGATCAGGTACTCGTTACGTACTAGCCTCCAATAATGTTTTACGATATTCCGCTGGCGTGATGCCCTCCATCTTTTTAAACACTTTGCTGAAATACTTTTCATCCTGAAATCCAACCATCTCCGAGATTTTGGCGACTCGCAGGGAAGGATTTTGCAGTAACAGCTTGGCGTTGTTGATCCGCAGTTTGCCCAGATATTCCGACCAGTTCAGACCAAATTGCTGTTTGAATTTGCGTGAAATATACTCCCGGCTCAGATAGAAACGCGCGGCAATCTGCTGTAAGGACAGGTCTTCCTGATAATGGGCGTCCATATAACGTGCAATCTCACTCATGGGATCAGGATTGGCGTGGTGATGAGCGGTGAGCGCCTTTCCTGCGGCAAGTAGTCGTTGTTCCAATAATGAACGAAGCAGGGGGAAGGATAACAGTCCTTCAGAGTCCAAAGGTAACTCGGCAAAGGGAATAGACTGTTCCTCCGTCACTTCTTCCTCTTTGAATGACGAACCTGCCGTAACATCAAGCCAGCGGCTCAGCATCCATTCCAGCTCATCGATCCATTGCTGGATCTGCTCAGCACTGACAACCTCAAGATCAGTAATCGGGTCAAGCCACTCGGCGACCGCAGCAGATACACTGGAAGCCCGGCAACTCATGGCTGCCATTCGCAGGGGTTCTTCATGGGCGGTTAAACGCCTGATTTTATTCCCATTTGATGATTCCACTGAGGCATGGATTCGCTGTTTAATTTGCACAGCATTGCGTCGCCACAACCTTGAACTTGCTTCCAGATAGGCTGCTGATATTCCGCCAGGGTAGGACTCACAGGTGGAGATGCCAAAATGAAGCCGGCGCTGAATCGTCTGCTCCAATCCATGATTGACCTTGTCCAGAATATGTTCCAATGAAGTGGATGGACCCCAATGCAGCAGAACAATCTCGTCCGGTTGATCCAACTGACGAAACATTACGCCTTCGTCTGGTGTGGATAACATCTCGGCACAGATATTGAGTACCGAGAACACAAGCAGGTCGGGTTGACTGCGGTATTTTGCCAGACAATCTGCATCCAGATGGGACAGGCTGGTGACAGCGACACTACAGACAGAGATTAGACGGGGGAGATTTAACTCATCCTGCAATCGCTGCATGTGTGATGGGCTGTTGCCTCTTCCGACGGCAAGTTCGGTGAGCAGACGATCCTGGTAGTGGGGGCGCATTCGATTAACGACAATGGATTGCCTGGTGGATTGTATCCGAATGGCGTCTTCCTCTTCCCAAGCTGTAACGGCCTTTAATAGAGATGCATTCAGCTCATCTGCTTCCACAGGTTTCAGGAGATAGTCCATGCCACCATGTCTGATTGCATGCCTCACGAGTTCAAAATCATCATATCCACTAATAACCAGCACCTTGCTGTGCGGGGTATGAGCCGATATCCATTCAAGCAATGCCATACCGTCCTTGCCCGGCATACGCATGTCACTGAGTATGATTTGAGGTTGATGTGCCGTGATGGCGGCGATGGCTTCATCCCCGTCTGCTGCTTCAAGTAATGTATCAATGCCAAACTCTTCCCAATGACCAAGCAACCTTATGGCATCGCGGACATGTTTTTCATCATCTACAAGCAGTGCCTTCATGTTGTTCACTCTCCCGCGTATAGTTTAACCGTGATCTTCACACCATTGGGTTCCCGATTGTTGATCTCAAGCCTGGCTGAGTGACCGGGATGTGAGTTCAATTGAAGTCGGCGTATTACATTTCGTAGACCGATGGATTCAGACTCGTCGGATTCTTGTGTGGATATCCCGGTTGTTGTATGACTTTGATGCAGCCATCCGCGGATCTCCAGTAATTTATCTTCAGGTATGGATGGGCCATTATTATTCAGTTCGATTTCAATCCAATGATCGTTGATCCGGCGGCTGGACAGGGATATGTGACCTTTGCCAGGCTGAATATCTGCTCCATGTTTAAAATAGTTCTCAATTAAAGGTTGTAACGTCATTCTTGGCATTTCGACAGATAGGGTATCTTCGGCAAAATCCAAATCCACCTCAAGGCGGTCACCAAACCGCTCCTGCTGCAGTTCCAGATATAACCGGGCATGCTCCGCCTCTTCGCGTAAGGTCACGCAGGTCTGATCCCGCATGCTATAGCGCAGCATTTTGGAAAGGCTAGAGAGTAGTGTATACGCCCGTTGTCCTTGCTGTTGAAGGGCAAGTGTACCGATCGATTGCAGTGTATTATACAGAAAATGCGGATGAATCTGCGCTTGCAATGCTTTGAGTTGATTTGTCTTATTGGCGATTTCGAGTCGATATTCCCGCAGAATAAGATTATTTACCGTATCCATCATATCCCGGAAATGACGAGCGAGCACCCCAAATTCATCTCGGCTGGATAGATGGATATCCACATGCAGACGCCCGGCTTGAATCTGGTTCATATACCGCATGAGTTGCTTGAGTGGACCGGTGATTCGGATGGAGATGAACAAGGTTGCAACAATGACCAATACAAGTGCCGCAATGGCAATCATCGCGTTATTCCACGTAAGTGTGGTGGCTCTGGCATATAACGTCTCATTCGGGATCTGTTTGACGATGGTCCAGTCAGCGTACGTGCTGCCAAGTTGCTGGTATACATACATGGAACGATCCTGTTCAAAATGTCCTGCGACATTCTGGGCTGTACCAGCGCCAGATCGTGCGATATTCAGTTCACTAGCCGTTTCCTCTCGTAGTGCATCCGTATGATTGACCTCGGAACGACCTTGGTAAATGATCTGATTCTGACCATCCACAACATAGATCTGTTCCTTAGCCGGATCATACAGCCTGCCACAGATTGCTGCAATGGTATTCATATTCAGATCAATGGCGAGTACACCCAGGCGCTCGGTGGACGGAATATCCTTGATCACCCGATGCAGGGTAATGACCGTTCTGGCAGGGTCATCGGGGGAGGCAGCCTTGAATCCGTACGTGTGACTCATATGGGCCGATTCCACCCAGATATCCGGGCTGTCACCGCCTGTTTTTCCATGAAGCGAGCCGGAATAGGCCTGTTTGCGTTCCTCCCGCTTCGGAAAGGGGTTCGTAATTAAGGTGGATTGATTGGCGGCAAAAGAGTGCAAATACAGCTGGAATACATCCGGCACAGCCGCGCGTATCGTCTGCAAAGTGGTGTACACCTCGGCAACCGCACGATAATCACCAGGAATTTTTGCCAAGTTACGCAGAAAGTTCGGGTCGTTATACACAGCGAGCGACGCTCTGGCCACGTTATCCACATAGTTGTTGAGATTGGTGGACGCTTGGTAGATCAGGCGTTTGTTTTCTTCCACAGCTTGTTCCCGCAGGGCTGTCTTGGTCTGGATAAACGTCATGCTGATCGATGCGAGCAGTGGAAGTGTGGTAGCAATGAGCATAAAGGCAATCAATTTGGTGCGTATACTGTAGTATTTGGACATCGGAACACCCCTTCTGGTTGCAGGTTAAGAGAGGACAATATTTTACCCCCAACTGTTCACAAGGGTCGGTGTTTCCCTCGGCGATAATGGGGTTTAATAGAAAAAGAGACCAATTTCATCCATCTATAGAAGGGGAGAACGATATGAAGCATCGCAAATCTTCACAGCTGTTACAGCAGCTTGTGTTCGTGGGTCCCTCCATCGTGTTTTTTATTCTCATCATCGTGGTCCCTTTCCTGCTTGGCATGGTGTATTCCTTTACGGATTGGAACGGGGTATCCGAGAACATTAATTGGGTAGGGTTTGATAACTTCGTGCATGTTTTTGCGAATGATCCCAAGTTCCAAACGGCGTTTTGGTTTACGGTGCGCTTCACCGTGGTTGGTGTGGTACTGACCAATGTGATTGGTTTTTTCCTGGCGTATTTCCTGACCAAACCGCTCAAGACGAGAAACATTCTGCGTACGATCTTTTTTATGCCTAACGTGATCGGTGGGTTGTTGCTCGGCTTTATCTGGCAGTTCATATTTGTGAAAGGGTTTTCAGCAGTAGGCGATGTAACCGGCTGGTCCTTCTTCAACCTTCCTTGGCTGGGAGACGAACCAACCGCCTTCTGGGGAATCGTGATTGTGTTTGTATGGCAGACCGCAGGATATCTGATGGTTATCTACATCTCATCTCTGACAAATGTATCCCCTGATCTGCTGGAAGCCGCTGAGATTGATGGCGCAAGTCGCTGGCAGGTACTGCGGAGCATCATTCTTCCGCTCATTATGCCAGGTGTAACGATCTGTCTGTTCCTAGCGATCTCCTGGTCGTTCAAAATGTTCGATCTCAATCTGTCGCTAACCAAAGGTGGACCGTTCGGATCAACAGAGTCGGTTGCACTTAATATTTACAATGAAGCCTTTGTGAATAACAGATATGGCATCGGAACCGCCAAAGCACTCGTGTTCTTCGTAATCGTTGCCATCATCACCATGATTCAGGTACGTCTGACGAAGAGCAAGGAGGTAGAAGCCTAATGGAGACGACGAAAAATTACCGCTTCAGTACCATTGTAACCGAGATTGTCATGGTACTCCTTGGACTTTTATTCCTGGTTCCGTTTTACTTCCTGTTTGTGAATTCGGTCAAAACCTTCGGTGATCTACTCACCAATTCGGCTGCATGGCCGGAAGTATTTCAGTGGGGCAATTATGCTAACGCTTGGGAGAAAATTAACTTCCCGTCCGCGCTGATGAACTCGCTTATCGTTACTGTGGTCAGCAATCTGTTGCTTGTGCTGATCAGTTCCATGGCCGCGTACCGAATGGTCCGCAGCGATACCCGGTTCAACCGTATTTTGTTCGGCATGTTCATTGCCGCGATGGTGATTCCGTTCCAGTCTATCATGATTCCACTTGTTACTGTAACCAGTAATCTGGGATTGATCGACAGCCTTGGCGGCCTCATTATCTGTTATCTCGGTTTCGGGGCACCGATGTCTGTCTTCCTGTTCCACGGATTCGTAAAATCCGTCCCACTGGAGATTGAGGAAGCGGCTAGGGTAGATGGAAGCTCTGCCTACGGGGTGTTCTTCCGGATCGTATTTCCACTCATGAAACCGATGTATGTAACCGTCATCATTCTGAACACACTCTGGATCTGGAATGATTATCTACTACCATCCCTGATCCTGCAAAGCTCCAACCTGCGTACAATCCCGATTGCGACCTTTGCACTCTTCGGTCAGTACACGAAGCAATGGGATCTGGCTTTGCCAGCACTTGTACTTGGCATTATGCCGATCATTATCTTCTTCCTGCTGATGCAGAAGTACATCATTCAGGGGATTACGGCTGGATCAGTTAAAGGGTAAGTGCGAGGGAAGGGTCGCTGTGGTGCGAGTGCGAGCACAAGGTCGCTGCGGGATCAAGTTGCGCTTTCGGTCGCTGTTGCTCCTCGGTGGCCTGAATGTATTAGGGCAAGGAAGCCACCGAGTATCAAAGGCGAACGCTCCGCTCCTACATCGCATCCTGATCCCTTTGCTCCCACCTCGCATGGAGGTGTGCAAAGGGAGCCATGCCCGTATAGCTTGGGCATGACTCCTAGGGAAGAGAGCAATAAAGGGAAAAGAGCAATAAAGAGAAATGACCAAGAAAGACGCTTGTATAGCCAGGAACTTCTTCTACAGAGTGATGGTATGCTCCCTATTCAAAGCGCTAACGAATCCACCGCATCTTAATAGGTGGATAATCAAGGAATACAAATTGTAACGAATCTCAGCAACGTTATTCGGGTACAAGACGGCGTCAGAGCCCTAAAAATTGACCAAATCGACGAAATAACGTCGCTGTGATTCGTTAAAATTGGAACCTGTGCAAATAGGTGCGAATAACGTGCGCTCGGTTCGTTAGAATGAAAACACGCTTCAAGGGAAGGTTATTCTGTCATCGGAGTGCCAGTGTAAATATTCATTAGTGGAACGGTTATACTGAAACTACTATAGGGAGAGTGTATGTATGAAAAGAATGACAAAGTTGACGTTGCTTATGCTGATTGCTTTTTCGGTAATGCTCGCGGGTTGTGGCAATGGGGACAAGAGTGGCAGTCCGGTCAACACGGATACTCAAGGTGGTGGCGAGGCTGCTGCTGGAGATAAAACCATTAAAATCTTCCAATTCAAAGTCGAAATTGCGGAAGCGCTCAATCGCCTCAAAGCGGAATATGAATCCTCCCATCCAGGGGTCAAACTGGACATTCAGACTGTAGGTGGCGGCAGTGACTACGGTGCTGCATTAAAAGCCAAGTTTGCCGCTGGAGAACAACCGGACATTTTCAACGTAGGTGGTTATCGTGAATTGGATACATGGCTTGAATATCTGGAAGATCTGTCTGGAGAATCATGGGCCAAGGATGCACTCGAAGTAGCCAAAGAGCCAATGACCAAAGACGGCAAACTCTACGGACAGCCGCTCGCGCTGGAGGGTTATGGTTTCATTTATAACAAAGACCTCTTCCAAAAAGCAGGTATTACCGAAATTCCAACGACACTGGAACAATTGGATCAAGCTGCACAGAAACTTCAAGCCGCAGGCATTACCCCATTCTCTAATGGGTATCAAGAGTGGTGGGTGCTGGGCAATCATAACGTAAACGTCGCATTTGCAAATCAGGCAGATCCGGTGAAATTCATCCAAGGACTCAATGAAAGTACGGAGAAGATTCCTGGCAACCAAGTGTTCGCCGACTGGATCAACTTGCTCGACTTAACGCTGAAATACAGCAACAAAAACCCGCTGACAACCGACTACAATACGCAAGTTACGTTGTTTGCGAGTGGAGAAGCGGCGATGATGCAACAAGGGAACTGGACTCAAGTACAGATCGATGGAATCGATCCAGATCTGAATCTGGGTATCCTCCCAATGCCAATTAACAATGAACCCAATGACAAATTGTTTGTCGGTGTGCCGAACTATTGGGTTGTGAACAAGAATTCCCAAGTGAAACCGGAAGCAAAAGAGTTTTTGGAATGGCTCGTAACTTCGGATATCGGGAAACAATACATGACAAAAGAATTCAAATTCATTCCGGCGTTCAGTTCCATCACGGCATCCGAAGAGGATCTGGGTGACCTCGCTACAGAGATCATGAAGTATAGCCAGGAAAATAAAACACTCAGCTGGAACTTCAACCGTTTCCCTGAAGGGGTTCCACAGGAGTATGGAAGCACAATTCAAGCTTACGTTGCAGGCAAATCGGATAAAACCGGATTGCTCGACGCATTGCAACAGAACTGGGATAGTCTGAAAAAATAATCCAGATCATGGACGGTATCCACAGGTTACCGAAAACTGTTCAGAAATCTTCGGATAGAAAAGTTAGTCTATCGGATATATGAGTTAATTGAAACAGGTTAGCCAGAAATCTTATTCTGGTTGGCCTGTTTTTGTTTTCCGAGGAGCCAATGACGCTCTCTGAAAAGTTCAAAGTCAGCTATATCCCTGAAATGTGGATAACCCCAAAGCAGTTTAATGATCTAATGACATATTTAACACAGAGTTAATACTATATGTGGATATCCTGTGTGTATAACACTCTAAATGTGGACAAGTATGGAGTAGCTGGATTGGGAGGTCCTCTTTTGTTAACAGAAATACTTGTTTTCAACTGATTAGTACTGTATAGTTCTAAATATGACAAATCCAAAAATGAATACGGGACCCGCCAAATCCAAAAGTTCCAATCCGGTGAACCGGACCAAGGCAGTTGAAGTGGCGGCACAATTATTTCTGCGTCAGGGGTACAGCTACGTCAGCATGGATGAAGTCGTGCGCGTGAGTGGGGTATCCAAGTCAAATATTTATTATCATTTTAAAAACAAGGAGGAGCTGCTCCAGGCCGTGGTACAATACTGGATTGCCCAGTATGAGTCGGAGCTGTATCTGCTGCTCAGTCAGCGTGAGCGAGGAGTGGAGGAGCGTATCTACTCATTCATGGCATTGTTGTCGGCAGGCATTGAGGGCCGAAATTACGAAGGGAGCTGTCCTTTTGTTACGTTATATATGCAGACACCGGACAGTGCACCCCAAGTGAAGGAAAGCATATCCAGATTCTTTCGTGAGCTTAGACCGATGGTGGAGAAGTTGTTTCAGCAAGGTTTGGATCGCGGTGAATTTCGCAAAGAGATCGAGCCGGGACCGGCTGCGTTGTTGTTTATTGCAGCACTGGAAGGTTCGCTAATCCTAGCGGGAACTGCCCGTGATGTTGGGATTATAGAACAATCGGCACGTACGTTTTGTCAGATGCTTCGTTAATCGAAGCTCTTTTTTTGAATATAACTAGTACTGTATGGTACTAAAAGGAGCCGAAACAGAATGGTTGTACATACTAACCGTGTATCCAATGAAGAAAACACAGCAGCAAATTCAACAAACATGAATCAGGTAATAAGCAAGTCTGATATTGCAGCCAAGACCATTTTTATGACAGGTAGTACAGGTTTTATTGGCAAAGAAACGGTCAAACAACTCACGCAGGGAGACGCACAATTGCTCTTGCTGGTTCGTTCGGAACAGCGAGCCAGAACTGTGCTGAAGGCTTATGGAGTGAAGGATTTCAAGCGGATTACCTTTATTACAGGTGATTTGTCCATTTCGGGTCTTGGCCTTACCGCAGCGGGTCGGGAGCGTGCTCTTGAAGCAAATGTGATCATTCATGCGGGAGGAACGATGGACGTCACTTTGGAACGAAAAGTAGCCGAGCAGATATTCATGAACGGGGCCAGAGAACTGGCACAGCTAGCACAGGAAATCCATCGTACTCATGGATTGAGACACTTTATCCACGTTGTTGGTTATATGAGTCCTTATGGAGAGCGGAATGAACAGGGGAATTATCTACAGGTTGAGCATGTGGATAACAATGAAAGTGCATATGAAGAGATGAAGTTCCATGCCGATCTGCATATTCGCGAGCATGCAGAACAGCATCGCTATCCCTTATCCGTTGTAAATCCGAGTACAGTGGTTGGGCCACGTCCCACAGGTGAAACCGAGCAAACGGGTGGGATTGGACTGCTCATTCAGGCGATTCAGAAAGGACTTATGCCGGTAGTGCCGGGAGGTTCATCCTATTGGTTACCGCTTGTGGAGAATGACATTGTTGCAGAGACACTAGTTTTTCTATCCAGGGAAGCTGCTCCAGTCGGAGGAACTTATCCACTGTTGGCGCGGAGGGAAGACAGTCCCAATATGAAGGAACTGCTGCAACTCTTGGCGCAGCAATTGGACGTACCCAAGCCCAAAGGGGCTGTGCCATTACCATGGATTCGATGGATCATGAAATCAGGTGGTTCACGTATCAGTGGTGTTCCAGCGGAGTCGGTTGCTTTTATTACCAACAGGTCATTCCCGGTTGAAGAGACGGAGGCTCTGTTTACACGTATGGGGCAATCCTGGCCGGACATCCGGGAACAGCTTCCGCTGGTTACAGCCGATCTGGACTATCGTTTTCGGTATACGCCGTTACCTGAGGGTTTTCCGACAGATTATATTCGGTCGCGAAGTGGAAATATGGCTATGCTTGGTTGGGAGGGTGAGGGAGAGCCTTGGATTATTGTACATGGTTTGCTTCAATCTGCGGATGAGATGTTACCGTTAGGAAAACAGCTTAGGGAACGGACCGGGAACCCGGTATGGTTAATCGATCTCGCTGGATTCGGACGGTCCCCGGTACATCAGGGAGATGAAGCGTTTGAAGGTCAGGTGGATGCACTGCTTACGGCTCTTGGTGAGTTTGAAGGTCCGGTGAAGCTGGTTGGTCATTCGATCGGGGCTGCTATTGCAGCTGCGGCACAGATGCGTAGCGGACGGACAGACATTCGGCTGGGGTTGCTCCAGCCAGTTGCCAACAATTCGAATCCGAATGTGCTGAGATGGATTTCTCGTTTGCCAAGAGGGGTGATGCGCTCCCTGCTGCGTGGCAGATCGGAGAAAAGTTGGAATCAAATGTTCAGTTCACATAGCGGCGTAGGCGACAGCAGTGTTATGGCCGATACCATGGGCAAGAGAATACGCTCCAGTCTCCAGTCCCCTCGTATTGCAGGAGCACATGCAGACTTGTTGCGCTGGATCCACTCGGGTCAGAGGAAAGGCGCCAGATCAACGTTGTGGGCGAAAATGGAAAGTCAGCATTATGCCAAGAATGTATTAGTTGTGTGGGCCAATCAAGATCAGGAATATCACTATCCCCAGGATATGAACTCACAGGTCAAACGGATAGATGTCCCCTATGGACATTACTTTCCGACGTTTCAGTATAAGGAAACAGCTGCAATCCTCGCCGAATGGGCCGATACCTTGAGGTGAGTTCAGGTTTGGACATGCAGGAATCCCGTGCTAATTGTCGAAAGGGTCAAGTCGACTTTTGAGAGCCGAACCAAAGACAGGAGAGATGAATGTATGAGCAAGCAACGTGTGGAAATCAGTAAAAATGTGCTAACGGAATGTCTCGGACTGCGCAGCGGAGAGAATCTGGTAGTTATCGCAGACGATATGAAACGGGATCTGGCTGAATCCATCTATGAGGCAGGCAAAGCACTTGGAGCAGAATCAGTCCTGTTAATCATGGAGGAACGCAGCAGATCCGGCGAAGAGCCTCCTGCGCCAATTGCAGAGGCCATGATTCGAGCAGATGTAGCCGTGTGTGTAACGAAATATTCATTAACACATACCCAGGCACGCAAAAAAGCCGCTGCTTCAGGGACCCGAGTGGCAACCATGCCCGGCATGACAGAGGATATGTTTGTGAACGGAGCCATTACAGCTGAATATTCGCAAGTACAGGCGTTGACCGAGAAGGTAACGGCTCTATTAACCGCAGGTCGCCATGTGCGAATAGAGAAGCAGGGCCATAGTCTTTCCTTTTCCATAGAGAATCGTAACGGTGTACCAAGCACAGGCATGTATTTGAATCCCGGTGAATCGGGCAACTTGCCGTCAGGAGAAGCTTATATTGCTCCCGTCGAGGGCAAGGGCGAGGGCAGTATTGTTGTAGATGGTTCCATTGCTGGAATTGGGGCACTCCGTGAACCGATGTTATTGACCGTTAGTGAAGGACGGTTGGTGTCAGCCGAAGGAACAGATGGGGCTCAATTACTGGAAACGCTGGGTGAGGGCGATGGTCGTTTTCTCGGCGAATTCGGGATCGGTACCAATAACAAGGCGCGAATCACGGGTGTGGTGCTGGAAGATGAGAAGGTGTACGGCACAATTCATGTGGCCTTTGGCAGCAATAACACATTTGGTGGAACGATTGCCGCAGGTGTTCATATTGATGCAGTTGTACAAAAGCCGGACGTGTACATCGATGACAGGCTAATCATGCGTCAGGGTGAATTGGTCGAATAACTACAGCGAAGGAAATTGGGCATGTCCACAACGTGTCCACAGTAATGGATAACTGAAGCGGAAATTCGGATTTTACGTCAGATTTACAAACAAATACACAACATGTCCACATTAAATTAATGAATATCCACATGAAACGCTAAAGATATCCACAGCATGTGTGCAATATGTGCACAACTTATCCACAAATCAGGTATAACTCGTATTTTCATGTGATAAAACAGTCGTTTTGGAGTAATGAAACAAGTTATCCACAGGAATTTCACTTTTTTGTTCCAAGTATTTGAAAACATAGAAACAGATCCATAATATATGGGGATAAAAAAGACCAAAAATCGGCATAAAGCTGATCTTGGGTCTTTTTTTGAATATAATTTTTCAATCCAATGTCAGGTTACTTACGCTCTATTCTAAAACGACTGGCTTCCACCACCCTCCACAACAGGGCAAATTAGCAGAGCGGAGACAGCAACCGTAATGCAACGTCTGTTGAAGTTGGCAAAATTGATCTGAAGCCTAAACATTTGATCAAAAATAACCGATACACCAAAGTAACATCTAATGGGACGAAAGTAGTCTGATTATACGGAATGAGAGGATATGGGGATAACTATGGACGAGGGAATGCAATATATTAATTTTTCGGTAGGAGACCAGATCTTTGCACTACGAATTGATGAAGTTCATGAGATCATCAGAATGGTGCAGGTGACAACAGTTCCATTTGGAAGCCCGGAGATCCGAGGTTTTGCTTCGCTGTACGGTAAGGTCGTTTCGGTGGTGAGTCTTCGTGTATTGTTAGGCATGCCAGACCAGGAGGATACCTCTTCTACACGTATTATTGTGGTGCCTTACAAAGGTGGATTTGTACCGCTGATCGTAGATATGGTCGATTCTGTCGTAAGTTACGATCGTTTCGAGGAACCAGCTGAGGAACACCGTCGTTTCATGCTTGGCGTTTTTGACAAAATCGGGTTCTGTGAAGATCATCGTGCAGGTATTTTGAACCTCGATGTATTACTGGGCAGCTTGATCAGATCATAGGAGTATAACGATCCGTAATTCTTTCAATATTCAGTATTATCCTTCGGTTTACCCAAATGTTCCTCATCCGCTTTTCGGGAGAAGGGACATTTTTTTGTGCCGCTAGGGCGTTTTCAGACACGCCCTAACCATCGAAATAACCACTTTTTATGGGCAAAGGTTTTTAAATCCGGTCATTTTCGTATATGATGGAGAGTAACAATGCGAAGGGATGACGGGAGACTTTAATGATGCAATCGCTGTATGGAGTATGGCTTGGTGACGTATTTTTTTGTTTTTCCGGTGAAACATCGGAACCACGTGTGGATGCATGGAGCCACGTGGTAAGAAGGTTGAATTTTGGCGACGGGGGTCGTCTGTTTCAGCCTGCCGCTCTGCGTCTTGCGGAGCTGCGCTGGCCGAATCCGCTGAGGAACACGGCTGAAGCGAAGAACACGAAGCGGCGTCAACTGCTTGGACGCACATTGGAAGGATTGGCAGTCTCGCCTAAGGATGCCTTCAGGCTGCTGTTGCAATGGGATGACCGTTTGTTAAATGCAGCCGGAATTCAGGTTGGAGAAGAGATGCGTTACTGGATCAAGGCGGCGCAGTTCACACAGGAGCTGCTGTTGCGGGGAGCAATTGCTCCATCGGCTGAATTCGCAGCAAAGACCGGAGCACGGCGACGGACCGGGCAAGAGACATTAACAGGTGTATGGCGGCCACGTTTGCAGGAGGAGGAGGACATTGAACGCTTCCGCGATCTTGCTGAAGCGATGCCTCCGATTGGATTGGCTGCTCCTGGAGCTTATGCTTCATTGGAACCGGAAACGCGTGAAGAAGCAGGGGCTGCGGTATTATTTTCATTCATGAGTGGCATGATTCATGCTGTGGTGACAAGTGAACTGGAGGGCATGGACAGTGAACTGTCCCGTTACCGCACCCCATATCGACGCGGATCTTCGCCAGTAGCCGAACTCTGGTGGAACAGTCTGATCTCGATGTTCCGTCCTGTGACGGTGCAAGGGCCGACGGACGATATGACAGCGTTTATTCATACGTTGCAAGAAGTTGGTGGAACGTCAATGCCAATTGTGGGAGCAGAAGAGATGGCGCCTGCTGAAGGCCAATTGAAGCTGGTGCTCCGCTTGGAGCCACCGCTGGGCGAACATGAAACGATCTGGGGAATAAGCTTTTGGGTGGACAGTGAGCAGGAACCAAGCCTGAGGTTGCCTGCACGGACTATCTGGGCACATCCAGAGAGAGATCTGGACCGGGGGAAAGTGTTATATACCTCGGCGGCAGAGCAATTATTGATGGCACTCGGGCAAGCAGCAGAAATGGCACCTGAACTGGAGACGGCGCTGCTTACCGCTCGTCCGGAGGAAATTAAGCTGGAGCAGCAGGGTTTCTTTGAGTTTCTCACGCATGCGGTTCCACGTTTGCAGAAGGCCGGGATAACCGTTCTCATGCCTTCAAGGTGGAGTCGAGCCGGGAAACGTCGTGCGGGACTGCGTCTGCAGATGTTGAATCGGGGAACAGAGCGGTTGCCTGGAGCCACATCGGCACTGGGCATGGAACAATTGGTTGCTTTCAAAGCGGAGCCTATGCTAGATGGTAAACCGGTCACGGCGGAGGAACTGGCAGCATTGGCTGAATCCACAGTTCCGTATGTCATGTTCCGTGGTGAATGGATTGAAGTGGATACAAAAGAGATTCGCCAAGTCCTGCGTTATATGAAAAAAGAAGAAGAACAATATATGCCTCTCTCCGAATGGCTGCATCTGGCAGCGGATGAAGGGGAGGATTCCGCATGGAAGGGCCTCTCCGTCTTTGGTGCCGAATCTGATGGGATGCTTGCTTTCCTGCTCGATGGACAGGTGCTTCGCAGTATTGAGCCTCGTCAGGTTCCGGCAGAATTGCATGGTGAACTAAGACCTTATCAGGAACGGGGCTACCAATGGTTATCCGCGATGCGTGAGCTGGGCTTTGGCGTATGTCTCGCGGACGATATGGGACTTGGGAAGACGATTCAAGTAATTACCTGTCTGCTAGACCGCAAACACGAGGAACGCCAGGCAGCTGAAGAGGAAGCCCATGAGAATGAGCTGTTGAATGGATCAGATCATTCTTTCCCAGCGGATCAGCACACGCATGAGCAGCCTGTTCATCTGCCTGCACTTATTGTGTGTCCTACCTCGCTGCTTGGAAACTGGCAGCGAGAGCTGAAGCGGTTTGCCCCGGATCTGTCGCTATATATTCATCATGGCGGACAACGGCTGCACGGGAACGAATTCCAGGCAGAAGCGCAGACGCATGACATTGTACTGACGACCTATCATCTGGCAGGCAGAGATGGCCCGGATCTGGCTTCGTTGCACTGGTCCACCATTGTGCTGGATGAGGCACAATATATTAAGAATTACCGTACCAAACAAGCGCAAAGCGTAATGCGCCTGTCTACACTTCATCGTATTGCGATGACGGGAACGCCTGTAGAGAACCGGCTGAGCGAACTTTGGTCGATTTTCCAGTTTCTCAATCCGGGGTATCTGGGCACAGCTTCATCGTTCCGCCAGCGATATACGGGACTGGGGCCATCCGAAGAAAATGCAGCATCCTTGCGTGAGCTTCATCGACTGGTATCTCCATTCATGCTGCGCAGGCTGAAAAGTGATCCGGATATTCGCAAGGATCTGCCAGAGAAGCTTGAACTGAAATCCTATTGTTCCCTGACGCCGGAGCAGACGGTGTTGTACCAGCGTGTGGTGGATGATCTGATGGGGGGGCTGGACGGCAGAAATGGCATTGCCCGTAAGGGGATTGTGCTGTCCTCCCTGACCAAGCTCAAGCAGATCTGTGATCATCCGGTGCTGGCGGACAGCAATCGGAAAGACCATGGCAAGGCTGAGGCATCCGGTAAGATGGAGCGTTTGCTTGAACTGCTGGACGCCATCCGTGATAACGGGGAATCTGCCTTGATTTTCACGCAGTATGTTGCTATGGGAGATCTGCTGGTATCGAGGTTGAAACAGCGATATGAGGAAGAACCTTATTTCCTGCATGGTGGTGTGTCGAAGGCGCAAAGAGATGATATGGTGGAGACTTTCCAAAAAGGAGAGGGGCCGTCCATGTTTGTTCTATCTCTTCGTGCCGGAGGTGTGGGTCTGAATCTGACACGGGCGAGTCATGTTGTTCACTATGATCGGTGGTGGAATCCCGCGGTTGAGAACCAGGCGACGGACCGTGTATTCCGAATCGGGCAGAATCGCAATGTGCAGGTGCATAAGCTGATCTGTCAGGGAACACTGGAGGAACGGATTGATGAGCTGATCGAAAGTAAGAAGGCACTCTCCGAGCAGGTCGTTGGTTCGGGTGAGAACTGGCTGACCGAGATGTCGGATGATGAGCTGCGTGGCCTGATTTCTCTTCAGGGTGAGACGTGGCTGTGACCTTGAACATTCAGGGGAATATAGATGTTGAGAAAGGGGGATTGTTGTGAGCGAAAAATGGAAGATCGAGCTGCATATGTCCCCCGGTGGATGGACAGCAGAAGTCAATACAGCAGCGGATGCGGATCAGGAAGTTTCCGTTTCCGCTTCCGTTGCTGAGGGCAAGACCGGATCAGCCGCAGGCATGTTCACGGTCACGGGAACGCCGGCGCGACTGAGCGAGGCCCAGCGCGAGGCTGTACTGGCTCAGCTGCGCAAGCGCCCGCTGACGCTGTACGCCCTGCTGCGCGGCGGCCCGGCGCCCGAGGAGCTTGCCGGGCTGCTGCCGGCTACGCAAGCGCCCGATGGCTCGCCAGGCGCAACAACGGTCAGCGCGGCCGTGGCATGCACCTGCGGCCGCCCGGGCTGCGCGCATGCCACGGCCGCTGAGCGCGCCGTAGCCGCGCGCCTCGCGGCCGAGCCGCTGCTGCAGCTGGCGCACGCCGGCCTGCCGCGCGAAGCGCTGCTCGCCGGCGTGCTGGGGGCATGGGCGGAGGAACTCGCCCATGATCCCAGCGGCCCCGGCCGCGCAGCGGAAACGGCTGGCCGCCCGCAAGTGCGGGGCGGCGAAGGCGGCGCTGCCGTCGGCGAGTGGATCGCCGAGGCCGCCGCGGACGGCGCCATGCACCAGCCGGGGCCGGGCTTTGGCGCCGTTGAGGTGCGCCTCGCGCAGCCGGGCAAGCCGCCGGCCTTGCCGGAGCTGACGGCGTTGCTGCCGGGCGTGCCGGCCACCGCAGGGCTGGATTTGATCCGCGAGCGTGTAGCCGCGCGGATGTGGCAGGCTGTCCAGAAGAAGACGGACAGCCCGGCAACCAAATGATGCACCCATCAGAGCGGGGGAGATCTCAGATCACCCCTGCTTGTTTTTATTGCGGCATGTTGCATTATTTGATTTAATTCATTTCCCGGTACAAGATGAATTTTGTCTTTATCCAACAATGCTAATGCTCATTAATAAAGTGCATCTCGGTATAATCAATTTTTTGCATATTGGATATATGAAGGTATATTCCCATTTCAATTCTATTGTGTACAGCACGGGGATGTTGCTCTAAAAGTCCAAAAAACGATCATACAGGCTGTACAGCCCGTATATGTTCATTCGGATCTCTTCTAAAGGAGGTCTTTACCGGTGGAGCTTCGCTCCCAATTAAGGTATACTGTCGCAGGGAACATTGCACGCAGAGAACTATTTGTGTACAGCACGGGGATGTTGCTCTAAAAGTCCAAAAAACGATCATACAGGCTGTACAGCCCGTATATGTTCATTCGGATCTCTTCTAAAGGAGGTCTTTACCGGTGGAGCTTCGCTCCCAATTAAGGTATACTGTCGCAGGGAACATTGCACGCAGAGAACTATATAACATTTATATTATTGCGATAGGAGTTTTTACATGAAATCAACTACAGGAAGACAGCGCCGCATGGTGGTTATACTGTCCTCATTGATGATATGCGGAGCATTGCTTGCCGCGTGCCAGAACGGTTCAGGCACAGAGGAAAGCCAGAATCCGAATGGAACAGGTAACACACAACAGGAGACGGACGGCACAACGGTTCATTTTACGGAGGATAAAGGAACGGATGGCGACAATGCTGGCGGGGATGACACATCATCTTCTGGCAACAGCGGTGAAGGCACGGATAGCGAGTCTGGGAATGCTTCAGCGGGCGAAGGGCAGGGCTCTTCGGACAATGGTAATGGCGCGACAGGGGAAGATCCATTGCTGGAGAAACGCAGTATCAGCGCACTGCAAACGACGATTGATGCACAATCCGTGGTGACCAATGCCGAGTCTATGACCGTCATTGTGAACAAACAACGGAGTCTGCCTGACGGGTACGAGCCGGACGATCTGGTAGAGCCGAATGTACCGTTCTCCTTCGACGAACCACACGAGAAGCGGCATATGCGCAAGGAAGCTGCGGAGGCACTGGAGAAGTTGTTTGCAGGTGCAAAAGCGGATGGCATTGAGCTTCGTGCGGTATCCGGTTATCGTTCATATCAGCGTCAGGTATCCATCTATAACAATAATGTCAAAACCAAAGGTCAAGAATACACAGATCGTGTGAGTTCTGTGCCAGGCCGAAGTGAACATCAGACGGGTCTTGCCATCGATGTATCGAGTCCGAGTGTGGGCAATGTGCTGGAAGAGGTATTTGGCACATCGAAGGAAGGCCAGTGGTTGGCTGAACACGCTGCAGAATATGGATATGTCATCCGTTATCTGCAAGGTGAAGAAGATACCACAGGCTACGTCTATGAGCCTTGGCATATCCGGTACATCGGTACAGATTTGGCACCGGATGTGGCGAAGAGTGGGTTAACTCTGGAAGAATACTTCGATGAGGCTAATATCAAGTTGTAATTTGGATGTTTCATCCTTAAAGAAAAAGACAAGATACTAATTCTCATAAATCCCCGAATGAACCGTCCTTGATCCAACCAATGGGCAGTCATTCAGGGGATTTTTTTCTGTGCAAAAATGTTAATGGAGTTAAAATAGAATTAAACTTGATTCCATTGTCCGAGATGTTGGGGGACTGATATAATTCATGTTTAATCTGAAGAGACAAATACAACCAAAGCGAGGGACGAGAGAATGAGCAGACAGCAGGTATTTACCGGCTCCCCATGGGAACCGTTGGTGGGATATTGCCGTGCCATCCGTGTAGGGAACCGAATTGAAGTGGCGGGTACAACCGCGATGCAAGATGGTGTAGTTGTTGGGGCAGGTGATCCGTATGCACAGACAAGGTTCGTTTTGCAGACGATCGAGAATGCACTGAAAGAACTGGGGGCTGACATGTCGCATGTGGTGAGAACCCGGATGTTTGTGACCGATATCTCCAGATGGGAGGAAGTTGGCAAGGCGCACGGTGAATTTTTTGGACAGATCCAGCCTGTAGCCACCATGGTTGAAGTTAGCGCACTCATTGATCCCTTGTTGATGGTTGAGATTGAAGTGGAAGCGATCGTTGAAGATGAAACCCAAGCCGATTGATTCTGACCGTTATCCAGAAGATATCTAAGGAACACAGGACGTCTTATTTGGCCATCAGGTCCTCTTGCTAAAATGTAAAGAACTTCAGACACGTTATTTCCCAAATTCCTCTGATTAAAATGCTATAAACAGCTATTTATTCAAATTAGCGTGCCTGAGATTCCTTAGATTTCTGCGGGTGCTTCAAATCCATGAATAAGATGCCTCAGATTCCTTAGCATTAACTCCGCTTGCTCTTACATTCGGTAAGCAATGCATTTCGTATGCAGTGCACATCGCACGTGTCTGCTCCGGACAAGTTTCAGATACCCTTCGGTTTGAAGCAGTTTGTAGACACACTCTAAAAAACCAGAACCAGAACAAAACCAAAAACTAAAACCCCCAAAAAAAAACAACCTTATCCATGCCTGTCAAAAGACAAGCGGATAAGGTTGTTTTGAATTGACTTCGCCGCCTGGCCGCACGGCTGAGCTCTTGATGCGCCAAACTCATTACACCGCGCGCCAGGAGCTACATGCGGATGGCTGGTCATTATGATGCTCCACACTCATGACCCCGCGCTAAGCGATGCACGCGGTCGTCTGCAACAACATATAACATGTGTTTCAGCCAGACGTTTTTCTAACCGTATTATTTCGCTTCCAGCTCTGCTGCAGGTGTTTCAACAACCACTTTCCAAGCTGTTCCGATTGGAGGCAGGCTGCGTGTCAACACAGGGCTGTAGAATCCAATGACTTTAGCGCCTTTGGTCAGTTCTTCAGCTTTCACCGTTTCACCTTCGTGGTTCACGATCAGCGTGTCTTTAGCAATGTTCAGTATGACATGGTCAGGAGCTGTTTCTGTTAACCGTGTACCTGTAATCTCAATCTGTGAGATGCTGCCTTCAGCTGTTGTTACATTTTCAATTGTACCCGCTGTACCCAGAAGCTCTTTAGGTTGTGTCTCAGATGCTGTAGCTGCATCCAATACAGTGACTGTATAGGTCGGCGTTTGTGGTGGCAGACTGCGAGTGGTGATCAGGGAATGCTCAGCTTCCACGTTCATGCCAATGGCCAGATCAGTCAGTGCAATCTCTTTCCCCTCAACTGAGATGAATTTTGTCTCATCGCTCAGATTGAGCACAATACCATCCGTACCTGCACCGCCAATCTGGATGGACTTATATTTATCTTGGTTCGAGATTCTGGTAATTACACCACGTTCAGTAACCGTCTTCATGTCCTCTTCACTGGAGATAGTCACCTGATTTCCTGTTGTGTTCACTTGTCCATGCAGTGCTTTCTCAGCAAATGAAATCGGTACATACAATTTGCCGCCTGTGATTTCGGGCGCTGTACCCAGCGTGAGCGACATTTTATTCACGGAATATTGATCCTTGCCTGTGATTACCTGTGTCCAGAGAGCACCGCGAGTCAGCTCTGCAGTTTTAGTTTCTTTATTCCATTCCAGTTCAATACCCAGTGCGTCGGTAAGATCACGCAGCGGGATCATGGCTACTTTGCTATCTTTGTTCCAATAACCATCAGAGATGGATGCACCATTCACGGATACGTTTACTACACTCGCTGCGTTACTATCTGCTGAAACGGATGTTTGATGGACTGGTTGTGTGTTGTCCAGTGTTGCAGCATAAGCGGCTCCACCACCCAATGCCATGGATAGGGCCATCAGTGCACTTACTTTTTTCATGTTGTTGTTCATCAATATTCATCCCTTCTAATCTGTGTACTGACGCGGTAAAATCTTCCTTAGGGCCGCGCTTCAAGTTAATAGACGGGACAAATCGTCTAAGTGTTGCAGTTGAAATCTAATGAATGTAAGCGGTAGGTTAGTTTAAATTAGAAATATCGCTTGTATTGCAGGTTATCCGCAGCAGGATCAGGTTAATTTCAGGTAAGTGGCCAAACCTTTGTCCTATTTCACATTCAAGTACGAGGAGGAACGGATTAGATGAGTGATATGTTGGTAGCGCTCTATCGTTTGCCGGAGCAAGAGAGTGGACTGAGAGCGTTGGAGGAATCCTCCATTGTGATTCGAAGAGCCATTGCCCCAGAGAAACAGCTTGTACTGGATTGGGTGAGGGCACATTTTAGTCAGGCTTGGGTGGATGAATGTGAGGTCGCTTTTGCGCGTCAGCCGGTGTCCTGTTATATTGCGGTTGAGCATGGGAAAATGATTGGATTTGCCTGTTACGAAGCGACATGTCGCAACTTCTTTGGACCGACAGGTGTGAGCCAGGATGCACGGGGCAAAGGTGTAGGTACAGCCCTGTTACTGGCCTGTATGCATGCGATGAAGGCGGACGGTTACGGGTATGCCATTATCGGATCAGCGGGACCTGTGGATTTCTATGCCCGGACGCTGGGTGCCGTGAAGATTGAAAATTCAATGCCGGGTATTTACGAAGGCATGCTGCGGGCAGACTAGACCATAATGATGTTGTGGAAGTTGTGGAAAAGGAAGGGAGGACGATGATGAGCACGAAACAAATGTTGCACATCGGAATGATCGGTACGGGATCAATCTCGGATCTTCATATGAGGTGTTATGCCAAAAACGAGGATGCCGTCATCTATGCGATCTGCGATCTGAACGAAGAACGGGCTAAAGCTGCGGCACAGAAGTATGATGCTCAATCCGTGTACACCGATTATCGGGAGATGCTGGAGGACCCGCATGTGGATGCCGTCAGTATCTGTACCTGGAATAATACACACGCCGAATTTGCCATTGCTGCACTGGAGGCAGGCAAGCATGTGTTGCTGGAGAAACCGGTGGCAACCAATGTGGAAGATGCACTGCGGATTGAAGAAGCGGTGAAGAAGAGCGGACGTACGTTTATCGTTGGTTTTGTGCGGCGTTATGATAACAATATGCAGATGATGCGCAGATTCATTGATGCCGGGGAGTTTGGTGAACTGTATTATGCCAAAGCCTCCATTCTGCGGCGTCACGGCAATCCAGGCGGTTGGTTTGCTGATAAAAGCCGTTCCGGCGGCGGCCCCCTGATTGATCTCGGCGTACATATTATCGACCAATGTTGGTATCTCATGGGCAGGCCGAAACCTGTTTCGGTCAGTGGTAATACGTATCGGAAGCTGGGCAATCGTGCCCATATCGAACATCTTTCTTTTTACAAAGCAGCCGACTACAGCGCAGCTGTGAATGACGTGGAAGATATGGCGAATGCACTTATTCGGTTTGAGAACGGGGCTTCGCTGGCGGTGGATGTGAGCTTTACCCTGCATGCACGCGGAGATGAGTCATCGGTGAAATTATACGGTGAGCGTGGTGGGTTCGAACTGGAGCCGGAGACACTGATCGTCACGGAAAAAAATAATACGATCCTGAATATTGAACCCCAGACGGATAACACGGGTCTCCATATTCATAGTGCATTCCAGAACCAGATTGACCACTTTGTGGATTGTTGCCTGAACGGTACAGAGCCGATCAGCCCAATTGCGGATGGTGTGGCTTCCACGCGCATGTTGTGCGGAATCTACGAATCCGCTGAGAAAGGGCAGGAGATTCGTCTGGATTGAGTTCATTTTACATGGCAGTTGTCCTTCATCATATTAAAAAGCATGCGTCTTCCGCGTGATCTGCGGTTACGCATGCTTTTTGGCATAAGGTCATTTATTCAGTGGTGAATTCTCGTATCCAGGGTCATCATAATCCGTATCCTGCAGCCTTGGAAGCACGTTCATGGTTTCAATTGCCTGCCGGGTATCCGGCGTGCCGTGGTCATACAGAAAGGTGTACAGCAAGGTCATGCCATCCGAAAACTGCTCCGTTGCCTCATCATGGTCTGCCGATTTGTAGGGTACTGGCGCCCGTTGCAATGTATAGGCATCGTCATCCTCCAGCACCTTCATCAGATCTTTCAATCGGCCCAACTGTTCGTCATCCACCAACACCTCAAAGGGTGTAGATTCGTTCTTTGTTTGCTCAATAAGATTATGTGTTACCGATACATACAGATGTTGTTTGCCGTCCTGCATATTCCAACCCCCATTCTGAAATGGAAAAAAGACGCTTCTACTGTTAATAAACAGCAAAAAGCGCCCTGAAACGAGCTACTATGCTCGTATTATTTTATTTCCCGAATCTCCCCGTTACGGGCACCTGGCGGGTGCCGGCCTCCATCGATCCTGAACACAGGGGACAGGCGGGAGAGCCCGAGGATGCCTTCTTGGTTGCTTTTGAAGGTACAGCTGGCTTCTGTCTTAGCCACGCTTTACAGGTGGACGAACTGCATTTCCAGACCGCAACGGTCTCCGTACGCTCAGCATTCCCTGAACCTGAAGTGTGCGACTGTGAACTGGAGGAATTCGCAGCTGTCGGTCTCACACCAGTGGTGCTGAACGCCTTATGGTTGCGAATCTCCCCACTGCCACGTCGTTCACCGAGGCGATCCTCATCACGTTCGTTGTGGACCTCGTAGTCACGACGGTCACTGTGGCTGATGGCACGACGCTGTGCCACATCCCGACCTTCGGAACGGGTACCCGAGCCCGAGCGGGCGTACTGTCCATTACCTTTACCATATGAAGTCTGACTGCTCGTCCGGCTCTCCTCACGAGGTTTACGTTTGTCCGGAACTTCCATGCCGAAGGCTTCAAGCAGGAAACGGGACACATCCGCTGGTTTTCCATGATGGCTCGCCGGTGAGGTGACATACAAGTACTGCTTGGCCCGTGTGATGGCAACGTAGGCGAGCCTGCGTTCTTCCTCCAGCGCCATGTCCAGTTCGGCATCTGTCTGCTGCACAGCAAGCGCAGCTTTCTGATCCTCGGGAATATCCTGACGCAGTGCGGTACTGTGAGGCACAATGCCTTCACTGGCTCCGATCCAGTACACACAAGGGAACTCCAGTCCTTTGGCCCGGTGAATGGTCATCAGTTGTACCGCGTCACTATCCTGCGCACGGCGCAAAGATTCCATCTCACGGTGTCTGCGGGACAGCTCATCCGCGAATTGAATAAATTCTTCTACCGTTTCGAATTTTTTGACGGCAGCTTCGAATTCATCCAGAGTTTCCAGCATCGTTTCCTTATAATGGGTAAAGATGCTGGGATCACCACTTTCCATATACTTGTCGTAGAACTGCCTGCGCATCTCCTGAATGGCGATGATGGGTTTTAGTTTGTGCAGTGATTTGATCAGTTTGATGCGTTCCTTGACCTGTTCCTGCTGGAACGGTTTCAGCTTGTCCCATTTCACCAGATGGATGAGCGGGTATTTCTTCGCCTGTTGTTGTTCACAACGCTGTATCCATTCCAGTCCTGTATCTCGTGATACATAGAGCGGTCCTAATGCACTTGGGAGAGCATCCATGGCACGTGGATCAAGAGACAGACGCAAATGATCCATCAGGGGTCTGATGAGAGACTGGTCATAGAACACCGGAGAAGCACCATGCTGTACAAAAGGCACATCTTTCAACACAAGCTGCTCGAATACAGCCCGGCTACTGCTGGCTGTCCGGTGAAGAATCGCAATATCACGATAGGTGTGTTGTCCTTCTTCAACCTGCTGGCACAGCTGATTTACAACCCAAGCCGCTTCTTCCTCCGCATTGGAAGGTGTAGCGAAACGGGGCGCATCGCCGCGGTTTCCGGCGGCACGCAGCCGTTTGTCACGTCTGCGTTTATTGCGGGCGACCAGCTCACTTCCGAGTCCAAGGATGCGTGCATCACTGCGATAATTGATATCCAGCGTCACAATGCGTGCACCGGGGTATACTTTATCGAATTCCAAAATTGATTCCTGGCGTGCGCCATTAAAGGTATAGATCGTCTGGTCATCGTCTCCCACAACCATCAGATTGCGGTGAGCGGAAGCCAGTTTTTGCACAATTTCATACTGCAGATGGTTGGTATCCTGGAACTCATCCACCATAATGTACTGGAAACGCTTCTGAAGCGGCCCCAGAACAGCAGGATCACGAAGCAGCGCGGCTGCCCGTAGTAAAATATCATCAAAATCCATTTTGCCGCGATCCTGCTTCCAGGCTTCGTAACCAAGCAGAACACGCTTGGCATCGCGTTCTTCCTGTGATTTTTCAGGCAGATCGGTTGTTTCCGATCCTTGCATCTTCCATGCGGACAGCATAGCCAGCAGACTTTCAGGCTGGAAAGCTTCACTCATGCCATTCTGGCGAAGAAGCATCTTCAGCACCGTATGCTGGGCTCGCGACTCGCCAAAGATCTCTTCCTGCACACCGTAATGACGCAATAATGTCAGCGCAAAAGAGTGGAAGGTGCGAGCCTGTACGGCTCTCGCGGCTGCCGGGCGTATACCTGGCAATGCGGCGATCCGGTCTTTCATCTCGGTGGCGGCTTTGTTCGTGAACGTCACCAGCAGGATACTGCCTGCATGTACGCCACTGACCTCTATGAGGTAGCCGGCTCTTGCAGCCAGTACAGTTGTTTTGCCACAACCGGCTCCGGCGAGCGTCAGAATCGGTCCTCTGCCGTGACGAACTGCCGAGATTTGTGGTGCGTTTAACTTGATGCCGGCCTCTTCCAGAGAGCGAAAATAAAAGGCATCCTGTTGCTCATTACCCACGAGTTGCCGACTGGTCTCCAGCGGAGCAGATGGGGACTGGGGCAGGGACGCCGCCGGGGTAACCCCGAGCGGACGGGGGTAGAACGTTGAGTTCGGACTTAACATGTTTCATCCACCTCTGTATGCATTCAGGGATAGGACTATCCCGGCTAAAAGTAAACCATTTGCCCTTTTCACAATCGCATTGTAAATTGGTATGATAGAGTTAGTCGCCTAATCAGGCGGTTAAGTAGGGCCAAAGCTTCATTATACCCGAACATATGGTCTTGACGAAAGCCCCCGATTTCATCCAGTATCGGTATAAAACGGGCACCTGCACGAGATTACGCAACTTTTTGGCATGATATCGTATAAGTTATATGCCTGAGCATTTTGCATGAAAGATGTAATATGCTAATTTACTACTAAATAGAAATGATAATATTGGTTTTGACGGGACAGAGGAGGAATGGTCATGAAACTGCTTCAGCGCATCAAAGACGGAGCGAACAAAGCAACAGAGCGTGCCCAGCACGCCGTTGAGATTGGGAAACTGAACAACCAGATTGTGGGCTTGCAACAGGAACAGGAAGTCCATTTTACAGATATGGGTCGCATCTTCTATGAGGGTTATCGGGCACAGGATATGACGCGTGCAGAAAAAGAGATGGTGGATCTGTCGCAGCTCTGCGACGAATTGCAGGACGAGATTGATGGTCTGCGCAACAAGATTGCACAACTCAAGAACGAACGGTTGTGCGAGTGTGGACACGTCGCTTCCCTGGATGCCAACTTCTGCCCTAAATGCGGACGCAAGTTGGGTGAACTCAAGACAGCAGCGCCTAAAGTAGCAGCAGGAGTTGCAGGAGCCACCACAGCCGCAAGACAGGAGGCAGCTGTAGCTCAGAACCCAACTCCAGAGCCGGACTTCTACGATGCGCCACCTGAGTTGGAACTGGAGGAAGACGAGCCGTACCATACGGTCATTCCGTCCATAGCGGATCTGGAAACGGAATCGGAATATAACAGTACGGAATTTACCCAGGAAGAAAAGGAAGCGTTTGATGCCGAGTGGGAACGTCGCAGAGATGAAGAGATGCAACGGGAACGTGAGCGTCAGCAGGAACTGGACGAACGCATCCGCTACTGGAAAGAAAACAACCCGATCGTGAATACGGTGGACGTACAGACCGAAGTGTCACGCGAAATGGTGAATTGTCAGATTTGTGCAGCCGAGCTACCCAAAGGGTCGAAGTGGTGCCCGCGCTGTGGTGCCGAACAGATTTGATCTGATGCAGTAGAAGCACTGCCGCATCAGTGTGAGGCAGTGCGGGTTGCTGACAGCATGGGGGGACGGGAATATGGACCAACTGCTGCATCATTTGCGTCATCTCGGATTTACCGAGATGGAATCTAAAATTATGGTGGAACTCGCTCGTCAGGGATCAGCCTCAGGATATGAGGTTGCGAAGCGGCTGGGCGTGTCCCGTTCCAATGTATATGCGACCCTGCAACGGCTGGAGCAGCGTGGGTTCTTGCGGTGTAGTCCGGGGGAACCAGCGAAGTATAGTGTGCTGAAGCCAGAGGAGATGACACGTATGATCTCCGATCAAATGCGTACCTCGCTGGATTATGTCCAGAGCAGCATGCCCAAGAGTGAACCGGAGAAGCCTGTCTTCTATAACGTCGAAGGTGACAAAAATGTGTTTGAGAATCTGAGCCGTGAATTGGCCGAGGCTCAGCATGAGATTGTCGTAGACGTTTGGCGTGAAGAGGCAGAGTTGCTACGTAATGACTTACAGCAGGCTGAAGCTCGGGGTGTGCGGCTGTTATGGTCGTGTGATGGTGGCGAAGGCATGCTTGATCAGCCTGTCCCTTGGCCGGGTTTGCCTATGTATGGTACAGGTAATGGTCGGAAATTTTCCCTGGTGGTCGATCGCCGCTGGTGCATGTTAGGCATGCGCGGTGAATCATGCGCCACACAGGCACTAGTTACGGAGCATCCGGTAATGACCGGGCTGCTGCTGAATCATTTTGCTCAAGAGCTGGTGTTGTACGAATTGGAACAGGATATGGGGGAGGAACTGGAGTCCCGCTATGGGCACCGGTACGAAGAACTCTCTGCGCGTTATTGGTCTTCTCCTTCAGGAGAGGTTGACCAGAGCTAGACAGATCGGCGACTAATTCACCTCTGATGGAGTGAACATGCCAGCACATAGGTACCTATCTTGACGAAACGAATACGTGTGTACATAAAGCAGGCGCTGCCCGAAGGCAGACGCCTGTTTGTGCTGGTTTGAGATATGACAGTGATGTTCGTCACAGCATCTGTTCCCAGTCAAGTCGATAGTAAAGGTATGAAGTTATGCTATTTTTGAGAAAATGAAGCTATGAACATTCGATTGAACTAGATCGGGTTGAACAGGATACTACATGATCACTCTTTTGGCACGTGATATAGAGCTTCGAGCACATCCGTATAATAAGCTGTACCATGGGGTACAAATTCCGTTGCCCGAATCTCGCGAACGATACGTTCCTGCTCATAAGCTACATGATCACTTAATGGGTCCTTATGACCGATGGAATGTGGCGGTGATGTCAACGGCTGAGTCTGAACTCCGGTAGCTTGAATGACGTCGATCTCATTACGAAACAAAGCGAGTAGGTCATCCAGCGGCACTTCATACAGGCTATCCACCTCGCTGGGCTGCAGAACGTAGGCTTGGAGCGGCTGGTTCAGACATAATCCATAGACCGCGCTGAATTCCCGATCTATGAATGGGACACCACGCACCTCTCCTTGGAGCTGCTGTGTAGCCGTGAGTAGATAGGTTAGTGCCTCGAATGGAGTATAAACACCCAGTTCTTCCTCCAGCTCACGACTGGCGTCTTGCAGTTGTTCACCTGCGGTAAGATGACCTGCTGCTGTAATGTCGTAACATCCGGGGAAGGTATCCTTAATATCACGCCGCCGCTGAAAAAGAACCCGTCGTTGCTCGCCTTCGTCACGCACGATCCAGCAGTGGAATGAACGGTGCCAATATCCTTTGGCATGGACCTCGCTGCGTAGTGAAGTGCCGATCCAATTTTGCTGATCGTCATAAATGTCGAAACGTTCTGGGGTCATGAAACGTATCTCCTTATATAGCAGATTTTAAAGTTCGAAATTTCACAAAGTATGTTTTAAACGAAAGGGGAACCATCGTATGGAATGCATTGTACACTTTCAGGTGATTTATCCGCAACCTCAGGAACGTAAAAGTCTTAGAGGACTTATATTTGTAGGGCAAGGTCAGGAACCGGCTAACAGTCAGTTAAGCAGCATGTTTAAGGATATGGGATTTAATGTACGTTTGGAAGATGAGGCCCAATTGTTGTTCAAGCCAGTGGATGTTTCGGCAAACTTTGAATATATTCGTGTGACAGAGCTTGATACTGGGGAAGAAGTTTACAAAGAAGATAAAGATCTGAAGTCGATCCTGGAGCATTTGTTGCCACGCCGCTTCTAATTCATGAGATGGCCGCCAATGAAATTCATGGGGGAGCATATGTAATACATGTATGTTAGGCACAAAAAAAGGCCCCACCTTTACGGTGGAACCTTCAAACCTTTAAGCTACTCAACCCATAGTTAATGAAGCCCATATGGCTAGCTTTTCATACATAAACCCTAGCACGTAAGAGGTTGTCCCCCGCATCAGGATTTATATCCGTAATTCAACTCGGTGCGTCTTTAAACGTTCATCGTGATTATGCTAGAGCACCGGTGCCTTCAGCTTCGAGCTCTGAAGTACAGTGCGAGCAGCGGGTGGCCGCGGCTGGAATTTCTGATAGGCAATACTTGCAAGCCTTGGTCGTTTTTTGCGGCTCGGGCTTTTTGTGTTCTTTGCTTTTGATGTAGTTGATGCCCTTCACAAGCATGAAGATACAGAACGCAACGATAAGAAAATCAATCATGACGTTGATGAACTGACCATAAGCAATCACGGTAGCCCCAGCTTCGTTGGCTTGAGCGAGGGTGGTGATGTCCTGTCCGTTTGCTGTTTTAATATCCCCGTCCAGGTTGATGATTTTCTGACTGAAGTCGATTCCACCCATCAGTTTTCCAACCGGGGGCATGATGATATCATTCACAAGGGATGTGACGATTTTACCAAAAGCAGCCCCAATAATGACACCGACCGCCAGATCGATGACGTTGCCGCGGACGGCAAATTCCTTGAATTCGTTAAGTACGCCTTTCATGTTTGCATATCTCCTTTGATCATTCAATTCAAAATGTAGGCCGCGTTTCCATCCATTCTCCGTTCAGATCCGCGCTTCCGTTCTCATATTGTACATAAAAAATAGATTCCAATCACCCCCTGTTTGCAAATTAAGACAAGTTTCCGCAACTTCCATGAAAATACTTCTTTATTTCACGCCGTCGATTCGGTATACTTCTAACATTGTCAGTTATGTTTAACCTTTTACATTCAGGTTCGCGATCATACATTGTAACGAATCATGGAGCCAAAAAATTAAATATGCCGTTACTCGTATATGTGCAGGAATAGGCCTGCATGTCTCTACCTGATCACCGGAATGATCGGACTACGGGAAAGATGTTGCAATGTTTTGTATGGTTGGCATGAGATCATTCTCAGACAGTTTGACTGAAGAGCAGGTTCAAGTGGCTTTTATCTGTTTCCGATTACACTGTTTGAGGTTTCTCAGAGCAGGATTGAACTCCTGTCATTCTGTCCATCCAGCACACTTGCAGCATCCATACGGCTTGTCCATATACGTACAAGTCCGTCTTTCCCGTCTCCGGTTATTCCGCAGCGTGTGAAAAGGCGGGCTTTTTGCTTTTTTACCATGCGATTGGAAGAGCATGTGAGCTTCTGTGCGGAGGGCATTCAGGGGGAAGAATTACAATGCAATTGTTAAAAGACAAGGTGAGACAGGAAGGTATTGTCCTGTCCGAGCAAGTACTCAAAGTGGATTCATTCCTGAACCACCAGATGGACCCGGTTTTGATGAAGGAAGTGGGCAAGGAGTTCATTCGCCGCTTTGAAGGCGAGAATATTACTCGCGTGCTGACGATTGAGTCGTCAGGGATCGCCCCAGGTATCATGACTGCGTTGGAGCTGAACGTGCCGCTGATCTTTGCACGGAAGCAGAAGTCCCTCACACTGACGGAAGACATTCTGGTAGAGAAGGTCTACTCCTTCACGAAGCAGGAGACCAATGAAATTACCGTTGCCAAGAAGTTCATGAAGCCTGGTGATCGCGTGCTGATCATTGATGATTTTCTGGCGAATGGCGAAGCAGCATTTGGTCTGGCTCGCATTGTGGAGCAGGTTGGAGCTGAAGTGGTGGGTATCGGTATTGTGATTGAAAAAGCATTCCAGCCGGGAGGTCGCTTGCTGAAAGAAGCAGGATACCGTGTGGAATCATTGGTTCGCATCGGGGCACTGTCGGATGGACAGGTTACATTTGCGGACGAGGAGGGCACGAACTAATATGGCACGCGAACGTATCTTTCAACGGCATCGGCATCCAATCAAAACGTTCTCCCTCGGACTACAGCATGTGCTTGCGATGTATGCAGGAGCTGTTGTCGTTCCATTGATCGTCAGTAACGCATTGGGTTTTACACAGGAACAACTAACCTATCTCATTGCCATTGACTTGCTCGCATGTGGTGTGGCTACACTGCTTCAGGTATGGGGAAATAAATATTTCGGCGTAGGGCTGCCTGTCATGCTCGGCTGTGCATTTCAGGCTGTGTCTCCGATGATCCTAATCGGGATGAACAGTGGAGTATCTGCCATTTACGGAGCGATTATTGCCTCAGGGCTGTTCGTATTGATCTTCTCCGGAATCTTTGGGAAGCTTATTCGGCTCTTTCCACCAGTGGTTACGGGTTCGGTGGTTACGATCATCGGTTTAACCTTGATTCCCGTTGCTTTCCACGATCTGGGCGGCGGTCAGGGATCAGAAGATTTTGGCAGCGGAGTTAATCTCATGCTCGGTTTTGGCGTGCTGCTCTTTATCATTCTAATGACTCGTTTTACAACCGGTTTTATCCGTTCCATCTCAGTATTGATTGGTCTGCTTGTAGGTACGATTGCGGCAGGGTTTATGGGCGAGGTTAATTTTGCTCCTATCCGCGATGCAAGTTGGTTCCACGTTGTTCAGCCGTTTTACTTCGGCAGACCGACATTTGAGATTGTACCGATCCTGACGATGATTCTGGTGGCGATTGTCAGTGTGGCCGAGTCCACAGGTGTATTTATGGCTCTGGGCAAAATCCTGGACAAGGACCTTTCTTCCAAGGATCTGGCGCGCGGTTATCGCGCAGAGGGTCTAGCCATTGTGTTAGGCGGTATTTTCAACTCGTTCCCGTATACAACGTATTCGCAAAATGTAGGACTTGTACAGATGACACGTGTGAAGACACGTGATGTCATTGTGGTGGCTGGTGGAATCCTGGTGGTCATTGGATTTGTACCAAAAATTGCAGCCCTCGCACAGCTCGTTCCAGGGGCAGTACTTGGCGGAGCCATGGTGGCCTTGTTTGGCATGGTGGTATCATCAGGCATTCGGATTATCGGCAGTCAGGTTGATCTGAACCGACATGAGAATCTGTTTGTCATCGCTTGTTCTGTAGGTATGGGGCTTGGGGTTACCGTTGTACCTGAGTTGTTCGCAGGAGCACCGGCCTGGGCTCAGATTATGCTCGGTAATGGTATCATTGCAGGCAGCTTCACGGCGATCTTCATGAACCTGCTGTTTAATGGTCTGGGTACCAAGGAAACAGCCGCCAAAATGGCTGAACAACAGGCAGATGCCATCCTTGGAGAGACGGGCAAGTCAGCTTAATTAGCCGAATTAGACCAGGCTTATCATCCAGCAGGATTGTTATGTTAACTGTTATAAATAGACGATTCACAAGATGGATAATGAATCAGGTTAATCATGAAGATATACAGCATGAATGGTTTATGACATACATCATTTATGCTATGAATATTCAATCGCATGAACAAGCCCTCTTTATATGTGAAACACCGAAGATACAGACTCAGCAGAGTCGTGTTTTCGGTGTTTTTTTGCTTTGTTTATCATCAGCATAGCGTCCAATGTGCCGCTGTACAGGAACAATACAGGAACAAGACCTTATGCCGGATGTAAGAAGTTATTCACCTAATTCGATGGCAAGCCAAGTTGAATGAAGGATAGACTGTTATCATGCACGGGGGTATACAGCCAAGAGATAAGTGATCCAATCGCTTTTTGATTACATAACAATAATTTCACTGGGAGGAACGATGAATTATCAACCTGTATCAAAACAAGATCGAATGAAGTTTCTGGATTTGTTTCGAGGGTTTTCCTTGATAGGCCTACCATTCGTAAATATATTGGCATTGTGGGTTATGTTGAAGCCGGATACTCGTGTAGATTTTTGGATCCAACGAGCATTATATTTTTTGGTGGAGGCACGTTTTTACGATATCTTCTGTTTTTTATTTGGCCTTGGATTTTATCTTTTTCTAAGCCGGTCAGCTCCCAAAAGTCAAACCAAGCTGTTTCTCTATATCCGCAGGATGCTTATTTTATTAGCGCTGGGATATATTCATCAACAGTATCAGTCTGGAGAAGCTTTATTTCTTTATGCCATCATAGGGCTGGTTGTCATTCCGTTATATTGGGCACCTCGAACTGTGAATTTGGTGATCGGTGTGGTGGGATTTATTGCAGCCGCCGCGATAGGTGTCAAAATGCTAACGATTCCTTTTTTAATTATACTGGGATTGTCAGCAGGTCAATATCAACTGATGGAGAAGATCCAGAAAGGATTTCCGTATCTGGTCAGAATCTGGTTCATTTCATTCATCGCTTCTATCGTGGGGATCGGTATCATGTGGTGGGTTGCTCCTCCGGATGCGATGAGTCCGTTTCTATACGAAGTGATTGGTGCGAGCCTGCCTGTTGCTGAGCAAGCCAATATGGATGCTGCTTTTCAATTAGAACATATCGGTGTGGCAATTGGTCCGGTGGTATCCATCTTTTATCTAAGTACATTACTGAGATTGAACCAGAACATGACCTTTGCCAAAATGTTAAGTCCCCTGCATGCATTCGGACGAATGGCCCTGACCAATTATATTGCACAGACCATCATTTTGTTGGTGGTATACCAACTCATATTTGCAGATGCTGCTGTATCGTATACGGTGTCTACCCTTGTGTGCATTGGCATGGTTATTGTACAAGTCATCGCGAGTAATCTGTGGATGCGCTGGTTACAGTATGGGCCGCTGGAATGGGTATGGAGATGTGGTACTTATCTAAGTTTCATTCCGATCCGTAAAAAGCATTCTAAGCCACGTGTTCATGACACAAGGGTGAGAGGTTGACTCTTTTTCCTCGTTATAATCAAAGACGATCCACATCCGGTTGAACGGAAATGGATCGTCTTTTCTTTTTGGAACACGTCTACCTTCTGCCTGAAGTTACAGATGACGCAGCTGTTTTTCTGCAAAATCGCCAACCCACGGCAGTTTTAGCCATTTCCCCTGTAAGCTGGTAACGACCATAATAAGCCAGACCACTACACCAAGCAGGGATAACAGCGATGCCACCAGTGGTCCGAACAACGGAAGGAAAGCCGATAATACATGCCCGACCATAATGATGCCAAAGACCGTTACAGATTGCAACGCATGAAATAACACGAACCGGCTCCGCTTCTCCACAGCGAGAAAGACAATCCCACCTACAAAGGTAAACAGATAACAAAGCATACCGGCAATATTTTCATCCAGACCGCTAGACGATTTCATGGGGGACATCCGGTCCAGCCTCCTTTGACCTTTTTAACTAGGTTATGAGAGAGATGGACAGAACTGAACCGATGAATTTATTTGCCTGTGAACGGGTTGGGGATGCAACACATAGGAAATAGCAAACAGGGGCAGAGCAAGCCATTGTACAGCCTACTCTGCCCCTGTTGTCGTGGCGATTAAACTTTGCTTTAAACGAAATCGTTATCCGCCCTCGATCTGTCTGCGAGGGTTTGTGATCTTGCCCATTTTATCGGTGTCGTTTTCTTTGGGAACCAACCGCTCATCGGTTCTTCCTTCGTGATGATTATCATATGCATATTCCGTCAGTTTCCATTCCGACTTGCCAAGAACGGGATCAGCCGGGAAATGTTGCCCCCGGTGCAGATGTTCCTCACGTCCGGCTTCATTGATGTAAACTCCGTCTACTTCCACCTTTTCATGCGAAAGGGGCAGCATATCTTGTTCTTTGCGGTCCATGAGACGACGCCTCCTTTGGATACCAGTAATTTAACTGTATGGGTTGTCCGTGATAATATCCCCCGAATAGTTCAGTGT
Source organism: Paenibacillus sp. VT-400 (assembly GCF_001029205.1). NCBI lineage: Bacteria > Bacillati > Bacillota > Bacilli > Caryophanales > Paenibacillaceae > Paenibacillus > Paenibacillus sp. VT-400. The sequence goes on along the minus strand of NZ_LELF01000038.1, from coordinate 52,428 downwards.
TATGCTGGATATATTAATTCCGTATAGAATGGTGGCAATCTTAACATATGATTCGGAATTAAACTTTTTGGGCATGAAAACCGTTATATTTATTAGAGGAAATCGTCAAGTCGTAAGATACTTCCGAATATGCTACAATAAGATTATGATTCATTCCGAATCATATCGGGTATTTATAGTGTCAGGTACTTGCTTTCTAGCGAGGTTCCCGACCTAAAGCTTGCTTTAAGCCGCGCACACAACTTCATGGATGGCATTTAAGACTTATTCGGCATTCTCTAAACGGAGCATTCACTTTCAACGTTTTGGGAGGGAATTACAATGGCAACGAAAGGTCACAATGAGGTCAAAGAAAGTTTGAGGGAAATGACTCGGATTTTCCGTCCTAAAGATCCAAAAAAATTCGTGAAGGAGTACGTGAGAAAATACCGGATTACGGGTGGATACGAGGAAGAATTGACTTCTGTGGTTGAGCATGAGCTTGTCAAGATGGATTCTTCCGTGTCCTGAAACAACACACAACTCTGATTATACTGTTCCGATAATGAATAGAACCGTCTCCCGGGCGATAAGCTCCGGCAGGCGGTTTTTTTTGCGTTCCTGCTGCATATATATGGGAGTACACCTACAGCGGGAAGGATGAATGCATGTGGACCCTATTTTGAAAACCAAAGAAGAGATTGGCTACATGCGGGAAGCTGGACGAATTTTGCGAAGTTGTCACCAGCATATTGAGCAGTGGATGGTCCCTGGTATCACGACAGCAGCGATTAATGAGCGGGTGGAAGAGTTTCTGGCAGCACGAGGAGCCACACCGGAGCAAAAAGGGTATAAAGGATATCCTTACGCGACGTGTGCCTCTGTTAATGAAGTGGTCTGCCACGGATTTCCTGGGGAAGAGGAGTTGGCGAGCGGGGATGTAGTGACCATCGATATGGTGGTGAACAAAGACGGCTGGCTTGCTGACTCGGCCTGGACATATGGAATTGGTGAAACAAGCAGATCCATTCGCAAGCTGATGAGGCGCACGGAGAAGGCACTTGAGCGGGCGATTGCCCAGGCAGTTCCAGGGAATACACTAGGAGATATTGGAAGTGCCATTGAACGAACAGCCAGACTGTATCGGTACGGGATTGTGAAGCCTCTCATCGGTCATGGGATTGGTCAATATATTCATGAACCCCCAAATGTTCTGCCTTATGGCAAACGTAGAACGGGCACGATGCTCACCGAGGGCATGGTTATTACGATTGAACCAATCTTTACAAAAGGCAGTTCTGGGGCCGTTGTCTGGGATGAAGATGGATGGACGGTAAGGACGGTAGATGGCAGCTGGGGGGTCCAGTATGAGCATACGGTTGCGATTACTGGGAATGGCCCCTTGATTCTGACCGATGGCACGTGAGATGAACTCAGTGAAGAAGAGGGCTTGAGTTGAACTTTCTCCGAAATGCTCCATGCTGTTTTGAGCTTGAAGATAGCGGTATGGAGCGATAGGCATGTCTTCTGAATGGATATGGAAGAGGTTTTCCATAAATTCTGATCTTTCTTTTGCATAATAGCACATGTTTTCAATGTGAGAAAAATCACCAATAAATCGAGTTTTATCACCGAAATTTGGCAAAAATTTTCAAATGTAGAGTGTAATACTTTTAACTGAAATCGTTTGCAAATCAAGTTGTAGAGCGGTTTTTTACATAAAGTGAACAATTTGTGAACATGTGTCCAAAGATTGACAAAATCATACCCTCAACTTATATTTAATAAGTGATTGAAGCATATAGAATGAATTGGAAGAATGCGCAGACATGCCCTGAGCAGGAAATCACGGGAGTACTGGAAGCGTTATTTTTCTAAGCGTTCTGTATGATGAAGAGGATTATGCGTATCGTGCTGAAACGTACCTTTTGTTGCCTTTCTACCGAACGACAACGGTAATCTACGAAAACGTAAAAAAGTGGGGTAGATCAATGATGAAACAGTGGCAGGTTGCAAAGCGAATTCTCCCCTTGCTGGCGGTGTTCTCTTTGCTGCTATCCGCATGCGGGCGGGAAGACTTGTCGGTAATGAAACCTCAGGGTCCTGTAGCGCAAGGCCAATATGATCTGATGAAGTTATCCATCGCGATTATGATCGTGGTGCTCATCATTGTATTTGCCATAGCGGCCTATGTTCTGATCCGGTTTCGTAGACGAGCCGGGCAGACTGAGATGCCCGAACAGGTTGAAGGTAATTTCAAGCTGGAAGTAATCTGGACAGCCATTCCGTTATTGCTGGTTATTGTTCTGGCAGTACCGACGGTCCAAACGATTTTTGCCCAAGGCGAAGATCTGTCCAATGACAAAAATGCACTTAAGGTCCAAGTCACCTCACATCAGTACTGGTGGGAATTCACTTATCCTCAATATGACGTAACCACCGCTCAAGATCTCATCATCCCGACCGGAACCAAAATCGCATTCGAATTAAAAACCGCTGACGTGCTTCACTCCTTCTGGGTGCCGTCACTTGCGGGCAAAATGGACACAAACCCGGATGGAACACTTAACAAGTTCAGCTTCTCTGCACCGAATGAAGGCGTTTACCGTGGTAAATGTGCCGAATTATGTGGCAGATCGCATGCTTTCATGGAGTTTAAGGTAAAAGCAGTGAGTCAGGAATCGTTTGACAGATGGGTGAACCAGATGAAAGCACCTGCAGTCCTTCCTGAAGACACCCAATTGGCCGAAAAGTTCAAAACAAACTGCCTTTCTTGCCACGCTGTTGGTGATCAAGGTGGACCGGTTGCACCTAACCTGACGGGAATCGGCGGCAAGGAATCTGTCGCAGGCATTTTGCTGAATTCTCGCGAGGGACAGGAAGAAGGTAGTCCGGTACTGGATAACATGAAAGAATGGCTCCATGATCCACAATCCGTGAAGCCGGGCAATACCATGCCGAATCCCAAAGATCTTGGGTTGACGGATGAAGAAATCGACGGAATTGCCGAATATCTGGCCAACTACAAATTGGACTATGAATAGAACAGCAAGGACGAAGAAGGGGGTACACAACCTTGGCTCATGCGCATAGCGTCAAGAGGTACAGGGGCTTGATGGATTGGATCACCACCGTCGATCACAAAAAAATTGCCATTCTCTATTTGGTTGCGGGTGGATTTTTCTTTGGAATCGGCGGCATTGAAGCCATTTTGATTCGGATTCAACTGATGAAGCCTATGAATGATTTTGTATCGGCACAGGTCTTCAACGAATTGATTACAATGCATGGAACAACGATGATTTTCCTTGGTGTCATGCCACTTATTTTTGCCATTATGAATGCTGTCGTGCCTTTGCAGATCGGGGCACGGGACGTTGCTTTCCCGTTTCTTAACGCGTTGGGTTTCTGGACATTCCTGTTTGGTGGATTGTTGCTGAACCTGAGCTGGGTTATGGGCGGAGCACCGGATGCGGGCTGGACCTCATATACGCCGCTTTCGGGCAGTGAGTATAGTGGAACGCATGGTGTGGATTTCTACACCATCGGCCTTCAGATCGCGGGTCTGGGAACGCTCATCGGGGGCATTAACTTTCTCGCAACAATTATTACAATGCGTGCTCCAGGCATGTCCTACATGCGGATGCCGATGTTTACATGGACGACATTTATTACATCTGCCATTATCCTTTTTGCTTTTCCTGCCATCACGGTAGGGCTTGTACTTTTGACGTTTGACCGTATACTGGGAGCGAATTTCTTCGATGTCGCAGGTGGCGGTAACCCCGTACTCTGGCAGCACATCTTCTGGATCTTCGGGCACCCGGAAGTATACATTCTGATTCTGCCGGCATTTGGTATTATCTCGGAGGTTATTCCGACCTTCTCGCGTAAACGGTTGTTCGGATACAGCTCCATGGTATTTGCTACCATCCTGATTGCCTTCCTGGGCTTCATGGTATGGGCGCATCACATGTTTACAACAGGTCTGGGTAATGTAGCCAACGCGCTTTTCTCCATCTCCACGATGTTGATTGCCGTACCTACCGGGATCAAAATCTTTAACTGGCTCTTTACGATGTGGGGTGGACAGATCCGCTTTACCGCGGCAAACCTGTTTGCTGTTGGATTCGTCCCAACCTTCGTTATGGGTGGTGTTACAGGCGTTATGCTGGCATCTGCTCCGGCAGACTTCCAGTTCCATGATACGTACTTTGTTGTAGCCCACTTCCACTACGTTATTGTAGGTGGACTCGTACTTGGATTGTTCTCGGGACTGCATTACTGGTGGCCGAAGATGTTCGGACGTATTCTCAGCGAAACACTGGGCAAATGGACGTTCTGGACATTTATGATCGGTTTCCAATTAACGTTCTTTGTACAGCATTTCCTCGGTCTGATGGGGATGCAGCGCCGGATCGTTACATACTTGCCGAATCAGGACTTTGACCTGCTCAATCTGGTCAGCTCTGTCGGTGCGTTTCTAATGGGTGTTGGGGTTATCATGTTCCTCGTGAATATCGTAATCACAATGAGAAAACCGGCTGGCGCGCCAAACGATCCGTGGGAAGACGGCCGTACACTGGAATGGTCTATTCCATCTCCGCCGCCGGAATATAATTTCAAGCAGACGCCGCTGGTACGCGGAATTGATGCATATTGGAAGGAAAAAATGGCAGGACATACGGAGATGACACCGGCAGAACCTGTAGGTTCGATTCATATGCCTTCAGCAACGCCGTTGCCGTTTGTAATGTCAGTAGGTATCTTTATCGCCGGACTTGGCTTGATGTTCAGCAATGATGAATTTGGTAATGCATTTATGAATGTCATTTTCAACAATTATATTGTAGTTATTATTGGTCTCGTAATCACATTTGGTGCAATGGCACTTCGTTCACTTTATGATGATCATGGCTGGCATATTGAACCGGAGGATCAGGATGAGAAGGGGGCTAGAACATGACAACCTCACATGCCGAACCGGTGAACGACAAATTGCCGCATGAACCGGAGAAAGCAACGCTGGAAGGCCGTAACAAGCTTATCGCCTTCTGGTTGTTCCTTGGCGGCGAGACGGTACTGTTCGGTACACTCTTTGCTACCTTCCTGGCTCTTCGTGGCCAAACCAATGATGGACCTACGGCGAATGAACTGTTCCACCTGCCACTTGTGGCCGCTGCAACGTTCATTCTCCTGGTCAGTAGTTTGACGAGTGTATTTGCGATTCAGGCCATGCATAAGGGCAAGCGAGATGCACTAGCGTTGTGGCTTGGCATCACGGTAGTACTGGGTATGGGATTTCTCGCACTGGAAATTTACGAGTTCTACGAGTATGTGAAACATAAAGAGTTTGGCATGACCACGAGTGCATTCAGTTCAGCATTCTATACACTGGTCGGGTTCCACGGAGCCCACGTTGCTTTTGGTATTGTGTGGATCGGAATCATTATCGGTCAGCTGTTCAAAAAAGGATTGACGGTCGTAACCGCACCTAAAGTATACGTCTCCGCAATGTACTGGCACTTTATTGACGTGGTATGGGTGTTCATCTTTACGGTCGTGTACCTGCTCGGAAAGGTGGGGTAGCACATGTCGGCACAGGATAAGACAGATCAACAGCCTGTGAAACACCGTCACCGGACGGAAGGGCCACAGAAACACGTCGTGGTGTTTATCTTCTCCATTATTCTTACGCTGATTGCGTTTGCGGCTGCTTCTGCCGGAGGGGTCAACACAACCTTTATCATTATTATTTTGCTCGTCATGGCTATTCTTCAAGTATTCGTTCAATTGGGTTATTGGATGCACTTGAAGGACAAAGGGCACTTGATGCCGATTCTGTTCATGGCCTTTGGCTTTTTCGTAGCCTTTACGTGCATCATTATGGCACTCTATTGGGTCTGGTGGTAAAAGAGATGGCGGCGGCGCAATGCCGCCGTCTTTTCCCCTTTTTGGCGAATGAATCTTCACAAAGTAATGAAGGCAACAACCAAATCAGGTCACGGGGAGGTTTCCCGTATGCTCGGGTTGCAATATTTTAGCTTCAATGATTTATGGAGTCCGCTTATATTGGCTGTATTTCTGATCATTGCTGCGGCTTATCTGGTGCTTGTGGGACCGTTAAGCGAGCAAATAAAGGATGCAGAACCTGCGACTGCTGCACAGAAAATCATGTTTATTACAGGACTGTTTGTCCTGTATCTGGCTCAGGCTGGACCCTTTAATTTGCTCGGTCACGTAATGTTTAGCTTCCACATGGTGAGCATGGCGTTCTCCTATCTGGTAGCCCCGCCGCTGATGATGAAAGGTTTGCCGATCTGGGTATGGCGCAGAATCGTACGCTGGTTGCCTACACGCCAGCTATCGTTCCTGGCTCATCCGATCGTTGCGGCAGTGCTCTTTAACGGGCTGTTCTCGCTGTATCACCTACCGATTGTACATGATTACGTCATGCTGAATTTTACCGTTCACCGGTTGTATTATATTGCACTGTTCATCACCTCGATGCTCATGTGGTGGACATTGCTGAATCCGTTGCCAGAAGGCAGACAAGCATCGGGGTTATCCAAGATCGGTTTTATTTTTCTGAATATGGTACTGCTTACGCCTGCGTGTGGATTGATTATTTTTGCGTCCGAGCCGTTGTATCAGACGTACAGCAACCCGGCAGTATGGGCTGAAGCAATGCGGTATTGTGTGTCTGGAGATTCTACGGCGTTACTTCGCTCATTCGGTGGGCCTGCGTTCTTCAACTTTTTGTCTTCCGCGAAGGAAGATCAGCAGGTCGGTGGCATTGTCATGAAGTTTATTCAGGAAGGAATCTTCGCCTCGATGTTAGCCTATGTCTTTTTCCAATGGTATCGGAAAGAGAAGCAGGAAGATGATGATGATTCTTATCCTGCAGGAGGCGCAGGGGGGCCGCTCAATCCGGCTGCCAAATAATGAAGTAATGTTCTGACAAGAGGGGGAACACACGATGGATATGTATTTTTGGCTACCAACGATCAGTACTTCTTTCATTGTGATTAGTGCAGTACTGGTGGGGATTGGATGGGTACTGATTATTCGGGGTAAACGTGAGGCTCATCAGTCCGCCATGGTAGCAGGTGCGATTGCAGCTCTAATCTTCTTTGTGATCTATATGTCTCGTACAGTGTTCGTGGGTAATACAGCTTGGGGCGGGGACCCGGATCTGGAGATCTTTTATCGGATATTTCTGATCTTTCATATTATCCTCGCTACCGTGGCAGCGATATTTGGCATCTCCACATTGGTGCTGGGGTTCAAAAAGAAGTTCGGAACACATCGTCGCTGGGGCAAGTTCACGTCCATGATCTGGTTTGGGTCAGCGCTAACAGGTGTTGTTGTGTATGTTCTTTTATATCTCTTATATCCTGGTGGTCATACACGTCCGGTATGGGAAGTTATCCTCGGCGTATAAAAGTAGAGATATAACCTCCGGTTACTCGGGCGTGCGTCACTACTCTCTTCTGAAAATATGAAAATGGACGAATCTAGCAGATCATTCGTCCACGCTTCCTCTCTCATTCATTCATAGAATGAGTTCGAGAGGGGGAAACAAAATGAAAAAAACAGTCAACGTCAGTCAGACGTATCCACGTCTTACCGTGTATTCAGAAGAGAACTACAGAGGGAGAAGCCGCATCTATCGTGGCAACACGGGTCTTCGTAACCTGGACAATATTTTGGATGGGGTGGAGAGCCTGCGCTTTTTCTCAACAAGTTCCAATGCAACACTGGTTGTGTTTACACGTCCTAACTTCCAAGGTGGATTCCGTGTCTTCCGAGGCAACACCAACTTGAGAGATTTGGATGATCTGATCCGTGGCAATGATGTGGAATCCCTGATCTCCACCAATCAACGGTTAACGCTGGCTCAGATTCGCGCAATCCGCAGGGATCGCAGTCTGCCTAGTGGCTATAACCTCGTTTAATCGTAAGGCCTCTTCTTCTAACAGGTGCTAGAGAGCGGCAAAGGGCTGTACCCGAATTGTGTTTACACAATAACGGGTACAGCCCTTCTTTTGTGATTGGGGAATGATGTTTAATCCCCGCCACCCCCACTGTCTCCGCCGCCACTATCTCCACCGCTGTCATTGCTGCTACCACTATCGCTGTTCTGATGAGAATGTGTGCCTCCTGAAGAATCCGAATCATGATGTTTGTGACCCGGTGTGTGTCTAGCATGTCGATCGTAGGAGTCATCTCCCATAATGACCGGATATCCCGAAGCAGAGTCGGTATAACCGTTGTTGCGGCGGATGCGGTGTCTGCCTTTTTTGGCAGAATGACGATGAGGCTCATCCCGGAGGACCAACCAGATTACGACGATAAGGAAAAGGAGGACAAATCCGATCTCTACCAGCCAATCCATAGCTGTAACCTTCCTTTCTATGATTCGTTACTATAATTTATTTTAACGTAAATTCGTACTGTGTCCCATCCCGTCTTCCTGATTCAGGAAAATTAGGGGTTGACGGGATGAGAAATAGGTCTGTATACTGTGTATATTGATATATACAGTAATCACAGTAAGCAACATGAGTGAATGACAGGTGAAAGGCAGGCATGCATATGAACGAATGGAAGCAGGCGTGGTGGTTGACCCGCAGCCAGATGAGTAAGGATAGGCTCCAATGGCTATGGTCTGCATTATTCATGATATACACTGGCGGTATGAGCGGTGTGATGTTTTTAGGACAACAACAGACAGATATTATTAATCCAGTAGTGGATTCCTTCTTTTTAATCATGTTGCCATTTCAAGGGTTTATGTTCTGCAGGCGCTCCTTCCGTTACATACAGGAAGATTCTTATACGCAGATGCTGGCCTACTATCGTAGAATTCCCATTCCTGAACAAGTGGTGATGTGGTCCAGGCTACAGCAGTCTCTGATGGCGTTTACGTACAATGGAATCTTTTTCTACGGATCGTTATACGTGGTTAACCTTCATGCCGAAGGATTCCGATGGGATCAGTATCTGGCCTTTAGCCTTACCTGTACAGGTTATGGCCTTTTGGTAACAGGGTTCTATATTTACGGAGAGTTTCTGAACAGTGGCAAGAAATACTTGCTTCTCAGTATGCTTTTTATACCATTCGCCATTGGCATATCCATACTGATTCGAATATCAGGCAGTTACGGATTGCGGATTGTAATGGATGGAAGTAAATCATGGGGGCTGCTTTCCCCGATCATGTGGATTTCTCTGGTGGCTGGCGTAGCGGGATTATGGCTGTCTAGTCGTTTTACGCTGAAGAAGCTGGTTCATCGGGATTTGAATTAAAATGAGAATTGAGCTTATGTACGAATACAGGATGAAACCGGCACGGTCAGGTAACAGACTGGAGTGTACCGGAGGGCGAGGTGCAAGATGTGAAAATACCCATTCAAATTAATGAAAATAGCGCTGAACCTTTATACCACCAAATTGAAAATCAGTTAAGATCGTTAATTATTACGGGTCAGTTGGGGGAGGGAACACATTTGCCGTCCATTCGTGAGTTCGCCGGAGCACTGAATTGCAGTGTTATTACGGTTAGACGGGTCTATCAGGATCTGGAGAATGAAGGCTTGCTTCGTACGAAGCAGGGGACAGGTACATTTGTGGCCCAGGTAGAAGCCGGTGACAGAGAAAATTATAGATTAAAGGCCGCACAGGAAGCGATGCAGGCAGCGGTGCAGTCCGGGAAATCGGTAGGCTGTACGGAAGAAGAGATGGAGAGCCTATTCCGGGAAGTCCTGAAGGCTATTTACGTGAAGTAAGGGAGTGATTCATACGTGGAACCCATAGCAATCCAGTTGAACGGCGTATCCAAAATGCGAAAACGCAGAGTTATCGGCCCAATTGATCTGACCATCCCGGAAGGATATATAGTGGCTATTCTCGGTCACAACGGTTCAGGCAAAAGCACCCTTCTTAACATGTTACAGCAAGTGGTGCTGCCAGATGCTGGGCAGATTATATGGTTTGGTCAGGAACATGATGGGCCACTTCCCATTGAACTGAGACAACAGATTGGTTTTGTGGCAGATAACGCTGGTTCAGAAGAGAACCGGATAACAGCACAAGAAGCGGCCCATTTCCGGGCGTACTGGTACCCACGTTGGGATATGAAGTTGTTCGACCAACTGATTCAGGATATGGAAGTACCTGTTGATGTGAAGCTGAACAAGATGTCCAAGGGAGAAAGGCGAAAATTTGAGATTGCAGCTGCAATTGCAGCTCGCCCAAGACTATTGCTTTTGGATGAGCCTTCATCAGGATTGGACCCCTTTGCCTGGAAAGTGATGGTTGAGCAGTTCCGTACCTTCATGGCGGGGGGAGACACCACGATTCTGATTGCCACACATATTGCAGACGAAGTCAAAAGGCTTGCGGATTACATCGTATTGATGCACCGTGGTCAGTCACTGGGGATGGCCGAGAAAGATATGGTGCTCGATCAGTGGAAAGAAGTCTGGTATGAAGGAGATTTAAGGCCAGAAAGTATTCCTGGTGTTGTGGAATCTTCTATAGAAGAGGGAGGTCTGGTTCGCGTAATTACAACCCGGGTCAGCGAGGCGCAGGAGAGGCTGGAGCTGTCCAATAACCGGGTATTGAGAATCCGTAACTTGGAATTGGATGAAGTGCTGGCATTCTGGATTGCCGGGTATGCACCCGTACAGTGGAAATAACCGAAGGGAGACGATAAATGATGAACCGATTGGAATTGAAGCAAGTCGTCAAGCAATATGCAGACAAAACAGCCGTTAATGGAGTCACGCTCAATGTAAAAGAGGGGGAGATTTACGGACTGCTCGGAGCCAATGGTGCAGGTAAAACAACCACAATGCGTATGGTGCTTGGACTGATTCACCCTGACGGAGGGAATATCCTGTACAACGGCAAGCCCTATAATACGGAGCTGCAACAGATTATGGGTTATCTTCCGGAAGAGCGCGGATTGTATCCGAAGGTGAAAGTCAGCGAACAGATTAATTACCTGGCACGACTTCGTGGCATGAATGGTAAGGACGCAGATCAGAGCCTCAAGTATTGGCTGAATCGGTTTGAGGTACCTGAGTATTACGATAAGAAGATCGAGGAGTTATCCAAAGGTAATCAGCAGAAAATGGGCTTTATCGCGGCTGTAGTGCATAGACCGCAGATTCTCATTCTGGATGAAGCGTTCAGCGGACTGGATCCTGTCAACGTGGAATTACTCAAATCCACCGTCAAGGAGCTACGTGACGAAGGCACGGCCATTCTGTTCTCAACACACCGTATGGAGCACGTTGAAGAGTTATGTCGTCAGATCACCATTCTGCATCGTTCCAACACGGTGGTACAAGGAGAGATCAAGGAGATCAAGAGCCGGTATCCGCGTGAACAGGTATTCCTGGGTACGATTGGTAGTGTGGAAGGACTTGAACAGTTGTCTGGTGTGAAGAAAGTCGAGCGGAATGAGCGTGGGTACCTGATACATATTAGTCAGGTGGAAGCGGCTCAAGAGATTCTGAGAACAGCCATGACTCAGACGACAGTGGAACACTTTGAACTGAAGGAACCAACGCTTAACCAAATCTTTATTCGTGAGGTAGGTGAGTCGAATGAATAAAATGGGAACGATTACGGGTTTTACATTTAAAAACAAAGTTAAAACGAAATCATTCATGGTAACGACCATTGTACTTGCACTTTTAATTTCAATCGGACTCAATGTCCCGTATTTCATTACCTTATTTAATGGGGGTTCCATTGGTGGAGCTTCAAGCAGTAATCCTGTAAATATTGGTCTTTTGAGTACAGGGCAGCCTGAAGTTTCCGAGAAACTGGAGAGCTTCTCTGCGGCTCAAGGAGATCAGGCCTATCGATTCATTGCCAGTGGTGACAAAGATGAGGCTGCTCTTGCGGCGGATGCGGAAGCAGGGCTTACCGATGGTTATCTGAAGTTTGAAGCTGTTTCCGGGCAAGAGTTCCCGCAGCCCATTCTATATTCAGCAGAAGACGTATCACCTCAGATCATTGCATCCATTGAAGCAGCGTTGCAGAGTGTGAAGCTGGATGTGGTTGTGAAGGATGTACTCACAGCGGAGCAGAAGGAACTTATTACAACACCTGTGAAGCTCACTGAGCAAAGTTTGAGTACAGATGAGAGCGGAGCAGGTACTGAGTCTGAAGGTAAAATGAGCCCGATTAACTATATTGTGGTGTACTTGCTGATCATCCTGCTGTTTACCTCAACGATGATGACAGGTAACATGATTGCCTCCGAGATCACAGCTGAGAAGAGCTCACGTATTATGGAGATTCTGATTACGAGTGTATCACCGCTCAGTCAGATGTTTGGTAAAATCATCGGTATTTTCATGGTGGGGATGCTGCAAATCGGGATCTTCGGAGCGGTGGTTGCCGGAAATATCTTGCTGCCGCATAACCGTGCAGTATTAGGTGATTTCAATATGAGTGTAAGTGATGTGAATAGTGCAGTTATTGTGTACGGACTCATATTCTACATTCTGGGTTACTTCCTGTATGCCGTGTTGTTTGCTGCCATTGGTTCAATGGTAAGCCGTACTGAAGAACTCGGTCAGGCTGTTCTGCCGATTACGATGTTGTCGCTTGTTTCCTTCTATATTGCGATCTTCAGTATTTCTACGCCGAACATTCTGTTGTTGAAAATCGCAAGCTTCATTCCATTCACGTCGCCGACCGCGATTCTGGTACGAATTGGCGCAGGAGTTGCGCCAACTTGGGAGATTCTAACGTCCTTAGCGATTCTCATTGTATCCATTATCATCTTCGGATGGCTTGCAGCCAAAATTTATCGCACAGGTGTGTTGATGTACGGTAAACGTCCAACCTTTAAGGAATTGTTTAAAGCCATGAAGGCTTATAAGATCTAAGATAGATGGTGGTTGGTGGTGGTGTCATAATCAGTGAAAATATTTTCATAATTAATGAGACAACTTTTTCATAATTAGTGAGAATTGAATATTCATGCACGTGTATACATCGGTTCGAATCGTTTTAGCTCTTTGAGCGTTTTAAGGGTGGTTTATTCTATATATATCAGTGAATAAACTAATTCAGATAAACGAAGGGACTGAAAAAATCAGTCCCTTCGTTTATTTTCTTGTTTCAATGAATTGTAAATAAAAAGACTTAAGTACACTTTTGTAGCTTTGCTAACGCATTGAATGCAATTATTACTAGATGGTATTAACATGGTACAGAATTGGTTCAGGAAGGGCGCTGGATCAAATGTAGCTAAAAATAGGAAAAGAGTGGAGAGAGAAAACTCTCTCCACATTTACATTTATGGAGGTGTCATGTTCCAATGTTCCTGCTCGGCATGCGCGCTGCCAGAATCGGTACGTTTTGCAATCCTAGAGCGATGCGACGTATGTATCTTTTTGATTTTGATAGGGATGACGCTTAAACATACGATGTAGTGATGCCACAATTCGACGAGTAAGGATGGTCCGGTATCGCATCAAAGATACGCTATGAGGAAGTTGCTTACACACTGACACATTTAAGCCTTGATCTCTGTATACAAAAGAACCAACCGCATCAGCCTGTTTGATAACTTCGAGGCCGTCGACCGTCTCTCACTTATTAATTACCACCTAAACCAAAGCGGAATTTGTACTACGGTCTGGGGCTGTTTGGCCGCGCTGGCGTGCTCGTTATTTGTTGCTCAGTCCGTTTTCTCTTGAGTAATTTCGCAGAGAGCCAATTCGCACATACTACGGATATGGACAAACTTGTCTTGGAGTGGGCAGCCAAGAAATAGGAAAAGATAACTCAAAAATATTCGAGGAAAGAGCATCTAATAGGGCATAGGGCCACTATTAAGAGAATAAAGAGGCATTCTACTCATTTAACAAAGGTTAAATGTATTGAAACATTTGAAGTTTATGAGCAAAGTAGCTATTCTGTTACTAAACTGAGTATCGATAAAGTCGACTTTCATTATCTCTTTAAATTTGCATCTAATAACAAAGGGATATTGTACTTAATGAAGTGAAGAGATTAACTCTACTATTTATGTAGGGACTCGACGTATAGTCCTCTAGGTAGATGAGCATTATATTATTAGTGAAACTAAAGTTAGATCAAACTTATCCATTTTAAGGAGAGGGGGAATGATAATTTTGAAGGTAATAGAAGTGAGTATGGCTTGGATACGAGCGAAAACAGATGGAATTGGATAGCTCATTGACCAATAGAGAAGTGGGAGATAAGCGATAACTCCGATTTTTTCCTAACACAATCCAGATTCAGTTAAATATATTCGTTACATCTATACTAATATTATTGTATTGTGGAAGCGGTTTGGGCCAGATTGCTTAATGAGAAAAGCAGCAAACTAAGACTTTTCCTTTGTCTTAGTTTGCTGCTTTCATTTAGAAACTATATAGTTCTCCAAAGCCTCTAAAGGTGGTTACTGTATCCTTGCTATTTTCAATAGTAAATTTGATATAACAATTAGTTGCTTTTAACGTATCACCAAAAATTTCAGTTTTAAAGCCAGTTCCCTTTTTCTCTCCATACACATCCGTGTATCCCCAAAGATTATCTCCAAAGAACTTAGTTTCAAAAATTTCATATTTTATAAGTGGGATGAGTTTATCTTTATGATCGTTATACTGCTGCAGATTCAAAGTCGTTCTATAGTCCTTAGTAGCCAAATCAAATTTTTTACACAAAGAGGTAAATGTGCGTCCATCGACTCTCTCTGAGAAACTCCAAGTACATTTTGTGCTTGGTTGAGGATCGGCGAAAGCTTGATTCTTTTGGATATTCAAATTATCGTCAGCGTGCTCAATTATTTCGTAACCTTCTTGCTCGTTAATTGGCTGTGTTGTTATAATTACTTTCCAACTTTCATTGACATATTGCATATTTATAGGAAGGTTTATTGTTTCATTGTCTGGAAACTCCAACTTCACATTATAATTATAATCCTCATCACTTACTCTTTGTTGATCAATGATTGTAAATGAAAGAGGAACTTCTGAAGGATTTTCGAGAGAAGACTTATATTCTTGTTTCTTCTCTTCTAAGCTGGTAAAACGTTGGTCTTCAGTCAGTGTACTAAGTTTTTCATAGTCTTTATTAACTGAGGCTTCGAAATACTCTCTCAATACAGACTCAGAAGCTTCATTGCTTGGAATAGACTCTTTAGCGAAACTAGTCGAGGAAATTCCAAACATAAGTACACAAACTATACTAAGTATTTTTAGTCTTTGCATGTGAAAATTCGCCTCACAGTTCTTTCGAATATGTTTGTTTTAGCAACTCTATTGTTTCAGAGAGGAAGCTCATTGTTTTTTTGCTCGTATGAATTTTGTATTTATTCATAAGAGTATAAAAATTAGATGCTCCATTCATGAGGTGTTGAAGAAAATCACGCTCTTCCAAAATAAAGCTAGTTATCGTTTTTTTTACGTGTAACGGATCATATTTTAGAATTACTTCGATTGAACTCTTACCATTTTTTTCAAAGCAGATCAACTTGGGATCTATGCCATACATCGCTTCTCCATATGTGAATCCACTTTTAATATAACTATTCAAGGCTGATAAATAACACCCCCACAAATCTAGTCCCCACTGTTCAAATCCAATTAGTTGTTGGTGATCATCTTGAATAATAACGGCAATATTAAGCTCATTAATCTTCAGGGGAATATCATCACTCCAGATAGCATAAACACTTTCAAAATGTTCAGCAGTAATAAAAAGCTTTTGCAACTGATCAGTTCCCATACAAGCGTACACTTCCGGAAGTGATTGTTGCGGTGGAATAAGAAACGTTTGAATGGAAACCATAAGCCCTCCCAATATCTTTTTTTGAAATATTATTCAGCATAAATTATTGAGATTCAGCTACGTTCCAACCCAAAGGATATAAAGTTACCACTTCATAATCGCTGCTTACTACAAGCCTATACTGTTTACCATCATAGGTACCATCTACCGAAACGTTACCACTGTTATTAGCAATTATTTTATTTTTATTGTTTTGAGTTTGATTTGCTACGACAATAGCAATCTCTACAATCTCTCTCATGCTAGTAGTGTCGTTGAAAAATGAGTTATATTCTCTATATCCTAGGCCAGTCCAATATTTAGGATGATGTTTACTTAGAATATGTTCCAACCCTCTGTCACTAGTACCGAACTTTAGCTCCACATATTCGCTCGTACCAATAAGCCAAAACTCCTTAATTATTGAATTCCTCGTGACCAAGAAAGGAAGTTCAGCTTCAAACTCATTTTCAATAGCTTTTTCAACATAGGCCTCTGTAACTTTATTATATGTTTTCGTTGCTCCAAAGAGCAATTTAGCTGCCTGCATAACAATTCTAACAATACTTGCTGCGCGAACTTCACTCTGAGGCTGAACTGCATTCGAACCTCCATAGTTTTCAATTATCTCTAATGTATCATTTTGTATTTCTTCAGTAAGCACTCTTTCATTATTGAGATTTGGACTCTCGGCACCGCTAGCAAATGCCTGTGGAACAGATACTGTAAACAACGAAACACAAAGTAGCACCGATATGATTTTTTTTCTAAGCAAGTTTTTTTCCTCCTGTACATCTTTATTATGGGGTATTTACTATTTATCCCTTTGAATATATTACCATCAAAATAAAAATTGTAAATATACAAATATATTAATATATATGTAAATAAATACATTTATAGTTTTTGGTTATACTTAATCCGCCCGTTAATTCATTAAGCTTAACGGGAGTTAACTTAATGAACGATGTTAAAATAAAGAAAATATAAGAATGAATTCAGGTAAGAGATTGAAAACAAAGAAAAGTATGAGACAGATATGTCAAAAGTGTGGGTATGAGAATTGTGTTCCCAAACTGTATATCGACAATTTCAAATATCCTTCTGGTTCAATTTTGAGATGTAAATCACTTTTTTCGCTTAAAAATGGAGGATGGATCTTTGGAAGGAATGGGAATGAGTTAACGGGAATCGCTAAATCATTAATACAAAGAAAGCAGCTGATCAATCAGAAGAAATTCATAAGAAAAAGAGTAATTAAAAGACTGAAACATAGTTCGGGCTTCTTAAAGAAGAACATCGGTGCATCAAACCAGGCACAGGCTGAAGGGATTGCTGAGGCAAAGAAAAGGGAGAAGCACCTGAGGCGTCCTCGAATTAATCTAGACACTTTTGTACCAGGGCAAATGGACTGAGCATGGCATTGTTGGAAAATTCCTTGCAAATAAACACTATGATATGAAAAATCCACATTTATTCGACTTATTAGAGAATCATGGAGTTCTGTCGAAAGTGGTCCGGATTAAATTAAAACAATTAAATGAGACAGAGAAATTATTGCTTCAAGAATTCTGTACGGCTGGCAACGCATATTTAAGATTTACTCCAATTAGAGGAATTGGTAGTCACAGTGAAGAGGAACTCAGTGTATACAGAAAGAATTTAACCAACAAAAACATATATGACCTCTTAGGCCAATGGAAGCATTATAAAAGGATATACTCTAGCTTTGTTGAACAGTATGCATTTAAACTTTATGATATTGGTGTAGAAAGTGAATTGTTGAATTTGTGGATTGAGTTTAAAGAAGGACTTAAACACAAAAGTAGATTTGCTTTTACACTGAATACAAAGTTAAAGGATGCTTTGCTAAACATTATGGAAATAAACTTAGTTGTAATTGAAGAGAACTCTATTCTTTATAGAGCAAGAAACGGAGCGCCATCAAAATTTTCTGCTTATAAAGAAAAAGACATTATGTGCCCTCCAAAAGAATTAGTTGGTAACGGTCGAATTAACTCAAAAGGGATCCCTTACTTGTACACTGCATCAGATGCTGAAACTGCAATTGCTGAAGTAAGACCATCAAAAGCTGTACCTGTTTCAGTAGCAAAACTTGCAACTACAAAATCACATCGTTTTGTGAAGCTTGATAATGTTAAATTTAGTACCGATTTACCTCTTTATATACAATAAGAATTATATCAACTAGCAAATGTTATTAATTCAGAATTATCTAAACCGATTGATGCTTCTACAAGTGATTTTGGCTATTTAGCGACCAAATTTATTGCAGAACTTGCAGATAGTAAAGGTTTTGAAGGTTTAGCCTTTAAGAGTTCGTTAGCGGAAGGTACTAACTATGTATTTTTCCTTGAAGATAATATTAAATTTGTAGATAGTGAAATCTTTGATGTAGTCGATATTAAATATGTTACGCAATCAAAGAACCTTTCATTATCTGCATTAACTGATGAAGATTTCAAATTTTAGCAGATAACTAATACTACATTGTCAAACCTGTAACCCAAACGAGCCAAGGCATAAACAATGAAAGAAGGTGTCACAAGACACGAACATATTCCCATTGAAGTCGCTATTTTAGCGACTTTTTTATATTCCGCTTGATATCATGATTCCATTTATAGATTCGGATTTATCATGTAAGTCTGAAGTGAACTCAATAGATATCTGCCCGAATCTTTGCTTACATAGCAAAAATCTCCTCCAGTTTTAAGTGTTGAAATCCTTCTAACATTATCTCTGCTCTTGTTACCATCCTGGCAGGGAATACATGATTCGGGATGGCAAGAAGAAGAGTTTTTCTATCTGGACCCTAGCATGAGTCATGGTCCGTTTTTTTCGGTAAGCTTCACACTTCACATTACAATGCATTTTTAACAAGAGGATAACAATTTAAGTTTTGTAAAAACAATGTAAAAGTTGTGTAAAATTGGATATTTTTGTTGATATTTATAATTTGAATGCATATAATTATATTTACTTACAGAAGTTTCTTGTTTGCATAAGGAGGAGATATTATTAAACACATTAGTGTAGTTGGCAAAGGACCTATTTCAAACGCACTCGTTCATGCAATCCAGTTACAAAAAGATATGAAATTTGTTACCTCTTCCTCACATGAAAAGATCGATGCTTATTTTTATGTCAGGGAAGAAGCATTATTAATCCCAGAGCACATCCCCACCCAAGGAATACCCATAGTAACTATTGGTGGTACAAAAGAAGACATACCTTTTTTTCTTCTAACAAGGAAAGAAAGTGATATTCCGACTTCTAATGTTATAAACATACCAAACATTCAAAATATTTCTCTTTTGCGTATTTTATTTTCAATATCTAATATTATCTCGATGCATGTGACGTCTATAGAACCGACAGATGGAAGTGAAAAACGGGGACCAATTGACGCACTCGTACCCCTCGATCTACCCTGGCTATCTCAACTAGAACCTCATTTTAATATAGATTTCAGTGGACAATCGATACTTGCGCAGCATACGCGATCATTTCTCTTAGGTATAAATATTAGATTGAACACTCCTGCTTCTAAAGAAGAAATAGTAAAGCTATTAACTAATGCCGATCGAATATTAATGACTCCTAATGGTTTGCACATGAATAATACGGCTTTAGTCTCTGAGTTTTTCCGTGATATAGGACGACCTGTAGGAGCATTTTACGAAACGGTTATTATAGGCGAAAGTCTTAAAGTAGAAGCTGAAAAAGTGAGTTTCTGGATGGTGAGTCATAAGCTTTCTATTGTATTAGAATCCATTGATGCAATGAGATTCATGCTGAAAACTGAATATAACTCCAATGACTCTCGCACACTGACGAATAACACACTTGGAGTTTTTTCAAATCTATCTCCAAGAGAAATGAGGGAGAGAGTATGACACTACGAGTAGGAGTAGTAGGTCTTGGAACAATTGGGAAACGGGTTGCTGATGCCGTGTTATCTCAGCCAGACATGGAGCTAGTTGGGGTTGGGATAAGAACGCCAAATCCCACCGCACTTTCTGTAAACTGGAAAGGTGTGAAAATTTATTGTACCGAGAATGAAAGACTACCTTTATTTAAAGAGTGTAACTTAGATGTTTCAGGTAATTTGTCAGACTTGCTGAACGAGATCGATGTTGTTGTAGATTGTGCGCAAGCAGGAGAAGGTGTAAAGCGTCTCTCTCAATATAAAGCACATGGTGTCTATACCATTCTTCAAGGTGGTGAGAAACACGATACTACAGATTTTACATTTAGCACTTTTGGTAATTATCATCAAGCATATGGCCGACAAGCAATGCGAGTTAGTAGTTGTAACACAACGGGATTAGTACGTTTAATCAGTGTTCTTGATTTTCACTACAAAGTTCTTCATGTAGATGGTGCTATAGTACGCTGTTCAACTGATCCTGACAAAGCTCAAAATGGAATTCCAAATGGTATAGCCCCTGTATTCGGCGTCTCACATCATGGTCCAGACCTCCAATTAGTTTTGCCTCATATATCAATCTATACACAAGCTGCTGCCGCACCAATGTATTACTCACATTTACAGATGATTTCTATAGAGTTGGAAAATCCATTAACAAGGCTAAAGATTATCGAGACCTTAAATCAGTACCCTCGTATTCTTATCCAAACAAAACAAGAAGCAGGAGTTAATACAGCTCAGCTATTTAATAGTTTTAACAATAGTTCCCGTAAACGTGGTGATCGCCCAGAATTATTTTTATGGGAAGAATCCATACAGTTAGTAGGAAACCGACTACATTTAATGACCTCAATTGATATGCAATGTATTACTATTCCCGAGACGATTGATGCCATTCGCGCTATTACAGGAATAGAGAAAGATCGCGATAAATGTATGATACTAACAGATGAAGCACTAAACATTGTTAAGAAAGAATCCAGTTACAAGATTGAAGTTGGGATTTAATTTTTTTTCTTACTTTCTGTGATTCATTAGTTTAATTATTTTTCTATATCAAATATCAAGCTACATAAATTAGTCATCGTGGCTGATAAAACGGAGAGATAACTATGAATGGAAAAAAGCTTGCAGGTGAAAATGCTGCTAATTTAGTTCAAGATGGGATGACTGTTGGGTTAGGTACAGGATCTACGGTCCACTATACAATTCAAAAATTAGCAGAAAGAATAGCGAATGAAGGCTTAAGAATAACTGGGGTGGCTACTTCCAAACATACTGAAAGACTTGCACAAGATCTAGGTATCCCTCTAGTTGCACTTGCAGATGTAGACTTTATTGATATTACAATCGATGGGGCAGATGAAGTTACTCCTACTCTTGATTTAGTTAAAGGAGGGGGAGGTGCACTGTTTCGAGAAAAGTTGGTGGCTGTTCAATCAAAGCGTCTCGTCGTCGTAGCCGACCAAGTAAAACGAGTTGATAAACTAGGTGCATTTCCAGTTCCTATTGAAGTTGTACCATTTGCTTGGGAAATTATCATGCGCGGGTTGTTACACTTAGGAGCTAAGCCAAAATTAAGAATACTTGTTGATGAGCCTTATGTTACTGATAACGGAAATTATATACTGGACACGTCATTTGAACAAATAGATAACCCGAAAGCACTGGAGCAGCACCTAAAACTCATGAATGGGGTAGTAGAATCAGGTCTCTTTGTTGGAATCGCAGATACTGCTTTTATAGGTTCAAATGATAATGTAATCGTTCTTAACAATGTTAATAATTCGAAGGGAAGATAAATAATATGAAAAAAACAACTATGCTTCGTAAATTAATTTCTTCAGATAAACTCATTCAGGTTATTGGGGCAAATGATGGACTCACAGCTATTCTTACAGAGAAGAATGGTTTTGATGCTTTATGGGCTAGTGGTTTAGCCATATCAACTTCGGCTGGGGTCCCAGATGCATCAATCTTAACAATGACGGAATTTTTGAATGCAGCTTCATATATGAATAAGGCATCAAATCTTCCAGTGATAGCTGATTGCGACACTGGTTTCGGAGGGGTTAATAACATTATTCGTATGGTTAGCGAATATGAGGCTGCTGGAATAGCAGGTGTCTGCATTGAAGATAAAAACTTTCCAAAACGTAATTCATTCTTGGAAGGTCATGAACTAGCTGATATGCATGAGTTTAGTGCAAAGATTAGATTAGCAAAGTCAGCACAAAAAGATCCTGATTTTGTAGTTATTGCTCGGCTAGAATCTTTAATCGCCGGAAAAGGTTTGGACGATGCAATGAATCGTGCTATAGCATATTCGGAAGCTGGGGCCGATCTGATACTAGTTCATTCTAAATCAAAATCTGCGGATGAAATAATCATGTTTGCACATGAATGGAAAAAGAAAGGTATTTCAACTCCGTTAGTAGTTGTGCCTACTACATATTATTCAATAAATAAGGAGCAGTTAGAAGGAATTGGGATAAAAATGGTTATTTACGCCAATCAACTATTGCGCTCAGCTGTTCCCGCTATGAATGATGCACTTAAAACTTTATATGAAGCGGGGACTACAGCACCGTTAGAAGAGAAAATGAGTTCTGTTAAAGAAGTATTTTCTATTGTGAAAACGGAAGAGCTTGATACAGTTGAAGATTTATATTCAAAATATATTCAAAATCATCGAGAATACCGGACCACAATCGTTTAAAGGGAGAGCTGAAAATATGATAGAAAAGCTGGATTGGAATACGTTCGAAAGTTACGCTCAGGATCTCTCCAATCATTTATGTGATAAAGAAATTGATTTGATTGTCGGAGCTTCAAGAGGTGGACTACCGCTAGCAGTTTTCCTATCTCATCATTTACAGTGCAGGGATTTTGGTATTGTTCATATAAAAAAAACAGCTTCTGATCATGAGTTTTCAGTAAAAAGAGATAGTAAACTTGAGGTGATTGGTTCGATTTTTCCACCAATTAAACCAAAGAATATACTACTTGTTGATGATATTGTTACTTACGGTGATCTATTTTCTACAATTCATCAACTTGTATACCAGGAATATGGGGAAGATATTCAAGTTTATTATGCGACACTATTCTCAGACAGAAAGCAAATACAAGAGGGCATATTCTCCAACGTATTAGATAATTTACATTCAAGCAAAGACATTGATAATACAACAAATTGGATCGTATTTCCTTGGGAAAGAAATGACTAATCCGGATTGGAGATGCAAAATGCGTATTCTATTATTGGGGAACTATAATGAGGTTTTTCTAGATGACTTAAATACGAATACCCATGTTGTATTTCATTTTCCGAATCGATCGGACAAAGAAATACTAGAGATTATTCCAAGTATAGATATTGTTGTGGTTCGATCTCCTCACATTATTTCTGATGAAATGATTAAATCGGCTGCTCAATTGAAATGGATTTTGCGAGCAGGATCAGGAACAGATAACATATCACCTCTCTATAAGGAAAGGGGGATAGAATTATTTTGTTTTCCTGAGAATTCACGTTCGGTTGCTGAATTGGTATTAGGAATGATTCTTTCCCTTTATCGAAGTCTTAATATGGCTCACTTATCGATGGGGAGGGGAGAGTGGATGAAAAATCAATTAATTGGTAGAGAAGTGTTTGGGAAGACCATTGGAATTATTGGATATGGAAATATTGGACAGATATTAGGAGATTTAAGCAATGGGTTAGGGATGAAAGTTATCGTAACCGATCATAGTTCACACAAGTCTCAGAAACGTGAGGCCCTGGAACGTGTTAAAGCAACTGTGTTAAATCTAGAATCGCTATTAGGAACCGCTGACATAGTTGTTCTTACTGTTCCACTTACTAGTTCGACCCACCATATTATTAACGGACAAACACTAGGAATGATGAAGTCAGATGCTCTATTAATTAATGTTGGTCGTGGGGGCTTAGTTGATACAGCTGCCCTTTACAATAATTTAAAGAATAGATTATTGGGAGGAGCCGGTCTAGACACTCACGAACAGGAACCTACAAGTACACATCCTATATTCGAATTACCTTCCGTTATTGCCTCACCACATATTGGTGCGCAGACTCAAGAAGCAAAAAATAGGATAGGAACTATGATTCTACTTAAAGTAAAAGAAATTACAGAACTACAAACGAAAAATGAAACGAAATCAATAATATGAACCATATAAACTCATGGAATATCCCCTCGGTCCGTGATATTGATCTAAAAGAAAAACGTGTATTTTGCAGATTTGATTTTAATGTTCCCATAAAGGATGGCAAGATCTTGGATGATTACCGAGTACGCCGTGCACTTCCAACTATTCATTATTTAATAAATGAGGGTGCGAAAATTATTATTGCTACTCATCTAGGATATCCAAAAGGGAAAATAGTTGAGGACTTGCGAACTGAACAAATAGCTATTCATCTTTCTAATTTATTGGGTCGACCCGTCCTCGCTTGCCGTGAATCTGTAGGTTACGTTGTAGAACAAGCGATTTCCAATCTTCAAGCAGGGGATTTAATTATGCTTGAAAATGTAAGATTTCTTCCAGAAGAAGAAAAGAATAATGTGGATCTAGCTTTAAAGTGGTCGCGTATGGCGGATATATATGTAAATGATGCTTTTGCTACTTCACACAGATCTCACACTTCTGTTTCTTATTTAGCTAATTGTCTACCTGCAGTAGGAGGGTTGTTATTAGAGTCAGAGTTGACAACATTAAAAAAATTATTCCAAAGCCCTCAATCTCCATTTATCTCTGTTATCGGTGGATCAAAGGTTTTTACGAAGATAGACGTAATTAAATCATTATTGAAGGTATCTGATACTTTAATTGTAGGTGGTATGGTAGCAAATACATTTTTAGTATCCAAGGGTTATTCAATGGACATAACTTCATATGAACCTAAAAAAGTAGAAACTGCCAAACAGATATTAGAATTAGCAAACAATATTGGAAAATAAATCCTTCTGCCAGTAGATTTAAAAGTAGAAGATTGTAGCACAAAAGAAATAACTACAAAAAGTATTAATAACTTAACGCCTTCGGATAAGCCTCTTGATGTGGGTCCAATGACCTCATCACTAATTCGTAGTGCTATTACTCAATCGAAACAAATACTTTGGAATGGCCCCATGGGGAAATATGAAGATGCAGAATACACAGCGGGTACACGAGATCTAATGACTGCAATGGCGAATTCAAGTGCACTAACTGTTTGTGGAGGAGGGGATACCCTGGCTGCAATAAGATATTTTCAATTTGACTCTTTTATGAATTACTTATCAACTGGTGGTGGTGCTCTTTTAGAATCTTTGAAAGGCATAGATCTACCAGGAATACTACCTCTATTAACATCAAAGGATGTGTGATCTCGTTATGAATGAAGTTATCCTTTGTATTGGTCCAGGAGGAGCTCAAATTGGTGAAGAGTTGATTCAAAAAACAGGGTTCACCAATGCCGATGTCTCTCGTCGCGTATTCCCTGACTCCGAGATATGCATGAGGATTAATACCTCTCTGGTCAATAAAACAGTTGTTGTATTTCAGAATACATTACCACCACAGGATCTTCATTTACAACAACTCTATCAAATGGTTGAAATCTCTAAAAGTAGAGGGGCAGCTTATATTATCTGTGTTGTGCCCTATCTTGCTTACTCTCGTCAAGATCGTCGATCAAACGAAGGGGAACCCGAGTCCGGGTTGGTTGTTTTACGAACACTCGCTATGCTAGGTGCTAATGAGGTAGTAACTATAGACATTCATAGCGAAAAGTTAGTAGAAAAATCCCCAATACCACTCATTAGTTTAAGTACAGAGATTGTTTTTGCTGAATACTTTAAAACACTCAACTTAAATAAACCAATTATTATTTCACCAGATAGTGGGGGAGCGCAAAGGGTTAAGGCAGTATCAGCACATACTAAATACCCAATTTTGGTTTTAGACAAGCATAAGAATGAAGAAGGATACACGTGGTATAACAAAAATAAATTGGATATAAACGGGTATGATGCGATCGTTCTTGATGACTTATGTTCTTCAGGGTCTACATTTATACCTCTTGCACGTTACCTGAATGAAATGAATGCTCAAAGCATTTATTACGGTGTTACTCATTTTTTTGCAGATGGGAATTATATAAAACAGGAAATTGGGAGTCCCGTTCATCTAATAGGAAGTAATTCTATACCCTCACAATGGACCAAAATCTCTGTAACAGATTTAATCGTAAAATGGCTAGAAATGAAATTCATAATCCCAAAAATCAATATGAGGTGAATATAAATGGCTAATATCTATCCTTCTGTCATGTGTGCAAATTATTTATCGTTAGGAGAACAGATTAGGTCTGTTGAGGAAGGTGGTGCGGATGGACTTCATTTGGACATAATGGATGGACACTTCGTACCTGGATTCACATTCGGGTCAGATCTGATAAAGCAGTTAAGCCAATTCACTTCACTTCCGATGGATGTTCATCTAATGAGTGATCGCCCATTTGATCATATGCAAGAGTTTCTACAACTCAACATTCGATCTCTTACAATCCATGCTGAATCTACTTATGATTTATACCGATGTATCTACACGATCAAAAATTCGGGAGTTCAAGCAGGTATTGCGCTTAATCCAGGGACTCCTATTTCTATTCTTGAAGAACTTCTCCCAGAACTTGATAAAGTAGTAATTATGACAGTAATACCTGGTTTTATAGGGCAAGATCTTATTAAATCCGCTTTAAAGAAAGCAGAGACTTTAGTGAAAAAGTTAAAAGAAATGGATCTTGAAAATATTGAAGTTATTGTGGATGGTGGGGTTAAGATACACAATATTTCAGAAATATCTGCATTAGGTATTCATGGTGTGGTTTCTGGTACAGGAATTTTTGGATATCCCAATATCACAGAAGCTACAAGAAAGATGAAAACATTATCAAATATTAATGAAGGATTGTAATATGATGTGCCACACTTACTGGAAGTAAACAAAACAGGGCCCAGGGACGAAGTTGTGTTTAATTCACCACAACACTATAAATGAGATATAGATAACCTGAAACGCTATTTATAGCAAAAGGAGATAGCATTAGATGAGCCGTACAGTTGCTGTTTGGATAGGAGTATTTGTAACTTTTCTTTGGTCATCATCATATATATTGAACAAACTAGCCTTTAATGAGGGAATTAGTCCTATTATGCTGGCTGGTTTGCGTTATTCTATTGCAGTAATCGCAATATTTATTCTATCTTATTTTTTACAGAGACGTAAGAATAGGAGAGAACAACTTTCTACAGTAACTAAGGTTCCTGAAACAAAATTGAAAATGTGGCACTATATTTTACTGGGGATAACCGGATATTTAATGGCCCAAGGTTTACAGTATGCTGGCCAATATTTTATATCTCCTACGCAAACCAGTATGATGCTTAGCATAGGAAACAATTTATTCATTATTCTTTTAGACATAATATGGTTGCGTGAAGTTAAAAGTCGAGGGATTTTCATTGGCGTTTTCGGTTTAATAGTTGGTATTATATTGTACTATTATCCTTGGCATTTTGAGACAGGGGCCTTAATTGGAATAGGTTTAGTTCTTCTATCATCCATTGGTTATTCTATAAATTTGATGGCAAATCGTTATTTTATCTCAAATGGTATGGCTCAAGCAAAACATCTTGTTCTACGGCCAATGCTTATTGGAGCGTTATTCATGGTATTTGTCGGTTTATTGCAGGCAGGTATCCCAACAATTTCTCTTAAACTCTGGATTCTTTTATTGTGGCTTGGAATTATCAATGGTGCCTTAGCTTTCTATTTATGGACTTGGATTCAAAAAACATTACGAGCATATGAAAGTAGTGTCCTTAATAACCTAGTTTTGGTCCAGGTAGCTGTTCTTGATGTTATCGTTCTAAATCAAAGTTTGAGTATTCTTCAAATTATTGCCTTAATTTTATTATTAGCCTCTGTTTGTTATGTATCGCTTGAACCGAATTTGAAAAAAATTCGGCCTAAGAACAAGACATTATCGTCATAACGAATATATGTGAGACTAACTCTAAAAAAGGAAGGTTAGTCCAACGAAAAGTCAAGACTGCATGAGAATATTCGTTCGAGACTCATCGTCCAATCTTTTATTGGTAACGATGGGTCTTTGTGTATTAAGTGCTGACTACGTGAGGGACAAGGCATGCTGGACAGGCCAATGTGAAGCAGCTCGTACTCGTGCATCTGCCCGGCAACGGTAAGTTGGAGTTCATGCGTGATGAAGCAAGTCGGACCTTCCACGGACCGGTGGACATCCCTGAGCCACTGCGCATGAATACCCTATGATACATTGAACAGGAAGGAATGGTTGAGTTGCATAGATTGCTTGCTCTTGATTTGGATGGAACCATGTTAAATCCGAATAAAGTCATTACGTCAGAAACGCGAAACTCCATCCAGCAATTAATGGCGAATGGAGTAGCTGTCACCATCGCATCCGGGCGGTTTCCCGCATCGGTATGGCTACATGCGAAGGAAATCCTATTGAATTTTACTCTGGTCGCAGTGAATGGTGCCGTGACCGTTGATCCAAAAACAGGACAAATGATTGAAGGATTCCCGCTGGAGACAACATCACTTTTATACATGCTAGATGTGATTGAGGAAGAAGGTGCCTACGTCCATTTCTATGGCTACAATGCCCTATATGTACGGCAAATCAATGATTTGAATCGGAGCTGGCCAATGAATAATGTTGTTGTGCGACCAGAACTGCCATGGACGGAAGATCATTATAGAGATCAAACTGAACTGATCCGTTTGGTTGAAGTCGGTTCCGATTTCAGAACGTTCGTAAACAGCATGCCTGGCATGATCTACAAAGCGGCCGTCATTTGCACAAACCTTGCCGCCCGCGAAAGGATATTTAAGCGACTTGAAGCATCGGGGATGTTTCAATGCACTAAAACAGGCAGTTTGCGATTTGACGTAAACGCGGTCGGAATCAGCAAGCGCGATGCACTTGAGCGCCTGTGCCGCGAGCAAGGTATCGATCGACAAGAGGTAGCTGTAGCAGGAGATTATGACAATGATCTGGACATGCTACAGTGGGCTGGATTAGGTATCGCAATGGGCAATGCTGAGCCCCATGTCAAAGCGTTCGCAAACGTCATTACAGGTACAAACGAACAGGATGGAGTCGCCATGGCAATCCGCAATTACCTGCTTAAATAACCATTTCAATGACCTTAGTTGCAATTCAGAATCATAGTCATTCGAAGTTCTGGATCGATGTTAAGGCGGCAACGCATTGTAAAAGAAACTATTGAAATGAACAAGAGGTCTGAATATTAAATCATGTTCAAGAGCTTTGTTATGTCCATAGTTTTGCTTCAAAGGGTTATAACATTAAGTCTATTGTTCACACGTCAATAGTTATCTTTGAGGGAACCTTTGATTTCACCATTAAAATTCTTGGTTTCTTGCCTTTCACTGTGGGAGTGGGATCATTAGTGATGCTTTACCTTAATCTCATATTCTTTGGAAACAGTGTTGTCACTTTCCGTTTGTAACATCTAAAACATTTTACTCTGCAACGATGGTATGAAGCTGAAGTGTAAAATTTGACGGAAATCTTATTATCAAATATACTATAATTACGGCAGTAGCTTAATTGGTTAAAGCGTTCTGATATATCATCAGAAAGATGCAGGTTCGAATCCTGTTTGTTTTAGAGAGTTAGTTATTAACTCTCTAAAACAAACAGGATTAGGTTAATGAAGAATTAAACCGCTAAACATATTTGGCGGTTTTTTTTATATGTTTTGATTTATATATACAAAATAATTAGGGGAGTTATCTGTGAAAAAACCATCTATAGGAATTTTTCGTAACGAATTTGCTTTAATGGTGATGATCTTGATTTTATTTTTATTTGTTACCATAATTCTCACACTTCTTTATGATTATGTTCCAATTATGGTACATAAAAGTATTTACCAAGAATCCTCTTTCTGGGAAGGCTTCTTAGTTAACCTTCACAACTCGGTATTTGATTTCTTGATTCTTGGAGTAATTCTATACTACTTTACGAATCGTATTAATGAGAAACAAAAGGTACAAGAGTATCATGAGAATATCGATGATGTTAGATTTTGGTTTACAGAAGAGGCTACAAGCAAAATTGTTGCTAATATCAATCGCTTAAATCAAAGAGGAAAAACTAAAATTAATTTATCGAAATGTTATTTAAAAGGAGCTTATCTTAAAGAGGCACGTCTGAATAATAGTAAATTAATGGGTGCAGTATTGCAAGGTGCAAATCTTCGAAGTGCACAACTAGATGGTTCTGATTTTAATGGTGCAAAGCTTGAAAAAGCTAACTTTCGAGGGGCCTCATTAATTGAGGCAAATATGAAATATATTTTTTGTGAAGAAACAACTTTTACAGGATCTAATCTAACTGATTCAAATTTAAGACAAGCAAGATTAATAAATTCAGATTTCAAGAGTGTTATATTTAAAGGTGCAGATTTCAAAGGAGCAGAGTTCAATGGTTCATCATTTGTTAAAGCTAACTTCATGGGTGCTAAAAATATTGATATAAATTGTATCATGAAAGCAAAAACCTTGGTGAGTTCAAAATTTGATCCTCATATAAAAGTGGAAATTGAAAAATTTAAGCCTGAGTTATTCATTCCTCAACAGGATAATTAAATCCTATAAACACTTCAACTTTCTTCTAACATTCGTTATAAAGAGTTGAGGTTTTTTCATTTTCAAATTTTACTGGAAAAGGTCTATGGCCATTCGAAAATTGATAATTATACATTTAATATAGGGCCATTAAGATGTATAAGGCTGAAAAGTAATAATATCGAAGAATGGGCGTTCCAGCTAGGGTTACATAGTGTTAAAAGCATTGATCTTTTGAAAGGAAGGAAAGCTCGAGTGCCAATCATTACATGGAAGCAATCAGCTTAACGCGAAAATAGTTATTTCAAGATAGAGATCTTCTTCTGAGAAGGTCTTTTTTTGTTACAGACCGATGTAACAGCTCCACCGTAAAGTTTTTGAGTTTATCCTCCTTCATAAGTCGAGGGACAAGAATATGGTCCCATTGAAGTCGCTATTTTAGCGGCTTTTTTATTTTAGCGGTACAAGTTCTAGTCCCGAGCAAAGGACAAGAACTTGTACCGATTACCGTATTGGACAAGAACATGTTCCTTTTGCCGATTGGGCCTGTATCTAATCAATACAATAATTATATGTTGAAAAGATTAACATTGGAAAAATTTTCACTTAGAAAATATTCCAAGTATATGGTATAACTCTTCTTGCTGTAAAAAAATAGACAAGGGGATACAACATGAATAAGAAACACAAGTTTTGGAATAAGGTCCTCAGCTTAATTATTGCTGGTTCCTTAATCTCTACATCATCGCTCAATAATACCACTGCTTGGGGGAGCCCCTCGACCGAAAGATCAACGCTTCAAGAAAGCAACATTTCCGACGATTCTAACTTGTCATCCAACAACACCCCAAAAGAGATCGCTTCGCTCCGAAGTGAGAAATCGAAGACATTCGCCAATGAAAACGGAACGTACACAACTCAAATTTCTGAAACTCCCATTCACTATCAAGATCCCTCAAATCAAGAGTGGAAGCCTATTGATAACCGTTTAAACACGACGAGTCAAACGGCTTACAATAATGAACATGAATTCAAAGTAGAAATGAACAAGAAACATTCTGTTTCTGATAATTTGATAGAGATCAAAGAGGATAAATTCCGCATTGGTCTAAACCCCATATCGGAAACAAATACGGTAACAACTACGCAAAGCATCTCTAGCACAAAGCCGGCAGGGATTGTTAAGAATAATGTAATGACGTATAAGGGGCTTTATCCCGATACTGATTTAATTTATACCCTGGGAAACGATAGACTCAAAGAAGAGCTTAAACTCAGCAAAAAGCCGACAGGCAAAAAGTCAGTGATTTACTCCTTTGCTTTAACCTTAGGCAATCTAGAATATCGTCAGGAGCAAGATGGATCTGTTTCCTTGGTCAATCCATCTACTGGTAATATTGAATATATAATCGACAAACCGTTGATGTATGATTCCTTTGAGCCTGAAGGTTATCAGCAAGTAGAGGGAGTTAATGCTTTCCCTGAAGAATCTCTTTCCTACGATATTCACTATGAATTGAAAGAGAAGAAGGGACAGCTATACATTGACGTGATTCCCAGTCTCGCATGGCTTAATGATGCGTCACGTGTATACCCAGTCACCATCGATCCGACCATTGTTAAATTCCAACCGACATACCGCTTAGCGGATACCAATATACGTAGTGCTTTCCCCAAACAAACCGGAGCAACCGATACGACACTAGGTGTTGGTCTATATAAAGACGCTACTACCTCTAATGTCATCCGTTCTCTCATTCAGTTTGATACATCGACAATTCCACAGGGGGCAAAGGTATTAACGGCTGACTTGAACCTCTGGTTAGCGTCCGTTTCAAATAATACCAATGTAGATATCACACTAAATAGTGTCAATACAGCATGGACGGAATACTCTGCATCCTGGATGTATGCAGATGCTACAAACTTGTGGAGTAAACAGGGTGGAGATTTCAATGCTTCGCAGGTGGCTACAACTGCAGTAGGTCCATTAACCTCACTTGCAGCAAATTATAAGTGGTCCTTGCCTGCCAATATGTTAGAAAAGTGGATAAATGACCCCACAACAAACAAAGGTTTTATGTTGAAAAGTAATTCAGAGACAACAAATAGCTACAAAAAGTTTATATCCGGTGATGACACGGCTAATCCGGATTACACGCCGCTCTTAAGCGTGACATACTCCTCAGCTAGTCGACTTGGTCTAAAGGATTATTGGACGTATGATAGTCATCCGATAGCTAACGGAACAAGTTACACCAATTTGGGTACGGGGAACAATGTCATCCAGTTCAATGATTATTCCTTAACTGGTAGAGGTGACACCTCCGTAGACTTTATGCGGACATATAACTCTAAATCTAGCGAATCATCACCCTTCGGCTATGGATGGTATTTTTCAGGTGGGGAAACCATTGTAGATGCATACAAAACCGGAGACGTATTGTTTACAGACCACACTGGAGCTGCTTATGAATTTAAATATAACGCATCAAACAATACGTATACACCTTCAGCGGGCGATTATCTGACACTAAAAAAGGTAAATAGTAGCGCAGGGGCCACGACCGGTTATGAGTTAACAGACAAACATGGATACCTAATGCATTTTGATACGGTTTCCAATGATGATCAAGTAAGCATCACTCAGGCCAAACTCAGTTATGAACAAGATTTGCATGGAAACCGAATTACGTATAAAAGGAATGGGAATGGAGCACTAACGGGTATAGAAGACCCTTCAGGACGTACCATTACATTTGAGTATACTTCAGATGGTTTAGTTGATTATGCCATGTTAGAAGGGCGTAAAACGGATTATACGTATCAAAATGGAAAGTTAGTCACTGTAGATCAGTATAGTGAGGATGGCACTTATAGCCGAACTCAGTTTAGTTATGGTGGCAATTACATTAAAACCATTTTTGACCCGAATAATCGATTAACCACTTTTTCCTATGATCAAGAGTACTTGGTTAAAGTGCAGGAACCTTCAACGGTTTCGGTTACAGATGCAAGTGATCGGCCGGCAACCCAGTACAAATATGACACCACTGCACGTACAGCAGACGTAACAGATGCAAATGGCCATACGACAAACTATACGCTCAACGCTAATTTCGTGGCGGAGAAAATCCAAGATGCCAAAGGTGAAATCACTCAGTTTGTCCTAGACGCAAACTACAATGTCAAGAAAGTAACCAATCCGGATGGAACTGTTGCTGAGCAGACATATGATAGTAAAGGTAATGTTCTGACTCAAATTGATGAGGTTGGAAATGTTACAACATATGAGTACAATGGCCTGAATCATGTTCTCAAAGAAATTGATCCTAGACAAAATGTTACCAATTACTCGTATACCGCAGCTGGTGATTTGGAAACCATCGTGGATGCCAAGCAAAATGTTACGCGTTATGAATATGACGCCTATGGAAACTTAAAAAAGACGACGTATCCAGACCAATCGATAGAAACTTACAGCTACGATGATAAAGGTAACGATATCAAATCGGTAATTGATGCAGCAGGGAACACAACAACAGTGACAACAGATGCGGTTGGGAATATGATCGCAAATACCGACGGAAATAACAATCGTACTGATTACCATTATGATAAGTTAAATCGTCTGAAAGTTGTAATTGATCCGAAGCAAAAAGAGACAACGTATGAGTATGATACAGCCGGAAACTTGACTAAAACGATTAATCCAAAACAGGCTGTAGTTCAGTATGAGTACAATGGACAAAATCAGTTAATGAAAAAGACAGATGCCATTGGCAAGGTGACCAATAACAAATATGATTCAAATGGCAACCTAATGGAGACCACGACTCCTAATGGGAACACAATCTCTTCAACATTCACGGCTTTGGATCAACTCAAAACTATAAGTATAGATGGGCAACAAAAGTGGTCTTATGAATATGATGAAAATGGATTACTGGTCAATGTAAACAATGGTGCTCGTTCCTTTACGTATAAGCCTGATGGGTTACCTGAAACAGAGGTAGATAGAGGACATCAAAAGTCGTATATCTATAATGCGAATAGTGGACTTCAGGAACTTTCATATGCAACCGGTGCACATTCGTCTACTGTAAGTTATGATTACACCGAGTTAGATCAAGTCAAAAGCATTAGCAAGGATAATCAAAACCTCATTTCTTATCAGTACAATGATATGGCTGCAATGGAACAAGCCGATCGGGCAAACGGAATTGTAACCAAGGCTCACTACGATACGGGGAAACAGTTGCGCACTTACGGTGATTACTCCAGCACAGGAAGTATACTTCGCGAGTACGAATACACGTATGACTCTAATGAGAATGTAAAGACAATTCATTCGGAATTAGGTGATACAACGTATGAGTACGATGCGCTTAACCAACTCCAACAAGAAACTCTACCCGACGGTACCACAATTAAATACGACTATGACGACGTGGGTAATCGGAAACAAAAAGTCGTTGTCACCAATGGGCAGGAGCAAATCACTGTATACGAGCATAATAACGCCAACCAATTAACTTCTGTTAATGGACAAGCTTATCAGTATGACAATAATGGAAACCTATTAAACGATGGAAAACAAACGTATATATATGATGAACTGGATCAATTAATTGAAGTGCAAGATCAATCTGGTCAGAGAATACAACACTATAGTTATGATGAACAAGGGCGACGTATCCAGTCCATTGGTCAGTCCGGAACGACGAATTTCTTCTATGATGGCGATGAAGTCATCTATGAAACGGATGGAAATAACAAAACACTTCGAGAGTATACGTGGGATGATAGTGGAAGTCCGGTAGCAATGACTAAAGATGGGCATACCTATTATTACCACTTGAACGGTCATGGAGATGTCGTTAGTTTAACGGATCAGGCTGGTAACAAAGTAGCTCAGTATGAATATGACGCATGGGGGAATATTGTAAATCAGAGTGGCTCGCTTGCGGATGAAAATCCATACCGTTATGCTAGTTATAGATACAATACAGAAACTGGCTTATATTATCTGATGTCCAGAAACTATAACCCGCAAATCGGTTCCTTTATTTCATTGGACTCTGAACAGGATTTGGATCTGAATAATCCACTAAATCGAAATGGATACAGCTATGCATTAAATAATCCAGTTGCGTTTGTGGATGATGATGGAAATAACCCATTTATAATATTTATAATTGTAGTTGTTGTTAAAGTCGTCGCCAAGAAAGTAATAAAAGCCGTAGTAAAAAAAGCAGCTAAAAAGGCAGCTGCAAAAGCAATTAAGAATTCTACTTCTAGCAAGAATAAGCTGAAGTTGAATTTGCAGCAGTTTGCCCGAAGTATGAATACTAAAGAAGCAACAGCTGCAGCAAAAGAACTTGGATACACTAAGACAAAATTTAAATCTCATGATCAACCTGTCTTTAAAAAGGGGAATAAATACATTACTCCTGATGTTGATGGTCATAACGGGGGGATTTGGAAAATGGCTAGTTCAGTGAAAAATCTAGGAAGTAAGCGTACCAGATCGGGTACTTATGATAAAAATTTAAATAGGATTGGAGATTAAAAAGAATGCATTGTTGGAGAGTTACAAAGTATAACCCCGTTTTTCGCGATAATGAAGGAAACTTTAAAAAAGAAGATTGGACATCATATTATGATATCGGGAAAGTTTACGAAGGAAAAGAATTCACACTATCAGACTATCTATCTTTTGAGAATAGATATATCGATGCAATAGTAACTCTAATGCAATGTATGAACGTTTCTTCGTTTAAAATTACAAACGTAGAAAAATACGATGATAATGTTACTCAGAATCTGTCTATTTCGAGTAACATGGTTGATTTGTTTGCAAACGTAAAAGATGGTGATACCATTGATAACTCAAATTTATCCGATATATGTAAACTAATTCTCCGAGAACATTTATGGGGTAAACTGTCCGTGTCATCCATGTTTGTTCATTTCGGTAATGACTACTATATGTACATTGGACTACAAGAAGAATGTGTGGAAAAACTCAATGAAATCAGGAATTCAGGGTTGTTTGTTGAAACATATACTTCTCCGTATCAAAGCTAGATTGATAAAGTATAAGTCGATATGACACGGGACAAGTACATCATGCAATTTAAAGTCGCAATTTCAGCAGTTTTTTGAATTATCAGGCCTGCCAGTAAATACTGGTTGGCCTGTTTTTATACTCGTTTAACGGTTGGGCGAGCATAAAGATCGTAGCGCTTTAATTGGTCAGCTCCTCAAAAAAACATTCTCTCACGACCTCCAAAAGAATGTGTTTAGGCTAATAGCCTCCTTTTAGTTCTCTAACTTTGACCGTTTTCTCGGATTCTATCGGGAAACGGTCTTTATAATATCGAAGACAACCATTAATCATTAAATAGAGTTAAAATTTTCATTGTAAAATTTTGAAAAAAACATATAATAGTAAATTGTTATATATAAAAATTTTCTTATAAGGGAGCGAGAAAGTGATTTCGAAAAAAGTAGCATTATGTATGGCATTTATTTTAAGTTTTCAACTGGTGTTTAATAGTTCCTATGTGAGTTTTGCAGAGGACAATGTTTCAAATGAACAAGAACTACAAGAACTAAAGGAAAATAATGAGATCCTTAGGGCTAAAGAAACAGCCCATGATGATTCGGAGATTCAAGATATATCGGATTCATATGCAGTTCAATTAAAAAAATGGAAGCAAGAATTCCCTGATTATGAACCTCAAAAGACTCCAATAAATAAATCACTCCTTCAGTCAAAACTAGCCGTATCTTCTAAAATATCGTCCACTCATGATAATGAAGTTTATAAACTCCAACCCAAATATTTAACCAATAACTTCTCATTTTCAATGATGGCTTCAACAATTACAAACGGAAATACAGTTACAACTATGGGGAACTTTCGTAAGCCTTCGGATCTTAGCGGAATGAGTTGGGAATCTATAGACCACTATAGTCACCCAAATTTAAAGTATCCAACCGATAGTAATTTTTCAGACGTCACTTTAAGTTACACTTACAATTTATACGGAAACGTACCGGACATGAATTCGACCCTTGCGCCTGCGCTGACAATAGAAACAAATGCTGGTGAGATTTACTATGCCCGGTTGTGGAATTATGTCACCAATCGGCCTCAAGATGATTGGGAGCAAGAGAATAATATTATATTTCCGGCGGGAAGATCAGCTGGTGTAGCCACTGGTACACAAGGAAATATAAAGATTGATTTTAATAATCTTTATGCTGGCTGGCAACCTTATCAAAAAGAATACAAAGTCATAACTGATAAAGATGGAAAAAAAGAATATCTTGAAGAATGGGTTAAAAATCCAGAATGGAGAAAAATACCTGTTAATGACATTAAGAAAATCATGTGGGCTTATGTACCAACTCAATACGATGGTACAGCAGCCAATGAATATTTAACCGATTCTGAAAAGTTCATGGTTAAGATGACAAACTGGAACGTGTCCGGGAATGATTATCTAGGTGAGGAGCCAAAAACTAGACCGACACAGGCTCTTCGTATTACTGATGATTACGATGACATCTACAATTTGACTCCCGAACGAGTCGTATCAGATTATCAAAAGTTAGGATTTAACGGTTATGTGACCATGTATGTGGGTGCATCACATTACTACGACAAAAAGTATTCGAATGGTGCAATGGAAGTCATTACAGATTACCCATTCAATTCAGGATTTGAACAGTGGTATGACAACTATATTAAGAGATTGAGTGAGAATGATTTCAAGCTTATTAATTCTATCTCTATGGAAAGTGTTGATGCCCCTGCTGACTGGTGGCAACGCACATGGGACAATACACCAGCTACAAGTGGGTGGGTGCCCGTTCCTCATCTATTGAGTTTTACAAATCCAGACGTACAGAAATTTTATAAAAAATATGTATTAGAGCTAGCAAGAATGTCTGTTAAAAATGGAATGGAGCCAATGATTCAGGAAGGGGAGCCTTGGTGGTGGTTCATGGAAGGTCTGAAGGATAAACCACCCACATTTTATGATAAAGCCACCAAAGATCTTTACCAAAAAGAGACAGGTAAACGAATGTATGAGTTTAAGTCTAGTTTGGAGTCAATTAAAGGTCACGAGGATATGCTGTATTGGTTGAGGAATAAAAACGGTGAGTTTACATTAATGCTCAGAGACGCAGTTAAAAAAGTTTACCCCGATGCAAAGTTTACCGTGTTGTTCTTTACTCCTTCTGTAGTTGACCGGGATAGAGTACCTCAAATGATGAGTATCGTTAATTTCCCTTATAAACAATGGAAGTATCCAAATCTAGATTTCTTCATGCTCGAAGATTACGATTATCTGATTTATGACCAAAAGGACAAACACATCAAATCGTTGACTTATGTACAGTCTCATCTTAAATATCCCGTTGAGCTCATACATTATTTTGCAGGTTTTGTTAACGACGTTGAGCATTTAGGTGTTTGGGACAACATTAATCAAGCTATAAATGATGGTTTTAATCAAGGTTTTGGTGAAGTTTATGTTTGGGCATATGCACAAGTTAAACGGGATGGTTGGA
Organism: Paenibacillus sp. VT-400; assembly: GCF_001029205.1. Classification (NCBI taxonomy): domain Bacteria; kingdom Bacillati; phylum Bacillota; class Bacilli; order Caryophanales; family Paenibacillaceae; genus Paenibacillus; species Paenibacillus sp. VT-400. Next base: position 13,364 of record NZ_LELF01000038.1, on the reverse strand, counting down.
CATTGCCAGATTTGATTAAAGTTAATAAACCAACAGGTCTGTACGAAAAACCATTTAACCTAACACTTTCAACAACGGCAGACAAGATCGTGTATACCAGTGATGGTTCGAAACCTACCTTAACCCATGGAACAGTTTATACTACGCCCATTCATATTTCCGGCTCAACAAATATAAATGCTGCTGTTATTAAAAATGGACAAGTCACACAAATCTACAATTTCACTTATGATATCGGGATAAAAAAATACGAATATGATGCGTTTAATAGGATCATTTCTGAAAGAATTGCTAAAGACGATAAGCTTTATATCATAGACTATATTTTTGATGCGCTCGGTAACATGATAAAACAAGATCGTATGATTATTGATAATAAATAGGTTAAATAGGAGATAATGAATTTGAAAAAAACAAATCGATTACAAACGATATTATCGTTTTTGATGATAATCAGCTTAGTGTTGAACCCATTTGCAGATATCAAAGTTTTTGCTGATCCAATGGAGGGAGAAAAAGTTCAAGAAAACTCATTTAAGAGTATCTCATCTTTTGCTAAATTTGATGAACAACAATTAAAAGAAATAGAGTCTTTATTTTCAAAAGATATGCTTTTAGTTGCTGCTTATTACTATTCGGATGTGATTTCTTTATTGGATACCGATTCACTAGTAGTACTATTAGATTTGAGTAAAGAAAAAGTTATTCAAATTATGAATGGATTATCTGAACCCGAAAAACAATTATTATCAAAGTACACACCAGTATCCATGCAAGTGTATAACTTTGAAAAGAATGAGAAAGCAACAACAGCATATTGGAATTCGATTCAAAGTCCTACTGTAGATTTCCCCACAGTAACCGATTCAGTCTACCAAAATAATACTGGAGATGTAAAAGACGTTGAAGATACAAAAGGCGTTGAAGATGCAAAAGACGTTAAAGATACAAAAGACGTCGAAGATACAAAAGGCGTTGAAGATGCAAAAGACGTTAAAGATACAAAAGATGTCGAAGATACAAAAGATGTCGAAGATACAAAAGACGTCGAAGATACAAAAGACGTCGAAGATACAAAAGACGTCGAAGATATAAAAGACGTCGAAGATATAAAAGACGTCGAAGATATAAAAGACGTCGAAGATATAAAAGACGTCGAAGATATAAAAGACGTCGAAGATACAAAAGACGTCGAAGATACAAAAGACGTCGAAGATACAAAAGACGTTGAAGGTTCCGTATCTCTGGATTCACAATCATTTATGATGCAATCGTTAGGCTCGTTACCAGATCGATTTAAGTTTACAGATCGTAACAGTTCGTTTGTGTTTCAAAGTGACACTAACTCAGATGTCAACTCCACTTATAAAACTGCAACGCAAAGTAAAGTCGATTTATACCTAAAAGGAAAAGCCAATTTGGATTTTTCCTTAATCCGTACCTATGATTCTATAAATGCAAAAACGACAAACCCATCGTATGAAGCGACGCAAGTTTGCGACCAAGGGAATAGTGATTTTGATACCACTTCTCCAGCTTCAGATTGCATGGGAAATACAGTAAGTCAGGCAATTGATCAATTGACAAACACTGATTATTATATCGCGACAGGTTGGAGTATGTCTCTACCTGTCATGCACACAAGTTATATATTTGAGTCCATTCCAATTACTTTTCAACCAGGTGTAACTTATGATTCGTATAATCGGAGTTACAATTACGATCACGGCGTTCGCCGATTTTCGCTCGAAGATGGTACTACTTATGAATTTAATTTGAATTCGGAAGATGTGCAAAAGCATCCGGAAAACTATCCTTATGATAATGTTGTTTATCAATTAGATAATGACGGAAATCATGCACTAACTATAAATGATCAAGTTACGTACGCATTTAATGATGAAGGTGAGATATTATACAAGAAGAATCAATTCGGGGATCGAATTACGTATCATTATTCTAGCGATGGTATTAACATTATTGATTCGGTTGGTAAACACATCGACATTAAAACTAACAACGGGGTCATTGAAGGATACACAGTAGCCTCATCAAACGGAGATCAATTGTATAAGATGTTGTATGATACAACCCTAATGGATCATACCGCCTCTTTAAGGATAGCCGTACAAGATCAAGTAGACAAATATGAATTGCAAGAAGTTCCGGCTTCATATTATCAACTGAATGCAGTGAAAGATACACTAAATAATCGTACCATTGAATCTTATTCTTATTATTCACCAGATGTGAATTCCCATGCGGATTTCAATTTTGAAGATGATTACTATTATAACTTTGACGAGAATTATAAACCGATTCTCGACCAAGAAGGAGCAGAAGCGAGTCCGATCTTTAATCGTGATCGAGCAACGTACGGTGAAATTGAATACCTTCTTTTAAAACAAGTTGAAAATGATCAAGGGTTTAGAACGCATTACAGATATTCTTCCTATGATAAATCTTGGTCCCTTCAAGAAAAATGGAGTGATCAAGCAGAACTTCGCGGAACGATTCGCAACTATCTTGATGCCAACGTATTGACTTACATTGGCTATCATCCGGTCAGCTCGGTTTATTACACCTTTGCAGACAACAAAGATAGCTTAAAATTCCTTCAAAAAACGATAAAAGGGAATACGAAGGATGCTCAAGAAGTATGGAATGTTTCGAGAATGGATGAGGAGCTTGCTTACTTCAGACTTTCAAATAGTTCTTTTCGTACTGGGGACAACATCACTACAAAAACAAGCTACAATTATGGTGACTATGTATCAACCACGACAAATCGTTATACTCCGAACACTTATGGAACATTAAAAGAAACTTATGCCACGACGGAATTCTCAAATATACAAAACGCACTAACACACTCTTTTGGTAACGCTGATACTGACTTTGCAAATACAGAAGTAACATCGACATTTTACAAAGACGGATTCAATCCATCCCTGGTTAAAATGTTTACCGATGGATTGTCTTCAGATCCACGCCCTGATAATGTGAAAAATGAGCTCTATTGGGGAGATAACACGTCAGTTATAAAAAATTACACAGCTATGCAATCATTCCAATATGACAGTTACGGCTATCCCAAGAGAGTCGTTGATATCTTAGGTAATGTAACGTCTTACTTATATAATGGCCCATTCCATCAGGTGAGCTATTTGGAGAAGACGGCTGCAGACACAGACAGTTCAACAAGACAGTCTTTTGATTACAATGCAGATGGTACCGTTTATAAAAGTACTGAGATTAAAGTTTATTCTAATCAAGGAAAAAGTTCGACAGATACACTCGTTACGGAATATCTCGATTACAATGCTGTTCACCAACCCACGCACATTAAACAATCAAGTTCAGGGGATGGATATGGAAAATACCGAGAAAGTAATCAATACCTTGTTTATGATGATAGTGGCTTACATGTAACGAAGCAAACTGCATATTTAACTTTAAAAGATGGATCATCACCAGAACCGATCAGTTACTTGTATACGTATGATCCCTACGGGCGACAAACATCTATGACATATCCTGATAGCAGTAAAGTCCAGTTTAGTTACGATATTCAAAACCGAGTTATTGGAGAAAAGTATTTACCAGCCGACGGGAGTAAGGCCTTGGATTATACGTACTCATATAACAACGGTAACCGAGAGATTACCGCAACAGAGCCGAGCGGGATTAGTACTGTAACAGCTTATACTCCTTTTGGAGAAGTTGAAACTCAGACAGCTGTCTCAAATGGAAGCACAAGAACATTGGTAGAGAATATCTTTAATAATAGTGGCGTTTTATTAACTTCTACTTTACCTTATGGAGATGAGAAACAGAAAACCATATATAAGTATGGTTCTAATGGAGATCTTGCTAAAGAAATTGATGCTGAAGGAAATATTACAAGCTATTCTTATGGTAATACCGTAAAAGAAGCTTCAACAATCCTCCCAAAAAATTCAGTTAAAATTGTGCATCCTAATGGTAAGGTGGAAGCTAAACTCGATACTCTATCTGGACAACCCACAAGGATTCAAGAAAAAAGTGCAACTAAGAATAGAGAGACCTTATTTACGTTTAACTCGCTAGATCAGAACACGAAAACAATTGTAACTATGGATGATGGACAGCAGATCACACATTACAGCTATGAACCAAGTGGCAATCTGGTAGCTATGAAGGATGCTGAGGGAACAAATTATACGTACACGTATGACGTGAGTGGCTCACTTACAAAACAATTCATAAATGGTGAATTACAACAAGAAAGTACTTATAATGAATCCGGCTGGCAGTTATCATCAAAAAAAATACAAAAAAGTGATACACCCGATCTAAAAGATACAATTAGAGAAAATCACTATGAATATACACCTATTGGGTTACTTGCTAATTATAAAAATGAACTCAATGAAACGCATTCTTTCCATTATAACGGATATGATCAGCCAGAGTTAATTGATATTAGAGATGCACAAGATCACACGATTTATAGTGTTAATAAAACGTATGATGCGAACAATCTCATGCTCACCTCGCTGAAATCAAGTAGTGAAAACGAGGCTATACAATATTCCTATGATACATGGAATCGTTTGAGTTCTCAAACGGTCGGAGGCCATAAGTATGATTTAACTTATAACAAATCCGATCAATTAGAAAGTCTAGCTTATCCAGATGGTAAGAGTGTCCAGTATGGATATGATACTTTAAATCGGATCTCTTCTGTCTCTTATCCAGATATGGGTACGGTAAAGATAAACTATACCATTGGTGAGGATTCCAGCCGTTTAACGACCGAGTTTCCGAATCATCAAAAGCAATCCTTAACACTTAATGCATTTGATGAATTAGTTTCAAATCAGTTTGACGGTTATAATCAGCAAATTAACTATGACGGATTCAGTAATATAACTCAGAAACTAACAAATTCTAAAATTACTTCATTTCAATATGATCAACTGAATCGTATACAAATGGAAAAGGGCAATCTAGGAAATAAAACCTACAGGTATGATGTTAAAGGAAACATAGCATCCACTGAAGAGGATAATCCAGTCATCTTCAAAGAAGGAAGCACTGACTTACAGTATGATGGGCTGAATCAACTGGCTAAGGTAACTACAACGAATGGGCAAGATGTTGAAACTTCGACACGATACACCTATTATGGGGATGGACTCCGTGCAACTAAAACTGTTGAGAACAAGAAGACTCAGTATATTTACTTGAATGACCAAATTATTGAGGAACTAGATGGTCAGGGAAACACTAAGGCGAGAAATATATGGGGAAACACATTACTATTCCGTGTTAATGGTTCGCAAGGTGGCTATTATTACTACAACGATCATGGGGATGTCGTCGAGATTAAAGATTCGGCTGGAAACAAGCTGAATTCGTATGAATATGACATTTGGGGCAATTTAGTTTCAGAACAAGAAGCGTTCGAGAATTCATTTAAGTACGCGGGAGAAATGTACGATGAAGAAACGGGTTATTATTATTTAAGAGCTCGATATTATGATCCCCATGAAAAACGATTTATTACTGAGGATACGTATGAAGGCGAATTGAACAATCCACTATCTTTGAACCTATACACGTATGCATTAAACAATTCACTTAGATATGTAGATCCTAGTGGTCATATGGTAGAGCCTAATTATGCTTCAGAGCTCAGATATTTTCTGAAGGATACGAAGGGCAAAGGGTATAAAATAAATAGTTCCAATTATAACCTTTATAAAATTACGCTTCGAGATCGATATAACTTTAATGATTTTAAACGGTTTGATTTCTTGTACGATATGGCTGTAGGTGTAAGTCCTTATTCTAAAAAAGAGGGGGCTATCGGCTGGGCAACTGAAGAGTTAGTAAGCGAGTTGATTAAAGGAAAAGAAGCAGAATACGCTGCAGCACTCGCTATGGGACTCGTCCCAGGTATTACTCCTAAAACTAAAGGAGGAACTTCAGGTAAGACTAAAGCGCCTGCTACAAAAGGTTGTAACTGCTTTGTGGGAGGGACTAAGGTTCAAACAGACAAAGGAGAAAAGAACATCGAAGACATTGAAGTCGGAGATAAGGTACTATCTAAGGATGAGGATACTGGTGAATTAGCATACAAAGAGGTTACAGCTACGTTCAACCATGAGACGGATGAGATTTATCAAATTCATGTGGGTGAGCAAATTATTGAATCAACCTTTAACCATCCGTTTTGGGTTGATAAAAAGGGCTGGACGTATGTTAAAGATCTTGAAATTGGAGACTTGCTTGTTCAGAATAATGGGAATAGTCTCGAAATAGAGAGTATTAACTTGTTACACAAGAAGGTAAAGGTATTCAATTTGACAGTCGATGTGTTTCATACTTACTTTGTAAGCAACCTTATGATATGGGTGCATAATACTGGACCTTGTAATTGGGCATATAGCAGCACACTACAAGATCATTATACTCGGCATGGTAGAGCAGTCGGTGCGACAAGTGCAAATGATTATGCTCAAAAGGCTAACCAATTTTATAATAATAGAAGTAGCTATCAAATTAAAACTGATTCGAATGGTGTCATTAGGGTGTACGATTCGGCAACTAATACATTCGGTTCATATAACCGTAATGGGACTACTAGAACGTTCTTTAAGCCAACGGCTAGACAAGCATATTATGATAGACAACCAGGAAGTTGATGAGAGGGTGTTCTGAAGGATGAAAAAGATTTGTTTAGTGTGCAATTATCAAGGTCTGTATGAAGCACCATATGATCATAGAGGTGTACCCTCTGACGAAATATGTCCTTGCTGCGGATTTCAGTATGGATTTGATGATGATGGATTTTGCAATAATGAGGAATCATATCGAATATGGAGAGAAATCTGGATAAGCAATGGTTGTAACTGGTTTTCAGAAGGAAGAAAACCTCCTGAGAATTGGAATGCACAATCACAATTAAAAATATAGGTAACAATTAAGCAATGAAAAGTACGTTCATTATTGTTAAATTCTTAATTGAAAAAGGAATCTATTCAATGAGAACTTGCTAACTAAATCATAGTTTTTAACTAAATTAAAAAGCGACCGTGTCCCAGTTTCAATATAGGGAACGGTCGCTTTTTTGGGGGCTCAGACAGACAAACGATCATAGTATCTGTCTTGAACCGTCCTTTTTTTTGTGTGTATAAAAGTTAATTTTTATGACCAAACTAAAGACATGCCAACAATGGCAGCGAGTTCAAGATTGGTTTTCATCTGAACGAAAACCACAAGGAGGATGCCTCGTTTTGGAAACCGGAATCATGTTAAATTAAATGCTATGGGTTGCACGTTCAGGTGCCCATGGCGTAATCTACCCTATCACTTTCCCCATTGGAAATCTGTCTACACCCGCTTACGACGATGGCAGAAAGCAGGAATTTAGGATGAGGTGCTGTAGCATGTGTCTCCAAGAATACGAACGAAGAAAGGGGTATGATTGAATTGTATACAGAGCACGTCATTTAGTAGAATACTTTTTTGAACAATTTGAAAAATTATCGTCTGGCACTCGCTACCTTAAATTAGTATACGTTGACTCTTTAATGTAATACTAGTACATATTTTATTGGACCCTCTATAATGTGGTTGAAATTCCTAGGGATATATCTCAAAGGGTGCTTCTATTTTATTCTTGTGTTGGTCAGCCTAATATAATTTAATGAAAAGTCAGAGTTAAACTAGCTTATGGATGCTAGTATATTTAATACTACATAATCTGGATTAAGTTTTTATATTTCTGTAGAAGATTACAAGGGTGAAATGATTTTAATTAAGTGAATAGAGTATGTTAAATTGAGACTGTTATCTAATACTAGATAGTGGTTTTTTTTGCTTTTGCTTATAATTAAGAATAAAAAAAATGCAAAAACCGTATCCATAATCATGCATAAAAATGTAAAGTGAGTTTTGCGCTTTTTCTCACCCATTATGAAAATCATTGAGCAATATAAATTGAAAAATAAATTTCTCTCAATAATTATGAAAATTTGTATTGATATATAAGCTTTTTTTTTGATTTTGTCTCACTAATTATGACAACGCACACATAATTAGCGAGATATGCATATTTATTCATAAATATGCATATCTCTTTTTGAAATTAGCTTGCAGCCATTGGTGGCCAATTTAATGTTGAACGCGCTACATGTTGTTTAATGGTGTTCGATACAAACAGTCAAGAACGAATAATTACTTAGAAGTTATATTTAATTTGGGATGGTTGATTTTTGTATAAACAAGCTAAATTATATTCCGTAGGTCGAATTGACAATAAGTTAAGTAAATTACCTTTGTTTGTTACTAAATTTATTGAAAGTAAGAAGCATAGGCTTTTAATTGGCTGATTACAGAGAAATTTACCACAGTTCAACAAAGAACAGAAATTGGATTATCCATGCTAGAAATATTAACGATATGTGAAAATGAAAGCTTCCTTTGGAACGATAATCTAAGAAAAATTAAAAGGACATAAGAGGGCTATAATCTATAAAGCTTTATTTTAGGGTTGACAATATATAAAATTTCAAACAAAATACATGCTATAGCATATATTAAATTCATATGCATAACTTTATGAAAGAGGGGTAGATATGTTCATTTTTATCACAGTTTTACAGGTTCTATTAGGTGTTTTTTTCCTTTTTACAGGAAGCAAAATTATTTCCGGTAAAATGGCCAATGAGTTTAAACGTTTTGGACTGCCATCGTTCTTTAATGTTTTGACTGGTTCGTTCGAGATTGTGGGGGCAGCTGGTATGATCGTTGGCATCTGGATGCCTGTCGCAGCAATTTTAGCTGGCTTGCTTCTAGCCGGAACAATGCTTGCTGGAGCGTTTACTTTAATAGTCTTAGCTAAAGACCCGATTCAGAAGGCCATTCCAGCACTCATTTTGTTCATACTTAGCTTGATTGTATCCATGTATCATTTTTTCTAAACGAAATTAACGAATTTTTGACGGATTTCATGTGTAACCTTTGAGAGATCGACTATATTTGATTTAAGAAAATGATAAATGAGGGTACTGCAATGGACTTATATAATATTACCGGCTTCTTGATCCATCGTACAGATGTCAAGCTTACAAACTATTTTACGAAACAATTAAAGCCCTACAAGGTGACACCGGAGCAGTGGAGCATTATCTCCTGTCTTGATATAGATAAAGCTATGACTCAAAAAGAGCTGGCGGAGGCCATCGATCGGGATCAAACAACGGTAGTGAGAATGATACATTCTTTAGAACGCAAGGGCATGGTTCGACGTATTGTTCATGATCAAGATAAGCGCTCACATTATTTATATTTGTCCTCTAAAGGTCAAGAAGTTAAAGGAAAGCTGTTGTTAACAGTTAAAAACGCGCATGACTATGTTACACGAGGTTTGGAAGACGATGAATTAAATCAGTTAAAAACGATATTAGATAAACTGTACCGAAATGTGCAAGAAGATTAGTTAGACTCTATACCAGAGGATGAATCATGACAACTACATGCCGAAGCACAAAATTTGTGAGATTCTTTCCGAATGAAGCAGCAAGAATAAGGATCCAGCTTCTACTTACTTTAGAAGGAGCTATCAGAAATATATGGTCGAATATCATCGTTCACTGAATATTTAATTCCATCAATTCGATTATCCCAGCAATATTTTTAGTTGTACTCAAGCTGATAGGAGCTGCTTGATGTTTTCCTGAACATATTACTAGAGAAAGAAGGGAAGGAAAGATCACTGGATTATGATTCTAACTGGTTTTGAGATAGCGGCAATTCGCATACGATTAAGTATTTATGTTTCTGTAGAAGAATAGAAGACGGAATGATTTTAATTTAAATGAATAAAGTATTCTAAAATGAGACTGTTATCTAATACTAGATAGTGGTCTTTTTGCTATGTATAATTAAGATAAAATATCGAAAAAATCCGTATACATTATCATATATGAAGATGCAAAATGAGTTTTGCGCTTTTCCTACTTATCATGAAAATATGTCCTGATAGATAAGCTTTATTGATGACTTTTTCTCACTATTATGACAAGTGGTGTGCTGTGTCGGTGGTCATATTAAATCGAGTTCAGAAGAGGGTCGATGATCATGCAGCAGTTAAAAGGGTTCTATATACAGTTTTTGAGGGAACCTCTGTGGTTTAAAGCATTGTTCGATCCTGACTACAACTACTACTTTCAATTGTATTTAGCAGTTAAGCCTTTTCAGAGCAGGGCAACTACCAAAGCATCTCTAAATTAGCTATCGCTATTTTCTTCGTCGCATATGGAGTGAAGCTGTGGGGCAATCCGAAGGTTTCTATAGCATTCTTTTTCCTGGCTCTGATCAGTATCTATTTATCTTGGCATAGCTTGGATTTTGCGAATATCTAGCATTAAACCTATACGACGGTTTCGTTTTTATTGTTTCTTATCTAATGAGAGTAATGAAGGGAGAAAGTGCTGCTCCGTTTTGGAGTGGCACCAATTCCCATCTTTAACCGTAGTATCTAAGTATGTCTATTCTATTAAAAAATGGATTGGCAACTATATTCAATAAAGGAGATTACATAATATGAAGAATTGGAAACGCATGCTCTTATCTCTTACCATCTCAGTAGGGTTGCTCGCATCTGCAGTACCAGCTATGGCTGCTCCACAAGGAACTTCCGTCAAGGTTAATGACCAAGCTGTGAAATATGCTACAGGAGCGCCGATCCTGGAGAAAGGTACAACATTGGTTCCGCTGCGGACTACGCTGGATGCTATGGATGTGAAGCTAACAACTGCGACAGAAGATACGATCACGGCTGTAGTAGATGGCAAAACGATTACACTTAAAAGCAAGCTTACGCGCATCAACGGTGTAACGTATGCTCCAATCCGCATCGTTGGTGATGCAGCAGGTTACGAAGTTCGCTGGAATGCTGCAACGCGCACGGTGCTGTTGGTATCCAAAGGTGGAGCAACCGAAACTGCTCAAACCGGTGGACGCGGATTCATGTGGGAAGTTGAAAGCAATGGCAACACGGTCTATCTGGTAGGGTCCATGCATATTGCGGATGAGAGCTTCTATCCATTGCGTCCGGAGTTTGAAGAAGCCTTTGCGGAAGCTGACTATCTCGGGGTAGAGATTGATATTAGCAAAGCCGCTGATGAAGAGCAGCAAAAGCTGGTTCTAAGTCTGGGTTCGTATCAAGATGGAACAACACTGAAAGATCACATCTCCAGTGAAACGTATACTAAGCTGGGTGATGTATTGAAGAAAAATGGTCTGGAGTCTAACGCCTTGGATGCATTTAAGCCTTGGGTAGTAGAGAGCACACTTGCAAGTTTGAAGTCCACAACGGCAGGATACGAAGCGTCAGCAGGAGTGGATCTGTATTTCATCCAGAAAGCGATCGAGCGCAAACTTCCAGTTATCGAGTTGGAGAGTTATCAATCTCAACTTGGCATGTTTAACGACTTTTCCAAAGAAACACAAGAGGAAACACTGAAAGCGACAATCGAAAACTTCGACGTGTTGGATAACAGTGTGAAAGAAATGGCTGAGATGTGGAAAACGGGTAATGACGAGCAACTGCTTGAACTGACAAACAGCTTCTCCACTAACGAGGAATATAACAAAGCAATGCTGGTTGATCGTAACATTGGTATGGCGGACAAAATCGATGGTTACTTGAAAAACGGCAAAGGTGAGGAGTATTTCATTGTTGTTGGTGCGGCACACTACTTGGGCGATCACGGCATCGTGAAACTGCTTGAGGATAAAGGATATAAAGTAGAACGGAAATAAATATAGATTACTATAGAAGGTAACCCTTTCGTCTCGAATATAAGAGTTGAGAGGGTTGCCTTCTTATATATAGAAGAAAGACAGATTTAAATAAAGAAGATTAAGCTGCAGGATAATAAAATTGAACCTAAGAGTTCATGGTAGATTGAAGGTCCTTAATATGGTTAGATCGTGGATTTGATAAGTTTTGAAATTAACTCTTTACAAGTGTGTGTTCTACATGGTATATTCTATTTCCGGCCAAAAAAACACGAGATATACGGTGCGGCAAGCGATTGAAATAAGCTTCGAAAGAAACTTAAAAAAAGAGCTTGCAAAGTTGGTTCGGACATGATATTATATAAGAGTTGCTGAAGAGAACAACATTCGGTAACGAAAACAAGTTTGATCTTTGAAAACTGAACAACGAGTGAGTAAACATTCTGCTTGCAGAATGAACGCGAAAGTTGGAGACAAGCCTTGGCTTGAATCGACTGGAGCACAAATGAGATTTTTAATCTCGTCAGATTCAAAATGAGCTTATCGCTCTTTTCAATACTTTATTGGAGAGTTTGATCCTGGCTCAGGACGAACGCTGGCGGCATGCCTAATACATGCAAGTCGAGCGGACTTGAAGAGAAGCTTGCTTCTCTGATGGTTAGCGGCGGACGGGTGAGTAACACGTAGGCAACCTGCCCTCAAGTTTGGGACAACTACCGGAAACGGTAGCTAATACCGAATAGTTGTTTTCTTCGCCTGAAGGAAACTGGAAAGACGGAGCAATCTGTCACTTGGGGATGGGCCTGCGGCGCATTAGCTAGTTGGTGAGGTAACGGCTCACCAAGGCGACGATGCGTAGCCGACCTGAGAGGGTGATCGGCCACACTGGGACTGAGACACGGCCCAGACTCCTACGGGAGGCAGCAGTAGGGAATCTTCCGCAATGGGCGAAAGCCTGACGGAGCAATGCCGCGTGAGTGATGAAGGTTTTCGGATCGTAAAGCTCTGTTGCCAGGGAAGAACGCTTGGGAGAGTAACTGCTCTCAAGGTGACGGTACCTGAGAAGAAAGCCCCGGCTAACTACGTGCCAGCAGCCGCGGTAATACGTAGGGGGCAAGCGTTGTCCGGAATTATTGGGCGTAAAGCGCGCGCAGGCGGTCATTTAAGTCTGGTGTTTAATCCCGGGGCTCAACCCCGGATCGCACTGGAAACTGGGTGACTTGAGTGCAGAAGAGGAGAGTGGAATTCCACGTGTAGCGGTGAAATGCGTAGATATGTGGAGGAACACCAGTGGCGAAGGCGACTCTCTGGGCTGTAACTGACGCTGAGGCGCGAAAGCGTGGGGAGCAAACAGGATTAGATACCCTGGTAGTCCACGCCGTAAACGATGAGTGCTAGGTGTTAGGGGTTTCGATACCCTTGGTGCCGAAGTTAACACATTAAGCACTCCGCCTGGGGAGTACGGTCGCAAGACTGAAACTCAAAGGAATTGACGGGGACCCGCACAAGCAGTGGAGTATGTGGTTTAATTCGAAGCAACGCGAAGAACCTTACCAGGTCTTGACATC
>NZ_LELF01000037.1:0-445 GCF_001029205.1 Paenibacillus sp. VT-400 | reverse complement strand
CTTCAGTCAATGCTTTTCTTGTGACACTATTCGGCACATTCTCTGTCTCTGCATAATCAAAAGACAAGGGAATTTTATTGGTCTCAGCAACTTGTGTTAAAAACAATTTAAAGGCTTGTGATGCGCTCAGTCCATAACGCTCAAACACTGGAAATGCCCGATCACGCAAATCTTGCTCAAGTCGCAGATTAAAATTTGTTGTCGCCATATCATCACCTATGTTTTACAAAACATGTACTATCGTAAACCTAATGTACGCTAATAGTCTAAAAAATCACTCAAATTATTGTAAGAATTAGTTCCAATATCTGAATTTTGTATAACAGCCATTATGTTAAATGGGAGGGTATTTCATTGAGAATTCACAAAAATTTACCACTTATTAAACCTAAGAGTATGATTATTAATTATAAATAATTTACTTTTTCATAAAAATTAAATATTT
>NZ_LELF01000036.1:0-439 GCF_001029205.1 Paenibacillus sp. VT-400 | reverse complement strand
ATCAGCAATACCAATCAGATCATGTTGTGTGGTTTGGCTCATGGTAATCCTATTTCTTTTACGTATCCGATACGTGCACTGAATATGCAATAACTGTCCGTTGTAGTTTTAATGGTTGATTTAAAGAGTAATCAACCTAATTTGACAAAATCTAGCAAAAAAAACCTAGTCACCGAAATGACTAGGTTTTTTTTAGTTACTGCAATTGGGCGAATTATGACTCAGTTGCAGTATTGGCTTTCTTCGGTGGACGGCCACGTGGGCGACGCGGACGGGCAGGAGATTTCTCTGCTTTTTCCGCTTCTGTTTCCACTGTTTCTGCTTTTGCTTCAGCTGCATTTTCAGCGGCTGATGCTTTCCCTTCAGCGGCAGCAACTGGTGCTTTAGCTGTAACAGGTGCATTTTCAGGCTGTTCTGTAGCTTCTGGCTCAGTTTGAGC
>NZ_LELF01000035.1:0-421 GCF_001029205.1 Paenibacillus sp. VT-400 | reverse complement strand
TCAATATGATTTATCACAGAGCATGCATACTTTATCTTTTCAGAATCACCAAAATATTGCATGCTTTTATTAAAACACCAATCCAGTATTCTTACATCATTAATATATGGGGATTTTAAAAAAGTCTCCAGAATCGAACCGATAACCGGTGTAAGGTTAACTTTCGCATCATCTAAGGAATCAATAAGAATATGAGACAGGTTAACTTTGATGTCATTAATTTCATTGTCAGTAGCTTTCTTATTATTAATAAGATAATTATTTAAGGCGTTAAGGGCATCTATTTCTTTCAGTGTCCATTTTTCACCAAGTAAGTATGAAATCGATTCATTACACATATAAGGCATTAATAGCAGATGTTCTTTCCTTATTGCTAATAATGCATTGTTCAATGGTTTTTCTAATAAATCCGTAATCGTAG
>NZ_LELF01000034.1:0-422 GCF_001029205.1 Paenibacillus sp. VT-400 | reverse complement strand
AATCGGTTCAGTCCAAACAGCAAGTCGAATTGCTAGAAAAAGACCGGGTATTCCTGAAAGAGCAATACCAGCAAATTATTAGCCAGATTGAACAGGCCAAGAAATTTATTGATCCGGTACAGTTAGAACTGCCGCATCTGGAAAGCCAGTTTAACCAGCAGGTGGAATTGACAGGGAAACTGCAAAAAACCTGGTCGGAATGGCAGGTCGAGCTGAATCAGGTACAAAATAAACAACAGCGGCTCACTGAACAGCGTCATCAGTTCCAGCAGCAGGATGAAATGTTGCGGAATACACTGGAACAGAAACGCCTGGCCTGGCAGGCAGCTAAATCTGATCTGCAACACTATTCTGAGCAGCTAAAAGAATTGAATAGTGAAGTCATTACTGGTCTGAATATCGAAGTCAAAGTACATCAGGTC
>NZ_LELF01000033.1:0-422 GCF_001029205.1 Paenibacillus sp. VT-400 | reverse complement strand
GTGGCGTAATTGGAATCGGGTTTGAATCCGCCAAAAATGAAGAACCTCGACTTATCGTAATCATATACAGCGGCGCCTTCGTATTGAATGGACTGGCTATTAACCGGCAATATTTTTGTGAAAGTGTAATTGTTCTTTACATCTATTTCCCATAAGTCGCGCAACCAGCACAGTCGTCCGTTCTGTGTGGCCCAGGGACTGCCCAGCGTACAACCATTTGCTTCATTACCGGTATAACTGCCCTGGCCGGAGAACAGGTACAGTTTGCTGCCGTCTGCATTTGCACCAATCAGGTTCCCTCCTTTGGGAACGGTATCGATGGGCAGTACATTGGGTCTTTTTTCTATCCAGCCGGCCACCGTATTTTCATAAACCCAGTTTTTCATGGTTCCGTAACCAAATCCGCCATATAAGCCTGCCTG
>NZ_LELF01000032.1:0-366 GCF_001029205.1 Paenibacillus sp. VT-400 | reverse complement strand
TTCTGGAAGGAAAACATTAAATAGCTTTGGTGAAAATGGTTACGTATAAAATTTCATTATGTTTATTAAATTTAGCCTTAGAAGGCGTGAATCTGTTCGATGGACTTATCTATTATTGTTGTTAAATCATGGGGATGAACTGCTGATTATCTATCTATATTTATATTTTACACAATATAATTTAAATTATATTGTGTAAAATATAAATATAGATAGATAATCAGCAGTTCATCCCCATGATTTAACAACAATAATAGATAAGTCCATCGAACAGATTCACGCCTTCTAAGGCTAAATTTAATAAACATAATGAAATTTTATACGTAACCATTTTCACCAAAGCTATTTAATGTTTTCCTTCCAGAA
>NZ_LELF01000031.1:0-419 GCF_001029205.1 Paenibacillus sp. VT-400 | reverse complement strand
GTCTCGGGCGGCCCGCAGCTGGGCGCTGGTGCCGCTGCCGGCACGGCACTGGCAGCAGGCGGCGTTATCGCCGCGGGTGCCGCCGCAGGCGGTGCCGCGATGGGGGCTGCAGGCGGTGCGCTTGCCGGTGCCGGCCGCACGGTCAGCACTGCCGCCAGCGCCTATCGCGCCGGTGCCGAAGGCAAGTCTGGCATAGCCGGCGTCGCATCGGGTCTGGGCAATGTCGGACGCACTGCGGCCAGCAGCGCCATGTCTCCGCTTCGCCGGGCGGCGGGAAGCGGCACCGGCGGGCCAAGCGGCGGAGGCGGTGGCGGCACCACAGGTTCAGGCGGTGCGGCGGGAACGGCTCCGACACCTGCTCCCGTCGAACGCGACTCCGGTGGCGTCCCGAAGCCGCAAGCCGGACCTGGTCCGGTCGA
>NZ_LELF01000030.1:0-364 GCF_001029205.1 Paenibacillus sp. VT-400 | reverse complement strand
GCTGACATCAGCGGTGGAATATCTCATCACGGATGAAGAGGTTAGAGCAAGAATGGGTTCACATACCAGAGAGATTATCTCGGATAAGTTCGATATGAATCTTCTCGTGGGCAGATTATCAGGAATATATGCTGCACTTCAAGTGAAGGGATCCTAGTGAACAGGAAAAGGTGATGAAATGAACCCCTTGGTATCTTGCATCATTACGACCCATAACCGGGCCGATTTATTGAAAAATGGGTTGAGAAGTGTATGTGAGCAAACACATCCGTATCTGGAGATTTTCATTGTGGATGATGGTTCAGAAGATCAGAAGCCAGAGATCTGTCAGGCTTGGTACCGGGAAGATTCACGGATTCGGTAC
>NZ_LELF01000003.1:0-213 GCF_001029205.1 Paenibacillus sp. VT-400 | reverse complement strand
GGGGTGATGGCGTGCCTTTTGTAGAATGAACCGGCGAGTTACGTTCCCGTGCAAGGTTAAGGTGAAGAGCCGGAGCCGCAGCGAAAGCGAGTCTGAATAGGGCGACTTAGTACGTGGACGTAGACCCGAAACCGGGTGATCTACCCCTGTCCAGGGTGAAGGTGCGGTAACACGCACTGGAGGCCCGAACCCACGCATGTTGAAAAATGCGGG
>NZ_LELF01000029.1:0-399 GCF_001029205.1 Paenibacillus sp. VT-400 | reverse complement strand
CCTATGACGACAGCGACACCAAGGCCTACAACGTCATCGCCGACATTCCCGGCACCGATGCCAAGGCAGGCTATGTGATGGCCGGCGCGCATATGGACAGCTGGGCGATGGGCGACGGCGCGGCGGACAATGCCGCAGGCGTATCGATGGTGATGGAAGCCGCACGCATCATCAAAGCCTTGAATATCAAGACGAAGCGCGCGATCCGCTTCGTGCTGTGGTCGGGCGAGGAGCAGGGCCTGCTCGGCTCGATGGCCTATATCGAGAACCACATCGCCACCCGCACGATCGACCCGACGCTGACCGGCCCCGCGCGCTATGCGGCCTGGGGCAAGTCCTTCCCGATCAAGCCGGGCCCCGACCATGCCAGGCTCGCCGCCTATTTCAACCTCGACAACG
>NZ_LELF01000028.1:0-521 GCF_001029205.1 Paenibacillus sp. VT-400 | reverse complement strand
AAGGTAGTTAACGTTATCCTATGACTCCTGAAGGCAAACTTGCCTTGGAAAAAGAATTACATCAGCTAAAAACTGTTGATCGCCCGCGTATTACAGCCGCAATTGCTGAAGCACGTGAACATGGAGATCTAAAGGAAAATGCAGAGTATCATGCTGCACGTGAACAACAGGGCTTCTGTGAAGGTCGTATTCAGGACATCGAAGGTAAACTTGGTGCTTGCCAGGTGATTGATGTTAAAGCGCTGGAGCAAAACGGTCGTGTTGTATTTGGCGTAACAGTGACCATTGAAAATCTGGACACTGAAGAACAAAAAACTTACAAAATCGTGGGTGATGACGAAGCAGACTTTAAGATCAACATTTCGTTTCGATATCTAGTTTTCAAAGAACAAGCTCCATGCAAAAGCAAGCTGTTTTGAGAGTTTGAGCTCTCAAAACCGAACAACGAGTGAGTGTTTTGCAGCTAAGCTGCAGTTTTGAATGTTTCCGTTGCAGGAAACGATTCTCCATAGAAAGGAGGT
>NZ_LELF01000027.1:0-529 GCF_001029205.1 Paenibacillus sp. VT-400 | reverse complement strand
TAATTTTCACCGCCTACAATATTATTGCTTCTATAAAGAAGATGAGCAAAGGTAAAAGGTTCTCCATCTTGATGGAAACAATCAGGAGAACTAATGCCTAAACTTTGGTCACAAGTTGAAGTTAATTTAACAAAGTGTATTCCAACATAAATTGGTAAATAATAGTCATTTAACCCAAATGTTAAGTTATAGTCTTCAATAATTATTGAATTCAAATATTTAGAGCTTTTAACATCGTCACTTAAAGCATTAAAATATCTGATAGAGCCATGCTCTGGATTATTATTACCTTGATCATATCCAGATAGTTCTCTTCCATCATCAGTTATTGTAGTCGGTAACCAAATTGGATTTTTTTGCTTTTCCCATGGAAGAATTAGAGCATTTCCATACCTTCTAAAGCGTTGAGTGTTTGATGGTGAAAAGGGATCTTTTTCTAACTCTCTAAATTCATTGAAAATAGTTAATTTTGAGTTAATGTCAACTTCTGAAGCCTTATATTTTATATAACCATTCTGTTGAAAGTCTT
>NZ_LELF01000026.1:0-419 GCF_001029205.1 Paenibacillus sp. VT-400 | reverse complement strand
AAAATTTAAATAAAATACTGTAAATTAATGAAATATTAATTTTAATTTGAATGCTTTTGAAATGGGTTGGAATAAGATGAATTATAGTGTGTTATTTGGGTGGGAAATAATCGCGAATGTACGTCGCTGAGCGACCTGCGCCGCTAACTCTTGTTTAAAACTCATGGAAAATACCTACTGCAGATCCGCAGTGCAAAAGATCAAGCACGATCAATATGAAAAATTGGCGATATTGTAGCAGAATTTCTAAATGCAGTACTCATTCCTCAATGCCCACCCTCTCCTGTACTTTTTGTTTATAGAATGGACAGGTTTTAGAAGAATACCGTCTTCAGGTTGAAATTTCAGGAGAAATATTGACTTTTATCTCATGGTGAAACCTATTTAAAATAGATTTATATTTTAAGAGATCATTTAGT
>NZ_LELF01000025.1:0-411 GCF_001029205.1 Paenibacillus sp. VT-400 | reverse complement strand
TATGAGTGGCCTGGATACTCTCAATGCCTTGCGCAGGGATGGCGTTACCGCGCAAATTATTATCCTGACCGTATCCGATGCCTCCAGCGATGTCTTTGCGCTGATAGACGCAGGCGCAGACGGTTATCTGTTGAAAGACAGCGACCCGGAAGTATTGCTGGAAGCGATTCGTGCCGGAGCGAAAGGCAGCAAAGTCTTTAGCGAACGCGTCAATCAGTACTTACGTGAACGTGAAATGTTTGGCGCGGAAGAAGATCCCTTCAGCGTGCTGACGGAGCGCGAGCTGGATGTTCTGCACGAGCTGGCACAGGGGCTGTCAAATAAACAGATTGCCTCGGTGTTGAATATTTCCGAGCAGACAGTAAAAGTACATATTCGCAATCTGCTGCGTAAACTCAATGTCCGCTCACG
>NZ_LELF01000024.1:0-383 GCF_001029205.1 Paenibacillus sp. VT-400 | reverse complement strand
CGGTGAGGAAGCATTTTCTGCTGGGCTACGGAAATCTCCCCCGTAAGATAACAAATAGGCGCCAGGGGCTTGGGACCCCTGGCGCCGTTCTCGCCAAGGCGAGGTTAGGTGCGGAAAATGAAAAAGGCGAGGAGGATGGTCAGAGACCACCCCTTGCCTTTTTTGCTTTTCTTCCTGCGTTGCATGTGCACGGCGGTGAGAAAACCATCCAGTGGAGCGCCTGCGTTTGTGCCGGCGCGGGCGGCGTAAAAGTCGGCCATTGGATAGGCTGACCCCTTTCGGGGTTGGCGGGGATGTTCGCTGTGGAGATTTACGCGGCGGTTCGCGATTTCGTTTTCAACCAGGAGAAGAGCCGGCGGGAAGCGGCTCGCGTGTTCGGGCTG
>NZ_LELF01000023.1:0-622 GCF_001029205.1 Paenibacillus sp. VT-400 | reverse complement strand
AACGAAACTGCCTCGGGGAGCTGTAAGCAAGCTTTGATCCGGGGGTGTCCGAATGGGGAAACCCAGCTGGGGTAATTTCCAGTTACTCATAACTGAATACATAGGTTGTGACCGTCCACCAGAGCCGTATACAGGTAAAGGTGTTCGTTATTCTGACGAAGTTGTACTTCGTAAAGAAGCTAAGAAGAAATAAGGCGCGAGGTTCTTATGAACGAAAAGAAACAATCCCGTTTGCGTCGTGCGAAAAGCACACGCTTGCACATCCGTGCATTGGGTGCGACTCGTTTGTGTGTAAACCGCACTCCGCGTCACATCTATGCTCAAGTTATCTCAGCAGATGGTGGCAAAGTATTAGCGCAAGCTTCTACACTAGACGCTACTCTACGTGCTGGTACAACTGGTAATGTTGAAGCAGCTCAAAAAGTAGGTGCTTTAATCGCAGAACGCGCTAAGGCAGCTGGTGTAACTAAAGTTGCATTTGACCGTTCTGGTTTCAAATATCATGGTCGTATGTAACCGGAGCAACAGGCACAGCAGGTACAACGGGAGTAACCGGAGCAACAGGCACAGCAGGTACAACGGGAGTAACCGGAGCAACAGGCACAGCAGGTACAACGGGAGT
>NZ_LELF01000022.1:0-408 GCF_001029205.1 Paenibacillus sp. VT-400 | reverse complement strand
TCTTAGCCTCCTTAAGCTATCCGGCTATCGCCTCATCATTGCAGGATCAACTCTCTGCTGTCGCAGAAGCGGAACAGCAAGGTAAAAATGAAGAGCAAAGGCAGCATGACGAATGGGTCGCGGAGCGCAACAGGGAAATCCAGCAAGAGAAGCAACGTCGCGCAAATGCCCAGGCCGCCGCTAACAAAAGAGCGGCAACGGCAGCGGCAAATAAGAAAGCTCGTCAGGATAAACTGGACGCCGAAGCCTCTGCGGACAAAAAACGCGATCAAAGTTATGAAGATGAGCTACGCAGCTTAGAGATTCAGAAACAAAAACTGGCGCTGGCGAAAGAAGAAGCCCGCGTTAAGCGAGAAAACGAATTTATCGATCAGGAACTGAAGCACAAAGCTGCGCAAACCGATGTGG
>NZ_LELF01000021.1:0-408 GCF_001029205.1 Paenibacillus sp. VT-400 | reverse complement strand
AGGTCCAGCAGTTGTATCAGCGTTTCTTTAAAACCCATCATGCCCGCGTTGCGGTCACGGGTGAATTTAAGCCTCAAGCGATGCAAACATTAATCAAGCAGGAATTTGAGGGCTGGAAAAGCAATGAGCCTTATGCCCGCCTCAAGTCTGAATATATCGCGCGTACTGCTGAAAAGGTACATGCACTATCGGAACAGCGTGAGTTTGGCAGCTATGTCGCCGCTATTTCAATTCCGGTGGGTTCAGATCATCCAGATGTACCTGCATTACTGGTATTAAGACACATTTTGGGTGATTCACAACTGTCTTCTCGTCTGGCACAGGAATTACGTGAAAAGAATGCCTTGGTCTATGGCTTTAGTGCCAATGTAGATTTCGCTGAATGGGACAATGCCGGTGCCTTGGCCT
>NZ_LELF01000020.1:0-396 GCF_001029205.1 Paenibacillus sp. VT-400 | reverse complement strand
ACCACTGATGGATCTGCTATTTCAGGCACAGCAAATTCATCGTGAGCATTTTGATGCCAATACCGTACAGGTCAGCACCTTGCTCTCTATTAAAACCGGTCGTTGTCCGGAAGACTGTAAATACTGCTCCCAGTCTGCCCATTACGATACAGATCTGGAAATTGAAAAAAGGGTAGAGGTACAAAAAGCGATTGCTGAAGCAAAACAGGCGAAAGAATCAGGATCGACCCGTTTCTGTATGGGCGCAGCATGGCGGAATCCGCATGAGCGCGATATGCCTTATGTGCTGGAATTGATCCAGGAAGTAAAAAAGCTGGGTATGGAAACCTGCATGACCTTAGGTATGTTGAATGCCTCTCAGGCAGAACGTTTAAAAGATGCTGGACTGGATTATTA
>NZ_LELF01000002.1:0-209 GCF_001029205.1 Paenibacillus sp. VT-400 | reverse complement strand
CATTGTAGTACGTGTGTAGCCCAGGTCATAAGGGGCATGATGATTTGACGTCATCCCCACCTTCCTCCGGTTTGTCACCGGCAGTCTATCTAGAGTGCCCACCCGAAATGCTGGCAACTAAATATAAGGGTTGCGCTCGTTGCGGGACTTAACCCAACATCTCACGACACGAGCTGACGACAACCATGCACCACCTGTCTCCTCTGTCC
>NZ_LELF01000019.1:0-1001 GCF_001029205.1 Paenibacillus sp. VT-400 | reverse complement strand
GTATTTGAATGTTTCCGTTGCAGGAAACGATTCTCCATAGAAAGGAGGTGATCCAGCCGCACCTTCCGATACGGCTACCTTGTTACGACTTCACCCCAATCATCTATCAAAAATATTAGCTGTATGTTCTAAAATTGAGTGCTGAGTTAATCCTAACGTTACAACATCACCATTTTTACTATAATCAATTAATTCCTTTTCTTTTAATAATTCTAGTAGTGGCTTTCTTTCTAAGATAGTTATTCCCACATAAGTACTAAGAGCCTGTACTTTTGAAGACGTTATTTCAGACTCATCATCTTTAGATAAAGATGACAAAAGCAAGCCTGCTTTACCTGCAGTTAAAGTATTATCAAATGTATTATCCGCATATTTTATCTCATTTAATTTTTGTGCATGATGAATAATCCATGCACCCTTAAGTTTTTTTTCAAACATGTTTTATTCCCCTCAAAAGAAGAAGATATTACATGAAATTTCTCAACTAACTAACTATAAAAGACTTGTAACTAAAGCTTAAAAAATAGTCACAAAAAAAGCCCAACATCTAGTTGGGCTTTTTTTTATCCGAAAAGTTCAGAGTGAGATCCTATTCTGGCAAGGATTAATTCATTATTTTCCTTGTCCACGTCCCAAATTAACAATAAATCAGGTAAGACATGACATTCCATATGAGGCTTCCATTCTCCAATTAAAGGATGAGGTAAATATTCCTCTGGAACAGTCCCTGTTTTTACCAAATGCTCATCAATAAGATCCTTCAAAATTAAGAGTCCTTTCTTAAGCTTTGGGTTTGAGCTTACCCGTTTAAAATCTTTTTTTTTGTTCTTTGAAAACTAGATATCGAAACGAAACAAACGCGAATTAGAACATTCCTTTAAGCTGAACTTGTGCAAACAAGTCAAGTGTATAAAGGTAGTTAAATTGCTTTTGTGATGGTATCGGGTGAGAGCGACTTTTGGCTTTGCGTAAGCAAAACAAGGGAAGCGAGCGACCGAAAC
>NZ_LELF01000018.1:0-396 GCF_001029205.1 Paenibacillus sp. VT-400 | reverse complement strand
TTCAGGTAGATCAGCAAATTTCTCAGCGAATAAATGCATTTGACCCAATACTTGGTTAGCAAAAGAACCGTCCATTACACGTGATGGGTGACCTGTTGCATTACCAAGGTTCACCAGACGACCTTCAGAAAGAAGGATCAGGTAATCATTTTCGTTTTCTGAACGATATACTTGGTGTACTTGAGGTTTCACTTCAACCCACTTGTAACCACGTAAGTAGTTGGTATCGATTTCAGTGTCAAAGTGACCGATGTTACATACCACAGCACCTGCTTTTAATGTATCAAGCATTGCAGCATCACATACGTGGTAGTTACCCGTCGTTGTTACGATCAAGTCAGTGTTTAAAAGAAGGTCAGCATTTACGTCTTCTTTCTTGCCTGTTTGCACGCCATT
>NZ_LELF01000017.1:0-378 GCF_001029205.1 Paenibacillus sp. VT-400 | reverse complement strand
TCGATTCGCTCTATCGTACCCTGGTAAAAGCGGGCGAAAAGAGCGGGCTGCTGGCCCCGGTGTTGGAAAAGCTGGCTGATTACAATGAAAACCGGCAGAAAATCCGCAGCAAGCTCATTCAGTCACTGATCTACCCCTGTATGCTCACTACGGTGGCGATTGGGGTCGTGATTATTCTCCTCACTGCTGTCGTGCCCAAAATTACCGAACAGTTCGTGCATATGAAGCAGCAACTGCCGCTGAGTACACGCATTCTTTTAGGTCTGAGCGACACGTTGCAACGTACCGGCCCGACATTATTAGCGACAGTGTTTATTGTCGCTGTAGGTTTCTGGCTCTGGTTAAAACGCGGCAATAACCGCCACCGTTTTCATGCCA
>NZ_LELF01000016.1:0-384 GCF_001029205.1 Paenibacillus sp. VT-400 | reverse complement strand
ATGCGTTACAGAGTAAAAAAGTGAAAATTGCTGGAGTCTTTCCAGCTCATACGCATAGCCCGATTGTCTATCCAATTGCCTTGACTCAGCAGGGCAGTAAAAATGCCGATGCAGTCAAATTCATGCGTTTTATGAGTCAGCATACCGAGGCGAAAAAGATTTATCAGCACTATGGTTTTAAACTCTAGGATGGTTCTAGTATGCTGACACCAGAGGAACTCAGTGCATTGTATCTGTCAGCAAAAGTTGCAGGTTTTGCCACAGCGATCAGTTTGCCGTTTGCCATTTTATTGGCGTGGATTCTGGCACGTTATGAGTTTCGTCTGAAATATGTGGTGGAAACACTGTTGCACCTGCCCATGGTTTTACCACCTGTGGTATTGG
>NZ_LELF01000015.1:0-396 GCF_001029205.1 Paenibacillus sp. VT-400 | reverse complement strand
TCGAAAATGGCATTCAGCCCCATATGCCAATTGAGATAATTACCTTTTGCGATGAAGAGGGTTCCCGTTTTAACAAAGGCCTGTGCGGCTCACGTGGGATAACCGGTCAGTTGGAAGAAGGCGAACTGGAGCGGCAGGATAAAAACGGAGTGACCCGTCGGGAGGCGCTGGAAGCCGTCGGCTGTTCTCCTTCGGATTTTGAAGAGGCGATCTATCCGCCAGGTTCCATAGGGAGTTATCTGGTGCTACGCATTGAGCAGGGGCCGGTGCTGGAAGCGATGAATGCTCCAGTAGGTCTGGTGACGGGCTTCTCGGGTCCGTTGTGGCTTACTGTGACGATGAAAGGCATGGCGGGTCATGCCGGCTCCGTTCCGATGGGGATGCGGCATGATGCTC
>NZ_LELF01000014.1:0-415 GCF_001029205.1 Paenibacillus sp. VT-400 | reverse complement strand
AATGCCAAAGGTTTCCTGATTGGGCCTGAAAATCGCGGTCTGAACTGCATGTTTACCTTTATGAACTCGGCACGTATCGGTACAGCTATTCAAGGCTTGGCAGCAGCAGAATCTTCTTATCAGGGGGCATTGGCTTATGCCCAAGACCGTCTGGCGATGCGTTCTCTTGAAGGTGCAAAAGCGCCAGGCCAGCCTGCAGATCCGATTATCGTGCATCCGGCAGTACGTAACATGCTGCTGACTCAAAAGGTGTTTGCAGAAGGTTCACGTGCACTTGCATATTATCTGGCGACCTATGCCGATATCGCTGAAGCCACTGACAGCCCGGAAGAAAAGAAAGCAGCTGAAGACCGTCTGGCATTATTAACCCCAATTGCCAAAGCATTAATGACTGAAACCGGCATAGAAGCGGCTA
>NZ_LELF01000013.1:0-395 GCF_001029205.1 Paenibacillus sp. VT-400 | reverse complement strand
ATGGCGAATAAATTTGAATTCAATATCCGCGTTTATATTGAAGACACAGATGCGGGTGGCATTGTCTATCACGCCAATCATATTCGCTTTATGGAACGTACACGTACCGAATGGCTGCGTGCATCAGGCATCAGCCACTACTGGCATCAAAAAGATTACAATTTTGTTGTACATAAAATTAACGTGAAATATTCGCGTCCTATTATGATGGATGACTTAATTACCGTCACTGCAAGTGTCGTTTCACTTAAAGCTTCATCTTTTGTATTGCAACAAAATATTTATCGTGGTGAAATCATGCTTGCATCGGGTGAGGTAGAGCTGGCCTGTATCGGCGCTGATATGCGTCCACGTCGCCTACCTGATGAAATACGCGACCTGATTCGACAAGAATT
>NZ_LELF01000012.1:0-395 GCF_001029205.1 Paenibacillus sp. VT-400 | reverse complement strand
AAAAGATGACAATCGATTCTACGAATTAAATCTGGTCGATTATGAAATCTTCCATGAACATCTGGACCGTGTGGGTACAGTTGATCAAAAGACAGAAGGACGCAGTATGGATTTGAAGGGAGCGCCATTTCCGGGGGAAGGAAAGGGAAGCAATCCTGGTAATGGTGGCGGGAATAATGGAAGTAATCCGGGCAGTGGTAACAGTGGTGGAGGTTCTACAACCCCTACCCCGCCTGTAACTCCAACCACACCGACTACACCAACCCATCCTACAGACCCAACTACGCCAACCGTTCCGGGTAATGGAGGAAGTCCTAATCCAACCACACCGGTTGTGGACCTGAAGGACATCGGCAATCACTGGGCGGCTGCTGCCATTGAGCAGGCCATTTCCC
>NZ_LELF01000115.1:0-214 GCF_001029205.1 Paenibacillus sp. VT-400 | reverse complement strand
ATAGATGATTGGGGTGAAGTCGTAACAAGGTAGCCGTATCGGAAGGTGCGGCTGGATCACCTCCTTTCTATGGAGAATCGTTTCCTGCAACGGAAACATTCAAATACGCAGCTTAGCTGCAAAACACTCACTCGTTGTTCGGTTTTGAGAGCTCAAACTCTCAAACAGCTTGCTTTTGCATGGAGCTTGTTCTTTGAAAACTAGATATCGAAAC
>NZ_LELF01000114.1:0-281 GCF_001029205.1 Paenibacillus sp. VT-400 | reverse complement strand
TGGGGTGAAGTCGTAACAAGGTAGCCGTATCGGAAGGTGCGGCTGGATCACCTCCTTTCTATGGAGAATCGTTTCCTGCAACGGAAACATTCAAATAAGCAGGTTCTTAGAACCTGCAACAGCGATTCATTTCGGTCCTTCACTTCGGTGTGGATGAAATGAAGAGTACAAGCAACTCACTCGTTGCTCAGTTTTGAGAGTTCAAACTCTCAAACGTTTGGTGGCGATAGCGAAGGGGTTCCACACGTTCCCATCCCGAACACGACCGTTAAGCCCTTCAG
>NZ_LELF01000113.1:0-215 GCF_001029205.1 Paenibacillus sp. VT-400 | reverse complement strand
GGCCAAGTACCATCGGCGCTAGAGGGCTTAACGGTCGTGTTCGGGATGGGTACGTGTGGAACCCCTCCGCCATCGCCACCAAACGCGTAGCTTACATTTCAGAGATCATTCTCTGAAAACTAGATTCGAAACGAAACATGCGAATTATCACTTGCTATTGGATAAGCCCTCGACCGATTAGTACTGGTCAGCTCCATGCATTGCTGCACTTCCAC
>NZ_LELF01000112.1:0-382 GCF_001029205.1 Paenibacillus sp. VT-400 | reverse complement strand
GCCAAAGGTTTAGCCAAACAATTCGGGCGCGGTATTTTCTTCTTTGGGGCGGTGCTCCCACTCCATTTCAATGCTCTTATTGAAATCGGTGAGCTTGGCGCCTACAGCTTTCCATCCCATCACTTCTACCATATTGGCTACTTTGAATTTCGCTTTGCGTATCTGGGTACCCTTTCCTGAATGCACTGTCAGTATAGGGTTTTCATCTGTAGTGGCTGTTTCCAGGCGGTTGCCTTTGCCTTCTTTGATAAAGAGGAACTGTGTTTTCAGCGTAGTGGTCTCTATCTTAAAACGCTTGATGTTGAACTGCGCTTTCTCATTATCGAGATAAACAGCGGTGATCACTTTTTCCGGATCGAATTTTTCTATCAGGATGATCTTT
>NZ_LELF01000111.1:0-290 GCF_001029205.1 Paenibacillus sp. VT-400 | reverse complement strand
CGGCATGGAGCTGACCAGTACTAATCGGTCGAGGGCTTATCCAATAGCAAGTTGTAATTCGCATGTTTCGTTTCGAATCTAGTTTTCAGAGAACGATCTCTGAAATGAAAATTGGTACATCACAGAACGTGTGTATGATTTTCAGTTCCATATCTGATTTTAAGAAGCTATGCTTCGACAAATCGCGTTTGGTGGCGATGGCGGAGGGGTTCCACACGTACCCATCCCGAACACGACCGTTAAGCCCTCTAGCGCCGATGGTACTTGGACCGCAGGGTCCTGGGAGAGTA
>NZ_LELF01000110.1:0-321 GCF_001029205.1 Paenibacillus sp. VT-400 | reverse complement strand
TTCGGTTTTGAGAGCTCAAACTCTCAAAACAGCTTGCTTTTGCATGGAGCTTGTTCTTTGAAAACTAGATATCGAAACGAAACAAACGCGAATTAGAACATTCCTTTATAGCTGAACTTGTGTTAAACAAGTTTCAATAAAAACGGTAGATTGCACGTACGATGGTATCGAATGGGAGCGACTTTTGGATTTGCGCAAGCAAAACAATGGAAGTGAGCAGTCGAAACCGGAGCACGAGGTTAAGCTACTAAGAGCACACGGAGGATGCCTAGGCGCTAGGAGCCGATGAAGGACGTGGCGAACAACGAAACTGCCTCGGGG
>NZ_LELF01000011.1:0-370 GCF_001029205.1 Paenibacillus sp. VT-400 | reverse complement strand
AATACTTACTGTAATAACGATTATTACAATCAGGTGACCTGCTCCCCGTTGATTAGTACACCCCGATGTTAGTAATGTCTTCATAAGCCACATGAGGACATCCCCATGAAGAAGCGTTTTTCCGACGAACAGATCATCAGTATTCTCCGCGAAGCCGAAGCTGGGGTACCCGCCCGTGAACTCTGCCGCAAGCATGCCATTTCCGATGCCACGTTTTACACCTGGCGTAAGAAGTATGGCGGTATGGAGGTGCCTGAAGTTAAGCGCCTGAAGTCGCTTGAGGAAGAGAACACCAGACTCAAGAAGCTGCTTGCCGAAGCCATGCTGGATAAAGAGGCGCTTCAGGTGGCTCTTGGGCGAAAGTACTGAC
>NZ_LELF01000109.1:0-485 GCF_001029205.1 Paenibacillus sp. VT-400 | reverse complement strand
TTCGGTTTTGAGAGCTCAAACTCTCAAAACAGCTTGCTTTTGCATGGAGCTTGTTCTTTGAAAACTAGATATCGAAACGAAACAAACGCGAATTAGAACATTCCTTTAAGCTGATCTTGTGCAAACAAGTGAAGTGTTTTTATAAGGTAGATTGCATGAGCGAGTGATCGAAATGGAACGACTTTTGGATTTGCGCAAGCAAACCAAGCGGAGTGACAGCTCGAACACGAGCGATATGGTTAAGCTACTAAGAGCACACGGAGGATGCCTAGGCGCTAGGAGCCGATGAAGGACGTGGCGAACAACGAAACTGCCTCGGGGAGCTGTAAGCAAGCTTTGATCGTTGTACCTGCTGTGCCTGTTGCTCCGGTTACTCCGGTTGTACCTGCTGTGCCTGTTGCTCCGGTTACTCCGGTTGTACCTGCTGTGCCTGTTGCTCCGGTTACTCCGGTTGTACCTGCTGTGCCTGTTGCTCCGGTTACTCC
>NZ_LELF01000108.1:0-360 GCF_001029205.1 Paenibacillus sp. VT-400 | reverse complement strand
ATGATTGGGGTGAAGTCGTAACAAGGTAGCCGTATCGGAAGGTGCGGCTGGATCACCTCCTTTCTATGGAGAATCGTTTCCTGCAACGGAAACATTCAAATATGCAGGTTCTCAGAACCTGCAACAGCAACACAGTTACTTATCCATTTGTTCAGTTTTGATGGAATTTGATGAGGGGCCATAGCTCAGCTGGGAGAGCGCCTGCCTTGCAAGCAGGAGGTCAGCGGTTCGATCCCGCTTGGCTCCACCAAACAATTTCATCTATTTGGCTTGTTCTTTGAAAACTAGATATCGAAACGAAACAAACGCGAATTAGAACATTCCTTTAAGCTGAACTTGTGCAAACAAGTCAAGTGTATA
>NZ_LELF01000107.1:0-380 GCF_001029205.1 Paenibacillus sp. VT-400 | reverse complement strand
ACTTCACCTGATCATCCATCGGGAACCGACCGCCTAAGTGAAGTAGCAAAAATTAAAGGTTGGGCAAGTGATGATATTATCGTTAATGTCCAAGGTGATGAGCCGTTATTACCTGCGCAACTGGTTCAGCAGGTGGCTCAGCTACTGGTCGATCAGCCAGAATCGTCTATGTCGACACTTTGTGAGTCGATTCATCAGCTTGAAGAATTTCAGCGTGACAGTATCGTGAAAGTGGTGATGTCAAAGCACAATCAGGCGCTGTATTTTAGCCGTGCAACGATTCCTTATGATCGTGATGGAGCAAAACAAGCTGAGCAGAAACTGCATGACCAGGCCTATCGTCATTTGGGGCTGTATGCTTATCGGGTGAAGTTGCTTCA
>NZ_LELF01000106.1:0-362 GCF_001029205.1 Paenibacillus sp. VT-400 | reverse complement strand
TGCTCCACCCCGCGTCGTTATAAAGTTTATATGGTGGAGGCTGAGGGGATCGAACCCCCGACCCTCTGCTTGTAAGGCAGATGCTCTCCCAGCTGAGCTAAGCCTCCGAACAACACATTTATGATCATACCATAATCTTGTTGTAAAAATCAACTTCTTTTTTTGAAGTTATTATGACCCGTAGGGGATTCGAACCCCTGTTACCTCCGTGAAAGGGAGGTGTCTTAACCCCTTGACCAACGGGCCTTAATATTATGGCGGAGAGAGAGGGATTCGAACCCTCGAGACGCTTGTGACGCCTACACGATTTCCAATCGTGCTCCTTCGGCCAGCTCGGACACCTCTCCATATGGCTCCCCGAA
>NZ_LELF01000105.1:0-363 GCF_001029205.1 Paenibacillus sp. VT-400 | reverse complement strand
CCGTTGAGATACCGATTTCTCGGCAGGCACGAATAATACGTACCGCAATCTCTCCACGGTTCGCAATCAGTATTTTTTGAAATGTCATTTCGTTTTGTCCTCCTTCGAAGCTCATGCGGTTAGCTGTTAACCAGCTATAACGGTTATTCCGATTTCTCCAGGAAAAGGGGCTGCCCATACTCGACCAGCTGTCCGTTCTCAACCAGCACTTCAACGATTTCTCCCTTGATGTCCGCATCAAGCTCGTGCATCAGCTTCATAGCTTCGATGATACATCCCGTTGTTTTCTCAACAACTTTATCACCATCGCTCACAAAAGGACCCGCTTCCGGCGAGGAAGCTCTGTAAAAAGTACCTACCATC
>NZ_LELF01000104.1:0-364 GCF_001029205.1 Paenibacillus sp. VT-400 | reverse complement strand
TGAACCTGCGTCAGGCGCAGTTTTGGCCGGGCCCTGTGCAGACGTTGCGTTTGCCGATGAAGTGCCGTAGCCCGCCTGGGCGGGATACCGAAGGATGATTAAAATCTCACCATACGCTCGTCCGGAAGATGGTGGCGCTGAAAAGGTAGAAGCTTGGTCAGCTGATCTAATCGTAGGGTTGCACCAGGTAAGGCTGGTGGATAAAGCAGGTGGGGCATTCATGTGTGTCTATCTGGGTTCTTCAGATAGTGATCGGGTGGATGCAGGGTCTGGCTTGCTTCCTCTCTTTCTCCTTTTCTTTTTTTCTTTTCCCTTCTTCTCTGGAGCTGTCCTCGCTGAAAAAGGCGACGCATGTCTAGCTGCT
>NZ_LELF01000103.1:0-544 GCF_001029205.1 Paenibacillus sp. VT-400 | reverse complement strand
CTTTTCTTATGTATAGTGCCCTTCCCTGTCAAAGGAAGTCCTGCTCTTTCAATCCCCGCGACCCGATGAAGAAGTTCCGCAGCAGTATCCGGCTTTCCTTCCTGTAATACATGAGCATGCTGTGCCATCTGTTTAACGGTTATACCCTCTCTTTGTGCGTAAGCAATCGTCAATGTCTCCATCAGCGAAGCAGGAATATAGAATAATCGCTCTCCCCAACTCTTATATACAGATTCAATCCATCTTGGCTGCCTAAGGCTGGCGAATGAAGAATTGGCTTCTGCGACACTTAGTCCTTCGATGGCCCACTGTTCTCGTGGCAGGAGGAGGAAAAAGGCTGACCGGCATGTTTGTGAAAAATTGCAGAAGATACAAAAGACGTCGAAGATACAAAAGACGTTGAAGATACAAAAGACGTCGAAGATACAAAAGACGTCGAAGATACAAAAGACGTCGAAGATACAAAAGACGTTGAAGATACAAAAGACGTCGAAGATACAAAAGACGTCGAAGATACAAAAGACGTCGAAGATACAAAAGACGT
>NZ_LELF01000102.1:0-365 GCF_001029205.1 Paenibacillus sp. VT-400 | reverse complement strand
ATAATCAAGGCGATACCAGCCAAGATAAAAATGCGACGTAAGGTACGATCTACCATAAAGTCTTGCCTTTTCTCTATTAATCATTATAAAAAGTAAAATATTTGAATAAAGATAGCATTTTAGGACATAAATAACATAAGAGTTTCGTATATTCGGGTATAATCAGCGCCGCGAATGCGGAGACTTCATTATGAGCAACTCAACTTCTACCCCAAACACTGGTTTAAGCTACAAAGATGCAGGTGTCGATATTGAAGCGGGAGACGCGTTAGTCGACCGAATCAAGTCCGTCGCTAAGCGCACTAAACGTCCTGAAGTTATGGGCGGTCTTGGTGGCTTTGGTGCACTTTGTAAAATCCCTAAAG
>NZ_LELF01000101.1:0-368 GCF_001029205.1 Paenibacillus sp. VT-400 | reverse complement strand
TAAATTCAGATCCAGCAGCACAAGATCAGGTTCAGGACCATTTTCCAGGCGTTCATAAAATTCATTTACTGCTGCAGTTTCATGAATTTGTGCTTGCGGTAAGCTATAACGAACGGCTTGAATTAAAGCATGACGAAACAGTGGATGATCATCAACGATTAAAATATTCATAGGACGTGAGAGAGATCTTGTGCACGGTAGCTTATATTCTACCTGTAGTCGGTAGGTCAGCGATATGCAAGACTGTACAATTTTTAAAAATAATATCCAGTTTCGTTACATAAATTCTAAAATATCGGTATTTCACTAATTATTTAATTCTCATCATTTTTTTGTATATGCATTATTAGCTGACTAGAATGCTTATT
>NZ_LELF01000100.1:0-370 GCF_001029205.1 Paenibacillus sp. VT-400 | reverse complement strand
GCATCAGCATCAGCTTTAATAAGTGATGGATTAGCTAACCATTTTTCCATGTTCTCAACACGGCGCGCCATAGTACGAGCATCGCCATAGCCTTGTGAAATCATCCACTTCAGCATAGTGATGTTAGAACGTAGGTATTCAGCAACTTTCTCTTCAGAAAGCGTGATCGCACAACCAGCAGCAGAACGTTCAGCAGAAGCATCAGAAAGTTCGAATGCTTGCTCAACAGTCAGGTCAGTTTCCATTTCTGTCAGGTCGATCTCAAGGATACGGCCAGAGAAAATGTTTTTCTTACCTTTCTTCTCTACAGTCAGGTCACCTTCTTGGATCGCTACGTAAAGAATTGCATGTACTAGATCACGTAGAGTGA
>NZ_LELF01000010.1:0-697 GCF_001029205.1 Paenibacillus sp. VT-400 | reverse complement strand
GTACCGGTCCTCTGGGTACTGGCTTCTGGTGATACTGAAAAAGACATTGCTGAAGCACAAAAGATGCTGGCTGCAAAACGCCATAACTTCTTCAAGCTAAAAATCGGTTCACGTCCAGTAGAAGCAGATGTTGAACATGTTCTGGCAATTAAAAAAGCCTTAGGCAATGACGTTTCTATTCGTGTAGATGTAAACCGTGCCTGGTCAGAGCTAGATGCGATTAAGGGCATTACTCTACTACAGGAAGGTGGCGTTGACCTGATTGAACAGCCTTGTGCTATTGACAATATTGATGCCATGCAACGTCTGACCCGTCGCTTTGATATTGCCATTATGGCCGATGAATCACTGATGGGGCCAAGCACTGCCTATAAGCTGGCTCGTACTAATGCACGGAACTGCCTCGGGGAGCTGTAAGCAAGCTTTGATCCGGGGGTGTCCGAATGGGGAAACCCAGCTGGGGTAATTTCCAGTTACTCATAACTGAATACATAGGTTGTGTAGAGGCATACCAGGGGAACTGAAACATCTAAGTACCCTGAGGAAGAGAAAACAATAGTGATTCCGTCAGTAGCGGCGAGCGAACGCTGAGTACGTGGACGTAGACCCGAAACCGGGTGATCTACCCCTGTCCAGGGTGAAGGTGCGGTAACACGCACTGGAGGCCCGAACCCACGCATGTTGAAAAATGCGGGGA
>NZ_LELF01000001.1:0-2275 GCF_001029205.1 Paenibacillus sp. VT-400 | reverse complement strand
CTAATTCGCGTTTGTTTCGTTTCGATATCTAGTTTTCAAAGAACAAGCTCCATGCAAAAGCAAGCTGTTTGAGAGTTTGAGCTCTCAAAACTGAGCAACGAGTGAGTGTTTTGCAGCTAAGCTGCATATTTGAATGTTTCCGTTGCAGGAAACGATTCTCCATAGAAAGGAGGTGATCCAGCCGCACCTTCCGATACGGCTAGCGTTCGCTCGCCGCTACTGACGGAATCACTATTGTTTTCTCTTCCTCAGGGTACTTAGATGTTTCAGTTCCCCTGGTATGCCTCTGCACAACCTATGTATTCAGTTATGAGTAACTGGAAATTACCCCAGCTGGGTTTCCCCATTCGGACACCCCCGGATCAAAGCTTGCTTACAGCTCCCCGAGGCAGTTTCACCTCCTTTCTATGGAGAATCGTTTCCTGCAACGGAAACATTCAAATATGCAGCTTAGCTGCAAAACACTCACTCGTTGTTCGGTTTTGAGAGCTCAAACTCTCAAACAGCTTGCTTTTGCATGGAGCTTGTTCTTTGAAAACTAGATATCGAAACGGTTAAGCTACTAAGAGCACACGGAGGATGCCTAGGCGCTAGGAGCCGATGAAGGACGTGGCGAACAACGAAACTGCCTCGGGGAGCTGTAAGCAAGCTTTGATCCGGGGGTGTCCGAATGGGGAAACCCAGCTGGGGTAATTTCCAGTTACTCATTCTCTGAAAACTAGATTCGAAACGAAACATGCGAATTATCACTTGCTATTGGATAAGCCCTCGACCGATTAGTACTGGTCAGCTCCATGCATTGCTGCACTTCCACCCCCAGCCTATCTACCTCGTCGTCTTCAAGGGTGGAAGTGCAGCAATGCATGGAGCTGACCAGTACTAATCGGTCGAGGGCTTATCCAATAGCAAGTGATAATTCGCATGTTTCGTTTCGAATCTAGTTTTCAGAGAACGATCTCTGAAATGTAAGCTAAGCTATTAGCTGCAAAACACTCACTCGTTGTTCGGTTTTGAGAGCTCAAACTCTCAAAACAGCTTGCTTTTGCATGGAGCTTGTTCTTTGAAAACTAGATATCGAAACGAAACAAACGCGAATTAGAACATTCCTTTATGAAGGACGTGGCGAACAACGAAACTGCCTCGGGGAGCTGTAAGCAAGCTTTGATCCGGGGGTGTCCGAATGGGGAAACCCAGCTGGGGTAATTTCCAGTTACTCATAACTGAATACATAGGTTGAAGATACAAAAGACGTCGAAGATACAAAAGACGTCGAAGATACAAAAGACGTCGAAGATACAAAAGACGTCGAAGATACAAAAGACGTCGAAGATACAAAAGACGTCGAAGATACAAAAGACGTAGTGCCCATCCGAAATGCTGGCAACTAAATATAAGGGTTGCGCTCGTTGCGGGACTTAACCCAACATCTCACGACACGAGCTGACGACAACCATGCACCACCTGTCTTGAATGTTCCGAAGATCTTCGGAACATTCAAGACAGGTGGTGCATGGTTGTCGTCAGCTCGTGTCGTGAGATGTTGGGTTAAGTCCCGCAACGAGCGCAACCCTTATATTTAGTTGCCAGCACTTCGGGTGGGCACTCAATTTAACTACCTTTATACACTTGACTTGTTTGCACAAGTTCAGCTTAAAGGAATGTTCTAATTCGCGTTTGTTTCGTTTCGATATCTAGTTTTCAAAGAACAAGCCAAATAGATGAAATTCTGCATATTTGAATGTTTCCGTTGCAGGAAACGATTCTCCATAGAAAGGAGGTGATCCAGCCGCACCTTCCGATACGGCTACCTTGTTACGACTTCACCCCAATCATCTATCAGAAGCAGAAGCAGAAGCAGAAGCAGAAGCAGAAGCAGAAGCAGAAGCAGAAGCAGAAGCAGAAGCAGAAGCAGAAGCAGAAGCAGAAGCAGAAGCAGAAGCAGAAGCAGTAGGGGTGATGGCGTGCCTTTTGTAGAATGAACCGGCGAGTTACGTTCCCGTGCAAGGTTAAGGTGAAGAGCCGGAGCCGCAGCGAAAGCGAGTCTGAATAGGGCGAATATGGTTAAGCTACTAAGAGCACACGGAGGATGCCTAGGCGCTAGGAGCCGATGAAGGACGTGGCGAACAACGAAACTGCCTCGGGGAGCTGTAAGCAAGCTTTGATCCGTCCCCGCATTTTTCAACATGCGTGGGTTCGGGCCTCCAGTGCGTGTTACCGCACCTTCACCCTGGACAGGGGTAGATCACCCGGTTTCGGGTCTACGTCCACGTACTAA